>NZ_CP078068.1:0-50192 GCF_019195275.1 Acinetobacter sp. F9
GCGTTGTACATCACCATCTACACCTACATCTTCACGCATGGTATCTTGAATAGACTTAATTGTTCCCGAAATGCTCATAATTAAACTTCAAATCATTAATATTAAATTTGCGCAAGAGTTTAACAGACCGCAACCTTATGACACATCATCATAAAGTTGATCGCCCAGTTCTTTCAGTGCTTTTGTATATTCTTCAACCGAACCAAACGATTGAATAATCTCCATGAGCGACCCCATCTGATTAAAAGGCGGAACTTTTAAAATCTGCACATCTTCAATCGGCTGAATTCCTTGGTCGGCAAATTTGTCTAGCAATGCATCTAATACCTGACGCGCCTGCTCGTTGTACTTGGTAAAGTAATTGCGTTTACGGACGTTATTGGCCCGTTCTTTTTTAGTCAGTGCTGGCTGATCAAAAGCAATGTGACAAATCAGATCAAAAGCATCGAAGTCCTTGCCAACTTCATCTTCTAGTGCTTCAAAAATCACCCCTTGTTTTTGAAACTCTTCAATAATCAGTGATTTCTTTTCTGCCCCTTTCCATTTTCTCAGGAAGGTATCTAAGGATTCATAGTCCTTCAAAATGTGCTCACGGGTATAATCCTTCAGGGATTCTGTGACGAGCTTGCCATCGTTATCATAGAATTGAACACGCTCACCAATCACGCTAACATGCACATTGTTGACCACAAATTTCTTAGGTGTTTCACCTTCGGGATCTTCTCCTTCACCACCAGTAGGTGGATCAAAAGGTTTAGGCTCTACGTCATCACCACCTATGGAATCCTCACCTTCTTCTGGTGGCACAATAGGATCATCACCTTTCGGCTCATAGATCACCACAGGTTCACCATCAAATGTAGGATCGCTAAACAGCTCAGTGGCTTTTTTAAAGTCCATAATCGTGAACCAAGACTTTCCAAACTCTTCATTTACCCGTGTACCACGACCAATGATCTGCTTGAACTCTGTCATGGACTGAATATGCTGATCGAGAACAATCAATTTACAAGTTTGCGCATCAACCCCTGTCGTCATGAGCTTGGAAGTAGTTGCAATGACAGGATAACGTTCTTCAGGGTTAATGAAGTTATCTAGTTCAGCTTTACCTTCTTGATCATCCCCTGTAATACGCATGACATACTTGCGATTTTCTTTAATTTTATCAGGGTTCAGGTTCATAAGAGCCTGACGCATACGCTCTGCATGATCGATATTGTCACAGAACACAATGGTTTTGGCATACGGATCAGTGCTGTTCAAATAGTCAGTAATTTTCTGTGCAACAAGCTCTGTACGTTTTTCCAAAACCAATGTTTTATCCATATCTTTTAAATTGTAGATACGGTCTTCGATTTCGTTGCCATGCTTATCTTTTTGACCCTTGGTTGGTCGCCAACCTTTGAGGTCTTTATCAATATCAATACGGATCACTTTATAAGGCGCGAGGAAACCGTCTTGAATTCCCTGTTTCAAGGTATAGGTATATACAGGTTCACCAAAATAAGTGATGTTGGATGTGTCTTTGGTCTCTTTAGGTGTCGCAGTTAAACCAATGTGGGTCGCTGAATTAAAATATTCAAGAATGTCACGCCATGCGGAATCTTCTTTAGCACTGCCACGATGACATTCATCAATTACGATCAGGTCAAAGAATTCAGGACTAAACTGCTTATAGATGTTCTTCTCTTCTTCTGAACCTGTTACAGCCTGGTATAAAGACAGATAGATTTCATAGCTTTTATCAACCGTGCGATTGGTGATTTTCGTCATCTTATCGCCAAACGGTTTAAAGTCATTATTCTTGGTTTGATCAACTAAAATATTACGGTCAGCCAAAAAGAGAATGCGTTTTTTAGCACCAGATTTCCATAGACGCCAAATGATCTGAAAAGCTGTATAGGTCTTACCTGTGCCTGTTGCCATAACCAATAAGACACGATCTTGCCCACGGGCAATTACTTCCAGAGTCTTATTAATTGCATTGGTTTGATAATAACGAGGTGCACGATCTGTACCATCATCGTAGTAAGGAAATTCGACAATTGCTTTTGCTTCAGGTGTTATTAAACCATGATGCTGTTGATATAGATTCCATAAGAAATCTGGCGGTGGGAATTGATCTAAACCTAGTTCTGTTTCCACCTTATTGGAATTAAACAATTCTGTCTGGTCATGTAAAAGAAAGCCATCTCCATTCGTTGAAAATACAAATGGAGTTTGTAAACAGTCAGCATAACCAAGCGCCTGCTGCATACCAGCACCTAAAGTATGTTTATTGTCTTTGGCTTCAATCACCGCAATTGGAATGTTCTTTTTATAGTAAAGAATATAGTCTGCACGTTTGGTCTCACCGCGGGTATGTAATTTGCCACGAACCATGATTTGACCTTTGGTAAAAGTCACTTCTTCACGGATCTGTTGCGCTGTCCACCCTGCATTTATTAAAGCGGGATAGATAAAACGAGTGCAGATCTCACGTTCTGACAAATCTTTTTTAGACATATATCCTCAGAGCGAATAACTTAATTTTTATCATATATTTAAAGATAACCATTATTTCTAAAATATAAAAGCAAATACTGCATGCTTTTAAACTTAGGTTGAATAGCTTGAAACAAAAAAATAAGGGAGCAAAGGCTCCCTTTCTATTCTCGACTCGCCAACTTACTTTCAATCCATTGATGGATCTCATAAGCTGACCAGCCGATACGATTTTGAGTAATTTTAACTTTCCTTGGGAATGTAGGATCGTAATAAGGTGAATTCTCATCCATCATTTCATAGATAGTTGAACGTCCTACTCCTGTAAACAGCACAACTTGTTTGATATTGATAAGCTGATTCATTTGAAATGTTTGACCAATAAATGTATTCATGACTGATTCTCCTTAGATTGTTTAAGCGAGCTGTCTACCGCTCAAACAATCAGGACGTTCTGTAAAAAACTAATTTGAATACTTCAGCACCTTGGCCTAATTCACCGCTCTTACACTTTGCTGCAACCCCTGTTGAATATCTTGTACAAACCCTTCAGGCGAAGTTTGTTGCTCCACTGCCCGGTTCTGTTCTTGTTCAGGATAGTATTCATCCAGCACATCCAACCCTTCCTCTATATCTGTTTCAAATCGCGCATTGGCAAAACCCTTCCTTGCCGTAAAGTCCAAAGCCTCCTGATAAAACCCAGCTTGTTTACTCTGCTCATCAATTTGCCTGGCTTGAGCAATCGCATCATTCAAGTTAATCCCTTCCCTTAAAGTTAGATCCACGTAATACACCGGCTGACGATAGCTTTGTGTGGTGCTTTTTCCTCTTAAAGTCAGTTGCAAAGGCAAGCAAGACAATAAGCCTCCTGAAGCGGCATGGTAATAACTCAGCCGTGCAGCCAAAGTCCGAATACTGTTAAAGCCTGTAGTTCTAAAGATGAAGGTACCAAACTCATCCGAGTCATCCAGGTTCACATGTAAACGTCCATAAGGTTTGCAGTTGCCACCTTGAGCAAGAGGACATAAATCTGGCGATGGACAGGGATGTTGCTCTACGCCTTGATTGGTTAATCGCTGGCAGGTTTCCCCATTACCGACACAGACAGGGCGACCGGTCTGACGGTCAAACAGGCTGTACTCTGCACGTAGGTTTAAGTCAGGATCATTGAAGATCATTCTGACAGGGATTGAGCGTAGTTTTTGATTCGGCGTATTGGCTCGAAGCTGTTCATCCAGTGGATGTTTCACCCATCCTTCTTTGCTTTGGATTTGGGACGTAATGGTGAATTGATCATCTTTTTCCGGTAGGCGTTTGCCATTCTTTTCTACTACCCGACCAATACTGATACGCCCTAGAGCTGGTGGTGTAATCGCTAAACCTTTAATCATGGAAAATATCCTTAAATTTATTTTCTTACAGATTTGCCGCTGCTATGTAAGAGACGTGTTTCAAAGACACTCAATAAATCCAATCAACAGAAATAGATTATTGCTAGCAGACCAGCCGTAGATATGTAAGAAGCATGTTTCGAAATAATTGAATCAACTAAAAATGAATGAATAACGTTGCTAGCAACAAAAGCCGCGACCGTTTGCCCTCTATTCCTAGCGAATGGAGGGCGGGGAGCGGTTTTTGCGCCTCGCTAATTGAATGGGCTGAAACAGGCTAGTCGGTATAGATATTGAATCGACGACCGCCTTGCTTCTGAAGGGGATAAAGCTCAATAAGTTCAGGCTGGTGCTGAAGCAATGCCTTGGTATTCAGACTGATGGAGTCCTTGGCTTTCTTCCACACCACCGAGCCACGACTAAACACAGCTCTTTCAGCATCTTTCATCAGCATTTGGATGTGATGCTTCAGCTGGTCAAAGCGTTCCTGCTTATGCTGAATCTCTTCTTTCATTTTAATGAGCTGATCAAACATTAAATTGGCATTTTCATTTTGCGAGAGATCTTCAACGCTCAGCGGTACATGCGCTGGATAGAGTTGCAGAATGGCTTTGGCTGCGGATTCACTGGCATCGACTGATGGCGGAGTATCCGTTTCCACACATTCCCAGAAATAACGCTCTGCCTGAATGATGTGTTGAATCACTGATTCAGAACGGCTGACTTTAAAGATCTTGGTTTCATGCCCACAGATCAGGACACAGACATGCGCTGCCTGTTTACCTGTCACTGCAAGTTGGTGCTGTACCTGACACAGTACGTATAAAGGCACACCATCTCGCCATAGTCTGGCACCATGTTCTCCGGCAGTCTTACACTCCAGGATCTGTACGTCATCACTACCCACGACTGAGTAATCTAGATTTGCTAGCATAAAGGCTTTGTCGGGATCGGGGTGCTGAAGCACGGCATTCACTCGTCTCACTTTATTATTGGTGTGCAGACTGTAGTACTCAGCCACCAATGGCTCTAGCTGTTTGCCCCAATACAACGGTGCAACGCCTGAGCTATCATCATCTATATTCTGCTGAGTTCGACCGGTCTTGATCATCCAGAGTTCCAACATTGACATGTAAGGGTTGAGGCCGCAGGCGGTTGCGGCATCACTACTGCCAATACCTTGCTTACGTACTTCCAGCCATTCCTGGTAATCCATGTTTTTGGTATTAGCTAAACGCTTGGCTGTCGTTGTTCGTTTAGCGACTGTATTTGATTGATTGCTCTCATTCGGAATTGGGAAATGAGTTCGTTGAGGGGGATTTATCGGTGCAATCTGATTCATGCTTTAATCCTTATAAATAGTGAGGTCTGTAAAAATTTTTGGCATAAAAAAAGCCACATCCGAAGATGTGGCAAAAGGGAGTATTGACTGGATAAGGATCATCTACATGATCCTTATCCATTAAATTAAGCATACTGGTTTGAAAAGCTTAGACAGCTAAACGTAGTGCCTGTTCCAGTCCACGCTGCTTTAATGCAGCACCTGTACCAAACCAGGCTGAATCGAGGCGGTGATCTGTACTCATGGCACGACGTTCATGATCGGCAAATTCGGTGATTGAACACAGCAAACCATAGGCAGTATCTTTGGCAGAGCTGAGTTCTGCACCACGACCTTGTCCATTAAACATGTCCATAACTTTAGCCATGGCACGTCCATTCGGTTCAGGCTTTTCTTTGACTGGATTTGGAGTAGCCATATTGCGATAGAACTGAATGATGTTCTCCTCCTGATCTGCAATGCTTAGGCTAGTGTTGTTAAACACGGCATCAAAATAGGCAGCCGCTTCGCCTTGAGTGACTTTACGTTGAGTCAGTTGTTTCATCTCATACATGTGTTCATCCCATGCACGAACTGAAATGCCCAATTGCTGTTTGACCTTGTCCGCATCAAACTTGGTACTGTGTGGTACTTTCACCACACCTGCACTGCTACTTTGTCCACGTAGGGCAATAGCTAAGGTGTTATTGCATACCACCCGGATATTGGTGAACTGTGCCGTGGTAGCCAGTGTACCGTCACATGCGGTTGCTAATAAAATATAGCCATTACTGACATCCTTGCCCTTCAATGCTGTAGATTGTCCGGTACGAGCCAATGCCCAGAACTTCTTCCCGCCTTTAAGTACACCTGCGGTTTCCAGTTCAAAGCCAGATTGCTCAGTCAGATCCCGATAGAACTCCAGAATCTCCATCGGTTGCACTTCCTGATAACGCTGACTGACCACAGACAAGGGAGCATGAGTATCGGAACGATACAGCACTCGCTGTTCTTCATACGGCATGATGATGCTCTGCCCGCGTTCATTCTGGGCCATGTAACTGACATCGGAAGATTCAATCCGCCAATCCATGCCTGCTTGTTGTGCCCACACTTCAATCGGCTGATTCTGAGTGAGTTGATTTCCTAGACCATGCCAGGGAGTGTCACCGACAAAAGCCATTTGTTCGACTTGATGCGCCATATCCTTTCTCCTGAAGTGGGTTAATCAAAATTGCGTTGGCAATGGTGACAGTGGAAATAACGAACAGATGCAGCTACTGGTCGAGATGGCTGAATGAAACTATCAATCAAACCACCAACCACTGCACCTGCAATACCACCCATCCATGGAGAGATCGGCATCGGTAAACTTTTGGAAATGCTGGCGCCAATACCGGCACAGGTCATCGAAGATAGGCTGCCCTGATTGGAGGACTGCTGGTTCACCACACGGCTGACGTTTTCGGAATGGCAGAATGGACATGTAATATTCATAAGATATACCTCTAAAATGAAAAAGGCTTACCGTCTGATAAGCCTTTGAATGTAGGAATAAACACTCATTGTTCATGTAGATGATGTATATCTATGATTTTTTGGGATCGATGCCTTTCCATGGATTTTGTGCCATATTAAATTGACTCTTTTTTTTCCACCATACTCGTAGGTATTGATTAGCTTTCTCAGACATAGCCAAATAACGGATTACATTAAAAGCGTTACGTACACTCTTTTCGTTGCATCGTTTAATCATTCCTATACCTAGCGTACCTTTATTCCGATAGCGCTGCTTATTGGAGGCCTGATTACAATTAAAAAAACCACCACATCCCTTGGTAATCTTCTCCTTCCATAATCGACCAATCTCATGTCCATAATAGCTGTCTTTAGAGTGAAGTGAACCGTTATAGATCACCAGTAAATGACAATGGTAGCCTCTCGACTTTCCTCCCTGCTCAAGACGATATGCATATCCAATTTGACCTTCAAAAATTGTATCTTTGTCATGTATCCGTTTAAGCAGTACTCTCATATGTTCATCAAACTTAGTCACGCCTGGATGTGTCTCTGATGGATAATTTAAATCGACCCGTACCAAAAGCAGTTTACAATGATGTCTGACCATATCCTCAAAGTACGTTCTTAATGGCTCCCAATTAAATTCTCTCTTATTTTTATTATTTCTTAAAAATGATTTGTGTTCTTTCCTTAACCCACTTTGAAATTGTTTAAATGCAGCATGATTAGAAAAAATATCCTCATCATCTTTTTTAATAAGCTCAGGCAGCAAATCAAAGTAAGCCTGAATCAAAGGGCTGTACATTCTGTTTGAGTCATAAATTAATTTGGCATCATTTCTTAGTTCGCTTAAATCAGATTCGATGTCTTGCCAGCGATACGTTTTCTGAATCACTTTCTTCATCAGGTTTTCAATAGCGAGTAAGGTTTGTGGTTCATTCATCGTTGGTGTCCTATGGTTAATTCCATAGGAGTGACAGATCTGTATTTTTTAAATTTGAAGTAGGTGAGTTATTTTTCTCTCAATAAAACACCTTCATCATTTGGGGATGATGAAGGTTATTAAGTTGTTTAAGTATTTAATAATATTAAATATATATCCTAGCTATTCTCAAACTGAATAAGCCAGCAAGCGCAAGACTAAAATGAAAATCTCTACTTCTATAGCAAACAGGGAAAATCTTACGAATTACCCTGTATTTATAGGGAAAAGTGAAGCGTAAGTTAAGCAACTATAATGCCTCTAACTTGATTGTCCGCGTCTAAAGCGATTCTTTATCTCATCAGAATAACTTGGATCTAAAATCTCTAAAAACACAAAATAGGGTAAAATTCTTTTCTGAAAAATTTCCCATTTGCTTTTGTCACCTCTTTCAATAAGAAATTCTGGCTTTAAGCCATCTGATCGATTTTGCAAAATGGGAATTGGCGTAAATTCTAAATAAATATTCTGCAATTCAAAAAAATCTGGCTTCTCATCCAGAGCTTTTTGAAGAAAATCTTTCAATTCCTTGGGTATATTTCTCAATTTATATACCAGCTCATTTTCAGTTTTTTGCATCAGTTTTGCTGCATCAATCACCCAAACTAAATCCAATACAATATCTTTGGTTTCAAAATCCTCTTTCCAAAAATATAAATAGTCTAGATAACCTTGGAGTCCATTAGGCTTTTTGGCTTTTTTATTAAAGTAACTAAAAAAATCTTTAAACTGAACAGCCGACAAACGTTCTGACTGAGAGACCAACTTAATTTGTGAACGATATAAAAGAATACTGTGAGACTTATAGTCAGCAAAATATGAAACTGCTTCCGATAATTTTTTAGAACTTTTTCCCCACTGTTTTGTCATTTCGATACGGCTAGGTCTTATAATTTGTAATGAAGACTCTAGATCACCATCTCGTACTCTGTGATGTAATCGTGGATGTGGAGATCTTCTGTGTATTCCCTCTTCAGCAAAATTTTTTAATTTAATTATAAAATCATTTAGTTCACACAATGCTCCTAAACCTACATCTTGTCGAAGTGTGAAAGATGTCTTATACAAAGAAGAGTCCCGCTCTAACTCAATGAAGAAATCTACTAAAAGTTTTATATTTCGTGTTAGAAACTCACAATCCAAATTTTTTATAAATTCCTTCTGATCCAATAAAAACAAAAATTCCAGGCCCAAAAGTGACATCCTTTTTTTCAATTCGTCAGGGGTTTCTTTCTGTACTTTTACACCTGTAGTTCCATAGTAGACAAAAGCTGGTGTTGGTAAAAACAGTAATGCCAACATAAATACTTCCATGCGTAATAATACTGTTAAGTCATTATTGCCACTTATAATACTGTCAAGAAACTCCTTAACCCCCCTCACAATATCGGGCTTCATAGGAAAATTTTTATTTTCTACCAACAACTCTTCATATAGAGTTGTTATGATCTGTAAATATTCTTTCGGCCAAGTATTAGCCTTAACGGCAGATTGTAATTTCTTATTATTGTCAGGTATCCAGTCTTCTAACGTAATATATCTCTTATCCGTAAAGTTTTCACTATTGCCGTGATATTTACGTTTTCTAGAATCATTTTCAGGCTTACGCAAATGTTTTAGGGCGTCCAATCTATCATCTTCAAAGATGCGATTAAGAATAGCCTCAGCCAAGTCTTCGATCATTTGATTGTTTTTATCAAGTGAAATTGGTCCGAGAATGTCATCGCTCTCCTGTTCACTCAAACCAACTATTTGATCTTTTTCGATCTCATTCATAATGCTCTATCATCGCTGTTACTATATCTATACCTCTCAAACTACCACTACAATTCCCAGCATGTAAACCATTAATTCCCATATATTTTTAGTTAAATTCCCATGCTTTAAACCATCAATTCCCTACTAAATCATTAAATAATTTTCCTTTTTCTAGTGCTTACTCAAAATGTGCTCAAGTAAAAGTATCTTTGTAATTGATTATGTAATTGAAAATTTCGCATTTTTTATAGATATAAAAAAACCATGCCTAAGAGCATGGTTCTCAATTGAGTATCAGTTAATTAGCTAATCCATTCTTTTACCTTTTTCCCATACCACTCCATAATCTTCACACGCTCATCCCAGTACTGTGCTCGGTTATAGGCCGAGCGAATTCTATTTTGTGGCACATGAGCAAGCTGCCGTTCAATGGCATCGGGATTAAACAAATTTGATTCGTTTACGACTGTACTGAATAGCGATCTAAAACCATGTGTGGTCATCCGACCTGCATACCCTGAACGTTTAATCACAGCCAAAATAGACTCACTACGCATTGATTCTTTGTTATTCAAACGATGTGGAAATAACAGTTCCTGATTATGAGTAAGCCTTAAAGCCTTTAGCTCAGCAATCATCATGTCCGTCAACGGTACACGATGAGGAAGACGGTTCTTCATACGCTCTTCAGGGATATCCCACTTACGCCCTTCCAGATCAAATTCTTCCCAGCGTGCTTGTAGCAACTCACTAACCCGAACACCTGTCAGCATGATCAGAATAATGGCATGATGTGTTTGAGCATCACTTGGGTATGCTCTTACCTTTCTTAAAAATTCAGGCATTTCAGAGGCTGTAAGCGAAGCCAGGTTTTTGACTCTTTTGTTCTTGAGCGCACAAACCAGATCACCTGCCGGATTATCATAGCGGTATCCATGTGCAATGGCATATTTCATGACCATGCCACAGCGAGATAAGGTACGTTTTGCAATTTCAAGCGAACCTCTTGCCTCAATTTTCTTAATGATCTGGAGAATCTCAGGTGCCTGAATTTGATTAATACGCTTATTAGCAAGAGCAATATAAAGCTCATCCAATGAAGCCCGTACATTACTGATATGTTTGGATGACCAGGTTTCTTTTTGATTATTAAACCAATCTTCTGCAACTTCTTTGAAATAGGGCTTTAAGTCTTCATGCAATACTGAACGTGAGTATCGATGCTTAAGCTCATATGCAAGTTCCCTTGCCTTTTTTAAGCTTAAATTTGGATATGGGCCAAGCGATTCAGACTTACGTTCACCATGGACAGTGACGCGCACATTCCAATATTTTTGACCTTTGGTGGTAATGATGAGAGATAAACCATGTGAATCTGAAAGACGATACTGTTTGTCTTTCGGCTGTGCTTTTCTACATTCAGTATCTGTAAGTGGCATATCGATTACCCATAATTGATGTATTAATTTCTGGGTAAATTTTCCCAATATTTACCCACAAAGAGCAAATATGGAGTCAAATGGGATCAGACGCTATCGGACAAACAGGCATAAAAAAAAGCCTTTAAACATTGAGTTTAAAGGCTTTTTTAGATTCCGATGGATTACTTCGGAAAGAATTTTGGTGGAGGTGGCGGGAGTTGAACCCGCGTCCGCCAGCATTACGCTCGAGAATACTACATGCTTAGATATCGTCTATTGTTTTAACTCTTTGTGACCCGACGAACAGGATACAAATCGCGATCCTCTTAGTTTAGTACAAAGCCCCGAGGCTTGGCTTTATACGGACTTGTGTGCGTGCGCTTCAGTCGGACTCTCTAACCACAAGTATTCGGAGAGGCGGACAAGCTGCCCTTAGGCAGCTAGAGCGTATGATTCGTCGTTTGCGACTAAAAAATGCAAATTTGATTTACGAGAGAAAATGCGCTCTCGGCATGCATCTATGAGTTTCATCACCAGCGTCGAAGCCAGAAACACCCCCAAAGTACAAGGCAATCATAGCATAGATGTCAAAAATTACGATGCATTTTCTAAACATTTACACAACTTGATGCGCTTAATTACATTATTGCGCTAATATTTTACTTTTCAAGCCGAATAACAGAAAAATTATGAGCTATTTACTGGCCCTAGATCAAGGAACCACATCGAGTCGGGCTATTATTTTTAATGAACATGGACAAATTCAGGCAACGGCTCAACGTGAAACCCATATTCAGACGCCACATTCAGGTTGGGTCGAACAGGATGCTCAGGAAATCTGGAGCACGCAGATTGCGGTGGTACAGCAAGCGCTTGCTACGGCGCGTATTCTCGCCAAAGATATTAAAGCCATTGGTCTGACCAATCAGCGCGAAACCACGGTGGTTTGGGATCGAAGAAATGGTAAACCGCTCGCGCCGGCCATCGTCTGGCAAGACCGTCGAACTTCTGACTGGTGTAACCAGCTGATTGAACAGGGCTGGATGTGCAAAATTCAGCAGAAAACCGGTCTACGGATTGATCCTTATTTTAGTGCAGGAAAATTGGTCTGGTTTCTGGAGCATGTAGAAGGCGTACGTGAACTGGCTGAACAGGGTCATGTCGCTTTTGGTACTATCGATAGCTGGCTGATCTGGAACCTGACTCAAGGCGCAGAACATGTGATTGAAGCCAGCAATGCTTCCCGTACCATGCTGATGAATCTGCATCAACAAACTTGGGACGAAGAACTGCTGGAGCTGTTTCATATTCCTGCTTCGGTCTTACCAAAAATTATTTCCTCGGATAATTATATCGCTGACACCGCTTCAGGTTTACTCGGTGCCAATATCCCCATTACCGGTATTCTAGGTGATCAGCAATCTGCACTGTTTGGTCAATCCTGTTTTGAAGTGGGGAGCGCAAAAAATACCTATGGCACCGGCTGTTTTATGCTGTTCAATACCGGTCAAGACATCCAGCTCAGTCAGAATAAACTGCTTTCTACCCTTGCCTGGCAAGCGCAGGGTCAAACCACCTATGCACTGGAAGGCAGCGTGTTTATGGCGGGTGCGGTAGTGCAATGGCTACGTGATGGTCTCGGGATTATTCAAAAAAGCAATGATATCGAAAAACTGGCCTGTAAAGTTGAGGATACCGACGGCGTGGTTTTGGTTCCGGCCTTTACCGGACTTGGCGCGCCGCATTGGGACAGTGAAGCGCGTGCCCTGCTCTGTGGCATGTCTCGTGGTACGACTCAAGCGCATATCGCCCGAGCAGCCTTAGAATCAATCGCTTTTCAGGTATCGGATGTCCTCAGTGCAATGCAATCCGATATTGCCCACCCTTTAAAAGAATTACGGGTCGATGGCGGTGCCAGTAGCAATGACATGCTGATGCAGTTTCAGGCAGATATTCTCAATGTGCCGGTGCTGCGTCCGAAAATGCTGGAGTCTACCGCTTGGGGGGCAGCCGCCATGGCCGGATTAAAATCCGGAATATTTTCCAGTCTGGAGGAAATTTCGCAGTCTTGGCAACTTGAACATGCCTTTGAACCGAAAATGCAAAATGATGAGCGTGAAGCTCATTTAGCCAAATGGCAGAAGGCCTTAAATCGGGCCAAATCAGATCTATAACCTGTATCAATCTGAAGGTCGAAAGCTAAAAAAGCACTGTTCAACAGTGCTTTTTATTTTCTATCTCTTACCCTCAATAAGCATAAGATGCAATCGCTGTAGCAATTGGCTTATCTTCATCATTGATCATGGTCATACGCATGGTGCAGCCCTTACGCCCCAAACGTAAGGTTTCTGCCCGCGCGATAAAATATTTACCGCGCCCGGGTGCCAGATAATCCACCCGCATATCCACTGTCGCCAAACGTGAGACTTTTTTAATGGTGTCCGCAATGGTTTCAGGTTCGGCTTTTTTATATAGCTCCCCCATCGCTACAATTCCACCGACACTATCGAGTACCGTGGCCGCAAGACCGCCATGCAAAATTTGAAACGCGACATTCCCAACCATAAAATCCTGCATTTCGACATAGGCTTCGATCTGGCCTTCCACCACCCGCATGCTCATACCATTATGCTTAAAAAAAGGAGAGCTATTAAAAGCATGTACCAACTGATTTAAGACCACATCAATATCCACCTTTGCCCCCAAGTGTATATTACCTGTCCAGCTTTTCTCTGTCTTAGTCATCACTCTGCTCAAATCCACCGCAATAAAAAACCGCTAATTTATGCCCAAAAATTTCAGTTAGGGCTACAATAGGTGCCTAGTTTAATACTGATTGCTGAGATTTTTATGACCTATACGTTCAATCGTCCCGCGTTTCCTGCAACTCGCATGCGTCGTATTCGTAAAAATGAGCATTTACGTTCTATGGTACGTGAGACGCATCTCAGTGCAGATCACCTGATTTATCCAGTATTTGTACTGCCGGGACAAAACCAGAGCCAAGATATTCCCAGTATGCCGAATATCCAGCGCCTGTCAGCAGACTTGCTGTTAAAAAAATCAGAGCGTCTGCTGGAACTGGGCGTCAACAAACTGGCACTGTTTCCAGTCACACCACAAGAAGATAAAAGCCTGACCGCCGAAGCGGCTTGGCGCGAAGATGGTCTGGTCCAACGCACTTTGCGTTTATTAAAAAAAGAACTGCCAGAAATGGTGCTGATTACTGATGGTGCACTCGACCCCTATACCACGCATGGTCAGGATGGCATTATTGATGAGACCGGTTATGTCTTAAATGATGAAACGGTCGAATGTCTGATTAAACAGGGCTTAAGCCATGCCGAAGCAGGCGCAGATGTATTTGCCCCAAGTGACATGATGGATGGCCGGATCGGTGCAATTCGTCAGGCCTTTGAACAAAATGGGCATATTTATACCTCAATCATGGCTTATTCAGCCAAATATGCATCCAGCTTCTATGGCCCATTCCGTGATGCAGTCGGTTCTGCCAGCAATTTAAAAGGCGGCAATAAATACAATTACCAGATGGATGTCGGTAACCGTGCCGAAGCACTACATGAAATTGCGCTGGATATTCAGGAAGGCGCAGACATGGTGATTGTCAAACCGGGCATGCCTTATCTTGATATCGTCCGCGAAGTCAAAGACACTTTTGGCGTACCAACCTTTGTCTATCAGGTCAGTGGTGAATATGCGATGCTGGCCGCTGCCATTCAAAATGGCTGGTTATCTGACAGCGTGATTATTGAATCACTGATGAGCTGCCGCCGCGCCGGTGCCGATGGCATCTGGACTTACTTTGCCGAAGAAGCTGCGCTTAAACTGAAAGACATGAAGTAAAAGGATTTCGGCGCAATGCATATCGCCATTATCGGCGCTGGCATCACTGGGTTGATGTCGGCGCTGGAACTGCTTGAACAGGGATGTTCTGTCACGATTTTTGATCAGCAAGTTGCCGGGAAGGCTGCGTCCTGGGCCGGAGGCGGGATTCTTTCTCCGATGTATCCCTGGCGCTACCCCGCTGCAGTCAATACGTTGGCCCGGCATGCCAAACCGCTCTATCAGGACTGGAATCAAAAACTGCAGCCAGTGACCGGTATCGATTTCCAGATTCATGAAAGTGGTATGCTGATTTTTGATGAAGATGATTTTGAGCTTGGCTTGCGCTATGCGGAAAAATATCAGGACCCTCAGCAACAGGCCGAATTGCTTGATCAGGCTCAGCTACAACAAATCAATCCCCGAATTGATCAGCGCAAGTTCAAACAGGCGATTTACTTTCCGGAACTGGCCAATATCCGCAATCCGCGACTATTACAGTCGGTCATCAGCTATTTAAAACAGCATCCGCATGTCACCTGGCAAGAGCACTGTAAAATCACTCAGCTTAATATTCAGCAAGGCTGGGTAACGAGTGTGTCCAGTGAAAGTGGTCAACACTTTCAGGCAGATCAGTTTGTAATCGCCACAGGCGCATGGTCTGCAGGCTGGTCAGAACAGCTTGGCTGTGAAATTCCGGTACAACCGGTGCAAGGACAAATGCTGCTGTTTAAAACCCCAGAAAACTGGCTACCGAGCATGTGCATGAACAAGGTCATGTATCTGATTCCACGGCGCGACGGACATGTTGTATGTGGTTCCAGTATGCGTCAGGTCGGTTTTGACACCTCGCCTTCTGCTGAAATCCGGCAAGATATTCTACAGGCTTGTCTGGAGATGGTGCCGGAACTGGCGGATTTTCCGCTGGTCAAGCAATGGGCCGGATTAAGACCCAGCTCACCCGATGGTATTCCCTATATTGGCAAAATCCCCGAATTACAAAATGCCTGGGCCAATTTTGGCCATTTCCGCAATGGCTTATGCATGGCCCCAGCCTCAGGCAAATTACTGGCTCAATTGATGCTTGCACAAACACCGACCATTGTAGATCCACAGCCCTATGCTCCGGCCCATCTATTGGAGCCAGGTCGCTTAGTGCTTTAGGATATTATGCAGCGCTTCTTTCAAGGTTGGATAATCAAACTGAAATCCCGCATCCTGTAAAGCTTGAGGCTGTACATACTGACCGTTTAAAACCAGTTGCGATTGTTCTCCCAGCATCATTTTCAGGCTGCATGCTGGCAGTGGCAGTAAAGGTTTGCGTTTCAGTAGCTGTGCAGCAGTCCGGGCAAACTGTGCCTGACTGACTTTTTCCGGAGCAACCACATTAAAAATCTGCCCAGTCGTCGTTTCAAGCATCAAGAATTCAATCGCACGCAATACATCTTCTAAATGCACCCAAGTGACTGGCTGACGCCCATGACCAATCCGCCCGAACAGATTCAGTTTAATCGGCAATAACATCTGCGGCAGAATTCCACCACCTTTGCCGAAGACCACAGCAAAGCGAACAATTTTGGTGTCCTGACTGCTATAGGACAAAGCCAGTTGTTCCCACTTCGCACAGAGCTCAGACATAAAAATATCTTGTGGCGGGCTTTGTTCCGTACAGACCTGCTCCCAACGCTCGCTCGGGTCAATACCATAATAACCAACGGCCGAGGTCGAAATAATCCGTTTCGGTTTGATCTGGTATTTTTCTAAATAGTCAAATAACTGTTTGGTGGTGTCTAAACGGCTATCCAGCAATTTCTTTTTACGCGCTGCTGTCCAGCGTCGCTGACCGATGCTTTCGCCAGCCAGATTAATCACATAATCAATCTGAGGCTGTTTTAATTCATCCAGCTGGTTAATCCAGTGAAAATCTGGATGAGGTTCAGATTGATTCTTGCGGCGGGTCAGCCCAATCACCCGATAATCACGTTCTAATAAAAAACGTACCAGATGACTGCCAATAAAACCCCTCGCTCCGGTCACCAGCACTACAGGTTTATCCATAAGTCATTCTTAGCCCTGTTATTTTTTCTATTTAAATTATACGCAACTTATTCTGGGGTTTTTCAATCAATGCCCTCTTTGTCGTGGTGAATTTGTATCCTGCCTGATGCGATCAATTTATCAAGATCAATCGTCATAAAGCCACCTACCTATCAGGCCTGCGGCGAATTGCCAAACATTTGATCTGCCATACGCTGTGCCTGCTTGCCATAGAACCAGTAAGTCAATAGATACAACGGAATCGCGATCAGCAAGAACATGATCAGCACAATACTTATAAATTGTGGCTGTTGTAGATATAGCAAAAAGTCCTGCCAGGCATTTGGATTAGAGCGCGTGGCAATCAGAATACCAAGTAACAGAAATAGCAGGTTATAGCCCCAATAGATCAGGCTAAACCCCAAGGTGAATTTTTTACGTTCCGACTGCGTTGGGGCACGTTTTTGCTGTTTTAAAAACTTAAATAAGATCCAGATCATGGCTACCAGATAAGGAACAACCGTCAGTACGGCGCCCATCCCCGTTGGCATCAGTGCTGCCAGCACCCCGCAAATGCAGGTAAAAATAAAGCAGATAATAAAAAACCAGATAAAATAACGGGTTAAAGGCAACATAGGAATCACTCAGTGACATTCATCAAGCTAGTATAAAAAAAAACAGGTTTTTTTTCATTTTATTGTCAACCATCGGCCAGAGGATGACGTTATATAGGGTACAAGGTACGAAAATTTGGACTGGCATCCACGAATTTTTGCTGACCTTAGAGCTAAAGCAATAAGTCCAGTGTACAGGGAAATTTTGAATAGCAGCCAAAATCTTCATGTAACACAAATTTGACCGACGATTTCACATCACTCGAATCGTCGGTTTTTATTTTTTAAAATTCCGATTTTTCAGCCTGATGGATTACATGACTGTTCAAGACTGGGTGATTTAGACATGACTATCCTGCCATTTTGCCTACTGATTAAAATAAATTCAGCCTGACATCAGCAACAATTCGCTGAAATATCTTTTTTAAGTAGATTTTTCCCTCAGCTTTTTCCTATAGTAGCAAGGCAGACATTTCAGGGTTCATCTACATGGCAGTTCATTTTCTTCACACTTCCGATTGGCATCTGGGGCAATTTTTCCATAACCATGACCGTGAATTTGAACATGCCCAGTTTCTGACCTGGCTGCTGGAGCAAATTAAAGCAAAACAGCCGCATGCCCTGTTGATTGCCGGAGATATTTTTGATGTGATCAATCCGGCATCCAGCGCGCAAAAGCAACTGTATCAGTTTCTGGCCGATGCACATAATCTGGCCCCGCACATGCAGACTTTGATGATTGCCGGCAACCATGATTCCGGTTACCGGATTGAGCAGGTTGAACCTTTTCTGTCTAAATTCAATGCCAAAGCTGTGGGAATTGTGGGCCGAACCGCAGAAAACACCCTGAATCTGGATCGCTTGCTGATTCCGATTTATGATCAGGATAAAAATATCATCGCCTGGTGTCTGACCCTGCCCTATTTACGCAGTGCCGAAATTACCGGGCTGAATGAGCATACCAGCAATAGCCAGAATGCGATTAGCTATCTGCATCAACAACTGATTGCCGAAGCCAAGGCCCGTAAACAGCAGCATCAAGCCCTGATTTTAATGTCGCATGCACATATGCAAGGTGGCGAAACTTCCGACTCGGAACGGCCAATTATTGTCGGTAATGAAGAAGCGCTCTCGACGGCGCTGTTTGATGAAGTGATTGATTATGTCGCACTCGGTCATCTGCATAAACCACAAAAAGTTGGTCAGCCGCATATCCGTTATAGTGGCTCACCGATTCCGCTGTCATTTAGTGAAATCAACTATCAACATCAGGTGGTTGAGGTCAGAATTGATCCTGAACAAAGCCCGGAACAGCGCTTTCAATACGATGTTCTAAAAGTGCCACGCACCGTCGAGCTGTTCCGGATTCGGGAAAAGCTGGAAGATTTAATTGCTAAACTTCAGGCCTTGCCTGCCGGAGAAATCGAACAACTGTCGGCACGACATTTTCTGGAAATAGAATACACCACCGATGCGCCGCCACCAGTCGATTTACGCCAGCAAATTGAACTGGCTTTACCCGCCAACCGTTACCGCTTGCTGCGCATCAGCCGGATTTATCAGCAACAGGCCGAACATACGCAAGGAGATTCGAAAATTGATCTGGCACCACCGACGCCGGAATCGCTGTTTTTGAATATCTGGAAAAAAATGGGCTATGAACATGATCATTCTGTACAACAGGATTTTCAGCAACTTCTGGTTGAAGCCCAGCACGAACTTGCTCAGAAACAACAAGCCTAGGATCGGCCATGAAAATTTTACGTTTGAGTCTCAACAACCTGGCCTCCCTCACTGGCACCCATCATATTGATTTTGAATCCAGCCCTTTAACACATGCCGGCCTGATTGCAATCACTGGAAAAACCGGAGCCGGTAAATCGACCCTGCTCGATGCCATGTGTCTGGCGCTCTATAACGAAATTCCACGTCTAAAAGGTGCGACCGGCAGCCTGAAAGATGCCGGTGGTCAGGATGTTTCGATTAAAGACTCCAAGAATATTCTACGCCGTGGCTGCGTGCATGGTTTTGCCGAGCTGGAGTTTATTGCCCTGGATAGCAAACGCTATACAGCACGCTGGGAGATTCGCCGGGCACGTCAGAAAGTCGATGGCAATCTAAAAGTAGATCGTTTTATCAAGTGCATCGATGATGATACGATGCTAACGCAAAAAATATCTGAAGTTACCCCCTTAATTGAAAAACTGCTGGGCCTGAGCTTTGAACAGTTTACCCGCGCGGTACTGCTGGCGCAGTCGGAAGTTGGCGCATTTTTAAAAGCCAAAGATCATGAACGTGCAGACTTGCTGGAATATCTGACCAATTCGCAGATTTTCAGTGAGGTCAGTAAAAAAGCAGCGGAAAAGCATAGTCAGGTTCGACAAAAGCGCCATGAACTGGAAAACTGGCTCGGTCATCTGGAATTATTATCCGAAGACGATATTACTCAGCTTCAACAGCAACATACTGCCTTCAACCAGATACTTGAGCATTTTAACCAGAGTGAAAAATTACTAGAAAATGACCTGAAATGGTATCGGCAGAAACATGCTTTATATACTGAAATTCAGGCCAAAAAAGAAATTTACGATGTACAGCTGGATGCCGATCAGAAGCTGACCGCACAAAAGCAGTTGCTGGTTCATTTGGATGAGTTTCAGGGCATTCGAGAACAGTTTATCCAGCAGAATCAAATGCTCATGCAGCAAAAACAGCTTGCGATACAACAACAATCATTCGAACAGCAGCTACAACAGGTGCAACAGCAACGTGATGCTGAATTTACGCAACTTGCTCAGATCCAGCAACAACAGCAGGCTCATGTTCAACATATGCATGCCATGCAGCCGCATCTGGAACAAGGTCTAAAACTGGATCATGAGATGCATCTGGTCGGCAATGACTATAAGAAAAAATCAGCAGATTTATTGGACTATGCACAGCAGTATATCCAACCCTTGCAACAACAGATTGAATCATCAAAACAGCAACTCGCATCTGCTGCCGAGCAGCAACAGCAACGCCTGACGCAACTTGAACAGCAGGCTGATCTTGCCGTGTTTGATCTGGAACCACAAAGTACACTGCAACGACTGCAAGACTATCAAAAGCTGTATCAACAGATGCAGCAACAGGCGCCGGCCGTACTCTCTCAATCGCGTACTGAACTGGAACATTCCCGGCAGCAGCTGGCTCAACAAATCGAAAGTTTGCAGCAACAATTTGGCAATCAAGCGCAGTTGGAACAACAACTTCAGCAGCATCAGACCGTACAGCAACAGAGCTCGACCCGACTACTTAAACTGGAAGGCTTGATCCAGCACGTGGCACGTCTAGCGGAACAGGAAGCCGAACAACAGCAACTCAAACAAGACGTAGCGCATGCACAGACAGAATTAACCCAGCTTGAACATACGGAAATTCAACTGCAGCAAACCGTCAGCAACACCGAACAGGAATTTGAACAACTACAAAATATGCTGCAGCAACAGCGCCTACTGCAAACCCAAAGCGTGCAGGAACTGCGCGCGCAGCTCAAACCTGATGAAGCCTGTATGGTCTGTGGCAGCCAACAGCATCCGTTTGTCCAACATCAAGCATTATTAGACACAGCACTAAACCAGCTGCAAGATCAACAGTTGCAACAGGCACAACAACAACTGAATCAGCTTAAAGATGATTTAAAAGCAACCCAGATTCAACAGTCCAAAACCAAGATGCTCGTTGAGCAAAAACAACAGCGTTTAGTCCACATTGAGCGGATACTGAATGAACAACACCAGACATTAAAACAAAACTTAAAAGAGTTAGGACTTGAGCCAGCCAATCCTGATCATTCAGCTCAGTTGCTCCATCCCCTGCAAACACAGCTTGGCCAATGGCAACAGCAACACACTCAGGCAAACGAACAGTTCAAAATCCTGCAACAGACTTGGCAAAACTGGCGACAACAGCAACAGCAACTCGACAGCTTGCAACTGAGTCTGCAAAAAATGCTGCAACTGGATCAACTGATTGAGCCAATTCTTACAGTACTGCCCGAAGCACAGCAGCTCGCTTGGCACAAGAATGCGCCTGCTGCCTGTACCCAGCTGCAACAACATTTGCAGCAGCGATTACATCTTGTCAATCAAGTCAAAACTGCGGAACAGGAGCTACAAGGTTTCAAGCAGCAACTGAATCAGGCTCAACAGCAACTACAGATGCATGAGCAGCGGCATACGCAAATACAGGCCGAGACCCATTATTTGCTTGAACAAGGCAAAGACTTACGTCAGCAACTCAATCAGCTGACCGAACAACATGCCGGTCAGACCTATAAGCTGGCAGCAGAATGGCGACAGCAACTGGATACCCAGTTAAAAGCGCTTAATAGCCAGCTTCAAGCACAACGCCAGGTATATGAACAGCATGAGCAAGCTTTGCATCAGGCTTTACTTAAACAACAGGCTTTGCTGACCCAAATGCAACAGCTAACTCAACAGCAGGCACAATCTGATCAGGCCATCCGTACATGGCAAAATCTGCATCGACATTTTAATGCGGAACTGATCCAACAATGTCTGACCATTGGTCTGAGTGAACATCAGCAAATCCGGCAGCAATTACAGGCACAACTTCAAGCACTGGAAAATGCCAAAATTGCCTGGCAAACGCTGGAAGATCAATACCAGAAGCATCTCCAGCAACAGCCTGAACTTGCTTTTGAGGAAGTGGAAGCACATTTAAATAGTTTGGCACAGGAAAAAACCGAGCAACAAAACAGCTTCAATGAGATTGATACCAAACTGCGTATGAATGCCAATAATCAAAATACCTATGCCAAATATCAGCAACAGATTGAACAGGTCAAAGCCGAAGAATATCGCTGGGGCCGTATCTACGATTTAATCGGACATAAGGAAGGTACCAAGTTCCAGAAAATTGCTCAGGAACATCATCTGGATATCTTGGTGGAATACGCCAACCAACAACTGCAACCGCTGGCACCGCGCTATCAGTTGCACCGTATTCCAGACAGCCTGAGTCTGGCGATTATTGATCTGGACATGAACAGCGAAGTACGTCCGGTCTTGTCTTTATCTGGCGGAGAAACCTTTCTGGTTTCTCTGGCCTTGGCACTGGCGATTGCCAATATGGCTTCCGGTTCGATGAAACTGGAATCGCTATTTATTGATGAAGGCTTTGGTACTTTAGATCCAGCCTCATTACATATGGTGATGAATGCACTGGATCATTTACAAAGTCAGGGTCGTAAAGTGGTCTTAATCTCGCATGTGCAGGAAATGCATGAACGGATTCCAGTACAAATTCAGGTCAAGCCAGTCGGTGCTGGCGCCAGTACCATTCAGATTATAGGTTGACAATGATGCACCCTGCCCCAGACAAGCTCTCGCCCTATTTCAGCTTACAGCTCGAGAGCCTACGGGGCATCAGTGCCATTGTTGTACTGTTCACGCATTGCTTTCAGGCCTTTATCGCCCCTTTTGACCTCAGCCTGTATTCATGGGTGCGCCTGCTTGGTCAGGCCGCGGTCATGATTTTCTTTGTTCTGAGTGGTTATCTGATTGGCTATTCGATCCAGCACAATATTCATCAGCATGGTCAGTTCAATCTGCGCCGTTATACCCAACAGCGTTATCGCAGGATTTTGCCACCCTTTCTGTTTGCCATGGCTCTGAGCCTGTTGTTGTATCTGTTGGCACCACTACTCTTTGCCACTCAAAGCCATGCCTTTCAAAACAGTTTTGGCATGATGATCCGGACTGACTATGGTCTCGATTCAGGTGATTTTATTGGCGCTCTGCTGTTTTTGAATGGCTTCATCACGCCTACAGTTTCAGCCAATGCCCCGCTCTGGAGCCTGAGTTATGAAGTCTGGTTCTATGTCTTGGCCGGATTTCTGCCTTTTTTCAAAGATTCAGAAATAGCCAAAATCGGCTTTTTTAGTGTTTTAATCGTTTTATCCATCCTGAATATTCAGTTTTTTATTTATTTTCTGGTCTGGCTGATGGCCTTTGCCTGTTCATTTCGTCATATCCAGCGACATTTTCTAAACCGGTTACAAGTGCTTAAACTGGGGTTATTTGGCTTGGCATTTCTAATCGCCTGCATTGATGCTTACCAGTTTCATATCGTCGATCAAGCCCGACAATATCGCGCTGCAAATTTTACTCTCTTTAATTTCTGTATCGGCCTAGCATTTAGCTGCTGGCTGGTACAACTCCAGCATCAACGCAGCTACTATTATCCGGTCTGGGTACAATCCGCAGACTTTTCCTATACCTTGTATGTCACCCATTTCCCATTACTTTTATTTATTTTGGGCTGTATTCCGGCAACCTTGGCTTATGGTCTTGGGGGAGCGGTTTTAGCCTTGCTCGGCAGTATGGGCGGCTTAATTGTCTTTGCCTGGCTCATGGCCAAATGGCTCGAACCAGCCAGAAAAAAAGCGTTATCCAATACCCTGCGATAACGCTTTGCTGCAAAAAACTGACATTAGTAGTTTATATATCTTTTTTAGGCCGTGCACCAAATAGGGCTGTGCCAACACGAACCATGGTAGAACCCGCAGCAATCGCTTCGGTCATATCCCCAGACATGCCCATACTTAAAGTATCCCAATCTTCAAGATGTGCATGCTGAACTTTGACTGCATCAAATAAAACTTTGGCATCAGCAAAGGCTTGAGGATTATTCGGTGCTGGAATCACCATCAAACCACGTAAGCGCACATTTGGCAGTTGGCTGATTTGTGCCACCAAATCTGAAACTTCTGCCGGCTGACAGCCATCTTTGGTATCCTGAGCATCAATATTGACCTGAATACAGATATTCAGCGCAGGCTGATTATCTCCACGCTGATTCGATAAACGCTCGGCAATAATCAGACGATCTACCCCATGCACCCAGGCAAAATTTTCTGCCAGAGCCTTGGTTTTGTTGCGCTGCACATGACCAATAAAATGCCATTCAATGTCCAGCTCTTTCAGTGCCGTGATTTTTTCCAGTGCTTCCTGCAAATAATTTTCACCAAAAGCACGTTGCCCTGCCTGATACATATCTGCCAGGACGCTACTTGGCTGGGTCTTGGAAACGGCAAGCAGTTGCACCGCATCTGCTTCGCGGCCGGCCTGAACACAGGCAGTTTCAATTTGCACTAAGACCTGATTTCGTGACTGTTGCAACATATTCATTGATGGGGTTCTCATTTCATTCATCTTTTTTTCCCTTGCCCATGAACTAAGTGTTGGTTAAGCTGTGGGAAAGCCTTATTATTCTATCAAAATAATTAACATTTTAATGAACTCGGGGACCTTATGGATATCACAGAATTGTTGGCATTTTCTGCTAAAAATGGTGCGTCGGATTTACACTTGTCTGCGGGCTTACCGCCAATGATTCGTGTCGATGGGGAAGTTCGTCGCATCAACCTGCCAGCATTAGAACACAAAGAAGTGCATAAACTCGTTTATGACATCATGAACGATAAACAGCGCCGTGATTTTGAAGAAAATCTGGAAACTGACTTCTCTTTTGAAGTGCCTGGCGTGGCCCGTTTCCGTGTCAACGCATTTAACCAGAACCGCGGTGCCGGTGCGGTATTCCGTACCATTCCCTCTAAAGTCCTGACCCTTGAAGATCTGGGCATGGGACAGATTTTTAAGGATATCTGTGAATATCCACGTGGTCTGGTACTGGTCACAGGTCCAACCGGTTCGGGTAAATCAACCACATTGGCGGCGATGCTGGATTATATTAATGACAACCGCTATGACCATATTCTGACCGTCGAAGATCCGATCGAATTTGTGCATCAGTCTAAGAAATGTCTAATTAACCAACGTGAAGTGCATCGTGATACCCATGGTTTTAATGAAGCACTGCGTTCGGCACTGCGTGAAGACCCGGACATTATTCTGGTCGGTGAGATGCGTGACCTTGAAACCATTCGTCTGGCATTAACTGCGGCAGAAACCGGTCACCTGGTATTTGGTACCCTGCATACCACCTCAGCGGCCAAAACCATTGACCGTGTGATCGACGTATTCCCTGCCGAAGAAAAAGACATGGTACGCGCCATGTTGTCTGAATCCCTACAAGCCGTAGTTTCACAGGCCCTGCTAAAGAAAAATGGTGGTGGACGTGTGGCTGCGCATGAAATCATGATTGGTATTCCGGCGATCCGTAACCTGATCCGTGAAAACAAAGTCGCACAGATGTATTCCGCAATTCAAACCGGTGCCAACTATGGCATGGTAACGCTGGATCAAAGCCTGAAAACGCTGGTTTCCAAAGGTATTATCAGTCCGCAAGTTGCACGTACTGCAGCCAAGCAGCCAGAAGCATTCTTATAAGAAAATTGAATTGTATTGGGGTGTATATACATGGATTTTAACGGCTTACTCGAATATATGGTGGAGAAAAAAGCATCGGATCTGTTCATTACAGCCGATGTCGAACCCTCGATCAAAGTCAATGGGCAGATTTTACCGATTGGTTCAGTAAAATTACCAGGTGCGGCAGTAGGACAACTACTCCATTCCATCATGACCGAAAAGCAGCGTAAAGAATTTGCTGACAGTCGTGAATGTAACTTTGCCATAAGCACGCTGGATAAAAGTGCCCGCTTCCGTGTCAGTGCCTTTCAGCAACGCGATCAACCGGGGATGGTGCTGCGTCGGATTGAAACCGTGATTCCGACCATGGATGAACTCAAATTACCGCCAATTTTAAAAGAACTGGCGATGACCAAACGGGGCATTATTCTGTTTGTAGGGGGAACGGGTACCGGTAAATCTACCTCTTTGGCCTCGATTATTGGCTATCGTAACGAAAACTCCAAAGGTCATATCATTACCATTGAAGACCCGATTGAATTTGTGCATCAGCATAAGGGCTGTATCATTACCCAGCGTGAAGTCGGCATTGATACGGATTCATTTGAAATTGCCCTGAAAAACACCTTGCGTCAGGCACCGGATGTGATTCTGATTGGTGAGATCCGTTCGCGTGAAACCATGGATTATGCGATTGCCTTTGCCGAAACCGGGCATCTGGTCTTTGCTACCCTGCACGCCAACAACGCCAACCAGGCCATTGACCGGATCATCCATTTCTTTGAAACTGAACGGCACAACCAGTTGTTTATGGACCTGTCGTTAAACATGAAAGCGATTGTGGCGCAGCAACTGATTCCAACCGTCGATGGCACTGGCCGTCGTGCAGCCATTGAGATTCTGATTAACTCACCACTGGTGGCCGACTTGATCCGTAAAGGTCATGTGGATGAGATCAAGGAACTGATGACGCGTTCCCGCGAACTGGGGATGCAGACCTTCGATCAGGCGCTGTATGATTTGTATAAAGCCAAACAGATCAGCTATAAAGATGCGCTGAAACATGCGGATTCACCTAATGATTTGCGTCTGCAAATCAAACTGTCAGAAGAAGGCGGCAGCCATTTATTACGTGCACACTCCAATATTACCTTTGATGGTCAGTCCTGATCATCTTGAAGGCATAAAAAAAACAGGCTTCAAGAAGCCTGTTTTTTTTGTTTCAACCGGAGTGCAAATTATTTTTTACGAAACACTTCCTGACAGGCCGGCGCATCGCAGTAGCCATACAGATTCAGAGAGTGACCGGTTAATTCAAAACCAAATTTTTCAGCAACATCATGCTGCTCTTTTTCAATCGTATCATTGATGAATTCAACGACTTTGCTGCAATTCAAACAGACCAGGTGATCGTGGTGATCTTCCTGCATGATCTCGAAAACGGAATGATTATTTTCAAAATTATGACGTTCGATGATGCCCGCTGCTTCAAACTGCGTTAACACACGATACACAGTTGCTAAACCTACATCTTCGCCCTGATCGAGTAAAGTCTTGTAAATATCTTCCGCACTTAAATGATGTTGTCTTGAATTTTCTAGTAATTCTAATATTTTAATTCGTGGAAGGGTAACTTTCAGTCCAGCTTTTCGTAAATCTTGGTTTGAAATAGTCATGTAAAAAGGTCTCTCAACAAAATCAAAGTTGGAATATGCAACAAACTTTAGATGCAGTATGATCTATCCTTGGATCAAATGCATCATAATTAATTTGGGATAGTTTAGCAAAATGCAAAAAATCATGTTGACGTTATTCGTCACTTCCTTGCTCGTCGGCTGTTCGACATTAGGTGTTTATAAAGTAGATATTCCACAAGGAACCCCTTTAACCCAAGCTCAAGCCGCTAAAATTCAAGTGGGAATGAGTCATCAACAGGTGCGTTTCTTACTGGGCAGTCCAACGGTAAGCGATCCGCTGAATCCTTTACGCTGGGACTACATCTATAACTATACCCCAGGAACCTACGCTAAAAAAGCCAAGATCCCGGCAGCCCAAGGCCAGCATTTGAAAATTTACTTTAACCAGTCTGGTATCGTGGAACGTGTTGAAGGTCTGGAAACCATTCCAGAATCTCAACCCGGCTTACCAGGTTCAAAAGAAGCAATTTTAAATGCGCCTCCACTATAGTCGCTTTCTCATGAAAAAGCCCCTGAATCATCAGGGGCTTTTTTGATTAAGTCGATTGATTGAGCAGATCATTGAAACTAATGCTCATTCAAGCCGCTTTCTATTCGGAAGATGGTTTCAGCTTTCTTAAAAGATTGCCTCTGGCATAACGACCCACCGGATTTTTCTCGGCACGTTTACGTCGGATATCTTTAGGATTGATAGTCAGTGCTCGGTAAATTTCGACTCGATCACCTGCTGCCAGTGGCTGCTGATGATCTTGCAAGCGTACACCGAAGATACCCAAAGACAAAGGTTCAGGTAGGGTAACCTGCTCTACTATGCCACTTTGCTGGATGGCATCCAATGCTGTCATGCCGGGCTGAAATGGTACAGCCAGATGAAACTGTTGCTCCGGAGTCGCATAGGCCACCCAGATCAGTGCATTATTCATCAGAACAGTTGTCCTAGAACAGCGACCATCGCCACAATAATCGAAACAGGCAATACCACACGGACAGCAATACGCCACAGGTTATAGAACCCTTCAGAGCTAAAATTCATTGATTTACGTAAATGGCTGATCTTCATGATCCAGCCCGCAAAGAGCGCGTAAATCAAACAAATCAATAAGCCCCAAAGCAGTAAGACTACGTTGAACATTGGTGTCACATTTGGAATGGCCCAGATCAGGGTGACGACAGCCATAATCGCCCATTGAATCGCAGGATGAAGTTGGCGTTGCTGTAACTGTTCACGTGCCATTTGCAGCATTAATGCAGCAGCTGCCACCATCGCTGCGACCAGAGTAAATGCAGGGATTTGCGCTTGTACAGCAAAGAAAGCAAATGCAATGACAGCAACTAACTGCGCAATCCAGATCGGCAATACTGTCTTGCTGGCAACATCCTGTTGTTGCACCGTACTCAGGCTAGACTGCCAGTACAAGCCCATGCCCAAACCACTTGCCACCAGCGCTAATACCGTGGCATTGCCCCATTCCGAGAACTCGACTGGCGTGACTTGCCATGCAGATAGTGCAGTTCCCATTACATTGGCCAGAACCAGAGATGCCAGCACCCCAATCGTTGTAACAGCCAATAAAATTTGACGCGGCAGCAGTGACAAAGCCAGAGCAGCAATTGCCAATCCGATCAACAAAAGGTTCGGTGCAAGGTCAAGGGCAGCCACTGCCAGAACATTACTGGCATTGTTCAGCATTGCACCTGCCAGAAACGGAATAAAAATCACACTTAACCAGCCGACTATACGCCATTTTTGTGAGGCATCTGCTTCACGGGTCAGCGTTGACAGTGCCTGTAATGCCGTTGTTTTAGAGCGCTTGGCCAAAGCAATTTCCAAGTAGCAGATGGGAAGCGCCAGAATCAGCATAGTGGCTAACCAGAGCATCCAGAAATCCAGCTGACGATCAATCTGTATACCCGTTATCGGTGCGAGCGTCGCGATGATAATAAACGATAAACAGAAAGCCATCAGCGGTGATAACCATTTTGACATAGCATTGTCCTGCATGATGCATTCCTATAAAAATCTAGCGCTATTTTGCCTTGTGAAGCGGTGAAAATCAAAAACAAAAAGCAAACCACCATGACAGTGATTTGCTGCGCAAAATTTATTATTAAATTGTAATTCTTGTTATCTCGTTACGTCTTTTATTATGAGAAGAAACGAGCGAACCAGTTTTTACCTTTTTTCTGTTCTTTTTCTTTGATAATGCCCATCATATTTTCTTTGACTGCGCCGACATAATCAGCGTCATCGTGCTGAATATGGTTGATTAACCATTTAGATAATACTTCATGCAGTTCTGATTCAATCGACTGCCCCAGTTCAAAACGATCACGATAAGACTCGATTTTCTTGATAAACAGGTCATGTACACGTTTATGTGGAACTCGGTATTTATAACCCGCTTCTTCCTGAAGAGATTCTTCAAAAGTAAAATGCGACTGGGTATAATCGATAATATTTTCGAGGATCTGTTTAATACGGGCACGGTCGATATTTACATTGATCTCATCAATTTCATTGATATAATCGAGAATTCGTTTGTGCTGATCGTCAATCACATCGATACCAGTATTATAGTCTGGAACCCATTTCATTTTCATTACGACCACCTATAAATATTAAGGACTTATCACATAAAAATCATCATATAACGTATTGATTTGAATAAAAATGAAGTAAATTAGTCGGCTTTCGGCTTAATTTAAGAGAAACCTTGCAATTAACTGTTTTCATTAGGAATATATTTTAAACCCGAGTATAAGAATCAGATATTTTTTAATCAATCTACTATTTCTAATAATATGGTTTCTCTTTAATTTAAATAAAAAAGATATTAAAAAATAGGAATTAAATCCCATCTTTAAAATAAAAAAATCTATTTTTAATATAAATCTGCTTTGGTCACACGTTTTAAGGACGGATCTAGACGTTCCCGTTCCAACCGATCTACCCGAGTCAGTTGCGAACGGAACTTGGCACCCTCTTTAAACAGAATCATTTCACCCGGCTGAAAAGCGGTCCATTCCTCATTTTGTGTCAATGGCTCGGTGGTAATAACCGCAACCCTGTCCTTAGGCGTAGTGACCTGACTAAAGTCCACCTCGACATCAATATCAATCAGCTGTGCCGGTCTAAACGGGTATTCACGCACCAGCCAGTGCAATTTGGTAATGGCATAGCTAAACAGCGCCTGCCCATTGGAAAGACAGAAATTAAAAGTGCCGTGTTCTGCAATCGCAGGTGAAACCTCAGCAAGTAGTTCAAAGACCTGATCCAGACTCGGTTCATCATAACCAAAGCGTTTGACCAGCTGATCGAGCAAATAGCAAAAAGCGCGCTCACTATCAGTATTGCCGACTGGGGTAAAACGGCCACTCAGCACCGGAAAATACTCATGCAAATCGCCATTATGGGCAAAAATCCACTGCCGGCCCCACAGTTCGCGGCTAAATGGATGCGAATTTTCCAGATTGATTTTGCCTTGGGTGGCTTTACGGATGTGCGCAATCACATTACGGGATTTGATCGGATAGTTACGCACCAGCTCGGCAATCGGAGATTCAACCGCAGACTGGTTATCGACAAATAGGCGACAGGCTTTATCCTCAAAAAAAGCAATTCCAAAACCGTCGGCATGATCCGAGGTAATTCCGGCCCGCTGGGAAAACCCACGAAATGAAAAGGTAATATCCGTCGGGGTGGCACAATTCATTCCGAGCAGTTGGCACATGGTCTGGTTTCAGCTTTCTATTTTCTTAGATGCTTATTGTGCATGACTACCCGAGTCATTTCAAATAGCTATCAGTTATAAATAGAGATAAAAAAGAGCCTCAATTGAGGCTCTTTTCCGCAAAAAAACAACTTATGGACGAGGTGGATGGGCACGGTTGGTAATCAGTGTACCAACGCCATGATCGGTAAAAATTTCCAATAAGCTGGCATGTGGCACACGACCATCTACAATATGCGCGCTCACTACGCCGCCTTTGACCGCATCCAGTGCACAGCCGACTTTAGGAATCATGCCACCATAGATCACGCCTGTTTCAATCAGACGGTCAACTTCCTGAGTGCTTAAACCCGTCAGCAGGTTTTTATTTTCATCCAGAACACCTGTAATATTGGTCAGCAGAATCAGCTTCTCTGCACCTAGGGCTTCTGCGACTTTACCTGCCACCAAGTCTGCATTGATGTTATAGGTATTGCCTTCTTCATCCACGCCCAGCGGTGCAATCACGGGAATGAAATCGCTGTTGGTGAACATTTCCAGCACATCGGTTTTTACGCCAACGACTTCACCGACCAGACCCAAATCAATTTGCTGAACCGAACCATCTTCAGCCACTTTTTCCATCAGCAGTTTTTGTGCACGAATCAGGTTGCCGTCTTTACCGGTCAAGCCAATGGCACGACCACCATGCTGGTTGATCAGGTTCACAATCGATTTATTGACACTACCGCCAAGTACCATTTCCACGACTTCCATCGTGGCAGGATCAGTCACGCGCATCCCGTCGATACGGTCTGATTCACGGCCCAACTGTTTCAGCATGGAATCGACTTGTGGCCCCCCACCATGCACCACAATCGGATTAATACCAACCGTTTTTAATAATACGATATCACGTGCAAATGAACTTTCCAGCTCAGGATCGGTCATCGCATTACCGCCGTATTTTACTACCAGGGTTTTACCCGCAAAGCGTTGAATATACGGCAAAGCTTCTGTCAAAATCTGTGCTTTGTCGATGCCTGTTTGTTGATTTGGCATTCGCCTCTCCTTATTGAGCATCTAAAATATCTTGAGCGATCTGTGGATAACGGTCACGCAACATGGCTACAAACAGCTGACGAATTTCATTCAGGCCCTGAGCATCATTGGCATCAAAGCGCACTGTGAAATACTCACCTGTATTGGATGCTCGAATGATGCCAAAACCATCCTCAAAATCAAGACGTATCCCATCAATTTTACTGATTTGCGCACGAATTCTTTCAGATTGCTGTTCAACAAAGTCTAAAAGTTCAACCGGATCCACATGATGCGTTGCAATATAAAGATCTTCGGTCCCATGCCGTTTCGGATAAGCCGCTAAAGCTTGTGCAAGACTTTGACCAGTTTGATCCAGATATTCCATGACTCTGAGCGCTGCATAGAGTCCATCATCATAGCCCCAGCCACGGCCATCATTAAAGACATAATGCCCGGCATATTCTCCACCAAAAATCGCCTGCTGCTGAGATTGTGCCAGATAAGTTCTCAGAAATGAGCTTCCGGTACGAATCATCACCGGCTCACCGCCCAAACGTTGCACGGTGTCTCGCACCAGGGTTGAACATTTGACATCATAAACAAACTTGCGTGGTGCTGAGTCAGTGAGGCAAATTTCGGCAAACAGGCACAGTAACTGATCCGCCGTGATAATCTGGCCCTGTGCATCAATCAAGACCACGCGATCGCCATCGCCATCCAGGGCAATGCCCAGATCAGCCTGCTGTTGCATGATGCTTTGGCGTAAAGTCTCCAGATGTTTGTCTTGCGAAGGATCTGGTGCATGGTCTGGAAAATGCCCATTGGCATCACAACGCAAAGCCATCACCGCACAACCCATTTTTTGAAGCACCAGATTGGCACAGCGCCCGGCTGAACCATTCAGACCATCCAGAACCACTTTAAATGAGCGCTTCAACTGGATATCTTTTAATATACCATGCTGATATTTTAGACAAAATTCTGGAATAACTTGATGAGTCTGTTCGTCTAGGCAAAGCTGCTGATTGCTATAATGTGGTTTGGCCAGATGAGCCACCTGCTGGATCATCTCTGGGCAAGGCGGCTCACCAGAGACAATCCATTTAATACCATTATCTTCTTTGGGATTGTGACTGGCCGTGACCATGATGCCATTGCCATCAAATTGCCGTGCGGTGAAATACAGCATCGGACTGGAACAACAACCGACAATAGTGGCTTCAATCGAATAAGCTTGAAAAATACGGCGAATGGTTTCTGCAAAAGCCGGACTGCTAAGCCGTGCATCATAGCCAATTGCGACACGTGTCTGTCGCGCAGCCTGATATTGCTGTGCTAAACCGTGAGCAATTGCATCGATAATCCCAGCACCCAGTACACTGACTTTACCGCGTATGTCATAGGCTCGAAAAATGTGCATAGGGAATAGATGATTCATAGATCCCATAAAACTGTTCTTTTCACTAAATATAAGGAGATATAAAATGACTTATTTCATCATCATGACTTTAAACATTTGTTTTTGTTTTAAGACCCGCTACTTTTAAACCATTTCAATGTAACAATCAATTATAAAAATATTACCGTTAACTGAATAATCAGAAAATTTCTGTGATGAAATAGTCCTTATTTAATTATATTTATTTTTAATTTCCCCGGCTAAAATTAAAATAAAGATATAAATTTCAATTTTGAATAACTCTATTTATATAGAAAATAAATTTTTATTTTTAACTCCATTTTAAGCGTCACATTATGTTTAGGATTTACTTTGTTGTATTTAAGAAATGACCTACATCCATTCATTGTTTGCAGGTCATCTTCTCTTTAGTTTTTACCGGTATGGCCAAAGCCACCAGCACCACGCTCAGTGGCTTCAAATTCACTGACCAGATCAAATTCAGCTTGTACTACCGGCACCAGCACATATTGCGCCAAACGTTCACCCGGCTCCAGACTGAAAGCAGTCTGACTCCGGTTCCAGACCGATACCATCAATTCACCCTGATAATCTGAATCGATAAGACCTACCAGATTACCCAGCACAATCCCGTGCTTATGACCTAAACCTGAACGTGGCAAGATCAGACCTGCAAAAGCAGGATCTTCGATATAAATCGCCAAGCCTGTTTTCACTAAAACGGTTTGACCCGGTTCAATCACTGTCGTTTCATGGACGCAGGCACGCAAGTCCAATCCTGCTGAACCTGTGGTGGCATAAGTCGGTAATGGCCATTCCTGACCGAGACGCGAGTCAAGGACTTTCACCTGAACTTTCATGTGTTCATTCCTGTTGTTGCATTTAAAATATGTATAAGCGTTGAAGTTTATCGTTTGATAAGATTGCGCAAATTATCCAGATAATGCTGCGCCTGTAATTTCGGATCGATATTACCCGCCAGCTTTTTCTTGCGACCTAACCATTCCAGTTCATCTTCCGGTAATTCATCCAGAAAACGGCTTGGAGTCATTTGCTTCATCTGTCCGCCAGCCTTGCGCTGTTCGGCCAAGGTAATGGTCAGACCCTGACGTGCACGGGTAATCCCGACATACATCAGGCGACGTTCCTCTTCAACCGTCTCCGCAGCAATCGAGTTCTTATGCGGCAGAATTTCTTCTTCCAGCCCGATCAGATAGACATAAGGGAACTCAAGCCCCTTAGAAGCATGTAAGGTTAACAAGTTGACTTTGTCAGTATCTTCTTCTTCCTGTTGCTGCTCCAGCATATCCAGCAGCACCATTTTACGAATCACGCTTTCAATATTTTTTTCATCGACATCTTCAGCGCGGTTAATCAGGCTTTGGATGCTGCTGTAAAGCACTTCAATATTGTCGAGCTTGGTTTTTTCCTGTGCCGGCGTGGCTGCAGTTTCCTTGATGTAATCGATATAACCGGCTTCAATCATCATCTGACGGATGATCGGTACCGGTTCATCATCATCAAGTAAATTGCGGGTAAAGCCCTCAATGAAGTCGGCAAACTCTGCCAACTGTGTGGTGGCCTTTTTCGGAATCGCCATGGTCAAACGCTGATCCGCTGCCGCAGCCAGCAGTGACAGGTTATTTTCCTGAGCAAAGAGACCCAGTTTTTCCAGTGTCACCGGCCCAATGGCACGTTTTGGCGTATTGATAATCCGTAGGAAAGCGCTGTCATCTTCAGGGTTAATGATCAGGCGTAAATAACTCATCATGTCCTTGATTTCGGCACGCGCGAAAAAAGATTGACCGCCAGACAATTTATACGGAATCTGCATCTGACGGAGATGGGTTTCTAAAATACGCGCCTGAAAATTGCCGCGATATAATACCGCATAATCTTTCCAGCTTTTCCCATTCATCAATTTATGCGTGATCAGGTCTTTGACCACGCGTTCTGCTTCATCATCATCATTACGGCAAGTAATCACCCGGATCACTTCACCATGGCCTTTGTCTGACCAGAGTTTTTTATCAAAAATATGCGGGTTATTGCCAATCACGGTGTTGGCTGCTTTAAGAATACGACTGGTCGAACGATAGTTCTGTTCCAGTTTAATCACTTTTAAATTCGGGAAATCTTGTTGCAGCAAGGCCATATTTTCCGGTTTGGCGCCACGCCAAGCATAGATGGACTGGTCATCGTCGCCTACGGCGGTGAACTGCCCCATTACGCCAACCAGCAATTTCACCAGAATATACTGTGCAGTGTTGGTGTCCTGATATTCATCGACCAGCAAATAACGCACCCGGTTTTGCCATTTATCCCGTACTTCGGCATTTTCCTGTAGCAGACGTGTCGGCATCACGATCAGGTCATCAAAATCTACGGCATTATAGGCACGCAGATTACGTTCATAAAGCTGATATAAATGCGCAAACTGGACATCTTCGGCAGTTTCACAAGTGGTATGCGCCTGCTCGGGTGGAATCAGATCATTTTTCCAGTCCGAGATCATTTTCATGGCTTTGGCAATCAGTTCTTTGCTTTCTGCACCGGATAAATTGTCACGATGCATCAAATCCATCAGAATACGTTTGCAGTCGTCAGCATCCAGAATCGAAAAATTATTTTTAAGGGGGGTATGTTTCAGCTCCAGACGCAGCATATTCAGGCCAAAGGTATGGAAAGTCGAAACTGAAACGCCTTTACTTTCTTCACGGGTTAACAATTTGCTGACACGCTCTTTCATCTCACGTGCCGCTTTGTTGGTAAAGGTCATTGCAGTAATACGATGCGCAGGAATCCCGCAATGCTTGACAAGATATGCGATTTTTCGCGTGATCACTGAAGTCTTGCCTGAACCCGCTCCTGCAAGTACTAACAAGGGTCCTTGAGTGTATTTCATGGCTTCAAGTTGCTTGTCATTTAACTGACTGGCGAGTGACATATGGCTTCCTCTTCTAGATTCGGCTCCGATTATAGTCATCTCTGCCTCAGTTGCCTAATTTAAAATACGATTAATCAGGTCAATGTTCAGATATAAAAAAACCACCCGAAGGTGGTTTTTTTATATGCGTTTAAAGATTATTGAACAGCATATACCGCGATTTCTACACGACGGTTTTGTTCTTTACCCGCCGCAGTTGTATTGTCTGCGATCGGGTTTGCTGAACCTAAACCTTGAGCATTAATACGTGTACGTGAAACACCTTGACCTGATAAATAAGTTGCTACAGAGTTAGCACGTGCTTGAGACAACGGGATGTTGATTGAGTCATTACCGGTACTGTCTGTATAGCCAGTGACCAAAATACCGCTGTTGTTATCTTCGGTTAATACTTGAGCCACTTTATTCAAAGTGCCATAGAAGTTTGGTTTGATGTTCGATTTGTTGGTATCAAATGTAATGCTACCTGGCATTACAAGGTTAATCGAACCATCTGCATTACGGTTAACATCTACGCCAGTTCCGGCTGTTGCTTGACGTAATTTTTTCTCTTTGTTATCAAGATAAACACCTGCTGCACCACCAACAACAGCACCAATCGCTGCTGCACGGTTGTTTTGACGGCTGGTATTCGCATTACTCTTAGAAACACCGTAACCTGCTGCAGCACCAATTAAAGTACCTAAAGCAGCTTTATCATATTCCACACCACCGATGTTACTGCCAGTTGATTGACAACCTGTAAGTGCTACGGCCCCTGCTACAGCTGCTGAAATTACTAGTGCACGCATCGCATGACTCCTTGTTGTATGCTTTGTTGTATAAGCGAGATGATGATTTAAATTGAATGGTGTAACCATTGAATTTTTGTTAATAATAAATCGTTTAGTAATATTTTGTAATGTTTATATGTAACTAAATCAAAGTAGTTCATCACAATATCTTCATAGTTTCCTGTTCAGGCTTTTTTATTTGCCTCACTCTCATTATATTATTCAAAATATGAAAAAATTTAAGCGATTAATCTCTGGGGACTGTTTTGATATGTCATCGAATAGCAATAAACAAGCAACTTTAAAAAAACTTACACGTGGCTTGGCTGTCACCTCAGTGATGACAGGCAGTACTTTTTTTCATGGCCCTCCGGTTCTGGCGCTGGGTTTTACCAAGTTTTTTAAAAAATCTGCAAAAGTTGATGAAACCAATATCAAGATTACCAACAGCTGGTTAGGCGTCAATAACTGGCTGATTGACAATGTGCTCAACAATACCGAATGGCAAATAACAGTAGATGAATCACTTGATTTAAATATGCAGGGTCGTTATTTGATGACCTGTAATCATCAAAGCTGGGTCGATACCACCGTCAATCAGTACTTCGGCTTGACCCGTATGCCGCTGACGCGTTTTTTTACAAAATGGGAACTTATTTTTATTCCTTTTGTCGGTCAAGCCTTTAAAATTTTAGGTTTTCCGATGATGAAACGGCATAGCAAGGAACAGATTGCTAAAAATCCTGCGCTAAAATACCGCGATATGGAAGAAGCACGTAAATCCTGTGAGCAGCTGATCAGTCAGCCCTTTACCTTGTTAAATTATCTGGAAGGCACGCGTTTTACCCAAGACAAGCATGATCAGCAGCAGTCTCCTTACAAATACTTACTTAAACCTAAGGCCGGTGGTCTGGCTTTGGCGCTGAATATTCTCGGCGATAAAATTGATGCGCTGGTCGATATGACCATCGTTTATCCGGACGGTATTCCGGGTTATGGTGAATTTTGGTTAGGTGAAGTGCCACGAATTGCGGTAAATTTAAGAAAAATTGAGATTCCTGACTGGGTACTCGGCGGCAATTATGAAGATGATGCTGAATACCGTGCACGTTTCCAGAAATGGATTGATCAAATCTGGACTGAAAAAGATCAACTAATAGCGCAAATGCAGCAGAACTTTGACCAAAGCGCTGTCTGATTTTTTGCCTGAGTAACTATGAAGAACGACAACCCCGACATCACCTCTAGCTCATTTAAGTTTATTCGTAAAGGCACCTGGGGCTGGAAAGTTGCACTGATTTACGACATTTTTATGATGGTCTTAATCATCATTAATCTATTTTGTCTCAGTGCCAATGCCATTTTAATGAGCGATTTTGGTCAATGGTTGTTTGACTTCATTCGTTTACCGGAAATCTTGCAGTTTTATAAAAGTGATTTACGCCCTTGGGTGGTCATTACTGAGGGCTGGTTTACCACCTTCCTGATCTGTGAATTACTGGCACGTTGGGGCATTGCCATTGTTCAGCGCCATCATCGGCGCTGGTGGTTTTTTCCATTCGTACATTGGTATGAAATTCTCTCCATTATTCCACAACTGCGCTTTCTGCGTCTGTTACGTGCGGTCGCGATTGGCTATAACTTGCATAGTCACGGTTATAAAGTCATTCCCGAGCGCTGGTATCGTCAAGGCAATTTTTATTACAACATGCTCATGGAGGAGCTTTCCAGCCGTGTGGTGCTGACTGTACTGGACGGTATTAAGCGTGAACTCAGCACCAGTACATCACATAAAAAATTGATTGATGATTTGGTAGAACATCATCGTAAATTACTGGCAGTTGCCTTGGCAGACATCTTGCAGGAATCTTTGGGTAAAGAGTTGCAGGCACAACGTTCCATGATTGCTAAAAATGTCGGGCAAGTAGTCAATCAAGCCATTGAAGACACCCCGGAACTGACCCAGTTATTGCGATTAATTCCACTTGTCGGTAGCCGGATTGAACAACAAATTCAAAGTATTGGCCAACGTCTAGGGGAAAATATCACCCAAGGTCTGATTGATCCCTTTACTCATACCGGCCAAAAAGAAAATCCGACTTTTACCCTAATTTCAGATAAAATCAGCCAGATTCAGATTGAACATAATCCACATATTGATAAGTTGGTCGAATCGGCTGTTTTTGAAACACTTGAAGCGATCCAAAAACAGGTGAAAGTCAAACAGTGGCAACAGATTTTAGAAGAACATGAGCAAAATCAGCGCTCAATAGATAGATAACATTTAAAGTGCAGAACCAGATAAAATCATCCGGTTCTGTTGGCATAAAAAAATAACTGAGATCGCTAGAGAATTACGCCAATTTGTTCTAGGATTTGCACTATTTACAACATTGCTTCGACATAAAACCAGCAAGTCAGAAGTATTTAAGGAAGAATTATGGCTGATATACGGATAAAAGGCAGAATGGTCAATGCAATACGCATTAGCTTAGATACCAATGATCATGATGCCATCCGCCAGCAACTTAGCCCAAAATTACAAGCTGCATTCCCATCTGGCACTTTGGCCGTCATTGAAAGTTCAGTTGAACAGGAACTGATTGCCCTGATTCAGCTGTTAATCGACTTAGATGTACAGCCAATGGCCGTGACTGAGGGTTTACTGGGTGATCAGGCGCGTTCCATTCAGTTCCCGGTTCTGCCACCCGATCGCCAGTTAGAAGAAGTGAAAGCCACGAAAGAACAGGTGGTAGAAGTTAAGCCAGAAGCAGCGACAAGTGATGATCAGGCAGCTGCTGCCCCGATCGTTGCGCATGTGACCTCATATCATGATGAAATTCTGCGGACGGGCCAATGTATTGTGCAGCATAATGGCGACATTATTATCAATGCCGGCATCAACAGTGGTTCAGAACTGATTGCTTCAGGCAATATCCATGTGTATGGCAGCGCACGTGGTCGTGTCATTGCAGGTGTCGGGGGGAATACGGCAGCTCGTATTTTCTGTCACAGCCTTGAAGCAGAACTGATCTCGATTGCGGGAACCTATTGCGTAGCGGATGATATTCCCCCGCATGTCGTTAAGAAATCAGTGCATATTTACTTGAATGATCAACAAGAGCTTGTATTTGAAGCTCTACAATTTTAATGTATAAATAAATACCAAAAACCCCATTTTAAACAGGGGATTTGAACCATAACAGGAGTGGATTCGGTGGCGAAAATTGTTGTCGTAACGTCAGGCAAAGGTGGTGTAGGTAAAACTACAACAAGTGCATCTTTTGCAACAGGTTTAGCCCTACGCGGTCACAAAACTGTTGTGATCGATTTCGATGTAGGTTTACGTAACCTTGATTTGATTATGGGCTGTGAACGCCGTGTAGTTTATGATTTTGTGAATGTTTTAAATAACGAAGCACGATTACAGCAAGCACTGATTCGCGATAAAGATATTGAAAATTTATATATTTTACCTGCATCACAAACACGTGATAAAGATGCCTTAACAGATGAAGGTGTTGCTCGTGTAATGGATGAACTTTCGCAGGAATTTGATTACATTATCTGTGATTCACCTGCCGGTATTGAACGTGGTGCTATTTTGGCCATGTACCATGCTGATGAAGCCATCATTGTCACCAATCCTGAGATTTCATCAGTACGTGACTCTGACCGTATCATTGGCATGCTTGACAGTAAAACTAAAAAAGTAGAACAAAACGAAGGTCGCATTCGTAAGCATCTGTGTATTACCCGTTTCAACCCGGAACGTGCCGATAAACAGGAAATGCTGACGATTGACGATATTTCTAAAGATATTTTACGTGTACCGACCTTGGGCGTTATTCCTGAGTGTCCAAGTGTTTTACAGGCATCGAACGAAGGTAAGCCGGTGATTCTTTTTACTGAGGCTGCAGCAGGTCAGGCTTATGATGACCTCGTAGCACGTTTCCTTGGCGAAGAACGTCCTTACCGTCATATCGAGGTAAAACCTAAGGGCTGGTTAGCACGACTATTTGGAGCGTAGACATGGCAGGATTCTGGAGTAAACTTTTTAGTGGCGAGGATAAACCATCAAGCGCACGGACTGCTAAAGACCGTTTGAAGGTTATCGTTGCTTCCGAACAAGGCTTGGGTCGTCGCTTGAGCCAGGACAAAATTGATCAGATGAAGACAGAAATCATGCAAGTGGTCAATCGCTATGTACGTGGTGTCGATGAGCAGCATATTCAAATGTCGGTACGTTCTGAAGCCAATATTGAAATGCTTGAGATGAATATCAATTTACCTGAAGAACGATAATCTGATTTTTGATTGGTCAAGCAAATTGATTCAAGGCAAAATATGAGGCCGGATTAGTAAAGCACGGCTTTACCCGGCCGCAAGACGAGAAGCTAGGCTTCGAGTGGGCTGGTCGTAAATACTGCTTTACCCAGCCGCAAGACGAGAAGCTAAGCTTCGAGTGGGCTGGTCGTAAATACTGCTTTACCCGGCCGCAAGACGAGAAGCTAAGCTTCGAGTGGGCTGGTCGTAAATACTGCTTTACCCGGCCGCAAGACGAGAAGCTAAGCTTTGAGTGGGCTGGTCGTAAAATACTACTTTGCCCAGCCGCAAGACGAGAAGCTAAGCTTTGAGTGGACTGGATCAGTAAATTAAAGCACGGCTTTTAAGGATTTACTCAATCACAAGACTAGAAACAATGTTTCTAGTAGACAGAGTCAGCTCAAAAGACACTGTCTCTTGCTCATACAAATTTTGCCTTTTTTCATGCCGAAAAAACTACATTAGATCAAGGAAATTGCGATGGCATTATCTCAACCAGCGACCTTTAACGAAGAATGGTCAGATGAACGTGTATTTGCCTACCTGAATCAGCTTCCTCCTGCAGGTGTAAATGCTGACTTTCACGTGCTTTATCATGCTTTCAAGCATATGCGTCCATTTGATTATGAACGCCTGTTGACGAAATTTGTCGCTGATGGCCGTGATGTCAATGCAACCAATCCTGAAGGGCAACGCATTCATGACGTGATTGCCACCTTCCCGCGTCAAAGTGCCGAGTTCTTGGCGGTATTGGCAAAGTTTGCCTGATTTTAGCTACCGTATTAAAAAAGCCTGCAATTGCAGGCTTTTTTATGGTTCAGTATAAAGAAACTTAAACTAGAATCTCGCGTTTACCATTGGCCCCCATGCCACTGACAATACCATTCTCTTCCATCTGGTCAATGATCCGCGCAGCACGGTTATACCCCAGACTAAATTTACGCTGTAGCGAAGATGTTGAAGCCTTACGGGTTTCGAGTACAAATGCTACGCACTGATCATACAGTGCATCTCGATCTGGGCCACCCTCTCCACCCTCTTCAAAACCGCGATTTGATGGTTCCTCATCATACGGCGTCAGGATTTCATCGACATAATTGGGCGCACCACGTTCACGCCATGCATCACAAATCCGGTTCACTTCATCATCGGCAATAAAGGCACCATGCACACGCTCAGGCTCAATTTTACCAGGCCCCAGGAAGAGCATATCACCATGACCGAGCAAGTCTTCTGCACCGCCTGCATCCAGAATAGTACGTGAATCAATTTTTGAGTTGACACGCAGTGCTACACGGGTCGGAATATTGGCTTTGATTAAACCGGTGATCACATCCACCGATGGACGCTGAGTGGCAAGCAGCAAGTGAATACCGGCCGCACGGGATTTTTGTGCCAGACGCGTAATCATTTCTTCAGCTTTTTTACCGACCTGCATGATCATGTCAGCAAATTCATCCGCGACAATCACAATCGAAGGCAACGGCGTTAAACGCGGTGCACGCTCACCCACCACTGAATCGCTGGCCTTCCAGGTTGGATCGATCAGGTCTTCACCATTGGCAATCGCTTCTTCGACCTTGCGGTTATAGTCACTGAGTTTACGAATTTTCAGGAAAGACATCAGTTTATAGCGACGTTCCATTTCATTGACACACCAATTTAATGCGTTGACTGCATCTTTCATATCGGTGACGACTGGCGTCAATAAATGTGGAATATCATTATAGTTGGCCAGTTCCAGCTGCTTTGGATCGATCAGAATCAAACGCAACTGTTCAGGGCTGTATTTGAGCAACATCGATAGAATCATCGAGTTGACTGCCACCGACTTACCTGAACCCGTGGTACCCGCCACCAGCATATGCGGTGCCTTGCCCAAGTCAGCAATTACCGGATTACCGGAAATATCCTTACCCATTGCCATCGAAAGAATGCTGTTCGGATCAGTGAAGGCTGGAATGGTCAGAAGCTCGATCAAACGTACCATTTCACGGCTGCTATTTGGCACTTCAATCCCGATATACGGTTTACCGGGAATCACTTCAACCACACGTACCGATGCCATCGACATCGAGCGTGCCAAATCTCGGGAAATATTAGTGACTTTAGAGGCCTTCACACCCGGCGCCAGATCCAGTTCAAAACGTGTCACCACTGGGCCCGGCTGTGCTTCAACCACCTTGGCTTTGACATTGAATTCCTGCAGCTTGATTTCAAGCAGTTCAGATAAACGCGACAATTGTTCTTCAGTGAAATTCACTTTTTTATTCGGATCGACTTCATCCAGCAGGTCCAGACCCGGAAGCGGCGATAAATCTTTACGGCGCTCTGCCACCTGCATGGCACGTGACATCGGACGGCCTGAAGCATCAGTTAAAGGAGCATCAAAATCAAACTCATCTTCATCTTGTGGTTTACCAGCAGTTTCTTGCCAGGCTTCTACAAATTCTTCTTTAGATAAAGCCTCGCGTACTGCTGCATGGGTTGCAGAAGGAGGAGATGCTGGTTGCTCTATACCCTGATGCTGAATCGGGGCCTGTACAAAAGCAGAAGATTGGGCATAGCTAGAGCTTCGTACCGGTTGGCTTGGCTCTTCCTCTTCAATCAGCAAATCACCCAGGTCATCCAGATCGGCCTGTAATGCGCTGTTTTTCACGACATGTGCTGTTGTCATAGACGCCATGACAGGTGCAACATTGGTCATGTCTTCTACAATTCTTGCCGTCTTTTCGGCTGGCGCTGTATTGAATGGACTATGCACATCGGTCGCAGTTTTGCCTTGCGGAACTGCCGCCAGAAGTTCATCAAAGATTTCATCATCATCCCAGTCTAGGCCTGTATGTGGAGTCGATGCGGTTCTGGCGTGAGCATGAGTCTGTGCTGCAATAGATTGTGGGGCAGCTATATGTGACACAGGAGAATTAAGCTGTTCTTCTTCGGCTGCTTTGAGTAAGGCATCAATATCCTGTTTATGGCGCTGATCTTCATTTGAATGTAAGGCACGCCACACCTCGCCTGTCGCTACCACACGATCCGGCTGTTGAGGCACGTGCTGTGCTTGCTTAAATGTCTCGACTGGCTCTTCAGCAACCTGCTGCACATTTTCAGGGATATCGTCATCGAACCGGGATTGCTGGGATTCTTTATCGGCAAAATCATCAAATAGACGTTCAGCCACCTGATCACGCACCACCGGATCTATTTCTACCAGTTGATGCTCAGGCGCAGGCGTGACTGCAACCACTACTTTTTTTGCACTAATGACTGGCTCTTTTTTGGCGACAGGTGCAGTACGGTCAAAATCAGACATGCCTTCAGGCACATTGCGGTAGAACAGGTCTTGTAAATAAGCAGGCGTTGCTTTGAGGCTGCTCCAGGTCTTGTTCCATTTCACCCCAAAAGCCAAGGTAAATAACACCACCCAAAGCACCAACAGGAAGAATGCTGCACCGTATACTGTCAGCAGTTGTTCCAAACTCTGGCCTAATTCATAGCCAATAATACCGCCGGAAGAATTATCCAGCGTATCAGCAGGAACTTGCCAGAATAAAAACAATAGCGCTGAGGTGGTCAGCAATAGGAAGAATTGTGCAGCATAGCGAAATGGCCGGTTCAGGAAGCTACGCGGCCACCAGACCTGAATCGCTTCCATAAACAGATAGACAGGAATCAGCAGACTTGCCCAACCGAGGAAGCCAAACAAAAGGTCTGCAATCCAGGCACCCGCTACCCCACTAGCATTCGAAACGGTCTGCGTATCACTGGAGATATGCATCCACCCCGGATCAAATGGCGTATAGGTCACTGTTGCAAGAAACAGATAAATCCCAAATGAGACTAAAAATAATGTCATTACTAAGCGCTGTGCATAGGCACTCGACACCGCTGTCATATACTGTCCTGTAACCAATTCTTCATGAATATTCTTTTGCTTCAATGCTTGAAAAAAGCGACGCAATAAAATGCATATTATGCACCTGTTCTGTGAAAAAAGATGCACTATTGTGCAAGCACAATGTTACTTATGCTATATAGCCCAAATCGATTTCAATGATCAATAATATCGACTTTAATCTCACCCCACTGTTATACAGTTTCACGTATAATTCAATAAATTTCTAAATAAAAAAGGATACAGCTGATGAGCGCACGTCACTCACGACTGATTATTTTAGGTTCTGGCCCCGCAGGCTACAGCGCAGCAGTCTATGCAGCGCGTGCAAACCTAAAACCAACCCTCATTGCCGGTTTGCAACTGGGCGGCCAATTGACCACGACCACGGACGTGGATAACTGGCCCGGTGATCCTGAAGGCTTAACCGGTCCAGCATTGATGGAGCGTATGCAGGCGCATGCAGAGCGCTTTGGCACTGAAATCGTGTATGACCATATCAATGAAGTAGATCTAAACCAGCGCCCTTTCGTATTGAAAGGCGATATGGACGAATTTACCTGTGATGTGTTAATCATCTGTACCGGTGCAACGGCTCAATATTTAGGTCTTGAATCTGAAGCTGCCTTTATGGGTCAAGGCGTCAGCGCTTGCGCCACCTGTGATGGTTTCTTCTACAAAAACCAGAAAGTCATGGTTGTGGGTGGTGGTAACACCGCTGTTGAAGAAGCCTTATACTTATCCAATATCGCTTCGCATGTGACTCTGGTTCATCGCCGTGATTCATTGCGTTCTGAAAAAATCTTGCAAGATCATTTATTTGCCAAAGAAAAAGAAGGCAAGATCAGCATTATCTGGAACCATCAGGTCGATGAAGTTTTAGGGGATGCACAATCTGGTGTGACCTCAGTACGTATCAAGTCGACCCAGGATGACTCTACTCAAAACGTCGATGTAACGGGTATGTTTGTTGCCATTGGCCATAAGCCAAACAGTTCAATGTTTGACGGTCAGTTGCAGCTGCGCGACGGTTATATTCAGGTGCAAAGTGGTACTGCGGGTAATGCAACCCAAACTTCGGTACCGGGCGTATTTGCTGCGGGCGATATTGCTGACAGCATTTACCGTCAGGCCATTACTTCTGCAGGTTCAGGCTGTATGGCTGCACTCGATGCAGAAAAATATCTTGATGCGATGGGCAAACTAGACTAAGCAGCAAGAATAAAAATGCCGTCCATTATGGGCGGCTTTTTTATTGCTAGAATTAGCTTATGATTCATCTATAGTTTTATTTCAGGTTTGCCATGCATCTACTTCCTCCCTCACAATTTATCTTTCCTGACCCGATGCAGGTTGACCCTGAAGGCGAAGGACTGATTTGTATTGGTGCAGACCTCTCCCCTTCCACACTTTTTGAAGCCTATACTCATGGCTTATTTCCCTGGTTTTCAGAAGGGGAACCTATTTGCTGGTGGAGTCCGGAACCGCGCTGTATTATTCGGCCTCATGATTATCGTCCAAGTAAATCCCTGATCCGCAATATGAAAAAATGGGATTATCAAATCACGGTCAATCATGCTTTTGAAAGGGTGATTCGTTCCTGCTCATTGCCGCGTGCTTATGCAGAAGATACCTGGATCAGTGAAGATATTATCGCAGGATACTGCGACATATTCGATGCCGGATATGGCTATAGTATTGAGGTCTGGGATGAAAATCGCATTGTAGGTGGGCTTTATGGTGTAACGATTGGACAGGGTTGTTTTGGTGAGTCCATGTTTAGTACGCAGACCGATGTTTCTAAAATGGCTTTTTATACTTTAATGCTGATTGGGCAGGAGAATAAGCTGCCCTGGATTGACTGCCAGTTGGTCAATGACCATCTTTTAAGCCTCGGCGCCTGTACACTTTCTCGCCAAGACTATCTTAATTCGTTACAAGATGTTGTAAAACAGCCTGCTATCGATTGGAAAAAGTATCAAGAGGGTGTATTTTCAAGTAAAACAATAGCGCAAAACGCGCGACTCAGTGAATGAAAATAACAGAGGGTACTTGTTATGAACTCTTATCAGCCAAAGTCCCTACTGAACGATTTACAGTATTATATTACGCCGCCGCACGATTGCAGCTACTTGCCCAATAAGTCGGCACGTATGGTTTTTCTGGATCCTGCGCATCGCATTGATGTACTGACCCTGTCAGAACTGTCGCGCACCGGTTTCCGGCGCAGTGGCGATTTTGTTTATCGTCCGGAATGTCATCTGTGTCGTCAATGCTTATCTTCACGCGTGCCAGTGGCTGAATTTTCCATGAACAGTTCACAAAAAAAAGCCTGGAAACGCAATCAGGATCTTCGGGTGAAAATTACCAGTCCAGAGCAGGCCGGTGATACGCATTATGCGCTGTATGAACGCTATATCAATGAACGCCACGCAGATGGGGACATGTTCCCCCCGAGTCGCGATCAGTTCGAAAAGTTTTTATTGCAAAGTTGTACGGACAGTTTCTTTTTAGAATTATGGTTGGATGATCGCTTGATCAGTGTTTCCACCTGCGACTTGCTAGATGATGGCATCTCGGCTGTATATACCTTCTTCGATCCGGATGAAAATCGCCGCTCTCTCGGTGCATTTGCAATCTTGAAGCAGATTGAACATGCGCAAAAACTTGGCTTGCAATTCATCTACCTCGGTTATTGGGTGCCACACTCCAACAAGATGAATTATAAATCTCAGTATCTGCCGCTAGAACTCTTGATTGATGGCCAATGGCGACGTTTAAACCGTGCGCTGAGTGAGCTGGAGATTCAGCACCTGGGAAACTCATTGATGACGACCTTACCCAGCGGATGGAATCACCAGATTATTAAATAAGGTCGTCAGTTTCTATTTGAACAGGCTAGCAAAGTCATCCGTACATGCCTTGACCATAATGATGGCATGTTCGCGTGTTCCGTTTGAACCCGGATAATAATTTTTGCGTAAATCAATCTGATGAAAGCCTGACTTTTCATAAAGCTTGATGGCAGCAATATTAGTTTCGCGCACTTCCAGGAAAATCTGCACCGGATTATTTTTCAGCATGGCGACTGAGGCATCCAATAATTGATAACCCAAGCCCTGACCTTGCTGAGCCGGATCAATTGCCATAAGCAGTAAATTGGCTTCATCCAGCACCGGTTGTAAAATACAAAATCCCAGCACCTGCCCTTGCTGCTCGATCACGGTACTTTGATAAGCAGTCACTGCATCTTCAAACTGTTTTAAAGTCCAGGGATGTGATTGAACAGATTTTTCAATCTTTGCAACGGCTGCTACATCCGCTGCTTGCATTAAACGAATCATCTTCGTTCATCTTATATAGAATTAACTTCCGCATTATAGAAACTTCATCCAAAAAATCGAGTAAAAAAAAGAGCAATTTCAATCGCTCTTTAATTTTCAGTCCTATTCAAGTCCGAGTTTGGCTTTCCAGACTGTTAACAGGCCATGTGTATCATGAGCATTTGGATGAAAGCCAGGTTTAAAGTACATTAACATTTCACGACCCATGCCCGTAATTACCCCTTTTGATGGGCTATACGCGTAGGTATATATCGATTTCAGCGATTTCAAATTCAATTGATTGTCCTGCTTGAGTAAACGGGCCAGAAAATAGCTTTGTACAACAGCTAAGGTTGCCATCGAAATGACCAAAGATGAGGTCCGTAGCGCATAGGCTTTTAAACCGTTACCAAAGACAGCTTCAAACACATCATAGGCCACCGCTTTATGTTCATTTTCTTCAATCGCATGCCACATCCACATATTTTTCATGGTTTCATCAGTCATCAGTTCCTGGATATGAGCGTTACTTAACAACTGCGTTGCGATGGTCGCGGTAAAATGTTCCAGTGCTGTGGTTGCAGTCAAATCCACCATTTCTTGGCTAATGCCAACTGGCTTCAGCAGTTTGGCCATGACTTTACGCGTGGTCTGAATCACCTGATCGGTATAATGATCCAGTGTCTCGACATCATGTCCATAGCGCTGTGCGGAGGCATTAAAACCGACATGTTCATGCGTGTGCATAGCTTCTTGACCAATAAAGGCAGAAATTTCTTTTTGCAATTCTGCATTATCTTTGATCGCTGGATGCTGACGCACGGCCCGAACGCTATCGATAAAGAACTTTTCACCTGCCGGAAACAGTGCAGATAAGGCGGTCATAAAATGCGTTAAACCGGCTGATCCATGCATCCAGTATTCCGGGACATGATCAAAATCAAAATTCATACGACGAACAGGAAAGCTTGCACCAGCACGCTCTGAAATTTTTACTTTTACGTTCATTGTAGGCTCCTTTCAAGCACAGCTGCCTGAATCTATTATTCGTTTTATTGAGCCTAGTTTTATTGATTTTTATCGTATAAATAAGTGCAGTTTAGGTCATCGCACTATCAGTTAAGGACACTCATGAGTGATTGTCTGACAAAAATCCAGACAAAAAAAACGCCTCAAAGAGGCGCTTTTTTTACACAATCAGCGATTATGCAGTTACTTTAGCAACTACACCAGCACCCACTGTACGACCACCTTCACGGATCGCAAAACGTAGACCTGGGTCCATTGCGATTGGGTGGATTAGCTCTACTGACATCTCAACGTTGTCACCAGGCATAACCATTTCC
>NZ_CP078068.1:50292-140189 GCF_019195275.1 Acinetobacter sp. F9
CCCGAAATGCAGATTGAATGAAACCTCAATATTTAAACAGAACTGAGACATGAGCAAGCCAGTTCGGCATTATTAAAGCGAATGGATTTTTTTGTCATGGTTTATAACTCCTGTATGGGTGATAAATCGACTATAAAAGCATTCACTCTGCCTGTGAAATAAATAGAATATATGTGCTTTGCATATTTTTTCTATAGGAATTTTTCCGCAAAATTTATCTGCAATTGCTACTGACTGATTGCCTGTCTGGGTATGATTTTTGGCAAGTTTATAAAATTGAATAACAATTCTATGCTTGCATAAGATACCTGGCTCTGCACATCATAAAGCCCTATAGAAGTAGAAATAGGGACTTAATTTTACAATGGCTAACCCTGCTCAATTAGTACGTCACAAGCTGCTCAATACTTTCTTTTCCCGCCATTCAGTCTGGTTTGCCTGCATTCTGATTGCAGTGATTTTTACCACATTCCATATCGGTTATTCGCCGCGTTATATCTATTATTTTATGCCGCAAACTTTGGTGAATACCCTGTGGATTCTGAGTATTCTCCTGAGCCTGTTGGGTTTGTATGATGTACTGCAAAACAAGCATTCTATTCTGAAAAACTACCCCATCATGGGACATTTCCGCTTTATCTTCGAAGAATTTCGTCCGGAGATTCGTCAATATTTTATTGAAGCCGACCGCGATGCACTGCCCTTCTCCCGTATGCAACGTAGTCTGGTGTACCAGCGGGCGAAAAATGAAAATTCAGATAAACCTTTCGGTTCAATTCTCAATGTCTATGAGGACAATTATAGATTTGTCAGTCACTCTCTGACGCCATGTAAGGTGGCCGATCCACAAACGTTCCGTATCCTGATCGGCAATGAGCAATGTACACAGCCCTTCTCTGCTTCCATTTTAAATATTTCAGCCATGAGCTTTGGCAGTATGAGTGCCAATGCAATCCGTGCGCTGAATCTCGGCGCTCAAAAAGGTGATTTTTTCCATGATACCGGTGAAGGCAGTATCAGCCCCTATCATCTTGAATATGGGGGCGATCTGGTCTGGGAAATTGGCAGTGGTTATTTTGGCTGCCGTACCTTAGATGGACAGTTTGATCCGGAACGCTTTGCGGCACAAGCCAAATTACCGCAAGTAAAAATGATTGAAATCAAGTTATCACAAGGGGCTAAACCCGGACATGGCGGTATTTTACCTAAAAGCAAGATCTCGGAAGAAATTGCCCAAATCCGGGGCATCAGCCGTGAACATGATTGCGTATCACCCTCTAGTCATCCCGCCTTTAGCACCCCGATTGAAATGATGAATTTCATCCAACGATTACGTGAACTTTCCAACGGAAAACCGGTCGGATTCAAGCTATGTCTGGGGCAGCCCTGGCAGTTTATGAGTATGGTCAAAGCCATGCTGCACACCCAGATTTATCCCGATTTCATCGTCGTCGATGGCTCTGAAGGTGGAACGGGCGCTGCACCCATTGAGTTAATCGACTTTGTCGGTGCACCCCTAAGAGAAGGTTTACTATTTGTGCATAATACCCTTGTTGGTGCAGGTTTAAGAGATAAAATCAAAATTGGTGCAAGTGGTAAAATTATTAGTGCATTTGATATTGCCAGCACGCTCGCGATTGGGGCAGATTGGGTGAATTCGGCACGTGGTTTTATGTTTGCCGTCGGCTGTATTCAGGCTCAAAGCTGTCATACCAACCAGTGTCCTGTCGGTGTCACCACACAGGATAAAGATCGTCAAAAGGCCTTACATGTGCCCACCAAAGCAGAGCGCGTATTTCATTATCATAAAAACACCTTACACGCCTTGTCTGAACTGATTGCTTCTGCAGGCCTGAAACACCCTTCGGCGATTAAGGCACATCACTTGGCACAACGTGTGAATAATCACGAAATAAAGAACTTTGCGCAGATTCATTTTTGGTTGAAAGAGGGAGAATTATTATCCTGTGAAAATAAGGATGAGGAGAACTTCTACTTCCGGATGTGGAACCTGGCTAAACTGGATAAATTTTAACTCAATACAGTTAAATTAGAAAAGGCGTTTAATCAAACGCCTTTTTTCACATTGAATTGTAGATCAATAATAGGTTTTACTGCCCTGTGCATGTAGAAAGGCAGGAATCAAGCCGGTCAATGCAGCACGAATATCCGCGCGTTCATTGATCAGTTGATGCGAACCTTCTTCCAGCATCAGTAAGGTCTGGAGACGGAATTTACGTCGGATAAATTCGATATTATAGCGCCAGTCTACGGTCTGATCCTGTGCACCCTGTGCCAGCCAGACCGGAATACGACAGGCCGGACGCGCTTCCATTTCCAGCATCCAGCGCGACATCGCCAGAATCCAGTCCATACCCATCATCCGCGGCTGTAACGGATCTTTAAGCCGGATAAAACGCAGAAACTCCGGATTATGGTTATTGCGTCTGAAATGCCGGGGAACTTCACGCTTGATCCGGCTAATAATGCCCAGCCCGACCGAGTTATGCCACCAGGCTGTTTTCGCAGGACGAATCAGCGGCGATAACAGCAAAACCCGTTCTACAAAAGGATTTTCGCGGCGCTGTGCAAATTCGAGTAAGTGATGCATCCAGATTGCACCACCGGTACTCTGTCCAATGCCGACCCAAGGTTTGGGCAATTGCGCGGCATGTTGTACATAGCGATGTACGGCATGCAAAACCTGCTGATAATGATCAAAATTCTGAATGCTGGCAGGTGAACCATCACTCAGACCATGTCCGGGCAGATCATAGGTCAGCACACTAAAACCTTGCTCCAGCAGCTCTTTGACAATCGGCTGATAAATCCCGCTATGTTCCAGATAACCATGCAGCAAGAAAGCAGTGCCCTGAATCTTGTCAAAGCGGGTATTTTCCAGGTTTGGCTCAAATACCTGTACATGCAATTTAAACAATGGCATCTGTACATAGCCTTGCCAGTGTTTGCAGTCCAATAAATCAAAGCCATACAGCTTGCGATAGGATTGCAGATCAATTGGCGGCTCATCACTACGATTCAGGTTTAACGGCGGCAAGAGTTGTGGCGTTATATCCCGGCTTGGGATGGGTAAATCAAGTTGCTTCAGGATCGTGGGATTTAAAAATGGGATATCAGACATTATGGCACCTCCCGACAGTCACTAGATCCAAACCACATATCGCGCATGGTCGCCAACATTTCATAATTGGCACGACGACTATGATCATAATTTTGCGCACTTGGACGCCATCGTGTCAAAGGCTTCGGCATCGGTGCCTCTACCGGAATGGTTTGTATGCCATTTAAAGCAAATAAACGGCGGGTCCGTGGCATATGATAACGATCCGTAATCAGAATCACAGTCGGTGCTCCACCTTTCTTTTGTAATAATAATGAACTGAAACGGGTATTTTCACAGGTATTCATGCTGCGATCTTCCAGCAATTTGGCATCAACATCGTGGTTTTTCAACCAGCGCTGCATATACGGCGCTTCTACACCACTCAGCACAATCGGTAACTGATAATGTTTTTCTACCGCCAGCGTGGTTTCCAGACGTAAACGCGTATAGTGATTGACCACAATCTCTTCACCCTTTTCATCTAGCGTTAAACCGCCACCCAACACCACAATGGCATAAGGCTGGGAGCTATTCGCCGGTTTCACTTGTTGCTGATCTTGTAGTAAAGCCAGGTCCTGCTGAATTTCCTCTTCAGCGGTTTCTTGTACCGAGCTGGCCTCTTCTTGTTCTATAGGATGCGTACTCAGGAACTCAATATATTGTTCAATACGTTCTTTGTTTTCATTGCTGTCCCAGTCCAGCAACTTCCGAACATTTGCAGTCGGATCAACCGGCTCTGTCGGTACTTGTGAATATAATAATGGAACTTGAGCAGGCGGACTTTGCTCTGCCTTTTGACTTTGCTGCTCACGCTGATGTTCTTCAATGACCTGTTGCAGCGCTTTATAACGTGCCTGAATCAGAATCAGGTTGGCAGAATTGTTTTGTTGGATATCCTTTTCCATGACCTTTAAATATGCCTGACGGGCAATCCATAAATCGGAGCCAGGTTCCAGATTTTCATGCTCGCTCAATGCTGCCATTTTCTGGCTTTGCGCTGCTACTTCATTAAGTTCTAAAGATACAAACTGGTTTAAGCCCTTGACGATCATTTGCGAGTAAAAAGGGGTATAAACCAACACCAGTAGACAGCCGAATAGTACAAACAGTCCAGTGACCACTTGTAGCAAACGTACCATCCAATGGGTTTTATTCATATCATTTTTCATCCTGATGAGAACGGATCAATCCATTTTGGTCAAACAATACAGGTTCTGGTTCCAGCAGCAGCTTGAATTTTTCCCAGACCGACTGCTGTACTGCACGATAAGTTTTACGCACATCGGTAAGAGAGGCCTGACCATAATTCACCAAGACCAGCGCCTGTTTATGAAACATGCCGACAGACCCCAACTGTTTGCCCTTCCAGCCAGCCTGATCAATCAGCCAGCCTGCCGCCAGTTTAACTTGAGTATTGGCTTGCTGGTAATGGGGTAAATTCGGGAAAGATGCCGCAATCTGGTCAAAGACCGGCTGATCTACCAGCGGATTTTTAAAAAAACTCCCCACATTGGGAAATTCTTGCGGATCAGGTAATTTGCTTTGACGGATCTGAATCACTTGCTGTTGCAGGTTTTCTGCTGTAAGCGTATCACCGACGGCTGTCTTTAAGTCACCGTAATTCAGTTTCAAATCTGGCTGTTTCAGTAATTTAAAAGTCACATGGGTAATCACATAACGGTTTGGCTCATCTTTAAAAATACTATGTCGATAGGCAAACTGGCAATCTGCTGCGCTAATCGAGCCAAACTGTTTGAGCTGACGATCATAGACTGCAACCGAATCGATAAACTCGCCAACTTCGACGCCATAGGCGCCAATATTCTGTACCGGCGATGCACCAACACGCCCAGGAATCAGGGCCAGATTTTGTAAACCATACAGACCTTGTGCTGTAGTCCAGAGCACGAAGTCATGCCAGCCCTGCCCGCCGCCCACGCGTAAACGTTGCGACTGATCATCGCCATCCAGCATCTCAATGCCCTGAATATCGATATGCAAAACCAGTGCGTGAATCTGTTCAGGCAACAACATATTGCTGCCACCTGACAGAATCAGCACATTTAACTGTTGCTGTTCAGCAAAATCCAGAGCCGCCAGCAGATCATCGGTCGATTGAATATGGGCATAGTGTGAAGCAATGGCTTCTAAATTTAGGGTATTAAAGGGTTTAAGTTGAACCTGAGTTTGAATCTGCATTGCTTAAACCTTGTGTACATTCTGTTTGAAAATTTCAACCCATGCCTGACTGCTGGACTCACACTGATCGAGCACCCGTTCAAAACCATCCGCTTCGCCATAATAAGGATCGGGCAAGGCCTGTTGTGGATAATCCTGATCATGCTCACTCATCAATGCAACGCGTGCACGTAAATGACCGAACTCAGTTTCGGCCAGACGCTGTATATTCTGGATATTAGATAGGTTTTCCAGATCCATTGCCAGAATCAGATCATAATCAATAAAATCATGCGTGGTCAGCTGACGTGCGCGAAGCGTTGACAGATCATAGCCACGTTTCAGTGCATGCTGCTGGCTACGCAGGTCTGGGGCCTTGCCCGGATGATAATTACTGGTTCCAGCAGAATCGACCACAATATTCAGTTGCTGTTCATCACAATAATGTCTGAGTACCACCTCTGCCGTGGGAGAGCGGCAAATATTTCCCAAACAAACACATAACACCTTGTATGGCGTTCTGGATGACATAAACAACCTCAGAGCTACTTTATTTTAAGGATTCTTATGTTAAGTTATTTATATACTGATTCCTATCTCACAACCATAGAATAATCTCGTATTTGCAATAAAAAAATCAAGGATATCGCCATGAATCGTTTTCAGTTTCAAACCGTCCCCAATATCATTGCCGGACTAGGCACGATTCAGGAATTATTTAAAATTCTAAAAAATGGCCGTTATCAACGTCTTCTACTGGTGACTGACCCGGGTATGCTGAAGCAGCAATTACATCTGCCGATTCTGGATATTATTGAATCTGCCGGTCTGGATTATGTGATTTACTCAGATGTTCAGGCTGACCCGCCCGATAACGTAGTGCTTGAAGCAGCAGCTTTTGCAAAGCAGGAAAAGATTGATGTGGTGCTAGGCTTTGGTGGTGGCAGCTCGATGGATGTGGCCAAGCTGATTGCGATTTTGGCGCATCCTGAGCAGCATCAGACGCTTTCCGATCTGTATGGCGTCGATAATGCCACCGGGCCACGTTTAGCTCTAATTCTGGTTCCCACCACAGCCGGAACGGGCTCCGAAGTCACACCAATTTCGATTGTTACTACAGGTGAAACCACCAAAAGCGGCATTGTCGCGCCTATTCTCTATGCCGATATTGCTATTCTGGATGCGACTTTCACTCGGAATTTGCCGGCACAGATTACCGCTGCCACCGGAATCGATGCCATGGTACATGCCATTGAAGCCTATACCTCAAAACACAAGAAAAATCCTTATTCGGATATGCTGGCCAAACAGGCTTTAAGATTATTGAATGCCAATTTGCAACGTGTTCTGCAAGATGGTCATGATCTAGATGCCCGTCAAAATATGCTGGTCGGTTCCATGCTGGCCGGACAAGCCTTTGCCAACGCACCGGTTGCCGCCGTGCATGCGCTGGCTTATCCACTCGGTGGGCATTTTCATCTGTCGCATGGACATAGCAATGCTTTGGTGCTGACCGAAGTCTTAAAATTTAATGCACCTGTAGCCAAACAGCTCTATGCCGAATTGATGACCTGGTTAGAACCCCACAGTAAAGGTTGTCATGATGGACTGACCGATCTGTTTATTGATCATTTTAATAATCATCTGATACAGAGCGGCTTAACCTTAAAATTAAAGCAGTTAAATGTACCAGAACAGATGTTGATGGTTATGGCAGAAGATGCCATGCAACAAAGCCGGCTGTTGCAGAACAATCCACGCGAACTCAAGTTGGATGACGCTTACCAGATTTACCAGGCGATTTATGCCTAAATCTATTTCCACACTAAGCCTTGTCTAGCTGAGAGCGAATCCTGATGAAAGCCACGATCAAACAACGCGAACACTATGCCTTTTTCTTGCCCATTCAGACCCGCTGGGCAGACAATGACCTGTATGGCCACGTCAACAATGTGACTTATTACAGTTATTTTGACACCGCAGCCAATGCCCTGCTGATTCAGGAAGCGGCCTTTGATCCGAAATACTCTCCGATGATTGGGCTGGTGGTCAGCTCCAACTGCCAGTTTAATCAGGAACTGTCTTATCCGGAAATTATTGAAGTGGGCGTGGCCATTGAAAGCATGGGAAATTCATCACTGAGCTACGATCTGGCCATTTTTAAACGCAATTCGGATACAGCTGCAGCTCAGGGTAATTTTGTTCATGTATTTGTCGATCGTGAGACACGAAAAAGCACCCCGATTTCAGCCGAAATGCGGGATGCCTTATCTCGATTTGTTGTGCCTTAAAATCCAGTCTATTTCAGCTGAATATTTTGCAATTCACCATCGAACTGCTGCAACAGGTCACGTACCGCAGGTTCAGCCTGTAACAGCTCTTCAGCGCGTTTAAAGGCACGAGCCTTCCGCTGATGCTGCATGGTATAGGGTGTTAGCTGGTCCACACTTTCAAATTTCACCTGGAAATGAGTTTGCGGCCACTGCTGTTGTAAAGCAGCTTCCAGAGTATGTTGCAGTTGTGTCAAAAGTTGCTGGTATTGCTCAGGGATATGAAAAACGGATTGGCCATTAATCTGTCCGCTCATGACACCATACTGTGCCAGTTCCTGCACTGCTGGAGAAAGCTGGCTGTTACGGAACCAGTATTCCCATTTTTCGACGCTCCACTCACCCTCTAACATTTGCTCAGGGATTTTTAAAATATCCTGTGGCATCAGATTCTGCGTATTTAAATCTTGGGAAATGTCATCCGGTAGCGCAGTCTGAATCGGAGCGACTTCTTCAATCACAGGCTGAGCAATCGTTTCCTGTGAAAGTTCCAATTCCGGTGAGGCAAGACTAAATTCCTCATCAGCAGATATTTCTTGTGCTGCTTCGACATGAGTAACAGCATCTACAGGAATAAACTCTTCAAGCAGGAAATCATCCGAGCTGCTGCTTGTCGCCGGTGCTTCTACGCTACTCTCGATTTCATCAAAACCAAACAGGCCTTTGTCGTCATTTGGATCAAAAACGATCTGATCACTAGACTGTACTTCCTCAATCGCTGTCTGAATTACTCCCTGTTGAACAGGCTCAGGTGCATGATCATTAGTGGACTTTTCTTCATGGAGAAAATCATCTGAAGATGGTTCAGGCATTGATGGCGTATAAGCTTCCTCATCCGTCTCATCGTCCAGAGAGAAATCATCGAAGGTCGGTTCCGCTTCAAATGTTTTTGCTGTGACTGTTTCAGACTGCAATTGTGTCTGAATGGGCTGTTGTAGACGTGTAGGAGAAGCTGCTATTGGTTGAGTTGCGGCTTCATGAACGACTGGAACCTCGCTTGGCTGTAAGGGACGGAATGCCAATAAGCGTAGCACCGTCATCTCAAAACCTTGTTCCTGAGTCACCGCCAACTGTAAATCAGCGCGTCCTTTACATGCGACTTGATAATACAGTTGCAAATCCTGCGCCGAAATCAAACCGGATAATTGCATGATCTTTTGATTGATTTCAGCACTATATTTCAGACTTAAATCAGGCAGATATTGTAATAAAGCCAGTTCATGCAAAGTCGAAATTAACTGATCTAAAACCAGTGACACATCCAAAGCCTGCTGACGGAATTGCAGCAACAACTGACTGACCTGTGCTTTCTGGTTCTGGTGAATCGCCAGAATCAGATCATAAATAATGGTCCGGTCAATCAAGCCCAGCATGTCTTTGACATCCTGATGCTGAATCGCACCCTGACCATAGGCAATCGCCTGATCGGTCAAAGACAAGGCATCACGCAAAGAACCTTGAGCAGATTCGGCAATTTGCCAGATGGCATCCTGATCCGACTGAATACTTTCTTGGCCTAAAATCTGGGCCAGATGCTCGGTAATTTCATCAACAGCCAATGGGCGCAAAGTAAACTGTAAACAACGTGAAATTACGGTAATTGGCAGCTTTTGTGGATCGGTCGTAGCAAACAGGAACTTGACGTGCGCAGGTGGCTCTTCCAGAGTCTTTAATAAAGCATTGAAAGAATGCGTGGACAGCATGTGCACTTCATCAATCAGATAGACTTTAAAACGACCTTGGGTCGGTGCATAAGGCACATTGTCGAGCAGCTCGCGAGTATCTTCAACCTTGGTGCGTGAGGCTGCATCGATTTCGATCAAATCGATAAAGCGTCCTTCGTTGACGGCGCTACAAGTCGCACAGACTTCACACGGTGTCGAGGTGATACCGGTCTCACAGTTCAAGCACTTCGCCAAAATACGTGCAATCGTGGTTTTTCCGACACCACGCGTTCCTGTAAACAAATAGGCATGGTGCAAACGGCCACGTTCGAGCGCGCTGGTTAAAGCACGTGAAACATGGTTTTGCCCCACCAATTCATTAAAATTACGAGGACGGTATTTTCGCGCAAGTACTTGATACATGTATGCTCCTTTTTACAGGTCTAAGCATACTGTTTTTTTAGTAAATAGTGAAATGAATGCCGGTTTATAAACAATAAAAATCCCTTGATCAAAATCATTGAAAAAGGGATATAAAACATATATTTTCTTAAAATCAGACCGATTCAAACAGGATAAAGTCACTTTGCATCTGGTAGCGTTTGCCTGTTTGATCTTCACGAATTTCCAGAACCTGCTTTTTCAGATCCACATAAACCAGATTTCGGGTATCGACATTCAGCAGTTCAATCTTTTGTTGCGTATCATCCTGAAAACGGATCGGCCCAGTAATGGTTTCAATCGGGTTATGCCCACTCAAGCTTTCACGTGATAACGTAAAAGTCCGATCATCATGCAAGCTCAAAGCAACAGCCATACCCGGACAATCGTCACAACTTGAAAAACATCCCATACAGGGCGTGGTGCCCTGATAATTCCCGACCCAGGCAGGAATCTGAGCTTTAGCCTCAATAGCAGTATTTGCCGTCGATTGGTTTTGATCCTGGCAGCCAAACAAGGCACTGCTTGCGACCAGAGGAATCATCAGCACTTTTTTCATCACTTCATACCACAGACTGGGAGTCGCGCCAAAATAACATATTTTAAGGACTTTGCTAAACTCCCCAATCAGGGATATTTAGCGCCAACCTTTACGTCCAGTCAGGACGGCATCAGCACAGCGTAAGGTTTCCTGTGTCAAACCCCACAGACGATAATCTCCGGTCAATGAACCTGTCGGGAAATTATGGGTATAGGCAAAACTTAAATTGCGCTCAGGGTCACACCAGGCTCCCGAACCATTAAAGCCCATATGACCAAAACCTTGCGAAGCTTTACCTAAAGTAAGCACCCGATGATAACCCAATCGCCAGTGCATCGGCAAAGGCATGACCCGATCGCGTTTTTTGTATTGAATCTGACTGAGACGCTGAAAGACTTCAGGCGAGATCAGTTGCTGCCCTTGCCATTCACCGCGATTGGACAACATTGCATAGATTTTTGCCAGACTCTCTGCGGTAAATACTCCATTGGCGGATGGAATGATTGCTTGCAGGCCTTGCTCACTAAAGAAACTGAAATTCCTCATTCCTTTGGGAATCATCGCATCCTGAAAATCCTGCGGATCTTGTCCACTCCAGATCAAAGCCCGCTCCATCAGATTCGGTTTTCTTGATCCTGTTTTTTTCGCAGGCTGCGATTGAGACTTGGCTGCTTTAGCTTTAAAAGTCGGCAGTGCTACCCGAGCTAATTCATTGGTCGGCACACTGAAATAAGCACCATTCAACATCAAAGGCTGAACCAAATATGCCTGCATCAGTTCAGTTAAAGTTTTAGCTGTCGCTTTTTCTAATGCACCACCGACCTGCCAGCCAAAGGTCAGCGGTTGATAGGCCGCATCTGTTGCAACTTGAAAACGTGGTTCAGCCGCGGCAATTCGGTCTAGCATCTGCGGCCAGTCGGCCATTTCAGTGGCGTCGGCAATGATATTACGGATATCAAACAATCCGCTTTGATGACTCAGCATATGCGCCAGAGTAATATTTTCTTTACCGTTTTGCGCAAATTCAGGCCAATATTCTGCAACAGGCTGGTCATAATCAACCAGGCCCTGACTGGCCAGAATATGTGCCAGTGTCGCCAGCACACCTTTGCCCGTCGAATAACACAGCGACATGGTATCGGTTTGCCAAGCCTCAGATTCCGATTTTTTCCCGGTATAAATATCGACGACTTTTTGTCCCTGAAAATAGACAACAAGTGCCGCACCACCCTGCTCTGTGCGAGCATGCTGTAGGCGACTAAACTGACGGGCAAGGTCACGGAAATTTTCATTTACCGTTCCTTGGTAATGGGCTGTATCCGCAAATAAATAATCTTTGAGTGGCTGCATCATTCTATCCATAGAATATTGATTTCTTAAAAACAAAAAAGCCTAAATCAGGTTCAGGCTTTTATCGTACTTTAAATTGCGGTCACAGTTCCTGTGACATGCGGCTTCTGATTTTTGCTATTACGAATCAGGATTTCCGTATCATTAGCTGCTTTCGCGGTTAAGAATTGCACTTTGGAAGGCAGATATAAGGGCAGTTTAAACCAGACATCTGCTTCATAGGCATCGGGCAATGCCAGGCTGGACAAAGCTTTAGCCTTGGTCCACATACCATGCGCAATCGCCTGTTTAAATCCGAATGCCTTAGCCATTAGGGCATGAATATGAATCAGGTTAAAGTCGCCGGATGTCATGGCATAACGGCGACCCGTATTTTCTAGAATTTCCCATTCAGCATTCAGCTCATAATCGGGTGTCTTGTTTTCGACGATTTTGGCTGCAGCTTTGCCTTTACTCTTTTGACGGGACAGATAAGTGGTCAAGGCTTCCACCACCACTTCATCACCGACTTTTACTGTGGTGATGAAATCAAACTGTACACCTTTATCATGCGGCTGCAATTCACCAAACTTGCAAGACAATGTGAGAGATTCATTGACTCCGATTTTACGATACTGTTTGACCTGATTGCGAATATGCACCAGACCGAGAACCGGAAAAGGAAAAGCTTCAGCCGTCATCATATGCATTTGCAGGCTTTGTGAAAGAACTGTTAGATAAATGGCTGGAATATAGCCATTATTTTTAAAACCACAAACTTCATTATAGGCTTTCAGATGCTTTTGATCGACCTTGAATGAATCCACCACATATTCAACTTGCGGTAGAACTTTTTCAGCTTTTGGCTTTTTAAAAATCAAGCCCTGAATCACTTTTGGATAGGCTAAATAAGGTTTTGGAAGTTGACTAAAATGGCGAGTATTCATACTGAACCTTTGGAATATTTATCTTTATGACGTCCTTCTTTTTAAAAGAAGGAAGAATATCTTTTTAAATAAATCCCTCCCAACCTCCCTTTAACAAAGGGAGGAGTAGTCCCCTCTTTTGCAAAGAGGGATTTAGGGGGATTCTAAATTAAGCCCCTAACAGGCTCTGACCACACACACGCACCACATTGCCATTCAAACCTGAAGAGGCAGTCGAGGCAAACATCGCAATCGCTTCTGCCACATCAACAGGATGACCACCCTGACTCATGGAATTCATACGGCGTCCAGCTTCACGGATGGCAAATGGAATTGCTGCTGTCATTTGCGTTTCAATAAAACCCGGTGCCACAGCATTAATGGTTATACCATTTTTTAATGTCGGTGCTGTGAATTTCACCACACCAATCACACCTGCTTTAGAGGCTGCATAGTTGGTTTGACCCAGATTACCTGCAATACCTGAAATAGAAGATACACAGATAATACGGCCATTTGCATTTAGACCATCGTTGCAGAGCAAGTAATCATTGACGCGTTCAATTGCTGACAGGTTGATGTTAATGACCAGATCCCAAAGCTCAGGCTTCATATTGGCCAAAGTCTTGTCGCGGGTAATCCCGGCATTATGCACGATAATATCCAGACCACCCTGCGCCGCTGCCGCCTGTTTGATTTTCTCACCCGCATCGGCTGCAGTAATGTCAATCGCTAGTGTAGAGCCGCCAATTTCACCAGCGACACGATCCAGATCTGCCTGCTGTTGTGGGACATCCAGACAAATCACATGTGCGCCATCACGTGCCAGCACATGAGCAATCGCCTCACCAATACCACGGCTTGCTCCAGTTACTACTGCCGTTTTTCCTGCCAGTGGCTTACTCCAGTCCAAGTCTACTTGTGCTGCTGCCGATACACGAATAACCTGACCAGACACATAGGCAGAGCGTGGAGAAATTGCAAAACGTAGCACAGACTCAAGATTGGCTTCGGCACCTGCATCGACATAAATCAGGTTGGCTGCAATACCCTTTTTAAATTCTTTGCCCACAGATTTGACAAAACCTTCGAGCGCACGTTGTGCAATGGCCTGACTCACAGATTTTGCAGATTCAGGTGTTGTGCCGATCACGACCACACGACCAGAACTTTGAATCTGACGCGCAATCGGATTAAAGAATTCATAAAGTGATTTCAACTGCTCTGAATTTTCAATACCAGAAGCATCAAAAATAACCACTTTAAACTTGGATTCTTTATCGCCAGTATTAAATGCATTCAGGTTCAGACCCGATTTCGCCGCTGCCTGTTGCAGTTCCGCATTATTGCCTGCATAGCTATTGGCATGAATATTTGCCAGCACCTGAGCAATAGAACCGGTCAATACACTCGCAGGTGCAGCACCGAATAACACAGCGCCTTTTACCACTGGCGTTGCAGACTCGAAACGGTCTAGGGAAATTGGGGATGGCAGGCCCAGATTTTTAATGACAAATTTACCAATAGGAGATTTTGCGAAATTTTGGTACTGATCAGTCATGTTTATTATCTCTCATACAAATTAATTTTTGATCGATCTAAAGTTATCCTTTAACTTCAATATAATGCCAGATACTTATATTGCAATAGATCTACCAGATTCTACCCAATCATACTTGAGATATCTGGCAGATGACTTGACCTGAGCGCAGTCTGCAATGTCATTGTAGTCAATACAGCATATACTCATCTATGCTAATGTAAGCCACAAGAAGACGATCAATTTGCTTGGAAAAGCCTTATGAGCAAAACAACTCAAGAAAATCCAGCAGTCGAGAATTCCGCATCTCCAGCTGTGTCAAAATCATCAACGCGTGCTAAGCGTAGCACTAAAAACACGGATACAGCCGCTGCTGCAGCTAAAAGTCCGGCTAAAACTCCGCGTACCCGTCGTACAGCGAGCAGTAGCAGTCAGACGACATCAACTCAAACAGATTCAGTTTCAAAAACACAGCCTTCTGTTCAACAGGATAATAATATGAGCCAAAACACAGTTCGCCGCGTTGCTATTCTTGGTGGCAACCGTATTCCATTTGCACGTTCGAATGGTGCCTATTTTACTGCCTCTAACTCGGACATGCTGACCGCAGCATTAAATGGTCTGGTAGAGCGCTTTAATCTGCAAGGTCAACGTGTCGGTGAAGTGGTTGCAGGTGCTGTCCTGAAGCATAGCCGTGACTTTAACCTGACTCGTGAATGTGTTCTGGATACGGCACTGGCACCAGAAACCCCAGCTTATGATATCCAGCAGGCGTGTGGTACGGGTTTACAAGCTGCATTTTTAGTGGCAAACAAGATTGCACTGGGCCAAATTGAAGTAGGAATCGCCGGTGGTGTAGATACCACCTCTGATGCGCCCATTGCATTTGGTGACGGCTTGCGTAAAGCGCTGCTTGAATTGAACATTGCCAAAACTGCCAAAGACCGTTTAAAAGCCTTGACCAAAATTAATGTCAAAGAATTGATGGACGCACCTAAAAATGGTGAGCCACGTACTGGCTTGTCTATGGGTGATCATCAGGCGATTACCACACTAGAATGGGGTATTTCCCGTGAAGCGCAAGATGAACTTGCTGCATCTTCACACCAGAAAATGGCAGCAGCTTATGAAGAAGGTTTCTTTGATGATCTGATCACGCCATTCCTGGGTTTAGAGCGTGACAATAACCTGCGTGCTGATTCTTCAGTCGAGAAACTGGCGAAGCTTAAACCTGCGTTTGGTAAGGGCGATGCGCGTACCATGACTGCGGGTAACTCTACCCCACTGACAGATGGTGCTTCTTGCGTTCTGCTAGCGTCTGAAGAATGGGCAAAAGCCAATGGTCATGAAGTTTTGGCTTATCTGACTTTTCAGGAAACTGCAGCAGTTGATTTCGTCGAGAAGAAAGAAGGTTTATTGATGGCACCTGCTTATGCTGTTCCTCGCATGCTGGAACGTGCGGGCCTAAAACTTCAGGACTTCGACTATTATGAAATTCATGAAGCATTTGCTTCTCAAGTGCTGTCTACTTTAAAGGCATGGGAAGATCCAGCATTCTGTAAAGAGCGTTTAGGTCTGGATGCGCCACTCGGTTCAATTGACCGTGCAAAACTGAACGTGAAAGGCTCATCACTTGCAGCCGGTCATCCCTTTGCAGCAACTGGTGGTCGTATTATTGCGACGGCAGCCAAACTGATTGCTCAAAAAGGTTCAGGTCGTGTACTGGTATCGATCTGTGCTGCCGGTGGTCAGGGTGTTACAGCGATTATTGAAAAATAAGCTGCTACCTTGATTCAAAAAAGCTCCTCGATTGAGGAGCTTTTTTATACCTTTTACCTACTGTATTGGCATTGGATTATTTTTAAAGTATTCGTCAACTTTATTCCAAGGTGCTGTTGATGCTACACCCCTCACAATGTTTTGATTAACCCCCTGGCACAGCGCTGCATCGGGAGTGAGGTGGAATGTGTTAACATTTGGGTCCATATAAGGCAGTGAACCAGGACGGCGCTGGAAGTAGAAGTTCAACCAATCCACCATCGGTTCGAAGCCATGTGATGACATCGCCCATGCGCTATTATGCCCCCCCCAATGATGTCCGAATTCATGCGCAATAATACGAAAACCTGATAAACGATAGTGACCATAGAATAGCCAAGTATCGACACCCAGCACGGTACCGCCACCAAGACCACCCCCCATATTGGTAATACCAAGATTAATCTCGTTACGATTTAAAATCTCTTTGTAGATACGAACATAGTCTTCAGGCGTATAAATACCGTTTGGCCCATCGACTTGACCTGCATTACCAAAGAAATCATGGCCCATCACTGCTTTATGATTAAACCAGAGGTTTTCAAATTCAGGGGTACTGAGCATATATGCTAAGTTCGTCATCATGATGACCCATTCACGCGCATAGACAGGCGTTACTCGACACCATTTGCCTGGTTCGTCATATTTACCAAAATAGATTTTCCATTTTGCCTGAATTTTATTGAGCTTTTTCACATGCTCGTCTGTTTCAGAAGTCACATGTAAATCGAAAATATCACTTGGTATCAGCGTGGTCTGACTTAAACCTGCCAACTGAATTGAACCACTGCCATCTGCAAGCGGGAAGCGGGATTGATCATTCAATTTAATATTAAATTTTGCAGTGGAAAATGGCGTAAGCTCATCTAAATCTGCAAGTATAACCCAATCATCTGAATGACGAATTTTGGCGCGAATTTGTAAATTTCGAACAGGAACAGCGCTATAACTTTTAAGCGTTAAAGCGTTGCTACTCAGCTCTGCCGATAAAATCCGATTCATATACACATGACGTTCAGCACTATTGGTCAGCGTCTCCCAAGATTCACCATCTTGCAATACACGTGTTTGATTTTGTGCTTTAAATTCAGTCAACAATAATGCAGAACTCAGCTGTTTGGTCTTATTTTGCTGTAATGTGACCATTGGCAAGAGCTTAACCCTTTGATTAGACAAATGAATCAACTGTTGGCCATACACCGCAACATCACCTGCTCTTTCGATATGACTGCTTTCAGCTTGCCCTTTCAGGATATATTTTTTGAATTGGTCGATATTGTGCTTTGGCAGAATTGATTTTAAGCCAAATTCCTGAGTAGGATATGTTGCTATCGAACCATCATTCCTTGCGGTATACACAGTACCGTCATCATGACGGTGTAAAAGGGTCGCAAGATTTGACTCTGTCAAAATAGGTGCAATGTGAGTGTCATTTTCACGAATTTGGTTAATGTCATGCACATAAGTTTTACCGTTTGGAAGGCTGGTATACAGATGATCTCCCATGACTTCCATACGTGCATTACAGTTACGACCACAATCTGGAAGACTAAGCTGAGCAAACTTTTTCGCTTTTAAATGGTTTTGTGCAATAGCATCGCTTTGACGCCAGACATTAATACGACCTTCGATATCGGGGACATAGATATAGCGGTCATCTGCGGTAACAGCATTACTGTGAACTAAAGCATGGTTCACTGTATCGCCCCACCAAACGCCAGTTCCTAGCGCCATCACAAAGCTCGGTTGAGGCTGTGAAATATCTAGAATATCGACACGGTTAGAACCATAACTGGCCACATATAAGCGTTCTGCATGGATTTCGATATCTGCAAGACTGTCCCATTTTTTTGCTAAGCCTTCAATTTTTAATGGATCAATTGCACTCAGCGCACGTTTTTGTTTTAAATCATAACGTAAAATTTTTGATTCTGATTGGCTGTTGGCGATATACAATATATCACCAGTTCGTACCAGGGCTGTAGGATTCCATGTACTTAAACCGAAATCTTGAGCAGTAAGTTCCGAACCCACATCCAAGACTTTAAATTCTGAAATTTTGGTAAATTGAGCATTATTTCCTGTTGATGGATTAGAGCCAACCGTACCTGACCCAGGCTTAGATGCATGGCTGTCATTCTCACCACCACCGCCGCCACAAGCAGTCATGAGTAAGGCAATGCTTAAACTCAACAAGCTGTATTTTAACTTCATAATTCCCCTTAGATGCAAATGCATAAAAACTTCTGCTCTTATAAAGGGGTTTAAGATGAATACAAAGTCGAATAAGTGTGCTATGTGTCAAAGAAATACTGCTGTTTACTAGATTCCCCACATAAAGCACAAGTAACATTAGCTGTGCTTTATTTTTTTCTATGCTTTTCTTATTATATTTTTCGATGCTCAGGCTGATATCCAAGCATTTCTTCTATCGAATCATAACACCACTGAAAAATGAAGGTATATACCAGAATACACAAGGTCAGGCTAAAATCGAGCACAATCGCCTGCCATAGTCCCATGTTCATCGCATAGGCCACCATTGGAATGGTGGCGAGCATTAAACCACCTTCAAAGCCAATCGCATGTAAAATACGCACTCGAATCGTTCGTTTCAGTTGACGTTTCGCTTCAAATTTTTCGAAATAATGATTAAACAGCATATTCCAGATGACAGAGGTCACGGCCATCACAATTCCCAGTGCACCTGTGACTTCTAGCGGCATATTAAAAATAAGACTCAAAGCTATCGCAATGATCACCAACAGGATGACTTCATAGCTAAGCGCATGCACAAGTCGTCTTTTGGAAATCAACATTTTCATTACTCGGTTTTTTATCAATAATCGCGCATATTATGTTCTTTAAACTGATTAATCGAGTTAGAATATTTCAATAAAATTGATAGATAAGATTACATGAATATTAATCAGGAACAACTCACTGTATTTAAAACTGTGATGGAAACCGGTTCATTCTCTGCAGCTGCACGAAAATTGGGAAAAGTTCCCTCTGCCATTAGCATGTCAATTGCGAATTTAGAAATTGATCTGAATCTGCAACTGTTCCAGCGTATTGGGCGTGAACCTGTGCCAACGGAGCAGGCACAGACACTGTATGAAAGAACAGAACAGCTGTTAATCGAAATGAATCAGTGGAAACAGCATGCGCTTGCCCTAAGTTCAGGCCTGGAGTCTGAACTGAATATCGTCATCGTTTCTGAATTACTGCATACGCGCTGGACTGATTATGTCGTTCTGGTGGAACAGCAATTTCCCGAGCTTCAGATTAATGTCTTTGGTGCACCTCAGGAAGATGCGCAACAGATGCTCTTGGATGGTAGCGCACAACTGGCATTAATGTTTGAGCGGGAACAACTCGATGCACGTGAACAGTTTGTGGAATTAAAGCGTGAAGTCTTGATTCCTGTCGCAGCCAAGCAGCATGTACTGAGTCAATACGATCAGGTCAGCTTTGAACAGATTCTAAATAGCCGTCAAATTGTGGTGGCGAGCCGTGACCGTAATATTAAACCTGAATTATTATATTCCCGTCATTACTGGCGCACTGACAATCATCATTCTGCCTGTAGCATGATTCAACAGGGTTTGGGTTGGGGTGTTCTCCCGCAGGAAATGCTAAAAAAACAGCCGAATTTACAGCAAAATCTGCAAGTGCTGAATCTGCTCGATTTCACCCCAAAGTTTGAATATTTTATCGATCTGGTCTGGAGTCGGGAAAGCAACTTGGGCACAGCTGCTCATTTTTTGATTAATCATCTGCGAAATCAGCGTAAAAGTAGCAAATAATCACAGAAACACCACTTCAGTCTACTTGGTAAATACAGGGTTTATGATATAAAAGTATGCATAAGCAATAACCATAGAACTAGATCGTAATGACATTAACCGCATTAGACCAATTAAAAAACTTGACCACAATTGTGGCGGATAGCAGTGACTTGAGCGCAATTGAAAAATTTCGTCCTCTGGATGCAACCACCAATCCATCACTGATTACAGCAGCGGCCAGTCAAGTTGAGAACAAGGCCCTGATTGAAGCGGCCTATCAGCAGGCGCAGCAGGAAGGCTATGCGGATGATGCCCTAATTGAACGTACCATTGATATTTTGACCGTCAAATTCGGCGTTGAAATCTTGAAATTAATTGAAGGGCGTGTTTCGACTGAAGTCGATGCGTCCCTGTCTTTTGATACTGCTGCCACCATCGCAAAAGCCAAAGAGTTACTGGCACTATATGCGCAGTATGGGATTGACTCCGATCGCATCCTGATCAAGATTGCATCAACCTGGGAAGGCATTCAGGCCGCAAGAACCTTAGAAGAAGAAGGCATTCATACCAACCTGACCCTGTTATTTGGCCAGCATCAGGCCCATGCCTGCGCTGATGCCAAAGTTACTTTAATTTCACCTTTTGTTGGCCGGATTCTGGACTGGTACAAGAAGGCTGAAGGTGTGGATGCTTATCCAATCGAAAAAGATCCTGGCGTGTTATCGGTTAAAAGTATTTATGAGTTTTATAAAGCCCATGGCATTCAAACCGAAATTATGGGCGCCAGCTTCCGCAGTATCGATCAGGTCTTGGGCTTGAGCGGTTGTGACCTTCTTACCGTTGCACCAAATCTACTGGCAGAACTGAACCATGATCAACGTGAAGTTCAGCCGCAACTTTCAGCGACAGCTATTACTGTGCAGGGTGAATTGAGTCCGATCAGTCAGGCAGCATTTCTGGAACAGCTGAAGCAGGATCAAATGGCCAGTGAACTGTTACAAGGCGGTATTCAGGGTTTTATCAAAGCGCGTGAGCAACTGGCTGCGCTATTAGGTCAAACCTTTCTCAATCCCGTTGAAAGCTAAGCTAAAATCTTAGAAATTTTACCAGCCGATGTTGCTATAATGCCGCATCGGCTTTTTCTTGTGCGAATTCTTCGTGTTTGGTATTACAGATCTCAGTACCTTTATCATTGGCACCACCTTAATTGTGCTCTTGCCCGGCCCCAATTCCCTTTATGTCATGTCCATTGCCTCACGTTTTGGTATCAAGACAGGTTATTTAGGTGCTCTGGGAGTGTATACCGGTGACATGATTCTGATTTTATGTACTGCTTTGGGGGCTGCATCTTTATTGCATGCTTTTCCAATCCTGTTTATTACTTTGAAGATTATCGGCGCCATCTACCTGAGTTATCTGGGGATGAAGCTATTAATTGCCGCCTATAAAACCATTCGTCCAACAGAAAAAGGGACCATTCCGCAGATGAATGCGGCTGATGCTAAAGCTTCGTCTATTCAGCCATTTCGTACTGCATTGACCATCAGTATTTTAAATCCAAAAGCGATTCTGTTTTACCTGTCATTTTTTGTGCAATTTGTCGATCCTCGCTATCCTTATCCAGCATTGACTTTCATTCTGTTGGCTTTAATCTTGCAATTGATTAGCATGACCTATCTGTCCATTCTGATTTTCTCAGGGGTAAAACTGGCCTCCTATTTCAACCAGCATTACAAACTGACAGCCAGTTGTGTGGCCATAGTCGGCATTTTATTCTGTGGTTTTGGGATGAAGCTAGCCAGCTCTACCTTATAAAAGCTTGAAACAGATATTGTCTAAATACGTGAAAAGCGTATGATTTAAACGCTTTTTAAAATTGTGTCATGGACGATGCCAAAACTATTACAAGATCTGTCTCTTACTGCGGTCATTGCCGGCCTGATTACCTGCCTGATTGGCATTAGTGTTTCTGCTGTACTGGTGATTGAAGCTGCACAAAGCTTAGGCGCCAATGCGGCACAAATCAGTTCCTGGTTATGGGCACTGGGAATCGGCATAGGTATCTCTGGTGTGTGGCTGTCCTGGAAATATCAGTATCCTGTTTCTACTGCCTGGTCAACGGCGGGACTAGCTTTGATCATTGCGTCTGCGGGTCATTACAGCCTCGGTGAAGCGATTGGTGCGTTTCTGATTTGTGGACTGTTGACTGCTGCGCTGGGATTCTTAGGAATTTTTGAGCGTATTTTTCATTTTATTCCACAAAGTTTAACCAGTGCCATGCTGGCTGGAGTATTGCTAAAATTTGGTATTTCAGTATTTGGTAGCCTGCAACAGTCCTGGGAATTTGTACTCAGTGTCCTGGCCATTTATCTGATCTCAAAAAAAATCAGCACACGCTATAGCATCGTGATTACCGTATTTACCGCAATTGCGCTCTGCCCTTTCTTTATCGATTTTACAATCCCGAGTTTAAACTGGAGTATGGCCCAGCCGGTCTGGATCCAACCTGAATTTAGTCTACAAGCTGTTCTAGGGCTGGCTTTACCACTGTTGGTGATCAATCTGGCTTCGCAATATCTACCCGGACTGGCAGTAATTAAAAGCTATGGCTATCCACCCAAGGTAAACGGTATTTTAGGCTGGACCGGTATAAGTCAGGCGATACTGGCACCTTTTGGCTGCTTTAGTGTCAATCTTGCTGCGATCAGTGCGGCAGTGAGTCTGGATACTCAAGCTCATCCCGACCCACAGAAACGCTATATTGCAGGCATGAGTTGTGGGCTGTTTTATATTTTGATGGGACTATTTGCAGCGACCTTGACCAGTGTCCTGATGGCATTTCCAGCAATCCTGATTACTATTCTGGCCGGAATTGCCTTATTCGGCACCATTGGGCATAACATCGCGCTGGCTTTTCAGCAAAGCCATGAACGTGAAGCGGCACTGATGACCTTTTTATTCAGCGCATCCAATATTCAGTTTTTCGGGATTGGTTCAGCCTTTTGGGGCCTATTACTGGGATTAATGGTTCATTTTCTATTTAAGCTCAAGCCTCAAGTCACTTAAAATTGATGACTGATCATTAGAATAAAATGACAAATAAGGGCAGCGATCATGTCTGCCTTTTATGAATGTCCTGCGGTCTGGGAAAAAAGGTTGATGACGAGTACACCGGAAATAATCAGTGCAATGCCAATAAGTGCAGGCACATCGAGCGTCTGCTTGAAAAGTACATAACCCACAATTGCAGTCAGAACAATTCCCACACCGGCCCAGATGGCATAAGCGATTCCCAATGGAATGACTTTAATCACTTGCGACAATAAATAAAATGCAATACAGAATAAAACCACGACTGCCAAAGACGGCCATAATTTGCTAAAGCCTTCAGATTTTACTAAAAATGTAGAGCCTGTGACTTCGGCGACAATCGCCAGTGCCAGTAACAGGTAGGCCCACGATACAGGATTCATTTTTCCATCTCCAAAATTTCAGTGTTCATGCTTTGAATAACAAGCCAATTAAAATAGAAAATTAAACTTTAAATAATGCTTATTTTACAGTGAATGCTGGTGCAGAAAATCAAGGGTGCGAATAAAGGTTTGCTGACTCTCTTTTTTGCCCATAAAAAACTGGTATTCATGAATCAGCCAGGCCTTAGATTCCGGATAAAATACCTCGGTCACTGCAATATTCCGGGCCTTGAGTGTCTCTACAAAAGGCAAGGACTGAGTATCGGTCAGAAAGTCTTTATTACCGCCACTGATGAACACCGGCGGATAAGCATTTGAAATATGCTGGATCGGGGAAATCTGCTTTAAAAATTCGACATCATCTTTCTGGTCGCCCGTATAAGCCTGTACCAGATTATAAACGCCCCATTCGACCATTTTGATTTCATCCGGTGCTTTTTGCACAAAGGCCTGTAGATCGTAAATACCACAATGCAAAATCAAGCCTTTGAGCTGCATTGGCTGAATATTTGGACTGAAATTGGATTGTTGTGAAAACTCTGGATTGGTCAACAATGCGGCATAATGACTGGCCAGATTGGCACCGGCAGAATCTCCGGCTAAATACAGTTGTGCTGCATCAATGTAGTAGTTCTCGGCATGCGTGTTGATAAATGCCAACGCCTGATTAATTTGCTGAAGTTGACTCGGATAAGTCACCTGCGGCGCAAACTGATATTGTACAGAAATCACGTTATAGCCTTGCGCCGCCAATAGCTTAAAATAGCCGCGGGCATGTGCCTTGGAACCTGAAATCCAGCCACCGCCATGAATCCAGACAATGGTCGGTCTCGGGCCTAGATTCTGAATATTCTGCGGTTGATATAGATCGAAGCTTAAATCCTGTAGCGGCTGGTACACGATATTGTTCTGTACCCGAACAGTTTCAGGAGCATAACGATCCATCACTTTTTGTTGTAGGCCCGTGGTCATATTGAAGGCACTGGCAATTAGCCTGCTATTTTGTACGGTATTCTGACAGCCCGCTAACATCATCGAGCTGACCAGCACAAGATTTACCGCGATATATCTCACAATTTCAATTTCCCTATATTGATAAAAATCAAGCGCAGGCAGTTTAACTGAAATGCTCAAAAACCAAAAACTTAATCCAGTTCGTTCTGGCAGCAGAGGTGAAAATCCCCAGTTTTTTGCTCGGATTTATTTGCCCATTTCTTTACAGTTTTATGTGAATAATAGTTGTAATTTAATGAGTTTTTTCATTTTTTTAGGTTTTGCAATTGCACCTGTAGAGTCACTGTGCTATCAATGAATCAGAAGCGAACAATAAACATTTGGAGTAAAAAAATCATGGCCTATCAGCATATTTTAGTTCCGGTAGACGGCTCAGAAATTTCTTTTTCCGCAGTACGACATGCTGCAAAAATTGCCAAAGCATTTGGTGGCCAGCTTTCCCTGATCAGCCTGATTGCAGAAGATCCTTTTACTGAAGCTGATTTCTATTACAGCTCATCTATCATGAAGGAATATTTTGTACAGGCGCATGCCAATGCCAAAAATGCCCTGAAAGAAGCCACTGCGATTGCAGCGACTGAAGGTATTGAAGCTCAGTCACGGATCGTCACAGGTCTGGTCAATGCCGAACACATTGCCAAAACTGCTGATGAAGTAAAAGCAGATCTGATTGTTATGGGTTCTCATGGCCGTAAAGGCTTCCAGAAAATGATTCTGGGCAGCTTTGCACAGGATGTTTTAGGTGCCAGTGAAATTCCGGTTCTGATCGTGAAAAAATAATCAAAGCTTTGCGCATCTTCAAGGTGCGCATTACTCGGTTTTCTATATTTGATTTCAAACCAAACCGTACGTTATGGAGATTCACCCACCTAACCCCTATTCTCCTTACTGCAATAATAAATATCAGGAAGCACCATGAATAATTATGATCATCTTCTCGTAGCACTCGATGAGTCCTCGATTTCCTATGCTGCCGCAGAACATGCCCTCGAACTGGCCAAAGTATTTCATAGCCATGTCACCTTACTCAGTGTCATTGCGGTTGACCCTTTTAAGGGCGTAGATTTTTATAAAGTTGCTCCAGCAGTCACAGATTACTTTATGCATGCAGAACAAAATGCGCTTGATCGCTTAAATGACCTGAAACAGAGCTTTGTTCGTGAAGGCATACAGGTCACGACAAAAATCCTGCATGGTATGGCACCTTCAGAAGGAATCTTACAGGCTGCAAATGAATCACCGACTGATGTCATTATTATGGGTTCACATGGCCGTAAAGGTTTGCAAAAACTCATGCTGGGCAGTGTGGCGCAAAATGTGCTGGCACTTTCTGATATTCCAGTACTGGTGGTCAGACAATAACAGGTATTGATGAAAGCCTGAGCTGAGCAGGCTTTTAGCGAAGCTTTTGATTCAGCTCACTCAAGAAGATTTCTGCATCAAGCTGGCTTTGAAATACTTTCTTGTATTCCCCGACCTGCTGAACAGAATGAGGTGTATATTGAATCGAGATTTCAAGTAAGCCATTTTCAGGATTCTTGCTGACATGTACGGCAATAATATGCTGGCTATTTAAATAAAAACCATCTTCAATTTTCACTAACATATCTTAAATGACCTCCAGTAAGTGGATCTCTAAGATCCTTTTACCCTGCTTACAGCTTAATAAATCAGTACTCTTGTCCGTATAGCAATACTGTACACGCTTTGGTTGCCACATAGTGCATCAGCGTATTTCAAATGTATCTAAACCGGCCATTTGAGATCAAAACAGATAAAAAAACCGGATCTTGATGATCCGGTTTTTTTATACAGACTTAATTTTATATGCTTAGCATACTATTTAATGTCTCAGACACATTTTTAGATTTGACCAGTGGCTTCAATACTTCAAGTTGCGCCTTGACTTCACTGCGTTGCGGCTCAGCAAGGGTGTACCAGCGTGACAATACTTGCAGCAGACGTGAGCCCACAATTGGGTTTTTCTGATCTAGATATTTCGCCAGACCAATAAAATGCTGCACACCAAAGCTCCAGGTATTCACCGGGTTGGCGTTCAGACCGCCGCTCACAGCACGGATCCGGTTTGGTACAGCCAGATCATAATCAGGATGCTGGGTCAGATAGGCAATGGTTGCATCGGTTGCTTTTGGATGCGCTGCCTGCACCATAAACCACTGATCTAAAGACAGGGCTTCGTCTTCAAAGCGGCTATAAAAGTCTGCCAAAGCTTCTTCTGCTTGTGGTGCATCGTTCCAGACCAGAACTTTCAGGGCGCCCAAACGTTCAGACATATTACCTGTGTGATATTGCTCATAAGCCAAATCAAAGGCAGATGCATCTCCCTGACGGGCGATCATCGTCAACATGATGTTTCTTAAAGCACGTACACCCATCGCTTGCGAGAATTCAGATTGCAGATCAGGATCCAGATCAAGATACGTCTCTTTGGCTGTTTCACCAAAGGCACGTGCCAGCGTATGCAGCAAAGCCTCACGCTTTTCCTGAATCATGACCGGATTATAGTCCTGATCAATACGGCTGCCCAAATAACCTTCAGACGGCACATCAAACAGACGTGATGCCAACAGCGGATCTTTTTCAATCACACCCGGCAAGGTATTCAACATCGCCGCGATATAAATATCCGCAGGCTGATCATCCAGCAAGATACGCTCTAATAACGTTTGAGTGGCTTGCCACTGGTTAAAACCATTGGTCTCATATTGCAGCAGGAAGGCCAATTCTTGTTCTGAATAGTCAAAGTCCAGATTGACTGGCGCAGAAAAATTACGCAGCAAGGATACCACCGGTTTTGCTGTTACCCCACTAAATTCAATCGTGGCTTGTTCCTGATCAAACAGATACACCCCATCTTTCACGCCATTTTCAAAGAGTGCTTCAGAGTTTAGCTTCAACTGCTCACCGGTTTCGGCATCAAACAGCGCCAAAGCCACTGGAATAGGTACCGCTTTCAGATTCGGATATTTGGCATGGGTTTTCAGGCTTTGCTTCAAGCTAAGACGATAAGTTTGCATTTCAATATCATATTCGGCTTTTACTTCAAGTTTCGGTGTACCCGGCTGGTTATACCAGGTCAGGAAGTTGGATAGATCCACCCCTGAACCTGCGGTGAGCGCGGCCACCCAGTCTTCCACCGTTACCGCCTGACCATCATGACGGCGGAAATACTCATCGGTACCTTGGCGGAATTTTTCCTTGCCCAGCAAGGTCGCCATCATGCGGTTAATTTCCGCCCCTTTTTCATACACGGTTGCGGTATAGAAGTTGTTAATTTCGACAAAATGATCCGGGCGTGGTGGATGGGATAGCGGGCCAGAATCTTCCGGGAACTGATGTGCCTTCAGAACCGCCACATCATCAATACGCTGTACCGCAGCCGACTGTAAATCTTCCGAGAAAGACTGGTCACGGAACACGGTCAAGCCTTCTTTCAAGCAGAGCTGGAACCAGTCACGGCAGGTAATCCGGTTACCAGTCCAGTTATGAAAATATTCATGGGCAATCACCGACTGTACCCGCATGATCGCAGCATCAGTGGTAAATTCTTCATCGGCGAGCACACATGAGGTATTGAAGATATTCAGCCCTTTGTTTTCCATGGCACCCATATTAAATGCACTGGTCGCCACGATCATGTAATTGTCGAGGTCATATGGCAGGCCATAATGCTCTTCATCCCAACGCATGGAATGTTTTAGCGCTTCCATGGCAATCTTGCATTTTGGAATATCTTTTTCTTCTGCATAGATTTCCAGTGCCACATTGCGGCCTTCTGACGTAACATAGGAATCTTTCATCACCGCCAGATCACCAATGACACAGGCAAAGAGATAACTTGGCTTTTTGGTCGGGTCCTGCCAGATGGCGTAATGACGGTTGGCATCAACTTCCCCGGTTTCCAGCAGGTTACCATTGGCGAGTAAAACAGGATATTTCTTGTCTGCTTCGACACGTGTGGTAAAGACCGACAACACATCCGGACGGTCTGGATAGAAGGTAATTTTACGGAAACCTTCTGGCTCATTTTGGGTTACAAACAGATCTGAACTGGCCTGATACAGACCTTCCAGCATAGTATTGCTTTCCGGATGAATTTTCACCACGATTTCAAGCAATACCTGATCAGGTGCATTGGCAATCAGCAGTTGCTCAGCATCCAGACTGTAGTCACTGGCATTGAGTATTTGACCATTTAACTGAATCGATTGCAGTTCCAGATCTCGTCCGAGCAAGACCAGATTACCGGCAGTTTGACGCTGCATCTGCAGTTTGCTGCTGACCAGCGTATGATCCGCATAGACCTGAATATTCAGCTCGATAGAATCGACGATAAAGGAGGGTTTTTGGTAGTCTTTTAAATAAATGGTTTGATCCGCTTCGATCACCGGGTTTGCCGCAATATTCATGTCCTGTCCTAATCTTTATCTTATTCGACATTGTTCATGTCAAAATCATACGCCAAGTTTTAAACGCTGTCTGTGCATTTGTATTGTTCGCTCTAATATGGGCATTGTACGCACCACTTTCAATGCATTTTGCCTAATTGTGCAGCATTCGATTAAGCTTAAGAAATATCTATGCCAAATAAACAGCCAGAATCATAATTTCTTACATTATTATAAATATTTGATTTAAAGATATATATTGATATCCAAATTACACTTCACAAATACAGATTAAAAAATAAGCACACTTCTTGCTAGAGTTAAGCTGTATTTCCCCGCCCTTAAAATTAAAGAATAATGATAACCATGAGGTGAGCCATGTACTTAAAAAAACATATTGTACGAATGGAAAATATCAAAACCCTGCAAACACTGGATCAGGCCAATATTGACCATAAAGTCATTGCACTCTTGATGAGCTGTGAAGGTATTCCTCTTCAGGCACATGAAGTGACTGCCATTCTCAACAGCTACGATGCCCTCGGTACCAAGAAAGTTCCATCTAAAAAAGTTCAAGCCTTAATTCACGCCAAACATCGCGGACAACAAGACGAAACCTTACCATGCCCAGTCTAAAACCCGTCATTTCATGTTTTTAAGATCAGAGCTACTTCGGTAGCTCTTTTCATGTGCGCGTATATTTTTTGCTGACGTAAAATAGCATCAGTCAACTACATTTGCTTCGCATCAGCGGTGTATAATCAAATGCCCGTCCATTCTAAAGTTGCTCGCGCCCATGGTATTCAGTGTTCTGCAAAAACAGCTTGATGAAAGCACCCACTGCCCGCTATGTAAGGCATCGATGTATTGGATTGAGGCGGAACAGTATGATCAGGAGATGAGTTACCATGAATGCAGCCATTGCCAGCATCAGCTTCATCCGGATCAAAAAAATAATTGTTATTGCGCACAGTGTCTGGCCCAACGTAAACGCATGCTCAAGGAAGTCCGTTTACAGGAAAATCGTCTCTATCATAAAAAACAGGACCGGCCGGTTCCTGAGCTCAATCAGCTCAGTTTTATCAATAAACTGTTTCTACTTTCGATTTTAGATGAACAAGTACAGGAATATAGCCAGCACCGCGAATATATCGACTGGCATCAAATTCGCTATTTTTCCATCAGTCCGAACTATCTGTTTCAACATGGTCTGGTCAAAAATATGCTCAGAGAACAGATTTTAATTCCCAAAGATGTGCAACAGGAAAATCAGCACTATTATATTAATGTACGTCTGGATGGCTATTCTGAACCGAGCCTGTTCAGCATTACCCAGCAACTACGCAACTGGTTTTATCAGAACCTGAGTCAAGGTGTGCCCTTTAAAAGTGCAGATGAAGTCAAAGATGCCCTGTATTGTCTGCTATATGAGGAGATCATTCAGTTTGCGCAATTTTACTGTCGTAGCTGGAATGTGCAGATTGCCGGAAATCAGAGCTTTCAGACCTTTTGCTATCGCCTTTTAGATGTCTTGGCAGTGGGACAGATTTATTATCTGGTACAGACCGCACTGGAATATCTATATAAGCAAAAAGCGCTTAAACCACGCAATGAAAATTTTATTAATACCAATCTGCTGAAAAAAACCTTACAACAGTATCGGGAACGTTCTGTCACGGAAAAATGGGAAACCTCTACCCTGCCACGCCCGCCACAACTGGCCTTCAGCAAGATGAGTGAAATCCTGTTTTATCGCTTCCTGGGTTATGATGAGAATATTTTCTTTCAGCCGGTCTGGCGCTCATGGCATAAAATTGAACCGCGCCTGAAATTTTATTCGCAGAAACGTTGTATGCACTGCGGTTCACAGGAGCTTTCGGTGGATTATGATGCCAGTGACTATGTCAGCCTGTTCTGCCGTAGCTGTAAGCATCAGGACCATTATTTTACCCGCTGAGCGAAGATACGACTTAGATTACTTTTTGACAGATGATCATTATGAATACTTCTACGCAAGCACTACAGCACACGCTTCTGGGTCAAATCTGCGAGGCATGGTTAAAGTTACAGCAACATCAGCCATTGGTGCATATCATGACCAATGCCGTGGCCAGTAATTATGTGGCCAATGTGGTGCTGGCTGCCAATGCTTCCCCCGCCATGATCGATAATCCTTTTGAGGCCGAAAGCTTTGCCAAAATTGCAGCTGCGATCAATCTCAATCTGGGTACACCGACCACCGAACAAGTACAGGCCATGCACATTGCTGCGGAAACGGCACATCGTCTGAAAAAACCGTGGGTACTGGATCCGGTTGGTTATGGAACGGTACTGCATTGGCGCTCGAATACGGTAGATCAGTTACTCAATTCCCATCCGACAATTTTACGGGGCAATGCCTCTGAAATTGGTGCTTTGGCCGGCAAGCGGATCGAATCCAAAGGTGTGGACAGTACCATCAATAGTGCCGATGTTTATTTACAGGCACAAAGCTTATTGGCGCATTGTGACTGTGTCGCGATTTCCGGTGAATCTGATTACATCATTTCCAGAGATTATCCGGTAATACAGGTATCAGGCGGATCATATTTACAACCGCGAGTCACGGCCACCGGTTGTGCACTTGGTGCACTGATTGCAGCCTATAGTGCTGTAAGTTCTCCCGCAATCGCAGCACTCGCTGCACATGTGCATTTTGCAATTGCAGGTCAACGGGCTTTTGAACGTGCGCCACAGCTTGGCCGTTTTAATGTGGCTTTTTTGGATGAAGTCCATCAACTTAATACTGAAAGCATCCGACAATACGCCAACTTTCAAATTTTGCCGGGAGCAGTTTAGTTTGCTAACAGCTTTAAGGGATGTTTGCAGGTTTGCATAGACCTGACACCCCACTTTTAGCTGTACATCGCTCACATTTTCTACTAATTTCTGAAGAGATAGGTTGTTTCTGAATCCTACGCTGAAACTATTTTGAGCATAATCGGTGGTTAACTGAACAGGCTTCATATAACTTAATGTAATTTATCTACCGATTTCCGCCAAAGAGATCAAAATTTTGTTTGATCTGTTTTTGCATGATCCAACTGAAATCATATGAATTATAATTTAATTATCCAGCAGGATTTGAATGTTACTTTTAAGCTTTAATTAACAGGCTCTATTGATCAATATCCAGTATGTGATTCTGCTTATGCTGCATTACGAACCTGACTATTAGACTTAAAACTCTAGTGCAATATCAGGCCATTCAGCTCAATATCCAACTTGAGTGATAGTCTGCATCGAATGATAAAAAATCTGTCTGAACAATGACCTCACTTTGTTTTTAATAAGGACATTTGAGAAAAGATGCATTAAAAAAAGTCAGCTGCCACTAGAGCAACTGACCTTCAAGATTTGAACAAAGCAAGTGTTTAAGCCGCGTAATGAATACTAACTGATTTGATACGATTGCTTTCAATTTCAGTGACTTTGAACTGTACACCTTGATAATCCAATTCAGTACCGACTTCGACCACACTGTTGGTTTTATCCAAAATCAGACCCGCAACACTGATATAACCAGCATCTTCATCAATCAGATCAATCATGCCGAGTTCAAGCTCAAGCTGATACAGATCCAGCATACCTGAAGCGATCCAGTGGGAATCGTCAATTCTGACCAAATCAAGTTGTTCGTCTGCATCCGGGAACTCACCGGCAATGGCTTCAAATACATCTAGTGGTGAGATCAAACCCTGTACATTACCAAACTCGTCGCTCACCAAGACCAAAGAGCCTTTAGAGGTACGCAAAGTATTGATCGCATCAATAACTTTCATCTTTTCAAAGATATAAATTGGACGATGGCGTTTGATCAGGGCTTTTAACTCTTCTGGTTCTTCCAGCACATCCAGTAATTCCTTGGCACGTACGATGCTAATCACCTTATCCAGGCTGCCACGACATACCGGAAACAGGCTGTGGGGAACAGATAGAATTCTTTCACGGATCTGTTCCGGGCTATCCTCTAGATCGACCCATGAAATCTGACTGCGCGGTGTCATGATCGAAGCGACTGAACGCTCTGCAAGGGTCAATACCCCGCCAATCATGTAACGTTCTTCATCTGCAAAGGCTTCTTGAGCTTCATTTTTGTCAGTATCAGTGGTTTCCAGCTTGCCGCCCATTAACTTCAAAATAGAATCAGCCGTACGATGACGCAAAGGAATCTTAGATTCATGCTTTGCTGCATTACGCTGGCCGAACTGGTTGAACGCTTCGATCAAGATCGCGACACCAATACCCGAGTAGATATAGCCTTTTGGAATGTGGAAACCAAAACCTTCTGCAATCAGACTGATACCAATCAAAAGCAGGAAGCTTAGACACAGAATCACCACGGTTGGATGACGGTTTACAAAACTGGTCAATGGTTTCGATGCCAGTAGCATTACACCCATCGCAACAATCATTGCAGCCATCATGACGTAAATATTGTCGACCATCCCAATTGCAGTAATCACTGAATCTAAAGAGAATACAGCATCTAAAACCACAATTTGGGCAACAACAGCAGTGAAACTTGCATAAACCACCTTAGTGGTCAATTTGACTTCAGGCTTACCTTCTATCTTTTCATGTAACTCTGTGACGGCCTTATACACCAAGAACAAGCCACCAAATAACAAGATCAAGTCCCGACCGGAGAAGGTCCAGTCAAACAGGGTGATCAACGGCTGAGTCAAAGTGACCAGCCAAGCAATGGCAAACAACAGGCCCAGACGCATCAATAATGCGAGTGAAAGACCGATGACACGAGCTTTATCACGTTGTTCAGGAGGAAGTTTTTCAGCCAGAATGGCAATAAAGACTAGGTTATCAATACCTAAAACGATTTCAAGAATAATAAGAGTAATTAAACCTACCCAAATTCCGGGATCTAATAAAAATTCCATTAGAGAACTACCCCGTTCGAGTAAGCTAGAAATAGAGATGGAAGATCAACGCACGGCGAGGGATCCATTAAATTTAACCTATGTAACTTAAGACCATTCCATTATGCATAAACTGAGTATTTTGTAATGTATTAATTTATAAAAAAATTACATGATTATGATTTTCCTTAGACTTTTTTCATTAATCAGTGTGTATAAAACGCATTAAACTTAATTTTTTCTTCACAAATTATTTTACTTTAATTAAAAATATGCAGTAATTACCATTCATTAGCTCAAACACTTTTAAAGTGAACTAAAAATTCAGCCATCAAATATATACCGATTAAAAAAGCAATCAGTTAAAATAGAGCTTGAAATTTTTGATGGGGAAATTCCTCCACATAACTGCATGGATCCATCAGCAAAATTGTCTGGTTGATTAAAATCAGAGTGATTGCATTTTGGCCGATAAGCGAATCATGCTGTCGAATGACAAACGATTGCGGAAAATGATTCCGCCTCAGAAATATACAATTAAGTATTAATTTTACACAAAATATTATTGCCTTTCATCCGATTTAAAATGGCCATTCTCTGTCCCGAATCAGCGCATATGCAGAACTGCTCGACTTCTGGGGCTATTAAGAAAAACTAAAAAGTGCAATCTCTTTAACATTTTTAAAATAAAGGTTGAAACATGCATAAACTTTTTCATAAAATGGACGGGCCCTAGAAAAATAAATACAAGGAACATTTCATGACTAAGAAATATGCAAAATTTTTACCGTGTACGGAAGAATTTAATTTAGAAAACTTTCCCTATTATTGGGTTACTCAGGTTCATGCTCAATATGTACTTAATGTCGATCACGCACTTAAAAAATATGGTGTAGACAATTCGCGCCGCCGTATCCTTCTTGCCTTAAAATCCAAACCGCATGCGAGTGTATCCGACTTATCAGAGATGGTCGTATCTAAAATGTCGACCACCACTAAAATCGTTTATCGCTTAAAAGATGAAGGTCTGGTTGAGACTTATTCATGTGAAGATGATGCACGAATTACCCGGGTATTTTTGACCGAAAAAGGCATGCAAATGACACATAAGATCAATGATCTGACCAATATAGTACTAGAGCAGTCATTTGAAGGCTTGACGCCTTTGCAAATTGAAAAAACCATGGAAAGTTTACGTCATATTTTTAAAAATCTGGCTCGTTAAAAGTCCTACTTTTTATTTTTAAATAGACGCTGGCGAATTGGCATACTTTCAATAATAAATAATTCACCGGAGCTTTCTAAGAATCAAAAAAGTTCAGTTGTGGGCTGGCTTTTTTGATTTTTTCTTTGGGAACATGTGAACATTCAAACTCTTCTTCCGGAAAGCCGTGTACAAAACTCCGAATATCCGGATGACTCAGTGTCAGCCATTCTTGTAGTCGCTCATGTGGAATTACGATCACCGAACGTTTGATGTTTCCAGGCTCATGAAATTCTTTCATCATCGGATGGTCAATGGCATCCATCGTAATCATGCTGGCAGATCGTACAATTTCCCCTTGTACTCGTGTAATCTCATATACTGCCGCAATAAAAGTCGCCTGACCATCTTGACGTCTTACACCCCAACGCTGTGGTTTATTGTCAAAATATTTGGACTCATAAAACTCGGCAACAGGAATGACCCCAAAATGACATTTGGCAGTGGCTTCAGCAAAGGTTGGCTTTTGCAATAAAGTTTCATTTCTGGCGTTATAGGTCTTGGTAGCTATACTTTTATCTTCTGCCCATTTTGGAATCAGGCCAAAATTTACCAACCGCCATTCCAGTCCTTGAGCTGAATGAAATAACAGCGGTGTAGCATAATTGGGATAGACCTCTTCCGGATATTCAAAGGGAATTTCGGGCAACCCCAGATTATGCAATTGTTCTAAGCTTAAAGGTTTAAAGTTGGCACACATGGCGGATTAATGTAAATCATTCGACCACTCGATTATAACCTGATGTCTGAGCCAAACCTGTAATATTGATATAGATTTGAGTATCATGAATTCGGTATGGTCAACCAGTGTGTCCGGGTAAACTCCTCAAAAATCCAGCGACCATTAAAACGTCCTAGTCCTGAGTTTTTCTCGCCGCCAAAGGGTGCATTAGACTGATCTGCAACACTGATCCCGTTAATATGGGTCATGCCAATATCCAGTTGTGCCGCAAAAGCGCTGCCGCGTTCGATATTTGATGTACAGACTGCACTGGACAAACCGAACTCTGTTGCATTGGCTAGATTTAAAGCATGGGCCTCATCACGTGCTTTTAAGATCGGTAAAATCGGACCGAAGCTTTCTTGTTGTGCTAAATCAGAATCGGCTGCGACGTTAATGAAAATATGCGGATAGACCAGATTTCCTTCAATTCCGCCCTCATATACCAGCTGTGCGCCCTGCTCGCTGCCTGTCTGAATGATCTGTTGATGCTTTTTGACCTGACTCCGATTAATGATCGGCCCGATGATGGTATCTTCCAGATTCGGATCGCCCACTGGAATCATTTTGACCCGATCCAGAAGCTTATCCACATAAGCATCATGAATAGATGCATCGATAACGACCCGATTGGTGCTCATGCAAATTTGTCCCTGATGCATAAAACGCCCCATCAAGGTCAGTTCAACCGCCAGATCAAGGTCGGCATCATCCAGAATCACCAAGGGTGCATTGCCGCCCAGTTCCAATGCCAAACGTTTGATTCTGGAACTGGCCAGAGCTTTACTGCCGACACTTTTCCCCACTTCAGTCGAGCCGGTAAATGAAATCATTTTCGGCACTGAATGCTCGACAAAATAATCCCCGATTTCACTGCCAGCACCGGCAACAATATTCAATGCACCTGGAGGCAAACCGGCTTCTTCAAATAATTTCCCGATTAATGTACCGCCAGTCACCGGCGTATCACTGGCTGGTTTCAAGACAACTGTATTGCCACAGGCAATCGCTGTCGCCACTGAACGCAAGGACAGATGAAATGGAAAGTTCCATGGACTGATGACTGCAATCACGCCTAAAGGTTTACGCAAGACCAAACTTTTCCGTACTGGATCTTTGCTTTCGAGCTGTTCAGTTTTCAGCTGATCTGGAAATGCCAGACTTTCCTGAATAATCCCCAAGGCAGCATCTACCTCAAGGCCGGCTTTAATGCGCGTACTGCCTGATTCAATAATCAGCCAGTCAATGATTTCTGCACGGCGCTGCTGAATAATATTAATTAAATTTTGCAATACTGTTTTACGGACTTCAATGGAATTCAAAACACCCTGTTGAAAAGCCTGTTCTGCTGCCGTATACGCACTGTCTACATCGACAGAGCTGGCAGCTGCAAGACTCATAATTTCGGTTTGGGTAAAAGGATTGATATTTTTTATGATTTTGGTTGAAGTTCCATGTTGCCACTGACCATGAATAAACTGCTGGTCTAAGTCCTGATATACCGTCATCATTTTATTGTTCCTCGCAAGCTTTGCTCCACTTTAAGAGTTCAGCTGAAAAATTTCTAGTCAGAAAGACAGCCGCTTACCATTAGACAATAAAAAAGCCTCCGAAGAGGCTTTTTTAAGTTAGACGGGATTAGTCACCTGTATAACCTTTTAACTTTAAACGTGCTGCATGTAAAAGTGGCTCGGTATAACCTGATGGCTGTTCACCACCTTTAAAGATCAGGTCAGACGCTGCCTGGAATGCAATATTGTTGGCAAAGTCTGCAGACATTGGCGTATACAACGGATCATTGGCATTTTGCTGATCTACAATTTTCGCCATACGCTGCATCACTTCTTCTACTTGCTCACGGCTTACCACACCATGACGCAACCAGTTCGCCACGTGCTGCGAAGAGATACGTAAAGTCGCACGGTCTTCCATTAAACCGACATCGTTGATGTCGAGTACTTTAGAACAACCTACACCTAAGTCTACCCAGCGAACTACATAGCCCAAGATCCCCTGACAGTTATTTTCAAGTTCTTTGGTTTTCTCTTCTTCAGACCAGTTAGTGTCTGTTGCTAATGGTGGCGTTAACAAGTCATCTAGTGACAAGGCTTCAGTTGCCAATAACTCTTGCTGACGATCCGCAACATTAATCTGATGATAGTGAATCGCGTGAATTACCGCACCTGTTGGTGATGGCACCCATGCACAGCTCGCACCTGCTTCCGGATGTTCAGTTTTGGTTTTATACATGTCGAGCAACATGTCTGGTTTTGGCCACATGCCTTTACCGATTTGCGCTTTGCCACGTAAACCTGCTTGCAGACCGATCATCACGTTACGGTTTTCATAAGCCGGGAACCAGATCTGACCTTTGACTTCGCCTTTACGTACGAATGGGCCTGCTTCCATAAAGGTATGGATTTCGTCACCGGTACGGTCCATGAAGCCTGTATTGATGAAAATAGTACGGTCTTTGGCTTGTGCAATACAGTTCTTCAGGTTTACAGAAGTACGGCGCTCTTCATCCATAATCCCGATTTTTAAAGTTTTTGCAGGCAAACCCAGTACCTGTTCCGCACGTTCAAACAATTCAACGGCAAATGCCACTTCTTCAGGACCATGCATTTTTGGTTTAACGATATACATTGAACCTTGACGCGAGTTCTTAATGGTATTTTCACCTTTGATGTCGGCAAAAGACAACAAAGGTGTAATCAAGGCATCCATGATGCCCTCAAAAATCTCTGCACCATCGACCAAAATGGCAGGGTTTGTCATCAAATGACCGACATTACGCAGCAACATCAATGAACGACCATGAACCTTGGTTTCACCACCTTCCACATTTTTGAAAGTACGGTCTGCATTCAGTGTACGGGTAACTGTTTTACCATTTTTCTGAATGGACTCTTCTAAAGTGCCTTTCATCAGACCTAACCAGTTACGATAGCCTTCCACTTTTTCTTCAGCATCAACCGCTGCAATCGAGTCTTCCAAATCCTGAATGGTGGTAACCGCAGCTTCAAGAACTACGTCTTTTACGCCAGCGGCATCAGTCTGGCCAATCGGGCTCGTTGCATCAATTTGCACAATAACGTGCAGACCGTTATTTTTAAATACGATTTCAGTCGGTGCTGACGCTTCGCCATTGAAGCCAACAAATTTAGCGCTATCCGCAACAGTCGTTGTAGAACCATCTTTTAATGTTACAACCAGTGCGTTGCCATCAACTGCATATTGAGTTGCGTCTGCGTGCGAACCTTGTGCCAATGGGAAAGTTTCGTCAAGGAAGTTTTTCGCAAATGCGACAACTTTCTCACCACGTTTCGGGTTATAGCCTTTACCTTTTTCCGCGCCATCTTCTTCAGAGATCACGTCGAAACCATAAAGTGCATCGTAGAGAGAACCCCAACGTGCGTTGGCTGCGTTGAGGCAGTAACGTGCATTACGTACCGGTACCACCAGCTGTGGGCCGGCCAATACGGCAATTTCTTCGTCTACATTTTCAGTGCTGATTTGAAAATCTTCTACTTCTGGTAACAAGTAGCCAATTTCAGTCAAGAAAGCTTTGTAAGCTTGTAATTCAAATGTGTTATTGCGGTGCCATTCATCGATTTTCGCTTGAATGTCATCACGCTTAGCCAAAAGTGCTTTATTTTTAGGGCTAAGATCAACAACGACTTGTTCAAAGTTTTTCCAGTAAGTTTCACTATCCAAACCAGAACCTGGTAGTGCTTCATTTTCGATAAAATCGTAAAGTTCTTTAGCAATCGCTAACTTGCCTTTTTGAATACGTGCAGTCATTGTCTTTCCTGATATTGCTACTTTTTATACAAGAGATTCTAGTATACCGATTAAAATCTAGCTGAATAGTATTATCAAATTGCTAAATACTGAGCATTTTTCATAATATGAGTACCCTCATAAACATATCAGACGTCGCTCAGCCGCATTGAGATATCATTCTGCTAAATACCCTAATGACAGTGTATAAAGTTTTCGAAATGTAGAAATTAGACTTAAGTTCAGATTTTCGAGTAAAAATTATGCATTCTAGTTATACACGATCATATTTAGATCAAGATTAAGCCATGTTTGGCCCTAGTTGTCGATCAATTACCTGCTTATTTTTATAAAAAAGCGCCAGTCAATGACCAGCGCTTTTATTCTGCTTCCTACTCACTCGAGATAGTTTTCTGAATCTGACGATGTTCAGAATTCAGATATTCATCCGACTGCATTTCCAGTAAACGTGAACGCGTCCGTTCAATTTCAAAGACCAGTTTTTCACCTTGGTAAATATCAATAATATTGTCTTCCGAGGTCAATAACAGTTTGACACCACGGTCATAGAACTCATCGACCAGATAAATAAAACGGCGCGTCCCATCATTGAGGAAATCGGTCAGGTGCGGCACATTACTGACTAAAACCGTATTATAAATATTGGCAATTTCAATAAAGTCAGCCGGGCTACGTGGTTTTAGACACAGCTCAGAAAACTCGCACCACAATACATCTTCGGTATGTGACACAGTTTCCACAATACGGTTATTGATGATAATCGGCTCTTCAGAGCAGGTTTGTGTCTGAGTCAAAGCGCTGAAACGTTGCGCAATCCAGTTTTTATGATCATGGGTTAATGGGAATTTGAATAACTGCGCCTGTTTTAATACGCGTAAACGGTAATCGACGCCGGCATCGACGTTTAACACCACACAGTTTTTCTTGACCAGTTCAATCGTCGGCAGGAAACGGTCACGATGAATCCCGTTTTTATACAAACCATCTGGGGCAATGTTCGAAGTTGCAACCAAAGTAATCCCGCGTTCAAACAGTTTCTGGAACAGATCACTCAGAATCATGGCATCGGTGACATTGGATACAAAGAACTCATCGAAACAGATAATCACCGCGTCTTTATAAATCTGATCCGCGACCAGATCCAGCGGATTACGCTGCCCAGAGAGCTTATTTAATTCACGATGCACATGCTGCATAAAGTGGTGAAAATGCATCCGGGTTTTACGGCGAAATGGAATCGAATCATAAAACTGATCCATTAACCAGGTTTTGCCACGACCCACACCACCCCACATATACACGCCATTGGGAGAAGTCTGACGGCGAAAACGGCGAAAGGCTTTTTTCGAGGCCTTAAAACGCTGAATCAATTCCAGCCAGACACGATTCAGTTCATGTACTGCCATTGCCTGTGCATCATCAGGCATAAACTGTCCCGAAGATATTGCTTGTGCATAACGTTCTGCAGGAGAAATCGGACTAAAGGCGGTGCTGTGCTGTGAATTAAAATCGGACATAGAGTTTCGTACTATTTGGGATCAATTTAATTATAGCGGAGTTTAATCAACACACTATAACACTTTGGCATAAACAGGCTTAGGCTATTTTACATATTGCCGAGGGCTTTGCCCAAACCAGCGTTTAAAGGCATGGTTAAAAGCAGCCGGCTCGGAATAGCCCAACAACTCTGCAATCATTTCAATTGAATACTGTTTATATTCAATCAATCGCAAAGCCTTATCTTTAATAATATCTTCGCGAATCTGTTTATAACTGGTATCACACTGCTGTAACTGATGCCGCAAGGTTCGCTCCGGAATATTTAGCGCCTGCGCAGTTTCGGCCATGCTCGGCATCAAACCACTTTGTATTTCCAGATAATCCTGAACGCGCTGCACCACTGTCGGTGTCTGCTCATCCTGTTGCAAACGTTGCAGTTCAGCAAAACACTTGGCTTCATACAGCGCAAAGGTCACCGTATCCGCAGACGGAATTTTAATATCCAGAACTGCTTCATCAAACCAGAATGCCGCACTTGGTGCATCGAACTGAACCTGTGTCCCATAATAATCATGATAGACCTTTAAGGTATTCGGCTCTTGCGGATGGGCAAATGGTAACTCGATCCGTAAATCAGGTTTGGACAGGCCCATCATTTTGTAAATATCACGGATAAACTTGAAAGTTCCCGAAATCTCCGCCTGTGCCAGCAACACACCCAAACCATCTTCCAGATTTTTCGGTCGATAACACAGCGCGCTATGATGCTCGCTTTGTTGCAAACCCAATTGTCCTGTCAAATGCGTCAACTGTTGAAAGCGGATCACCTGATGCAGCGCATCACGTACCGTCGGACTGGTAACCAGTAACATCAACAACGGACCATAACCTGCCAATGCATAATGCTGGCCAATCAATAATCCCTGCTCAGCTTCGATTTCCTGCCCTACCACCTTAAGTACATCATGTTCCAAACTCGGATGAATAATCGAGCCAGGATCAAAGGCATCGACACGCAGTCCAATGTTTTGCAGCTTCTGATCGACGTCTATGCCCGCCTTTCGCATCCCTTGAATCAAATACATTAGACTGAGAACAGAACGTTTCATAACCATACAAATACAATGTGATAGTCTTAGTTGTACTATAAAAATAAGTGTACTGCTATTGCCGTTTAGATCAATTTTAGGTCTAATCTTTTATCAGTGAATGATGATAATAATCTCTTATTAAAATAAGCAAGGAATGCAATGATGCTGGAAAATACAAGTGCCACCCGCTCGCCACCCTTTACCAAAGTCGCCATTATTGGCGCCGGTTTTGGCGGTATTGCCATGGCAATACGTTTACAGCAGCAAGGCATCCATGATTTTATTCTGCTGGAAAAAGGCAATGAATTTGGTGGAACCTGGCGAGACAACCAGTACCCTGGCGCAGCCTGTGATGTGCAGTCACATTTATATTCCCTGTCATTTGCGCCGAAAAGCAACTGGTCAAAACGCTATGCCGAAGCACCCGAGATATTTTCCTATATTCAGGATCTGGTAAACGATTATAAGCTACGTGCTTTCTGCCGCTTAAATACTGAAGTCCTTTCAGCGCATTACCAGGCAGAGCGCTGTCTGTGGCAATTGCAGTTACAAGATCAAAGTATCCTGGAAGCCCAATTTGTCATATTTGCTTCAGGGCCTTTGCACATTCCCCAGATTCCACCTATCCCCGGTATTGAGAAGTTTCAAGGGAAAGTCTTTCATTCTGCACAATGGGATCATACTTATGATTTAAATGGCAAAAATGTCGCATCGATTGGCACAGGTGGCAGCGCCATTCAATATGTTCCGGAAATTGCCCCACAATGCAAACAACTCTATGTCATGCAACGTACTGCAGCCTGGATCATTCCTCGCGATGAACGTGTCTATCACCCTCTCGAAAAGACACTATTTGAAAAATATGACTGGTTCCGAAAACTGCACCGTGCCCGCTTATATTGGTCAAATGAATCGCGGGTCATCCCCATCGTTAAACCCGGAATCATGAAATACACCCAGAAACTGGCAGAACTGTTCATCAAATACCAGATTAAAGATCCTGAGTTAGCTCAAAAACTCACTCCGGATTACATCATGGGTTGTAAACGTATTCTGGTTTCCAATAGCTATTTCCCGACTTTTAACCGCAGGAATGTAGAACTGGTGACTGAAAAGATTCAGGAACTCACTGAAAATAGCATCATTACCCAAGATGGTCAGGAGCGGCCAATTGACTGTCTGATTTATGGCACCGGGTTCATTACCGATCCACGCATCTATATGAAGAATTTTCAATGTACTGGGCTGGATAATCTACAGCTCAATGAGGTCTGGAAACAGGGGGCTGAAAGTTATTATGGAATTTGCATGAAAGGTTTCCCAAACCTGTTTCAATTACTGGGCCCAAATACCCTATTGGCACACAACTCTGTGATTTTTATGATTGAGGCACAAGTTGACTATATCTTGCAGCTCATGCAGCGGGTCGATCAATCATATAGCGATGCCATTATGGTCAAAGAGCAGGCGCAAGATACATTTAATCAGCAGGTGCAACATATGTTTGAACAGACCGTATGGCAATCTGGCTGTGTCAGCTGGTATCAGCAGGAAGGTGGCAAGAATTTTGCCCTATGGCCGACTTATACCTGGAAATACTGGCTGAAAACCAAGAAACCCAATGCCGCAGATTATCGATTATTCAATAAAGTTAGCTAAAAGCTTTTCACCATCTAGCATCAAGCGATGGCATAATTTAAAGATAATTTTTTCAATCTATTAAACTTATGCAATCGCTTTGGCTCATCTTTCAGCTTCTTCTCTGTTTGGCACTCGGTTTTGTTTTGGCGAAACGGATTCCAGTATCGATGATTAAAATCTGTTTCAAGCTCTTACCTTATTTTAGCTATGTGTTACTGATTGCGATTTCCTTTGAATTCTCACAGCTTGTGGATGAATTACAGCATCCCCTACAGATTCTGAGTACATCCATCAGCATTGCCTTTCTGACATCACTCGGTGCTTTTGCTATTTGCTATTTGCTGTTCAAGTGGGCTGGTTTTCTTCCCAGTTCAGGCAGAGTATCCCTTGATCTGGTAATTAAATCCTTACTGAATATGAGTTATGCTTTTTTGGCACTCGCAGGTGGATACTTTTTACATGCTGGCTTGAGTCTGTTTGATTTATCCTTGCACATTAGCACCTGGCATTTGTTACTGATATTTATGTTTTTCATTGGTTTAGATCTGGCTTATTCGCCACTGGATCGTTCTTGGTTAAATATCAAAATTCTTCTGGTTCCGATCGGTTGTATCTTCGGTTCATTATTCGCAGTTATGCTGTATTCATTCTGGAACACACAGATTGGCCTGAAAGATTTGATCATGCTGTCACAAGGCTATGGATTTTACTCAATGTCAGGCGTTGTCGTGACCGAGCTTCGAAATGCAGAACTCGGCAGCATTGCACTAATGAATGACCTGTTTAGAGAAATTTTTGCCATCTTACTGATGTATTGTATGGGCTGGAGATATCCAAGATCGGCCATTTCCGCAGCAGGTGCAACTGCAATGGATGTGACTTTACCGATGGTTAAGCAGGCATGCGGGCATGACTTTATTCCACATGCTATGGTCAGTGGATTTATTTTGTCACTGTTAGCACCAGTCATGGTGAGTGTACTGGCAGCGATTTAATTGCTTTATTGCTTTCTCAATCTCCCTAAATCTCTCTTTTCTAAAGAGGAACTCTCCTTCCTGACTAAGTTCTAAAGCAGGATTTTAAAACGAAGCACAAGCAAGAAGGGCTGACTAAAAACTTAAATCAATATCACTTAAGGCATCGCCTACTGTTTCAATAACATCCGAAGCAAGGCTGATGGCATCAGATGCCAAACTGACCACATCGATCCCTGCTGTCCAATCTGCTGAGCTTGCCTGCTGTTGTTGCTGTTCTTGTTGCTTAAGCTGTTCCGCCTGTTGAACATTTTGAATCACGTCATTCTGTTCTTTTTCTAATTGTGGTTCAGATGAAGTCATCATTTTTCCTTTTTATTTTATAACCATTTTTTTCAATAGGCGGATTCAAGCGGCAAGTGCAACAGTATAAAAAAAGCCTTTCGACTGAAAGGCTTTTTGTCATTCAAACCATATTAAAGCGTTGCCAAAATATCTTTTAAAGTCTGACGCATATTCTTAGACTGGGTAATGGGACGGCCAATCACCAGATGAGTCGAACCATTCAGCATCGCCTGTTTCGGTGTCACAATACGCTTCTGATCATCGGCATTTGAACCTTCAGGACGAATACCGGGTGTTACCAAAGCAAAGTCTTGGCCTAATGTTTCACGTAACATTTTTGCTTCTTGAGCTGAACACACCACCCCGTCCAGGCCACTGTTTTTGGTCAGTTGAGCCAGACGCTTGACATGCTCATTTGGCTCAATATCCAGACCAATATCTTTGAGGTCTTCACGACCCATTGAAGTCAGCACTGTCACAGCAATGAGTTGAGTTTTATAGTTGCCTGCTTGTAAACGCTCCACACAGGTTTCCATCATTTTTCGGCCACCAGATGCATGTACATTCACCATCCATACACCCAAATCAGCTGCCGCGCAGACTGCTTGTGCAGTCGTATTTGGAATATCATGAAATTTCAGATCCAGAAATACATCAAAACCTTTATCTTGAAGTGCTCTGACAATGATTGGACCTTCATGGGTAAATAACTCTTTGCCCACTTTTAGTCGACACAAGGCAGGATCTAGCTGTTCTGCAATGGCTAAGGCATCAAATTGGCTTTTGGCATCTAGTGCAACAATGATACTCAAGAGATTATCCCTTCAAATAGGCAAAAAATAAGCCCATTATAATGAGCTTTGATTTTCATTGGTAATATCTAATACAGTTTTTTCATGCCGGGTATGGGCTGCTGCTTCAGCGGCCATTAACTTGGCTGTATTCAACTGTTCCTTACGCAGATGTTCAATGTCTTTACGCAGTCGCTTGATTTCCCAATTGGTCTGGAAAACCCGGAAGATTTGAACGCCCAATAACAGGCCTAATACGACGCCTAGAGATAGGGTAAGGAGCAGCAATAATCCTAGACGCATTGCAGGAACTTGAGTAAATAACAAGTCCACGGACAATTCGGTACCATTTTGCAAAACCAAAGCCAATGAATAGCCAAACAGCACCAATAAAAGAACGACCAGAACGTAACGCATGAACACCCCGTAAATATTTACAATTATTTATTTGCAGATTCGTTTACAGCATCACGAAGGGCCTTACCTGGCTTAAAGTGCGGAACTGCTTTTGCAGCCACTTCTACAGATTTACCAGTTTTAGGGTTACGACCCACGCGTGGCTCACGATGATGCAATGCAAAACTACCAAATCCGCGAATCTCGATACGATTGTCAGATGATAAAGCTTCTATCATTTGATCAATCATAATTTTAACCGCTTCTTCCACTAAAGGCTCGGCCAAATGCGGATTTTTTAATGCAATGCGCTCTATTAAGTCAGACTTATTAAGTGCTTCAGTAGTCATCTGCGACCTCTTTAATTATCAAGCTACTTGGGATCTATTTCCCGATAATAACCTGTTTAAATACAAAACGGTAGCGCAATAATTAAATACTACGCTACCGTTTACAGTATTTGTATAAAAAGTATTAGTTAACTTACATTAACAATACAATTCAAACGTCTACTTAGTTGCCCATTTGAGCTTTGATCAGGTCACCAATCGTCTTAGGACCATTGTCTTGACCAGCAGCTGGCGCTGTTTTCAAGTTAGCAACTGCTTCTTTCTCTTCAGCTTCGTCTTTCGCTTTGATAGACAAGTTGATTGCGCGAGATTTACGATCAACGTTGATGATCTTCGCTTCCACTTCTTGACCAACTTCAAGGAACTTAGTTGCATCTTCAACGCGATCGCGGTTGATTTCAGATGCTTTCAGAGTCGCTTCAACTTCGTCAGCCAACTTAACAGTCGCGCCTTTCGCATCAACTGCAGTTACAGTACCTTTAACCAACGCACCACGTTCGTTAGCAGCAAGGAAGTCATTGAACGGATCGTTGTTCATTTGCTTGATGCCAAGGCTGATACGGTTGCCTTCAGCGTCTACAGAAAGGATAACCGCTTCAACAGTGTCGCCTTTCTTGTAACGACGAATCGCTTCTTCGCCTTGTTCGTTCCAAGAAATATCAGACAAGTGAACTAGACCGTCGATACCGCCTGGTAAACCGATGAAGATACCAAAGTCAGTGATAGATTTGATCGTACCAGAAACTTTTTCGCCTTTGTCGTGGTCTTTAGCAAACTCTTCCCATGGGTTAGCACGAGTTTGTTTGATACCAAGAGAAATACGACGACGCTCTTCATCAACTTCAAGAACCATAACATCAACTTCATCACCGATCTGAACAACTTTAGATGGGTGGATGTTTTTGTTCGTGTGATCCATTTCTGAAACGTGTACTAAACCTTCAACGCCTTCAGCAATTTCAGCGAAACAACCGTAGTCAGTCAGGTTAGTTACGCGCGCTTTAACGATTGAACCTTTAGGGTAACGGTTCATGATCGCTAACCATGGATCTTCGCCAAGTTGTTTAAGACCTAGAGAAACACGGTTACGCTCGCGGTCGAACTTAAGTACTTTAACAGTAACTTCTTGACCCACTTCAACAACTTCTGAAGGATGCTTGATGCGTTTCCAAGCCATATCAGTGATGTGAAGAAGACCGTCAATACCGCCAAGGTCAACGAATGCACCGTAGTCAGTAAGGTTTTTGATCGTACCAGTAACAGTTTGACCTTCTTCAAGCTGAGCAAGAAGAGCTTCACGGTCAGCTGAAGATTCAGCTTCCATAACAGCACGACGTGAAACAACAACGTTGTTACGTTTAGCGTCAAGTTTGATTACTTTAAATTCTAACTCTTTGCCTTCTAGGTGAGTCGTATCACGAATAGGACGAGTATCAACTAAAGAACCTGGAAGGAACGCACGTACTGGACCGATGTCAACAGTGAAACCGCCTTTAACTTTACCAGAGATAACACCAGTAACGATTTCGCCGTCTTCAAAGATTTTTTCAAGTTTAGTCCAAGTCTCAGCGCGTTTAGCTTTTTCGCGAGAAAGAACAGTTTGACCCATACCGTTGTCAAGCGCTTCAACAACTACGTCTACAGTGTCGCCAACTTGAACTTCAAGTTCGCGCTGTTCATTTAAGAACTCAGCACGGTCAACAACGCCTTCAGATTTAAGGCCAGTGTCAACAGTTACCCAATCAGAGTCAATGCTTACTACAACGCCCTGGATAACTGCACCCTTTTCAACGTTGAGGTTTAATTCACTTGCTTCAAAGAGGGCTGCAAAAGATTCGGTCATGATATTTCCGATAAAGTCAGCGGTCTTGGATCAGACAAGGCCGGTTTAATTAAGCATCTACATAGTCCATATAAAACTGATCAAGCTATGCGTTTGCTGATAAAATCAGGTTAATTGGCTAACTGCTGGTCCACATAAGTGGTCATCAACTGGAATACCTCATCAATGTTCAAATTTGAACTATCGATAATGTAAGCATCGTCGGCAGGCTTGAGTGGAGCGACAGTGCGTTCCATATCTCGTTTATCACGCGCGATGATATTAGCTAAAATATCGTTTATTTTAACATCCAGCCCCATACCCTGCAACTGCTTTACACGTCTTTGCGCGCGCGATTCAGCCGATGCAGTCAAATATATTTTAGCCTGAGCTTGCGGGAAGATACTTGTGGCCATATCGCGGCCATCTGCCACCAGACCAGGTGCCTGTGCAAAAGCATGTTGACGTGAAACCATTGCCATTCTAAGCTCAGGAATTGCAGCAACTTTTGAAGCAAATTCTCCGACGCGTTCAGTTCGAATGGTCTGGGAAACATCTTCGCCATCCAAGTACACCTGCACCCCGGTTTCGCTACTGACAAACTGGATATCCAGATTTGTTGCGATTTGTACGCATTCTGGCAACTTAATGTCCATTGAATCCAGTAAATCATGGTGATGCAATGACAAACCCAAAAGCCGGTAGAGCGCGCCAGAATCCAATAAGTGAAACTGATAATGTGCAGCCAGTTTTGCTGCCAACGTGCCTTTGCCAGACCCACTTGGACCATCAATGGTAATAATTTGAACTGTCATTGCTTTCCCGTTGTTGTTTAAACAGATTTTGCGAGTTTCGTCAGGCCTAGTTTAATCGCTGCCTGTAACTGTGCAAGAATTAATTTACTCACAAAAGGCGCACGCGCCTGTAATTCAATCGTATAGGTGACCAGGGTTTTATCATCGGCCAGCGCTTCAAATTCGATAATCCCCAGATGATGCTTGATCAATGGATTTTTAATAATCTGATATTCAATACGAGCATTCGGCTCAAACAATGTAATCTGTTCTTTCAGCGGCTTGAGCGGCCCCACCCCCATAGCACGCACCGAACCTAGTCCATCCGGATGTTCAGCATCTGCAGAATCCTTGATTCGTTCAACCTGCATCGGCGCAAAGGCAATATTATAGGTGGCATGCTTAGACATTAAATCAAAGACTTCATCAATCGATGCCGGAAATTCTTTTTTTACTTGAATGCTATGCATTATTTTTCCTGAAATTATAGATTCGAAACTAAGGAATTTTAGCGATAAAGTAGATTTATTTCTGCGTATTTAATAATTTTTCTTGTAACCTGAGTTGCCGCTTCTGCTCACGACGCAACTTGAAAAATGCACTAAGCTGTTCGGAGCATTGCTGCTGCATGCAGCCTGCTTCAAAGGAAAATACATGATTATAATAGCCCGTTTCAAATAATTGACGTGCACTGACCAGTGAACCCGCTTTCGCTTCAAATGCGCCAAATACTACCCGTGAAACCCGTGAATGTACCAAAGCACCAACACACATGGTGCACGGCTCAAGGGTTACATACAGCACTGCATCGTCAGGTAGTCGATAATTCTGGATATTTTGACAGGCATCACGCAGCGCCACAATCTCGGCATGCGCGGTCGGATCATTTAAGGAAATCGGCGCATTAAAGCCCTGACCAATGATCTGATTCTGACTAACAATAATCGCACCCACCGGAATTTCGCCCTGTGCGGCAGCAAGTGCAGCCTGCGCATAGGCAAGCTGCATCCAGTATTCATGACTCAATTGTGTTTCGGACATGTAAGACTTAAATCACACCATACTGTTTTAACAAGGCATTCCAGCTTTCAATATTGGTCACCGGAGGGTTTGCAGACAAAATACCTTTTAAGCTCATATCTGCACCCTTTTTCCATGCAGGAGAAAGGTCTTTATCCACCAGACGCGCGCGTACCCCCTCAACGAAATCATGATGACGGATTTTCCAGTCAGAAATCTGGGTTTCCAGTTCAAAAATTTCATTCCAGGAATGTACCTGTTTACCCCATTGCCAGAGCAACCAGGTCAATGCAGCTGTAGTTGGTGAACCTTTTTGCAGATTTTCACTGGCTTGACGCAACCAGTCACTGCGCGCATCACTCAGACCGATAATCGATTCATAATCATGCTCGAAGTTGACACCACGACAAACACTATGAATCACATCCAGAGAGTTTTGCAGTGGTCCTGGCCCTACCGGACGATGCATACTATTTAAAGTGTCATCAATGGCACGGAAGTCACCTGCAGGATAATGATCCCAGTCGATATTAATCACTTTATCTAAAACTGAATCACGCTGTGCATCACAAATATGTGTTGCCCAGCCAATCCCATAAGCGCCTGCAGCGGTCATGATTGAACCGGTCAAGCCGGTAAATAAACCAATCGCGCCCCGATCGGCCAGGAAACGGGTTGCACCCACATCGGGATATAAACCGATATTGATTTCAGGCATCGCCAAACGCGAATACGGCGTCACTAAACGGAAAGGTGCCGCCATAAACAGACCAAGGCCCCCACCCATCACATAACCTTCACCCCAGACCAAAACCGGTTTGGCATAATTATGCAATAACAAATCCAGCGCATATTCCTGTTCAAAAAACTTATTGGCAGCCGCCACTTCATCGTTAATGACCAGTTGACGTAATTTACGCACATCGCCGCCGGCACAGAATGCTTTCGGTGTGGTTGAATCTAACCAGATCGCTTTTACGCTGTCATCCGTATGAAAATCCTGAAATACTTCCAAAAGTGCAGAAGCAATCGATTCATCCAGAGCATGCAAAGACTTTGGACGATTTAAACGAACGATACGCCAGCCATTATGCGCTTCTTCAACGATCAAATCCGGATGATAAGTTTTATTAAGGGGAGAATATGTCATGCGTCCAGCTGCCAATCTATAGGCTCAATGCCATGTTGTTTGAGATAGTTATTCGATTTTGAAAATACTTTACAACCAAAAAAACCACCACGGTTTGCGGCCAAAGGCGATGGATGTGCGGCCTTTAACACAAGATGCTTGTCCTGATTGATGCGCTGTCCTTTACGCTGTGCGTATGCGCCCCAAAGAATAAAGACAATATGTTCACGCTGCTCATTTAAAACATCAATGACGTGATCGGTGAATTCTTCCCAACCGCGCTTTTGATGCGAAGTCGGCTGACCTGCTTCTACGGTCAGTACTGCATTTAACAGAAGCACACCCTGCTCCGCCCAATGCGTCAAGTCACCATGCTTTGGTCGTTCAACCCCGACATCCGCATGTAACTCGTGGAAAATATTACGCAAAGATGGCGGCAATGCAACCCCTTTTTGCACCGAAAAGCTTAATCCATGCGCCTGATTCGGGCCATGATAAGGATCTTGCCCTAAAATGACTACTTTAACCCGATCGAGCGGCGTGGTATTCAAGGCATTAAAAATCAGATGATTGGGAGGATAAATTGTTTTATCTGCTTTTTTTTCTTCAACCAGAAAAGCTTTTAATTCGTCCATTTTCGGACTGAGTAAAAACTCACTCAATCCATATTTCCAGCTTTCATCCAACTGAACCTTATTCAGTTTGGCCAGTTGCTGTTCATTTAAAGACATTCTTCAATCCTAAATCTATGTCAATGGATTTAAAGCCACGCAGACTTTAAATCTGTACCTGTAAATCTACAGTCGGGTTATGAAATGCTGTGCCCTGTTTCAGCTTGTTCAACATGTCCGGATCGGTCCATTCAGCTTGAACCTGTTCAGAAAACTCAATTTGATCCAGACTCAGAATGCCCATCTGTTCATTTTGAATATCTTCCAAAAAGCTTTGTGCATAACCGGTATCGGTTTCATGCATAATCACAGAGTAGACTTCGACATCACCTTCGCCATTTTGAGTCACGGTCGATGCCAGCACTTGTTGCGCCAGAAAGAAAAAGATACGTGAAAACTGCTCTGCCGATGGTGATACCGGTAACGACACCCATCGCGCACTGAAAGTTTTGCAAGCCTGAATATATTCCGGGTCGTCATTTTGCCAGAAACAGATCGCATGATCGAAAGAATCAAAGAAATCCTTAATCACACCTTTAAGCAGACCAAAGTCATAGACCATCTGCCCATGATCTAATTTCGAGGCTTTTAACAGTAGCTCGACTTTATAACTATGGCCATGGATCGAACGCTTACAGCGATCTGACGTGCAGTTACGCACAATATGAGCATTCTCAAACTTAAATAACTTACGAATTAACATATGCCGTAATGTCGTCAAAAAATAGGTGAATTGATTTTGATTATAAAGCAAAACTACAGCTTTGAGGATTAATTTTGCTGTTCAGCCTGATAGGGAAAAGGGATCAAGCTGCTGTTCAGATTTAGACTGACGGTATAACTGAATAAGCCCTGACTAAAAGGGTGCCATACTGCGATAAGCCACATATACCTGTTTGTCCTGACGAACCAGATCACTACTGAACTGGCGCTTGCGTTCATTCAAGACCACTTCGATCTGAGCTTTAAAATAATTGGATTGCACTCCGAGCAGGCTATTAAACAGATTACGCTTGGCAGCATCGACTTGCGCAAACGGTTCGAGTGACCATAACTCAGACACATTAGAAAAGTGTTCCAAATTGGCCTGTCGCTGATCCAGCAATTGTTGTACTGCATTCACATCCAGTTTTTCATCCATACTGGCTAAAAGAAAAGCAGATGCTGTATTAATATTGACCGGACTTTCCTGCATCGGTGCAGCACTCAGATAAGGTGCTATCCGTTTGTACTTATTTTCTTCAAAACCACGTACCAGCTTTAATTCCTCTACGCTATGAAATTTTGCATTCGGCGGTAAAGCGGCATTCGGTAAGCCTTGATAATAATTAGATTCGGCACCCATACCTCCACTCACCAGCTCGTTTTCATCCTGCCAGTCAATTACGGCTTCACTGAGCTGCGCTGGCAAACCTGCACGTTTTAAAATCAGCTCGAACCATGCTTTGGCATTTTCATTGACGCTATCTTCAGCAGTGATCAGGCTATTTAAATTAAACTTGCCCGATTCATCCTGGATGATTCCGGAAACATAGCCGTCATCGACCGGAAAAGCCGGCATCGGCTGCGCCCAGGTTTCCTGTAGATGATCAACCTCTGCGGCATTTTCAGCATCATCCACCAGTAATTCAGAAAAAAAGGCTTCGGCACTTTTGGCATACATCAGCGACTGATTTTGCCGCATCAGATAGGCGGTACTTTCAGCAGTTGCAGCCTGACGCTGGGCAATCGTGGCTGCCAGAATAGTCGCCAATGCCACCATCACCAGAATGGTAATCAGTGCAATGCCCTGCTGCTGCTTCAGCCTCTGTTTATTCATTTTCATTTTTTATGATTCTTAGCCGGGTTGACCTGTATTCTGATTATCAAGCAAAAAGTCCGTATTTAATAAACTAAACAGCCACTCATAGCTGACGCCATTCACGGTTAAATTGATTTTAATGCCTTTGGGCAAGCGCTGTTTCTGCTCTAGCTGATTTAAATCCATAGAAGAATCAGGCCACTGTGTGAGTTCATTTGGATTCAGCACCACAACCTGAAATTGCTCAACGTCCGATAATAAAATACTGGATTCAGGTTGATCACGACCGGTCTGATTCAGGTTGCGATATTTCAGTCGATACAGTTTTTGTTCATCGGCCCGATACTGATATTCAATGCGTTCATCTGGCGAAATACCCTCCTCCAGAGGATCAGTCACGCCAGTTTTACTAAAATTAAAACGGCCATTTTGCAAAACCAGAGCCGGTTGAATATCACTATTGATATTGGCCGTTAAAGGGACTGCCTGTACCGTATCCCGTAAAATTTGCTGATAGGTTTCCTGTAGCTGACCTAGACGCTGTTCATGTACTGCATTTTGATCTTTGGTTTTGACAATATAATCAAAAACTTTCCAGCCCAAAGCAGACAGTACCGCAAAGATTGCAATGGCAACCAATAATTCGACCAGGGTAAATCCTTTAGGCTTCATGGCGTATTGTTCATGCGATGATTAAAGAACATCAAGCTGCTGATCCCGGATGCAACTTGACCAGTCTCCTGATTGACCAGACTGACCTGTAGTTCAATACGCTGCACATTGGGACTGATCGTCGGTTCACTGCGCTTGTCAATTTGCCAGGTTTCGCCTTGCTGGGTCAGCTGTTTGGAGGCCGTACCATCCATCCATTGCTGATTGATTTCCATTTGAGCCACTTCGTTCAGGGCAACAAACTGTGCTTTGGTGCGCAGAATGGCATTCGAGGTTGACTGGGTATATTGCATCGCGACTTTGGTCAGCGTCATGGCTGCGGTGGCGAAAATTGCCAGTGCAACCATAACTTCCAGCAAGGTAAAGCCTGAGCTGCGATGAGTGAAATGCTGTTTCACCGCTGCGCAAGACGAAGAGCTCTGCTCGAAGTGCCCACAATGCAATCGATCAGCACTCGATTTAAATGGTTTGATCAGCCTGGAGCACACACTTTGCTTGAAAGATCTAGATTTCATTGATTTTACCCAGATGATCCACCTCAATCGCAGAGCCGACTTCGCGATCTTCTAAAAAGAACTGAATCCGTACCGGCTTGACCTCACCATTCCCCAGCCAGATCAATTGAGGAGAATTCACCTGCGTCAGATCACGATTTTGCGCACGGGCATAACGCTGTTGTTCTAGCCCCTGAATCCGAAAAGACACATGATCCGGCAGCTTACGTAATTTAAATTCTGTATAACTCTGCCATTTTTCATTTTGCAGGTTCTGTTCAGTCTGCGCTGCTGAACGATATTCTACAATCCCATAACGAAATGGCGAGACATCGGTCGCGGGTTGCATATCAAGCGCCAGTATTCTGGACTGGTCATTCGCCTCACGCATGACCCGCTGCAAGTCTAATAACAAAATCTCGCGTGCCTGCATGGCCTTACGCTGATCGACACCACTGGTATTCAGCAATACCAGTGAGGCCATGATTCCCATAATCACAATCACCACCATCAATTCGATGAGGGTAAAGCCACGAACTGCGCTGTGAGATGATCTGATCATACTAAGCTCTAACCTTAGGCAAACTGCTCGGCAGAATGCACCTGCTTTGGCAAAGCCAGTGCTTGATCGATATAGGCCACGCGCAAGGTATCGCGTGAACCCAGATAACGCTGATAAAAACTGGAATTGAGAATTGCAGCGGCGCCATGGGTCAGTGACCAGATCGACGCCAGATAGTCACGCACCGACATGCGGCTATGAATTGAAACCAGATAACTTTCCGTCATGCGGATGATCAGGCGTAAACGCTGTTTGCGTACCTGATACAGTTCACTGAATAGATGCTGAATTCCCACGCCAGTCGTTGACAGACGTTCTTCAATCTGATGGAACAGCACCGTACGTTCTGGATGATGTAAATGGTGCAACATAAAGAAGGCCAGATGTTCAGGAAAAGCTTTATCACTATCCTGAATCATTTCCAGCAACATGCGCTCATTACGGATAATCAGCAACATATACAGTTCATCTTTACTCTGAAAATGTTTATAGAGTGTCCCTTTGGCCAGATCAAGTTCAGCAGCAAGCGCATCTAGCGTCATTCCTGCTTCACCATTTTCCAGCAGGAGCTGCTCTGCGACTTGAAAAATCAAGGTTTCTCTTGCTCGAAACTGAGCCTGACGATCCATCTTCACCCTATAAACTCTCTTGTACTTTATATAACTTTATTTACTTTAAATTTAGAAGATTTTCAAAGTTCTGCTTTGTGATAGAAGCCATTTCTTCTAGCGACTTATCATATACATCACAAAGCGCTTTGGCTACATAAGGAACGTATTTAGGTTCGTTAGATTTACCACGATATGGCATCGGCGCAAGATAAGGACTATCGGTTTCAATCAGTACACGATCCAGCGGAACCTGTTTGGCCACATCGCGCAGATCCTGGGCATTTTTAAACGAGATAATCCCGGAAAATGAGACATAATAACCGCAGTCTAAAACCGCTTTGGCAGTTTCCCAATCTTCAGTAAAGCAATGCAAGATGCCATGCGTGGATTTTTCCGCACGGATAATATCCACGGTATCATGCTTGGCAGCACGGGTATGTACCACCACCGGTTTCTTGGTCATTTGCGAAGCATGGATATGACGGGCAAAGCAGGCTTTTTGTTCTTCGACAAAATCTGTACTGTGATAATAATCCAGACCGGTTTCACCGAGTGCCCAGACTTTTTCAGGCTGTGCCAGCTCGACCAGATATTCGGTCGTGGCACGCGCCATGGTCGCAGCATCTTCGCAAGGATGTACCCCAACGGTATAACCGACATCCGGGTGACGCGCGGCAATTTTCGCCAGCGCGATATGATCATCCAGATCGACCGAGATACTCATGAACCTAGATACACCCGCTTCACGGGCCTGTGCGAGTGCCTGATCCAGATCACCGTTATACGGCGTTAAATCCAGCATCGTTAAATGACAATGGGTATCTACAAACACAATGCGTTCCTACCACAGCTAAATGAACTACATAGTGTAACTTTTACGCCCTTCAGATTTAAGACCTGCAACCAGACGATCTGCTTCATTTTTGAAATAAACACCCTTTTCACCGCTTAACTGGATGCCAAAGCCTTGTGGCTTGATGCCATTCTGCTTTTGCGAGACCCAGATCACTTTACCGGTTAAAGGAATTTTCTGGGTCTGTTCAGGCAAAGTGGTCAATACAAAAACTTCTTCACCCAGCTTGACCGGCTGCTTGGACGGAATAAACAGTCCACCACCCCATACATAAGGCATATAGCTGGCAAACAGTGTTTCAATATCAGGAATATTGGCCTGAATAATACCGCCCATACGTGGTTGCATGTGATTTCCCCTTAATTAAAGATTCATCAGCTTGATAAACAGCTCATCGATCACCAGATTGCTTTGAACATTCTGCTCGAGATATTGCTTGGAACGCTGAAAATCTTCATAAATTTTAAAAAGTGCTGCTAATGAATATTGTTCGGCAAGCACATTAAACTCAAGATCAATGTTTTTCACCGTTTGATTGAGCTTGACACAAATTAAATCGGACAACAAGTATTCAAACATGGGAGCAAATTCACCAAAGCTCAGGCTTTTGTTCCATTTGGTCGCAATTGCAAGCGGCATATTTTTTTGCATCACCAGTTTTTGCCAGTCTTGCAGGAATTCCTGACGCAGTGGCAGCCAGGCACTTTGTGCAACCTCGAGTGCTTGTAAGGGCATCTGATTGGACAGGTTCATCAATAACTGTTGCTGGCTAGAACCTGCATCCGGCAACTGTGCCTGAACATAATCACTAAATTGTTCTGCAGAAATCCGGTCTAAGGCAAAATGCTGCAAGCGACTCCGTATCGTTGCAGGCAATTTTAAATAATGATCTGCCAGCAAAATAATGACCGTATTGTCACCGGGTTCTTCTAGCGTTTTCAATAATGCATTGGCAGAGGAGATATTTAAGGCTTCCGCAGGTTCAATTACAATCACTCGCCAGCCATCGACGGTCTGCTGCACAAAAGGCAACAGATCACGAATCTTTTCAATCTTGATTTTGGCATTCTGTTTTTTATTGTCTTCGTCGGTGCTGATATGCACATAATTGGGATGCGTATCAGCCTTGAGCCATTGGCAACTGCCACATTCGCCACATGCACCAGAAGACTGCCGATTCAGACACAAGACCCAAGCCAGAAACTGCTGGCTAAATGCCTCCTTGCCACAGCCTTTTTTGCCATAAAACAATAAACCATGCCCAAGCTTGGGAAAACGTCCGGTCAGCGTTTCCCAAACCTGTTGCTGCCATGGATAAATCTGTGCATTGACATCAAAAGGCATGTATTCAACTCTTCTTAAGCAAAATGAGAAAGATCCATTTGATTCAATCGATCCAGATCTTCTTGAGTATCCACACCCGGTGGCAAATTGGCTTCAGCCACGGCAATCGCAATACGGTGACCATTTTCCAGTACCCGCAATTGCTCTAGGGATTCCAGTTTTTCCAGACCCCCCATCTCCCAAGTGACATATTCTTGAAGCAGTTTTACACGGTAAGCATATAAACCTAAATGACGATAGGCCTGATTATGCAGTTTTGCTTCAGCCAGTTTCGCGCCATCACGGTCATAAGGAATGGTGGCACGGCTAAAATACAAAGCTTGATTATGTTTGGACATCACCACTTTAACAATGCTGTCACGCTTAAATTCGTCTAGTTGATGAATCGGCTCACATAGCGTCGACATCGAAGAATCCGGTTGATCTTCTAGAAGTTGTGCCACCTGTTTCACCAGTTGTGCCGGCAATAAAGGCTCATCACCCTGCACATTGACAATAATATCGTGACTGTCCCAGCCTTTGATCCGCGCTACTTCACTGAGGCGGTCTGTCCCAGAAGGATGATCCACCGAAGTCATCACCACATCAACACCTTCGGCACGACAAACCTCAGCAATACGCTGATCATCGGTCGCCACACACAAATCATCAAAACCTTGTACTTTTTTGGCTTGATCCACCACACGCAGAATCATGGGACGACCATGAATGTCCAGCAAGGGTTTACCCGGCAAACGTGAACTGGCAAAACGTGCAGGAATAACAATGTGTTTCATACTGAATAAGCCTTAAGAAATTTGAATACCGTATTGTTGTAACTGTTGCTGCAAGACCGTATAGCAGGCTGGCGATAATACTGCATCGACTGGCACCACCCAGATATCCTGCTTAAAATCGGGATATTGTTTCAGTAATGCCATAATCTTGACTGCGTCTTTTTCCGTGGTAATGATCGGATTGGCATCATCAAACTGTAGATCCTCAATGTCATAATCATGATGATCGGGAAATTCATGACACTGGAATTGTTCTATGCCCAGATTTTTCAGGGTCTGATAAAAGCGTTGCGGAAAACCGATTCCCACCACGGCATAAAAAGCCGACTGAGAATCGAAGATTTTATTGTTGTCTTGATTGAGTAGATAAGGCTGTGATGCAGCCAGATGCATATACAGCTCAGAACTTGGACTTGCCGAATGTTCAATTACCGTTCCTGTTTCCAAGCGTGTCACCGGTTCACGCAGATAGCCTTCCGGAAGCAGTTTTTGGTTGCCCAGACCGCGATTATTGTCCAGTACAATCCATTCAATCTGACGATTTAAAGCCCAGTGCTGCAAACCATCATCACAAATAATCAGATCCAACTGATGTCTTTGCAGTAACAGTTCAATACTTTTTTGCCGGTTTGGCCCTACGGCCATCGGCACGCCCGTCGCCTGTACAATCAAGGCAGGCTCATCACCGACGACCTCAGGCAAGGTATTAAAATCCACATAAGCCGGAAATGGACCTTTGCCGCCATAACCACGGCTAATCACCCCAACTTTTACACCTTGTTGAGTTAAATAATCAACCAGATGAATCAGCAAAGGGGTTTTACCACTACCACCGACAGTGATATTGCCAATCACCATGACCGGAACCGGAGCACTATAGCTTGTCTTGATCCCTTTCTGGTACAGCCAGCGATTGCTGACAAAACCTAAACGATACAAGCATGACAAAGGACGCAGCACCACCAGCCACTTTGCCTGTGCATTCCAAGCATCCTGAATGATTTGCGCCAATGCCATAACTTATTGTTCCTCAAAATTACGTTGATGCAGCTGATAATAAGCCCCATGCAATGCAATCAGTTCTGCATGAGTCCCTTGCTCGACAATACACCCCTGATCCATGACCACAATACGATCCGCATTTTCAATCGTCGATAAACGGTGTGCAATCACAATGGTTGTACGATCTTGCATGGCCTGATCAAAGGCACGCTGAATAAAGTATTCGGATTCATTATCCAGGGCACTGGTTGCTTCATCCAGAATCAGAATAGAGGCATTTTTCAAAATCGCACGTGCAATCGCGATGCGCTGACGCTGACCACCAGACAGATTTAAACCTTGAGCACCCAGTTGGGTATCATAACCTTTTGGCAGAGCCATAATAAAATCATGTGCATAAGCGGCTTTTGCTGCTGCAATAATATCTTCATCAGTCGCACCTTCGAGCTGACCATAGGCAATATTTTCCCGCACAGTCCGATTAAACAGCACCACTTGCTGATTCACCATCGCAATCTGGGTACGCAAGGCAGTCAGCTCAAAGTCTTCAATCGGTTTCTGATCCAGTAGAAGCTGACCTGACGTTGTATCCTGATAACGTACCAGCAAATTCACCAGTGAGCTTTTACCGGCACCGGAACGCCCAACCAGAGCAACCGTTTCACCAGCTTTTACCTCTAAATTAAAATCACGAATGGCATGATGACCATCATCATAAAACAGGTTGACATCTTTAAACTGAATATTACCTTTTAAGCTATCGCTTAAAGTCCCGGTATTTTTTTCTTCGGGCATGTCCAGCAATTCAAATACCGAATGCGCTGCGGCCATACCCCGTTGAATTTTTTCATTTATATCTGTTAAAGCCTTGATTGGTCTTGCCAACATGCCCGCAGCCGTAATATAAGCCACAAATTCACCGGCAGAGGTATCGCCAAGGATCTGTGGACGCAAGGCAATAAACATGACAATACTGAGTGAAATAGACATGATCAGCTGAACCACAGGACTGTTCAACTGCTGCACAGCGACCATTTTCAAGCCACGACGCAAGTTTTCCAGCGAGTTCTGTTTAAAGCGTTCCTGCTCATAACTTTGGCCGCCAAAACCCTTGACGATCAGGTTGGCATTGACCGTTTCCTGAACCACATGGTTGACATCCCCCATGGTGTCTTGCACTTGCTGTGACAGTTTACGCATCCGTCTAGCCGCCTTACTGATCACAAAGCCAATAACGGGTGCAAAAATTAGGATACACATGGTCAGACGCCAGTTGCTATATAGCAGATAGCCTAATAGCGCAATCGTAATCAAACCTTGTTGCAACAGGGTTCTTAACGCTTCTGTTGAGGCAGCGGTCAGTTGTTCCACGTTATACATGATCTTGGCAGTAATATGCCCGCTGGTATTGTCCAGATAATACTGAGACGGTAAACGCAGCAGTTTTGCAAAAACTTCCTGACGGATATTGAACACCAGATTACGGGAAATCACCGCAGTAAAATACCCCCCCATGAATAATCCCAGCCCACGAAAGAACATCAGGACAACCACTAAAAACGGGAAAAGCGAAGTGAAACTCTGGTCTTTGTCTTGAATGGCCTCAATAATATATTCCAGTAATTTAGCCACAGAAACTTCTGTAGCCGCATTAATAGAAAAACCGAGCAGGACAAGCAATCCGATGCCCCAAAAGGGTTTTAAATAACTTAAAAGGCGAAGATAGACCTTAAAATCGTGCTTCACTAATAACCTCGGGTAGGTACTTTGGTACTGATATTAATATTGACAAAGCCGAGCTGCCCGGCCACATCCATAACGCGAATCACGTCCTGATGGCTGGCTTTCGCGTCAGCGGCAATGACGAACATTAAATCACGGCGTTCATTAGAAATCTGTTTAATTGCAGTATTTAAATCTGCGACTTCTTTACTGGCCAAGGATTGACCATTGACTGCATAATGACCATTGGCATCCACAATCACTTCAACTTTCTGATCATAACTTTTAGGCGGAACACCCTGCGCATCTGGTAAGGTCAAGTTCATACGGCTCATTTGGCTAAATGTTGTCGATAACAGTAAAAAGACCAGAATAAACAGCAGACAATCAATCATAGGGGTCAGATTAATATGCACATCTTCAACCTGGTTGCGTTTGAATTTCATCATCCGCCTCCTAGCTGGCTTTTTGCATATCTTGGTCTATATCTGCAATATTGCGATAAAAAAGATCCGCATGAAACAAGGTCGCCTGCTGTTCAAGCTCCGCCACATATTCCTGAACCAGTCGCTGGAAGTAACGATGGGCAAAAAGTGCCGGAATCGCAATCAGCATCCCGGCTGCTGTGGTAATCAAGGCTTTGGAAATACCTGGCATCATCAATACCGGATCACTCCCAGTCCCCACATCGATCATCAGAAAAGATTCGATAATCCCAAGCACAGTCCCCAACAAACCCAGCAATGGCGCCACAGCACTTAAGGTTCCCAGAAAGTTAATATTCTTTTCCAGATAACCAATTTCCTGCGATGCCATCACTTCCATTTGTGCACGGGCATACTGTTCGCCCTGCGGCTTGCTGGCATAGCCTGCTGCAAATACCCGGCCTAAAGTACTGTGCTTCAATTCTGTACTTTGTTGAATTTTTTGCATGACTTGTGATGCATTTTGCACTGGACTCATCAGAAGTGTAGACGGAAGTACCGCTTTCCTCTTCAGGCGAATCAGGCGCTCGATCGAAATCGCCAACATAAAGATAGAACACAAGACCAGTGGCAGCATGAGCCAGCCACCCGCTTTAACCAATTCCCACATCTAATTTATTCCCCAATAAAAAAAATATATAAATTATTCATCTTCTAAAATAGAAAGAATGCCATCCAGCTCTTCTAAAGAATGATAACTAATGACTAATTTTCCTTTACCTTGTTTGTTATAGTCAATTTTCACATCAGCACTGAAACGCTCTGAAAGGCGCTGGGTCAATTGCTGAATATCCGGTGCAAGCGCTTGTTTTACTTTTTCTTGTTTAGGTGCATTAAAATCACGGACTAACTGCTCGGTTTGACGAACAGACAAGCTTTTTTCAATCACGATATCAGCGACTTTGAGCTGGTCTTTTGCCTTCAGTGTTAGAATCGCACGCGCATGCCCCATATCCAGCAGGCCTTGCTGCATAAAGTCTTTCACTTCTTCAGCCAGACTGAGCAGGCGAAGTAAGTTACTGACCGTAGTACGTGCCTTGCCGACTGTGTCTGCAATTTCCTGATGGCTTAAACCAAATTCTTCATGGAAACGTTGCAGAGCCATGGCCTGATCAATCGGATTCAGATCCTGACGTTGGATGTTTTCAATCAGAGCCAATGCAATCGCGACCTGATCCTGAAGTTCGCGCACAATCGCAGGAATTTCAGTCAGACCTGCCAACTGCGCTGCACGCCAACGACGTTCACCGGCAATAATTTCATAAGGATAGCGTTCGTCATCGACCGGACGAATCACAATCGGCTGCATAATGCCGTGTTTTTCAATCGATGCCGCCAGCTCTTGCAAGTCTTGCTCGTTGATATAACGGCGCGGCTGGTATTCACCGCGCTTGAGCAGGTTCACATCAATCTGTTTGAGCTGACCATGATCAAGACCTTGGGCTTCCATCTGTAATTTTTCTTTTTGAATTGAGCCTAGCAAGGCATCCAAGCCACGACCTTTAGCGAGTCCACGTTTCTTGACGGTCATGCTTTACTTCCTTTTTTCACTTTGCTTTTCTTTAATACTTCAGCTGCCAGATTTAAGTAAGCAACTGCACCCTTTGAGCTTTTTTCAAAATAAATCACCGGCAAACCGTGTGCTGGTGCTTCAGCCAGACGAATATTGCGTGGAATCACGGTGTCATACAGTTTTTTACCGAAATATTGTTCTAATTCTTCAGAGACATCACGGGTCAAGGCATTACGCGCATCATACATGGTACGTAATACACCGACTATTTGCAGGTCTGGATTCAATGCTTGCTGAATCCGATCGATGGTCTGGGTCAAATCAGCCAGACCTTCCAGTGCATAATATTCACACTGCATCGGAATCAGCACACCATCAACCGCTGCCAAAGCATTCACTGTAATCAGGCTCAGACTTGGCGCACAATCAACAATAATATAATCAAATGACTTTTCGACTTCTTGCAATGCATCACGCAGGATGAATTCACGTCCTTCTTGATCTGCAATTGCCAGCTCAACCCCAGCCAGATCACGGTTGGCACCCAGAACCTTATAACCGACCTCTGCCTTGGCGATCGCCGTTTCAATCGGCACTTCACCCAGCAATACATCGGTGACCGAATAGAGCAAGTCATTCTTTTGAATGCCCGACCCCATGGTTGCATTGCCTTGCGAATCCATATCGACCAGCAAAACGCGCTTTTTTAACACAGCTAAAGATGCCGCCAAATTTACTGCGGTTGTGGTTTTACCAACACCACCTTTTTGGTTTGCAATCGCAATAATTTGTGCCATGTTGCCCCCAATCCCTTTAAAATTCTTAAATACGTTTTAATAGCAGTAAATGACGCTGTTCGTCTAAGCGCGGAACTTTAAGTTCAATAATCTCACAACTAAATTCATTTTTTAAAGCAGTGACTTCATCTTCAGGAATTAAGCCTTTCATTGAGGCAATAATGGTCTGTTCATGCATATACGGTTTAGAGGCATCCACAAAGTCAGTCAGAGATGCAAACGCACGACTGGTAATCACATCAAATTGACCCAGCTCGTTAATGCTGTCTTCATTTTCTACACGCGTTTGCACCGCAATGACATTTTTAAGTTTCAGATCGGCAATAAACTGCTTCAGGAAACGAATTTTTTTACCGTTTGAATCGAGTAATACACATTCACGCTCGGGCTGACATAAAGCAATGATCATGCCCGGCATACCGCCACCCGTACCGATATCGAGCAGACGGCCCGCTGGCAGATCTTTTAGAATGCTGAGACTGTCCAGCAGATGCTTGACCAGCATTTCTTTCGGATCACGGATCGCAGTTAAATTATATGCTTTGTTCCACAGCACCAAAGCGTCCTGATACTTGAGTAATAAATTCAAAGCTTCTTCAGATAGCTCTAAACCCAAAGCCTGGCTACCCTGCTTTAGTTCTTGAAAAAACATGTGCATAAACAATCTACGCTCGAAAAAGTTAGGTGGAAGTATACCGTTTTCTATATCTTGTCATAGTAGGCAGTGCTTAGTGAATATTCACTTAAACAGACTTAGCTTCACGGATTGCCAAATCCAGTGCCGTTAAACGTTCAGGCGTACCGACATCTACCCAAATACCTGCCAGTTTAGAGGCAACCACTTGATGATTCAGCATCGCTGCCTTTAATAAAGGTGCCAAAGGACGCTTTCCAGCCTCTAAGCCTTCAAACATTTTTGGACTGATGACGGATACACCGCTAAAAGTCAGGTTTTCACCCTCGACCTGCTGATCAAAGGTATAAGCTTTCCCTTCTGCAAGGGTGAAATCACCCTCTGGATGTTGCTGCGGATTTTTGACCAAGACCAGATGTGCCAAATTATCGTTCAGATCAACATCTAATAAAGGTGCAAAATCCATTGTGGTCCAGACATCACCATTTAATAGGATAAAAGGCTGATTACCCAAAAGCGGCAAGGCATGAATGATCCCGCCTGCCGTTTCCAGACCTTCACCTTCATGTGACCACAGAATTTTTACGCCAAACTGTGAGCCATCGCCCAGGGCTTGTGCCAGTTTTTCACCGAGCCATGCAGTATTGATCACGATTTCAGTGACGCCAATCGCAGCCAGTTTCTCGATATGCCAGACAATCAGCGGCTTGCCACCGACTTCAAGCAAAGGCTTTGGGGTATGCAGCGTTAAAGGCCGCATACGATTACCGAGGCCTGCGGCTAAAATCATCGCTTTCATTTAGGCAGCCACCTCATATGAACCATATTTTGCTTCAAAAGCCGGCATCACTTTTTCATGCATAAACTGCATAAAAGGTTGTAATTCTGGATAAGGTTTAGATTCTTCTAATAAATACCACATCACCCGTGGTAAATCTTTTAAATAACCAGACTTACCATCACGTTCAAACAGACGCACAAAAATACCCAGAATTTTGATATGACGTTGAATCGCCATCATATCGGCATCTTTCTTGAATTGCTCAAAATCACGGTCTTCTTTGGCTGAGGCTGGCAATAAATTATAAAAGGCTTCAAACCAGTAATACACGCGATCTGCATTCCACTGTACATAAGCATCACGGGTAATCGAGATCAGATCGTAGGTATCCGCACCAATCACCGCATCCTGAAAATCAATCACCCCGAGTTCGGTTTCATTGTCAATTTTCATCAGATTACGGCTATGAAAATCACGATGCACAATCACTTGTGGCTGCGCCAGCGCTGCATTGGCAAGAATCGCAAAGCTACGTTTGATCAAGGCACTTTCTGATTCAGTCGGCTGGATTTTTAAGGCTGGCAACATCCAGTCAGTCAGCAGCTGCAATTCCGAGATCAGTTTTTCATAAGAGTATTCCGGAAAATGTCCTTCTCCAGCAATTGATTGCAGTTGAATCAGCTGCTTAAAGCTTTGCTCATAATAAGCATCCACCGTCTCTTCATTCAGCAGATTGGAAAGCAGGACATCGCCAAAATCTTCGAGCAGCAAAAAACCATTTTCCAGATCTTTGGCGACAATATGCGGAACACGCACGCCATGCGCATCAAAAAATTCATCAATCGTCACAAAAGGCACACAATCTTCTTTTTCTGGTGGTGCATCCATCAGCATAAATGTTTTATTATTCAGTTTGATTCGTGCATAACGACGGAAGCTGGCATCACCTGCTAAAAAATGAGTTTCAAATTGATCTGAACCGAGTACAGAGGCAATCCAAGATTGTATCAATTGTTCGCGTTGTGTATTCATTTGCAATTAATTCTAATACAGGCTGAGTTTTTAAAGTGCTAAGTGTAGCTACTTATCAACTTTTTCTCTATGATGCGACAATAATTAATTGCGATAAAAGCATGATTGGTTAATGAGACAAATGAAGCATCACTTTAAAATCAACCCTCTAGCGACTGCGATCTTAACCCTTTTATGTGGCAGCTCAGCCTCAAGCTATGCTGCATCAACTGTCTCATCCGATGTAAATGCAGAACAACTCAAACAGCGCATTAATGAGACCTATCCAGGTGAAGCATTCTTTTCACAATACTATGTCGATAAATCCTCGGCTGAAGCGCAGCAACGCCAGGGACAGTATTTAAGTTCGGCTTATTGTGAAGGTGCCTGGGTTACCCCGATCGCCCCAGATGCAGCGACTATTGTGCCAGACCAAGCCACCTCAACCATTACCGCCGATTATGGACATTACAATCCGGCAGGCGACTCCTATCTGGAAGGCAATGTGGTTATTGATCAGCAAGGTCGTCAAATCCGTGCCGAACGAGTGACCATTGATCAGACCCAGACCTATGCCAAAGCAGCAGGTCAGGTACAGTTAGCACAAGGCGGTCTGATCTCACAAAGTGATGATATTAATTATAATTTAAAAACCCAACAGGGCGATTTAAACAACAGTTTCTATATTGCAGAGCAGCAACATGCCCACGGTCGTGCAGAAAAGATTGCCAAAACATCGACTGATACCATAGAACTGGAAAATGCCACTTACTCTACCTGCCCGCCTGAGCAAAAGCCGACCTGGAAAATACAGGCAGAAAAGATCAAGCTGAATCAGGAAACCGGACGCGGTGAAACCCGCAATACCAAACTGTATGTCAAAGACGTTCCGGTATTGGCAATCCCTTATTTCAACTTCCCGATTGATGACCGCCGTACTACTGGCATTCTGACGCCAACTTTTGGTTTTACCAATGATGGCGGACTTGAACTCGGTGTTCCTGTTTATCTGAATTTGGCTCCACAGTACGATGCTACCCTCACTCCGCGCTATATTGGTGATCGTGGTGCCATGCTAGATGGCGAGTTCCGTTATTTGACAGAAAATTATGGTGAAGGTCGTATCTGGGGTGGCTATCTACCTTCGGATGAAAGTTATGATAATGAGGATCGTAAAAGCTTACATTACTTGCATAATTGGCAGATCAACGATCAGTTCTCGACCAATCTGGAATATAACTACGCCTCAGACAAAGATTACTTTGCCGACCTGGACAATAACCCGAACTCAAAAACTGACTTGAACCTGCGCCGCGCTTGGGAAGTCAATTATAAAAATGGTATTCCCGGCTTAAAGGCACAATTCAAAGTCGAAAATTTCCAGACACTCGATCCCACTGTACTGGATGAAGATCGTCCTTATGCACGTTTGCCGCAGCTTTTAGTCAATTATAAAACTGGCAATCCACTCGGATTACAGCTTGAGTTTAATAACGATACTGCTTATTTCCAGAAAGACCTGAGAAATTTTGCTGATATCCCTCAAAATGATAACAAGATTTATCAACCAAGTGGCACCCGCATCTATAACGACTTTTCGGTGCGTTATAATCACTATAACCCGTGGTCGTTTTTCATTCCGGAAGCATCTGTACGCAACATCAATACCTTCTATGATGAGAAAACCCGAGACCGTGGTGGTTCTAGTGAAAGCCAGTCCATTGTGGTGCCACAATTCACGCTGGACACCGGCTTAATTTTCGAAAAAGAAGGCACCTATTTACAGACCTTAACGCCTCGTCTGTTCTATGCCTATTCACCTTATGAAAACCAGCAAAATCAACCTAACTTTGATTCAGTCGTTGCTTCGATTAATTATGATCAGCTTTTCAGTGCGCGTCGCTTCTATGGTAACGACCGCTTGGAAGACAATAACTTTGCCTCTTTAGGCCTGAGTTATAGCCTGTTTAATGAAGAAGGTCTGGAACGCCTACGCGCGAGTGTCGGTCAAAGTTTCTTCTTTGAAGATCGCCGTGTCACACTGGAACAGGATGCAGACAAATTTGACCGTGAAAGCCATACAGGGCCTGTCATTCAGCTCACCAGCCAGCTATCGAATAATGTCCATGTCAATTTAAACTCCAGCTGGATGTCGAATGGTCAGAATGCGCAGCGTGATGTGCAGGTTTATTATACTGGCGATCAGGGCAATCTATACAACGTCGGCTATTTCTATCGTAAAGACATTCCGAACCGTCAAGACCGTTATGATCATATCGTCGGCTCCTTTATTCAGCCGCTTGCCAACAACTGGCGTCTGGTAGGACATGCGCAGTTTGACCTCGACAATAGTGTCGCACGAGAATATTTACTTGGGGTCAACTATGAGTCATGCTGTTGGGGAGTTTCTGTATATGGTCGTTCATATTACAATGACTTAGACGACGTTAATGATTCAAACGTCAAAGCCAAACGCGCAATTATGGCCGAGGTCAGCCTGAAAGGCTTAGGTGGGTTAAGCAGCAAACTCACCTCATTACTAGAAAATCGCATTCTAGGTTTTAACAATATCAATCAAACTTGGACAGAACGTTAATGAAGACAAAACAGTTAAAACAAATTTTTAAAGCGACTGCACTTGCGCTATGCCTTTCTTCAGCGATGACGACGTTTGCTGTTGCCCAACCTAAAGATGAAGTTGTAGCTGTGGTCGACAATAGTATCATTCTGCGTAGTGATCTGGCTCAAGGTGTGGCCGAGATTTCTCATCAGCTGCAAAAGCAAAATCAGACAGTTCCACCCCAACAATTTCTTGAGCAACAAGCCTTAGAGCAGCTCATTATTCGTCAGGCACAACTTGAACAAGTTAAACGCTACAATATTCGTCCCGATGAAAAATCCCTGAATGACGCAGTACTGAAAGTTGCACGCGATTCGGGCTCAACCAGTCTGGAAGCTTTTCAGCAAAAACTGGATGCCATGGCGCCCAATACCTATGCTTCTTTACGCAACCGTATTGCGGAAGATTTAGCGCTGAATCGCTTACGTCAACAAGTCGTGACTTCACGGATTCAAATCACAGACCAGGATGTTAAAAACTTCCTAAATACCCCGCAAGGTCAGGCTTTACTCGGCAGTCAGGTACATGTGCTGCATTTACGTGTAAGCGGCGAAAATGCTGAACAGATTGCTACACAGGTAAAGCAAGAGCTGAATAACAGCAATGATATTCAGGCGATCAGCAAAAAATACAGCACTAGCGGCATTAAAGTCGAAGCTGCTGACATGGGCGTGAGAAGCCTGTCAGAAATTCCGGCAGAACTGGCTGCACGTGTCACGACCCTACAGCCAGGTCAAACCTCTGAACTCATTCCGGTTGCTGATGGGGTACATGTACTCAAGCTACTAGAACGTAAAGGTGGCGAACAAAAAGCCCTGGTTCCTCAATACTTGACCCGTCACATCCTGATTCAACCCTCTGAAGTAGTCAGTCCGGAAAATGCCAAACAGATGATTGACAGTTTATATAGCCGCCTGCAACAAGGCGAAGATTTTACTGTTTTAGCTTCAACCTTCTCCAATGATACCGGTTCAGCACGTGATGGTGGCAGTCTTGGCTGGGTAAGCCCTGGGGTAATGGTGCCTGAGTTTGAACAGCAAATGAAAAGCACCCCAGTGGGGCAGTTCAGTAAACCGTTTCAATCCCAGTTTGGCTGGCATATCCTGCAAGTCAGCGAAACACGTCAACAGGATATGACAGAGGAATATCAAGAACGTATGGCCCGTCAATTACTTGGTGAACGTCAGTTTGATGCCGAGCTGGACAGCTGGTTACGTGAAACACGTAGCAATGCCTATGTAGAAATCAAAGATCCACAACTGGATCCTAAACGTAATCGTTAAGCCCAGATCCATTTTAAAAAGCCAGCGCTAGATTGCTGGCTTTTTAATTTTTATCCATGCAAAACTTACAGGCATAAAAAAACCTCTCGATGAGAGGTTTTTTTAATTTTCAGACTCGATTAACGATTATTTTCGTCGTCTTGAGTATCTTCAAATTTAGTATCGTTGTCAAAGCCAGCGCCTTGACCACCAAAGCCACCTTGACCACCGAAGCCAGCACCTTGACCGCCACCGAAGCCGCCTTGACCACCAAAGCCACCACCTTGACCACCAAAGCCAGCGCCTTGACCGCCACCGAAGCCACCTTGACCACCAAAGCCAGCACCTTGACCGCCACCGAAGCCACCTTGACCACCGAAGCCAGCGCCTTGACCGCCACCGAAACCACCAGTAGCACCTTGACCGCCAAAGCCAGCACCTTGTGGACCAGCAGGCGCACCAGCAGGACGAGGATTACGTGCAGGCACTACAGTTGAAATTGCATGCTTATAAACCATTTGGCTTACTGTATTTTTTAATAAAACCACGTATTGGTCGAAAGACTCGATATGACCTTGTAATTTAATACCGTTTACCAGGAAGATAGATACTGGGATACGTTCCTTACGGAGAGAATTCAAGAATGGATCTTGTAAAGTTTGACCTTTAGACATGTTATAACTCCAAAAAAAAATTAAAAATCAGCGCAAAAACTATCTCTATTTTTCAATTAAAAATTATAAAAAAGATAGTCCCTAAATTTTGCTTTATCCGTGACAGTTTCGCAAGTCTTGTTGAGCCTGCTGTAGCGTAAAATATGTTGTAAATTTATGCTTTTCTTGCAAAGACCTCAGCCACGTATATTGACGTTTTGCAAGTTGTCGTGTCGCAAATAAAGCTTTATCCTCCATTTCCTGTTGCTTTTCCTTGGTTTTGTCAGCATTTTTTAAGAATTCTATAGCTTGACGGTAACCTACCGAACGCATAGAAGGTAGATTTTCATTAAAATCGTATTTTTCAATTAAACTAACAACTTCATTTAAAAAACCGTTTTTCCACATCATTTGCAGACGTTGTTCAATACGCCCGTGTAATTCTAACCGATCTGGCATAAGTGCATAGTTATAAAAACTGTAACGATATGGTAAATTTTTAGGTTGCTCTGCCTGTAGTTTTGTAATCGGCTCACCGGTCAGTTTAAACACTTCTAAGGCACGAATAATACGCTGCTTGTCACTAACCTTGAATTTCTCCGCAGCAACGGGATCTACGGCACTTAATTCTGCATAAACAGTCTCCCAACCTTCTCGCTCGCCTTTGGCTTCAATTTCAGCACGAATCGTATAGTCGGCACTGGGCAGATTATCTGACAACCCCTCAAGTAAGGCTTTAAAATACAGCATGGTTCCGCCCACCAATATCGGTGTTTTACCACGTGCATGAATATCATCAATTAACCGGCAAGCATCTTCAACAAAGTTTGCCGCAGAATAGACTTCAAGCGGACTGATAATATCGATCAGATGGTGCGGATAGCGCGCCAGTTCCTCTTTAGAAGGCTTGGCTGTTCCAATATCCATTTCCCGATAAACCAGCGCAGAATCGACTGAAATCAGCTCGAATTTTCCCTGCTCATACAGCTCACATGCCAAAGCGGTTTTGCCACTTGCAGTTGGCCCCATTAAATTGATGACCGGCAATTGATTGGACATGTAAAACTACTCTCCTCGAGCAAAAAGTTTGTCTAGTTTATTCAATGGAAAAGCGCGCCAAGTCGGACGGCCATGATTACATTGACTGGCAAATTCAGTGTGTTCCATCTGACGCAGTAAAGCATTCATTTCAGACAGGCTTAAAATGCGATGCGCACGTACTGCACCATGACAGGCCATACCTGCCAGAATCTGGTCACGTTTCTGCAATAGACCCTGTACCTGATCATTCGGATCCAGATCATTTAACAGCTCGGGAATCAGTGCATCAAAATCTGCTTTGTGCAAAATGGCAGGTACGCCACGCACAATCACCTGTTCATCACCATACTGGTCAATTTCAAGCCCCAAACGCATTAACTGCTCTTTGAGTTCTTCGACCCGCATCGCCTGCATTCGAGTGATGTTGACCACTTTGGGAATCAGCAATTGCTGTGATGTCCAGAATTCAGGTTTATCCCAAGCCGATTTCATTTGCTGCAAGACAATCCGCTCATGTGCTGCATGCATATCCACAATGATCAGCCCTTCGGTATTTTGTGCCAGAATATAAATCCCATGTAACTGGGCAATCGCAATCCCGAGTGGATGTTCATCGACTTTGGCCTGTATATGACTTTGCAAGGCTTGCTCTGCAACTTGTGGCTCATAGGCAGACGCTTGATCACGCAGCGGTGCCAGATAGCTTTGCAGGGCATTATTCAGCTGCTGCGAGCCTGCATAAGACGCATTATAGTCTCGTGCATAATGTACCGTTTGCGGCCGCGAAGATTCAAAGTCGGTCAGGACATCCGATGCCTCATTTTCATCTTTAGCAGCTACAGGTAGGTTAGAGGATAATTGCTGCTGCGCATGCGCAGTCTGGTGCAGGCTAAACTGTTCCTGATAACGCGGTTGCGGTACAAGTGCAACAGGTTCATCATCAACTTTCATCGCAGTTGCTAAATCAGCAGTTGCCGTCTGGAATTGTGCCAGAGTTTCTTTGGCATAATGCCGTACAAACTCATGTACTTCACGCTGATTCAGAAAGCGAATTTCATGCTTAGTGGGATGGACATTGACATCAACATTTTCAGGATCAACTTCTAAAAACAGCAAATAAGCCGCATGTTGATGGCCATGCAAAATGCCATCATAAGCCATCCGCAAGGCATGAGAAATGGTTTTGTCTTTGACAATCCGGCCATTGACATAGACATATTGCAAGTCGGCCTGTGCACGCGCATCTGAGGGATGACCAAGCCAGCCTGATAAACGCATGTTTATACTGTCAGCATCGATCCAATAAGCATTTTCAGTGAACTGACGACCCAATAACTGCTGTACCCGCTGGAAACGTAAAGCACCGCTGTCCGCCACGGGTAAATTCAGCTTGATGCTTTCATTATGTTCCAGCACAAACCGGATATCAAAATGCGTCAGTGCCATACGGCGTACAATTTCTTCAATGTGGCCAAATTCAGTGCCCGGTTTCTTTAAGAATTTACGCCGCGCAGGCACATTAAAAAATAAATCCTGAACCCGGATATGCGTCCCTTTCGAAGCCGCGACCGCTTGAATCTGCTGATGATCAAAAGCCGTACCGTTTACTTCTACCTGATAACCAATGCCATCCTCATTTTGACTGCTGATCATGGTCAGGCGTGAGACTGCTGCAATCGATGCCAGCGCTTCTCCACGAAAGCCTAAACTGCTGATCGCATACAGCTCATCGGCACTCTGGATTTTGCTGGTGGCATGACGCATGACGGCCAATGCCAGGTCTTCAGCATGAATACCACGGCCGTTATCCATAATTTCAATTAAGGTACTGCCACCCTGTTCCACCCGGATGATCAGCTCGGTCGCACCCGCATCAATCGAGTTTTCCAGTAATTCCTTGACCACGGATGCCGGACGTTCAATCACCTCACCTGCAGCAATCTGGTTGGCCAGCGCAGGATCAAGGGCACGGATACGGCGCAGGCTTAAATCATTCGACATGTGAAAATTGACGCTCCAAAGCCTCTCGCAAAGCAAGATTAGAGGAAATCAGGCTTGCAGTACGGGTCAGTTCATCTTCAGATTTTAAAATTTCAATAATCAGGTCAGCTTGCGGAATTTCATCGCCACCTTTGGAGGGCCATTCAAATAAAAATAGCGCATTCGGAGTTTCCAGATAATCCCGGATTCCCATCAATTCGAGTTCATAGGGGTCATTCAGACGGTACAGGTCAAAGTGAAAAATATCCTGCCCATTGATCTGATACGGTTCGACCAGCGTATAAGTCGGACTTTTCACCGAACCTTGATGACCCAGCTGTTGCAAATAATAGCGCGTTAAGGTCGTTTTTCCTGCCCCCAAATCACCGATCAGATATACGACTCCCGCAGGGAAATTTTCGGCCAGAACCTTGGCCAGTTTCTGGGTATCGTCTTCATGATTTAAAGTGACATTAAATGAATAAGGCATATTACTCACGACATGATGCAAAAGAATAAATATGATAGCATCGCCACGCTTTAAAAGCCTATTCACCTGTGTGAGAAACTGTATTTTTTCACCATTTCTGTTTCTGAGAGGTTGATCTGCCTGCCATGCATCCGACTGTTGAGTTTAATCCGCCCATGTTAAATGGGGTCAGTGCCAGTAAAGTGTTCTTGCAGGATAGTCTAGATGCACCCCCGACAGTTTTTGCTTATTTATGCACGCAATTTGCGCATATCGCAGCAGATGAATGGCAAGCCCGTTTCGCCAAAGGTCTGGTCTATGATGCGCAGGGCCATCAATTAAGCACAGAAAGTCCATTTCAGGCCAATAGTCATTGTTTTTATTATCGATTTTTGGCACATGAAGTGCATGTTCCTTTTCAACATCAGATTTTATTTGAAAATGAGCATTTCATGGTGATCGATAAACCGCACTTTTTGACCATGAGTCCGACCGGTCAGTATGTACAGGAAACCTTGCTGGTTCGTCTCAAAAAACAAACAGGCAATGAACATTTAACACCGATTCACCGGCTAGACCGTGAAACGGCCGGCGTGGTTCTCATTTCAAAATATGTAGAATCTCGTGGCCTGTATCAACAGATGTTTGCCACACGGCAAGTGCAGAAGACCTACCATGCGATTGCAGCATACAAGGCTGATTTAGAATTTCCATTGATCACACGATTAAGAATGGAAAAAGGTCAGCCCTTCTATACCATGCAGGTGGTCAACGGCGAAGCCAATAGCGAAACGGCAATCCAGCTGTTAGAACATAATAAAGAATGGGCCAAATATGAACTGAAACCACACACTGGCAAACAGCACCAATTACGCGTGCACTTGAATCATCTCGGTATTCCAATTCAGAATGATCCGTTTTATCCACGGATAGCGCACAAAGCCGAAGATGATTTTTCTGCCCCTTTAAGCTTATTGGCCCAACATATTCAATTCATCGATCCGATCACGCAAAAAAGCATGAATTTCAGCTCCAGACTTGAATTGACACTGTAAATCGCTTGTCATTACAGATTATTTTCTAAAATCGGTCGCTTTAAGATTGAATTTCAAACGTAATTGATTAGAATAAAGGCGAAAAGTTAAGTAATTTAAAGCTTTAAAAATATTATGAGAAAAACTGAAGTTTATCAAATTCGCTTGGACTCGCAAGAGAAGAAACAAGCCTTTGCGGTATTTAAGCAATTGGGGATTACGCCAGCTCAGGCCGTGCGTCTTTTTTTCAAACAGGTGGTGATTACCAAATCGATCCCCTTCTCGATTGAAAACCAGAATATTAATCTGGAACAACTGATCCGACTGCGCAAACTGAAGCAAAATGAGATCCAGAATGGGCAAAGCAGCTTGCCAAATTCAACACTCAATTCTCTGGATGATCAGGAAATCCAGCTCGATGATGATCATCTGGATTTATTTGAAGAACTGAATGCCATTTTAGGTGAAAGCGACAAAATTTAACATTGTTGCATTTCCGAACAATTTCTAAAGCCGGCCACTGACAAACTTCGCTATGCTTGATGCTGATAATGAATAAAAAATTAGCATGGAGGATGCAATGCTCGTACGACGCGCTCAATCAGCAGACCTGAATCAGCTTGCGATATTATTCGATGAATATCGACAATTTTATGGCACCTCCTCTAACCCCGAACTCTCCTACCAATTTTTAAAACAACGTTTTGAAGATGGACAGACCGTCATTTTCATTAATACCAAAGATGATACTTTTACCGGCTTTATTATCCTGTATCTGGGTTTTTCTTCGGTGGCCTGCTCGACCTATTATATTCTGGATGATGTCTATATCACCCCGATATTTCGGCGTCAGGGTGCAGCCAGACAACTGATTGATACCGCAATTTTATTTGCCAAACATGAACAGGCCTTAAGAATTACCCTGGAAACCCAAAAGAACAATTACCAATCGCATGAATTGTATGAATCTATGGGATTTATTAAGGATAATGAGTTTCAGACCTATCATTGTTTCCTGAGATAAAATCTGATCGTTCAAATAAACTTGAGAAGAATAACTCAATTATTCTTCTGAACGGAATTTTGCCAAAGCCACCTGTTCTGCATTTAAATAGATCCATTCTCCTTCAGCCAGCTCAGGCAGAGCCAAAGCACCAATTTGAGCACGATGCAATTGCTCGACTTTATTTCCGACGGCTGCCAGCATGCGTTTCACCTGATGATATACCCCTTGATGAATGCTCATTTGCAGACGGCTTTCAGACAGACGTATCACTTCAGTGGCTGCAAAAATACCTTTTTCATTGCGTAGCTCAACGCCTTGTTCCAGTTGCTGTAGCTGAGCATCAGTGACTGGATCTGCCGTTTGCATTTGATAAACTTTGGCCACATGTTTTTTCGGATGTGTTAATGCTTGCAGAAACTGGCCATCATCAGTCAGCAATAACAGTCCGGTGGTGTCCTGATCCAGACGACCCACGCATTGAATGCCACGATTCAGCAGCATCTCATCAAACAGATCAAACACACTAAAATGATGCGTGGCCTGATGCGAACACTCATAGTCCTGCGGTTTGTTTAAAGCGATATAGACTTTCTCTCGATAGCGATGGGCCTTGCCATAGACCTCGAAGTCTAAATCATTCAAATCCAGTTTATGTTTGGGATGATCAATCACTTCATTCTGGATGGAAACAGCACCATTTTTAATCAGTTGCTGACAATGCTTGCGGGAGCCGAAACCTTGTGACTGCAACATTTTTTCCAATAGCATCTGCTTAAACCTGTATCGCGTGAAGAGTTGTGCATTCTATCCTGAAACACACCTAAATTGATTGCTTCGCTTATTTTCTTCGTATCACCAGCTGAAACGCTCTACAATGGTGGCATTTTCCATGTTTCCTCTCCCGCCCATGTCACAACTCGATTTAAATTTGATGGTTCTTTTGGTATTACTGGCCTGTGGGATATTCAGTCACAATAGTGCTGTCACCATTGCTGCAGCGGTACTGATTGTTCTTAAAATTACCCCGCTACACGACCTGTTGCCTTATGTACAACAACATGGTTTGAATATTGGAATTATTATTTTAACCATCGGGGTATTGGCACCGATTGCGAGTGGCAAAATTGCCGGAGAAAGTATTCTCAAGTCATTTCTCAGCTGGAAATCTTTACTGGCCATTGCCATTGGTGTTTTTGTGGCTTGGCTCGGTGGCCGCGGTGTGAAACTGATGTCGAATCAACCGGATATTGTCGCGGGCTTATTGATTGGTACTGTAGCAGGTGTGGCGGTGTTACGCGGCGTACCTGTTGGGCCGCTGATTGCAGCCGGGATTTTATCTTTATTGATTGGTACACAATAGATTCAAATCATCAGCACGCATCACCAGTATGCAAAGATTTCTCAAAAACACATCACATGACCTATAACAAAAATACATCACATGACCTATAATATGCAGGTCATCTATTGATTACCTTGCACCAAGCTTTAAAGCAGTGTTTCAAGCTTGCTCAGGATATGTCATCAGATCAACGGAAGATTCATCTTGGTTGTAAGCTTTCCAAGCTAAAATAAAAGCGATACAAAAAAATAGAATGATCTTTAACAAGCTGTGACCTGATAAAAATTTGAAATTTACTGCATGACAAATCCGAGCCTAATCTTTTAAGGCATAAACCAAACTTTCTATCATCTCGCCGTTTTCCAAATATACTTTAACCGGAATCCGTTGATATTCATCACCTTCAAACGCATCCAGCTCTTCCCAATATTGGGGAAGATGCTCAGATATAAATACATAACCCTGAACAGTCTCGCCCGAATCACTGAGCTGAATGCCCGGGCTACCAAATTCAGCCCCCCAGCCACGCTGTTGCAAATGCCCACGGATATAAGCGGCTTTCCAGCTTCCCCCAATCCGCTCCATGACATGGGCATTGGGTTGCTGCGGACGAAGCGTGCCGTATACGAATAAACTATGCATCTTAAAAGCTCTGAAGGATCATTTCGGTGATTACTCTACAAATAATAGTGCCAGACGGACTTGGTCATAGGCCATTTTAGGCGTGGTAAGTTCTACAATCGGGCGCAACTTAATCGAGCCATCATCATTAAAATGCTCAGCACTTTGACGTTTGGTTAAGCGTTTATAAATTTTACGCACCTGCTCCACCACTTCCTCACCCGGATGAGCCACCGAAATATCCAGTCCCTGCTCTTTGTGTAAACGGCCTAGATGATTAATGATTGTCGCTGGCGTCAGACCACGTTCAGTCGCGATATCCGCAACTTCATAGCCTTCTTCAAACAGTGCTCGGGTTTCATCCAGTGTGGCAGTGGCATAACTCTGCTTCGTGCCACTCTTGGAAATTTTCTTTTCATTGCGCTGGATTTCTGCTTCATTCAATGTGCCACCGCAGTGACGGATAAAGGCTTTATGCTGCGCAGTCAAATCGACATTTTCAAAATTCGCTTCGGCTTCATCAGAAAGTTCCTGAAAACGGCGATCAGCTTTAATCGCTAAACTGTCAAGTTCCAAAGCCTGTTCATTAAAGCCTTTTAAACGTAAGCCATTTAAGCTTTTCAACCGTGACAACGCCACATAACCTTGACCTTTCTCGAAAGTATGACTCAGATCAATTTCTGCTGCTTCCAAGGTCATCCCTTGAGATTTATGAATAGTAATCGCCCAGGCCAAGCGTAAAGGAATTTGCTGGAAACTGGCAATAGTCTTACCAGCTTCATTGTCTACCGACCAGGTTTCCGGCTCCACCACCAAGGTCGTGCCATCGGTCAGTTTTACTTTGGGCAGCACACCATATTCATCGTCTTCTTCAAAACTGATCACTTCACCCAGACTGCCGTTGATATAGCCCATATCAAAGTTATTTTTTACAAACATGACTTTGGCATGCTTTTTCAAGGTTAAGGCTTCTGGTGCACGTACTGAAGATTTTAAAGTTTCAATCAGCTTTTCATTGCCATCACACTGGGCATCAAACTGGCGCGGATCATTGTCAATTTCATTCAGATGTTTAAAGTTAAGACTATCCACATCCATATTATGGGTATACAGACGCGTATAGGTATCGCCGATTTCTTGATGTCGGGTTGCCTGTAAAGCCGTGCGATGTTCATGGCTAATCGCCTGCGCACGGATCGCATTCAGGATGTCATTCAGATAATCATTGCCCTGACGATGCTGCTCGGTCAGATAACAGACCCGAAACTTGGCTTCTACCCAGGCTTCCGACATAAAGCAGAATTTATCGCGATTACGCTCGTCATTCTTACCGACTGGCGGCAACTGGAAAAAATCCCCGGCCACAATTACCTGAATACCGCCAAAGGCTTCATCACTGTCCTTAAAATATTTCAGCACCTGATTGACCAGATTCAGCTGCTTGGCATGCAGCATGGAAATTTCATCAATAATCAGAACTTGGGCATTTTCCAGATGTTCTTTTAAGTATTTACGCTCTTTCATGCGCTTTAAGTCATCTTCGGACAAAAAGTCTTTAATCCCAATGCCGGCCCAGGTGTGAATGGTCATACCATTCATATGCGTGGCTGCAATACCGGTCGATGCCGTAATCGCGACGGCGACTTTACGCGCTTTTAAATAATTAATATATTGATTCAGCGTATAGGTTTTTCCTGCACCCGCAGAACCGGTTAAAAAGACATTTTCTCCTGCTTTGAGTAACTTAAGGGCAGTTTCCTGTTTCATAAGAGCAATACCGTGAAAGAACGGCTATAGCCTAACGATTTTTGGCAGAAAAGTTAAGCGTCATGGCGGAAAACCACTTAATCTTGCACTTAAGCCTGCAAGTTGAGCCAGTTGATAAAATGCATCGCGATATTGCTATATTCAGCTTCTGCCTTTTGATTGTTCGGATATTCCAACTGATCGAAGATCACTTGCCCATTGACGATTCGACAGCCCAGAATTAAAGGTAAACGCACATCCGGATGCGACATGCGAAAGGCCACATATTGCCCTTCAATAATCTGCTGGGCATAACTGGCAGCCAGACAGTTCCTGAAAACCTTGGATTCTTCCAGAATACGATCCAGATTTTTAAGCTCCTCAAAACGCCAGTTGAAATATAATAAAAATGAGGCCTGCGTCAAAGGTGACCAAGTTACGAGCGCAAACTCTTTTTTCAGCTTGGCCATCATTTCCTGCTTCTGAATCTGATCATGCCAGATCACGGCCTGAGCGAATAATCCACTCCAGCTGAGGTTTTTCGGAATCTCGTTATGACTGGAAAAATATTCCACCAGATAGTCACGCACATAACTGTCAAATACAGACTCACGCACATGTCCACTGTGTAAATAAAACAGCTGTCTAAATTCGACAAAAGGAATCCGATAGCGCTGCAACACATGATAGAAATCCCGATTCTGCTGGCTTTGAGGCTGAATATAGGTCAAGACTTCTTCTGGAAGATGTGTGGTAATTTTATATAGATGCTGCATATATGCCTGCATCACCCGGCTCAGTTGCAAATAGACTTTCTTGGTGATCTGATCATCCATTTTGACCACGTTACGCAGCAGTTCTATCCATTCGTCCAGATACAGAATCGAGGGAGTGATGGCAATCCGCTGATCATCCATCGATTGGCGTGTGCCTTTTAAGACCACCGCCTGATTATGCTGATGTTGAAACCAGTCATGCTGGATTGCATATTCATGCATGCTATGAATAAACAGTAGCGCTGAGACATATTGAAAATATTGTAAGGTCGCCAGAATAATCTGCGGATGAATATGATGGCTGTCTACAAAACTTAAGGCCGTCACTGCCACCCGCACGCTGCTGTGCTGAATATTGCTACTGATCCAGTCCAGTACTTCGGCTGGTTGCCTGAAAATCCAGTTCACTGCACGATGACAGTCAAATAGTGGTAATCGGGCCACCTTTTTTTGCCATAAATAGGGATGATTTTCCAGAAAATTTCGTTTGGCTAATAAGTCATCGCGATGCCAGACCTCACGGTTCATCAAACGGACAAAACCGAGCAGGTGGCTCTGCTCCTCGGCATGTCGATACAACAGCCGAATATCATCGCTGTGATCATTCAGTTCATGTAAATTAAAACGCTCTTCAAAAGACAAGGACATAATCCGAAACGTCGCCGGATGCAAAAACTGTGCGGCACTAAAACAGAATTCATCCAGAGTGTCCATTAAGGACTGGATGGACAGGAACTCATCCTGCTGTAGAAATGCCAAAGAAAAAGCCTGTTGCAAGCTTTCAAGAATTTGCGGGGGAATATCCTGTTCGTCCAGAACAACGTTTTGCATGACTGGTGTTGTATACAACCCGGCCTCTATTAAATGATGATCAATAATCTCAGCCTGAACCACCGACATCTGTCGCAGGAATGCCAATACCCGTGCTGGGCCATTTACCGCTTCATAGACCTGGTTCAGAATCAGTTTGCGTAATTGCTTGGCTTTGTCACGTAAATACAGCGAATGCTGCGGTTTCAAGTCCCCAGTCAGGAAATAGATATCCTGTAAAAAAAATTCTTCTAGCGCTTCTGCTTTGTATTGTTGAAAATAAAAATGACTCTCGACCAAAACGGGTGCAGTTCCGGAGTCCAGTGCATATGCAGTATAAAACTGGATATAGAACAACCCGTCCAGCAATTCAATCCGGTATTGACCCTGCTGAATTTTTAATAGATTTTGTGCAGTCAGATGACCAATCATCGCCATCTGATCCAGATAAAGCTGGTTCAACTCCGGAGAAATCCGCAAACATTGTTGTGCCAGCAATTTTAACGGCGCTACCCAACCACCCTGTTCCATATACGCACCTATTTATTTTATTTTTATATTGAATCATGTTGAGCCCTCGATCATCGATCAGTGACTATTTGACCATACATTATGGCAGTACTCGCACAATAAAACAGCACTGCAGGATGACTTCTAAATATAGCGCATCTCAATATGTCACAACTTGGATTTACAACGAGGATTCGGTTGCCTGCTGGTCTTGCTGACGCTGCACAGTGAGCGCTGCCAACCCCGTATAAATATGCTGTTGCAAGCTATGCCGAAACTCAACCAGCTCTTCTTGCGTCTGCACCTGAGCAATCGATAGTCGTGGCATAAACTGAAAATAAAAGGGCAAGCGTTTTGGCAACAGGTGTTTGGGCAGAGAAGGAATCACATCGCCCTGACGTAGTAATTTATTGAGTTGTGGTATTTTAAGTAGTGTTTGAAAATACTTATGCTGGATAATCTTATTGGCATTAAAGCCAATCTCATAGACCTCATCCGCACCGAGAGCGGCAAAAGGGACAAGATCATAGTTGAATTCTTGCGCCAGCTTTAAAAAGCCGTAACGCTGCTTCCAGATCAGCTGATACTGCTCACCCTGACGTTTGAGCACTTCACGACCGCCACCCGGAAAGACCAGAATGGAATAGCCTTGCTGCATTGCAGCACGCACATAGGCTTGTGTTCCATCAATGGCACCAAACTTTTTCACGGCTTCACGCCACAGCGGCACATAAAAATGGCTATGATCTGCAATACTGACCACAGCCACCTTATGTTCGTTGTAGAGGTAATCAATCAGCATCGGCGCATCAAAGATGCCATACATGGAATGATTACCGACATACATTGCAGGTCGACTGGCATCCATATACTCAGCCCCTAAAAATGTCGGGGTAAAATATAACTTGGAGAAGGCACTTAAACGCCTGATCCACTGCCCGTCATGCTTGGCCTGCAATCTGTCTACTCTCTATTTATTGCGGATCATGCCACACGTTTTTGAACCAGAATCGAACCCACTGAATAACCAGCACCGAATGAACAAAGTACGCCGTATTCACCATCTTCCACTTCATGGGCAGTGCGGTGTAATGCAATGATCACGCCTGCAGAAGAAGTATTGGCAAACTCGTTCAGAATCATCGGCACCAGACCAGGTTTGGCATTTTCTTTGCCAACCACCAGTTTCAGGATCAGTTCATTCATACTGGCATTGGCTTGATGGAGCCAGAAGCGTTTCACGCCAGTCGGTGCAATCTGATTCTTCTCCAGTTGCGCTGTAATCATTTTCGCAACCAGTGGGCAGACTTCTTTAAAGACCTTACGGCCATCCTGACGGAAACGCTTGTCATCAATGTCGGCATTTTCAGAGGTATTCAAGAAACCAAAGTTATTGCGGATGTTATTCGAGAACTGGGTGAACAACTCGGAATCCAGAATTTCAAAACCGGTTTTGCTTTCAGTGTTTTCAATAATTGAAGCGGTTGCCACATCACCAAAAATAAAGTGACAGTCACGTGAACGAAAATCGGTATGTGCAGAGGTAATTTCCACATTAACCAATAACACACGACGCGCACCAGCCTTAATCGCATCATAGGCCTGTTTCAGACCAAATGTTGCTGCCGAGCAGGCCACATTCATGTCATAGGCATAGCCTTTAATTCCTAAAGCGGTTTGAATCTCGATGGCAACGGCAGGATAAGCACGTTGCAAATTCGAGCATGACAAAATCACGATATCAATATCTTCAGCAGTTACGCCTGCATTTTCCATCGCCTGCTTGGCTGCGATTACACCCCATTCTGCTTGCAGTGAAATTTCATCATCTGCACGTTCAGGTAAATTCGGACGTAAACGTTTCGGATCTAGAATACCGCTTTTTTCCGCAACATAACGGCGTTGGACACCAGATGCCTTTTCAATAAATTCTGCACTAGAACCACGACGCGCTTCAATTTCGCCTGCAGCGATTTTGTCCGCATTTTCGTGATTAAACAGTTCCACATAAGCATTTAAACTTTCAACTAATTCTTCATTGGTGATGACATTTTCCGGATGGAACAAGCCAGTACCCGTAATGCGGATGCCCATGTAAAACTCCTTCTCTGAATTACCTATATCTTAACTGATTCCAAGACGATCCCATACTTTTTGCAAGCGAGTTGGAGACACGGGTGCTTTTGTTTTCATCGGTTGTGAAAACAATGAGATTCTTAACTCCTCGACCATGAAGTACAATTCTTTCAGACGAGGGTCATCTTTAAACTTGAACAATTTTTCCATCCATTGATCAATTTGGTCAATGGCGGAATTGTCCCTTTGTAGATTATTGGGCAAGCGGTCTAAACGCAAGATCAAGGCTTTCAAATAACGTGGAAATTCGATCCATACATCGGATGGTTTACGATATACAAAGTCAGAAAGACTCATTAAATCAAGTTGATCTTCAATATCATTGATATTTTTCTCAAACACAGAATGGTCTAAAACCAATAATTTCCGGCGGATTTCCTGCCACTGGATATAAATATCTGTAATCTCTTTCAGGGTAACTTGCCCATGACTTAAGAAAGATTTTTTTACATCTTCAACCAGTTTTTGGAACTCTTGCGCATTGACAGGTAGCTCATTCATGGACACTTGCAGTGTGGCATAAACTAACATTTGTTCTAGTTGGGCCTTGTCACCGAGTGGCGAATAAGCCAGTGCCAAAGGTTTGGAGATCTGTTTTTTTAACTGGCGAATCAGGTCTCCCAGTTGCATATGCACCAGTCGGATCACCCCTTCACGATGTTTTTTTATCGCTTCCGCCTGATCGTTAAAGGTCTGAATCACCACGCCCGACTCATCTTTTTGCTCCAGTGCAGCAAAGGCTTTGGTCGGCACCAGCGCCTGATACTGCTTGACCACGACACCCGTGACTTTTTGTGAGGCTTCAAACACAAAACTTTCCGGGAAGGTTTTAAATTCACCTTTCAGCTGCTTGACCGGACTATGGGTTTCAGCCCGGCAACGTGCTTTCAGCTCTGACAAATCACGACCCTGTTCAATGACACGACCTTTTTCATCAGTGACTTTAATAAACGGTAACAGATACTGTTCGACCCGGTCAAAGCTGAAATCTTTCTCAGTGATTTGATCGCCACGTAACTGGAACGCCAGGAAACCAAAGATATGTTTCTGCAGATCCTGTACATCGACTTTTGCCATGAGTTTTCGTGCAGTATCTGGAATTGGCACCAGATTACGGCGCTTGTCCTTCGGCAAGCCTTTTAGCAATGCTTCAATCAGGTCCAGACGCCAGCCTGGAATTCCCCAGGACCAGATTGATTCATCTACCTGAGCCAAGGCTTGCAGTGGAATTTTAACTGTCGCGCCATCTTCATCATGACTCGGGTCAAAGCGATAGGTCGCTGCCAGACGAAGTTCACCATTACGTAAATAGTCAGGAAATTGCTGTGTGGTTGGACGGTCATTCAGCCATAATGCATCATCATCAACAAATAAATAACGTGGCTGCTGAGGCTCAACCGTAGCCCGCCAATCTTCAAAAGTACGGCGGCTGGCCACTTCAGCTGGCACTTTAGATGCATAGAACTGGTAAATGGTTTCTTCGTCTACCACCAGATCACGACGACGCAATTTATCCTCAACCCGTTCGACTTCTTCCAGTTTAAGCAAGTTATGCTTTAAAAATGGCGGACTAATACCGAGATGACCCGTAGTTAAAGCATCGCGTAAGAAAATTTCATGCGCCGCAGCCTGATCGACTTTTTCATAATTGATTGCTCGTTTTGGCTCAATGATCAGACCAAATAATGAAATCTGGTCATAAGCGTTCACCACACCGGCTTTTTTCGACCAGTGCGGTTCAAAATAATGATGCTTGAGCAGATCGCGGGCGGCTAGCAGTATCCATTCCGGTTCAATCTTGGCCAGAGTGCGTAAATACACTTGCGAGGTTTCCACCATCTCAAAAGCCATGACCCACGGCGTATTGCTCTTATGCAAAGTCGATGCCGGGAAAATCCGGGCTTTCTGCTGACGTACCGCCATAAACACATTACGTTCATCGGTCTTGTTGGCAATAAACGACAATAAGCCGGTGAGTAATGCACGATGCAGATTTTCATAACTGGCAGCTTTGTCATTAAATGACAGTTTTAGACCTTGAGCCAAGTCCACCAGTTGTTCATGGGTTTTTTTCCATTCACGTAAACGCAGCCAGCTCAAGAAATGATTCCGCGCAAATGTACGGCGTTTATTCTCACTCATACTTTCGCGATTGCCGTGCAATGTTTCCCAGAGTTTTATATAGAACAAAAAGTCAGAATCAGCTTCACGGAACAAGGCATGTTTCTGGTCGGCCTGCATTTGTTTGTCTGCAGGACGTTCACGCGGATCTTGTACCGCGAGCGCCGCAACAATAATCAAGACTTCGTTTAAAACACCAAAATGTGCGCCACCCAAAATCATACGGGCCAGACGTGGGTCAATCGGCATTTTTGCCATTTGCTGACCGATTTTGGTTAATCCACTGCTTTGAAGTCTCCCTTTCTCAAAGGGAGATTTAGAGGGATTTGCTTGATCATCTTCAGTTTTAGGAGAATTTTTCTCGGCCATTGCCCCCAACTCAATCAGCAACTTACGGCCATCATTCACCAGACGGTGATCCGGTGGTTCGATAAAATCAAAGTCCTCCAGCGAGCCTAAACCCAGACTCTGCATCTGCAAAATCACCGATGCCAGATTGGTACGCTTGATTTCAGGTTCAGTAAATTCCGGACGGCTCAGAAAGTCGTCTTCTGAATACAGGCGGATACAAACACCGGGCGCAATACGACCACAACGACCTTTACGCTGATTGGCTGCAGCCTGAGAAACGGCTTCAATCGGCAGGCGCTGCACCCGTGAACGATAGTTATAACGTGAAATACGCGCAAAACCACTATCAATTACATAACGAATATTCGGTACAGTCAACGCTGTTTCCGCGACGTTGGTGGCAATAATAATACGTCGCCCACCACCGGAAGGATTAAAGATTTTTTGCTGCTCTGCCAAGGCTAAACGGGCAAATAAGGTTAAGACTTCAGTATGCCGTGGTCCATGCTTGATCAGGGTTTCCTGTAGCTCGCGAATTTCCTGTTCTGTACTGGCAAAAATCAGGATATCGGCATGTTCGGGATGGCCTTTTTCTTGTGCATCCTGAAAACATTCTTCTACCGCTTTAACCACAGCACGCGGCAAGTTTTCTTCGAAGTCATCAAATTCATCATCATCGCTGCCGCCAATGCTCATTTCCGAGATCGGGCGATAACGCAGTTCAACCGGGAAACTACGGCCTTCTACTTCAAAAATGGGTGCACCATTAAAGTAATTACTAAAACGGTTTACATCCAGTGTGGCAGACGTAATGATGACTTTCAGGTCTGGACGACGCGGCAGTAACTGCTTCAGATAGCCCATAATGAAGTCGATATTCAGCGAACGTTCATGTGCTTCATCAATAATAATGGTGTCATATTTGCTTAGGTAGCGGTCATGCGTCAGTTCGGCAAGCAGAATACCGTCAGTCATCAAGCGTACAATTGAATCTTGGGAACCCTGTTCAGTAAAACGCACTTTAAAGGAAATTGATTCCCCGAGTTTTTCGCCAACTTCTTCAGCAATACGCTGTGATACGCTTCGAGCCGCCAGTCGGCGTGGCTGGGTATGTCCAATCAGACCAGTCAGGCCGCGTCCAGCCAGCATGGCAATTTGCGGTAATTGTGTGGTTTTACCAGAACCGGTTTCGCCAGCCACAATAATGACCTGATGCTTTTGAATCGCGGCTATCAGCTTGTCAGCGTATTGGGTAACGGGCAAATCTTGATTCAGCTTGATGTCTGGAAGACGTTCCAGCCGCTGCCGCACTTTCAGATTGGATTTTTCAAATAGTTCCTGATACTGCTTGGCATTGGCATCTTTCCCCTTCTTCAGTCGATTTAAACGGTGACGGTCACGCGCCATTATCCATTGATCTACATTTAAATGACTCTGCACAGAGAAAACACCCACATCAAAAAACCGGAAAAGTTTATTTTACTTGGTTCATTAGCTTTCAGATAGTCGTAGTTCTGTTAAGTGCCGGACAAATTGGCTTTACTCGTCTCATTTCCCTTAATTCGGCGTAGTAAATCGAGCAAATTACCCCGCTACTCTCACCTGTCCACATGATTAAGTTTAAGCATAAACCTAATTTTTAAATTGATATCGAGAGTATTTTGAGGAAAACAGGATTTTTTTCCTGATTTGCCCTTGAATTTTTCAGTTTCAGCATCATGTTTGTTAGCACGAGGAAAAAGAGATAATTTTGTCATAAAGCCATCATCTTGATGCTGCTCAATGAACAAAGCTATTTTGTGAAAATGGAGAATTTTTACATGATTCGGTTTTTCCGATTTTTGTAATGTAAAAATACCATTTCACCAATAAAGTAAATTTCTATAAGCTAATTGAAATTCAAAACAAACCTCAATCATGGAGACAATGATGAGCTTAATTAATACTGAAGTTAAACCATTTAAAGCAACTGCATTCCAAAATGGCCAATTTATTGAAGTAACTGAAGCTGACCTTAAAGGCAAATGGTCTGTAGTATTCTTCTACCCAGCTGACTTCACTTTCGTTTGCCCAACTGAACTGGGTGACCTTGCTGACAACTACGCTGAATTCCAAAAATTAGGCGTTGAAATCTACTCAGTTTCTACTGACACACATTTCACACACAAAGCTTGGCACGATTCTTCAGAAGAAATCAAAAAAATCCAGTATGTAATGGTTGGTGATGCAAACTGGACGCTTGCTAAAAACTTTGACGTATTAATCGAAGCTGACGGCCTTGCTGATCGTGGTACTTTCGTCATCGATCCAGAAGGTAAAATCCAAATCGTTGAAATCAACGCCGGTGGTATCGGTCGTGATGCTCAAGAACTTCTTCGTAAAGTTAAAGCAGCTCAGTATGTACATGCTCACCCAGGCGAAGTTTGCCCAGCTAAATGGAAAGAAGGCGATGCAACTCTTGCTCCTTCAATCGACCTAGTGGGTAAAATCTAATTTTAATTAGATTAAACTGACTCAAAAAACCACGCTCTTTAGCGTGGTTTTTTATAACTTT
>NZ_CP078068.1:140289-202583 GCF_019195275.1 Acinetobacter sp. F9
ACTCTTTCCATTCATCAAAATTATTATTATGTGAATTATTCCAATTGATTTCTTGTCCAATTTTTATTTCTCTCATACCTATATTTTTATAATCCGTAGCAGACTCTAGAAGTTCGGGCAATTGTTCCCATAACGTAATAACTACTTCACGATTTGGCTGTCTTCCTCTATGTGCTAAATTATTACGAGATTTTCGAGCGCATTCTAGTATTTTATAATTTTGCCTTGTGATAACTTTAGCCAACCTCAAAAGCTTATGTTTTGTAGCAATATGCTTTAAATAATTACTTTCTTTGTAATTTGCATGACACTTTTGCACTCGTCTTGGATAATTATCTTTATGCCTAATATAAATTTGCTTCCATAAAATTTCTGTAAGTTGTTCAACAACAATCCAAAGATTATTTAAAGCATCATTAATATTTTGATTGATTAACGATGTATAACCATTTAAAAGAAAAAATGGCGTGAAAGTAGGTATAGATTCAAGAATTTCTCGCCCATCCATATAAGCTTTTTGCAAATCATTTAAATGTAAAACTCTTGGAACCATCAATGGCTGAAACCTATCTGCAATAGATGCCCAATTGAATCTCAATTGATTATAAAGCGATGGTGCATAACAAAATAAGTGCGTTTTTTCATGTAAAGTCCCTACTGTTAACTCATGTGGATGCAATACTTCTGTATGAATTCCACCTAATAAAAAACGACAGAGAATTTCATTTAGCTTAGTAATACCATCAACTCTCTTTGAAAATTTTTCACTTTGAGGTATTGCTATTCCACCATCATAGCTGATCAATACATCTAAATTATCCTCTAAAGAAAGTATTCCTATTACTTTAGATAATTGCATTCCATCATAAGAATTGTTATTGATTTGATCTAATGAGAACTGAAACTGTGGTTGTTTATCACTCACTATTGCTGAATAGGGTTTTAAATGTACCATCCAAGCAGGATTGTATGATGGTACGCTAGAAGTAGGCTCTATATAATCAATTGGCGCATCTGTTCTCTCAATCCAACCACCATCATACCAAACTGATGTTTCTGTTGGTCTTGTTTTAATATTTTTAGTTAGTGTCTTAGGAGTATTACGATTATCAGAAAGAAAGGGATCATAATCATCTTCAAAAGCATAAATCTGACCTGTTTCCTTATCCTGATAATTCTTCACAAATACATCTCTGTTATAATTAATTCGTCAATAATAGTGTAATACCACGATGCCATCCATAAGCATTCAGCCCCCTAGCCTGATCCTCCGCCAATGGAAAGACTCCGACACCGACCCATTTATCCAAATGTGCACAGACGATGAAGTTATGTGCTATTTCCCAAAGAAGCTGAATCGAGATAACACCCTGATGTCTAGAACAGCGCAACGCTACTTTGCTTCCATCAATAAATCATATATATCCATTTTTATGATTTAGATTGGATAAAATCTTATAAAGCTCACTATTTAAACAACTCCCTAAAAACCATACCCCTAATATAAATAAAATATTGTTTTAATTAATATTTTTATAAAACAACTTGGTTTTTTATTCAATTAAAGAGCTAAACAAGGCTTTGCTATCCAGTATATCGAATATAGTTTTATTGCTATGATATCGACAATCCCAGAATGCTCAAACTACTTCATGTGCTTATAAACTATCTATTTTTTCTCTCCAAAATAGATTATTTACAATCAGGTTTGTGGCATTTCTGACTTGATCGCGTTCACCAGAACGATTGTTGTAGGCTTGGATCTTTTAGTTTAAGGCCAGTACCAACAACGATCAGGACACATACTTAGATCGTATAAAAATCTTATTTAACACGATTTAAAAATGCTTATACTCTAGGCAAGATTAAAATTAGGAAAATTTCATGAAAAAATTACTTGGCGTTTTATTGAGTGCCTCTGTATTAACTTTGACTGGGTGTGGCAAACAAGAAGCGCCTGCCAATGATGCAGCACAAGCCAATGATGCGAATGGCCTTCAAACCGTAACCATGGCATCGACCGGTTCAGATGCAGATGTATGGCGCTATATCGCCACATTACCTGAAACCAAAGCAGCCGGCATTAAACTTGATGTGAAAAATTTCACTGACTATGTGTCAATGAACACAGCCGTTGCCAATAAAGAAATCGATGTCAATGCATTCCAGTCATATGCCTATATGGTTGCGTATAATGATGCCAATACAGCAAAAATTGCACCATTGTCTACCACCTATTTAGAACCAATGGGAATTTACTCAAGCAAAGTAAAATCTTTGAATGAGTTTAAAACAGGTGCAACCATTGCCATTCCAAACGACGGTGCAAATGAATCACGCGCGTTACTACTTTTACAATCGGCAGGTCTGGTCAAATTAAAAGCTGGCTTTGACAATGTAAAAGGCACAACAGCTGATGTGGCTGAAAATGCAAAACAAATCGTGATTAAGCCCATTCAAATGGCAACTGCAGTCCGTGTAAAAGATGAAGTTGATGCGATTGTGCTAGGCAATACGCTGGCAATGGAAGGCGGTTTAAACGTATTAAAAGATGCGGTTTACTATGAGCCAATTGATCAAAGCACAAAAATGAATGTAAACGTTTTAGCAGTTGCAGCAGATCGTCAAACGGATCCTGTACTGCAAAAAGTAGGTGCCTTGTATCATACGCCAGCAGTTCAAGCGTATGTCGATGAAAATTTTGGTGGCACTAAAGTTGCAGTAAACAAGCCGGTGACGTATTTAACTGAATCAAAATAGTACTATAATAGTCTTTTAGAACAGGCAAGGACGATTTCTTGCCTGTTTTTTTATCCGTGATGCAGTTTTTGACACTATGATTGAATTTAAAGATATTTCAAAACAGTATGAGCTTAAGGGTCAAACCTTGCATGCCTTGAATCAGATTAATCTATCGATTCCAACCGGCAGTATTTTTGGCATCATCGGTTATAGTGGTGCCGGTAAAAGTACCCTCATCCGTCTGATTAATTTACTTGAGCGTCCAAGCTCAGGTCAGATTATCATTAATGGAACAGATTTTACCGCACTCGATGCCAAAACATTGCGTCAAGAACGTGCCAATATCGGCATGATTTTCCAGCATTTTAATTTAATGCAAACCAAAACCGTGGCGGCCAATATCGAAATGCCTATGAAGCTTCTGGGCTGGAGCAAGGCTGAACGGGAAAAACGCCTCGAAGAATTATTAGATTTTATTGACCTGAAACATAAACGGCAGGCTTTTCCGGATGAATTGTCTGGTGGTCAAAAACAGCGCGTCGGGATTGCCCGTGCCCTTGCCAACCATCCCAAGATTTTACTTTGTGATGAAGCGACTTCGGCACTCGATCCACAAACCACCAAATCAGTTCTGCAATTACTCAAAAAAATCAATCAAGAGCAAGGTATTACCATTGTCATGGTCACTCATGAAATGGATGTAATTGAAACCGTCTGTGATTATGTCGCTGTGATGGAAAAAGGTGATGTGATTGAAACCGGCAGCACGCTACAGATCTTCAGTCAGCCGCAACACCCGACCACCAAAAATTTTATTCAAACCGTGCTTCAGCAACATTTGCCGGTCAATATTCTGAATAATCTGGAAAACCAGAATCATCACAGTATTTATTGTTTAAAATTCCTTGGCAGCTCGGCTCAGGAAACGGTGATTCAGGCCGTGATTAAACAGTTTGATATCAGTTTAAATATCCTGTTTGCCAACATGACCGAAATTAATGGTTCGGTGATTGGTCAGATGTTTATTCAGCTCCTGGGTGATTCCGCAGAGATTAGCGCTGCAGTGCAATATCTGAAAGATAACGGCGTACAGGTAGATCAAGCAGGAGTACAGGCATGAGAGATTTAATTGTACAGTGGCTGACGACAATTACTGCGCCGTTCTGGAAAAGCTCGCTGTCGATGGATCAATTTGTGACAGCGCTGCAAGAAACCTTTCATATGGTGTTCTTCGCAATGCTGTTTGGCTGTATCTGGGGTTTTATTCAGGCAATTACTTTAGTGGTGACGCGTCCTAACGGCATCTTGCAAAATCGTGTGATTTATCACGGTCTCAATCCGATTGTCAATGCGCTACGTTCACTACCATTTATTATTCTACTGATTGCCGTTATTCCGCTGACCAAGTTTTTGGTCGGCACTTCAATTGGTACTTGGGCCGCAATTGTACCACTGACTATTTATGTCGGCCCTTATATTGGTCGCTTGGTTGAAACCTCATTACTGGAAGTGAATGAAGGCATTATTGAATCTGCGCAAGCGATGGGTGCAACCCCAATGCAGATTATCTTCAAGTTTGTCTTACCTGAAGCACGTAGTTCACTGATTCTGAACCTGACCACTGCCACCATCAGCTTGATTGGTGCAACAGCAATGGCGGGTGCTGTCGGTGCCGGCGGTATCGGTGATCTGGCCATTTCTTACGGTTATCAGCGTTTCGATACCTCTGTGGTGATCATGACGGTGATTGTGTTATTGATTTTGGTACAGATTGTACAAAGTCTGGGGGATTGGTTGTCCCGACTTCGTTAATCTAGTTTTTATGTATGAATAAAGCCCTCTAAAAGAGGGTTTTATTGTTTTTAATACTTACGAACCCTTTCTCATTATTTCAAAGTAAAGTCCTGCAACTATTTGATACGTGCCACGGCGACAGGAAGTCGCCCGTTGATCTGTGGTACTGGGATGTACCATCAGATAAAGGGGTTTTGTTACTTTTGCCCCGTCAAAAGTAAGGCACAAATATTACAAAGTTAAAATTGAAGTAAAAATAACGAAATTCTATTTTTCAAATAATGTCATGAATAAACTTACTAATATTTAAAATTCTTCTTTTACTTTTGAAAGATGAATAGCACTGCTATGCAAGGTAACAAAAATCTTCTGTTGGCTTGATGATACTTCCTTGTGCCACAGATCAACTGGCGACATCCATGTCGCTAGTCAGAAATTCAATTTCGGTTAACAATGCCGTCTCGTTATAGATATGAACAAAGCCCCAAATCAACATTTAATTAAAATCTAAAAGTTCAGCATTTCCCCTCATTTTCAAACTGAAACAATAAATCCCATGTTAAACTATTCAATGGTTTTAGCAGGGACTCATCTATGCACTTTGTTCATCTTGGTATTCATACAGAATTTTCGATTACTGAATCCATCGTACGGATACCTGACCTGGTCAAAGCTGCCGAAAAAGAACAGATGCCTGCCCTCGCGCTGACGGATCTGTCTAACCTGCATGCCGCAGTCAAGTTCTATGGCAAATGTTTAGGCAAAGGCATCAAGCCGATCCTCGGTTCTGAAATTCGCCTGAATGATGCCGAACATCGTATGACCTTATTGGCGATGACCAATAAAGGCTGGCGTAACCTGACTGAACTGGTGTCTGAAGGCTTTATCAGTGGTCAGCAATTAGACATTCCCTGCGTACAAAAACAATGGATTTTAAACCAGTCCGAGGACATGATTGCCCTGCTCGGCATGCATTCCGATGTCGGCAAGATGCTGATGAGTTCAAATCCGCAAAAAGCGGAACCCTTGCTGGAAGAATGGGTCGAAAAATTCGGCAATCGCGTTTATATCGCCCTGACCCGCACCAACCGTCCGGATGAAGATGACTTCATTCTGGAAGCAGTGAAACTGGCCAAAAAATATAATATCGGTGTAGTGGCACATAACGACGTGCACTTCATGACCCGCAATGATTATGAAGCCCACGAAGCCCGGGTGTGTATCGCCGATGGTTATGTACTGGGGGATAACCGCCGCCCTAAAACCTATTCACCTGAACAATATTTTAAATCTGCTGAGGAAATGGCAGAGCTGTTCTCGGATATTCCCTCTGCGATTGAGAACACTTACCACATTGCCAAACGCTGTAATGTCACATTGCGACTGGGTCAATACTTTCTGCCGGATTATCCGATTCCTGAAGGTCATACCATTGATACTTTCTTTGCACACTTGTCCAAAGAAGGTCTGGAAGAACGTCTGAATTTCCTGTATCCACCTGAACAGCGTGATGAACACTGGCCAGAAGTTCGCAAGCCTTATGATGAGCGAATCGAGTACGAGATTAATATCATTAACTCGATGGGGTTTCCGGGCTACTTTCTGATCGTGATGGACTTTATTCAGTGGTCGAAAAGTAACGGCGTTCCAGTAGGCCCGGGGCGTGGTTCAGGTGCAGGCTCACTGGTGGCTTATAGCTTAAAAATCACCGATCTTGATCCGCTACGTTATGAATTACTCTTCGAACGTTTCTTGAACCCGGAACGTGTGTCGATGCCCGATTTCGACGTCGATTTCTGTATCGCAGGTCGTGACCGCGTGATTGACTATGTGGCGCGTACTTATGGCCGTGATGCAGTTTCGCAAATTGCCACCTTCGGTACCATGGCGGCCAAAGGTGCGATTCGTGATGTGGCGCGTGTCTTGGGTAAATCTTATGGTCTGGCCGATCGTATCTCGAAAATGATCCCGACCAAGCCTTTAGGCCTGAGTCTGCTGGAATCCTTAGAAGCCGAACCACAGCTTAAAGATATCGTCACCAATCCATCCAACCCAGATAATGATGATGCGGCTGAAATCTGGGAAATGGCGCTAAAACTGGAAGGCATTACCCGAAATACCGGTAAACATGCCGGTGGTGTGGTCATCTCGCCAACCAAAATTACCGATTTCTCTGCCGTTATGTGTGAGGCTGATGGTACTTCACGCGTGGCACAGTTCGATAAAGACGATGTTGAATCTGCTGGTCTGGTCAAGTTTGACTTCTTGGGTCTGCGTAACCTGACCGTAATTGAAGATGCAGTTAAAAATATTAATAAACGCATCAAATCTGACAAGCCTTTAGACATTGCCTATATCCCGCTTGAAGATAAAGACGCGTATCTGGTTTTTGCCAATGCCAACACCACCGCGGTATTCCAGTTTGAATCCGTGGGCATGAAGAAGATGCTGAAAGAGGCACGCCCAAGCAAATTTGAAGAAATTATTGCCTTCGTGTCGCTGTACCGTCCGGGCCCGATGGATCTGATTCCTGACTTTATCCACCGGATGCATGGAGGCGATTTTGAATATCTGCATCCCTTGCTTGAAGGCGTACTAGAACCCACCTACGGGATTATGGTCTATCAGGAACAGGTCATGCAGGCTGCACAGTACTGTGCCGGCTATACCCTCGGTGGCGCGGACTTGTTACGTCGTGCCATGGGTAAGAAAAAACCGGAAGAGATGGTCAAACAGCGCCAGATCTTTATTGAAGGTGCATCGAAAAAAGACATTGATGAAGCCACTGCCAACCATATTTTCGACTATATGGAAAAGTTTGCCGGCTATGGCTTTAACAAATCACATGCTGCGGCCTATGCTTTGGTTGCCTATCAGACTGCATGGCTAAAAGCGCATTATCCGGCGGAATTCCTGTCTGCGGTGTTGACCTCGGAGATGCAGAACACCGACAACGTGGTATTCCTGATTGATGACTGTCGCAAGAATCATCTGGAAGTTTTACCACCTTCCGTGAATATGTCGCTGTATCAGTTCCATGCCACGGATGAACAAACCATTGTCTATGGTCTGGGTGCGATTAAAGGTGTCGGTGAAGCTGCGATGCAATCAGTGATTGACGCGCGTACACAAGAAGGTCCTTTCCGTGACCTGTTTGATTTCTGTCATCGTATTGACCTGAAAAAAATCAATAAACGTACCCTGGAAGCATTGATTCGCTCCGGTGCGCTGGATTGTTTAGGCATTGATCGTGCCGACCTGATGGCACAACTGCCTGAAGCGGTGCAAGCTGCGGAACAGGCGCGCTCCAACCGTGAAACCGGCATCATGGATCTGTTTGGTGAAGTGGAAGAAGTTCAGCGCAAACCCTCTAAACCGGTCAAGCCATGGGCGGATGAAGTTCGCCTGAAAGGTGAAAAAGACACCCTCGGCCTGTACCTCACCGGCCACCCGATTGATGTCTATCGTAATGAACTGAAATCCTTTGTACCTAGTCAGATCAATGAGCTGACGCCGACCCGCCGTGGCGTGACCACCGTATTTGCAGGACTGGTGGTGGATATTGCCAATTTCCCGAACCGGATGATGATGACTCTGGATGATGGTACGGCGCGTATTGAAATTTCAGCCAATCATGAACGTTTTAACCGCTTTAAAGAGATTATCCAGCTGGATAAAGTTGTGGTGATTGAAGGTGAAATTTATGAGCGTGAAGGCTTTGACCGCCCAATGGGACGTCTCACTAAAGCCTTTAGCCTGAATGAAATTCGCCAGAAGCGTGCCAACAGCATTAAAATCACCTTAACTACTGAGCATTTCAGTAAAAGTCTGAGTCGTGACTTGCAGCAGATTTTGACACCATATACCAATATCGACATGTCAGCGCATATTCCGGTAATTCTGTATTTAGACTATCCTTATGCTACGACTGAACTTCATCTGGGTCTCAACTGGAAAGTGGCGCCACTGGACGAACTCTTGGCTAAATTGCGTGATTATTTTGGTAAAGAAGCATTGCATATTGAATATCAGGTCAAGTCCAAAGCCGCCAAAGCTGTTTCTTATGAACAGGCCAAACCGGTCAATGTTCCACCGCCACCTGCTGGCATGAGCATGGACGATGCGCTGGAACTGTATCAGGCTGAATCCCAGCCACAATATTCATAAATCCTGATCTTTAAAAAACCTTTAAATTGGAATCCTCATGAGTCAAATTGACAATGCTGCTGTTTCAGCACATCTCTCCCATGTGCGTATTGTCATGGTCAATACCACTTTACCTGCCAACATCGGCAGTGCTTTACGCGCCATGAAAACCATGGGCTTGTCCAAGCTGGTTCTGGTGGCGCCAAAAACCTATCCGCATCCGGATATTGATGCGCTGGCCGCAGGCGCAACCGACCTGATCGAGCAGATCGAGATTGTAGAAACGCTCGAAGATGCCATTAAAGACTGTCAGATTGTATTCGGTACCAGCGCACGTAGCCGTACTATTCCCTGGCCGCTGTTAGATGTGCGCCCTGCTGCGACAAAAGCCATGAGCGCCGTGGTACAAGAGCAGCAAGAAGTTGCAATTCTATTTGGCCGTGAAGACCGCGGTCTGACCAATGAAGAACTGGCAATGGCCAACTATCACCTGACCATTCCAGTCAATACCGATTACGGCGTACTGAATGTGGCTCAAGCCATTCAGGTGATCTGCTATGAAATGCGCATGGCAGCCATGAGCCAGATTGAACAACCACGTGATGCTAAAGCAACCATGCAAGTCATTGATGGCATTGAAATGGAATGGGATGAGCCTTTGGTGAATCATGCGCAGATGGCACAGTTCTATCCGCATTTGGAAAAAATGCTGGCCGAAATTGAATTTATGGATCCAAAAAATCCAAGATTATTGCCTTTACGCTTGCGTCGTCTCTTTGGACGTATACAATTAGATCGTATGGAATATCATTTACTTCGTGGTATTTTCAGCCGCGTTCAGGCCTTAAATAACGGCACCTGGAAAAAATCTTCACATACATCATCACAGGACGAGGATCAAATCTAATGCTAAAACAGCTCAAAGAAGATATACAAGCTGTCTTTGCGCGCGATCCTGCAGCACGCAATACCTTAGAAGTCTTAACCACTTACCCTGGCATCCATGCGCTGATCATGCATCGCATGGCACATGAGCTATGGAACAAAGACTGTAAGGGAACTGCACGTGCGTTGTCTTCATTTAGCCGTTTTGCGACTGGTATTGAAATACATCCGGGCGCCAAGATAGGCCGTCGTTTCTTTATTGATCACGGCATGGGTGTCGTAATTGGGGAAACTGCAGAAATTGGCGATGATGTTACCCTCTATCATGGGGTGACTTTGGGTGGAACGACCTGGAATAAAGGCAAACGCCATCCAACTTTAGAAGATGGCGTGGTGGTTGGTGCTGGTGCCAAGATTTTAGGGCCATTTACTGTCGGGAAAAATGCCAAGGTCGGTTCTAATGCGGTCGTGACTAAAGCAGTTCCTGAAAACACGACGGCTGTGGGTAACCCTGCACGCTTTATTACCAAAAACAAACCGAAGGATGATGCAGAAACCCGTCGTCGTGATTATGCAGAAAGTATCGGCTTCCAGCCCTATGCTGCAACTGAAGACCAGTCTGATCCAATTCTGGAGGGTATGCGCATTCTACTGGACCGTATTCAGCAAAATGAAAAACGCATGAACAACTTGTGCAACCGTCTTTCTTTGCTGGATCCGACCTTTAATAAACAGCAACAAGATGGTCAGCCTTTAAGCAAAAAAGAATTACAGATTCTGGAAGAAGCGCGCCGTGAATGTGAAGCTCAGACCAGTCAGTCTAAAGCCTGAATAGAGCGTTCAATTCTGTAACATGCATTTACTTGCATGATCGTTAGAGTTTTCATAGACTGACGGTCATGTGATTTTTGTACTAGCTGTTTTAAAAAATAACACGAATGGATGAATATTATGACCTTTAAGCCCTTGGCACTTGCTTGTTTAGCATTCACAATGACTGCATGTTCGACCGTCTCTCAGAAGTCTGCTGAGAAACCTGTGGATCAAGTGGTTTTTGTAGAACCTGAATTAAGTCCGCCATTTTATGCATTAAATCCATTCAATTATAATGAACCACCTGCGTTTGAGGTGCATTTGCAAAAAGCTGCGGCTCAACCCGTGACCAAAATGGTCGTGACTCATCCAAATGATCCATCCAAGCAATTAACCTTGGATGTCAATAAACTGATTATTCCCATTGTAGACAGCAATACACGTTCAATGCGTTATGCGGCTCTGGCAAATACCAATGAAATCGACATCACCGAGATTGATGATTTCCTGCAAATGGTGGAAGGTAAAGCACGTCATTATCCACCACGTTTTAGCGATCGTCAGGAACGTCGTGGCTTTGAAGCCAAACTGCGTGAAGTCACTCAACAGCTGGATACTTTAGCTGCACGTGAAAATGCCTCTTTCGATGTTCTGGTACGTGCATTTAAAGCCAGTGTCATGGCACGTAATCTGGATCTGGGTTCAGTCTATACCACCAAATCCCTGACCTATGCACAACGGATTCTTAAGATCAACCAAGATGATCCTGAAGTGAACTTCTGGTTCGGCTTTGGCCTGTCCGAAGGTGGCGGTCAACGTGAAGCGATCCCTTATCTGGACAAAGCCATGAAAGCTGGCGTTCAGGAAGCCTATCTTGCTGCAGCCAATAATTATATTGCGCTGGAACAGAAAAAAAATGCGGCTCAAACCTTGGCAAACTATAAAGTGAAATACCCGCAAGAAGCTGAAGTGGCAGACCGTCTGATTCAGGAAATTGAGAAACAAGGTCGCTGGAATGTTTGGCAAGTTCTGCAAACCGCAAATCAAGCTCCAGCTGCTGCAACGCCTAAAACGCCATAATCAAAATTTATCTTCTTTCTCTGATTACAAATAGACTGCTACGGCGGTCTATTTTTATGAGAAAAAATTAGTAAAATACAAACCATTATCCAAACTTACAACTTAAATTCAGTGAAAGGTTTTATGCACGAAAAAATAAATAAAAGATTAATACTGTGCACTTTAGTCATCACCAGCGTGCTGAGCGGCTGTCAGGTGGTCAGTGTTAAGGAACAGGCACTTAATGTCACACTCAGCAATGAGCGTGACAGTATTTTGACGCGCGACAAACTGAGCGAAGCCAGTCTAAATGTGTTGTCCATGACGGGGCGTGAAGCCCAGATCTGTATTGACCAGCCCGAAGAATGTGTAAAGGATCTTAAAAAGATTCCCCAGATTTTAGATGAACAATTACTTTCTACAGCAAGTGAGTTGTATCTCGCCAATTCTTTACAGAATGCCAAGTCAGCCGAGTGCAACACCAGTGTTTTGAGCAAGACCCAATCTCAGGAAAAGCAACAGCTGCAAAAACAGAATATCCAGAAATGTCTGGATCAGCAGCTCAGCATGCTGGATAAAAGCATTCGTTATAGTTATGCCTACCTGTTTAAAACCGAGCGTGCCCCGCAAGACCGTATTTTCGACAACCGTCAGGTTCAGATTCGTGATTTTTATAACCTGGCGATTGCTCATCTGATTCAACGCTATGCTGAACGTTATGAAACCAAGCGTTCCGGCCAACGGATTCAGGTGGGTAACAGTGTGTATAGCATTGATCTGGAAAATTTTCCGCAGCTGAAAAACCAGCCCATTGAGCAACTATTATCCACCTACAACATGAACTTCTCTGGGCTTCGTTCAATTACCCGTCGTGACGGTTTTGGTTCAGAGTTTTTAGTGGTTCTACCGGAGCAGCAACCATCCGAAAAAGATAAAAAATATATTACTGACCCACTCAATCACAAATATCCGAATGGTATCAATCCCAATATCCACGCAGCACGATATCTGGCCACCACGATCACCGCTGTACCTAAATCAGCCAATAGTACTGAACAGATTTTATCGACCTCCGAATTTCATCTGAAACTCTATGATCCCTATAAATATGAAAAAATTAAGGTCGCTTCTAAGGAATATGCTCTGGCAGCCAATTTTTCAGCACCTTATGGTTTATGGCTGGCCGAGAACAATCTGGGGCGTCTGGCCTATCTGACCCTGATTGATCGGGATGATAGTCTGAGCATGCCCCACCTGTATATGCTGGAACCTTATAATCCGAACAAGAAGATCCTGGTATTGGTCCATGGTCTGGCCAGCAGCCCCGAAGCCTGGATTCGTATGACCAACGATATTATGGGTGATCCGGTTCTAAGAGAAAACTTTCAGGTCTGGCAGGTGTTTTATTCTACCAACATGCCGATTCTGGAAAGCCGTTTTCAAATCAATGCACTGGTTCAGCAAGGATTTGCCCAGGTCGCGAACAATGCCGCAGCTAAAAAAGATGCAGTACTGGTCGGACATAGTATGGGCGGCGTGATTGCCCGTTTGATGGTCAGCAATGCCGATATCAGCCAAGATGCTTTTAAACTGGTACAAAATACCCGTATTGAACAGTTTAAGGATAAACCGCTGTTTCAAGCACGCCTGCAAATGCAGCCGATTCCAAATTTTAGTCGGGCGATTTTCTTGGCCACACCGCATCGTGGCACAGAATATGCCAATCGCTGGCATACCAAACTGGCGCGTAAAATTATTCGGGTTCCAGGTGCATTTTTAGGTGCCTTTGCTGATACTTTACAAGGCGAAATCGGATTAAAAGAATTTGTCAAAGAAATGGGACATGACCTGATTCAAAACGGCCCGAGTGATTTGAGTGAAAATTCGAAATTCAATGCGCTAACTAAAAACATTCAGCCCTATACCGGCTTCAAATTTCACTCCATCATCGGTAATACCGTAGATACTACAGAACCTCAGCTGATGAGTGATGGCATTGTTTCCTACGAAAGTGCTTATTTGCAAGGTGCAGTATCCAGTAAAGTGATCAAGGGTGGCCATTCCATTCAGGAAACCCCTGAGGCCGTACTGGAATTGCGCCGGATTCTCAGATTACACCTGTCTGACCTTGGTCTTTATGATCCCGAATAAACAATTCCCTTAATTTAAATCAACCACTGCATGTTCACATCCAGTGGTTTGTTTTTTAAAATTGGAAATCATGCTGAATAAAAACTCAGACCGACAGATCTGTCGCACGACTTAAACATTCATCTGGAATTTCATTTCTTTCTAAAAATTAAATTTGATAGACTTGTTTCAATCTTGATTTAAAGCACCCTAAGATAAGCGACCTCATTCACTATGCTCCTGAGCAGATCCTCGATAAAATATTTTTATAGATCTGTTTAGAGGTGCTTTAAATTTTTTTGCATACGCTGCTTATCAGTATTTGCATTTCTCTCTTGTTGAAAGGATTTATTTTTAATGACCAGTTCGGAAATTATGGCTGATCTTTCTACCTTAACGCCCATGATGCAGCAATACATGTCGGTGAAAGTGCAGCATCCACACTCATTGATGTTTTATCGTATGGGTGATTTTTATGAACTGTTCTTTGAAGATGCACACAAGGCAGCCAAAATTTTAGGCATTACCCTGACCCATCGCGGTAAAGCCAATGGTCAGCCGATCCCGATGGCAGGTGTGCCTTACCATGCAGCCGAAGGCTATCTGGCCCGTCTGGTCAAAAAAGGCGAAACAGTGGTGATCTGTGAACAGATTGGTGAGGGCGAGAGCACAAGTACTCGTGGTAAGGCCCCCATGGAGCGCGGCGTGGTAAGGATTATCACCCCGGGCACCCTGACCGATGATGCCATGCTCGGTGCACATCAAAGCTCTAATCTGGTGGCTTTATGTATTCAGCAAAATCAGATCGGGATTGCACTGCTCGATCTCAGCGCCGGCCTATTTAAAGTACAGCAGCAGGATTATGATCTCAACCAGCTCATGATTGAACTGGCGCGCCTAATGCCAAGCGAAATTTTGCTGGATGAAAATACCGCTGATCCGATGCTGACCGAGCAACTCAAGCAGCAACTTGATATTTCCGTGACGAAGCGTCCCAATGTGGACTTTAACCTGAACAATGCGCAAAAGACCTTGTGCGACCAGTTTGCCGTCAGCACACTTTCCGGTTTCGGGATTGATCATTTGCCGTTGGCAAAAGCTGCCGCTGCGGCACTGATTCACTATGCCAAAGAAACCCAGAAAACCGCTTTACCACATATTCGTTCGATTCAGCTAGAACAGAGTTCCGACTTTATCGCCCTAGATCCAGTGACGCGTCGCAATCTGGAACTGATTGAACCTTTATTTGAGCATGGTACTTCATTGTTCCAGTTAATTAATGATTGCCAGACGGCTATGGGTGGACGCTTGCTGAGTCGCACCCTGATGCAGCCTTTGCGTGACACTGCCTTGCTGGATGAACGTCTGGATGCCATCCAGGCCCTGCTACAAGGTTTCCATGAAGCACCTGTACGTTTGGTGCTTAAGGAAATTAGCGATATTGAACGTGTTCTGAGCCGAATTGCTTTGGGCAGTGCCCGACCGCGGGATCTGGTACAACTACGTCAGGCCTGTGCACAAATTCCATTTTTACGCCATGCCCTACAGCCGATTGTCAGTCAACAACAGTCTGAGCTATTAGTCCAGCTCAATGAAGAACTCGGAGATTTCCATGGCCTGCATCAACGCTTGATGTCTGCCATCGTAGAAAATCCGCCGGTATTGCTGCGTGATGGGAATGTGATTGCCGAAGGCTTTGATAGTGAACTGGATGAATTACGTCAGATTCGTGATCACGCCAGCCAGTTCCTGATTGATCTGGAAATTAAAGAACGTGAAGCCAGCGGAATTCCGGGACTGAAAATTGGTTATAACCGAGTGAGTGGTTATTATATTGAACTCTCACGTGCTCAGGCCGAACAGGCACCCGAGCACTATATCCGCCGTCAGACTCTGAAAAATGCTGAACGCTATATCACACCTGAACTGAAAGCATTTGAAGATAAGGTTTTATCCAGTGAATCCCGTGCTCTGGCGCGTGAAAAAATGCTGTTTGAAATGCTGCTGGATGAATTACGTCAGGATATCGGCAATTTACAGATGATGAGCAGTGCCATTGCCCAGATTGATCTGGTGGCAAACTTTGCCCATCAGGCACGTTTACGCAACTGGTCACGTCCAAAATTCAGCCCTGAAGTCGGTGTAAGTATCACTGCTGGCCGTCATCCGGTGGTGGAAGCTTTAAGCAAAACTGCTTTTACACCGAACGATACGCGACTGGACTTTTCCCATCGCATGGCGATTATTACCGGCCCAAATATGGGCGGTAAATCGACCTTTATGCGCCAGACCGCATTGATCGTCTTGCTGGCGTATTGCGGGGCTTATGTTCCTGCACAAGCTGCGACTTTAGGGCCTATTGACCGGGTTTTCACCCGTATTGGTTCTGCCGATGATTTATCAACTGGCAAATCGACCTTTATGGTGGAAATGACCGAGACTTCGCAAATTCTGCATCATGCCACCAGTCAGTCGCTGGTACTGATGGATGAAGTCGGTCGTGGCACCAGTACCTATGATGGCCTGTCTCTGGCCTGGGCCTGTGTGCTGGATCTGAGCAAACGCATTCAATGCCTGTGTCTATTCGCAACCCATTATTTTGAGCTGACCGAACTCGATAAAGAAAGCGGCATCGACAACTATCATGTCACGGCTAAAGAACTGAATGGCAATCTGATTTTGTTACATAAGGTACAACATGGCCCTGCCAGCCAGAGTCATGGCTTACAGGTGGCGAAACTTGCCGGTATTCCGGCATCAGTCATTAAAGAAGCACAAAACCGCTTAAAGATTCTGGAAAAGCAACAACTGGTCAAACCAAAGAGTCTACAACATGATCTATTTGCACTGCCGGAAATTGTAGAGCCAGTGGAACGTATTGTCGAAATTGAGAAAGAATCTCCAGCTCTCGAATTACTTGAGGACATCGATGTAGACAACCTGAGTCCACGCGAAGCCTTAGCACAATTATATGCACTAAAAGATTTACTCAAACAGCCGGGGTAATTCTCTGAGCCATAGACCTCATCCCCTATGGGGTCTATCACTGATTTATACTTGAATTTAGCCCTATTCCGGCTTTTTTCAAATTTAACAGCCCTATATATAACAAATATCAATAAAAGGAATTGTTAGTTCCCCCTGTTTTTGCCTAAAATACAGTATTCGTAAATAGAACCATATTTTTTAGGTAGCTGTCGCCATGACCTTCGTTGTCACTGAAAATTGTATTAAATGTAAATATCAAGACTGTGTTGAAGTTTGCCCTGTAGACTGTTTCTATGAAGGTCCTAACTTCCTGGTGATTAACCCGGATGAGTGCATCGATTGTGCCTTATGCGAACCTGAATGTCCGGCGAATGCAATTTTCTCTGAAGATGAATTACCAGAAGGCCAAGAAGTATTTATTGAATTGAATGCTGACCTGTCGCAAAAATGGCCAAATATCACACAAATTGGTGACCAGCCAGCAGATCGTGAAGAATGGAATGGTAAAGCTGACAAATTACAATATCTTGAAAAGTAATTAATTTCAGTTAAAAAAGATCAGCACATGCTGATCTTTTTTATACTCAATCCACACATTTTATTGCAATATTCTCCAAATTTCTCCGTATATTTAGTCTAAAATGGCGCTATTTATAAATATCTGATTTCTATAAATGAAGAATTTTGCAAAGGGATTATTGAGTCTGTGTGTAATCCCTCTCGTTTTTGTGGGTTGTACCACGACCACAAAACCACCGGGACAGACCGTGCCCGATGGAAAGCGGATTTATATTCCCCAAGAACGTGTTCAATACGACCGCAAAGTCCAACCCAAAACTGTACCTTATCTGTATACCCACTGGGTCTCTGCGCTGGATAATTTATCACGTGTACGTGAGTACGAAGTGTTTCTGGAACGCAATGGCGTAGGTAATATTATTCCCAGTTTTGAATTAATGCGCACCGCGCGAGACTGGGCCAAATGTGGTCGTTCACAGTACATGATTCCAAGCCGTGAATTATGGGCCAATCAGGTTCCAACCTTGCGTGTATTTAAATATTTAGTAGCCGCCAATGTCCTGACTGATTTTGAAGTCACTTCCGTCTATCGTGACCTGCCTTTAAACCAGTGTGCCGGTGGCGCCAATTCTTCACGCCATCTGTATAATTCTGCCATCGATTTTCGTATTGGCCCAGAATATCCACAAGCGCAAGACTATAGTTATATTGAAAATACCAAGTTCAAACTGTGCCAGTTCTGGGCGCAACATGGTCAAAGTCTGAATATGGGACTCGGCATGTATGCTTCTGGTCAGATCCACATCGATACCCAAGGTTACCGTACCTGGGGGCCAAGTCTGGGGCGAAACTCCTCAATGTGTAATTACTAAGTCATGACAACGGCTATACAAAGTTCATTTAGGACTTTATGTAGCCTAAAAAAACAGCAGCTATAGCACAATAAATTGCGCTATGCCGCGAAAAGTTTAAAATGCACCCATCGCAATTGATGGTGCTAAAACTATGCAACACATGTGGACAGACATTGACAACTACATTGAGTCACATTTAATTCCTGAAGATCCCATCCTGAATCAGACTCTGGAAAATACTGCTGCGCATGGTCTGCCAGATCATCTGGCTGTAGCAGCAAATCAAGGCATGTTGTTGCAGATGCTGATCCAGATGAATCAATGTAAACGTGTACTGGAACTCGGAACATTTGCCGCATACAGCACCATGTGGTTGGCACGTGCTTTGCCCGATGATGGCTATATCCTCACAATTGAAGGACGTGATACCCACGCGGCAATGGGTCAGGAAAATATTGACCGTGCCCAGCTCAAGCAAACTGTTGAACTGAAATGTGGTCGTGCAGCAGATGTACTCAAAGCTCTACCCGCAGAGACCGAGGCTTTTGATTTTATCTTCATTGATGCAGACAAACAGAGTTATCCGGAATATCTGGAACTCAGTTTAAACCTGTCGCATTCAGGTACACTTATTTTTCTGGACAATGTAATCCGTGCAGGCGAGATTATCAATCCGGACAATCATAAGCCAAGTATTGAAGGCATCCGTGCCATGTTTAAAGCGCTGCAAAATCATCCACGTATATTGTCTTGTACCGCTTTACAGACTGTAGGCAGTAAAGGACATGATGGTTTTGCACTCGCGATTGTCAAATAAAACCAGAAGAACAAAAATCACCCAGTGCCATATTTACCATATATAACATTAACTTAAAAACATTAACCACAGAGTTATCCACAACATATGAGGATAACTCTGATCATTTTTAAATCAAGCTGTAACAATTTACGTTTAAATTTTAATTTTGTTTGCTTTTTAGGCAATCCTCACTTTGCGACCAGTAAAGGCACCTTGGAATTACGGAAAATTGTGGTGGCAATACTACCGAGGAAAAACTGATGGATTTTGCTGTGACTAAATGCGCCCAGAACAATCAGTTGAATACCCATCTCCTGTTGATAGGTCAAAATATTCTCGGCGACATCGCCATAGCGATATTGCGGCACTACATCTAGACCCGCTTGAGTCAGATATTGCAGCGGCTCAGTTAAAATTTCGGCATGATCGCCAATATATAACAGGTGACATTGTAATAAACGCAGCAGATCACTTTCCGCAATCCGTCTCATCATTTTGATACAGGTTGGAGAATATTCATAGGCAAAAATAAATCGTGTTGGCGGTTTAAACTGCTCCCCAACGGTCATGACCGTACAATTGGCACCACGAATAAAATTCTCGACATTGGTGCCGATCGGTTTATTCTTTTCAGCTGAGCGCTCACCGAGCAATCCAATTAATGCGATATCATCCGGCTCAAGAATCTGGAAACTTTGCTCCAGAAAATCCCCTTTTTCCTGAATATGTGTGGTTTGAATACCATGTTCGGCTAAAATCCGCTCGGAAATATGTTGCAGCAGATTATTGCTATAATCCAAGGCAATTTCGCTTTGTTTTTGTTCAAGCTCGGCCAATTCCTTCAGCAACATGGCATTGCTTTCAAACCCGATTACCCCACTGATCTCGCCCAGATGATAACTGGCCGGGTAATAATCCAAGACCTGTAACAAAACCAGTTCACGTCCAGTCTGTTTGGCAATCCATGCAGCCGCGTCTGCCAGCGCGTTTATACATGGTGAAGAGTCGATGCAGGCGATGACACGTTTCATGTTTAGCCTCTCTATTTATGATAAAAATTTCTTTGTTATTTTTAACTTAGCATAAGCTTTATAAAATGTGCAGCAAAATCTGTAAGGCTTGAATTGAAATATGTTAACTTTTATGTGATTGACCGATAATTAGAAGAATAATTCAGCCATTAGGCCAAACACTTAAATTCAGATCATTAAAATGCTTTTAAAATCATTTTCTAATTCATATCAGCGAAATTCCCTCTTGCTGTTAGGAAGTCAGCAATACTGTTGCACAAGGAAGAGGTCTTTATAAAATCCGCTCATGCCCTTGCGACGCACTGCTTCTCATCCGAAAGAGAGAAAGGGCTTTTAATATCTCGTGGATTTAAATATCAATAGAACCATCATTTTTTGATTGATGAAAGAGATCTACTGAGTGTAAAGCTTTATTTGCGGTATCGAATAAAGCTTGCAGGATTCCCAGCAACGATAGCCCGTGCTTCGACATCTTTGGTGACCATACTGTCCATTCCGACAATGGCCTGATCTGCGATTTTAACGCCATCTTTAATACCGACATGTGAGCCGAGCCAGACATCCCGGCCAATTTCGATGCCTTGTGAGCGTACCGCTTGCTGATAAATTGGCTGTTCTAGCTGCATACCGTGATCAAATGCATACAGATGACAATACGCTGCGATACGCACCTGATCATGCAGTTTAATCCCCAGCCGGCCACCATCCAGAATACAGTGATGATTGATCGCCACTTCATTGCCAATGTCCAGTGGGCCATGCAGGGTGCAATCTGCGGCGATAAAGGTATTATCGCCAATGACGATCTTGCGTCCCGGTTCCGCAAAAATATGTGCCAGTGGTGAAATAAAACAGTTTTCACCAATCTCGACGGTTTCCATTTCCATCAGATAAGCCTGATATTCTTTTTGCCAAGCTTCTGCCCAGCCACGGTTTTTCGGCTTTAAGGACCAGTATAGCCAAGGCATATAGTTCAGGCGATGTTTATGCTGCTCACGATATTTCAGTAATGGATCTGCTTCAGTCATCTGTCGCTTCTTCTATGATTTTGAGCTGTTCACGGCCACGAGTCACATCCTGAATTTTTAAAGCAAAAGCTTCAATCTGATGCTTCTGCAACTGTGCCTGAACCTGAACGCCTTCGGCACTATAGTCTTCCTGATAATCGATTTGCTGCTGATTCAGTTCATACTGAAAAATGGCCCATTCATTAAACTGACAGAAAAATTGCACTTTTTTCTTTTCAATCAGTTCAATTTTGTCTGCCAGCAGCAAGCATTGTCCAGCGCAGCCGCCATAGGCACGAACCAAACCTCCGGTGCCGAGTTTAATCCCGCCATACCAGCGATTGACCAGCACCAGTACATTGCTCAGTTCATTACCTTCAATGGTGGCGAGAATCGGGCGCCCCGCAGTGCCTGAAGGTTCACCATCATCATTAAAGCGCACCTGATGGCCAATTTTCCAGGCCCAGCATTGATGCGTGGTACTTGGATCACGATAAGCGTCCAGAAAATCTTTGACCTGCTGTTCATTTTCTACAGGGGTCGCAAATGCCTGAAATCGGCTTTTTTTGATGTCTTCCTCAAAACTGACCAGGCTGGCAAGCGTATATGGCATAACTTCGGGCTTTAAAATCGAACCCTGGCAGTATACCTGCTTTACTTCAACAAATAAAAAGCCTCTCCATGGAGAGGCCTGATTTGACTCGATTGTTTGACTCAATGGCCTGAAAGGATTAGCGTTCCCGCAACGCTTCTTTGGCCTTGTTGAATGGCTTGATCAGATAATCCATGACAGTTTTTGAACCGGTGCGAATGTCTACCGTGGCCACCATACCTGGGGTGATATTAAACTCCTGACCCGCATTATTATTCAGTTTGTCACTGTCCGTGCGGATATAGACCCGGTAATAGAACTGATCCTGCTTGACTTCATCACGGATGGTGTCTGGTGAAATCATCGCAACTTTACCATTTAACCCACCATAGATTGAATAATCATAGGCTGTAATTTTAACCAGTGCCTCCTGATCTGGACGAATAAAGGCAATATCACGTGGTGAAATCCGCGCTTCAACCAGTAGTTTTTCGTCGAGTGGCACGATGGTCATCAACTTGCCATTTTGTGGAATCACGCCGCCCAAGGTCATCACATCAATTTCTTTTACGATACCGCGTACCGGTGATTTAAAAATAGTCCGGCTCAACGTATCTGACTTGCCGCGTACCACCTGTTGCTGAGTTTCCACATCGGTATTGGCTTTGGACAGCTCTTCCCGCGCACTCACATAATATTGATTACGAATATCATTCATTTGATTACGCAGGTCGTTGGCTTCACGTTTTAAGCGTAGTACTTCAACCTCACTGGCTGCCCCTTTGGCCACCAGTGGTGCTGTCATTTCCAGCTCTTGCTGTACCAGTACCAAGGCCTGTTCTAGACCGGCCACGGATTCCTCCAGATTGGCACGACGTGACTGATACAGTGCCGTTTCTTCTTTCACCAGTTTTGGATATTTCAAGACTTCTTCGGGAAATACCAATGGCGTACCGCTCACTTCCGCGCGTAAGCGAGCTGAGGTCGCACGTGATGAAATCAGTAAGGATTCAGATTCACCGACATTGGATTCAAAACGGGTCGGGTCGAGCTGAGCCAATACTTGGCCGCGCTCTACAATTTCACCTTCTCTAACATTGAGCGTGGTCAAAATACCGCCTTCTAAAGACTGAACCACCTGCTCTTTAGAAGATGGAATCACTTTACCCGTACCGGTAGAGACTTCTTCCAGGCTAAATAACCAGGCCCAGATCAGCAATACCAATAAACCAATGCCGACAATCCAGATAATGACACTCGATTTAGGTAAAGGTGGTTCCTGAAAGCTGACTTTGCTTGAACGTTTTAGTTCTTTGAGTTCACTCATGCACTTGCTCCAACAACCCGCTTATTGCCACCCTGTGACTGATTCAGGATCTGATCTCGTGGACCATCCATGACAATTTTCCCATCATTCACCACAATAATACGATCCACCAGCTCCAGTACCGCACGGCGATGCGTCGCAACCACCATGGTACGATGGCTCAAATAACTTTTAAGATGATCAATCAACTGCTTTTCTGACACATCATCAATCGCAGCAGTAGGTTCATCTAGCAGTAGAATTTTCGGTTGACGGATCAATAACCGTGTTAACAACAGCGCCTGACGCTGACCGCCAGAAAAACCAACACCACCTTCCAGAATGATATGATCCAGACCTTCTTTTTTCTCCTGCACAAAAGCGAATGCACCGGTGATTTGCAGCGCTTCCAGAATTTGCTGATCGGTGGCCAAGGGCGCACCCAAGCTGAGATTTTCACGAATCGAACCATAAAATAGCTGCGAATTCTGGTTCAGCAAGCCCATATCACGACGTACATCTGAAGGATCAATCAGGGTTAAATCAATACCATCCAGTTTGACCTTGCCCTGTAACGGCGTCTGCATACCAGACAAGAGCTGCAACAAGGTTGATTTCCCGGCACCGTTACGGCCCAGAATCGCAATCTTTTCACCCGGTTTGATCTCAAGCTTTGGAATCATCAGGCTTGGTTTTGGATCATCTTCGCCATATTTGAATACCACACCACTGAGTTCATAATGGCCATCCAGAGCTGGGCGATGAATCAGATGAGAATAATCCGGCTGATCGACCGATTTTTTCATCAACTCATCCAGACCGGCTTTGGCCACTTTGGCCTGTTGCAGACGACCCAACACGCCAGTAATTTGTGAAATGGGTGCCAGCATTCGTGAAGACAGAATCGAACAGGCCACCAATGCACCTGTGGTCATCTCGCCGTCCATCACCGCAAAAGCACCGACCAATACCACAATGGCAAAGGTCAAGCCTTGGATTTTTTGGGTCCAGGCCGTCATCAAACCCACAATCTTACGTTGCTGCATGCTGACATCGGCTGAAACTTCATTCATATGGTTCCACTGATTCTGGAAGCGTGTTTCAGCTCTGAGCAGCTTGATATCTTCAATCCCTTGCACGGCTTCTACCAGCAAGGCATTACGGATGGCAGATTCACGCATGCCCAGCTGAGCCAGTTCTGCCAGTTTTTTCTGCGCCAGAATGCCAGGCAGAATCATCAGTGGCACCACCAGCAGCATCACCCAGAACAGGTTGCCGCCAATCACCCAGAAAATCCCTAAGAACAGGAAGAAAAATGGCAGGTCGGCAATCGCAGTCACTGTGGTTGAAGTGACCAGTTCGCGTACCCCTTCCAGTTCCCGAATCTGCGAGATAAAGGTACCAGTCGATTTGGAACGTTCACTATTTTTGATGCGTAAGGAATGGCCAAATACCCGGTCAGAAATTTTTAAATCCGCGCGTTTACCAATAATATCTGACAAATAGATCCGCGAGACACGTAAAACAAACTCAAAAATCGCGGCGATCAGCACACCACCTGCCAACACCCATAACGTCGGAATGGATTGCGATGGAATGACACGGTCATAGACATTCATCGAGAAAACTATCGTAGCCAATGCCAGAATATTGGCAATTAAAGATGCAAACATCACATCGATATAACGCTTCCAGTCATTCAGGACAATTGACCAGAACCAGTTTTTCTCAAAGGGTTTGATATATTCATCCACCCGCGCATCTGGCACTGAAGATTCAGGACGCAGGACATAAAGATGCTTTATGCCAGTCTCTAACTGTTCAATCGTGAAACTTTGAGATAAACCTTCATCACCACTGAACTGTATGCTGACATTGCCCTGTGTATCGATGCGTTCAATCACGCCCACATCACCACTATCGAATTCAACCAGTAAAGGTAAACGCCATGGATTCAGCAGGCTGCGCTCAAATTTATTTTTACGGACATTTAAACCCATCTGACGACTGACAATCTTGAGCATATCATCGATGTCATGATGCTGGTTCCAGTCCAGTTGCAGGCGAATCCGCTCCTCAGAAGGTTCGATCCGGTAATGCCGGGCAATATTTAAAACTGCCTGAAGCCAAGGTTGATAATTTATTATTGTAGTACTCATGGCTGAACTTCAAACCCCTGAATAGAAATACTGTTAAGCGCGTAAATATCCCGTGTACGGCCCGTGACCTGAATATACTGTACGATCGCCGAATAAATATCATAGCGAGCCGATTCAATTTCCTGCCCGGCACTATGAATGGCTTGCTCTGCATTCAGCAAATCCACCACGGTTCGGGTACCCAATTTATATTGTTCTTGATACAGCTCTTTGGTGCGTACCGTGGTTGCTCGGCGTTGGGATAAAACCCCCATTTGCTTTTGTTTATTTTCAATTTGCTCGCGGATCAAGCGCACCTGATCCAGCACATCCAGATAGACCGTATTAACCTGTGCGCGTGCAGCTTCTTCAGCATAGCTTACGGCACGGGGCTGTGAACGTGTTGCACCACCCCGATACAAATTACTGCTCACTTCAGTCATGACTGAATTACAGAAGCCATCATCTTCATTATTATTTGGATTCCGCCCATTCATCGCCCGACTTAGACTGCCTTTGAGACTGATGGTCGGATAAGGAATCCCATTCAACAGTGGATACATCAAATCCTAGCAAGGTACACAAGCGTTGTGGATATTGTCTTAATTGAGTCCGCTGTACAGTCAGATTCGATTGCGCTGCTTCCAGATTGGACTGCGCCTGAATCGGGTCAGCCTGACTGCTGATCCCGGCACGGGCACGTAAATTGGCAATTTCTACAATCCATCCAATACCCTGAATCTGCTGCCAAGCGGGCCTCTTCTACACTGACATTGGTTTTAATTTTGCCAAAGTCATACAGCATCTGGGTGGCATTCAAAGAAACCATTTGTCGTCTACGTTCACCGGAAGTGAGGTCACCCGTTCCGATCCTACCGGATAACTACGGATAATAACCCGATCTCACTATATCAATATTCGCGGCCTGCGCAGATAATGTCGAAATACTCTAGGGGATTTCAGGACATCGCTGCACTGCGCGGTGTACGGCTCTCACCAGATTCATTTTTTGTGGAATACCAGCTGTGATCGTAGGATTTAAAGTTGGCTGTCCTGACTGTGAACGAGTAATCTGTGGCAGCTCAGCTTCTTTTGATGTATCTAATGCATAATGACCGAACGACGTGATATCAATGGTATGTGCGGACCGTGTGGTTTGGGTGCAATCAGTTGACCCAAACCATTTTTGAGATTGGCAAAATAATGGGGTGAGCTTTCTGCATGACCCAAAGACACAGATAAAGGCAAAAGAAGAATTAATCTCCTTCTTTTTCATTCTGTTTTCCCCTGATTTCTTTAAAAGTGTTCTGCTCTAAATCGCATAATTATGTAATGTTTTCTTGTTTTAGCCTAACAATAGATCAAATCACTTTAAAAGAAATCTTTTTCACTTTGATTTGATCAAAAAAACCTGCATCCCACAACTGGCGTCTGATGCAGGTTCTTTAGATCAAGTAAGATAATTTACACTGTGAAATCATCACCCAGATAAACTTTTCTCACAGTCTCATTTGCCAGAATTTCTTCTGGTGTGCCTTCAGCAAGCAATGCGCCTTCACTGACAATATAGGCATGCTCACAAATCGCCAGCGTTTCACGCACGTTATGATCGGTAATCAGTACCCCAATTCCGCGATCTTTCAAGGTCGTAATAATATCCTTAATATCTCCGACCGAAATCGGATCGACACCGGCAAAAGGTTCATCGAGTAGCATAAATTTTGGATCAGCCGCGAGTGCACGCGCAATCTCGGCACGACGTCGCTCCCCACCGGATACACTCATACCCAAGGAATCTTTGATATGGGTGATTTTAAAGTCTGCCAGTAGCTCCGCCAGACGTTGCTGACGTTGTGCCTTGGTCATATCTTTACGGGTTTCCAGAATCGCCATAATATTTTCTGAAATCGTCAGTTTTCGGAAAATCGAAGCTTCCTGCGGCAAATAACCAATTCCCTTACGCGCCCGTTCATGCATGGCCAGATCAGAAAGATCCAGATCATCCAGATAGATTTCACCTTTATCCATACGTACCAGACCGACGACCATATAGAAGCTGGTGGTTTTACCTGCACCATTAGGTCCGAGCAATCCGACAATCTGGCCACTTTCCATACTAAAAGACACATCTTTCACCACCCAGCGCTTATTATAATTTTTCGCCAGATGCTTAATGGTTAAGGTTTGAACTTGCTGCGATTGTTCCATTAATCACGTGCTCCTGGAAAGGATTGTGAAGCTGATGGTGGAATCACAATTTTTACGCGACCTTCAGCTGAACCGGTTTTATTCGGTGTACCAATCGCTTCAACATCACCTTTATTCATACTATATTTTAAAGTCGCACCACGAATACTGGCCCCATCCTGCTGCAATAAGGCATTACCAGACAGGGTAATAATTCCGGTTTCAGCATTGTAGACAATTTTCTGAGCCTGACCTTTGGTCAGACCTTTGGAGGCATCTACTTTTTGCTGGAACTGTGTCGGGCTACCGGTAGCCGTGATCAGGCTAATCTGGCGCTTATTGTTCAGATTGGCCACAATTGAATTGGCTTGTAGCTTCATGGTGCCCTGTTCAATGATGACATTGCCAGAATAGGTCGTCACCCCAGTACGCTCATTAAAAGTCGCGCGATCCGCCAGTAAAGTGATCGGCTGGTTACGGTCAGATGGCAAGGCAAAGGCCGCGATTGAAGCAAGTCCAATCACAGTCGCCAGCGCAGTGCGCTTCAGGAAAGTGTGCATCATTTTGACTTTAGGAATTTGGTTCATACTTTCCTCGAATATTAAAGAATTCGTATTGACCATCATTAAGATTGGCTTTAAGACCCTGGCTGATAAATTCAGCCTGTGGAGACTCCACGATCACCGCTTTATCAGTTTCAATTTCACGTGTTTTTGGAAAAGCCGTCAGCTCCTCAGTACGGAACTCTAACTGTCCATTTTGCATGATTTTGGTGGCAAGCACTTCTTGAGAGAGTACAACTTTTGTATTGTCATCATAGCCATGCGCCATTTTGGCAGAGAAAGTCGCATCGACTTGAGCATTGTCATAGGTCGAAGCTTGCAGATTTTCCAGCTTGGAGGTCTGTTGCTGTAGGTTCTGCTCAAGTCGATCCACTTGGGCGCGAACCGATAACATACCTGATTCATCTGTCTGGGTTAAGTTAATATCTTGAGCGGAATAGGTCATGCTGCGCGCGGAGTCCGTCTGCAGCTTATTGCCCTTGCCACTGTAATAATAATAACCACCACTTATTGCGGCAATCATCACAGCCGTAATATATAAAACTTTAGTATCCATAAGCGGTGTACTTAATCCAAAAGATATGACTTATTAATAAGGCGCACGAGTATATTTTTCAAGTAACTCTTGGTATACGCCTTTGGACATCAGCAGCATATCGCAGATTTCACGTACTGCACCACGGCCACCTAGCGCCTGAGTCACCAGGTCTGCACGGCGACGAACTTCGACATGACCATTCGGTACGGTCACTTTCATGCCAGCAATGGCAAAAGCAGATAAATCAGGCCAGTCATCGCCCATATATAAGCAATCTTCAGGGTCGATATTGAGCTGTGCACATGCTTCACATAGTGCTGTGCCTTTATCTTCACGGCCCTGATAGACCAGATCCACACCCAGATCCGACATCCGTTTTTCGACAATATTACTTTTACGGCCAGTGATAATAATCACCTTGATTCCAGCCTGCTGAACCAGTTTCATACCCAGACCATCGCGGATATCGAATGATTTGATTTCATCACCAGTATTGGTCAGCGTTACAAAGCCATCACTTAAAATACCATCTACATCAAGCACTAATGCTGCAATATGACGTGCCTGCTCTAATAATACATAAGATGCCATTTATTAATTTACCCCAGCCTGAATCAGGTCATGCATACTAATCACACCAATCACTTTATTGGCCTCATCAACCACTACAAACTGGTTGATTTTACGTTCATTCATACGTTCCAGCGCCACGACTGCACGTGCTTCCTGAGAAATCGTAAGCGGATTCTTGGTCATCACGTCCTGAATCGCCAGATTGACATCAAAACCTTGCTGTTTATCAATTAAACGACGCAAGTCACCATCGGTAAAAATCCCCAGCAAGACATCATTTGCATCTACGACCGTGGTCAATCCCAGACGTTTGTTGGAAATTTCATACAATACTTTGTTCATGGCGGTATCTGGTGAAACTTTAGGTAAATCATCACCCGTACGCATCAGATGTTTTACATGTAATAACAGACGCTTGCCCAAAGCTCCGGCGGGATGCGAGCGGGCGAAATCATCTGAAGTAAAACCACGCGCATCCAGTAACGCCACCGCCAAAGCATCGCCTAAGGCCAAGGTGGCAGTCGTTGATGAGGTGGGTGCCAACCCGAGCGGACAGGCTTCCTGAATATTGCCCAGAGTCAAAGCCACATCGGCATTTTGTGGCATTGGGCCACGCTCATCGCCGCTAATAGTAATTAAAGGAATTTCAAGATGTTTGATGAGTGGCATCAGCATCATGATCTCATCACTCTTGCCTGAGTTTGAAATCGCAATCAGCACATCACCCGCGACCAGCATTCCCAAGTCGCCATGACCGGCTTCACCCGGATGCATAAAGAATGAGGGTGTTCCGGTCGAAGCAAAGGTCGCCGCCATTTTACGGCCAATATGACCTGATTTGCCCATTCCGGTAATTACCAGACGGCCAGTACACTGTAGAATAACTTCACAGGCCCGGCTAAAACGGCCATCAATCTGTGTGGCTAAAATCTGTAATGCATTTTCTTCGATGCGCAGTGTTTCAAGTGCGACTTTCTGAAAATCGAGTTGATTCGCTGTTTTTTGTGAATTCAAAGCCTGCTTACCTACGTTAAGGACAGAGAAAAACTCTCATTTGATGGGCACAATTTTCGCAATTTTAGCATAGCTATGCAATTGCAAGCTTTCTAAATGTAGAAGATTCGACAGATTTTTAATATATCTTGATTGTATGTGACTTACGCAGTCTGGTATCTCCACCTCTATATTTACTTCATTTTTGACGCTGTAAAATATGCTTGTTTTTTATTTTCTATCGACACACGCCTACTCTCTCCTTAATAAGCTGGGTTCAAATGAGATCATACTCACCCCAATACCACCTAATCTCCCTGGCAAACACTAGTTCTGCAAAGGTGAGCTCAATATTCTGACTTCCGTCCAAGAATCACCTTTTTATCAATCAGTATCTCTGCCTAACTATGCTAAATATCTGAGGCTTTTTACGCTTTTGTCTTTATGAATAATTATGCTTAGGTTAAGATGATTCATCCTTTTATTTGAAGTCTTTTGAACAGCTATGCAACCATTTGTTCTATATAACTCAGAGCAACGCAAAAAAGTAGAATTCGTACCTCGTGTTGAAGGTCAAATTGATTTGTATGTCTGTGGTATGACCGTCTATGACTACTGTCACATTGGACACGCACGTACAGTGGTTGCATTTGACTATATTATCCGTTTCCTGCGCAGCCAAGGCTGGAAAGTCAAATACGTGCGCAATATTACCGATATTGATGACAAAATTATTAAACGTGCCAATGAAAATGGCGAAAGTATCTCTGAGTTGACCGGCCGCTTTATTGATGCGATGAATGAAGACTTTGCCAAACTAGGCTGTCTCCCGCCTGATACTGCGCCTAAAGCCACAGACTATATTGACCAAATGCAAGATATGATTGGCAATCTGGTCGACAAAGGCACGGCATATCCATCTAATAATGGCGATGTCTATTTTGAAGTCGAGAAATTTGCCAAATATGGCCGTCTTTCTGGTCGCAAGTTAGAAGATATGCAAGCTGGGGCTTCTGAACGTGTTGATGTCGAAGTTCAAAAGAAACATCCATTTGACTTTGTCCTCTGGAAACACGCCAAAGAAAATGAACCTGCATGGCCTTCACCTTGGGGCAATGGCCGCCCGGGTTGGCATATTGAATGTTCAGCGATGTCGACCTGCTGCTTGGGCAATCATTTCGACATTCATGGCGGCGGTGCCGATTTGACCTTCCCGCATCATGAAAATGAGATTGCACAATCTGAAGCAGCAACCGGTGAACAATATGTGAATTACTGGATGCATGCCGGATTCATTAATGTCGATGGCGAGAAAATGTCGAAATCTTTAGGCAATTTCTTCACCATTCGCGACGTGATCGAAAAGTTCCATCCTGAAGTAGTGCGTTACTTTATTGTGTCTTCACACTATCGCAGTCCGGTGAACTATTCGGATGTTGCCTTAAAAGAAGCGAAAAATACTTTGTCTCGTTTCTACCATTCATTTAAAACCTATCAGGCGGTTTATGGCGACCATCTGGTGGAAACCTTGGATGATGCTTTGGTTGAACGTTTTAATGCTGCCATGCGTGATGATTTCAATACACCTGAAGCGATTGCAGTGTTGTTTGAAATTAACAAAGAACTGAATCGTGCCGTGAAAGAAGAAAATGCGGAACAGGCAGCAATCTACTACGCAACTTTACGCCATCTGACCAATATTCTCGGTCTGGTACAACAAGATGCAGATGAATTTCTCAAATCTGATATTGGTCAGGAAGCCCTAGGATTATCACCTGAACAAATTGAAGGTTTAATTCAACAGCGTCAAGATGCCAAAAAAGCCAAAGAATTTTCGCGTGCGGATGAAATCCGCCAATCTTTACTTGATCAAGGTGTTGTTCTTGAAGATACCCGTCAAGGTACGGTTTGGCGCCGTGCTGATTAATTAATCAAACAGATTTATAGAGAGTTGACACTGCTGTGGAATTCTCTATAATTCATCTCATTGCGGGAATAGCTCAGTTGGTAGAGCATAACCTTGCCAAGGTTGGGGTCGGGAGTTCGAGTCTCCTTTCCCGCTCCAGAATACGAAAAGCCCTTATCGAAAGATAAGGGCTTTTTTATTGTGTTTAAAAAAATTCATTAATAAAAAGCATATCTCAAATCACTTATTCATCCTCTTTCACCCTGACATTTTTTGGGTTATTCACAACAAAGTGCTATTGTAAAAAAACTTCAAAACTTTCAATTCCTTTAATTACGATATCGTTTCATGACTTATAAATTGAATGCCCGTCATCTGGTTTTAGACTTGTTATATGCGTCTCAAAATTCTACTACCAGCATTAAACAGATGCTATGTGCAGCAGACTTATTAAGCATTTCTCACAATAGTTTGCGAGTTGCTGTAGCCCGATTGAATCAGGAAAATATCATTCAAGCTGTAGAGCGCGGCGTGTATCAATTGCTAGAAAAAAAATTTGATACTTCTTTTATCAGTTTAAATAAGCATCCCAATATGCAAATGGCGACCGCGTGGAATGGAAAATATGTACTGGTTTATACCGGTGCTTTGGGACGTGTAGACCGCACTGCATTATCCAAACGGGAAAAAGCACTAGGTTATTATGGCTTTCAGGAAATGGAGCAGAATGTTTTTATTCGTCCAGACAACTTAATGCTGAGCTTAACCGAATTAAAAACGGCTGCAATCCAGTTTGGATTAGATCCAGATGCACGTTTTTTTCAAGTCAGTGAGATAGATCAGGAAATAGATGTCCGTGCACTTTGGGATGTTCAGGCTCTACATCAGACTTATCTGGAAGTGAATCAAGACATTCATCAATGGTTTGATCACTCTCAAAGCTTATCTTTACCTGATGCAGCAAAAACTGCCTTCTATCTTGGTAAATCTGCCTTATTTAGTTTACGTGCCGATCCCCTACTTCCTGCAGAATGGATAGATGCCGAAGCTCGGCAACAATTTGAGCTGGCGGTTCGTAAAATAGAAAAACAGGGGCAATTTTTATGGCAACAATATTTTAACAATCAGGGTGTATAATTTATTTCATATTTATTCACAAAAATAAATTGACTGTAATATTTAGGACAAATATATTGAAAGTAATGATAAGAACGCTATAGGCAAAACAATGAACACTAAGCTCAGTGTCACCGAACTTTTTAGCCGCGAAGAAATTAAAGAACTCACCACGACTTCTGACTTACATGGTGCTTGGTCTGTAGCTTCAACTTGGGCTGTGATTGTGATGACCTTCGGTACATTGGCCTATAGCTGGGAATATTTGCCCATTTGGGGAAAATTTTTAATGTGTGCAGTGGCATTGGCGATTTTGGCAGGTCGTCAGCTGGCCATGGCGATTTTGATGCACGATGCCTCACACCATAGCCTGTTTAAAACCAAATGGCTAAATACACATTTGACCGATTGGCTGTGTGCACGCCCAATCTGGAATGAGGTCAGCAAATATCGTCCTTATCACTTGAAACATCATGCTAAAACCTCTCAACCAGACGACCCAGATTTAGGCCTGGTGAAAAACTTCCCCATTACTCAAAGCTCATTATTCCGAAAATTCTTTCGCGACTTAAACGGGCAATCTGGACTTAAATTTCTGGCAGGTCGGGTATTGATGGATTTGGAGCTTCTGGAATGGAGTGTGTCGAACGATCCCAAACCTATTCCACGTGGCGATCGTAGCAAGGTAGATTTGGCCAAAAATCTGCTGAAAAACAGTTCCGGTATGCTGCTCGCGAATGCCACGATTTTCTCTGTGTTTTGGGCCAGTGGCCATCCTAAGCTGTATTTGCTATGGCCTTTGGCTTATATCACACCATTCCCTTTATTTATCCGTATTCGCGCAATGGCTGAACATGCGGGTCTGGAAACCAGTTATTCTGCCCTCAGCAATACCCGTACAACCCGCGCAGGTTATCTGGCACGGGCTTTTGTGGCACCGATTCATGTGAACTATCATATTGAACATCATTTAATGGCCGCTGTTCCGCATCAAAAGCTGGCGAAAATACATCAAATGTTAAGAGAGCGTCAGTATGTCGATGCTCCACCAAGTTATTTGGATGTCATCCGTTCACTTCTAAAAAACAATTAAGCCCTGTGATGCTCAGATGATTATATTTCAGTGCTGATGGGTCGAATGCCCTCGTTGTTCCGGTGGACAATTTTCTGCCTCAATCTGTAAAGTCATTTCAGTAATATGATGCTGATGGCTCAACATTTCAAAAGCCTGATGACGCAGTTTCTGATAATCTACATTCGGTGCAACCAGATGTACCGTCAACATGACTTTTTTGGAAGTAATCGCCCAGACTTTAAGCTGATGAATATCTTGTACGCCTTCGATTGCTAAAAGATCATGACGCAGTTTTTCAATATCAATTTCATCTGGCACTCCTTCCAGCAGAATATTGATACTTTGTTTGAGCAAAATCCAGGTGCGTGGCAAAACCCAAAATCCGATCAATACGGCAATCAGTGTATCTACCCACATCCAGCCAGTAAAATAAATCAGCAGCGCCCCGATCATCACGCCGACTGACCCCAATGCATCACTCAGCACCTCCAGATAAGCCCCTTTGATATTTAGACTTTCCTGACTACTCGACACCAGAATTTTCATCGAAATCAGGTTAATGATGAGCCCTAAGCTCGCCACAACCATCATCCCCAGACTCTGGATTTCTGGAGGATTGCTTAAACGTTGATAGGCTTCAAATAAAATATAAATCGCCACCATAAAGAGCATCAAGGCATTAAATAAGGCAGCCAGAATTTCAAAGCGTTGATAACCAAAAGTGCGTTTATTATCTGCCGGTTTTTGCCCAATCTTGATGGCTGCCAGCGCAATGGCCAGTGCCGCAGCATCGGTAAACATATGTGCTGCATCAGAAAGTAAGGCCAGACTTTGCGTCATAAAGCCGGCGATCACTTCCACAATTAAAAAGCTGGTCGTGAGTGCCAGAGCAATCGATAATTTTTTGATATTTTTCGCAGTCACAGTGACATGACTATGCTCATGATGATGTGAATTCCCCACCCCGCACTCCTTAATAATGATGCAACAAGGACATTATTTCTCGTCATCTTCCACACACGATTCTGATTTATATTACGCTTGATTTTTATCTATTTAAGTCTTTTTTGTATCCTCTAGTTGATGAGTTTTGGCAGCTTAAAGTTTGAGCTTTTCATTTTCTGTTAGCCACGCCTGAACTGAAGCACGCTGGAAATTTCGCTGGATATATACCTGAATTTTATCAGGCAGTTCAATCTGCTGGCTAAGCAGGCGATGCAGCATAAAGGCCAGATCAAAATCTGCAATTGACCACTGTTCAGTCAGCCAGCATTCACTGAGCAAGCTCTCTGTGACTGCCAATAAACGCTGAATATCTTGCAAGACTTCGGCTGATGCAATAAAAAGTCCTTTAGGCGCAACAAAGATTGAGTCTGAAGGCATGGTCTGGCGGATTGCCATAAAATCAGTTTTGACTAAAGCCTGAACTGCACGGCATTTTGCCCTGGCCTGACTCTCTCTGGGGTATAAAGCTGGATAATCTGGCGCTGGAAAAGCATCTTCCAGATATTCTGTAATCGCCCAAGATTCAAATAAATGAAAATCATCCATCACCAGACAAGGGACTTTTCTACTGGGGCAAATTCTGCGATATGCCATGCTTTGTTGTTCCAGTTGATCTAGATCAACCGTTTTTTCCTGAAAATTCAGGCCTTTTTCTTTTAAAGCAACGTAAACTGACATGACATAGGGACTGATACGTTTTTTATCGATATAGAGACAGATATTGTGCATTTTTTCTTCCTCAGTCTTTTTATTCTATATTCACCTCTACTCTACTGCCTTTCTAGTGGGAAATGAAATTGAGCTGCATAATGATACAAAGCTGGTTCAGAATCCTGCACCAGGATTCACTATTCAGATTGAGAATATCTTGCTTCATAAATTACGGGATTAAAAAGACTTCTATTTTTTTACAGAATGACGTTAAATAAATATTTCCCGTTTTAGATCGAATGACCATGCTGAACCTGGACCATTTCCCCGATACTGTATATGCAATCCAACATCTCGCTTTTGAAGACCTCGGTGCTTGGGAAGATGTATTTTATCAGCTGGGGCTACGTGTCCGCTATTTTGAAGCCGGGATTGATGACCTGCGTAAGGCGTATGAGCATCCTGGTTTAACCGTAATTCTCGGTGGCCCAATTGGGGTTTATGAAACAGAAAACTTTCCTTTCTTACAAGCAGAAATAGACCTGCTTAAAGTACGTTTGGATAAGAATTTACCCACTTTAGGAATCTGTCTGGGTGCTCAATTGATTGCGCATGCGCTTGGTGCCAAAGTCTATGCAGGACAGAGCAAAGAAATGGGCTGGTCTAAGCTCAGTCTTGCAGCTATCGAGAATAATCCACTGCGAAATCTGGAAAATATTGAAGTGCTACATTGGCACGGTGATACCTTTGACCTACCTGAACAGGCTGAATTACTGGCAAGTACTGAGCTTTATGCAAATCAGGCCTTTCGTATAGGCAGTAATATTCTGGCACTACAATTCCATCCTGAAGTCGCCAGTGACAGTCTGGAAAAATGGCTGATTGGCCATAGCTGTGAATTAAGTCAGGCTAAAATTGATATTCCTGCACTACGCGCTGCCAATCTTCAGTTTGCGCCTGTACTGGAAACCACCTCGCAAACTGTACTAGAGCAATATCTGGCGCAATTAAATATCGTATCCTAGTCTCAGATGCATTCCAGGCTAAACTCTTCCTCTCGACTGTAGAAACATTATGAGCGCATTATTCGGCATTGCCGTGATTCATTTTTTCGCCCTGATTAGTCCAGGGCCGGACTTTTTCTTTGTCACCCAAAGTGCCATCCGGCAGTCCAGAAAGCATGCTTTATGTGCAGCCCTCGGTATTTCATTGAGCATTCTGGTCTGGTCAATTTGTGCACTTGGCGGCCTGCATTTTTTATTTCAGAAAATGGTCTGGTTACAGCAGGTCTTAATGCTATTGGGTGGATTATATCTGCTCTATCTGGGCAGTTTGATGTTGAAGTCGAGCTTTAAGACACCTCTACCGTTAACAAATTCGAAAGCAGAAGCTCTTTCTATCGTTCAGCCGTCGTATCTTAAATTATTGCTGCAAGGTTTTTTCACTAACATGGCCAACCCCAAAGCCCTGATTTACTTTAGCAGTGTATTTGCATTGGCGATTAGCCCTAATGCAAAACTATCAGAACAGTCTTCTCTTTTAGCTCTGGTCTTTATCGAAAGTTTGCTCTGGTTTACGGTTGTAGCCATTATTTTTTCAATGCCGAAAATGACGACTTATTATCAAAAATTTGCCAAATGGATTGATGGAGTTACAGGCGGGATCTTTATCAGTTTTGGCTGTCTGCTGATTCTGAATCGTGATTAGATCTAAGTCATTTTATTCGATAAAAAAGCACCTGAATCAGGTGCTTTTTTATACTATCCATACAGAGAATCTTATTTCTTTGTAGGCGCAGGTACAGTGGCTTCAGTGGTAATCTGAACAGTAATTTTATCACCCACACTCGGTACGTTTGCTTCTAAACCAAATGCAGAGCGGTCAAATGAAGTGGTTGCATTGAAACCAATTGCTGGAACTTTCATCATTGGATGTTCAGCCTGTTTGTTTAAAACAGCATCCAATACCACAGGTTTGGTCACGCCTTTAATAGTTAAGTCACCAGTAATTTTGAAGTTCTTTTTGTTCTGCGTTTCTACTTTGGTACTTTTAAAGCTGATGTTTGGATATTTTGCTGCATCAAAGAAATCGGCTTTCTTTAAGTGATCATCTAAAGCTGTCACGTTGGTATTAATACTGGATACTGGAATTGTCACATGCACAGCTGACTTTGCCGGTTGTTCATTGTCCACCACGATTTTGCCCTGAATATTAGAGAAATTACCAGATGGCGTAGAAAAACCGAAATGATCCCAGCTAAATACGGCTGCAGTATGGGTCGGGTCAATTGTATAGGTTACTGGTTTTGCAATAGAAAATGTTGCTACAGATGAAACCGCTAAGCCTAATGCTAATGTTTTGAAATTCATGTTTTTATCTCTCGTTTTGGATGTTATTCAGTGTATAGAATTAAGAAATATTTACAGCTCTAAAGATAAAACGTTTTGTTGCAGCGATGAAACGATAAATTTGTAAGTTATTTTTTAAATTTCTATTATTAATCCATACGGTACTGGATAAATCCGGTCTTTTTGGCCACTTTATCATAGAGCATTTGTGCCTGACGATTTGATTCATGCGTAAGCCAGTAAACGCGGTCACAATTACGCTGTTCTGCCACCTGATAAACGTGTTCAATCAACTTGCAAGCGATACCTTGACCTCGATACTGCGAAGGCACAAATAAATCCTGCAAATAAGCATAAGGTCGTAGCGTCCAACTGCTGTCATGCTCGACCACATGTACAATGCCCACCACTTTTTCATCAAGCAATGCGGCAAAGCCATACATCGAATCTAGCTCAGTACTGTGTAATTTCGCCCAGGTATTTTCACTGACCTCATCACAGATCTTCGCATGATAAAAAGCCTGATATTCTTGCCATAAAGGCAGCCATTGGTACTGTGATATTTGCTCTAAAGATTTGATCTGAATCTGGGAATTTATTTTCATGTTTACCAACTTCTTTTGCCTATTTCATCAAAATAAACCGTTTCGATAGGGTGCTGAGTTCTATAGCGGGTTATAAACTTATCTTTATCTCATCTGGTTTTGATAAGCAACTTCCAGACAAAAATCATCTGGCATAAAAAAAGCCCCAATCAGGGACTTTTTAGTATTTTAGCTTTACAGTTTTTCAACCAGAATACGATCAACCTGTTTTAGGCCAGTCGTCTTTTCATGGTTTTTACGACGGACTTTGATGACTTTTTCTTCCGCGAGTTCTTGCAGCATTAACTCAACCGCCATCATGGCCTCAAGAGGTAGATCCTGTCCGATCCATTTCTGTTCGCCTGCATCCATCAGAGTAATTTCTTCGCTAATTTGCTCGTACAAGCTCATGTTCATCTCACTTTTTTGCATTCAATTATCAAGAGAACTCTTCAACTCTTGTCACATGAAAACAGAGCTAAAAAGACCAAAAAACAAAAAGACGCCCCAAAACTGGGACGCCATTTTAAACTTTTAAGGGGCTGATTAAGCAGTAATTTCTTTTACTGCTGCAACAACGGCTTCAGTGGTAATACCAAAGTGCTGGAACAAGTCTTTTGCAGGTGCAGATTCACCATAAGTACTCATACCAATTACGCGACCATCTAGACCAACGAATTTCCACCAGTAATCTACATGTGCTGCTTCAACCGCAACACGCGCACGAATATTGGATGGAAGAACTGCTTCACGGTACGCTGCATCTTGCTTCATGAATTCTTCAGCACATGGCATAGACACAACACGCACGCCCTCAAGCTGTGCATAAGCTTCCATTGCCAAAGCAACCTCTGAACCTGTTGCAATAATAATCGCTTTTAATTCGCCTTTTTCTTCAGCCAATACATAACCACCTTTCGCAGCGTTCTCAATTTGTGTTTGAGTACGAGTTTGGAAAGCTAAGTTTTGACGAGAGAAGATTAATGCTGTCGGACCCTCAGAACGAGTCAATGCAGACTTCCAAGAAATTGCAGCTTCAACGGTGTCACATGGACGCCAGGTATTCAGGTTTGGTGTACCACGTAAAGATGCAATTTGCTCGATTGGCTGATGCGTAGGACCATCTTCACCGAGACCAATAGAGTCATGTGTGTACACATGAATCACACGTTGCTTCATCAAGGCAGACATACGTACTGCATTACGTGCATATTCCATAAACATCAGGAATGTAGCCACATAAGGAATGAAACCGCCATGCAGCGCAACACCATTGGCGATTGCAGTCATACCGAATTCACGCACGCCATAATGTACGTAGTTACCCGCTGCATTGTCTTGTACACCTTGCGCACCTTTCCACAGCGTCAGGTTAGAACCAGCCAAGTCAGCAGAACCGCCTAGAACTTCTGGCAATAATGGAACCAGTGCTTGCAATGCATTTTGGCTTGCTTTACGTGTCGCGATGGTTTCAGCTTTAGCATTCACTTCAGCGATATAAGCATCTGCTTTTGCAACGAAGTCCGCTGGCAAATCACCTGACATACGGCGTTTTAGCTCTGCCGCTTCAGTCGGATATTTTGCAGCATAGGCAGCAAATGTTTCATTCCACGCTGCTTCAGTTTTAGCGCCCTTGTCTTTGGCATCCCAAGCTGCATACACATCTTCAGGAATAACAAATGCTTCGTCAGTCCAGCCTAATGCTGCACGCGTCAAGACAATTTCATCATGCCCGAGTGGCGCACCATGGCTGTCTTCTTTACCTTGCTTGTTTGGTGAACCCAAACCAATCACTGTTTTACAGATAATGATGGTTGGCTTAGCAGTTTCAGCTTTAGCTGCTAAAGTTGCAGCACGAAGCGCTTCGCTATCATGACCATCTACTTTAAGTACTTGCCAGCCGTAAGCCAAGAAGCGTTGTTCGGTATCGTCAGAGAACCAGCCTTCTACTTCACCATCAATCGAGATGCCATTGTCGTCATAATAGGCAATTAACTTACCAAGACCTAAGGTACCTGCCAATGAACACACTTCATGTGAAATACCTTCCATCAGGCAGCCATCGCCCAGGAAGCAGTAAGTAAAGTGATCCACAACCTGAAGGTCATCTTTATTAAATTGTGCGGCTAAGGTTTTTTCAGCCAGCGCAAAACCAACAGCATTGGCGATCCCTTGACCTAGAGGACCAGTCGTCGTTTCAATCCCGGGTGCATAACCCAATTCCGGGTGACCAGGTGTTTTAGAATGAAGTTGACGGAATGCTTTTAGATCTTCAATCGAAAGATCGTAGCCCGTTAAATGAAGCAGTGCATATTGAAGCATAGAGCCATGGCCATTTGACAATACAAAACGGTCACGGTTAGCCCAATTCGGGTTGGTCGGGTTGTGGTTCAGGAATTCACGCCAAACCACATCAGCGATATCTGCCATCCCCATTGGAGCACCTGGATGTCCTGAGTTTGCTTTTTGCACAGCATCCATTGCCAATACACGAATTGCGTTTGCAATACGACGTTCATTAAGCGGGGTTGTCATAAATCAGAGTCCAAAATATTCAGAAATAGGAAATGATGAAAAGACTTTCAAAACTATGGTCTATTGTCTTAAAAAAACAGCGAGGGGTAAAGACTAAGCAACAACATTTATCAGTTTATTAGTCTTGTATTTCCTTATCGGGTAATTATTCCACATTTTTCTCTCTAGTTCTGTTTTCTCTGGTCACTTTTGCGAGGGATTTATTAGACATGATAGTTAGCATACTGTTGTCTGATTGAGCTTTTCAACCCTGCATTTTTTAGAATTGACTGTTATTTCGTTTTTAATCTAAAGTCGGCTCCATCCGTTTAAAGAGAGATGTGTCATATAATTTTCTCGTCGATGATGAAGAGCATTGATGATTCATTCTTATCAATAGATGGATCAACGTATTTATTTTTTAGATGAAAAGCTTACATCTATTTAGGCTCAATCATAAGCAGCAAGCGTGCTTAGCGCCCTTGGCAGCTTTTAGGTAAATAGCGCTGATAAATATCAGTCGAGAAGCATTTTCCCGTATAGACATCAAATGCAATTGATTTACCCCGAATCGCTGCATCTAGGCCTTGCTGTCGCAGCTTAAACTCAATTCGGCATGTTGCATTAATCACCACTTTTTCGATATATCGTGTATTCCCCCCAATCTCGCGTCCAGCATCACAATGCTGACCTGAGGCAATGAACTGAGTTCGATATGTGCCAGCCTGCTCAAACACTTCAGCCAGTTGAGCACGTACCACATAGCCCTGATAGCTCATAAACGCCATGGTGGCTAAAATCGCTATCATCGTCAGTACAATCATCACCTCAATTAAGGTAAATGCCTTTTGATACATCATGACTTATCTCCGTACAGCCTTACTTCAAGAAGCCCATACAAAAAGAATCTTGGCCATGCTTAACCGGCCAGTAGTGAAACCTTAGGCCTAATATGCAGAGAAGCCGATGCAACCACAATACAGCTAGTCGAATCATGTTGAATCACATGCGAGCGTATTAATGTAATGATCACTTTCCTGAAAATTGCTCAGATTTTAGCTTTATATTTTTCCAATCAACGATCTTTTAAAATTTATTCGAGAATATAACTGTTTAATTTTGCTACATCTGGGGAAAATCCGGATTAATTTGTCGCTCCTTGCCAAATCAGCAATGACGGTTAAATCGACATATCAATTTTTTTAATTCTATTAATCAATTAAAAACACAATAATTTGAAACAATTTCGACCAATTTTGTCGTGTTAAGCTAGTCCTAGAGCGCAACTCGATGTAACATATCGGGTCTTTAAAATTAACTGTGATAGGACTATGCGCGAGTACGCTGTATTTACTTCGGAATCTGTAAGCGAAGGCCATCCAGATAAAATGGCTGACCAAATCAGTGACGCTATTTTGGATGCAATCTTAAAAGAAGACCCTTATGCACGGGTTGCTTGTGAAACGCTTGTAAAAACAGGTGCGGTTGTACTTGCCGGTGAAATCACAACGACGGCCAATATCGATTTTGAAGCGGTAGTACGCCATACCGTGAACGGTATTGGTTATCACCATTCTGATCTGGGTTTCGATGGTTCGACCTGTGCCGTAATCAACATGATTGGCAAACAGTCACCTGAAATTGCTCAGGGTGTAGACCGTCAGAAACCTGAAGATCAAGGTGCCGGCGACCAAGGTTTGATGTTTGGTTATGCCAGCCGTGAAACTGACGTTTTAATGCCTGCGCCAATTACCTATGCACATCGCTTAATGGAAAAACAAGCAGAGCTTCGTCGTAATGGAACTTTGCCTTGGTTACGCCCAGATGCGAAAAGCCAAGTGACCTTTGCTTATGAAAATGGCAAACCTGTTCGTTTAGATGCTGTGGTTTTGTCGACTCAACACGATCCTGAAATTTCACAAGCCAATCTTAAAGAAGCTGTGATTGAAGAAATCGTGAAGAAAATCATTCCTGCCGATATGTTCCATGCAGAGACCAAATTCCACATCAACCCAACGGGTATGTTCGTGATTGGCGGCCCTGTCGGTGACTGTGGTTTGACTGGTCGTAAAATTATCGTAGATACCTACGGTGGTATGGCGCGTCATGGCGGTGGTGCTTTCTCTGGTAAAGATCCATCTAAGGTTGACCGTTCTGCTGCCTATGCAGGGCGTTATGTAGCAAAAAATATCGTTGCGGCTGGTCTTGCAGACAAGTGTGAAATCCAGGTGTCTTATGCGATTGGTGTTGCTGAACCTACTTCAATTTCAATCAACACTTTTAATACTGCAAAAGTATCTGAAGAATTGATTATTGCCTTGGTTCGTGAGCACTTTGACCTACGCCCATATGGCATTACCCGCATGCTGGATCTGATTCAGCCAATGTATAAGCAGACTGCGGCTTATGGTCATTTTGGCCGTGAAGGCTCTGATACGGCCTTTACTTGGGAAAAAACCGACAAAGTGGAAGCGCTTAAAGCCTCTGCTGGTCTCTAATTTTCTCTTTAAAAAGCCCGCACCCTGCGGGCTTTTTTTATGACTGGGATTTTATTGCTTAAAATCATCTTTTTTACACGACTGACAACTTAAATCGCAAGATTAATAATATACCCCGTTCATTTCCATCATCCTTGAATGCTTATTAAATTAGAAATTTTTTAGTTTCTGGATCTGACTCATTTAATACACTTAAAACAACTTATTAAATAAGTCCTGAGCGAGTTAAAGCAGCATAAGTATTGAAAAAAGTTACAGTTAATCAACAAATTTTGATCTATTTTCTAGCATAAACTTTAAGAAATGACTGTTAAATTAGTTGGCAGCTATACAACAACAAGGGATATTACTCGATGAATAAATTAATGATTGCTTTAGGTTTAGTGGCAACTGTTGCCTTGGTCGGCTGTAACAAAGATAAAGCACCTGAAACCGGGGCAACGACAGGTGAGCATTTAGAAAATGCAGCAGATCAAGCCGGTCATGATATGCAAGATGCAAGCCGTGAAGCTGCGGTAGACACTGAAAGAGCCTTGGATAATGCAGCGGAAAATACAGCTCAAGCAGCTGACGAAGCTGCTGCTGCAACGTCTCGAGCAGCAGATGCTACTGCTGAAGCAGCACGAAAAGCCACTGCGGCCACTGCAGCTGCGGTTGAAGAAGGTGCTGGCAATGTTCGAGAAAAAGCTGAAAACTGATTTTAGCTCTCAGTTTAATGCTTAAAAAGCCTGCGATTCAATTTGCAGGCTTTTTTATGTACTTCATTTGAAAATCCAGAAACTCAAAAATGCTCGATACTGATCTATCGGCATAAAACCATACGATTAAATCTGCAATTTATTTAAGCTGCTTAAGTGTAGAGAATTACAGAATAATGAGATGTTCCATTAGATTTATTTTTATAATTCACTCCCACAAATCAGATAAAGTGATAAAACTTATCAACTATAAGAATGACTTAATACTCACTCATTGGCCAAAATGGGCTGCATTTAAGCTGAAATTCAGTAGAATACCAGCCTTTATTTTTAAAATTTAATCTCCCATGTCAGTCATTGCTGCTGCTTCCCAACGGTCGAATATTTCGGTCTGGGTGGCTTTTATTTTACTTGTAATCGGTACAATCGGTGCCTATCAGATCGTTGGCTTAAATCAGGCTCTGTTATTTTTAATCGGTGGTGCGCTAGGCATGACCCTGTACCATGCCTCATTTGGTTTTACCTCGAGTTGGCGCGTCTTTATCAAGGAACGTCGCGGTCGTGGTCTGCGTGCACAAATGATTATGCTCGCTCTAGCAGTATTGTTATTCTTCCCCGCTTTAGGTGCGGGTGAATTGTTTGGCAACCCGGTCACAGGTAACGTCAGTCCTGTTTCCATGTCAGTCATGATTGGTGCCTTTATTTTCGGCATCGGCATGCAGCTCGGTGGCGGTTGTGCATCGGGTACGCTGTATACCGTGGGTGGTGGTAGTGCACGTATGCTGGTAACACTCTTGTTCTTCTGTATCGGCTCTGTGATTGCAACCTCACACTTAGACTGGTGGTTTGCCCTGCCGCATCTGGAACCTATTTCTCTGGTACAGAGTTTAGGGGTGATGCCTGGATTACTGCTGAGCTTTGTTATTTTTGCACTGATTGCTGCGGCGACTGTTTATTTCGAAAAGAAACGTCATGGTCGTCTGGAAGTAGAACCAAGCAGTGAGCATCAAGGCTGGAAACGCTTTATTCGTGGTCCATGGCCTCTGATTTGGGGCGGGATTATTCTGACCCTGCTCAACTTTGCGACGTTGGCACTTGCAGGTCGTCCTTGGGGCGTGACTTCTGCCCTGGCAGTTTGGGGTGCAAAAGGCGCCACTTTAGTGGGTGTTGATGTAACTGCATGGGATTATTGGCAGAAAGCTGGCAATGCCAAAGCACTTACAGAGTCGTTGTGGTTTGATATTACCTCGATGATGAACTTTGGCATCATGCTCGGTGCTTTGCTGGCAGCCAGTCTGGCAGGTAAGTTTGCCCCGAATTTCAACATTCCGAAACGCTCGCTCATTGCTGCTGTTGTCGGTGGCATCATGCTCGGCTATGGTGCACGCCTGGCTTATGGCTGTAATATTGGTGCGTATTTCAGTGGCATCGCTTCAGGCAGTTTACATGGCTGGTTATGGCTGGTGTTTGCCTTTATCGGTAATGGTATTGGGGTGAAACTTCGTCCAATCTTCTTCCCGGAAGAAAAACCACAAGCTGAAAAAATTACAGGTTGTTAATCATTTAAATTAAAAAGCCCATCTTAATGATGGGCTTTTTTATCTTTAAGATTTAAAGCGCGGCTTTTAAATTACAACCATAACCCATGGTCTGCTGAACCTGACGATAAGTGGTATAGCGATCCAGAATAAAAGTATAGAAGTGATCGGCATTCGAAAAATTGTCTTTTAGATTTTCATTGGCAGCATTCGGCAATTGGATGTCATCGACCAGTTCCAGATTATAATGCCCCAAACGATACATATCGGCAAAATAAGCATTCATCATATCGCAATAGGCAATTTTACTTGGTTTTAATGCCGTACTGCTGACCAAATGACGGTTTAAAGTTTGCAGATTATTCACATCTAAAGGAAACTGGTGTGAGAAAGCAATACTTTCTAGTTTTTTAAATTTCTGAAAATCCTGAGCCAATTGGCTATTGAGTGCATCAAAACGTTGCTGCAATTCCTGCGCTGTCTGAACCTGATATTTGACTGGATCGACGACCGGTTTTTGTGGCTCTTTCGAGCATGCTGTTAATCCAATGAGCAGCGCCAATGACGTTAGCCATACCTTCATATCTATGCACTCAATCTAAATATAAACGCTTATTATGCCTGAAAGATGCCAGATGTACTGTTTAAAGTGTTTTCTCATTCATATAACGCCAGTAGCGTTTCGGTACATATTGAATATGCAGTTTCATATTGTTACGTGTCTGAATATTCACACTATTAAAATAATCTTTCCAGAGCTGATCATACAGCCATTCATCATCATCCAGTTCGATACTGAATGACTGACTGTGCCCAATCTGGATTTGCGGATCGATTGCTTCAGCATTCATCTCGACCTGATGTACCTGCTCTAAATCATAATAAATCCCGTAATTGCGCAGCTCATCATAAATCAGCCAGGATTGATCCTGATAGCGCTCCTGAAAATGTCGGGAAATAATCGGTAGAACATTAAAGTCCGGCTTAACCAGACTCAGGAATAGTCCATCCTTGGCCTTTTTAAAGCGTACAAAAGCCTCCATACGGTGCTTTTCCCGTCCGACTTGCTTGGCCCATTGCGACATACCGATAACTGCATGATGACCATAATCTTTATCGACAGGTCGCTGGTTTTTAAATACATAAACCGCGAAATCAAATAGAATCTGAAACGCTGCTTCTTGTTCCGACAGAAAAGTATAGTAAAAAGTACGCAAGCTGCTGGAGGAGACTTTTTGCTTGAGCCCCTGCCAGACCCGCTGTCCATGCTCATCATTAGAGCTAACATAAATAAATTCATCAAACAGGCCATTTTGTGCTTGTGGATTGGCAGTGATGCGGGCATTCAGTTCCTTAAACTCAAAAGCCCGAAATACACAACTGAGCAAGCCGGTCATGCTGCCATCAAAACAGTAACAGGCCATCAGAATGCCAGTCCAAGCTGTGGTGAAAGCTGCTGCTGATATTTAGATTGGCCAGACTGTAAAATTTGCTGACGGATCTGATGCGATTGCTGATCTTTCTTAAATTTTGGCGTATCAGCACAGCGGATAAAATGCTGTGCGCGGTTATATGCCACACCCATGCGTTTTAGCTGATCGATATGAATCTGACCAAAACGGCGTGCCTGTACAATTTTTTTGGCCGAACGTACCCCAATACCCGGTACACGCAAAATTATTTTATAGTCGGCATGGTTAATATCAACTGGAAAAGCTTCAGGATGTCGCAAGGCCCAGCTGAGTTTGGGATCAATATCCAGATCCAGATTCGGATGCTGGTCATCGACAATTTCATCGGCAGAAAATTCATAAAAACGCATTAACCAGTCGGATTGATATAGACGGTTTTCTCTTAACAAAGGCGGCGCTGAACCAACAGCCGGTAAGGCTTTTTCTTCAGGGTTAATCGGAATATAGCCGGAAAAATACACCCGTTTCAGCTTAAATTCCTTGTAATGCCGATCGGCCATTAAAATAATGTCTTGGTCAGTTTCGCTATGTGCGCCTACCACCATCTGTGTGGTTTGTCCGGCAGGTACAAATTTTGGCACCGTTTTAATCAATTTGCGTTCATCTTTGAGCTGGATCAGTCGATCCCGCACAATCCCCAAATCTTTTTGTACTTCGGCATGGGTTTTTTCAGGCGCAAACTTCTGTAATCCGGCTTCAGTCGGCATTTCCAGATTAATACTCATGCGGTCTACGTATAGTCCGGCTTCGGTAATGATTTCCTGAGATGCACCCGGAATGGTTTTCAAATGAATATAGCCATTAAAGTTTTCTTCTAGTCGCAGTTTTTTCACCACCTGTAGCATCCGCTCCATGGTGTGATCCGCAGATTTGAAAATGCCCGAGCTTAAAAACAGACCTTCAATATAATTACGGCGGTAAAAGTTCATGGTCAAATCCACCACTTCCTGCACGGTAAATGCTGCTCGCTTGACGTCATTGGAACGGCGCGAAACACAATAAGAGCAATCAAAAATACAGACATTGGAAAATAGAATTTTCAGCAAGGAAACGCAGCGGCCATCTTCGGTATAGCTATGACAAATACCATTGCCGGTATTTCCTACCCCTTTGTCTTTATTTTTACGATTGCTTCCACTGGATGAACAGGACACATCATACTTGGCAGCATCGGCTAAAATTTGCAGTTTTTCACGGATACGATCAGACATGAGCTCAGAAAGATTTGACCAAAATGCTATTATAAAGTCTTCAATTGCAGCGCTATAGTTAATCTGCCTGGCTAGCGACATAGCGTGTCGTGAGAAATGTAAATGACAGCTAAGCAAAGTTTAAGTATTTCAAAATAAAATAACCAATATGATTTGCTTAATTTTGAACTCAAGGGCAAAGTAAAAACATAACAAGGAGCAAATCTATGTCTTTATTAGAAAATCTCGGAATTAAACATCCTATTTTCTTGGCGCCGATGGCAGGTGTCTCTACAGCTGAACTTGCAGCTGAAGTGTCCAATCAAGGCGGCTTGGGTTCACTCGGTTTGGGAGCCAGCAGTATCGAGGCAGCACGACAACAGATTTTAAAAACTCAAGAATTGACAGACTGCCCTTTTCAGGTGAATTTTTTCTGTCATGACAGTGTGCCCCTAGATGAAGCTGTCGCGCAGGCATGGATCGCACAGTTTAAAAATAAATTTATTGAATATGGGGCGCAGCCACCCGAGCATTTAAACTGTATTTATCCGAGCTTTAAAGACAATGATGACTTCCTGAATCTGGTGCTGGAAACCAAACCACGGGCGGTCAGTTTTCATTTTGGCATTCCGCATCCGCATCAGATTCAAGCCTTAAAACAGGCAGGAATTTTAACCATGGTTTCTGCGACCAATTTTGCCGAAGCCAAAGCCATCGAAGCTGCCGGAATTGATATTATTATTGCCCAAGGCATTGAAGCCGGCGGTCATCGTGGAATTTTCAGTACCAAATTCGATGCTTCGGTCAAAACCTCTAATCTGGTGAAACTGATCAAACAGCATTGTTCCCTGCCGATTGTAGCGGCAGGCGGGATTATGGACGGCCAACAGGCAAGACAAATGCTGGATTTCGGTGCCGATGCCGTGCAACTTGGCACTGCATTTGTACAGTGCAAATCGTCCAATGCCAACGAGGCTTATCGTAAAGCCCTGCTTTCCAAGCCACTCACTCAAGTCAGTGCCAGTATTTCCGGTCGCCCTGCTCGCGGAATCATCAACCACTGGCATATGGATGTCGACACACCCGATCGTCTGGATGTGCCGGCTTATCCTTATACCTATGATCTGGCCAAGCAATTACATGCTGCTGCAGCCAAACAAGACGATCAGGGTTATGGCGCGTTCTGGGCAGGCTCAAATGTGGCACAAATTCGTGAAATGGAAGCGTCTGATCTGATCAATCAGCTGGTGCTGGAAATGAAACATCTCTAAAATTTATCAGCATAAAAAACCTCTCTAATTAGAGAGGTTTTTTATTCAGTCGGACTTAGCGGGTAAGTCGATGCCAGGCATCTTTGACTGCAAACTTGGCTTCTTCCCAATTTAAGCGGGATTCACCTTTCACCTGTTCCCACTTGGTCCGTAGTTCAGGTTCCGCATGGTCAAAATCTGTATCACGATCATACATGGCACGGTTTTCATAACCTACGCGATAAGCGCCGCGATAGTCACGATCATAATCTAGATCGCTGTAGCTATTCCGCGTTTCATTAAAATACGGGCGATTATGATACTCATCGCGCCAGTAATTATCTTCGGCAATCAACTGGTCAGGATGCTGATAATTATCTGCCTCACTTCGAACTTCTGGATGCTGGTAGTTATCTGCCTGTTTTTGGCGATCTGATGTTGCAATATCATTACCGGCAATGCCACCAACCACACCACCGATAATGCCGCCCACCACTGCACCTGGAGGACCACCGACCAGACCTGCAACGGCCCCTACAGCAGCACCACCTACTGTACCCGCACCGGTCGCGGCCAGATTATCTTTGCCTTCATTCATATCTGGCACATTCGGATTATCTTTTTCAGGAGTATTTAAATCCGGACGTGCATTGGCATCAGTAGGATCTATATTTAAGCCTTCGCTGCGTTCTTGTGGCAATTCCGTTGACGTTTTATGGCTAAATTCTGTGACTGGACGATTGGTATTTGTCATTACAGATCTCCCTTGGTGATGACTACAAACAAGAAGGATCACCTCCTGTTCATATTAGATGAATCCATCATAGAACAAGTTTAAGTAAGCAATGTCCAAGTCCTGTCCGGTTTAAGTCAACAAAATGTTGTGCTATGTATTTGACCGGCTTAAGTGTAAACAGCGTGCTAAAATCGACGCGCTCAAGATAAAAAAGGTAGTATTTCTACACAAAACATATTTCTTGATTACCTCCTACTAGCCTGCCATCATTTGGTCTCTAATAAATTGACCTGTTCGACCTGAACATCACTCATGGTTGAGCCATGTTCAAGTAAAGTATTAAAATAATCTTCTACTACACGATATTGATCAGCTGTATTTTCTACCTGATACATGCCCTGACGAAACTCGTTGCTTGAACGCAGACCTTTGGTATACCAGGCAATATGTTTCCGGGAAATTCGGCAACCGGAATACTCGCCATAAAACTCATATAGCTCAGCCAAATGTCCCAATAGAACATCCTTAACTTCTGTAATACTCGGCGCATCCAGATATTGGCCAGTTTTTAAATAATGGGCAATTTCACGAAAAATCCAGGGACGACCTTGTGCTGCACGTCCGATCATGATGGCATCTGCACCGGTATAATCCAGTACATATTTGGCTTTTTCAGGACTGTCGATATCTCCGTTGGCAATCACGGGAATATTCAACATGTCTTTTACATCTTTAATGAGTGAATAGCGGGCGGTATTTAAATACATATCTTCACGGGTACGGCCATGTAAAGCCAGCGCCGCAATTCCGGCATCTTCCGCACGTTTTGCCACCCGCATGATATTTTCATGACCATTTAAATACCCCAGACGGGTTTTTAAAGTTACCGGCACATCGACCGCAGCCACGACGGTATCCAAGATACGGGCAACTAAATCTTCATCCTGTAGCAAGGCTGAACCGGCTAATCGATTGCAGACCTTTTTGGCTGGACAGCCCATATTAATATCAACAATTTGTGCACCATTGGCCACCTGATAACGCGCAGCCTCAGCCAGATCTTGTGGATCTGAACCGGCAATCTGGGCTGAGATAGGTGCCAGCTCCCCATCAAAATTGGCACGGTAGAGACTTTTTTTGCTCATACGCAAAGTTTTGTCTGAGGTCATCATTTCACTGACCGCATGACCTGCACCAAAATACTTGCACAAGGTTCTAAACGGACGGTCAGTCACACCTGCCATCGGGGCGACAATCAAATTGTTGGACAGTTGATATGGACCAATATACATATAAATTCATCACTTTTTTGATGGGCATAGTATACTGCATCTGCCTTATTCGCTCATCTTTTCAATTAATTTACCACACCATGAATAAAACTTTTGCTGATTGTTTTTCTGTTAAGTCATTGTCTGTACTTGCACTTTCTCTGGGTCTTGCCGGCTGTGGCAATGGCTCATGGTGGTCAAAAGATGATGAACCGACACTTGAAGTTGAACATATTCGTAAAGCAATTCCGAGTCGGGTAAATCAGCGTGAGTCCTGGGCACAAGATATTTACGACATCACCGAACAGCTGGGTATTCCTCAAACCAAGGAAAATGTCTGCACGATTGTGGCCGTGGTCGATCAGGAATCCAATTTTGTGGCAGACCCTACAGTACCAGGTCTGGGAGAAAAAGCGGTTAAAGAAGTTCAGGATCGTCTTGAAGAAAAATTTAAAGATAAACTCGGACAAGCAATCGGTGGAACAGTTGCGGGATATTTCCAGGAAGTACTCAAGAACCATCCAAGCCCAGAAGATAACTATTTAAGCCAGATGCGCCGGGTAAAAACCGAACGCGAATTAGATGAGTTATATCGTGAAATATTTGACTATATGTCGAAGCATTACCATGTCAGCGCACTGACCGGTGCTGCAAAACTGGTCGGCCAGAACATTGGCGAGAAAATGAATCCGATTACCACTTTGGGTTCAATGCAAGTGCATATTAGTTATGTCAAGGAATATAAACGTCAAGGTGGCAACATCGCAGCCTTACGCTCCGATGTCTATACGCAATATGGCGGCCTATATTACGGGATTCATCGTCTAATGATGTATCCTGCAGATTATGACAAACCGATCTACCGTTTTGCAGACTATAACTCGGGCATGTATTCCAGCCGGAATGCCGCTTTTCAGAGCATGCTCAATGATTTAACTGAAGCTGAACTCGATCTGGATGGCGATTTATTACTCTATAACAAAGATGGCGCGATCCGTTCGCAGAAGAGTCAATCCGAGCGTGAGCTGATTAGTGTATTTGCGAAAAATAATTTTATTATTACCGAACGTCAAATCCGCGCCGATTTAAAGAAAGAAAAAGAGAAAGATTTTGAAGATACCATGACCTATCGTGGGATCAGCAAGCTCTATCAGGAAAAAACAGGCAAAGATCCGATGTATGCAATCATGCCGGAAGTGGTCATTTCTGGACCAAAACTGAGTCGTGATTACAATACCAACTGGTTTGCCACCCGTGTCGATGGTCGATATCAAACATGCATGCGCAAAATCAAACACCTAAAACTCTAGCCTTATTTGATTTTGATGGCACCCTGTATACAGACGACAGTTTTACCGGGTTCATTTTCTATGCCTTGAAAAAACGGCATATTTTAAGACGCGGCATTCGTCTCCTGCCCTGGATTCAGGCCTATTATCTGAAGCTGTACCCTGCCCATGCGATGCGTCCAAAATTGTATGGCAACATGTTTAAGGACAGCGATGCAGAAGAAATTTTACAACTGGCGCAGGACTATGCCCAGCAGCTGGTCTTTAAGTTTAATCCAAAACTGTTGCAGCAACTTCGGCAACATCAGCAACTGGGTCATGAGATCGCGCTGGTTTCAGCATCACTGGATTTATACTTGAAACCGGTCTGTACCTATTTAAATATCGATTTACTGTGTAGCGAAGTTGAAATCAAAGCTGGAAAAATAACAGGATTTTATCAGACTCCAGATTGTAGTAATGCGCAGAAGAAACTGAGAATTTTAGAAAAATATCGTCTGGAAGATTATGCTGAAATTTATGCCTATGGTAACAGCGAAGAAGATCAGGAAATGCTGAGTTTGGCACATCAACGCTATCTGGAAGGACAAGATCAGCAATTGCCAAAAATTAATCTACCATCCGATTCAATGACATATTAGGGCTTTAAAATTTCCGCTTTATTGATACGCCATAATAATCTTTAACAAGCACTTAAATGACAGATGAGTTGTCGCTCAATGATACTTTTAAGGCAGATCTGATGACTGAATCATCCAGACTTTTTTGTTTAAATATAAGCTTCATCCATAAAAAAACCACCTCAAATAAGGTGGTTTTTAGCTTTAAGAAATATTATTTCTTAAACGGAAATGCATATTTCACAATACGTTTGATTACGCTGCCATACTGTTTTACCAGACTGGCATTGTTGTAGTTCAAACCATATTTTTCACACACCGCCTGAACTTTTGGCGCCATTTGGCGGTAACGACGGGCAGGCACATCAGGATACAGATGATGTTCAATCTGGTGACTTAAATGACCCGTCAAGATATGGAATGCTTCAGAACCGGTCAGGTTAGATGAACCACGAATCTGGCGCATATACCAGTGACCACGGCTCTCATTTTGCAGTACCGATTTCGGGAACACCTCTACATCTTTGGTAAAGTGGCCACAGAAAATAATACTGAACGTCCAGATATTACGCAGACCATTGGCCACCATATTACCCGTCAAAACTGGCAAAGCAGCAGGACCTGCAATCAATGGAAAGAACACATAATCTTTAAACAATTGTTTACCGATTTTGTTCTGCATTGGGCGCCATTCTTCTTTGGTCTGCTCTTTGCTTTTGCGACCTTTGAAATATTTACCCAATTCAAGGTTCTGAATGGCCACGCCCCACTGGAACAGCAAACAGAATGGCACCGCATAAATCGGTTGTAATAAATAACCCGGTTTCCAGCGCTGTTCTGGGAACAGACGCAATAGACCATAACCGATATCATCATCCATACCTTTAATATTGGTATAAGTATGATGTTTAAAGTTATGGGTTTGACGCCAGTTATCCGAAGTACCTACGATATCCCATTCATAGGTCTGACCATTCATTTTAGGATCATTCATCCAGTCATACTGACCATGCATGACATTGTGACCCAGTTCCATGTTTTCCATGATTTTGGCAAAGCCTAATAGACCTGTGCCTAGCAACCATGCTGGTGGGAACCAGCCTGCAAACAATAGCGCACGACCGGCAATTGATGAATAACGGATGGTTGAATAGACACGACGGATATATTTCGCGTCTTTTTCACCTAAATCATCCAGCACTTCTTGCTTGATCGCATCAAGTTCACGTGCAAGTTCATCGAGTTCTACTTGTGATAATTCACGGTTTTTAGGATTTTTAAAATATTGAAATTTTACTGGCATATTCATAGGATAAAACTCGCTTATAGGTCGATGACTAGATCAGTCTGCGCTGAGTTAACACAAATTTTGAGCAGATTACCTGGCTCAGTATTTCGTGCGCCGTTTACCAAATTCTTGGTCGAACCTTCCACTTTATTGCAGGCGCATTTATTACAAATGCCCATACGGCAACCATGTGTCGGTTTGATATTTTGTTGTTCCAGACTCACCAAAATGGACTGGCCTTTTGGAATACTGACAATTTTTTTCGACTGAGTCAGGGTGACATTAATAAAGCCGATATCGGATTGATCCGCCAGACTCATGCTAAAGGCTTCACCCTTAAACTCTTTGGCTGAAGCAAACAGCTGCTCTGCAGTCGATACAAAACCTGACGGGCCGCAGCAATAGACCGTGCTATTTTCCAGATTTTGCAAATCTGTCAGATAAGTTTCATTCAGACGAGCTGCCGCAGCTTGTTCTTGCGTGGCATAAACATGAAATGAGAAATTTGCATGTTTCTGAGCAAGTTCTTCGAAACGTGCTTTAAATGCTGCATCTTGATGTTTTTTAACCCAGTACCACAAGCTCACTGGTGTTGATAATTCACCCTTTTTGCTCAGGCTTTCCAGCATGCTCAGCATTGGGGTAATCCCGCTGCCTGCTGCAAGCAAGATCAGTGGACTCGCCTGCTGAGGCACAGTCATATCGCCATAAGGCTGACCAAATTCGATGACATCACCCACTTGCGCCTGCTCTGCAAACCAGGTGCTGACTTTACCGGCATGGACTTTTTTCACAGTCAATAACACATGCTGGGCATCTACATGGGTCAAACTATAGCTACGTTCATAACGGATGCCCTTCACCACCACATAGACCGGATGGTGTTGCCCCGCTTTACCAAACTTAAATAAACGATTCACTTGAATTTTCAGACTCAGCATATCCCGTGCAGCATTTTCCTTGTGCACAATCTTGCCCAATGGCTGATTCAACGACCATATCGGATTGAGTTTCTGAATCCAGAAATTAATCGCATGCTGATCGACGACACTGTCAGACAGTGCATTCAACGGCATTTTAAGTTTTTGGAGTACATGCATCGTTATCGACATCATCTTGAGGTTTTGAATTATTATACACATGTATATATATTTGTATATACATGTGTATTGTTTCCATTCATTTCACAAGCCTGTCGTGCTCGGTTATAATCAAACGATTCATGCATGAACCTATTGATGAACGAGCCTTCAATGAAAATAAGCAGTGACGCATCTCTACTACAATCGAAAAGCATTGATGAGCCGATTATCGTACGGAGTGTCGGTCGCAAGGCCACCATTACCAAAGAAGAACTGTTTCAGGCAGCATTAAACCTGATTGGTCCACAAAAAAGTATTGCATCGTTGAGCCTACGCGAAGTCGCACGTGAGGCCGGTATTGCGCCAAACAGTTTCTATCGTCATTTTAAAGATATTGATGAGCTGGCCATTGAGCTGATTGATCGTGCCGGGATTGTATTACGTCAGATTCTGCATGAAGCACGCTTAAAAGCCTCCCGACAAAGCAGTATTATTCGTAGTTCGGTCGAAATTTTTATTGCTCAGCTGGATGCAGATGAAGGCAATTTAAGCCTGTTATTGCGTGAAGGTTATACCGGTTCAAAATCGTATAAACAGGCTGTAGAACGCCAGTTAAATTATTTTCAGCAGGAATTGCAGGATGATTTGATTCGTCTGGAACGCCTGAATAATAGAAAGTTATTACATGCCGATATTGCCGCCAAAGCCATTACTCAACTGGTGTTTAACATGGGGGCCAATGTCATTGACATGCCGGCTGAAGACCGCCAGGAAATTGCCGAACAGACCATGCTCATGATTCGGATGATTCTGGAAGGCGCTCGCCATCTGGAAGATTCGCAGCTGCGTTAATTTTCCAATTTGCGTAAAATGATATAAAAAGAGACGTACTAGACGGATTACTGTCCCAAAGTTAAAGTGATTAGCTTTAAGTTACGCGCGTGTGGCAGGGATGCCACACACTACCTATCACGACAGGACGTCGTGTATGGGTAATAAGAGACTTTTGCCTACTTTGGGGCTTTCCAAAGTAGGGTTGCGCCTGCACAAATCCATTTAAACTTTTAAAGGAAAGATGAGGCTGCGCAATATCCAAGTATAAATATCAGATATTTAAAAACACTATCGAATTGCTTTTATTACTCCATACAATTCAAACTATAGCCTAGTTAAAATTGTGCAACAGTAGTGGTACCAGTCGTCTCTTTTTTATGACGATTACAACAATACAAGTTGAGCTTTGACCGCCTTTGCAGTCGCTTCCGGATACTCAAGCGGAAACATATGTCCGCCTTCGACCACTGAATAATTGATCCGATAAATCTTGTGCATGCCTTGAGGCAAACCCTGCTGATAAAACTGGCTCTGCTCTGCAGTCATCAGATGAATCGGCACTTCAGGTGGTCGTCTTGGCGTACGCCACCACCATGCCGGTACAGTCCGGAAAATCTCCGCTTCTACCTGTTTTGGAATGCTCAAAGTCACCCCACCGCGTTCAGGTTCTGGCTGAATGCCACTCTCGATATAATCAGCAAAACATTGCTCATCAAAATTACTAAATAAGCGGTTTGATCTGAGTGCATCAACTGCGGCCTGTTTCGATGGCCAGTGATCCTTGCGTTTTAGCGTAATTCCTGCAGGTGTATAGCGATCGATACTTTTCAGATTCAGCTTTTTAACCAGTTCAAACATGGCGCTGTTTTTTCCAATAATAAATGGCGGATCCATAATTAACAGTTTGGAAAACAGTTCCGGACGTCGATACGCTGCCATCAAAGTCACCAGACCACCAAAGGAATGTCCGAGACCCACCACCTGCTGCTGAGGAAATTGCTGCTCGATATCTGCAATGACTTCATCGACCAGATAGCGCCAGTCTGGCGTAATCGGATATTGCGACTTCATGCCAATCAAGGGAATCGCTTTGACCTCATATTCAGGCTGGAAACAGTCCAGAAATTTCTGATAGGTTGCCGCAGGGATGCCATTGGCATGGGTAAAATGTAGGGCTTGTTTCATTATTTTCCAAACGCAGCGCGTATTCCTCCTGAAATCATCGGATGAGCTTATTGATCTGAAAAGTCATATGATAGTGCCAAAACGCTCAAAGCATAACCTTAAAGTCATCTCTTCTTATTTTATTAAACGAATTTAAGATTTATTTCTGCGATACCGTCAAATGCTGCATGGCTAGAAAAGTCGCGCCGCAACTGGTCTTATTCCCCGCGATAAGCATTGCTCGTCCTTTGACAGTAACAGATAAATCGCTGGAGATTGCGGTGACCATGGTCTGGCATTTGGGACAATAATGCTTCATGCCATTTAAATGTACGGCGATACCATTCATAATCAAAGACGGCTCACTTCCCACCACAATACCACCGTGAGTGGTTTTGGCACCGAGACCAATAAAGGCTTTGGACATACTTTTTAGTTCTTGTTATTCAGTAGACTGATTTTAAACACAAGAAAAATGACAGGCCAGTATTCCCCGACCAAAACAATATAAAAGCCGAATTTCGGCCATAAAAAAAGCAGCCCGAAAGCTGCATTTTTTAATTGCTTAAAACTTAAGGCTTGACGACTACCATCACCTGAATGGCTTCTGGCGTCACAGATAAACCATCCAGTAGGCCGAGACCTTCTTTCTGCAACTTCTGTAAACGTGAAATTTCATCTTCACGGATACTTGGATTAAACTGTTTCAGATAGGTCAGACGGTCAATTTCATATTGCCATTTATTACCATACACTTCTTTGGCTTGCTGCTTGAAGTTTGGCAATGCACTGCGTGCCAATTCAAGTGCTTGCTGATAACGTGCCTCAATCACATCACGACGTGCTTTCACTACTTGGCGGCAGCTGTTGCCATCTAAATGATGCAGATACGGTTTTAAAATTTCAGGCGCAATTTTTTGTGAAAGATCCTGACCTTTCTCGCTTAATAACACACGAACCAATTGTTGCGGCAGGCTTGATGGCAAGTTCAATGCTTTCGGTGCAACCACATCGACCTTGAACCAGACTTCCAGCAATACCGAACCTTGTGGCAGTGCCGCAGATTTTAATACCGCAACGTTGGTGCTACCAAAGCCTTGAGTATTGATCATTTCCATCACACTTTCAGTGAATGGATGTTCCAGGGTCAGGTATTGCGCATCTTCGCGGATTTGTGCCTGATCACGATAGAAAGTGGCAGTGATGCCTTCTTCATCCAGCGTCAAACCTTGAACCTGCATTTGATCTGTTGGCTTGATGATCACGGTACCGTTACTTTGCTCGTCAAAGTCAATATTCGTGGACGCCATAAAGCGTTTCATGAAGATCGGCAAAGTAGTATTGTCATCATAGTCTTCAAGTGCGTTGACAATTTCCTGTGCCACCACCGGACGGCAAGAGTTGTATTCCAGCAAACGGTCACGACCTTCCTGCAATTCAGCTTCCAAAGCTTCACGTTGCACGCTGACTTCTTCCAGCAGGTCTTCAAACACTTGACCTTTGTCTGCCAATAGACAGTCTTTCAAGCGAACAATAAAGTTTTCTTGCAAGGTTTGTGCGGTTGGGGAAATGTTGCCGAAAATATTTAAAGCTTCGTTATACCAGCGGAACATACGTTCTTGCGCAGTTCCCACCAGATACGGCACATGAATCTGAATCCGGTTTTCCTGACCGATACGATCCAGACGGCCAATACGCTGCTCTAAAACGTCCGGGTTGGCAGGAAGATCGAACAGAATTAAATCAGATGCAAACTGGAAGTTACGCCCTTCTGAACCAATTTCCGAACAAAGTAAAATCTGCGCGCCATACGAATCTTCAGCAAAATAAGCGGCAGCCTGATCACGCTCTAACAAGCTCATGCCTTCATGGAACATCGCGGTACGAATACCGGCATGTAAGCGAAGTACATTTTCCAGCGCTTCAACCACTGGCCCGCTACGCGCAATCAGTAAGACTTTCTTGTGTTTAAGATCGGTACGTAGACGCTCCATCAGCCACATCACGCGTGGATCGGCTTCCATCCATGCACCATCGAGCTGGGCTTCTTCAGGCCACATTTGCTCACGCAACTTACCATCTTTCGACCAGTGTTCCGGTGCTGGTAATGGTGCCGGCTGACAGTCACGACCCGGGAAGCCCTGAATGGCTTCACGCGTATTACGAAACAGGATACGACCGGTACCATGACGGTCTAAAAGTTCGTGAATGGCACGGAAACGCTGCTCAGGATGATCTTCAATTGAATGACCCAACAAGGCCTCAATCGCAGTCAAATGTTCTGCTTCAAGTGGCAGATTTGACATCAACACTTCTGCAATTTTAGCGGTGTGCTGATATTGCGCTTCTTCATCCAGGAAACGATCCAGCGAGTTAAAGCGCTGCGGATCGAGTAAACGCAGGCGTGCAAAGTGACTTTCTACCCCGAGCTGTTCCGGTGTTGCCGTCAATAACAATACGCCCGGCGTATGTTCAGCCAGTTCTTCGACCAGATCATAACGGTCATTACCGCCATCTTCTTCGCTCCACATCAAATGATGTGCTTCATCGACCACCAGCAAGTCGAAACCGGCTTCGAGCGCCTGTTCACGCAGATCTTCATGGTCGACCATCAAATCGACAGAGGCAATAATTTTTTGTTCGGTCAGGAATGGGTTTTGTTCAGGATCATGCTCTTTGATTGATGCAGTACGGGTCAAATCAAATAACGAGAACTCAAGATTGAAACGACGGCGCATCTCAATCATCCACTGATATTGCAGCGAATCTGGTACTAAAATCAGGATGCGTTCAGAACGGCCAGTTTTCAGCTGTTGATGGATAATCAAACCCGCTTCGATGGTTTTACCCAGACCGACTTCATCGGCCAGTAATACACGCGGAGCAAAACGCTGACCGACTTCATGCGCAATATACAACTGGTGCGGAATCAGGCCGACACGTGAACCGACCAAACCGCGCAGTGGACTGCTTTGCATATTGGCCTGCATCAGCAGCGCTTCAATGCGCAAGTCATACCATTCTTTATAATCGACCTGACTGGCCAATAAACGGTCTAGAGGCTTGGACAACTGGATGGTGGCACCAATGCGGGTTTCATTCAGCGATTTACGTTCTTCAGTCCCATCTTCCAGGGTACGAATGACGTGATAACGCACCACGCCATTGCGGTCTTCCACGGATTCTACAATCCATTTGGTCCCTTCCTGATCCTGTAATTCATCTTTCACATTAAATACGATACGAGATAAGGGTGCATTGCTACGTGCATAGACGCGAGTTTCATCGCTTTTCGGGAATAAAATGCTAACCGACCGCTCATCAACATCAATAAGAACGCCTAAACCGAGTTCTGTTTCAGTATCTGATAACCAACGTTGACCAATAGCAAATTGCTGCAATTTTTCCACCTTTATCTTAAGTACAAGATTATGAATATTAGGCTCAATCACGAAACGTCATTGGAGCAAAATTTCACACCTTCAAGCAATGTATTTTGACATAAAGCCCACTAAAAAGTGAGCATAATTCACGCCGATTCAAGAAGTATTTCCTAGAACGGCGCCGGACAATAAAATTCGACCAGCTGATCTGTTTGAGGATGATAAAAACTCAAACGTTCAGCATGTAAATGTAGACGCGAGCTGAGCTGTTGCTGTTCAGGTGTCGCATATAAGGTATCGCCGATAATCGGATGCCCCAGATATTGCATATGCACACGCAACTGATGCGAACGGCCGGTAATTGGCGTAAGTTTCACCCGAGTCACGGCTTGTTCCTGAATATTAAAGTGTTCGATCGCCTGCCAATGCGTGATGGCCGGCTTGTTATGTGCGGGATCTGCGATATGTAAGGGCGGACGGCTTGGGTCATATACCACGGGCACCTCAATGCTACCTTCACCTTCGAGTGTACCGGCAACCACGGCCTGATAGGTTTTGTCGGTCTGGCGTTCCTGAAACTGGCGGGAAATGGTTTTTTGTCCCCATTTTGTGAGACCAAACACGAGAATGCCGGAAGTATCGCGATCCAGTCGATGGATCAGTAAGGTTTTTGGTTCTATTTTTAATAATCGGTTAATCAGGCAATCTTGTAAATCTTCTGTTTTACCGGGAACTGTGAGTAAACCTGCAGGTTTGTGGATGACTATAAAATCGTCATCACGATGTATCAGATGTTCGGTTAGAAAATTACTCAAAGTTCAATCCCAGGCTGATCGCGAAAAACAAGGCGGCCATGATAGAAAGCTTCGCCCATAATTACAATGCGCTTTTATGTAAATGCTGATGAAATTTCCGATTTAGGTCATAAAAATGCTCAATCGCAGCGTATCAACCTGAGGATTGTAAAATGAAGCCTGCCAATTCATGCAAAGATGCATGCTGTCGTACATCTTCATAACGAATATTGGCACCATGTGCACGCCATACACCGACCAAACTCACCACGGCTACAGAGTCCAATCCATAATTTCTTAAATCGACATAGGAATCAATCTCCAGAGCATC
>NZ_CP078068.1:202683-296599 GCF_019195275.1 Acinetobacter sp. F9
AGATCTTCCTTTTTAAACTACTCATGCAGGATCACTGCATGAGCACTTGGGTTTAACTATGAATTAGTTTGGGCTTATAGTAATCGAAAGATTACTCGTCGTCACCTTTTTTACCGCCAGACTGGAACTTAGAAATGATGCCTTCAGCCACGTTACGTGGAGTTTCAGCATATTTAGCAAATTCCATAGAGTAAGTCGCACGACCTTGAGACATAGAACGCATATGAGTTGCGTAACCAAACATCTCAGCCAATGGAACTTCAGCACGAATGGCTTTAGTACCACCAGGTAAATCGTCCATACCCTGAACCATACCACGACGACGGTTTAAGTCACCCATGATATCGCCCATGTAGTCTTCTGGAGTTTCTACTTCAACTTTCATGATTGGTTCAAGCAAGATTGGATCTGCTTTCATGAAACCATCACGGAAGGCATAAGAACCCGCCATTTTGAATGATAATTCGTCAGAATCGACATCATGGTAAGAACCGTCGAACAATGTCGCTTTGATGCCCACTACTGGATAACCAGCAAGTACACCATTCTTCATACGTTCTTGGATACCCTTGTCAACCGCGCCGAAGAATTCTTTAGGTACTACACCACCTACAACTTCTTCAACGAATTCGTAGTCTTTACCAGCGTCTTCAGCAAGCGGTTCTAGACGTACGTATACGTGACCGAACTTACCTTTACCACCAGTTTGACGTACGAATTTACCTTCTTGTTCAACTGACTTTTTGATCGTTTCACGGTAAGAAACCATTGGTTTACCAATGTTGGCTTCAACACCGAATTCACGCTTCATACGGTCAACAATGATGTCAAGGTGAAGTTCACCCATACCAGCAATAATGGTTTGACCTGATTCTTCATCAGTACGTACGCGGAATGATGGATCTTCTTTCGCCAAACGACCTAAAGCAACTGACATTTTTTCTTGGTCAGCTTTAGTTTTAGGCTCAACTGCAAGTGCAATTACTGGCTCAGGGAATTCCATACGCTCTAGTGTAATTACGTGGTTTTCATCACATAATGTATCACCAGTCGTTGTGTCTTTAAGACCTACACATGCCGCGATGTCGCCCGCACGAATTTCTTCGATATCTTTACGGTCATTCGCATGCATCTGTACGATACGGCCAACACGCTCACGCTTCATTTTTACTGGGTTATAACACGGGCTACCCGCTTTAAGAACACCTGAGTAAACACGAACGAAAGTCAAGTTACCTACGAATTTGTCATTCATAATTTTGAATGCAAGTGCAGAGAACGGAGCTTCGTCAGACGCTTCACGAGAACCTTCAGATTCGTCTTTGTCGTCAAGGATACCCTTGATCGCTTCAACGTCAGTCGGTGCTGGCAAGAATTCAATTACAGCATCCAACATACGTTGAACACCTTTGTTTTTGAATGCCGAACCACAAAGCATCGGTTGAATTTCGTTTGCCAATGTACGCTTACGGATACCAGCAACGATTTCTTCTTTAGTCAGCTCTTCGCCTTCTAGGTACTTGTCCATGAGTTCTTCTGATGCTTCCGCAGCAGCTTCAACCATATTAGTACGCCATTCTTCAGCAGTAGCAACTAAGTCAGCAGGGATGTCGCCATATTCGAATTGCATACCTTGAGATGCTTCATCCCAAATGATTGCTTTCATTTCGATTAGGTCAACAACACCCTGGAAGTTTTCTTCTGCACCGATTGGAACAACGATTGGTACTGGATTACCGCCAAGACGTGTTTTAACTTGTTCAACTGCACGGAAGAAGTTCGCGCCAGTACGGTCCATTTTGTTAACGAACGCAATACGTGGAACTTTATATTTATTTGCTTGACGCCATACCGTTTCTGACTGAGGCTGAACACCACCTACAGCACAGTAAACCATGCACGCACCGTCAAGAACACGCATAGAACGCTCAACTTCAATCGTGAAGTCAACGTGTCCCGGGGTGTCAATTACGTTAATACGGTGTTGTTCGAACTGGTTCGCCATACCTTTCCAGAAGCATGTTACAGCTGCTGAGGTAATGGTAATACCGCGTTCTTGCTCTTGTTCCATCCAGTCCGTAGTTGCCGAACCTTCGTGAGTTTCACCAAGTTTATGGCTCTCACCTGTGTAGAACAAAATACGTTCAGAAGTGGTTGTCTTACCTGCGTCAATGTGCGCAGAAATACCAATGTTACGGTAACGAGAAATTGGGGTTTGACGTGCCATGATTTCTAGCATTCCTAAATTTTGTTGTTTAAAACAGGACGCTTTAAGCTGCATAGCAACTTAAAGCGCTTTGGTGACAAAACCATGACGGTTTTAGCACTTTCCTGAATAGGGCCTGTTTTATCTGCTTAGAAACGGTAGTGAGAGAATGCTTTGTTGGCTTCAGCCATACGGTGCACATCTTCACGTTTCTTAACCGCAGCGCCTTTGCCTTCAGATGCATCAAGCAACTCGCCAGCAAGACGTAAAGCCATAGTTTTTTCAGAACGCTTAGCAGCAGCATCTACTAACCAACGCATAGCTAGGGCAGTACGACGGGATGGGCGTACTTCCATAGGTACTTGGTATGTAGCACCACCAACACGGCGTGCTTTTACTTCGACCATAGGACGAACTTTTTCAAGAGTAGTCTCGAAAAATTCAACTGGGTCTACTTTAGATTTTTCTTGAACGCGGTCTAAAGCACCGTAAACGATACTTTCAGCAATAGATTTTTTACCATCTTGCATTACGTGGTTCATGAATTTAGCGATTGTTTGGCTGCTGAACTTAGGATCCGGAAGGATTTCACGAGCAGCGACTACGCGACGTCTTGGCATTTTAAACTACCTATAAAGATGACACTTCAGGTTTATCCAGCATGAGCACAAAGTGTCATGTGCATTCGCTGGCCTTACTACACGTCGCTTGAATTTCACAAAATTAAATGCAGAAATCAGACAAGCGAGACGATAAAGGATTGCGGTTCTACGTTCTTAAAATTTAATTCTCGACGAATTATTTCTTAGGACGTTTAGTACCGTATTTAGAACGAGACTGGTTACGATCTTTAACACCAGCACAGTCTAAAGAACCACGAACGGTATGGTAACGTACACCTGGTAAGTCTTTAACACGACCACCACGGATAAGAACAACACTGTGCTCTTGCAGGTTATGGCCTTCACCACCGATGTAGCTAGAAACTTCAAAACCTGAAGTTAAGCGAACACGGCAAACTTTACGCATTGCTGAGTTAGGTTTTTTAGGTGTAGTTGTGTAAACACGTGTACAAACACCACGGCGCTGTGGACAAGCCTTCAACGCAGGAACTTTAGATTTTTCAACTAAAGTCGTACGACCCTTACGGATCAACTGATTTGTTGTTGCCATTTGGCAATTCTCCCGTTAATAAAAAGCCCCAAAAACATACTGCTTTTTGAGGGCATGCAATTGTAATTCAAGATGTAAAATTGGTCAACCTGCTCAGGTCGACCAAATATAATAACAACTATACGCTATGCTGCTATTTTCTCTCAGAATTCATTTACTTTTTCGGATTCTTCGCAGTTTTTTTTGTAACATCTTGAGCTTTAGATGTTGTTGAGGCTGTTTCAGATGCAGAATCAGGATCCTCCTGCCCCTCTAGCCCCTCATTTTCCACGGTCTCCGATTCATTTTCAGCAGTATTATCTGCTTGTATCTCTGCTTCCACGTCAGGATCAAAAGAAGTTTTGGTTAAAGCAGGCTGTTGCGATTGTTTATCTGCCACAGGTTCAACCAATTCATCACTGAGGGCATCTAGACCTTCACTGACTTTTTCATCTTTTTTCACTTCAGCTTCTTCAGAACTGAGATCATTCTTTTCTTTCTTAACCAGTTTGACCTGAGTAATTGTATCATTGCCTTCAATTGCAATATCCTGATCCAGAATTGGCTCGTCTTTTGGCGCCTCGATCGACTGAGATGAACTGTCTAATAATTTAGGTGCAGCCTGTTGCAATAAATTGACTGCTTTTTCATAGGCCGCATAGGGAGACAATTGCGAATCTTGATGCTGAATCAGATATTGTCGAGCATGTGAGAAAGCTTCTTGAGCTTTCTGATTTACATCATCAACAAAACGGTGACTATAAACTGCTCCGATTCCAGCACTTGCCAATGGTGTCAATTTCGTTAATTTTTCTAAAATAGAAATTTTTGGCAGATTGTTCACCCATTCCCATTTTGCCTCGCCCTCATGGTTGTTTAACCATTGCTTGATGGCATTCATATCATTATCAGAACCCAGCATGGCCTGAAGCTGGGAAATATCGTGGGTTTTAATTGTATTACTCAGCGCTTTTAAGCCCAATAATAAGGTTTGCTTTTCAGCAATCAGGCCGAGGTCCAGCTGTCTAAAGATATGTTGTACGATTTCCTGATCATCATCTTTGCTCAGGTCAAAACCATAAGAACGACCGACCTGATAAATGGTACGTAGCGCCATTAACAAAGAAGCCGGAATATCAATCGCTGTACCAAGCACCCCAGAAGCACCGCTGATTGCACCCTGTACCGTTGCAATCCATTTGTTTTGCTCACCCAAAGCCTGTGAAATTCGCTTGGAACGATCGACATCCTGAGTCAATTCTTCCAAGTCTTTTGCCCCTGCTTCATTCAGAATGGCATCGACCGAACTGCTCTGGTTACTAAACTGGTTAAGGCGGTCATAAAAATAGTCTGATACTTTCTCCGTCAGTTCAGGAGAAACAAAATGCGCCACGTTATTGACGGTATTAAAACGGTGTCCTAGAAGTTGGCGAGATACATTTGGCAGATGTTCACGAAGCATTTGCTGTGGATTATCATATTTTTTAGCCGAAAAAACGCTTTTTGTCTTCGCCGAACCGTCAATCACCTGACCGGAATTTGACGGCTTAAGTGCTTTCGTCACCGAGTCTGGTACAACATGATTCAATAAATCCAATCCGGTTGAACTGAACTTTTTCGCCACTCCAAAGGCATCCGAAATCAGACCATTAGATTGTTTATTATTAGCATTTACCATTTTTTACCTCAGCATTCACGTGCTTGTATTTGATATAAATACTAGGTGTAGTCAGCATTTATCTCAACTTTATTCTGTGTCATTTAGTAAAATCCCTACATGCCGACTCACAAACCCAACCGACTGTCACACGGCATAACATTTGCCATAAGATTTCAAAAGTCTTTCTGCTATCATGTTCTCCATCATGAAATAAGGCTAGAGGCCGGATTTGGCGATTTTATATAGCCCATTTTCTGCCACTGGACGTAGAGCTAAACTATAAGGATCTGTAGATGAAACGTGTTGTCATCACTGGCATGGGTATTAACTCGTGTATTGGTAATACATTAGAGGATGTAAACCATTCTTTACAAAATGGGATTTCAGGAACACGTTTTAATCCGACTTATGCTGAACTCAATTTCAAAAGCCATGTGAGTGCTGCGGCCGAACAGGATTTCGACGGTATTGACCGTAAACTCAAACGCTTTATGGGCGTATGCGCAATGTATGCCTACAATTCGGCACTTGCTGCAGTTGAACATGCCGGTTTAAAGGTTGAAGATCTAGCTGGCAAACCACGCTATGGTATCGCGGGTGGTTCAGGTGGCGGTTCAACTGCTTCTGTTATTGAAATGAACGAATTATTGCAAACCAAAGGTGCGCGTAAAGTCGGTCCTTTCTTTGTACCACGTAACATGACCAACACCATTACGGCTAACGTTGGTGTTGCTTTTAAACTGCAAGGTGTAGCACATACCATTACCAGTGCATGTGCAACCTCTGCGGATGCGATTGGTTATGCCTACAACCTGATTCAACTCGGCAAACAAGATTTAATGCTGGCAGGTGGCGGTGAAGAAGATCACTGGTCACAAAGCTTGTTGTTTGATGCGATGGGCGCACTTTGCTCTAAATACAATGACAGCCCTGAAACAGCATCACGCCCTTATTCTGCAGACCGTGATGGTTTCGTGATTGCCGGTGGTGGCGGTTTTGTGATCCTTGAGTCTTTGGAACATGCGCAAGCGCGTGGTGCAAATATCTTAGCTGAAGTGGTTGGTTATGCTGCAAACAGTGATGGTGCTGATATGGTTGCACCATCTGGTGAAGGTGCAACACGTTGCGTACTGATGGCTTTAGAAGAAGCAAAACAACACGGTGTCGATAAAATTGACTATGTAAACACACATGGTACTTCTACTCCAGCGGGTGACATCACAGAACTTAAAGCAATGGAACGTGCTTTTGGTGAAGGTCAGGTTCCTCCATTAAGCTCAACCAAATCAATGACGGGTCACAGTCTGGGTGCTGCTGGTGTTCAGGAAGCGATTTATTCGGTTCTGATGATGCAAAATGACTTTATTGCGCCAAACATCAACGTGACCGAGCTGGATGAAGGCGCGAAACCGTTTGATATCGTGCTTGAAAAACGTGACGCAAAATTGAATACTGTGATGAGTAACAGTTTCGGTTTCGGCGGCGTAAATGCTTGTCTCATTTTCAAAAAATGGGAAGGCTAAGCTGCCCAGTTTAGGGTGACTTGATGGATGCTCCTTCTGATGCTTTCTTGTGGGTAAAAGCATTACATATTATTGCGGTGGTTTGCTGGTTCGCGGCTTTGTTCTACTTGCCACGGTTATATGTTTATCATGCCATGAGCGAAGATGCTGTGAGCCATCGACGCTTTGAGATTATGGAACGTAAGCTGTACCGTGGCATCATGTGGCCAGCCATGTTGGCTACCTTGGTTACGGCGCACTTTCTGGTGGATTGGGGTGATGCAACGCGTCACTATCATGAAGCCTTATGGTTTTACCTCAAAGTCGGTCTGGTCGGCTTATTGGTGATTTACCATCTGATATGTGGTTATTACCGCAAGAAGCTGATTGATAATGCACATTACAAGTCACACAAGTTTTGGCGTTATTTTAATGAGATGCCAACCCTGATCTTATTTGCCGTGGTGATTTTAGTCGTGGTTAAACCGACTTTCTAATTCATTTGCGCAATAAAAAAATCCCCGATCAGTCGGGGATTTTTTATGTCTGAATATTTAAATCTGCACACAGCTGTCCGTTTTAAGATTCAATTCAGAAAGTTTGTGTCTTGGAAATGACTGCACTATACATAACTCTTCCTCTTTTTGAGAAAATTACCTGTATTTTGAAAACTTGATTACTTTATTTTTATTCAATTTTTAATATAATATCTTAAAAATCAAAATACTATAAAAATGAAATCAGACTCATGTACACAACAAAAAAAGAGTAATCTGGATATTTCTGAACGGACTCTTTCCTTTAGCTAACACAAAAACAAGATCATGAAAAATAAAAGGTCAATTATGCAGAACTTTTCATCCGCAGAAATTAAAACAGCCTCAACACCTGAAGCTCAAAAATTATATTCAGATGCTGTGAAAAACTTTAAAAAATTGCATGGCCCAAAGCTTAAGCTTCATCAAAAAATAAAAGCTCGCTTTCATTGGATTTTTGCTATTGGCGCGATTTATCTTGTATGGAATTCTAATAATCCACAACTGACTATTTCTGTACTTTTTCTTGGGCTGTTTACATTAAATGAAATAGAGGGTTTGTATCTATGGCTATATGCTCGAAAAACACGAAAACAATATTCCGACCAATACCTCAAGACATTTGGCAAGATCACCAAAGTTTCAAAATATGATCCCAAATTAAAGCAGCTTAATATTGAACTTAAATTTTATGATTTAAAAAATGAAACCCATAAAAAGACTTTTAATATTCGCTATCCCGATTTCTTAATTTTACAACCCATAGAAGTTAAACCTGAACAACTTGTAGGTCAATCAGTTGAAGTGTGCCTTACACCTGATTTAGCTCTTATTTTACAAATACGTGCTTATCATCCCAACCCTGACGAATTGCCAATTTTCACCCATAATTTCCACAAACACCCACTGTGGCAACGGCATGAAAATTATCTACTGCACCCAAGTTATTTTTATCCAGAATCCATGTTATCGATTCATTTTATCCGCAATGAATACGCTGGAAATTTTCAGCTTGTCTTTCAAGATTTGAATCAGGATTTTAGTGTTAGCACAGCATCACCAAGTTTAGAGCAGATCGAAAATTATATTTTTGCCTCATATTCGGATTTTTTTATGAAGCATGATGCCTTACAGCCCGCTTATAGTGAATACCGACAACTTAAGTTTAGCAATGAGCCAATAAAAATCGAATTGTGGAAAAATCAGACTAAACCAATGTCAAATCAGGAAATTCAAGTCGTTGTAAAACAAAAAAAGAAACGTGTATTGGTATGGATAATCCCGTGTTTGCTCATCATCCTTTTATCATCTTTGTTTGTTTCGCCAGTAGCAAGGCTTGCATTATTTATTCTATGTATTTATACCTGTTTAATTTATTTCGAATATACATCCAATCAAAGTAAATTTTATCAGCGCTGTGTTCCTCAACTTTAATTATCTGAATGATGATTTGGCTTTTTTAGAAAATAGAGGAAGGATGATTCACAAATGATTCATCACACCATAAAAAAATCCCCGATCAGGCGGGGATTTTTTTGAGCTATTTTATTGTGTTTCTAATGCCGCTTTTCTCGCGGCTGCGACACGTGGCCGATACAGTACATAATAAGTCACTGCCAAAATAATCAACCATAATGGACTGATTTTTAATGCATTGAATGTATCTGGCTCCAAACTTAAAATGACCAGAGCGAAAGCCAGAAAAGTTAGTACGATATAGCTCATCCATACCCCACCCGGCATTTTAAAGGTGGAGTTGGCATGCTGTTCAGGGCGTAATTTACGGTAGCGTAGATAACACACCATAATTAAGCTCCAAATACTAATAAACAAAATCACGCACAGCGACGTCGCTAAAGTAAAAGCTTCCAAGGTATTGGGCACGAAGTACTGCAAAGCTGCACCAGCCATAATAAAGGCACATGAGAACATTAAACCCTTGGCTGGTACAGAACGTTTCGATAGATGCGCCAAAGCGGCAGGTGCCTGTTGACCACGCGCCAATCCGAAAAGCATACGACTGGTGGAGAATACACCACTATTCATGGAAGACATGACGGATGACAAGACCACCAGATTCATGATGATCGCCGCCGCACCAATACCGGCATGCATGAATAAGCTGACAAAAGGACTTTGATCCGCAGGAATTTTAGCCCATGGAGTCACTGACATCACTACAAACAATGACAACACATAGAACAAGATAATACGCGTTGGAATTGCATTGACGGCTTTGGGTAAATTTTTCTCAGGATCTTTGGTTTCAGCTGCCATCGTACCGAGCAATTCCACACCCACAAAGGCGAATAAGGCAATCTGGAAGCCTGCCAGGAAGCCATCCGCACCTTTGGGGAACATACCACCCGACCAGACATGGCTAAAGCTTGCAGTACTGCCATCTGGTGCCTGAAACTGGTTCAACACCATAAAGCCGCCAATAAAGATCAGGCCTAAAATGGCTAAAATCTTAATCAGGGCAAACCAGAATTCAATTTCACCAAACAGTTTGACCGTCAGCAAGTTCAAACCCAGAACCAGCAATACACAGCCGACACTGATCAGTGCCTGCCCGATGGGGGTAAAGGCCACATCCTCGGGCAACCAGAAACTTAGATAATTAATAATCGCTGCTAAATCGGCAATCCCGACCAGAACCCAACCGAGCCAATAAGACCAGCCAATATAATAGGCCGCGCCCGGACCTATCAGGTCGCGCGCCATATCAATAAATGATTTGTAATGTAAATTAGCCAACAATATCTCACCCAATGCGCGCATCAGGAAAAAAAACATAAAGCCAATAATCATATAAATAAATAAAATTGAAGGGCCGGCCAAAGAGATAGTTTTACCCGATCCCATAAATAAACCGGTACCAATTGCACCACCAATGGCAATTAACTGCAGATGCCGATTGGAGAGCTTGCGTTGTAGCTCATGTTGCGACGGCGCTGCGTCATCTTTAGCGGATGTTGTATTCATGTTTAGTTCCTTTTTTTGCATCAGACCCTTGCTCATCTGATCGGATTTCTTCCTGAAATCCTGAATGCAGATGAAGTTCCATTTAAAAAGCTAAATGACCGGATCTGATGTCCTTACAAAATTAAGTTGGGAGATATAAAAACCAAAACAACTCAAGCCTGTGCTGCAATCACTGCAATTTCAATCAGCCAGTCAGGATTGACCAGATCTGCCTGAATGGTGGCACGTGCCGGAGTTCCCTGTCCTTGCAACCAGTGAATCCAGATCTGGTTCACGGTTTGAAAATCTTCCAGATTTTTCACAAATAGTTGTGCCGACAGCAGTCGGCTTTTGTCTGTTCCTGCCAGCTTGAGCAGCTGATCAATTTTCGTCAGCACTTCCTGCGTTTGACCGCTAATATCCTGACGGGTGCTATCCGGCACCTGCCCGGATAAATACACGGTCTGGTTGTGAATGGTGACAGCACTCATGACCTGATTGCTGTTAATACGCTGGATATCGGTGTGTTCCATCATCATATGTCCTCTCAATTTCTTCCGTTATTTGGTCAATATTTAGTTTTAGCTTTCGATCCGAACCGGTACACGAGCCGTAATCGCACACATCAATTCATAGCCTACGGTTCCTGAACCGGCCGCGACCTCATCAATTGATAAAATTTCACCTTGCGAAGATTTCCCCCAAAGCACAACTTCACTCCCCACAGTCGCCTGAGGGACAGCGGTCAGATCGACGGTAAGCATATCCATACTGACCCGACCAAGAACTTGAGTCTGCACTGAATCTACCAGAACTGGTGTACCTGTGGCTGAAATGCGCTGATACCCATCGGCATATCCACACGCCACTACACCAATGCGCATCGCCTGCTCCGCAACGAAGTTAGAACCATAACCCACACTTTCATCAGCCTGAATATACTGAATCGCAATGATTTCACTGCGCAGGCTCATGCCGGGCTGCAGATTCCAGTCATCAATAGTATGGTCAGGATAGTCAGGCGAACTGCCATACAGCATGATGCCACTACGCACAATGTCGGATTGAATATGGTGATGATGGCGCAGGATGGCTGCACTATTACTGACAGAAGTTTTCCCTGCTAAGGGTTCAATGATTTGCGTGAACATTGAATATTGATAATCAATGCCGTTCTGGCCAAAGCGCTGACCATCTGCATCGGAAAAATGCGTCATATGGCTAACTGAGCGCACATTGCCCAGTGCCTGGACTTGCTTAAAAATATCCGTATATTCGTGGGCCTGAAAACCCAAACGGTTCATACCGCTGTTAAGTTTTAAGTACACATCAAATTTTGCGTCTGGATTGATCTGCTGAAACTGCGTTAACCAGGTGATTTGATGCTGGCTATGTAGACTAAAACTTAAATCTAATGCAGCACAGACGTCTAAATCGTCTACAGCAAAAATTCCTTCGAGCAGTAAAATTTTGCCCTGCCAACCGAGCGCACGCAGACGCTGCGCTTCAGCCAAATCCAGCAAGGCAAAACCATCGGCTGATTGAAATACTGAATAGACTCGCTCAATACCATGACCATAGGCATTGGCTTTAACCACAGCATAGACTTCGGCACTGGGCGCTGCGGCTTTGGCGATCTTCAGGTTATGCTGCAATGCATCTAAGTGCACTACAGCTTGAATTGGGCGTGGCATAGCTTCTTCCTTGAAACAGCAATTTAGGCCGCGTGTGAATAACGTCCGAGTGAAAGTCCTTCAGTGCTGATTTCGGTTTTATGATTCAACACCATGTCACTGATTAACTTGCCCGAACCACAGGCCATGGTCCAACCCAGGGTGCCATGTCCAGTATTCAGGAACAGATTTTTAAAACGCGTTACACCAATAATCGGGGTACTGTCTGGGGTCATTGGACGTAAACCGGTCCAGAAACTCGCTTCTGCCAGATCCCCGCCTGGGAACAATTCCTGAGTGACCATTTCCAGAGTGGCACGGCGATTGTCTTTCAAATTGTGGTTAAATCCACTTAGTTCGGCCATGCCGCCAACACGGATCCGCTGGTCAAAACGCGTAATGGCAATTTTATAGGTTTCATCCAGCACCGTAGATTGTGGTGCAAAGTTGGCATCAACAATTGGAATGGTCAGTGAATAGCCTTTGACTGGATAAACCGGCAAATCCAGATTCAAAGGTTTTAAGAAATCACGCGAATAACTACCGAATGCCAATACATATTTATCAGCCGTCAGCACTTCACCATTGACCACGACACCCTTAATTTCATCGCCTTCAATCACCAAACGCTCAACATTTTGGTTAAATTTAAACTGCACGCCCAATTCTTTGGCAACATTGGCTAAGGCATTGGTAAATAAATAACAGTCGCCTGTCTCATCATTGGGTAAATGCAAGCCGCCCACCAGTTTATCCTGGGCATGTGCTAGGGCTGGCTCAACTTTGGCCAGATCAGCGCCCAACAACAATTCATGCGGTACGCCGCATTCTCGCAATACCGCAATATCACGTTGCACCATCTCTAATTGCGCTTCGTTACGAAAGACTTGCAAAGTACCTTTAGAACGGTGCTCATAGCTGATCCCGGTTTCTTTACGCAATTCACGTAAACAGTCACGGCTATATTCAGCCACACGAGTCATACGTTCTTTGTTAATCGCATAGCTGGCTGGATTACAGTTTTTCAGCATTTGTGCCATCCAGTTCAACTGCCACATACTGCCATCTAAATTAATGGCCAAAGGTGCATGATGCTGGAACATCCATTTCACTGCTTTAAATGGAATGCCCGGTGCTGCCCATGGCGTCGAATAGCCCGGAGAAATTTGTCCGGCATTGCCAAAACTGGTTTCTTCAGCCGGCCCGGTTTGACGGTCGAGCACTTTAACTTCTGCACCCTGCTGCGCCAGATAGTAGGCACTCGCCACACCGATTACACCACTGCCTAAGACCAAAACGCGCATCTTACTACCCTCAAATTTTTCTAGTTGATTTAACTAGTATATTTTTGGATCAATAGTGAATTTAACTATATTGAGATGATATATTTAGTGAAATAAACATTTTTTTCGGGCAGAATTAAAAAAAAGAGGGAAATATTGATGCGTAAATTAGACCGCATTGATCGCATGATTCTGGATATCTTGCAACGCGATGGCCGGATTGCCATTAGTGAGCTGGCAGCACGTGTGAACCTGTCAACCACACCCTGTTCAGAACGGGTAAAACGGCTGGAGCGCGAAGGCATTATCATGGGTTATTACGCGCGCTTAAATCCGGAACTGCTAGAACGCAATTTGCTAGTCTTTCTGGAGATTAAGCTTTCTGCAAAATCGGGTGATGTATTTGATCAGGTGGCGCGTAATCTGACCGAAATTCCAGAAGTACTGGAGTGTCATTTGATTTCCGGTGACTTTGATTATCTGGTCAAGGCACGTCTCAAAGAGATGAGTGCCTATCGGCGTCTGTTAGGCGATTTGCTAAAAAAATTACCTGCTTCTGCCTCCTCACATAGTTATGTGGTCATGGAGGAAGTAAAAGAAAGTCTCTATCTGGATCTTGGCGGGTAATTATTTTTATCTTTCAACATTCAGCGCTCAAGCTGTTTCCAAAAAAATAATGCCCCAAATGGGGCATTATGGTGAACAAGATATTTAGATATTTAGATATTTATTTTCGACTTAAAAATCAGGCCGGAATACGCAATACCTGTCCCGGGAAAATATCATCAGCATCTTTGAGCAATGGGCGATTGGCCTCAAAGATCTTATTGTACTGATTGGCATCACCATAAAATTCTTTCGAGATTTTTGACAAGCTATCCCCCGATTTTACCGTATAGAATTTGCTTTCCGGTTCAGGGCTGCTGACCGTAAGCTGATCATCCACTTTGGCCACATGATCAATATTCCCCACCGCCAGAATAATTTTTTCACGATCGGCCTGACTTTGCACCTGACCTCTGACCGTGGCCAGATCCGAGGTTGAATTATAACTGATGGATAAACCAGTGATCGGAAGACCCAGACCTTTTACATGACCAAGTAATTTATTTGCGACTTCTTGGGCAGAAGGCTCTGCGGGCTGTGCTGCTGCGGCTGGAGTAGTATTTGCTGGTGCGGCCTGCGGCTCTGCGGCAGCTGTATTTTTCTTACCGATACCTTTTACAAAATCAAAAAGACCCATATGGAACTCCATTCTTGTCGTTAATGTCATATCACTCTTATTTTTATAATGAAAATAGCCAAGGCATAGTTAGTCATTGGTGACAGAAAGGTAATCGATTGTAAAATTTCCATTTAGGTGAAAAGCAGACACAAAAAAACCACCGAGAGGGTGGTCTTTATGCTCAGCAAAGCTGAAATCGGCGATTAACCCAGTTTCTTAGAAACATAGTCAATTGCAGATTGAACAGTTGTGATTTCGTTAGAATCTTCATCAGGAATCGTGATGTCGAAATCATTTTCGAAAGACATAACCAGTTCAACTAGATCTAGAGAATCTGCACCTAAGTCATCCATGAAAGACGCTTCGTTTTTAATCTCTTCGATTTTGATACCAAGTTGTTCTGCAACTGCTTGCTTAACACGTTGTTCGATATCGCTCACAGGAATTCTCCTCATTGCTTGTGGCGTTTTTAATGCCGTTAGTTTAATTGAATCTAAAAAATTTGGAAAGTTTATACTTGAGCTTAGCTCATGTATAAGCCCCCATTTACATGCATAACTGTACCAGTAATGTAACTGGCTTTGTCTGAAGCCAGGAAACTTACAGCATTTGCGATATCTTGTGGGTCACCCAAACGGTTTAACGCCACTTGCTCAGTCATTTTTTTACGAATTTCTTCGCTTAACTGTTCCGTCATTTCAGTTGCAATAAAGCCTGGTGCGACCGAGTTAACCGTAATCTGACGGCTACCCATTTCTTTGGCCAAACTACGACTGAAGGCTTCAATTCCGGCTTTGGCAGCAGAATAGTTGGCCTGCCCCGGGTTGGCAAAGTGTGCCACCACAGAGCTGATGTTGATGATGCGTCCGAAACGTGCCTTGGTCATGCCTTTCAGCACACGTTTAGACAGACGGTAAACGGCTTTCAGGTGAATATTTAAAATATCATCCCAGTCATCTTCAGACATGCGAAGCAATAAGTTGTCTTTGGTAATACCGGCATTATTAACCAACGCCAGCACTGGACCATAGTTCTGTTCGATCTCCGTCACCAGTGCATCAATCGCAGCACCATCACGTACATCTAAAACTTTGCCCGCACCATTTTCAGCAAACTGTGCAGATAATTTTTCAGCGCCCGCTTCAGAGGTCGCAGTACCCACGACAAAATAACCATCCTGAATCAACTGTTGTGCGATCGCAGCACCAATACCACGACTTGCACCTGTTACCAAGGCAACTTTCGGTTCCTGTGTCATGCAATTTTCCCTTCTGCCGTCAATACGGTGTTCAATGCATCTTCCAGACGAGATTTGCTATCCAGTGGAAGTGCTTTTTCGATATTCGGTAGGCGTTTCGCCAAGTTACTCAATACATTGCCCGGACCACATTCAACGATGTACTGAATGCCTTCATCTTGAAGGAATTGCAGGGTTTTGGTCCATTGTACTGATTCATAAAGTTGCGCTGTTAAAGCCTGACGCAATGCAGGGACATCAGCCGCAGCTTCAGCGCCTACATTTTGTAATACAGGAATGCATGGCAGCTCAATGGCGGTTTGTTCCAATGCAGGCGCAAACTGTTCTGCCGCAGGTTTCATCAGTGAACAATGCGATGGAACCGATACCGGCAATGCAATCGCCTTAGCGCTATTTTCTTTGGCCAGTGCCATCACTGCTTCAACGCGATCTTTATTGCCTGCAACCACAACCTGCCCTTGGGCATTGTAGTTTGCCGCTTCAACAGAACCTTCACCTGCTGCAGTTGCCTGTGCACACAGCTCAATCACTTTGGCATCATCCAGACCCAAAATGGCAGCCATTGCACCGACACCCTGAGGTACAGCCGTCTGCATCAGTTTACCGCGCAGGTTGACCAGTTTGACTGCATCACCCAGGCTTAGGCTACCCGCTGCCACCAGCGCGCTGTACTCACCCAGTGAATGGCCTGCCAGATATTTCGGTGCCACACCGCCAGATTCCAGCCACACACGCCATAAGGCAATACTTGCAGTCAGCAATACCGGCTGGGTAAATTCAGTTTGATTTAAGTTTTCGCCAGTTTGCGCAATCTGCCACAGATCGAAGCCGACAGCTTCAGAGGCTTCTGCAAATGTCTCACGAATAGCAGAAAACTGCTCTGCAAGTTCAGCCAGCATGCCGGCTTTTTGTGAGCCTTGACCCGGAAATACAAATGCAGTTTTCGTCGCTTGTGCTGCTTGTTCGAGTTGTGTCGCAGACATAATAAAATCCTTTCATTCAAGAGGTGTCATCTTCAGTTGTAGCAAGAAGACTGGCCAATAAAGCCACCTAAATCATTGTGGAGCGCAATTTAGCATGTAATTTTGCTGGCGGTAATTGCCAAATACAACAAAAAACCGATGCAAGCAAAAATCAAGGACAAAAAAAAGGGAGCTAAATGCTCCCATTTTTTCTACTAAGCTTGACGCTTAATACATCATCAATTATTCAGCAGATGCTTTAGCGAATAATTGACGACCACGGTAGATACCATCTTTAGATACGTGGTGACGACGGTGAGTCTCGCCAGTAGCTTGGTCTACAGTTAATGCATTCTCGGTTAAAGCGTCATGTGAACGGCGCATGTCACGGCGAGAGCGACTTTTACGGTTTTGCTGAACGGCCATGATGGCTCCTTACAAAGATCGAAAAAATGGATCAGAACAAATTCGATTGTCTTATACACAAGAGTATAACACAAAAATTAGTTAAGTTTACCCTTCAGAGCTGCCAAAACATCAAACGGATTATCTCGTTTTTCTTCGACAACTTCTTCTATGGCAGGCTGATGCTTATGTTCGCAAAACTCATGTTTAGGCGACAACGGCACCAACAATAACAGTTCATCTTCTATCAGCGCGAGCAAATCAGCGGTCGCAGGTGCATCATAGTCACCTTTGGTCGTTGCTTCACTTTCACCTAGGACGATGAAATCAGCATCCTCATCCAAGCGCTCTATCAGTGACTCATCATCCACAAGTGCCAAATGGAACGATGAAACCAGTTCAATCTCTACAGTTTCCAGACAACGCTGGCATTCCATAGGAACTTTTGTTTCAACGTGACCATCTAGCCATGCAATACGATGATAGGCATCCATTGATAGCTTACAGTCTATGTTAATCAATTGATCATCAATTGATCCAACAGCTTCACGAGCGATACGAACAAAGCGGGATAAAGGCAGTTGACCTGACCATTTAAAGCCCTGTTCAGCCCATTTAAACGGCTCAATCTGTGCCGGAAAGGTATTTGCTGACATAATTAAGGCGGCAATTCTACAAATTCATCAGTACTCTGTCAAAGATTAAGATACAATTTTGTACTTATTTCGACAGACCATTTGGGTAACTCAAGTCATGCATCTGTTGCAGCCGCAAACAGAAGTGAATGTTTCATCACTCGTTAGCACAATTCCAAGCCTTGATTCTGACAGTTCAACACAACAAGTGCAACTCTCGCCATGGACGAATTTATCGTCAGAAGCGCAGCAGGTGGACTGGCTCATCTTACACTTTAATCACTGGTTTTCCCATTTAAATGTGACTTTAGTCCGTGGCGAATTTGAACCTGAATATTTTCCTGCCGATGCCGATACTCCTGCCCGGATTCAGTTTGCACATGGATTCTTTAATAGTGCCTTGCATGAAATCAGCCATTGGACAATTGCCGGGGATAAACGCCGGGAACTTCCGGATCTTGGTTACTGGTATGCCCCGGATGGGCGTACAGCCGAACAACAAGCGCTGTTTGAACAGGTAGAAATTAAACCGCAGGCAATCGAGTGGATGTTTGCCCAGGCCTTTGGGCGTAAATTTCGGGTGTCGCTGGATAACCTGACTGGTGACGGCGGTGACGGAACCCGCTTTAAAGATCATGTCTATGCACAAGTGCAGGCTTATTTTCGTGGTGAGGCAAAATTGCCACGGGATGCACAACGCTTTATTCAATGTATCTGTGCCTGTAGCAGAGGTGGCAAAAGTTTACAATCTGATGAGTTTATACGTGAAATGCTTGATTAAATTACACAAATCTACCTTTTTGGTGATTGCCAGACGCTGCCTGAGCGCCACATAATAAGCCATCAGCCCAAGCTTGGAGTAGCCTCTATGCTGCATTTACGCGTACACCCCGATAACCCGCAACCGCGCTTAATCAGTCAGGCGGTAGAACGAATCCGTGCTGGCGATGTGGTGGTCTATCCCACGGATGCTGCCTATGCGATTGGTTGCCAGATTGGGAATAAAAGTGCCATGGAACGCATTGCGCAGATTCGCGGACTTGGCCCAAAACATCAATATGCAATTTTGTGCTGTGATTTATCCGATATTGCCACCTATGCCAAAGTGGACAATGCCATGTATCGCTTACTCAAAAACAATACACCAGCAGTCACCACTTTTATTTTACCGGCCACCAGTGAAGTGCCGAAACGCTTGATGCATCCCAAAAAGAAAACCATTGGCCTGCGCATTCCGAGCAATCCGGTGTGTCAGATGCTGCTCAAAGAACTGGGTGAGCCTCTCTTGACCTCTACCCTGATTTTGCCGGACCAGACCGATCCGCTGGATGATCCTTTTGAGATTGAAATGCAATTGGGCAAACGCATTGATGTGTTTATCGATAGCGGTTTAGGTACATTAAGCACCACCTCGATTATTGATTTATCTGGTGATCATCCAGAAATTATTCGTCGTGGCGTGGGTGATGTCAGCGCATTTGAATAAAGAATGCCATCTTATTTCCAGCCGACTGCAGGAGTCAGTCTATGGATTTATTTTATATCCTGCTGAATCAGCATGAATTCTCTGCCCAATATTGTATCTATGCAGAACTGCCTTGGACACTTCAATCCAGGGCCATCATGATCGAAGCATATCCTTCGCCCAGTCCCACTCTAAACATTGATGCTACTGAATATCAGTTTTTCATGAATTTGGCTTTGCTTCGACAGCTATTACAGATCTATTCAAGCCAGAACCTATGCCTGGCAGAGACTTGCCAACGTATGATTGAGTTTGCACTGAGTGAATATCCTTCCTCACCGCGCTGAAGTTCTTAGCACTCAGATAGGTATTAATCATATCGCAGGATACTAAAACAGATACTAAAACATGGATATGGTCATAGCTTCCACCCGTAACACATTGACTCTTTGCCCCGCTTATCTGGCTGTTTTTTTGGGGCCTTCTTTTAAATTGCAAATAAATTCCATTATTTTTTCAAGTTTTTATGCCTTTGACTCCTTATTTAATTTATTTAGAGTTACTTTTCCAGTACAATGACGGCACTTAATTCTATGCTTTTTCTTTCGATGAGATACCGAAGATCAAGCCTTTGCATGCCTTTGAAAATTCGCGTGGCCTATAATTGTAATGACTCAAATTATCCATAACACAATGGAATCTGCTCCGCACATTCGGGTTCTGGATGAATGGCAGGATACTATTCCAGAGGATCTGTATATTCCTCCCGCCGCATTTGAAATCTTGTTAGAACATTTTGAAGGCCCACTCGACTTTTTAATTTACCTGATTCAAAAAAACGGTTTTGACCTGTTGCAAGTCGATATCGCGCCGATTGCAGCGCAATATTTATCCTATATGGATGCAATGAAATCCCTGAATATTGAGCTGACCGCAGATTATATGGTGATGGCTGCTTTATTGGCAGATCTCAAATCGCGTCTGTTATTGCCTAAACCGAAAAGCCTGTCTGCGATTGAGCAAGATCCAAAACAAGAACTGATCGACCGTTTAGAAAATTATTTAAGAATTAAACAGGCAGCAGAACGTCTGGGGCAAATGCCTATTCTGGAACGTGATACATTCCTGACCCATGTCAGTCTGGGCGACGTTCAGCAGAATAATGAAGGCTATTCGATCGATTTACTGCGTGATGCCTTGTTGTGTGTTTTTAACCGTCCTGAACCGGTGATTCATCAGGTGCAACAGGAACCGGTACTGCTCGAAGAACGGATTGCCTATATTGAAAGCTGTCTGGAATCTGGCGAAGTCTTATCTTTTGCCGATTTACTCAAACCGAGTCAGGGACGCATGGGTATGGTGGTGACCTTTATGGCAGTGCTGGAGCTGACCCGGCAACAAAAAATCCAGATTATTGCTACAGGTATTGAAGCCCCGCTCGCAGTTCAAGGAGCCAGTCAATGACACTAGAGCCAAATACGCTGTTTTCTGCAGAAGATAATCTGCATGAGGTGTTGATGCAGCTTGAGGCGATTATTTTCGCCAGCGACTCTGCGGTTTCACTGGCGCGTCTGAAAGAGGCTTTTCAGGATCGCTATAGCAAACAGGAATTACGTCAGTATTTACAACAACTTTCCATGTTAATGCATGGCCGTTCGATTGAACTGATTGAAACAGCACAAGGTTACCGTTTTCAAGTGCGTGCAAAATATCGTAATATTATTGCACAGACCTGGCCTGAGCGACCAACTCGCTTGTCGCCAGCCTTACTTGAAACACTTGCAGTGATTGCTTATCACCAGCCGGTGACCCGAGCCGATATTGAACAAATTCGTGGTGTGACGAATAACAGTCAGATTTTGCGTACGCTATTTGACTGGAACTGGATTAAAGAATCCGGATTTCGTGAACTCCCTGGAAGACCTGCGTTGTTAATGACAACGCCACAATTTTTAAATGCGTTTGGCTTGAATTCTTTAGGCCAATTGCCTCCCCTGCAGGATGCCAAGGAAGCTTTTATGGCCCTCGATGCAAATGCACCGAAGTCATAAATAGGTGAACTGTTGATAATTATTTCTAAGGTTATGCTGTCATGAGTGAAAAATTGCAAAAGGTGCTTGCACGCGTTGGTTTGGGTTCTCGCCGTTATATGGAAGAAGTCATTGCCGCGGGTCGTGTAAGCGTCAATGGGCAAATTGCCCAAGTGGGTGAACGAATCGAACCAGGTGATGAGCTTCGCATCGATGGTCGTAAAGTTGCATTTCAGATTGAAGACGAAATTCGTCGTCGTGTGATTATCTATTATAAGCCTGAAGGCGAGATCTGCTCACGTAGCGATCCTGAAAACCGCCCGACCGTGTTTGAACAGTTACCTGCGATTCCGGGCGATCGCTGGGTGATGGTCGGCCGTCTGGATATTAACTCGACCGGTCTGTTACTGTTCACCAATGATGGCGAACTTGCCAACCGCTTGATGCATCCATCCAATGAAATCGAACGTGAATACGCAGTTCGTGTCATGGGTGAAGTGACACCACAAATCAAAAACACCATGCTTAAAGGCGTGGTATTAGATGACGGCCCAGCAAAATTCGAATCGTTCTCTGAACTCGGCGGTGATGGTATTAACCGTTGGTTCCAGGTCGTAGTAAAAGAAGGGCGTAACCGTGAAGTACGTCGTATCTTCGAATCACAAGGTCTGAAAGTGAGCCGTCTGCTGCGTACCCGCTACGGTACTGTGATTCTGCCACGCGAACTGCGTACCGGTCGCTGGATTGAACTGGATAAAAACGATATCGACAACCTGACCAAAGCTGTGGAACTGAAACCACGTCAAGGTACAGGCCTGTTTGGTATGGCGAAACGTCGTAACGAGCGTATGCAGGATAAACCGATGGCTGCACGCCGTGGCGGTTTCTTGCGTCAGCAACGTCGTGACAGTGATGAACAACAACCACAGAATAACCCTGGCCGCGAGCGTCGTGATGACAATGCTTATGGTCGTCGTGACAGAAATGAAAACCAAAATGGTACGCAGTTCGTTCGTCGTGACAACCGTGATGGCAATACTCAATTTCCTCGCCGCGAAACTCGTCCAGATCAAGCTTTTGGTCGCCGTGAAGAGCGTGATGAAAATGCGCCACGTCGTCCATACGGTGTCAATAAAGGCTTTAAAAAGTTTTAATTGATATAAACAAAAAAAGTCAGGCAAATGCCTGACTTTTTTATGCATTATGTATCAGGCGCTTTGTGGAATCCCCTGCGGAATGGCACTGAGTAAACGCTTGGTATATTCATGTTGTGGTGACTGATACAATTCATCTGAATTGGCAATTTCCACCAGTTCCCCATGATTCATCACCATGATCTGATCTGAAATATACTTCACCACCGATAAATCATGTGAAATGAAAATATAACTGAGTCCAAATTCATCCTGCAAATCTTGCAGTAAATTCAAGACCTGTGCCTGTACCGATACATCCAGCGCCGAGACGGACTCATCACAGATTAAAATCTCAGGCTTCAAAGTCAGGCAACGCGCGATCGCAATTCGCTGGCGCTGACCACCGGAAAATTCATGTGGATAGCGATAAAAAGCTTGGGCAGGCAAGCTGACCCGCTCCAACAGATCCAAAGCCATTTGCTTGCGCTCTGCATCATCCTGACCAATTTTATGAATCTGCATTGGCTCCATCAGGATTTGCCCCACGGTAAAACGCGGATTTAAAGAAGCATAAGGATTCTGGAAAATAATCTGGATTTTACGTTGATACTGGTTAAATTCCTTTTCAGACATGGCCAAAATGTCTCGCCCCTGAAACAGCGCTTTACCGCCTGTTGCCTGTTGCAAACGCATCAACAACAAGCCAATGGTGGTTTTGCCCGAACCGGATTCTCCGACCAGCCCCAAGGTTTTACCTTTGGCCAGCTGAAAAGAAACTCCTTTCACCGCCTGAAATTCATCTTTGCCAAACAGACCTTTGCGGCTATAAAAAGATTTTTTCAGATCACGTACATCCAGAATAATTTCTTCTCCGCCCTTGAGTCCGCGTGAGCGTTGCGGAAGTTGAGTATTCAGGTGGATATCGTCCAGCCAGGTTGAACCATCCTGTTTCATAAAATCACTGATCATCGGCAAACGTAACGGACGTTGCGACAATTGTGGACGGCAATGCAATAAAGCCCGGGTATACATATCCTGAGGTCGATCCAGTACGTCCTGAACCAAACCCTGTTCACGAATTTCCCCATGTCGCATCACAATCACCTGATCGGCAATTTCCCCCACCAAAGCCAGATCATGAGTAATGAACAGCATCGACATCTGACGGCGCTGACGTAGCGATTCCAGCAAGTCCAGAATCTGCTTTTGAATGGTGACATCCAGGGCAGTGGTCGGTTCATCTGCAATCAACAGTTTCGGTTCACAGGCAATAGCCATGGCGATCATGACCCGCTGCTGCTGCCCCCCCGAAAGCTGCCCCGGATAGGCATCGATTTTAGTTTCAGGTGCAGGAATACCCACTTCTTTGAGCAGTTCCAGAGTACGTTGCCGCGCCTGTTTTTTATTCATGCCTAAATGTAGTTGCAAGATTTCTGCAATCTGCATGCCTACCGTAAATACCGGATTTAGCGAAGACATTGGCTCCTGAAAAATCATGGCAATGTCTTTGCCGCACATCTTGCGCATTTCACGGGTTTTAAGCTTGAGCAGGTTTTTCCCTTCAAAGATGATCTGGCTGTCTTCGGAAATACGTGCGCTTTCTGCCGGAAGCAGGCCCATAGTGGCGAGGGAAGTGACCGACTTGCCACTTCCCGATTCGCCTACCAGTGCAACTGTGGTATTGGCCGGAATCTCGAAAGAAACCCCTTTCACGGTTTCGATATATTGTTTATTTTCACCTTTAAAACTGACTCGCAGATTTTCTACGCGAAGTAGCGCAGGTGCTGTGCTTGGATTGATTTCAGACATCGTTGCGCTCCTATTTCAGTTTTGGATCTAATGCATCACGGAGTGCATCGGTAAACATCGAGAAAGCAGTTACCAATACCGCCATGGCAATCGAGGCTGCGGCCAGTTGCCACCATTTCCCTAAAATCAGCTCGCTTTGCGCTTCATTCAGCATGCTTCCCCAAGACACTACTCCGATTGGCACGCCAAAACCGAGGAAGCTGAGAATCACTTCAGATTTGATAAAAGCCACCACCAGAATGGACATTTGTACCAAGGCAATATGACTGACATTCGGAAAAATATGTACAAACATACGCCGTAAATTACTCACCCCAATCGCCTTGGCAGCCAGTACATATTCACGCGCCGTATGTTTCATGTACTCGGCACGAACCAGACGAAAAACCCCAGTCCAGCCGGTCAGACCTAAAATCAGGATGATTGATAAAATCCCTTTCTGTTGTAACACCGCAGCAATTGCCAGAACCAGCAGTAAATAAGGAATTGAAGTAAAGACATTATAAAACCAGTTAAGGAGATCATCGACCCAGCCACCAAAATAACCGGCAAGTGCACCAAGTACGGTGCCAATGATCACAGCGACCAAAGCCGCAACCAGTCCGACCAGAATCGAGGTTTCCGCACCTTTAATGGTTTTCTGTAAAACATCCTGTCCCCATTTATCCGCACCAAAGATCAGACTCTGTTTTAATTCGCTGTCCTGATCCATCAGCTGACCACCGAGCTGCTGGTTAATGACGTGCATGTCTTCTGCCAGCGGATCTGTTACACCATAATAATCGATGCTGCCCCCCATACTTTGCTCTGCAGCAATTTCAGCATTGAGTTCTGCAATCACCTCTTTTAAAGGATCGACTGGATTGACCGGTAAAACGACCGATTCTGCTTCCTGTTCTTCACCGGAAACAGCCGGCACCGGCGCTGCACTGATAAAACTTGGCGGTGCATAACTGACCGCCACTTCTTTATTCCAGTCCTTGGCAATAAAACCGCTCATGGAAAGCAAAAGTAGCAGCAAATAAAACAGCACCACATACAGGGAAAACATGGCAATCCGGTCACGTTTCAAACGGCGCATGGCCAGTTGCCATAATCCTGTCGAAGTAGACTCAGGCACGGCTTGAGCGTGTTGCTCTTTTTTAAATATCGCACTCAGCATAATTCACCTACTTCAACTGTACGCGTGGATCGACCCATTTATAGATCAGATCGGCAATCAGGTTGAATATCATGGTCGCAGCGGCAACATAGACCGTAATCGCTTTAATCACCGGGAAATCCGAACGCTCTACGGCAATAATCACTTCACGGCCAATCCCCGGAATACCAAAAAAACGCTCAATCAGGAAAGCACCGATCAGCAGTGCCGGAAGCCCGGCCATCACGTCGGTAATAATCGGAATCGAAGCATTGCGTAGCACATGCACGCCCAGAATCCGGCTTTCGCCCAGACCTTTGGCCCGTGCAGTACGCACATAGTCCTGATTGACTTCATCCAGTACGAAACTGCGGTACAGACGTAAGGTCGGGGCAATACTCACCACCAGCATAATCAGTACAGGCAACAAGGCGTATTTGAAAAGATTGTCAGCAAAATTATCACTCCAGCCCTGCACCGGAAACCAGCTCAGCTCATAAGCGAGGAAATACTGAAACACAATGATATAGACCAGAATACTGATCGACATACCGATGGTACACAGCATCATGATCATGCGATCGGTCAGACTGCCGCGAACTGACGCCACACCCAAGGCTAAAATGATGGAAATAATGGTTTGCAAAATGGTCAGTGGAATCAGAATGGTCAGTGAGGGTCCCAGACGCGTACTAATAATTTGCGCCACTGACTCGCCGGTACTCCAGCTCACCCCATAATCAAAGGTTAAAATCTGCTTGATGAAAATCCACAGTTGCACATAATACGGTTGATCCACGCCAAGCTGTTGCCGGATGTTTTCAATCTGTTCTGCATTGGCCATTTTACCGGCGAGGATATAGGCAGGATCGCCCCCCACCCAGTTAAACAGCAGGAAGATCAGCAAAATCACCCCGAGCATGGTGGGGATCATTTGCCAGAGCCGTCGAATAATATATGCCAGCATCGCTTGCCTTCCTTAATTTTTTCCAGAGATTTCATTAAAGAAAGCTTTGCTGTCCGGATCACGACCCAGAAAGTCTTTCACCATCTGCTCGCCATGTTTTTGTCCGCCTTGTGCCAAGACCGTATTGCGATAATGCGCACCGACTTTTTTATCCATCAACTGATCGCCAAAGGCAGAGAGCATATCCAGCGCAATCACTTCGGACCACATATAGCTGTAATAACCTGCCTGATAGCCGCCCATCACATGCCCGAACTGTCCCGGGAACTGCTGACCGGGTACATAACCCAAGGCAGTTTTGCTTTCCATCTCTTGCCATAATTTTAATGGGTCGGTCTTGAGGGCATCTTTACTGTGTAAGGCCATATCGTACTGCGCATATAAAGTCTGACGCGCATAATGCAGACCGCGACCATAGTTTTTTACGTCTTTGAGACGCTCAGTCATGGCAGCATCGACACGTGGACAAGCCGGTTCACAATAATCGGCCACTTTTGATAAGGTTTCCAGACGGCGTGCCCACTCTTCATACATCTGTGAAGGTGCTTCCACCAAGTCACGCTCTACCGATGTACCAGACTGTTCGGAATAGCGGGTTTTCGATAAAATCCCGTGTAAGGCATGCCCCATTTCATGCACAAAGGTTTCCAGCTCGTTGCTGTTCAAACCTTTGCGGTTGAAGTTGGTGACCAGTACCGACACCGGACGACGCTGATTCAGGGTACTGCCACCATAGGCGCCCCAGACGGCCGCGTGTCCATATTTACCTTCACGCGGGTATTTATCGACATATAATCCGCCCAAGAATTCACCTGAGGCAGTGTCATGTACCGCATAATATTCCACTTCATTGTGCCAGGCCTTGACTTTCATCGGCCTGAAATCAATCCCGTACAGTTCTGATGACACAGCAAATAACCATTTTTGTGCCGCTTCGGTCGGGAAGTAATCGCGCAGTTTTTCCTGATCGACCTTATATTTGGCCTGACGCAGTTTTTCACTCCAATAGCCCTGATTCCAGCGAGTAATATCTGCTTTCTCTCGTGGAACTTTTAAGGCCTCGGCTTTGAACTGGCGTAACTCCTCTACATCTTGCTTCTCTAAAGGTGCGACTTTGCTATATACATCCTCTAGAAAAGAATTCACCGCTTCAGGTGTTTTTGCCATACGAAATTTAAGGGCTGAATGTGCATAGCTTTCTTTATCAAAAAGTTGGGCCATCTCATAACGCAGATCAATGGCTTTTTTCATAAATTGCAGGTTTTGCTCTGTCCCACGGCGGGTATAAGCCATCTGATAGCGTTTGCGTGCTTCATCACTTTCTGCCAGCTCCATAAATGGCTGGTATTCCGGATAGTCAAAGCCAAGCAGATAATTGCCTTTTTCATTTTTCTTTAACCCCGCCATATAGCTGTCTGGCAGACCTTTCATTTCTGCTGGGGTAAATTCGACTTTATGCGGATTATCACGTACATTTTTGGCGAAATCCTGAGACAGCTTGGTCGATTCTTCGATGATGTCTTTCAGGCGCTTTTGTTTTTCTGCACTGAGTTGTACCCCTGTTTTTTCAAACTGCTCCAGAATATCTTGCAAGAATTTTTGATCAATCGGATCGCTGGCCTTCAGTTTCTTGAACTGGGCATACAGTTTCGGATTCTGGTACAGCGTAGTCTGGTACTTGCTGATTTTCAGCTCACAGTCATCTGCTGCCTGACGCAATGCAGGATCTGGATCGACATTACTATACAATCCGACTGCTGCACCAAAATCCCGGGCTTTGGCATGCAATTCATCCCATTCAGCCAGATAAGGCCCTGCCTTGGCCTTATTTTTAATTTTCTGATTTTCAAATATCTGAATATCTTTTTGCATGCTGGCCAGATTGGCATCACATAAAGATGGAATCTCTGCTGCCTTAAATAATGGCAGTAGCTGCGCTTGAGTCTGTGCCGCTACCCCCTGATATCCCCCCATTATGACTAAACATAAACTACTTAATTTTAAAGACTTCGATTTCATATTTATCTCCAGATTTTTCTTACTTTTTGCTATCAATATCGATGTACATCCACTCTGAAGACAGAATCGGATGGTTTTTATAACCAATGACCCGAGGTTGCGACAAGACATTACGATAGGTGCTATATAGCATCAGTACCGGCATATTCACTTCCAGAATCCGGGACATTTTGCGATAGATTGCATCACGTTCAGGACTGGCTGGCATGCTTTGGGTTTGCTCATACAGGCGGTCAAATTCAGGATGTTTGAAGCAGGCATTGTTGGTGACATTGACATTTTTGCCATAAAAAAGCTGCATGAAGTTGTCGGCATCCGGATAGTCAGCAATCCAGGCCGAGCTTTTAAACATGGTCTTACACTGTTTTTCCAGCTTGATCGCCTCGGCAAATGGCATGGCTTTGCTGACCATCTTGATCTGAATATTGTCCAGGGCTTTTTTCCAGAATTCTGCCTGTTGCTGACCACGACTGGTATTACCGACAATCAGTTCAATCTCTAAAGGCTTACCATCGGGTTGTCTGCGCCAGCCATCGGCCCCGACTTTGTATTGATAACGGTCAAGCAGCATATTGGCCGCCTTGACCGAATAGGGAATACTGCTTTTATAATCCGGTGAATAACCAACCACTCCGGGTGGTACCGGCATCTGTAACTTATTGGCATCGCCCTTGAGCAAGACACTGATCATATTGTCGGTAGAGTAAGCCATGGCCATGGCACGACGTAGCGCAATTTTTTCCTTGCTGAACCCACCGACCACAGGATTCTGCATATTCCAGTAATGGTAGCCAATCAGCGGATCGGTAATCCTAGATAACTGAACCCCTTTTTGTTTTAAGGAGGGTTTGAGTAGCCCATTTTCAAGCGCCTGAACCACCATATCGCCGTCGATTTCAGTCATGTCCAGTTCATTTTTATTAAAGGCCAACCAGCGTGACTGGGCTTCTTCAATGACCCGGATATCAATCGTGCCAATTTGCGGCATTTTTTTGCCTTGCAATGCATCCACAATAGGCTGGTCTTCGCTGCTACTGGCTTTAAAATTCCAGACAAAACTCCGGTAGTTCGGACTGGCTTTTAAAATAATGCGTGAACCCGGAGTCCAGCGTGACAATAAATAAGGGCCTGTACCGACTGGTTTGTCCATCGCAAAGCCTGCTTTATTACGGTACTTTTCAATAACTTCACGGGCAACTGCAGCCGCCGGGCCATGTGCCAGTAACATCGGAAAGTTTTGATCCGGTTGGGTCAGTTTCAGAATCAGGGTATAACGGTCTGGCGTTTGAATGCCTTCAAAGGGGTTTTCATAGACTTTGCCATTCTTTTTGCCTAAGGCGACCCATGCTTCCAGCCCTTTAATCCGGCCATCCAGCAACCAGCTATTTGGTGAATGCAAGTTGGGATCGATCAGACGTTTTAATGAATAGGCATAATCATAAGCCGTCAGTTCACGTTTCTGACCTTTAAAAACGGGATCATCGGCGAAGTAAATGCCTTTTTTGATTTTGATGGTATAAGTGAGACCATCTGCACTGACTTCTGGCATGGCAACCGCGGTATTAGGAATCAGCTTGGCTGGGGTTGCCAGATAGTCATAGCTAAACAGGTTTTCAAAAATCGCGCTATTAACCCGGGCTGAATAGGCATCGTGCGTTGCGGCGGGATCAAATCCGGTTTCTGCCACCGGAAAAACATCCCGAATCACCTTGTTAGGATCTGCAGGATTAATGGCCCATGCAGAAACGATCCCCGAGCAGAGCAAACTTCCCAGCAGAACACTACCCGTCAGTTGCTTGAATTGCTTTGATAAATTTCCCTTCATCATACTCTTCATCTAAATAGGTTTATTTTTTGACTGGTTCAATATCGAGATATTGCCAAACGGAGTTCATGATTGGATGTGCCTTAAAGCCTTTGACCTGAGGATGAATCAGCCAGTTACGCACCCGGGTATTGTGTAAAATCCAGGGATTATCGGCTTCGATTTGCCGGTTCATTTTTTCATAATAGGGCGTACGCTGATCTGGTGGCAGTTTCATGGCAGCCTGATACAGAGCATCATAGGCTTTTGAGGTATAGCAGCTCAGGTTGCCCTGCTGTGCATTTGGGCCATATAAGAGTTGAGCAAAATTTTCACCCTCCGGATAATCTGCAATCCAGGCGCCGCCCCACAGCATATGTTTACATTGCGTGGCTTCTTTCAGGTTGTCGGCGAAATTGCTGATTTTAAATTCAATACGTAGACCAACTGCATCCAGATTTTTTTTCCATAATTCGGCTGCAATCACTGAAGAGCTGGAACTGGTCGAGTTCATTTTCAGTGTCAAAGGTTTGCCATCAGGTAAAGTCCGATAGCCATCTGCACCTTTTTTATAACCGAAACGGTCGAGCAGCTTGTTGGCCAAGAGGGGATTATAGGCAATACTATTTTTATAAGCTGGATTATGCCCATTCACGCCTTCGGGAATGATCATTTCAGCTTTATCTGCATGTCCCTTATACAGCTGTTTAATGGCTTCATTCTGGTTATAAGACAAGGCGATTGCCCGACGCAGAGCGATTTTTTCTAGTGAATTTCCACCGACCACAGGATCGCGCATATTCATGATGGTATAAGTGATTTCTGCGTCTTTATTTGGATAATGCAAAATGCCTTTTTGCTTGTATTCGTTTTTGAGCTGTTTATTGACCAGGGCCTGTTCGGCACCGCTTGCAGTGAGCCGGTCATAATCCAGTTGACCCGATTTCAGCGCCAGCCAGCGCGATTGTTCTTCTTCAATAATACTGACCTTGACCATCCCAATTTGCGGCATTTTTTTGCCACTCATTTCTTTTACCAGACGTTGATCCCAGGCCGTATTTTCACCCTTAAAATTCCAGCTAAATCCCCGGTAATCTGGATTGGCCTTTAATTCAATCCGGCTACGCGGCACATATTTATGCAATTGATAGGGCCCTGTCCCGACTGGATGCTGACCTGCACGCGCGCCATAATGCTCAATGACTTCTCTAGCGGTACCGCTAAAAGTGACATAGGCCATGATATAAGGGAAATTAAAGTCGGAACGCGTGAGCGTGATTTGCAAGGTATATTGATCAAGTGCCTTTAGTCCTGCAATTGGCGCATCGTAATTAAATTGACCAGAACTTTTGGCTTGCTGAATGGCAGCATCTGCACCGAGAATTTTGCCCTCAATAAACGAAAAGGTCGGCGAATGATTTTTAGGATCCATCACCCGCTTCATGGAGTAAATATAGTCCTCGACAACCAGTTCACGTTTTTTGCCCTTAAATGCCGGATCAGCACTAAAGTAAATTCCAGGCTTAATCTTGAAGGTATAGACTTTGCCCTCCTGCTCGATCTTGGGTAAGGCTTCCGCAGTGTTCGGGGTTAAAGTGGCGGGTCGTGCCAGATAGTCGTAGCGTAATAAGGGTTCAAAAATCGCTTCGGCAATACTGCCACTATAAAAATTATAGGTCTTGACCATATCAAAACCGTCATCAGGCGCTTCAAATGCAATATTTAAAACTTTATCTGACTGCGCAGGCGATTTTGCCAAGACCGCCTCCCCCGATCCGATGGTCAGTGCTAAAACGGTCATCTTTAACATTGCTGATTTCAAAGTCATACCTATTTTTATCTTAATGTTTTATTGATCTAGGAAGTTCTTAACCTAACGCCCTATATTTGTTGCAATTTATGAATCAAAGCTGAATAGAGAAATTAAATTGGACAAAGCAAATCTCATATCTTCAAAAACAACTATTTTTTCAACTTCTACCGAGAAAATTTATTTTTATGCACTTGCCCTTATTCTGCCTAACCAAATATTTTTAATGAACCCTTTATGTCATTTTTATCTTTAAAACGCCGATTCGTCTTCTCTTCACACAAAGATAAATAAGCTTTTTTTTAGAGAATTCACATGGCCTTGATCTTAGAACCCAGAAATTCATAATAACCAACTGCTCACTAAATGTCTCTTTATGCAATCATCCTATTCTTTGTGCAATGTTTATCAACCCCACATTGTCCCAACTGAAACCAGAATAGTATTACCCTCAATTTCTACCCCATAAAAAAAACCCAGCATATGCTGGGTTTTTTCTCAATCCGATTTTACATCTGTGATTGAATATAATTTTGCAAGCCAATCAGTTCAATTAAACGCAACTGTTTTTCTAACCAGTAGGTATGGTCTTCTTCAGTATCTGACATTTGCTGGCGCAGCATATCACGGGTGATATAGTCACCTTTTTCTTCGCACAGCTTGATGCCTTGTGCCAGTTTTTCCCGCACATGGTATTCAAGTTTCAGATCGGCTTTCAGGCAGCTTACGACATCTTCACCAATCTCAACGTCATCGCGTTGCATGTTCGGTGTACCTTCAAGGAACAATACACGGCGGATAATCGCATCCGCATGCTGGGCTTCTTCCTGCATTTCATGGTCGATACGTTCAAAGATTTTGGTTAAACCCCAATCTTCATACATCCGAGAGTGAATCAAGTATTGGTCACGAGCAGCCAGTTCGCCACCGATCAACATATTTAAATAATCTACGACTTCTGGATTACCGCGCATTTGAATTACTCCCTGCCTTTATCTGGCTATTATGGAGAAACTCAAAAGATTTTGCAAAGCCTAACATTGGTTAAATATATGATTTTTATATAATTAAAATGAGAAGTACTTGCATTTACAGTTCGATCAAGACTAATTCCCATTTATAAAACAATACTTTGCACTGTCACGACTATTCACTTTAAGCAGAATCTACCGGATAAATGCATCAGTTAAGATTTGTAAGTATTCATTAAAACCCGCAAGATTGCTTATTTTTGTATAAACATCACCGATTTGGCGTACTTAATGCATAAATTTCGCTTATCATTCAGACAAATTTAAAACAACAACGGTTTAAATATGACACATCCACATACAACAGCACCTGTTCTGGTCACCGGTGCATCGGGTTATATTGCCAGCTGGGTCATCCAGAAATTACTCACGCAAGGCTATACCGTACATGCTACGGTGCGTGACCTGAATAAAAGTAAAAGCTTTGCTCATTTAGAAAAAATTGCCGACAGCACGCCGGGAACTCTTAAGTTATTTCAGGCCAATTTATTAAGCCCAGGCTCTTTTGATCAGGCGATGCAAGGTTGTGAAATTGTCTTTCATATGGCCTCGCCTTTTGTGGTCACCAACTATAAAGATGCAGTCAAAGATATTATTGAACCTGCGGTGTTAGGCACTGAAAATGTACTGAATAGTGTCAATCAGACCGAATCAGTGAAACGCGTGATCGTCACATCGAGTATCGCATCCACCTATGGCGATGCCATTGATATTCTACAGACTGAAAATAACAGTTTTGATGAATCACACTGGAATACCACCAGTTCGGCCACGCATCAGCCTTATCCTTATTCCAAAGTCATGGCAGAGCGTAAAGCCTGGGAAATGGCTGAAGCGCAAGATCGCTGGGATCTGGTCTGTATCAATCCAGCGCTAGTCTTTGGTCAATCCCTAACACCAACTACTCAGTCGGGCAGTGTCGAAGTCTTGCAGCAATTTGCCAACGGCATGATGCTGCTTGGCGTTCCACCGATGTGGAATGGCGTGGTCGATGTTCAGGATGTCGCTGAAGCGCATATCCGTGCTGCATTTAATCCGCAAGCGCATGGTCGTTATATCATTTGTAGTGAAAGCTTGAGCCTGCTGGAAATGGGCCAAATTCTACGGGCACATTTTGGCAATAAGTTTCCGTTCCCACGCAATCAACTGCCTAAAGCAGCCTTTAAACTGTTCGGGCCTGTAGCAGGTTTTAGCCGCAAATTTGTAGAACTGAATATGGGTTATCCAATTTTCTTTAATGCTCAGAAAAGTAAGGATGAACTCGGTCTGGAATATCGTCCGGTGAAAGAGAGTCTGGTCGAGCACTTCCAGCAATTACTAGATGATGGTGTGGTGAAAAAATATATTCCTTAATCGTACTAGCTCAAACTTGATCTGACAGTTACCGATTTTTTATTGTGTCTGTCAGATTAAATTTGAGCTACTACAACGACTTATGCGCCCACAAGCTCACTATTCCTGCCTAAAAACAAGCTAAGCAGAAGTCCAACGCGCATTTTTCCACGCTTGCTGTTGCTTTGCATCTAGAAAAGTCCAAGCCACAAAACGACTCTCTTTTTGCCCCTGCGTCATTTTAATGGTTTTTACCTCCACTGCACCGCACTTACGCAAGGTATTTAACAGCATAGGCAATGTGGTTTTCTTAGAAACCAGTGTACTAAACCAAAGACATTGCTCAGCAAACTGTGTGCTCTCTTGTACCATCTGGCAAACAAAGCGTTCTTCTCCACCGTCACACCACAGTTCGTTCTTTTGTCCACCAAAGTTTAACACCACTTTAGACCGATCAACCGGTTTGCCAAGTTTGCGTAATTTTTGCGTTGCTGTGGCATTTGCTTCATCTTGCGAAGCATGAAATGGTGGGTTACACAGGGTCAAATCAAAACGATCTGAAGGTTTAATCACACCTTTGAAAATATTGCTCGGTGTCTTTTGCAATCGAATCTGAATCCCCTTCCTGAGATTTGGATTTGCCTCCACAATAAATTGAGCACTTTTAACCGATGCAGGATGAATGTCTGAGCCAACAAATTTCCAACCATAACTACGATGACCAATAATCGGATAAATACAGTTCGCGCCCACCCCAATATCTAATACCTGAACGGCGTGTCCTGTTGGAATCTGACCTTTATTGCTATCACTCAACAAGTCCGCCAAATAGTGAATATAGTCGGCTCTACCCGGAATAGGTGGACAAAGATAATCTTGAGGAATATCCCAATATTGAATACTATAAAAATGCTTGAGCAATGCTTTATTGAGCATTTTCACAGCTTGAGGATCAGAAAAGTTGACTGAAAGATCGTTATATTGATTCGGGCTGACAAAAGGCGCAAGTTCCGGACAACTCTTGATTAACTGAGGAAAATCGTAACGACTGCGATGCAGATTTCGTGCATGTAATTGCGATTTTTGTTGCAGAAAAGATTTCTTTGCTTGAGCCATGTGTATGTCAATCATCAACGGGAGAACAGAATCAATAAGGCAGGATCTATACCTGCGAATGAATCGATATTGTACGTGAATTCAACTCACATTGCCGAACCCGTCCTTGTATTTGTCTATCCTCCCCCCTCTCATTCACCTATAGTTTTGAACTAGCAATAAAAAAGACACCTCAAGACTCATCATCCTTAGTGTCTTTTTTATTTAAGTCATTGTTTAGAACTGATTAGTCTTCGATTTGCCCATGCTCTTTCATCAGGGCAATGAACTGTTCCTCATTGATGACCGTTACACCCAGCTTTTCTGCCTTGTCCAGTTTAGAACCGGCTTTTTCACCAGCTACCACGCATTTGGTTTTACTGGATACACTGCCGCTGACTCGCGCACCCAGTGCCTGAAGTAATTGAGTCGCTTCATCGCGCCCCATACTGCTTAAGGTTCCGGTCACGACCCAACTTTCGCCATTGAGTGGCTGACGGGTCGGTGCAACTGGCGCATCCCAGTGAATGCCCGCGGCCAGTAAACGGTCTAGAACTTCCAGATTATGCGGTGCCTGGAAGAAATCCAGAATCCATTCAGCAGTAATAGCGCCCACATCCGGAGTTTTCTTTAATGCCTCCAGATCTGCCTGACGCAGTGCCTCCAGTGTCTGGAAGTTATTGGCCAGCATACGTGCTGTGGTTTCACCGACGCCACGAATACCGAGTGCATAAATAAATGCGGCCAATGTGGTTTTCTTACTGTTCTCAATAGAGTCTATTAAATTCTGAACCGATTTGGCTCCCATCTTTTCAATACCGAGCAAGGTCTCACGATGTTCATGCAGGTGGTAAATATCCGAGACATCTTTCAGCAGATTTAGATGCAGCAAAGATTCTGCCCAGCGATCCCCCAGACCTTCAATGTCCATGGCCTTGCGCGAAACAAAATGACGAATCGCCTCAATCCGCTGTGCGGCACAATACAGTCCACCCGAACAACGTGCCAAAGCTTCACCTTCAGGCATCACTACCGGTGAATCACAGACTGGACATTTTTCTGGTAAATGCACTTCAACGGTATCTACCGGACGGAATTCCGGCCAGACTTTTTCGACTTTAGGAATCACATCACCACTGCGGTAAACACTGACCGTATCGCCAATGCGTACATCGAGACGGTGAATTTCACCAATATTATGCAGGGTCACATTAGAAACAGTCACGCCGCCGACCGCGACCGGATTCAAACGCGCCACTGGCGTTAATGTACCAGTACGTCCCACCTGCCAGTTAATATTTTCAACCGTGGTCAGTGCTGCAACTGCGGGGAATTTATAAGCGGTGGCCCAACGCGGCTCCCGGCTCAGAAAACCGAGTTGCTGCTGCTGTTTCAGGTCATTGACTTTAATCACCATGCCATCGATTTCTACACTGAGGCTGGCACGTTCCTCAATGATCTGTTCATAGACTTTTTGCACGTCCTGGATACTGTCACAGATAAAGTGACGCTCGCCAACCGCAAAACCGAACTGATGTAACCATTCCAGACTGGCAGACATTGTGCCTTGCCCATGATGCGGTACGCATTGTGCAATTCCATAAGCATAAAAAGCCAGTGGCCGTAATGCGGCAATATTCGGATCGAGCTGGCGCAAACTTCCTGCCGCGGCATTACGCGGATTGGCAAAGGTCTTTTCACCTTTTGCTGCATTGGCGGCATTCAGTTTTTCAAAGCCCGATTTCGGCATCAATACTTCGCCGCGTACTTCTAACAAATCGGGAATGATGCCATTCACTGCTGATAACAGCTTCGGCAGATTGCGAATGGTTCGGACATTCTGGGTAATGTCTTCACCGGTTTCCCCATCACCGCGGGTCACACCACGGGTCAAGACACCATGCTCATACCACAGGGAAATGGCCAGACCGTCAAATTTCAGCTCAACATCATATTCAATTTTTTGATTCGGCAAACGCTCTTCAATACGGCGGGCAAAAGCAAACAGGTCGTCCTGATGAAAGACGTTGCCCAAGGACAGCATTGGAACAGCATGCGTAACGGTGACAAATTTTGAAAGTGCTTGCCCACCGACTTTATCGGTCGGGCTATCGGACTGGATCAGATCGGGATATTGTTGTTCTAGGGCTTTAAGCTGATGAAAGAGCTGATCATATTCACTGTCTTCAATGCTCGGTTGATCCATCACATAATAAGCATGGTTATGCTTGGCAAGCAGTTGAATCAGTTGACGCATTTGCGCAATGACAGTGGCATCTTGGGTCATAATTTCACCATAAAAAAGGGCGGAAAATCCGCCCTGTAGAATATTCAGCTTTTGGCTATTATAAAAATTGCAGTCTCCAGATTCAACTTGGAGATTGAACAAAAGTGCTTAAACTTCTGTCGGTTGACCGGCACGATAATCAATCGCTTGATGGCGCCAGAATTCACGTAATTGTGGGGTAAATTCCTGCTGGTTCTGATCATAGACCAGACCATCGACTTCACGGGCAATCAGACGTGAAATACTGTCCATGGTATCAAAGGCATTTTGTACATCGCTATGCGGTAAAGCCAGGAAGAAAGCCAGACCTTTGACTTCCTGAGTCGACAATGTTTCCAGATCAAAGCCTTCCATACCCGTATCGGTCATTTGCAGTACCGAAAATAGCAGTTTTGAATCATCTTCACTATAACGGTGGAAACAGGCCAGTTCGCCATAACGCAGACCATATTTGAGTAAAACTTTCAGGGTCTTATCGCCTGAAAGTACACGGCCTTGCGGATAGATATGCAGAGAAATAATGGTTTCAGCACTGGATAACGCACTTTCTTCATCCACTATTTTTTGCTCATGCAAATGGGCATCCAGAATACTGCTTTCATCATTAAATTCAGAAATTTCTGCTTTTTCGATGTTGCTGTTCAGACTAAATTCGGTAGCTGTATCTTTATTTTCAGGCTGGTTATTTTCCGCTTCTACTTCGGCCGGCTTTTGCTCCAGTGATGTTTCGGCTGGTTCTGTAGTTGCAGAGCTTGCCACCACTTCAGCTTCGGTCATTGGACTCGGCTCGACCGCTGCAGCTGTCTCAAGCACTGCTGGCTCAGCCAGATTCGGTTCAGGCTTGCGAAATGCCGAGGGTTTTTCAGGAGCCTTTTCTTCTACGCTCAGGCTCGGCTCTATACGTTGTGCCGGATCTGCGTTCTGCTTTGCCAGTTGCGATCGTACATGCCGAGGAATGACAGGGGTCTGGCTATCCGGATCGATATGCAGGTTAGCATCCAGTGAAGGGACTGCCTCTACAGGTTTTTTGAGCAGCATTCTAATGCCCAACAGCATGATGATAATTGCAATAACAATCCCGATAATGGTGGTGATTTCCATATTATACCTCCGCAGCTAAGCCGTATTCTTTTGCCTGTTCCAAATTTACTGTCACTAATTTTGAGGTTCCCGGTTCAGGCATGGTTACACCTAAAAGATCAGTCGCCATCATCATTGCAAGTTTGTTATGGGTAATATAAATAAATTGCACGTGTTCAGAAAGCTCTTTGACTAAATTACAAAAACGTCCCACATTGGCATCATCTAGCGGTGCATCGACTTCATCGAGTACACAAAAAGGTGCCGGATTTAAGCGAAAAATCGCGAATACCAGTGCCAATGCAGTTAAAGCCTTCTCCCCACCGGAGAGTAATGCCAAGGAGCTGTTACGTTTACCCGGTGGTCGGGCCATCAGTTTTACACCCGATTGCCATCCATCTTCAAGACTTAAACTCGCCTCGCCCCCTTCAAATACTTTCGGGAACAGGTTTTGCAGTTCGGCATTGACTTGATCAAAAGTGTGCATAAACAGTTTGCGGGTTTCCTGATCAATACTTTTCATCGCAGCTTGTAGCTGTTCCACAGTATTTTCCAGATCCTGCATCTGGTGGCTCAGTTCCTCATAGCGTTTCGAGACTTCTTCATATTCTTCAGAAGCCGCCAGATTCACTGCACCGAGCTTATCGAACTGCGCCTGAGCTTTTTCCAGTTTCGCCTGATGGGTTTTGACATCAATAGTTAAACCGCTGATGACTTCATGATTCAGTTCTTTTAATTGTTCTGAATAATGCTGCAAATCAGATTTGGCTGCCTGCCAGGCCAGACGTTTGGCTTCCAGTGCTGTACGCAGTTTTTCATCCTGCTGCTGGAAACTGTGACGCTGTTCAGTCAACTGCTGCTGCTTGCTCTGCACCTGATTTAATTCGATCTGCCAGTCGGCCCAGGTTTTTTGCAGCTTTTCAGTGATCTGCGCCTGTTCATTAAACTGGCTCTGTAAAGCAGGCAATTCCAGCTGTACCGGATCGACAAATTTCTTGGCTTGCTCGATTTGTAGATTAATTTGTTGATACTGTTCTATTAAAAATACCTGATCTTTTTCCAGCAATTCAATCTGCTGCTGGCTCTGTACACTTTGACGGCGTAACAACTCCAGCTCCTGTTGAGCCTGTTGACTCAGCTGCTGCGAGTCATCTAACTGAGTGCTCAATTCTTCCAGCTGGAATTGCAGGATTTTATAATTCGGTAGCGCCTGCTCCAACTTGATATTCAGGGCATGCAGGTCAATTTCCAGATCGTCTTTCTGCATGGCATCTTCTTCTAGCTGCTCATCCAGTTGTTGCAGCTGATGCTGTAATTGCTGCTTCTGTAATGCGAAAGCCTGAGCACTACTTTGAACTTTGGCAATATTGACATCGAGTTGTTGCAGTTGCTTTTGTGTGTGCTTGTACTGCTCACTGATCGTTTGAATCTGGGTTTTTAACTCCTTCATCCGAAGATTCAGTTCAGGCAGCTGCTCTTCAGCCTGACTAAGTTGGGTATTCAGTGCTGATAACTGAAGCTCGATTTCCTCCAGACGGATACGATGACTCAATGCGCCCTGAGCGGCTTGGCTCGATTCATCATAATCCAGCGCAATCACCCAATCAGGCCCAACCTGATAGCCATCCAGACTGAGTAGGGTCTGACCTTGCAAAAGCCCAGTTTGAAGTTTCAAGGCTTGCGCTAATGAATCTACAACTGCAACCTGCTGCCACAGTGAATACTGTGGAGATTCAATCCAGTCGGCCAGAGACAGCGTATTGGCAAGTTGAATTTCATCTTGCACAGTATATGGCTTTAACTGACGCGCCCGATCTTCAAGAAAGTTTTCACCCTCTGCCAGAATCTGGGCAGACAGCCATTTTGCCAGAAACTTTTCGATCAGCTTTGCATGGTCTTTGCCTGCATCGTTGAGCTTAAGTACATGCATTAGCTGTAGTGCATCGGCCTTGGCATGTGGATTGGCTTTGGTCAGCAATTGACTGAGGTTTTTCTGTTCTGAATGCAGCACCTGAATTTCAGATTTTAACTGCATCAAGCACTGCTGCTGTTCTGCCTGCTCGGTCTGAACTTGAGCCAATTGATCTTGCAATACAGTGCGTTGCGCTTCACATGTGAATAGCTGCTGTTCGATCTCAGTCTTGTCTTGTTGATATTGCTCTAGCTCATCTTGTTGCGCTTGATGCTGAATCTGTATGCTCTGTTGCTGTACGGTCTGTTTTTGCTGTTCAATCCGCTCAATATTCTTGGCTAGTTGTTCACTTTGAGCCAACATTTGTAATTTACGCTGCTGCTGCTGTTCGACCTGAGTTTTGATTTGGGCAAATTGTGCCGCGACTGTTGTATGTTGTGATTTGAGATCAGCCAGATTTTGGCTCTGCGCCTGATTCTGGCCATCTTGCTGCTGCAATTGTGCCTGCTGATCTTCAGCTTGTTGCTGCAAGGTATCGAGTTGCAGTTCAATCAATTGCAAACGCTCTTTGGTCTGAGCTTTTTGCTGTTCCAGCTTGACCAGACTGGTGGAATTTTGCTCGAGCAGAGACTGCTTTTGCTGCAAGGTCATTTCCAGTTCGGCCAGTTTTTTCTCGGCCTGTTGCCATTCACTTTGCAAAGGTGTCGATTGCTGAATCAGACGCTGAAACAGTTCACTGGTACGACCTAAATCATGTTCAACCGTAGTCAGCTCGGAACGCACCAGCTTAAAATTATCTCCGAGAGTATTCATCTCCACGGTATATTCTTCTTGCAAGCGCTGGCTTTGTTCACACTGGAAAGACAGGATTTCAATCTTGATGCTGCAAATCTGTGCTTCCAGTTGCTTATATTGAATCGCGCTTTCAGCCTGACGTTTCAGGGTTTTTAACTGAGATTTCAGTTCAGAGGCAATATCTTCCAGACGCGACAGGTTTTGCGTGGTGTGATCCAGATGCAGCATGGTTTCACGGCGCCGTGCCTGATAACGCGAAACCCCGGCAGCTTCTTCAATATAGACCCGCATTTCATCCGGTTTGGCATCGACCAGACGGTTAATCATGCCCTGCTCAATAATCGCATAGGAGCGTGGCCCAAGCCCAGTCCCTAGGAAAATATCGGTAATATCACGACGCCGGCATTTGCTGCCATTCAGGAAATATTCAGACTTGCCATCGCGGTTGACCTGGCGGCGTACTGCCAGTTCATTATAGGCATTATAAGCACCGCCCAGCTTGCCATAGGTATTGTCAAAGCGCAGTTCCACACTGGCCATGCCCACCGGTTTACGCTTGGCAGTTCCGGTAAAAATCACGTCCTGCATGCTGCCACCACGTAGCTGGCGCGCACTGGACTCGCCCATGACCCAGCGTATGGCATCAATGACGTTGGATTTACCACACCCGTTCGGTCCCACCACCGCAGTACGATTATCTTTAAAATGTAAAGTGGTACTGTCGGCAAAAGATTTAAAGCCTGAAAGTTTTAAACTGCTTAAACGCATAGTGTCCTGATTTAACGTCGTGAGCGTCTGGCCCACGCGAGTTCAATTTGTTTCATCCGTGTCAGAGATTCCAACACAAGGTTGCGCAAGTGTCGACAAAAATCTTCCATAAATAAAGCGGCCTGATGGGTTTTTCGTATCAAAATTGCTTCAGTGACCAGTTTAAACAGGTCGAAAGATTCCTGTAACTCACGTCTGGAAATATTCAGGGTCAAAAAATAGCTGCGCCGCAAGCAAGGTAATAGTTCCTGATAGTAGCGCATCAGATAGGGATTTCCGACCATCTCATGCTGCTGGGCCATGCCCTGAAAGATCAGATCATAAAACTTTTCTGTATGTCCTTGGCGAGTTTCTGCGTCTAATTGTTCTAATAATAGCTGAATGCGCTCGGCTTCATGACTTCGCCAGGTTTCCGCCATCCGGTGCACCATCTGTCCGAGTAATAATGAAGTGATGTCAAATAAGGCACGAACCTGCAAGGCCGACATTTCCGATACAATTGCACCACGACGCGGATAGATTTCAATCAGTTGGGTACGTTCCAGCAACAGCAGTGCTTCACGGACCGAGCCGCGACTGACGTCCAGCTCGGCAGCAATCCTGAGTTCCTGTATGCGTTCGCCTTCGACCAGCTCACCGCGAATAATCTGTTCACTGATATGCTTGGCAATCTGCTCAGACAAACTGTGCGCTTCTTCTAATGCCATACCATTCCTGTCTTTATTTTTATGGATACTGGTTTAGCCCTTCACTCGGACTATTGCACTATTAGACAGATTTTTAGCAAGGAATACTTTGACATTGTCAGACAATCTTGTGTCTGTACAGCCAACTCAAGCTGAGAAAAAAGGAGAATAGTCACCTATTCTCCTTATGCAATCCATCAGCTCAGCCGAAAAATATTAAATCAGGCCATAAAACCCTGATAGATAAAGTACAGACCGACGGTGGTCAACAGTGCGGCAAAACATTTTTTCAGCATTGCCGGTGAAAGCAGATGTGCTACTTTTGCACCGAGTTTGGCAGTAAAAAAGCTCATCATGCTGATGCCAATAAAGGCATAAATATGGATATAACCAATCGTATTTGGTACCTCGACCTGCGCCTTCTGACCAAACCAGATAAAACCAAGTGCGCCTGCCACGGCAATCGGCAAGCCACAAGCCGCAGAGGTCGCGACTGCTTTTTGCATCACAATACCGCAGCGATTCAGGAAAGGTACGGTCAGACTACCGCCGCCAATGCCAAAGATCGCGGATGCCACACCAATACCGCCACCCGCCGCAAGCTGTAGCGGGGTTGATGGCAGCTTTTTGTTTGGATCAACCTGGACATTGGCACCTTTAAACATTCTAAATGCCACCCAGACTGCAAAGAACCCGATCAACAGCTGCAAGCCTTGACCAGATAAATAGTCAGCAATCCCTGCGCCCAGGAAGGAACCAATAATCAAGCCGGGTGCCAGATTACGAAATACCGACCACAACACGGCACCTCTTTGATGATGCGCCATGACAGAACTGATCGAGGTGACAATAATGGTAGCCAGAGAAGTCCCCACCGCCATGTGCATAATCACGCTGGGATCGTACTGGAGCTGGGTAAAAACAATGTACAGAATCGGCACAATAATCAAACCACCACCAACCCCAAACAGGCCAGCGGTAAATCCTGCAATTGCACCAATCAATAAATATATGATTAACTCCATAACGATATTTACCACGTTTAGATTCAAATGGATGTAGAAACTCGTGAACTGCAACAACGATTAAGCGATGCAGGCCAGCTTCCGGAAGTATTGCTCATCAAACCGATTACCACATCGACCAATGACGATGTGCGGGAATTGGCAACCAAGGGGGTACAGCAGGTTCTGGTCTGCAGCCATGTGCAGACCCAAGGCCGTGGACAGCGCCAGCGTCAGTGGATTTCACCTGAAGGGAATATCTATTTAAGCACATTGCTGCATACACAAAAACCCATCGATGGCCGTTTGGCTCTGGAAATTGCGTTAAATATCCTGCAAATGCCCAGTCTACAAGGGCTGGACTTGCAAGTAAAATGGCCGAATGACCTGTATAGCGTCAAAGGCAAATGGGGCGGCATTCTGGTGGAACCGATTTCACCTACGCAGGTGGTGGTCGGGGTCGGGATCAACCTCAGCCCAATGTCTGCTGAGGTTCCCGAGCAGCAAGTGACCTCATTGAATGAGTTGGGCCTGCATCCGGGTTCACGCATTCAGCTGATTGCAGAACTGTATCTGGCGATTCAGCAAGCCGGACAATGGTTTAGTTATGGCAGCCAGAATCTGTCTGGTCGTTTCAATCGACATGCCGCTTTTATCCAAGAGAGGGTTGAATTTACCGATCTGCAAGGGCAATATTCAGGAAAATTTCTGGGTATTCAGGATGATGGCGCGGTTAAAATCGTGACTGAAACAGGTGTCCACATCTTTTACCAAGGTCAATTACGGCTCAAAAATAATCCTTGAACAGGCATAATCCATGAAGAAACTATGGCTAGATATTGGCAATACCCGACTCAAATACTGGATTACCGAACAAGATCAGATCATTGAACATGCAGCGGAATTACATTTACAATCCCCTGCCGATTTGTTACTTGGCCTGATCCAGCACTTTAAAACGCTGGATCTGGATCAGGTCGGATTGTCTTCGGTTCAGGACAAAACCAATAATGAGCGCATTCTTAGTATATTAGATGGTCTGCATATTCCAGTGATTTTTGCTCAGGTGCAGGCCCAATATGCTGGCCTGATTTGTGGCTATGATGAACCCGCACAACTGGGGATTGACCGCTGGCTACAGGTACTTGCTGTCGCGACCCAGCCTCATGAGAATTATTGTGTGATTAGTTGTGGTACAGCGCTGACCATTGACCTGATTCAAGGACAACAACATTTAGGCGGTTTTATTCTGCCAAATTTATATTTGCAACGTGATGCACTAATTCAGAATACCAAAGGCATTAAAATTCCGGATGCCGCATTTTCTGAGCTCAATCCCGGACGCAATACCATCGATGCAGTACATCATGGCATTCTGCTCGGTCTGCTCAGCACCATTGAAAAAGTGCTGCATGATTTTCCGGCACAGCTGGTACTAACCGGTGGAGATGCTCCAGTGTTTGCCCAGCATCTTGAGCCGTATCAGCCGAGGATTGAACCTGATCTTCTGCTTAAAGGTTTGCAGCATTTTGCGGCTCATTTGCCAGACACAGTTTCATGATTTCGAGCAATTGAGGAAATTCGGTAAATCCATCACATTTGTTAAAATGTCCGGCTTTTTTAATCTCAAAAATTTGAGCATTTAAGCTGTGGGCCAAGCGCAAGGAAACCGGTGCAGGTACAAAAGGATCATTACTGGAGATCAGCATGACCGCGCGTTTATAGCTATACGGCAGGTTGTTCAGATCCAGTCGTGTCGCCTGCAGCATTTTATTCAGTTCCGACCAGGCCACCAGCGGTGTATCGAAAGCTGAAACCAGAATGACCCCGCCGATCTTGCGGTGCTGCTGGAGATAATGTTGCTGTAAAAAACTTAAAACACTGAGTCCACTCAGGCCATGGGCAACTAAAAACGTATGCTCATCCAGATGTGGAATATGCAGTTTCAGATTCTGCTGCCATTCTTCTAGATCAGGCTGAAAAGGATTGGCCAGCATAATCCGTTTTGAATCAACACCGACATTTTTGAGTTGGCGACTCAGCCACGGATACCAATGGTCATTTGAGGTGGCCTGATAATCAGGCACGATATAGACTTTGTTGATTATATTTTTCATCGTGTTTTACTTATTATAATTGAGCACAAAGTGCTTTGGCAAAAAATACTATTAAACAGTCTGAAGATGAAATTCAAGTAACTTTTTGCATCCCATCTCAGACTCAATTTGCAAATTGAACGAATCCAACAACCTGCTTAAGATTCAGCTTTAATCAGATAAGGCTCAATCACTTTCCAGAGTTCTGGCAGGTCGGTACAGCCTTCTGAATCGATAAAATGTCCCTGATGCTTGGCACTCACCACAATCGCATCCAGACTGTCTGCCTGTTCCAGGCTAAATTCAGGCTCCACCCGATCATCGCCTTCAGAATAAATCACCACACGTTCTGCCACCTGCTGTTTAAGCAGATCAAAATCGATCTCAGCGGCATCAATAAATGGGTTTACTTCATCTAAACGACCCAAGCGGCCATTAAATCCTGCGATCAATACCAATTGCTGAATCTTTTGCTGTTTTAATTCTCTGGATAAGTAATGCAATACAGCCACAGTTCCCAGGCTATGCCCGATAAAAATACTGTCTTCATCAATCCCCTCAATCTGCTCACGCATTTGCTGGTCCCACACCTCCAGCTTGGGTGTGGTCGATGGGTCAAGTCGCAGTACTTTTAAGCTGACATTTTCCTGTTGGGCTTTTTCCTGAATCCATGGAAACCAGTTTTCTTCAGGGCTTGCAGTATAACCATGAACGATGATCACTTGAGCCATTTTAAATTTCTCTTTGTTTTGTGCTGATATTCCTGAGTCTGCCTGATTGGATTTTTATTTTGGGTAAGTAAATGTTGTTTTGTTTAAACCGGTTTTCTGATTGATACATAATAAAAAAGGCGCATTTCGCGCCTTTTTTAAATCAGAATCTTATTTCTTGTCATTGCCGCCGAACAGTGGGCCCATGCCGCCACCGCCGCCAAACTGTTTCTGCAAACCACCGAGTGATTTCATCATTTTTGCCATACCTGACGGATTGGCAAACTTCTTCATCATCTTGGCCATTTGCGCATGTTGTTTAATCAACTTGTTGACTTCCGCCACTTCCATACCACAACCTGCTGCGATACGTTTTTTACGGCTTGGGTTCATCAAGTCTGGATTACGGCGCTCTTTGATGGTCATCGACTGGATAATCGCTTCCATTTTCTTGACCTGCTTTTCAGGATTGGCCTGGGCCAACGCATCTTGCAGACCGGCATTGCTCATGCCAGGAAGTTTGTCCAGGAAGCCCATCATGCCGCCCATCTTGTTCATCTGCTCAAACTGCATCAGCATATCTTCAAAGTTGAAGCTGCCGCCTTTTTGCAGTTTTTTCGCCATTTTTTCGGCTTTTTCTTTGTCGACCTTACGCTCAAGTTCTTCGACCAAAGAAAGGACGTCACCCATACCCAAAATACGCTGCGCGATACGTTCAGGATGGAATGGCTCCAAGGCATCAAGCTTTTCGCCCATACCCAAGAATTTGATTGGCTTACCGGTAATGGCACGTACAGACAATGCTGCACCACCGCGTGCATCACCATCGGTTTTGGTCAGGATCACACCGGTTAAAGGCAAGGCATCATTAAAGGCTTTGGCCGTATTCGCCGCATCCTGACCGGTCATGGCATCGACCACGAACAGGGTTTCAGTCGGGTTAATCGCTGCATGCAGCTCTTTGATTTCACCCATCATGTCATCATCGATATGCAAACGACCTGCCGTATCGACAATCAGCACATCGGCAAACTGGATTTTTGCCTGTTCAATCGCACGATTTACAATCGTAATCGGTTTTTCGTCTGCGCTAGATTCCAGGAAAATCGCACCGACTTCGCCTGCAACCGTTTGTAGTTGCTTGATCGCTGCGGGACGATAGACGTCGGCAGAAACCATTGCCACTTTTTTCTTTTGACGTTCTTGTAAGAAGCGTGCAAGTTTCGCTGCAGTTGTTGTTTTACCTGCACCTTGCAGACCTGCCAGCAGGACAACCACAGGTGGTTTTGCGGCAAGGTCAAGGCTTTCATTGGCCGCGCCCATCATTTTGGTCAATTCGTCATGAACGATTTTGACAAAAGCCTGCCCAGGAGATAACTGAGTCATCACTTCCTGGCCCAATGCTTCTTCCTTAACTTTCGCGATGAATTCACGAGTTACAGGTAACGCAACATCGGCCTCAAGAAGCGCCATACGCACTTCACGTAACGTATCTTTAATATTGTCTTCGGTTAGCTGCCCTGAGCCAGTAACATTTCTTAAACTCTGCGTGAGTCGTTCTGTTAAGGTATCAAACATTGCAAAATCCGCTTAAAATAGCCATGAGCAAAAAATTGTTTCTTAAAATAGAAAATTTATGCATAGAATGCTATAGGATACTGTAGTTCGCAGCGAATTTATATAAATGAATATTCATCACCCTTAAAAAGGTTTGACATGGTTAGCCTCCCCTTGGTTTACACGATCTTAGCATTAGTCGCTTATACCGCTTCCTTCTGGTATCTGTTCATTCATTTAATGTCTAAACGTACTCCTAATCAATGGTTTGTTTCGCTAACTGCCCTGCTTGGACTGGGCTTACATGCGCTGGTTTTATATGGCGATATGCACACCCCGCTTGGCATCAATTATGATGTCTTTGCCCTGTTTTCCTTTACCTCTGGTCTAATGCTGTTACTCAGCATTATTTACAGTACTTATCGTCCAATTATTGCCCTAAATCTGATCGGAATTCCAGTAGCTGCCACAGGTTTGATCCTCGGTTTTGTCTTTACTCAGCCTGCAAAAATCATCGCACAAAACTCTTTGGGTCTGGATATTCATATTATCCTGTCTTTATCTGCTTATGCCGTATTGCTCATGGCGACCATTCAGGCCGTGATTTTGCGACTGCAGGATCGTGAACTCAAAAAGAAGCAAAAACGCCGGGTTTGGGTCAGTTTGTTGCCTTCTTATCAAGACATGGAATCACTCCTGTTTGATATGCTGATGACCGGTTTTGTTTTACTTACCCTCGCTTTGAGCTTTGGCTTTTTTACCATCGACAATTTCTTTGCCCAGCATCTGGCACATAAAACAGCGTTCAGTATTATTTCCTGGCTGGTTTATGGTTCACTATTAATCGGACACTGGAAGTTTGGCTGGCGTGGCCAGAAAGCCGTGCGCTTTACCCTACTCGGTTTTGGTTTGCTGGCACTGGGTTTTATTGGTTCTAAATTCGTGCTGGAAATGATCTTGGGGCGATAATTCTGAGCCTTGAAATATTCAATTCATTGTTCAATGAAAAGGCTTTAGCTTGAGTATTCTTTAAAGGATTATACGCCCCGCACGCACTGATAATGGCCAGCGAATGACTCTAGGCAATTCTGGATCTTCCCATTCTGGCAATAAAGCATCTGCCAGTACATCCAATGGATTATGTCCAAGTGCTTTAGTGGCAGCTTTCACGGCTGACCAGGTACTCATATAACCAATTAACTGATAAAAGTTCCATTCAACCTGTAATACCGGTGGCTGAATCGTAATTTCCTGAAAGGGAAATGGTAGATTTTTATATCCTTCATCTACATGGCGACCATTCAGGCCGTGATCTTGCGACTTCAGGATCGCGAGCTGAAAAAGAAACAGAAACGCCGGGTCTGGGTCAGTTTATTACCTTCTTATCAGGACATGGAATCACTGCTGTTTGATATGCTGATGACCGGTTTTGTTTTACTTACCCTCGCTTTGAGCTTTGGCTTTTTCACCATCGATAATTTCTTCGCCCAACATCTGGCACATAAAACTGCGTTCAGTATTATTTCCTGGCTGGTTTATGGTTCACTATTAATCGGACACTGGAAGTTTGGCTGGCGTGGCCAGAAAGCCGTGCGCTTTACACTTTTAGGTTTTGGTCTGCTGGCACTGGGTTTTATTGGTTCTAAATTCGTGCTGGAAATGATTTTGGTACGTTAACATACGCTAACCTAAAGCCCACACTACGTTTGAGTGCCGTCATCAAAATGTCATATTCAAAAATTATGGTTAAAGTGCATTAAAAATACACCAAGGATCATGATGATAAAATTACTTTCAAGTTTAGCACTACTTTGTTTATCAAGCGCAAGTTTCGCAGATTATCACTGTCACGGTAGCATTAAAGATCGCACGATTGATGATAATGTCAGTATCAGCCAAAACTGTCAGATTGATAATGCCACCATTAAAGGCAATGTCATGCTGTATCAGGGTGCTCAAGCAGTAATTTCAAATACTGCGATTGATGGCAATCTGGAATCGAAAGGACGTTTTAGCTCGGTTCTGGCACAACATAACCGGATTGACGGCAATATCCAGCTAGAAGGCGGTCAGACGATTCAGCTCACTGCCAATCAGGTAGAGGGTGATATCCAGCTGAAAAAGAATACCCAAAAAATTACTGTAAATGACAATGTGGTGGACGGTAATCTGCAATGCGAATCCAATCTAATTCAACCGATCGGTGGCAATAACCGGGTCAATGGTGACAAAGAAGGTCAATGTCGCCGTTTATAATTTTTATAAATGAAATAAAAAACTTGGCTGATACAATCATCAGCCAAGTGCTAAATTAATGATTCTTTTTAATTTGATATTCCGCATCAAAGGCCTGATAGTTCAGGCGATCTGCTGAATCTTCAGACAACGGTTCAACTTCCTGCATCGAGGACAAGCAGCGCTCTGTCAGCTGAATATATTCCTGCGTCCCTTTGCTTTTCCAGGAAATTTCTTTGGCATCCAGAGGACGAATGACCCGCGCCGGACTACCGAGCACCAGTGAATTTTCCGGAATTTGAGCTTTGGCTTTAACCGTGCTATTAGCACCGATAATGGTATTTTCACCAATTTCGGCTTCATCCAGAATCACGCTGTTCATGCCGACCAGTACATTTTTGCGAATGATACAACCATGTAAAATCGCGCCATGTCCGATATGGCCATATTCTTCGACTAGCGTGACGCTACCGGGAAAGCCATGAATGGTACAGGAATCCTGAACATTGGCATTTTTCTGGATATGAATCCCGCCAAAGTCGGCTCTTAAAGTAGCAAAAGGCCCGATATATACACCTTCTTCAATCACCACATCCCCGATCAGAACGGCTTGCGGATGCACATAAGCACGAGGGCTGACCACAGGAATCACACCATCGATAGCATAACACGGCATTATTTTATTCCTTTAAAAATGCAGAATTAGATTAACTGACGGCTTCTAGTCGCAAACCGCCAAAACGTTTATAAAATTGTGGATGTACCGGCGGCATCGAACCTTCCGAAGTCCGCGCGATTTCCATAAAGAATTCATCACCTGCTGCAACCACGGTTTGATATAAATTGCTGCTCAGATTACGAGCATTCAGGGAAAGCCAGTTAGATGGCAATAACTCAAAAGGCAGATTCGGATCTTTTAATAAAATCCGGCGGAATTGATGAATCAGCAAAATACGCAACTGAAATGCCTGTAGCGGATCTAGCTCATCTTCCTGTTCCACCAGATGAAAGAATTCCCGAAAATCGGTGATAAATTTCTCATAACGCTGATGTAATTCCTGCACCGGCCAGTTGGTAGCAACCATGCGCTTCACAGTTGGATAAGATTCCTGCCAGAGCTGTAAGGTTTCGGCTTTAAACACCACCACCTGATCGGTCATTTTCAAATTCAGCAGCAGGTTTTGCAGTTTCTGGTGGTCACAGCCCGGATAGGCCATAACATTGGTGGCGATATTGGCAAAGCCCAGCCATTCCAGTTCTTTTTTCAGAATCAGTTTATTTTCCAATTCCACCGAACTGAGCAGCACCAGATCCCATTTCTGATCCCATTCGGTGTGCTGAAAACTGTAAATTTTTTGATCCGCCATAATAAAACGCTGGCGGCTGCTTTCGGTGACACGGTAATAACTGGTGCGGCCAATTTTCTCCGAGACCAGCCAGCCATTTTGTACCAGACGAAATACAGCAGTTCTTACTGAACGTTCATTGAAGCCGAAGACATCCATGAGCTGGATCAGGCTGGCCAGACTGATAATGCCACCGCGGTGAAAAATACAGTCACCGAAGATGGTCATGATTAATGAGGTTCCGCTGAGTGCTTCATTTTGAATAAAGTCATCAATGATTTGTTTTAATTTCGGATTCATTACGCTTAACTTTACCTTGTAGAAACTGGATGATAGACCATTTAGTCATCATCCAGTAGGACTTCATGCAGACTTGCGGATATCGAAAACGCGCTGTGCCTTGCCTTCAGAACGTGGCAGACTGCCTTCTGGCAAAACTTCGACACTGACACTGATACCAACCATGGTTTTAATCTGGCTTTTTAGCTGAGTTGCCAGCTGGTGCGCCATAATATCACTGCTATCTTTACGCATTTCGGTACGGATATGCAATGTATCCAGATGTCCCTGTTTGCAAATCTGAATCTGATAGTTTGGGATGAGTTGCTGGATCTGTAAAATCTGCTCTTCAATCTGCGACGGGAACACATTGACCCCACGAATAATCATCATGTCATCACTACGGCCGACAATCTTGTCCATACGGCGCATGGTGCGTGCCGTGCCTGGCAATAAACGGGTCAGGTCACGGGTACGGTAACGGATTACCGGCATGCCTTCTTTAGTAATGGTGGTAAAGACCAGTTCACCCAGTTCGCCATCTGGCAGCACTTCGCCAGTTTCCGGATGGATAATTTCAGGATAGAAATGATCTTCCCAAATGGTTGGGCCATCTTTGGATTCCAGACATTCCATCGCTACGCCCGGCCCCATCACTTCTGATAAACCATAAATATCCAGCGCATCAATGCCTAGACGCTCTTCAATTTCTTTGCGCATTTCATTGGTCCATGGCTCTGCACCAAAGACACCGGTTTTAATCGAACAGTTTTTGGCTGTGCCAAATTTCTTCTCAAGCGCTTCAATAATGTTCAGGCAGTAAGATGGCGTAACCATCAGTGCTGTTGGTTTAAAGTCATGAATCAGTTGCGCCTGTTTATCGGTTTGTCCGCCAGACATTGGGATCACCGTTGCACCCAAGCGTTCAACGCCATAATGTGCACCTAAACCACCCGTAAACAGACCATAACCATAAGACACCTGGATGATATCTTTACTGCTCAAGCCGGCTGCACGTAATGAACGCGCCACTACATCTGACCAGACATTAATATCATTCTGGGTATAACCGACTACGGTCGGCTGACCGGTGGTGCCAGAAGATGCATGCACACGTACAATCTGTTCCTGTGGCACAGCGAACATGCCAAACGGATAGTTATCACGTAAATCCTGTTTGGTGGTAAACGGGTATTTGGCCAGATCTTCCAGTGAGTTAAAATCGTCTGGATGCACGCCAGCATCATCGAATTTCTTTTTATAAACCGGGCTATTCTGATAAGCATGTTGCAACGTCTTTTTCATACGCTGTAGCTGAACACTGCGTAACTCATCAACCGATACTTTTTCAATTTTTTCCATTGCATTGTTATTCATATTCTTACTCCTGACGCAGTCTTCCTGACCACGGTTTAATTCATTGATTGAATGATGTGTTTAATCCATATTTTCTAAAACCAGTGCAACACCTTGACCGACACCGACACACATGGTGCACAGTGCATATTTGCCTTTACGGCGTTTCAGTTCATGCATGGCGGTAATCACCAGACGGGTGCCACTCATACCCAGCGGATGACCCAAAGCGATGGCACCGCCATTCGGGTTAATTCTGGAATCATCGTCTTGCAAGCCGAGTTCACGAATCACGGCCAGCGATTGCGCTGCAAATGCTTCATTTAGCTCAATCACGTCCATCTGCTCCAGACTCAGGCCAGTCTGTTTCAGCACTTTCTGTACCGCTGGAACCGGCCCAATACCCATATATTTAGCTTCGACACCGGCGCTGGCTATCCCGATCACTTTAGCTTTCGGGCTCAAACCATACTGCTCGGCAAACTGCTGATTCCCAAGTAATACGCAAGCCGCCCCGTCATTGACACCCGAAGCATTGCCAGCGGTGACTGAGCCGCCTTCTTTACGAAATGGGGTTTTTAAGGCGGCCAGATTATCCAGCGTCGTCTCTGCGCGCGGATGCTCATCTTGGGAAATGGTCAGAGTGCTTTTCTTCGGACCTTTGACCTCTACTGGCAGAATTTCTTCGGCAAAAATACCCTTCTGCTGGGCTACTGCGGTTTTCTGCTGGCTGTGATAGGCAAACAGGTCCTGGTCTGCACGGCTAATCTGATACTTTTCAGCGACGTTTTCGGCCGTTTCCGGCATGCTGTCAACGCCAAACTGTGCTTTAAATTTTGGGTTGATAAAACGCCAGCCAATTGTCGTATCATAAATTTCAGGGGTACGGCTAAAGGCAGTTGTAGGTTTGGATTGCACGAAAGGCGCTCGGCTCATGGATTCTACGCCACCCGCCAAAATAAACTGTGCTTCACCCGATTTGATGGCACGGGCTGCAATTCCAATGGCATCCAGACCTGAAGCACATAAACGGTTTATGGTGAGTGCTGGAACAGATTCAGGCAACCCTGCGAGTAAAGCAGCCATACGCGCCACGTTGCGGTTATCTTCACCGGCCTGATTGGCACAGCCTAGGATCACTTCATCCAGTTCTGCCCATGGCAAGGTAGGATGCTGATCTTTCAGATATTGAATCGGTAGCGCTGCCAGATCATCAGCACGAATGCTGCTCAGTCCACCGGCATAGCGTCCGATCGGGGTGCGAATTCCAGCAAAAATATAAACCTGTTCCATGATTCTTCCTTTTAGCCAGCAACGCGTAATGGTTGCTGCTGAGTTTTCTGTGCATGTCCCTGCACCGCTTTCTTTGCTAAATATATACTAGTTCTATAGCGGTCTTCACCATAAATACGATACATATTTTCTAAAATTTGTAAAATTGTGTAATATCCAATTTTATCTGCCCATTCGAATGGACCACAAGGATAATTAACGCCATATTTCATAGCAGAATCAATATCTTGTTCTGATGCAATATCATGCAATACTGCTTCACAGGCTTCATTCACCAACATGGCAATACTACGTATAACATAAAGACCGGGATGATCCTTAGACCAAATAGGTATCATATCCATACCTATGAGGAATAGCTCCACTGCCTGGCGCTGTTCAGCACTACACGCCGGTGATGCAACGACTGGAATCGCTTGAGCATTTGTCCAATCTGAATGCCAGTCCATCAACACCACAGGCTCATGCGGATAGGTAAGTTCAACTGATTCGCCAAGCGATAATCGCAGAGAAAGGTCACCAATCAGGATTTCATTCTGTTCTGCTGCCTGAAAACTCAGCTCTACATGAGAGGCCTGTTTTAAACGTTCAATCAGTACTGAGGAATGTAGCCATTCACCTTTTACTGTGACTTTGAGCTTATTCAGCGACTTGGCATAACACACTGGCAATTCATATACAGGTGCAGGCTTGGCCTGAGCGTAATCATAAAAACCCTGACCGGACTTGCGACCATAACAACCGGCATCGACCAGTTCTTTTTGAATCAAGGACGGGCGGTAGCGTGGCTCATAGAAAAATTCCTGATAGACACTTTGTGTGACCGAGAAATTCACATCCTGCCCAATCAGATCTGTAAGTTCACACGGCCCCATGGCAAAACGGCCACATTCGCGCATGATGTAATCGAGCTGTTCCGGGGTGGTGGCATTTTCCTGCAAGGCACGAAAGGCCTCGGCATAATAAGGTCGTGCGACACGATTGACGATAAAACCGGGGGTCGATTTGGCTCGCACCGGAACCTTGTTCCAGTCCTTCATCAGATCAAATACTGCATCGGCAATCGCTGCTGAGGTTTTCAGTCCGCGGATAATCTCGACCAGTTTCATCACCGGCGCCGGATTAAAGAAATGCAGACCAATCACTCGCTCGGGATGTGGAATCGCCGAGGCAATTGCGGTAATGGAAATTGAAGAAGTATTAGACGCAAAAATCGTCTGTTCCGGGCAAATGGCAGCCAGCTGTTGAAACAGGTTTTGCTTCACTTCTTTCTTTTCAACAATGGCTTCAATAATCAAGCCCGCATCGGCAAGCTGCTGAATGTCCTCTGCCACAATCAGATTGGCGAAGGTACTCTCCAGCAATTGCTGGGTCATTTTGCCATTCTGTACCCGCTTGCCAAGCTGCGCCTTTAAAGCAGTCAAGGCACTCTGAACTTTGCTGCGATCGAGGTCAAACACATAGGTCGGATGCCCGTGCATGGCGGCCAGTTGCGCAATGCCAATTCCCATGGTTCCCGCACCCACCACAGCAACTTTGACGTGTTCCAAATTGATCTGCTGCATGATTTAGCATCCTTTATATTCAGGTGTACGCTTCTGCATAAAGGCTTGTACACCTTCTTTATAATCACTTGAACGTCCAGCCAGACGTTGCAGGTCACGTTCCAGAATGAGCTGCTGATCCAGATTATTGTCGGCTGCGGCATGAATGGCTTTTTTGATTAGTGACAGGCCATAAGTCGGCTGCTTGGCCAAATGCTCGGCCAGTTTTTTCGCTTCCACTTGCAGTTGCTCATCTTCAACCACCTGCCAGATCATGCCCAGTTGTGCTGCGCGCTCAGCCGGAATTTTATCGCCGAGCATCGCTAAGCCCATCGCCTGGGCACGCCCGACCAGACGCGGTAGGAACCAGGTACCGCCTGAATCTGGCACCAAACCTAGACGACAAAAGGCCTGAATAAAGGAAGCCGATTTTGCAGCAACTACAATGTCACAGGCCAGTGCAATATTGGCACCGGCCCCTGCCGCCACACCATTCACCGCACAAATCACCGGTTTTGGCATTTCAGTAATCAGTTTGATTAAAGGGTTGTAGTATTTTTCAATTGACAGGCCTAAGTCCGGTGCATCAGCATTCGGATCGACCACACGATCATTTAGATCCTGGCCGGCACAGAAACCACGGCCTTCAGCTGAAATCACCACGGCACGAATCTGGCTGTCTTTGGCCCAGGCCTTGATGACCTTGGAGACTTCCTGATGCATGGTTTCATTAAAGCTGTTGAGCTGTTTCGGACGGTTAAAGGTCAGATAGCCCACTGCATTTTTTTCTTCGACAATAATTGTTTGATATTCCATTACACACCTCTAAATTCTGGTTTTCTTTTTTGTAAAAATGCATTGATGCCTTCTTGGCGATCTTGGGTCGCCGCCAGCCAGACAAAATGCTGACGTTCCAATTTCAGTCCCTGACTTAATGTCACTTCATGAATCGACTTTAAAGATTGCTTGATGGCGCGAATGGCCAGCGGTGCCTGCTTGGCAATTTTTTCTGCCAGTTCCAGTGCGTATTGCACGGTCAATCCTGTCGGACAAATCTGGCTGCTAATACCATGTTGCAATGCGGCTTGTGCTGAAATCATTTCACCGGTCATGGCCCAGCGCATCGTCAATTGCTGACCGACTAAACGTGCCAGACGCTGTGTGCCACCGGCGCCCGGCAACATGCCTAAACCAATTTCAGGCAAGGCAAACTGGGCATTGTCGCCAGTTAAAATCATGTCACCATGTAGAGCCAGTTCAAACCCTGCACCAAAGGCATAACCATTCACCGCCATGATTACAGGCTTGGAAAATTCATCAATTTTTTTCCAAAGCAGTGGCCGCTGATCCTGCTGGATGCTGACCACATCTAACTGCGCCAATTCATTTAAATCAGCACCGGCAGCAAAGCATTGCGTATTTCCGGTAATGACCACGGCTTTCACGGCAGCATCTGCTTCCAGGTTCTGCAAACAGGCTGCAATACCTTGCAAGGTCGCATTATTTAGGGCATTGCGCTTTTCCGGGCGATTCAGCTCAATCAGGACTACGCCGGGTTTTGGTGAGCTGGTTTTAATATAGGTCATCCTTGAACTCCTGCTGTGCTCAGTGCTGTAAATTCAGCTGTTATTCATCAAAACTCAGACGTACATTGGCCGTGGTTGGACGTGCCTGACAACTGAGCACATAGCCTTTCTGGATTTCATCTTCTTCCAGACTGTAATTCACCGCCATTTCAACCTGGCCCTCTAACACCTTACATTTACAGGTGGCACAAACACCGCCCTTACAGGCATATGGCAGGTCTGCTCCGGCACGTAGCGCAGCATCTAAAATACTGTCATCCTGTTTGGAGACTTCAACAATCAGCTCGCGACCATCCAGGATAATATTGACGCGTTCTTCGCTGCGGCTTTCCATCTGCTGGGCGGTTGCTTTCGGTGCAGTACCCGTATTGAAGCGTTCCGTATGAATCTTGCTGCGTTGAATGCCCCAAGTCGGTAATACCGTTTCGACTGCTGTCATCATTTCTTCAGGACCGCAAGCGAAACAGTGATCTGCTTCGGCAGAAATCAGATTGGCCTGAAATAACTGCTGCAATTTGTCTGCATCAATCCGACCATTAAAGATGTCACTGTCATTCAGTTCACGTGAAAAAATATTTACCAGTTGCAGACGTTCCTTAAAACGGTCTTTCAAGTCCATGATCTGTTCAGAGAACATGGTCTGTTTCCAGGAGCGGTTGCCATATACCAGAGTGAATGTTGCTTCCGCTTGACGGTTCAACACCGACTTTACAATCGATAAAATTGGCGTAATGCCACTGCCTGCTGCAAATCCTAGATAATTCTGGCCACCAGCCTTGGCGGCTTTCTGAAAGAACACCCCTTGCGGTGGCATGACTTCTAGTACATCGCCCGCTTTGAGATGCGCATTGGCCCAGGTTGAAAACTGACCCTGATCAATTTTTTTAATCGCAATGCTCATGTCTTCCTGAGTATCACTGCAGATCGAGTAGCAGCGGCGCAGCTCGCCGTCATCGGTTAAATGACGAATGGTGAGGTGCTGACCCGGCTGATATTGAAAAGTATCCAACTGCTCAGGCGCGAGATCAAAGGCAATGCAGATCGCTTGCTCGGTTTGTGGCTGAATTGATTTAATGGTTAATGGTATAAATTGGCTCATGGCAAAATCCTTCTTTTAGGTGGCGGTGTTCAGGCTTGTTATTGGTTTACCCTGCCCACCGCGCAATCGTTACAATTAAATACATTTGAAATAGTCAAAAGTTTCTAAGCAGTCCCGACATTGATATAAAGCTTTACAGGCGGTCGAACCGAATTCACTTAATAGTTTGCTGTTGTTACTTAAGCACTGTGGACAGGTGATGCCATCGGTCAATGCCACATGCGTACCACAGCTATGTGACTGGCCTTGCGGCGGGGCAATACCATATTGCTGTAATTTGTGTTTGCCCGATTCACTCATCCAGTCCGTGGTCCAGGCTTCAGACAGATCGACAATGACTTTGACCGGCGTCAAACCGTTGGCCTCGAAAGTCTGGGTAATTTCTGCTTTTAATACATCCGTGGCCGGACAGCCGCTGTAGGTCGGCGTGAGTCGCACCACAATTTCATCCTGCTGATTCAGCTCGACGCCACGAATCATGCCCAGATCAATCACTGACAATACCGGAATCTCTGGATCAGAAACCTGTTGCAAAACGTCCCAACATTGATCTTCTACGTGTCGAATCAGATTCATGCGACTCACTCCCTGTGATTGTGCCGAATTACCAGTTCATGTTTGGATAAGAGCGCTGCATATATTGCAGTTCAGCCAAAATAAAACCGAGATGTTCTGTATGTAAACCCTGTTTAGCCCCACTACGATAAGCGCCCAGCTCTGGCAGGCTTAATTCAAATCGGGCTAATTCGGCTGTAATTGTTTCTAGCCACTGGACTTTTAAATTTTCAATATCTGGAAGGACACCACTATTGACCAGCTGTTTTTCATCTGCCGTCAATACAAAAAGTTCCTCAGTAAAACGCCATAACTGGTTTAAACCTTGCTGGGTTTTTTCATGCGCTTCAGCTGTACCTAGACTTAGGCGTTCCATCCAGGTGGTGGAAAAACGCTGGTGATATTTCACTTCTTTGAGTGATTTCACTGCAAAGGCAGCCAACTCAGCATGCTGACTTTCAGTTAAAGCACTAAATAATAAAGTGTGGTAATGATCCATCAACCACTGGCGTACCAAAGTCTGGGCAAAATCACCATTCGGCTGTTCGCACAGCAGCAAATTACGGTATTCACGCTCGGTGCGGAAATAAGCCAGCTTGTCTTCATCACGGCCCTGTCCTTCCACTTCACCTGCCAGACTGAGGGCAGTACGTGCCTGACCCAATAAATCCAGTCCGATATTGGCCAAGGCAATATCTAGTTCCAGTTCAGGGGCATGGCCACACCATTCTGCCAAACGATGCGACAACACCAGTTGACTGTCGCCCACATGTAAAAGAAATTCTGCCAATACTTGATTTGTCATAATCTTCACCTTTCCCTTTACATGTGCTCGATGCCAGCTGGAATGTTATAAAAGGTTGGATGGCGATAGACCTTGTCCAAAGCCGGTTCAAAAAATTCTGCTTTTTCATCTGGCTGGGAAGAGGTAATCAATTCAGATTTCACCACCCAGATACTGATGCCTTCATTGCGGCGGGTATATACATCGCGGGCATTTTGTAGTGCGACTTCCTCATCCGGCGCACGCAGGCTGCCAACATGACGGTGACTCAGACCCTGTTTACTACGCACAAACACTTCATAAAGTGACCAGTTGTTTTTGTTATTCATGAGCAAATTTCCTTATATTGATCAAACTGTTTTAAGCAACTTTTTGTGCTGCTGACTGTTGCTGCTGTTTTTGCGCATAGACTGCTGCTGAATCACGTACCCACTTACCGCCTTCCCAAGCTTTGCGGCGTGCTTCAATACGCTCATGGTTACACGGTCCCTTGCCTGCAAGAATCGCAAAGAACTCATCCCAATTGATTTCACCAAATTCATAATGTCCGGTTGCTTCATTGAATTTAAGGTCTGGATCGGGAACGGTTAAACCCAGCTGCAAGACTTGCGATACAGTGTTATCGACAAATTTCTGACGTAAATCATCGTTGCTGAATAATTTAATTTTCCACTGCATGCTTTGTGCACTATTCGGTGAATTATCATCACTTGGACCAAACATCATCAGTGCCGGCCACCAGAAACGGTTCACCGCATCCTGTGCCATCTGCTTTTGTTCCGGCGTACCATTGGCCAATTCCATCATGGCTTCAAAGCCCTGACGCTGATGAAAACTCTCTTCTTTACACACGCGCACCATGGCACGGGCATAAGGACCGTAAGACGTACGGCACAGCGCAACCTGATTGACAATAGCCGCACCATCCACCAGCCAGCCAATCGCTGCAACATCGGCCCAGCTCAGGGTTGGATAGTTAAAAATTGAGGAATATTTCATGCGACCGGCAATCAGTTTATCCATCATGTCGTCACGATCGGCACCCAGGGTTTCTGCAGCACTGTACAGATACAACGCATGACCGGCTTCATCCTGAACTTTTGCCATCAGCACGGCTTTACGTTTTAAAGTCGGTGCACGGGTAATCCAGTTGCCTTCCGGCAACATGCCCACCACTTCAGAGTGTGCATGCTGACCAATCTGACGAATTAAAGTTTTACGATAAGCCTCCGGCATCCAGTCCTTCGGCTCGATGGAAATATCCTTTTCAATCTTTTGATCAAAGATTTGTTGTTGATTATTCATTGTTCCCTCACTTATCCCAAGTGTTGATACACTCAAATTAAAACGATACAAAATTAAAATCAATATCTATTTATTGGTATCATTTAATTTTTATTGCTTATTTTTAATAAATATTTGTTTTGTATCATTTAATATTTTTTATTTTATTGTTAATCATTTTTAAATACAGATTTATGATTGACATTTTTAATTTTTAAACACAAATTATGAAACATCAAAATTAAAATACATCTCAAAACGTATCATAAATGGAGTTTTTACCATGTTAGAGTTAGACAGCAGCTCAAGCACAACGGATTATCAAGATACTGAATCAACCCATAATCCTATTGCCATCAAAAGCTTATCTTCACTGGTGTACGGCCAGGAATTCACAGCGCAAGCCGATTTACGTACGGTTTATCATGCCATTAGCGGTGAAGCGGTTTATCAGGTCGGCAGTCAGGGCATCGATACCCAAGCTGTAGTCAAGTATGCCAAACAAAAAGGCGCGACTATCGCCACATGGACCTTCCATCAACGTGCCAATGCACTGAAGCAAGTGGCACAGTATTTGATGGAGCGCAAAGAAGACTTTTATGAACTTGCCAAGGCGACCGGCTGTACCCGTAAAGATGCCTGGATTGATATTGAAGGCGGGATTGGCACCTTATATGCCTATTCGAGTTTGGTGCGTCGTGAACTGAGTGATGAAACAGCATGGGTCGAAGATGCCTGGATTCCTCTTTCTAAGCAAGGTAGCTTTGGTGCGAAACATATTCTGATGCCTAAAGCTGGTGTTGCCGTGCATATCAATGCCTTTAACTTCCCAATCTGGGGCATGCTGGAGAAAATCGCACCTACACTGTTGGCAGGCGTACCCTGTATTGTCAAACCGGCGACCGAAGGTGCCGAGCTGACCCATGCCGTGGTCAAAGCCATTCATGAAAGCGGTTTCTTGCCAGAAGGTTCATTGCAGCTCATTTGCGGACAGGTTTATGATTTGTTTGATTATTTAAATCCTCAGGATACGGTCACCTTTACCGGTTCTGCATCAACCGGGCAAAAACTGCGTTCGCATCCACACTTAAATGCCTACTCGATTCCATTCACTATGGAAGCAGATTCGGTCAATAGTGCGATTTTGACGGCGCAAGCCAATGATAAAACGATTGATTTATTTGTTCGTGAAGTTTTCCGTGAAATGATCACTAAAGCCGGACAAAAATGCACCGCCATTCGTCGTGCCTTTGTTCCAGCCGAGCTGCTGGATACAGTACAAGACCGTCTGATTGAAAAACTGAAAAAAGTGGTTGTCGGTGATCCGGCTCAGGAAGGCGTGACAATGGGTGCTTTGGCCAGTGTCAAACAGAAACATGATGTCGCTGCAAAAGTTGAACAGCTGAGTCAAGATGCAGAAATTGTGCTCGGTAGTCACTTGCGTCAGGACTTTAAGATTCAAGTACAAAATACTGAGAAGTCTGCATGTTATCCACCAACAGTCCTGGTATGCAAAGTGCCAGTTCAGGCAGAAAATATTCATAAGATTGAAGCCTTTGGGCCTGTGGTGACTTTAATGCCATATACTGACCTGGCTCAGCTGGCTGACTTGGTGGCACGTGGCGAAGGTAGCCTAGTCGCCTCCATCGTACGCAATACTGATGAAAATATTGAACAACTGCTCAGCAAAATTGCGCCATGGCATGGTCGTGTCCATATTCTGGATGCTGAAAGTGCCAAAGAAAGTACCGGACATGGTTCTCCATTACCTTTACTGGTGCATGGTGGACCGGGACGTGCTGGTGGTGGTGAAGAACTCGGTGGCTTGCGTGCAGTGAAACATTATATGCAACGGACTGCGATTCAAGGCTCGCCAAATGCCATGACCCAAGTTGGTCATAGCTGGACGGCTGGAGCTCAGGTCTTTGAAGACCGCGTGCATCCTTTCAAAAAGTCATTTGATGAATTGCGTATCGGCGAGCGTTTACTGACTGCACGACGTAGCGTGACCGAAGCCGATCTGGTGAATTTTGGCTGCCTGAGCGGTGATCACTTTTATGCGCATATGGACAAAATTGCTGCGGCAGAATCACTGTTTGGTGAGCGCGTGGCCCATGGTTACTTTGTGGTATCTGCCGCGGCCGGTTTATTCGTTGATGCCGCCCAGGGCCCAGTCATTGCCAACTATGGCATGGACAACTTGCGCTTTGTAGAACCTGTAAAAATTGGTGATACCATTCAGGTAGAACTCACTTGCAAGCAAAAAACCCCTAAATTGCTACGTGATCCGACACAGAAACCACATGGTGTGGTGGTCTGGGATATTAAAGTGAAAAACCAGCGCAATGAACTGGTTGCAACCTATGATATTTTGACCCTGGTTGAGCGTGGCTAAACATTTAAACTCAAAAAAGGAATCATTATGATTCCTTTTTTTTTGATTCAAATATTATTTGTATCTATTCTTAAAAAACAGATTGACGTCAATCCAATTAAACTTTAGATTGATCAAACGCGATACAAAATAAAAATAATATATAAATTAAAAGTATCAAATAAATATCTCAAACGATCAGCACAGGATGTTGCATGATGAATGATAAATCGCTAGACATAGACATGGTTGAAAGGACGATTCAACCGCCCAATCAAAGTTTTGAGCCTACACCGACAGAAACGGCCGTGCCGCTGTCTGAACAGATTGAACCACCACCGGAAAGCAGCACCTATCAATGGTATGTGGTCGTCATTTGTATGGTGGCTTACATTCTGTCATTTGTAGACCGTCAAATTTTATCCTTAATGATTGAACCGATTAAAGCCGATTTAATGCTAAGCGATACCCAGTTCAGCCTGTTACAAGGCCTGGCCTTCTCTCTGTTTTATGCCATTATGGGTCTGCCCATTGCCGCGCTGGCGGATCGAAAGTCCCGGATTAAAATTATTGCGACCGGGATTGCATTCTGGAGCCTCGCTACAGCGGCCTGTGGTCTCAGTAAAAACTTTATTCAAATGTTTATTGCTCGTTTGAGTGTCGGTGCCGGTGAAGCTGCGCTTTCCCCTGCCTTTTATTCAATCGTTGCCGATTTATTTCCCAAAGATAAATTAGGCCGTGCACTCGGGGTATATGCGATTGGTGCCTTTATTGGTTCGGGTTTAGCTTTCCTGATTGGCGGCTATGTGATTGGCCTGCTAAAAGATGTCAGCTTCGTGGCTTTACCGCTCATTGGTGAAGTAAAAACCTGGCAACTTACCTTTATGATTGTGGGTCTACCAGGCGTATTGCTGGCCCTGCTGATGGTTTTGACGGTGCGTGAGCCTGCACGTAAGGGCATGAAAGTCGGTCAGGATGGTCAGGTCATTAAAGCCTCTTTCAAAAATTCGATCGGTTTTATCAAGACACATAAAAAGACCTTTTTCTGTCATTTTATCGGCTTTTCTTTTTACACCATGATGCTGTATTCGCTGCTGGGCTGGGCACCTGCCTATTACATGCGTAATTTCGGTCTGGATGCGAGTCAAACCGGTTATATCCTTGGGACGATTATTTTAGTGGCAAATACCTCTGGTGCCCTGTTCTGTGGCTGGCTGATCGACTTCTTTTCAAAGCGTGGCTATAGCGATGCTGCAATTCGTACCGGTGCCATTGGCTGTGCGGCGCTGATTATTCCGAGTGTGCTGTTTACTCAGGTCGATAATATGCAGCTTTCATTTGCGCTGATTTTTGTGGCGATGTTCTTCTCCACTTTCCCGATTCCTGCATCCGCTGCTGCTACGCAAATGCTGACACCAAACCAGTTACGAGCCCAGGTCTCTGCCAAGTTCCTGCTGGTATCAAACCTGATTGCTTTAGGCATCGGAACCACCGCAGTGGCGTTGATCACGGATAAATATTTTCAGAACACGATGATGGTTGGTAATTCTATTTCGATCGTCAATGCCATTGCCGGAGTGATTGGCTTCTTCTTGTTGTATAAGGGCTGTCAGTATTATCGTGAGAGTATGAAAGTCGAAAAACTGGCTGACTAAAATAGCTGGATATGAATCAGCCATCTTAAGCTTCACTGTGAAAGGCCTTTAATCCACATTAAAGGCCTTTTTTATATCCATTCCACAAGCTCAATTTTCAAGTTCTCAAATTTCAATTCTCCCTCCAACCTAGACAGGCTGGCTAAAAAAACGTATAACACCGTTTTAAATTTACAGGTGTGCACCGTTGAAACTTGTGCTTGCTCCCATGGAAGGCTTAACCGATCCGATTATGCGTGATGTGCTGACATCCGTAGGTAGCTTTGACTGGTGCGTGACCGAGTTTATCCGTGTCACCGACTCTATCCTGCCCGATCATGTTTATCACAGTTACTGCCCGGAACTGTTAAATGAGGGCAAGACGGCGGCGGGTACGCCGGTACATGTGCAGTTTCTGGGAAATAATCCGGAAATGCTGGCAGCAAATGCAGCCAAAGTTGCCGCAATGGGCGCACCGGCGATTGACCTGAATTTTGGTTGTCCTGCGAAAACCGTGAACCGTCATCGCGGCGGTTCCGTTTTACTGGATGAACCCGAAGTGGTGCATGAGTTAGTCAAAGCCGTGCGTGATGCAGTACCGGCGCATATTCCGGTATCTGCGAAAATGCGTCTGGGTTATATGGATCGCAACTTTATGCTGGACAATGCCCATGCTATTGAAGATGCAGGAGCATCTTGGGTGACGGTGCATGCGCGCACCAAAGCCGATGGCTATACTCCGCCTGCATTTTGGGACCAGTTACAACCGATCCGTGAAGCATTGAAAATTAATGTGATTGCCAATGGTGAAATCTGGAACAATGCCGATGCCAAACAGTGCCGTCTGGAATCCGGTTGCGAAGACCTGATGATTGGCCGTGGTGCCGTGACCACACCCGACCTGACCCAATGTATCCGTCAAAACTCGGATGCACCTTTGATGAACTGGAATGAACTGCTGGAACTGCAAATTCGTTTTATCAATGGCCCCGCCAAAACTGAAATTGGCATGGTCGGTCGTTACAAACAATGGCTGGGCATGATGTCGAAACATTATCCTGAAGCCAAAGCCTTATGGGATGAAGTAAAGCGGATTAAAGTTCTTGCCGAGATTACCGAAAAACTGAAAGCTTCAACTATGTAAATGCAAAATCCTTTGAATGATTCAAAGGATTTTTTTGATTCTATAAATCATTTTAAGGCTGCTTATGCTGTTTTAAGCTTTCTACATGTTTCCGATTGGTTTTCCAGAATTTTTCTAAAAGCTGTTTTTCTAAATGCAGTTGTATCCGTTTTAATTTTGTTTCAGAAATCATCTGTTGATCAAAACTTTTCACATAATCGGTCCAAGCTGCGCCCCGAAATACCTCATTCGGCATTGGTGTTTTAAATACCGCATCCGGCATAAATACAATCACGGAATGCAAAAGATCTGGCTCCACAATATCAGTCAGTAATTGTTCCAGAACTTTGATGTGTTTATAGTTTTGATGAATCGGATTTTGAAATGTATAACTGTTTTTATAAATTTTCTGGGTCCATTGTTTCTGACGCGCGCTTGCAAAAATCCAGCCCTTATAGTTTTTGGTTTCAATCACAAAGATGCCATAAGGACTTAATAGCAGATGATCGATTTGTGTGGTGGCACCTGCTCCATCTGGAAGGGTCAAATCATTCAGCAGAATGTAATTCAGGGTCTTTTAAATACCGTTTGACATGGGTACTGACCGTGAACTCACCTAACTTTTCTTAAAAATGGCTTAAATAATTTAAAAACAATCATGCCAAAGAAAAGTAGAAGAATCCACCCTAAGCTGGACCAGAGTGGACTTAATAGCTGTATCGTAGAATGTTCCATATTCTAATTTTCGTTTATTTTAAGTGTTTAAATATTAATGCGTTCGCTCAATATTTAACAGGATTTGTTTTTTATCCAAACCACCGGCAAATCCTACCAGCTTGCCACTGCGACCAATCACCCGATGACAGGGTGCAATAATCGAAATCGGGTTTTTGCCATTGGCTGCACCCACGGCACGTACCGCCTTGATATTACCCACCTGTTCAGCAATGTCGCGATAGCTTCGCGTTTGTCCGTAGGGAATATTCAGTAGGGCCTGCCAGACTTTTTTCTGAAAATCAGTACCGGCAAAGTCCAAAGGCAGGTCAAAAACATTGCGCTGACCGGCAAAATATTCCTGAAGCTGACGTCTGGTTTCAATCAATACCGGATGCTGCGGATCTTCAACCAAGGTCGCCAGTTTCACCCGATTCGGCTGTTCACAGTCCCAAAGCACGGCCACCAGTGCGGTTTCATTCGCGACCAGTCGTAACTGTCCTACCGGAGAATCCATATAGAGATAACTTAAGTTCATGCTTACACCCTGTCCCGGATCAGCGGAGTTTATTTTCTATTTTAACTCAGTTCACCGAGACAGGCTGAAACAAATTATGAAGAAGATACTTTCATCAGCACCAGACCGGAAATAATCAATACTGCAGCCAGCATACGCATGGCCGATGTCGGCTCACCCAGAACTAAAATCCCGATCAGAAATGAACCCACAGCCCCGATTCCGGTCCAGATCACGTAAGCTGTGCCTAATGGCAAAGTACGCATGGCATAGGCCAGTAAGGCAAAGCTGAGAATCATAAAGAAAATGGTGATGATACTTGGCGTTAATCGGGTAAATCCTTCGGACAATTTCATGGAATATGCCCAAACGATTTCAAAAACACCTGCGAATATAAGTGCAATCCAGGCCATGCAGCCCTCCTCTTTTATCTAAGAATCAGGCCGTCCTGACGATTTTTCCTGTGCATTTCAGCATGAAATAGACAAGGGAGGTCGTTCCTCCTACCTATAAAAAATTTTATAAAACCAGATTACGCACACCTGATGATTTTTACAAAACATGACTCTTAGAGATGCAACTTAACCTGATCTTACTCAAATCTTCAAGACATTTGTCGCTGCTGTTATTATGGTAGATATTCAAAATGATCATTCAGAAATAGCCCCTATGATCAGGCAAATTCAGCAACAACAATTTCACAAAAATAAGTGCAGCATATCAAGTTATACACATCCATTAAATTTAAATAACGAGCAAAGAGATTACACAATGAAATACAATTTCAAGACCTATTGATCACTTTTTATTTAACATGATTATGAACCTGTGATGAATAAACAACCCCTAAACAAGAGGGGTTGGAAGGTATAAAAAGAACCAAATTTGAGCTCTTTTTATACAAATTTCGTCTAAGGCATAATCAATCTGGCTACAAACGATTACATTTTACACAACATATCCATATGGTTACCCACATGGATATCTACACACTTATCCATAAAGTTATCCACATATTTATGTGCATACTACTTTTTAGCGATTAGAGTTGAACCTGACCGACTTTGGCTAATTCTGCACGCATTTCATCAATTACAGCTTTATAATCCGGCTTGCCAAAAATAGCAGATCCGGCGACAAACATATCCGCACCCGCTTCGGCAATTGCACGAATATTGCTTGGGGTAACACCGCCATCGACTTCCAGCTGAATATCACGCCCTGAAGCATCGATCAGTTTACGGGCCTGACGCAGTTTATCCAAAGTCATCGGAATGAATTTCTGTCCACCAAAACCCGGGTTCACACTCATCAACAGAATTTGATCTACTTTATCTAATACATAATCCAGATAATGCAGCGGTGTGGCCGGGTTAAAGACTAAACCGGCTTTTGCACCACCCGATTTGATCAACTGTAAAGAACGGTCAATATGGTCAGATGCTTCCGGGTGGAAGGTAATGATATCGGCACCTGCTTCAAGGAAATCCCCGATCATACGATCTACCGGTTTCACCATCAAATGCACATCAATCGGGGCTTTGATCCCATAGTTTTTCAATGCCTTACAAACGCCTGCACCAAAAGTTAGATTCGGTACATAATGATTATCCATCACATCAAAATGAACAACATCTGCCCCTGCTGCCAAGACGTTCTCGACTTCTTCACCTAATCGGGCGAAATCGGCAGATAAAATTGAAGGTGCAATTAAATATGGCTTGGACATGGGAGAACCTGGCTAGCTAAAATTGGATTTTTCTCATTATATCAAATCCAGTCCGGCTACTGTGACCTTGATGTTGCAAGAATAAAACGCTGTGTAACGCTTTAAGGCTTATGAATGCCTTTCAATTTGGTTTAAAGTCCTGACAAGGATAAAAAGTTTAGAGGAGTAAGAATGCAAAGTACCGCCCAGATCCAGACTCAACAGGCGCAGCGCCTTGCGAAACGCCTGGCCAATCACTGGAAGCATAAGTTTACCATCGAAGAAACAGACCAGCAGTTCCTGATTCATTTTCCGAGTGCAGAGGTGATGTTAGTTCCTCAGACTGAGCACTTGCTGGTGACCATCCAAAGTAGCGATGAATCTACCGATTTCGATAAACTGGAAAATGTGGTTCTGGATCATCTCATTCGCATGGGACAGGAAGATTTAACAGCAGACTGGCAAAGATAAGCGATAAAAAGCCCTGATGATCTTATATCTAGTAGGGCTTTTTTGTGCCAGCAGTTTTGAGTTTAAGGCTGAAGCTGTACCGCATGAAACTGTAGATGGTCATCCATAAAACTTTGAATAAAGTAATAGCCATGATCATAACCCTGATGTTCACGCAAGGTCAGCGACTGGTTCACGGCATCACAGGCCTGCTGGAACAGCGCCGGATTCAGCTGGCTATAGAACTGGTCTGAAAAACCCTGATCAATCAGGATGTCAGCGAATAAGACACCTTTCTCTTTAACCAGTGCAGTCGCATCATGCTTGAGCCATTCTTCACGGTTTTCACCCAGATAATTCGAGAAAGCTTTGTCTCCCCAAGGACATTGGCTTGGTGCACAGATCGGTGCAAAAGCCGAAACTGAACTAAATTTTTCTGGATATTTAAAAGCCAGAGTTAATGCACCATGTCCGCCCATACTGTGACCGAATATGCCAATCTTACCCGGCTGAATCACAAACTCTTCAATGACCAGCGCATAGAGTTCATCGACGATGAAGCTTTCCATCTGATAATGTTCAGCCCACGGCGCTTCGGTAGCATTGATATAAAAACCTGCTCCCTGACCAATATCCCAGTGATCGCCTTCTGCCACAGCTTCACCGCGTGGCGATGTATCCGGTGTGATTAAAATCAGGCCCAATTGTGCTGCCAGACGCTGTGCATGTGCCTTAATCGCAAAGGTTTCCTCGGTACAGGTCAAGCCTGCCAGATAAAACAATGCCGGACAGCTATGACCTTCTAGGGCTTGAGGCGGCAGATAAATGCCAAATTTGGTGGATGTTTTCAGTGCTTTCGAATCAAAGCGATAAATCCGCTGTTCACCTTCAAAGCTTCTATTGTTCTGTACGAGTTCCATGGCATATTCCTTATGATTGCAGCATATCTACTGATGACATTGATCTAAGGTGATTGTGTCATCGTACTGGTTTGCGGAAATAAACGTTGTTCCAGCTGTGGCAACATCAATTGCATATTTTTGCCAATCACCCATTGCGGCTCTGAAGGCTCAAAGCCTTGTGCTGACTCCCATTTTGCCACGGTCGCTTTGGCCTGTTCGAACGCGGCTTGCAGACTGCTATTTTCACGCATCGCTTCATCAAAGAATGCACGGCCAAAATAGGTATAATCCGCTTCATTGGAGCAGCCAAAAGACTGACGGTCGGCGGCCGAAGCCGTAATCACCAGGGTATTGTCATTCTGCAGGGCCGAAGCAAAGCTGCCGGAAAAACAGGCCGAGATCACAATCACACGCCAGCGAATGCCTGCTGCATCCAGCGTTTCACGTAACCATTTTGGATCGACCTGGGCCAAATCCAGCGGCGCATTTTCCATTTCAAACACATTTGGCAGACCATGAGAGGTCATATATAAAAATAACACATCACTTTCACGGTTCATCTGCTGGCCCATACGGCGCAATGCCAGTTCCATACTGGTTTTGGAGGCAATCGGCATGGTGGTACGTGTCGCCGGATGATTGACCAAAGCAATAGAACGGCCATAAGTGCCAAAACGGGTATCAAACTGCTCTTTAATCCTCTCAATTTCAGAATGAAATACATCCTGATAACTTGCGCCAGCCACGCCCATAAAATACCAGTGCGATTGGGCAAATTCACCGTATTCGATATTTTCCAGGGCTTTGTTCAGCAAAATTGGCTGCGCATAAAATGCATCTTCGGCAAAGCTCGGTGGAATTTCTTCTACTTTCCAGATCGGTTGATCTTTGACTGAAATTTGCCAGACCACCAGCGTAAACAGGGTCGCCAGCATAATCAGCGCACGTTCCCACCACGGCCATTTTAATTCACGTGAAATTACCCAGACCACAGCCAGACTTTGCCAGACAAACAGCATGACAAACAGGGTCGGAATATAGTCATAGAGGATATAAGGCAGATAGTCCAGATCGCCCAGATATTGAATCAGGCACTGGAACAGCATGATATGAGTATCTAAAACCAGCCATAACAATGCCGGCACCAGCATCAAACGCAGGTTATTGATCCGTTGCGACAGAAAGATACCCACAATCAGCGCAATAAAAGGCCAAAGTGCATAACTAATCAGACCTTGAGAGTTAAAATCTCCCATACGGCCTGAACTGAGCCAGCTAAATAGGCTGTTGGCACAACCACCCAGAATCCCCCAGAACACCAATTGCATGATCGATGGACGAACCAGTTGCAATGAACGCCGAGATCCCAGAAATAACCACATCCCGGCAATTTGGTTGCTCTTAAAATCGTGCCAAAAATTAATGGAGGGTTTAAAGTCGATCATAGAATTTCAAGGAGATCAGTGGCTCGCTAAGGTGCTGAATAAGTTTATGCTTGATAACGGTTTTATCAATGCCAATTGTTAAATATACAACAAATCCTTGCTTAATATTGAAACAATTATCTTATTCAGCCACAAGTTCATGCTGAAAATATGCATCAAAACGGCAGGCATCACCCTGCCATTGATGATGAGGTTCTTTTTCTGCCAAAAACACCGCCAGACGTGGACGTTTGACCACCACACGTTTGGCAATTTTTTGCGCCAATTCCAACAGGTTATCACCCAGATCCATTTCGCCATCTTCAGGCAAGAGCATGTGCAAGAGCTGCATCTGTTTTTTGACTTGCGCCTGTTTCTTAACCGCCTGCTGGTTCTGATCCCGCTGCGGGAACATCGGATCCAGATAGACCACATCTACAGTTCGATGCTGCTCGGCTTGCTGCTTCAGATAATCGGCTGAATCAGAAAAGACCAGTTGAATCCGTGATACGACTTGACTCAGAAATACATCAGATTGTGCACGGGTATGGGTATCTTCAAGTAAAGTAAATAATATGGGATGTCGTTCGACCAGCGTGACTTGGGCACCTAAATGCGCCATCAATAAACTGTCATGTCCCAGACCCGCGGTGGCATCGATCAAGCTCGGTTTCTCGGCTAAATGACAGGCACGTGCAATCATTTCAGATTTTAAAGATGCACGTTTTAAACGTCCGGTCTCGGCTTGCCAGTCCGGTTGCATTTTCATGCCATGGGCACAAAGCCAAAGTCCATTCTCATCCACACATAAGGCCAGTTCAGGATTCAGACGAAAGAAACGTGCATTGAGTTTTTCAACCGTTTCAATTTCGACCTGCACCCCACGAGAAGAAAGCACAGCCCCGAAGTGCTGTGCTTTCTGTTGATCGTCAGATTCGGCATATAAGCGAATCGCGCTTACCATAATTTCCAACCTGTATAGGCAAATAATAAAATCAGCAGACCCGAAGCAATACGATACCAGGCAAAGATCATAAAGTCGCGTTTAGCGACATAAGCCACCAGCGCGCGGATGAGTAACAGTGCCGAAATAAAAGAAACCAGAAGCCCGACCCCGATCACGGCCCAGTCTTCAGTAGTATTTAGCACATCATAACTTTGATAAAGATCCAGCAGGCCGGCACCAATAATGACCGGAATACCCAGAAAGAATGAAAATTCAGTCGCGGCCTTACGTGATACACCTAAAAACATCGCACCGATAATGGTCGCACCTGAACGAGAGGTTCCCGGAATCAAGGACAAGACCTGAATCAGACCAATCCAGATGGCATCTTTAATACTGAGATCTTCAACTTCATGTGCACGAACTTGAGGCGGATGTTTTTCAATCCAGATAATGATCAGGCCACCCACAATCAAACCAATGGCAATGGCAATATCATTAAACAGAAACTGTTTGACCGTTTGCCCCAAGGTCAGTCCAATCAATATAATTGGAATCGAGGCCAAAATCAGGCCGATCCCTAAGCGACGACCCTGTGGCTCACCGCTGACAATTCCGGTTGCTGCTCCCCAAAGACGGGCCCAATATTCATAAATTACCGCTGCAATGGCACCCATTTGAATGGCAATGACGAATACATCACTCTTTTCCTTGGTCCAGAAATTCATTAATTCTGATGCCAAAATTAAATGGCCAGTACTGGAAATCGGCAAAAATTCGGTAATACCTTCGATAATACCCATGATTGCCGCTTTGAGTAGCAGTAAAAGATCCATGCTTTATCCTAATTAATTATGCTTTGCCTTGTTCAGGAATTTTTTTCCACGCGTTATCACGTAAATACACCGGCAGCGCCAATTCTGCACTGACCCAGTTTTCTGTGTGTGCTGCTGCACGTGCGATGCTGGCAATATCCTGTGCGGTCGCATGCACATTTTTATACATTGAAGCTTCAGTTTGTACCAGCTCAGCACCAGAGCCCACCGGCGTAAACCGAACAGCTTGACTGCCTTCGGCATAACTTAATAATTGTTCTTCATCGACCGGCTGCATGATCCCCTCTGCATCCAGTTGATAGCTCGCGATATAAACTTCGCTCATGCGTGCATCTAACACGGCAGAAACTTCAGTCAGACCATGTACACGGTAAGCTGCCTGCGCCAAGGCCTGTAAAGTCGACACCGGAATCACCGGCACATCATTTGACCAGGCCAGCGCCTGCGTGACTGCGGCATTAATCCGCACGCCGCTAAAAGAACCCGGACCACGACTAAAAGCAATCGCGGTTAAATCACCAATCGCCAGCCCAAGATCTTGCAGACCTTGTTCAATCATTGGGAGAATCGTTTGCGTTTGTGCCTTGGCGCGCGCATCAAGCTGAAAAAATAGTTCTTGAGTATCATCGATCACAGAGACGGAACACTGCTCATTGGCAGTCTCCAATGCCAGCACTTTCATGCACAACCTTAATTCAGAGAATATAAAAAACGCGGATATGATACTCCACTCATATCCGCTACGCGAGATTTTCCCGAAACAGATACAAAAATGCCTAGAAAATTCTAGGCTTATCATGATTTTCTAGAACATCGTATTAAAGCTGAATTTGTTCCAGATCCTGAAATTTCTGAAAATGCCCGGCATAGTGCAGGGCACTCATTTTCAGCTTTTGAATACTGTCTTGATCCAGCGTTTTTACCACTTTGCCCGGTGAACCCATCACCACCGAATTATCCGGAATGATCTTGCCTTCAGGAATCAGGGCATTGGCCCCAATAATACAATTCTTGCCAATCACCGCATGATTCAGAATCACCGCCTGAATCCCGATCAGGCTATTATCACCAATGGTACAGCCATGTAACATGGCCTGATGTCCGATGGTGACATAATTTCCAATTTGCATCTCAATACCGGCATCAGTATGCAGCACGGCATTTTCCTGCACATTGCTGAAATCACCCAGTTTAATTTTACTGTTATCTGCCCGTACCACAGCACCAAACCAGATGCTGACCTGTTGCCCGAGTTCGACTTGTCCAATTACTGTTGCAGTTGGTGCGACCCAGCCATCCCATGGCTGCTGTGTAGCAGTCGGTGTGTGTCCCTGAAATTTATACAACATTGATAAAATCCTGTTCAATGGTTAAAAAAATTTGGAGCGTTTAAAACTTGGTGAATTGAGCAGGAATGGCCAGTCTTTTTTATAATCCAATCCATACTGGAACAAAGAAATCAGCATACGTGCCGTCAATCCCCAGACCACTTCATTTTCTACCCGCATACTTGGAAAATATAAAGATTGCTGGGCAAAGCGGACTTCATAAGGTGTGGGCGTGGCTTCAAGCAAATGTTGCAATGAGGCAAAGAAAATCCGGTCGATTTCCGTTGGTTGCGGAATCAGCTGCACTTGCGGCGGAATCAGCCCGACAATCGGCTTAACCAGCATGCCATTACGGGCTTTCTGCATGGGCAAGTCCCCCATCAGCTGCACATCAAAGGGATTTAATGCCGTTTCCTCATAGGCTTCTCTTAAAGCCACGACAATATTGCTGGTATCTTGTGGATCGCGCTTGCCACCCGGAAACGAAACCTCTCCGGCATGATTATTCAAATAAGCCGAACGGCGGGTCAGCAATACTTTGGGATCAGCTTCATCGGTGATCGCAATCAACACGGCAGCATGCGCAGATCGAATACGCCTGGAAAAGCGTAATCGTTGCTGCAACTTTTGTGTCAACTCACGCGCATCCATTCTTTCAGCCCTAAACATGATCATAATTTCATCATAGCTGATTTTTGATTCAGCGGGATAGAAATGATGCCAAATTTTGATTTTTCAGTTATCCTGAGCTTAATTTTATCATTGATGATGAATATGAACTTCTGTGTGAATTGTGGACATAAAACGACCGAAAAAGTTCCTTTGGGCGACCAGCAAGTTCGCAGCGTGTGTAATTCATGCGGCTCTATTCATTATATTAATCCGAAAGTAATATGCGGTGCTTTGGTTCTCTGGAACAATAAAGTCCTGCTGTGCCGCCGCGCCATTGAGCCGCGTTACGGTTTATGGACTCTGCCGGCCGGCTATATGGAACTGTTTGAAACCATGGAGCAAGGCGCTGCACGGGAAACCCGTGAAGAAGCTGAAGCCGAAGTCGAGATTGAGCAGCTGTATTGTATGTATAACATTCCACGTATTGGCCAGATTTATGTGTTGTTTAAAGCCAACCTGATTGATGGAAAATTTGGTGCAGGTGAAGAAACCATAGAAACGTGGCTGTTCGATGAAGCAGATATTCCCTGGACCGAGCTGGCGTTCCCGAGTGTGGAACATACGCTGAGACATTATTTTGAAGACCGTAAACAGAATATTTTCCCGATGCATCTGGAAACATTAGGCTCACGTCTGGATCATACCGGTTAAATTTCTCTCTATTCATCACGCATAAAAAAATCCCATACGCAGATGGGATTTTTTTATATTCCGGAAACTATTGTTTCGCTTTTACCCGGTAACAATCTGCAAGCTTGAACTCAACAGACCCGCCGCCACGTTTTGCCAGACTAATGTCATCCGAGGTTTCATCCTCGTTGTTATTGTTATAAATCTTCTGGAAACTGGCATAGGTATTGGCCCACTGCACCCCATCGCCAACCGAATTCAGGAAAGATACCCGGCCATTCTGACCCACAGCAGTATCCAGTACATTGGACAAGTTCAGCAGCGCACCGCCAATGACAATCGTATCATTTGAGTTTGCAGAAGTCGCTATACGTGAATCTACCCCAACCAATGCACCATTCAAATCACCTAATTTTTCATTAGCCAAAATCAGACGCATTGACACCGATTTGTCAGACACAAATGCACGTCCTAAAGTCCCGAGACGGTATTGTTGTACGCCATTCAGTAATAGGTTGCTATCCAGTACATCACCCTGACAGCCCGCTACCGGATCGGTCGCAAGATTGCTTGCAGACTGCATATTGGTGCGTACATCACCATTACTGTCAATCACAATTCCCACAGTGATTGGGCTAACTGTCGTATCACTAAACTTAAACTGCAGATTGGCATACATCGGAAAAATATATTTTTCGCCACTGGCTACATTCTGCTCTGTTTTAAATACCGCACGATCTAAATAGCTGATTGGGAAAATTTTATATAAATCAATACTGCCATTATATTGATCACCATCTGCCTCCAAACGCCACAAACCTAAATCGGCTGGAGTCACTTCTTTCTGTCCAGTGACCATTTTATAAAAAGCGTCTTTACCCGCAATCACATAATCATTCAGCAAACGCCCCTGATACAGTTCCAGCTGAGTGGCATTATTTGCAATATTAAGGCGATAAGGGGTGCTAATGGTTTTGCTGGTCGGATGAATCCATGAACTTTGCGGATCGGCCGTCATTTGCACAGGTTTCACATTACGGATAAGTTCGGCATTAATTCCGCCTAATGAAGACAGGTTTTTGGCAGGCAGTTTTAACTGGCTATCACGCCACTGCAGGCCACTGCCAAAAGTATAACCCTGACGATCGGTAATCAGCATAAAATGCCCAAACAGATGCTTGGTATTCCTGTCCTTAATATCACAAGGGGCTTTATTACATCCCACCAGTCCATCTGAACCTGTCAGGTTGCTGCCCACCACACCCGAGGTTGAAAATAGTGAAAATTCCGGCTGATAAACTGCAGCATTGGCAATGGTTACCAGTTTTTTGACTGTGGCAAACGCTGCTTCATCCGAAATCTGGCTAATATCTATAAAATCCTTAATTTTTGTAGCAAAGTTGGCATCGGTTAGGCTGATATTGCCATTCAGTTTACCCAGGTCTTTGCGCATTTCTTCGGTAATATACAAGGGCTGCACATCGGTTGGATTCACAATGCGGCCTTCTTGTAACGCCAGAGCTTGCAGAATTTTAACCAGATGCATCGCCACCTGGATGGTCGGATCGCTCTGATCCAAATTATTCACCCGACGCCCCGTAATCCCTTTTGCAATATCCACCACACTTAAACGCGGTAACTGAGTCTGGGTACTGAAAGAGGCATAATCACTGAGCTTAAGTTTACCCAACATAATCTTGCTTGAACTAAAGCCCTGTATATAAAATTCGATTTCATCTGTTTTTTGACAGGTTCCGGAAGCCACGCCCGCATTACTATCAAATAGGGTAATAAAGGTATTTTCTTTATCGCCGCTACAGTTAAAGTTCAAGCCATCCAGTGGATATTCAAGCCCCCATTCCACACAATTATCGGTGCCTGCTGTGCATGTTCCATTAGTTGTGGCTTCATTATTTTTTTCTGGAATCACATTGGCACTCTCCCCACCACATCCTGTAAGTGCAGTCAAAAGTGTAGTTAAAGCAAATGGATATAATATTTTATTTTTCATCTTGTTATACTCGAATAGTCCTTATCGAATGGCGACTAGTTTTAGTTGTCCATAATTCGTGAGCATCTTGTCTTCAACATCTATGGCTGAGGCCAAAGGCGTCAATAACACATATCCAGTTTGTGCAGGAATCTGAATAATGCCTTCTATACGCTCATGCTGAATCATATTTGCTGGCCCTTCCTGATTTTTAAAACCGCCAGCTCCTTCCAGCACACAGCCCTTATTGTCTAAAAAGACCACAAAAGGCCAATAATAGGTGGGATTTTTCTGCCGTGAAGCATAAGAGTGAAGCTGAATATTTTTAAGATCTGATGTTAATTTAACCACTTCAAAATCGAACTCATCTGATTTCAAAGGCGCACGAGGCCATAAATTGACTTCTTTTGTACGGCTAATCTGTTTGGCTTTTTTAATTTTCTTGTCATTAAAACATTGCTTGCCCAAGCTTTCTATCGTCTCGGTCTGGGAAATACGATAATAACTGTGTGCCAGTACCACTGGACCCGTATCTATGCTAGGTGTCTGGAATAAGGATTTTAATACCGATTGCCCCACCCCTTTTTCACGTTCAATCGTCTGTATCCGGGTAGATCCGATATTCTTGTCGACCACACCCTCCGGCATACTGTAGAAACGCTTTTTACCCTCCAGGTTAAATTCTTTATTTTCAAGATATTCACTATCTACATAGTCCACCCCTTCAATCTGACTAAAGCCTGGCTTCTGCACCCTCGTGCTTGAAACGGAAGTCATAGGTTCAGGAGTTTGAAGAGACGGTGTGTCAGGGGTTACAGATAATTTAAACCCTGCCGGTTCTTTTGCAGTGTGTGGTTGTACTGGTTGTACTGGTTGTACTGGTTGTACTGGTTGTACTGGTTGTACTGGTTGTACTGGTTGTACTGGTTGTACTGGTTGTACTGGTTGTACTGGTTGTACAAGCGTATTATGATCCGGCTGAAGTTGCATTGAGCTATTTTTTATGACCGGCCCTGTTTCTAAGTTTTGCTTTACAGCAGGTGACTGAACCACTGCAACTACCATTTTTTTTGATAATGGGGGGTTTTCTTCGGTTTTATTTGCTGGATTCGTATGACGTGGCACGACCAATGGTCGCCCATCTGGACCAATAATCGTAATAAATTCTTTAGCGCTTATATCAAAAGACCAGGGTACCAGACTCAATGCCAGTACCACTTTCCATCCAATTTTCCCTGTCTTGATCATTTCTTCCTTACCAACGAGTGCGATAGTTCAAACCTAAAATTGTAATCTTGGTATCTGTTTTCACGTTTAAACCGGCATATGGATTTAATAACAGGTTATTCACTCCAGTCTGGTTGGCCAAACTACTGGTATTTGCTGGAATATTGTCTTTACTACGCAAGAAACCAATAGAAAGGTCCAGATCAGTATCAGCATCAAAACGATAGCCCACACCTAGTCCAAATAACTGTGCACCATTAATAGGTATCATGGTATTACGCTTGTTTTTTGGAATAGCACTGGTTCTTGGCTCATAACCGGCCCGAAGTTTCAAACGGTCTGTGGCCGAATACTCCATCCCAATACCGAAGTTCCACGGCGATTCAAAACCCATCGGTAAAGCCAGCGTAGAATCAGTGACATTGGCAGACAAAATTTTGGCAATTTTCAAGGCCGAAATGGTACGGTCAAACTCAAATTTAAACTCGTCCCAGACCTTGTAGTCTGTCCAGCCAATATCAAAATTTACCTGTAAATCTGGCATGACTTTATATTTGATACCTGCCTGAAAATGCGCCGGATATTCAAAATCCATCGACACCAGACCCGATTCACTCGATGGTATATAGTTAGGAAATCCAAGAATAGCTGCTAGAATCTGCCCAGTCGGCGAGGTCATTAGACCCTTGATCATTTCCTGCGGTGCTTTGGCATTATCAATATGATATTTACCTTTTAAGCGCATTTTCGCTGCACTTTGATAGACCATTCCAAAGCTAAAGTCTTCGCGCGGCTCCCACAAGATTCCCAGGTTATAGCTTGGACTTAAATTCTGCTCGAGTGACAATTGCATCTGGCCAAACTTGCCAAAAGGATTCATGCCTTCATCGGCATTACAGATTCCCAGCAATAGAATATCGGTAATAATGTCAGAATTTTCTTTAAACGGCGTACAGACAACCTCATCGATCATACGCAACATGCCGATCAGCTCATTCGGAAAACGTAAATCCGTCTTCATCCCGATGGCTTGATAAGACATTCCGATAGAAGCACCAATCGACAACTGGTCATTGACCTCATAACCAATCGATGGCGACAGGTAAGTAATCCGCTCTAAAGCAACCTGCTGCCCCATAAAATTTGCCGGATTACCATCTTCATGACCAAAACCAGCGACTAAAGGTGCATACACTGCGGTTGCATAAGTTGCTTTAGATCCAGGTGGGTTATAAGCGATCCCCATAGTTGGCGCAGCCAAAGGAAGGCCTTCACCTAAATCCACCATTTTTTTCAGAAAAGGTACATAGAGGCTGACATACTCCACATCCCCACTGACTGGACCTTTAAAATCAGTACATAGATCAGATGAAACTTCAGGTCCATCATTACAGACAACAGGATCATCAGAGTAGCCAAATACGTTATAGCCAGCCGGTACCGTAAACTCACGCTGGATATCAAAATTTGCCACAATAATCTGCTGTTCGGTTTGCAAACCATCAATTTTAGTCAGTGCAGCCGGGTTAAAGTGAATTGCATTGACTCCAGGAGGATCCGCAGTAACGGCATTCCCCATAGACAAGGCACGTAAATCAACCGAAAGGTTGGTTCCCAATTGTGCAAAGGTATAACTTGAACAGCCCGCAAGAATAATTCCTGTTAATAACGGGCTAAGTCGAATGTTTTTCATACGACACCCCTATTAACTGATTTTTTTACCAAAACCTAAAATATCAAGCGGGAATGACAATCCCAGCGAAACATCTGGCGCATCTTCGGTCAGCCCTAAGCCGACGGTACCATTCACAATTGTTTCGGGAGAAACCCGTACCCCTAATGAGATTGCAAAAGTAGAACTGGTCTGATCCGCAGCAGAGTAGCTTTCCCCTGTGTTATAGCTAAATTCTGCACCGGTATTAAAGCTTTGCTGATAGGACATGGTCATCGACACATCATAGTTAAATGAATATGCGAAACCAAAGGCAAAGCCCCCACTAATCCCAGGGTCAAACTCTTCAATAATCCGGCTACCACGACGCTGGTTCAGGCCTGATTCTTTAAAGCCATAGTTGGCAGAAACCGATGCAAACAGCACCACCGGATCAATATATTTACGTGTACTGGCACCTATCCCTGCCGAGTAATAACCCTTTCCGGCTGCCAGATCTGTCGCTGCATTGATTTCATAGGGACTATCGCCAGTTTTTGTTGATAGATTACCAAACAGAATTAAAGGTAGACGGCCAGCTTTTAATGGAAACGGTTCCCAACGTGCTCCCAGACTGATATCGCCCAGTCCGGCAGTAGAAGTATCTTTCAACAGGTCGGTCTTGGCGACTAAAGGCAAAGATGCAGTTAGGGTCAGGTTATCTTTCACCCCATATTGGAAAGTAAACGTATTGGTCATATTATGCGTGGCATTCTCTTGTACACGCAGTTGATATAATTGCCCCTGAGCCATTTCTATATCAAGTTGAGTATCTCGATAGTAGGTATAATCAAGATCATAATATGATGAAATCTCACCTTTTTTGATAAGTGAGTACTGACGTTCATTTGAAGTAAACACTTCTTCCAGATTAGCCGCCTGAGTGGCGTCACCTTCCTGTTTCTGTAAAGCCTGAGATGCATCTAGGACCTGGCTGGTCTGAGTGTCTACAGCTACAGCAGTTTCGCTCACTGCTTCTTCAACTGTTTCATATTCTCCTAGTTCGGAGTCCTCTGAAGCCTGTATTTCCACTTGCTCAGTTTCGGCCTGTACAGGTGTAGTCGTTTCAACAACAACTTCCTCATCAACCGTTTCGTATTCACCCAGTGCTGGCTCTTCTGCAGCAAATGCAACGCCCATTACCATTTGAATGCTCAGTGCCAAGAACGTCTTGTTCATCCATTTACTGTTCATATCCATTTCACCATTTTAATTTTTATTACTGTTTTTTCGTTTTATTTATTCTTGTAATACAGCCTGAGGAAATTATATTGATATTCCCCAAATTTCTCTGATTCTGTATTACGGTTGCGGTCCATACGGATCGTGGAAGCTTTGTCGGCAATTTTATCCATATAGAATTGTGGATACTGCATATCAACCAGGGCATAACGATTAATCGTGGCATCTTCTACATGACGCATGTCTGCTTCTTTTAAGGCCAGGAAGTTTTTACGATATTGCTCGGGCACATTAATTAAGAATAGTGTGTTATTTTCCCAGACATCCTGAAAACGCTGCTCGTCGAAACTGATGTTACCAAGTGCGGGATCTGCAACATACACCCGCCCATTTTTATAGCCTTTATATACCACGAAATGTTTGAATCCGGCATAAGAAATCGGAACGATGGCAGGCTGATTTTGCTGGACTAAATCTTTGAATTCCCCTCGATAGCCTCCACTTTCTAGCCCCAAAGCTGAGACAAAACGCTTCATATCAAGCAGAGAGAAACTACGGCGTTCAATAATTTTGTCAGTTTCACCGAATTTCATCAGTCCGTTCATGACTTGCTGTTCGTCTAGCTGCGTACCGATATATCCATTAAGCAAGGTGGTCAACGCTGCCGAGCCACAACTATAATCATAAGCCTGACGTACAATACCTTGAAATTGATCCAGAATTGCCGGTTTAACCTGCACAGCTTCACGGTGCATGCGTACAAAGGAATCATTTCTTGAGTCGAGAACTTCAGTATAGTGAACAGCACCCAAGGGCTGTTTTTTGATATCCAGAGCTTCTTTGGCAGCGTAATACATCAATGCCGAGCCCAACGCGATCTCTAACATAATTATTAACTTTTCTTATATGGGCATGATGTGCCTATTTTTCTTTTTATAGAGTATTCACTCTACTTCCCTGTAACTAGAAAGATACCTTCTTTTTCAAAAAAATACAGCATTTTTTTTATTTTTTGGATAAATGCTTCAGTCATAAAAAAAGCGCGTGTCAACACGCGCTTTTTTATAGAATATTAACGACCTGAAACAGTAATAATTGATCCAGGAATATAGCCTGTAAATTTATTACCGTAGGAGGTTTTCATCCCTTGAATTTCTACATCACCGATAGATCCACCTACATTTGTACCACGCGTAACGTTAGCATAAGACGGAGCTGCCGCACCTAAGTGAACACCTTGGATATAAATATCTGTACCTGCAAAGTTCGCATCTTTAACACTGGTAATTTCTAAACCATCTGTAGTCACAGAAATTTTTGCTTCGATCGCTAAATCTGTACTGTTTGCATCAGCCACCTGGATTTTGCCCAAAGTCACTTGACCACCACCTGCGTTATCCAAAATACCTAGATCTTCAATCGTTAAACCACCAACCATTGTTGTATCAAGTAAAATCATTGCACCTTGAGGTGAAGAACCTAATTGAATGTTAGCAGCCATTTGACCTGTCTTAATTCTTAAGCCACTTAAGATTGCCTTTTCAGAACCGTCAGCCACTCCGCGACGAATGCCTGTTGCATTCACATCACCTGATCTTGCAACGCTGATCTCGCCAATATCAATATCAAGACCTGAAACTGCAGCAGCAATGTTAAGGAATGCACCATCTGAACTACCATCACTGTCAATTTTCAAATCCATCAAATTACGAGATGATAGAAGTGCATCATAATTCGCAGTAATAGTAATACCATCAATAGCCAATGCACCAGCAGCTCCGCTATTAGTCCCACCATTAACAGCGTTACTTACAGCTGTACCTGGAGTTACTACACCAAGGTCACTTATGCTAATTGGTGTATAACCATAAGTTGAGTTTGCAGCCAAACCATCATTATCATGAATATACATTTTTTCAATTTCAACTTTGGAAATACCAATCCCAATGTTGATACCATCTTGACCCGTTGTCGCGCTTAGAGATGCATCATCCATTGCTTGCATCGCCATCGCATTGGCACTAAATGCAACTGAAGTCGCCAGAACTAATTTTGTGAATTTTTTCATTGTTTACTCTCCCAAGAGTACTATTTTTTTTGGTTGTGAATTACTCAGTGTTTAGGCTGTATTTTTTATTTTCTGACAGCTTAAGCATCTTTCCTTGAGTAATTTGCTAGCCCACTTAACTTAGCGTTGAGTCAGATTTTGATCAACTGTTGTTGGTCGCAATCCGATGCTTACCGATAAACGGTATTTGATGATTTAAAAATATTTTCCTGTCTTCTTGATATAAAATAGCGAGTCATATTGAACTCTGCTTAACTGAATGACCGAAGCTCTCTATCATCGCCCCTTAAAATTTAAATCACCTCTGGTTGCAGATGTATTATCCGCATTAAAGACATTGGGGCATCTGGTGTATTTAAATAATAATGGTCAGCCTTTTATTGCCTGCTGTGCTCAAGAATATTTTATTGTGCAGCAATCACATATTCAGTCGTTTCAAAGAGTGGAAATTGAACAATATCAACCCAGATCATCTGAGTTTAGTTTGGAAATTGATGCATTAAGAAATCCTCACAAGAATGGATTTCATGGAGGTTATGTCGGTTTTATTGGCTATGATTATGCGGCTCAGCAATATATTCAGTATCCGGACCGCTCTCAACCTGGTTTATTTATCGGTCAATTTTCTTCCTATATTAAACTAAGCTCTGAGGGATGGATGTTCTATAGTGATGATCCACAGGCAGAGCAGATCTTCGATTATATTCAGAACTTACTTAATCAAAATAAAATTCGTCCGACGTTTCAGTTAATAAGCCCTTGTACTTCACGCTGGACCAAAACGGTCTACAGCAAGGCATTTCAGAAAATTCAGGATTATATTATTGCAGGTGACTGCTATCAGATTAATCTGACACAAGAATTTAATGGTCGCGCACAAGGTTCCCTCTTAGCAACCGCCCAAGCCTTCTGGACATTAACCGAAGCGCCTTATGCGGGTTATTTGCGTATTGGTGATTTTGAATTATTAAGCTGCTCACCCGAGTTGTTCATTGATTTTGAAACGAAGCGAAAAATTATTACCAAACCGATTAAAGGCACAATGCCCCGTTTTACTGATCCAGTGCTCGATGAACAATCCAGACAGACCCTAAAAGCCTCAGAAAAAGATCAGGCAGAAAATGTCATGATTGTGGATTTATTACGTAATGATTTAAGTGTTTATGCCGAAACAGGCTCGGTCAAAACACCGAAATTATTTAGTATTGAAAGCTTCAATCAAGTTCATCATATGGTCAGTGAAGTTGAAGCGACTTTAAAAGCAGATATCAATCCTTTTGAAGTACTCATGTCTGCTCTTCCAGGTGGCTCGATTACAGGCGCACCCAAAATTCGGGCCATGCAGATTATTGAAGAACTTGAGGGTGCACCACGTGGTGCTTACTGTGGTTCTATGGGCTATTTCAATTTCGATGGCACTGGCTCCTGGAATATTCTGATTCGCTCGATTCAAAAGTATCAGGAAGATATTTCTTTATGGGCCGGTGGTGGTATTACCATTTCTTCAGATTGTGATGCGGAATATCAAGAATGCTTTGATAAGGTTTCAGCGATGCTTGATCTGTTAAATACCTGGTATCAGCCTGAATAAATAAAAAGTGAATTTTAAGATTCGCTTTTTACTACAAATCTCCCCCTTGCGCAGCAATGCTTCTCACCTTTAATAAAGGTGAGAATGCCTCCCTTTAAAACGGGAGGCTAGAAAGGATTTTAATTACACAAAATCTCATTTTTTAGCGTATCTACTAAACGCTGATTTTGCTCATCTGTACCAATCGTAATACGCAAGAATTGATTAATACGAGGTTTGTTGAAATAACGCACGATAATACCACGCTCACGTAACTCACTCGCGAGCTCACCTGCATCTTTAGATACGAATGTGGCAAAAATAAAGTTTGCACTCGAAGGTAATACCTTAAAACCAAGCTCATTCAGCTGAGCTACCAACTTTTCACGACTGGCAATGACTTTATGATTTTGTGCTTCAAAGTATTCCTGATCTTCAAAAGAAGCCACCGCTGCCGCAATGGCAAAACGATCCATCGGATAAGAGTTGAAACTATTTTTGACTGCTTCAAGTGCTGCAATTAAATGTGGCTGAGCAATGGCAAAACCCACACGTAATCCTGCAAGAGAACGCGACTTCGATGTAGTTTGACATACCACTAAGTTTTCGTATTTCTCAACCAGCTTGACTGCCGATTCAGCGCCAAAGTCGACATAGGCTTCATCAATCACCACCACTGAATCTGGATTGGCTTGCAGAATTTCTTCAATCGCACCCAAGCCAAGATCAATACTGGTTGGCGCATTCGGATTGGTGATAATGATACCGCCATTGGCCTGTTTATAATCATCTACCACAATTTCAAAGTCATCATTGAGTGGTAAAATTTTGGTTTTTACCCCAAAGAACTGACTATATACCGGATAGAAACTATAGGTGATGTCTGGATAAAGCAATGGCTGTTCTTGAACAAAGAATGCTTTGAAAATGTGCGCTAAAACTTCATCCGAACCATTCCCGACAAAAACCGTCTCTACAGGCACATGTTGCTGTTTCGCAATCGCCTGTTTAAGTTCAGATGCGTCTGGATCTGGATAAAGGCGCAAAACGTCAGCTGAATTGGCCAATACCTGCTGCACTGCCGCAACCACTTTAGGCGATGGCGGATACGGATTTTCATTGGTATTCAGTTTTAAAATATTCTGGATTTTTGGCTGTTCACCCGGCGTATACGGTTCTAATTCACGTACGTCAGGACTCCAAAAACGCATTTGTTCTGTGGTGATATTCATTTTTAAATTCTCAAAGTTCCCTCTCCTAACCTCTCTTACATTCACTTTAAAACAATGCTTAAAGCTCATTCAGGGAGAGGAATATTCATTCTTTATAATATTTCCCCTCTCCTTAGTAGGAGAGAGTTAGGGAGAGGTTTTATATTTTTAATTACTGGTAACGATAACGCGCCGATCTCGCATGCGCATCCAGATTTTCCTGCTGTGCCAAAATATCTGCTGTTTTCGCCAAGGTTTTAACACCCTCTTGTGAACACATGATCAGGCTTGATCGCTTCTGGAAATCATAAACCCCCAGCGGTGATGAAAAACGTGCTGTACCTGAAGTTGGCAAGACATGGTTTGGCCCGGCACAATAATCACCAATCGCTTCAGGGGTGTAACGACCCATGAAAATCGCGCCTGCATGGCGAATATCTTCTGCCATCTCTTGTGCTTCATCTAAACATAGCATGAGATGTTCTGGCGCCACTTGGTTAATCAGCTCAGCACCTTCAGCACGGTCTTTTACCAATACCAAAGCACCGCGGTTCTCAATTGAAGTACGTGCAATATCTGCTTTCGGTAATGCTTCTAAGTGTTTTTCAATCCACTTTTCAACAGCATCTAAAAGTGCTTCATCAGGTGTAATGAAAACGGCTTGTGCCACAGTGTCATGTTCAGCCTGTGACAATAAGTCCATCGCCAACCATTCAGCGTTATTCTCGCCTTCGGCATAGACCAGAATCTCAGAAGGGCCTGCAATCATATCGATACCGACCTGACCAAACACCGCACGTTTTGCTGCAGCCACAAACCGGTTACCTGGACCAGTAATTTTATCGACAGGTGGTACGGTTTCTGTACCATATGCGAGTGCTGCAACGGCTTGTGCACCACCAATCGTAAAGACACGTGTTACGCCAGCCAAATATGCAGCAGCCAATACCAATGGATTGAGTTCACCATTCGGGGCAGGCACCACCATAATAATTTCAGGGACACCCGCCACATGTGCAGGCACTGCATTCATCAGTACTGAGGATGGATAAGATGCCAGACCACCCGGCACATAAATCCCGACACGATCCAGTGGAGTCACTTTCTGACCGAGCGTATTCCCCAAAGCATCGACATAAGTCCAGCCATCTTGTTTTTGGGCCTGGTGAAACTCACGCACACGCGCTGCAGCTAATTCCAGTGCTTCACGAACTTCAGTCGTTAAACCTTCAAAGGCAGCTTTGAGCTGCTCTTGTGTCAGTTCTAGCTCTGAAAATTGATGCGCCGGATGTCGATCGAACTGTTGAGTGAGTTTAAGAACATGTGCATCACCATGCTGACGAACATCAGCAATAATTTGATCTACAGTTTTTAAAAGTTCAGGATCATTCACAGTCTCAAAAGCCAACAAGTCAGCAAATGCTTGCTTGAAGTTTTGATCTTGGGTCGATAAACGTCGCATCAATTTACCCATCAGGTTTGAATTCGAAGGCTTTAGTTTACCTGTTTTCTAGGCTTTTGTCGGCAGACATAGTGCTCTAGCTCTATGAGTTTTATTGAAAATAGCTTTGGGTAAAATTGATGAAAGGATTTAAATAGAATCTGATATATAGAGAAATAAGAAACCGCCCGGATTGGGCGGTTTCTTAAGCAATCAATTTTAAGCCTGTTTTGCCTTTTCGCGTTCTTCGACTGCTTTTTCAAGCTGAGCCAGAATCGGATTTAACAAGGCTTGCTTACGTTTGAAGCTGGCTTTATTGACGATTAAACGTGAAGAGACTTTACAGATTTCTTCAAGTGGCTCTAAACCATTGGCACGTAAGGTATTACCAGTATCGACCACATCGACAATGTAATCGCCCAGACCGACCAATGGTGCAAGTTCCATTGAACCATACAACTTGATCACATCGACTTGCTCACCCAAGCTGGCATAGTATTGCCGGGTTAAATTCACGTACTTGGTCGCAATTTTCAAACGACCTTTAGGACGCTGCATCCCGACTTTACCAGCTGTCATCAATTTACAAACCGCAATTTTCAGGTCTAATGGTTCATAGACATTTTGCGCACCATGTTCCATCAATACATCTTTACCCGCTACACCAATATCGGCTGCACCATTTTCTACATAAGTCGGCACATCAGAAGCACGTAAAATTAAAATACGAACCTGTTTATGCGTAGTGGGGAAAATCAGTTTACGTGATTTATCCGGATCTTCCAGTAAATTAATCCCTGCTGTTTCAAGCAGTGGCAATGTTTCTTTTAAGATACGACCCTTACTTAATGCCAAAGTTAAACCATGATCAAAATTGCCCATTACGTCAAAGTTTGGATCATCGTTTCTCATATCGCTCATTAATTTACTCGCTTAATTTGGGCACCTAAACTTTGTAACTTTGCTTCTACATTTTCATAACCGCGGTCAATGTGATAAATACGGTCAATCAGTGTTTCACCTTCAGCGGCAAGTGCTGCCAGTACCAAAGAGAAAGAAGCACGTAAATCTGTTGCCATTACGGGTGCGGCAGAAAGTTTTTCTACCCCAGTTACGACAGCATCATTACCTTCGACCTGAATGTTTGCCCCCATACGGGCCAACTCAGGAACATGCATAAAACGGTTTTCAAAAATCGTTTCTGAAATTGTCGCAAAGCCTGCAGCAATGGCATTTACAGCCATGATCTGGGCTTGCATATCAGTTGGAAATTCTGGATGTGGCAAGGTCTGGAAGCTTACGGCTTTCGGACGTTTACCCAGCATATCTAACTCAATCCAGTCGTCGCCACGAGTGACTTCTGCGCCCATTTCTTCAAATTTATCCAGCACAGCTTCCATGAGGGATGGATCTGTGTGTGTGGTTTTGATACGACCACCTGTGATTGCAGCCGCCGCCAGATATGAACCCGTTTCAATCCGGTCAGCCACCACTGCATATTCACAGCCATGCAGACTTTCAACACCAGTCACGATTAACGTATCGGTATCCAAACCTTCAATTTTGGCCCCCATCTTGATCAGCATTTGCGCAAGATCAGTGATTTCAGGCTCACGTGCTGCATTGCGAATTGTGGTCACACCATCGGCCAAGACTGCAGCCATCAGAATATTTTCTGTACCACCGACAGTCACCATATCGAAAACGACTTCGCCACCTTTAAGACGGCCATCGACTTTGGCATGCACATAGCCTGCTTCAACTTCAATTTCTGCACCCAAAGCTTCCAACGCTTTTAAATGCTGATCAACAGGACGTGAACCAATTGCACAGCCACCCGGCAAAGACACTTTTGCACTACCATAGCGCGCCAATAAAGGACCAAGCACTAAAATAGAAGCACGCATGGTTTTCACGAGCTCATATGGTGCAAACTGGTTATCTAATGTCGAGGTATCCGCAGTAACGGTATCGCCTTCATAAGTCATGGTGATCCCAAGACCGGCAATCAGCTTCACCAATGTATTCACATCTTTCAGATCAGGAACATTTTTGAGCGTAATTGGCGTATCGGCAAGAATCATTGCTGCTAATAATGGAAGCGCGGCATTCTTAGCACCAGAAATACGCACTTCACCTTCGAGCTTGATACCGCCCTGAATTAAAAATTTATCCATTAATTTATTAAGCTCCAAATAAGCTTGCTTTGCGCCATTCTTCTTTTGTCATTGCTCGAATTGTCACTGCGTGAACTGCACCACTGGCAATATGGGCATTGAGAGGAGCATAAACAGCTTGTTGACGTGCAACTGGACGCTTACCTTCAAATTGATCATCCACAATACGGAGATCAAATTTTCCGCCCTGACCACTCACAGCAACATCCGCCTCGGGAAAAGCGGCTTCTAAAATTTCAGCGAGCTGTTCATTATTCATCACAAGACCTCTTATAGGACTAAGGGTGTAAAACGAGCCATTTTACTATAAATAGCAAAAATAATTCATGGATCCATACATTATATATATAAAAAAAAGAGGCTTTTAAAACCTCTTTTTCATCATTTGTCCTTTACAAAGCCAAAGCATGCTGCTGTAAATGTATTTCCCGATATCGATCGATCTGGCGTTTTAATTTTTCTGTCAGAAGTTTAATGGAAGTATACATATCATCTGCTGTGGCATGGGCAAAAAACTCGATGCCCGGCAATCGGATAATCGCTTCTGCGATATGATTACTACTGCCTTTTCTGGAGCGTTTATCAATTTGATGATCTTTAGAGAGTTTCACTTGCATACTATTCACCTGATCAAGATGCTTGGTCATTTGTGAAAATTTGGTTTTTATACGTTCTTCAATTGCTGGCGTAATAGATAAATGATGTCCACGAATTGTTATTTGCATAGTTCTATCCCTCACCTTCGTTAGGATTAGAAGAGTCACAATATAAAATAATTTAAATACAGCAACTTATAACTCAAAAATCGTATTTTAAGCACTGATTCAAATCATTTTCACTGTTCCTCAAAAGAAAAAAGATTCATTATGCTGTCATAATGAATCTTTAGAATAGCCAGATTTTAAATTTTAGATCAAGACCTTTCGCTCAGAAGATGAAGGAATATGTAACGATTCACGATATTTCGCCACCGTCCGTCGTGCCACATCAATCCCTTCATTTTTCAATATATTGGCGATTGCATTATCAGACAAAGGCTTACGGGCATTTTCTTCAGAAACCAGTTTTTTGATCTTGGCACGAATGGCTGTAGATGAAGCCTCTCCACCTGAAGTCGTACCCACATGACTCGAGAAGAAATATTTTAATTCAAATAAGCCGCGCGGCGTCAGCATATATTTATTGGTGGTCACACGAGATACGGTCGATTCATGCAATTCTACTTCTTCGGCAATATCTCTTAAAACCAAAGGTTTCATCCCTTCAGCGCCAATTTCCAAGAACATTTTCTGATGTTCGACAATACAGGTTGCCACTTTTAATAATGTTTTATGCCGCTCATCAACGCTTTTAATGAAATTTTTTGCTTCTAGCATCTGGTTACGTAAATATTGATTATCGTCACTTTGATCTGCACGACGAATCATTTTGGCATAGAAAGGATTGACGCGTAATTTTGGCAGTACATCCGGATTTAAATTGACATGCCAAGCGTTATTCTTTTTCATGACCACAACATCTGGCACCTGATAATCCGATTCTTTATTTTCAAATTCCAAGCCCGGGTGAGGTTTCAGAGTTTTTAATAAATCTACCGCACAGCGTAACTGCTCTGGATTTAGCCCGGTTTGTTTAATCAGTTTAGGAAGTTCATTACTAATCAGTAATTCATAATGTTGTAGAAGCTTGATTGCATCATTTCGGTAAGGCGTTGAGGCAGGTAAATGATCAAGCTGAACCAACAGACATTCTGCCAAACTTCTAGACCCTACACCCACCGGATCTAAACGCTGAATATGCTTTAATACGACCGCAACTTCATCATCTTCAATTTCCTCCTCACTCCCCATCGAAGATAGAAGATGTTGTACCGATGCAGTAATTTCAGTCAGCTCAGCATCTAAAAAGCCTTTGTCATCCAAGGAATCGACAATGCAATAAGCGATTAATTTATCAAGCTGTGAAAAATTTAACAGGTTAATTTGCTCAAGCATATATTCCTGTAAACTCTGATGCCCTTGACGATTGTCTTCGCGCTCTTCGAATTCAGCCGCACCTAAGCTGGTAGGTTGATGAGTATAGACATCATCCCAATCGGTATCTACAGGTAGGTCATCGGGAAGGTGATCCGCATTGAGTTCATTAGTTAGGTCTTTGTGTTCATTATTTGATTCAAGTGTCGATAAGCGTTCAAGGGTAATCTGTTCTTCAACTTTTTCTAATAGAGGGTTACTATCAAGTTGCAGTTGAACTTCTTGTTCCAGTTCCAGACTCGATAATTGTAATAGCCGAATTGCTTGCTGCAATTGTGGAGTTAATGACAGCGAGTTCGCAATTTTTAAGCCCACTGATAATCTCATTATTACCCCCTTAATTAAAAATCTTGTTCTATAAGCAATTTTTATGCCGTTTTAATTTTTATAACACAGTTTTACCAAAAAACATACGAACTGGCTTTCAAATTTCTATGTTTTCTAAATTAATAATTTTCAAATATTTGATTCACAATAATAAAAATACCCATTAACGATTTCGCTAAGGGGGTGTTTCGAGTTTTGAGTAAATTCAGAATATTATTTTTACTATATTTAATTTTGCTATAAACTCCCACACACAAAAAAACACCCCCTGCTCATGCAGGGGGCGTTTCGAATAATGAGCTGGCAATGACTTACTCTCACATGGGTAACCCCACACTACCATCAGCGCAAAGAGGTTTCACTTC
>NZ_CP078068.1:296699-420713 GCF_019195275.1 Acinetobacter sp. F9
CGCTGAAAACAATCAGGTGACTTTGGGTATGATCGTGGATCTGTCCTACACCAATCCGCATATTTATCCATTTATGGAAATGCAGCGCTGGAAAACCCATCCTCTGATTAAACAATATCTGGAAGGCGGCAAGCGTATTTCTTATGGCGCACGTGCCGTGACCAAAGGTGGCTTTAACTCACTGCCTAAATTTACCTTCCCGGGTGGCTCTTTAATTGGTGATGATGCAGGTTTCCTGAACTTTGCCAAAATCAAAGGTTCACATACGGCAATGAAGTCCGGCATGCTCTGCGGCGAAGCGGTATTTGAAGCGATTGCGGCTGGTGTGGAAAAAGGCGGTGATCTGGCGGTTGCGCGTGTAGTTGAAGGCGAAGATTTCTTTGTCAAAGAACTGACCGCCTATAAAGACAAGTTTGATGCAAGCTGGCTGAAAGAAGAGTTATATAACTCACGTAACTTTGGCCCGGCAATGCATAAATTCGGTCAATGGATCGGTGGTGCATTTAACTTCATTGATCAGAACGTGTTTAAAGTACCGTTTACCCTACATGATCTGGTACAAGACCATGCGGCACTGAAAACTCAGGCGGCTGAAACGTTTAAACCGAACTATCCTAAACCGGATGGCAAGCTGACCTTTGACCGTCTGTCTTCAGTATTTGTATCCAATACCGTACATGAAGAAAACCAGCCTGCGCATTTAAAGCTGACTGATGCTTCGATTCCGGTGGAAGTGAACTTACCGAAATGGGATGAGCCGGCACAGCGTTACTGCCCGGCAGGTGTATACGAAATCATGGAAAATAATGACGGTTCCAAGCGTTTCCAGATCAATGCAGCCAACTGTGTGCACTGCAAGACCTGTGATATTAAAGATCCGTCTCAGAACATCACCTGGGTAACACCGGAAGGTGGCGGTGGTCCAAACTATCCAAATATGTAATTTGGATAGTTCTTGTGAATTAAAAAAATATATCTATTTCTCTGATTCACTTACCCAATCTTGAAGCAGTTCGTACTAACTCTTCACTTTAATTTTTTAGGTAATCCCAGTTCTCTCGAGAGCTGGGATTAATAAATTTTAAAGTAAATCAAAATAAGCCTGTATCACTCTATCTATTGAAATGAGATAGGAAAATAATCTGGTTTATGTCGTGCTGAAAAAATGGCTGACCCGAAGCCGGATCAGCCATTTTAAAATCAGACCTGAACGACTAAAATTTGAGTCATTCAGGGAATTGATTTATTTTGCCACAAACTTGGCACGCGCAGCATGCAGTTTTTTATAGCTATCAATCAGGCGTAAATGACGATCCAGACCTTCAAGCTTCATACTGGTTTCGCTCAAACCATGGAAACGTACTGTGCCTTCAACTGAAGCCATAACCGCGTCCATACGTGCATCACCAAACATACGGCGGAAGTTATGTGCATAATCTTCCAGTTCCATCTCGTCATCAAGCAATACTTCAAGTACGACATTCATGCACTGGTAGAACAGGCCACGTTCAACGGTATTGGTATTGAACTGCAAGAACTGCTCAACCAGATCTTTGGCTTCTTCAAATTGTTGCAGCGCAAGATAAATTAACAATTTTAATTCTAAAATCGTTAATTGGCCCCATTCGGTATTTTCATCGAATTCAACCCCGATCAAGGTTTTGATCTCGGTATAGTCATCCAGCTCACATTCTTCCAGACGCTCTACCAGCGCCTCAAGCTGTTCTTCATCCAGACGATGCAAGTTCAGGATATCTTCACGGAATGCCAAAGCCTTGTTGGTATTATCCCAGATCAGATCTTCGACCAGATAGATTTCAGAATAGCCTGGCACCAGGATACGACAAGCCGTTGCACCTAAATGTTGATAAACCGCCATATAGGCTTCATGACCGAGCTCTTCCAGAATGCCGAATAAAGCTGAAGCTTCATCTGCATTGGAGTTTTGACCATGGTTGGTGAAATCCCATTCCACAAATTCATGATCTGCTTTGGCACTAAAGAAACGCCAAGACACCACACCACTCGAATCGATAAAGTGTTCGACATAGTTGTTTGGTTCAGTCACGGCATTTGAACTAAAGGTTGGTTTTGGCAGGTCATTCAGACCTTCAAAGCTACGACCTTGCAACAATTCAGTCAGGCTGCGTTCAAGTGCCACTTCAAAGTTTGGATGCGCACCAAAAGAGGCAAACACACCGCCAGTGCGCGGGTTCATCAAGGTCACACACATTACCGGGAATTGGCCGCCTAATGAAGCATCTTTGACCAGCACCGGGAAGCCCTGTTCCTCTAAACCTTTAATGCCTTCCACGATTTTTGGATATTTTGCCAGCACCTGTTCAGGCACATCCGGTAAAGCCAGTTCACCTTCAATAATTTCACGCTTGACTGCACGTTCAAAGATTTCTGACAGGCATTGCACCTGAGCTTCAGGCAAGGTATTCCCTGCACTCATGCCGTTACTTAAGTAAAGGTTTTCAATCAGATTTGATGGGAAATAAACAGTTTCACCATCAGAGTGCCGTACAAATGGCAGTGAACAAATGCCGCGTTCGGTGTTGCCCGAGTTGGTGTCATAAAGATGAGTACCTAAAAGTTCATCTTCAGGATCATAAATTTCAAGCGTGTATTCGTCTAAGACTTCCTGTGGAAGTTCGCCATTTGGACCCGGCTTAAACCATTTTTCATCTGGATAATGTACAAATTCTGCATTGGCAATGTCTTCACCCCAGAACTGGTCGTTATAAAAGAAGTTACAGTTCAGACGCTCGATGAACTCGCCCAGTGCCGAAGCCAGCGCACTTTCCTTGGTTGACCCTTTACCATTGGTAAAGCACATTGGCGACTGCGCATCACGAATATGCAATGACCATACATTTGGTACGATGTTGCGCCATGATGCGATTTCAATCTTCATGCCCAGACCGGCCAGAATGGCAGACATATTGGCAATGGTTTCTTCCAAAGGCAGATCTTTGCCCGGAATGAAGGTGCTGTTTGCCGAGGCCAGACTTGGCATTAACAAGGCTTGCGCATCGGCATCAATGCTTTCGACTTCTTCAATTACAAATTCAGGGCCAGTCTGAATAACTTTCTTGACGGTACAGCGATCAATCGAGCGCAAAATGCCTTGACGGTCTTTTTCTGAAATATCAGCCGGCAGCTCAACCTGAATTTTAAAAATCTGTTTATAACGGTTTTCAGGATCGACAATATTGTTTTGTGACAGGCGAATATTTTCGGTCGGAATATCCCGTGCTGCACAATATACTTTGACAAAGTAAGCTGCACAAAGTGCCGATGAGGCCAGAAAATAATCGAATGGACCGGGAGCGGAACCATCGCCTTTGTAACGAATCGGTTGATCGGCAATCACCGTGAAGTCATCAAATTTGGCTTCTTGGCGCAGATTGTCGAGATAATTGACCTTGATTTCCATGTGGACACCTAAATGTTCTTATGTGCCGCCATGGACAAATAAGATGCTGAATCTGAATGTACAAGCCGAATCACGCAGGAGAACTTGACTTAAAAATAAATCAGGGTAATAACGTAGTCATGAGACTACGGCGAACCCTTTAAGAATGGGCGCTATTATAGAGTCATTTGATGAAATTGATAACGTTTGTGAGTTTTTCCGCGATATTTTCTATAAAGCTAAGAAATAGGAACAACATGAATCAACACATTTAAAATTTGTGACGATCCATGTGTTGCTTTTAATATCGAATGAGCGCTTCTGATGTAGCTTTAAAATATGTATAGACAGATTAACAATAATTTCATCTTCTAAGCTTTAAGGCCTTAAAAATCATAGCTTAAACCGAATAAAGCCAGATTTCGCTGCTTGTCACCGTAGCGGTCATAGCCCCCCAGCAGATATTCGCCTGACACACTTAATTGAGGCAAGATTGCATAACTCAGTCCAGCAGACGCATAACGGAAGGCATGCTGTTTTTGGGTATCGCCCAGTTCTCCACCTTCATATTTGCCTTCATCATTAAAATAGCTACCTGCAGCAGTCAGACTGGCATTCACACGATCATTCAATTGATGGTTCAGATTCAGCGTATAAAAGGTATCGCCCTGATTGGCATAGGCCACATCATAAAGATAGGTCGATACGCTCGCGCCAATACTGGTTTTTTCATCCAGCATACGGCTGACATTTAAACCCAACTCATTACCGGTGGTGTTTTCGCCCCCTGGATAATAGTAGGTGGCATTCCAGAAATCCCAATCATAATGTTCCGAGCTGTGCGTATAACCGACCAGAAAATCATGCTCGAATTTATCGGTGCTATGCCCTTTGCGTCCTTGCACCTCAGCATAGGAATAACCCAATGTGGAACCCCAATAGCCCACATAAAAGTTGCCATAGGCCAAATTCAACCCTGCTTGTAGTGCAATATTATCGTCTTCCGGTGCATTGCTTAAACCGCGTGATACATATTTAGACACCACGCTCAGGTTGCCACTTGCTTGTATTTGATTGTTTTGAACGTCATTTGCAAAACTACAAATACTGGAAAATGTGACACAGCCGAAGAGCAAAGTTTGATTTAAGATTCTCATAAAATATAAAATTCTTTTTAGGTAAATAAAAGGGCTGAACACATGATGCAGCCCTACTTAAAGATTGATTAATATCAAAATATACAGCTTATTTTAACGCATAATTAATATAAGTTTATGCCTATTTCCACCTGTAAAATAGAAATTTCAAGCTTGGCTTGAGACTCGAGCTGCCTGATAAAACGGCGCAGTCGATGCAGCTAAAGCCGGATTTCCCCGAATATGATCTGCCAGTTTTTCGGCCATCATGATGGTGGTGGCATTCAAATTTCCGGTAATAATTAAGGGCATGATGGAAGCGTCAATGACTCTGACACCCTGCATTTCATGTACCCGGCCATAACCGTCCACAACTGCCATATCATCCTCGCCCATTTTACAGCTAGAAGATGGGTGATAGGCGGTTTCAGCATGATTACGCACAAACTCGTCAATCTGGGCATCTGTCTGTACAGTTTGACCCGGACTGATTTCTTCACCCCGATAAGGATCAAGTGCCGGCTGGTGCATAATTTCCCGGGTAATCCGGATGGCATCCCGGAATTCGCGCCAATCCTGCTCGGTACTCATATAGTTAAATAAAATACTTGGATGCTCAAACGGATCTTTGGATTTGAGTTGTATACGCCCGCGGGAGGGTGAACGCATCGAACCGACATGCGCCTGAAAACCATGCTCATGAATGGCATTGGTTCCATTATAGTTAATTGCAATCGGCAGGAAATGATACTGGATATTGGGCCAGTCGAACTCGTCGGAGGAGCGGATAAAGCCACCTGCTTCAAACTGATTACTGGCACCAATACCTGTGCCTAGAAATAACCATTCAGCACCAATCATCGGCTGGTTATACCACTTTAAGGCGGGATAGAGACTGACCGGTTTTTTACACTGGTATTGCAGGTACATTTCCAGATGATCCTGCAAGTTTTCGCCCACACCCGGCAAGTCCTGAACGACCGGAATGTCCAGACTTTTTAATAATGCGGCAGGACCCACACCTGAACGCTGCAAAATTTGCGGGGAAGCAATCGTCCCGGCACACAGCAGAACTTCTTTATCGGCAAAGACCTGAATGGGTTGTAAGGCATTTTGACCTTCAAAATATTCCACGCCAATCGCCTGCTTCTGGCTAAACAGAATTCTATTGGTCATGGCATGGGTAATAATAGTGAGATTGTCGCGCCCTTTGGCCATATCCAGATAACCGCGCGCGGTACTGGAACGGCGGCCTTGCGGAGTCACGGTACGATCCATCGGGCCAAAGCCTTCCTGCTGATAGCCATTTAAATCGTCCGTTCGTGGATAACCGGCCTGTACACCAGCTTCGATCATGGCATGAAACAGCTCATTATTATCATTTTTTGGTGTTGCGACTGAAACTGGCCCGGCATCGCCATGATAGTCATTGCCGCCAATATCGCGTGTTTCCGCCTTTTTATAATAGGGCAGACATTCTGCATAGCTCCAGTGTTCCAGACCTTTCAAGCTGGCCCACTGTTCCAGATCCATGGCATTGCCGCGGATATAACACATGCCATTAATCAGCGATGAGCCACCAAGGCCTTTACCACGTCCGCATTCCATGCGGCGATTATTCATATGTGGTTCAGGATCGGTCAGATAGGCCCAGTTATAACGGCGTCCCTGTAAAGGATAAGCCAAGGCTGCCGGCATCTGGGTTCTAAAATCCAGACGATAATCCGGCCCGCCCGCCTCTAATAGCAAGACTTTGGTATCCGGATCCTCAGTCAATCGAGCAGCCAGCACATTTCCGGCCGAGCCTGCCCCGATAATAATATAATCATAGTTCATAAGGCTGGACCCTCTTTATGCGCTAAACACGGACTGGAATGGGTTCAACTCCACCTGAACCGATTTGGTCTGGGTATATTGCTGCAAAGTCACAATACCATTTTCACGTCCAACTCCTGAGTGTTTATAACCACCGACTGGCATTTCTGCTGGAGATTCGCCCCAGGTATTTATCCAGCAAATTCCGGCTTCAATCTGATGAATGATACGATGCGCACGGGCAAGGTCAGGCGTGACAACACCCGCAGCCAGTCCGTACTCGGTCGCATTGGCACGGCGAATGACTTCCTCTTCAGAGTCATAGCTTAAAATGCTCATGACAGGCCCAAAGATCTCATGCTGGACGATACTCATATCATCCCGGCAGTCACTAAATACCGTGGGCAAGACGTAGGCACCTTTGGCCAAATCACCTTGTGTGGCACGGCCACCACCACAAAGTAATCGTGCCCCTTCGATTTTGCCCTGCTCGATAAATTTCAGTACTTTCTGCATATGCGCAAAACTGGAGACTGGCCCAAAATTGGTTTCCGGATCGAGCGGATCGCCTATACGGATATGAGGAATACGCTGCAAGATTTTTTCTTCAAAAGCCGCTTTTAAGGTATAGGGAATGAATACCCGGGTGCCGTTGGTACAGACCTGACCTGAGCTGTAAAAATTGGCCATCATGGCAATGTCAGCGGCAAGATCAAGATCGGCATCTTCACAGATAATCAGGGGAGATTTCCCACCGAGTTCCATGGTGACTTCTTTCAGGCTGGAATCTGCGGCTTGCGCCATGACTTTTTTACCCGTGGCAACACCACCGGTAAACGAGACTTTAGCAATATCCCGATGTGCAGTTAAATAAGCGCCAATCTCGCCACTGCCAGTCACGACATTAAATACCCCGTGCGGCACACCGGCTTCGGTATAGATTTCAGCCAGTTTCAGTGCGGTCAAAGGCGTGGTTTCACTGGCCTTAAAAATCATGGCATTGCCTGCTGCCAGTGCTGGTGCAGATTTCCATAATGCAATCTGGATTGGATAATTCCAGGCCCCGATGCCGGCCACAACACCCAAAGGCTCACGACGGGTATAAATAAATGAAGTCTCTCGCAGTGGAATCTGCTGTCCTTCGAGGGCTGGCAAGATGCCGGCATAATATTCGAGGACATCTGCACCAGTCGCAATATCTACCGTAGAGGTTTCACTCCAGGCTTTACCGCTGTCGAGACTTTCAATACGCGCCAGTTCATCACTACGTTCGCGTAAAATAGCGACTGCTTTATTTAAAATCCGGGAGCGCTCGATCGCCGTCATTGCAGCCCAGACCTTCTGCCCTTTTTGTGCAGATTCGACGGCACGATCAATGTCTTCTTTGCTGCAGATCTGGATTTCCGCCAGGATCTCACCAGTTGCAGGGTTGATGCTTTCAAAGCTGCGATGCGATGTTGCATCGACATATTGGCCGTGAATATAAGGACGCTGTAAATGATAGGTAGTCACTGTAATTCCCTCGCCTATTTGTGTGATTTCAATTGCTGCTGGATAAACTGGCTACACAGTTCGATCGGCATTTCTGGATCAATCTCGCCACTGATCAGTGCTCCACGTAGCCAGAAACCATCAATCAGTGCAGCTAGCCCTTGTGCCGCTTTTTCTGCTTCTGATTTGGACAGCACTTTCATAAATTCGTGCTTGAGATTGGAATGTAAGCGGTAATGGTTAACCTGTTGCAACCGATGCAAGTCCGGTTGATGCAAGCTGCTCGCCCAAAATGCCAGCCAGACTTTCATAGCGGCCTTATTGGTTTGAGGTGCAGCAAAATTACCCCGTACAATGGCAAGCAAACGTTGCTCAGGTGTGGCATCCACCTGGGTCTGCATCTCTGCCACGGTTTTACCTAACTGCTGCAATAAATAACGCATTGTTGCTTCAATGAGGCCATTTTTCCCGCCAAAATAATGGCTTATGATGCCGGTCGAAACACCGGCACGTTGTGCAATCTGGCTGATTGAGGTTTCTGCAAAACCTAGTTCATTTACAGCAGCTAGGGTCGCGTCAATAAGCTGTTGACGGCGGATCGGTTGCATACCAACTTTTGGCATAAGACTAACCTGAATAACGAATCTATAAATCGGACTCATGCTGCAATAGCAGAATGAGGTAACATTAAAAAACGTTTTTTTAATTGAACGATCAATTAATAAAAATTATAGTGCCTAGCAACCTCAGATGTACAGCGCAGTTTGTTTTGGATTTGCAAATGTTTGTAATTGATTCGGCTTTGACTCTTTAAGTGTCGAACCCTGTGTCAAATCGAACTGCGCTGTAAATCACATGACAATAAAACTACGGTCACAGATTTATGCAAAAGAAAACTGAACAAGTGCAGGATAGTCTGAATAAAGTGGTGTTTTATGTTTCAGCAACACTTATTCTGCTTTTTTCTCTCGTCACGATTTTATTCAATCAACAGGCCAATCTGGTCATCACCAATATTCTGAACTGGGTCAGTCGTACATTTAGCTGGTATTACCTGCTGGCTGCCACTTTGTATCTGGTGTTTATTATTTTTATTGCCTGTTCACGTTATGGGGAAATTAAATTAGGGCCTAAACATTCCAAGCCTGAATTTAGTTTATTAAGCTGGTCAGCCATGTTGTTTTCTGCCGGAATCGGGATTGACCTGATGTTCTTCTCGGTGGCGGAACCTCTCTCGCATTATATGAATCCACCCGTCGGTGAAGGCCAGACTTTCGAGGCGGCTCGCCAGTCCATGGTCTGGACCCTGTTCCACTATGGTTTAACTGGCTGGAGCATGTATGCACTGATAGGTGTGGCCCTGGGCTATTTCAGTTATCGTTATAACCTGCCACTGACCATCCGTTCAGCACTCTATCCGATTTTTGGTAAAAAGATTCATGGTCCGATTGGGCATACGGTCGATACTGCGGCAGTACTCGGCACGATTTTCGGTATTGCGACCACCTGCGGTATTGGTGTGGTCCAGCTCAATTACGGCCTGCATGTGCTATTTGATTTACCGGAAAACCTGTGGGTACAGACCGGATTAATCGCAGTCGCGGTGATTATTACCATTATTTCTGTTGCATCCGGTGTCAATAAAGGCATCCGCGTCCTTTCAGAAATTAATATTTATGTCTCGATTGGCCTGTTACTGTTTATTTTAATGATGGGCAATACCGAATTCTTGCTGGCCGCCCTGATTCAGAACTTTGGTGACTATATCAGTCAGTTTCCAAAGCTGTCCTTAACCAGTTTTCCATTTGAGCAACCTAAAGAATGGATGAATAGCTGGACTTTGTTCTTCTGGGCCTGGTGGATTGCCTGGTCTCCTTTTGTCGGGCTGTTTCTGGCGCGTATTTCACGTGGACGAACCATCCGTGAGTTTGTCGCCGGCACCTTGATTATTCCCCTATTATTTACCCTGACCTGGTTATCTATTTTTGGTAATAGTGCACTCCATAGCGTCATGTTTGATGGCAATACTCAACTGGCGACCACAGTCCTGGAAAATCCGGCACATGGTTTCTATGACTTGCTGGCGCAATATCCTGGCTTTAGCTTTATCGCAGGGATCGCGACCATTACCGGTTTGTTGTTCTATGTCACTTCTGCGGATTCTGGCGCTTTGGTACTGGGGAATTTCACCACTAAATTTACCAATATCGAGCATGATTCACCGCGCTGGCTGAGTATTTTCTGGGCCATTGCGATTGGCTTGCTGACTTTGGCGATGCTGATGGCCAACGGTGTTACAGCCTTGCAAAACACCACCATTATTATGGGACTGCCTTTTAGCTTTGTGATTTTCTTTGTCATGGCGGGCCTGTATAAATCCCTGCGTCTGGAAGATTTCCGTCAGGCCAGTACCAGTATGAATGCGGCACCTGTGGTCGGAAACGTGGACATCTTTAACTGGAAAAAACGGCTGAGTCGGGTGATGTTACATCCAAGCCTGCCCCAGACCCGAAGCATGCTAAATGAGGTGTGCAAACCGGCTATTGAGGCTGTTGCAGCCGAACTCATCACTAAAGGTGTGCATGTTGATGTACAGGAAAAACCGGTAGAGGATGAACCGGAACTCTATCATCTGGATCTGATTATTCAGCTCGATGAAGAAGAAAATTTTGTTTATGAAATCTGGCCGGTGCGTTATGACACCCCAAACTTCAGTTCGCGCGGGAAACGTGCCAAACGTTATTACTATCGTCTGGAAAGCTATCTGTTTGAAGGTTCGCAAGGCAATGATCTGGTCGGTTATAGCAAGGAACAGGTCATTAACGACATTCTGGATAAATATGAACGTCATATGATGTATCTGCATATTAACCGTATCAGTCCGGGTACACGCCCGCTGTTTCCAGACCGTGAAAATTAATACCGTCCAAGGCCCTAGAAGGAATCGATAATGTCAGAAAGCTTACATGCCTTTGCCCTGTTCTTCTCTTTACTCAATCCATTTTTGATGAGTATTTATATGCTCGGAATTATCCGTAATTCCGAAGCCAAAGTCTTTAACATGGCATTGATTCAGGGCAGCCTGATCAGCTTTATCGTCTTTATTATTTTTGCCAAGACCGGTGAAGCATTCTTTCAGGAAGTACTGCATGTCCGCTTTGAATCTTTCCAGATTTTTGGCGGTATCATCTTTCTGGTGATTGGTTATCGCTATGTCTTTGAAGGTGCCGATACCATTGGCGTGATGCGCGGCGCACCTCATCATCTGGCAGGCACCATTGCCATGCCCTTTATGATTGGGCCGGGCACCATTTCAGCGGCGGTGATCACCGGGATTCAGCTCAGTTTATGGCAAACCATGCTGGTGATTTTTCTTACCCTGTTTTTGACCTGTAGCCTGCTGATTCTAATGAAATATCTGCATGATCATTTGCAGCATAAATATTCCAACTACATAGATTTATATGTGGATATAGTCGGGCGTGTTGCTGCGCTGCTGATCGGTACCATTGCGATTGATATGATTGTCACTGGCGTTACTGGAATTATCCAAAGTTAATGGTTGAATTAATCATATATAAAAAAGAGCGGGCTAATCTCCGCTCTTTTCTTTACGCTTGTAACAGTTTCAAGTTTAAAACTTGAAAGACACACCAGCATAGGTCGAGAATCCTTCTCCTGGTGAAGAGCGTGCTTCATCCTTCCCTTGATCATTTAGGCCCGGGATGACCACAGCAGCATATTTTTCATCGGTGATATTCTTGAAATTGATCCAGGTTTTCCATGATTGGTGTTCTGGTGCATAACCGAGATCAATGCCCCAAATCTGGTAATCATCACTAAAGCGGCTATTGGCATAATCATGCGGCATTTTGGACGCATATTCGGTATTCACGCCGATATAAAAACCATTATGCATGGCATAACTGAGCTGTGCCTGATACAAATGTTTGGGAATCCCCGGCAACTGGTTTTCGCCAAACAGCGGATCATTTTTGTATTGGAAATCGCTCAGTGTATAGGCTTGTTGCAAGCGTAATTCACCGTGTTTAAATTCATGCAATGGTGTATCCAAACTCAGTTCGACGCCTTGATGAATGGTTGGTGTGGCATTTGCTTCTACACTGATTCTTTCATTTTTGCTTGAACCCTCTCCATAATCCTTAATCATTTCAGACGTTAAAAGTTCATTTTTAACTTTGGAATAATAATAGCTGAGCGCCCAATCGCCAAAGCCTGATTGGCCACGTCCACCCAATTCCAATGTATTTGCAGTCTGGGTTTTTAAATGAATCGGAGCACGTACCCGGCCTGAGGCAATTCCTTCATCAAAATAATAGGGGGATGACCATGCCATCGCCCAAGGATGAGCCGGTTCAATGCTGCGGCTTAAATTGGCAAACCACTGCACAGACTCATTCGGTTGATAAGTCATCCCGAGACGTGGGGCAAAATCCCACTCATACTGATTGATCTTAGGACTGGCAGCTGGATAAGTCACTTCACTTTCACGATGGGCATAGACTGCTGCAAGACCTAGATCTAGGGAGAGCTGGTCATTGAGCGCCGTCTGCTGATCAAATTGCAATACATTGTCTGAACCACGATAGGTATAACGGCGCGTGACCGTATCTGCCGGATATGTTTGATTACCAATTTCTGTATTAAATCTTAAAGTTTCCGTTACACCACTGTTTGGACGATGGGTGGTACTGCGTAAGGCAATACGCCCCTGATGTTCCAGACCCAACAATTGATAGGGCTTTTCATACTGAATACGTGCAGTAATATCTTCATAATCGACATTGGTACGATAGCGACTTTCACGTAAGTCTAACGGATAATGATGATATGCCAGACTAGCAGTCAATTTTGCATCATCCTGTAAATTCCAGGTGGTGGTGTTGGCGAGCCAGGTACTGCCCGGCTGGATACGTTTGGCATCAATTCCTACAAAATTAGGATCAGCTACTTCAGGATTGTTTTTTAATTGTTCCTGGGTAATACGCCCCGGTGTCAGATGTTTGCTTTCGCGGTAACGGGCATAAAAACGGGTTTCAATGTCCGGGCTAATCTGGTAGCCGAGATTAAAAGCCAGGCCTTTGCCATCACCTTTGGCATGATCCTGAATTCCGTCAAACTGGTTACCTGTTAGCGCCAGATAATAATCCAGCTGATCCAGTTTACGGCCGGTACTGAACTGATATTTTTGATAACCATGACTGCCTGCCTCATACTTCAGTTCAGAACCATTCTGCTCGGCACCAGTCTTGCTTTTATAGTTAATCGCTCCGCCTAGCGCCAGCGCCCCCTGTTTAAAACCGTTTGCACCGCGATAGACGCCGACATGATCAATCCACCAAGGCTCTAGTAATTCATAAGCGGTGCCGCCCGGCCCGGTAAATGGAATGTCATCAATCAGCACAAAGGTACCAGAGGCATGCGCACCTGATGTCCGGTTAATACCCGAGCCACGGATAGACACTTTGGCGCCTTCATTGCCCGGGGATTGAGCATAGATACCGGGTTGCAGACGAAATACATCGGCATTATTTGCAATATGTTGATGTTCAAGCTGCTGGGCTGAAATAAAATTGGTTCCACCTGAGGTTTGCGCAAGCTCGGTCTGGTATTGCTGCTGCGGATCTGTCTGTTCAGCACTGACCACGATGGTGTTGAGTTGTTGCACAGGATGCTGGCTGCGAGATGTTTCAGCATAGACAGCACTGGAAAGAACTGAAAGGATCATCAAGCTTAGCGGTTTTTTGTTCAGCGGAATTGTTCTCGTGCTCATATCGGGTTTATACAATCCTGTATACATGATCCTAATCCTAGAGGGATTCTGGTTTTAAAAATTATGCTGTAGCATAAATGAACAATGCCGAATCAAGGCATTATTTTCTGCCAAAAAACTGACTGATCAGCGTATATTTTTTGATGTAATTTTGGTATTTTTTGATTATACAACTTGCAAGATAGCCACCACATCCTCACAAGTTCCAAGAACTTAATAATTAAGTATTTGATATTAAATAATATGCTATTTAATTCTGCACACATGTATTTCCAGTTGGCATAATGTAATACTGCGTTAAATTCATAGTGGACTAAACCAGTTACTTCATATTCAAAGCTCACTGAAATTGAGTAGCATATCGATTTGAATTAGCTCATAGCATCGTCTTGGATCGAGCCCACAGTCGTTTATATATTTTGAGAAAATTACTGAGCACTGGGTCTTGAATCTGGGCTAAAGGATAAATTTTGGATCAGACTCAACCTGACTCATATTCAAAAATTATTCACTCATTGAGCAGAAAAAGGGTGAAAACCGCGTGAACATAAAGTGATGCAAACAGCAACTGTTTCATTAAAACCTGCACATAGAATAAGCAGATATTTGGACTGAATAATATGCCAAACATTCCCGAACTTGCTGCTGACAATTCAAAAAATATAATTGAATAGCCTATTAAAGAGCTTTATTTTGTAAAATATAAGGAAAAGACCAAGAGCAATAAGATAAACAGAATCGCGGTGCAGCATTTCCAGAATGTCAGGGGATGACGCTCAATCACAGGACGTGAAACAGATTTTTTTAATTCAAGATCAGGCTGTTTCAAGTCATACATAAATGCTGAAAGTGCCTCATAACGTTGCTCTGGACGAATTGACAGTGCTTTTTTAAAAATCGCATCCAAACCCTTGGGCAAATCCGGACGATATTCAGACAGTGAATGATAGCGTACCTGTTTTAAAGCTTTTTCAGTCTTGCAACGCGCCAGCTCTGTTCCATAGGGTAATTGCCGGGTCAATAAATAATAGCTCATCACCGCCAGTGAAAACTGATCTGATTTTACCGAGGGTGAGCGCCCTATAAAATACTCTGGTGCCATAAATGCCAGCGTTCCCAAAGGCACATCTGCATGTTTAGGATTCAGTTCGACCAGCCCTCTAACCGCCGTCGATCCATAATCAATCAGTTTTACTTTCAAAGCATCAATCGGTTCAAGCAGCATGACATTTTCTGGCCGTACATCCTGATGCAGCATTTCAAGTCGATGCATGGCATTCAGTGCTTTGGCCACCTGTTCAATAATCGGAATCAGGTGTTGTAAACTTAAAGCAGTTTTTTGCCGATGTAGCCATCGGTTTAAGCTTTCCCCTTGCAAGTATTCATAACTTTGAAATAAAAACTTTTTACTGCCTGTATGCGGATAGTAGTGCATCAGGTTTTCATGTTTTAAACGCTTGGATACCCAGTCTTCCAGCTGGAATTGTTCCACTGCTTTCAGGTCATCCTGCAAATCGACAGACAAGGTTTTAATGACCAGCTGAGCTTGTGTGGCTGCATCCTGCGCCAAATAAAGGCTACTGCGATGATTTTGGTGCAGGATTTTATGAATGCGATAACCTTCAAACAAATCACCATGACTGAGTTGCTGTGGAAATAAAATATTTTCCTGAATCTGAAAGCTTTTCTCTTGAGCTAATGCATCAATTCGGATGATTTGAATGGTGAGATTGTCATCGCTGCCGCGCTTTAAGGCCAGTTCGACGATAGATTTGGCAATAGTATCCAGATTTTGTTTTTGTTGTAGCAAATCCGAGATCTGCTGTATATCGATAAATTCATAGACACCATCGGTCATCAAGAGAAATAAATCATCTTCACATAATTCAAGTTGTTGATAATCGACTTCAATCCGATGATCTACACCTAAAGCACGACTTAAATAATGCTCGGTTGAAGATAAACGAACCCGATGATCAATGGTCAGCTGTTCAATGCTTTGGGCTTGAATGCGATAAACACGGCTATCACCTGCATGAAAAATATGTGCCCTGTTTTGTTTCAAAATCAGTGCACTCAAGGTGCAGACATAACCATGATCTTTATCAAAGCGTCCCTGACTCTGTTGGGTTTGCGCATACAGCCAAGAGTTGGTCGCACGAATCACCCGAGCAGCTGAAGTTTGGGTACTCCATGCATCCGAAGTTGAATAATAATCGGATAAAAAACTACTGACCGCCGTTTCTGCCGCAATATGGCTGACATTGCTGCTGCTAATCCCGTCTGCAATGGCACAGGCAATACCTTTGCTGCTCAGCGCATGGCCTTCAGGAATATAAATGCCATGAAAATCCTGATTTTGTGCTTTGATTCCGGCGGAAGAATATTGTCCGATACTGATCTTTAATTTTTTATTCATTGTAGACACTCGAAAAGGGATCGAATCGATCCCTTCAATTTCAAGACATAAATATCATGCTCAAATTAAAATTCTTTTTTATCACCTGTACGGACATGCGTGGTATACAGCGCCAGACCAGTTAAAGCTAAACCACCAACCAGGTTACCCAGCACTACCGGTAATTCATTCCACAAGAAATAGTCTGTAATCGAGAAATCACCGCCCATCATCATGGCAAATGGGAACAGGAACATATTCACGACAGAATGCTCAAATCCCATGGCAAAGAACAGCATGATCGGCATCCACATGGCAATGAATTTTCCACTTACAGTTGTTGACATCATGGCGCCAATCACACCAAGTGACACCATCCAGTTACACAGCATGCCGCGTATAAAGATGGTCATCCAGCCAGCAAAGCCATATTCGGCATAACCCAAAGTCCGGTCTTCACCAATATGAGCAATTTTCACGCCGACTTCGTTTGGTTCAGCTGCGAAACCCATGGTATAGACCGCCGCCATCAAGATCGCGACGGTTAAACATCCAATAAAATTGCCTAAAAAAACCAGACCCCAGTTTTTTAAAATACGCGCCCATGTTACCCCTGGACGTTTGTCTAGCCAGGCCAAAGGAGTCAATACAAATACCCCGGTCAACAGGTCATAGCCCAATAGATATAACATGCAAAACCCGACTGGAAATAACAGTGCACCGATCAGTGGCACCCCTGTCTGTACAGCAATCGTCACCGCAAATACTGCTGCCAGCGCCAGAATCGCACCGGCCATAAATGCACGAATTACAACATCACGTGTGGCCATATGCAGTTTTGCTTCACCAGCATCGACTACTTTTTTTGCAAACTCTGCAGGAGCAAGATAAGCCATAGTTTTATCCCCTTTATATAAAAATTTCTTGCCTGTTATTAAATAAAAAGACGCCTAAGGTCTATTTCAACCCTAGGCGTCTTTGCCTTGCATTATTTAAGCAGATCAATCGTGTCATGGCGCCGTTGCCATATTTACTAAATAGATCAGCAAATAACGTGCCATATTTTTAAATGTAATTGGCTTTGTTGCACCAACCTACAATTGAAGGCTTATCCAGCAATATAATTTCTGAATGAGCAAGCCTAAAATTTAATCCTCCCCAACCCTCCTTTGCTAAAGAATGGCTGGAGAGATTTATCCGATTACCCTGCCTTTTTTAATGCAAAATCCCGACCAAAAAGCAGTTTGCTGCGGATATTACTAATTGGTGTCTGGTCTGCAATCAGTTCTGCATACCAAGCCCCATCTTCGGTATCGCCAAATAGCACAGCACCAATGACCTTGTCCTGTTGAATGATGATCCGTTTATAAATCTGACGCTTCTCATCATTCAGCACGATATCTTCGAAATCATTAGTCGGTTCAAAATTACCTGCCGAGAATACGTCACATCCGCTGACCTTAAGCTGGGTCGGAACAGTCGGTGCCTTAAAGGTCAGTCGGCCATGTTCAGCCAGATGAGTCGCACAGATAAAGGCCTGTCCCCATAATGGCTCAACCAATCCAAAGGTCTGACCACGATGCTCAATACATTCACCCACTGCATAAATACTCGGATCATAGGTCTGCATGGTGTCATTCACCAGCACGCCGCGGTTACAGCGCAGGCCAGACTGTTCGGCCAGACTTTTATTTGGTCGAATCCCGACGGCGAATACCACCAGATCAGCATCCAGCATTGTCCCGTCTTTTAAGCGCAGTTGAGTCACGTGACCATCACTACCGAGTAGTTCTTCGGTATTGGCTTCGGTGATAATCCTAATACCTTTTTCTTCAATTGATTTTTTCAGCATTTGACTGGCTTTCATATCCAGCTGACGATCCATAATACGGTCTATCAGGTGCAGCACAGTCACATTCATCCCCTGCTGCTTCAGTCCATAAGCTGCTTCCAGTCCCAGCAGGCCGCCCCCAATCACGACGGCGTTTTGCTTGGTTTTGCAGTAATCCAGCATGCGGTTAACATCCTGAATATCCCGGAAGCTCATCACGCCTTCAAGTTCAGCACCCGGAATTGGCGGTACGAAAGGTTTGGAACCGGTCGCGAGGATCAGACGATCATAAGCAACGACTTCGCCTTTTCCGGTATGAACCTGTTTACGCGAACGGTCGATAGCGATGGCAGCATCTCCAGCGATGAATCGAATGCCTTTTTCGGCATACCAGTCGGCTGAATGCAGCATAATTTCGGCAAAGCTTTTCTCACCAGACAATACCGGTGACAACATGATCCGGTTGTAATTACCCCATGGCTCTTCCCCAATCACGGTAATGTCATAACGATCTGGCGCCATATCCAGCAAATCTTCCAGACAACGCATACCCGCTAGCCCATTCCCGACCAGTACCAGTTTTAAACGCTCTGTGTTTTGACCATTACTGGAAATATAGGTCTTTTGTGGAGTTGGACTCACCAGAACTTTGCCATTTTCAATTCGGGTTGGAAATACTAGTAATTTCTGCTCTTGTTCTTCCAGACAACGACCGGTCACCAGACTGAAATGCTGCTTGTAAATTGGGGATGCGACTACACGCTCACCTTGCAGATCACCCAGAATGCCACGTGCCATGACATTGGCCAGACTAAACGGATCCTGATTGCTAAGCGCATAAACCCGCTGTTCCTGACCCACGCGAAAAATTGCAATCTGCTGATCTTCAATCAGGGCTGCAACACCGGTATTCGGGGTGATCTCATCCAGATGACAGACTTCGTACCAGTTCAGTTCGTTCATGTCTTTTAAAATTGTCATTTTCATTCTCCCTGACTGTGGTATTTAGGCTTCAACCACTGGAATACGGTTTAAATCACGTTCAGCGTCAGTCTTTGGCCGGATCTGACCACGTACAGGTGCAAACTGAATATGCGGGTCATTCTGCTCGGCTGCTTTGGCGTTGATAAAGGTTTTAAAGCGTTTGCGTACTTCTGGATCTTCAATCGCGGTGCGCCATTCATCCTGATAAGTGCCAATCACATGCTGCATACGGCTTTCCAGTTCAGCCGCAATGCCAAGCGAATCGTGCACAATGACATCTTTCAGATAATCCAGCCCACCTTCCATATTGTCACGCCATACACTGGTGCGCTGTAGACGATCCGCCGTCTGGATATAGAACATAAAGAAGCGGTCGATATATTTGATCAGTGTGGAAGTATCCAGATCCGAGGCGAGTAGTTCAGCATGGCGCGGCTTCATACCGCCATTGCCGCAGACATATAAATTCCAGCCTTTTTCCGTGGCAATCACCCCCACATCCTTGCTTTGTGCTTCGGCACATTCACGGGTACAGCCGGATACGGCCATTTTGGTTTTATGCGGTGAACGCAGGCCCTTGTAACGGTTTTCCAGAAAAATCGCCAAGCCGACAGAATCATCGACGCCAAAACGGCACCAGGTACTGCCCACACAAGATTTCACGGTACGTAAGGATTTGCCGTAGGCATGTCCGGACTCGAAACCGGCATTGATCAGTTTTCCCCAGATTTCCGGTAATTGATGTACCTGCGCACCAAACATGTCAATCCGTTGTCCACCCGTGATTTTCGTATATAAGCCATAATCTTTGGCAATCTGACCGATGCTAATCAGGCCATCCGGGGTGATCTCGCCGCCTGCCACACGTGGCACAATCGAATAGGAACCATCTTTCTGGATATTGCCCAGATAATAGTCATTGCTGTCCTGCAAACCGGCATGACTTGGTTTCAGAACAAAATCATTCCAGCAGGATGCCAGAATATTGGCCACAGTCGGTTTGCAGATATCACAGCCCATCCCATGACCATGTTGCTGAATCAGGTCAGAGAAAGTCTTGATTTCATGCACGCGTACCAGGTGATACAGTTCCTGACGCGAATAGGCAAAATGTTCGCACAGGTGATTGTTCACCGTGACACCCTGACGCTGTAATTCGGATTTGAGAACCTGCGTCACCAGTGGCGCACAGCCACCGCACGCCGTTGCAGCCTGCGTGCATTTTTTCAGTGCACCCAATGAAGTTGCACCGCCATCAATGGCTGAACAGATATCAGCTTTGGAAACGTTATTACAGGAACAGATGGTCGCACTGTCAGGCAATAAATCGATGCCACTGCCACCCGATTTGGAAGTTGACTGATCAAAGCCTGGCATGATCAGGCTTTCCGGTTGCTCCGGCACAGCCAGACCATTCAGCATCATTTGTAGGAGATCGCTATACTCTTTGGCACAGCCCACCAGCACCGCGCCCAGCAGCTTGGTCCTGTCTGCTGACACCACGATTTTTTTATAAACCTGCGCGGCTTCATCAGCATAGAAATAGCTCAAGGCACCAGGTGACATGGCATGTGCGTCACCAATAGAAGCAACATCCACACCCATCAGTTTGAGCTTGGTGCTCATGTCGGCGCCAGCGAATGCATGACTCTCTTGGCCCAGTACATGTTTCGCTGCGATACGCGCCATGTCATAGCCTGGTGCAACCAGACCATAAATTTTATTGTCCCAAAGTGCACATTCACCAATGGCATAAATGTCCGGATGTGAGGTCTGGCAATAATCATTAATGATGATACCGCCTCGTTCACCGATGAGCAGACCGCTCTGCCGGGCCAGTTCATCACGCGGACGAATACCGGCCGAGAACAGGATGATATCGGTTTCAAGTACCGAACCATCTCCGAACTTCATCACATGCTGGGCAGTATCACCATCTTCAATACTCGACGTGGCCTTTTGAGTATGCACCTTGACACCTAGGTCTTCAATTTTAGAGCGCAGTACCCGGCCGCCCAGATCATCAATCTGCACCGCCATCAGACGTGGCGCAAACTCGACAACATGGGTTTCCAGATTCAGATCTCGCAGGGCTTTTGCTGCTTCCAGCCCTAGCAAGCCGCCACCAATCACTACGCCAGTTTTTGCATTCAGACTGGCTGCACGAATAGCATCCAGATCTTCAATGGTACGATAAACAAAGCAATTCTGACGGTCATTGCCCGGGATTGGCGGTACAAAGGCATAAGAGCCGGTAGCGAGAATCAACTTGTCAAAATTCAGTACATCACCCTGGCTGGTGGTGACGGTTTTATTGAGCTGATCAATTTCAACCGCTTTGGTATTAAGTCGCAAATCAATGCCATAGGCATCGGCAAAATCACTACGGCATAGGCTCAGATCCTTGACCGACTTGCCGCTGAAATATTCAGTCAAATGTACCCGGTCATAAGCTAAATGTGGCTCTTCTGCCAAAATGGTCAGCTCAATGTCATCACCAGCCTTTTCCAGTACAGATTCGATGAATTTGTGCCCCACCATGCCATGCCCAATCATGAGAATTTTCATATCTGCACTCCAACTATTGTTTTTTTAAAGATGATAAAAAGCCACATATCACGTCTAGGCATTGATATGTCTGCTGATTGAATATGTTGTAAATACCGCAACCCAGCACTTTGTAATGCTGGATGAAGGGTTGAAACGCTTGTGCGTTTTGTATTGCTGAACAACTGCCCATGTCATTTATCCTGTGCTGAACGAAATACCAATCACACTCCTTGAAAATGCAATTACGATCAGAACGGACATCGTTGGCCGTTGTTAGTATTGAAAGTCATCTTTGACGATTTAATAAATGCAGAAATCGTGCCAACTTTTCCAATAAGAAAACGCCTTATTTCAGGCAGATGATGTACCTAAATGCTTCATTTTGATGAGCTATCAGCTGGAATCCCTAAAGCTGTGCACTAAATTGAACAGAAAAATAGAATTTTATGCACCAATTTAATGGCATGTTTTTTGCTTTATTCCTGCTTGAATATTCCTTAGGCCTTACTTGAAAATATTCCATGTCCAAATTACGAATTGCTCTTATTGATGATGATCTGGAGCGCGCCCAATTCATCCAAGAATCCTTACTTTCACATGATTTTCAGGTGGTGGCCTGTTTAATCCTGAATGACCTGAATATGGTACATGTTAAGGGTATTCATGCAGATGTGATCCTGCTGAATATGGATCATCCGCATCGGGATATTATTGAAAGCTGTGTCAGCCAATATGAACTTCCGACCGTGCTGTTTACCCAGAACTCCAACAAAGACACCATCAAAAGTGCGATTGATGCCGGAATCACGGCCTATATTGTCGATGGTATTGATCCCACCAAATTAGAAAGCATTCTGGAAATTTCAATTGAACAGTTTCGCAAGCATAAAAAGCTGCTGAATGATTTAAAAGAAATCCAGGACAAGCTGATTGACCGTAAAGATATCGATAAAGCCAAAGCCCTGCTCATCCAGCTACATGCCTTAACGGAAGAACAAGCTTTTGCTTTATTGCGTAAAAATGCCATGAGTCACCGGATTACCATTGGTGAAATGGCCAGACGCTTACTGGATGCACAGAAGCTGTTACTGGGCCAATAAGGAAAAGCATATGTCCACATTAGAAAAAACTGAACTCAATATTGGCTATATTCCTTTACTTGATTGTGTTGCCATTCTCTGGGCCGAAAAACAGGGTTATTTTGCCGAGCAAGGATTAACCATCAATTTAATCCGTGAAGCCTCCTGGTCAAGTCTGCGTGACCGTCTGGCCTATGGCTTTCTGGATGCTGCACATTGTCTGTCCGCCATGTTGCCCGCTGCTGCCTTGGGCACAGACCAGTTACAGGTGGCTTTGCAAACCCCTCTAGTACTGAGCGTGAATCAGGCTTTTATTAGCCTACGGCAAGATCTGTGTTATGAACTCGGCATCCAGCCAGGGGATGATGAAGAAAGTACCTCAAAAAAACTTGTACAGGCTTTACAACAGAATCATCCCATCAATCTGGCCTATGTGTATAAATATTCGATTCACCATTACTGTTTAAAAGAATGGCTGGCGCTGACTGATCCACAACTGGCCAAGAATATCCAGCTGATGACGTCTCCACCGCCTTCCATGGTAAAAGGAATCGCAGAACAGGTATTTGATGGTTTTTGCGTGGGAGAACCCTGGAATATTCAGGCCAAACTTGAAGGCTATAGTTTAATTGTCGCTGCAAGCCAGAATGTCATTCCTAAAGTTGCCGACAAGGTTCTGGCCATGACTCAGGAATGGGCAGAATTACATCCATGCACGGTGAAGGCTTTGGTCAATGCTGTCCAGAAAGCCCAAACGGATTTAAAACAGCGTGCTAATCTGTCCCAAGTTTGGGACATGCTGGTTGATTCTCAGATTATCCAGTTTGAATGCTCTGCACAGCGTCATGTCTGTGACTATCATAAAATTCAAAACATCATCCGCAATCTTGTTGGTGCAAGTGCGAAACCGCAGCTTGCCGATTTTATCTGGTTAATCGAGCAGATTGAAAAATGGGATGGTGTCGAAATCTCTGAGATAGAGAAAAAGCAGATTGCAGCACAATGCATGTATGCTGAAATGCTATTTGCTTAAGATTTCATGCAACATATTGCGTAGCCATTGATGACTGGTTTTATGATGACAGGACATATGCCAATACTGCTTTACAGAATAGGTCGGGAAAGCAATCGGTGCCCCAAAAATCTTGAGATTGCCACGTGATAACAGGACTTCACTCAAATAATAAGGCACGGTCGCAATCGCATCGGTTTCCTGTACCACCAGTCCCACGCCTAAATAGCTGGGCAGACGCATTAGAATGTCGCGCTTGAGTTCCAGATTCAGCAATTCATTTTCAATATGGTAATGCCCCATCCCGGCATCAATATCGATATGGGTTTCACGTAAATACTCTTCGGTCGTGATGCTGTCACCCGTTAGTCGCGGATGGTCTTTCGCTGCGATCACCACATAATACTGTTCAAACAGTTTCTGCTGATAAAAGCCATTCTCCAAATTTGGCAAGAAGCCCAAAGCCAGATCAATCTCGCCATTGGCCATCTGATAACTGGTTTCCGAGGTAATCGGACGCACATTCAGGCGGATATGTGATGCATGCTGCTTGAGATACTGTGAAATTTTTGGCAATAACACCAGATGCGATACATCGGTCATCGCCAGTGTAAAACGTTGCTGTGAAGTGACCTGATCAAAATTGATGGTGAAATTATTAATCGCTTCAACTTTACTGAGTGCTTCACTGACCAAGGGAAACAACTGCTTAGATAAATCTGTCGGCAGCATTTCATTGCCAATACGTAAAAATAAAGGATCACCATAATGCTGGCGAATTTTATTCAGCAGATTGCTCACCGCTGGCTGGCTCATGTCTAAATGATCAGCTGCCTGAGATACGTTTTTAAATTTATAGACATAATAAAAAATACTGAGCAATTTACAGTCAAGTTCAAACACAGAAACACATTTCCTTTAACTTTCTAATAATTTTGACGAAGATATCATCGACATCATTTTATCAATTGCCAATGTTCAAATATAACACTTTGCAACGATTTCTAGGATCAGTCAATTTCCATGTGGTGTTAAAAATTACTTTTCTCTGATGTGGAGCCTCGTTACAAGTAGTTCTGTTGTAAATATGCACTTCTGTTTTTCCTTGGTCAACTTAAACACGCAAGCTTCATGCTATATACTCAAGCCCACAGAATTAACGATGCAAATTAAGAGAAATATCATATGTTCCAAGGCAAAAAGTTGGTGTGTTTTGATTTGGATGGCACCTTGATTGATTCTGTGGGAGTCTGGAATCAGGTCGATGCTGCGCTGATTCAGGAGTTGGCAAATATTGAAGTCGACTTAAGTCAGATCCAGCAACAGCGCGATCTTCAGCTCAAAAAATTTAAACATCGGCCGGATCCCTATCTGGAATATTGTGCTTATTTAAAAGCGCTTTATGGATTTGCGCCGAATAAAGAAGAAGTAAAAAACCGCCGTTATGCAATTTCACGGCATTTTCTCGATCATGTGGTCGAGCTAAAACCACATGCTGAACGGTTCATTCAAGCCCTGAAACAACAAGGGATTCAGATCGCCCTGACCACAACCACCAGTTTGTTCAATGTGCAGCGTTATCAGGACAATAATCAAAACATTAACAAAAAAATCAGCTTTAATGATGACTTTGCCCTGCTCTTGACCCGTGAAAATGTGCAGAACATCAAGCCGCATCCTGAAGTCTATTTCAATGCCCTTCAGCATTTTCAGGTGCAAGCCGCAGATTGCCTGATTATTGAGGATTCATTAATTGGCGTTGAAGCGGCCAACAATGCAGGAATCGATGTGATTGCAGTTTATGATCAATACTCTGTTCATGAAATAGATTTGATCAAGGTCCAAGCAAATTATTTTGCAGAAGATTTTACTGAGTTATTAAGTTTAGCCCAATAAAAAAATGCCATGAATCATTGTATTTCATGACATTTTTTTCTGCAGATCTCTGACCTGAGAAGAAAACGTTATTTGGCTTTCTCATAGACTGAGCCTGAACCGACCAGATTTCCTGTTTTTTCATCGATTGCAAAATCAACCATACCTGCACCTGCATTTAACTGAAGTAAGCCATTTTTGCTCACTGCTGCCGGCATCGGATTTTTCTCTTCGGTTTTACCAGTTTCTTTGTCTTTTATGGTGTTGGTAATGAAGTAATTTTCACCATTTTTCGAAATGACCAATACATTTTCAAGTTTTGGATTTTCCAGCGTATTTTTCCAGTTTCCTTGATAATCTGGAGCTGGTGCTTCTGTGAGGTTACAAGCAGTTAAAAGCAGTAATAATGAGATGCCTGAAAAAAATTGAAGATATTTCAAAACTGAGACCTTGATTGTGACAACGCGGCCATTATAGGGACAACCCTCTAGAGCTTAAGCAGGTTGTTGTAGGCAAAGCGTTTCAGCAGTACCGTATCTGTTTTTCTTTGGTGATTTTTTTGAAATATCTCTCCATACTTCATTCATAAAAATGGATGATTCAATTTCTACTAAAACGACAAAAAAGCAAAAAAGGCCTCAATAGACCATGTAAATCTATTGAGGCGTAGCAAACGGGTGAATACCACACATTAAAAATTAGGGCATGATTTTGGATTTAAAGTAGCTCAATGCAGATTTAGCAGAGTGGGTTTTTTCAATAATCTGTGCAGTCCAGTGATTCGGCAATGAACATTTGGCCAGACGCACCCAAACAGTAGAAAACTGTTTTATAAAGCTCGCTTCATTATAATGAATGCCATATTCAGCACACAGCGCTTTTACTTTCGGCGCCACCTGCGCATAGCGATTGGCTGGCATGTCCGGAAATAGATGATGTTCAATCTGATGGCTCAAATTACCACTCAAAATATGCAGCCAGTCCGTCCCGGTAAAATTACTCGAACCACGAACCTGGCGTAAATACCACTCAGCACGGGTTTCATTGTCGGTATTGTCCATCTCAAAAGTTTCAGCATCTTCCGTAAAATGACCATTAAAAATCACCGCAGACGCCCACAGACTACGAATTACATTGGCTACAGCATTTCCGGCAAACACAGGAATGGCATTCGGGCCAGCAATCACTGGAAAAAATACATAATCTTTTAACACCTGACGGCGCATTTTTTGACGCAGTGGAGCCGCTTCTTTCCAAACTTCTTTCCAGGTTTTGGTTTTATAGGCAATCACATCTTCCAGATGCAAGCGTTGCAGGCCGACATACCATTCAAAAAACACCATTAACTGCATGCCCAGTGGAATATTCAACAGGAAACGTGGTTCCCATTTTTGGGATTCACTGACCCGAATCAGGCCATAACCGACATCATGATCCATCCCGACAATATTGGTATAGGTATGATGAATATAGTTATGGGTATATTTCCAGTCATCTCCTGTGGAAATCGTATCCCAGTCATAGGTGGTTCCGTTCAGGGTCGGATCATTCATCCAGTCGAACTGACCGTGCATGACATTATGTCCCAGCTCCATATTTTCCACAATTTTGGAGATGCCAAGCAGCCCTGTCCCTGCCAGCCAAACCGGTGGCAACCAGCCAGCAAACATCAACATGCCTCGGGATGCAATTTCGCTATAACGGACAAAATTACGGATTTTATAAATATAATTGGCGTCTTTTTCACCCAGATCGTCCATGACCTCGCGGCGGATCGCATCGACTTTAGCACCAAACTCCTCAATCTGTTCAGGACTGAGAAATTGCGACTTACTGTGTCGTTTAAAATCAATTTGCATATTCATGGGAGCACCTTTTTATTCGTTTAATACTGGCTTATAAATTAATAACGACTGGACTCATCGCCTGGGAAATACAAAGTTTAATCTGGGTATTATTGCCATGATCAACCTCACCGGTCAGGACATTACGCACCGAGCCACTGACTTTGGTACAGGAACAGGTATTACAGATTCCCATCCGGCAACCATGAGCAGGACGCAGGCCTGAATTTTCAGCACTTTCCAGCAAGTTGGACTGAGCCTGAAATGCTTGCTGCGATCTTAAAAACTGTACTGGCTGCGCCTTAATTTTTTCATCGACCACAATCTGGAAATATTCCGAATGAAAATTGGATTTCAAATCCAGTTTTTCTACAATTCTAAGTGCAGCCTTCATCATCCCGGCAGAGCCACAGGCATATATTTTTCGTTCTGCAACATCTGGCACCAGTTTTTGCAATAATCTTTGATTCAGATGCTGTTGCTGTTCCCGTGTATTAAAATGATGATATTTCAAGTTTGGATGCATTAAAGCCAGGGTTTTCAATTCAGCATGAAAGGCATCATCGCGAGTAAAATAAATCAGGTCGATCTGTTCCAGGGACTGGATCACTGCTTTTTGCAGCAAGGAATATATTGCAGTAATACCACTGCCGGATGCCAGAAATAAAGTGGGCTGGCTAGAGTTTTGCAGTATAAAGTCACCTTGCGGCTGCGAAATTTCAATGACAGCCCCGATTTGCATCTGGCTCAAGGCGCGTGACACTTTGCCTTGCTGTTTCACCGCAATAATCAAATCACCATTTTTTAATACCGTCACCACAGAATAATATCGCTGATGACGTACACCATCGAGTCTTATTGTTACTGCAATATGCTGGCCAGCCTGAAATGACCTGGCTTTAAAATTATGATTCGGGCGCAAGTGAATCTTGAAAAAGTCAGGACTAATGGCCTGAATGCCCATAATGGCCGCTTTAACTTTTTTAAACGCCCAGGTTGGATGGATTTTTTCACCAATAAAATCAATGAAATCTTCACGAACCCAATGCGGCTGATAGGTCGGCATACTTGTCATTTTTATCCCCTTATCCGCAGACAGTAATATTAATGTACAACTGTCTATTTATTATATTGTCAGCATAAAGCGTTTTATAATTCAGACCATATCAATACAGGTCAAATTATGTGCTTATCAAACATAATAGAGCTTTTTGTCGGACAATATGAAGCAAAAGCATCTGCTGAAACTGTAGTTTTTTAGAAAAAGGGATTTTTATATCTGTTAATTCTGCTAACTCTATATAAAAAACTGACTCCTGTATAGAAGTCAGTTTCAATCATTCACTTTGATTATCAGATTCAATGTAAAACTCTAGCCTGCTGCTTGTTCCATGAGAATAGCGCCATAGAGTTCCCGCAAATCTTTTTTCAGCATCTTTCCAGTTCCACTTAGTGGAATTGAGTCTACAAAAACCACTCTGTCTGGAACCTGCCATTTAGCGACTTTATCATGATAATAATCAAGAAGATCAGCTTCACTAATTTGACTCTCTGGTTTCTTGATGGCAATCAATACCGGACGTTCATCCCACTTTGGATGCTGGGCGGCAATCACCGCCGCCATCGCAATTTCCGGATGGCCCATGGCAATATTTTCCAGATCCACCGATGAAATCCATTCGCCGCCAGACTTGATTAAATCTTTGGAACGGTCACTGAGTTTTACAAAACCATCTTGATTCAGCGTGCCAATATCCCCTGTATCTAACCAACCATCCTCAGTCAATGGAGATTCTTGCTTACCGAAATACTTATTAATAACCCAGTGCCCTTTCACCTGTAAACTTCCGATAGTTTCACCATCTCGTTCAATTTCATGCGTACATTTTTCTACATCAGTTAAACGTACACTAACCCCAAATGGCGGTCGGCCTTGAGACAGACGAATCTGCTGTTTTTCTTCATCTGATAGCTGCAAATGTTTGGCTTTGAGCTGATTGGCAGTAGCCACTGGACCTGTTTCCGTCATGCCCCAAGCATGAATTGTTTCACAGTTAAACTGCTCTTTGAAAGTTCGTAACATTGCCGGTGGACAGGCCGATCCTCCGATTACATTACGTTTCAGACTTTCCAGCTTGGAACCTGACTGGTTTGCTGCGGCAATCAAACCCTGCCAGATGGTTGGCACGCCAAGCGCCACTGAAACTTTATACGTATCAATCAGATTCACCAGACTAACACCATCAAGACCTGGCCCCGGCAGTACCAGCGTACATCCCACCATGGCCGCCGCGTATGGCGTGCCCCATGCATTCACATGGAACATCGGCACCACTGGCAACATAATATCGGCAGCCGAGACATTTAGTGAGTCCGGTAAAATGATGGCATAGCTATGTAATACAGTAGAGCGATGACTATATAGCACGCCTTTAGGGTTGCCCGTGGTTCCTGATGTATAGCACAGTGAACTGGCTGAGTTTTCATCAATGATTGGCCATTCAAATTCTGTGTGTTGACTGGAAATCAGATCATCATAAAATTGTACTTCTGGAATGGCTTCAGTGACGCTCGGATCGGCAGCATCCAGACAGATAAAATGCTCGACTGAGGTCAGCAGCGGTTTTACCGCTTTGATTAAAGGTACAAATGTTTTATCAAAGATGACCACACGATCTGCCGCATCATTCATAATAAAAATCAGCTGCTCCGGAAACAGGCGCGGATTAATGGTATGACAGACCAGACCGCTGCCAGAAATAGCATACCAGGACTCTAAATGGCGATGATTATTCCAGGCAATGGTGGCAACCCGATCTCCCTGTTCCAAGCCGAGTTGTTGCAATACCTTGGCAAAACGTTTCGAGTTTTGATGAATTTCGCCCCAGTTAGTCACCTTAATGCTGGTGTCGGTATTTTTGGAAATTACCTCGGTATCGGCATGATAGCGCCCTGCATGTTCAATCATGCTGCTGATCAGTAAAGGCTGAAACATCATATTTCCGAGCATTGTCCACTCCTTTGTGCTTGTTATTGGTCCGTGTATTCGTATCGTTGTTATATAGACATGATGGGGTGGCCTAAGACCGTGACATAGTTTTTATCATCATGTGGACTGAATTTAGCAAGTAAATCTGAATTTGTAAGTATCGAATTGTGACAAATTAAGAGAAGTGACTCAGGCGTATAAAAATTAGAATACGATTGATGGAGAGGTAGAGAATTTCTCTAGAAAGGTTGAGGCCTGATATTCAATTTAATGATCATGTATTGAGTTCATGTCGACCCGATTAATACAACCATCCCATTTGAATGGAAATATTTACTTGGATACTGATCTTAGAAGAACAGTACAGCAGATCGATAGAACGCCAGCTTGAAAATAGACTGACAACCACATTAAACTTAATTTGTTATATTGAGCACCTTGAAATATGCTATAAATCAAAATAATTAGAACAGTCTTAGTTCAAGCAAGTGTATGTATAAGTCTGAAAAACTGGCGCAGAATATCCGTCAGATGATTGAAAACGGCGTATGGAAGGTACATGAAAAATTACCTTCACTCCGCGAACAGACCCAATTGTCTGGCTATAGCCTGATGACGGTACTCAATGCTTATCAGGAACTTGAAGCGCAAGGTCTGGTTTATGCCAGAGATAAATCCGGCTATTACGTTGCAGAGCGTTCTACAGATCTGGTCAACAGCAAACAACCAATCCAGATTAGTTTAAGCCCAAAAGTTCAAATCAACTCTGTGGTATTTAATTATTTAAAATCGATCCAAGCTGCAGAAATTGTGCCTTTTGGTTCCGCATTTCCCAATGCAGAGCTGTTATATAACGCCAAATTTATGCAGATTCTGGCGCAGCAGGCCAAAAGAAAAAGCAGTTATAACAACCAGAATCATATGCCGCCTGGCAATCAGGATTTACGCCAACTGATTGCCAATCGTTACCAGTTGCAAGGCATTGCTTGCCATGCAGATGACATTGTCATTACATCTGGAGCATTAGAAGCACTGAATCTGTCTTTACAGGCATTGACCCAACCCGGTGATTTTATCCTGTTGCAACAAACCATATTTTATGGGGCCTGGCAGGCAGCCGAGCGTTTGGGGCTGCAGGTGATTACTATCCCTGAGCATCCGCAATCCGGTTTTGATCTGGCATCATTTGAACAGGCTTTGAAACAGTATCCGATCAAGGTATGCTGGCTAATGCTGAACGCGCATAATCCGATTGGCTTTACTGTTAGTTCGGAAATTAAACAGAGAATTGCCGAACTTTTGTATGAATATCAGGTCTATTTAATTGAAGATGATGTTTATCAGGAATTGAATTATGGTTCATCCAAACCGCTACCGGTTAAATATTTTGACCAGCATCAGATGGTGCTGCACTGTACTTCATTTTCCAAAACACTAGGCATGGGCGCACGCGTTGGTTGGGTCTATGCCGGTCCATTTTCCGATGCCATTCAGCATTTGCAGCTCATGAGCACTTTGACGGTCAGTCCATTACTCCAGAACACGCTGGTAGAATTTATTTCGCATCATCATTATGAAAAACATTTACGACAGCTAAGACATCATCTGGAAAAATATAAAAAGAAGTTTTATCAGGAACTCAAAAACCGCTTAGCGCCTACATGTAAAATTTACTATTATTCCAGTGGTTATTTTCTCTGGATCGAATTGCCAAATGGTCTAGATGGACAGGTGCTTTATGAGCAACTGATTCAGAAAGGTATTTCAATCGCCCCTGCATTATTGTTTAAACCGGATCATGCCAGTCAGCATTATATGCGCCTGAATTGTTCTTTTGAATGGACCACCGAGATAGAAAATGCAGTGAATCTTTTAGCAGATACCATTCAGCAGAAATAGAAAAAGCGTGAATGAGTTCATCCACGCTTTTTTTAGGTCAAGATACCCGAATTTACAAGCATCTTAGAAGTTGTAAATGGCAACCGCATTGATTCGGTTGTCTTCACCTTTAGTACTTCCATTTGGTGTAGCGGCAGCTACTGCCTCACGCTCACCATACACATATTCCAGACCAAAACTTAAAGGTTTGGTTGGACTATAGAACACGTTAGCCCAAGCTTGCCAAAGATCCTTGTTAGTTTTGGTCTTATCATCTGCTGATAAAGCATCAATATAACCAGCATCCTGATCAAAACTCATATAACCATAGCCCAAGGTACCGCGTAACTTGTCATTAAACTGCTGGGTGATACCCACTGAAATTGAATCAAATTCACTTTGGTAAAGATTATCAGTTATATCTGCAACTACACCTTTATTGGCATAAGTTACAAAGCTGCTATCACCTTTAACATGATAGTAATCGGCTTTTAAGGTAGTACCCGGTACAACTTCATATTTTGCACCAAGCCCTACACCCCATGCCATTTCTTCGTCTTCTTTGACACGCTTTTCATTCCCCATCGCACGGGCGCTGACGCTCAGATTATCCGCAAATTTATGATTTAAACGCGCTGTTAAAGCAGGCAAACGCTGTTTAATACCCGTAATGGTTGCATCTTTTGGATCTTCTACTGCCAGTACCAGATTGGTTGCTGGACTGAATGTGCTGGTATAACGAACCTGCGGCGTACGTTTAATCGAACCGCCAGCATAAGCCAAAGCATCGACAGTTTCTGGCAAATAATCCGGCACTGCAAAGTTTGACCAGGTTTGACCAATTAACCAGTTGGCATAGCTCATATAAGCATGACGGATACGTAAATTATCAAATTTATCACCACCAAGGAAATCTACCTCAATTTTACCGCTCAGGGCTTTGTCACCAGCACCAACCGGTGCTTTAAAGTCCATGCCTAAACGGGTAGCAGAAAGTGTTGATTTGAACTCATCACTGCGCTCGCCTACACCTTCAAGTGGAACAGTATTAATCTGGTTATACATACGTGCAGATGAACCGCCTTCAGCCTGATAAGAGGCATCGGCACGGACATTTCCGTAAAGATTGAATTCAGCACCACTGGCAAGTTTCATCACAGGTTTGGCAGATGCCGCTGCTGCTTGCTGAGTTTGTACAGCGGTATTTAAAGTCGCAGTCTGTTTTTGCTGTTGCTCAACCAATGCGCGTAAGGCCTGAACTTCCTGACGGAGCTGTTCAATTTCTTGCTGACTGTTTTGTGCAGTTTGCGCCTGAGCTGATACGCCCATGCCGCCCATACTCATTGCAATCATACTCATCAATAATGTACGTTTTAATGTTGGCTTATTGATTGATTTTTGGGTAAATAATGTCGTGTTCATCCTAAACTCGCTTTTTATTATGCGTTTCGATTCTAGCAACAGATCACCACCCATTACGATGGCGATCTATATCATTGGGAATATTATCTTTATTAAGTTAAATCTAACTTAATGTGTCGCTTCTTTTACCATTGGGTTTGGCTTTACACCAGACTTTGCAAGGGCTTGCGCATCTACTGATGTCTTTAAGTTGACCAGGAAAATCGCAAGTGCAGCAATCACACCAGGAATCGCAATAGCAAAGAAGTTCATTTGATGCGGTAAATTCATGGTTAATAAAGCACCAGTCAATACCGGACCAACAATCGCACCAATACGTCCAATACCTGATGCCCAGCCCATGCCTGTAGAACGTACAGTCGATGGATAATATTGTGCAACAAAGGTATAGAGTAGAATTTGCGAGCCAATTGTTGCAGCACCCGCCACAGCAATCAGGGTGTATAGGACGAATTGCGGACTGTTAAAGCCAAGCAGAATCAGGGCCAGTGCACCACATAAGAACATGATGGTCAGTACTTTCTTGATATGGAAGCGATCTGCCAGATATCCACCACCGATTGCACCGATCATGCCACCAATATTTAAGGCAAACAGGAAGATCATGCTGGCACCAAGCGAGTAACCGGCCTGAATCATCAGTTTTGGCAACCAGCTGCCCAATGCGTATACCATTAACAGGCACATAAAGAACGCTAGCCAGAACATGAACGTACTGAAACTGCGGCCCTGTTGGAAAAGTGCTTTTAATGGCGCTTCATCACCTTTCTGCACTTCATTCAGTACAAATTGAGTATCATGGGTAATGACCTGTTCCGGAGATATTTTTTGAATAATATCGTGCGCTTGGGAAGTCTGATTTTTGTTGGTCAGGTACATCAGTGATTCTGGCAAGTATTTCCAGATCACTGGCAAAAGCAACAGTGGAATACCGGCTAACAGGAACATGATTTTCCAGCCATATTGCGGTACCAGCCATGCACCCAACAGTGCCGAGGTCATACCACCAATCGCATAGCCACTAAACATTAAGGCAACCAGGGTGCTACGGATACGCTTGGGCGCATATTCGGTCATCAGGGCCACTACGTTTGGCATGACGCCGCCAATCCCCAACCCCGCCAAGAAACGCAAGATTCCGAATTCAACCGGTGAAGTCGCAAAAGCACCTATAAAGGTAAAGCCACTAAAAATAGCCACACAAATCATAATGGTTTTTTTACGGCCTAACTTGTCGGACAGGGTTCCGAAAGTCATGGCACCGAACATCATACCAAACAGTGCAGTACTGGCCAGCATACCTGCTTGCACTGTAGTTAATGACCATTCTTGCATCAGTAAAGGCAACGCGACCCCATAGATCACCAGATCATAGCCATCAAAAATAATGATCAGCAAGCACCAGATCAATACGCCCCAGTGAAAGGGCGTAAACTTTGCTTCATCAATCAGCGTATTTATATTCACTTTATTTGTAGACATCTCCACCTCCAGATTGTGAAGTTCAATTTATGAAAGCCACAATGAAGAAGATGCACGCTAATGTCCAAAACTGAATAGGCATGCCTTTATACCTATAAAGTCTGATTCAAGCTAAACCGTTAAATTAACTGGAAAATATATTATTTAATCATGAATTATTTTTCGATCAGCAGTCATCATCCTGTAAAAATCCGGTTCCTGTTTGTGCATATTTGAGTGGTTTATCAGGCTTAAAACACCGAACGATCATATTTTAATGCTTCAAGATCATAGACTTGATATACCGCATCAAACAGGTAGCGGATGTATTCGCTTTCATCCATATTGCGTATGGCCATAAAGACAGGACTTACTGCGAATGCATCTGCTAAAGGTATAAAGTTTAAATGCGCCAATTTAATATTTTGTGCACTTTCCGGTGCGATACAGACACCCTCTCCCGCTGCAACAAAGCCAAGCGCCAACTGCAGTTCACGTACCACCCGCAGGTTTTTAGGCTCTAATCCATACTCGGAAAATATGCCACGAACCTGGGTAGCAAAATTTGCCTTGCCCGTATTGGGATATAAAAACAGTTGCTGGTCGACCAGTTCAGATAAATGCAGACTCTCGCGTTGTGCCAAAACATGACTGGCATGCGCCGCCACCACCAAACGCTCTTCACGCAACAAGACCCGTTTTACTGCAGGATCCGAGATTCTTAGACGGCCGAAACCCACATCGATCCGGCCTTCTTTGAGCGCCTGAATCTGTTCATAGGTATTCATTTCCATCATCTCGATCTTGAGATAAGGATGCTGCTGTTTAAATAAAAATAGAATTCGTGACAATAAACCGAACAATAAAGAACCAACAAAGCCAATAGTAATGGTACGATCTGCGATACCAATACGCTTGGTCATCGACTTAATCTCTTCGGCATTAGACAAAAGTTTAACAGCATGCTGGTAGAAGAATTGACCTGCCTCTGTGGTCTTTAATGGACGGCTTCCACGTTCAAATAACTGTATATCCAGCTCTGCTTCAAGGTTCTGGATCTGCCGGCTTAAAGGCGGTTGGGCAATAAATAGTTTTTCTGCCGCCTTGGTAAAACTCTGCTCTTCCACTACTGCAACAAAATAGCGTAAATGTCTAAGTTCCATGATATAGAATACCTTTAAAGTATAAAAAAATGCTAATTCGATCTTAGACCAATCAACATTATTCTTTTAAGGTATATCAAATCGAAGCATTAAAGCAAGAATGTGAATCCGTATTATGTATAAGTCAGTTGAAACCTTGCTGGTAGAAATTCCAACCATTCGCCCTCACAAGATGGCAGTGGCAACGATGCAAACCCAGACCCTGGTCCTTGTTAAAATCACCACTGAAGATGGTTATATCGGTTGGGGTGAGGCAACGACGATCGGCGGCTTAGGTTATGGTGATGAAAGCCCGGAAAGCGTTAAAGTCAATATTGAAACTTATTTCGCACCCCTTTTAAAAACATTATCCGGCTTAAATGTTGCACAGACATTACAAGCAATTAAAAAGAATATTAATGGTAACCGCTTTGCCAAGTGCGCGATTCAGACTGCCCTTTTGGACATTCAGGCACAGCGCATGCAACAACCGCTGAGCGAAATCTTGGGTGGCCGCTTACGTGACAGCATTCCGGTTCTTTGGGTATTGGCTTCTGGCAATACAGAAAAAGATATTGCTGAAGCACAGAAAATGATTGCGGCTAAACGCCATAACATTTTCAAACTCAAAATCGGTTCACGTGCAGTTGAAGAAGATGTAGAACATGTTCTCGCGATTAAAAAAGCCTTGGGCAAAGACATTTCGATTCGTGTTGATGTTAACCGTGCCTGGTCAGAACTGGAAGCCATTAAAGGAATCCAGTTGCTGCAAGATGGTGGCGTTGACCTGATTGAACAGCCATGTGCAATTGACAACCTGGCTGCCATGCGCCGTTTAACCCGCCGTTTTGATATTGCTATCATGGCGGACGAATCTTTAATGGGCCCACATTCAGCTTATGAAATTGCGAAACAAAACGGTTCATCTGTTTTTGCAGTCAAAGTTGCCCAGTCAGGTGGCCTGATTGAAGGTTGTGAAGTCGGAAAAATTGCCAAACTGGCAGGAATTGACCTGTATGGCGGCACCATGCTGGAAGGTCCGGTCGGCACGATTGCATCGGCACATGTTTTCTCTACCTTTGAAAACCTTGCCTACGGCACCGAACTGTTTGGGCCATTGCTACTGACTGAAGATATTTTAAAAACCCCACTCAACTATCAAAACTTTGAACTGGAAATTCCGAAAGGATCTGGTCTGGGAATTGAGTTGGATGAAAACAAGATTGACAACTTGCGTCGTCAGTAATTAGGAGAAACCCATGCTTTTCCACGTACGTATGGATGTAAACATTCCACGTGACCTGCCAGTTGAACAGGTAAACGAAATTAAGGCTGTTGAAAAGGCTTATTCACAGGAATTGCAGCGTCAAGGCAAATGGCGTCATATCTGGCGCATCACGGGCCAGTACTCAAACATCAGTATTTTTGATGTTGAAAGCAATGAAGAGTTGCACAACCTGCTACAAGGCTTGCCTCTCTATCCTTATATGAACATTGAAGTAATGGCATTAAACCGTCACCCATCTTCAGTTCGAGATGATGACAGTTGATTGAATGAGCGGATTGGGAGTCACCGGATTCCCCTTCCGAATCGAAAACAGAGGGTAATTCAACAAGGATTGTGGCCAGCAAGATTTAGCCAGCCAGAGCAAGCTAAACAGCGCGTCACCAAAATAGCTATTCTTAGGAGTAATAAAATGGATCGTCAAACCATTGAAAATGTAGTTAAAGCTTGTAACGTGGACACTTCTGAAGGTCCAGTAAATGCACGTGTACAACAAGTACTGGTACGTTTAGTTACAGATTTGTTCCAGGCGATTGAAGACTTAGATTTAAGCCAATCAGAAGTTTGGAAAGGTATTGAAACTATCATCGACATTGCAAAAGCTGACGAATTTGCATTGATGGGTTCTGCTGTAGGTCTTGAGCACTTCCTTGACTTGCGTGCTGATGAAGCTGATGCGAAAGCAGGTTTAACGGGTGGTACACCACGTACAATTGAAGGTCCGCTATATGTTGCTGGTGCGCCAGAATCGACTGGTTTCGCACGCATGGACGATGGTTCTGAAGAAGGCAAAATCCCGACTTTAATCATTGACGGTACAGTAACAGATACTGACGGCAACATCATTCCGGGTGCTAAAGTTGAAGTATGGCACGCAAACAGCCACGGCAACTATTCATTCTTTGACAAGTCACAAAGCCACTTTAACCTGCGTCGCTCAATCCTGACTGACGAAAACGGTCAATACACGGCTCTGACTACCATGCCTGTAGGTTATGGCTTAAACCCTGAAGGTCCACTTCAAGGTGTATTAAACCAGATCTCTCGTCACGGTCAACGCCCTGCTCACGTGCACTACTTCATCTCTGCACCTGGCTACCGTAAGCTTACCACTCAGTTCAACATCGAAGGTGATAAATACCTTTGGGATGACTTCGCATTCGGTACACGTGAAGGCCTAGTTGCAGAAGCTGCAGACGTAACTGATGAAGCTGAAATCGCGCGTCGTGGTTTGAAAGGTCCTTTCAAACACATTCAGTTCAACGTTGTTCTTCAGAAAGACCTAGAAGGCGCGCCTACTACTGAAGTTGAACGTCGCCGCGCAAGCGCTTAATACATTAAGAAGCGGGATATGAGATATATCCCGCTGACTTCCCCCTTGGAAAGTCGGAGAAAGGACATGCCTCGTATTCCCGTAATTAACACCAGCCATTTAGACCGCATTGACGAATTACTGGTTGATGATTATGAATCTGGTGAATTTAAACTACACCGTTCAGTATTTACAGACCAGGCCCTGTTTGACCTTGAGATGAAATACATCTTTGAAGGCAACTGGGTTTATCTAGCACATGAAAGCCAGATTCCAAACAATAACGACTTCTATACTACTTATATTGGTCGTCAGCCGATCATCATTGCACGTAACCGTCAAGGTGAACTGAATGCCATGATCAATGCCTGTTCGCATCGCGGTGCACAATTGTGCCGTAACAAGAAAGGCAATAAAGCAACTTATACTTGCCCATTCCATGGCTGGACTTTCAATAACTCAGGTAAGTTATTAAAAGTCAAAGACCCGGCTGAAGCGGGTTATTCAGACTGCTTTAACAAAGACGGCTCACATGACCTGAAAAAGGTTGCCCGTTTTGAAAACTATAAAGGTTTCCTGTTCGGCAGCTTGAATCCGGATGTTCCTTCTCTGGAAGAATACCTGGGCGAAGCGACCAAAATTATTGACATGATCGTGGGTCAGTCTGAGCAAGGTCTGGAAGTTTTACGTGGTTCTTCGACTTATACCTATGAAGGTAACTGGAAGTTGACTGCTGAAAACGGTGCTGATGGTTATCACGTGTCTGCTGTACACTGGAACTATGCTGCAACGACTCAGCAACGTAAAGAAAAAGAAGCTGGCGATAACATCCGTGCCATGAGCGCAGGTTCATGGGGCAAGCAAGGCGGTGGTTCTTACGGCTTTGAACACGGTCACATGCTGCTTTGGACTCAATGGGCTAACCCGGAAGACCGTCCTAACTTTGCCAAGAAAGATGAATACACTGCGCAATATGGCGAAGCTATGGCGAAGTGGATGATCGAACGTTCACGTAACCTGTGTATCTATCCAAACGTTTACTTCATGGATCAGTTCGGTTCACAAATCCGTGTCCTGCGCCCGATTTCTGTCGATAAGACCGAAGTGACGATCTACTGTATCGCGCCTGTGGGTGAAGAGCCTGAAGCGCGTACCCGTCGTATCCGTCAGTATGAAGATTTCTTTAACGCTTCAGGTATGGCGACACCAGACGATCTTGAAGAGTTCCGTGCTTGTCAGGCAGGTTATGCCGGTATCGCGCTGGAATGGAACGACATGTGCCGTGGTTCTAAACACTGGATTCAAGGTCCGGATGATGCTGCCAATGAAATCGGTTTAAAACCAAAACTGTCTGGTATTAAAACTGAAGATGAAGGTCTATACCTGTCTCAGCACCAGTACTGGTTAGAATTGATCAAAAAAGGTATTGCGACTGAGAAAGAAATTGCAGCATCAACTGAAGGAGAAAGCGCATGAGCGACATCACTTTAGAAAATATTGCTCAGTTCCTGTATCAAGAAGCCCGCTTTTTAGATGATGAACAATGGGATGACTGGTTAACCTGTTATGCCCCTACTGCGTCTTTCTGGATGCCAGCTTGGGATGATGATGACAAACTGACCACAGATCCACAGTCTGAAATCTCGTTGATTTACTATCCAGACCGTCAAGGTTTAGAAGACCGCGTGTTCCGTATCAAGACTGAACGTTCATCTGCAACCATGCCGGACACACGTACCTGCCATAACATCAGCAATATTGAAATTGTTGAACGTGATGGCGACAAAGTGACTGTACGTTTTAACTGGAATACTTTGAGCTTCCGTTACAAAACAAGTTACAGCTACTTCGGTATGTCTCGTTATGAAATCGATTTCTCAGGCGATAAACCACAAATTTTAAGCAAATACGTGGTATTGAAAAACGATTACATCAACCAGGTCATCGACATTTATCACCTCTAAGACTGTTTTTACAGCTAGGTCAAGCCTTTCAGTCATATGGAAAATTGACTGAGAGGCTTAGTTACAAAGATTTATATAGGATATTCAGCCATGTCAAACCACAATGTTGCACTTCAATTTGAAGATGGCGTTACACGTTTTATTTCTGTTTCTGACGGAGAAACCCTGTCAGACGCAGCTTACCGTCAAAAGATCAATATTCCTTTGGACTGCCGTGATGGTGCTTGTGGAACGTGTCGTGCGTTTTGTGAATCAGGTTCGTTTGACATGCCTGAAGAAACTTATATTGAAGATGCATTAACACCTGAAGAAGCTGCAGAAGGCTATATTCTGGCCTGTCAGTGTAAACCAACTTCAGACGCAGTTTTCCAGATTCAAGCTTCATCAGAAGTTTGTAAAACTGAAATTCACGCGTTCCAGGGTACTTTGGCACGTGTAGAAAACCTATCTGACTCGACCATTACCTTTGACATTCAGTTAGACGAAGGTCAACCAGACATTCACTTCCTTGCCGGTCAATATGTCAATGTCGGCATTCCGGGCACGACTGAAACCCGTTCTTATTCATTCAGTTCAAAACCAGGTAATCGTTTAACCGGTTTCGTGGTACGTAACGTGCCAAATGGTAAAATGAGTGAATTCTTGAGCGCCAATGCCCAAGCTGGCGACAAAATGACCTTTACTGGCCCATTTGGCAGCTTCTACCTGCGTCCTGTGACCCGTCCAGTATTGATGCTGGCTGGTGGTACAGGGATCGCGCCGTTTATGTCGATGCTGCAAGTCTTAGAAGAAAAAGGTTCAGAACATCCAGTGCGTCTGGTGTTTGGTGTGACCAATGATTTTGACCTGGTGGCGATTGAAAAACTAAATGAGCTGCAGGATAAATTCCCTTGGTTCGAATACCGTACTGTGATTGCGAATCCAGAATCTAATCATGAGCGTAAAGGCTATGTGACCGGTCATATCGAAAAAGAATGGCTAAATGCGGGTGATGTGGATATTTATCTGTGTGGTCCTGTGCCAATGGTTGAAGCAGTTCGCGGCTGGTTAGATGCTGAAGGCGTTAAACCTGCAAACTTCCTGTTTGAAAAATTCTCTGCAAACTAAGTTCAGACTGAACCGGAGAATAGAATGAACCGTTCAAAAAGATTTGAAAATAAAGTCGTGATCGTGACCGGTGCTGCCCAAGGCATCGGGCGCGGTGTGGCGCTGCAAGTGGCAAACGAAGGCGCACAAGTCGTCATGGCGGATCTTTCCCCTTTTGTAGAGGAAGTTCTGGCTGAAATTGAAGCCACTGGCGGTGATGCGATTACTGTCAAAGCCAATCTGGAAACCTTTGCCGGCGCAGAATCTGTTGTCGCCAAAGCGCTGCAAACTTATGGCCGTGTCGATGTCCTGATCAACAATGTTGGCGGCGCGATTTGGATGAAACCTTTTGAAGAATTTTCTGAAGAGGAAATTATCAAGGAGGTGAACCGCTCACTGTTCCCAACGCTGTGGTGCTGCCGTGCAGTTCTTCCAGAAATGATTAAAAATCAGAAAGGTACAATTGTAAACGTATCTTCTATTGCCACACGTGGTATTAACCGTGTTCCATATTCAGCATCTAAAGGTGGTGTGAACGGTTTGACCGCTTCCCTCGCCTTTGAACATGCCAAAGATGGAATTCGTGTCAATGCGATTGCAACTGGCGGTACCGAAGCACCACCGCGTAAAGTGCCACGCAATGCCAATCCGCTGACTGAATCAGAAAAAGACTGGATGCAGCAAGTGGTTGATCAGACCATTGACCGTACTTTTATGGGTCGCTACGGTACGATTCAGGAACAGGTGAATGCCATTGTATTCCTGGCTTCGGATGAATCATCGTATATGACTGGTACCGTCGTACCGGTCGGTGGTGGTGATCAGGGCTAAATCCTGATCATGACTTTTTTTTAACAGGATCATGGTTTGACGCAAGGAGGCACATCACCAATGAACACCCTGTTTCAAACTTTAAAAAATGATTGGTCAATTTCAGCAACTGTTGCAGGATTTTTAGCAGTACTGATTTCCTATTCAGGCCCACTAATCATTTTTTTCCAGGCTGCTCAACAAGCCCAAGTTTCCCCAGACATGATGATTTCATGGATTTGGGGAATTTCTATTGGTGCTGCACTTGCCGGTATTTTCTTATCGATTAAATACAAAATACCGGTGGTGACTGCCTGGTCTGCACCCGGAACGGCTTTATTAGTCACGCTTTTTCCTGATATTTCGCTCAATGAAGCGGTTGCTGCCTATATCACCTCTGCCGTGGTGATTTTTTTCATTGGGATCACCGGTTATTTCGACAAATTGCTGTCCTGGATTCCTCAGGAAGTGGCTGCCGGAATGATGGCCGGGATTTTATTGCAGTTTGGTTTAGGTCTGTTTACGGCAACCGATACCATGCCCTACATTGTGTTTGGCATGCTGGCAGTATTTTTACTGGCCAAGCGTTTCAGCCCACGCTATGCCATGGTTTGGGTATTGGTGGCAGGTGTGGTTTTAAGTCTGTTACTCGGTAAAATTAACCCGGTGACCGCTGATTTTAGCTTGGCGATTCCACAATTTATTGCCCCGGAATGGACCTGGAACTCTACCTTGAATCTGGCACTACCGCTGATTTTAGTCAGTCTTTCTGGCCAGTTTTTACCAGGCATGAGCATTATCAAGCTCAGCGGTTATGACATGCCGGCCAAACCTATTATTAGTGTGACCAGTATTGCTTCGCTTGCGGTGGCCTGTGTAGGCGGCATTACCATTGTACTGGCCTCAATCACGGCTGCTTTATGTTTGGGTAAAGACGCACATGAGCTGAAAGAAAAACGTTATATCGCCGGTATCGCGAATGGGATTTTCTATATTTTAGGCGGTTTATTTGCCGGCAGCATCGTTATGCTCTTTAGCCTGATGCCTAAAGAATTAATTGCGGCTTTGGCCGGACTGGCATTGCTCGGTGCAATTGCCACCAATATTTCCGTTGCAATGGGCAAAGAATCACAACGTGATGCTGCCCTGATCACCTTTTTGGCGACTGCATCTGGTATGCAGTTCCTTGGACTGAGCTCAGTCTTTTGGGGGATTTGTATTGGTTTGGTGGCGCACTTTGTATTGTCACAGAAAGACCGTAACGCTGTTCTGCTTGCAGCATCAGATTCAAAATGAGTTTAAAGACATCCATAAGTTTAGGATATGAAAGGACCAGATTATGATAGATAAAAGTTCATTATCATTGAAAGAAGCACTCTCCCAGATCAAAGATGGTTCAACCATCATGATCGGTGGTTTCGGTACAGCGGGTCAGCCTGCTGAACTGATTGATGGTCTGATCGAATTGGGTATTAAAGACCTGATTATTGTCAACAACAATGCCGGTAATGGCGATTATGGTCTGGCGAAACTGCTTAAAGCGGGCGCTGTGCGTAAAATTATCTGTTCTTTCCCGCGTCAGTCTGACTCCTGGGTATTTGACGAATTGTATCGTGCAGGAAAAATTGAACTGGAACTGGTGCCGCAAGGTAATCTGGCTTGCCGTATTCAGGCGGCTGGCATGGGCTTAGGTCCAATCTATACACCTACTGGTTTTGGTACCTTGCTGGCGGAAGGAAAACCGACCATGAACTATGAAGGCAAAGACTACGTTTTAGAAAATCCGATTAAAGCTGACTTTGCTTTGATTAAAGCCTCTAAAGGCGACCGTTGGGGCAATCTGGTCTACCGTAAATCTGCGCGTAACTTTGGCCCGATTATGGCGATGGCAGCTGATGTAACCATTGCACAGGTTTCTGAGGTGGTTGAACTCGGTGCACTGGATCCAGAGCACATCATCACCCCGGGAATTTTTGTTCAACACGTTGTTCAAGTTAAACCTGCACAATAATTGGCATCGGAGATAAATAATGAGCTATAACAAACTGACCCGTGACCAGATCGCTGAACGTGTGGCACAAGATATTCCTGATGGCGCTTATGTAAATCTGGGTATCGGCCTACCGACCAAGATTTCTAGCTACCTGCCAAGCGATAAAGACGTATTCCTGCATTCTGAAAATGGCCTGTTGGCTTTCGGTCCTCCTCCTGATGAAGAAGATCGCGATCCTGAGCTGATCAATGCCGGTAAAGAATTCGTCACCCTACTTGAAGGTGGTTCTTTCTTCCATCATGGTGACTCTTTTGCGATGATGCGTGGCGGTCATTTAGACATCGCGGTATTGGGTGCCTTCCAGATTGCTGAAAATGGTGATCTGGCCAACTGGCATACTGGCGCACCGGATGCGATTCCGGCTGTGGGCGGTGCAATGGATTTGGCTGTGGGTGCCAAGAAAGTTTTCATCACCACCGATCACGTCACGAAGAAAGGCGAGCCAAAAATTGTGGCTGAACTGTCTTATCCGGCGACTGGTTTGAAATGTGTGGATCGTATCTATACCGACCTGTGTGTGATTGATATCACCAGCGAAGGCATGAAAGTGATTGAGAAAGTCGAAGGTCTGTCATTCGAAGAATTGCAGTCATTGACTGGCGCCAAGCTGATTGATGCGACTCAAAACTAATTCATAAATCCTCCCTAAATCCCTCCTTTATTAAAGGAGGGACTTTCACCCTTTAAATTCCGGGAAAAACGCCTCCCTTTAGTAAAGGGAGGTTGGGAGGGATTCAAAGATTTGGAAAGTAAAAACATGAAAAACGCCTATATTATCGATGCCATCCGTACCCCATTCGGCCGTTATGCCGGTGGCCTCGCTCCTGTTCGTACTGATGATCTCGGTGCACTTCCAATCAAAGCCTTAATAGAACGTAATCCATCGGTAAACTGGGAACAGGTCGATGATGTGATCTATGGCTGTGCCAACCAGGCCGGTGAAGATAACCGTAACGTTGGCCGCATGTCAGCGCTGCTTGCAGGTGTGCCTTATCAAGTGCCTGCAACTACAGTCAACCGCCTATGTGGTTCATCGCTAGATACCATCTCCATGGCTGCACGTGCGATTAAAGTGGGTGAAGCCCATCTGATTATTGCCGGTGGTGTCGAGTCAATGTCTCGTGCACCCTTTGTCATGGGTAAATCAGAAACCGCCTATGGCCGTAGTCAGAAAATCGAAGATACCACCATGGGCTGGCGTTTCATTAACCCGAAACTCAAAGACATGTACGGCGTAGAAACCATGCCGCAAACGGCTGAAAATGTCGCTGAACAGTTCGGGATTAACCGTGAAGATCAGGACAAATTTGCCCTGAGCAGCCAGCAACGTACAGCAGCAGCACAAGCCAAAGGTTTCTTTGATAAAGAAATCATTCCGGTGGTGATTCCACAACGTAAAGGCGATCCGGTGGTCGTAGATAAAGATGAACATCCACGTGCGTCTACCACTGCAGAAGCTCTGGCAAAACTAAAACCTGTGGTAAAAGCAGATGGTACAGTTACAGCCGGTAATGCTTCAGGCATTAACGATGGTGCTGCCGCCCTACTGATCGCGTCTGATGAAGCGATTGCGCAATACGGTTTAAAACCACGTGCCAAAATTATTGGCTCAACTGTTGTGGGTGTTGAGCCGCGCATCATGGGCTTTGGTCCGGCACCTGCCATCAAAAAGCTACTTGCTCAAACCGGCTTAACGCTAGAGCAGATGGATGTGATCGAACTGAATGAAGCTTTTGCGGCCCAAGCACTGGCATGTACCCGTGATCTAGGCATTGAAGACGGCTCAGAAAAAGTCAATCCGAACGGTGGCGCAATTGCATTGGGTCATCCACTCGGCGCCTCTGGTGCACGTCTGGTGACCACTGCCTTGAACCAGCTGGAACAAACTGGCGGTCAATATGCACTATGTTCAATGTGTATTGGTGTCGGTCAAGGTATTGCTTTGATTATCGAACGCGTCTAAAAGCACGATCACTTAATAAAAATTTCCCCTCCCTTTTTTAAAGGGAGGTCGGGAGGGATTTTAATGCCAACATTTACATCTAACGATGCACAAATTAATTACCAGACTTTTGGGGATACCTCTAAGCCTGCAATTGTGTTCTCCAATTCATTGGGCACCAAATTCAGCATGTGGCAGCCACAAATTGAATTTTTCCAGAAAGATTATTTCGTGGTGTGTTATGACACCCGTGGTCACGGTGGCTCGAGCGCACCACAAGGGCCATATACCCTGGATCAACTGGGTCAAGATGTAGTGAATCTACTGGATCATTTAAATATCCAGAAAGCTGCTTTCTGTGGCATTTCCATGGGGGGTCTGACTGGTCAATGGCTGGCAATTAACCGCCCAGAACGCTTTAACCAAGTGATTGTGTGTAATACGGCAGCCAAAATTGGTCAGGAACAGGCCTGGCTGGAACGTGCTGCACTGGTGCGTGAGCAAGGCTTGGCACCGATTGCATCGACCGCAGCATCACGCTGGTTTACCGAACCCTTTATTCAAAGCAACGCAGCAATTGTTGCAGAACTTTCAAACGACCTTGGAGCTGGCAGCCCGGAAGGTTATGCGAGTTGCTGTGAAGCTTTGGCTAAAGCGGATTTACGTGAACAGTTAAAGACAATTTCAGTTCCTGTATTGATTGTGGCAGGTCAGCAAGATCCTGTAACGACTGTTGCTGATGGTCAGTCGATGCAAGCCAGCATTGCCAATAGCCAACTGTTTGAAATCAATGCATCGCATATTTCCAATGTCGAGCAACCTGAAGCGTTCAATCAGGCAGTTCAGGCATTTATTGCAGCTTAAACTGCTCAAAAAAGGAAAAAGCCACTGATCATCATCAGTGGCTTTTTTTTATCAAGATGGAGTCAGTATTAAGCCCAAATGACCAAAATCGCAGCGATCACCACCAAGCCCAGCCCCCAATGCTCGGCACGTGCCAGTTTCTCCTTAAAGAAATATGCAGAAATCAGCATACTAAATAAAATCTCGATTTGACCTAGTGTTTTGACAATGGGCACACTCATCATGCTCATGGCAGTAAACCAGCCCAGCGATGCCATAAAGCTGCACACGCTGACTTTAAAGGTTAATCTCAAGCGTTGCCACATGGCCACTAAAGTCTGGCGGCTAAATAGACTCAGATAGATCAGCATACTGATGCATTGAAAACTGATGACCATCAGCAGTACCCATGCAGCACGATGGACAGTTGGCAATGTGCTTAGCTCCAGACTCGCCTCCCTGACCAAGAGTGAGGTAATCGCAAAACTTAAGCCGCTGCCGATTCCAATCGCTAAGGTCTGGGCAGAAAATCCGCTGATCTGCTGGCCTTTACTCAGCAGGAATACAGCATAAGCACCGAGTACCACACCGATCCAGGCCAGTACCGATAAATGATCGGCTAAAAACACGACACCAATGACGGCGGCAAGAATGGCTTCACTTTTAGCCAAACCGACCCCAATCGCATAATTTTTTTGTTGAAACAGCTTCACCATCAAGGCAGTCGCTAAAATCTGGCTTGAACCAGCAATCACAATATAGACCCAAAACCTGGGAGTAAAATGGATAATATTTTCAACGGGCTTGAAGTGATAAAGACTGGACAGATAGATTATTGCAAAGGGCAAGGCAAAGATAAACCGTGCCAGCGTGACCCCCCAAACATCGACCGTAGTGCTCAGCTGTTTTTGAAATGCATTACGCCATGCCTGCATAAATGCAGCCATTAAGGTGAAAAAGATCCAGCCGATTGCCATAAAATGATTTGCATATATAACAAAAGTGAACCAATTCTATGCCTAAGTAAAAGGCATGACTAATTAAAAATGGAGTGAAGGTGAATAGCGGAAAGTTTGGATTGTTTTTAGATGGTTTAAATTTCAGCTAAGTAGTCTTTTCGCATGGGAATAAAACGAATGCCATTTTCCTCAGTGTATTCGCCCATTTCAACAAAACCGAAGCGTTTATAAATATCCAAAGCATATAAACTGGATTTTACAGTAATAGATTGATGACCTTGGCTACGAATATGTTTTTCTAAAAAGCGCCACATTTGGCGACCGTAACCTTGACCTTGATAAGCCTTATTCAAGAAAAAATGCATGAAATGTGCAGGTGCTATATAAGCCACCACACCGACTATTCTGCGGTCAATTTCAGCCACATAATAATAAATATCTGGCCGTTCAAAAATGGTTTGAATTACTTCAGCTTTAAAACGTAAGCGTCCCTCTTCTGCCGTAGTGACAGCCTCTACAAATGGTGCAATGACTTCTACGATAGCAGATGTATCCTGAACAGTAGCTTTTCTAATGTTCATATTATTTTAAATTTCACCTTAACCTGGCTTTGTTGCAAAAACAGATCATCTGTCAATTTGTATTTCTCTAAGCAATCTTTTTCTATTTAAAAATAACGAGTTATTTAGCTCACAATATAATGCCAAGCATCCTCCATTTACAATTCAGCCATATAGAGTTTTTATTAAAATTTTTATGATGTTATTACAATAGGATGAAATTTAGGTAGGCATTCTAGACAGTTTGCTTCCCTACAGGGAGTTTAGATGAAACATTTTGAATGCGCCGTCTGCCAGCAACAGCTATTTTTTTACAAATCAGTCTGTGATCATTGTATGTCACCAATCGGCTATGTCGCTTCGGAAAAAGAATTGTGCGCATTTAAAAAGCAGAGTGCTGATCAATGGATTCCAGTCTCCAAAAGTTATCAGCATGCCAGTTATAAACCCTGTCATAACTATACGCACTATCAGGTATGTAACTGGATGATTCCCAGTAATGAAGATGAAGATTTTTGTGAGTCCTGTCAACTCACTCATGTGATTCCTGATCTGGAAAATTCAGAGAACCTGATTTACTGGTTTCGACTGGAAGAGGCCAAACGCCGCTTCCTTTATTTGGCGCAGCGTATGAACATGATGCCACGCCCCAAAAAATCTGAAGATGATCCATTTGGCCTGCGTTTTGATTTTTTACTGCCTGAAGATGATCAGCCGGTTTTGATTGGTCATGCCAATGGTGTGATTACTTTAAATGCGATTGAAGCGGATGTGGTGTATCGTGAAACAACACGCGTGAATATGGGAGAAAATTACCGGACTTTATTGGGCCATTTTCGCCATGAAAGCGGACATTACTATTTTGCACTGATGCAACACTTACATCCGGAACTGATTGAAGAGTTTCGTCATTATTTTGGCGATGAGCGGCAAAATTACAGTGAGGCGCTGCAAACTTATTATAATGACGGCGCCCCGATCAACTGGCAGGAAAACTATATTAGTGCTTATGCCACCGCACATCCCTGGGAAGACTGGGCAGAAACCTGGGCGCATTATCTGCATATGATGGAAACACTGGAAACTGCTTACTATGCTGGAATCCGCGTTATTGGCAATGGTGGCTATCTGGCCAGCATGGATTTTAAAGAATGTCCAATTGGCGGACAGGACGTTGAACATATTCTTGCAAACTGGGTTACCTTAACCTTTAATTTAAATGCCTTGAACCGTTGTATGGGTCTGGAAGATGCCTACCCATTCAAGCTGACCGAAGCGGTAAAAGACAAGCTTCGATTTATACATCGGCATGTACTGGAAAAAGTTTTTAAATCATCCAAATGATCTTTAAACGGCAAAAAAATGGATGTAATCAAATGAATAAAGCCCGTATACAACGGGCTCTATTTGATGATCAATGCGATTAAACGTATTAAGCGGTTTTCATTGAACCGGTTTCTTCAAATTGGGCATGCCAAGACAAAGCTTCATTCAATAAATGCGGTGTCTGACCACCACGCGCACAGGCACGCTCAAAATAATGATTTAAACTTTCGCGGTAATCTGGATGAGCACAGATATCGATAATCTTGCGGGCACGTTCACGCGGTGCCAAACCACGCAGATCTGCTAAACCTTGCTCAGTCACCAGAATATCAACGTCATGATCGGTATGGTCGGTATGGCTGACTAGGGGAACGACTGAAGAAATCGCACCACCTTTGGCATAGGATTTGGTCACAAAGATGGCAATATGCGCATGACGGGTAAAATCTCCCGAGCCTCCAATACCGTTCATCATCTTGGTTCCAGTAACATGGGTTGAATTCACATTTCCGTAAATATCAAACTCAAGTGCTGTATTAATCGCAATAATCCCGAGACGGCGAATCAGTTCAGGATTATTGGAAAGTTCCTGTGGACGCAAGACAATTTTATCTTTGTATCGATCAAAATTGTTCATCACTCGTGCGGCACAGTCATCGGTCAGGGTCATGGAGCAACCTGAAGCAAAGGTCATCTTGCCTGAATCGATAAGCTGGAAAGTGCAATCCTGCAAGACTTCAGAATACATTTCCAGATTATTGAAATTGGAATGTTCGAAGCCGGCAAAGACCGCATTGGCCACGGAGCCCACACCGGATTGCAGCGGCCCCAGATTTTCAGGTAAACGCCCTGCTGCCACTTCCTGTTCAAAGAAATGAATCAGGTGACTGGCAATCGCCAGCGTTTCTTGATCCGGTTCGTCCATGCCAAAGGAAGTGTCTGGAATCTCATTGATGACAATCGCAGAAATTTTTTCAGGTGCAACATGAATCCCGATTGTTCCAATTTTGTCACTGGCTTGAGTCAGAGGAATTGGCTCGCGGTTTGGGCGCGCTTGAGGTACATAGATATCGTGAACACCTTCTAGTACGGGATTAATCGTCATATCAATTTCAATAATGACCCGATCTGCCATTTCGATGAAATTTGCAGAATTTCCGCAAGAGCCTGTCGGAATAATCTGACCGTCTTCAGTAATCGCAGTTGCAGCAATTACAGCCACATTAATCGCTGGCAAGTTTTTATGACGGATATTATCGGCCAGTTCAGAGAGATGCTGATCGACATACATCACTTCACCGGCATTAATCGCTTTACGTAAAGAAGGATCTGCCTGATAAGGATAACGGCGGGTTATGACATGTGCTTCATTGAGTTTTCCATCAATCCGGTTCCCCAGACTTGCACCTGTCGCCAAGGTAATATGAATTGGATACTTCTGTGCATATTCAGCCAAGGCCAAAGGCACAGTTTTCGCTTCACCTGCCCCCCCAAAACCACTTAAACCAACTACATCGCCATCTTGAATCAGTTGTAGTGCTTTTTCGACAGATACGACTTTATCTTGTAATGGGAGCAAACGAATGCGCTCTAAACCGTTCATAAAAAATCTCAAAAATATAAAATAAAGAGGCATCTGCTCCTGATGAACCAAGAGCATTAGCGTCTAAATCAATCAATAATTAATTTTGCTAATTCGAGCATTGAATTTTGGCTGGACTTAAACCAGTTCCACTGCAATCGCAGTTGCTTCACCGCCACCGATACACAGTGCGGCAATACCTTTCTTGCCACCAGTACGTTTTAAGGCATGAATCAAGGTCACAATAATACGGGAACCAGAAGACCCCAGTGGATGACCGAGCGCACATGCGCCACCGTTGATGTTGACTTTTGCAGTATCCAGTTTAAAGCCATCAATGGCTAGCATCGTCACCATGGCAAAAGCCTCATTAATTTCCCAGAGGTCCACATCAGCGGCATCCCAACCGGTTTTTTTCAGGACTTTTTCAATCGCACCGACAGGTGCAATGGTGAATTCCGAAGGATGCTGCGAATGGCTGGCATAGGCCAAAATATTAGCCAGCGGTTTTAAGTTACGCTGTGCAGCAATTTCACTAGAGGTGACCACCAGTGCTGAAGCACCGTCTGAAATTGAACTAGCATTTGCTGCGGTAATGGTTCCGTCTTTTTTGAAGGCTGGACGCAAGCTTGAAATTTTGTCCGCTTTGGCATTTAAAGGCTGTTCATCCTGCTCAACCACCACATCGCCTTTACGGTTACTGACAGTGACTGCTACGATTTCATCTTTAAAGAAGCCTTGCTGAACAGCCGTCACCGCTTTGTTTAATGAGCCAATGGCATAATCGTCCTGCTGTTCGCGTGTATAACCTTTTTTATCTGCCATTTCCTGTGCCAGAATTCCCATCGACAGACCTGTTTCTGCATCTTCCAGACCTTCCTGGAACATGTGATCCGTGACTTTGCCATGTCCCATACGGAAACCGGCACGTGCCTTGTCCATCAAATATGGCGCATTAGACATAGATTCCATGCCACCTGCGACCACAATTTCAGCCGAACCCGCTTTGATTGCATCTGCTGCCTGCATCACCGCTTTCATGCCTGAGCCACAGATTTTATTGATCGTGGTGGCACCTGTTGAATCCGGTAAGCCGGCTTGACGCATGGCCTGACGTGCCGGGCCCTGTTTTAAACCCGCCGGCAGTACACAGCCCATAATGACTTCATCAATATCGTTTGCAGTTAAACCTGCACGAGCTACAGCTTCCTTGATCGCCACAGCACCCAAATCAGGCGCCGTACAGCTTGAAAGTGAGCCTTGAAAACCGCCCATTGCGGTACGTACAGCTTCTACAATTACAATCATTCTAATCTCATCCTTTTTCATCATTGTTATTTAACACCGCACAGCAGAAGCTCTGCAGTGTTTGTCCTTCGCAATACTTGCCGGTTTAAGCCTGTGCAGTGAAATAGTCTTCAGGTAATTGCATGACCAGTTCTGCACCTGCCTGAATACGTTGAATTCGGGCACTCAAATCCGGGAGAACTTTGGCGACATAATAATTCGCCAGTACCAATTTGTTCTGGAAATAGCTATCGTCTTTCGTTGCTGCAGCTTTGCTGATACGCGCATACATATACACAAAACTGAGCAGACCCACCGCATGCAGATAATCGACCGCAATCGAGTTAGCAAAGTCCGGATTCAGTTGAGACTGCTCGACGATAAAGCTGGTGATGTCTTCCAGTTGCTGACAGGTCTCTAATGTCGCCGTTTTAATCGTCAATGAATCATCCAGACCTTGGGCGAACTCGCGGATTTCAGCGATATACTCTGCAATATAAGCACCTTTACATTTGGTGGTTTTACGGCCAATCAGGTCAATTGCCTGCACACCATTGGTGCCTTCATAAATTTGTGAAATGCGCAGATCGCGAATACATTGTTCCATACCCCATTCACGGATATAACCATGACCACCGAAGCACATTTGCGCTTCCAGTGCAGAATCTAATGCTTTATCAGTCAGATATGCTTTGGCAATTGGGGTTAACAGAGCCACACGGTCGGTCGCTTTACGCACCGCTTCAGCATCGGTCGAATATTTGGTGATATCCAGCTGCTGACCGACATAGACAGCAAAGGCACGAGATGCTTCATTGTTGGCGCGCACATTCAGCAACATCCGGCGCACATCACCATGTACCAGAATCGAATCGGCTGGTTTTTCCGGTGATTTCGCACCGGTCGAGGCACGTCCCTGTAAACGGTCTGTCGCATATTGTGCCGCATTCTGATAAGCAAATTCTGCCGCGCCAATGCCCTGAATTCCCATCGACAGACGTTCGTAGTTCATCATCACGAACATGCCGGCCAGTCCTTCATTTTCGTTACCGACCATATAAGCTTTGGCACCATCAAAGTTCATGACGCAGGTCGCCGAGCCTTTAATTCCCATCTTATGTTCGATTGAACCCGCAGATACTGCATTACGTTCACCGAGTGAACCATCTGCATTCACCAGAAATTTCGGCACAATAAACAGGGAAATGCCACGTGAACCGGCGGGTGCATTTGGTGTTTTTGCCAACACCAGATGAATGATATTTTCACTCAGGTCATGTTCACCGCTGGTAATAAAGATTTTGGTACCGCTGATGTTATAGCTGCCATCTTCATTGGGTTCAGCCTTGGTTTTGATTATGCCAAGATCAGTACCTGAATGTGGCTCAGTCAGACACATGGTGCCCGACCATTCGCCTGTATAGAATTTTGGTAAATAAGTTTCTTTCTGTTCTTGTGAAGCGCGATCATTGATCGCCATGCCTGCACCTACGGTTAACAGCGGGTAAAGCATAAATGATGGATTAGTACTCCAGATCATTTCATCGGCCAGCACGGTCAGCATTTTTGGCATATTCTGCCCGCCCCATTCTTCACTGGCACCTAAACCTACCCAGCCACCTTCAGCAAACTGCTTAAAGGCATCTTTAAAGCCTGTAGGTGTGGTCACTTCACCATGTTTAAACTGAGCACCACCTTCTTCATCCGCAGGACGATTCAGGTCAAGAATGACATTCTTGGAAAATTTGGCCATCTCTTCCAGAATTGCATTTGCAGTTGCCATATCTAAATGTGCAAGATTTTCATTACCTTGCCAAAATTGTTCAGCTTGAAACACATCATTTAAAATAAATTCCATGTCTTTTAGCGGCGCATTATAAATAGGCATTCTTACATTCCTTAACTGGTAATACTCAATTCTGTTGCTGAGCGTTTTATAATCATTGATTCATGAAAATCTTTTTTATGATTTTACTTCAATCAATGCATATCAATCGAAAATCATCATCTCGAATTAATCCAGCAGTAAATCTCATTCAACTAAATAAGCGACATAAAATTTAAAAACCCAAGCTTTATGTCACCGTTATTTACTGAACCAAGCAGGCTTAAAATGATTCTTTATTCACCACTATAATCCTTTGCCAGGACGGTCTTAAACCGAATAATGATTTCACTTGATGTGCTGAAACAATAAAATAATTATGCTGAAAATGGAATTTTATTTAGCAAAGTTGATCTCTAGGGTTCAGTTTTCTTGACAATATTTCCAGACTGACACCATATATATTTTTCATTGTCAGCAGTTGCTGCATAAATATACAAAATTAGATAAATATCACGACCTTAGTTTTATAGCTATCTTGGGTAAAATTGAATATTCTTGAAAGGTTCTTTTTCGAAAAATATGGACCAAGAAGATGACGACTGTAAGACAGCAGAACTTCCTTCTTCGTAAAGAGAAGATCCTGAGCATGGCTGAAAGCCTGCTACTGGACAATAATCAGGACATTACCCTGAGTGAACTTGCCAGTGAACTGGACATCGCGAAAGGAACGATCTACAAGCATTTCAAAAGCAAGAACCAGTTATATTTAGAACTAATTATTCTGAATGAAAAAAGAATCCTGGAAATATCAAAAAAATATAATAACGATATTAAAAATTATGTTTCGCAATATATGCTCTATCACATGCTCAATTCCAATCGCACCATCCTGTTGCATGTGATTGAAGAGCGTTTAACCAATAATGAAAAAAACCTGAAAGATTTATTTCAGGAGCTTTATCGGATTCGAGAAGAACGGATTATCCGGATTAAAGACATGACCCATGATTATCTGGTGGCTTTAGAAAGTGCCATGTCGATTCGGGATTATTTGTCTTATATCTGGACCGTGACTTATGGAGCTTCACTATTATTAAATTCAACCAATTATCAAAAAGCGATTGGTTCGCGTGAACGTCTGATTAAACTGTATATTAATCAGGCGCTGATGACCCCGGATAAAATCTCGTCAGTCTAAGCCCTATAATAAAAAATGCCGGATTGAATCCGGCATTTTATTTCAATTGAATGACTTAACAAATATCAAGCAGCAATTGGCGGAAATCCGTCTTCGGTTAAAGCCGCGACAATCTCGGACTCAGTGACTGTCGATTCAACTTCGACCAGCTTAGTCGCCACATCTATATGAACGGTGGCATTTTCATCCAGATCTTTAATCGTAGCAGTCACACTGCGTGCACAGCCACCACAGGTCATATTTTCAATACGGAATTTCATATTTAGCTCCATAGGATCGCTTTAAAAATTAATGTGATTGGGCAGACTGTATTTAACCTGACTTTAATTACACATTATGTCAGTGTTGCTCAGGTACTACGCCCTGTTCAATCTGTTTTAAAATCTGGCAATCAGACTGCTCATTGCCGGCACACTGCTCCACCGATTGCTGTAAAATTAATAGCATATGCTGCATATCGGCAATTTTCTGTTGTAAAAACTGGATATGTTTTTGTGCCAGCTGTTTCACTTCGCTACTCTGACGTGAGCTGTTCAGCCACAGGCCCAGCAGTTCTTTCATCTGCTCCGATGAAAATCCCAGTTCACGTGCATGCTGAATAAAACTTAAGGTCTTAATGTCCGCATCAGTATAAACCCGATAGCCTGCATCGCTTCGTTTCGGAGGGGGCAACAAGCCAATTTCTTCATAATATCGGATCATTTTTGCAGAGATGCCGGAGCGTTTTGCGGCTTGGCCAATATTCATCACGCTGACTCCTTAAACTGCACCGGTTGATAGGCCTTTAATCTCAAGGCATTACTGACGACAAACACGGAGGACAACGCCATCGCGCCTGCGGCAAACATTGGCGATAACAAGATGCCCCAAAATGGATACAGCACACCGGCGGCAATCGGTATTAACGCAATATTGTAGACAAAGGCCCAAAACAGATTCTGTTTGATATTGCGCATGGTGGCCTGACTCAAGCCGATGCCTATAGCCACATGCTGTAAATTGCCTGACATCAGCACCACATCGGCTGCTTCAATCGCGACATCGGTGCCGGTACCAATCGCCATACCGACATCGGCCTGTGCCAACGCTGGTGCATCATTGATTCCATCCCCAACAAAAGTGAGCACGCCGTATTGCTGCTGGAGTTGTCTTACAGCATCGACTTTTTCATGTGGCAAGACTTGCGCAATTACCTGATCAATTTTCAGCTGTTTGGCAATCGCCTGCGCAGTATGCTGGTGATCCCCGGTAATCATCGCCACTTTGAGGCCTTGGTCATGCAAGACCTGAATCGCGCTATAAGTAGTCGGTTTAATCGGGTCAGCGACTGCAATAATCGCAGCCAGCTTTTGATTAATCGCTACATATAAAGGACTGCGGCCTTGATCACCGAGCTTTTGTGCAGTGGCTCTAAACAGATCGACATTTAAGCCCAAGTCCTGCATCAAACGTTCCGCACCAATATGTAGCTGCTGACCGAACACCTGTGCTTTGACCCCTGCACCAGTGATCGAATCAAAATCCGTCACATCCATCAGTTCCAGCTCTTGCTCACGGGCAGCCTGAACAATAGCGTGGGCAATCGGATGTTCTGACTTGGCTTCAACCGAAGCCACCAGCTGTAATACGGTCTGCTGATTAAAATCAGCGGTGACTTCAAAGTCGGTCAGCAGCGGTTTTCCTTCAGTTAAGGTTCCAGTTTTATCCAAAGCGACAACTTTAGTTTGTTGCAGTAACTGTAAAGCTTCACCCTTACGAAATAGCACGCCCAGTTCTGCTGCACGGCCAGTTCCGACCATAATCGAGGTAGGGGTCGCCAGTCCCATTGCACATGGACAGGCAATAATCAGTACGGCGACTGCATTTACCAATGCGTAGGTCAGATTCGGCTCAGGCCCAAACAGGAACCATACCATAAAGGTCAAGGCCGCTAGCGCCATAACTGCAGGTACAAACCATAAAGTCACTTTATCGACCACGGCCTGAATCGGCAGTTTTGAGCCTTGTGCCTGTTCTACCATCTGAATAATCTGCGCCAGTACCGAATTCTGACCGACCGCAGTAGCCTTGATTTGCAATGTTCCGTTCTGGTTTATGGTACCGCCGACCACCTGATCGCCAGCCTGTTTGGCCACGGGTAAAGGCTCACCACTCATCATTGCTTCATCGATATAACTTTGCCCGGCAACCACTTCACCATCGACGGCGACTTTTTCACCCGGGCGGATTTCAATCAGCATACCCTGTTGTACATCGGCAATCGCCAGATCAACCCAGTTGCCATGCTGTTGTACCCGTGCGGTTTTCGGTTGCAAGCCGACCAGATACTGAATCGCTTCTGAGGTTTTACCTTTGGCTTTGGCTTCCAGATACCGCCCCAGTAAAATCAGCGCAACAATGACAGCTGCCGCTTCAAAATATACATGGACGGTGGACTGGGGTAACAGCTGCGGAAAAAAGGTCGCAATGCAGGAAAATCCATAAGCTGCGATTGTTCCGACTGCGACCAGAGAATTCATATCCGGCGCCAAACGCAATAAAGCCGGAATACCATGCTGATAAAAACGCCGTCCCGGAATAATCAGCACCAAAGTGGTCAGCACAAACTGCAGATACCAGCTGTTCTGGGTTCCTAACGTATGGGCAATAAAATGATGAAATGCCGGAATCAGGTGCGAGCCCATTTCCAGAATAAATACAGGCGCTGTCAGAATGACTGCAAGCCATAAATCTCGTTTCAGTTGTGCCGTTTCATTGGCTTTCTTTTCCTGAAAAGCGCCATGGCTATCTGCCGACATATCCGTACCGGATTTTATTGTGGCCTGATAACCGGCTTTCTCCACGGCAGCAATCAAGGCCGGAAGCTGGGCATGCGAAGCTTTCACCCAGGCAGTTTCGGTGGCCAGATTGACCTGTGCTTCGCTGACACCTTCTACTTTCAATAAAGCTTTTTCAACCCGTGCCACACATGAAGCGCAAGTCATGCCTTCAATTGCCAGTTCAATCCGGTCAGCCTGAAGATCAAAACCGGCTTTTTGCACCGCCTGAGTCAACTTGGACAATGGCACAGAATTGATTAGACTCACATGCGCCTTTTCAGTGGCCAGATTCACGTGTGCATCCAGTACACCTTCTACTTTTTTTAGGGCTTTTTCTACGCGAGCCACACAAGATGCACAGGTCATGCCTTCAATATTCAAAGCAAACTGTTGCGTCGGTACATCAAAGCCAGTTTTTTCAATTGCTTGAACTAGCACAGCGGCAGCAATCGGCTGCTGGCTTTTAATAAAAGCTTTTTCAGTCGACAGGTTGACAGATGCCTCAACCACGCCCTCAATTTTTTTCAAGGCTTTTTCGACCCGAGCCACGCAGGATGCACAGGTCATACCGCCAATCTGCACCTGCTGTTCATATAACCGGATGCTGTCTTGTTCTGCCATGCCCATCTCCATGCATCAACTTGCTGCCGATGCTATAGCTTAAACATTCCCAGCATGGCAAGGTCAAGTCTTTCATTTAAATATTTTAGGAAAGATAAAGCGGTATTGCGATTGGATGCTCATCCAAGAACCAAATAAAAGCCCGAAGATGACTTCGGGCTTTTATAGCAGTGTTTAAAATATTGAATGCATCAATTTTATTCGGCAGAAATATCTTCAAACAGAACCGAAGACAGGTAGCGTTCACCGCCATCTGGCAAAATCACCACAATATTTTTACCGGCATTTTCAGGGCGTGCAGCCAGTTGTGCCGCTGCCGCCATGGCCGCACCACTTGAAATGCCGACCAAAATACCTTCCTGAGCTGCAGTTTTGCGTGCCCACTCGATTGCCTCTGTGCTATTAATGGCAATCACTTCATCGACCAGATCTAAATCCAAGTTGCCCGGAATAAAGTTGGCTCCGATACCTTGAATTTTGTGTGGTCCCGGTGTCAGCGTTTCGCCGCGTTTGGCCTGACCAATAATTGCAGATTCAGCAGGTTCCACCGCCACCGAATATAGAGGCTTATTTTTAACTTTCTCAAAGTAACGCGAAATACCGGTAATGGTTCCGCCTGTTCCGACACCTGCGACCAGAATATCGACGTTACCCGCCGTAGCTTCCCAGATTTCTGGGCCGGTGGTTTCTTCATGAATTTTAGGATTGGCTGGGTTTTCAAACTGTTGTGGCAGGAAATACTGCTCCGGGTTCTCATTCAACAGACTCTCGGCTGCTTCAATCGCCCCTTTCATGCCTTTGGCCGGATCGGTCAAGACCAGATTGGCTCCTAAAGCTTTGACTACTTTACGGCGTTCAATACTCATGCTTGAAGGCATGGTGAGCGTCAGTTCATAACCTTTAGCGGCTGCCACAAAGGCCAATGCAATGCCGGTATTGCCACTGGTGGGTTCAACGATGTGCATACCGGGTTTGAGTTTTCCAGATTTTTCTGCATCGTTAATTAATGCTGCACCAATACGACATTTGACTGAAAAGGCCGGATTACGGCTTTCAATTTTAGCAAGTACAGTTACCGGAGCTGAAATTACACGATTAATACGAACTAGCGGTGTATTTCCAATTGCGTCTGCATTATTACTATAAACCGCTATCCCTAAATTATTTGGTGTTGGAAAAGCTGAATCTGTACTCATGATAATATCCCTGATGTTATTGGTTCAAGTCATTTAAACATCATACAAGCATTTTTTTCGTTTGTAGATGTTTGATGGAATTTGCACTTGATCGCAGTAATTTAAACCAAAATATTTTTTAAATAATTCGATGATTTTATATTATTTATCAACGTTTAAAATATAACTTTAACTAATGTTTAACCTGATTAAAACCCGATAATATTTAAATATTATATCAATGTATTAATCATCGAGCCCCTTATAATGTGCGGGCTGTAATTTTATAATGGACATATGAGATGAAAACCGATTTTGAAATCACGACTATGCGCGATTCAGCAGAACAGGTCGTCGGCATTTTAAAATCTCTGGCCAATACTGACCGTCTCCTTATTTTATGCCATCTCTCTCAAGCGGAACTGAATGTTTCACAAATTGAAGATATTACCGACATTAAACAACCGACGCTTTCCCAGCAACTGATGATGCTGCGCAAAAGTGATGTAGTGAATACCCGTCGGGATGGTAAACAGATCTATTATTCAATTAAAGATCAAAATTTGATTGTGGTATTGACTACGCTTTATCAGCTGTATTGTGCGAATCAAATTAAATAGTTTATTTTTAAACACTATTTAACGCCAAAACACACTTCTCTACCCCATTGATCTGGCAGAAATAACGACTTTGTAGAAAATCGCTATAGCTGCTTCAAGAAAATGGAGGCCAGACCTAGCTGATTTATTTTAAAAACATAAATCATCACAAATTCGACCCCTTAAGATTTCTTAGCAGAATTTGTGCATAATATATCTATATTTGTGATTTAGACCTTTTTATGCCAAATTCCAAGTCTAAACTTCTGCATAGACTGCCTGCCTGGGCATGGTTAAGCGACTATACGCCGGTCAAATTTAAATCCGATGTGCTGGCCGCACTGATTGTCGTGGCGATGCTGGTTCCTCAGGGGATGGCTTATGCCATGCTGGCCGGTTTACCGCCGATCATGGGCTTATATGCCAGCATCCTGCCAATGATCATTTATGCGTTGCTCGGTGGCAGTTCGACTTTATCGATTGGCCCGGTGGCGATCATTTCAATGATGACTTTTGCCACGCTCAATCCACTGTTTGAAGTCGGCTCACCGGTCTATATCGAAGCTGCGACCTTATTAGCACTCATGGTCGGTATTATTTCCCTGCTCTTGGGATTATTCCGTTTCGGTTTCTTAATTCAGCTGATTAGTCATCCAGTCATTCAGAGCTTTATTATTGCCTCGGCATTATTAATTGCTTTTGGACAATTGAAGTTCTTGGTCGACCTGCCCTTAAAAGCCAATAACATTCCAGAATTTACAACAAGTCTTCTGGAGTATCTGCCGCTCCTGCATTTACCAAGCCTGTTATTTGGCCTGTTGTCGATGGCTTTACTGATCTATCTGCCCAAGTTGCTAAAATCTCAGACAGTACAAAGCCGGATCGGCTCTACAGATTTTCTGGTACGGGCTGTGCCTCTCATTCTGGTATGTCTCGGGATTGCAGCGATTGTATTTCTGAATTTAAAGGGCCAAGGCATTAAAACAGTGGGTGCAATCCCGTCCGGTTTTCCGCCCTTGTCTTTTCCGCACTGGAACTGGGAACTGGTTGTGACCTTGTTACCGGGTGCTAGCATGATCGCCATGATCAGCTTTGTGGAATCACTGTCGATTGCTCAAGCCACAGCCTTGCAACAACGCAGTCATTTAAACAGTAATCAGGAATTGATTGCCTTGGGGATTGCCAATATCAGTGCAGGCGTCAGTTCAGCCTTTCCGGTTACTGGCAGTCTGTCGCGTACCGTGGTCAATGCCGATGCCGGTGCCAAATCCCCCATGGCAGGAGTTTTTTCCTCCATTCTGATTATTTTCGTCAGCCTATTCTTTACCAGATTTTTTGAAGATCTGCCCCTGACCATTCTGGCCGCCACGATTATTGTTTCCATCTGGAAACTGGTCGATTTTCGGCCTTTCTTTGATGCCTGGCGTTATTCTAAAGCCGATGGTATTGCCATGTGGATTACCTTTCTGGGTGTGGTGCTGATTGATATTTCCACTGGCCTGATTATTGGGATCATATCGACGTTTATCCTGATGTTATGGCGAATCAGTCGTCCGCATATTGCAGTGCTCGGACTGGTCGAAGGTACACAGCATTTTCGTAATATTCAGCGTCATCAAGTCAGTACCTCCGATCGGGTGCTGTCACTGCGGATTGATGAAAATCTGACTTTTCTGAATGCCAATAGCTTCAAAGGTTATCTGATCAATCAGATGAGCCTGAATGACAAGTTGCAACATGTGATTTTAAATTGCTCCAGTATCAGTGCCATTGATTTAAGCGCTTTGGAAATGCTGGAGGATTTAAATGCGGAATTGGCCAAACTGAAAATTCGACTGCATTTTGCCGAAGTGAAAGGCCCGGTGATGGACAAGCTACAAGCCTCGAAGCTGATGATTCATCTGAGCGGCCACATTTATCTGACTCATTTTCAGGCAATTCGGGACTTGGCTCCAGAAATCTTTGAGCAGCATAAAGACTATACGATTTAGGACAGCAGATAATTAAACTTATGGCCGGAGATTCAAACCGGTCATGACGCCAAACTTTTTTAAATTTTCAAATATAATTTGAATTTATCGATTTAACTTTGATATTTATTTCATGAATATAATTTTAAAAGAGATGATTTATTCATCACATTTAGATTATTTTCTTAAATAAAAGTATTCTTTTATATTGATTAATTTTAGAATAAATCAATTATATCAATAACTTGTTTTTTATATAAAAATATATTTCAAGCCTTGTTTAAATTAAGTATAAAATAGCGCAACTTTTTCCCAAATTTAGCCCTCGTAATTTTCACAAGGCAATCTTATGTTTTCTGCCCTTATGCGTATGAGCCTAGTCTCTCGAATCATCATCGCCATTATTTTAGGTGTAGGTGTGGCTGTGGTATTTCCCGAAGCTACTCCCTCATTAAGCCTATTGGGCGACCTGTTTATTAAAGCCTTGAAATCTGTTGCACCGATCCTGGTTTTCATTTTAGTTTTAGCTTCTATCGCAAATTTTAAGGTGGGGCAATCCAACACCGCCATTAAACCGATTATGATGATGTATGCGGTAGGTATGTTCCTTGCTGCACTCAGTGCTGTCGTTTCGAGTATGTTATTTCCAAGTACGCTGTTTCTGGATATTGCTGCGCAAGCGGACTTACAGCCACCTGGCAGTCTGGTAGAAATCCTGAAGAATCTGCTGCTTAGCTTTGTCGCCAACCCGGTCGTTGCCATTGCTGAAGCAAATTTCATTGGCGTTCTGGCATGGTCTGTGGCATTGGGCATTGCCTTCCGTCATGCATCGGATACCACCAAGACTCTTTTGAATGATGCCGCCTTTGCGGTTAATTATGTGATTCGTTTAGTGATCAGTTTTGCGCCTGTGGGTATTTTTGGTCTGGTTGCGGTGACTTTTGCTGAATCCGGTCTGGATACGCTGACCAGTTATGCACATTTACTTGCGGTACTATTAGGTACGATGGCTTTTGTTGCACTGGTAATTAACCCGATGTTGGTGGCTTTAGTGACGCGTCACAACCCCTATCCACTCGTCTTTACCTGCTTGCGTGAAAGTGGCATTACCGCCTTCTTTACCCGTAGTTCGGCCGCCAACATTCCCGTCAATCTGGATCTGGCAAAACGTCTAGGCGTCAAAGAATCGACCGCAAGTATCGCAATTCCTCTCGGTGCTGCGATCAATATGGCTGGGGCATCGGTCACCATTACCGTATTGTCACTGGCAACGGTAAATACCTTGGGCATTAGCGTAGATTTCACCACCATGCTGATTCTTTCCGTAGTAGCAAGCATCTCGGCATGTGGTGCTTCAGGTGTGGCCGGTGGTTCATTATTGTTAATTCCTGTGGCCTGTGGTCTGTTCGGTATTTCTTCGGATATCGCTATGCAAGTGGTCGCGATTGGTATGGTAATCAGTGTATTGCAGGATTCTACTGAAACTGCTTTAAACTCGTCTACGGATGTTTTATTTACCACAGCAGTAGACCGCGCATCAAATTGATTTTATATTGAATAATCAATATTTTTTGCCAATGATGTTGTTATGCCATTACAGCGTTTACCTACCTGGATACAATTAGGAGCGTTCTTTCTTGCGGTGAATGCCGGCATGATTAACGTCCTGGGTCTGGTGACGGTATTACACCAGTCTGTTTCACATATGACCGGTAATGTCAGTATGCTGGCCATGGCGCTGCTGGACTGGCAGCCAGACATGATGCTATATCTGCTTCTGGTCACAATCTGCTATGTCATTGGTTCTCTGTATAGCGGGCTGATTCTAGGAAATAGTCACTTTCGCTTGGGGCGACTTTATGGTTACCCTTTAAGCCTGGTGGCTTTTTTTATTCTGATCTGCTGGTTATTATTGCCCTATTTCCCGCGTTATGCCCTGTTATGGGCCTGTGTCGCGATGGGTCTGCAGAATGCCATGGTCAGCCATTATAAAGGTGCCATTATTCGCACCACGCATTTATCTGGTGTACTGACCGACCTTGGCTTGGCCATGGGTTACCGTTTACGCGGCTTAGATGTAGAACCACGCCGAGTCGTTTTACATATACTTATTTTGCTCGGTTTTTTAAGCGGTGGTATTCTTGCCAGCTGGCTTTATCCTTATTTAAAATTAAATGCATTCCTGATCCCGGCAGGGCTGAGCCTGATGCTCAGTCTGATTTACTGGGTGATTTATTTACGTTATCGACATCAACACGATTAATTTCTGGACATTCTCATGGTTAAAAATGCATTGCAGGCACAATTGTTAAAGGCAGGTTTGGTCGATAATAAAAAAGCCAAAAAACTGTCTAAACAGGCTGTGCATGAAAAACGCACCGGTGATAGCACCGAGGCTGAAATCAAGGCGAAAATTGAGCAAGACAAGCAGCAGAAACTGGCCAAAGACCAAGCCATCGAGTTAGAGAAAAAAGCGGCCTTACAGGAAAAAGAACTGAAAGCCGCGATCATCCAGATGATTAACCAGCACAAAATCCGCGATACGGATGGTGATGCGGTGTATCAGTTTATTGATGACAGCAAGATCAAGAAGGTTTACCTGAACCAGCAGATCTATAATGCACTGGTGGCAGGCAGTCTGGTGATTGCACGTGAAAATGACAGTTATGTGTTCTTGCCTAAGGCTTTGGGAGATCGTATTAATGCCAAGATGCAAGGCTTTATCATTGTGAATAATTCAGAGAAAAATGAACGAATTACCGATGAAGAAGATCCGTATGCAGCCTATGTCATTCCGGATGACCTGATGTGGTAAGTTATTATTAGTATTTGATATCATACTAAACCGGCTTAGGCCGGTTTTTTATATCAGATCACAGTCTAAAAGCTATTTCAGGTAAACACTTTCCAAAGATATGTATTAAAAGTTTAATTAAAATTAAAAAACTCAGCTTAAAGCTATAAACTCTTTCACAATTTTAACAGTGTGAGAAAAGATAAGTTGGAACAGTTTAAGCTTGTCCAGAATATACAAGTGTGGGCAGATCAATATCCCTGGCTAGAAATGCTCTCTTCATTGAGCATTGTGATTTTACTGGCAATTATTGCAAATTTATTTGCCAAACAAGTCGTTGTTCGCGGAATTCGTAAACTGATTTCCAAAATGCCTTTTGCACATAATGAAATCATTGCTGAGCATAGCGTGATCCGCCGTATTGCCAATATTGTGCCGGCCATTGTGATTATGAATGGAATTACCACCGTTCCGCATTTATCAGACAAGGTCGAGACCTTTATCCAGATGGGTGCGCAGGCCTTTATCTTCCTGACCATTGCCCTGGCGATTGGCGAATTGCTGAATATTTTTAACCTGATTTATCAGCGCAATCCGAAATCGCGTAACAAGCCGATTAAAGGCTATTTGCAACTGGTCAAGCTGATCATCTTCATCGTTTGTGGTTTGATGATTCTGGGGACTTTCCTCAAGAAAGATGTCTTTACCTTGCTGGCCGGTTTTGGTGCCATGGCTGCGGTACTGATGCTGGTGTTCCAAAATACCATCCTATCGCTGGTGGCTTCGGTACAGATTTCCTCTTATGACATGGTGCGTATTGGTGACTGGATTGAAATGCCATCTTTAAATGCGGACGGCGATGTCATTGATATGTCATTACACACCATTACCGTGCAGAACTTTGATAAAACAGTCACCACCATTCCGACCAATAAACTGGTGACGGATACCTTTAAAAACTGGCGTGGCATGCAGGAAGCCGGTGCGCGCCGGATTAAACGTTCCATTCATGTCGATCAGAGCAGTGTGCATTTCATGTCAGCTGATGAACAGAACAAGCTGAAAGAATTTATACTGCTGGATCAATATCTAAATACCAAAACTGAAGAACTGCAGCAATTTAACCTGCAGCTCAGCCATCATTCACAATATAACCAGCGCCGTCTGACCAATCTGGGGACTTTCCGTGCCTATGTGGAATTTTATCTGCAACAGCATCCGGGAATTAGTAAAAATCACTCCCTGATGGTTCGTCAGTTACAACCGACCAGTGAAGGTTTGCCTCTGGAAATTTATGCATTTACCAATACCACGGTCTGGGTCGAGTATGAAAATATCCAGTCGGATATTCTGGATCACCTGTTGGCGATTATTCCTGAATTTGGACTAAAGGTGTATCAGGCACCTTCAGGTTTCGACCTCAAGGAATCTTTTAGCGTTTCCTGAAGAGCTGCGACAATCTTCAAATAAAATAAAAGCCTGAAACTGGCTACAGTTTCAGGCTTTTGATTGGTCTGATTAAATAAAAATATAAAAATCGACAACTTAAACAAATATTAGATTGGGTATTGAGATGCTCAGGCTGAGATTGCAGACGCTTGCAGCTGCATCAGTTCTTGTAGCATTTTATAAAAATCATGTTCTGAGTCGAACTGCTCTTCACAGATCCTTTCGCCGTTTAATAATAAATGATGATAGCTTTGATGTTCATAAATCACCGTGTTTAGAAACTGTGCACCGGGCATATGCTTGAGCAGGTGCTGTGTCTGTTTCATTTCTGCAAGTTGCTGCTGTTCAGGAATTTTATTCAATACCGTATAAATTTTTAATTGAGTATTATATTGTGCGATCCCAATCGCCAATTGCACCAGTTCGGTTTCAAGTTGAATATCTTCTGGATTGATGGAACTGGGAATAATCAGCTTATCTGCATGTTTCAGGACTGAACGCAAGGCAGATGTATCCTGCCCGTCAATATCAACAATAATATAGGCGAACTGCTGTTTCAGTCTTTCCAGACGATGATCCAGACTACGACCATCTTGTTTTAAGATATCCAGATGCTCGAAAGAAAATTGTTTATTTTTCAGATTTGCCCATTCATAACCATACGGTTCCAGATTGGCATCAATTAGCAAGGTCGCGCCTTGCCCACGTAATAACTCATTGATATACATCGCAATCGTGGTTTTTCCTGAGCCTCGTTTACGGCTGGCCACTACCCAAATACTCATCTTTAAGCTCTCTCGTTTTTGATTCTTTTTATGAGGAAAAATGGTTTAAACCTTAATATAATTATGGATTTAGAATTAGGTATCTAGTATGAAAAGTAAAGTCTGATTTGGATAATAATTTTGTGGCTATTTCATCTAATCCTAGGCTTAAAAAAATTCAATCCTTTATAATCACTACAAAGCAAAATGCATGATAAGAGTACGATAATGTTTCGATGGCTTGAAAGACTGGTTGATCCCTATCCCACCAAAAACCTGAATCAACCTTTACCGACCAAGTTTTTTCCATTTGTCTGGCAGGCAGCCTACGGTGTGCGTCGTTATTTGCTGATTCTGGTGCTGTGTACAGCCGGTGCTGCCAGCTTTGAAGCCTTACTCTACTCAAAAATTGGCGATTTGGTAAATTGGCTCAGCAAAAGCCAGCCAGATACTTTTCTGGAGCAACATGCCAGCAACCTAACCTTGCTGAGCATTATCCTGCTGGCCAATATTTTCTTTGCCAGTGCCCAATCCCTGATCAAGCACCAGATTTTGTATAGCAACTTTCCGATGCGGTTACGCTGGCGCTTTCATAATTTACTGATGAAACAAAGTCTGGATTTTTTCCATAATGATTTTGCCGGACGTTTATCTGCCAAAGTCATGCAAACGGCGCTGGCCATCCGGGAATTCTGGGTCATTTTGGGAGATATGCTGGCCTATGTGCTGATTTATTTCGTCACCATCAATATCGTTTTAGGCAATATTTCTCCCTATTTAGTTATCCCTTTGATGGTGTGGCTACTGCTATTTATCTGTGCGGCCTGGTACTTTATTCCGCGTTTAAGCAAGATTTCCAAGTCACAGGCCGATGCGCGTGCCGTCATGACCGGCCGTGTCACCGATGCCTATACCAATATCCAGACTGTCAAGCTGTTTGCCCATGCTGGTCGAGAAAGCCAGTATGCTAAAACCTCCATGCAGGAATTTATGGTCACGGTTTACAAACAGATGCGTCTGGGGGCTCAGTATGAAATCAGTATTTTATTTCTGAGCATTATTCTCTATGGCGGTGTGTTGGGTACGGCCATCTGGCTATGGATGGAAGGACAGGCCGAATTGGGCATTATTGCAGCCACCACGGCCATGATACTCAAACTGAACAGTATTGCCGAGTTTATGATGTGGCAGACCTCTGCCCTGTTTGAAAATGTCGGGACCATTCAGGATGGTATGAAAACTTTAGGCCGCAAGATTGCCATTGAAGATAAACCCAATGCCAAAGAGCTACAGCTTCAGCATGGTGAAATTAAATTCGACAATGTCAGCTTTGCCTATAATGATAAAAATGTCATTGACCAGTTTAACCTGACCATTCGCCCGGGTGAAAAAATCGGGATTGTGGGACGTTCAGGCGCAGGTAAATCGACCCTGATTCAGTTATTGCTGCATTTTTATCATCTTGACCAAGGTCGTATTTTAATCGATGGGCAGAACATTGAAGATGTGACGCAGGACAGTTTGCGTAAGAACATTGCTTTAGTGACTCAAGACACTTCGCTGCTGCATCGTACCGTTGCAGAGAACATCAAATATGGTCGTCCTGATGCAACCGATCAAGAGATGTATGAAGCGGTACGTAAAGCCAAAGCAGAAGAGTTTATTCCTCATCTGACCGACTTACGCGGCAAAAGAGGCTATGAGGCTTATGTCGGTGAGCGTGGTGTAAAACTTTCTGGTGGTCAACGTCAACGTGTTGCAATCGCACGGGTATTTCTAAAAGATGCACCCATTTTGATTCTGGATGAAGCCACCAGTGCGCTGGATTCTGAAGTCGAAGCGGCCATTCAAAACAGCCTCGATGATCTGATGCAAGGCAAAACCGTAATTGCCATTGCGCATCGTTTATCGACAATTGCCCAGATGGATCGCCTGATTGTAATGGATCAAGGCAAAATTGCCGAGCAAGGTACCCATGATGAACTGGTAGCATTAAATGGAATCTACGCCCAGCTTTGGCAGCGTCAAACGGGCGGATTACTGATACAACAACAGATCAAAGCAACGAAGGATCGTGAATAATGCTGTATTTGGAAGATTTGAACATCGCTGACCGCTTTAGCAGCCGTAAATATCATATGGGACTGGAAGAAATTCAAAATTTTGCCCGGGCTTATGACCCACAAGTCTTTCATACTGATGAACAGCAAGCTGCAGCCCATCCGGTATTTCAGGGAATTGCCGCCAGTGGTTGGCATACTGCGGCAGTGGTTATGCGCTTGTGGACTGAATGTTTTCCTGTGGCTTATGGGCTCATTGGTTCAGAGTCGCATCTGCGTTGGCCTTGTCCGACCCGCCCCGGGGATGAAATTCACGTCGAAGTCGAAATCATGGATATTCAGCCCTCCAGAAGCAAAACTGATCGTGGGATCGTTAGCTACCAGACGCAGGCATTTGACCAGCATCATAAAATGATTTTTAGTTCAACCACTAAAATTGTGGTATTTAAACGAGGATTTTCTCCGGTTTAAATTGATTTTTAGGCGAAATTCAGGCTAATCTGCCACAATGATTGTGGCAATAGCCAAAACTTTGTCCAACAATTTTAATGAAAAAAATGGCAGTTTTATGCCAATATCAGACCATAAATAAAAAAATTTAAGTGAGTGCAACGGATCGCGCATGAAAACAATTGCTCCACGCCAAGATCAGGGAATTCCAGGTGTATACGCTCTTTTGCTGCTCGATGTCATTTCCCGCTGGGGATATAATGACGAATCGTTGTTCAAGTCCTTTGGCCTGAGTACGGAGCAGCTGGCGGATCCTGATTTTCGCATCCCGACACCTGTGGCCAATGAACTGGTCAAACATGCCCTCAAGCTGAGCGGTGAACCGACACTTGGTTATCATCTGGGTACCCAGATGCGGATTTCTATTCATGGTTTTATCGGCTATGCCATCATGACGGCCAAGGATATTACCGATGCATTAGTACTGGCCAACCGTTTCATCCAGCTGCGTATGCCCTTTTTACAGCTATTCTTTTCCACCTTTGGTGCCAAGGCTACAGTCCAGTTGCAAACCGATATTCAGCTGGAACCCTTACGCACCGAAATCTCGATTGCACTGATTTTTGGCATGATCAGTATGGCCAAGGCCATTACCGGAATTGATTATGCCGCTGGAGAAATCGATTTTGATTTCAAAAAACCGGAAGGCTTTGAGCGCTTTATGGCCAAATTTCCACATCATCAGTTTCGCTTTGAACAGCCGCATTTGATCTTGAGCTTTGATAAGAGCTACCTGATGAACAAGCTGGTACATGCCGACCCGATTGCCAGTCAGATTGCAATTAACCAGTGTGAAACTGAACTCTCGGCCTTGGGCGAGCGACACCGGATTGCGATGCGGGTCCGTGATATTCTAACCCATTCCGAGCAGCATTATCTGAGTATTGAAAGTGTGGCAGATCGTCTGCATATGTCCGACCGCACCCTAAAACGTCAGCTGGCGGCTGAAGGTACCTCTTTTTCTACGCTGGTCGATGAAGTACGCTACCGGCATGCGACGTCGTTATTGTCCCGGACCGACTTTAGCTTGGAGCAGATTGCTGATGAACTTGGTTATAGTGATGTCGCCAATTTTAGCAGGGCATTTAAACGCTGGAGTGGTCGCAGCCCGAGCAACTGGCGCAAAGATCCTTATTTATAAAGGGTCATAAGCCTTTTGTTTTGGCCAAAAAGAATGTATAAAACATGTCAAAAATGATCTAAAGATTTTTAAGGAGTTATCAATGAATCATCCTTCAGAATTAAAGTACGCAAGTACGCATGAATGGGTACGCATTGAGGGTGATCTTGTTGTGACCGGTATTTCCGACCATGCACAGGATGCATTAGGTGATTTGGTCTATGTAGAGGCACCAGATCTTGATTCACACATCACTGCGGGTCAGCAAGCCGGTGTAGTTGAATCGGTCAAAACTGCGTCTGATATTCATGCACCTGTTTCTGGTATTGTTGTTGAAATCAATCCTGATCTTGAAGATGATCCTGATTTTATTAATGACGATCCCTATGGCAAAGGCTGGATCTATAAAATCAAACCAGACAATATGTCAGATGTTGAACACCTGCTTTCCAATACAGCATATGAAGCTGGCCTATAAACCCGCTTATATTTAGAAAATCAGCCTGCGGGCTGATTTTTTTTATGCCATAGATATTGTTCCGCTTTCCCAATCGGCTTCAATTACATATATTCATATTAAAATATTATTGTATTTTTCACGTATATTTCCTAAAGTACTGAACAGGGCGCGCTGCACTCCTGAATATGCCACACTTATTTATAATAATAATTCCCCCATTCTAAGACCAGCGTCTCATCACCCATCATTTTAGGATAATCATGAATGCCATTGTAGCGCCGTTATGGACCAAGTCATTTGTACTGTGTCTGGCCAACAACCTGTTTTTATTTATTTTCTATTTTGCGCAAACCACAATTCTGCCGATTTATATCTTAAAGGAATTAGGTGGTAATCTGACCCAAGCTGGTCTGGCCATGACCTTATTTATGGTCTCTGCCATTGCAGTACGTCCTTTTAGTGGCTTAATTATCGAAAAATTTGGCATACGCAAAACTTTAATTGTCTCAGAAATATTTTTCAGTCTTTTTTCCTTAGCTTACCTGCTCGCTGATCAGCTCACGATTCTGTTTATCATCCGTTTCTTGCATGGCATCTGGTTTAGTATTCTGACCACAGCCTGTGTGCCGGTGGTCAACCAGTTTATTCCAGAACAGCGTAAAGGCGAAGGCATGGGTTATTTTGTCATGTCTGTCAATCTGGGAATTGTCTTGGGGCCTTTAATTGGTCTGAGCTTGATTGAATATTGGTCTTATTTTCAGGTCAGCACCTTGTTGATCGCTTTGGTTTTTATCGGCTTTATCTTCTGTTTACTGATTCCGGTCAAAGAGCCTGAAAAAATGATCGACCACACCGACAAGAAAACATCACTAGGGCTGACTGATTTTGTCGAAAAGAAAGCACTGCCTGTGGCAGGACTTGCCATGCTGATTTCCTTTTCTTATGCCAGCATCATGTCTTTTATCGCGCCATTTGCAGCCAGTAAGGATTTAATGGCCTATGCCGGTTTATTCTTTGTGGTATTTGCAATTTCCATGATGAGCCTGCGTCCGATCACTGGAAAAATTTATGACCGCAAAGGTCCACAATACGTGATTTATCCGGCACTGCTGGCTTTTAGTCTGGGTCTGTTTTTACTGAGCCAGATTCAGACTTTATGGGGTTTTATGCTGGCTGCGGTTCTGGTCGGAGTCGGTTTTGGTAGTGTGCAACCGTGCATTCAAACCTTAGCCATTCAACGTGCACCAAAACACCGGATTGGCTACGCAACTTCGACTTTTTATACCTGCTATGATCTGGGTATTGCCATTGGCTCAGTCCTGATCGGTGCTATCATTGCAGCTTATAGTTATCAAACTGCTTTTGTGATTTGTGCCGTCTTGACCCTAAGTAGTATGGGATATTTTCATCTGGTGGTTCAGGCTAAAGCAGTCAAAAATAGCTAACCCAAAACAGGCAGAATTCAAATCTACCTGTTTTGATTGTTTCCCAAGACAGTCTTTATTCAGCTACAGCTTGATTTTCTGCTGATTTTTCTTCAGGTTTTGGTTTTTGTAGCATAGAAAACTGCGTACTTTCTCCGACTGCTGCATTATCCTGACGATTACTTTTTAGCTTGATCTGTAAGCGTAATTCATTGGTGGAGTCGGCATTGCGTAACGCTTCCTCATAAGAAATTTCGCCCTGGTTATACAATTCAAATAAGGCCTGGTCAAAGGTTTGCATCCCCAATTCACGGGATTTTGCCATAATCGCTTTCAGCTCATGAAACTCACCTTTCAAAATCAGGTCGGAAATCAATGGCGTATTTAACATGATTTCAATCGCTGCACGACGGCCTTTACCATCCTGCGTCCGAATCAGACGCTGGGAAATAATCGCCTTCATATTCGAGGATAAATCCATCAATAACTGATTGCGGCGCTCTTCCGGGAAGAAGTTAATAATCCGGTCTAAAGTCTGATTGGCATTGTTGGAGTGCAAAGTTCCCAGACAAAGATGCCCGGTTTCGGCAAAAGCAATCGCATGTTCCATGGTTTCAGTATCACGAATTTCCCCGATCAGAATCACATCGGGTGCCTGACGCAAGGTATTTTTCAGCGCATTGTGCCAGGAATGACAGTCCACGCCGACTTCACGATGCGTAATCATGGATTTTTTATGTTTATGTACATACTCCACCGGATCTTCCACGGTAATAATATGCCCGGCTGAATTTTCATTGCGGTAGTCAATCATCGCAGCGAGCGAGGTTGACTTTCCTGAGCCGGTTCCCCCGACCACCAGCACCAGACCACGTTTCTCCATAATCACATGTTTAAGTGAATCAGGAAGTTTGAGCTTCTGGAAATTTGGAATTTCTGCGGTAATAGTACGAATCACCATGCCAACATTGAGTTGTTGCTGGAACACGTTGACCCGAAAACGCGAAACACCCGGCACAGTGATAGCAAAGTTGCACTCCAGTTCCGTTTCAAATTCCTTGCGCTGCTTTTCATTCATCAGGCTATAGGCAAACAGCTTGGTTTTTTCAGCCGTCAGTTCTTGCTGTCCAAAAGGCTTCATTAAACCCTGATGTTTAATACTCGGTGGAAAGTCGGCGGTAATAAATAAATCTGAACCACCATATTCGACCACTTTGGTCAGCATGTGGTGCATGAATTTTCGTGCTTCTTCTAAGAGCTCTGTTGCAAACATCAAGATCCCCAAACAACCTGCCATGACATTAAATTATTGAAAAAAAGGTTATATATTCAAATGGATATATTGTCTTTTAATTGTGTAGGGATTTATAAGAGGACACAAACAGATTTTATTTATTTTATAAAATTTATCATCTTATTTGTGTGATGTATTTCATGTTAAGTCAATTTACTGGGAAGCACTTTAAGCTTCTAAAATAAAATGCACTTTCACCAAACCTGTTCAGAGAAAGTGCTTTTAAAGCTTTATGCACTGCGTTTTAGACAGCGAAGCGATAAATGCTGAGCAATGCCAAGCAACAACTGTTCAGTTTTTACCCAGCCCAGACATCCATCAGTAACTGATTGACCATACACCATCTCTGCAGAAATTTTCTGGTTGCCATCCACCAGATGACTTTCCAGCATCACGCCGCGAACATTGGTCTGCAGGCGTTCTGCGACGATTTGCTCCAGCACTTTAGCTTGCAGCATTGGATTTTTCGCACTGTTGCCATGACTACAGTCAATCACCAGTGCTGGCAATTCTGCTGAGTATTTCGCTTTGATTTTCTCGATTTCTGAGCACTGGTAATTCGGCCCACTGTTTGAGCCACGTAAAATCAAATGTGCTTTAGGATTGCCCTGAGAGTTTAAAATACAGGGTAAACCGGACTGACTCATGCCCAGGAATTGATGCGGATGAGAGGCAGACTGGATTGCATCCAGAGCAATCTGGATTGAACCGTCAGTGCCGTTTTTGAAACCGATGCTGTAGGGCATGTGACTTGAGATTTCACGGTGAATTTGCGATTCACTGGTGCGTGCACCAATGGCACCCCACGCCAGTAGATCATCAAAATAAGCAGTTGCCATCGGGCTTAAAATTTCAGATGCAATTGGCAAGCCCATTTCAATAATTTTAAGGTATAAAGCACGGGATTTTTCCAGGCCCAATTGCATATTGGAAGAACCATCGAGGTTCGGATCGTAAAGAAAACCTTTCCAGCCCACGGTCGTGCGTGGTTTTTCGATATAAGCACGCATGACCAGAAAAATTTGATCAGACACCTGAGCTTGTAGCTGTTTTAATTTTTCTGCATATTCTAAAGCCGAGGCTTCGTCATGAATGGAACACGGGCCTGTAACCACCATTAAACGATGGTCCTTGCCTTCTAATATATTTTGAATGGTTTGACGTTGTTCAGCGACTTGATGAGCCAATTGCGCAGACAGGGGCAATTGCTGTTTCAGTTGCTGAGGTAAAGTTAAAATGGTTTCAGCGTGATGTTGTTGTGATGTATTTAAGGTATTCATGACTTTAATCCTGGGACTGGCAATCAGTCCAAACTTTTATTTGAGCGTTATGGGTCTAATTAACGAGGTCGAGAGTGTCATGAGCTGACTAAAGTAAGACCAATAAAAGTTGTTAAAATATGAATAGTTAAAGTTTGTCATGGCTGTCTCCAAAGTTTTGTAAAAATGATAAGCATAAAAAAACCTGATCAGGGTTGCCGATCAGGTATAAACTGGTGGGCAACCTGTTCATTGCCCAAACGCATTCAGGCAATTATCTAAACTGCCAGAAATAAAAATATGCGTTTGAAATGATAGGTTGCTTTAACATGTTATGTCTTTCATAAAATGTGAATCTAAAATTAAAATACGCGGTCTCTGCGCATTTGACAAGCATTAAATATAAAAAAATATTTATTAACTTTTCTACTTTTATTTATCAATTTACTGAATAGTGTTGAATATCGATAAAATTGGCAAAACCTGTAAATTTAATATAGGTCTTGCCAATCAAATTCAATACACAGATTAAAAATTAGTGTGTAACGCGATTCCAGGCATCACGTACCGCATATTTCGCCTGTTCCCAGTTTAAACGCGATTGGCCCTTCATCTGTTCCCATTTTACTCTAAGCTCAGGTTCAACATCTTCAAAACGGGTATTGGCATCATAGCTGCCGCGGTTTTCATAACCGACCCGATACGCCGTATCATAATCACGGTCATAATCCAGATCGCTATAGGTGGTACGAGCCTCTGAATAGTATGGTGTATTAATGGAATTATCACGCCAATAAGCTTGTTCTTCTGTTGGGTTCATCGCTTCGCCGACACCCTTACCTGCCAGACCGCCGACCACTGCACCAACAACCCCACCCACAGCTGCACCTACAGGGCCACCTGCTGCACCAATGGCTACACCTGCTGCTGCGCCACCTGCAGCGCCTACACCTGTACCAACAGGGTGTGCGCCCGGTTCACCGGTAATTGGATCGGCATTTAAATCATCACGCACATCTTTAGGAGAGTTTTTTATTACATCACGATCAAAATTATCATTCGACATAGCGCTTATCCTTATTCTTTAAAATGGTTTAATCACGTATTTTGATACGCTCTATTTAATATAAGCATCTCGAATGTAATGACATTAGCAGCTTTGTGTTAGTTCAGTGATTCTCTGTCAGGCTTTCATGCACTAATGTATCCTGAATTAAGTGAAACGCACATAAAAAAGACCGGTATTAAACCAGTCTTTTCAAAATCAAACGCTCACTTATTCAAAATGAATAACGGTACGAATTGATTTGCCTTCATGCATCAGGTCAAAAGCATCATTGATCTGTTCAAGCGGCATGGTATGCGTCACAAAAGGTTCAAGTTGAATTTCACCTTTCATGGATTGTTCTACCATGCTTGGTAATTGTGAACGACCCTTCACTCCACCGAATGCAGTCCCCATCCATTTACGGCCTGTGACTAACTGGAATGGACGGGTGGAAATTTCTTTACCTGCTCCAGCGACTCCAATAATCACCGACTGACCCCAGCCACGGTGCGCACATTCAAGCGCTGAACGCATTACATCAACATTACCGATACATTCAAATGAATGGTCTACGCCCCAACCCGTCATTTCTACAATTACCTGCTGGATTGGCTGATCAAATTCTTTTGGATTTAAGAAATCTGTGGCACCAAACTGTTTTGCCAGTTCAAACTTATCCGGATTGGTGTCTACCACAATAATACGACCTGCTTTGGCCTGACGTGCACCTTGTACCACAGCCAGACCGATACCACCTAAACCGAATACTGCAACACTGTCGCCTTCTTGGACTTTGGCCGTGTTATGCACCGCACCAATACCAGTGGTTACGCCACAGCCGAGCAGGCAGACATGCTCATGATTGGCTTCAGGATTGATTTTTGCCAGGGAAACTTCAGCAACCACGGTATATTCAGAAAAGGTTGAGCAGCCCATATAATGATAAATCGGCTCACCATTATAAGAAAAACGTGTGGTTCCATCCGGCATGACACCCTTACCTTGAGTTGCACGCACAGCCACACACAAGTTGGTTTTGCCAGATTGACAGAACAAGCATTCGCCACATTCAGCAGTATAAAGCGGAATTACGTGATCGCCCGGTTTCAGACTAGTGACACCTTCACCAACTTCGACCACCACACCTGCGCCTTCATGGCCTAAAATCGCCGGAAATACGCCTTCAGGATCTTCACCAGACAACGTGAATGCATCGGTATGACACACTCCGGTATGGCTAATTTTTACCAATACTTCACCTGCTTTGGGTGGAGCAACATCTACTTCCACGATCTTTAAGGGCTGACCTGGACCAAACGCAACCGCTGCACGTGATTTCATGTAAAACTATCCTTTTTTGCTGATTTACAGATGACTAACAGTAACCTCTTTCTATTCGGAGATTCAACTATTAACATCAGAAGATAAGGAATAAAAGATCCTATAATTAATGGAACATCAATGACTAAACCTTCGCCCTTTGTATGTTTGAGCATTTTTACTTTTAGCATCATGCTTTCTGGCTGTGAACTGGCTCCCAACACTGCTGAAGAAGCGAAAATTACGCCGGTTCGACCTGCGCACTGGATCGACAATCAACTTTCAAAACAACAAATTAATAGCGGTAAAACGGCTTTCTTGCCGCTCTATGATGGCTTTATGAGTATGGCAGCACGTCTGCACCTGATTAACAAAGCTAAATATCATCTGGATCTACAATATTACATTTGGAAGGATGATTATATTGGCAATATGATCTTGTCCCAATTACTTAAAGCCGCCGATCGCGGTGTCAAAGTACGGGTTCAGATTGACGATCAAAATGGCACCCAGCTTGATGATAAACTGCTGGCCTTAAGCCAACACCCAAACTTTGAAGTGCGGATTTTTAATCCTTATAAATTCCGTCATTTACGTGCGCTGGATTATGGCTTTAGAATGAAACAGATTAATCATCGCATGCACAATAAACTGATCATTGCAGACGGTACCGCAGCTGTCACTGGTGGCCGTAATATCAGCAGTGAATACTTTGATGCCAGCGAAAATTTCCAGTTTACCGATGTCGATATTTTCTTTGCAGGTCAACCCGTAGAAAATGCCAATCAGACCTTCATCAATTTCTGGAATGATAAGCTGAGTTATGATGTTCGGCAGATTCTGAATGATTCAGGTCATCCGGAAATGTTAAAAAGGCTAAGAGCTGATTTTGCGCGCGAAGAAGTGGATGAAACTGAATTAAAACGCCGAGTAGGCATTGCCGAAAAACAAGTTGCAGAGCACTTAAAGAAACAACCCATTTACTGGGCACAGGCTTATTTTGTCGCGGATACACCCGCAAAAGCACGTCCTCATGCAAAAAATGGCGATTATATTTACACCCATATGCTTGAACTGATGGGCGAGCCGAAAAATCATCTGGAACTGGTCTCCTCGTATTTTATTCCCACACAAAAAGGCACAGATTATTTAAGTATGCGTGCACAACAGGGTGTCAAAATTAGAATCCTGACCAATTCTTTTCAGGCCAATGATGTAGCTGTGGTACATGCTTATTATCAGCAATATCGTCAGCAGCTCTTGAAAAATGGCATCGAACTCTGGGAGTTTAAACCGTATATAGTCCGGCCAGAACGGACTTGGTATGAAATTATGACTGGTGACATCATCCCGGCCAAAAATAAAAACAGTTCGAGTCTACATGCCAAATTTTTTGATCTGGATGGTATGGTGTTTGTGGGTTCATTTAATTTTGATCCGCGTTCAGCTTATCTGAACACCGAAGTCGGTTTGGTGGTTAAATCGGAAGATTTTCAAAAGGAAATCTCTAATGCGATGAATCAATTTTTACCGCGCGTGGCCTATCAGCTCAAACTAAATGAAAAAGATGAAATAATCTGGTTAGAACATCAAAAAGATGGCCGTACTATTCAGCATGTACATGACCCTGAAACCACAAAATTTCAGCGTTTTATGATGAATCTGGTGACAAAATTCCCCGGGGAATGGCTAATGTAATGACATTGTAATGACTTTGGTATTACACAACGTACAGAATCTATTTTCCGGGCATGGTAGCGTCAAGTCATCTGGTGCTATCATCGCTTAAAGGGTTTTACAGGCGATTAGCCTTGCTTTAAAATTCAACTTTTCCAATATTTTGCGATTTTTTCGCCCTCTACTCCCATGCAATTTTTTGATTTAAGCCGTCAGTTTAAATTCAGTGATATTCTGACGCCTGTAAAAACTCTCCATGATTTATCTCAGCAAGAATGGTATTTGGCCAAAATTCGGGTAGAACATGATTGTCTGTCTGAATCCGATATTATTCAGGGTCAAGTTGTTCTAAAATCCAGTGAAAATATACAGCTCGAGTTAGAGTGGTTGATTCACGATAGCGGTCATGATTTACAGGTATTATTCAAAGGTGTCGAAACTGAAGCGCTTGAAGAAACCTGCGTGATCTTAAAAGGCGCACAACTAGTCGATGAACAACAGCAATTGCTCTCTGCACAGGCGCTCAGTTTATGGATTGATGGGACGTTATTGCCGATGTTGCCAGAGATCCGTCAGGAAATTAAAACCCGTTTAAACCTGTGGGACTATGTGGAATATCAGGATTGAGCAGTGATTTAGCATTGAAATAAATATAGGGTGACCACATTCACCCTTTTTTATGTGTGAATGTTCTTAAACCAATGAATGCCGAGTATAGCATCCAGCAATAAGACTCTGCTTAAATCATGTCAGCCTGTTCATTATAAAAATAATGAGAAAATAGCAATATAATCACCAAAATTCAGAACAACCTCTTGTTTTAAAAATTCTTACATATTCTAAGTTTAACTAAGAAAAAATCAGAGTGAGCTTCGATTTCATTAATTTTCTCCTGTCATCCGCTAGACCAGTCCAACATCTAAAAAGAGTTGTCGATAAGCTTCAGCTTTTCTATCTAAAGCCAGAGGATAAGCTCGAGATGAAGATGGCATTCGATATAAATGCAGTTCGCGTCCTTCCAGGTTGGTTTGCGTCGGCTCTCCAATTTTGGGCTTTTCTGCATCTTCAGGCATAGACAGCATCATGGTATCGGTGGCTTTATCACCGGTGGTCATAATGTAGGTACATTCTGGGATCTGTAGCAATAAATCCTTTAAATTGGTCGGTACCACAATTTCCAGAAACTTATCTGAAGCATTGCCCGTCAGCCGTCTGATCTGAGAGGCACTATCAAAAATCGCAATTCCAGTCTCCAATAGAAATTCACGGATCAATGATTCCTGAAATTTTTTATTCTCAATATCCAGAAAGTAATCTTTATTTTGAAAGAAAATTAAACCAAAAATCCGCCACATATCGTTTTGATAATTTGGATAATAAAAATTCATTTTCCAGCGAGTTGCTGGTGGTGGAAAACTACCCAACATCAGTAATTTGGCATTTGGCGGTAAAAAAGGCGGTAATGGATGCGTTTCAATATCAGACATAGAATTCCTTAAATTGAGAACTTTCAACTATTTTAGAGTGTCTGCCGAATCTTGCTAGCCACTTCTTGTCCCCAAAGTGTATAAACTTCCTTACTCGGATGAAAACCATCTGCAGCCATTTCTAAATTCATGGCACGATATTTTTCAATATCATATTCAATCCATTGCATGCTGTCTTGGCTTGCTACGAATTTCGCCAGTTGCTGATTCATTTTTTTGGCATATTGTCCAAATAACCAGGCCAAAGGATTTGGTAATGCCGGGAACATATTCATGGGTGGCACACCTGCTGCAATGACCAGTTCAGGACTGAATTTTTGTTGAATCATGGCATATAGTTTTTTCTGTTTTTGAATCCAGATATCAGCCGGCATGAGCTTGGTTACATCATTTACACCAACTGAGCTAATGACCACATCAAAATGTTCTGTCTCCAGTTGTTCTATGGCACGAATCACTTTAGCTGTGCTATCCCCTGTTTTTGCATGCAATTTCCATTGAATTTTAAAGTTATGCTGCAAATCTTTTAAAATGGCGCCCAGCAATGCATCATCCTGATGCTCTACCCCAACGCCGGCAGCCGCAGAATCGCCGACAATCAGTATAGAAAGCGGCTGGCCTTGACCGCACGTTCCTTCACGTTCACCCTCCGGTTCTGGGAGTTGCACAGTGTTTTTTTTGACGCGATTGCCCTGAATTACCAATGCTGGAATTAATGCAAGAGTCGATATTTTCAGCCACATAAATCTATACTTTAAATATAAAACAATGAATTAGAACTTTATTGTAACCTGTCATGCTATGAATTTTGATAAAACATCATGTAAATAATTGAATAAATATATAAAAATAATTGAAAGACAAATCTGTGTTTATAATTGATAATAATTATCATTACTATTTTTTAAAATTAATTGGGGGATGATTTGAAATACTTATACTTAAGCACACTCTTACTAAGCGCACTATCATTACATAGTTTGGCAGATTCACCTTCCTCAATGGAGCAAGCACCTTATGCTGCAGCGTGTGAAGCAGTTCAACCCGAAAGCGACCTGTTAAAAAGTTTACAGCAGCAATTAAAGCAGTCTCCTGAAAACCGAGCCGGATTAATCCAACAATTCTGGGATAAAGTGCAAAATCAAACTACACCGATTATTGAGCCACTTGATCAGGATCATGTTCGACTGATTTTTTTATGGAAAGCAGCCAAACATAATGTGCGTCTGGTCGGTGGCCCGAGTAATGATCATGAATGGTTGACTCGCCTGCCCGATACCGAGATCTGGTTTAAGGAAAATATTGTGAACCGTCGCTATATCGGCAGTTATAGTTTTGCAGTGGATTTACCAAATCTGGAGGGTTATCTATCGAATTACTGTGCACATTTAAACCCAGAACTCAAAGAACCCCGGGCGCAGCGCCGTGCTGTATTGCAGGTATTACAACTTGATCCATTGAATCCAAAACGCTGGCTTAAAGAAAATACTGCCTCTAAACTGAGGAATGAAAATATTATCGCCCTGGATCAAGCCCCTCCCTTTATCGATCCTAAACGCTATCCAGATCATCCGCAGCCTGAACTAAAACGTTATCAGCTATCCAGCCAGTTTTTAAAAAATCAACGTCGCGTTGAAATCTATCAATCTAAAAAAACTGCACAACAATCTTATATCACGGCTATTTTCTTTGATGGAAATGAATATGCCCATTTGGTTGATGTGCCAAAAGTGCTGGATATTCTGGTGGAACAAGGCAAACTTCCACCGATTCAAGCGGTTTTTTTACATGCACCGAATAGTGAACTTCGTCCTAAAGAGCTGACACCAAACCCGAAATTTTCAGGTTTTTTTAATCAGGAATTTTTGCCTTGGCTCGATCAGAAAATTGTACATGATAAGCAAAAAACAGTTCTTCTCGGTTCCAGTTTGGGAGGGCTGAGTGCAGCTTATCTTGCCTTGGAAAATCCGCAGCACATTAGTCATGCTGTGCCTTTATCCGGCTCGTTCTGGTGGTCACCTGAACCACACTCAAAAATCAATGGTATGAATCAATTGATTCATAACTTAAAGAATCAGCCTCAACAGTATTTTCATATTTCAGCGAATCGTTATGAATCTTCGCGTACCAACAATGACTTAAGTATTCTGGAAACGTCACCCATCGTGGCACAAGCTTTAAAATCCAAAGGGCATGAGGTCAGATATCAGGTTTATGAAGGCGCACATTCCTATGCAATTTGGCAGGTGATATTGCAAGATGCTTTGCTGCACTTCTTTGCAAATTCCAAAGAGTAGATAAAAAAATCCTGCATTTGCAGGATTTTTTTAATTTAGTTTTATTTTGTTTGAATATCATTCCAGCGGTTTAAACGTTTAAATGTGCCCAGGTCATTAAAACGTACGCCCACTTCTTTCATCACTTTATGCGCCGTTTTCGAGGTCATTTGACGAATATAAAAAGGCTCTTTAACGACAAAGTGATGAATCGCATGCGTGGCCCCAAAATTGCAGCAAAACAACTGAAATGGCATCATCCACCAAGGCGTCAGTACTTGTGTTTGCTTGATGACATCCCTCGGATCAATATCGCCATAATAATGCATATTCGAGCTGACAAATTGCAGGCTAAATGAACGGATAAAATTGGGAATCAGCCAGATGACTGCAATAAAATTAATGATTGGCATTGCTTCGATTACGACTTGCGACCAGCGCATCTCATAGCCAAATAAAGGCACGATTGCATTTGAAACATGGAACACGACAAATAAATAAAATAAGCCATAATAAAGAATGCTTAATGGCACAAAGCCCAATAGCTGGGAAATCATGGCAATTTTACGTTCTTTTTCAGGCTGTTTTTCCAGAAAAAGATGGATCATTTTAAACATCTGAAAAGGACGCAGATAAACCGACATCAATTGATCACTGATGATCAAAATCCGGCGAATTCCCCAGGGCATACCATTGCTGATTCCACGTTCTTCCAGATCATGTTCAGTTCCAGAATATTTATGATGATGCAGGTGTAAACGACGACGTGCCCACGGACTAATGGTATTTGGACGCGCCAACCACACCAAAGCCAGCATCAAGTGATGTGCCCAGGGCGTTTTTTTGAAATACATATAATGAATTAAGTCATGCTCTAATTCATGCGTTAATGAAGCAAAAATTGCAATTAAAGGAATCGTCAGCCATACAGAAAGATAGCCATAGGCATAGGCCAATGCGCATAAAACCATACCGATCCAGGCAAAACCGAGAATACTGGCACCAATAAAATTTTGATGTTTCAATATTGGATAACGGTTACGTAAATCTTCACCTGCCTGTGTCACCACAGTTCTAACTTTGGAGATACGCTGCTGGTCTGTCATCTCTGAAGATGTAGACATATAGAGAACCTTTAATTTCTGGACAGTTGCACATTAAAGGAAATTAAAAAAAAGAGAAGTGATCTTTTGACTGTCCGAGCGAGTATGTCCAAGTTTTGGACAATTTTGGCACTTTTTCTAAGATGAATAAAAATACAGGGAGGTCATGCGTAATTTTTTATGAGATTCAGTCTCTAAAAAATCTGTTTTTTAACAGCAATTTATCTCTATATTAATTAAACTTGGTTTGCCTTGAAATAATAAATATTTCATTATTAAAAGCTTATCAAACTACCTGATCCTGATTAATCGAATTAACGAGCTTTGTTTTCTTTACACAGGATAGTGCATGTATTTGGCACATTTTTATCTGCAACTTTGCTAACGCTAGCATTAGCGTTGACTTTGCAAAGCAATTTTTTCAAGTGAAATTACCAGCAAAAAAAGTTCTGAAGTTCTAGAAAAGTAAAAAGCCCCTTATGGAGCTTTTAGATTTTAAACCTTAGCCTAATTTATTCACCAATTTCAGCGGCAATATTTTCATCGCCAGACCCAATGGCAGCCATGGCCATTTTGGCACATAAGCCTTTACTGGCGCTTTTTCAATTTCAGCAGCAAGTAAACGCGATCCGGTTTTTTCATCCACTTCAAATGGCAGTTTCTTGGCGCCTTCATTAAGTTCGGTACGAATATAGCCCGGGAAAATTGTGGTGACTTTGATTGGTGTATCAATCAGTTCGGCACGAATCCCTTCGGCCAGATGTGCAACACCTGCCTTACTTGCACCATAAGCGGTTAAATGTTTAGGCATACCGCGCATGGCACTCATTGAAGAAATCATGACCAGATGGCCTGAATTTTGCGCCCGGAAAATCTCTACTGCTGCTTCACATTGTGCCAAGGCCGAAATGAAATTGGTTTCAACTGTGGCCTTATTAATGGCAAAGTTGCCCTTGCCAATACGACGGCCTTCACCGACTCCGGCATTGACAATCACTCGGTCAATCGTGCCAAAATCTTGTTTAAAAGCACGAAATACGTCAAAGACCTGATCATAATTAGTGACATCTAAAGTTTTAGCAATTACTTGAATGCCGTATTGACTCTCCAACTCTTGTTTAAGTATTTCCAAACGATCCAGGCGACGCGCGCAGATGGCCAGGTTATAGCCTTTCTGAACAAATTCGCGTGCCATACCTGCACCAATTCCTGAACTTGCACCAGTAATTAAAATTGTTTTTGCCATGTGTTTTACCTTATTCCTTTATTTTTCTAAGCAATCAGATTTGCAATATAGATTTAAATCCAGGTCAATAAATCCGGACGTTGCGCTTTAATATAATGATGTTCATTTAGGCTTAATAGCTGGGGTTGGTTGCCTACCAGACGTAGCGTGGTCATGCTGGTATTGGTAATTGCCCAGTTTAAAGCAAAAGTTTTATTCGGAGACAAACCGAGAATTTTGCCCGCAGCAACCGAAATGACTCCGCCCGACGTAAACACTACAGCATAGCGCGGTTTCTTTTCAGCCAGATCATCACACAAATGCTGCAATGCCGTTTCCACCCGATGTTTGAAATCTGGCCAGGATTCTTCATATTCATGGTGATAGTCACCGCCAGTCCAGCGCTCAATTGCACCTTCAAAAATTTTACTTAAATAGGCGCGTGGATTGGCATGCTGCGATACATCTTCTTTCAGCAGTTCTGGCTGATTAAAGCGTGGCTCATATTGAGCAAAGACTTGTTGATGATTAAATTCGTTCCAAGCTGAATCTGTAACTGGCTCACTTTCAGGAAAACATTCAGCCAAGGCCAATTGCGCCGTTTGTTGATGACGCTGCATGGAGCCTGCCACCACATAAGGTGCTTCTTTTAAAATTTCATCAAAATAGCGGCCCAATAATTTGGCTTGTAATTCACCATTTGGAGAAAGTTTGTCATAGCTTTCTGCACCGAAAGACGCCTGTCCATGGCGGATTAAATAAATCGTCGTCATTTCGGCATGAACTCCTTAAATTTGGTCATATATTTCTGTGCAATATCATTGGCCTCAATTTTCTGGCGGCCAATCAGTTTTAAGGCACGAATATGCAAGGCATGAATCACAATCCAGAAATCCTTAAATGCTGGATTATTGGTCTGTTTATGATAATAGCGATAATAAATTTGCTGCGCGATCACCGCTAAACGGAAAATTCCAAAGACTTCATAGAAGGTCCAGTTTTCAGGGGTTAATCCGGTTTTTTCCAGATAATAATCCACCACTTCTTTACGGCTAAACATGCCTTTTAAGTTGGTGGGTTGACGACGTGTGGCTTTAAAAATTGCATTATCCGTATCTTCAACCCAGTAAGCCAAAGCTGAACCCAGATCCATCAATGGATCACCGAGTGTCGCCATTTCCCAATCCAGAACGCCAATGACTTGAGTCGGATCGTTTGGATCTAAAATGACATTATCAAAACGCCAGTCATTGTGAATCAGACAGGTTTTAGCATCCACTGGGGTATTGTCTTTAAGCCACTGACGGACATATCTGAAAGATGGCACATTCAAGGTCTTGGCTTTGGCATAACGTGCATCCCAACCATCTACCTGACGATGACAATAGCCCTCGCCTTTGCCTAATTTCTCCAGTTCAGTACCCACATAAGGCACCTGATGCAACTCAATCAGCTTATCAATGACGTTAATACACAGTTCACGTACCTGAGCTTCATTAAAATTCAGTTCTCTGGGTAAATTGGCGCGTGGAATAATGCCTTCAATGCGTTTCATCACATAGAAGTCGCAGCCAATCACGGATTCATCCTGACAAAGTGCCACCATCTCTGGTAATACCGGATAAAACTCGGAAAGTGCGTGCTGAACCTTAAATTCACGGGCCATGTCGTGGGCAGATTTGGCTTTGGTACCTTTGGGTGGACGACGCAGAATTAGATCGGCATTGGTATATTTCAGACGATAAGTCCAGTTCGATGCGCCACCCGAATATTGAGTAACTTCGACCGGACCTTCAAGTTGAACTCCCTGCCCAATCAGCCAGTTTCCTACAGCCTGAACATCCAGTTCCTCACCTGCACGAACCGATCCACCGACATCAATAACTGCCATAATTTTTCCTTCAATTCTTTTTCAAATGTCTTCAAACTTTATATCGTGTTTAAGCTTATTTTTTATGGCGTGTACTGTAACCACGTTTAGCCAGTTCCAGTTTTGCGATCATACCTTTATGCACTTCATCTGGTCCATCCGCCAAACGTAGGGCACGTGCCTGAGCAAAGAATCCGGTGAGTGGCGTATCACGGGAGACACCAGCACCACCGTGAATTTGTATGGCCATGTCCACTACTTTTTCTAATACACTTGGCGCAACCACTTTAATGGCCGAGATTTCAGTCAAAGCCGCCATATTCCCTAAAGTATCCATTTTATAGGCTGCATACAAGGTTAAAAGACGTGCCTGATCAATTGCGACCCGTGCTTCAGCAACACGTTCCAGATTACCACCCAGTTTTAAAATTTCTTTACCAAAGGCAGTCCGGCTCATACCGCGGTCAATCATCAGCTCCAAAGATTTTTCCGCAGCACCGATACAACGCATACAGTGGTGAATACGGCCTGGCCCGAGACGACCTTGAGCAATTTCAAAGCCTTGACCGGCACCACCAATAAAACTGGCAACTGGAACGCGGACATTTTCAAAACTGACTTCACCATGACCATGCGGTGCATCATAGTCGCCAAATACCGATAACATTCTTTCGATTTTCACACCCGCCGTATCGACAGGAACCAGAACCATGGAATGCTGATGATGACGGTCTTTGCTTTCATCTGGCGTATGCGCCATAAAAATAATGACTTTGGCATTAGGATCGCCCAGACCTGATGACCACCATTTACGGCCATTCAGAACAATTTCATCGCCTTCGATGACCGCCGTTGCTTGCATATTGGTCGCGTCACTAGAAGCCACCGCCGGTTCAGTCATACAAAATACAGAACGGATTTTGCCTTCAAGTAATGGCAGAAGCCATTGCTGTTTCTGTTCTTCAGAGCCATAACGCCAGAGGACTTCCATATTGCCGCTGTCTGGCGCATTACAGTTAAATACGGTCGGTGCAATCAGGCTACGGCCCGAAAGCTCGGCAATATGAGCATATTCATTGACTGATAAACCTTGGCCCAGTTCAGGACATGGCAGAAACATATTCCACAGCCCTGCTGCTTTGGCTTTGGCTTTTAAAGTTTCCAGTTCAGTCGGCCATTGCCATTTGGTCCAGTCACTGCCTTGATTTAACTCATGCACTTGCTGCCAAAAATCGGCTTCAACGGCGTCGATTTCATCTTTAATAAATTTTTTAGTCCGTTCAACATAGTCTTGTGCGCGTGCGGATAACTCAAACATGGCTATTTCCCTCTGGATATTTTGTATTCTGCTTTACAAGACCTTAACTTAAAAACTATTATGAATAAAATGATTTTAATCCATAGCTCATCATGCATAGCATTCATAATAAAACACTGATGGATATGAGTGTTTTCCATCGTATAGATATCAATTTATATCCACTTTTTGTCGCTATTTTTGAACAGAACAGTATTTCTAAAGCAGCACAGCGATTATGTATCACCCAATCTGCTGCCAGTCACGCTTTGCAGCGGCTCAGAAATCAGTTGCAGGATGATCTGTTCGTACGTTTTGGTGCAAAAATGCAACCCACGCCGTTTGCTGAACAGATTTATCCCGCCATTAAAAATGCCCTGATGACGATTCAAAGTATTTCTATTCAGCATCAACAATTTCAACCAAATATGGTGCAAAGTTTAAAAATTGCCGTACATGATGAAATTGAACCAATGATTTTTCCAAAGTTGGTGGCACATTTTCAGAAAATGAATCTGGATATTCAGTTTAGTAGCATCAAGCTGGATCGTAAAAATATCAGTGCTGACCTGGCGGCGCAGCAGGTCGATTTTGTCATGGATCTTGAGCAAAAACTGGGAGATAAAATTCAGTTTGAACCCTTAGTACAAGATGAATTTGTCGTCTGTACGCAGCAAAATAAAATTTCAGAACAATCCTATCTTTCCTCCCCACATATAGGCGTATCATCTCGCCGTACAGGTATCTTAATTGAAGATCTGTATTTGAGCCGTAAGCAGCTTTCAAGACAGATTTTTTTACGCTGTCAGCATTATTCAACTGCGTTGCAAATTTTGGAGCAATATCCCCAAGCGATGTTGACTATGCCACGCAATATCTTAGAACATTTACAGATAGCCAAAATTCTGAATTTTTTTGAAGTGCCTGTGCAACTGCCTAAGATTAATATGGGAATGTATTGGCACAAAGATTTACAGGAAAATAAGAGACATCAATTTTTGCGAAGCGAAATTAATAACATTTTTACTTAGGCTATTTTAAGTAGATATGAATTTTGCTTAGGCTATTCTAATGGTTGGTATTGTAGCCTAAAATGTCAGGCTCAACCTAAATTGCTTAGGCTATTTATAAATACAAAATGAAACACTGACTGTTTAGCTTTTGAACTCTAGTGCTTGGGGCTTTCCTCTACAATCATGCATCTGCTTGCTGTTGTTCTTCTACAGCTTCTTTTGATGATCTGGATTTTAGCTTGTTGCCTCTTTCTCCCACCTGGCAAATTGTGCTGGGTTTATTTGCCTTATGCTTTTCCTATTATTTGCTGCACAAACTCACCATTTACCTCAAGGATATATTTCGTCCCTTTAAAAAAGGACAGAAATACTGGTGTCGTGTTAAGGCGGTTAGCGATGGGGATACCCTCACCTGCTACCGTTTCAATATTAGACGTTCTGAAACCAGACTACGTTTTGCCTATGTGGATGCGCCAGAATCCAGCCAAAGCTATGGCAAAGAGTCACAGCGTCTAGTTAAAAGCATGGTGAAAAACAAAATAGTTCGCGTGAAAATTACAGATATTGACCGTTATGGTCGCTGCGTCGGCGTCGTTTACCGCTATCGTAAAAATATCAATGAAGAAATCGTGAAACGCGGCGCAGCATGGGTCTACGAAGATTATATTAAAGATAAAAACCATTTACGCTATATGCTGGACTTGCAAAACAAAGCCAAAAAACAGAAAAAAGGACTCTGGAAAAGTAGCCGACCTGTACGCCCAAGTGTGTATCGAAAACAGGTAAAATCCTAATCTTTGCTGATTTCTCTTCGCTATTAAAAAGTGATCCGGCTCGCCAGATCACTTTTTAATTTTTAAATTAATACGCCAGATGGACAAAAAACCTGAATGCGCCTGCAATTAAAGCCAGAGTAACGAAGCCTAAAATCCATAGGCCCACAAACCATAATATCTGCTTCCCTTTCATTGTTGCTCCTTAATGATAGCCATCATCCCCGACCCGCACTTTATGGCGGAATACCCAGTACGACACGCCGGTATAAATCAGAATGATTGGAATAAGTAATAAAGCACCAATTAAGGTAAATAATTGACTACTTTCTGGCGCTGCCGCCTCCCAGATGGTCACTGACGGTGGAATGATATAAGGCCAGAGACTGATCAGAAATCCGGTATAGGCCAGAAAAACCAGCACCAGCATGTACATGAATGGGCTAAGTTCCTTACGTTGTTTGCAGGCACGTAAAGCCAGCCAGGTAAATAACAGGACTAAGATCGGCACGGGCATGAGATACATAAATTGTGGCTGACTAAACCAGCGTTCCGCAATCTGCGGATGAGTCAGCGGCGTATAAATACTGACAGCGCCCAGGATAATCAATAAGGCGATAATCATTTTTGGCATTAGCTGATACATACGGTCTTGTAACTGATCGGCCGTTCTAAAAATCAGCCAGCCACAGCCTAAGGCAGCATACAGCACCATGACACTCAGACCGGTAAACAGGCTAAATGGTGTCAACCAGTCCAGCCCGCCGCCCGCATAAATGCCATTTCGGGTTTCAATTCCCTGAATATAAGCGCCTAAAATCACCCCTTGCAGGAAGCTGGTCAGCGCAGAACCACCAATAAAGGCTTTGTCCCACCAATGTTTACTGCGATTGGCCTTAAAACGGAATTCAAAAGCAACACCACGGAAGATCAGCGCAATCACCATCAGGATGATCGGCATATACAGTGCAGATAATACGGTGGAATAGACCAGCGGAAATGCTGCAAATAAACCTGCGCCACCCAATACCATCCAGGTTTCATTGCCATCCCAGACAGGCGCAACAGTATTCATCATCACATCACGGTCATCCTGATGCGGAAAAAACGGAAATAGAATGCCAATGCCCAGATCAAAACCATCCAGAATGACATAGATCAGGACACCAACGGCGATGATCACCACCCAAATCAATGACAAATCAATCATTTTTTATTCTCCTGATCTGCATTATCGGCCCCATCCTCAATACTCTCGCGAATACTGCTCAATGGCCGGCGAGATGCCTGAATTACGTCACTATCAATTTCATGTGGGGGTGTAGAATGAATAAATTCCGGGCCTTTGTGCATGAGTCGCAACATATAATAAATACCGGCGCCAAAGACCACACAGTAGACCACGACAAAGATAATCAGGGTCAAGCCTACCTGCTCTGCCGATACCGGCGATAGGGCATCTTTGGTACGCATGATGCCATAGACCACCCAGGGTTGACGGCCAACCTCCGTCGTAAACCACCCAGCCAGCATGGCAATAAAACCGGAAGGCCCCATAATCAGGGCAAACCGATGTAATCCTCGGGATTCATAAAAGCGACCTTTTTTACGTGACCATGCCCCCCAGATTGCCAGCAGTAGCATCAACATTCCTAGCCCGACCATGATCCGAAAACTCCAGAACACGATTGCCGAATTAGGACGGTCTTCAGGTACAAAATCCTTTAAGCCGGTGACAGTACCGTCCATGGAATGTGTCAGGATCAAGCTGCCCAGATTAGGAATGGCGATGGCATATTTGGTTTCCTCAGCCTGCATATCTGGCAGTCCAAACAGATATAAAGGCATGCCGCCATCATGATTGGTTTCCCAATGACCTTCCATTGCCGCCAGTTTGGCGGGTTGATGTTCAAGCGTATTTAGACCATGTACATCACCCACCAAAACCTGTAGCGGCGCAAGTGCCAGAATCAGCCACATTGCCATGGAAAATGAAGTTTTGACCAAGGCATCACGACGGCCCTGAATAAGATGCCAGGCTGCTGTGGCTGCCACCAGCAATGCAGAAACCAAAAAGGCAGCAATGGCCATATGCGCCAAACGGTAGGGAAATGACGGGTTAAATACGATGGCGATCCAGTCTTTGGGGACAAACAGACCATTTTCGATGGCAAAGCCTTGCGGCGTTTGCATCCAGCTATTGGAGGATAAAATCCAGAACATCGAGATACAGGTGCCTACCGCGACCATCAAGGTCGAGAAAAAGTGTGCACGTGGCCCCACCCGTCCCCAGCCGAAGAGCATAATTCCCAAAAAGCCCGCTTCCAGAAAAAAGGCGGTAAGAACTTCATAGGCCAGTAATGGGCCAGTCACGCCACCTGCAATCCGGGAGAATTCACTCCAGTTGGTGCCGAACTGATAGCTCATGACCACGCCAGAGACCACGCCCATCCCAAATGCTACAGCGAAGATTTTCACCCAAAACTTAAACAGATCCCGATAAATCGGGTCTTGGGTTTTGAGCCAGCGCCATTCCAGAATCGCCAAAAAGCTGGCCAATCCGATTGAGATTGCAGGAAAAATAATATGAAAAGAGACAGTAAAGGCGAATTGTATTCGCGCTAACTCTAATGCGGTTAAACCCAGGGTCATACATTTCACCTATATATAATTATTTGTAGGAGCCTTGCTTAGATTTATTAGTGAAGTGTTTTTTCTTGGTCTTAGCTTAGGCTTAATTTGGCTTGGCAATATGTAGACTTTTGTCGGTTATTTTTTACTCAAGTTAACAATGTGTAAGCGCTATTTAATTAAATATGCAAGTGAATATTTAATTGAACGGTGACCACTTGTGTAATCCAAAAAATAGGCGTAAATTGGCTCTAAATTAGTTAGCCAGGTTAACTATATGCCTTCTGCCTCTCTTCCATTTCGCGCCTTGTTATTACGTTGTGCACGGTTACTCAGTGATGAAATCAATACGATTTTATTATCTTCACAGTTAAATTATTCCTTATGGCAAGTGCTGTATGTGATTCAGACGCATCAGCAATGTACCCTGATGAATATTTCTCATTATTTGAACGTATCTAAACCCAGCATCAGTAAACGTATCCAGAATTTAGTGGAACTCGGTCTAATTAGCCAACTCGAAACTGCAGACAAGCGTCAGAAGCTATTCACACTGAGTGAGCAAGGAGTCGAGACTTTTGCCCTGGGTTCCACACAGATTGAGGCATTTGAAAAGCAGTTGCTTGAGCAAATTGCCTCAGATGATATTGAAAGTAGTAAAAATATCTTGATGCAGCTCATTCAGCAGTTACAACCCGCTTCGCAGGATCGACTTTAATGAGCCAAGAACAAACGCCTTTATGGACTCCCAATTTTATTTTGATCAGTCTGGTGAATTTCCAGTTGGTGCTGGTGTTTTATTTGCTGGTGATTGTGATTGTCGGCTACTCGGTAGCAGAATTAGGTGCAACCACGGCACAGGCAGGGCTGGTTTCTGGCTTGTTTATTGTCGGTACCTTATTCGGCCGTCTTATTATCGGGAAACTGCTAAACCGTTTGGGCCTAAAAATTACGCTTGTGGCCGGTCTGACAGGTTTTCTGCTTTTTTCTGGCCTCTATCTGATTCCGGCCAAGCTGGAAATTTTACTGGGCATCCGTCTGATGCACGGTTTTATGATGGGTGTGGCCTCAACGGTATTAGGCACCGTGATTGCCCAGACCATTCCTGCGACTCGACGTGGTGAAGGCATTGGTTATTTTAGTATGAGCAGCACACTTGGCACAGCGATTGGCCCCTTCTTAGGCATCTGGCTAATGTCAAATTTTAACTATCAGGTGATTTTTGTTTTTACCAGTGTAGTCGCACTCAGCTGCCTGATTTGCAGCCTGTTTATTCAGCCGCCACAGATTAAAATAACGAATCCAGTCAATCATATAGAAAATCAATCATCTAGCAGACTGGCGCAATATATTGAACCCAAGGCTTTGCCGATTTCGATGATTGTTCTGATTGTGGCAACCTGCTATTCCGGCGTCTTATCTTTTATTCATTTCTATGCCAAAGAGATTAATTTAGTCGAAACGGCTTCTTTTTTCTTTCTGATGTATGCCATTGCGATTTTGCTTTCACGTCCATTTACCGGCCCGCTAATGGATCGTAAAGGTGAAAACATCATCATCTATCCGGCCATTGTGATTATGGCCTTAGGAATTTTATTACTCAGTCAGGCCCATAATGCTACGATGTTATTGGCCAGCGCCGCACTGCTTGGTTTTGGCTTTGGTAATCTCCAGTCCGTCTGTCAGACCATTGCGGTAAAAAGTACCAGTTTGCAGCGTATGGGGCTGGCGACTTCAACCTTCTTTATTGCGCTAGATGCAGGTTTGGGTTTTGGACCTTATTTCCTCGGCATGCTTCTGGATCAGATCGGTTATCGTCAACTTTACCTGTACTCTGCTGTACTGACCATCAGCTGTCTGATCTGGTATTACCTGTTGCATGGCCGTAAAGCGGGGGAAATACAACCTTCTTATTAAACACTTCTAAAAGCGACGGCTAAAGCGGCGCCGATATTCCAACGGCGTCAAGCCAGTTTTTCTATGAAATAAACGGCGAAATGAACTTGGGTCCTGATAACCAATATTTTGCATGATCACATCCACCGCCTGATCGGTTTCTTCCAGACGTTTGCGTGCAGCTTCAATTCGGATCGCTTGCAGATACTGATTTGGCGGCAAGTCCAGTGCCTGTTTAAAATGGCGAATCAAGGTACGCGTGGTGACATTAAAACGTGTTGCAATATCATCCAAGCTAAAAGACTCATGAAAATGCTGCTCCAGCCAGTTCTGGACATTTTGCACCAGTTCATCATGATGCGGTTGTCCAATCTTGAGTAAGGAATAAGACAGCTGGCTATCGCGTCGATAATCAATCACAAAAGATTTGGCCGATTGCATGGCCACCTCAAAGCCATAAAAACGTTCAATCAGATGCAAACCTAAGTCGAACCAGGCCAGGCCACCACCCGCGCAATAGATATTCTGGTCGCGGCTAATCATCAGATCGGCATTCAATTTGACCTGCGGATAATGCGTCCGGAAAATATCTTGAAAGCCCCAATGCGTCGTTGCCACGCGATTATCTAAAATACCGGCTTCTGCCAGAAAGAAATTTCCGGTGCAATTTCCAGCAATTAAGGTCGAATCTGCATGAGCAGATTTTAGAAACCGGATCAGCTCAGGGTTTTGTTGCAATACATCCTGAATCGGTGCAGCTATGGTTGGCACCACCACAATATCTGCAGTTTGAATCTCTTGATAGGAACAATGTGCCTGTAATTCCAGACCATTAATACAACGAATCGGTTGTCCATCCGGACTGGCAATACTGACTTTAAACAGGCGCTGTACATCCTGCTGCTGAATGCGGTTCCAGCTCACACCGGCCATGGCAAATAAATCGACGACACCGGTAATGGCAGAAGCCAGAGCGCCATCAAAACCCAAAACTACAACTCGCTGCATCTTGATCTCATTGTCATTTTTTACCTGTTTGATGTCATTATTGACAATCCTGCTGAATAAAAGCAACTGTTAGTCTTGGCGCTATCTCAAGGATTTTACATTCAGGACAGTACCGTGACCCAGCTAATAAATGATAAAGATCTTAATTTTCTACTTTATGATGTCTTCAAACTTGAAGCTCTGACAAAACTGGAACGTTATCAGGAGCATGATAAAAATACCTTTGACAGTATTTTAGATACAGCCAAGGGTATCGCGACCGATTACTTTGCCCCGCATAATGCCAAAGCCGATCAGCATGAACCGAGCTTTGATGGGAAGCAGGTCAAAACCATTGCTGAAGTCAAAACGGCGTGGCAGCAGTTTGCCGAGGCCGGCCTGCTCTGTGCCCAGCATGATTATGAACATGGCGGTATGCAACTCCCGACTTTATTGAATATGGCCTGCAATGCCTATTTTATGTCAGCCAATCCTTCAACTGTTGCCTATTCTTTTCTGACTGCGGCGGCGGCGAATCTGATTCAGGCCTTTACCTCACCAGAACAAAAACAGCTGTTTTTACCGCATATGTTGAGCGGCCGCTTTGCCGGCACTATGGCCATGACCGAGCCGAATGTCGGTTCTTCTCTGGGTGATCTAACGACCAAAGCTATTCCTCAGGCAGATGGAACCTATAACATTAAAGGCCAGAAAATGTTTATTTCTGGTGGTGATCAGGATATTACCGAAAACATTATTCATCTGGTTCTGGCGCGGATTCAGGATGCACCGCAAGGGGTCAAGGGTATTTCCCTGTTCATTGTGCCGAAATTTAAAACCAATCCAGATGGCTCTATAGGTGAATCCAATGATGTACAGCTGGCTGGTTTACTGCATAAAATGGGTTATAGAGGAACAACTTCAACGGTTTTAAGCTTTGGCGAAAATGATGCTTGCTTAGGCTATTTGATTGGTGAAGCAGGTCATGGCTTAAAATACATGTTTAAAATGATGAATGAAGCGCGTGTTGGCGTAGGCCTCGGCGCAGCCATGATTGGCTATCGCGGTTATCTGGAGTCCTTAAACTATGCCAAAAACCGTCCGCAAGGTCGTCTTGCACATGACAAATCGCCTGATTCCAAACCCGTCAATATTATCGAGCATAGTGATGTAAAACGTATGCTGCTGGCACAAAAAGCTTATGTCGAAGGATCACTGGCCCTGTGTTTATTTGCGGCGCGTCTGATAGATGAACATCAGGCAGCACATGATGAGGACAGTGCCCTCTTGCTTGATCTGATCACTCCAGTGGTCAAGTCCTTCCCTTCAGCGTATGGCCCAAAAGCCAATGATCTGGCGATTCAGGTTTTGGGCGGCGCGGGTTATACCCGTGATTATCCGGTCGAACAATGCTACCGCGATAACCGCCTCAATCCGATTCATGAAGGCACGTATGGCATTCAGTCCCTGGATTTGCTTGGGCGTAAACTCTGGCAGCACAATGGCAAGGGACTCAGCCTGTTGATGCAACGCATCCAGCATACGTTGTCTGAGATTCAGAATCCCAAGTTAGTCGCACTGGCAGAAAGCTTTCAACAGCATCTGGCTACCGTGCAAAAAACCACCCAGGTTTTAGGTCAGGCTTTGCATCAAGACCAAATCAATGAAGCATTAGCCAACTCTGGGCTTTATTTAGACATGATGGGAAAAACCATGATTGCCTGGCTCTGCTTAGACATGGCGCAGCAGGCACAACTTAAATTTGGCAATTCCGATCAAAAAGAAGATCAGGACTTTTTGGCGGGCAAGTTTCAGGCAGCCCAATATTTTATCCGCTGGGAATTGCCTGAAATTGAACATCAGGCCAAGTTACTGATGAACTTTGATGATAGCTGCAGGAATATGCAAGCTGACTGGTTTTAAGGTTCATAGCTAAATAAAAAATGCGCTGTAAGAAGTAATGCTGATCAGTTAAGGAGTTTAGAAACAGACTCTTTAATTTTTAGTCATTCAAGGCGGAGTATTAATGTTATAAATCAAATTCTTGTAAATTATTTGTTACTTTGGTTTCGCCCAAATGAGAAGCGAAGCTTCGCAAGGAGGGCATCTTGCGGAGCAACACTCCTCACCGCAAAACTCGTCAGCCACCATCGACTAGTAAATTTGTCGCAGAAACAATCATTTTTAAATGTAGTCCTGCCTCAAACAGTTGCGGATGACTTTTTTATCTATCAGATATAATCATGAATTTGAAAAAGAAAATGCCAGTCAATTTCTTAACTGACTGGCATTAGCTGTAAGAAGCGCATTTTTTATTTAAAACTAGACTTATACTTCAGTACTTAAAATAAGTCCAAACTTTTTAAAAATTTTCTCACGTTTGCCTGGATGAATATTGGCCTTAGTCAGGTCACCCTGATAATGCTGATAGACCCGTTGGTCCATCATTTTGTACCATAACGGCGGAATTAAAGCCGGAATCAACATGGTGGCATAACCACTGGGTAATTCGGGTGCTTCATCAAAATGTCGCAGTGCCTGAAATGGGCGACTTGGAAAGGCATGATGGTCTGAATGACGCTGCAACTGGTACAAAAACAGATTGGTCACAATATTGTTATTATTCCAGCTATGTTCAGGCAAGGTCCGTTCATAACTGCCATCATCTTTTTCTGTGCGTTTCAAACCATAATGTTCAATATAATTGACGATTTCAAACAGAGTTACCCCATAAAAGGCCTGAGTCAATGTATAAGGAATGAGCTTTTTACCATAAGCACTTAGCATCAAGGCATGGTAGCCTGCACTCATCGCCCAGCCATGAAACAGTTCATTTTCCTTGCTCAAAAATTTCAATCCTTTACGTTCCAGACGTTTCTTTTCAATCTGGATCGCTGACTTTAATCCGCCAAACACAGTGCGTGGCCAGAAACGGTAAAAAGACTCGCCCATTTGTGAAGATGCCGGATCTTCTGGCGTTGCCACCCGTTTATGATGCCCATAAGGATGTTCAATACGGAAATGATTATAGGCCAAAGGCATCAGGCTGGCATGCGACCAGTAATGGTCTTTTTTCTGCGGACGATGACTCAGTTCATGTGCCGTATTGACCGCAATGCCGTTAATCGCACCCATGGAAACTCCCAATAAGAGCTGATCCAGTATCGATACATTTGGACGTGTCACCACATAGCCGGCAAAAGCATTAGCTGCCATTTGCAAGGGAATAAAGGCTTTTACAATCCGGTTATAATACGGATCTTTGACCAGCGCCTGAATCTGTTCGTCATTCGGATTGTTGGCATCATCGCCAATCAGGGCATCCAGAGTCGGAATAATCACATGCAATAATAAAGGCCCGCCCAAAGCAAAGAGTTTTTTAGTCGCTTTGGGGCCAAAATGATAACCGGCCAAAATTCCCATTCCGATCACAGGCAAACCTGGGCTGAGCAACCAGCCAAAACGTTTTTTATCCAGCTTTACACCTTTTAGTGCTGACGCTTCCTGCGTAAACTGCGCTTTCTGGATTTGTGCAGGGGCATTCATTGCGAGCTTCCTTTTTATGTTACTCTGCACTTATAGTTGAATATTTCAGCAACAGCGAACAGTATTCAACGTCCAGAAAACCTATGTCAGCGTCTTTGGCACATGCAGCCAAATTCTGGCCTAAAATCACAAAGTTAAAAAATTTATAGTCGATTAAATGAAATAAATAGAAGAATAGAGTTAGGCATGGATGCTTTGAGTAAAATTTTTGATGATATTCATCTGGCAAAATCTGAATATCTTTATCTGAATGTGTTTCATCCGGGCGGCTTTGACTATCAGCATGAGCCTTTTATGCTGGCTTATATCCTGTTACAAGGACAGGCACAATTAAAGTTCGCCAACGGTGATCTGCTCGAGCTGCAACAAGGTGATCTGGTACTCTTACCCGCCGGTTCTGCCCATCGCATTTCTTGCCCCGGCAGTGCCGATTTTTCTGAACATCGTTCAATTAATGCTTATTTTCAGACCCATGCACAGCAATGTGTTGATCTTAATCGGGAGAGTTCAGCAGCACACAGCTTCATGCTCACCCTTCGTTCCAGTCTGGATATGCAGATGGCCAAACCTCTTTTGAGTGCCTTACCTAAATACCTGCATATTCAGCATATTCTGGGCGACACCGCACCGGAATGGTTACAGGTCGGTTTGCAGTTTCTGGCGCTGGAAACCCAGCAGATGCGGCCGGGACGTGACAAGATTCTGGATCATCTGGTCAGTATTTTACTGATTGAATGTGTGCGGGATTATATTTTAAATCTGGAAAATGCCTCGAGCTGGCTGAATGCGCTCTCGCATCCAGAACTGTCCAATGCACTCGCTGCAATTCATGGCAAACCTGAGCAGTTCTGGACCGTAGAAAGTCTGGCTGAGCAATGTCATATGTCACGTTCCAAATTTGCCCAGCTCTTTACCCAGATTGTTGGTGAGCCGCCACTGGCTTATTTACAACAGCATCGCCTGCGACTGGCGGCACAATATTTGCGAAATAGCGGATTCAGCATTCAGCAAATTGCTTATTTGGTCGGTTATTCATCCGAGACAGCCTTCAGTCAAAGTTTTAAAAAACAGTTTGAACAGACGCCCACTCAGTACCGGCTGAATTGTCAGAAGAATAATGTCAAATTACTGGATTAGCGCGAGCACGGCTTTGACCGGGTCTTCGCTATTACCAGACAATAGCTGCTTATGCATGGTGATATGCTGCATCACCTGGATTTGTGCAGTTTCAACATTCATCAGTTTTTCAATTTCAGCCGCCAGCTTTTCAGGCGTAGCATCGGCTTGAATCAACTCCTGAATGACTTTTTTGCCGGCAATGATATTTGGTAGCGAATAATAAGGAATTTTGATGAGAAATTTCACCACATGATAAGTCAACCAATTCAGTTTATAGAAAGTCACCATCGGACGATGTAATAACATCGCTTCCAATGTCGCAGTACCTGACGCCAGCGCAATAATATTGGATGCATTCATGACCTGACGGCCGATTTTTGACTCGGTACCGCTGTTTTCCAGCAAGCGGATTTGAACCTTTAGACTTTCAGGATAAGTCGCCAGCAAGCGTTCTATCTGCTGCTTGCGTGCCTCATTAATTGCCGGAATCAGGAAAGTATAGTCAGGATATTTCTGATGCAGAATCTTGGCTGCATCCAGAACCAAAGGCCCCAAACGTTCAATCTCACCGCGGCGACTTCCCGGTAATAGTGCAATATGCTTCTGATTCGGATCAAGATTCAGTTCTTGTTTAGCATCGATAATCGGATTTTCAAGCGGCAACTGACTGGCCAGAGGATGACCCACAAAAGCGGCTGGCACATCCCATTTTTTAAAGAAGGTTTTTTCGAATGGGAATAAACACAGCACCAGATCAATGTTGGCCTTAATACCATGCACACGTCCCTGACGCCATGCCCAGACCGAAGGACTGACATATTGCACGGTCTTCATCGGCAACTGTTTTTGTTTAATGGTTTTCGACAGGCGCAGGTTAAAATCAGGTGCATCTATACCAATAAAAATATCGACAGGGTTTTTAGTCCAAGTTTCGACCAGCCCATCACGTACAGCAAAGAGTTTTTTAATATCCTTGAGAACTTCAACAATGCCCATCACCGATAAAACATCCATCGGATAATAGCTTTTAAAGCCTTCTGCGATCATTTGTGGACCACCGATGCCTTCAAATTCGGCATCAATCCCTTGCTCACGAAAACAGCGAATCAACTTTGCGCCAAGCGTATCTCCAGAGACCTCACCGACCACGATTCCAATTTTTAGTTTTCGATTTAGCAAGTGAGTTCCCTCTCAGATCCGTATTGAACTGTATTTAATCGTAATTCTAACATAAAGCTGGGTTTATGCCTGAATAAGCAGTGAGCATCTTATATTTTAAGAAAGGTATGCTTTAGAATTACTTAGCCTACTCTTAATCTTCCCTGATGATTTTTTCTATTGAAGTGGTTTTCCTGATTCATCTTCATTTTCAGGCAGATCAAAGTGTCCTTTAAAATAAGTGACCGGTCTTTCACGTTATTTTCTATAGCGAGGATGAACATGAAACTTCATTTAATTTTAAGCCCAGTGCTTTATCTTTTTTATGCATAAGTAAATCAATAATCAAGACAACGACTTATATCCAAAAGTCATAAGATATCCACGTTTTTTGATTTTGGCATATATGCATGTTTGGTCCGATTGAGTTTATTTTAGCAGGTGTGTTGGTAGGTTTTTGTGTTGGAGTAACCGGTGTCGGTGGTGGCTCATTGATGACACCCATTCTGATCAGCCTATTCCGGATTGAACCCCACATTGCAATTGGTACTGATCTGCTCTATGCCGCGATTTCAAAATTCTGCGGTTCTTTTGTGCATGCCAAAAAAATGAATATTGTCTGGCCAATTGTGATCTGGCTGGCAGTGGGCAGTATTCCAGCGTCTTTTGCAACGCATTGGGTACTCGACAACTATTTAAGCCAATCAACGCATTATAAGGCTGTCCTGACCATGGTATTGGGCTTTATGCTGACCATTACCGGCTTGTCTATTCTGTTTCGCACCCAGATCGAAAATCTTTTCAACAAATACCGAAAACAAGAACTGCCAGATATGACGCAGGATCTGGAAAAAGTAAAACTGCAAGCCAAAGAAAAGCGCATCGCTATCATGATTATGGGCGTTATCTTGGGCATCTTTGTCACCCTCTCTTCAGTGGGGGCCGGCGCATTTGGCATCATGGCTTTAGTGGTGATGTTCCCGAATCTGCCGATGATTCGTATCATTGGCTCAGACGTGGTGCATGCGGTGTTACTGACGCTGGTTGCAGGCTTGGGGCATATGTCATCAGGCAATGTCGATTTCATGCTGCTCATGTGGTTATTGGTGGGTTCTATTCCAGCGATTATTGTCGGCACTTTACTCAGTTCACGGATGCCAGAAAAACTGATTCGCAAAATTTTAGGCATTACCTTATTTGGGCTCGGCCTGAATTTCATGCTTAACCCTGTAAAATCAAAACCGGCTCAACCTGCCGAAACAGCGATGGTCGTCATGAGCCAGAATTCCCAGTCCGTTTAATTTAACTATGCGATTCATCACTTTTTTTTCAAAGAAGTATTCATCTTTTTTATAACAAAGTGACGCATCATTCATGTTATATTCGGGCTATTAAACAACCTTTTGTATGATCGAACCAGTGACGGCAATGAATACACAACAGTCAAATCCCATTTCAGCATCAGATATTGATGACGTGAATATCCACAGCATGATTCCTTTGGTAACCCCTGCTGAGCTTAAAGCAGAATTACCTTTGACTGAAACTGCTTATCAAACCGTACTGCATGGTCGTGAAACGATTCGTAAAATCCTGGATGGTGAAGACAAACGCCTGTTCGTTGTCATCGGCCCCTGTTCTATTCATGATCCTGCGGCTGCACACGAATATGCTGAACGCTTAAAAGCGTTAAGCGAAAAAGTTAAAGACAGCTTATACATCGTGATGCGGGTTTATTTTGAAAAACCACGTACCACAGTAGGCTGGAAAGGCCTGATCAATGATCCGGATATGAATGATTCATTCAATATCGAAAAAGGTCTGCGTATCGGTCGCAAGCTGTTGCTTGAACTGAATGAAATGGGTCTGCCATGTGCCACAGAAGCACTTGATCCGAACTCGCCGCAATATTACCAAGACCTGATTTCATGGTCAGCCATCGGTGCACGTACTACCGAGAGCCAAACCCACCGTGAAATGTCTTCAGGCCTTTCGTCACCGGTCGGTTTTAAAAATGGGACTGATGGCGGTTTGACTGTTGCCACCAATGCGATGCAATCAGTGAGACATGGTCATAGCTTCCTGGGTCTAAATGATCAAGGTCAGGTCGCTGTGATCCGTACTTCAGGCAACCCGTATGCCCACGTGGTACTGCGTGGCGGTAATGGCAAGCCTAACTATGATGCCGGCTCGGTCGCAGATGCGGAAGCCGCATTAGCCAAGGCCAAAGTCAGCACCAAAATCATGATTGATGCCAGCCATGCCAACTCAAACAAAGACCCGTACCTGCAACCGCTTGTACTCAAAAATATTTCCGAACAAATTCTTGATGGAAACAAGTCAATTGTTGGTATTATGGTAGAAAGTCATCTTAAAGGCGGTCGTCAGGACATTCCTACGAACCTTTGTGATATGGAGTATGGCCAATCAGTCACTGATGGCTGTATCGACTGGGAAACGACTGAAAAAGTCTTACTCGACATGCATGAGGCATTAAAAGATACTTTAGCTAATCGTTAAATGATCTGACCAACGCCATCGCCAAGATGGCGTTTGCATTTCTAGAATAAGGAAAATTTATCTGATGAATGATATTGAAACGGCATTAAGCCAGATTGAGAATTTTCAGTTCATACACGAACATCTGTTTAGCTCTGGTCAACCGACCACTGCCCAGTTACAGCTAATGAAAGAATATGGTGTGTCTACGGTCATCAATGTGGCATTAACCGATAGCGAACAGTATCTATCACATGAAGATAAAATTTGCCTTGAGCTGGGACTGAACTATATTCAGGTTCCGATTTCCTGGGAAACGCCTTCAGACAATCAATGCCTGCTGGTACTGGACCTGATCGATCACCTGGTGAAAGAGCAAATGGTCTGGGTGCATTGTTTGCAAAACTATCATGTCAGCTGTTTGATGTATTTATATCGTCAATACTATATGGATATAGATTTGCCTACGGCGCATGAGCATTTGCATCAAATCTGGGAACCGAATGAAACCTGGACCGGTCTCATGCATGCGGTTGCCCTGCAACTACAAGGCCGTAAAGCTACTCAGGAACTGGAATTATCCCTGATTAATCCGAATCATTTTGCCTGATCTTATTTGCTGTGGCTCAATAGCACGGTTGCCATGCACATGATGCCTTCCTGACGACCGGTAAAACCTAACTGTTCAGTCGTCGTGGCTTTGATACTGATTTGAGTAACATCGACACTCAAAACATCCGCAATACTTTGACGCATTGCCAGATTGTGTTTGGCCAGTTTCGGACGTTCACAGGCGACCGTAATATCGGCATTGTTCAGCTGATAGCCACGATCCAGAATTAACTGATAAACATGCTTCAACAATACACGGCTGTCCGCACCTTTAAAGTTCGGATCTGTATCCGGGAAATGCTGGCCAATATCTCCCAGCGCCAATGCACCTAACAAAGCATCACATAGTGCATGCAGAATCACATCACCATCCGAATGTGCTTTCAGACCGTGCGTATGCGGAATTTGAATGCCTGCCAAAGTAACAAAATCACCTTCTTCAAATGCATGCACATCCAGACCCTGACCAATACGAATTTGTGCGATCACCTTATACATCCTTTAGAAATAGCCCATTGAAATCTTGTACACTTGCTTTCTATTTCGCTATAGTTAGACCAAGCGTAACACAGTGAAAGTATAAGCGATCATGCTACTGAAAACTGATATAAATATGTTGAAAATAATTGGCCTGATGCTCGGCCTGGGGATGATATCTGCGGGTAGTTCAGCGAACCCACTCGAGTGTAACAACGACAGCAAAAAAACAGCGGCCATGAATAAAGTCTGCTCAGTAGCGCTGTCCGAAGCTCGGGAAAAACTCGCTGACCAATACTTGACCGCTTTTTTAATTACTGATGCCCCCGTTCGCTTATTGCAAGACACCCAACAGTTATGGGCAAATCGGTTACAGCAATGCAAAACCCTAGATTGTTTTAAACAGCAGTTTGAATGGCGCCTCGATGATTTAAATATCTATATTTCACTGAATCAAAGCCTAACTCAGCATTATATTAAGTTCGAGCAGGGACAAATGGCCAAACAGCCTGTGCATATCAAGATTCATCAACTGACTAAAGACCGCATCAAGATTGAAGGTCTGGCCTATCGCAATCCCAATAACCGGGCCGAAACGCAGACTGTTCCATTTTTAGCCTATACCACGCCTGCAGCAAAAGAACAGATCATGGATAATGAAAATGACTGCCGCTATGAGTTTAACTATAGTAAAGCAATTCTAGCCGTCAACACTCAACAAAAAGGTTGTGAACGTTTTACTGGGATTTATCGCTTATATGATTGATTCAATTTAAAAAATATTAAAAACTTAACCTTATATAAAATGAGAAATTTGATGTAAAAAATAGCCCACATGCGGGCCATCAATTTAAACAGGATAGTATTGAGCAATTTCCTTGCTAATCAGTGCAGCCGTTGCAGCCGACAAGGTCCAGCCCAGATGACCATGGCCGGTATTATAAAATACCCGCTCATGTTGACCACGGCGCACCACAGGCATCATATTTGGCATCATCGGGCGTAAACCTGCCCAAGGTACGACATGCTCGGTACACAGATCAAAGTTACGATTGCTCCAGTCAATCAGTGGTTGAATCCGGTCTGCACGAATATCCCGGTTATAGCCATTAAACTCGGCGGTTCCTGCGACTCGTAAACGATCCTTACCCAGACGTGACAAGACAATTTTGGCACTTTCATCCAGCAAGCTGACCCATGGTGCATTGTTTTGGCTCTGTTCATCATTCAGCTGCACGGTAATTGAATAGCCTTTGACCGGATAAACATTGACTCGTTCCCCTAAAATCTCGGCCAATTGATAACTGCCCACACCCGCACACACTACAATGGCATCTGCATTAATTTCCAGAATGTCATCTGTAGAATGATGTACATTTTCAGTACTGGGTTTGCATTTCACCCGAATATGTTGAGCCTGATGATCGACGGCAAAGACATCTTGGCCAAATTCAAATTTCACGCCTTTTTGCATGCAAGCTTTGGCCAGTCCTGTACTGAATTTATGAATATCTCCGGTCGCATCGCTCTGGCAGTAAAATCCGGCATAGTAATCGCCTGTTAATGCAGGTTCGATCTGCTTGATTTCCGCATTGGAAATGGCATTGCGCTCCAGTCCGCCGCTACACAACAGGTCATTGACCTTGATCGCGACATCGTAATCCGTCTTGTTATGATAAAAATGTAAAATGCCGCGTTTTTCCAGGTCAAAATCAATCTGTTCTGTTTGGGCAATTTCATACAAACGTGCTCTGGCCAATAAAGCCAAACGTACAGTCTCTCGGGTATTGGCTTCATAATGTTTGATATTTCCCAAAAATTCCATGAGCCAACTATATTTATGCACACTAAAAGAAGGATTGAGCAAAAGTGGTGCAGTTTTTTGAGACATCCATTTGATACCTTTGAGTACCGTGGCTTTCTGGTTCCATACTTCGGCATTACAGGCCGAAAGCTGGCCGCCATTGGCAAAAGATGTCTCCATGGCCGGATAGAGATGTCGATCTACCACAGTCACCTGATAGCCTGCCAAAACAAGCTCATACGCTGTGGTTACCCCAGTAATACCCGCCCCAATCACCACGACATGACGCATAGACACCTCCTTGATTATATTGATGTCTTTTCCCATCTGTCATGTGTACCTGAGAGCTTCGGTCGCTGCATTGCACATCAATGCGAGCACCTTCCCCTTCGGTGAGTGATTGAACACTTCTCTCCAGAGTTTTTATCCATTATCACAGTCCTTTTGCCTGAGAGTTTCCTGGGAACTTGCTCCTTCGGCGAATGCAGAAGCATTTCTCTCCTGCAATAATGTTTTATTATCATGAGCAATTTATATACCATTTTATTCAATAAGACAGTTTTTATTTATGTGAGTTCACGTGAATCAATTTGTAATTACTGTTCCGAATTAAACTGAATTATTGCTGCTGACTGATATTGCCCATCTACCAAATTTTTAGATTTCACTTTTGTTCTATTCAGCGAGATACAACAGATTCTAAACTTTATAAGATTTTAGGATTGATTTGATTTTGGCGCTTAAATAGAACCTTTATTGCTTAGGCTATTTTAATGGTTCAAAGCATAGAGAGTTTAAATTCAGTATTTAGATCTTATATCATCTATTTGAGAATCAAGGAATTTTAAATAATCCAGGAAAGTACCAATATTAAGCTTCCCGCCGCTACGACGGTTTGTACACTAATGATGCTCGCCATTAACTGGCTATCGCCGCCATATACCCGGGTTAACACATAAGACGCTGAGGCAGTAGGTAAGGCAAAGAACAATACCAATACTTGCGTGGTGAATACATCAATCTGGAAAATTTTACAGACTAAAAATGCAATCAGCGGCATTCCAAACAGGCGACCAAAGGTCATCAGACTGAGTGGCAATACATCTCGCTGAAAGCCCTGAAACTTTAAGGCTGCTCCTACACACATCAGACCGAGTGGCAAACTGCATAGTGCAATCTGTTTAAGAAATTGCTCTGCTCCGGCCCAGAGTGCCAAACCGGAAAGATTAAACACACCACCCACAATACAGCCTAAAATTAATGGATTTTTAGATAAATCCAGAATGATTTTTTTCAGCTGCATATCGTGACTGCGGGTAAATGCCAGCACCGACAAGATATTCACCAAAGGAATACACAACACCATGATCACAGCGAAGATGGTCATGCCCTGCTGATGAAATAAGCTACTGACCGCAGCAAGTCCGATATAGGTATTGAAGCGCAACAAGCCCTGAACATAGACGCCAAAACGCGCATAAGATATCTGGTACATATGGCGCAACATATACAGTGCGATACTGACCACGATCATGATACTAAATACCACCAGTACCACATCCTGAATCACATTCATCTGAATCTTGGCAGTGGCCAGATTTAAAAATAACATCACTGGAAACAGTGCATAATAATTTAACTTTTCTGCACCGCGCCAAAAGTCTTCACTCAACCATTGCCCATGCTTAAGCAGATAGCCAAAGCTGATCAAGCCAATAAGAGGAAATAAAGAAGTTAAAATAATTTGCAGCATGTGCCATCCTGGTCTGTTTCCCGTCTATTTTTCAATACCCTTTAGACGGTGCACAAAAACTAGCATATTTAGTGGCTGTTTCACCAATTAATTTAAGAAGTAAAATGCTTGAATTTTCATCAACTCATTATATTGATCTGATCATTTTTTCTAAAATCAGTAAATGTAATGGAATCACAGGTTCTCCGACATTTTGATCTAGTGGATATGCCTCGATCTTTTCAGTCAGCTGATAGCCCCGGCGCTCATAATAAGCAATCAATTCTGTACGGACATTCAATACTGACATTCGAATCACTTTCTTCTGATACGTATCAATAATATAAAACTCGGCAAAATCTAGTAACTGCTTTCCATAACCCGAGTTTTGTTGGTCTGGATCAATGGCAAAACTTCCAATTTCGATAGAGTCATCGAATTCAGTCAGCCCAATACAGCCAATGATCTGATCATGATTCTCTAATACAAAAAGCTTAACATTGGTCTGTGCCAAGAGAATCATTACCTGATCACAATTAATCCGTTGCCCAGCAACCATCTCATGTTCATGTGTCCAGCCATGATTGGAACGATAAGCTGTGTTGATCAATACAACAATGTTCTGGATATCTGTAGTTTTTGCCAAGCGAATATTGTTATTTTTCATTATATAAATATAAAAAAAGCCAGACCGAAGTCTGACTCTAATCGTATCCGCTTCAGATAAAAAGCGAATTATTTTGGTTCAATCGGCTCAAAAGGCACAACTACATCGGCATTTTGCGCACGATGACGCATAAAGTGATCCATCAGCACAATCGCCAGCATCGCTTCTGCAATTGGTGTCGCACGCACGCCCACGCAAGGATCATGACGGCCTTTGGTCAACACGTCTGTATCTTCACGATCGATATTAATGGTTTTACCCGGAGTAGTGATTGAAGCCGTTGGTTTCAGTGCAATCGCGACACGAATGTCCTGACCGCTAGAAATACCGCCTAAAATACCACCGGCATGGTTTGCCAGAAAACCGTCTGTTGTTAACTCATCACGTGTTTCATGACCAAATTGCTCAGCGACGCCAAAACCATCACCAATTTCAATGCCTTTGACCGCGTTAATCGACATCATGGCATGCGCAATATCTGCATCTAAACGATCGAAGACCGGTTCACCCCAACCCACAGGTACTTTAGACGCAATAATTTCAAGTTTTGCACCGCAGCTGGTGCCTTGTTCACGTAGTGAAGTCACGAGCGCTTCAAAACGTGGCACGGCATCAGCATCACCACAGAAGAATGGATTGTTTGGCACTTCATTCCAGTCCAGTTTTTCTGCTTTTTCAGTACCAATTTGTGTGACATGGCCACGAATTTCAATGCCAAATTTCTCTAACAGGAATTTCTTGGCAATGGCACCCGCTGCCACACGCATCGCTGTTTCACGCGCGCTTGAACGGCCACCACCACGATAATCACGGAAACCATACTTCTGGGTATAGGTATAGTCGGCATGACCCGGACGGAAAGTTTGCGCGATATTGCCATAATCTTTCGATTTCTGATCCGTATTACGAATCAAGAGCCCGATCGATGTTCCGGTGGTTTTACCCTCAAACACACCAGAAATAATTTCTACTTCATCCGGCTCTTTACGCTGGGTGGCAAATTTCGATGTACCCGGCTTACGACGGTCCAAATCTTTTTGCAAATCGGCTTCACACAGCTCAATACCCGGTGGAACCCCATCAACGATGGCCATCAGGCCCACACCGTGAGATTCACCACAAGTCGTCACACGGAACAGTTGCCCTATACTATTACCTGCCATGTCACACGACTCCTTATGCTTGAATAGACTGAATGAATAAATCGCGGTAAGTACGGCATTGCTGTGCAGTGAGTGCAAAGATACCTGAACCACCTTTCTGGAATTGTAACCAGTAGAAATCGACTGAATTGAAGTTCTGTTTCATCGCCCATTCCGAGTTACCGACTTCAATGACAATAAGACCGTCTTCAGTCAGGTAATCTGCAGCTTGTGCCAACATTTTACGTACAAGGTCCAAACCATCCTGACCCGCAGCCAATGCCATTTCAGGTTCGTGATGGAACTCATCGGGAAGATCAGCCATATCTTCTGCATCCACATATGGTGGGTTCGATACGATTAAATCATATTGATTTTCAGCAGGAATTTTTTCAAACAGGTCAGACTCAAGCAAGGCCACATTAAACTGTTGGTTATGATGTTCACAGTTAATTTGTGCTACTTCTAAAGCATCCTTAGATAAATCAGTGGCATCGACTTCGGCTTCCGGAAAAGCATAAGCCAGAGCAATCGCGATACAACCTGAACCTGTACACATATCTAAAATACGGCGAGGCATTTTTGGATCTGGATTTTCAGGTAGATTGTTTACCCCTTCACGCGCCTGATAATTTTCATCCAGACAGTAAGGTGCAAAACGATTTTGAATCAGTTCAGCAATCGGTGAACGTGGAATCAGTACACGCTCATCCACGTAATAAGGTTTATCGTCAAAGTAGGCTAAATTCAATAAATATGAAGTTGGCATACGCTCATTGATACGGCGCTCCAACAATCCTAAAAATTCAGCTTTTTCACTTGGGAGTAATTTTGCCTCGAGAATTTCAGCATCCGCTTTCCATTCCAATGACATACTTTGTAATACCAATGCTGAACTTTCAGCAAAATAATCTTCTGTACCTTGGCCTAAGTGCGCATCATATTGACGTAATGCTGTCACACCAAAGCGGATAAAATCACGAATTGTGCTTAGGTTTTCAGCGGCTTCCTGAATATGTTCAGGGCTAATAGTCGGTCGATCCACGTAGGGCGTCTCCAAGGTCATTTTTTTAAACGCCTTATGATACCTTGTTTTGCCTGCTTTTATAATGCTAAAAGTATGAAAAACACGAATTCTCTAGGCTCATAAAAATGATAAAATTCGTGTTTTTTTACCCAATCCTCAACCTGTCATTCTAGTTTTTTCAGAGCAAGTTCAGACAATTCAAACTATGCCTCATGTGGTGATTTATCGTGAACCTGGTGCATAGGAGCGGGATTGATAAAGATTTGCCTGATCCATAATCAAGGCCAGCATACATTGACCTTGTTGCTGTTTGGCATATTTTCCAGACACTCTTAAATTACATTGCTGCGACAGTTTACGTTCCCAAAGCACATGCTGACTGCGGATGGCCGCGGTCTGATTCGGATTCAGCTTTAGATAATTTTTATAGCTTTTCTTCAGACGTTTGTTGTGTAGTTTCAGCTCTTTCTTTAGGCATTTCTCTGCTTTAGCGGTATTACCATAACTAAAGTTCATACACTGCGAATATTCCTTGGAATATCCTACAGCAGCCTGAGTCTGAACTGCACTACCCGCAAAAACTGCAACCAAAAACCATGCAAGACGCATAAAATCCCCTTTACCTAAACTGGTATAATTCCAATAAATGTTTAACAATCAATATTGTTTAAATTATCCATGAATATTAACGCAGTCCTTGCAATAATCCTATGTATTTCTCCGGCAGCAAATTAAACAGTTGTGCAATTGAAAACTGGCCTATCACCCACATATAATCCGAATTAAATCTTCAAACGAGCCCGGTCCTATGAGCTATAAGCACAATAATCTTATGGCGATGCGCCAAAATTACTGGAATGACCAGGTTTCCGGTCAGGTGCAGCAAGAAAAGGTATTTTTGCAGTCAACTTTAATCCAGCATGGTGTATTTAGCAGTGCGACACTGGACGATGCCAAATATCTGTTTTTTGGTTTGCCGAGTATTGTGATTGTAAAAGGCTATGCATTGGGTTTTATGCACGACAGTGTCCAGCACCTGATTCATCAACATATTCAAACAAATAAACAACAGTTACAACAACGATCTGAATTAAAAATCCAATTTCAAATGGCATAATGCCTTGTCTAAACTGATACAGGCTGGTGAATAAATGAAAGCTTGCCTAGCTTTTACTATGAATTCAGCGGCTTAAACTTTTTTAATACGTGCAGAAGCGCTAATATCCCCTACAATGATTTATTCTGCTTCATGCTGATGATGAAAGGATTGAGTTTACATGTCAGATCAGAACGATAAGCTTAAACAACTGAAAACCTCCTCTATGGATCGACGCTTATCGATCGCAAAGGCATCCTTGCTGGCAGGCACGCGTTGGGCGGCTTCCAGTGCAGGCTCCATATTTTCGAGTGAAGAAGAAAAAGAAAAGAAACGTAAAAAAGCCATGAAAGAGCAGGCGGATTATCTGGTTGCAGAAATTGGTAAGCTCAAAGGTTCAATTGTTAAAATCGGCCAGATGATGGCGCTGTATGGCGAACACTTTTTGCCAGAAGAAGTCACACAGGCTTTAAATACGCTCAACAACCAGACCGTGGCACTTGCTTGGCCAGCGATCAAGACACAATTACAGCAGCAGCTCGGTGCAAAGCTGAATGATCTCACCATTGATCATGAGCCTTTGGGCACTGCATCTTTAGCCCAAGTCCATCGCGCCACCCGCAAATCTGATGGCATGGAACTGGTCTTAAAAATTCAGTATCCCGGTGTGGCAGAAGCCATTGATTCAGATATGAGCCTGTTTAAAAACATGCTTAAACTGACGCGTCTGGTGCCGCAAACCCGCGAGTTCGACCAGTGGTTCGATGAAGTCCGTGAGATGATGCATCGTGAAGTCGACTATCAGATTGAAGCAGATACCACGCGGCGTTTTGCTGCACGTTTAAAAGACGATCCGCGCTATATCGTGCCGACGATTATTGATGAGTATTGCTCTGATCGCGTGCTGTGCATGACTTTCGAACGCGGTGTGCCGATCAATAGCCCAGTAATGTTGTCTCTGCCACAAGAACGACGCAACCAGTTGGGTGAAGCATCGTTAGAAATTGCCGTACGTGAAATTTTTGAATGGGGTGAAATGCAGACCGATCCGAACTTTGGGAATTATCTGGTTCGTCTGGGCAATGGCGAAGATATTCCTGACAAGATTGTCCTGCTCGACTTTGGTGCCATCCGTCAGTTTGACCAGCATCTGCTCAGCGTCGCGCGCAATCTGATTCAGGCCGGTTATCATCACGACTCAGACATGATGGTCAAAGCCATGACCGGTTATGAGTTTTTTGATTCAATTCCGCAAAGCATCAAGCCGGATATGGCCAAGGTCTTTTTACTGGCCACTGAGGCTTTTAGCTCACCGTTGAATAATCAGGAGCTACCAGCTAATGTGATGGATCAACATAATCGTTATGACTGGAAAAAAAGCCAATTGCATAGCCGTGTCATGCAACAGGCTTCAAGATCTATGGCTTCACGTTATTTCAGTGTTCCACCCAAGGAATTTATGTTTATTAGCCGTAAATTCATCGGTGCATATACCTTTATGACCGTAATTGATGCCAAAACCAATGTGCGTGCCATGATCAAAAATCACCTTTGATACCCCAATAGACGCTACATAGAAACCCGGATGATTTTGTCATCCGGGTCAATTTTTATTCAAAAATAATTTTCTCTCTTCTTGTTTTTAATTATATTTTCATAAACTTAGCTTACCATTTGTTAACTTTTAATAACTTAAAAATTGTCAATCATTCATGTCAGCGATGACATGGTTTTTTCTTGGCGTGCATGTCAGCATGAATAAAATAACGTGACAACACCCATAGGATAATCAAAATGAATAATATGGTGAACAAAGCTCAAGGATTTGGCTTGTCCATGCTGACCAAAATTGCGGGTAGTGAAATATTAGATCAATTAAAGCTGCGTAAATTTATAGAAAAATTCCTGTATCAAAGTTCCAAAGCAGGATTTAAAACCCTGAGTCAAACCCAGAAAATCCTGAAATCTGGCCAGAACATTCAAAAACAGCGTCTCCCCCCTCAATCTAAAGCACTGTTTGATCTAAACCTGTCTGCAGAACAGCAACTGACCTGCGATGCGATGCAGAAATTTGCTCAAGAGGTACTTTATCCATTGGCGCATGCTGCCGATCAGCATGAAATATTTCCGCATGAACTGTGGCAATATAGCACCGATCTCGGCCTGAATTTCTATGCCTTGCCTGAAGCGTTAGGGGGTGTCGCCTCCGAACAGAATATTGTCAGTAATATTTTAATTGCGCAACATTTGGCTCGGGGAGATTTCAGTTTGACTGCCGGTTTACTGTCTAGCTTTAGTGTGATCAATGCCATTACCCGCTGGGGTTCAGAGCAGATTCAGGCAAAATATCTTGGTGCTTTCGCAGAAAATCCAGAGCTGAAAGCAAGCTTTGCGGTACAGGAAGAAACCGCCGCATTTAATCCGTATCAACTAAAAACTCAAGCGATTGCTCATCAGGCGCATTATCTGATTAGCGGTGAAAAGACCTTGGTCATGCTCGGAGAAAATGCGGATCTTTATCTGGTCAGTGCCGATCTAGACGGAACACCTGAGGTCTTTGTGGTACAACGTGACCATAGCATTACTGCAAAAAAATCCCCTGCCATGGGTCTAAAAGCAACTGAAAGCGTCACACTTCAATTTAAAAATACACCAGCGCAGCGTTTGGGTGATGATGATTTTGATTATCATACTTTCGTTGATTTAGGCAATTTGATGTGGGGTGCTATGGCCGTCGGTACTTGTGAGGCCATGAAAAAATACTGCATACAATATGCCAATGAACGGACTGCTTTCGGTGAACCTATTTCCCATCGTCAGAGTGTCGCTTTTATGATTGCCGATATGGTGATTGAAATTGATGCCATGCAGATGCTTATTCTTAATGCTGCCAGTCTGGCTGAATCTGGCCAACCTTTTCATCGAGAAGCTTATCTGGCACGTTTACTCTGCGCAGAAAAATCCATGAAAATCGGTACAGATGGCGTGCAGATTTTGGGTGGTCATGGCTTTACCAAAGAACATCCGGTCGAGCGCTGGTATCGAGACCTCAGAGCCACTGCGATTGTTCATTCTGGCCTACATGCCTGATCGGAGAATAAAGAAAAATATCATGAATCTACAAAATCCAAAAAAATTCAGACTCCTGATTGATCAAGCGCACGAAGTTGCACTCAATGTACTCCGCCCTATTTCGCGTAAATATGATAAGGCTGAACACACTTATCCTAAAGAGCTGGATATGCTGGCCTCCATCGTAGATGGTATGAACCAAGGCAGTGAAGGTATGAATGCGGGCGCAGCAGTGAATAAACGGGGCGAGACCGACAGCAGCAATAAAAATGGTATTAATATGTCTACTGCCCTGAGTATTATTGAAATGTGCTATGGCGATACGGGTTTATTGCTGTCTATGCCACGTCAAGGTTTAGGAAATTCAGCCATTGCAGCGGTGGCAAATGAAGAACAGCGACAACGTTTTCATGGGACTTGGGCAGCCATGGCGATTACCGAACCAGGTTTCGGCTCAGATTCCGCTGCAATTCGCACCACTGCGACCAAAGATGGTGATAACTATATTTTAAATGGTGAGAAGATTTTTGTGACCTCTGGGGAACGTGCCGATGCGGTCGTGGTCTGGGCAACATTAGATAAAAAACTGGGACGATCGGCAATTAAATCATTTGTGGTGACCAAAGGTACGCCTGGAATGAAGGTTGAACGACTGGAACATAAGTTAGGAATTAAAGCTTCGGATACTGCCACGATTCGCCTGATCAATTGTCGAGTACCTGCGGCAAACTTGCTCGGTCATGCAGAAATCGATGTTGCCAAGGGCTTTGCCGGTGTAATGGAAACCTTTGATAATACCCGGCCATTGGTCGCTGCCATGGCAATTGGCTGTGCCAAAGCCTCGCTGGAACGTATCAAGGAAATTTTTAAGGATCAACTGGATTCCAGTTATGTCACGCCCTATTTACAAAGCTCCAATATCGCTGCACAAATCTATCGCATGGAAGCAGAATGGGAAGCTGCGCGCTTGCTGATGCTCAAAGCGGCGTGGATGGCAGATAATCATAAACCGAATTCACGTGAAGCATCTATTGCAAAGGCCAAAGCTGGACGTATGGGTAATGAAATCACCTTAAAATGTGTAGAATTGGCAGCTGCGGTAGGCTATAACGAAACTGAACTGTTGGAAAAATGGGCACGTGATTCCAAGATTCTGGATATTTTTGAAGGTACCCAGCAGATTCAACAACTGATTATCGCCCGACGCGAACTGGGTAAATCTTCGAGTGAGCTAAAATAAAACTTTATCGAAGAAAAATTAAACGAAAAAGATGGCTTTTTTAAAGTTTTCGGACTATAAAAATTCCATCTTCTTTTATGTCATGTGCTATGTATTCTATTCGTCCCCTTCAGCCTCAAGATAATGCTCAAATTGCCAAGATTATTCGTAACGTTTCCATGGAGTTTGGTCTAGCAGCGGAGTCCGGTTTCGCTGTAGGTGATTCAATCCTGGATCACCTGTATAACGTATATCAACAGCCAAATTCTGCCTATTGGGTCATTGTTGATGAACAGGATCAGGTCTATGGCGGTGGTGGTATTGCTCCACTACAAGGTGACCACAATATTCTAGAAATACAGAAAATGTATTTTCTACCAGCCATTCGTAGATATGGCTTTGCAAAACAGATTTTGAATTTGGCCTTTGATTTTGCCCGACAACATAAATTTGAACGGATTTATATCGAGACTACCAAAAACCTTTGGCAAGCGGTGAAGCTGTACGAGAACTTAGGTTTTGAGCATCTGGATCGGCCTGAAGGCGACACTGGCCATAGTCAAGCCTGTGAAATCTGGATGCTTAAAAACCTAGCCTAATCGATGTCGATCCTCATCTTATCCATAACACCAAGAAAAGCCTTAAATAAATCTCTATTCCAATCGGCTTTTCTTTGATCACCTCTTCATAAATCATCCATGATTCAAGCAGATCTGCTTTGACTTTGTAAACAAATCATATAATTTCTTGACGATTTTTATACATCTTCCTAAGATCAGTTTAATTTTAAAAATACATGGAAGCTGAAAGTTGTTAGGCAAATTTTCTGTTAGAAAAAACTTATTATTACCAGTATTCAATAGCACAATTTTTAAAATTGGGCTGCTTGGTCTAAGTACCGTGTTTTTTAGTGCCTGTTCTTCTCTTGGCGGCAATTCTTTAGAAAAACGTTCTGCTCAACTGTCTAAAGGAATTCAGACAGCCTACGGTGTTCCAGCAACCACCGCAACTCGCGTTTCACCTTTGATTATTCAGAATGCAGAAAAAAATCGTCTGGATCCATTACTTGTAGCAGCCGTAATTCGTCAGGAGTCAACTTATCGTAGCCAAGTGGCTTCACATGCTGGAGCTGTTGGCCTCATGCAAATTATGCCAAGATATTGGCAAGCGACTTGTGGTGATGATTTATATAATGAAGCTATAAATATTTCATGTGGTAGCCATATTCTTTCTCGTTATCATGAATCCAGTGGCAGCTTAGAAAAAGCACTGGGCTATTATAATGTAGGTCCGACTGCCTATGAGAAAAACCGTAAAATGCGTAAGCAAGGCAAACGTTATGCACAACAAGTGAAACAGCATAAAAAAGATCTGAAGAATGTGATTTAATTTATCTTTAACATAATGCTTGAATCAGTTTAAAACTCCTAAAATTAAACTGATTCATCTTTTATCGGCTATATTGATTCTGCAAACGTTAAAATAATGCAAAACCCATCACATATTTGTTTTTTCATTTAATTTTGGAAAGATTAATATTTAATCAATCAACTTTATACCTATATAATAAATATCAACATATAAAATATAATTTTATATATCTAGTGAAAAATTATATTTCATACATTTATTTTAATTAATTTAAATAAAAATAAATCCAATGAATAAATTAAATAATAAAAACTACATTAATTTATCTTTATTGCATTATTTTCAAGAATAATAGAATTAAACTTATACTTAATATTTTTAATATATATTGCAATTTTTTGTTAATTATTAGAAACTCCATCTAATAGCTAAAGCTATTTAGAAAATGGGGGATAATTATGGGGCTTTGTTGCACAAACCTAGCATAGAAGGCTTATTCAGCAATATAATTTCAAAATGAATAAGCCAACTCCTAAAACCTATCGTACAACCAATTGGTCTTCCTATATGAGCAGTATACTGCGAAGACTGATTAACCGGGGCAATATTTGCATTTGGTTCGATCCAAAGACTCAGTGGTATGCACAGTCACAAGGCAAACAAGGTCGAAATCAAATCTACTCCGATACAGCTATTCAATGCTGCTTAATGATCAAATCTCTATTTCGACTATCTTTACGTATGGTCACAGGTTTTGTTCAAAGTCTGATTAAACTTTGCGGATTAGATTGGACAGCGCCAGATTACACCACGCTTTGTAGAAGAAAAAAGCATATTGATATTGCGATTAGTTACCAAAAAAGTAGCGATGGACTGCATCTACTCGTGGATTCCACTGGTTTAAAGTTTTTAGGTGAAGGTGAATGGAAACGCAAGAAACATGGATCTGAATATCGTCGTCAATGGCGTAAACTCCATATCGCTATAGATGCTGAAACCCTTCAAATACGTGCTGTACAACTCACTACAAATGATGTCAGTGATTCACAAGTACTCGAATATTTACTTGCTCAAATTCCCTTGGATGAGCAAATTTATTTTGTCTATACAGATGGTGCTTATGACACAAAGCACTGCCGACAAGTCATTTTAGATCGAGATGCACATGCGGTAATACGACCAAGGAAAAATGCAAAGCCTTGGAAAGATCAGCAAGCGAGGTCTATAGAGCGGAATGAGTTATTGAAAACAATCAAACGGCTAGGAAGATCCCTTTGGAAAAAGTGGTCTGGTTATCATCGTCGAAGTTTGGTGGAAACCAAGATGCATTGCATCAAATTATTAGGCGATAAATTAACGGCAAGGAGTTTCCCTAGTCAGGTGAATGAGATTCATGCACGCGTAGCAGTCTTGAATAGATTCACGGAATTAGGTCGACCTCATACCCAAGTTGCCACTTAAATTTGACTCACTTAGGGTAGCTCTGCCTTTCAAACCTTTGTGCAACAAAGCCATATGAAAGACACAATTTATCTCTCTGTATTTGGTTTAAATCTTGCTTTGATTAATGAACTCAAGGCCATCATTAATATCGCTCTACAGGAAAAATATGAGATTTCCTGGACACATATTGCTGATTCAAAACTCCAATTACTTTTAATCAATGAGGATTTTATTAACATTCCTCATATTGAAAAAATGGATAAAAAACATTTTCAGATTCTGCGTATAAAGAAATCTGATACGAATACGACCCAGCAAATTATTAACAATACGATTTATTTGCCATTATTTGATGAAAAACCTCTCATTCAATGGATACAATCCTATTTCTTTAATTTACTTAAATCTAATAATTTATCTTATAAGCTGAACAATAACTCTCTATCTATTCAAAATCAAAAATTCAATTATGATAATTTAGAAAATATATTTAAAGATATATTCAAAAAATATCGAACAGGTTTATTTTTATTACAAAGTGAAAGTGATGATATTGCCATACTCGATTTTGATCGGTTTCAATTTTATTTAAAACCTAATCTTCAAATTATAACAACAAAAAATTTAAACATTATCCCTGCAAGTATTAATCAAATTTTAAGCATTAAAAAACATGCAAAAGGCATAGATCTTAAACAGGGAGTCTGGCAATTTATTTGGGACTATCTCGACCAAGAGATTCCAAACTATCCACTTCATTATCAAATTAAACGTTGGCCAAAAATATCAAACAGAACCGACCGTATACATTTATTTAAGTTATCTACTGTATTTAGCTCGGGCAGCCATATCAGCTATGCAGAGTCTTCTTTAAAAATTGGTTATAAATATATTAATTTCTTTTTATGTGTTTCTGATTTAGCAGGAGATTTAATTCCTATTTCAGAAAATATGTCCCCATTTAAGTTAACCCAACAAAATAAAACTAAAAATAATGGACTAAGTGGGTTCTTTAATAGTTTAAGAAAAAAGCTAGGGCTTTAAGGTTTAATCCATGATTTTACAAAGATACAAACTTGTGTTCGCTGGAAGTATGGGGGCAGGTAAAAGTACTGCGATTCAAACCATTTCCAGTATTGACGTTTTAAGTACGGAAGCCATTAATACCGATTTAAATGCACATAAAAAAGCACAAACAACTGTAGGGATCGATTATGGTGAACTCATTTTAGAAGATGGAAATATTGTTGGCTTATATGGCACACCAGGACAAGAACGCTTTGACTTTATTTGGGATATTATTACGGAAGGTGCTCTAGGTGTAATTCTACTCATTGATCACACTACAGAAAACCCCATTGAACAACTAAATGAATATTTAACTTATTATAAAGCCAAGCTTTCAAATATTATAATTGGCATTACTCATTTAGATAACAAAGCTCAATATGACTCATCGATCTATCATGAATGGCTAGACCAACAAGATATAAATTACCCTTTATTTTTAATTGATGCTCGCGATAAAAAAGATATTCTCCTTTTAGTTGATGTATTAATCACACAAGCTGAAGTTCTTTTCGAGTTAAATTAATATGTCACTACATGAACTATCTAAACGTACCGCACCTCAGGATTTAATTCAGTTTGCACAAAAATATATACAAGCTATTCTTAGGGATGTTTCCGAAGTCAATTTAGTTATGCTCTACTCTTCAGATGGTTTTGAACTTGCGTCAGTGCATAAAAAGGATGTTGAAAATCATGGAAAACTTGCGGCTGTAAGTAGTTCAATTCTGGCTATGATTCATGCATTTATGAATGAAATTAATTTTACAGGATGCCAGAGCATAACCCTAGATGCAGATAATGGTAAGGCTGTTATGGCATCTATTCAACATCCTAGTTTTCCAATGCTTATAGTCATTCTTTCTTCCAAAGAAGTTTTACTGGGTCAGCTACTGTACGCAACCAAAAAAGCTAGCACTGATATTGCAGCATATAAAATTAAAATTTAGGTTTTAAATGCTATATCCTATTTATATTTATGAAACTATGATCTGTCATCAATTAAGCCAAATTATTGTTAAGGCAAGATAAATTGCTGACAAAAAGTTTTGAACTAATTTATCATAACGTATGGTAATAATACGATACTGCTTGAGCTTGGCAAAAAAAGTTCCCGATCAAATATCGTGCTTTATAAAGATATCGGTTTATAATCACCTTGACTCATAGCGTTATTTTTAGAGGGTATCACGCCTTAAGCATTAATTTTATGGATTGGAACAATTATTCGATCTTTAGACTTTTAGGGGTTACCTATGGGCTAAGTTTGACTGAATAATAAGTCCAGCAATATATCAGCAACATTTAAATCATGAACTTGCCCAGCAACAGTAAGATAAAATTTTATTGGATTGCCTAAGACATCATTATGAGCACGCATTTTGGTGCTTAAGTTATCTTTCCTCCGTCCGATCGCCTGATTTCTTCCCCAGCGCTGTGTTGATGAGCACAATGGTGGAGTCGAACATGGCTATTCATTGTCACTGTCATGTGACAGCACTTCAAAGACTCTCTGCCACACACCTGCTTTAGGCCAACGACTAAAACGAATATCCACGACGCTGAAATCACCAAATGTTATGAAAAGACTCACTCGCTAATGAATATCTGAACGATACCGAACTGCTCTCAGCAAATAATCAGTTATCTTTATCAATTACTCTAACAATTTCTATTCTAATATCTAAATCATGCCAGTAACACCTAAGAAAGTTGTCACAGGATTTATTAAATAAAGACCTAGCACTTAGTCCTATTCTAACTATCTTAATAGCTAAACTTGAACATATCTCAATCATTTTTTGAAAAGCTTGAGATTTAAATAATAACTTGATTATTTTAAATACACAAAAAAACACCCCCTGCTTATGCAGGGGGTGTTTC
>NZ_CP078068.1:420813-478064 GCF_019195275.1 Acinetobacter sp. F9
CAGTTTTACTGCAATGATTATCCAAAGAATCCTAGCATCCCTTGAATCACCACGGCATTGACAATATCAACAAAGAAAGCCCCTGTCAGAGGAATAATCAGGAAAGCTTTATGCGATGGCCCGTAAGTATTGGTTACTGCCTGAATATTCGCAATTGCGGTGGGTGTTGCGCCTAAGTTCACGCCACACTGACCCGCGCATAATACTGCGGCATCGTAGCTTTTACCCATAATTCTAAACGTCACAAAGTATAAATAAAGCGCCAATACCAGCGTTTGTACCAATAAAATAATCACTAAAGGACCTGCCAAATCAGCCAGTAACCAGAGTTGTAGAGACATCAGTGCCATGGATAAAAACAGTGCCAATGACGCATTACCAAAGACATCGATACAACGGTCGAATAATTCAACTTTGAAAATCAGTTCCAGGCTATTACGCAGCACCACGCCACATCCGAGTGCCCATACAAAGGTAGGTAACTCAAACCATTGGCCTCGTGCAAATTCAGTCATGAAATAGGCAAAGCTGATACAGATCGCAAACATACCCGTGGTTTTTACAGCATCATCAGCAGTAATCAATCGGGTTTTTTCTGGATATTCGAATGGCGCTGTTTCAGATGAAGGCGGCGCTTCATTACGACCTGAGCGTGAAGTAGGTGCCAATTCTTCTGCCAGCTGAAAACGACGGATCAGAAACTTGGCCACTGGCCCGCCCATCATCCCACCAATGACCAAACCAAAAGTCGCACTGGCCATCCCTAAAACAATCGCGCCTTGAATACCGTGATTTTGTTCAAATACTGTTCCCCACGCAGCTGCCGTACCATGTCCACCTGTGAGCGTCACTGAGCCGGTAATAAGACCGATAAGCGGATCGAGCCCTAAAGCTTTAGCCAGACTGATGCCGACCACGTTTTGAAGTAATACAAAGACGATGACACAGCCCAGGAATAGAATGAGCGATTTTCCACCTTCTTTGAGTTTACCCAAACTCGCGCTCAGGCCCACTGAGGTAAAGAACATCAACATAAAAATTTGCTGAATATTGGTGTCAAAATTTACGGTAATGTTTGAGCTTTTAAATAGAATAAAGGTGACAATGGCAGCCACTAAACCACCTGCCACAGGCTCTGGAATATTGTATTTTTTTAAAATGGAAATTTTGTTCACCACAAAGTAACCAATAAATAAGACAAGTACCGCGATGACAATCGTCAAAAAAGCATCTAGCTCATAATTCATTCAATCTATATCCCCTTTATTTTGTTCATTTTTTAACAAAAATAGGGGGAATTTTCAGCTATAAAAATGTAATTCTGTTCAACTTTGACTTTACTTAACTCTTCATTTTTCTGAAGTTTAAAATAAAAAACGAATAACCCACTTTGAAATGAATTATTCGATTTTTAAAATTAAAGCCATAAAATTAGTGCTTTATATCATATACCCAGTTTTTTGCCTGCTGATCCGTGGTCGTCTCACACACATAATAATCATGATCCCATGCGTCTTGATGGAAGATTTCTTTCTTCGCATAAATGACTTTCTTTGAGTTTTCGACACACTCAAAGTTGTCACCTTGGTCTTTGACTTGAGTTCCATTAAGAAAACCGCCAATACAGAGGAATCGGGATTGTTTAGGCATGTTTTAGGTCAACTTGCTAAATCATTTTTCAATGTGGGGATTAAACGATTTATTGGATAAAGTGTAAAGCATTACCAATAAAAGTTTTTCAATATTGGACATACTCAAAAATTTAATTCTGAAGTTGTGAAAAGATACAGAATTTCATGCTGCAAAATTTAAATTAGATGTCAACTCCCACCCTTTCTGTGTCAATTCAAATATTTCCCCCTTATTACCAATATCACGTATTAATTTTTTATTTATTAATGACTCTAAGGCCTCATCATATTTAAAAAATTCTCTATTATTTTCCATACCTAATTTTTGAGTTCTAATTTTAATTTCTTATTTTCATAAAAAAAATAAGGGCTGACAAATCAGCCCTTATTTTATACCGCTTATTACTTAATTAACAAAGCAAATCATAGATTTGCTCTTGGGCTAGGGAAAAGCCTTTCGGCTTTTCTTAATCCTAGCTCATTAAGTCAATTGAGCAGCAGCAATTTTCTTCGTATCAACATTCGCAGCAGCGTTAGTATATTCGCTCATCTTGTCGAAGCTTAAGTATTGATAGATGTCAGCTGACATGCTGTCAATTTGAGCTGCGTACTGTTGGTATTCTTCTGGAGAAGGTAATTTACCCAATACAGCAGCAACAGAAGCAAGTTCAGCAGAAGCCAAGTAAACGTTAGCACCCTGACCTAGACGGTTCGGGAAGTTACGTGTAGACGTCGATACACAAGTTGTGTTCGGAGCTACACGTGCCTGGTTACCCATACATAATGAACAACCTGGCATTTCAGTACGCGCGCCAGCTTTACCATAAATGTTATAGAAACCTTCTTCCATCAACTGATGTTCGTCCATACGCGTTGGCGGAGCAATCCACAAACGAGTTGACAATGCACCACCTGGAACTTTCTCTAACAATTTACCAGTCGCACGGAAGTGACCGATGTTTGTCATACAAGAACCAACGAATACTTCGTCAATTTTCACGCCTTGAACGTCAGAAAGAAGTTTTGCATCATCTGGATCGTTCGGGCAGCAAAGAACAGGTTCTTTAATGTCAGCTAGATCGATTTCATACACTTTCGTGTATTCAGCATCCGCATCAGCTTTAAGAAGTGATGGATTCGCTAACCATTTTTCCATGTTCTCAACACGACGAGCCATTGTACGCGCATCGCCATAACCTTCAGAAATCATCCACTTAAGCATAGTGATGTTTGAACGAAGGTATTCAGCAACTTTCTCTTCAGAAAGCGTGATCGAACAACCAGCAGCTGAACGTTCAGCAGAAGCATCAGACAATTCGAATGCTTGCTCAACAGTCAGGTCAGTTTCCATTTCTGTCAAATCGATCTCAAGGATACGACCAGAGAAGATGTTTTTCTTACCTTTCTTCTCTACAGTTAAGTCACCCGCTTGAATTGCGTAGTAAGGAATTGCATGTACCAGGTCACGTAGTGTGATACCAGGCTGCATTTTACCTTTGAACTTCACAAGTACAGATTCAGGCATATCAAGTGGCATAACACCAGTTGCTGCAGCAAAAGCTACTAGACCAGAACCCGCCGGGAACGAAATACCGATTGGGAAACGAGTATGCGAGTCACCACCAGTACCCACAGTATCCGGAAGAAGCATACGGTTTAACCAAGAGTGGATAATACCGTCACCTGGACGTAAAGACACACCACCACGGTTCATGATGAAATCAGGAAGCGAGTGTTGCATTTGAACGTCAACTGGCTTTGGATACGCAGCGGTATGACAGAAAGACTGCATAACAAGGTCAGCAGAGAAACCTAGGCAAGCCAAGTCTTTCAATTCGTCACGCGTCATTGGACCAGTGGTATCTTGCGAACCAACAGTGGTCATCTTAGGTTCACAGTAAGTACCTGGAAGTACGCCTTGACCTTCAGGAAGACCACAAGCGCGACCAACCATTTTCTGTGCTTGAGTGAAGCCTTTGCCAGTTGCAGCAGGTTGAACCGGAGTACGGAACAACGTAGATACTGGAAGACCTAAAGCTTCACGTGCTTTAGTGGTCAAACCACGACCAACGATCAGGTTAATACGACCGCCAGCACGAACTTCGTCTAGAAGTACAGGTGTTTTAAGATCAGCTTCAGCAATTACAGCACCGTCTTTAGATGCAGAAACTTTCGCAGCAGCATGATCGATTTTAAGAACGATTTCATCGCCCATGTTCATGTTGCCAACATCGATCTCGATCGGTAATGCACCCGCATCTTCCATCGTGTTGAAGAAAATTGGCGCAATTTTAGAACCTAGGCAGTAACCACCGTCTTTTTTGTTCGGGATATGAGCAATGTCATCACCAAAGAACCAAAGCACAGAGTTGGTTGCAGATTTACGAGATGAACCTGTACCAACAACGTCACCTACGTAAGCAACTTGGTTGCCTTTCGCGATCAATTCTTTGATTTGGTTTAATGGACCAACTTCACCAGGAACTTCCGGGTTGATTCCGTCACGTACGTTTTTCAACATTGCATTTGCGTGCAATGGAATGTCCGGGCGGCTCCAAGCATCTTGTGCAGGTGACAAGTCATCAGTGTTGGTTTCGCCAGTGACTTTGAAAACTGTCAGTTTGATTTCTTCAGGAACGTCTGGACGTGAAGTAAACCATTCAGCATCAGCCCAAGACTGCATAACAGCTTGTGCATTTGCATTACCCGCTTTTGCTTTATCAGCGACATCGTGGAATGCATCAAATACAAGAAGCGTTTTCTTAAGCGCTTCAGCAGCAAGCTCAGAAAGTTCAGCGTTGTCTAAAAGTTCAACTAAAGGCGCTACGTTATAACCACCAAGCATAGTACCTAGCAAGTAAACCGCACGTTCTTTAGAAATAAGTGGAGAGGTTGCTTCGCCTTTTGCCAATGCAGCCAAGAACGCAGCTTTTACATATGCAGCTTGGTCAACACCTGCTGGTACACGGTTTTCAAGCAAATCTACCAAGTATGCTTCTTCACCAGCTGGCGGGTTAACTAGTAGTTCAACTAATGCAGCGGTTTGGGCATCGTCAAGTGGCTTCGGTGGGACTCCGAGTGCGGCACGTTCTTCAACGTGTTGGCGGTAAGCTTCTAGCACAGTGTTATTCCTCTTTTTTAAAAAATTACTTATGAATTCCTGCTTATTCCAAGCTTCACAAATAATATGGACTCCGAAATTTTACTAAATTTCCAGTTAAAAGTTAATGCAACTCAAGTGTTTCTTTGTGATGCTCGTTATTTTATAACTAAATGATGCTCTTAATGATTATTCAATAATCACTTTTAGATCAGATCTCAAGAAACAAGCCTATGAGCAGGCCCTTTTAACTGAATTTAATGCATAAAAAAGGCAACCATGATGTTGCCTGATTTGAAGTTAAAAAGATACTCCACCTTAGTGTACAGTGGTCGAGTTTAAATATTGCTGATATGAATCCCGGCAGCCTTTGAATTTCACCACGCATTCATCTTCACACATCGTGCTGTGATTATTGCTGGCAAAGGAAATATCCACCTGATACAGCTTTTTTTCTTGTTCTAGCACCTTCTTTAAAAATACTTTGTCGCCTACGCTCAGGACATAGCGACTACCAGCAATAATGACTACACCATGTTCATCTTCTAAGAGCAGATCAGAATGATGTAAATATCTGACGACTTGCATATTGTGTTACTCCTCGGGTAATTGGAGTTAAATTCATTATTCAATATAAAGATAAGTATTTCTATATTTTAGATTTAGAAATTGTCACAAAGTGTACATTTCGCTTAGGCTATTTTTATTATTCATTAGATGTTTTTTTGTCTTTTATTCGGGTTGATAGTTTTTTTTAAAGAGATGCTGCATTATGCCCGATTCAGCCATTAAAAAAACCGTTCCCTAGAACGGTTTGTAATCTGGTAATTCATCATGCGGCGTGGCAATACATTTTTCAGTAAACTCAGCGCGGACTTTTTCACGGGCTGCTTTTACATCTGCCTTAATCTCTTCGGCTGGAAGTGCGTAGACTTCATCAATAATGTTCAGAATAAAACCTTTGGTGGTTTCATCATCGATCTTGAGGGCATGCTCGATTGCTTTCTCTTTCTCAATCGCATTCTGACGATCCAGCATAATGGTCCGCGCGGCATTCCCCACACTTCGACAATAACCTTGCCACTGCTCTTCAGGGGTTAAGGGTTTCTTCTCGGCACAACCGGCCAGAGCCAGCATAAACGATAAAGCCAATAACTTTTTCATGAGTTTCTCCTTCCGAGGGGCAATATAAAAGATCGGGGAAGATTTGTCATTTAAAATGCCAGTATGACTCTAAATTTAAAAAAGCCCATCAATGGGCTTTTGTTTTTTAAATACTTAACCGCATGAAGCCTGAATAATTTTTTTGCTGGCAGGATCTACGGTTACTGTCACACGCTCTTCACGATAATCCATGGTGACTGCTTGACCCGGCTCGACCATACGTACAATCTGCGCCTGGGTTTTCTGTTTGATTTGCGCTTCAGTCAGGTTGGACTGACCAACCAATGTCATCGCCTGATCGGCAATACATTTAGGCTGGTTCATATGCAGCAACTCCCACTCTTCTACCACCTGTCCATTCTTTAAATGACAATATCCAACCTGGCCATTACTTTCATTACGTATTTCAAGCTTGCCACCCTGATTGACACAATAAGTGCTCGCCGGATTTGGCATACCTATTTTGGGCGCTTCCGTTTCTGATTGTGGTGTAGTGGTACAGGCGCTTAAAGCAACCGCCAGCAAACCGAACAGCATTGTTTTTTTCATGAGCGTGTATTCTTCTTCAATAATTCTGCACTAATTTAGCATATTTCCATACCTTTTCTAGGCACAAGTCTGTGTACATTGTTAATCAAATACCTTCAATAAGGTTTAATAATAAAAGTATTGCTAAATTCAGTATTGCTATCTTGCCAACTATTTGATTGATGAAGATAGAGATGCAGGGAATCTGTTTAAATTGAAACGAATACGAATTTAACGTTCTCAATGAAGTGATTCTTCATTCCATCATCAACACAATGTCATTACATAAAGTTTAAGTGACTGCATTTTTAGATTTGTGATCTTTGCCAGATTGATTTACTATTTGATTGAATTTTAAACTTTATACTGGCATGACAGACGATCTCCAACTCTCCCTCAAGGAATATCTTGCGACAGTTCAGGAAGCGGTCAAACTCACTTTCGATACGCCGGTATGGGTCAAAGCTGAGATTCGCAACCTTAGTACCAAAGCAGGTCATTATTATCTGGAACTGGCAGAAAAAGAGGCTGATAGCGATCAGGTCATTGCCAGTTGCCGAGCCACCATCTGGAAATTTAGCGCCCAGAAAATTGTCACTCAATTTGAACGTGAAAGCGGGATTGAATTAAGTCGTGATCTCAAAGTTCTGATTAAAGTCAAAGCCAATTTTGATCCACAATATGGTTTTTCTTTAAATATCGTCGAGATTGACTCGGGTTATACCTTGGGTGATATTGCCCGGCGTTATCAGCAGATTATTGACAGGCTAAGCGCTGAAGGGCTGAAGGGCTGATTCAGCGTAATAGAAACCTGCCCAGCCCTTTTGATTTGAACCGAATTTTAGTGATTGCTCCCGAAAACGCAGCAGGTCTCGGAGATTTCAGAAAAGATGCCGATGCACTACATCGTGCGCAAGTTTGCGAGTTTATCTATCACACTGCGACTTTTCAGGGAAATTCTGCCCCGCAAAGCATTATGCAGAGTCTGGCACAAGCTCTGAAACAATGGGCGAAAACCTATGACACTGCGCCAGATTTAATCGTCATTATTCGGGGTGGCGGAGCAGTCAATGATCTGGCTTATTTAAATGATTATGATCTGGCTGCCCTGCTCTGTAAACGCTCGGTTCCGATTTGGGTGGGCATCGGACATGAAAAAGACCACACCATTCTGGATGAGGTTGCGCATCGCTCCTTTGATACTCCGAGTAAAGTCATCGCCGGAATTCGCAATCATATAGTCGAACTCACACAAGATGTCTTGAATTATTTACAGCGGATTCAGCGTTTATCTCAACAGCAAATTCAGGCCTACCAAAATCAGAATGATCAATTCTTAAAACTCATTCAAAGTCTGGCCAACAGCCAAATTATGGATGCCCTGCAACGTCTGCAACAGATCAAGGCCAATACCTCCAGTCTGGCTCAGCAACATACCCAACTAATCAATCAGCAGCTAGATGCCCTGATGCGGGAAACGCTATTGCAAAACCCACGACATGTTTTATCGAAAGGTTATGCCATCGTACGTCAGCAAGAACATGTGGTGGGTTCTATCAACCAGATTCAGCCCAGCGATCCGGTTCAGGTAGAACTGCAGGATGGCATTTTTTCAGCACAACTTATACAGGTACTTCCCCATGACTCATGATACTTTAAGCTTCCAGCAAGGCTATGACATCTTGAAAAAGAATGCGGAATTGCTCGAATCTCAGCAAGAACCGGACATTGATAATCTGATGAAAATCGTGGAAGAATCCATGAGCGCCTATAAAGCCTGCAAGGCACGTGTTGAAGCGGTGCAAAGTGCGCTAAATGACACATTTAAAGATTAGTGATTGAATGACTCTAGTTGAGTAGCTTAGGCTATTTAAGCATCTTTATATCATAAAAAACCCTCAAAAAATGAGGGCTTTTTTCAATTTAATTTACGCTATGAATATCCAGTTCCTCATTACTTGCCAATACGACAGAGGCTAAAATTGGCACCCCCAGAATAAAGGGTACAGCGAAGATCCATAAAACCACAGTCACTTCTGGATCAAAGAAAAATTGAATCGAAAGCGCAGTCAAAATAAGTACAGCGAATAGAATCATTGCAAAACGGATTATAAATTTAGTCGCCATGCGAACATACTCTGATGAGTGAAATTGTACTTTCAATATACACCTAATTTTATTAAGGCTTTATTGATTTTCAATTTATTATGATCTGATTTGATTGATTTTTTATATTTTAGCGCTGATTTATTGCTTCATTCATTTTTCTTAAGGATGTAACAGAAACATAATTTCAGCCATATTTCACAACTTTTTTGCAGCCCATTGCGCTTAAATTCTGATATTCATTGCTTCTACAGGTGTATACCCAAAGCACTGTACTTCATGACAAAGAAAATCACGAACATAAAAAGCCCAATATTGAATTGGACTTTTTTCTTTACTCTTCAACTTCTATGGGATTACCATCTTCAGGGCGAATATGCCGCGTGCCATCATCTGCAGGATCAACACTTGAACCATCTTTGGTAATCGTGTTGTACAGCTCATCCTCTTTCTTATCATCGATAAACTCTTCATCTTCGAAATCTTGAGGCTCATTGTCATCATCGAAGTTTAACGGCTTTTCTTCATCTATCATGGCGATCCATCACTTCTATAACCCAGAAAATATCATGCTCAAACATTTGATCGTTTCATTCAAGGGTCAAGCATGATCATTTGTGTAACCGGGTCTATATTGCGGTTTTCAAGCCAGATACATATCAATAGATACTAGCGTTCTTTGATAAGTCATTTTTTAATCATTATAAATAAAATACCCTCATCCTCTTGCGAAGCAGTGCTTCTCATCCCAGAAGGATGAGGGTATTTTCAGCATCTATTTAAATATGAATAAATTGAACATTTTTTGATCAATTAAAGATATCTAATGAAATCTAGCAATCATTTAAAAATATTTATCTGTCCTTATGATTAGAAACGCCAGTTATAGAACAAGTCAATTGCACGTTCTAAGGACTGACTCGCTTCCAAGTAAAGACGCTGATTCACCTGATAACGTAAAGTCAGCTTGTTCACCGGGGTAAACACCCCAACACCATAACGAAGATATAAATCAGGGGTAATATAGCCGGTCACCGACACCTGGGTATCATCCCCTGTCCCTTGTGCATCTAGTGCCAAACCACTCAAGCCAAAAGTCCGTCCAATCTGGTTGGTGAGCGCGCGGGTTCCACCCAGGCCCAGACTGATACCTGCTGCGGCAATGGTATTATTCACATCAGATCTGAATCCTTCAGCCTGACTTAAACCGGATGCACCTTCGTTGATACGACCAGTAATCAAGGCATTTAAAGCTTCCTGCTCTGACAAGCCAGCATCATTATAAATCTGAATATTTGGACTTGAAGCAGTGCCCGTCACCCGTACCCCGACCGTACTTCCCTGAACCGACTTATTGGCATCAACATCCAGCGTCGGATTGGTCAACTCACCATTAAAACGGGCAATGGCACGGTTCAGATCCAGACTCTGACCATAAGCTTCGATTTTCACCCGCTGTGATACCCCGATCGCACCATTGGCACGCATCGCAGTTTCCAGACCCCGCTGTGACAGATTGACCCGGCCCAATAGCGGAATACGGCTATCAAAGCCCTGGAATATCACTTGATTACCCAGAGAAACCGCCACATCAGCCCGAATATCCCAAGGACGGGCCGATTTGAGAATAGCCAGCTGGTCATCACCTTCACGCACCACACGTACATCTGAAGAAAGTCCAACCACAGGTTCTGAGGCTTCAGGCATAGAAATTAGTGCACGTGGCACATCAACCGTACCACTTAGACTCAGCTTTTTATTGAATGGATACATGTCCAAAGTTAAATCGGGCGTAACCACGGCAGTAATTAAAGGTGCCTGACGAATCAGCAGATTTTCACCTTGCAGTTTTAACTGCACTCGCGGATCACCTTTCCAGTCGACTGAACCGGTCAATTTACCCACGCCACGACCACTGTTAAATGCACCATTAATACTGGCAGAATTCTGACGTATCGATGAATACAACTGCACATTGGTCAGATTCACCGGCAAGGAGATCATGCTGATCGAAGCATCTTTGACTCGAACCTCACCTTCCAGCAAAGGATCAGTTAAGGTTCCACTCACTTTTCCGGCATAGGACAAGGTGCCATCCAGATTACGGATGTCCTGAATAAAGGGTTTAAAGACTTTAAGCTGTACCTGATTAAAGGCAATTTCGCCACGCATCGGTTTACTGTCCCGATATGGATCAATAATGACATTGGCATACCCTGTCCCGATATCCGGAGTTTTTACATCCAGTCGAACTTGTAAGCCTTCTGCGACACTTTTTGCCACCAGACCCACTTCATCATATTTTAGGGTAGAACCTAAATAATCCGGGTCTTCCGAAGATAAGCCGACCACACCACTTCGGGTGACCAGACGCGCATCGATTTTTGGTTTAGCACCTTGCGCCCAGGCTGCCTTGGCATAACCGTTCACTTTACCGGTCAATGCCAGCCCTTCAGGCAGGAATGCACTGAAATCATCCAGATCCAGGTTTTGGGTCACAAAGGATACGCTGCCACGGGTTTTATTGACCCGAATCGGTTGATCAAAACACAACTGGCTTTGCTGACTCATCCAGCAATGTGCACCGACAAACAGATCAGACTGGGCCGCATTATAAATCACTGCCGCATTTTGACGCTGTACTAAATGAGCACGCAAAGAGTCAAAATCACCTTTTTGAATCTGACCCAGCCAGTTATTTTGTGCATTAAAGCCACCGGCCAGCTGCACAAAGAATTTTGACAGTTTATTTTCTGCCTGAACTTTAAGGATATGCGCCGCACGAGTACCGGCAAGTGATATTTCCCCGCGTACAATTTCCCGTGAACCGCTACGCAAGCGATCCATTGTGGCAGTTAATAAGGTTGCTGTGGTCTGCGAGGTCGGCAACTGCCCGCGGACACGAATTTTTTGCACACTCATCAGGTTTTTAAAGGCAAAATTATCAATCGAAAGATTTGCCGAAGCCTGCAAACGTGGCTGCGCCTGCATATTGATATAGCCCTGCGCACGACCTCTTAAGCCCGGATATAACTCATACAATACTGGTGCGTTGACTTTGAGTTGCAGATTCTGCGCATTGCCGGTGGCCTGAATCTGGTTGCTGGCATAAGACAGGAACAGGTTATTGGCTTCAAACTGCTCTGGAACAAAACCACGCTGATTTGAATTAATAATGACTGATAAATTACCTGTGCCTCGTACCGGCTTGTTATTTAACATACCGGCCAGATTCAAACGCTGGATCTGAATGCGTTTTAAGGCATCTGACCAAACCCCTTGGGTTTTTACATTGCCCGACAACTCGCCTTTCAGGTTGGCATTAAAATATTGCGGCTTAAAGCGGATTAATGAAGCGTTAATATCCCAGTCAATACCATTTGCCAGATTCACCAGACCATTGGCATTAATCTTGCCAGCGATACCATCATGACGCAATTCATTGACTCTCAATACTTCTGGTGTACCTGAAACACGCAGTTTCAGGATTCCCTGACTGGCTTGCAACTGACTGGCATTTAAAGCCCCATCATAATTGACTGCATAGCCTCTAAAACCACCGCCGGCTTTTTCATTATGGAATAATAAAGCAATGGTACTGTTACCGGTCAGACGTACTGTTTCGTTCTGTTCTGCCAGGCGCCCAGTCAGGTCTACATTAGACAGTTTAATAATCTGCTGATTGGGTTGTGCATAGCCATTGGCCTTGATCTGGCCATTTAAACGGTCTATCGGTGAAGCCGCAGCCAGACTTCGGGTATTTAAGTCCTTGGCGTTTAATAATGCAGTCCATTTCAACTGGCGTTTTTCTTGTGGCAGTTCAATTCGCGCATGACCGCTTAAGCTACCTGCCTGTGCATTGGCGCTATAATTGAAGCTCGGCACATTTAGAATATTATTTTTCAGATCCAGTTTGGCCTGATACATGCCTGCTGGCAGAAGACCTTGTTCGTGCTGTTCGACTTTGGTTGCCACATGAATATTCTGCTGGCCTTCGACCAGTGCCAGTTTCACATCGCCAGACTGACTGCTGAGCCAGCCGACATAGGGTACGGCGCGGTCGATATTTTGCCAGGCAACATCCAGAAGCATCGGTTGTGCTTTATTGTCTTTAACCGGATTCTGATCCAGCTTGATATTCCAAGTTTCATAACGGTCAAAATCTACCAGCGCCGTCAGATGCAGGCCATTTTCCAGATTGCCTTTTGAGGCAATATTGCCATCCAGGCTTGGTGGTAAAAAGTCTTGTACGACTTGCGGGATACGTTCATGCTTAGGATCAATTCCGTTTAATCGTCCGTTCAGATCCCAGCTTACCTGTTCGTTCCAGCCCACTGTCCCGGCAAGGCTAACCGCACCTTTCATCAGCTGGCCATTCAGATCGGTAATGTTGAGCTGATTGACCAGATCGGTATACATCACCGCGTTATACTGGCCTTGTGGAATATTTTCACCGCTCAGGTCGGTACGGACGTTCAAGTCCAGACGATCGATATCTCCATTGAACTCGGCAATCCCGTCTTTCGTAAACAGTTTCTGCTCAGTCAGAATCGGCCAGTTATAATCTTTAAATTTTAACTCGCCACGCATCGGCACCTGGGGCCGCATTGGATGTACGATGGCCCAACCGGTTAATAAATCAGGTGTATTGGTCGCTACGCCTGCCTGAATCGTATCCAGCGTGCCACGCGCCCGAACCTGAATATCATGAATATTCAAGCTGTCTCTTAAAGAAGGCAGATTGACGATTGCGCGGGCATCCAGTGGATATTTGCCTTCAAACTGCATTTTACCCGTCGCTTCACGCACCGAGAGATAACCCATATCCATGCGGGAATCTTCAAAGTTTAATTCGGTACCAGACCAGAGCGCATCATTTAATTCGATATTATAAAAATCAACTGCCGTGGTTTGGGTTTTAATCACCAGATGATCAAGCAGCAGATGATCGACGCGCAGCACAAAAGGCAAACGGATGGCATTGAACTTGAAAGGTTCGCTGCTAGACGGAGTTTTATTAATAATTTGCAGGTTACGGACATCTGCTTCATTCAGATGAATTTCTTTTTTGATGATCGCCCGCCAGCCCAGTTTTACATCAGCACGATCAATTTTGACATCGACCGGTTTCAGGCTGACCAGCACATTTTTAAGAATAATTCCACGCCATAAATTTCCGCCTTCATATTCATAATGAATAATTTGCTGGCGTTGTAATACCTGATCTAGCAGGAACTTACTGCCCTGATTGGTCGAAAACAGCAGCGCCAGCACAGAGAGCAGGAAAATGAGTGAGAAAAGTACCGACAACAGGATACTTCTCAATATACGGCGCTTTTTCGGCACAACGCTATCTTGTGGTTGTTGTTCTGGCTGTGGTTGGTTCTCGACCATGATGTACCCAAATAACTATTTTTAAAAAATGATGTTTTATAACTGCGAACCAATAAAGAAATGCAGACGAATTGGGTGATTGTCATCAGACAATCCAGTCGCCACATCGATACGAATCGGTCCAATCGGTGAGGCCCAACGTATCCCCACACCCGCACCATATTCGGTCGGATTACTGAACTCTTTATTATAAGCATTTCCGGCATCTGCAAAAACCGCAGCACGCCAGCCTTCCCTAAACTGATAGTTATACTCTAAGGAAGCAACCCCTAAGGCCTGACCACCGACTTTAAAGCCTTCAATTTCCGGAGAAAGACTCTTGTAATCAAAACCACGAATGCTCTGGTCACCACCGGTGAAATATCTCAGGTTATACGGCACTTTGGCAAAATCTTCAGTGAAGATATAACCGGCATCGGCACGTCCAACAAACTGATGATCTGCATTTTCACCCAATGAATAGATAAAATGCCAGCCTGCATTTACAATCGCCATATCTGCATCAGACAATAACGCCTCACTACCCAGCTCGACTTTGTAGGTCTGCTTGAAACCCTTGGTCGGATTGACCCGACGATCGGTATCGGTACGTGAAACTTCATAACCGACCAGTAACGACTGCTGTTCATCTTCGGTATTAAAGCGAAACGCTTCCGGAATCTGGTTAAAATCAACAGAACCATTCTGCTTCAAGCGATCCAGACGGTAACGCGCTCCAAAAGTACGCTGCCAGTTACCCAGCGGGTTTTTAATAATCCGGTCTACACCCAGCACTGCCGATTCAATTTGCAGACCTTCACCTTGAGCCACGCCATCACGTTCTTCGCGCTCATAACCACCGACAATACTGACATAATCATTCAGCGGATGGTGATAAGGAATGTTATAACGACCATCGATGGACTGCCGGATACTGGACAACTCGAGGTTGGCATCAAAAGAATGTCCGCGCTTATTTACAATGGCGCGGCGGTACTGACCACGTAGACGGATATTGGTATCTGTTCCATAACCCAGACCCAGTTCAGCACTGTTTAAACGGTCTGCATTTAAAGTCACAATCACTGGAACTTTCTTCTCTTCCCGCGCTTGTGCCTTTAAACGCTCCTGCTCATTTTCTTTGGTCTGCTGCTCGACCCGCAAGCTTCTTAAATTTGGATTTTCCTGATCGCGGCTACCGGCAAACTGGTCTTCATCGACGACATTTTGAGTGACTTCTTTAGCAGATGCCACTGAGCGATCAGGCTGTGTCGCAGTCGCCTGATCTTCAGAAAGTTTCTGTTCTTCTATCAGGCTTTGAATATCCGGTGCCAGCTCCAGCTCCCTGTCAACCGGATCAGGGCGAATTGCGTCCACCAGGGTATAGTTAAAATAGCGCGAGTTGGTCAGGTTATTGGCCAGGCTATTCACTCGCCAGAAGGTATAGTCTGCACCATCTTTCCAGGTGACCAGACTTTCGAGTACATCACGATCCAGCGGAAATTCCTTTTCAGGATCACTCATTCTAAACTCGACATTGCCCAGCTTGTAACGCTCGCCTGTCTCGAAACGTAGATTTACATCGGCCGTATTTTGTGGCTGTGCAATCTTGACATCATGCAAGCGCCAGTATGAATCAAAATAACCGTTGTTATTGGCGGCAGTATTAATCCGTTGTTTGGTCTGTTCATAATTGCCGTGATTGAAAATATCGCCCTCTTCCTGCTCAGGCAAAAGACTGATGACCTGGAATTGCGGCTGTTCCGCACCCGCTCCGCTAAATTCCAGATTTTGTGTAGTGATCAGCACAGGTTCATTCGGGGTGACAAAAACCCGAACGCGACTATCAGAGATTTTTTCAAACCTGAACTGGGCATTGTAATAACCGACTGCCTGTGCCGCCTGTCGGGACAAGGTTCGCAGTTGTGGCAAAGCGGAATTAAAGTCGCCAAAAGACTCCTGGGTAAAACTGGACAGTTTGGCTTTGACATTATTTCTTAAATTCAGATAGCCTTCAGGCTCAGCTCTACGATTCAGCATACCATTGCTTTGCGCAATACCTTCGCCGTTCATAATCACCACATCCGCACTAATTCGCGGAACTCTCGCGGTCATGATCTGACGTGGCGGACGGATTTTATAAAACAGTCTTTTGAAAATATTCGGACGTTTCTCGTCTTCAGCAACAAGCTGGCCCGGGATTTCTGGCAAAGTCATGCCAGCTTCATTATTTTGGACAATAATCTGGCTGTCTGCCTGAATCGACTGCATCAGCTGATCGACATTTACCGGTGCCTGATTAATTTCAAGCAGTTCCTGCTGGCTAATATCTGCCACTACTGTTTCAGTGGTCTGGCTATTTCGATAATTTTGTGCTTCCTGCTTGGCTTGCTCGGCGTCACGGTAAATTTCATTGGCCATGTTCTGATCAATGGCCTGGATCGGCAACTCTTCCAGATCTTCAAACTGGATCGGAGTAAATACGTCTAGACCAGATCCTGCATTCTGCTGCTGTTCCAGCATGAGCATGCTATCGACAGGGACGTCCGGCTGTATCGCTTCTTCTATTTTTTCGCTGGCTTCATTTTCGGATGTGACCAGTCCCTGACGCATCGCTTCTTTGGACAGTTCATCCACCATCTCTGCCTGGGAAATGGCCACAGGTGTTTCAGTCTGTTCGGTCTGCGCCATGCTCTGATGGGATAACATCATAAAAAAAATGCTCATACATAGCTGTGCCCCACTATGACGTGGTATGAGCGACCCCATACTGCGATGAAGCATCGTTTTTTTAAATTTTTTCTTTGCAGGCATAGCAAACTCTAAACGAATACATTCTTTAATTGATTATTTGACCGAAAAATATAAGCTAAAGAACTTAATTAATTGGTTTTTACCTTTACATGGCTGAAAGTATCTTACATGATTTTTCTCAATGTTTATGCATAACTGACATTTCTTAATAAAACTTAATGTAGCACGCTCTATATGGACAAAAATGAACATTTGTTAGCTTCTCGGCGCTTTTTACCGATGTTTCTGACGCAGTTTTTTGGTGCATTAAACGATAATGTATTTAAACAGGCATTGCTGCTGGTGATCACTTATGGCTGGATTCAGCAGCAGTCAGCCAGCATCAGTACCTTAAATAATCTGGCGGCTTTACTGTTTATTCTGCCCTATTTTATTTTTTCAGCTACGGCGGGACAGATTGCCGATAAATACGAACGTTCACAGCTGATCCGCTATTTAAAGATTCTGGAAATTGTCATCATGCTGTTGGGAACGATTGGTTTCCTGCTCGGCAATTTATGGATTCTGTTATTTGCCTTGTTCCTGATGGGAACCCAGTCCACGTTCTTCGGCCCGATCAAATATGCCATTCTGCCGGAAGTGTTGAAACCGAATGAGCTGATGTCTGGTAATGCCCTGTTTCAGTCAGGAACATCGTTGGCAATTTTGTTCGGTATGATTCTAGGGGGTGCAGTCATTGCAGCCTCATCCGGCAACCTGATCTGGATCAGTTTGACGGTGGTGATCATTGCTCTGATTGGTTATACATCCAGCCGTTATATTCTCAAACAAAGTATTCCGGCGCCGGAGCTGCAAGTGGACTGGAATTTTTTCCGGACCAGTTTACAAACGCTCAAATATGCCAAAGGCCTGCCTTTGGTCTTTACCATTTTATTGGGTAATTCATGGTACTGGTTTTATGGCGCCACCTATCTGACCCAAATTCCTCAGCTGACCCTGCAAAATCTGCATGCCTCGGAAAATGTCGCCAGTCTATTACTGACGTTCTTCTCTGTCGGAATCGGACTGGGGTCATATTTATGCCGAAAAATTGGTGGCAGCGAAGTCAATATCAAGATGGTGCCTTTTGGTGCGATTGGTCTGGTGGTCTTTGCCCTGTATCTGGCCGCAAGTCTGGCCTTTGTACCAGAACGTAGCGGCGAGTTAATCGGTCTGGCCGAAGTGTTTCAGCAAGGCTGGAGTTATTATCATGTAATGCTGGCAGTCATCTTACTCGGAATAAGTGGTGGTTTTTATATTGTTCCGCTGTATGCCATGATGCAGGCGCATTCGCCCCGCTCACATCGTGCGCGGGTGGTTGCAGCAAATAACATTCTGAATGCCGTTTTCATGGTATCTTCTGCTATATTTTCGATTATTATTTTGAGTGTTTTAGAGCTTGATCTTAAAATACTTTTTTGTATTACTGCAGTGTTGAGTGGCCTGTTTACCCTATGGCTGCTTTTCCGACTCAAACCCATGATCAAAACCGCGAAAGCACCCTTGGAGGATTAATTCATGCGTCAATATACAGGTGTCGATAAGCTGATTCATTCTTTTGACCAGGCATTACGCAGTCTCGTCCCGGGCACGACATCGGCACAACGTGAAAATCCAGCCCAACCGGTAGAAACGCAATTGACCGTGAGCGATGCCCGTCATGTGGCAGGCTTGATGCGGGTCAATCATAGTGGTGAAGTCTGTGCACAAGCGCTCTATCATGGTCAGGCCATGACAGCAAAACTTCCGAATGTACGCCGTGAAATGGAACAGGCAGCGATTGAAGAGCAGGATCATCTGGCCTGGTGTGAAGACCGCTTAAAAGAACTGGATAGCCATACCAGTCTGCTTAATCCGGTCTGGTACGGCCTGTCTTTTGGGATGGGTGCACTTGCCGGAATCGCCGGTGATAAATACAGTCTGGGTTTTGTCGCAGAAACAGAACGTCAGGTGAGCATGCATTTGCAGCATTATATTAGTCAGTTGCCCGCGCAAGATGAGCGTTCCCGTCGAATTCTGGAGCAGATGAATGAAGATGAGCTGCATCACCGCGATACAGCCTTAAACGCAGGTGGTGTAGATCTGCCTGCTCCGGTGAAAATGACCATGACTGCCATTTCCAAACTCATGACCAAGACCAGTTATTTTATTTAAATAAGAGCTGTCCAGTTTTAGCCCGCTTATTGCGGGCTTTTTCATGTCTCTCGCATTTCAAGCTTGATTTATCAGCTAAAGACAAATCAGCATGCCGTAATTGTCATCCAGCTAAAATATCAGAAAACCCTCACCATTTTATATCAATACTTTTTGCTCATTTCCGAAAGCAAATCCAGCTGAATTTCCTGTATTTGTGCCAGCCGCTCCCATTGATGCATCAGCAAATGATCCAGCTTTTCATGTAAATGCTGGATTTCCAGTTCGGCTTTTAAATTGATCTGATAATCATTTTGCGAACGTAAGCGGTCTTTTGCCTCCTGTCTATTCTGACTCATCATAATGACCGGTGCCTGAATCGCCGCGATACAGGATAGAATTAAATTCAACAAAATAAAGGGATAAGGATCTGCCGGCTGCTTTACCAGAACCACAGTATTTACTGTAATCCAAATAAACAGGAAAATTGCAAAGCACACCAGAAATGTCCAGCTCCCGCCAAAAGTTGCAATTTTATCGGCCAGCCTTTCCCCCAAAGTCCACTTTTGTTCCAATGCCGTTTCCACATTTTTGGTGATCAGTTCATGCTGATGCATACTATTAATAACTTCAAACTCAAGATCGGTCACTTCACCCTTTTCCGATCTTAATAATGAATGAACATACTGCATGCGATAGCGGGTCAAATCTGCCTGGCAAATATAATTTTGCGCTGACCAGTCTGGAATATCCTTAGCAATCTCTTCGGTGATGACCTTCCTCACCGTTCCCATTGGTGTGAGATTCTTAAGCAGATAATTCTTGCCACACACCAGACACTTATACATCTCATTTTTTTCTTTCATGATAGTTCTCTTTTTTAAATGCTTGCTCAGCCCTTATTATTATCTGCGTTATCTGTTTGCGTCATTTTTATAATATGAGTATCTGCTAAAATCCAGAATCTTGGCGCATCTTTCCAGATCAAGAAATCAGATCGGTTTTACCCTGAAATGAATAAACGATTGGACTCAAAATTTATTATCTTATTCCCCAATATAATTTTCGCAATTATTCAATCATGATATAAATAGATGACTTAAATCTACTATAATGATTAAGATAATAAAAAAGAGGCTTTCTTGTGCGCCACTCATATCATTTTGAAAAACATTATATTGAACGAGCGGGCTGGTTGCGTGCAGCTGTGCTGGGAGCAAATGACGGGATTATTTCAGTAACCAGTCTGGTGGTCGGAATAGCAGCCAGTGGGGCCTCGACGCAAATTTTATTGGTGACCTGTGTTGCCGGCTTAATCTCTGGCGCCGCATCAATGGCAGCGGGTGAATACATTTCGGTTAAATCCCAGCAAGACATTGAAACCAATGATCTACTCATGGAAGAACGTGAACTGCAACGCCATCCTGTTCATGAATTAAACGAGCTTAAGACGATTTATATACAGCGTGGCCTGGAACCGGCTCTGGCGCAGCAGGTCGCCGAGCAATTGACCGAGCATAATGCTCTGGATGCTCATGCCCGGGATGAAATTGGTATCTCGGATCATACCTCGGCCCGCCCCTTTCTGGCTGCATTTTCTTCGGCTCTGGCATTTACGGTAGGCTCATTATTTCCTTTAATTTCCATTATGATTTTACCGGAACAATATTTGAGTAATGGTGTCATGCTGATTGGTGTTTTAAGTCTGGGGATGATGGGAGCACTGGCCAGCTATGCAGGTGGTGTCAGTATCTGGAGAGGTGCGGTTCGGGTCATGCTCTGGGGAATTATCGCCATGCTATTTAGTGCCTGGATTGGCTCATTATTTAATGTTGCAGTCGCTTAATTGTTCTGCATTCTTAAAAAAATTATCAATATATTCAGCAATGAGCAGATCTCTTTCATAAAGCAAAAAATAATCGTTATATTCATATTTAAATGGCTATTGAAAGTTCCTCCTCCCTCTGGGATGAGAAGTATTGCTTCGCAAGAGCATGAGGGGATTTCCTAAAAAAACCTCTCTTCCTTGCGCAGCAGTGCTGTGTAGTGATTCAAAAATGATTTATGCAAGAACCCGAATAGATTAGATTTTTTGATTTGGCTTCTTTCAACCAACAGATAAGGATCACAAAACTTGAGTTTAATTTAATAAGCATACTATTCTGATGTAAGGGCTTAAAACTAAAATATATGCCTGAGAGGTATAATGATGGAAACTGTAATCACTCTTGCGATTTTGGCAATCATTGCAGTCTTGCTGATCATTTTTTATAACAAGAAAAAGTGAAATGCTGGATTTTTATTATGTTAAGTTTTTAGCGAACTTGAAACGGAATTTATAATGGCCTGTACATTTCATTTTAATGGCCAGCAGGAAAACCATAAAATCCTTACTGGATAACATAAAGAATCACAAGAATTAAAATAACCGAAACCAGGATTTGTAATATTTTCATGTTTAAATTTTTTCTAGTACCTATCCGATCTTAACGGATTTATATTCATCTAAAGATAAAAAACTGAATCAGAAAAAAGCCTGATCTGGTTTGATCAGGCTGGTTGACCATCCGCACAACATAAATTGCATCAGCAAAAAAATCATATGATTTGGTTTAAGTGAACTGTTCGACTGTGGGGAAGCTATGTGATCCGTGCTCGAACATGGCATCATTCCAGATATCAAACATGGGAACTTTCACATCCAGGGCCAAGGGCAATTTTTTTTCATTAAACTGCATATGCTTGAGATCAGCTCCCCAGGCAATCAGATCTACATCCAGAGTAATCTGATGCGATGGACGTATCCGTCCTGACGCCTGTTCCAGCTGTTTAAGCAAATCAATTATCTCTGCACTGGACATCGAACTCTGCAATAAACATGCTGCATTCCAGTAATCGGCGCCGATGCTGTCGCGGCACGGAATCATATAAATAGGAGAAAACTGAACTTTCCCCCAGGCAGAAATACGTTGCTGTGCAGCTTGAAAATGTTGCTGAGGATGACAATTACTCGCTAATGCTAGGGCGAAAATCGTTTCGGTGGCGTTCAAGACGTATCCCTACAGAATTGGCTTGCGCGATAATGGCAGGCTTACGGATCGTAATATTAATCGATTCAATTGCTGTAAAGGTAGTAAAAAGTGCATTCAACACCAACTTTGCTGCATGTTCAATCAATTCAGGCTTGGCCTCTTGAATGACTTGAGTTGAAATCTCACAAATTTCCGCATAATTCAGCGTATCTGCAAGTGCATCTGAGTTTGATGCCTGTTCCAAATCGGTTTGAATGGTCAAATCCAGCATCAAGGGCTGAATAATTTGACGCTCCCAGTTAAAGCAGCCCACGACTGTCTCAACCTTTAAACCTTCAATAATAATGGCGTCCATATTTTGCTCTGGGATTTAAAATTGCTTCAATAATCTCCCTAAATCCCTCTTTTAAAAGAGGGACTTTTCACATCTCAACGTATTTCTATGAGCATGTCGCTCCTCCCTTTTTTAAAGGGAGATTGGGAGGGATTTTTATCTAAGTTAATGCTTTAACAGCAGATTCGGATCCATGCTTTGCACCATTTGCAAACGCTGGTCGGCATAGATGTCGGTATACGGCGCAAGAATTCGCATAAAACGGTCAAAATACAGCATTTGCTTGAACAGCAAGGCAAAGTCGCGCGGGAAACGGATACCGTGACGCTCACCCACCGCCACCATATCCATCATGATATCGTTCAGGTCGGCAGGATTTGAAGTTAACAGTTGTTGAGGATCGGCCATCAATACGCCACTAAACAAACGCTCAAGATCCGCTGCAAGAACTTTGGTATCAATCTCTACTGCGGTCATACCCATTTTCAGCATGTTTTCTGCCATCAGCTCATAATTGGTATGTTGCAATGAGTCCATGAATGCCATGCATGCGGTCCATACTTCTGGTTTAAGCTGACCGACAATCCCGAAGTCAATAAAACCAATACGACCATCTTCGAGTAGCATCAGGTTGCCTGCGTGCAGGTCGGCATGGAAGCTGTTACACATCATCAGGCTACCAAACCAGGTATTCATTGCAGTAATCAGTACCTGAGATGGATCTTTAGATACTTTCTTGACCACTTCAAAATCGGTCAAGGGCACACCATACAAGCGCTGCATGGTCAGTACACGACGGGTCGAATACTGATGATAAACCTTCGGTGCCGTGGCTGCTTTATTATTGGTGATATTCAGATAATTGACGAAATCATCCAGATTCTGTGCTTCTTCGATAAAATCGACTTCACGTACCATCCGGGTTTTGATTTCATCGACAATATCAGCCAGTGAAGCGAATTTGACTTTGGGCACGGCTTTTTCCAGCACTTTGGTTGCCCAGTGCAGTACATTTAAATCGGTGTATAGAATGGTTTCCACACCCGGCTTTTGTACTTTAATGACCACATCTTCACCCGACACCAGCTTGGCAGCATGCACCTGTGCAATAGATGCAGAGGCTAATGGCGTTTCATCAATCGAGGCAAAAATTTCATCCAGATTGCGTCCTTCAAATTCGGAAGCCAACACCTGCTGGATATAGCTAAACGGCAAACGTGGGGTCTGATCCAGACAGCCCTGAAATTCTTCAACGTATTCACGTGGAAATAAAGACGGTGTACTGGCAATAAACTGCCCCAGCTTGATATAGGTCGAACCCAAGGATTCGAAAGTTTCACGCATGAGTTTGGCATTGCTCGGCTTTTCAGTGGCATATTTAATGCCCGCCTTTGCCGCAACGACTGCTGTTTCTCCCATACGGGCAACTGAACGTATTCCATCTAACCAGATATTGTTTTTCATAATGTCTTAGGAAAAATTAATTACACGCAGTGTAGCAAAAAAAAATTAATTTGCAGGCTTATCTTGCCTGACAGATTGGGCAATCTGTATCTTTTTCGAAAGCGAGAATCCGCTGCTTAAAACTCATACCATCCCACAACAGCAGCTTTTGTCGAAGTGGCATCTGACCTAGACCCAGATATAACAAGGCATGATGTGCCTGCAAACTGGCCATTACATTGGGTGTGGTGGCCAATACACCGGAGTCAGCACAGCGCAAACTTTCATCGGTCTGGTTTTCGGGTGGAAATAAGCAGGCATAACAGGCCGAATCACCTTCCATCATAAACAGCTGGCCTTGCAAGCCAATTGCAGAAGCACTAAGTAATGGCACATTTAGCTGTACACAGGTCTGATTGACCAGATAGCGTGTGGAAAATTGATCACATCCATCCAGTACCAGATCCTGATGTTCAATCACATGGACTGCATTTTCAGCGCTTAAGGCCTGATTGATATATTCAACCTGGACATTCGGATTAATTTGGCCCAGTCGTTTCGCCAGCATTTCTGCCTTGAAAAAGCCCAGATCCTGCGGCGTAAATGCCAGTTGTCGCTGTAAATTACTCATCTCGATCGTATCCGGATCAATCAGGGTAATTTTCCCTACACCGGCACGCGCCAAAAGTTCTGCCAGCGCACAACCAATCCCGCCACAACCGACAATACAGATATTCGAAAATTTCAGTCGCTCCTGCGCTTCAATATCCCAACCATCCAAGAGAATCTGGCGGCTATACAAATGCAATTCAGCATCGGTGAGTTCAAATTCCGGGGATAACGCATCCATATTGAATGTAGACAAAATCTTTCCTTGTATCAAAAGTTTTAAGAAGCCATGACCACAAAAGCATCTTCACCAAAATTTCAATCTGCTCATAAAGCTTTGGCAGCGTGATTTCAGCATACATAAATCTATAATGGCTTGGCCAGACTGGCGCCAAATAGCATAGCAGCTAAATGTCCGCTATCAAGCCATAGCCACTGTGCTATAGCAGGGTTTTTTGAATGACTTCAATTCAGGAATTCCTGCATATAGTTTCTGGTTAAAAGATATGTCAGCTCAAGCTCATCAAGCTCATCAAGCTCATCAAGCTCATCAAGCTCATCAAGCTCATCAAGCTCATCAAGCTCATCAAGCTCATCAAGCTCATCAAGCTCATCAAGCTCATCAAGCTCATCAAGCTCATGATAATCAGATGGTACGGCCATTGCTGTGTCCACAAATAATGCCGATCGAGAATTTTCCCTGTAGGTAAAATCTGTTCTAGTTATGCGCTGTGTAAATATTGCGGGCGTGTTTAGCGCTTTTGTAGTCTCTCCCTGTATTTGAGTATGAAAATGTATGAGTTCAGTGAGAGCCAAAGTATCTGTGCCTAAATATGATTAATCTGAAAATACCAAGCGATCTTTTCCGCTTTCATAAAATCGTATGGAGAACATACATGACCGAACATAACAATACCCCACATGACAATCGTGAAACCTTATGGGAATTAATTAAGGATGTGCGTTATACCATGATCAGCCATTTGACTGACACGCATGAAATACATTCCCAGCCAATGACCATGCTCAATTCCGAGCAGATGAATGAACGCCAAAACTTATATTTTATTCTGCGTAATACTAATGATCTGGTCAAAGCAGCAGAAAGCGGACGCGGTCAGATTGGTCTGTCTTTTGCAAAACCGTCAGATGGTATTTATGTTTCGATCAGTGCCCATGCCCAGATCAGTACCGATCGTATTCTGATTGAACAGTTGTGGAATCCGTGGGCAGAAAACTGGTTTGATGGCAAGGATGATCCAACTGTACGGGTCCTGATTGCCGAAGCGGTCAGCGCAGAATACTGGAATGTGACCGACAATAAAGTCACCCAGCTTTTTAAAGCCTTAAAAGGCGGCGTTACCGGTGAAGCGGGCGAGCCGCATGCTGATCATCAAAAAGTGAATTTACAGGGTAATATCTGGTAAATAACAACATTTAGCCTTTTAAAATCAAGAGGCTAAATTTTTGATATATTTCATTTAAAAATTAGATGTAATTTTACTGTAATGACATAAAATATTAGTTTAATTTACTATGTTAGAAATATAATTCTGGATAAAGCAGTTTAATACCTGACTCAACTTTAACCCGAACAAGATGATTCCTCAAAAACCAAAGGCTGCATTCACAGCCTTTTAGTATTCAATTAAAAGATTCATTTTGAAAATTAACTGACCTGCTTCATCTGTTGGAGTTTGGCAATTTCCTGCTGTTTAAGTAAATTACGCTGAATCTTGCCACTCGATGTTTTAGGCAAAGATGTCACAAACTCGATCTCTTTGGGATATGCATGTTTGGATAAACGGGAACGTACATAGCTTTGCAGTTTCAACATCAAATCCTCGGTCGCAGGATAAGCCGATTTAAGCACCACAAAGGCTTTCACAATTTCTGTTCGTTCCGGATCAGGTTTGCCTACCACGGCGGACTCAAGCACTTCTTCACATTCAAGCAAGGTACTTTCCACATCAAACGGCCCAACCCGATAGCCCGAAGTTGTAATGACATCGTCTGCACGCCCGATAAAATCAATACCGCCATATTCATTCAGCTTCACGGTATCGCCAGTTAAATAATACTGCCCGACAAATGACTTGCGGTTGTGTCCGGCATAGCCTTCAAACCACATTAAAGGTGAAGCTGAACAGTCTATTGCCAAGGTTCCAATCCCGCCTTTTGCGACTTCTTGATGTTCTTTGTTCAATACCGCAAAGCGATGCCCAGGAATGGCAAAACCAGCTGAGCCGACTTTTTTATAATGCTCTAAAGCATGATGATTGGCAATCACCATACCCAGTTCAGTCTGTCCATACTGATCATAAATATTCACATTTAAATCATGATTGAACCACTGAATCACCTCGGGTGTAAGCGGCTCACCTGCACTGCTGACGACACGTAAATATGAGCTAATGGCTGCATCAAATTTTTCTTTAAAGCCAAAGAACATGCGAAATGCAGTGGGTGAACCGGTCAGATTACTGACCTGATATTTTTGAATGATGTGCACAGCGTTATCGACACTAAAACCGCGCTCATCCATGATGATGCTATGCCCTAAACTGAGCGGCCCTGCAATGCCGTAATACAATCCATAGGCCCAACCCGGGTCTGCCAGATTCCAGAAAGAATCTTCATCTCGCAGATCTACAGCATGCAACATATAGCCTTTAAAGGCCAATAACGCTTTTAAAGGTACAGGAACCGATTTTGCCAGACCTGTGGTACCTGAAGTAAACATCATCAGAAAGATATCATTAAAGTGGCCACTCACTGGCTCAAACTCTTCTGACTGCTGCTTTAACTCGGTCCAAAAGTCAGCATCCGGATAATGATCTGCCACTGCCTGATGTACGGTCAGAATATTTGGAATATTCAGATCATGCAGTTTCAAGCGCTGCTCTTGATCGGTGACAATCAGTTGAGTAGCGGCTGTACTCATACGATGCTCAATTGCTTTACTTTCAAAGGCAGTGAACAAAGGCTGATAGATAGCACCGATCCGCCAGGTGGCCAAAATAGTAATTAAGAGTGCAGGTGTTCTTGGCAGTAGTCCAGCTATACAATCTCCTGCTTTTAAACCCAGAGAATGCATATAATTGGCCAGCTGTCCTGAAGCAGTTGCCAATTGTTCAAATGTCCACTGCTCTGTTTGACCATTTTTGCCTTCCCAGATCAGTGCGGTTCGGTTTTGGCCAAGGTAACGTCCACAACATTCAGTATAGGCATTGATGGACTCTGCATTTCCAGCCAGATGTTCCTGAACCATATTTTCAAAATTGAAATCAACATATGCTTGTTCTAGTGTCTTCATGACGACAACCTCTATCCTGTTGTATTTTTCAGGCGACCTTGCCTGAGTGTGTCCACTTATCGTTGTTGTTCCTGCTGATTCCATCAGCATAGTTTCTTCACATCTAATTCATGCCTGATGACTAAGACATGAATCATGCTGCTTTATTTATCTTCTGCGTACTGTCTGTCTTTAGCTAATCAGGGTTGCTTGATCCTGGCAATTTCCATATCCATCAACCGAAATGCCAGATTTGAATATCGACCAAAATCTATTTTTTAATCAAAATCAACGTTGACAGACTTCACGCGCAATCACCAAACGTTGAATATCCGATGCACCTTCATAAATTTGGCTCACGCGCACATCACGGTAAATACGCTCTACTGGAAAATCAGAGACATAACCGTAGCCACCATGAATCTGAATCGCATCGGAACAGACCCGTTCTGCAATGGTTGATGCAAACAGTTTTGCCATTGAGGCTTCTTTTAAGCAGGCTAAACCAGCATCTTTTAAAGTTGCCGCATGCAAGGTCAGCTGACGTGCCGCTTCAATTTGTGTCGCCATATCTGCCAGCCTGAAAGCCACTGCCTGATGCTGCACAATTTCTACACCAAAGGCTTTACGTTCATTGGCATATTCCACCGCTGCATCCAGCGCAGCCCGAGCCATCCCGACTGATTGTGCTGCAATACCAATACGACCAGATTCAAGATTGGACAAGGCAATTTTGTAGCCTTCACCTTCCTGACCCAGCAGGTTTTCCACCGGAATCCGGCAGTTATCCAGAACAATCGTCGCGGTATCGGAACAATGCTGACCCATTTTCTCCTCTAGGCGTGACACGATATAACCCGGTGCATCGGTCGGTACCAGAAAACATGAAATGCCTTTTTTCCCTGCCAATTTATCTGTCACAGCAAAGACTAATGCGATCTGTGCATGTTTGCCCGTGGTAATAAACTGCTTGGTGCCATTAAGTACCCATTCATCGCCATCACGTTCGGCCCTACATTCTAAAGAACTGGCATCTGAACCGGCCTGAGGTTCTGTCAAGCAGAAACAACCCAGCCATTCACCGGTGGCCAGTTTAGTTAAATACTGCTGTTTCTGTGCTTCGGTGCCATAACGCTGGGTAATCCCACAAGGCAAAGAATTCTGCACACTAATAATAGTCGAAATTGCCCCATCTCCTGCGGCAATTTCCTCAAGTGCCAAAACCAGAGAAACATAATCCAGACCTGCACCGCCCCATTCTTCAGCAACGGTCATACCCAGTGCGCCAAGCTCACCCAGTTCTTTGAGTTCTTGTGCAGGAAATTGTGCTGTTTTATCGCGTAAGGCCGCTGTTGGTTTCAGTTTCTGCTGCGAATAATTGCGCATCATGTCCTGAATCATTTTTTGTTCATCATTTAAAATCATTGAACTTCCCTTTCTATATCTATTTTATTTACTTCAAGCTTTTTACTATTGAGATCGTTGGAACGTCAGTTAAGGCGGCATGGATGTCGCCTGCGAAACTGAGATACAGGGATGTATCTTCAGTTTCGCAAAGGATTTTTGTTTCTTTTGATCCTTCAAAAGAAAATGCATGCTTAAACAAAGTCATTTAAATTCAATGAGAAACTGGCAGCTGTGCAAATCATCATGTCCTATATAAATCGAAGACTTATTTAGGCTGCATGCGAATCGCGCCATCCAGACGAATCACTTCACCATTTAAATAGCTATTTTCAAAAATATGCCCCACCAGCTGGGCAAATTCCTGAGGTTTAGCCAAACGTGATGGGAATGGCACCATTTGTCCCAAAGCATCCTGAACATTTTGCGGCATACCTTTTAGCATCGGGGTTTCCATAATGCCCGGGGCGATGGTCATCACTCGAATGGCTTCACGTGCCAGTTCACGAGCCAAAGGTAAAGTCATCGCCACCACTGCACCTTTGGAAGCAGCATAAGCGGTCTGGCCAATTTGACCATCATAAGCGGCGACCGAAGCGGTATTTACAATCACGCCACGCTCTTCTTCACCAGATTGCAGTTCATATTTTGCAATTAACGCCGCTGCATGACGTAGCATATTAAATGTGCCATTCACGTTAATATTCAGCACTTTTTGGAACATCGCCAATTCATGAATACCGTTACGCCCCAGCACTTTGGCAGAAGGTGCAATACCTGCGCAGTTGATCAAACCATTCAGTTGAGCATACGCATTTTCGACATGTGCAAAGAACGTTTCTACGGCCTGCTCATCGGTGACATCTAGCTGTACAAATTCAGCCTGCTCACCCAGTTGTTGCTGTAATGCCTCACCCTGCTCTTGATTCATATCGACCAGAATCACTTTGGCACCGTGTGCAACCAGATGCGTGGCTGTCGCTGCACCCAAACCCGATGCTCCCCCGGTAATCACAACGACTTTTCCCTGAATTTTCATATTTCTTCCCTGATAATTTTCTATTTGAGATACGACTTAATATGCAGAGTAAACAGAGTTTTTATTCTGTACAATTTCCAAATATTGCATCTTGCCTGAGGTATTTGGACAATAAAAATGAGGATGTCACACTGAACATGCATAAGCCTGCACTGGAATATAGCAAAGGGACTATTTCGATCGACTTGGTCAAGGAAGCCTTGCTCGATGCCAAACGATTAGAATTTGATATCTCTACTATTCTGAAAAAAGCCAATATTCCAGCCGAAGTACTCAATGCACCTCAAGCGCGCGTGTCGGTAAGCCAGTTTGCCCAATTATGGACAGTGCTTGCAGACAGCATGAATGACGAATTTTTTGGCATGGACAGTCATGCCATGCGCCGTGGCAGCTTTAAATTGCTTTCAAAAATGCTTATGCAGGCAGATACACTAGAAAGGGCGCTACAACACATTTTGCAATTTCTCAACTTGATTCTGGACGATCTGCAAAGCACGCTTCTCGTTGAGGAACACTATGCCTATATCGTGATTTATGATTTAAAATCTACAAAACGCATGTTTAGTTATGCGACCTATCTGATGCTGATTCATACCTTGATCTGCTGGTTAAGTGGACAACGGATTTTGCTGAATCAGATTCAATTAAAATGTCCTGCACCACTCGATGATTTTGATTATAAAGTCCGTTTTTGTGAACAGATTGAATATCAGGCCAATGAAAACTATGTGCAGTTTGATGCAAGCTATCTGCAACTGCCGATTAAGCAGGATGCTCAATCCTGGTATCAGTTTATTCAACAAACGCCTCACAATTTATTGGTGCGTTTTAAAAATCCTTATGCACTCAGCACCCAGATTCGCAGACAGCTTCTGCAAGTTTCACCGTCAGAATGGCTAGAACTGAATGATCTTGCCTCAAAAATGAATATGTCCGAGGCGACCATGCAACGGCGTTTAAAAAGCGAAGGGGTCAGCTACCAGCAATTAAAAAATGAAATACGCCGGGATACCGCAATCGAATTATTGACGCGTACTGAGCAAAGCTTGCAAGACATCAGTGACCAGCTCAACTTTCAGGAATCCAGCGCCTTTCATCGTGCCTTTAAGAAATGGACTGGAGTCAGTCCGGGAGCTTATCGTCAAAACAATATTAGATAATTTATATAAAATAATACTTAAAAAATATTAATAAAATTTTATTGAAACTTAAGTTCATATTTTTACTGTGATTATAAATTTCAAGCCCTGCAGCATATGTTAGCAGGACTACACAGTCATCCAGAAAGCTTTGCAATTCATCTGAAAATAGCTTACTTTTCACTCAATTTATAGCACTTTGCTATTAGCTGTACTCCCAAATTTTCTCCTAAGTTGAAGGTATTTTCATGTTAAAGATGACTGATGTTCTTGAACAGAATCTTGTTCAAAACTTCGCCAATGCTTTAGTTCATTCAGCTGATCAAATCTCTGAACAGCTTAATCAAGCTATTTTAAGTGCCTCTGACTCAGCGCTTAAAGATGTTGTGGTTCAGTTCTTTAACCGTGTTGATGCAACTGAAACTGCGGCAGCCTTAGAAATTCCGGCAGATCGCATTGTCGCCCTGCAACAAGGTATTGCGCTCAAAGATGAACAATACTTGGCAGATACCGTGAAAGTTGTAGCGCTTTGTCTGGCAATGGAAACCGGTGGCTTAGATCAAGTCGAAGTCTATGACTGCCTGCAAGACTATCCGATGTAATTCTTTTAAAGAATTTAACAAAAGTGATGCTCTGGCATCACTTTTTTCTTTATAGGATAGTAATAGAATGTCATTAAAAATACTGGATATTTCAGATGTTAATCTAAGAATTTAAAAAACCAAAAAAAAAGCGACCAAATCGGTCGCTCTTTTCATAAAGAAGGATTAAAAATTAATGCGGCCACTGACCCAAAGTCACCCGATCATTACCGCCATAATCTTTTACGGTACGGACCTTTTTATAACCGGCCTGCTTAAATAGATGCTGCACGGCATCAGCCTGATCATAACCATGCTCAAGCACCACCCAGCCATTGACGGTTAAATGCTTTTTGGCCTGAATAATAATGTCTTCCAAATCAGCCAAGCCCTTTTTATCCGCAACCAGTGCACGTTGCGGCTCGGTCGCCAGATGCTGCATATGTGCATCATCCGGATCGATATACGGCGGATTTGAAGCAATCACATCAAAGAACTGACGGCCAAATGGTTTCAACCACGAACCCAGAACGAATTCTACATTCTCAATATCATGTTGTTCTGCATTATATTTGGCTACTTCAAGCGTAGGCGCATAAATATCTGATGCAACAATCACCCATTCAGGACGCTCCGATGCAAGCGATAAGGCAATTGCACCTGTGCCTGTACCCAAATCCACCACACGGGCATCTTCAGGCAAATCTAACTTTAACACGGTTTCAACCAGCACTTCAGTATCAGGACGCGGCACCAACGTATCTTTGCTGACTTTCAGATCCAAAGTCCAGAATGGTTGTGAACCGGTGACATAAGCCAAAGGTTCACCGGCAGCAATTCGTGCCAGACCATCCTTATAAGCTTGTTCCTGCTCAGGCGTCAATTCCTGATCTTTTTTCATCAACAGATCAAATGAATCAATCTTGGTGATGTGTTCCAGCAACCAGGCATTTTCCTGACGCTCATAACTTTCAGCTTCACCGCGTAAAGCCAGCGCTTGTAAAATATTCATTATCCACCATTCTGCTGTGCAAGCATGGCCAACTGATCGGCCTGATATTCGCGATGCAGGCTGTCCAGCAATTCGGTCAAATCACCTTCCATGACCGCATCCAGCTTGTATAAAGTCAGGTTAATGCGGTGGTCGGTCATACGACCTTGAGGGTAATTATAGGTACGAATACGTTCTGAACGATCCCCTGAACCAACCAGATCACGACGCATTTCAGAGGTTGCAGCATCGGCAGCAGCCCGTTTGGCATTTTCTAAACGAGACACCAAAAGTGCCATCGCTTTGGCTTTGTTTTTGTGTTGCGAACGTTCATCCTGACACTCCACTACCGTGCCTGTCGGTAAATGGGTAATACGTACCGCAGAATCAGTTTTGTTAATATGCTGACCACCAGCACCTGAGGCACGGTAAGTATCAATCCGCAAATCCGAGGAATTGATTTCTACCGAAGTATCGACATCGACTTCCGGTAAGATCGCAACGGTACAAGCAGACGTATGTACACGACCTTGCGATTCGGTTGCTGGCACACGTTGTACACGATGCGCACCACTCTCAAACTTCAAGCGACCATATACACCGTCACCATTGATCAGGCAAATCACTTCTTTATAACCGCCGTGTTCACCTTCATTTTCTGACAGGATTTCAATACGCCAGCCTTGATTTTCTGCATATTTACTATACATGCGATACAGATCACCCGAGAAAATCGCTGCTTCATCGCCGCCGGTTCCGGCACGAATTTCCAGATAAGCAGAGTTGGCATCATTTGGATCTTTTGGAATCATCAGAATATTCAGGTCTGATTCAAGCGCTTCAATCAAAGCTTTATTTTCTTTGATTTCCTCTTGTGCCATTTCCTTAAAGTCCGGGTCCGACAACATGGCCTGAGCTGTTTCAATATCTTCTTCAGCCTGTCTGTACTTGCTCCAAACGCTGGTGATTTCTGTCAGGTCATTATGCTCACGCGACAGCTGACGAAAACGTTTATTGTCTGAAATTACTTCTATATCAGCCAATAATGCTGTCAGCTCTTCGTGGCGGTCAGAGAGTTGGTCTAATCGTAAACGTAACGATTCTTTCATTTTTTAAAAAATCTCAAAACATAGGCTGCAACTAAAAACCGATTTAGCACAGCGAAATCAAAAAATTGCGCCTAGTTTAACGATTCTGGCTTCTAATGAACATCATTATTGAGTAAGTCCACGCCGCTATCATTCTCTCTCGGCAGCATTTGTTAACAAATAAGATTAAAAATAGTGGAATTGCCTTTTTTATAATCGATCTTATGCTTATTTCTTGCAGATTTTACAATTCATCAAATAAAGCAGTAAATTATGGAGAAACATCTTCATATTATTCTGGGCATGATTTGTTACATTTTCCACATCGAAATAAATACAGTCCTGTTAATGGACACGGAGTGATGACATGAAACTCAACGCACTTTTAATGAGTACAGTTTTAGCTGCTGGTTCAATGATGGCGGTAAATGCACATGCAGACAGTACAGCACGTGTTGCAGCAGCAAGTGCCTTAGGTAGTGTTGCAGGTACAGCCCTAGGTAAAAACATGGGCGGCAATACTGGCGCTACACTTGGCGCAGCCTTAGGTGGTGCAGGCGGCGCAGCAGTGGCAAGTAGCAAAAAGAACCGTACTGAATCTGCAATCGGTGGTGCTTTGGGTGGCGGTGCAGGTTATACCGTAGGTAAAAACATGGGCGGCAGCAATGGCGGTTATATCGGTTCAGCCTTGGGTGCTGCCGGTGGTGCTGCATTAGGTAACAAGATTTCCAAAGACAAAACTGCAGAAAAAGCCAAATCACGCCACTACAAGAAAAAACGTCATTACCGTTATAACTGATCAATGCGTTAGACCTCAGACATTCGTCATTAAGAGCACCTTCGGGTGCTTTTTTTATGCTTTTCAAACACAGTCAAATTCATGTAATACATAAAATTATTCACTCAAAATCATGAATAAATTAAGGAGATAAAAATCACAATTCGTCAACACGGCCTTCATGCTGTTTGACGCTTGCTAGATTAAATTGATCTTATCAACAAATACAGCTAGATATACGAAAAGGTGTACTCATGAACTATAAATCTCTAATGATCGCTGTTGTAGCAACCTCAGCCATGGGTATGACAGCAGCCAATGCCGGTAATACCACCAATACAGCTTTAGCTTCAGCACTTGGTGGTGTGGTTGGTGCAGCCGTGGGTAATAAAATGGGTGGTACAACCGGTGCAACCATCGGTTCTGCGATTGGTGGTGGTGCTGGTGCAGCTGTTGCGGCAAACAAACGTGACCGTAATGGTGCGATTATCGGTGGTGCCCTCGGTGGTGGTGCGGGTTATGCAGTCGGCCGAAACATGGCGGGTACCAATGGCGGTTATATCGGTGCAGCACTAGGTTCTGCGGGTGGTTCAGCACTGGGTAAAAAAGTCAGTGAGGATCGCCGTTATGATGACCGCTATGACCGTCGCTACAGTTCAAAAAACTACCGCACGAATGACTATCGTTACAACAACCGTCGTCGTTAAGGCTGCACTCTCTAAGCTTCCCTCCTTAAATAAGCATCTTCGGATGCTTATTTTTTTGCCTGTTATTTTCGTTTACACTTATATCGATTTTTTTCGATATACAAATACAATGCAAAGTCGTATGCTTTTAGTCATGTCTATTTAAGAGTAATACGATGCGTACACTTAACGATACCCGGTTCTCTATCCTCGAACTGGTTCCTGTTCGTGACGATAAGACTATTCAATTCGCGCTGAACCACGCGCTGGAGCTTGCCCAGGCAGCAGAACAACTGGGTTATAGCCGAATGTGGCTGGCAGAACATCACAATATGGATGGCATTGCCAGTTCAGCCACAGCCGTTCTTTTAGGCTATTTACTGGCGAACACCAAAAGCTTAACTTTAGGCTCAGGCGGGATTATGCTCCCGAATCATGCGCCGCTGGTGGTGGCTGAGCAATTCGGAACTTTAGCGACCTTATATCCAGATCGTGTTGAACTCGGTCTGGGCCGTGCTCCTGGAACTGACCAGATGACCATGCGTGCCCTGCGCCGTGGCCGTCAGGAAACTGAAGATCAGTTCCCGCAAGATATTCTGGAAATTTTGCAATATTTTAAAGATCCAGAGCCGAATCAGCGTATTGTTGCGACTCCCGGTCAAAGCACGCATGTTCCGGTCTGGCTACTCGGATCGAGTCTGTTCAGTGCACAACTTGCAGCAAAACTTGGCCTGCCTTATTCTTTTGCTTCACATTTTGCCCCGCGTATGCTCGGTCAGGCGATTCAGCTGTATCGTGAAAACTTCGAGCCTTCCGAATACTTGGATCGACCTTATGTTTCAATGGGTGTACCGACCTGTGTGGCAGATAGCGATGAAGAAGCAGAATATCTGGCGACCAGTGCCTATCAGCGGGTTTTGTCATTGATTCGTGGTCAGACCTTAAAACTGAAAGCGCCGATAGATTCAATGGACGGTCTATGGTCACCTGCGGAAAAAATGTCAGTCGATAATTTCTTTGCCATGGCACAGGTCGGCTCCAAAGCAACTGTGAAAGCTGGGCTGGAATCACTTTTAGCCAGATATGATGTTGATGAGTTTATCTTCACTTGTGACATCTATGACACTGACAAGCGTCTGCATAACTTTGAGCTGTTGATGCAGCTTAAAAACGGGCAATAAATGAAAGCGACATCTACCTATTCTCAGCAATGGGTAGATGTTGTATAACTTTCAAATAAAATAGCAACAACCTGTTTAACGCCTTCATCCAAACTTTTTCTATTCATTCTTCTCTCTTACTTAACACCACCGCTTTTTAATCATATTTATCTCCCCTGACTTAGAAAAAAATAAGCCGCTGTATTTCTGTCAAATAGATGACTGTCTAAGTTAAATTTTCTCCTTTACCCTGCTTCTGGTTTTTGTTTATATCTAGGACAAAGAAAATCAATTATTAAATAAATTCAAGGAAGTCTAATGGCCACCAAGCAAGATCTACACGCTGGCATTTTTGAAAATCATCCCGAACATTTCCAGCTGTTTACCGGAATAAATATCGCTTCTTCCGAGCTTATGCAGCTGGATTATTCAAACAAAGATATTGCAATTATTGGCACAGACCAGTTTACCGTTACCCAGCTGGATAAAATTAGTCAACATGCCGGTTCGGTGAAAGTTTTTCAGATTAATCCTGCTTTTGTGCTGCCAGGGTCAGACCGCATTCTGCAACGCATTATTAATCATCCATTGATTGGTAAAAATCGCCGTCTATTTAACAACCGGATTAAGAGTCTGCTTTCCCTCAGATTTCTGGAAAATCAGGTACAAAACCTGTGGCTAAGACGCCAGTTAATGCCAAATCTTGCATCTTCTCCTAACACCTATCTCAAGTCAGATCATTATTATGCCGCGCTACAGCGGGAAAATTGTCAGCTGATTACCTGGCCAATCCTAAAAATTACTGAAAACAGTATTTGCTGTATCAATGGAGATCAGCATCAGGTCGATATTATTATTCATACTTATTTAGCAGAAGAATAAGCTACGTTGGCAACTCAACATGAAAAATTGATGAAATCTAGAACTCTACATCTAGGATTAATAGTGTACTTATTCAACAAATTGATTAAATAACGCTCTTTTGTATTTTTAATTATGATACTTGATATTTTTTAAATTTATAAAAATCATATATTATTTCTATAAATAAGCACTTATTGGTATTTTTTAGCTATAAAACAGAGCCAAATCAAAGTTTGGCTCTGTTTGGCTTTTTAGCCAATTCGACGTTTTAAACCCGTCATTTGCAAGACACGTGTCGAGATTTCTTCAATCGACATTTCAGAGACATTCAGGTACTTGATTCCTTCCGAAATGTAGATTCCTTCAATGGCACGCAGCTCCATCTGGCACTGGCTAAAGCTGGCATAACGACTATTGGCCTTACGTTCAGTGCGAATCGCGACGAGACGGTCTGCATCAATCATCAGACCAAACAGCTTGTTTTTATGCGGACGCAGTACCGCTGGCAAGCGATTATCGTCCAGATCTTCTTCTGTTAGTGGATAGTTGGCCACCCGAATACCAAATTGCAAAGACAAATAAATAGAGGTAGGTGTTTTACCCGAACGCGACACCCCAATCAGAATCAGATCGGCTTTATCATAATGACGCGTACGCGCGCCATCATCATTGTCCAAGGCAAAATGTACCGCATCGATACGGGCTTTATAGGAGGCAGTATCAGTCACCGCATGGGTTTGACCGACTAAAGTTGTAGGCAACACCTGCAACTCATCCGACAACTTGCTAATAAGCCCTTCAAATACATCAAGATTTACGGCATTTGCGGTATTAATAATCTCCCGCACATAAGGGTCGACTAAAGTATCAAAAACCAGTGGTTTTTCACCGTCTTGCAGAGCACGCGCATTGATCTCTGCAACCACACTGGTTGCGGCTTCTTCAGAGCTAATATAAGGGATAATATGAATGTCAAACTTTACATTTGGAAACTGCGCTAATAGTGAGTGTCCAAGCGTTTCAGCGGTAATTGCCGTGCCATCCGAGATAAAGAAAACACTACGCTGAATTTGTTTACCTTCTGACATTAAAATTCTCCTCCACCATTTGTCTTAGTGCTATATAATCTTTATAGTAAACCGATCTTACATGACTGTCGCTTAGTAAAATCAAAAACCTAGATGATTTGCTATACTCTCATGCCAAGATAGTGATTAATACTGCAAAAGTGGAGTAACAACTTTGGAAGCGCGCGTAATTGGTCTGGAAAAATTAGGGAAGCACGACGTTGAACTCGTGGGTGGGAAAAACTCATCCTTGGGCGAAATGATCAGCCACTTATCCAATGCTGGTGTATCGGTGCCAGGTGGCTTTGCAACTACAGCTGAAGCATATCGTGAATTTCTCGAGCAAAGTGGCCTAAACGCTAAAATTAATGCAGAGCTTGCAGCACTAAATGTGGATGATGTGAATGCTCTTGCTGAAACCGGTGCAAAAATCCGCCAATGGATTGTGGATACTCCACTTACCTCTGAATTAGAACAAGAAGTTCGTACAGCATTTGCAGAACTTTCTAACGGCAACCCTGATATCGCGGTTGCCGTTCGTTCATCAGCGACAGCAGAAGATTTACCAGATGCTTCTTTTGCTGGACAGCAAGAAACTTTCTTGAATATTCGCGGTATTGATAACGTGCTTATCGCGATCAAAGAAGTTTTTGCATCTTTATATAATGACCGCGCAATTTCTTATCGTGTCCATCAAAACTTCGCGCATGACGTGGTTGCCCTTTCAGCAGGGATCCAACGTATGGTTCGCTCTGAAACGGGTGCTGCAGGTGTGATGTTTACCCTGGACACTGAATCAGGCTTCCGTGATGCAGTGTTTATTACCGCGTCTTATGGTTTGGGTGAAATGGTCGTTCAAGGTGCAGTCAACCCTGACGAATTCTATATTTCTAAACCGCTGTTAAATGCAGGCCGACACGCGATTTTACGCCGCAACTTGGGTTCTAAACACCAGAAGATGATTTATGGTGAAGAAGCTTCTGCAGGTAAATCAGTGGTTGTCGTAGATGTAGAAAAAGCTGAGCGTCAACAGTTCGCTCTAAACGACCAAGAACTCCAAGAACTTGCCAAACAAGCGCTGATCATTGAAAACCACTACGGTTCTCCAATGGACATCGAGTGGGCAAAAGATGGCGATGATGGAAAAATCTACATCGTTCAGGCACGCCCTGAAACAGTAAAAAGCCGTGAAAATGTCGGCACCATGGAGCGCTATCTGCTCAAACAACGTGGTACTGTGATCTGTGAAGGTCGCTCAATCGGTCAACGTATCGGTTCTGGTAAAGTCCGTATCGTGACTTCAATCAAAGAAATGGACAAAGTACAAGACGGTGACGTGCTGGTATCTGACATGACTGACCCGGATTGGGAACCAGTGATGAAACGTGCTGCTGCGATTATTACCAACCGTGGTGGTCGTACCTGTCATGCTGCAATCATTGCACGTGAACTTGGTGTTCCTGCGATTGTAGGCTGTGGTAATGCCACTGAAGTACTGGTTGACGGTCAGGAAGTGACTGTGTCTTGCGCTGAAGGTGATACGGGCTTCATCTATGAAGGTGCGCTGGATTTCGAAATCCAAACCAACTCGATCGAATCAATGCCTGCTCTTCCGTTCAAAGTCATGATGAACGTCGGTAACCCGGATCGTGCATTCGACTTCGCGCAAATTCCAAACGAAGGGATTGGTCTTGCACGTTTAGAATTCATCATCAACCGTATGATCGGTGTGCATCCTAAAGCATTGTTGAATATTGACAGCTTGCCACGTGAAACACGTGCTGCTGTGATGGCGCGTACTGCTGGTTATGCTTCTCCAATCGAGTTCTATGTAGAAAAACTGGTTGAAGGTATCTCTACTCTTGCTGCTGCATTTGCAGATAAACCAGTGATCGTGCGTATGTCTGACTTTAAGTCAAATGAATACGCAAACTTGATCGGCGGTAAGTTGTACGAGCCAGAAGAAGAGAACCCGATGCTGGGCTTCCGTGGTGCAAGCCGCTACGTGTCTGACAACTTCCGTGACTGCTTCGAGCTTGAATGCCGTGCATTGAAAAAAGTTCGTGATGAAATGGGCTTAACCAACGTACAGATCATGATTCCATTTGTGCGTACTGTGGCTGAAGCAAAACGTGTGATCGAGTTATTGGAATTGAACGGTCTTAAACGTGGTGAAAATGGTCTTAAAGTGATCATGATGTGTGAATTACCAACCAACGCATTGTTGGCCGATCAATTCCTTGAACACTTCGATGGTTTCTCTATCGGTTCAAACGACCTGACCCAGCTAACGCTTGGTCTAGACCGTGACTCTGGTATCGTATCGCACTTGTTCGACGAACGTGACCCTGCTGTAAAAGCGCTTCTTGCTCTTGCAATCCAGGCATGTCACCGTGCAGGCAAATACGTGGGTATTTGTGGTCAAGGTCCTTCAGACCATCCTGATCTTGCGAAATGGCTCATGGAACAAGGCATTGAGTCTGTATCTTTAAACCCGGATTCAGTCCTGGATACCTGGTTCTTCCTGGCTAAAGAAAAAGTGGCAACTGCATAATAGATTTTAAATAAAAAAAGACCCTTTCGCAGGGTCTTTTTTTTATGGGATGAATATTCTTTTATATTTCAAAACGCTCTTCTGAAAGTTTTAAAAATATAAGTTTTTGTATTTTGTTTCTCCACATTCAAATTGTAATGACAAACAAATGCCAACAGTAAAATCATTTTTAAAGGGCAATAATTAAAGCGAATCGGATATGTTGAATGATGCACTCAAACCACCCGATCCTTGTTACACTGTTTTTGATTTGAAGCATTTTCTTCATAAATAGGATTGAAAATACTCAATTTATCTATAATCTTAACGATAAGATGGTGTTTGTTTTCAAAATAGAATTCAATACAATCTTAATTCAACCTATTATCAGTTCAAATTTATATATTGAGATTCAGTCTATATGCAGATTTACTTGGCACGAAACAATCAACAAGCTGGTCCATATACGCTCGAGCAATTAAATCAAATGCTTGCCAATCAGCAAGTCATGCTAACTGATTTGGCATGGCATCAAGGCATGGCAGAGTGGAAAGCTTTAGGTGAGCTTACCCAGGGAAAATCGGTATATCAACCTGAGGGTTATGTCGCACCAACCGCAACACCTGACACGCCTTTCCAGAACAACCCGCCTATAACAGTGTCTGGTACGCAACCACGCACCCAAGTAACTACGCAAAAAAATACACTTGCCAGTATTCCCAGCCGTATTCTGGCCAAAATTGTAGACGTGTTACTCTGGTTACCAGCGACTTTTATTCTGACTGGATTCTTCACCCCTGAACAGGAAGTCCGCTTTGCAGAATTGAACCAAGAGTTCATGAATGTGATACTCAACAGTGATGCTGATCCTACCATGGCGCAGCAACTGCAAACCCAGATGTTTGAGATGTTTTCTCAACAAGCCTGGATTGCAACTGCGGTCTATTTACTGATCATGCTGGTGATTCAAGCCTACCTTATTGCCAAATCTGGGCAAAGTATTGGCAAAAAAATGACGAAAATCAAAATTGTAGATGCTGAATCTGGTGAGAAAGTTAGCTTATTACGTGCCTTCACCATTCGTAGCGTATTCTTTATATTTCTGAATATCATCTTCATGCCCTTGAGTTTAATGATTGACTGGGCCTTCGGATTGGGTAAAAAACGTCAGACCCTGCACGATAAACTGGCAAAAACTCAAGTGGTAAAACAATAATTTTGAATCACTTAAAATGGGATGATATTCATCCCATTCTTTCTTACATAACTTTGAAATTGAAATAAAATTCCTATAAATATTCCTAAATCCCGAGCAACAAAATCGGTTTTTATTACAGGCATTTAAAGCGGCTTTAGATATAGCTTAGTTCGTCAATCTCAGGCATAATGCCCTACAACGTAGCGGTGTATTATGATTAATAGGATGTTTTGTAAAAATCAGCCTTTTTCGTCATGTGCACTTTAATCGCTATCCCATATTAAATTAGGGAATGGGACTCTTCACCGAGGTTGTAAAATGAGACAAACGATTTTAGCTGTATTGTCTTTATCTGCGATGACTGCACTCTTGACCGGGTGTGGTGGTGATATGGTACTTCTGAACTCTAAAGGTCCAGTTGCAGCAGGTCAAAGTAACCTGATGATGACTGCGATTTACTTAATGCTGTTGGTGGTTATTCCATCAATCATCATGGCATTATGGTTCGGTTGGAAATATCGTGCATCGAATAAAGACGCAGACTATAAACCTACATGGACACACTCTACTGCAATTGAAATTGTAGTATGGGGTATTCCTGTCATTATTATTGGTATTTTAGCTTGGTTAACTTGGTGGGGTTCCCACAAGTATGACCCATACCGTCCAATTGAAGCAGATAAAGCACCATTAACTGTTCAAGTTATTGCTGAACAATTTAAATGGATCTTCATCTATCCTGAGCAAAACATTGCAACAATTAACGAATTGCGTTTCCCAGAGAAAACTCCGGTAAGCCTTCGTATCACGTCTAACTTCACGATGAACTCTTTCTTCATCCCGGCGTTAAGTGGTCAGATTTATGCAATGGCAGGCATGCAAACTCACCTTAACTTCTTAGCTGATGAAACGAGTCCAGCTGAAGGTTATCGTGGTTTCTCTTCAAACTATTCAGGCTATGGCTTCTCACAAATGCGCTTCCGTGCACATTCTGTGACTGATGCTCAATTCGCTGAATGGGTTGCTGCAGTTCAATCAGGTAATGGTACTTCAGTAAATCCTGTTGCAGTTCAAAAAACTGTTTTAGACCAAGCTGAATTTGCGACCTTACGTGACGGCAACCGTTCACAAAAACAAATTGATGCAATGGTTCGTAATGCAAGAACAGATTTAGAGAAACGACTTGCTGAAACTGCACAAGCAGAAGGCCCATATAAGACTCAGCCACATCCTGTGACTTATTATTCTTCTGTCGAGTCTGGTTTGTTTGAATCTGTGATTCACAACTATATGAGTAACTACCACGGTGCTGATCATACAGCTCCTGTAGAAGCTGCAGCGACTGATGCTGTTGCTCAGGAAGCATCTGCTTCTGAAGCTCATGTAGCAGGTGAACATGCGACTGCTTCTCAAGGAGAATAAGACATGAGCTTCTTAGGTAAGTTAGGTCCAGATGCAATTCCTTACGATCCAATCGTATTGGCAACTGTTGCAATGATGATCTTGGGTGCTATCGCAGTTGTTGCTGGTATTACCTACTTCAAAAAATGGGGCTACTTGTGGAACGAATGGTTCACATCTGTAGACCATAAAAAAATTGGTATCATGTATATCTTCGTATCTGTGATCATGCTGGTGCGTGGTTTCGCCGATGCGATCATGATGCGTCTTCAGCAGTTCCTTGCAAAAGGTGGCGGCGAAGGTTATTTACACCCTGAGCATTACGACCAGATCTTTACCGCGCATGGCGTGATCATGATCTTCTTCGTGGCAATGGGTCTTGTAGTTGGTTTAATGAACATCTCTGTACCGCTTCAAATCGGTGCACGTGACGTTGCATTCCCATTATTGAACTCACTCAGCTTCTGGTTATTTGCCGGCGCTGCGGGTCTGATGATGGTTTCACTTGCGTTAGGTGAATTCGCTGCAACAGGCTGGATGGCATACCCTCCACTGTCAGGTATCGAATATTCTCCAGGCGTAGGTATGGACTACTACATCTGGGCACTGCAAATTTCAGGTCTAGGTACGCTATTAACGGGTGTTAACTTCTTTGTTACCATCATCAAAATGCGTGCGCCTGGCATGAAACTCATGGAAATGCCAATCTTTACCTGGACATCTTTATGTACAGCGGTATTGATTATTGCTGCTTTCCCGGTGTTGACTGCAACAATTGCAATGCTAACGCTTGACCGTTACTTCGATTTCCACTTCTTTACAAATGACCTGGGTGGTAGCCCAATGTTGTATGTAAACCTGATTTGGACTTGGGGTCACCCAGAAGTGTATATCTTGGTATTACCAGCATTTGGTATTTACTCAGAAGTTGTTGCGACTTACTCGCGCAAAGCATTGTTCGGTTACAAATCCATGGTGTATGCAACAGTAGCAATCACAGTATTGTCATTCGTTGTATGGGTTCACCACTTCTTTACTATGGGTGCAGGTGCCAACGTTAACGCGTTCTTCGGTATCATGACCATGATTATTGCGATTCCTACAGGTGTGAAGATCTTCTCTTGGTTGTTCACCATGTACAAGGGTCGTATTGTTTACACTACCCCAATGCTATGGACACTTGGTTTCCTTGTGACTTTCGGTATCGGTGGTTTAACAGGTGTATTGATGGCAGTTCCACCAGCGGACTTCCTGGTACACAACTCTTTATTCCTGATTGCTCACTTCCATAACGTAATTATTGGTGGTGTAGTATTCGCGATGTTCGCAGGTATCATCTTCTACTGGCCGAAAATGTTCGGTTGGAGACTGAATGAAACTTGGGGTAAAGCAGCATTCTGGTTCTGGTTCTTCGGTTTCTACTTTGCATTCATGCCACTTTATATCCTTGGTTTCATGGGTATGACTCGTCGTTTGAATACATTTGACAACCCAGACTGGGATCCGTATGTAAATATTGCAATGTTTGGTGCAGTTCTGATTGCACTTGGTATTGTATGTTTCGTGATGCAAATTGTGGTTGGTTTCCTACAACGTGACCAACGTCTAGATTTGACTGGCGATCCATGGGATGGTCGTACGCTTGAATGGTCGACATCTTCTCCTGCTCCGTTCTATAACTTTGCTCATCTTCCAAAGATCAATGGTATTGATACTTTCTGGGTTGAGAAAGAAAATGGTGTTGCATATGCAAAACCAACGAAGTATGAAGATATCCATATGCCAACGAATCGTGCTGCTGGTTTCGTTATCGCGATGTTCATCACTGTAATGGGCTTCGGTTTAATCTGGCACATCTGGTGGTTAGTAGTTGTTACGTTCATTGCTTCTATCATTAGCTTCATCGTGTCTTCTTTCACCAAGAAAGTGGATTACTATGTTCCTGCTGCTGAAGTTGAGCGTATTGAAAACGAACGCTATGCGATTCTTGAAAAACACTTGAAGAAGGACTAAGACAATGGCTGAAGTACTTCATCACGATAACCACGGACACGATGAGCATCATCACGATGATACTGACATCACCGTCTTTGGTTTCTGGACTTACTTGATGAGTGACCTTGTCCTGTTCGGTACACTCTTCATTGCGTTCGCTGTTTTAAGTAGCCACATTCCTGTGGGTACTCCAAGTGCGAGAGACCTGTTTGGCGACTCTTTAGGTTTCGTTCTGACTGAAACCTTCGCTCTCTTGATCTCTTCTGTAACCTTTGGTTTTGCAGTTCTTGCTGCATACAAAAAAGACGTTGCAAAAGTACTGACTTGGTTAGCGATTACTTGGGTATTCGGTGCTATCTTCATCGGCATGGAACTATATGAGTTCAATCACTTAGTTCATGCGGGTCACGGTCCAAGCACAAGTGCGTTCTTATCTGCGTTCTTTACCTTGGTAGGTACGCACGGTATTCACGTAACTTCTGGTCTAGTCTGGATGATCGTGTTAATGGTTCAAATCAAGAAATATGGTTTGACTCTTGCAAACACGCGTCGTCTAGCTTGCCTAAGCTTGTTCTGGCACTTCCTTGACATCGTTTGGATCTGTGTATTCAGCGTAGTTTACTTGATGGGAGTTCTGTAATGAGTCACGATCACAACTCAGCTGGTGCATCACACGGTAACGTTAAGCAATATACAATTGGCTTCGTACTTTCTGTCATCCTTACCGTAATTCCATTCGGTATGGTGATGGCAGGCGGTTTTGAACGCGGTATCTTGATTGCAGTAATTGCGATTACTGCGGTTGCTCAGATTCTTGTGCAGTTAATTTACTTCCTGCATATGAACTCTTCTTCAGAGCAACGCTGGAACGTGATTGCGTTCGTGTATACCATCTTAACCATCGCTATTCTTTTAGTAGGTTCTGTATGGATCATGAATTACCTACACTACAACATGATGATCTAAACTGGTCGTCATGTTGAAAAAGTATTTATTCCTGACTAAGCCAGGAATTCTCTTCGGTAACTTTGTTACCACTTTGGGTGGCTACTTCGTAGCCACTCAAGGTTCTGTAGATTTCCTTCTCCTGCTTATTACCCTTCTCGGTACTACGCTTGTCGTAGCATCAGGATGTGTGGTCAACAACGTGATTGACCAGGACATCGACAAAAAAATGCAGCGCACACAAAATCGTGCTCTGGTCATCAAAACCATCTCTGAACCTGTTGCCCTGGCTTTTGCTCTGGTCTTAGGCCTCATTGGTTTTAGCATTTTATGGTTCTGGGTAAATGCGTACGCTTTTCTTTTCGCGGTGATTGGTTTTGTTGTATATGTTGGTTTCTACAGCCTATGGACAAAACGAACCACAATTCATCAAACTGTAGTCGGCAGTATTTCTGGTGCAGCTCCGCCTGTCATTGGTTATACCGCTGTGGCCAATCAATTTGACCTGGGTGCATTACTGATCTTTTTAGGTTATGCGTTGTGGCAAATGCCTCACTCATGGGCAATTGCGGTTTACCGCTTTGATGATTACAAAAATGCAGGCATTCCCATTTTGCCTGTGGCGCGCTCGATTCATCGTACCAAGATCGAATCACTTTTGTATGTGGTGTTATTCACCCTGACCATGAATGCATTATTTGTATATGGCTATGCCAATTGGTTGTATGCAGTCATTTTAAATCTATTGTGCATTTACTGGTTGTATATCGGTGTCATTGGATTTAAAGCTGAAAATGATCAGCTTTGGGCAAAGAAATATTTTCTGTTCTCTGTCATCCTGATTACCGTGATCAGTATTGTATTTAGCTTTACTTCAACTGCGCCATCTACACAGATAGTATTTTTTTAAAAAGATAGAGAGTTCGCCTCTATCTTTTTTTATTTTGATTTTATCCCCCCGCTCCGAGCATCTGTTTGCAGAATCAAAATTTCAGCTTTAAGCGCTCGTCCCCTCCTTTCTTATCTTCTGTGAAATTCACTCATTTTTGTTTTAGAGTCACATTCATAGGTTTAGGCCAATTCCTGCCTAGAAAGAGTCGGTTGATATGATCAACAGTATATTTAATAAATTTAAGCAGTTTAAGCCTGATTAAAAATATAACGATTTTTTGATAAGAGAATCTGGCAATAGATATAATTTCACAAAAATGGCTTATCTGGTTGAAATTATCCTCGAAAATCTCTACAATTCACCCTTCGCAAACACTGCGACACAACCTTGGTTGTGACTCCTTGCTTCAATTTACTTAAATTGGGGCTGTCCAAACCGTAAGGAGCTGACAATGCGTCATTACGAAATCGTACTTTTAGTACACCCTGATCAAAGCGATCAAGTCGTTGGTATGGTAGAACGCTACCTAACTCACATCAAAGAAGCTGAAGGTCAAATCCACCGTCTTGAAGACTGGGGCCGTCGTCAATTGGCTTACCCAATCAACAAGATCCACAAAGCTCACTACATTCTTATGAATGTTGAGTGTGGTCAGACTACTCTTGATGAGCTTGAAGAATTGTTCCGTTATAACGATGCAATCATTCGTAGCCTTATCATCCGTCGTGAAAACGCAATCACTGAAGAGTCACTATTGGCGAAAAGTGCTGAAGAAAAACGTGCGCGTAAAGCTCAACGTGAAGAAGCACAACACGCTCAAGACTCTGCTGAAGCTTAAGGAGAACATAACATGGCACGTTTTTACCGTCGTCGCAAGTTCTGCCGCTTTACAGCTGAGAACGTTACGTACATCGACTACAAAGATATCGACACTTTAAAACAGTACATCACTGAAAACGGCAAGATTGTTCCTAGCCGTATTACAGGTACTAAAGCTCGTTACCAACGTCAATTGGCGCTAGCTATTAAACAAGCTCGCTTCTTGTCTTTGATCCCTTACACTGACAATCATAAGTGAGGTTGAGCTGTGGATATTATCTTATTACAACGCATTAAAAACCTAGGTAAACTAGGCGATAAAGTATCAGTTAAAGCTGGTTATGGCCGTAACTTCCTTATCCCACAAGGTATGGCAGTTGCTGCAACAGAATCAAACACTGCTGCTTTTGAAGCTCGTCGTGCTGAACTTGAGAAAGCTGAAGCTGATGTTTTAGCTGCTGCTCAAGCACGTGCTGACCAATTGAACGAAGTAAATATCGTAATCACTGCGAAAGCTGGTGACGAAGGTAAACTATTCGGTTCTATCGGTACTCGTGACATCGCTGACGCGTTGACAAATGCTGGTCTAGAAGTAGACCGTGCAGAAGTACGTCTTCCAAATGGCGCACTTCGTCACACTGGCGAATTTAACATCGCAATCCAATTGCACCATGATGTTACTGCAGAAGTTCTGGTTACTATCGTAGCTGAGTAATTTCTCGCCTCAAAAAGAGCATGCGAAAGCATGCTCTTTTTTTATCTATAAAAAAATGACAGGTATCTCCTGCTTAAAAATTATTTTATTACCCATACAAATGAAAATTTACCCTTCGCATTTGATTTCAGAACGCGTATGATTTCATGTCGTAGTGAATAAAAGCTATTCATCTCCGATAATGTTTAACCATTGTATTTAAAATCAGGGATTTATATGTCACAGGCGAATGCCAGCAAAAAGCCGACCAGCGCTAATATCGAAATCAGTACTGAGAACAGCAATCTCAAGGAATTTCGTACTCCACCGCACAATTTAGCGATTGAACAAGCCGTACTTGCTGCATTAATGACCGTTGCCGAATCTTTTGAACAGGTCGGTGATGTGCTGACTGAAAATGATTTTTATGCGACCCGACATAAATATATTTTCCGCGCCATTGATCAACTCTCTAAAGAAAACTCACCTTATGATGCGGTACTGGTGCATGACTGGCTGATCAAGCAGAACTTGCTGGATGCCATTGGTGGTGAAGAATATCTGATGCAGCTCATGGCAGACTCGCCATCGAGTTTCTACAACCTGGAAACCTATGCAGGCAAAATTAAAGAATTCTCCACCCTGCGCAGCATGATTAAAGTCAGCTCTGAAATTTTACAAAATGCCTATGACACCAAAGGCCGTACCGTCAGTGAAATTCTGGACTTGGCTGAAACCAATATTTTCTCGATTGCAGAACAACATAATAACAATGCCAAGGCGCAAGGGCCTAAACCGATTAACTCTGTCGTTGCCGATGTTTTTGATAAATTGAATGAATTATCACAAATGGAAGGTAGCATTACCGGTCTAACCACAGGTTTTGTGGAGCTGGATAATAAAACCTCAGGCATGCAATCCGGCGACCTGATTATTGTCGCGGCGCGTCCGTCCATGGGTAAAACCACCTTTGCCATGAACCTGGTCGAAAGCGTTTTATTTAATAACAACCTGCCGGCGCTGGTCTATTCCATGGAGATGCCAGCGGATTCGATTGCCATGCGTTTGATTTCATCGTTTGGCCGTGTGCATCAGGGGCATTTACGTGCCGGTAAAATGGACAGTGATGAATGGTCTAAAGTGACCAGTACCATTGTGCATTTACAGGAAAAAAACCTGTATATCGATGATTCCTCTGCCCTGCCACCAACTGAATTACGTTCCCGTGCCCGTCGTATTGCCAAAATGCATGGTGGCAAACTCGGCTGTATCATGGTCGATTATCTTCAGTTGATGAAAGTACCCGGTATGGGCGACAACCGTGTCGGTGAGATTTCGGAAATTTCACGAAGCTTAAAAGCACTGGCTAAAGAAATGCAGTGCCCTGTCATTGCACTTTCCCAGTTAAACCGCGCCCTGGAAAACCGCCCCAATAAACGCCCGGTGATGTCCGATTTACGTGAATCCGGTGCAATCGAGCAGGATGCCGATTTGATCATGTTCATTTACCGCGACGAGGTTTATAACAAGGAATCAAAGGAAGCCGGCACTGCTGAAATTATTATTGGTAAGCAGCGTAACGGCCCGATTGGTACGGTACGTCTGGCTTTCGAAGGTCAATATACCCGTTTTAGTAATCTCTCACCTGAGTTTTATGCTCAGTATGATGATGAAGAGTAAACAAGCTCAATCATCAGATTTCCATCGTCCCTCCAGGAGTAATTTAGGGTGCGCCAAGCTACAGTTTATATTGACAGTGCAGCACTGCAATATAATTTAAACCGTGTCAAACAACTTGCCCCAACCGCTAAAATCGTCAGTATGGTCAAAGCCAATGCTTACGGACATGGAGTTAAAGACTGCCTGGCAGCCTTAAGTGCAAGCGATGCTTTTGGTGTCGCATGCTTACAAGAAGCCCTGGAAATTCGTGAACTGGGTTATCAACAGCCGATCACGCTCATCGAAGGTGTTTTTGTTGCAGACGAAATGCCAATCGTGATTGATCAGAATATTGAAGTGATTGTGCATCAGCAGGCACAGGTCGATTGGCTCTTGGCACATAAAGATGCTTATATCGCCAAAGACCTGAAAGTCTGGGTCAAGCTGAATAGCGGGATGAACCGTCTTGGCTTTAAAATTGATGTAATTAAAGACGTGATCAATCAACTCAAAGCTGAAGGTTTTACTTGTGTTTTGGCGATGCATTTTGCCAATGCCGATGCTGATCACCCGCTGAATGATGAACAAATCCGTCAATTCTTAGAAATTAAAAATGACTGCGCACCATTGATGGGTTCATGCTGTAATTCAGCAGCCATTTATAAATATCCAGAATTGCATTTTGATTTTGTCCGTCCCGGGATCATGCTTTATGGCGCGACTCCATTTGCAGATCGTGATGTACATGACCTGGATTTAAAACCGGTTATGACCTTTACAGCTGAAATTATTGCCTTGAATGATATTCAAGCGGGTGAGCATGTCGGTTATGGTTCGACGTTCACCGCAGATCAGGACATGACTTTGGCCATTGTTTCAATTGGCTATGGTGATGGCTATCCTCGTGCTTTCCCCAAACAGAACTATGTCGCAATCAATCGTCAGCAAACTCGCGTGATTGGCCGCGTAGCGATGGATATGATCGCTATTGATGTCACAGGATTAGAAGTGCAATTAGGTACAGAAGTCGAACTTTGGGGGGAAACCCGTCTGGTGGATGATGTAGCGACAGCCAATGGTACGATTGGTTATGAACTATTATGTCGATTAAGCAATCGGGCACGACGTAAAGTAATCTGATTTAATCTAAAGATCCAAAAAAGCCCAACCAGTGTTGGGCTTTATTTAGGCTGACTTTTGTTCTTCACCTTGCTCTACACATAATTGCAGCAATAGAGCATCAACATGACTTTGCTGAAATGCAAAAGGGTTAAAGTCATTAAATCCCATGTCCTGACAGAATTGCTGGATTTGACTGCGTTTAGAAATATATTTCATCGACCAGTCCGGGAAACTCGGATATTCGATTTCCTTGGTCTCAAACAATTTAATATCATGATGGCGAGGATCTTTATTGAGTCTCTCGAGCAGCAGACTTTTTAAGGTTAAACACTCACCTTCCAGACATTGAAAAAAATAACCATCGGCAAAATACAGCACGCCTGTGACTTGATAGCGATGATTAAAATCACGTGCTTCTTTCAGGATATTGGTCAGATCTTCAAGCAAATCAACTTTAGAAGACGTACTTTTACTGGCGTAACAAAATTGGTACATGCGCTAACTTATCTATTTTTATTATGCGGGTGCACAGAAGTTAATACTGTACGCGAAAAAACTGAACCAGAATACCTTTTACAGAAAATATTCATTCGATGGAACAGGTAGCGCTGCCAGTCCTTTTTTTAAGGTGTCTGACCATTGCCGGCTGATCGACGTGAAATATTCATCATCTTCAGCAATACGTTTACCCCTCGGCATCATTAAACTGTCTTTTTTATACACCAGCACATCGAGTGGCATGCCGACCGATACATTGGAACGTAGGGTCGATGCAAATGAAATCAGGGAACAGCGCAAAGCTTCATCCAGCGGCATATCATAAGTCAGCGCACGGTCCAGGATCGGCTTGCCATATTTACTTTCGCCAATCTGGAAATACGGCGTATCGCGTGTGGCACAGATAAAGTTTCCTTGCGGATAAACATGATAGAGCTGCATATCCTGATCTTTAAGCTGCCCCCCGACCAGCAGATTGCAATAATAATTACTTTGCTCCGAAATATCGCTCGTAACATTCGCAATCACTTTTTTCAGCATACTTCCAACCAGCTCAGCAACATCAAACATGGTGTGCAGACTCAAGATATTGGGTTCCTGCTTCAGTTCGAGCTGATTTTTGATATGCCCAATTACGGCTTGTGTTGTTGCCAGATTTCCGGATGCCTGTATCACGATCATACGTTCCCCAGGAATACCAAAGGTATACAACTTTCGAAATACAGAAATGTGATCTACTCCGGCATTGGTCCGGGTATCACTGATAAAAAGCATACCTTGCTCTAAACGTAGTGCACAACAATACGTCATTCATTCGTCCTTATTAACATCCTAGCACTTGAACGATGGAATGCATGGATTCCACACCGCCCTTTTCTCTAACACCACGTACTGGTGCCACATCCCAATAATCCCGTCCAATCGCCACATAAACATGCGAACTTGGAGTAAACAACAGATTACTGACATCAAAACAATACCATGTCTGGTCTACAAACACCTCTGCCCAAGCGTGACTGGCCAGATGCGAAGCATTTTGTGCATATAAATAACCAGAAACATAGCGGGCAGGTAAACCTAGATATTTGCACATGGCAATGAAAATATGACTATGGTCCTGACAGACGCCCTGTCTGGACTCAAAGGCATCTATTGCAGAGCCTTGCACTGAAGTACTGTTCGAAATATAAGGCACATGCTCCAGCAATGCTTGCGCCAGTCCAATCAGATGTTGACGGGTTAATGCAGGAACATGACGTTGTGCAAAATCTTTCATTGCTGAATTACATTGTGTCGATTCGGTCGGCTGTAGAAAAAGATTGGGATTGATTGAATCATTCAATCCACTCTGATGCGCAGGATTCAGCTCGACTATTCCTTGTGCCATGATAGTCAGGGAATGATAAGGCTCCCGCTGGCTACAGGTCATCCACAGATTATGAAATGCATCTTTCCGGATTTCTTTATTACCCGGTACACTGATATCCCAAGAATGCACCCGCTGATGCGCATTGCTCGAAGGCATCATTTTAATGTACTGAATACTGTTCCTCACCTCGGCCGTGTACATATAGTGCGTTTGGTGATTCACCATCAATTTCATACATCTGCCTCAAACAGTTGATGAATATGGTCGCTAAACTGATAGAACTGAATCCGGTTCGGCTCTGTACGCAACTGTTCCCAGTATTGCTCCAGATCACCCCAGCCCATTTCCACTAGAATTCTGACTACATCATCGATCTTGCACAGTGTCGTACTGGTTTCTTCACCGAGTCGTAACTGATGATCGAGCTGTTCGACACATTGTCCCAAACTAAAGAACAGAAAAATATCGGCAGATTCAGCTTCCAGAATATCTTCACATTCAGTCACCACTTCACAAATATAACCAGCATTTTTATCTGCAGTTTTGATCAGTTTCATCAGCTCTGCATAGCCTGATGCAGACAATACTCCGCGTAGTTCCTGAATATTATCTTTAGCCACTTTAAACTGCTGGCTAAAAGATGCGGTCTGAGTTGAATCTAGTACCAATTCATTTAAGGAACTGGCATCAAAAGCGGGTAAACAAAAAGCATGGGCATAGGCCACAGCTGCTTCGTCTTCTAAAAATGGAAAGCGCGCACATAAAAAATGAGTGCGAGATAAATAACGCCCTAACCAAAAAATATGTTGTGCATTGCTATTCAGCAAAACCATGACATTTTCCTTCTTTGGAATATTATGAATGTAAATTGTCGACTACCCAGGTATCTTTAATACCGCCACCCTGTGATGAATTCACCACCAGTGAACCGGGCTGCATCGCTACACGTGTCAAGCCACCCTGCACAATTTCAGTACGGTAAGGCGAGCTTAAGACAAATGGGCGCAAGTCAATATGACGTTCAGCAATACCAAAATTGGTCAAAGTCGGACTAACCGATAAGTCCAAAGTTGGCTGCGCAATATACAAATGCGGCGCAGCTAAAATTTTCTCCCTGAAAAATTCAATTTGCTGTTTCGAAGCCTGTGGCCCAATCAGCATGCCATAACCACCCGAACCCTGAGCTTCTTTTACCACCAGCTGGTCCAGATGGGCCAAAACATAGCTTAAATCTTGCTGATTACGACATTGATACGTCGGAACATTTTTTAGTATTGGCTGTTCACCCAAATAAAAATGAATCATTTTATCGACATATGGATAAATCGATTTGTCATCTGCGACACCTGTACCCGGTGCGTTGGCAATCAGGACATTATTTTGTAAATAAGCTGACATTAAGCCAGGTACACCCAGGGTACTCTCCGGTTTAAAGCATAATGGATCGAGATAAGCATCATCGACCCGTCTATAAATAACATCGACTCTTTGGCGACCACGTATAGTTTTTACATAAACCTTCGAGTCATCAACAAAAAGATCACGTGATGTTACCAACGGTACATTCATTTCTCTTGCGAGAAAGGCGTGCTCATAGTAAGCACTATTAAAACGCCCTGGCGTCAGCACTACGACAAAGGGTTTGTCGACATGGGCATTTTCGATCAGGATTTCTTTTAAAAGCTGCGGGTATTGCTCAATTCCAGCAATCTTGGACTGTTCAAATATTTTCGGCATCAGCTTTTGGCTAATCTTACGGCATTCCAGCATATAAGAGACACCCGATGGCGTTCTAAGATTGTCCTCCAAGACATAAAATTCGCCCTTGGAATCACGTATTACATCAATGCCACTAATCTGGCTATAAATCCTGCCTTTCAGGCTATGTTGATACATATGCGGCTGATAAGCCTCATGCGTCAAAATCTGGAGTTCAGGAATGATATTGGCTTTTAAAATATCCTGTTGATGATAAATGTCATGTAAAAACAGATTCAGTGCGCGCACGCGTTGTGCCGACCCCAGAGCCACCATATTCCACTGTTTGCGGTCAATCACTCGTGGAATGATATCGAAAGGAATGCTTCGCTCTACCCCCTCTTTATCTTCGTAAACCGTAAAGCTAATGCCATGATGTAAAAAATGTTCTTTTGCCACCTGATTCAGAGCATTCAATTCATCCAGCGTGTGTTGGGATAACCATTCTTCCAGTCTTTGACTTGCCTGACTGGACATGACTTGCTCATCCTGCATTTCATTAAAGAATTTTGAAGACAACTGTTGAAATAAAAGTTGTGGATTTGCTGTAGTCGATACCGTTGCTGTTTTAGCCTCTATAAAATTTTTCCCAAGATTTTGGGAACTAAAATTATCAATTTTTTCAATTACATTTGTATCCCGATTTCCTTTAAGCATACAAACCTCGTCTTATCATCTATTATAATTAAATCAAAGCAATATCCATGCCATTGAACCTATATTGCGACTACCATTAATCTAATAAATGCGCCCTGAACTCAATGCCATTTCTTACCAAGTTGTTTTTAGTTTGTAGGACAATTGTTGCGCAGAAAGACTTGCGAAAAAATGAGAGTTTTTTTATTGTGTTAGTCTAAGCCTAAATCCCATCCTCTTTATCGCCAGCAAAATAAATTATGTCAGCACAAGAAAAAGAAACCTCGAATAGCCTGTATCGCCAATGGCAAATCTTGTCGCGTCTTTCTACCGGCAAATGGATGGGAACACGTGAATTACAGGAAATCTTGAATCGCGAAGGAATTGATATCAGCCTGCGTACCATTCAGCGTGACCTGAACCAGATTGCGCAGCGCTTTCCAATCGAAAGCAGCAAGACCACACCACAAGGCTGGCGTTGGCGCTCAGATGCACCGCTGCAAAGCTTGCCGCATATGACCAGCTCACAGGCGGTCACCTTTATGATGGTCGAAGAACATTTAAAACATTTGCTGCCACCGAGCCTGATCGAAGAAATGAATCCCTGGTTTGATCTGGCACGCCGCAGTCTGTCCTCGCAAAACAATGTCCGCCAATGGATTAATCGGGTACGGATTGTGCCAGCCACCCAACCGCTCATTCCACCTTTCGTGGATAAGACTGCACAGCAGGCGGTATATGAAGGCTTGTTGCAGGACAAACAGCTGGAATGTGTCTATCAGGGCCGCGGTCACAACAGCGAAGAAAAGACTTATATCCTCAATCCACTGGCTTTGGTGCAAAAAGGCTCCATCATTTATCTGGTCTGTACCCGTCATGACAAATCTGATATTCAGACCTTTGCCCTGCACCGTTTTAAATCGGCAGTAGTTCTCAATTCACGTGCCCTGCATCCGGTGAATTTTGATATTGATGACTATATCGATTCTGGTGCATTGGGCTTCCGGGTGGATTTCAATCACCCTACTGAAAATGTCATGCTAAAACTGAGCATGTCGGAATCGGATGCACATTATTTTGAGGAAAGTCAGCTCAGTAAAGATCAGAAGATTGAAAAACTGGACAATGGTATGTCGCTGATTAGTGCAACGGTTCCTTTTACTTCACAACTGGTGTGGTGGCTGCGCAGCTTTGGTAAAAAGATTAAACATATTGAACCCAGTATGGTGTCCAATGCAGTTAGCCAGATGGATGAGGAAAACCCTTAACCAAATGGATTTCATTCAGCTTTAATAATTCCAGAATAAAAAAATCCCCAGATTGGGGATTGGAGAATTATGCTTGTATTTTTATGATTGTTCTGGTGGTCTACCGCTGTACCAACCTGCTTTTCT
>NZ_CP078068.1:478164-599918 GCF_019195275.1 Acinetobacter sp. F9
TGTCTAGCTGTTCTGCTACAGCCAACATAATACCTTTGGTTGATAAGACATAGTCTGAGGGCGCACTTAAATCCCACAACCGTGTCAGACTATAAGTATTTAAGTGATGCACACCTTGACTGGAAATATTTTCGATCCACTGAATATGCTGTTCCTGATTGGCCAATAAGATTGCGTCATCGACCACACCTATTTGATCCGTCACACTCATCAAATGCGGTAAGATTTGCTTGAGCATCGGTGTGACCTGCCCGGCAAAAATCAGTTGTGGATGCGTGGAGGCATATTCACCAAGCTGTTGCATGCCCTGCATCAGGTCATCACCATATAAATCGACAATGGGAATATCCAGTGCTTTGGCTTTATTGGTCAGTTGAATCAAATTTGCCATGAGTGCACTTTCTTGTATGCCCTGTTGCATACGCAAGTTTTGTAATCCGACTAAAACCAAAACCGATTGGTTCGATGCAAGCTGCCATTTGGCTTGAGATGGGGCAAGTTGGATTTTTTTGGGTATTGGGTACAGCATGGGAGACTCTTTGGCTTCAGACAGTCGGCTTTTTCGTAACTGTATATGCTAACTCAGATTGAGGGTTACTCAATACTTTAAAAGTCAACAGGGCTATATTTAAAAAATTAAAAGCAAAAATGCTTGTATCTATATTCAGATACATTCAGTCATTATATACAAACTGATTAAATGAATTTTAAACTAAACCTTTCATTTTATATTGTCATGTTATTATGGTCTTTAATAAAAATAATAACCAAATAATAATGAGAGCATTAATAACAGTCGGCTGTAAAACCGATCATGGGGGAATCATTACTTTTGGCGACCCTTCCTTTCTGGTGGAAGGAAAAGCTGTGCATTTGGATGGAATGGTACATTATTGTCCTAAATGTAATGTCCTATCGAAAGCTCTTGCTTCTAATCGAGGCTTTATGGTCGTCCTGGGTAGAAGCATTGTTGCGGCAGGAGACACATCAACTTGTGGTTCAAAATTTCTAAAAACTTCTGATTTGGCTGTCATAAGTAATGGTATTATCTCAAGTAAAATTGATCAATTAATATCAGATACAGCTACTAAATACATTGAAGAAAAAGAAGAAAAGATCATTAATAATATTTATTGGAGTTATGGAGATAACCTTATTCTTCTAAAAAGAAAATCTAGATTTTTTGATGACTTGAATTTGCATATAGAAACTTCAGGTTATGCACAAGGAGATACTATTGATATAGAAATAAAACCAGAATCTTCTGAGATAAACTCATTTCATCCATTTACGATTTCACTTGATATTGATGCTGAAGGTAAGGGAGTGCTTAAAAATATTTTTAAAGGAAAAACTATATTAATTGATACGGAATATTAAATATGGTGAGTATAACTGCAAGGGCTGGTGGTCGGTCTTCGACCATACAAGCAAAAAGACCTTTATTTTCCGAATTATGGAAATATTATCCGGTAAAAATGTCAGCAAGTGATGTGTATTCTATGGTGGGAGGTCAAGCTATGGCTTTATATCAAGAAAATCCTACAGGATACGCAAATGCTTGTGCTTTAAGATTAAGTAGATCTTTCAACTACGGCGGAATGCCAATTAAACAGTCAACCAGAGGTTATAAAGTCAGAGGCGCTGATCATAAACCTTATTTACTTAGGGTTCGCGAGATGATCAGCTTTGTTGAACAAAATTTAGGAACTGCAGATCTCTCCTTCAAGCCTCAAAATAACCAGGATTTATCATCACAATTAAAAGGGAAAAAAGGAATTATTATTTTTAAAGTCTCTGGTTGGGGAGATGCTTCTGGACATGTCACTTTATGGAATGGAAATGATTGTGGAGATAGTTGCTACTTTATTCATGATACACCGAGCCTAAGAACCACAGATATTCTGTTTTGGAATTTAAGATAATGAAAATAATTGCTGTACTTTTTAGTTGTCTAGTGATGAGTGCATGTTATGCAAAAGACTTAATTCCATCCATATCAAATGAGGATGAGCTCAATATCAAAAATTTTGGCTTTAGTTATTGTCTGACGAGGGCTCAGGATCAATCCCTCAGTTCTGAGGCTGCTCTAGCGATGGGCGGGTATTTCCAACAGGGTTCATATGAAGAACCCGCGTATAAAAATTTGAAAGAATATATAAACCAATCTATGAAAGCAAAAACTGAGGTGTATAAAAATCAAGCAAGGCCAGCCATATTAATGAGCTGTTTAGAGCTGTATAACTCGACAGAATATAATGAAATGGTTAAACAACAGCATCACTATCTTATCCGATAGTTATTTTTAACTTAGACTTGAGAAGATAAGTACATTCTCAAGCGTATAATGTTTAGCCCTGCTGCGCCAAAAACTTCTTAATCGCCACCTGCGCAATCTCAGCGTCCTCAAATGATTTCACACCTGATACACCCATCGCACCCACTAATTGCCCTTGATACAGAATCGGTTCGCCACCTTCCAGCATTCCCGAGAAACTTTCCATAGTCAGAAAGCCCATCTGCCCGCCTTTGATAATATCTTCAAACAGCTTGGATGGACGACGACTCATCGCCGAGCATCTGGCTTTTTCAATGGCCAGATTTGCAGTCATCGGTGCTGCACCATCCATACGTTTCATCGCAAGCAAATTGCCCGTTTCATCGACTAAGGCAATACTGACATTGAAGCTGTTCTGAATTGCATATTGATGGGCGTGATCCAATAGAAATTCCGCATCACTTAGAGTCAAATAATGTTTGGTTTGCATGAATGAATATCCCTAATTTTAGAATTTAATCTCCCCTAACCCTGAGTCAGATATGGCGCAAGGAAAAGAGGAGTAAATTTTATTATTTGTACAGATAAAACTCCCTCCTTTAAAAAGGTGAAAAGCACCGCTTCGCAAGAGGGAGGATTTTAAAAAAATTAAAATTTAAGCTTTCATCTCAGCAAAAGTCTCGATCGCAGCCTGAATGGTAAATTCAATATCTTCATCGCTGTGTGCAGCCGAGAAGAAGCCAGCTTCGAATGCAGAAGGTGCTAAATTCACACCCCGATTCAACATGCCATGGAAAAATTTACGAAAAGCATCGACATCACATTTCAACATCGAATCAAAGCTGGTGATGTCTTCCTGATCGGTGAAGTACAGACCAAACATCCCACCGACCTGTTGGGTTTTAAAGGGTACGCCCGCCTCGTCTGCTGCTGCTTGTAAACCTGCAAGAAGGTTTGACAACTGCGCAGATAGGTTTTCATAGAAACCTTCAGCACGAAGATGCTTAAACATCTCAATCCCGGCACGCATTGCCAATGGATTACCCGACAATGTTCCTGCTTGATACACTTTACCCAGTGGCGCAATGCATTCCATCACTTCACGTTTACCGCCAAAGGCACCGACTGGCAGACCTGCACCAATAATTTTACCCAATGTGGTTAAATCCGGAGTTACGCCATAATGTGCCTGCGCACCGCCTAAGCCAACACGGAAACCGGTCATCACTTCGTCGATGATAAAGACTGAACCATGCTCATCACAAACATCACGAATCGCTTGCAGAAAACCGTCAATTGGTTTCACCAGATTCATGTTGCCTGCCACAGGCTCCACAATCACGCCGGCAATTTCAGCACCAAACTTGGCAAAGCATTCTTTTAAAGTCGCAATGTCATTGTATGGAAGCGTGATGGTATGCTTGGCAAAATCAGCTGGAACACCCGCAGACGTTGCTTCGCCCTCACCTTTAGTTAACAAGCCCGAACCTGCTTTTACAAGAAGCGAGTCTGAGTGACCGTGATAACAGCCTTCAAATTTTACAATCTTGTCACGGCCGGTATAACCGCGCGCTAAACGAATCGCTGTCATGGTGGCTTCCGTGCCCGAGTTGGTCATACGTACCAATTCAATCGACGGCATGATCTCGCAAATAATATCGGCAAGCGTGGTTTCATGAACTGTTGGCGCACCAAAGCTTAAACCATCTACTGCGGCCTGTTGAACGGCTTGAATAATTGCAGGATGGGCGTGACCCAGAATCATCGGTCCCCATGAACCGACATAGTCCACATAACGTTTTCCGTCTACATCATACAAATATGCGCCTTGGGCTTTTTCGATAAAGACCGGTGTACCACCGACGCCGTTAAATGCGCGTACAGGTGAGTTGACGCCACCCGGAATATGTTTATTGGCTTGTTTGAACAATTGTTCTTGCTTTGGAGATAAGCTCATGAAGGCACTCGACTCAAAATTAAATCAATCAAAAAATTCTATGCTGTAGCTTGAAAAAGCGCAGACCATTCATCTAAACGTTCAGGAATGGCATTCATCGGTAAGCCCAATATATCACTAATCACGGCGCAATAATCCGCACCTGACTCAATGACTTCTTTGGAATTTTCAACCGTTAAACCGCCAATGGCACATAAAGGCACGTTCAATTTCTCTTTGGCCAGTTTTAAGGTTTCCAAGCCAATATTACCGGCTTCAGGTTTACTGTCGGTGGCATAGATGGCACCAAATGCCACATAGTTTGCACCATCGGCAATGGCCCGTTCAGCCAGCTCAAGCGAGTTATTACAGCTACGACCAATCAAGACATTTTTCGGCAAGCGTGCAACTGCCTCGACAATAGACCCGTCATCCTGACCCAAATGCACACCCACCCCGTATTTAACGGCCATTTCAAGATCATCATTAATCACAAAAAGCACACCATATTCAGCACACATGGCTTTCATATACTCGATTTCGTAAATTTGATCTTGTTTGGCGACTTTTTTACGGCGATATTGCAATACTGCAATGCCGCCATTGGCCATTGCGCCTTCCAGTTTTGCCAATAAAAGTTCTACGGGATCATCATTGGTAATTAAATATAAACCGCGCATCTTGCTCGCCACTTGCTAGGATGGCTCTATTATAGGCATAACTCGGTTTAATTGCCGCAGTCCTGCTGTTTCCGCGACCGGGTAGCAACAGATTTGTAGTTTTTTAGCGCAATTTTCCAGTTAAATCTAAAATATCACCATTTTCAGGGATATACCGACTATAAAATATGGGTTTTAATCGCTTTATAACAAAAATAATAAAGTGTTAATGCTTACGCCCTCCGACAAACGCTTTTAGGATTTTGCAGATAACTTGGTGGAGAAGTTGCAAAATTCTAAGAGCGGTTTTTTTTGCCTTTAAATTTTCAATATTGTTAAGCCTCTTTAAGATTAAACTCAAAAAGATTAAAAAATACCCAATTTCAGGGATGGCCCAATTAGCGCGAAAAGACTTAAATAGCGTTAGACACAGAAAATAACCAGAAAAATAAATACCTGTGTTGGTGACACCCGATCCTTTCTAGTTTTGAATAATACGTTTGTGGGGAGACGTTTCAAAGCTAGAAAGGATCATTTTCTTTATGTATGATCCGCATGACTTGTTCTATGAATATTTACGCAATAATGGCAACGAAGTCAGTAAATTTATTTAAAAAATAGAGATATAAAAAAAGCCCGGAGAAGGTCGCTCCAGGCTTGGAAAACTATTTTATTCAGTAAACTATAACTTTTGATCAAATTCCATCAAACTGAATAAGCAATAACACAATTAATAGAATAATAAATGGCGACTTGCAAGTCTTTTATCGAAAGATCATGTTCCCTAGCCACACAATCCGATGAAAGTTACCTGAGTTTAACTTGAAATCTTATCGTATTTGCGATCAAGCAGACTGAGACGACCACGCAGGACATCCGCAAACATACGCCAGTCTGAAATAAAGCTATACACCGGCTGTTTAAAACTGGCCGGTTTGTTGCGTTCAAAGATAAAATGGCCAATCCAGGCACAGGCATAGCCCGAAAGCAAACCATAAGCAAAATATCGCGGTTTGCCCTGGCGAATGGCTTGAGTAAAACAATATAGGCCGATACTGCTACCTGCGACATGTAAACGGCGACTGACCATATGCCGGTGTTCGGTCAAATAAAAGCGGTAAAACTCATGATAATTGCCAATCGGCATCTGGGGTTGATGCGCGATCACATGGGTATTCTCTGGCTGTACTTGTACATTCATTTCTCATCGTCCTGATGTTTTCTTTTACCTTAGCCTATATTTTGGCCAATTAACAGTCTCTTGATTTGCTCGAATATTCTTAGATATTTTCCAAGCAAAGCCGCAATTCCTCTCGCTTTGCAACCCTATTAACAGCTCAAAGCCAATATTTAAATTCCTGTTCAATATTTTTATATGCAGGTCAAGTCTTACATGCATTTTGATTTTGGTTACAATCTGCCACGCATACATCTAAAAATATAATTGCGGCGATTGCCCGCCGAATTTTCAGCATCTCATTAAAGCGAAAAATATCAGTACATGCTGGCGTGTACTAAACAGATAGGAAAATCATTATGGTTGAAGTTGAACTCAAGTTCCAGATTCCTGCGGCACGACGCACTGCGCTGCTCAAGGCACTTGATCCGAAAAAGTCTCAACAGATCCAGCTTCAAGCCAAATATTATGATACTGCCGACCGTCAACTGGCCCAGCACGGGGTAGCACTACGTCAGCGTCTGGAAGGTACGCGCTGGGTGCAAACCCTGAAAGCTGCCGGTAAAAGCCATATTGAACGCTTTGAACATAATCATGATCTGGGGGAATTAACTGAATCTCCTGAACTGGATTTAAGTATTTATACCCAGTCCCCAGAAGCACAGGCGATTCTGAGCCATGCGCTCGGCAATCAGTCTAATCAGCTACAACTGCAATTCGAAACCGATATTGCCCGCACCTTGCGTGTAATTGAATACCAAGACACACAAATCGAAGTCAGTCTGGATATTGGGCAGATCCGTACCCGAAATGCTGAACAAGAGGTACATGAAGTCGAGTTTGAGCTAAAAAGTGGGTTGATACACAATTTATTGGCATTCAGTTTTGAATGGGTCAAGAAATATCAGCTCTGGCTCGATGTACGCAGCAAGGCAGAAATTGGTAATTTATTGGCCACCTCACAACGCGTGAGCCCGGCCACCTTCGCCAAAGAGTTCCAGATCAGTAAAAAAGACAGCGCTGGTAAAACCCTATGCAGTCTGATTGCGCAGCAGATGCAACATTTATTGCCAAATATCGCCGCGATTTCAGCTCAGGTTGCACAGCAGGAACATATTCAGCAGGCTCAACTGGCACTGGATCAGCTATATCTCACTTTGCTGCTGTTTAAAGACTGGCATCCGCAGCTTTCGGACAAATGGGCACATCAAATGGCTGCCTTTAAGCAGCAGTTCGAGCATTTACAACATTTGCAGCATATGCAAAACAGCTTGGCCAGCTTCCTGCAAAATCCGACCACTGCGGAAAATCTGAGTAAAGATATTCTGTATGCTCAGGAAAAACTGGGCAATCTAGTCAAATCAACGCAAAATGTGCATCATTATCTGGAGTTATTGACTTTTAGTTTAACTGAAGATGAACATGCTGCTCTGGATTTAAAAACTGCTGCACAAACCACGCTGCAACAACAGTATAAAGTGCTGCAAGAACAGATGAACCAGACTGAAATTAACAATTTTGAAAGTCTGGATCAATTGGCAAGCCGGATTCAGGAACTCAAATTCAGCTTCCCGATTTTAACCACAATCTATGACGTCAAAAACTTGCAGAAGTACAGCAAAGCGCTGAATGATGCACAACTTGCAGCCGGTGAATATCAAACCTTGGCCTCTTCGGCAGTGTATATTCAGCAAACTGAACTGGAAGCGAGTGACTGGTTTGTATTAGGCTGGCTGACTGCTAAACAGGAAGTCTATGCCCAGAAACTGCTTGAGGCGACAGAACAGTTCCTGGTGAGCCGTAAATTCCTCAAATAAATATCTTTAAGAACATTTCAAAGCACGCTCCCTCTACGGCGTGCTTTTTTTGTTGCAGAAGCACATCACAATGTGACTAATCTTTGAGCTATATTAATCTATAGAACCAACGTCGCGGAGGAATGACCCGATGGCAGAAATAGAACTCAAATTCCAGATCCCGCCACAGTCACGTGCGCAATTTGAACAGGATATTCAGAAGCTTCAGCCGACCCGGCATCGCTTATGTGCACGCTACTTCGATACTGAAGCACAACAACTCCAACAAAATCAAATCGCCTTGCGACAACGTCTAGAAGACCAGCAATGGATTCAAACCCTGAAAGCACCTACTGAGCAGCAATTTGAACGTTTTGAACTTGAACATACATTAAAAAGCCCACCTGCAAGCTGTGATTTTCAGTTATATCGCAAACACAAACCGGCAAAAAAAATCCTGAAACAGGCGCTTGGCGATTTGGATATACCGCTTATTCTGCAATTTGAAACAGATGTCGCGCGTTATGTGCTGACCGAAACACATCAAAATAGCCAGATTGAGATTGCCTTTGATGTAGGGGAAATTCGCCATAAGGATCAAGCCATTGATATTTATGAAGTCGAATTTGAGCTAAAATCCGGTCAATTGAGCGAATTGATTGATTTCATTCGGCCATGGATTCAACGTTATGATTTATGGCTGGATACGCGGAGTAAATCGGAACGCGGTTATGCCCTATTACAGGGTGAAGAAAGTCTGCCTGTGCAGCATCAGCTGCCATTAGAACTTGAGCAGAAAGATCAGATTGCTACTATTTTAAAGAAAATCGTAGCCAACTGTCTGGCTCATCTTTTTCCGAATGCAACTGCGATTGCCGCTGATCATTATAACAGCGATCATGTGCATCAGGCACGTGTCGCGATCCGGCGCTTACGCAGTGCCTTTAAAATTTTCCAGTCTGTGACTGAACATGTACAGCCAGAATGGCCGGAACAGCTGCGAGATATTTTTCAGCAACTGGGTTCTACCCGAGATCGCGATGCCCTTGCAGAAAGTCTGATTCCGCAACTGGAAAAAGCCGGCTCACCCTTATTAAAATTACCACCACATCGACAAAAACAGCCAGATATTAGCGCGCTGTTCAGACATTCAGCTACAGTGGACTTGATACTGCAACTACTCAGCTTTAGTCAGGAAAAAACGCATAGCAAAGCCAAATCTTCGCATAAAATTTTGTGTAAAGGTTTGAGCAAGTTACATCAGCAAATTTGTCAGGATGCCGAAAACTATCAGGAACTGGATATTGAATCGCGGCATCGCACGCGTAAACGGGTGAAACGCTTGCGCTATAACGTAGAATTTTTACAGAGCTTATTTCCTGAAAAGGATGTGAAAACTTATCTGAAAGCCCTAAAACCCTTACAGGAAAGCTTGGGGCATTATAACGACCTGTTTGTGGCAGACGAACTGTTTAGACCGTATGTCAAGCAAAATAGCAAAGCCTGGTTTGTGCTGGGTTGGATAAGCGCGGAACAGCAGCGTTTGTCGAGTGAAGCAGCCGAGCGTTTACAGCAGTTTGCTGAAAATACCAAACCCTTCTGGTGAAAAATGGCTTAATCAAGCTGCATTAGCGATATTTGCCAAACACTTTCCAGGTATTATTATCGGCTAGAGGGTCATTATAACTATCACTGCGTTGCTTACGTGGTTTATCACGGGCATCGATCAGCTCAAAATGTGGCTCGACACTCAGCACGATACCATTCACATAAAAACGGGTACGTGTATATTCACTTTGACCATGCTGAAACACATAAGTACGTAAGTCTACAAATTCGCGGTGTGCCACCAAAGCCGCGGTATCATCACTGTCGAGCCAGTGTCGCATGGCTGCGATCTGTTCGGGTTCAAACTGCCCGCATTTTTCAATCAGGCTGGCCACACCACGAAAAGTTTTAGATTCTTTGGCCCGGGTTTTATTTAGCCTGATTCGGTCAACATGAAAATAAAACAGCGGCAAGTTTAAATGACTGGGAAGATGGATAGCATCTAGGGTTTCATCGTCCATGAAAGGTTGGAACAGATCCTGCGCCCTTTCAATCAGACCAAGCCACTGGGTGTAATATTCTTCGACCTGCGATTTGGTTCCATAATAAATCGGCAGACCTTCGACATTGGCCAGATTTGCCGGTGGCCAGATATTCTGGCGCAATAAGGCAATATCACTTTTCAGACTTTGTACCGCAATCGCATCCTGCATGGCATTCACTTTTATATGCTTAGGCTATTTTTAGATTAAGGCAAAGGTTTAGTTTCTGCAAGGCTTTGCCTATAATTAGCCATTAAGATTTTATGATGGTCAGGAAAAATTCATGGTTCAAAAGATTGAAGCAACCGATGTAACCGAAGAAGAAGCGTTAAATGCGGCATTCTTTGAACGTGCTGATGAATTTATTCAACAAGCCAACGAGTTTTGTCGCGTAGAAAAAGGCTCGCAGGAAAAACCGAGTGATAAGCGCGGTCAAGTCAGTGCAGCCATGTTATTTGGTACTGCCCGTTTCAATACCTGGGTGGCAGCGAATAACTTTAAAGATGGCAACGAAATGCGCGATGCCAAAGATCAGGTGATGTCTTATATTATGCAGCAATTCCAAATGATGCTGGAAGATAACTATGATGAATACTGTGAACAGTTCGAAAACTATTTACGTTTCCGTCACAATGAAGAGTTTCATGCCAACAAGCATAACCATGATCACAAGCACGATCATTGATTAAAATATGAAAAGCCCCGCGGGGCTTTTTTATTTGCCTTAATTTATCATCTTGACTTCGAACTGATTTTAGCCCCATATAAATTGAATAATAAATACACTAAAACAAGGCATAGCATGCAGCAACTTCCCTTCCCGATCATTGACCCACATATTCACCAATGGGATCCGTACAACACCCCACACGCGGCAGCATTTGCCGTAAAACTGTTTGGCAAATATCCTAAATTACTGGACAAAATGGTGCGGCTGCTCAAACCTAAAGATGTGATTGAGACCATTGGCCTGACCGAGCATCTGACCGCCCCTTATCTGCCTGCGAACTACAACAAAGATCTAGGGCATTATGAAGTCGAACAAATTGTGCATGTTGAAGCCAGCTGGCATGATCAGAAAGGTACAGGCGTGGTGGATGAAACCCGTTTTGTGGCCGGACTTTCTTTTGATCAGCATAATATCCAGCTCGGTGGCATTGTCGCTACGGCGGATCCGCGGCAGAAAAACTTTAAGCAATTGATTCAATTGCATCGCGAAGCTTCTCCAAAATTTCGCGGCATCCGTAAAATGGCTGCGGTACATCCAGACAAAGGGATTCATGCCTGGACAGATGAGCCGCATCTCTACCGTAATAAAAACTTCCTGAAAGGATTTGAAGAACTGGCCAAGCAAGACTTAAGTTTTGATGCCTGGGTCTATTCGAGCCAGATTGCGGATGTGACTGCACTGGCCAAAGCCTTTCCTAAAACACCCATCGCACTGGATCACCTCGGTACGCCTGCCGGCTTATTTGGCAAGGTGAGCAAAGCTACAGGCAAGACTGAACAAGAACGCGCCCAGATATTTTCAAGTTGGCAAGATCAACTGGCTGAACTGTCCGAGTGCAGAAATGTATCGACTAAAATGTCTGGCCTGTTTATGCCGGTGCTGGGTCATGATTTTCATCAGCAGAAACGGCTGGCAACTAAACAGGAATTATTGGAACGTGCAGCTCCCCTGATTCAGCATGCCTTAGATTGCTTTGGTTCTGAACGCCTGATGTTTGCCTCCAACTTTCCAATGGACAGTGTCAGCAGCTCACTCGTGAATATCATTGATGCTTTTAGCGATATTGTTCAGGACTATGATGAAAACGCATTAAAGCCGATCTTTTATGAGAATGCGAAAGCATTTTATAAATTATAAAAATAAGAGTCTGAATCCTTAAAAAAAGTAGGAAAATACGTATGCTCTGGGAAGAAATGATCGCGAGTCCCCGATCAGATAAGCTTTTCTATACTTGCTGAGCAATCTTTTCTAGTTTAATCGCATCATATTATTACCAACATATTATTCACTTCGCTTTTAAGAAAGATATCGCTGTTGAAGCAATATTAGTATCAGCTGGGATTTTCCTGTTTCTTTTTGCCACTTTCTGGTGGAACTTACCCAGTGCTGTGCTATCTGGCGTTTTAAGTAGAATCCTGCTTACCAGAAAAGCAACTTAAATTAGAGCTTTTAATTATATTGAAGAATAAAAAATCCCCCTATTAGAGGAGGACTTTTTTTAATGTAGATCAATTCTATGATTTTTTGATTTCTTTTCCATATTGATCGGCCATCACTTCGACCAACTGATCCAGCTTGATGTATTTTTTAATCACGGCATCAATGTCGGCTTTCGTCAGTTGGGCAATCGCCTGATCACGTTTTTCACGGTAAATCAGCTTACGATCTTTTTCCAGTTGAGGAACCAACATACTGTGAATACGGCGATCATCTTCCAGTGCATTGACACGTTTTTTCAAAATGCTGGCTTTGGCCGCTTCCACTTCCTGTTCAGTTACACCACTTGTTAACAGCTCATTGAGTACCTGATGCACCGTTTGAGAAACCTGTGCAGATTTACCTGCGGTATAATTGGCACCCAGTGCCAAAGCACCTGAATCGGCCCATTCATTAAACTGAACATGGGCACTAAAACCGTAGACCAGCGCATTTTTTTCACGTAATTCCTGAGCCAAACGGGAAGACAGTTGAGAGTCACCCAGAATATGACGGAAGACTTGTAAAGCAGGTACATCTGCATGGTCTGCCCCCACCGGGAAGGTCAGCAATGCCTGATAACTACCGAACTCACGTTGTTCAGACAAGGCATGAATTTTTTGGGCTGGATAGCTTCGATATTCTGATTTCAGGCGTTCATAAGGCTGTACCGCTTTCCAGTCCGCGAAACTATTTTTCAGCATTTTCTGTATAGATTTTGGCTGAAATTCCCCAGTCACTGCAATGTGTGCATGATGCGTTTTAAAGAATTGCTGATACAAAGCGACCACTTGCTCACGAGTGGCTGCTTTAAACTGCCTGGTGGCCAGTTCAGGTTCAAAATGGAAACGAATGTCACCGGGTTGATAAACTTCAATGGTTCGCGCCATAGTCAGGCTCGACACTGTATCTGGCTCGGTATAAGGACGATCCAGACTGGATAAGGTCTGACCCTTGATCAAATCAAACTGGCTTTGCTCAAATGCAGGGTTTTTTAGTACATCAACCACATATTGGAAAAACTCTGCAAACTTCTCTTTTTTGGCACTGATCTGTATGTTCAGGCCATTACTCGATGGGCTGGCAGTCGCTGAACCGCCTACTTCGATAATTTTGTCAGCAATCTGCTGCAAGCTCTGGCTTTCCGATGAGCGCAGCATTAAATACGCGGTCAGATCCAGAATCTCGCCTTTATTCATCAGGCTTTGCGCAGTCCCAAAATCCAGAGAAATTGTGGCATACACCTTGTCATCGCGAATATTGGTTGGGAATAGCGCATATTTAATGCCATTTTTTAACTTACCACGCTGAATCTGCTTGTCCTTGGCAGATAAATACTGCTTGGATTGCGCTACATACTGCTTCACTTCCGCCTGATAAACACTGACATCCTTTAAAGGCTCTTCTGTCTCAGCCTGTTGGTCCAGTGTTTTTTTCGGTGCTTCCGTCTGTGTCACTTCCTGCGCTTTTTTCTGATCTTCCGGTGTTGGCAGGATATTGCCAGAAATACGATATTCAGGTTTTAGAAAGCCTTTATAGACCTGATTAACCTGACTCACATTCAGGTTTTCAATCGCATTCAGATCTTTAAAATACTGGCTCCAGTCACCCGAATAAGCCACGGCATAATCACTTAAACGTGAACCTAAAGCAGTCGCGCTATTTTTAATATTATCAGCCTGATTGCGGGTCAGATTTTTAACTCGGTTTAATTCGGCCTCGGTAAATGGCTGGCTTTGCTCTACGCCTTGAATCAAACTTTGTTCCACAGTTTTTGGCTGATGATTGGGTGCATAGATCGCGCCCATAAACACCAGATTAAAGTCTTTATCTAACCAGGTGCTAGATTGCACCATGGTCGACTTTCCACTTTCCACCATGCTCTGATATAAATGCCCGCTCGGTTGCAAGGTATAGAGCGTCGGTGAAACAGCCAAAGCAGTCTTGATCTTTTCATCCGGGCCATTCAGGTAAATATTGAATTTGGCCAGATCACTGCCCTTTTGCACAGTAAATTCACGCTGTTGAATCTGCTCAGGTTTTAAAGCCGGAACTTTCACTTGCGCCGGTACACTTCGCGATTGAATCGGACTGAAATGGCTATCAATCTGCTTTAATACTTCTGCCTTATCAAACTTGCCTGAAATCACCATAAAGGCATTATTCGGTGCATACCAGCTCCGGTAAAACTGGTTCAATTCCTGCATATTGATGGATTGCAGCTCATTCAGATCACCAATCGGTAAACGGCCCAAATACTGATTGCCATAAGCCGACTTAAACACCTGATCCATGAGTACTGAAAATGGCTGATCCAGACGAATTTCGCGTTCGCGCTTTACAATATCAATTTCGGTCGGTACATATTTTTCCTGAAGAACCAGCTGATCCATACGCTCGGCTTCAAGGAAAATTACTTCACTTAGCGCCGTTTTTTCAGGACGAATGACATTGGTATATTTGGTTGAATAATAATCGGTACTGGCATTGGTCATTAAGGTATATTGATCGAGCCGACGCTGAAATTCATCACCTTTGACATTTTTAGTGCCTTTAAAAGCCAAGTGTTCCAGCAGATGCGCCAGACCACCTTTTCCTTTAGGATCATTCAGTGAACCGGTCAAATACACCGTATTCATAAAAATTTTATTTTCTTTATCATTCGGTGCCAGGATAATTCGTAAACCATTATCAAGACGATATTCCTCCACATTCTGTTCAGTTTTCACCAAAACAGGTTGTGCAAAACTCAGCGCACTACAACCCGACAACAAAATCGCCAAGCTTAAATTCTTATAACGTACCAACATTATTCATCCAGATTTTCAATGTAAATTTTTATTCGCGCTCATTTTAGAGAATGATTCTTATTCTGAATAGTCTTTTCTAAATTGAATCATTAAAATAACATGCCGCCTTGCCTGACGACATGCATATCTATGTAATCAGAGATTAAAGATAAAGTTCAGCCTGCATATATAATTTGCCATAACCCGAAATTTCAATTCGTTCCTGATCTTGCAAAGCACAATAAAGTACACCACCGCGCGCTGATGCCTGATAAGCGACCAGTTCATTTTTACCCAGTTTGTCTGCCCAAAGTGGCGCAATTCCGGTGTGAATAGACCCTGTGACCGGGTCTTCATTGATTCCGTTACTCGGTGCAAAATAACGTGAAATACAATCATATTGTGTATCTTGCGAGGTAATCGCGACATCTAAAAAGCTATTCTGAGCAGTAATCGCGGTACGCTTGCCATTTAATTGTTTTAATAATTCAAAATCAGGTGATTCATCTAGCACATCCTGTACCGATTCATATTCGACAATATAACCTTGTGCATTCAGATAAACCTGCTTAAACGGTTTGCTCAATGCCTGTCTTAAGGCCTCAGGATATTCTGTGACGGCTACTGCGCGGCGAATTGGAAAGTTCATTCTGATCTTGCCATCTGTATCCTGATCAACCACAAAGATCCCCAGATCTTTCACATGAAACTGGATCGTTTTTGCCGTACCAAATTGATTGAATAATACAAAGCTGCTGGCCAAGGTTGCATGACCACAAAAATCCACCTCCTTGGTCGGGGTAAACCAGCGAATAGCATAATTTTCTGCATCAATTATTTTCACAAAAGCTGTTTCAGACAGATTATTTTCCAAGGCGATATTTTGCATCAGGCCATCTTCGAGCCAGTCCTCCAGCACAATCACCGCAGCTGGATTTCCTTTAAACAGTTCCGTGGTAAACGCATCGACCTGGTACATTTTCATTTTCTGAAGTCCTCAATATCACAATCTCTAGTTTAAAAGCTTTTTTGCAAGAGTGAACTTGAATATGCTAATAATCTAACTAATCTAGCCACTTAAATACACCAATATAGTGAATGATGCGGTATGACCAACCCCCATCTTCAAAGTATTCTCCTAGAAAAATCCTATCGGCTAGGTAGGCTGAGCCTACATGATGTACCTGAAAAATTGGCACCATCTGGCCTAAGGTTATTTAAATTCTCTGGTTTTGATATTTCTCTGGGCAAGGCTGTGCTGCATGGATACTCTGCGAGCTGATTCCCGGGCCGCATAACCAGCAAATGCATGATCTGTTTATTGGCAAGATGATTGCTGCCTATGCCGATGATCAGATCTTCCGCGACAGTCACTGACATTATCATGTAGTGAGTGAAGAATGGAAAAGCACTCATCATGTGACTGGTGGACAATTTTATAGCATTGGCAAGGCGGTAAGCGTTGATGATTCGGACGTATAATTTTTTAAATGGGACATAAACAAAAATTATCCCGGATGAGCAGATAATATCTGCAAGCCCAGAGCATCTGAAATTATGCTACTTTATTCTCAATCTTCATTTGGTCTAATGCGCTATGATGCCTTTTAAAATTCACTGTATTGATGTCCAGAACTCGCTGCAAAATTATATCTGGTTGCTGGAACATACGGCTTCTCATCAGGTCGCAGTCATTGACCCGACCGAAGCAGGATTGGTGCAAGATTATTGTGCCGAACACGGTTTAATCTTAAGTCAAATCTGGTTAACGCACTGGCATAAAGACCATATTGGCGGTGTGCCCGGCTTAATTCAGGGACAAAATCTGCCTGTTTATGGCCCGCGTGCAGAACTCAGTAAAATTCCGTTTATCACGCATCCACTTGAGCATGAAGAACAGTTCAGCTTTCATGGGGCAGATGTTCAAGTGATCGCAGTACCAGGCCATACATTAGGCCATATCGTTTACTTCATTGATGCGATTGATGTGCTGTTCTGTGGCGATACTTTATTTACCATGGGCTGTGGCCGGGTTTTTGAAGGTACTTATTCACAGATGTATCATTCACTGTCACGTCTGGCAGCCTTACCGCCGCGTACGCAGGTCTATTGCACACATGAATACACCCTCTCGAATGCCCAGTTTGCCAAACATGTCGAACCGGACAATCAGGCAATTCTGGAACGCTTCGAGCATATCGAACGCTTGCGTATGTTAGGCCAGTGCACGCTGCCAAGCAGCATTGAAGATGAATTACAAACCAATCCTTTCCTGCGTGCGGATAGTGTGGAAGAGTTTCAGCGCTTGAGAACCCTGAAGGATCAGTTCTAGAGTTAAAGATCCATATTAAAGAATCTGGTGACTTTGCGCATAAGCATCCAGTTCGTCTTGAGTGACGACACGCACTGCCTGCATTTCGTCAACACGTACCAGCAGCAAACCAGCTAAGGCCGGTTGATAACGACGTGCACTACCAAACGGCGTATAGGCTACTTTCGATTGCACTGTAAAATTCAACCAGTCCTCATGTCCCAGCATCACAGCAACCGGATCTAAGCCCTGTTGCTGCATCCATTCAATTTTCTGATTCACATTGTGTTCAATCGTCAGCTCAGTCATGGCAATCGTATTTAATTCAAGAATTACATTTTTGATAGTATAGGGCATGCATCTCAAACGATAGCTCAGAAAACCAGCAGCTGCTAATGATCCGATTAAATAATCAATGCAACTTTAATATGCCGATGCTTCGGCATTCCCTATTCTTACATTTTATGGTGTTGATAAAGTTCAAATTTAGATCAATAGCAAAATAAACCTTTGAAATTAAAGTATAATTAAATTTATTTACATGCTATAAAAACTTAATATTTAGTTACAACCTATTCAATATTATAAAAATCATTTACTTAAGTCATAAACTGCTTCTTTAGCGAGCATACGATGTTCACTAAACATTCAAATTAGATTAAATTAATTAAATATGGGAATTTGCCCTTTAAAACAAAATTTCTCACCCTTATTTAAGATAGAACAATGATGAAGGAGTGATCTCGTGAAAAAAGTGGTTAAAGCTAAAAATCTGATTGCATTTCGACTATGGTTAGAAAAATTAGGATATTCCGTTCGCACCCTGGCTGATGATCGTGGTTTCAGTTTCAGTTTCAAAAAAGAATACGGTCTGGTCACCTGTGATCTGGCCGGCAATGCACTCGCGATCCAGCTGGGTGAGGAATTTGAAGATCATTTAAAAGCCTGATGCAGGTTATTTTCAATCAAAAAAATAAATAAATTATTCCACTGATTCAGCAACTCTATTCTCCAATCTTTAGCCCGTTTCGATGGGCTTTTCTTTTTATCTTGATTAAATAAATTTCAGGCAATAAAAAAGCAAGGCATCAGCCTTGCTTTAATATGATGGTGGGGACGGAGAGACTCGAACTCTCACACCTCGCGGCGCTGGAACCTAAATCCAGTGCGTCTACCAATTTCGCCACGTCCCCATCAGGGTACCAACTTAGCGTTGGATTTTTCAAACTTTGGCAGAGGATCAAGGACTCGAACCTTGACGAACGGTTTTGGAGACCGTCATGCTACCATTACACCAATCCTCTACTCGGCCAGTTTACTCAATTGCTCAAGTAAATTGGTGGGGACGGAGAGACTCGAACTCTCACACCTCGCGGCGCTGGAACCTAAATCCAGTGCGTCTACCAATTTCGCCACGTCCCCAATGGCTGTGTATATTATAGAGATAGACCGTCATTGACAAGCGATTTTACAAGCAATCACATTCTATTCCGCTAGAAATTAAACAGTTAATTATATTTTTTTACTTTTGATAAAATTTATCAAGACAATTTGACTCTTTGAAGACGAAACCACAAATTCAGTATTTTAAAAGGTCTGAGCTTTATTTTGTGTCATAAAAACCAAAATGTATAAAAAACAAACTACAGATCAAGCCTTATATTGTATGGCCTCAGCATTCAAAATAATGCAACCATGCTTTTTATATAACTTCCGTCACACACGTTCTATCAAGCAAAATAAGGATTTAAGAATAAGATCAATGAAAATTGCTGTATAAAATTTCAGGCAATAAAAAAGCAAGGCATTAGCCTTGCTTCAATATAATGGTGGGGATAGAGAGCATATCGCCATTAAATTGAAACCCTTATTCTGTAAGGGTTTTTCTTTTAGCCATTGATTTTTAATAAATTAATGTTGTATTAGAATGTATTGTAATGTGATTTAATACATCATCTAAACATCTAATTTGCACCAATTCTGCACCACGACATTATGAAGATACCAAAGGCTATTCAGCGCGGTGATAGTTGGCGTATTTGCGTCAATCATCAAAACAAGCGCCACACATCTACCCATGATACAGAAAAAGAAGCACTAGAGTGGGCAGCTCGTAAAATTATTGAACTTAAGGATGCGGCCAAGGCATCAAAAGGCGAATTGCCTAAACACACCTATCAAGAAGCCATTGAGTATTATCTTAAGAATGTCACGCCCAAAAAGAAAGGTGCGCGCTGGGAAACTTTACGCTTAAGAAAGCTGATCCGTGACAATCCGCAATTAGTGTCAAAAAACCTTACAGATCTCAAGTCGTTTGATTTTGTGAAATACCGTGATGCCAGAATCAAGGATGTAACCGCTACGACTGTTTCAAGGGAAATGGAATTGCTTAGTGCTGTACTGCATTGCTGCATCCGTGAGTTGGGTTGGTTGCACTCCTCTCCCTTGACTACAGTATCAAGACCAAAGCTGCCACCACCGCGAAATAGACGTGCAGCAGATCATGAGATTGAGGCTATTTTAAATGCCTGCTCTTATGTTGAAGGTGAACCAGTTAAAACCAAAGGCCAGGAAGTGGCTTGGGCCATGCTGTTTGCACTTGAAACCGCAATGCGACTTGGTGAAATCACAGCAATGACCTGGAAGAATGTTCACATTGATAAAATGTATGTGCATCTGCCAGACACTAAAAATGGCCTAACTAGAAACATTCCTTTATCTGAACGTGCTGAAGAATTGCTGCGCCACATGCAAGGTGTAAATAGTCCACGTGTTTTGAGTATTGATTCGGATTCCCTATCCTCTCTATTTAGAAGATACCGGGATAAATGTGATATTCATGATTTGCGATTCCATGACCTGCGACACGAAGCCACTACTCGCATGGCCCAGATAATCCAAAACCCTGCTGATCTAGCCAAGATTACCGGACATACGGATATTAATATTCTGGTGAATACCTACTACAATCCGACTGCTACCGAGGTTGCGCAACGATTAAGAAATGGGTTTAGGGGATAATAATGAAAACATGGGAACAGCATTACATCGAGCATTGCATTAAATTTGCCGAGCCGTGGGGTAAAAGATTTGGCTGGGCTGTCTGGCATAGTTGCTTTGAATATTGGGATGGATGTACGAGTGAGTATGCCGTTTTAAGCAAAGTGAGAAGCTGAAGTAATTTTTAAATTACTCCAACACATATCCCCACATTCACATTCGTCGCAATTGAATGAGCTGTGTAGCCCTCACTTGAGGGCCTTCTTAATTAAAAAATAGCTTTCTTGAGCAAATTGAATGCGGTCTTAACAGCATTAATAAAGCGGATGATTAAAGGCAGCCAGTAATCAAGATTATTAAACACATCTTTGATTTCTTTCTTAGCATACTCAATAACCCAGTTTCGCTTTTCCTCACCAGACAAAGTGCTTTCTTTTAGCTTTTCAGCCGCATCCATGTACTTCGCAACCTGGCTTAGAATTGGGCCGCCAGATTCAGCAACCTCAAGCGTTGATTTAGCGACTTGTTCAATTGTTAATGCTGTCATTATTTAATCCCTTTCTCATAATCAATCAGCACTTTGACCACAGCCTTAGCAGCCAGCCAGTACCGCGCATTAAATCGAGCAAGTTCATCTTCATTTGAGATAAAGCCAAGCTCTACAATTAAGCCACCGGCATTCACATAAGCAAGACGGCCACGTGCTGACTTAGATTGATCAATCCAACCGTTATCACCACGTAAACGACTACCAAGCGCATCTGCCACGGCCTTCGATAAGTCTTGAGCTAGTTTTTTGTCTTTAAGCAAAGCAATGGTTTCAATACCGTTTGCCTGTTTTGATGTTGCAGCATTCATGTGGAATTCAACCGCCACACTTGAGCCGTGAATCAACTTTACTGCAGCAGATAATGGATCGTTTTTGGTACCAGTGCCATCGGTTTTGACTTGCAGCCCTGCTTCACGCAAATAATGAGTTACTGCATTTCGGAAGTTGACGACCAGATCGGCTTCTTTCACTTTGCCATTGACTGCACCGGGGTCTGTATTACTGTGCCCTGCTGTAACTGTGACAAAACCTAAGGACTGATTGTGTAATTGTGGCTGTGCGATTTTACGACCTACCCAGCTTAGGGCTGGCAATACAGTACCAATGATAAAGGGCGCATATTGCTCAGGGATAAAATTAAAGTCTAATGCCCACTGAATAGCTAAAACTGCAAGCATTAAAAAAGCCCCCAGTAGTGGGAGTTTTACGGATAAGTACTGTAATGCACTTTCTTGGATTAATTTCATTTTTCCTCTCTCATATTTCGCTCATAAAGCTTGTTGCGGATTTCTTCGACTGTTCTCAAAAGCTGATCGGACTGTTTTTCAAGAACTTGAATGGACTGGCTGTTTGCCATGGTTTGAGTGTTTACCGTGTCTGTTTTGCTCGTCTGAGTATTCCAAGCGACGACAAATAAGCCAGCTAAAAAAATGCCACCAAATCGCACAAGACTTGTGGTGTTATCAATCTTGGTTTTGCTTTCACTTAGCACCCTGATCTGCACATCCATTTCTTTAAACTTCGGATCAATCTCATTTCGGACTTGCTTGATCTCGCTTTTGAAGTTTGACTTGGCTCGATCCAGATCATCTTGCAGATTGTCCCGAGTCTGAGTTAAGTCATTCCGAGTCTGCTGATGCTCTTTATTTAGCTGCTCTAACTGCATATTCATGCGATCAAGTTTTTGGGGCATTTCAGCTAACTTATCCATACTTTTTCCAAGATCATTAATCTTGTCTGAGATGGCAAGAAGTTGCCCTGCTGTTGCTACTGGTGGGTCAGATGAGTAGTCATTAGACATTGCGCCCCCTAAATTTTGGCAATAAAAAACCCCGATCTTTATTAAAAGCCGGGGTTTATGGTGGTTTGTTGGGTGTTTAAATAGAAAGAATAGTTAAAAAAGCATGATGAACAAAAATACCCTCTTTACTCCAAGGTCTCAGTCCAATTTTAATTTTTGTACAGTTTTCAGGTATTTCTACATCAAATATTTTTTCAATACGCTTATCCTGGTGGCCTGAAAAATACTTGTAATACCCTATTTCTGGATTTTGAGATTTAATTAAAGTCGTTTGTTTTGGGTCGCAAAAGTAATCAATAACATACAAAGCAGGTGCTTTTGAATCTCCTAAATGCTCAAAATCCACAACCAATTTAATTTTAGTAGTAGGATTTACGATTATTTCATCACTCCATAATGTTTGTTTTTCCAACAATCCTTTACATCCAAAATCTATGACTCTTAATTCTTTTTCGCTATTTTTATCTAAACTATCTTTTAAAGATTCGAATATTTTATTGGCAAAAAATTCAGAACCTTTCGGTAAAAAATGCAACTTATCATAGAAGAAGTCGGGATTTTTTTGAAAATCTAATTCCAAGTCCAAGAAATCAATTTCATGTTCTTTACAATATTCTCGTGCAACATTATTTAAAATATTTAAGCTATCCACATCGCCTGTGTAGCAAATAGATGTAAGTATTAATTTCAATTCAAGTTGTTCACATATAGCCTTTATAAGACCCAAACCCCTCTTGTAGAGATCTAAATCAGGATCAGTGTTTGTTTCAACTCTCTTATCAGTAGCGGGTATGATAGTGGAGTGATAGCGATGAGATGAAAAATACCCATCCTTATAAAGCAGTGGTCCATTATCATTTGATGGCAAGGTTAAAATTACTGTTGATCCCTGCTTGTTATATAATTTATTTATTAACAAGTTAATAATATTAAGCGACTGGCTACCAGAAGCTCCAAGATTATTTACTTCATAATCATACTGATTTTCAAGTAAAAATCGCTCTAATACTGAATGTATTTTCTTGCTTGGACGTAGATACAGACATTCTATAGATGAAGCTCCAAGCATAAATATCTTATTTTTTGAAACATTACCAAGGACCCCAAACTGATTACCGTCTTTATTAGTGCGAACTTCATAAATTTCATTTTTTTGGAGAGCTGGGCAATTTTCCAAATAATCAGAAGAAGGGGTATACACCTTACTTATATCCACCCCCAACTCTTTAAGACGAATACTACGTTTTTGCATAATAAAAAATATTGTGATTTGATTGGCAGCAAATTCTAGAGTGTGTTACTACATATAGCAACACACTGTTTTATGTTGTATTAAAGTGGAAGCACCTCGTTACCGCGGTTAATGTGCGTTCCTGTGCTGCTTTGAATTAACACAGCTCCTTCATACCCAATAGCAGTATTATTAATAGCGATAATATTCTTACAGCCTATAAATTGAATTGCGGATGATGCGCTTACTGCTGATGATGTAGCTTGCACTACATTATCTCTAACGTCTGGATTCTTGAAAGGCATCATTACTCGAACTGTAGCGCCGGAATTAGACTCAACATAATTATCTGAAATTTTCAAACCAAGAACTTCTGTATCCGTTGTATGCTCAAGATTGATAGCTCTTTGACTTTGATTATGGAATTCGCAGTCCGTAATTTGAATATTATCAGGATTTGAAAGAGATTCTCCTGTAATTGTTGAAACACCAAATCGCCCGCCATACTGTTTTAAATTATTAATTTTTAAGTCACGTGCCGCAGACCTTAAAACTACCCCATATTGTGTTGATGCGTCTGGACGTAATGAGCGCACTGTTAAACCATCCACTACCATGTTAGGAACACGAATATCCGCACCAGCAGCGCAACCAGTCGATGAGCAATGAATAATCTTGCCATGTTCATTGTTGGTATGTGTTGCGAATGAAGTACCATTTTGCCCAACACCTTGAGAATTTAAAATGTTTACATATCTCGATACACCCTGCCTTGCTGTACCTGAATCAGTCCATGCTACTGCATGTCGCCCATTCCTTGATGTACCATTTGAGATTTCCCCATACATCGATCCGCCGATAATCGCCACACCGTATTGAGGGCCTGTGGTTGCCAATGTCGGTACGTGTGTTATGTCAAAGTCGGTGATGCTAAAATTTAAGCATCGGTTAGCACTTATTGCGTGAAAATCTACACTATCAATGGTTGATCCAGAAACACTGAAACCTTTAACAAGCTCACCAGATATGCCAGAATCACCACTAGAATCATCAAGAAAACGCCCTGCCCCGATAATATTCATGCCCTCAAAGGCCACATTACTTGCAAAGTTAATCTTACAAACATTTGATACATTAGATACGAGATAGTTTGCATGCAGTGCTTCGTGTAATGTAAGTGCGTCCCCTGACTTCGATACAATCCGCGCAAACTCGCCTTGAGTGTCGTAACTATAAACGCCAAAAACCGCATTTGAAGTGATCAGGATATAATCACCAACATTGTAAGCAGCAGCACCACCTGCTATGAGTGTAATAACTTTTGTGTCAATGAGTGCATCAGAAGCCAAAGCATGAGTTGTTCCGCTCTGTGTTCCACTTGCTTTAAATAGTGTTCTACGCGATCCTGATTTAGCCCAATTTGAGTGATCAAGTACAGCATTCCCTTCACAAATTACACGAGCGCCATCCGGCACAATGATTCCGCTATTTAACCGGCTTGCAAAACGGTATGTTCGTGAGCCAGTGTAAGGATTGGTGAATACAATCTCGCGACCTCGTGCTGCTGCAAATGCTGCTTTCACTCCGGCATAAACGTCCTGTGTGTCATCACTAGATACATAGTCAGCAACATCAATATAACGACGACCTGAAATAAAACCGCGCCAATCATTCATATTTTCATTTGGATCGCTTGTGTTGCCTGTAGTTATTGACTGAACAATAACTCCGTCATCACGGATAACTTTAGAGCCTGGTGGATAAATGCCTGGCTCATGAGTTTTTGCACCATACAGATTGATCTGCTTTTGGTTTTGACTACCATCAACAACAAGGGACGCAGTCCATCCTGCCGCACCAGCACCAGCTGCTAATGCTACATTAATCGCATCAGTTAAATTTGCAATTTCCACATCAGCTTGCAGTTTATATTGATCAATAATCGCTTGAATCGTTGAAACTGAATAACACTTGCGCCCCAGGCGGGTTTCAACCTCAACCAATGGTGCTTCATTCATAATTAATTCAAGCACTTTTGCATCAACTTGAGCATTAATTAGTTCTTGCAAAGAAATAATCTTGTTTGGATTTGAAGTCATTGCTTTTCTCCAGGCAATAAAAAACCACCCGAAGGTGGCTATATTTTTTAAAATCTAAATGAGGTTGTTAATGTGGTCTTTGTCGTTGCTGTAGTAGCGGGTGTCATACTTAATCGCACTCACCCCTGTTTCAAAGGTGGCACTCGGGGATTTCTCTTGAATTAAGTATGCCTCGCTTTCTTGATCACTGGCTTTGGTGATGCTGTATGTAGCACTCACAACACCGCTTACAACCAAGGGCATGAGCGGTATTCGCGCCAATTCAACCCGATTTTCATCAAGTTGATCAATAATATTAATTACATCAACCGAACCATCTTTGAGCTGCAAGTGAATGACATAGCTTTCATCAGCTTCCAGATTGATGGGATTGTCTAGTGTTAAGACTGTATTGTTTTGAGTCTCAACTTCACCACTCCCCAGCATCTTGAAAACATCATCAACGATAGCAATGCGGTCATTTCGTGTCACCAGATCAGCTTCACCGTATGCAGTCAATTCAATGGTTTTACGATTGAACTGCATTTTATTCCAAGCTCGGTGTGCAAGGAGATGCGCCTGAATAGCATTAGTCACGCCATTGCTTTCAATGGTTTTGTAGTTGGCTAAGCCGTCGTGTGGCAGCTTAATCACCGCCTCAGCGTAGTCATCTTCTGCATCACGCCACTTAAATTCAATACCTTCATATTCATCTGGCGCACCAAACAGATTGGTCTTGGTTAGGCTTTCCGGCTTAATATTTCGGTGGTTGAACAAAATCAAAGAGTTTGGTGTTTCTTTCTCAAAGGTGAAAAAGTGTTTGCCATTTTCCCGGCGTGCTGTACAGAAAACCGCTTCAGCAACAGCAAAGGCCATCTCTTGATAACTGCTATTCTTGTTATCAAAAGTGTAATTAAACTCACATGCTTTTGGCGTACCAAAATAGGCTTCTATTTCATCTGACACTTCATACAGCGACTGAACATCAATTTCCGATATACCAAAACGACCAATGAATGGATCGAGGGCTATATTGATAATGATGTCTGCAAAGTTACTGGTTGGTATGCGCTCGGCAGATTGAATGCCATCACGGTATGAGTAAAGCTTTCGTGTTACAGGTAGATTAAGCTCTGACGCATTGGTCCCTGATCCAATGGCAAGACGTTTTAATCTGATCGTCGTATCGTACTCATAAGCCAACTTTTTCGTTTCATAGAAACTGTAAGCGCTCTCAAATACCACATCATCAATCAGATTTGCACTGCTACCATTATCGTTAATACGCTTGGCACGGAAACGAAATTGACCGGTAAACGGTAATGTCTCACGTACGGTTGCCCCCACTTGGTCACGGTTGTTGGCCTTGCCCTGCATCACCAAGCCTGTTTTGTAGATTTGTCCAGTCGGCACACCATCAATCACCTGCTGGTAATGGACTTCAATAGCAACCTGCTTAGCTCGATCCCCCTCATAAATGCCGTTGGCTGCCAAAAAGTTCAGCATCATCCCTTCGGTGTCTTTATTTCCAGCGTAGTACCAACCAATAAAGTTTTCGCTTGTGCCTTTAAAGGTGATGCTCCGCCCAAGCATATCTGCAATCTGCTGCTGTGTAAGGCTCGATAAAAGAAGCCAATCCGGATTGACTGATGCAGGATTCACCAAGGTGATACCGGTGGCTGAAACGGTTGAGATGGTATATGTACCACTGAGGTCGATATTTTCATCATGATCTGTCAGTACGCCAGATAAAATCCCAGTCCCATCCGCTGACATTCGGCTAAAGTTAATATTGGTTTCTGCATAATCTGAAGCCAAAGTAATCTCATAAAACCATGCCCCAGATGATCCAGTCTTGATGATATTTGAAACTAAATACTCCCCGGCAAGACTAAGTTGACCCTCAACCAAATCATCAACTGTGAGTGAAGATATGCGGATCTTCTTATATTTCCCAGGATCAACAATATTGGTGGCCGAAGCAATAGTAAGTATGCCGGTAGCATCAACATCCGTGGTCCCGGAAATATTAATATCAGGTGCTGATCCATAAATTGCATTTTCGATAATGATCTGCTCGCCATTAACGAATTTTTCAGCAAAATTTACGGAGAAATCCACAGTGTTTGAGAAGAAGTTATTAGTGACAGCATTCCATATTAAATTTATTTCCGAGCCTTGAACTCCCGGCCCGGATGATATGGAATTCCCACTAAATGATATGCTTTTATATTTCACAACATTACTGTTTGGCGAAATCAGTTTCTGCTTCCCATCAACCGAACTCACCTGCTTTGCCACAATTGGCGCATCGGTAAATGCTTCACCAATCTGAATCTGTGCAGTTCCAGTGGTCAGCGTATTTGGCTCATAAACGCTTAAGCTTGCCCCTTCAATCGTATTGATCGGGGTTTCGCCCTCTTTAATTTGATCGGGATCAATCTCGAAGTATCCAGTGCCAATCGAAAGCGATGCTTCTTCTACCTGCACACTGTCCGCGTAATACCGGTACAAAGGCGCAATCAGATCCGGGATGGATTTTACATTCCCATATATATCTGGTGCACGCTCACTGGTGCGATGCTTATTCTGGCGCGAAGCCAAACTGTTGTTGCCAGACCCTGATGCCTGATCGGGAATCTCAGGCATGTTCATGTAGGTGTAAACAGCAAGTGCCGCAGATAGGACTGTCACTACAACCAAGAAGATTTCAAAAGGTGTTCCGGCATGACAAAGCACAAAGTAATCACCATCTGCATGCAGCAGTTGAAGTGCTTCTTCTTTGGTTTTTGGTGTTACATCGTTTTGGGCACAGATGCTGTCTTTATATAGTCGAGCTTCCGGGTATTCTTCCCGAATATTTAGCCAGTCTTTAAGCAGGCACTCATACTCTTTTTCATTAAATTCAGTCGGGTCAAGCTCATTGTGATAAATACGAAGCTTCATAAAATCTAAACCTTGAATAATTTCGCTCTAGAGACCGAAGTTCCTGAAAATGCACACCGATTTCAGACAGGTGCAAAACACGACCGCAATAAAAAAGCCCCACATGGGAGCTATTTAGAAGATTAGTCATCAAGACAATGCAACCGTCTTTTGGCCTCTCGATCCTTTTGTTTTTGATCGTGGTATCACGTGAAGTCTGGATGCTTTTAGCCAGATCACCGGTCAAACCAAGAAAGCTTTCTGAATAATCTTTTTCAAAGAGATACTGACCCGCTTCAATAAGAAAATGGACGCAGTGATATTTTTTAGGGTCGTATTGCCGGTCCAGCAAAGCATCAACACTTTTCATATCAATCCTCTCAGGTCTGGGTAGTCCTTAAAGTTATAGGTTCGACCTGTCTTCACGCTATTTTTCCCAGAAGTTGCGGCTTCAAATGTTGTAGCCTGATGATCCTGATTCATTTGTGCCACATACAGACCACGGATCAATTCAATCGGTGTGGCCTTGGTAAGCACCATGGATGCAGCATCAAAAGCAAACGAGCGATAAATTACCTGTGGCTTTTCGTCACTCGATGTATCTTCAATCAACTTGATCAACGGTGGCACCACTTCACCCAAATCCCCGACTGTGATTTTCAGAGATTGATCTAGGTCATCAGAGGTATTGCCGCGCTGAATCATCACCGGGATAAATTCAAACGTGGCCGGCTGACCATTTTCCAAAGTGACAGATACACCGTCTGGGTGATTGGTCACAAGTCGAATCGGGTCAGGCCAGAGTGAATGACTAATTTCCAGTGTTTCCAGTAAAACTACACTGGCCGCACTATCGAGATGAAAGTCTTTAATATCATCAACGGTAATCATCACACCCCCAAGGCATCCGGGAAGCTCTCATTGACCAGCTTCTCAAGTAAATTCAGCATCTCAAGTGGGCTGCCAGATTCCCATAAATCCACAATGCTTTGATCAAAGGCTAGATCACCATTGTTCAATGGCTTACATCGCACCTGGAATGACACGGAATAAATCACACCACTACGCTCACCAACTGACAGTGAATCAGCCACAAACTGACAGGTGTGATCTTGTGCTTTAGATGAATCGGTAATCAATCGCCATAAAAATGGTTTTGGATTGAGTGTGTGCAATCGCCAAAATGCCCAGAAATATTGCTGGTGGAGCTTTGTTTTAAGCAGTACAGATACATTGACCACATGCACGCTATTTACAAACATTCTTCGCTGACGGGCGAACCCGCCAAGAAGTTGCTGCTCTAACATGTTGTTGCTAGGTGAAAAGGAATACCCGGCTTGTAACGGGCATAATGCGAAACTATTCATTACCGTTTAACTCCCGCAGTGGTATTGCGCTGGATTTGCTTGGATGAATACGAGTTAGGATTGTTCAATTCAGACCAAGGCGTTTTAGCTTCTTCTTTGGCAATTTTACGAATACGCACATCCAACTGACCGTTATCCCAAGATATATCAGCGGTTTCACCTGGTAGGGTGTAGACATTGACGTTTGGTGCACTACCACCATTAGCGATAAAGTCCTTCAGATCGCCATTCGTTCGGCTATCAACAACACGTTCACCTTTATCCAGCAACCATGTGCCTTCTTTCGGAATATTGTCGATACCGTCGTGGGCCATACCTGCGATGGTTTGGCCAGCAATAATACCCGCACTCATATATCCATTAACTTTAATCAATGCAGAAAGTGGTGCACCAGCAACCGGACCCAGACCTATTGGCGGTGGAGCTAAGGCTGCCGCAGATGCGACGTTAGCATAAATAATTGCTTGGGCAGCGGCCATTCCTTGCTGAATTAAAAACATCGCCTTGAATGCGCCAGACTGCTCACCTTGGCTATCTTTAACCATTTGGGTCATATTGCCCCAAATCGAACTGACTTGAGATAGCATTTCGCTATACATGCCTATTTTTTCGTTATATTGCTGAAACTCTAAATCCTGGACTTGCTGCTGATAATCAACATCAATTGCAGCCATCGCATCACGATACTCTTGATGTGCCTCCAATAAAGCAGCATAACGTTCATCATCAGTCGAATAAGCATCACTGGTCATGATGTCCTGTTCAACCCTGACGCGCTCATTCTTCAAACCCAATTGAGAATTTGAGCGGTCATTTTCCAGTGACCAGCGATCATAGTCTTGCGGTGACATTGTTGCCTGAGCAAAGATTTCATCAACACCATACGAAAGGCCTTTAATACTTTCTCGCATGGTTTGCTGTACATTTTGAGCATGAAATCTGGCTTTTTGAAGCTCAATAGCGTACTGCTCATCAAGCGCTTTAAGCTTTAATTGTTTAAGCTCATCATTGTATTTTCCTGATTCACTAACAATGATTCGCTGAGTCTCATAAAAATAATCGAGCTTCTGCTCTTCAGACCACTTAAAGGTATTAATTTCCTCAGTGATCTGGCGAAGATACATCTCCTCTTCATATTCATAACGAGCTTTTGCTTTGGCTAGATATTCAGATTCTTGTGGCCCGAAATTGGCTTTTTGAATTTCCTCAAGTTCGCGTTTAAGATCAACAGAGAATTTCGCAAAATCATCCATGTAATCATAGGAGATTGAATCACGCGCTCGGGCTTGCTCTTCAAGCAACCTATTTAATTCTTGCTGAGCCTTGTTGTTTTCCTTAGTGGCTTTGGCTGCTTCATTTTGTTTTTTAATCCATTCATCCGAGCCTTTGGTCACACCAGCCTGACTGTTTTGGATTTTTGCCATAGCTGAAACAGATTGATTAACAGCATCGTTATAAATACGGTTAATAGAGTTTGCGACATCATCAGCAACTTGAGCGTTATCTTGTGCCGCCATTTGCACTGCGCTATCAGGATTTGTTCGAGCATTAGCCACACCCAAGGTTAGTGCCTTGAGAGCCTTCACGCCCGGAAGATTAGCAAGAATTCCTCGACCTTCTGCCGCCTTATCTACCATCTGTTTGGACTGAACAGCTTGAGCCGCAAGACCCGCAATAGAATTGGAAAGCATTTTTACAACAGCATAAACCCCCATGCCTGTTGCTGCGACGCCCTTAAACACCTCGCCAAGTGTTTCACCGGCATCTGACATTAAATTAGTTTGCAATGTAGCATCAGAAAGACCATCACCGACCGACACAAGCGCAGGCATCAAGCCTTGAATAAATTGATTTTTAACGCCTTGCAGTTGAAGATTAAGCAAATCCATTTGAACACGAAGCTCATTTGCCTTTTCTATGGCATGCTCATCCATGATTACACCAGCACGCTCAGCAGCATCAGCCCAATACTCGAACCCTTTGCCACCATCTCTCAAAAGCGGGATAAGGTTGGTTGTATCAGATGCCATGCTTTCTAGATAGAAAGACATTTGTTGCTGGGTAACACCCGCCTCTTCAAGTTTATCTACATAGAGTTGAAGCGCTTTAGGGCCAGAAAGATTCTGCATTTCAAGTGCTAGCTTTCTTGCGGCCTCCGCTGAACCCTCTGTTTTAATCGCGATCTGTTCAAAAAAATCAACAGCACCGCCTGAACCGATAGTGATGAACTCACCCAGCTTTTCATTAAAGTCTTTTAACTGGTCAGATAGCTTTTCTGAGCTGATGCCCATGGTCTCAGCGCCCACAGCCATTCTCTGAAATTCTTGTGTTGTTGTATTTGAGATGGAGGCAAAAGTCTGTAGCTCGCGAGCGGCATTTGCATATTCGTTTGCCATTGCTAGGATGCCAGCGCCAACAGCAGCAGCACTAGCAACCGCCATTGTCCCGTAGGTATTTACATGCTTGCGCATTTTGTCAAAACTGGATTGTGTTTGTCTTTCAGCGTCTCTGATTGGCCCAGTAAAACCACCAATCTTGGCAATTAAATCTAAGGTAAGGGTTCCAAGTTTGGTGCTCATATAAAACCTCAGGCAATAAAAAAGCGCCCCTTCGGACGCTTAACTAAATATTTATTGCTAGAGTTTTTTATATTCCTCTAGCATTTGATTGAATGCTTCTTTAAAACCAACTAAATCAACCTCACCATCCCTGTTGTACTCATAAGGCCATTCTTTGTATCTGGTATAAGCAACTTTGCCATTTTTCATTTGCTCAATAGCTTTTTGAGGGGTGTTGCTTATGCCCTCATACCCATATATAGGGGCATTTTCATCAATTTTTATTGCGCTTTGTGTTCGAGGAAAGTGCTTTCTACCAACATATACGCCATAACGCCCATTAATGATTGTTACCATTACGTCGCCATGTGATTTATTTAGTGAGCATGATTTTGTGTTGTTAAATTTATCCTTAGAGCAATTACTCTTCCATTTTGTAAATTCAGAATTATCGTATTTAACAACTTTTTCTAGTTGTAGATCTCCTCCACCCCTATCTCTTGCAGAAAGTATGGTAGACCCATCCTTATCTTTGTGCACATAGATCTCAGAGGCAAAGGTATTTAAGGCTATCGACGAAAGAACAATAAATGAAAATATTTTCATGCCATCACCTCACAGAAGATCATTAACATTATTGACTGCAAGCTTAACACCATAGCTACCCTCACCATCAGCGTCAAACCACCCACCATCTATGACCGCTGGAACAGTTTTGTTTACCACCTTGCCCGATAGTTTGGCTGCTTCACTCTTGCTTAGATAACCAACAGTCAAGCCATTAATTTCAACTTTAACGGCATTCTTATCATACTGATTAAATGGCTCTGAACTGACTTTTGCCTGACATTCAAAAAACTTCGATTCTTCTTCTTTGGGGCCGGCTATCTTTTTTAAGTTATTTTGATAGGACTGCTCACCCACAATATTGTAGGCATATGAAACGCTGTTTGAGACTAGGCTCGCCTTTGTCTCATTGGTTGCTTTTTTACCTTTTAAAATAAACCAGATAATCACACCAACTGCGATTGCTATTATTATCTCCATACCCTACCCCAAATATTTGTTATTCAGGACAAGATACTAATTATTAGGTGAAAAAGAAACCAAGCTAACCTGATTTCTTTTTAATGGCTTGCATGCGCTGTTCTTCAAAAGTTAGCTCTGGAATTGTTTCATGCGGCATAAAGATACGAGCATCAACACGCTTGTCTTCCTCGACCTTACCATTGAAGTAAAGCGCGTATAGATTACCTGCACCCTGCTCTATGCGACGACCCATATTAAATGAGCCGTATTTATTGCGATATGCCTGCCAGACCCTTAATTCTTTTGGGGTGATTTTCTTTTTGGCTTGCTCGATGGTTCTTCCACCGATTCCGTTGAGGACGAGTTCACACCAGAGTTCGTGCTCTTCAACTTCAACTTGTTCTTTCCCAAAAAATCATTCACTTCATTCGAAGCATCATGAATCGCACCAATAATGGCTGGGTGAAGATTTCCAACCTCTTCAATCGTAGAGCACAATGGCTTCTTCGTATCAGCATTAAAGACTGTAAGTAAAACCCGTCGCTTCACAACATCCGCAACAGTGATTTTTTCAGGATCTTCACCTTTAAACATATTCGTCACTTCATCGTAACTCAATGCTTTTACCAAAATATCTACTTCAAACTCCTCATCATTAATAATGAATTTTGGAGACTTTGGCGATAGGTCGGACAAGGCTGTGCTTGAGAGCGCAAGAAGTGCAGATGTATTTAATTTTTTCATGGTGTAGCCACCTTAAATACATCAAGTGCTTCAGTCTGGCGCTTCATCGGCACCGTATGATTTACCAGAGCATCAGCATCAAATACTGGTGAACCTTTACGTAGAATTGCGCGGAAATATGACCATGTCCGAGTTGCTGGCATCAGCACCTCATCATCATCAACCCCAACTGTTGGAACGCCTTCACCGTCAGACCAGCCTACGTACACACCAACTTCAGCGCGATCTGCTGCAAGCTCAAGTAATTTCATGTGTGAAAGGTTTTTAGGATCGGTATCGATCTGGATCGAGCCTTCACCCGGTGTGGTTAAGCCCCAGTCCGATGTTGCCGTTTTTGGCTCTTCAAGACAGGTTGTATTGATTTCTGTGGTACTGTCATCGCCCATTACAAAGGCTTTAACGCAATCCATCTTTGTCAGTGTTGGAGTATCGCCATGTAAAATCCATACATGCGTACCCTGAGATAAAACACCTTTCTTCGCCATGAGTAGCTACTCCTCAATTTTAGGCATAAAAAAAGCCACCGAGTGGTGGCATTGGTTTGGAAATAATTTGGTTATTCAAATAGACATGGCTGAATTTGCCGATCTACATTTGCAATCGCAGTGGTTAGGCAGTCACGCTGCTTTTTCCAAGTCGATAATCCCTTTCCGCAAGCGCTTGCTATTTCTTTTTCACATTCGAGTTTTGCATTAAGTGCTTCACGTTGCTGGATCAGAGCAAAATAATCTGTTTGAAGCAGGGTTCTAGCTTCAAAGAAGGCTTTCACCAGTGCTTTTTTAAAATCAATAACCTTCGGACTGTTACGCATTAAGGTCATTAGGAAATATGACTGCTGTTCATTTAGAACTGCGTATCGAGTATGGCGACCTCTTGTAGATTCACGTTCTGAATTCGCCATTTCAAATGCGGAATTCAAAGACTCGAATTTAACGCGCCCAAATTCCTGAATATCAGGGAGGTAGGTGCGAACTAACTGAATCACTGTTTTATGGGTTAATCCTAGTCCAACCGCTATCTGCAATGTAGTTGTTGCTGGCTCACCTTTCTGAACATCCACCAGTTTAATTACCGGATTAAATTTAGCATTCATGAGTAACTCCTTTGAGTTGTGTTGACCTGAATGCAGAATGCAAATAAAACACTCAGGCATAAAAAAACCACCTTTCGGTGGCGATAAATTTAGGTAATAAAAAACCGCCCTTTCGGACGGTCATGTTTAATTTGATTTATTCGGGTATTTCGACTGGGGATAAGCTCAACTCTTTAAGTGCAGTCTGCCAATTCTCCCGAGCATCACCATCAAGCATCAGGCGTTCATACAGGAACTCAAGTGATGGCTGCAACTCGGTAGGCACTACCTGCTGTCGCAATTCATCATCACTGAATACTGCGTAATCTTCTGGCTTCCACCACGAATGACAGCCCCAATAGACTGCACCATTACTGTCAATTAACTTTACAGATAGATTGTTTTCACCGCATCCATAGAGTTCTGCAATTTGATTGATTGCGTCTTTGTGTGCATCAGGGATGATGTTGACGACTGATAAATTAAACATTGATTGTAACTCCTACGCGTTTCGCGAGCTCTTTTTCAATGGCCGCTGTTTCACTGTCTGAAGTTAGTTTGCCTATGCCGATAAGACCGTAGATGTGACCGTTAAATGGGAATTGAATACCTCCACGCCTACCGATGTATAGCGGATAGTTACCTAATTGACCTACACCTAAATCTCCTATGAAAGGTGTACCTAAAACACCATCAATACTTACTGTATTTAAACCGTTTGGTATATCACTTTTTGCAGTTATCACGCAATTTCGCATACCGCTTCCCGATTCTGCTTTGGCGATTTGCCCAGGAAGTATGGTTGCGCGAGATCGGAAGAATACAGTACCAGTAAGCGTTTCAGGTACAGCTAGATAGAATGCGTTTGCTTGATATGCTGCTGAGCTACTCGAACTTAGTTCACACAGCATATTTACTGCCGTAGCAGGCATCTTCAGCACCCCTGCAAACAAGCTCACCTTATCCGCAGCAGTGAAGTTAATATTGTTCGTAACAAGGAAGTCGTCAGCACCATCGAATGCTAAGTAATACGCACCTGTTGTAGCGTTACGTTGCAAGATAGGTCGTGTAGCAGAACTTGTAGCAAATGCGTGATTGTTATTCCCTGATTTATCAAGAATGTGCCAAACAGGTTGTCCCTCACCAGTAACAGGGAGCAACTTAGCTTCATCCTGCCACATAGTAGTTAAGTCGTTAGGGTCGTAAGCGAAGCCTTGTTCATTATTTGCGAAGAGCTTGCGTATGTATTGGTCGAAGGTTGGGGTGTTGCCACCAATCACAGTGGCTCCCGGGGTCCAAAATGCACCGCCAATGACGGTGCTTAGCGGTGTTTTGATCATTATTCACCACTCCGAAATATCGACAGCAATTTCACCATGTTCTGACCACGCCCACCACTTACCGCTATCAGCAAAAAACTTCTGCTCGAAATGCCACGAGGTTTTATCGGGTGCGCTCTGTGATTGAATAATCTTGAAATATCCCGCTCTCGATGTGAGATAAACCTTTTTTGTGCCGTCTGAAATGGGTTTCGGCGTGCTATTAAGTACAATTTTAGCCATGATTAATCCTCATTCGGCATAAAAAAGCACCCGGTTGGGTGCCATGTGGAAAATGAAATTTGTTTAACGATCTAAAAACCAATTCGCATCAAAGCCGCGACCAAAAATATTAGTGTCGGCAATGCGTTCAAAGTGGTTCGGGTGAATGTTGGTGACATAGCAGTGTGGTTCTAAAGCTTTTCGTATTGCTTGCCGGATCTCGGATGCTCGCTTCTGCTGAGTGTCATAAACTACGATCTGGAATGACACATGATCTGTATTCGCTGGACAATCTAAATTGTTTTCAGGATTTGCTGTGACTACCGACCAGACTGCATAGGGATATGGTGTTTTGTGTGGTGCAATGTCTTCAAATACTCTTAAAGGATTGGTGCCGAGCAATGCTGTGACCGCTGAAGCTAATTTCAATGTAGAAACTACAGGTAAAATGTTCATAATTTTGCGAGTTCCTTGTCGATTTCTTTATTGAAGTTTTCAGCAAAGCTATTGGTCACGGCTTGGATGTTGTTTTGCAGTGCCGGGCGCATGAATGGAGTACCTGGATTATTAACACTAGGGAATTCAATAAACCTCCAATGTCTAGTGTCCCCACCCGGTGTTTTAGGTGGATTTGGATTAGAGAATGACGCACCACCACGCACGCCGACACGCATCACCACCTCATTCGGGTTTCTGGTTTTACCTGCTGCAATCGCAATATTTTTCCAGATCTTTTCCGCTGTTTGTGGATCATCAATGCCTTTTGCATTATTTCGTGCGGCATCCCGGACAATCGCCATAGCTTTACGAGCAGAACGCCGAGCAGCATTTTTCATTAAGCGAGGATTGCCAAGTCTTTTAAGCTTTTCCTGAACTTCATCCAAGCCTTCAATATTGAATTCTACTGACATGGCTTACTCCACTAATGACAACTCCAAGGTCATATAAATCCGACCGTTTTCATTGTCTGGTTTAGGTGGCGACACGATCTGGAAAGTCTGACCATCAAATAAAACGCGCATACCTGAGTCAATATCTTTACGTTTACGCAGTTTTAGCCGGGCTGTAGTTTCTGATCCTGCGGCTTTCGCTGTAAGGCCGTCTTTTACCGAGAGGAAGGTAATTCGCCCCCAAAGCTTTTTAAACTCAGTCCAGGCTTCGGTTTCATAGTTGTATTCATCATAGGCCGTGGTTTTATGTTGAATCGTTACACGGTGGCAGAGTTCGCCGGCACGTTGGGCCATATAACCTCCTATGCAATCTTTATCTTAACTGGCGGTGGTGGTGGAACATATTCAGGTTTGGCCAAACTCTCAGAATTCGAGTTTTTGCAACATTTGCAGCATTGGCAGCACATACACCCTCCTAAATCGCTGTAGGCTTACGATATGGATAAAGCAGGCTTTGTACCGGCATCGGCAGGAAGTTGCCATTTACCGGCGTTTCCTGCTCAGCATTGCGGTACTGGTCCCAATATCCACACAGCAATAAAATTGCCTGATGAATTGCTTTAGGGTAATCAGGTTCAAGTTCATCAGTGATGTAATTCAACACCACTGAATCTGCTGCATCCAAATACCCCTGAAGCATCAAGTCATTTGAATCATCGTCATAGCGCAAATGTTCTTTTAGGGTCTCAAGACTTACAATACTCATTCTTCACCCCATTTCTTTTGCGCTAATTTGAAGTTTTCATGGCTAAACTCGCCTAAATGATCCTTTTCACAGTGCCATAATGAGCCTTTGTGTGTCACAAACTGGCCTGATTTATACTGATTTTCAGTCTTAAAAATGCCTTGATATTGGCTTTTTTGGTCTGAATTTTCGGCATTTTGCGGTGTATTTGGTGCAGATTTACCAAATGGATCATCCAACTGATCACGCTTAGACAGCGCCTCAAGCGAGAAGTTCTGCTGCTGCATGTAAACCGTGTCACCACCTTCCAGTGGGCCTAAGCCAAGTTTTTGACGCGCCTCATTCGGTGTCATGATTGCTGCACCCACACCCTCTTTAAGTCGCTGCATCTGAGATACCGAATCCATTCGGATCAAGGTATCTAGATCAAGAAAGGCTTCTAAATTCGCGTCTTTAAGCCCAAGGCTTTCATCAAGTAGGTTTTCACGTGATTCAATCAGGCTTTGCAAGCAGTCTGAATAATAGATTTCATTCAGATCGGAAACTTTCTGGCCGGCTGGGATGGTGCCAATACCCAATTTAAACTGCGGTACGTGAAAAACAGCGCAAATCACTTCATTTGTCATTCGCATCTGTTCGATCAACTGAGAATCTGCGGCTGAAACCGAAATGGCTTCGAACTTCATACCATCACCAACTACAGCCGTGCAGCCGGCGTTGGCACCACCATAGCTTTCATTCCACTGTTTTTTAATTGCTGCTGCTTTTTCTGGATCAATAGGCCCGGGCGCAATCAGGATCCCACCTGGTCGACTATTGTTTTTAAAGTGTTGGCGCTGGCTTTTCTGGATCTCTAGGCCATGTCCCGCCGCTACCGCACACGCTGTAATTGGCGATAAGCCTACAAGTGGATGATAAAAGCAGTTAATACGGTCATGAATAATTTCAGATGCTGGCACCACCTCATGAGAAATCTGATTGAGTCGATCATCGTTGAGTTGATAAAAGACATCTCCAGCATCACTGATCAATGGCTTTGTCAGGTCGGGGTTCAATACCTTCAAGCCAACAACTTTGCCCGAAAAAATATCTCGAACTTTAAACACATAGGTATTGCCGCGAAGCAATAATGATGTGGTCCATTGTTCGCTAAATTGCTGCCATGTCTGGTAGTGATTTGGCTTATTTAGGACGCTAAAACGCTCTGGAATTTCTTGATCAATCCAGACGCCCTGCTGCTTCTTTTTTAGCAGAATCGGCATCTTGCCAATATCTTGAGAAATCAATGAAACACAACTAAATACTGCATGATGTGCTGCAAGATCTTCCCGAGTCAGTTCATCATTCTTTTGCCAAGCGCCAGAATAAGGCTCATGCACAAATAAAGAAGTCCACCCTTGGTTTGAATGGACTCCTTGGAGGGATTTCTTTTTACCAAATAAATTTCCGAAAAAGCCCATTCTTTACATCCTATTCTTTGGTTTTATCTTCTTTTTTCGCTTTTGGTGCTGCTTTTTTCGGTTCTGTATAGACCTCTGCAACACCAATTTTGAGCAATACATTTGCCTGAAAATCAGGAATCTCTTTAATATCCCCAACATTGGAATCGTGGGTCATCTTTAAATATTTAATCTTCATAGACTGTTCCTATAGCTAAACAATTGTGATGCTTAGATATAAAAACAGCCCCGATTAAGGAGCTGTTTTTTTGGTGACTTTAATTAGCCGCCAGTTGGTGTGTAGTCCAGGAATGCTGCAGCAATCGGACGACGTTTTGCCCAGGTGATGAACTTCTCAACACGTACCGCAAATTTGTTTTCTTGCCATAAGTGATGAGTCGTACCACCATCAACCAGAGTTGCTTGATCAGAGTAAGACACATCCACACCACCATCCTGAGCAAGCAGGATTTCAGAAGTTTTCACAAGAATGATCTTGTCACCGACTGTTTGTGATGTGATTACCGGAATACCCATCAATGTACGAGTACCGCGAAGCGCCATGCCTTGGAAGTAGGTATTTCCTAGCGCATCACGAAGCAAGCTGATTTGTGCAGCGCGTGTTTCCGACATTACGAAGTATGAGCCATCCAATGAAAGGTTGGCCGTCACAAAGCTATTCACCAGGGCCAGTAAATCAGCTTCATAATTTGCTGCTGTAGTGCCTGTATTTGGAGTGGCTGTTACCCCATTTAAAACACCCGCAGGACGAACCGCAGTAGCAGCACCCGCGTCAAGGAAGGTGTTATCAATTAAAGTTTTTGATGCTTCAATTAAGTCATCACGAACCAAAATATCTACAGCTGGATCAGAGCGACGCATTAATTCCTGTGTGTAGACAGTAATCGCAGCAAGCTTATGCTCTTTGATTTCCACTTCACCATAGGTTGGGTTTGTTAATGGCTTTGGAGCGCCTTCACCTACCCATGAAGCGGTACCGCCGGTCAATTGACTTGGGATTTTTGAGTTGAACGGCACATTACGGAAACCTGTAAGTTGGTCAAATACAGTTGCAGCACGAAGCATGTCAACAAATTCACCAACCAAGCGGTTTTCAGTGACTAATGATGCTGCAAAACCTGCATCAGTAGTGGTACCCAAAGTTGCTTTTGTTACAAGATCTTGAACTTCATCGCCAAAGCCACGTTCTTTTGCAACATCGAGAGCAGACTTGTAGTTGCCCTCTTTTGCTGCTAATTGTGACAGGATTTTTGCACGGGCATATTGAGCAAAACCAACACCTTTAGCGAGTGGCACGATTTCAATTTTTGGCTTTTTGCCTTCAGGATCTGGATCACCTTTTGCCGATTTTGTAGCTTCTTCAGCAGATTGTCCAGCAACAGGAGTTGCAGTTTTTGCAGCAGCTTCAGTGGCAGCAATTTGTTTTTTAGTGCGTTCAATATTCACTTCAATCGCTGCGATATCTTTTTCAATCGCTTGAATTTCTGCTTCAGTTGCTTCATCAGGTGTAGCACCCTCGGCAGCTGACTTTGATAGTGCCGTTTGCATTGCTTGGTTTTTTTCAGCCAATGCTTTAAGCAGCTTTGCTAAATACTCTTTCATAGTTTCACTCCACCCTTTGTTGGGCTATTAAGTTTTACGACAACGTGTTTTTGTTCAGGTGAATCGCCACCTGGAACGTCTTGAGGTTTTTCGCCCAACGCGGCTTTGTGTTCCTCAAATGCTTTTGAAAATTCTGTTTCTGATTCACGGTTACAAGGGATAGTCACCAATGAAAGCTCATACCATTCCCATGAGTTGAACTGGATACCACCACCTTTGATCATTTCTGCTTCATCCCAATTCGGGATAAAACCAACCGATAAGCCTTTGACCAGACCGTATTTCAGTGACTGATATGCCTTATCGACTTCGCGTTTTAGGTCGCCATCTTCCTCAATTTCAGGAATATGAATCTCGACCTCAATGCCATTTGCAGTAACTTTTGCACTTGTCACATGGCCAATGGCTGAACGCGGGTCATGATGGAAAAGTAAAGGCATAGGCAGATCGAAATCCGCACCTTTTGGCACCATTACATCCTTGGCGCGATCTTGATTTGGTGTACTTGCGATTCCTTTGAAGGTTCGCTTTTGCTCATCAAGGCTCTTAATTTCGACAGAGCCAAAGGTTTTATGTAGAGCAGACATAAGGCTCTCCCAATAAAAAAGCCCGCGTAATGCGAGCTTTGGAAAGTGAATAAATTAAACGAAGTAGATGTTGTATTCTTTTTCGGCCTGTTCTGGATTCATTGACATCAAGGCCACCGCGTTAAACGTAGCAATCAATGGGTCAATCTTCCCAACACCCGATTCCTGCTTACTGATCATCATGCCGTTACCCTTGATAACTGCACGCGCATTCCCAACACACCAGGTCATCAAGCCTTGTCCGGCATGGTAAAGATTACCTTCAGCTAATTTGCGCTCAGTCGTGAGGATATAACCCATCAACTTAAAGCCCTGAGCTACCGCAATCAGCTTATCTTCAGGAATACCAGCATCAAGTAAGCCATCCAGTAGACCACCCAAACCAAGTGGATCTAAGCCGATCTTATCGAGCTTGCCAGAGTCAAAGCATTTCTTTGCAATGGCTGCCAGCTGGTCAATATCATCACCGATACGCTCAACAATGGTTAGGCTTTTTTCCTTTTCGTAGTCAGCGTATTTTGGAGCATTCTCTTTGCGTCTTTCGACTGCAGTCTTATTGCACCAAGCATGATTCCAGAGCCACCATTTACGGCTTTTTGCATGCCGACCAAGTACAGCGAAGCCGAGCAAGTCATCAAGGCCGCCACCATCAATACCACAGGTGATGACATCTGACTGCTCGATGAGTTTATCCAGGGTAAATTCTTTGGATTGCTGCAGCCAGTATTCAGCACCCGCCCAACGGTTGGCTCTAAGATTAATACCAATCTCAACATTGAGTCGCTTGGCTAAAAAGTCCCTAAAGTCGGATTCTTCACCATCGCGTGATTGCTCAAAGTCATCTTCAAGCTGAACCGGATCGACCGAGGTGCCATAGTTTGGATTGGGTATATGGAAGTTCTCTTTTTTAAGATGCTCCCCATCCTCAATCATCTGCTTTGGGAACTCGTAAATCAGAGGTAGAAACTTGTTGTTCTGTTTAATCCCATCACGAATATCACGGGCATAATCTAATTTTTGCTTAAATACGCCGCACGGCTGCTCATTGGCCTGAGTTGTCAGGTAGATAATGCAGCCTTCTGGGCGTGATGCCAGACCACCGGTCGCTTCACGAAACATACTTGCTGCACCAGCGTTCTTTTGAAACAAGTGCAACTCGTCAATCAGAATCCATGAAGCCTTTTTACCACCTACCGTATTCGATTCAGCGGCAACCACCTTAAGAGTGGCGTTTGTGGATCGGTGTGTAATTGTCTTGGTGTGCTCAGAGATATTAAGCAGTGCGCTTAATTCTTCATCCGCTTTAATCGCATCCCGAATTGGAATAAAACTATTGTCTGCGACCTCTTTTGTGGGCGCGAGAATAATCAACTCAGCAGATCCACGGTCATTCATAATCAATGCCGTCAGCATAATGAATGCAGCCAGTGTTGATTTTGAGTTCTTTTTTGGGATCAGCAGAAAGAATTCACGGATTAAACGCCGACTCTCATCTTCGCTATAAGCACCAAAGATTGAGGCCACAAATTCAAATACCCAAGGTCGGGTGATTTCACCCATAGTTGGCTGACCAATTACATCCGTCACAACTAGACTCTTGAAAACATCCAAGGCCATTTCCGCTTCTTCTGGGAATAATGGCTTGCATGGCATGAGCGACTGCCCTTTTTTAATTTTTTCATCCCAATCGGGACACGCTGTGGACCAATTGAGTGATGTCATATTTCAACCTAACTGTAATTTGCTTTTCTTGCTGATCGAGTAGCGTATTTACCGCCACCAGTTGCAGCAGCCTTAGCATCATCCGCCTGAGATTCTTTCTTACCTTTCTCAGCAACTTTGCCATGAAAATATGGGAGTGCTGCCTTTGCGGCATCCATTCGCATCTTCATGTCTTCAACCGGATCAGTCCAAATCTCTTCCAGAAACTTTAGCGGGTCAGCACGACAGCCAGCAGTTTCAATGTCTTTTTTGGTGATAATTGGCTTCGGATCGGGTTTAACATCAGTGTTAACATCTTTAACACTTTCAAGTCGCTCAATGTGAGCAATCACATCTGGATCTTTCGCCATTCTTGAACCAGCTTGTGATGCTGTTTCAGGACTACAACCCGCGAAAATAGCGGCTTCCTTGTTATTTGCGCCATCATGTTTAGCTTGGGCAAATGCCTTCTTTTTTGCTGTTAAAGCCATGTGCCCTCCTTTAACATATTTGTGAAATGGGAAATTTTTTTATACGTGAGAGGGGGCGTGGTGTCCGCTGGCTCAGGGTTTCAAACTTTTTGACTCCCCCCATGCTAGTCCACAAAGATTCCATAAGTCGCAGCAGAAAATATATCCGCAAATAGGAAACCTATAAGCACTATAAGAAATGAGTCAGGATTGGTTTCAAATGAGAGCTTAAGCAAGATTGTTTGAATAGTTAAAACACCAAAAACAATTGCAGCCGCTATTGATTGCTTAGTCACACTCGACTCTCCTTGCTCGTCTTCTTCTTATGACAAGGCACACACAACGACTGAAGGTTAACTTCATCATCCGTACCGCCTTGAGCCACATTAACAATATGGTCCAACTCAAGCTCCATAGTCACACGACCACATGAGCAGCAGGTCCACTCATCACGTAAATGAATCTTCTGCTTAAGTCTGCGCCATGGTCTACCACCACGACCTTGACCCCAATTGTTCTTAGGTGGTCTCGGTGCCTTCGGTGTCATCGCCTGTAGTTTGCTTTGCAGTCTGGGTAGTTTCATTACCAATCTCGATTACAACATTGCCATGCAGAACTTCAGTCTCAACCTCTTCACGCTTCCGGTTGATCACAAACTTGCCGTCAACCCTCTTGAATCGCTTGATGTATCCCTCTTCCTCATCAGCAACAACCACATCCCGAACATACTCACCATTAAGCTTGACTTTAACCTTGCCGAGCAACCCGAGATCTATGGCTTCATCTACTGTTAATCTCATAATCATCCATCCAAATACTGTGACTTAGGCTCATCATCCTCATCACCTTCCAACTGAATCAATAGCTCATTGATCTGAGCATTTTGTTCATTGTTGATCTGGATGACTTGGGCCACTTGGTTTATTAGTTGGTTGTTCTGTTCGATTAGCTTTAGAAGTAAGTCGTTCGATGCACAACCGCATTCGTTCTCTTGATCGCTCATATTGTTCTTTCATCCATTTGCGTCTTGCTTCACAGCCTTGGCATGTCATAACACCACCCATTAAAAAACCTCCCGAAGGAGGCTTGATTTACATACTTGACTGTAGCTTGGCTAAGAAGTCTCGATATTGAGTATCACTATTAAAAGTCAGTCTTAAAAAGTCATCTTTTGAGAAGTAGACATTGATAATATTTTCTTGCGCAAAAGCCTGAATAAAATTAATTCTAGACGGATTGATAATGAACTCTGAATATTCAGATTTATAAGTGATTGTCATAGAAATTTCCCAGTAGAAAATTCCATCTTATAAATAATTAAATCAGATCACAACACCACTTCAAATCATCCGGCACAGTCAAATGAATACCTAATCTTGTGACAGTAAAGTCATGCACATACCCCAAATATTCAGTCATCTGCTTAACGCTTAATTTGGTTGTACTGCAAAGTCTTATCACCTGCTCTGCAATCACCCGGTATTCTTCACACTCATTCTGCTTCAACATTGCAATCGCATTACAGGTCTCAGCAAACTCCTGATCATCACGACGATAGATATAAATCAAAAAGCGCTTCTTAAACTCGTAATGCAGTGAGTCTTTATCTTGACCAGTCTTTTTCTCTATCTGGCCAAGCCACATCCACATGAGTCTATTCTGTGCAGTGGACCTATCATCCTGCTTCTGATCAATCACCACCCTTAACGGCTTACCCTCATTAATCGCCTGAGTGTAATTGGTATGCATGAAGTTAATAGCTTTGGTGATGTCGGCATGTGACTGGATAGGAAACACGGCTTTTTGCATTTCCTATCTCCTAAGACTTATTCCATGTCATGAATAATCTTTAAGATCTCTTCGCCATTATCAGACAAGAGCAATTTAAATTTCTTAGCCAAATCAATCTGGCCATGTGCAGCAACACATGCATCTTTATTACCTGGATTTAATCTGATGATCTGCTGATTTTGCGCAATCACTTTTTCCGCATACTCATATGCCGTTTCGATCTGCTTTACTTTTACTTCTTTACTGGACATCAAAACACCTCTCTATCTTCCATCACCAACATCCGATTCACTCTCACCAACCACTGATCAAACATTGCTTCACTCTCGGCCCGACTGCCCAATTCAAAACGATCGAATGCAGCATGGCATTTAAAACAAAGGGAAACGGTTTTGCTGTCATCGGCCTTGATTCCACGCCCTTTACCGTCACGGCTTGAATTTGAATGAGCAGCCTGACTATTGGGATTACCGCATCGAATACATGGCAGCTTTCTGATTGCTGCGAGTCTTTTTTGATTCCGCATTTAATTGTTCTTCTATGCCGTGGATCTGCTTATTTACTTTGCGAAGTTCAGCACCGCACATTTCTTTAAATGCATAGCTTGAGAACAGATGGTTGTAATTCATTAATCGGCTGCGATTCTTTTCGAGTACTTCTAAATTCCGTTTTGCTTCTACTATGTCCATAAACACCACCAATAAAATCAACTCACAGGCTTTAGGATGTGCTCTGGTATTGTTGAGAATTTCACTTTTGAACCATCGCCATAAATATCGAGATCCATGTTCACGGTCATAAATTTCACCCCAAGTTTGTCTTGGGTGCGCGCTACCGCTCGAATCAACTCAGCCTGCAACTCTCGCGCAATAACTTCATCACTATACTGAGTCATATCCACCACCAATAAGAAAAGAAAACCCCTCAACATCTAGAATGCGAGGGGCTTTGTTTGCCGTAATACGTTCGGCAAATGTAATTATTTGTTAATGCAACATTAACAATAATGCTTTAAATTTCTATCAACTATTAATTTATTGTGATGAAAATCATGGGATATTTTATTTTATTGACCCTTTCCCTATTGTTATTTATAGGAGGTGTCATTGGTGTTGGAGTTGGCATCCATACAAAGGATTCATTTTTCATAGTGATTGGAGCGCTACTACTTGTTGCCTCGGCCTTAGCCTACTTTCAATCAAAGGAAATAAAACAGGATCCCTTCTTATGAGTGAAACTATTCAACTCCTTTCAAACAATCACGACATACTTTGATCTCTTCATCATCAATCGTGTAATCGATCTCAGTCGCACCATGCAGGCCGAATAAGCACATCAGTAATCTAAGCATGATTTTACTCCTGGACAATCAAGCAATCATGTCGCAAGATATGTCAGTTATTTTCACTTATAAAACATAAATTTATGATATTTATTTCTGAAATAATGTCATTAACTTTGTCGAACTAAGCAAGATTCCTTCCTGGTTAATCAAGCAATGATCAAGCATTTTAATTTGGTGTAATTTCATCTAATTAGAATCTGGTGCCCCGATATTGCTTACACCAACATTTCTCAGGGCATTAAAAAAGCCCACCATTTGGCGAGCTTCTTTTGGAACCAAGTGCATTATTTACACTTCGGTCACTTATAACACAAAATAGCATATTCGCATTTAAACGCAAGTTATTTAATCATTTTAAGCGAAGTCTTTTGTCATGGCCTGCCAAGTAATAACTTCCTGCATATACCATGTTGTTTATCGAGCTTCTTGATAGAGTAAATTCTTTCTCCATCTGGCTTAATGACATCCCTCTCACATTCTTCTCAATGAACAACTGCACAGCAACTTTGGCCGAAGCACAAACCGAACTAGACTTATTAAAATCTACAATCAATTTCCGCACCTGCTCCACTTCAAAGTCATTAATCTGGCAAATAACCTGATCTTTACGTGGTGCCACCCCTTTGTTATTTTCAAGAATCAGCCAGTAAATTTGATTTACCCCAAGTGAGTCCGGTTCATTGCCCGACTTCATGCGTGAAATCTGGATGTATGCTCCATACTGCTTAAGCCAATCTTCAATACTAAAACGATCCCAATTCATTACTTCTGCCTTCACCATCGCATTCATCCCTATTCCCCTAAATTTCTCTAATCTCGATACCGTGTACCGACTTCATCAAGTGCTTCTTCAAACGGTAAACTGGCAAATTCCGCGTCATTGCGCTTTTCACATCTTCAACAACCAACTGCCCATTTTCCTGATAAACAAAATCTGCGACATATTTCACTGCTGGCTTGCGTCTTGGCTCATTTTCAAACTTTACCGATTCAGCCAGGACAAACGGCTTCTGCAACTCCAGTTCTTTAATTTCCCCGACACGCTCAAGCAAGGACAGATCCCGATAACGTCTAGCCTCTTTCTGACTATCGAAAGTGATGCCGTTAAGCACCACCTTCTTGTTTCCGTACTTACTCATGCACAAGCCCCGCATAATTTGGCTTGTAGTTCGCAATGGCTTCAGGCAATCCACCATCTGCACATGACTTTTCTGCCAAAGCTGCATATCCGGCAATGTCGTGCCAATTGTCTTCATAATCAGGGTCGCCATTCACAGCCCGAGCAATCTTATTGAAGATCATAAAAAGACTGGTTTTCTGCTCTGCGTTTAAATGCTTGTAGTTTGCGCCAGATTCAACGATAGCCATTAACTGTTGAGTTGTACCCGCCACATCGGAATAATTGCCATATCGAGCGCCACGTTCGTTTAGGGTGCTATCTATCTCACTCATCTTTCAATCACCTTCGTATTCGGGCTAATGTGGTTTTTGATATCACTGCAATGGTCCGTAATATCTCGTACCATCTGTACAGCCTTGGAGTTATCACCAATAAGCATGGCACCGCCTTCAATTTTTTCTTGGCTTAACAGCGCATATTGCTCAAGCTCTTTTTCTTCACTTTGGCCGTAATAGTGATGATCGATTTCAGATTTAAGATCGGACAGCAATTCAAGCTGATCTAAAATATATTCATTACCATCATGGTAAATAGACTTAATCCAGCCCTTTTCCGCATCATGCACAATCAAAGCTCCAGCAAACCATCGGTAATGCAAAATCTCATTTGGGCTACAGACTGAGTCCATATCGCGCCAGTATTCAGCCCCCTCCGGTGCCCCATCCACAATCTGCTTACACTTTTCCAATCCCAATTTCTCGATTAAGTTCATGCTGCCACTCCTTGCAATTGCGCCTTAAACTCTTTGATTTTTTCCCACTGGTTGTCTGGAATTGCCGCATTCCCTAATCCATAATTTGAAACCGTAGTGATGGACACACCTAAGAATCTGGCCAATGCTGAAACTCGCCCGTTCTTCTCATCACTTCTTAAAAATTCCCGAAGTTCGATTGTTCGCGGATTGCTCTCAAGTTCAGCGCGGGTTTTTATTCGGGTTTTCTGCATGGCTTCGGCTGAACATGCTTTGCACTTGAATGAATTAATATCGTGAATGCGGAACGATGTTTCTCCGTGATGCTTGCAGACCCCTACAAATGATTTAAGGTTTTGAGCTTGCGCCTCAAGCATCCGTTTTCTGTTTTCCGATACCTCGCGTGGTTTTTTTGCAGTTAATTCACGCTTTCTCTTTTGCGAAGCCTTACTACACGACACACATGCAGATACGTCACGAGTCGCATAAATACGGAAAATCGTTTCTTTATTTTCCTTATGACAAAACCCGATAAACTTCCGATGACCTTTTGCCAGAGCTGCATTTTTGGCCTCATGGTTTCTGATCCATATCTGGCGCTTTGGTGAAATTTCTCTTGCCACCACTTTGCTGCGGTTTACATGTGTGCCGTATTCAAAAGTCGGCAGGATTTCTTCGAGTAGCACCAGACGCTTTGCACTCAACGCCACGCCACCAGACGCCAATTTGCATATAATGTCTTTCTTGAATCCAAGCATTCTAGACATGGCTTGCATATCCCCCATCTGCGCCTTGCTTCTAAACTCAGCCAATAGCAACATTTGACGATTGATTCTTGCAGCACGATCCACTTGAACCTGAGTCTGACCCAGTGCTTTAAGTTCCGCCTTGATCTCTGCCTGCTCTTTTTTGGCTGCATCACGTTCAAGTTTGGCAATCGCACGTTCGATCTTCCTAGCTTCCATCTCCTTTTGGCGCTTGATTCGATCCGCTTCTTTCTGGCGCTTGATTACTGCTTTGGATTGACGCGCCTCCTGATTAATTCGTTCAAGCTTGGCATTGCGTTCAGCTTCCGGCTTTACCACCTGTTTCTTATCCAGTGGCACCACACCATCTGGAAAGTGCGTAAAACCAAACTCAAGCGTCTTTGGTTTATTGCCCTGATTCAGCCATTCTGAAATATCCCAATCCGAACGGCCTTTAATTTGAGTCGATACTTTTTCTGTTTCAAAAATCATGCTGCACCCCCAAAAATACACAGTTGCTTAGATACTTCTTCTGGCTTGTAAAAGTTCGCTGAATTTACTGACTCAATACGTGAGCGCATCACGGCAGCTCTCATCTCCTTGGTTGGCGGCATATAGTTGCCCTTCCACGCCTGATCGATTCCAATATTTCGAGCAATATTGGTTGAATCGGCCGACTCAAGTGGTAACTTGCTGAAAATCGCAGGATTCAACATACGAAGACCATGCATCTTGATCAGCGGGTAGCCATCCTTATCACATACGATTTCCATCATTTGATTCATCCGACCCCACCACTCATTCGTGCCAATCGCGGAAAATTCACCAGAAGACCCGAGTGCAATGCGGTGGTAATCAGTTGCAAGACGCTCTAATCGATCCAGACTTTCATGCATGTGATAGACCGGAACTGCGAACTCTTTCTGAATCGGACACTCAGCAAGCAATGCATCGTTATCCGCCTCATTTCCGTCAATAACGTCTGGAATTACAATCCAGTCGCAATGCGGGTACTTCAAACAATCAAATGCAAAGTCATAGAACTCAGACCAGTCTTGGACTGGATTTCCTGATTTCCATGCGCTAAATGCTCCGTTATCAATTGCAAATGACTGAGAAACCTCGATAGCAACACCCAGTTGCTGCTTATGGGCAAACGATACAAATGCATGACCTTGCTTTACCGCCTCATAAGCTGCCGTTGCAGGTGTGATTGGCAAACCGTGATAATGCTTCACACCCCACCCCCTACTTGCTCTTGAGCCACACTTGCAAAACGGCATACGTCCAATTGATCCTGAACCAACACGATCCCCTTCTTGCCATGACGGTTTTTAGTCACCAGCACCTCAGTCACACCAGTCGGCATTAAGTCCTCTGATTGCAGCTTTGGGTGTAATAAAACGATCTGGTCTGCATCCTGTTCAATCTGACCCGATTCTTTAATGTCTGAACTCTTAGGACGTGAGCCTTTGTCTGCGTCACGGTTTAACTGGACTAATGCAATCACTGGACACTCAAATTCCTTCGCCATTGATTTGAGTTCACGGCTGATGGATGCCACCTCTTGAATGCGGTCTCTTTGGCTCGGATTGCGAAGTAACTGCAAGTAGTCAATAACGATGCACCCAAGCCCTATCTTCTTGTAGCGGCGCTCTGCTTTGCGTACATAGGTACGAACTTCACTTAATGTCGGCTTTTGCTTCGGTTCGATCCAGATTGGCAGCTTTGCATAGGTAGCTTGGGCGCTGGTGAAGTCCTGCATCACACCTGACGACATACGAGCGTTATGTAATTCGTCATAAGGGATCAGACTCAAGGCACTAATCATTCGATTGGCCAAAGTCTCTTTATCCATCTCAGCCGATACAAACAGCACACCTTTGTTTTTGATTGCAGTATCCAGTGCCAGCATTTGCGCCAAAGTAGACTTGCCCGATCCTGGTCTGCCACCAACGACACACAAATGACCTTTTTGAACTGTACCGATGAGGTTATCCAGTGTAGGCAGATTAAACCTCACACCTGACGGCTTACCTGCTGCCAGTGCTTCAGCCTTCTCGATCATCTTTTTCAAAGCGCTATCAATGGAGTCTTCAAAGCTTGAACCTAAGTTATTCTGATCCTGATTGTCTGATCCGCTAAATAGCCCCTCTGCTTCAGCAAAAACATCATCCAGATTCAGGTCATGGGCGATCATGGCAATCTTCTTGCCAATTTCCTCAACCTTGCGGTGTGATTTCAGTTTGTTGAGTTCAGATACATAGCTGCCCAAGTTATAAAAACTTGATGGTGATTCAGACATGATGGTCATCAGGTAGTCAGTCGCATCAACCAGTGATTTACTTTGATTCAGTTTCTGTTCAACCAGTACAGCGTCATAAGGTCTTCCAGAATCAGCCAATTCGGAAATAGCTTTGAAAACCTCTTGGTGCTTTGTTGAGAAGAAGCAGTCTTGAGTTAAGTCACCTGCAACAGTTTCATAAGAGTTTTGAACTGTCATCAATGCAGCAAGGACACATTGCTCGATTGCGATGTTATGGATGTCAGACATTACCAAGCTCCTTTTACTGTTTTAAGGTTTTGAGGTGCTGGTGCTGCTTGGTTAAATACTGGTTGTTGAGTTGTCCAGTAATCGTTCTCCCAATTCTTTTGGTTTAGCCAGGTAGTCGGTGCTGGAATAAATTCACCATCCTGTTTAATCCAAGACTGATCTTGTTTTTGAGCATTTAGAATTTTGATCAATGTTTCAGTAGTCACAACTGATTTGTATTTCTCAAAAGTTTTAAATGTTCCAGACTTGTCTGATTTACGCTTACAACGTGGATATGATTCCCAGAATTTTTCAAAGTCTTCCGAGTACACCCCTTGTTTTTGATTAGTTGTTTTTATAGTTGTTTTTGTGTGTGGAAATTTTCCACTAGTAACTGGTGGAATTTCTCCACTAGTATGGTGTAAATTTTCCACTAGTGGAGATTCTGCTAGTGTAGAAAATACACTATCGTTTAGGGCATAAGACTTGGCTGCTTTAGCGTTCTTTTGGGCATACTCTTTCACAAAACCAAATTCAATTAGTTCATTAATCGCCTTGATTACAGTTTTTCTTGATAGACCAGTGATTGCCTCAAACTGAGTTAATGAGATGGCATCCTTGTTCTTTTGCCAGCCACGAGTTTTGCGAACAATCACAATGTATAGGAGGTTTGCTGTAGGGCTGAGTTTCTTCATTGCTTCATCAACAAAAGCATTCGGCAACTGGAAGCTGTTAGGGATAAAATTACTCACAATCTCCCCCTTCTTTAAATTCTTCGTACTCATCCTGCACTTCTTCAATGTGAAACATATCCAAGTCGCTGTCGTATAGATCAACAACGGCACATACACGGAAAGCAAAGTCTGGATGCTCCCTGTCGTATTGGTCGATAAATTGGCGGGTTAGGTAGTTCATGCTGCACCACCTTGCTTTGCAGCAAATGCAGCGATCAAGCCTTTTGAGTCATCAAACCATTCACCAATAGTTCTGAGTTCAGCAAACTGCCTGTGCAACATGTTTTCGATGTTTTTTTCGATAATGCAAAGTATGTCTAATTTGCACCCAGACTGGTTTTGAAGCGTTTTGACTCGAAACCCAACATCGATTGTTTTCCCAATTTTTATTTCATTGGTGCCGCGTTTTTTTACAATGTAGGTTTTTTCAGCTTTTGGCCCACCAGCTTCTGGGTAGATGCTTTCTTTGGTCTTTGGATCTAAACCACAAGATATATAACCAACATCCGAGTATGTTCTGTCCATGCTGCTTGGTAGTGCATTAATAAATTTTTCGATAACATCATGAGGAGCAAAGTCGCTATTCTCGTTTTGTTTGATGAAGTAATCGCTTGTTATTTTTCCAGGGTGAAAAGCGGTTAAGGCAACAACCATCACACACTGCTCAACAAAAGAAAGATCCTCTTTGCTTTCCAGTTTTTTTATTACCTGTTTAAACAGGGTGGATGCTTCACTTTCATTTTGTGCTAACATATTCACTGTTCATTTCCCTCTAGGTTTTGAATATCAGGCTCATCTGTTCCCGCAGATGGGCTTTCTTTTTGGTGTACCAAAGTGCCCGAAGTACACTTTGACCGATTACGCGCTCTTGCCATACGCTCGTACTTAGCGTCTTCAGCTAGTAGGGCTTTCGCTATGACCTCACGCACCCAGTTACACGAATCCTGCTCATTGGTTTCGCTAGCAATAGCGATTGCATCAAGCATTTCATGTGTAAATTTGATGGTTTTGGGAACGTTGTATTTCCCGCCCAAATATCCTTTTTCGATTGCTTCTTTCAAATCATCGACTCCCATGTTTAGCTCACTTTTTCCCTTCTTTGCTTGTCGTTCATGCGGTACTGGCGAAGCTCAAGTGCGTCCTGAACGTGTTGAGGAACAACACCACCCCACAAATAAATTGTTTGTCGTGAGCCAGTTCTTAAAATTCCAATTTTTGCCAATGCTTCAGCTAACTTTTGATCTGAATCGGCATTAAAGTGCTTTTTAAGAGAGGCTACGGAAGAAAAGTCCATAGTAAAAAACCCTTAACTAAAATGTTAAATATAATTTACCACACGTAAAATACATTTACAACGCCACTTGTTAAAATGTTTTTACATTGAGATGAGGGAATACCTTGTGAGTATTGGTCAGAGAATTTCAAAATTAATGCTTGATATGGATGTGAGTAATGCAAAGCTTGCTCGTATGATCGGTGTATCTCGCCCAACCATAGGGAATTGGATAGAAGGAAAGTCAGCACCAACTGGCGAAAATCTTACAAATCTAGCTAACGCACTCAAGGTAGACCCGAACTGGCTTATGTCAGGAAAAGAATCTCGGGTGCGGCTTGATAATAATGTGGATATTTCCCAGAGAATATCTTTTGAAGGTCGCCCGGTTCCTGTGATTTCATGGGTGGCTGCTGGATCATTCGGCTCAATAGAAACAGTCCTAAAGGATGCTGAAGTTGATGAATACCTCCCACCTATCAGGGAGTGCGGAAAAAACGGCTATGGATTGGTAGTGACTGGTATCTCAATGTCTCCAAAGTTCGAGCCCGAAGACCGCATATATGTAAATCCAGATTTTCAGGTGAGCGATTTAAAGACCGGGGATCTGGTTATTGTTTCTTGCACTGGGGACAATGAGGCCACCTTTAAGCAACTTATTATCGAAGGTACAACCAAATACCTGAAGCCATTAAACCCGAAGTGGGATGAGCAAATTATTAAGCTGACAGAGGATTGCCGATTAGTTGGTAAGGTTGTTGGCTTATATCGAAAGATTTAAAAAACACAGCAATCACACCCGCTTATATGGCGGGTTTTCTTTTGTCTAAAAAAAATAAAATCAAAATGATGTTAAATTTATTTTACCGAATCACTTTACAACTTGTTAAATCTATTTTACTATTGATCTCGTAAACACAAAAAAGCCCAGCAACTTTCGAGGGGAACTGGGCTTCAACACAACGAGGTTATTATGAATACAAAAGTTGATGAAGGCAAGTTGATTAGTAAGAAGCAAGCAGCGACAGCATTTATAGATGGTGAAGATGTTGAGTTTATGGATCAAACAGGGCAATGGCGAACAATCCTTGATAATACAGTATTAAAAGTTTTTCTTGATCGTGCTCAATTCCGCCTAAAACCACGCACCATCCCAATCAATGAAATTGAGGTTCCTGCTTGTGGTGTTGATTACAAGCCACACACATTTATGTTTGTTTTGAATAGCCTTGAGCCATGTGAATACTCAAAGATTATTCTTGATGAGTCTGATGAAATTCCGCCTTACTGGTGGTCAACAGAAGAAGAAATCAAACAGGTCGTTGCTGCCCTTCGCCAAGTATTCGGAGGCAGCCATGACAACTAAATCCAATATTCTCAAGTCTGCATTCATTGCAGCATCAATCAGCGCGGGGATAGCAGTAGCTTACGCTTTCCAGCCTGCCAAAGTTGCTGATGATAATCCTCAAGTGGTTATCACCGCTCAAAAATATGAAGTGCTTAAACGTACTTGCCATGAAACCTGCATCGCTACTGTCAAAGCTAATGATTACAGCATTTATGTTGAATATGCCCTAGATGATGCCTCAGTCGAGTTTTTAGACATTCTGAACGTGGTGCATTTTGACAAGACGATTAATGCCTATGTTGATCGTTATGAGATTGAAAAGATTAATGCTGCGGTTGCTGGGGGTGTTAAATGAACTCAATAGCTCAATTCTGTGGATGTGGTGCGGCAATGCGTCCTATCGACCACATCGGAAACCAGTCTTTATTCCTATGCCGTGATGGTCATAGCACCAAGGTAACTGACTGCAAGGTGAATGAAGATTTCACCCGTGATTTGTACTTTTCAGACCTGCCAAGCTTCAAGGTTGATTCTGATATTTCGATTGAAGATAACGTGCTGACGTTTGGTTTATATCGCCAGATTGGTGAAAACCTGTGGGCAACGGCTGATTGTTCAATGGCTGTGTTACCTCACACGATGACGCAAATGCGTAGTCCGAATGGTGACATGCGATATGCCGAGCCAGTGGATATTGACTCTTGGTTGGTGGTGAAAGATACGCCTGTGACTTTGCTGGATGTTTGGAATTTTGAAGCTGAAGAAGGTCAGACATTTGCGCTGACGGATGAGCAGATTCGGGAATTGAATCGTCTTGTTGCTGAGTACGCGGAACAACTATTTGAAGAGGTGGTTTGAGATGGAAGTTTCTCAAAAAAGAAAGCTGCTCGAAGCAATAGATACTTTGATTCGTCGCCCTGCTCAAGCTAACGAAAGAACACTGGTTGAGGCAATGGCTTATTTCAAGCTGCTGGTTGAAGAAGTCGCACAAGGTGAAATTACTGTCACCTATATCGATACAACCAACCCAAATAATCCAATGCCGTTTTAAGGAATAAGAATATGAATGCAGTAGCTCAAGTTGAAAGCCAATTAGGCTTATCAATCAAAGATTATGACCTTGATGAGTCGATGTGGTCTGCCCTTACATCTTCGATCTTTCCAGGTGCTAAACCTGAGTCGATCATCATGGCGGTTGAGTATGCGAAAGCACGTAACCTCGACATCATGAAGAAGCCTTGCCATATCGTACCAATGAGTGTGAAGGACTCTAAAACGGGTCAATCACAATGGCGTGATGTGATTATGCCGTCTATCACTGAGCATCGAATTACCGCAACACGTACCAACCAGTATGCAGGTCAAGATGCACCAGTATTTGGCCCAATGGTTGATATTAAGTTTGGCAATGTTGTGCACACGGTTCCAGAGTCATGCACCGTGACTGTGTACCGGATCATCCATGGTGACAAGGTTCCGTTCTGCCACACCGAATATTTTGAAGAAGCATGCGCCACTGTTAAGGATGGCGGTCTGAACTCAATGTGGACTAAGCGCAAACGCGGCCAATTGGCTAAATGTGCTGAAGCTGGTGCTTTGCGCAAAGCCTTTCCAGAGGAGATTGGAAACGAATACACAGTCGAAGAAATGCAGGGCAAGGAAATTACGGTCGGTGGATCTGAACTGTTTACTGACACTCAAAAAGCAATTGGGAGTTCGGTGCCCGCTGACTATCAAGAATTTGAGGATGAGTTTTTATCTCATCTTCAAAATGAGGCTCAATACGGATCAAATCGACTTCAGGAGGCTTATATCGCCTTACCTAAAGGTGATTGCAAAAAGCATTTCTGGACCACTCATTCGGTAAGCTTAAAACAAGTCGCAGAACTCGCAGACCAAGCATTAACACGCCAAGGAGAAGTTTATGACCATTCTCCAGCGTAGTGAAGATTGGCACGCTGATCGATGCGGAAAAGTCACAGCAAGCCGTGTCAAAGATATCAGTGCTAAGCCTAAGACTGGCAAAGCATATAACGCTTTAACCTTAACTATTCTGACTGAGCGCCTAACTGGCGTTCAGGAGGAATCCTTTACCAACTCAGCAATGCAATGGGGCATTGATCAAGAGCCTTATGCGATTGCAGCCTATGAAAATGAAACCGGTAATTTTGTAGTTGGTACAGGCCTGATTGATCACCCGGCTATCAAAATGAGTGGCGCAAGTCCTGACGGCCTGGTTGATCAAGATGGGCAGTTGGAAGTGAAGTGTCCAGGCTCTCAAACTCACTTGAATACCATTTTGACCAAAGAAGTACCTGCTGAATATGTTCCGCAGATCACCTGGCAATTGGCCTGTACTCGTCGCAAGTGGTGTGACTTTGTGAGTTATGACCCTCGCCTGCCTGAGCATTTGCAGTTAGTGGTTATTCGTGTGAATGCAGAGGATTTGGATATCGCAGGCATTGAGCAGTCAGTGATTCGGTTTAATCAAAAAGTTGACCAGATCATTTGTGAGCTAAATCCAAAGGAGGCGGCAGCATGAAAAAACCAACTCTAATCCACCCTCTCATGACTGAAGCATTCATTATCTGGCTGCTTAGTATTGGCTACAGAGCAACGGTCAATCAGCATGGCGTTCGCTTCTTTTGTGAAGTGGTGAATAAGAACTTTCCGCGTGATGTGGTGATTGCAGGCACTGGCCGATTGAACAAGCCAGCGACTCAATTGTTTGAAGAATTTAAGAAATATAAGCCGTTTGGCGAGGTGGCGTGATGACTGAAATTCAATTAACCAACGTACAGTTCGCCCAGCTCCAGGTCGATAACCTCGTGTCCAAAGACAAGCCATACAATGAAACATGGTCTGCCGGTGATGTTGGCTCATTCAATGCGATTTTAAACGCGGTGGATTTTGACAATGAGTTCACATATCACATGCGAGGTTGGTCAAGACAGCGTGTTAAGTCTGGTACTGGTGGGATTATCACGGTAGATGAAAGTAATGCGGATAAGTTGTATCACCTGTTCACCTGCTATTTGAGCAAGTTGCCGAGTGGTGTGGTGAAGAGTTTGGAGGAGGTGTCGTGAGAAGTCCTGATCAAATTGGAATTAGTTGGGAAGAAAACCAACTCTTGATGCAGCAGCTAAGAGAAAAGGCTGCATTAGAAAATCGTCGCCAGCACAATATTTTTGAGGTTGGGGATAGATTTGTAATTGATGGGTTGTTTGGTGTTTTTTATGCGAATGATGGAAATATACCATATCTTGATTACAACAAGATTCGCCACGCCACCGATGCAGAAATCAAAGCAGGTAAAAGATTGGAGGTGGATAATGGAAGTTAGCTCAAGCCGATGGATGCCTCAAATTTTTGAAATGTTTGAAGATCTTAAATCTCAGAATCAATATCTGGTTGAGAAGGTCGAGCGCCTGGAAGAAATTGTCGATAAAAAGCCTTTGACATTAAATACTGCTGAAGCAGCAAAAATTTTGGGTTATTCAGCGGAATATGTGAGAAAGCTTGATCGTGATGGTAAAATGCCAAAGCGTGTGTCGAAAGATGGACAGCGCTCTCGATGGAATCGATCAGATATTGAAAAAATGGCTAAATCTAAGAAAACCGGAAGACCGAGAAGCAACTCTTAAGAGTAAGGGTTGCACCAAATCTGCACCAAAGAGTTATAAGTTATTGATTTTATATAATGTATGGTGGGGATAGAGAGACTCGAACTCTCACGCCCAGAAGGCGCTGCGACCTGAACACAGTGCGTCTACCAATTCCGCCATATCCCCATGGCTGTGTATATTATAGCGATCAGACCCGATTCACAAGCAATTCTGTAGCAGGAAAATACTTTTATATCAAAATTTAAGCAATTAATTCAGTATTGCGTAAATACTGACCTATTTGCACTGTTGTCGCCTAGTTTCATCGAAACAGATAAGATCAATACGCACCACAGGAGAATCACATATTCCAATTTAGACTTTAGCTGACTTGGATAATATCAATTATTGCATCTAATAAAACAAAGTTTCCTGAAGCTCTGCCCTTTCCTGAGCATTGACCCGTTTTCTAACGCTCTTCAACAGACTAAACCTATGCGTAAAAGACAGCAAAATTTTACAGCTTAAAAAAGCTGGTATAAATTTCAGGCAATAAAAAAGCAAGGCACCAGCCTTGCTTTAATATGATGGTGGGGACGGAGAGACTCGAACTCTCACACCTCGCGGCGCTGGAACCTAAATCCAGTGCGTCTACCAATTTCGCCACGTCCCCATCGGGGTACCAACTTAGCGTTGGATTTTTCAAACTTTGGCAGAGGATCAAGGACTCGAACCTTGACGAACGGTTTTGGAGACCGTCATGCTACCATTACACCAATCCTCTACTCGGCCAGTTTACTCAATTACTCAAGTAAATTGGTGGGGACGGAGAGACTCGAACTCTCACACCTCGCGGCGCTGGAACCTAAATCCAGTGCGTCTACCAATTTCGCCACGTCCCCAATGGCTGTGTATAATATAGAGATCATTTCCAGCTGACAAGCCGTTTATAAGAAAAAAACACTCGTTTGATTAAATAAGAAACAATCCCGATTTTATTGTATTTTTCTCATTCGATTTCAGTCACTAAGTAGTGTTTAACCGCTTTAAAATCTGCCAACCGATGCTGTTTTTGCTTGCCTAGCATCAGCGCTAACAACTTTTCAAAAATCTGAATTTGTTCAGGCAACTCAACTTTTAGGCGCTGACAATGTAAAAACGCCCAATCCAGATAGTCAGTTGCCTGCAAGCGCTGTCCACTCAGCCATTCATAAAAAATCACGCCCAAAGCATAAACTTCGCTCTGCAAGCTTTTGGCTTTTCCTTGGAATAATTCCGGTGCCATATAACGTGGTGTCGCATTAAGCTTATGAACTTCAAGCTGATCCAGAGGCTGGACGTGTTCAAAATCAAGTAGACATACCCTACCCTGATCATCAACAAAATGCTCCCGCTTTAAATCCGCATGCAAATAACCCAGCTGTTGCAGGCAGATTAAAGGTTCTACCGCTTGCAGCAAATGTTGTCGAATCTGCGTTACAGAAAGTTGATCTGGCATGATCTGAAAATGTGCTGGTGCATCGACCAGAATCAAAGCCTGCTCAAATTGTTCATGTTGAATGGTGAATGGCTGTTGAATGATTTGATGCGGAAGGAAAAAGTTCAGATCACTCGAACGGCTATGCGTTTGATAAAAATTCAGCTCCTGCTGCAAGCCCAGCTTTGCATGCGGAGATGATATTGAGCTGTCAGATTTAGTCGACACTTGAGTTTTTAGCCAGAATGCGGGCTGACCCGCAGCATAATACAGGCGTCGGCCAAAACTCAGACTGCGGGTTTTGGTTCTTGGTTGAAAATCGAAAGTATCAAGATGATCTAAATTAAGTGGTTGCAATATATTCAGGCTTTGGATCAGCAGTATATTGATAATTTAGCAGCTCCAGACAATGCTGAATAGTTTTCCCCACCCGTTCCTGAGTCTCAATTAAGGAAATTTTTGGCCAAGTGGCCCGTTCGCCTTCGCGCTGCAAGATTTTAAAGAGATAGGGCCGTGGATTTTGCAGCATATAGCTATAGTGGCGCAGGCTATATTTACCGACAATATTCACATCGCCATAATAACGCTGATCGACCACCCCATAGCCGTGATCGAGTATACGGCGTACAGGTGGCAAGCTTCCGGCATGTTCCCGGGCAAAATCCATCATTCCTTTGGTAATCACCGCACCCTGACGGCGTACAATCCGTTGTGGCCAGCTTAAGGTACCTTTGCGGAAACGTGCAACATCATCTTGCATAAATGGCACGATATGCGGATTGACCTGGCTGGCAATGGTGTAATTGATATTGTATAACCGGGCCATTTTTTCCTGCGGGAAATCACTGCGTACACTGCCATCGACCCAACGTGTTGCTCCCATATAAGGGGTATATTCACCATCATAACGCTTACTGGTCAGGCGTACTGGCGGAAACAGAATAGGGACTGCACAAGAGGCCAATACCGCACTCCAGACCAGCACATCCGGAGAAGTATAGGCATTTAAAATACGGGCATCCTGCGCCGAATCATAGGGGGCAACAGCAATATTGATATGCAGACCTGAGGTTTTGAGTGCTTCTTCAAAGGTCAGATCACCTAAATTTTCGACCAGAAATTTTTTCAGGTATTTGACATCTGCCAGACCTCCATTGCCTTTCAGCAATTCACCCATGGTTCGGAAATGAAAAGCCTCATGAAAAAAATTATGCCCCTTCAAAAGATCGACATACTGCGAGGGTTTGGATACACCCAACATTGCCGTCATGATGGCACCTGCACTAGAACCTGACATGACCTTTGGCAATAAATCCTGCCCCATCAGAGCCTTACAAACGCCGGTATGAAACAGACCCAAGGTCGAGCCACCGGAAAACATCAGGGCCGGCTGACCATAGGCACGCTGACAGCCTTTAAAAAATTCAATTTTTTCTTCAATATTTAAACAGCTACAGTCTGTTGAAGCGATATGTGCCAGCCCCTGACTAACCTGCTCCACATAATCTTCAATAATTCTTTTGGTGCCGACATAGGCTTCGGTGAACAATAAAGGATGGGCAATATTGGCGATATCGTAGCTTAGACCTTCGCGCAGAATATACATCAGGTCGTGGGTACGTTTCTGTTGTCTATAGCGTCTTAATTTACCCAAACGATGCGCAATAACTTCTGCATCAAAATAGGGAGAACTATTGTCGAATTTCCATTCTTGCGCCCCGGATTCTTCATCTATTTTTAGCGCAATATATTTCCATTCCTCATAGGACTCAGCTTGTTGCAGCTGCTGCTTGAGTTTTTTAATACGATAGGCCTGATGTGGATTAATGTCCTGAGTAAAATCTTTAAACAGCATCTGCCTTCTTCCCTATATTGTATTTTTCATTCATCTTGCACTGCGTAGAAAATATGCACCGATCTGTTCATAACAACAATAGCGAAAATTCTCTGCTTTAAGCAAATTATCACACTTTTCAGGCTTTGACTGTGAATTTTAGGGTGATAGTATCCTAGACATAATTTTAAATCTGTAATGCTGAGATCATGGCGAAAATTGAGTTACCTGACAATATCTTGAATACCCTTTCGACTGTTCTGCTGCAACTTCAGCAAAGCCTACCCGAGCTGAAACATGCTCCTGATTTTTCTGCACATGCCTATAAATGGCAACAGGGTGAACTCAAGCCCATTCATCAGCTTAGACAGATGGAACTGGCCGATTTAAAAGGGATTGAGCGACAAAAAGAAAAAGTCATCCAGAATACTTTACAGTTCTTAAATGGCTTGCCTGCCAATGATGTCTTGCTGACTGGTTCGCGTGGTACCGGTAAATCCTCTATCGTTCGTGCTCTGCTGACCGAATACGCAGCGCAAGGTTTACGCCTGATTGAGATTGAACGCGATGACTTGTCAGAACTTCCGGAAATTCAGAAACTGATTGCAGACCGTCCTGAAAAGTTTATTGTCTATTGTGATGATCTGGCCTTTAATGCAGAAGATGAAAATTATCGCAGTTTAAAAAGTGTATTAGATGGTTCATTGCAATCGGGTTCGAGTAATTTTGTGATTTATGCGACCAGTAACCGCCGCCATTTACTGCCAGAATTTATGCATGAAAATACGCCTGTCACCCGGGTCGATGTTCCGCAATATACTGAGCTACATCCTCAGGAAGCAATTGAAGAGAAGATTTCGCTATCTGACCGTTTCGGCTTATGGCTGTCTTTTTATCCAATGGATCAGAATTTATATCTGGAAATTGTAGAGCATTATCTTAAAAAAGCTGAGATGGAATTGACCCCGGAAACCCGAGCCGAAGCCTTGCGCTGGTGTCAGGCACGCGGTCAACGTTCGGGACGTGCCGCGTATCAGTTTTCCAAGCACTGGATTGGGTCGCAGCAGTTAAACTCTTTGTAAATTATTACTACTCAAAAAATAAAAAGCTCCGCCAGTACGGAGCTTCTTACTCACCTCAATCTTAGTTTTTATCACCAATAATCGTAGACCAGAACAAGTCATCAATCTCGCTACCATTAAAATAAACGGTGGCCTTTAACGATTCAGGCTGATTCTGTTTCACTTCAATCACCTGATCATAACGGTCAGTAATTTTCAGTACACCCTCTTTTGGCAAATGCTTATAATTATTTAATACAGTTTCATCCATCTTGAATGGTGTGGTGGTATCAAAGTCAAAACTGTAACGATAATCTGCCAGAGCAGGCTGACCGATAATCGTGCCACGACTGCTTAAGGTACGGATACCTTTGCTCTCACGACCATAATCATCGACTAGGCTATAACGATAATTTCTTACCTGCAAATACTCCTTACTCTTGCTGTTAAATTCCGCACCCGAAGCGCCGGCCTGATCCGTCTCTGCTATACGCTGAAATTCTAATTGATCGATTTGATAAAACTCGGATTGCCCTAATGCATCTTTACTTTTACGATGCACAATCGTGCCAGAAATCAGATAATCATCCTTGAGATTAAAATCTACATTTGAGCCATAGCGGACATTGGTGAAAGTTAAAGTGGTAGTGTCGCCATTTACGGTCTGAGTGATGCTCGAACCTTTACGATAGGTTTTATCCAGAACCACACAATTGTCTTTATTGTCTTTTAATTTCAGCGTCTTAACCGCACTATTGGTATTTACTTCCGAACAGATCAGATTTGGATATTTAATACTGTTTATACCCAGATTATAGATCTTGATGATACGGCCAGTGCGGCCATAGGGATAATCTCCAAATACCTCACCAATCATGTGACCCAAGGCAACGTTATAGTCGGTATCATTACTGCTATTTCCAGAAATTTTATCGCGAATTTTATCTAAGATTTTCTGATTTTCAAAAGGGATAAACTCTTTTGAAAGTTCAGGGGAAATGCTTTCCTTAGGAACATTTGGAGGCGTGGTCACTGCAGCACGATCTGAATCACTGCCGCTTGCGCCGCCACAGGCACTAAGTAAACCCGAGACAACAGCGAATCCGAATAGAGAAATCGGCTTTTTCATAAAATTTATTCCCTAAATTTCTATGCATTTTTATTTGATTATTACTAAAGATTAACCATCTCAAAAGTGAACAGCCAAACGCTATAACTGCCGATTGATATTTTTTCTTGGCACTGCTTCTGTTTGGCACGTTTCATCATTCATTAAAGGAACTGTTATTTCTGTAAATTTAATGTAAATATTAAATGACATAGATCATGAAAAAATGAGCGGCTAGCCTGCTGTTCTTGCTGATCAGTCTTAGGCTTGAGTAATTTTTTAGTCGAATAAATAAGAAACATTATCTGTAATAAAATGCATCATATTTGTAAACTAAGCGTTAAAATCAGCTCTATATGGCAAACCATTAAAATGTATCATCCCCCTAGAAAAGCGATTTTCCGGAAAAAGTAATTGTGTTGTTAAATATATAAAAAAACAATGTATTACAATTATTTAAATATACTTAAAAAGCTAGACTTTAGTGTAAAGGATTGTTTTTTTTAAGCAACTTTTACTTTAGACTAGCTTTTCATTTTTTATATTTAAATTAACGGTTTAGGCAATGAAAATCCAAACAACATTATTAATCACTTGCGTGATAACACTAATGACAGCATGCAGCCAAGTTAAGACACAAGAATATTATGCTGAACATCTTGAAGAAGCACAAAAAGTCGTACAAAAGTGTGAGATTGAAGCCCGCAAAAACAAAGAACTAAAAGATAAGTTTGTAGAAAACTGTACCAATGCCAGCATGGCAGTCATGAATGGCATGCTTAACAATTTAAGCCAAGGCCTATTCAAATAAATACTTATAGCCTAACAACAAAGAGAACAATAATTTTGATGTTGGGCTATTTATATAGCCATAAATGGCTGTGTTTTTATTACTCTATTTAACCCGTTTACAATCTAAAAAATAATTTTACCCATTATATTTCAATATCTTGAAAAATTATGTTGCTTTATTCAGACGTTTATACTCAAACATATTCCTATCCGCTTGTGCGAGTGCTTCAAATAAACCATGCGCTGGATGGCGCATTGCCATACCAATTGCTGCTCCGATGTTTGCCGTGCTAAACGCTTCGATCAAACGTTCAAGCAGACTCACATTACTAGACTCATCATTTTCAATGCTCAGAATTACGAACTCATCTCCACCCAGACGGGCGATAATATCATTAATCCGTACATTTTCCCGGAGCACCTGAGCCGCTTTCTGAAGCAGCTTATCCCCTTCATCATGCCCTAGGCTGTCATTAACTTTTTTGAGGTCATTCAGGTCAATAAATAATACAGCAGCAGGATGACCATACCGTTTGCAGCGCTCTTCTTCTGCCCGTAACAGTTTTTTCCAGGCACGCCGGTTATATAATCCAGTTAACTCATCTTTACTGGCTTCTTCCTGCAATAATTCATGTTGTCTGATCTGCTCGCTTTGACGCAGTTCCGCCTGCAAAATCGAACTCAGTAGTTGACCAAATAACTCGACCATTCCCATATCCTGAAGAATCGCTTCGGATTTGATTTCCGGATCAATCGCACACAGTGTTCCAAACAGACTACCATCTTCATTGATTAAAGGCTGACCAATATAAGCCTTGATACTCACCTGCTGGTTAATCGGTGCAGTCGCATAAAGCGGAATATCTTCAGAACGAGGGGCAATTTTAGGTGCTTTACCTGCCACCATATGAGAACAGAAAGAGTCGGCCCATTGAAAAACCTGTCCAGCTTGTACATTGTAGCCATGATCTTCACTTTGCAGCACAATCCAGTCCTTAGCTTCTACTCGGGTGATCATCCATAAATTAAAGCCAAAATGCTGATGCAGAAACTTTAATACTGCCTGCCCAGCATCCTGAAAACTTTTAAAATTTATATTCTCCATCCGAAGTAACCCCTGCTCCACATTTGCCAAAATATGAGTGATATAAAATTGGAAGTATTAAACTATTTTTCTGTATTTAATAGCGTGTATTTATCTTATAACAGCTATAAAAATAAATATTCACAACACATCGTTTCATAAGTTTTCATTAAAGAATTAACCATAAAAAAAGAGGCCTAAGCCTCTTTCTGTCAAGCTGAATTTATACTTCCGCAGGATTGGTTAATTCCGTCATTGGCCAACGTGGTGTCGTCGTCACCGCCAAGCCCTCCTGTTGGCCTGCTTTTAAACGCTGATAACCGGCAAAGGCAATCATCGCGCCATTATCAGTACAGAGTGCCGGTTCTGCATAATAAACAGTCGCTTTAATTTTGGCTAAATCTGCTTCTAAACGCTCACGTAAGCGTTTGTTGGCACTGACACCACCGGCAATCACTAAGCGCTTCAAGCCCGTCTGTTTCAATGCTTTAACTGACTTTTTCACCAAGGTATCGACAATGGCTTCCTGAAAACTTGCTGCAATATCTGCATCACGGTTTTCATCACCCAGTTTTTTCATTTGTACAGATACAGCAGTTTTTAAACCGCTAAATGAGAATTCCAGCCCTTGATGGAGCATTGGACGTGGGAAAGCAAAAGCAGCAGGATTGCCTTGTTCAGCCAGTTTGGAAATGTTTGGCCCACCTGGATAGGGCAGACCCATCATTTTCGCCACTTTATCGAATGCTTCTCCGGCTGCATCATCAATCGATTCACCCAGCAATTCATACTGGCCAATGCCATAGGCTGCCATCAGCTGTGAATGCCCACCAGAGACCAACAGCGCCACAAATGGAAATTCTGGCGCTGTTTCAGACAATAATGGTGCAAGCATATGCCCTTCCATATGATGAACACCAATTGCCGGTTTGTTCAGTGCAAAGGCCAAAGTTCGACCAAACAACGCACCTGTCATTAATGCGCCCATTAAACCTGGCCCACGCGTATATGCAATGGCATCAATTTCCGATTTTTTGACGTCAGTTTGCTCCAATAATTCATTCATTAATGGAATTAGTTTACGCACATGATCACGTGACGCCAGCTCTGGAACCACACCGCCATATTCTGCATGCAGTTTAATCTGGCTATAAAGCACCTGCCCGCGTAAACCCAACTCGCTGTCATACAGCGCAAGTCCTGTTTCATCACACGACGTTTCCAAGCCTAAAACGATCATTAAACTGCCTATAACCTGTATCAATTCTATTGCAGTCACTATTATATGCTTGTGGTATGAGATGTAAATGAGTAAAATACTGACCTTCACTTGTGATCACAGGCATTCGGCCTGCGATCTTATCCATAACTTTATGAGGATTCTTCATGCCACAAGTTAAATTGAAAGAAGGCGAACCAGTAGACGTAGCTATCCGTCGTTTCAAACGTTCATGCGAAAAAGCGGGTGTTCTAGCTGACGTACGTAAGCGTGAATTCTACGAGAAACCAACTCAAGAACGTAAGCGCAAAAAAGCTGCTGCTGTTAAACGCTACCAAAAGAAATTGGCGCGTGAATCAGTACGTACGACTCGCCTTTACTAAGATTAATTTGTGATTGACTGCCTGGATTAAATAATGACGACTTTAAAAGACCAAATCATGGATGTTTTGAAAGCAACAATGCGTGCCAAAGAAATGTCCAAGCTGACGGTCATACGTGGTCTACAGGCGGCAATTAAGCAAATCGAAGTCGATGAGCGCAAAGAACTTGACGACGCTCAAGTTCTTGCGGTCATTGAAAAACAAATTAAACAACGTAAAGAATCGATCAAGGCCTTTGATGGTGCTGGTCGAGAAGATTTAGCTAGTAAGGAACAAGCCGAGGTTGAGGTGTTATCTCAATTTCTACCAGAAGCTATGACTGAGGAAGAACTTGATTCCATCATTGCGCAAACGATTGCAGCGCAAGAAGCTACTAGCATGAAAGATATGGGTAAGGTGATGAATTCTCTGCGTCCGCTCATAGCCGGGCGCGCCGATCCTGCACAAGTTTCAGCTAAAATTAAAGCGAAACTTGCTTAATCCCACTTCTCTAATATTCGATCTTTAACGTTGAACTGACTTTTTATAAAAGACAGTTCTTAACGTATTCTTATTGCAAATAACAGTCAACCTGATAACGTTTCAGCAATTGCATCTCTTTTGAAGATTTCACTTCTATAATCACATCCTGTTTAGTTATCTTCTGAAATTGACGATCCAGATAGGCACGATTTTGGTCAGCCGCCTGATATAAGCGATCGGCATAACGTTGCACAATACTACAAAAATGTGAATTCTGTGCTGCGCTAAAACCTTGTTGCTGCGGATTCAAACCACCCAAGAATTGACGCGATTCCTTTTTATAGTCAGCATTAATACGCTCTACCGCGTCTACATACTCAACAGCACTCGCAGCAAATACCGCATAACTCCACCCCAATAGACAGATGCCCAATAATATTTTCTTCATAGCATGCTTCAGATTTAATCGCACTGATCATTAAAAAAAGATTGTAGCCCGATTCAGTATATCCTGACCATATCATCCTGATATAAAAAGCTTAAAACCTGACTAAGGCTTAAATTTTATATTGACGTGCCTGCTGCATCTGTTTCAGGCGTTGGTTAATGGTTGCCGATAAAGATTGATTATTTTTCACTGTACGCTGTGCATGTAATAATGACTTGATGGCGGTTTCTTCATAACCGGACCAGTATTCTACTTCTGCACGATAACGCAGCACATTGGCGGCCTTGATTGCCGATGCAGGCTCTGCATTGGTCGCCAGTTGCATCAGTCGCCAGCCGCTCACATCGCGGGAATTGGCATTCAAAAACTTTTGTACAATTTGTTTAGCTTGATCAGGTTGCTGGGCACGAATCAAGACTTCTGCATATTTATAATTGAGCGCACGATTTTCCGGCATGATCCGCGCTGCCGAAGCCACACTTTTCAGCGCTGCATTCAACTGGTTCCGACCTAAGTAAATATCAGTCTGAAACAAGACCAATAAAGGATGCATCTGGTTATGCTTTTTCGCCTGATCTAAAGCAGCCTGTGCGGCCTGAAAATCACTTTGCTGTATCTGGTAGGCAGCCAAAGCAAGCTGACCGGCAAAATTATTCTGCCGATTCATCAAACTGAGCTGTTCCTCACTGGTCTGGCGAGACAGCACCCTGCTATACCATTTGATAATCTCAAAGTCCGGATCATTCAGCTTAGGTTTGACCGTAGGCAGTTGATTGGCACGTAAACGCGCTTCACTCATACGCTCAGTCGTCAGTGGATGGGTAAACCAGAAATCCGGCAGGAAGCTTAAGCGACTGGTCGAGCGATGCATGACTTCGAAGAAGTCTGCCATACTATGCGGGTTATAGCCGGAACGATACATGTATTGCATGCCAATTCGGTCTGCTTCACGCTCCTGATTACGACTATAAGTCAGCTGTTTATCCATCAACGCGGCTTGCGAACCCATCATCACCGCAGCACCCGCATCACCATCCGCCTGAGAGGCCACCAACGCCCCGACCAAAATTCCGGCCAATGCCAGCAAACCCTGCCCCTTAAAAGCATCTTGAGAGCGACTGTAATGACGTTGTGTGACATGTGCAATTTCATGCGCCATCACCCCCGCCACTTCATCCATATTTCGGGCTGAATTGATTAAACCAGCATTAAGAGCAAACAGCCCTCCCGGCACAGCAAAAGCATTAATTTGTGGATCATTAATCACCAGCAAACCAATGGGCTGTTGTAACTGAGTCTGACTGAGAATATGAGAAAATACCGACAGCAGCTGGTCTTCCAGCCATGGATTCTGCATGACTGGCATTTGCTTATGCACTTCGCGATAGACTTTTTCACCGATCATTCTTTCTTTTTGCTGATCGAGTAAACCCACGCCTGTACCAATATCAGGCACAGAAAAGTGTGCAGTCGCTTGATTAAAATCATGGCTAGAGCTATGCCCTGTCACCATGCACATCGTTAAGCCACACGCCAACGCCAATCGTTTCAATGAAAAATCTCTAAATCTATTGTTCTAAGCTGCCTTGAATATAGCATTGAAAAATGGGCATATACGCAAGAAAATGTTATTTAATATTATTGAAACTCAGGATTAACCACATAGCGTGGCACTCGCCCTTCTAAAGCATCCACCAGATTCTGATAGGCCAATTCGGCCATTTTTTTACGGGTTGCAGCCGTCGCAGAACCCAAATGTGGCAATGTAACCACATTGTCCAACTGAAATAATTCAGATTCTTTTAAAGGTTCTTTCTGATAGACATCGAGACCGGCAGCAAAAATCTGCTTGGCTTTTAAAGCGTCAATTAAAGCCTGCTCATCAATGACTGAGCCACGTGAAATATTCACCAATACCGCATGTGGTTGCATTTTTTCCAACTCAGCCGCTGCAATCAGCGCTTTAGAATCAGCATTTAAGTCAACCGCAATAACGACAAAGTCGGAACGCTGTAATAGTTCATCTAAGTCAGAATACTGTGCATTCAGGCCTTGGGCCAATTCTGGTTTTTCACGGCGATTATGGTACAGAATATTCATATTGAAACCATAAAAACCACGACGTGCAACTGCAGCTCCAATATGACCCAGACCGATAATACCTAAAGTTTTTCCAAAAATATCCAGACCAAATTGTGCTTCACCGACAGTACGCTGCCATTGTCCTTGTTTGGTCCAGTGATCCAGATAAGCCACTTTACGTGCCGCAGACATCAACAATGTAAAAGCCAGATCTGCCGTGGTTTCAGTCAGTACATGCGGGGTATGGCTGAGATAGATATTTTTTTCATTTAAATAATCAAGTTCATAGTTGTCATAACCGACACTGACACTAGAAATGACTTTAAGCCGGGTGGCAGTCACCAGATTGTCACGATTCAGCAATCGACCTGCACCAATCATGCCATCGGCATCCTGAACCTCCTGCAAAAGCTGCCGGTTCACATCGCCTAACTTGGGTTGTATATAAGCGACATCATAATGTTGTTCAAGTTTATTTTGAATATCAGCATCGATCTGACTAAATACAACCACTTTTTGTTTCATATTTTTTATTCCAAACTCATATTATTTCAAGCTGGCAGACCTATTTTGCATAAACTGCCATAAACGTTTTTTCAGAATTGGCTGATCTAGCATTTCCTGTAAAGAAGCCAACTGGATTATTTTACTATTTGAAATATAAGGTACAGTTCCCAAAAAAATAATATTTTTCTCGGCACTCATCCCATCGAGAAAACCCTGAATATAAGAGTCCACACCGCGCCCATCCTGAACATTGGCCCAAGGAAATGGCCAGTTCAGCTCACAAAACTCGCTGACCACTGCACGCTGGATATTCGTCCATAAATTCTGGGTTTCTTCAGTCATTGCAGTCGCATCAATCACAATACTGCAATGGGCCAGACTTAAAATCTGCAAACTAAATGGCAGAATTTGTATGATTTCACGCTGTTCCTGAACCAGTACTGGCGTGGGCACTGATACCACAGGCATGACTTCAGCTTCGGGCTGAATAACCGGCTCAGGAATTGATAGATCTGTAAATACCTCGGGCTGCTTGGACTGAGGCAAGACAATGTCACTGTGAAATTCTGGTGCAGCCTGATCACGCCAGATCGAGACCTGATGTGGCTGACATGCGCTGTCCCTAGGAATCCAGAGATCAATTCCTAATGTTGCCAGTATGTCACGCTGATGCCCTATCATCTTTTCATCATCACCAATTTCAGGCTGAACATTTTAGCCGGATTGCCTCTACTTTGCCGAACTTTTTCCGCTTTTCTTTTTTATCCTGATGGATTCTAATACAAAGTCGATCTGCCTGCTAAAAACTGTACTTTTAATACTCAATTAAATCACTGCCTCTGTTATAACAGATGCAGTTTCAAACTGTGAATTGTTGTCTTCTTTTTTACATAATGGTTAAACTGTTTTTCTTCAACATTTGTTGAATAATCTGCTCTGCCTCAAAACCCAAGCGCCAATAAAGCAGTTCCATCACATCCAGTTCGTCCTGAGTCACAATACGGTCGCTCCACAAACAGGCTTCTGCGATACCCAAAATCCCGAGACGTTCACGCAGTAAAAGTCCCGCAATATCATTCAGAATTTCCGCCAGATCAATCGGCTCATCAGAAATTTCATTGTATAAGTCCAATTCTCGAGCCGACAAAATCCGGTTTAAAATGCGTTCGCGAACCTCAAGCTGGTTTCCGCTATTAATCTGCTGCACATGCAACAAGGCATCAATCAGACGCACAATCTGGGGCTTAACTTCATCCAAAGCTGTTGGAATATGTGCGGGCAATAGATTCAGTTCATATTTGACACATTCCAGCAATAAGGCATCGAGCAAGCCAATTTCACCATCTTCCTGAATAATTCGTGCCAGTTTCATCAAAAACTGACGTGCAACTGTGGTGGGCATCCCGCCAATATTCTTACAAGCTTGCTGGAAAATCGAAATATGCACCCGCCCATCCAGATTCAGCAGTGAATCTACAATGGCGCGGCTCACCTCAGCCTCAGTCGGAATAAATTCACGATATTGACGAATCATCAAAATGGCAACCATGACTTCACGCGAGCCGGTCGCCGTCTGCAATGCACGTTCAAGCAACTCCGGACGCGGCATACTCAGCCGCAGCTCTGGATTCAGTGGCTTGATCGCATCTTTAATTGCAAAGCTGATTGGAGATAGACGCAACAACGGCAGAGGCTGTGGCGAACTCCAGCTCATCGCAGTCTCGGGCACCACTTCTTCCAGAGAACGAAATAAACTGAATAAAGGCTGATTCTTGAGTTTCTTCAAGTTCTCGAGCTGCAAATCCTGAATCAGGGCAGGATTTAATTCATAAATTCGTTGATTAATATTTGGGTGAATATTCAACCAGTTTTGCGGACTCAAGGAATTGGCAAAACACATATGGGAAATGGATTCGGCATATTCACTATAGATTTGCGAACCGGAATGATGCACATGAATTCTGAGTAAAGTCTGGATATTGGCATCATTTTGAATCAGGCGGCGAGTTTTCTGGTCATTCTTAAAAGTGCGTCCACCCAGTGAAATATATTTAATAAAGCGTGTGATCAATACCCCCAAACTGCCAATCAGCCAGATTACTGCGCCAATTGCGACATAAAAGGTTTCAAACTTATTTTCACGTCGAATACCAGTTCGATAGAAACCAGATTTGGCAATTTTGCTGCCCCACTGGCTAAAGGTGGTTAAACTGCTATACAAAATTTTTAAGCGGGTATTTTCCGCAGTTTCACCCGACAGAATTTTATTAAATTCGTGACTGAGTAAACCATACAGCTCGACTTTATCCAGAGTTTGTACCGCACCCCAAGTCAGAATAATCGCGGTATCTCGCGGGCTAAAACCCGCCGTCAGCGTATTAACTCCAACTTCATCGGGCAGTACATACACCGCCGGAGGTTCAATTAAAAAGGTATCGGCCAGCTGCTGGGTAATTTGCAGTGCCGCACTTTCCTCAGGAATACTTTCCATCGGGCTGAGACGGCGCGCACCCATCTGTTTTGCCAGCGAATAACCGCCATTCCGGAAAAGATAAAATTCATAGATGACCGAGATCAGCATCACACATAACAGCAACGCAATCAGATAAGGACTGAGCATATGCCAGAAAATAGACTGGGTAGAATCAACATAAAAAACGAATAGACCAACAACGGTATTGATAATAAAAATAGTTAACAGCACAGCAATCAAGCAGAAGCTTACAGGCAATACGATATTCTTGTTTTTTATAAAATCATATCCTACGTTGCGCAATGTAGAACCCTAGTTAAGATTATTTTCAATGGGTTCATCATAAAACAAAAAAGCGGGAAATTCCCGCTTTTTCATGATGATTTTAAGCGCTTAGACTTCACGTACGCCAGTTAAATCCACAGAAGCTGCATCGATATTCACATCGATGTAATTCCCTTCTTTCATGGCACTGTCACTACGTTTTTGCTGTAGATCATCCAGATACTGCGCATCAATACCACCCGCGACATAAACGCCGTCAAATACCGAACAGTCAAAATCTTTCAGATCTGGCACTTTGGTGGTTCGAACTGCATCTTTTAAATCTTCCAGATCCTGGAACACCAAACGGTCTGCACCAATAATTTCACGAATTTCTTCAACGCTACGATCTGAGGCAATTAGCTCTGATTTTGCCGGCATATCGATACCGTACACGTTTGGATATTTCACCATCGGTGCTGCGGAAGCAAAGAAGACTTTTTTCGCACCAGAATCACGTGCCATCTGGATAATTTCATTACAGGTCGTACCACGCACAATCGAGTCATCGACCAATAGTACGTTTTTACCCTTAAATTCAAGCTCAACCGGGTTCAGTTTTTGACGTACCGATTTTTTACGTAGTTGCTGACCTGGCATAATAAAAGTACGACCGATATAACGGTTTTTCATGAAACCTTCACGGAATTTCACACCCAGCATATTGGCAAGTTCCAATGCAGAAGTACGTGAAGTATCCGGAATCGGAATCACCACATCGATATCATGCTCTTCACCCCACTCGCGCAGAATTTTTTGCGCCAGCTTCTCACCCATTTTCAGACGTGCTTTATACACCGAGATTCCATCAATAATGGCATCCGGACGGGCAAAATACACATATTCAAAAACACATGGACGATATTCAGGATTGCTCGCACATTGCTTGGTAAAGAAATTACCTTGTAAATCGATAAATACCGCTTCACCTGGCTGAATATCACGCTCAACTTTGAAGCCCAGCGCAGTAATCGCAACCGATTCAGAAGCTATGATATATTCCATGCCCTGTTCAGTTTCACGTGAACCGTAAATCAGTGGACGGATACCATTCGGATCACGGAAGCCCACCAGACCTTGTCCGGTAATCATTGCTACCACACCATAAGCGCCTTTACAACGCTCATGCACACGTGTTACCGCATGGAAAATATCTTCCGAAGTCGGCACCAATTTGCCATGTTTTTGCAATTCATGCGCTAGCACGTTTAGCAGCACTTCTGAATCAGAATCCGTGTTCATATGACGCAAGTCAGTTTTGAACAGGTCATCGTGAATTTCTTCGGCATTGGTCAAATTACCGTTATGCGCCAAGGTAATTCCATACGGCGAGTTCACATAAAATGGCTGTGCTTCTGCACTGCTCGATGAACCGGCTGTTGGATAACGCACATGACCAATCCCGTAATTTCCTTTCAAGGCACGCATATGACGGGTATGAAATACATCACGCACCATCCCATTGTCTTTACGAAGGAACAGACGCCCTTCATCACATGTCACGATCCCAGCTGCATCTTGTCCACGATGTTGTAACATCGTTAATGCATCAAACAACATTTGGTTAACGGGTGATTTACCAGCTATACCAACTACTCCACACATAGCAACCTCGCAGACAAGCTAGGATTAATAAAAAGGATTATTTGTAGACTCATCTGCAGCTCCAGATTTGGACGATGTTTCAGATGATACAGCTGAAGGTTTCGATGTCCCTTCAGGCTTGATATGTTGTAGTGCGCCATTCGCGGCGTCTTTCGACATTTGAGTCGCCCAAGGCGCATAAGGCAATAAGGCTTGAATAAACTTGGACTGTTTCCAGTGCGGTGAGCTTTCTACCCACGGGCCAATCCCCTGCATGGTAATCAGCACAATCAGCAAACCTTTGAGGCTACCAAAGACACCACCGGCCAGACGGTTGAGAGGACCCAGTTTAAGACTCTTTAAAATACGGTTCAACAGTGCAGTAACGATCCAGGTCAGAACTACAATCAGCAGGACGATAAAGGCGAAGGCCGCAATCTTTTGTACAACTGGATCTGTACTCAGAGCAACCATAGACGGCGCAAGTAGCGTTGAATATTTTGCCGCAACAATCAGGGCAAAGATCCATCCCACTAAGTTCGCAAAGGCTTTAATAAATCCTTGACGCAAACCGTTGAGCCCTCCAATGAGCAAGATAATCAGTAGAAAGATATCAATGGCATTCATAGGATTTAAAGTGCGTCTACACAATCTTTTACAAGTTTAGGTCCAGTATAGATGAGGCCACTATAAACCTGTACAAGGCTGGCGCCTGCCTGTTTTTTGGCAACAGCATCTGCACCTGAAAGAATACCACCCACACCAATCAATGGAATTTGTCCTTTTAATACCGCAGCAAATGCAGCCAGACATGCGGTACTTTTCTCAAATACCGGCGCGCCAGACAAACCGCCCGCTTCTTCTGCATGCTCCAGACCCTCTACACCTTCACGTGACAGTGTGGTATTGGTCACGATCAGACCATCGATCTTGAATTGCAATAACTGTTTGGCAATAAAGGCAATATCGCTGTTATCCAGATCAGGCGCCACTTTCAGTACCAAAGGTACATAATGCTGGTATTCCTGAGCCAATTCAAGCTGACGCTTCTTCAATGTTTCCAGCAGTTCGGTGAGTGCATCACCACTTTGCAGGCTGCGCAGGTTTTTGGTATTGGGAGAAGAAATATTGACGGTAATATAAGAAGCATAATTATAGACTTTTTCTAAACAGATGAGGTAATCATCTACTGCTTTTTCTACCGGAGTATCAGCGTTTTTACCGATATTAATACCGAGAATGCCTTTGAATTTGGCCGCTTTGACATTTTCAACCAGCTGATCCACGCCATCATTGTTAAAGCCCATACGGTTAATAATGGCTTTGGCCTGTGGCAAACGAAATAAACGCGGATGAGGATTGCCGGCTTGCGGTCTCGGGGTAATGGTACCAATTTCAATAAAACCAAAACCTTGACCAGCAAGGGCATCAATATAAGCACCATTTTTGTCTAAACCTGCCGCAAGACCTACTGGATTGGGAAATTCGATTCCCATACAAGTCACAGGTTTCGCAGCAACATTTTGACGCATCAAGCCCATTTTATAGGATGATTTTAATAGTGATAGTGTCAGCTCATGTGCACGCTCTGGTGCTAAAGAAAACAACAAAGGGCGGGCTAGAGAATACAACATATCTAGAAAAGTCTACTGCTTTTTAAGTCGGCATATTATAGGCATAGGCTGACAAAAAAACCATGCTTTGCAAATCTTTATTTTTACCGTTTATTGCACGGTCGCGGTTAATTTAATCTGTCCTGCTTCATTATTTAGTTCCATTTTCTCAACACTTAGACCCATTTGTGCCAGTTGAGTCAGGAAGTTTGCCAATACTGCATAATTTTCATGCATGACTGCCAATTGAATTTTCCCATCTATTTGCTGCGATGCAACCGAAAGACCTTGTTGCTGTGCCACCCGCTGTACTTTCTCTGCGGCATCCAGCTGCATGTCTCCAGCAGGTTTCATGGTGACTGCATTACTTTGCATCCAGACAATGGTATCTTTCAGCTGATTTAAACGTTTCTGCTGGGTGTCTGCTGCCTGATGCATATACCAGAGTGCTGAACTGACCGCAGCCACAACTACAAAAATAGTGGTAAAAATCACCAATACCCGTTCACGTGCCGAGAGACTGTCCAGATAATCCCTCAGTTTTTCAAAAGACTGATCCATGCGATTTTGTAGCGCTTCGATGGCTTTCATTATTGCACCCTCACCAGCCCAATGGCACCTGTTCCGCTGGCCTGAATATTCCCCAGCTCCACTTTAAAGCCTTGCTGACTCAATTGCTTGGTCAATGCATTTAGCATATCTGATGAATTGGCCTTGAGCTCCATACTCAACACAGACACATCATAATTGATCCGTTGTGCCACAATCTGGTTCTGCATCAAGACTGGCCCCACCCGGCTAATCAGCTGCAATGCCTGTGTATCGGCAATCTGGCTTTGACGCAACTGCCCTTCAAACTGGCTTTTGATATTCTGCTCAGTGACCGGATAATTTTGCCCAAACCAGTACTTGAACTGATCAACGGCCTGTGCAGCGGTCTGATTTGCCACTTTTTTGTATTGATACCAGCGCACCGCATCATAACCAAACTGTAAGACTAATATGCCCAGAAATACAGCTGCACATGCTTTCCAGTAACCGGAAATGGCACCTTCAGATTTGGCTTTGGGCAATACATTAAACGCATGCTGTTTAGGTTTTTTCAATACAGGAAGGACATACTGAAAAGATTCTAACTGCTCCTGTGTGACCAGTGCTTCTAGGCTACTTAACTGATCCTGACTCAGATTACTGACTTTATAATGCAAATCTTTGGGCTGATAATCCAGATACAGACTCAGATCATCCAGTGACTGGCCGATATATTCTGCTTCTCGTACCAACAAGCGCCCACCAATTTGGGTAATCATCCGCTGATTGGCTTCAGGAACCGGCAGCACCAAAAAGTCTGGCAGCAAAGCCGCCAGCTTGACGGGAATCAGGTTGAGAGAATACTGCAAGGTCTCGAGGGTCGAATTCGCAACCCCCATAATACTGACCTGATCAGGCTGCTGAAAATGATGCAGCACTTTCATGGCATCGACTGGCAGCACCACATACTCTTCAAGCAGATACTTGATGCCCTCATTGCCCATTTTTTTATATTGGCTCTTGGGCAAAGTCTGCTGCAAAATTTGCACATGACGGCTCGGGAAAAACACTACTGCTTCTTCGCCATGATGAGCCTGAATCTCCTGAATCAACTGCTCAAGTGTGGCCGCAGTGTTCCAGAATTCCCCAGTTGACCATTGCCAAACCCCATTGGCCTCAGGCATCCATAAATACAACATCGATTGTGTACTACCGTTTTAATTGGTTTTTATAATGTAGGAATAAAACTTTTAACTGTTGTCGACAAACCCGCGGCAATGACTGGCTGCGCATAGATACGTGCTTCTGCCAATGCATAGGGATGAAAAGACTCCGCCAGCAAAATAGAAGAAATGTGCGCCACCACATTCATATGACACACCACGGCAATTGATTCATAAGGCAGTTGCGACAACCATTCAACCGCGACCTTGGCATCATCATCGGGTTTAATCGCATTACAGATCACCACGGGTACATCTTGAAAATACTGCTGCAGATGAGCCAGGGTCTCTTGTGCACGCAATAAGGGACTCACCACAAATACTTCAGGCTTAATCATATTTTTTAAGAACTGTGCGGCTTGCTCAGCCTGCTGATGACCACGCTCCGTCAATGGACGCTTGCTATCATTGCCATTGACTGGTGGAGCAGCCTCACCATGTCGCACTAAAGTCAGTTGCATTGGGTTTCCTTATTTTCTTTTGCCTGCATGATAACTGGCCAATATGACAATTCACATACAGTCTCTTTGGGTTATAGATCAGACTTGATGATGTGGCAAGACAAATTCCACATCACTGCGATGACCATTTTTCATCAATGACAAGGCAATATTAAGTGGTGGTGCACCTTCAAAAATCACATCATACAAAGCAGAAGTAATTGGCATATAGACATCCAGTTCTTCGGAACGCGCCTTGACCTGTACGATGGTATTGATCCCTTCTGCAGTTTGACCCAGTTCAGTAGTAGCCTGCTCCAAAGTCTTGCCTTTGCCTAAGGCAAAACCAACCTGATAATTACGACTCAGCGGACTGCTACAAGTCGCAAATAAATCACCCACACCGGAAAGCCCGAGGAAAGTCAGCGGATTCGCGCCCAATTTTACCGCAAAACGGCTCATTTCGGCCAGTGCACGGGTCAGGATCATACTCTTGGTATTTTCACCCACGTTATACGCGGCTGCCATCCCCATCGCGACGGCATAGATATTTTTCAAGGCACCACCGAGTTCTACACCATGTACATCATCACTGGCAAAAACACGGAACAAGGCACTATGTAAGGCTTGCTGTACGGCATAACGTACCAGCTCAGATTCGCTGGCAATCACGGTTCCTGCCGGCTGACCTGCCACAATTTCCTTGGCGAGATTCGGCCCGGACAACACTCCATAAGGCACTTCTGGCAATACTTCCCGAATAATATCACTCATGAAGCTAAAAGTTTTGGCTTCAATCCCTTTGGTGAGTGAAATCACGGCTTGTGAGGTGATAAAAGGCTTGATTTGTTGCAGGACATCCCGAAAAGAATGACTTGGAATCGCGACTAAAATAATATCACGATCACGCACAGCCAGTTCCAGATCCGACACAGCCAGTAAGTTTTCTTCCAGCTGGAAATCTGGCAAATAACGTTTATTGATATGCGTGGCATTGATATCTGCCGCAACAGCTTCATCACGAATCCAGATCATGGTATTACAACCATTACGCACTGCGGTATTGGCCATTGCGGTACCAAAACTGCCCCCACCCAACACCGTGACTCTTAAAGCGGTCTTATGATCGACTGCAACCGGCTCGACCAGTGCTGAAAAATTTAATTCTGACATGTTATTTTTTAATACCCTGTTATACCGTGCAAATTAACCGTTCTGATTCCAATAACTTACAAAATTACTGGTCTGAATCTCTGCGCGTGCTGGAATTGCTTTTGCTGCAGTGCCAATATAAATAATACCCGAGACCAAATCATCTTTTGAAATTCCTAATGCCTGCTTAAACAGGCCAGACTCGACTACAGCACCACTGCGCCACATGGTCGAGAAACCCTGAACCTGGAGTGATAACAGAAAATTCTGTATGGCGGCACCTGAACTGAGAATCTGTTCAAAATGTGGAACTTTAGGATGATCTTGCAAACGCGTTAAAGCCAGCACCAATAGTGGCGCACGGAATGGATGATTCTTGACCCGTTCAATCTGTGCCGTTTCAGTTTCACCCAGATCGACCAGTGCCTGAGACAACAGCTCCCCAAATGCTTCACGCTGTGCATCAGGTATCACCACAAAGGTGGTGGGTTTCAACCGATGATGATCCGGTGCTGTCAATGCCGCCTGAAAAGCCAGCTCCAGCTGTTCTGCATTCGGTGCCGGTGCCAGCAAATGTCCTATTGATTGACGTTGGCGAATATTTTGATGAACGATGTCGACCACGGATTCCGTCATTGCTTTGTAGATCTATACTTAAAAACTGTTTTCAAGATTAGCATATTCCCGCTGTAATACTCTATAAACTTCACCGCGACTTAGCCGCAAAAATTACTCAAGTAACATTACAATATTTTTATTTTAATCAATGAAATGCTCAGTTGAATTACTTTTTTAGCATAGAGTCACACTAAAAATTTCCAAACTTATACAACAGCTCCAAACTCTGTGCGCTTTGCTATGCTCAAATAAACTTAATTCTGTTTTCACCCGAGATTTTATCATGAAAAAAACAATTGCGATCAGCGGATTAGCAGCTTCAGTTCTACTTTTAACTGCCTGCGCTTCTAACCCAACCTCACTGGCAATTCAGAAAGAAAACAATCAGTTTGAGGTTACCGGATTAGGTAAAAATCAACTAACTGCTAAAAATAATGCCATTAATGCTGCCAGCAAAACCTGTGGTTCGAAAGCTACTGCGATTATTATCGATGAAAAGACGGGTTATAACGGGGCATTAAAAGGTGTCGTTGATGATCAGACTGGACAAATGATTCAGGCAGCAGCGACTGTTTTAGGTAATATCGCAGGCACCAATACCGGTTTAAACCAGAATGATGACTATCAAACCATTTTGACTTTCCGTTGTCAGGCCAAATAAGTCCAGATCACATGGTCATAAAAAAAACCGCTCTTCAAGAGCGGTTTTTTTAATCTGGATTAGCAATAACCTTCCAGACGGGTCAAAGGCAATTTCTGTCCAATCGCCTTCTCAATTTCTGGTAGATAGAACGCATCATCTTCGGCAAGGAAACTAATACTCACACCACGTGTTCCCGCACGGCCAGTACGTCCAATACGATGTACATAATCATCTGACTGTTCAGGTAAAGTGAAGTTCACCACATGTGAAACACCATCCACATGAATACCACGACCCGCAACATCTGTTGCAATCATAATGTTGTGCTTACCATTCTTGAACTGGTCTAGCATTTTTAGACGCTTGTCTTGAGCAATCTCACCAGACAGCATGACCACCTTATAACCATCACGTTTTAAATGATCATAAAGCTTACGCACCTGATCACGACGGTTGGCGAAAATCATCACCTTTTCAATCGGCTCATCACGCAAGATTTCTTGCAACAGTTTATATTTATCGGCCTTAGCCACCATATACACCCGTTGCTCGACATCGGCATTGGTTTTCTTTTCCGGTTCAATTTCAACTGTGACCGGTTCAAATAACCATTGCTGGGCCAAATTTAGTACATCATAGCTGAATGTTGCAGAGAACATTAAAGTCTGACGTTGCTCCTTACGCGGCGAAAAACGCACAATGCGTTTCACTGAAGGAATAAAGCCCATATCGAGTAGACGATCCGCTTCATCAATGACCAGAAATTCAATCTGATCCAGCCAGACTTCTTTTTGCTCGACAAAATCGATCAAACGACCGGGTGTCGCGACCATAATATCGACAGGTGCTTTATTTAGTTGATTCTTTTGCTTGTCAAAATCTACACCACCCAGCAAAGTCACGACATTGAGACCGGCATATTTGGCCAGATCCTGTGCATCGCTTTCAATTTGCAGTGCCAGTTCACGGGTCGGTGCCAAAATCAGGGCACGCGGTTCACCACGATAACGCTGCTCCTGAATTGGGTTATTTAATAGATCATTCATGATACTAATTAAAAAAGCTGCAGTTTTACCTGTACCTGTCTGTGCGCGGCCAATGGCATCATGTCCTGCCAGCGTGAATTTTAAAACCTTCTGCTGGATAGGCGTCATGGTGGTAAAGCCTAAAGCATCAATCGCTTTTTTTAGATTGGGATGTAAATTTAAGGTTTCAAAACCAGATGACATAAAGCGGTGCTCTACTTGGGTAATCACTAAGATGGGGATAGTATAAACAAAAAACGCCCCAAGTTATATTGGAGCGTTTTCTTTTTAGCTTAATCCGAAGATTAGTCTAATGGTTGAACTTCTTCAGCTTGAAAGCCTTTTTGGCCTTTAACAACACTGAATTCAACGCGTTGACCATCACGAAGTGAACGGTGGCCGTCACCTTGGATAGCACGGAAATGAACAAATACGTCATCACCGCCGTTACGTTGAATAAAGCCGAAGCCTTTAGTATCGTTAAACCACTTAACTACGCCTTGTTCGCGAGCAGCTGTCATAAGTTAATCCTCATTGAAACTAAAAGAAGGACCACCCGGTGTTGCAAACAGCAGAGCAAACAAGTTTGAAAATATTATTTTTAAGCTTGTAATCATTCTGTAAAACTATCAACAAAATCCCGGTTACATCCATTTATGTAATAGGGTGAAAAACAATCACTTTGTTTATTCAAAGTCCCAAATACGCAACGAGCTTAACATGGGTTTATCACAATTAATAGATTTTTTTTAGCATGTTCTGTTTGATTTAGTTATTTTTTTCATGAAAATTGTCAAAAGACTTTATATCTTCTTTTAGATTGTGATCTTTATTAAAGCAGTTTGGTTCCATGCGCTTCTTTGTTACTATTTATTGTCATTTTTTTGCTATATGAATGAAACCCTAATGTCGCAAGATCCAGAGCAATATTGTCTTATCGATGCCATGGGAAAACCCTGCCCGATGCCGCTATTAATGTTAAAACGGGCACTAAAGGCCGGTAATCAGAAAACTTTCTTGCTGAAATCCTCTGATCCACATAGTCAGACGGATATCAGCCGTTATTGCCAGATTCATCAACTCAAGCTTGAATCAAGAAAAATTTCTGATTCAGAGTTTCACTACTTGATTGAATCTTAAAAATTTTCAATTAAACTGTTTATCTTAGTTTCGTATACTTTTTTACATTTCTCTACCCAAATATCCATTATTTGCGGAGAGATTGGATTAAGATAAAACCTATGTTTAGGGTTATCCCGCACTTCAAGGAGAACACATGAGTGACAGCCGCAATCAGTTGATGCCCCTGTCATTATCGGCGCCAGGGGTCAACCTCGGTGCTTATATCAGCACTGTCAATCAGATTCCGATTTTAACGGCCGAACAAGAAAAAGAGTTGGCTGAACGCTATTACTATGACCAGGATTTAGATGCAGCAAAAATGCTGGTCATGTCACATTTGCGTTTTGTGGTGCATATTGCACGCAGTTATGCAGGTTATGGTCTGCCACAAGGCGACCTGATTCAGGAAGGCAACCTGGGTCTGATGAAAGCTGTAAAACGTTTTGACCCGAATATGGGCGTACGTTTGGTGTCATTTGCTGTGCACTGGATTAAGGCGGAAATTCATGAATATGTGATCCGTAACTGGCGTATTGTTAAAATCGCCACCACCAAAGCGCAACGTAAACTGTTTTTTAATCTGCGTAGCCTGAAAAAATCATCGAAAAAGTTGACCCTCGCAGAAGCACAGTCGATTGCCAATGATTTAAATGTCACACCAGAACAAGTTCTGGAGATGGAAGGCCGTTTGACGGCATATGATGCTGCTTTTGATGCTTCCGGCGATGACGATGATGAAGGTTCAACTTATGTTGCACCGGCTTTATATCTTGAAGATAACCGTTATGATCCGGCCCGTCTGATTGAAAATGAGGATTATGAGGAACAAAGTACCTCTGCTCTGCACGAAGCCATGGATCAGCTCGATGATCGTTCACGTAATATCTTGCAGCGCCGCTGGCTAGATGACGAGAAATCAACCCTGCATGAGCTGGCCGCCGAATATAACGTTTCCGCGGAACGTATTCGCCAACTCGAAAAAAATGCCATGGAAAAAATTAAAGTGGCGATGTCCTCCAATTAATACCAAATTCTGTTATTGATTTAATCTGAAAAAGCCTTCTTTGATGAAGGCTTTTTTATGTCCGAATTTTGAATTTATGCTAAGGTTGGGCGCAAACTTTATCACGAAGATCAATTCAAATGTGGATTGCGATTTCAGCACTCAACTTGGCGCTTGCAGTGATGCTCGGTGCCTTTGGTGCACATGGTTTAAAAGCGCGCGCGACTGAAGCCCAGCTCGGCTGGTGGCAAACGGCAACGGATTATTTTTTCTATCATGCCTTAGGTTTGCTTATTCTGGCCTTGCTCGCGAAAGTCATTCCGACACTCCCGATTCAATGGAGTTTTTGGCTAATTCAGGTCGGTATTTTATTATTTTCTGGTTCACTGTATATCATGGCCTTGGGTTTACCACGTGGATTAGGCGCAATTACGCCAATTGGTGGTGCTTTAATGATTGCAGGATGGTTAATTCTGGCTTGGAATGCTTTAAAATACGCCAGATAAGTCTGAAAATCACTTAATCATGGAGGGTAGCTAGAATGATGATTTATATCAATGGCGAACAACAGGAAACTCACTGCAAGAATCTGCTGGAACTGATTCAGAGTATGGCGCTTGAGGGTAAGCGTTTTGCAGTTGAAGTCAATGAAATGATTATTCCTAAAAGCAAATTAGGCGATACGCCGATTTGCGATACAGACAAAATAGAAATTATTCACGCGGTCGGTGGCGGCTAATACTCGGGACAATTATGCAAGATTTATTACAGATTGGTTCACGCCAATTCCAGTCTCGCCTTTTGGTAGGCACAGGCAAATATAAAGATTTAAATGAAACTCAGCAAGCCATTCAAACCAGTGGCGCAGAGATTGTTACTGTCGCGATTCGTCGGGTCAATATTGGACAGCATCCAGATCAGCCGAATCTGCTGTCAGTCATTCCTCCGGAAAAATATACCATTTTGCCAAATACCGCAGGTTGTTTCGATGCCAATAGTGCCGTTCGCACCTGTATGCTGGCACGCGAACTCCTTGATGGCCATAATCTGGTCAAGCTTGAAGTTTTAGGCGATGAAAAGACCTTATATCCGAATGTGACCGAAACCCTGAAAGCTGCACGTACCTTGATTGACGATGGCTTTGAGATCATGGTCTATACTTCGGATGATCCAATCGTGGCGCAAGAACTGGAAAGCATGGGCTGTGTGGCAATTATGCCTTTGGGCAGCCTGATTGGTTCGGGCTTGGGAATTCTCAATCCACATACCCTGTCGATTATTAAAGAAAATGCCAAAGTGCCTGTACTGGTCGATGCCGGTGTTGGTACTGCAAGTGATGCCGCAATTGCGATGGAACTGGGCTGTGATGGTGTACTGATGAATACGGCGATTGCGGCTGCACAGAATCCGGTACTCATGGCCTCAGCCATGAAAAAAGCAGTCGAAGCTGGCCGTGAAGCTTTTCTGGCCGGCCGTATGCCACGCAAACGTATGGCCAATGCCAGCTCGCCGGAAACTGGTTATTTCTTTAAATAAATCTCATCGTAGTCAAAGGATTGTATGATTCTTTGACTATCATTTAGCTTTTACTCATCCTAAATTATCTATTTTTATAAATCAGCTCGACGGATTCAAGCTTTAATAAAGCATCAGGAAAAAGCAGCTCCCCCTGCAAGCCTGGCAATTCAATCTTGCTCCAGACCAGTTTATTACGTAAAGACAATGGAAGTTTCTCTGCAATAATCGTAGTGCAATAACGATGCGTCTCACCTCTTGATCCTAAAATAAATTGCTCTCCTACCTGCCTTGTCACGGCCCTAGCAATATCTTTTCTTTTATATGGCTCTAAACTGCTTTCTCTATAAACTGCCCACTTTTTTGCTCGTTTTGAGTCAATAAAATCACTGATATCTGATTGAATCACTTGATTTACATGTGAGGGATCATCATCTGTGGTCGCATGCACCACCAAAATATTCGGTTGAGTTTCTGCAATCACGCCAATATGTGAGTATTCACTCCCACTCAGTTTTTTGATTAAAAAACTTTCGTAACCCACCCCTTCCCGAACAATCCAATCACCCACTTGAAATGCGTGCTCGGGCATATAAATCTGTTTATCTTGCTTTATAGTATCTTGGGGGGGAAACCCAATAAAAAGGCAGATTAGAATAACTAATCTGCCCAAAATCAAACTAAACCGATTATAAATCAACTTTCCATTTATCTTCATTTTTGATAAGTTTTACTCGATCTGTTACAGAATTAGAGCCTTCATTTTTAAAGCTGACTCCGATAGTCACCCGTCCTTTTCCATTTGCTTCATCGATATTTTTGTCTACCACACTAATTTCTTTGACTCCGCCTTTACGTTCAGCTTGCTCTTTAGCCTTTGCCGCGCCAGCTTTTATTTTGCCTTGAATCATTTCTTCAGAACCTGCTTGGGCTTTAATATTTTCAGGTATATAAATATAAGAGAGCATTTTTTCTGAATCGCCTTTATAGGCTGCTGTAACATATTCTTGAGCTACATTTTCTGGATTTTTAACACTACTACATGCAACCAGCATTCCCGTTAAACCGAAACTTAATACTAAATTCAGTATTCTCTTCATCTTATTTATTCCAATAGCAATTATTAAATGAAAGTCAAAAAAAAAGCATAATAATTATGCTTTTTTTTAAATTTTATGGAATTAGACCTTCATCTCGCATTGCAATCTGTACAGACTGACGCTCTGCGACTTTATTGCGGATATGAATAATATTCTTATACGGACTTAAATCATGCTCAATATGATTCGACCAATTGGTCAACACAAACAGATAAGCATCGGCTGGGCCAAAGTTATCATCAACCAGATAGTCATTGTCTGATTCAGCAATCGCTTTGTCGATATAACTTAATAGACGATCGACTTCTGCATAGGCTTTTTTCTTTTCATCATCGGATAACTTGCCACCAAAGAACACCGCATAAGCATCATGCAATTCTGAATTGAGATAACCCAGCCATTCCAGAACTTTGGCACGTCCCATACCAGATGGCGGAATCAGATCTTGTTTTGGATCGTGTTGAGCCAGAAAAGGTAAAATGGCTACGTTTTCTGTCAGGATCAGACCAGGATTAATTTCTAAGGCTGGTACATAGCCTTTAGGATTAATTTCGTAATAATCCGTACCTTTCTCTGTTTTATGTGTTTTTAAATCAACACGTTCCAAATCAAAATCGACATTAATTTCATTTAAAATAATATGAGCTGCCAGTGAGCATGCACCCGGCGAATAGTAAAGCTTCATTTCTGATCCTTGTTATACACTTCTCTATGTTTTAAATCGCTTCTGTCAAACTTTCAAGTGATCAAACCTGTAAATTGCAAAAAAGCGTAACTGCCCCTCAGGACATTTACTCATTCAATATTCAGGAAATTAACGGCTTTTTCAAGCCCATCTCTGTAGATTTTTGACCACATCTGTTTAAGATACCCAGGTTTTCCAAATTTAGATGATATTTCGTGATTAGCCTTAAAAAAGAAGAATGGTTTTCCAATGTCCGGACGGATGTACTCGCAGGTTTGGTGGTTGGACTGGCCTTGATTCCCGAGTCGATTGCCTTCTCTGCAATTGCTGGCGTCGATCCGCAGGTCGGTCTCTATGCTTCGTTTTGTATTGCTGTGACGATTGCTTTTTTTGGCGGCCGCCCTGCCATGATCTCAGCGGCTACGGGTGCGATGGCACTGCTGATGATTACGCTGGTAAAAGACCATGGACTGCAATATCTGCTGGTAGCGACTATTCTGACCGGAATTATTCAGGTCATTGCCGGTTATTTTAAAGTGGCCAAGTTGATGCGCTTTGTTTCGCAAGCTGTGGTGTATGGATTTTTGAATGCATTGGCAATTCTGATTTTTGTCGCACAGCTTCCCGAGATGCAAAAAATGAATGGGATGGGCTATCTGTTTATTGCCATGGGTCTGGCAATTATCTATCTATTTCCTTATCTGCCTAAAATTGGTAAAGCCATTCCTTCTCCGCTAATTTGCATCATCGTGCTGAGTGGACTGGCGCTGTTCTTGGGTGCAGATATGCGAACCGTGAGTGATCTGGGGCAATTTCCGGACACCTTACCAGTGTTCCTGCTGCCGGAGATTCCGCTCAACTTGGAAACCCTACAAATTGTACTGCCTTATTCATTGACGCTGGCGACTGTCGGTTTGCTGGAAAGCATGATGACCACGACTGTAATTGATGAAGTCACCGGAACTGAAGGTGACCGTCATCAGGAATGTCGTGGTCAGGGTATGGCCAATATTGTCAGTGGTTTTATGGGTGGCATGGCCGGTTGTGCCATGATCGGTCAATCGATTATTAATGTGTCTTCCGGTGCACGAACCCGTTTATCGACGCTGATTGCCGGTGTATTTTTGCTGTGCCTGGTGGTGTTTCTGAAAGACTGGCTGGCTTATATTCCGATGGCGGCTTTGGTGGCGATTATGGTGATGGTCGCCTTTACCACTTTCCAGTGGGGTTCAGTCAAACAATTCAATAAACATCCGCTGGAATTTAATGTGGTTATGATTGCGGTGGTGCTGGTGGTTTTAGCCACCCATAATCTGGCACTGGGTGTATTTGTTGGCGTGCTGCTTTCTGCTCTGTTCTTTATCAATAAACTGGAAAGAACCGTACATGTCTATACGCATTTGAATTCGGCTCATTCACGCAGCTACTTTATTTCTGGACAGATTTTCTTTAGCAGTTCAGAGAAGTTCTATCAGTTCTTTGATTTTAAAGAAAAGCTTGAACATGTTGAACTTGATCTGACCCATGCGCATATTTGGGATGTGACCTCAGTGAATATGCTGAATAACGTCATCCAGAAATTTAAAGCTCAAGGTATAGAGGTGACCGTGATTGGTTTAAATGAAGCCAGCAGCACCTTGATTGACCGTTTTAGTAGCTGAGGCATGATGATTAATAAAAGAGCCAAGCGAGGCTCTTTTATTGTATCTGGAAGATCTTGCCGATTTTTATGGAGAAATACCGAGAAAAGTTTGACTTGCTCGGCTCAGGACTTAAAATACCGCATTCTGAATTTTTAGATTTGCCAAAGTTATGTCGAACGATCAATTAGACCAGCAAGTCGTGGAGCTGGACAATTTAAGCGAGCACCGTGAAATCGTGACGTTTATGCGCCGCTCAATGCCGCTGAACACCTCTCAACGTACTGCGCTTGAACAATATGGTCACTTAATTTTGGAATATCCGGTGGGCGATTTACGTCAACACTTTGAACATCCGGAGCGTCCTTTAACGGTAGAAATCGGTTTTGGTATGGGTCGTTCTCTGGTGCTGATGGCCAAGGCCAATCCCGAGCGTAATTTTGTCGGGATTGAAGTTCATGTACCAGGCATTGCGCAGTGTATCTATGAAGCAGGTATGGCCGGCGTAACCAACTTACGTGTACTGGATGCTGATGCGATTCAAGTGCTGCGTGAAATGCCGGACGATAGTATCAATACGGTTCAGCTTTACTTCCCTGATCCATGGCAGAAAAAACGTCATTTTAAACGCCGTTTTGTTTCACATGAACGTATGCCACTGGTTGAGCAAAAGCTGGAGCTGGGCGGCACCTTCCATGCTGCAACAGATTGGGAACCATATGCAGAATGGATGCTTGAAGTTTTGGAAGAACGTCCACGTCTGGAAAACCTCGCAGGTAAAGGCAACAGCTATCCTCGTCCTGACTGGCGTCCACAAACCAAGTTTGAGCGTCGCGGCATTGAAGCCGGTCACAAGATTAATGACTTTATCTTCAAGAAAATTTCTTAATCTAAGACTCACAAAAGCGCTGATTATTCGGCGCTTTTTTATAGAGAAAATTTGTCTTTGAACCCTGCTCTGTAGATAAATCATTAGCTTCTTCATTTTTGATGACGCGTGAGAATCTGCTGGCTCAACAACTGATAGACATTTTGTAAATCTGCTCGCTGCCGATTCGCCAGCATCTGCTGATGCATATTTAGGATATTTTGATCACCACGCATGGCGGGGCCAGTCTGCATTTGCCTTGGATCATTTTCGGTAGCTTTATGGGCAGTTTCTAGTATTAAGGGATACAGCAGACTGAAATCGACCTGCTCAGCATCTACAATCTGTTTGGCCATATCATAACAATAATTACTGAAATTACAGGCAAATACTGCGGCCAGATGCAAACTTAAGCGTTGTTCAGAGCTATAGTGATAGACTCTATTGCTTAGGCTATTTGCTAGATCATGCAGTTTTTCTTGATCTTCAGCATTATCCGCTTCAATAAATAAAGGCGTATTCGACCAGTCGATGTCACGTTCCAGACTAAAAGTCTGTAAAGGGTAAAATACACCTGAACGTGGGTGAACATCCTGCAAAACGTTTAAGTGGGTACTGCCAGAGGTATGCACAATCAGTACATCAGGAAGATAGGCATGTATCTGCTCGATGACAGATCGAATGGATTGGTCACTGACGGCAATGATTAAAAGATCAATTTCGGAATGCAGTAATTCAGGAGCGTTGATTGCCTGAGCCTTAAATTTAGATGCCAGCTGTTCTGCCTTGGCAAAACTACGGCTATAGATTTGTACAAGCTCATGCTGTCCATTTAAGCCTTGGGCAAGATGAAAGGCAACTCGACCTGCCCCAATAATACTAATCCGCATTTACTGATCTTCCAGAATAATTGCGCACAGCATGCCAATAAAAAAAGGACGAAGCAATTCGTCCTTTTTATGTGAATCAGATTTTAAAATTTACGTAGCGTTAAAATCTGCTCACTGCGGCCAAATGGCCCATGAAGATCATGTAAAATTCCACTGGTTAAACCAATGCCATCTTCACCATATTGCTGTAGCACTTCTAGTCCTAGCCATGTGCCTTTAGGCAAACGATGCAAATGAATCTGCAAGTCCAGATTTGGGAAACCCCATCCCGCATTTGGATCCTGACGCGGCACCACACCGTTGGCTGTATCCACCATTCCCATCAAGCGGCTAAAGTCGCTGGTCGTCTGACCTTCTACCATTTCCAGGGCATTCGATAACCAGACAATACCTTTGCCCGCACGATGATCGACATGGGCACGGGTATTAATACTTTGAATATAACCACCTGGCCAGCAGCGCATCCCTTCCCACACCGGCAGGTCTTCAGGGTGCTGAACCGGAAAATCTTCCAGACCGGCGATCGCGCGGGTATCCGAAGTCATCATTTTCCAGGCACGTGCCACAATACAGGTTTTCCCGTTGGCACACATTTCTGCTTCAATGAGTTCGATGGTTTTACCCGGACGAATCATGCGCGTAGTAATGGAAAATTCACCAAAAGCAATCAGTCCAAAGATATCCAGACTCACCCGGCCAATGCGCATCTCTGCACGTGGCTGAAACTGTTCCAGTTCTGCACAAATAATGCCAGTCGCGGGCGCCATATGCTGCTCATGCGGATTCCATGCACCTTGCGCATGAATATTAGATTCATAATAAGCAGTGCTGCTGCCATCGGCATGCTGTTCGCGGTTGATGAAACGATAGTAGGCTGACATTGTTTTTACACTTCCTTGAATCTTATATTTAAATTTCTAGTTAACTGTTTCAGTTAGCTATGCTTATTTCTGTATAAAAAAACCATAATAATTCATGATTTGACAGTAAATTTTGCTATGTTTAAATCCGACTTTGGTTAAAAGCGCTGCTAAATCTTGGGCAGAGATTAAATGAAAGTCCTGCTGTAACCGTTCAAGCATTTTTTCGCTTTGTTGAATACTGAGTCCTGTCTGCTGTGCCATTTTTTGCAAGATTTTTAATTCAGTTTTATTTTCAGGTTGCATCAAGTCATAGGTTAACAGGATTCCATCGGTCTTAAGACTATCGGATATATCCTGAAAAAATTCAGTTTTATTTTCTGATGGAATAAAATGTGCCACCAAAATTGCTAGAGCCGCATCGAACTGATTATCTTGATTTAAGCTTTGTGTATCTGTCTGAATAAAACGAATCCGCTGCGATCCCAGGTCTAACCCAATATTTTTCTGCGCCTGTTCCAGCATAGTCGCCGATGGATCAATTGCAGTAAATGTCCAGTTTGGGTGGCGTTGCAACAGATAAGATAGCTCATAGCCTGTCCCGCAACCAACCACCAATATATGGGCAATTTCGGGTAAATGAGTGGTTAGAATGGCATCAATTTGCTGATGTACCAGTTCATAGCCGGGAATCAGTTTACGGATGTGCTCATCATAATTAGCGACGACGAGTTCACTATGGAAGTTTTTTGCCATATTTTCACTTTACCTCACACCATTCAACAGACTAAAGAGCATTAGGTTTATCAGTTATTACAATATTGATAAAGATTCCATCTAAAGGTTTTAAATTTTCGACCATTATCCTAAATCTAATCACATGACAGGCGACATGAATGTCGCCATTTTGCTGAAGGAGATGGATGTCCCTTCAGCAAAATAAAGGGCTTTTGTTTATTTTGGCCCATCAAAAGTCAAAGCATGGCCTACACGTTAAAATCAAAATCTTTCTTTCTAAGTGAGGCTGTGCAGATCTTTCGCTTTTTCTTAATAGTTTCTCTTCAACTTTTTTTAATGATAAAAAAGTTGAAGAATTCACCAATCTCAAAAACTAAACAATACTTAAGCTATTTCCTTTAAGTTCAACTCTTCACGCATAAATTCACGCAATTTAAACTTCTGCGCCTTACCGGAAGCTGTCATCGGGAACTCATGGAAGAAACGCACATAGCGCGGCACTTTATTGTGTGAGATATGCTCGGCACAATACTGGCGAATAGTTTCTTCAGTACACGGATCGTTTTCATGCAAAATGATGCAGGCACAGAGTTCTTCACCATACTTATGATCTGGCACACCAATCACCTGAACATCTGAAACCGCAGGATGAGTATAAAGGAAGTCTTCAATTTCTTTAGGGAACAGGTTTTCACCGCCACGAATGACGACATCCTTGATTCGCCCCTTGATTTTGACAAAGCCTTCATCATCCATTTCAGCAATATCACCCGTATGCATCCAGCGCGCATTATCAATTACTTCTGCAGTTTTATCCTGATCTTCCCAATAACCGAGCATCACCGAATAACCACGCACACAGAGTTCACCGAGTTGTCCGCGCGGCACCACCTTGCCCTCTTCATCGACAATTTTCACTTCCAGATGCGGATGTACCCGGCCGACTGTCGTAACACGCTGTTCAATGGAGTCTGCGGTAGAGCTTTGCGCACTGACCGGTGCGGTTTCAGTCATGCCATAACAGATGGTAATGTCTGACATATGCATCCGGTCAATCACACGCTGCATAATTTCCTGTGGACATGGACTGCCGGCCATAATACCGGTACGCAAACTGCTCAGATCAAATTCATCAAACTGTTCATGCTCAAGAATGGCAATAAACATGGTCGGCACCCCATAAGCCGCCGTACATTTTTCTTGTTGAATGGCTTTGAGGGTTTCCAGAGGATTGAAAACGGCAGATGGATAAATCATGGCTGAACCATGGGTAATACAGGCCAGATTTCCCATCACCATACCAAAGCAGTGGAACAGTGGTACCGAAATACAAACCCGATCTTCTGGACTTAAATGAATGGCTTCACCGACAAAATAGCCATTATTTAAAATATTGTTATGGGTCAACATAGTACCTTTCGGATTCCCGGTCGTCCCTGAAGTAAATTGAATATTGATGGTTTCATCAAACTGCAATTCACTCGAAACTTGCTGCAATTTTTCTAAGGCGTTTGCGCTCGGTTCCACCAATAAGTCCTGAAAACGATGTAGACCCGCATGTTCCTGTTCATCAATTTTAATCACATGCTTCAAATGCGGCAGACGCTCTGCATTGAGTAATTTACTTTCAGTCTGCATTAGCTCAGGAGCAATTTTAGTCAGAATTTCCTGATAGTCAGTGGTTTTAAACTGCGCTGCAATCACCAGTCCCTTACAGGAGACCTTGTTTAAGACATATTCCAGTTCATTACTTTTATAAGCTGGATTCAAATTCACCAGAATAATCCCGGCCTTAAATGCAGCAAACTGGGTAATGGTCCATTCCACACAGTTCGGCGACCAGATGGCCAGACGGTCACCTTTTTCCAGGCCCAGTTTCTGCAAACTACAGGCAAAAGCATTCACTTGCTGCTGCAACTGCTGATAGCTCAGACGCACATTCTGGTGCAAGCTGACGATTGCATCAGAATATGCATACTGTTCGCATGCCTGATCAAATTTTTCGCCAATTGTCATGCCCAATAAGGGTTGGCTGCTTGTTCCGTAGGCATAGCTTAACCGTACTTGTGTCATTGAATCGATCTCCTTGATTCTTTGTAATTCTGATTTTCAACTCTATTAATTGTTTTTTGACCACGACAACCCTGTCTTCCTGCCTGTTTTTTGTGTTTTATGCTCCTGCTACTCCCTCCTGTCGACGTACTGCGTTGACACAAAAATCGGCAATCTGTTTGACAAAGTGATCCTTATAATTTTGATCAAACCTGATATTCCGAGATGGATTCAAAGGTTCAATTACCACAAAGGTCATGGAACCAACCACACCCAGCGCTGCGGTATTTAAATCTTCAAATTCAAACTCGCCATTGACTTTTCCTTCAGCCAAAATTTCCTTAATGCTTTGCTTGATTAGCTGTTTACTGTGAAAACGCTCATGTTCCATTTCCGGATCGACCGGTTCGAACATCAGCGAATACGCCAACTGGGGGCTGTTCATGGCTCGCTTCACAAAAGTTGTAACAGATTTTTGCAATTTCTGTTTTGGCGATAAATCCGAGGCAGCAATGTGATTTAAAATCTCAATCTCAAGCCGAATTGCTTCTGACAAAACCTGAATCAAAATCTGATTCTTGTTTTCGAAATATCGATACACCAAGCCTGTAGAAACGCCTGCACGTTCTGCAATCGCCTGAATCGACGCCTCTTTAAAGCCCCCTTGAGTAATCAGCTCACGAGCAGATTGCAAGATCGCCAAGCGATTTTGCTCCATTCGTTCCTGCATCAATGATGATCTTTTATAACTCATAAAATTAATCTCAACAAGATAAAATGAATTGTAAATCATTTTGTGAATATTGATTCACTTTTTTAAATTTTCGATGTATGTTAAATAACAAGCACAACAAAAATGCTTTTTTGGATACAACAAATAGAACCACAGGATGGATGAACAATGAATTTACAAAGCTTGGATTTCGGTTTGGACGAAACACTTATTGCACTTCGTGATTCAGTGGCTGCATTTTGCGCCAAGGAAATTGCTCCAATTGCTCAACAAGTGGACCGTGACAATGAATTCCCTGCTCACCTTTGGAAAAAATTTGGCGAGATGGGCCTGCTCGGTCTGACGGTCAGTGAGGAATATGGCGGTTCAAATTTCGGTTATCTGGCGCACATCATTGCCATGCAGGAAATTTCCCGTGCTTCAGCATCGATTGGTTTGTCCTATGGCGCACATTCTAACCTATGTGTAAACCAGATTAAGCGTAATGGCAGCGAAGAACAAAAGCAGCGCTATCTGCCCAAACTGGTATCTGGTGATTATGTCGGTGCCTTGGCCATGTCCGAACCCAATGCCGGATCCGATGTGGTCAGCATGAAACTCAAAGCGGAAGACAAAGGTGATCATTACCTGCTGAATGGTTCGAAAATGTGGATCACCAATGGCGGCGATGCCGATGTACTGGTGGTCTACGCAAAAACCGATTTACAAGCCGGTGCCAAAGGCATGACCGCTTTTCTGGTTGAAAAAAATATGCCGGGGTTTAGTCACGGTACGCACCTAGACAAACTCGGCATGCGTGGCTCAAACACTTATCCACTATTTTTTGACAATGTCGCAGTGCCAAAAGAAAACGTGCTCGGCGGTGTCGGCAATGGCACCAAAGTGCTGATGAGCGGTCTGGACTATGAACGTGCTGTTTTAAGTGCAGGCCCACTCGGCATTATGGATGCCTGTATGGATACCGTGATTCCGTATATTCATGATCGTAAACAGTTTGGTCAGGCGCTGGGTGAATTCCAGTTGATGCAGGGCAAAATTGCTGACATGTATTCCACCTGGCTGGCCTGTAAAGCCCTGGTCTATGCAGTTGGCGCAGAATGTGACAAGGCAGAGCATAGCCGTAGCCTGCGTAAAGATGCCGCCAGTGCGATTTTATATGCAGCTGAAAAAGCCACCTGGATGGCGGGCGAAACCATTCAAACCTTGGGTGGCAACGGTTATATCAACGAGTTTGCTGCGGGACGTCTATGGCGCGATGCCAAACTGTATGAAATTGGCGCAGGCACCTCAGAAATTCGCCGCATGCTGATTGGCCGCGAACTGTTTAATGAAACTGCCTAAAAAATAAATCACAAGAATAGACAAGGATGTTCGGCATGAATCAATTAAAGAGCAAAATTCATATTCGCAGCGACGAATTTAAAAACAACCAGACGGCGATGCAAAATCTGGTCGAAGACCTGAAACAGAAAGTCCAAAAAATTGCCTTGGGTGGGGGTGAAACTGCCCGTCAAAAACATTTGGATCGCGGTAAATTACTAGCCAGAGAACGTATTGATCATCTGATTGATCCTGGCACGGCATTTATTGAAATTGGACAACTGGCTGCCTATCAGGTCTATCAGGACGATGTGCCTGCTGCGGGCGTGGTCGCTGGCGTTGGTCAGGTCAATGGCGTAACCTGCATGATCATTGCCAATGATGCGACTGTTAAAGGGGGCACTTATTATCCACTGACCGTAAAAAAACATTTGCGTGCTCAGGAAATTGCCGAGCAGAATCATTTGACCTGTATTTATCTGGTCGATTCTGGCGGTGCCTATTTGCCGCTACAAGATGAAGTCTTCCCGGATCGTGATCACTTCGGACGTATTTTCTATAATCAGGCGCGTATGTCGAGCCAAGGCATTGCCCAGATTGCTGTGGTGATGGGCAGTTGTACGGCGGGTGGTGCCTATGTGCCTGCCATGTCGGATGAAACTATTATTGTACGCAATCAGGGAACCATTTTCCTCGGTGGCCCGCCACTGGTCAAAGCTGCAACCGGTGAAGTTGTTTCCAGTGAAGACCTTGGTGGTGGTGATGTGCATACCCGCCTCTCCGGTGTAGCCGATCATCTGGCTGAAAATGACCAGCATGCCCTGGAAATTGCCCGCAATATTGTGGCCAATTTAAATAAAAAACCAAATCCGTTGCCTGAACATGTGGAAGCGCCTTTGTTTGATGCTTCAGAGCTATACGGTATCGTGCCAACAGATTCGCGTAAACCTTTTGATGTCCGTGAAGTGATTGCCCGGATTGTCGATGGTTCGCGTTTTGATGAATTCAAGGCTCGATTTGGTACTACCTTGATTACCGGATTTGCCAGCCTATACGGTATGCCAGTCGGGATTATTGCCAATAACGGCATTCTGTTTTCCGAGTCAGCACAAAAAGGTGCACATTTTATTGAGCTGTGCTGTCAGCGCAATATTCCCCTGCTATTTATCCAGAATATCACTGGCTTTATGGTTGGCCGCCAGTATGAAAATGAAGGCATTGCCAAAAATGGCGCCAAACTGGTGATGGCTGTGGCCAATGCCAATGTGCCTAAACTGACCATGGTGATTGGCGGCTCATTTGGTGCCGGCAACTATGGTATGTGTGGCCGCGCCTATTCACCACGCTTTATGTGGACCTGGCCCAACTCACGTATTTCAGTGATGGGCGGTGAACAGGCCTCCAGCGTATTGTCGACCTTAAAACGTGATCAGATTGAAGCCAAAGGCGCTAACTGGTCTGCGGAAGAAGAAGACCAGTTTAAACAGCCAATTCGTGATCAGTACGAACGCCAAGGTCATCCTTATTATGCCTCTGCACGTTTATGGGATGACGGTGTCATTGATCCAGCGCAATCGCGTGAAGTGTTAGGTCTTAGTTTAGCTGCGGCACTGAATGCGCCAATCCAGCCGACCAAGTTTGGCGTGTTCCGCATGTAAGAGGTGAAAAAAATGACATATCAATTTTTACAGCTCGAACAGCAAAATCAAGTGGCAACAGTCTGGATTAATCGCGCTGAACTGCACAATGCCTTTAATACTCAGGTCATTGAAGAATTGTATCGCTGCTTCCAGTCTTTAAATAGCCGTGATGATGTACGTGTGGTGATTCTGGCAGGGCGCGGCAAAAGCTTTTCGGCTGGTGCCGATCTGAACTGGATGAAACAGGCCGGTCAGGCTTCTCAAGCAGACAACGAAGCAGATGCATTAAAACTGGCGAAAATGCTGCAAAGCCTAGCGACTTTAAAGCAGCCAACCATCGCCCGGGTGCATGGCATTGCTTTTGGCGGTGGTATGGGTCTGGCATCAGCTTGTGATATTTGCGTGGCCAGTACCGATGCCAAGTTTGCCACCTCTGAAGTACGCCTAGGTCTGGCACCTTCGACCATCAGCCCGTATGTGATTCGTGCGATTGGTGCGCGTCAGGCTTCACGTTATTTCCTGACCGCCGAGCGAATTTCTGCGGAACAGGCCAAAACCATTGGACTGGCGCATGAAGTCACTCCACCGGAACAGCTCGACAGCAAAATTGATGAAATTGTGGAAGCCCTGTTACTCGGTGGCCCTGCTGCACAAAATTCCTCAAAACAACTGATTCAACTGGTCGACCAACAGGTTTTGACCGAAGATTTACTTCTTAAAACAGCACAGCATATTGCCCATATTCGCCAGGGAGATGAGGCGAAAAATGGACTGAATGCATTTTTAAACAAACAAAGCCCGGCCTGGATCAAGACCACGGCATAACAACAAGAAGGATGCTACGATGTTTGAAAAGATTTTAATTGCCAACCGTGGTGAAATTGCCTGCCGTGTGATTCGTACAGCAAAAAAACTCGGTATTGCCACCGTTGCCGTATACTCCGATGCCGATGCACAGGCACAGCATGTCAAACTGGCGGATGAAGCGATCTATATTGGTGAATCGCCAGCAGCACAAAGCTATTTACAGATCGAACGTATTATTCAGGCGGCCAAAAACACCGGTGCGCAAGCAATTCACCCAGGTTATGGCTTTTTGTCGGAAAATGACCAGTTTGCCCTGGCCTGTCAGGACAATAATATTGTCTTTATTGGCCCGCCTGTCGATGCCATTTTGGCGATGGGTCTCAAAGCCACCTCTAAAGCGTTGATGGAAAAAGCTGGTGTGCCTTTAACCCCGGGCTATCACGGTAGCAATCAGGATGCCGACTTCCTGAAACAGCAGGCTGACAGCATCGGCTATCCGGTGCTAATCAAAGCCAGTGCTGGCGGTGGCGGTAAAGGCATGCGTCTGGTCGAGCGCAGTGAAGATTTTCTGAGTTCGCTGGCTTCATGTAAAAGCGAAGCGCGTTCCAGTTTTGGCAATGAAGATGTGCTAATTGAACGCTATGTGATTCAGCCACGTCATATTGAAGTACAGGTTTTTGGCGATACCCACGGCAATTATGTGCATTTATTTGAACGTGATTGCTCGGTACAACGTCGTCATCAAAAAGTCCTTGAAGAAGCGCCTGCACCAAAAATGCCAGAAGACAAACTTGAAGCGATGCGCCAGGCCGCGATTGATGCCGCACGTGCGGTCGATTATGTCGGTGCCGGTACGGTAGAGTTTATCGTCGAGCAAGATGGTACTGCCTATTTCATGGAAATGAATACCCGTTTGCAGGTTGAGCACCCGGTCACTGAAATGATTACAGGTCAGGATCTGGTGGAATGGCAACTGCGCGTAGCTTTTGGTGAGCCTTTACCCAAACAGCAGCATGAATTACAGATCCACGGGCATGCACTGGAAGCACGTGTCTATGCCGAAGAACCAGAGAAAGGCTTTATTCCTGCGATTGGCCAGATCAGCTATTTACACTATCCAGAGCAAAATGACTGTGTACGTGTGGATAGTGGCATTGTCGAAGGTGATGAAATCAGCACCTATTATGATCCGATGATTGCCAAACTGATTGTCTGGGGCAAAAACCGCGAAGCTGCTTTAACGCAAATGCATCATGCCCTGGGCCATTTCCATGTGGATGGTTTGGGCAATAATATTGCATTCCTCGACCGTTTGGTGCTGTGTGATTCGTTTAAAAATGCCCATCTGGATACCGGCCTGATTCAACGTGAAGAAGAGTTCTTATTAAAACCTTCGACTGAGATCAATGCTGAACTGATCGTTAGTGCTGCATTCATCGAATTATTATCACGCCAAGCTCAAAACCCGGTTGCGAATAACTCAGTCTGGCAACAACACGCTTTCTGGCGCCTGAATCAGCAAAATGCATATACAGTGCAATTACAACGCAATGGCATTATGCTTAAAGTTCAGTTCAGTACGCAAGAGCAAGGTTTTATCGCCACTTATAATGGTCAGCAGATTCAGCTACAAGGTCAGTTGATTGATGCACATACTTTAGCTTTGCAACTGGCAGGCAAACAGCAAAAACTGGCCTTTAGCCAGACTGAACATGGCATTACCCTGTTCCAGAATGGTCAGACACATAAATTCGAGTCTATCCAGCCGGATTATGATCAGCATGATGATCAAGGGACAGAAAACAACCTCACTGCACCAATGCCAGGTGTGATCACGCAAGTACTGGTCGCTGCCAATGACAAGGTCAAAAAAGACGATGTCTTGATGACGCTGGAAGCGATGAAAATTGAATACTCGATTCGTGCACCACATGACGGCATCATCGCCAGTTCATATTTCCAGAAAGGTGATCAGGTCAAAGCCGGTGATGAACTGATTGAGTTCCAGCCACTGGCGGAGGAAGTGGCATGACGGATTTTGTCAAAATCGTAGAAGTCGGGCCACGCGATGGCCTGCAAAATGAAAAAACACCTTTGACATTGGATGACCGGAAAAACCTGATTGTGGACCTGATGAAAACCGGTCTGCAGTCCATCGAAGTTGGTTCCTGCGTTTCAGCCAAATGGGTACCGCAAATGGCAGACAGTGATGTGCTCTTTGCCAGCCTACCTCAAGATCCAAATATTCAGTTCAGTCTGCTGACCCCAAATCTGAAAGGTTTTGAATCGGCACTGGCTGTGGGTTGCAAGGAAGTGGCAGTATTTACCGCTGCTTCTGAAAGCTTTACCCGCAAAAACATCAACTGCTCGATTGATGAAAGTTTTGAGAAGTTTGCCGATGTGATGTCAGCCGCCAAAGCCAATGACATCAAGGTACGCGGTTATGTCTCCTGTATGGTGGACTGTCCTTATGAAGGTGCGATTGATCCCAAGCAGGTGGTGAAAGTCACGCAGCGTTTGCTGGAGATGGGCTGCTATGAAGTGTCGTTGGGTGAAACCATTGGCACGGCCACCCCAGACCGGGTTAAATACGTCTGGGAAGCTTGTTTGGCTGAACTTGATGCCAAAGTGCTGGCCGGTCATTTCCATAATACCTACGGCATGGCGATTGCCAATATTTATCAGTCACTGTTGCAAGGCATTCGGGTCTTTGACTCCTCCATTGCTGGACTGGGTGGCTGTCCTTATGCCCAAGGTGCATCTGGCAATGTCTCGACCGAAGACCTGTATTACCTGCTCTCGAATATGGGCTTTGAAACCGGTATTCAGCTGGATGCACTGATGCAGGCCAGTCGTAATATCAGTGAAGTCTTGCAGCGCAATAATCCATCCAATTATGCCAATGCCTACTGGCAAAAAGCCTGTGCTTAACAATAATCATGCTTGAGCAAAATAAACTTAAGCAACCCATAAGGATATAAACAGCAGATTTAAGTCTGCTGTAATAACAATAGAGGTGACGAGATGTCAAACAAGGTTTATGACGGCGCTCAATCCGCCTTAAAGGATGTGGTGCAAGATGGTCATACTCTGGCTGTCGGTGGTTTCGGCCTATGTGGTATTCCAGAAGCTTTGATCACGGCCCTAAAAGAAACTGGTGCCAAAAATTTGACCTGTATTTCCAATAATGCCGGTGTAGACGGCTTCGGTCTGGGGCTTTTACTGGAAACAAAACAGATTAAAAAAATGATCTCCTCTTATGTCGGTGAAAACAAGGAATTCGAACGTCAATATTTGAATGGCGAACTGGAAGTTGAACTGACCCCACAGGGTACACTGGCAGAAAAATTACGTGCTGGCGGTGCCGGTATTCCGGCTTTTTATACGGCGACGGGTGTCGGAACCGTGATCGCTGAAGGTAAGGATGTCCGTGAATTTAATGGCAAGTCTTACATTCTGGAAGAATCTTTAACAGCTGATGTTGCTCTGGTTAAAGCCTATAAGGCCGATAAAGCCGGCAACCTGATTTTCCGTAAAACCGCCCAGAACTTTAATCCGGTCTGTGCCATGGCCGGCAAAATTACCATTGCTGAAGTCGAAGAGATTGTCGAAATTGGCGTGCTAGATCCGGACGAAATCCATCTTCCGGGAATTTATGTGAACCGGATAGTCCTGAATGCTCAACCGGAAAAACGTATTGAACAGATGACTTTAAAGGCGGAGGCTTGATCATGGCTTGGACACGTAATGAAATGGCGCAGCGCGCGGCACAAGAGCTTGAAGATGGTTTCTACGTCAATCTAGGGATTGGCCTGCCGACGCTAGTCGCGAACTATATTCCGGAAAATATCAATGTCTGGCTGCAGTCGGAAAATGGCCTGCTGGGGATTGGCGAATTTCCAACCGAGGAGACAGTGGATGCCGACCTGATCAATGCCGGTAAACAGACGGTTACCGCGCGTAAAGGTGCTTCATTTTTCTCAAGTGCCGACTCCTTTGCCATGATCCGTGGCGGTCATGTCAATATTGCCATTCTGGGTGCTATGGAAGTGTCCGAAACTGGTGATCTGGCCAACTGGATGATTCCAGGCAAAAAGGTCAAAGGCATGGGCGGTGCCATGGATCTGGTCGCGGGTGTACAAAAGGTCGTGGTCTTGATGGAACACTGCGCCAAAGATGGTACACCTAAGATAGTTCCAGAATGTAGTCTGCCGCTGACCGGCCAGGCTGTGGTGAACCGGATTATTACCGATCTCGGTGTACTGGATGTTACTCCTGATGGAATTCGACTGGTTGAACTGGCACCAGAGGTAAGTTTTGAAGAGATTCAAAAAGTCACGGGGGTAGCGCTACTACGTAACGCTGCCTGATCCAGCCAGCCCTTAAGAATGAAGCATCTTAAGGGCTTTTTTATATATAGCTGTTTCATTTCAAAATAATAATCGCAGAATAAATGGATTTTAATCATGCAAACTCAACAAAATATTTTGCAGCGCTTCGCCTTGCGCGTCAGCGACTGGTCTGAAAAATGGTTTCCGGATTCTTATATTTTTGCCCTGCTTGGCGTCATCATTGTGGCGATTGCCGCCATCGGAATTGGTGCACCCGCACAGGATGTCGCGATTTCCTTTGGAGACGGCTTCTGGAGCCTGATTCCCTTTACCTTGCAGATGTGCATGCTGATCGTGGTCGGTTATGTGGTTTCCGTATCTAAGCCTGTCCAGCTTCTGATCCAGAAAATGGCGCGCCTGCCACATTCCGGTCGTGGTGCGATTGTCCTGGTCGCCACGGTCAGCCTGTTAATTTCTCTGATTAATTGGGCCATGAGTACTGTACTGACTGCACTCCTAGTGATTGCACTGGCACAGCGTAAAGAGCTTAACATGGATTACCGCGCTGCTGCGGCTGCCGCGATTATCGGGATGGGTGCGACCTGGGCACTGGGGATCAGTTCTTCAGCTGCACAGTTACAGGCCAATAAAAGCAGTCTGCCTGAACCGATTTATAATCTAACGGGCGTGATTCCATTTACCGAAACCATTTTCCTGCCGCAATCCATGATCATGACGGCGGTACTGATTGTAGCTTCAATTGCGATTGCTTACTGGTCAGCACCTAAAGGGTCTGACATTAAAACCATTGAGCACTTTCCGATTCAGATTGAAGAAGAAAAACCGGAAGTATCTGCCGAAAAAAGACCGGGGGATTGGCTGGAAAATTCACCCATTTTAAGCATTCTGATTGTGATTCTGGGCGCAGTCTGGATGTTTAACGAATTTTCCAAAAGCAATCCGATTCTGGCCATTTCCAGCTTAAATACCTATAACTTTATCTTCCTGATTTTGGGCGTGGCCTTACACGGTACACCGCGAAATTTCCTGAATGCGGTATCCAAAGCCGTACCCGCCATTTCTGGGGTACTGATCCAGTTTCCGCTGTATGGCAGTATTGCCTTTATGATGACCAATGCGCTAAACCCGGCCGATCTGTCATTGTCACATTACATTGCCGAGTTCTTTGTTTCCATTGCCTCGCAGGAAACCTTTGCCATTGTGATGGGCTTATACTCGGCGATTCTGGGTTTCTTTATTCCTTCTGGCGGAGGGAAATGGATTATCGAAGCGCCCTATGTGATGCAGGCTGCGCATGACCTGAAAGTGCATCTGGGCTGGTCGGTACAGATTTATAATGCGGCAGAAGCCTTGCCGAATCTGATTAATCCATTCTTTATGCTTCCGATGTTGGGTATCCTGAAATTAAAAGCCAAAGATGTGATTGGATTTACGGTGACCCAGCTGATTTTCCATTTGCCTTTGGTACTGTTCCTGCTGTGGTTCCTTGGTCGGACATTGACTTATAGCCCGCCGGTATTTTCTTAATTTAAGATAATAAAAAAGGACGAAAATTCGTCCTTTTTTATTTAGGCCGCTCTCTTAATTTCCTGTCTTCTCAACTACACCTTCATCATCTACTTCACGTACAATTCCCGTTTCGGTATTCACGACCTCAAAGGTCACGCGACGATTCTGAAACTGTCCGGCAGGTGTGGCATTGGGTTCAACCGGCTGATCCTCTCCCATGCCAACTGCCTGTAACTGTGCAGGATTGACCCCCTTTTCAATCAGATAACCCACAATTGCTTGCGCGCGTTGCACAGACAGCACTTTATTCTCGGCCTCACTTCCTTGCGCATCGGTATGTCCTTTGACCTTGAGAATAACATGCGGTGCGCGCTGCAATAATGCGGCAGCCTGATCCAGCACCAATTTATTGACCTCGGGAACTTCAGTCGATGCCGTATCAAAATTAATGATCTGTAAATTCAGTGCAGTCGCCACATCCAGCGCTTTAACATTATCGGTCTTGATACTGGCCAAGGCTTGTTCTGCCTCGCTATTGGCAGCCTGAATCGCCTCACTCCTATTGACCGGCTGTTGAGTCACAACAGTGACATTTTTGGCCAGATTACGAATTTGTGTTGCCAGACGTTCTGCTTCTGCATTACTCGCTGCACGTATAGCAACCTGATTACCAATCCAGTCTAGTGAGACATTTGGCATGCCTTGAATCAGTTTCAAAACGGAAGGAATGCTATCCTGATCAATAAATTCCGAATGATAAACCTCACTGCTGAGCGCCCCACAACCAATATTATAATTAAAGATCTGTTTAATCTCGGTTTGCAAAATTTGCATATATTGGGGATTATTCAGCTGTAACTGACAACTGATAATTTCACCATTAGTGCCGGTACTCAACTGTAAAGAAGCCGGTTGGGCTGCGGCAATTTCACGGGTCGTTTGGGTGTTTGCCGAATCCTCAGCATCATCCTGCATACAGCTACGAACAAAAAACAGGATTAAAGCTGCCAGAATCAGAAAAATAATAAACGGCCATAAAAAACCGCTTTTTTTCTGTTGCTGTACCACAACAGTATATTCTGGTTCTAGTTCAGGCGCCTGATTCAAATGCTGCCCTGCCAATGGAGAAACACCTAATGCCGCTAAAATTGATCCGACCCAAACAGGTAATGCACGCTGGATCGATTCGGCGTGGGTTTCCAGCAAATGACTAATCGCTTCTGGACTTGAAGCACCGGCTTCGGTCTGTAAAAAATTGAGGGTCGGTACAATGGCCCGATTCAGGGTTTGCTCTATTTGATCTTGTGGTGCGCTCTGATCAAGTTGATCCAGAAACTGCTGCTTGAGTGCCGAATTTCCATTAAACAGTTCATGGATTTTTGGATTGAGTTGCTGGCTTAAACTTTCAATCCATGCAGGACGTGCACGCAATATACTTAAGAATATGGGATAGAACTGACTCAGTGCCTGATCTTTGGCAAATAGATGTTCGGTTTCGCCTTGTAGCACAATCGCTGTAACATCGCTTTTTAAGCGTTCCATCAGATCTACATTCATATTGTCACCATTCTTTTGATTTTTCTAATGTTTAATATTCAATCAGTGTAACGATGCCAGTTTTTTGAAAATGTAAATAATTGTATGAATATCATAAAGTTTCACTGTTTTTGTTGAGTACTCATTTTACTGACACAGAATTCAAAAACAAAAAAAGCCAGCCGAAGCTGACTTTTATAAAAGCTGGATCTATTAAGCGAGGAACGTTTTTAAAACTTTAGCTCGCACTTTTTGATTGATCAGCGGTGTATTTTTACCTTGCGACACGATGCTTTCTTTGTTCAGCGTCCATTCTAGCTCTGGATCTACCAGCACCCAACCCGCCTCTTTTGTCCAGCGATCTGCCATTTGTGCAACACGTGCCGGAGCCAAAGTCACTTTTTCTACCCATTCCAGTGGTGTAAACAAACCTTCATTGACCAGTTGAATCCCAAAAGGTACATAAGTATCAAAAGCGCTAAAGCCAGGCTGGGTTTCAGCAAATGGTGCCATTTTCGCAGAGCTGCTCAGCGGTTCATGATGGGTACAAATCGCATCAATCACCCCAGATTTTACTCCTTGGCGTAGCAATTCTTTGTCTTGTTCAGCACGCAGTGGCGGACGTACATGTGCCAGCGAATTAAAACCGTCAATTAAGGCATCGGTCAGATGTAATTGGTGCATGGCCACATCACAGGTGACAGGCAAGCCTTTTTCTTTGGCAATCCGGATTAGCTCTACTGACGCACCACAAGATAATAAACCGAAATGCGCACGAACTTTGGTCACTTCAATCATTAACAGGTATTTGGCAATTGCCACGGTTTCAGCAAGTGCTGGAATCATCGGCAAGCCTTGACGCGAGGCAATAAAGCCTTCATGTACACAGCCATCTTTGGCAATTTGCGGCTCTTCTGCATAGAACACCACAGTCAGATCTAAACCTGCAGCATATTCCAGGGTACGTAGTACCACGTCATCATTGACAAAAGGCGCACTGGCATTGGACACCGCAGTACATCCGCCTTTTTTCAAACCGGCCATATTGGCAGGTTGCTGGCCTTGCAAGCCTTGGGTTTGAGCACCAATCACTTCAAGATAAATACCACCGTCCAGCATGGCTTTCTCAACCAGACCATGAATCAGTGCGCCATTGTCCTGCACGATCGGCTTTGAATCTGGTGGTGTAAACACGTGCAAAATCCCATTTTCACGTGCTGCTTTACCTTCAGATTTTAAGGTGCCATGTTGTTGCTGACCCGGTTCCCGTAAACGTGCACACAGATCGACCATGGTGGGCATCAACCATTTGCCCTGACCATCAATCGTTTCAGAAACAGCAGCCGTTTCCGCAACGAACTTACCATTTTCCAGATACACGGTCTGAACAGAATCAGTGTTTTGGATCGGATCGAGCACACGAACATTTTCAATTTTTACAATAGTCATGACTTATTCCTTAACCCGCAATCGCTGCAATCAAACCCTGTTCCTGAAGCTGGCCTTGCATTGACAAAGCCAACACCGCCATACGTACCGCAATACCATTGGTCACCTGATTCAGAATCACCGACTGCGGTCCATCGGCAATACTGGAGTCAATCTCCACCCCACGGTTCATTGGACCCGGATGCATCACGATACAATCCGGTTTTGCCATCGCTAAACGTTCTTTGTTCAGGCCATACATCTTGTAGAATTCAGCTTGCGATGCCAGTGCCGGAGAATCAATCCGCTCATTTTGAATACGCAGGGTAATGATCACGTCGCAATCTTTGATGCCATCTTCCATGTTGTTAAATAGACGAATACCATCACCATATTCTTCAAAACCGTATGGCAGCAAGGTATTTGGTGCAATCACCCGAATATCTTCGCAGCCTAAGGTTTGCAAAGCCGCTACATCTGAACGCGCGACACGTGAATGTTTGATATCGCCAATAATGGCAATCGACATCTCTTCAAATTTTTTATGGGTTTCCCGGCGAATGGTGAGCATGTCCAGCATCGCCTGGGTTGGATGCGCATGACGGCCATCACCGGCATTAATAATCGCCACTGTTGGGCAGACATCTTTGGCAATAAAATGCGCCGCACCTGAAGATGAATGACGCACCACGAAAATATCGGCGGCCATCGCTTCAAGGTTCCATAAGGTGTCACGCAAGGTTTCACCTTTAGAGGTACTCGAACGGGCAATATCGATATTCAGAACGTTGGCAGAAAGGCGCTTGGCAGCGGCTTCAAAAGTAGTGCGGGTACGGGTAGAGTTCTCGAAAAACAGGTTCATCACCGTTTTGCCTTCCAGCAAATTATTGGTAATGAGCTGATTTTGGTCATTAAAAAAGGACTGCGCAGTGTCCAATATTTTTGTCAGGGTTTCTTTGGAAAGACCTTCGATGGTCAAGAAGTGTTTTAGATTACCTTCTTTATTGAGTTGAATCTGGCTCGGTGTATGCAATGCCGCCAAGTGCATGAGAGATTCCTTATGCGTTAAGTCAACATATTATACAGAGATTGGCCAGTCTGAGTAGTTGGCAATGTGACTACTTGTACAAAAACCACCTCGATAATAAAAATAGAAATTGAAATTCCTATGTATTTTTTCAATAAGATAATTTAACCATTTTCCATCCTGCTGACTTTCAGTACAAAATTATGGGTGCTTCAGTCTGGCACATTCACACCCATCGTTTTATCGCAGCGCACCGATATAATGATGTGCAACCTGTGCACGGTAAATATCGTCCTGATCGGGTTCAACCGAGACCAATTTCTCCTGCTGTGGCAGATGTGCAGATTTTTCAAACTGTTGCTGCCGAACCACAGGCAGATCCCAAACCTGTTTTAAACGCTCGATTAAACGCTGCAACTCTGGATCTTGGGTCTGTTCTACCAGCTCAATCACATGCCGCGCATAGTCCAGATTTTCTGCCAGATAAAGCGCATCCACGACCCGGCCTGACACACGTCTCAAACGTGTATAAATTAAAGTGGCCACTGAAAAAGCGTCATGGTTGCGTAACTGATTCTCTAACATTTTAACCCCCATTATAAAATTGAAAAATCAGGCAGCCATCGCTCTCCTCCGACTGACTGCCTGATTTGCTGTGTATAGAGCAAAATGCGTACCAGTTCATCAATTTATCATGTGAATATTATTTTTCACTCGTACACGGCAAGGCCTTTCAGAGAATTTAAAAAGCTTTCAATATAAAAATACGGTAAACTTGGCGCAGTTTTTTATTTATCTTTTTTGGTCTCTCTATTATATGAATACCTCTCCACGTTTAAGCAATTATTGGGTCACCTGTGCCGATGGTCTGGAAACCTTATTAGAAGAAGAACTACAAGGCTTAGGTGTTCAGAATATTGAGCGTTTTCCCGGTCGTTTAATCTTTAAAGGCAGTCTGGAAAATGCTTATCGGATTTGTATGTGGTCACGTCTGGCTTCACGTGTGCTCATGCCAATTCATACCCATGAAATTGAATTTTCTCACGATGCCCGTGATGTGGCAGAAGAGCTATATGAAGGTGCAATCAGCTTTGACTGGTCGCTCATTTTTGCACCACAAAGTACCTTTGCGATTCGCTTGCATGTCGAGCGTGACATCAAGGTCAATACCCAGTTCGCAACTTTGCGTGCCAAAGATGGTGTCGTAGATTCCTTCATGGAAGCTGTGGGTAAACGCCCAAGTATCGATACCAAACAGCCAGAAATTACCATGTATATTCTGGCTGGGAAGAAAGAACATACCTATTGTCTGGACTTGTCCGGCGACTCATTACATAAACGTGGTTATCGCCACTTTATGACCGATGCACCAATCAAGGAAAATCTGGCTGCTGCAATTTTGCAAAAAGGTCAGCTTAAACAGATTAATCCGGACATCATTGTCGATCCAATGTGTGGTTCAGGTACCTTTATCATTGAATCACTGATGATCCTGACCGACCGTGCGCCGGGTCTGGTGCGTCGTTTCGGTTTTAATGGCTGGAATGGCCATGACCATGAACTCTGGATGGGCATTAAAGCTGAAGCAGCTGAACGCCACCAAGCGGCAATGGAAAATCCATTACCGCAATTCTATGCCTTCGATGCAGACTGGGAAGCTGTAAAAGCGACACGTCAAAATATCATCGCGGCAGGTTTTGAAGCTGCTCTCGACAATATCATGATCGAAGAGCGTACTTTAAATGACTGGCCGGATTTTCAGGCTGAAGGCAAGAAAGTCTTCTTCGTAACCAACCCGCCTTATGGTGAGCGTCTCGGTGATAAAGCGCAGAACCGTTCTTTATATCTTGGTTTATCGGCTTTACTGCAAAAGAATTTCCCGAATCAAAAAGCGGCGGTGATTGCCTCTCAAGTCGAACAGGCTGACGTGCTGGCCTTTAATGATCCGCAAATCCTGCGTTTGATGAATGGTAAATTGCCGATCTATATCCGCTTTGGTACGGTTAAACCTGCGGCTGTGGTGCGTCCGTTTCTGGAAGGTTGGCAGCCGCAACAATTCGAACCAATCGAAGGTGCGATGGAGTTTGCCAACCGTCTGACCAAAAATATGCAAGCCCTGAAAAAATGGGCAGTCAAAGAAGGCGTACACTGTTTACGTCTGTATGATGCCGATTTACCAGACTTTAATGTCGCGGTGGATCTGTATGGTGAGCGCCTGCATGTGCAAGAATATGCTCCACCTAAAACGATTGACCCTGAAAAAGCCAAGAAACGCTTTAACCTGGCACTGCAAGCCATTCGCGCTGTGACCGGTCTGGGCCGTGATGCGATCTTTATCAAGACCCGCGCACGTCAGGAAGGTAAAAACCAGTACACCAAACAAAGTACCGCATCGAAGCGTTTTATCGTACAGGAAGGTAAGGCCAAGATTCTGGTTAACCTGACCGATTATCTGGATACCGGTCTGTTCCTGGATCATCGTCAAATGCGTTTGCGTATTGCCCGTGAGGCCAAAGGCAAACACTTCCTGAACCTCTACAGCTATACCTCTACGGCGAGCCTACATGCTGCCTTGGGTGGTGCTGCAAGTACCACCAGTGTCGATCTTTCCAATACCTATTTGAACTGGTCGAAGGAAAACTTCGTGCTGAACGGTTTAACCGTAGATCACGCCGATGAACAACATCAGTTCTTTGCATCTGACTGTTTTGAATGGCTCAAAGAAGGTCATGAGCAATATGAGCTGATCTTTATTGATCCACCCACTTTCTCAAACTCGAAAAAATTCTACGGGACGTTTGACGTACAGCGCGACCATCTATCCTTGCTTAAACGCGCCATGAACCGTTTAACCAGCGATGGTACCCTGTACTTCTCGAACAACTATCGTGGTTTCGAGATGGATGAAGAAATTCTGGCGTTCTATGATGTCGAAGAAATTACTCAAGAAACCATTGGGCCTGATTTCAAGCGTAACCAGAAGATTCACCGTGCCTGGAAAATCGGCCATCCTAAAGTGTAATCACTGGTATTAGCTTGCGATAAAACAAAAGCCTGTTCAGTTGAACAGGCTTTTCCTTCTTAGATTCGCTGTTAAAAAGCGACTTACAAATTATTGTGCAGTTAAGAACTTCTTTTCACCATACAGATAATGCATGGATAGTTTAAACACATCACCATCTCGCTGAATTTGCTGATTAGCTTGCATCGCACTCAGCATTTGCTCCAGCTCTTGATCGGACATATTTTTACCTGCGGCACGCATATAATGATGAGTGAAGGTTTTTACTACCTGTTTATTGAAACTGATATCGGTTTGCACTTCTAACAGATTTGGGAACATTTTTGCCAAGCTTTCCAAGGTGGTTTGATGGCCTGGCATTACTTTTCCGACTAAATCTGCCTGAATACTGCCTGTACCTAACTTTAACTGATTCTGCTTCGATTCAAACTTGAAGCCATCATTAATCACCGCCAGCATGGCTTGTATCGCATCTTTTTCAAAATTTCCTGCTTCCAGACAAGAGTTATTTTGCTTTTGCAGAATATCAAATAATATCTGCATTTTTTGACGCTGTAAGTCTTTGAGCTCCCAATTGAGTTCTAAGTCTTGCATCGCAGGGACATTATTTAAGCCCATTTCGGCAATTTTAAATTTTGATTGAACATCTACTGTACGCTCATGCAGTTGGGTATCCATACGCCAGCTCAGGTCTTTCAGTTGTCCTGAGCCTTCTGCCTTAGCATCCTGGCGCTGCATTTTGACAATATTGAACTCGAAATAACCCGGTTCTAAATACTGCGCATTCAGAGCCTGATTGGTTTTAAAATGCACACCCTTGAGTTGTGTATTTCCAGACTGATCACGAATAGACAATTCTGGCACATCAAAACTCATATTTAAAATTTTATGTTGTCCCTGACTCTGTTTTGCCTGAAACTTGATCTGTATAGGGTCAATTCTGGTATATAAACCTGCTTCTTTTTTTTCGATGACAGGGGTTTGTAATTGTGTGGTCGATACACCCAACCAGTTGACTTGCGTCGTCACTTTTAAAGGTTGCTGAAAAAATTCAGCATATGCGCCCTGTCCTTGTGCTAAATCGAGTTGAGAATGAATGGTATAGCCTTTCCAGGTACGCTGAATTTGGTCTTGACCATTAAATACTAATTTTTCTTTGGCATTACACGCGTCTGGCACAATGCTCATGCTCCACTTGGCCGTGCCTTGTAGAACCCCCATAGCGTAGTCAGTATATTGCACACTAATGTTCGGCGCTGGTTTTAAATTTTGTTGATAATGCGCTTTCAAGCTCTTATCTGCATATAAATTACCCGTGCTCACAGCCCCCGCCAACACCACGACACCAATTCCACCCCATACTATTTTCGACATAGTTTTTGCTCAGAATTTATCTATTTTTATTGAACATAAATTATAGTTAATCTTAAAAAATAAAGATAATTGTTTTGCAAATAAATCACTTAAACATAATATTCATCACAAAATATTAAAAATAGCTGTCACTTTTAAGCAATTTTTTTACTGATATGACCTGAATTGTCAGCCATCAAAAAACCTAGCCGAAGCTAGGTTTTCTGAAAATTAAAAGGACAGGCAATATTAGCTAACTTTCATTTTCTCGAAGATTAAATCACCCGCTTCGGCCTGGACCAGAATCGTATCACCCGGCTGGAATTCCCCTGCAAGGATTTTTTGAGCCAGGCCATTTTCAATACGTTGCTGGATCGCACGTTTTAACGGACGCGCACCATACAGCGGATCGAAACCGGCATCAATTAACTGATCGAAAGCACTGTCATCTACCGACAGACGCATATCACGCTCTGCTAGGCGCTGACGCAAGCGATTCAACTGGATATCGGCAATACCGCGAATCTGGTCTTTTTCCAGCGCATGGAAGACCACCAGTTCATCAATACGGTTAATAAACTCCGGACGGAAATGTTCCGAGACCGCATTCATTACTACTGTACGAACTTCATCACGTGTTGCATTAGCGCCCAGTTCACGTACATCCTGCGAACCCAGGTTCGACGTCATGACGATCACGCTGTTTTTAAAGTCCACTACCCGGCCTTGCGAGTCAGTCAAACGTCCATCATCCAGCACCTGTAGCAAGATGTTAAACACATCCGGATGCGCTTTTTCGACTTCATCGAACAAGATCACGCTATAGGGTTTACGACGTACCGCTTCCGTCAGCACCCCGCCTTCTTCATAACCCACATAGCCCGGAGGCGCACCGACCAAACGACTGACCGAATGTTTTTCCATGAATTCAGACATATCAATACGAATCATGGCATCGTCACTATCAAACAAGAAGTTTGCTAATGCTTTGGTCAATTCTGTTTTACCCACACCCGTTGGACCCAGGAACAGGAAGGAGCCACTTGGACGGTTCGGATCTGATAGGCCTGCACGTGAACGGCGCACTGCATTCGACACCGCAACCACAGCTTCTTCTTGCCCCACCACACGGTTATGCAGGAACTCTTCCATATGCAGCAGTTTGTCACGTTCACCTTGCAACATTTTCGCCACAGGAATACCGGTGGCCGCACTGACCACCTCGGCAATTTCATTGTCGGTGACTTTGTCACGCAGCAGTTTCGGTGCTTCACTTTCTTCAGCTGCTTCAATACGTTCCAGCTGTTTTTGTAACTCTGGAATGACGCCATATTGATACCGTGCTGCTTCAGCCAGATCACCTTCACGTTGCGCCTTGTCCAGTGCAATACGGGCCTGATCCAGTTTGACTTGAATGTCTTTATTACCAGCAACCAAGGCTTTGTCGGCACGCCAGATTTCTTCTAGGTCCTGATACTCTTTTTCAACCGTGGCGATCTGGTCAGACAGATATTGAATCTCAGCTTTGGCACCTGAGTCTTCATCTTTTTTCACCGCTTCCAGCTGCATTTTTAACTGAATCAGACGGCGCTCCAGTTTATCCAAAGCTTCTGGTTTGGAATCGAGTTCCATTTTAATGCGTGATGCTGCTTCATCAATCAGGTCGATGGCTTTATCCGGCAACTGGCGATCGGTGATATAACGATGTGACATTTTCGCTGCAGCAATAATCGCAGAGTCCAGAATCTGTACCCCGTGATGCGTTGCATAGCGGTCTTTCAGACCACGCAGAATCGCAATGGTATCTTCCACACTCGGTTCATCCACCAAGACTTTCTGGAAACGACGCTCGAGCGCTGCATCTTTTTCAATATACTGACGATATTCATCCAGCGTAGTCGCACCGACACAGCGCAGCTCGCCACGTGCCAGCGCCGGTTTCAGCATGTTACCGGCGTCCATCGCACCATCACCCTTACCGGCACCCACCAAGGTATGCAGCTCATCGATGAATAAGATGATTTCGCCTTCGTGTTTGGCAATATCTTTCAGAACGGCTTTTAAGCGTTCTTCAAACTCACCACGGTATTTGGCACCGGCCAGTAAAGATCCCAGGTCCAGCGATAAAACACGTTTACCTTTCAGTCCTTCAGGTACTTCACCATTAATAATCCGCTGTGCCAGACCTTCGACGATTGCCGTTTTACCCACACCCGGCTCACCAATCAGTACCGGGTTATTTTTGGTGCGGCGTGACAGAACCTGAATGGTACGACGGATTTCATCATCACGGCCAATCACAGGATCAAGCTTGCCTGCCAAAGCACGTTCAGTTAAATCAATGGTGTACTTATTCAGTGAATCACGCTGATCTTCATGATTATTGCTCATGACTTTTTCATCGCCTCGAAATTGATTAATGATCTGGCCTAAGGTTTCTGCCTTTAGGCCAACACTGTTTAATAAGGTTTTTGTGTTACCTGTTTCTGCCAGCGCCAACAGTACCCAATCTGTAGATAGAAACTCATCTCCGGCTTTTTGCGCGAAGCTGTCTGCCAAATGTAATACTTTTGCCGCTTCAGGGCTGAGATTGATATCCGCGGAGGGATTGCTCAGGGTTGCTGCATTACTTAGGGCCGTTTGCAGCTTGGTTTGCAATTCACGCAGATTGGCGCCGGCCTGCTGCAGCAAGCTGACATTGGATGCTTCATCCATCAAGGTGGCCAGAATATGAATCCCATCAATCGAGCTATGGTCTTTAGTCATGGCCAATGATTGTGCATCGGAAAGGGTTTGCTGCAGGCGATTGGTAAATTTCTCAAAACGCATTTTTGTTATTCCTCACAACAAATTTTCTACTTGATGGATATATGGGTGCGATTAATCAGATTTCAAATTATTTTTGTATATTTTTCAAAAACTTATTATCTAAAAATATACAGATTTCAATTATAATATTGGTGTAGTCAAATCATATTTCAAGTAAGCGAAAGAGAATTTTTAATGAGACCCCAAGACTAGCGCTAACTCATCATCTTGATTAAGCTATTTAGTTGTATCGGGATAATTTAAAACAAAATTGGCTTACATATGCTGTCCTAACCCTTCTACCAAATGAAGAACTTCAGAGAGTTTCTGTTCAGTTTGAATCAATACTCGAGGTGATTAATGGCCTTATCACTGATAAAGAAAAATTAGTTCAGCAACTTCCGTATGGCTTTCGCTCATACTTTTGTTTGGGACAAAGTAGTTTCATGATTCATTTTTATAAGAGCATCTTTTATGGATGATGTTTTAATTATGCGGATTTGACGATCCTTTCCCATACTCTTTTTCATTAAAATAAGCGTGTAATCAACAATAAAAAAACACCCTCAATCAAGGGTGCGTCTAAATAACGATAAAAATTATGGAGCCGGATTTGGCTGCTGACAGTGAATCGCTTCAATACCTTTCAGTACGTCTTCAGATAAATCGATTTCAAAGGCCTGAATATTTTCTTTTAACTGATCCAGATTGGTGGCCCCAATAATAGTACTGGTTACAAAGAACTGCTGTTTGATAAAGGCCAAAGCCAATTGCGTCAAAGTCAGACCATGCTGCTCGGCCAGTTGTGCATATTGTTCGGTCGCCCATTCACTTTCCAGATTGCTATAGCGGCTAAAGCGCGAATATAAAGTAACCCGAGCATTGGCAGGACGCGCACCATGACGGAATTTACCGGTCAGATAACCGAATGCCAAAGGTGAATAAGCCAACAGGCCTACACCTTCGTATTTGGCAATTTCTGACATGCCCATTTCATAAGTACGATTCAATAAGCTATAGGGATTTTGCACACTGACAAACTTAGATAAACCAAGTTTTTCAGCCAGATGTAAAAATTTCATGGTGCCCCATGGGGTTTCATTGGACAGGCCGATATAACGAATGCGGCCTTTTTGAATCTCTTGATGTAAAGCGGTTAAGGTTTCTTCCAGACCTGTTACTGCACGATCTTCTGCCGCTTCTACATTACCATAGCCCAGCTTGCCAAAGAAATTGGTTGGACGTTGCGGCCAGTGCAGCTGATATAAATCGATATAATCGGTTTGCAGACGTGCCAAGGACTGGTCAATCGCTGATGCAATTTCATCTGCAACGAAACGGGTTCTGCCATCCCGGATATGACTGCCGCCTTGTGAAGGACCGGCAATTTTTGAGGCCAGAAAAAGTTGGTCACGGCCACCGCGAGAGGCAATCCAGTTACCAATCATACGCTCGGTTGCACCTTGCGTTTCAGGTTTTGGCGGTACCGGGTACATTTCAGCAGTATCCCAGAAATACAGTCCCTGATCCAAAGCATAATCCAGTTGCTGAAAAGCCTCTTCCTGTGTGTTTTGCTCACCAAATGTCATGGTGCCCAAACAAATTTCCGGCAAAAGAATGCCTGTATCTGCCAATGGTCTGAACTGCATAAAAAAATATCCTTAAAATTTATCGGTCGTTTATTGCGATCACATGCGCTATAGCCTATCGGAATGATAAGGGGACTTAAATTATCTTTTCTAAAAAGCTTGTGCCAAATTGTTATGTTCGAATGAATTTGTGCTTTTAAAGTAGGGATAAAAAAAGCAAATCAGAAGATTTGCTTTTTTTATTTTTGACTTATTCGTCTTCGAGCTCACCGGCACTGACCGTTTCTGGCTCCTCCAGAGAAACATCGAAAATCAGAATGGCTTTACCATCAGTTTCAATCATACCCTGTTCTTCAAGTGTCTTCAGTACACGGCCGACCATTTCGCGGGAACAACCGACAATACGGCCAATTTCCTGACGGGTAATACGAATCTGACGGCCATTTGGTAAAATCATCGCCTCAGGCTGAGAAGACAAGTCGATCAGGCAACGTGCAATACGGCCTGAAACATCAATGAATGCCAGATCAGTCACTTTACGTGTGGTATTTTTCAGACGGCGTACCAGCTGAGCAAATACCGCATAGCTCAGATCAGGATATTGCTTGCTGATTTCATGAAAATTTTCATAGGTGATTTCAGCAATTTCACACACATCACGTGTACGAACTTCTGCAGTACGTTGTGGATTTACCTCAAATAAACCCATTTCCCCAAAAAAGTCACCTGGATTTAAATATGCCACGACAATCTCACGATCATCATCTTCACGAAGAATGATGGATACAGACCCCTTCAAAATCAAATACAAAGATTTAGATTCTGATCCTGCATCAATAATCGTAGTACGTTTTGGATAACGATTAATATATGCACGTTTTAACAGTGCTTTCACGGATTCTGGTAATTGCCCCGGAGAAAGCGCATCTGTGCTCAATTGTGAAAAGTTTGAAGTCATGCTTACGGTTCCGAATATGGATAATGTATAGATCGCACAAGACCTAATGTGAACTTGTCACACAGTGGGATTGAAATTCCGTATCAACCCAATTTATGTTAGTGTACAGTTACTTGACAAATTTATAGCTTTTTTTAGGTAGTTGCAATGCAAACAAGCGTTCATTGGTTAGAGAATGTTGCTTTTGAAGCAAAAACTCAAAGTGGTCATACCATCATTATGGATGGTTCAGCGGAATATGGCGGTGAAAACCGTGGTCCCCGTCCAATGGAACTCCTTTTAACCGGTCTGGGTGGCTGTGCATCTTTTGATATTGTGACCATTTTGAAGAAAGCCCGTCAGGATATTAGCGATGTACGTTGTGAGTTAAAGGCTGAACGTGCGAATACAATTCCGGCAGTTTTCACGAAAATTCACTTACATTTTGTCGTGACAGGCAAAGCCATTAAAGAGAAACAGGTGGCAAAAGCCGTAGAACTTTCTGCAGAAAAGTATTGCTCTGCCAGCAAAATGCTTTCGGATGGCGGCGTTGAAATTACCCATGATTATGAAATTATCGAAGCAGAATAAACTTGCAATCTTCTAAAAATAGCAGCCTGAATGGCTGCTTTTTTATACCAACAAATTGCCGAGCAAAACTTCTGAAGACTCTATCTGATTAAGTCCCTTGAACCAGGTAATGGGTGCCATCTTCAAAGATCAGAATATTGTCTGGAAATCTTAAAGCGCCCAGCCGGTGACGAAATGCCACTTGCTGCTGACGATCGAGATATCGTTTACCCACTGAATAATCCACACAAAATACATTTTGTTGCTGTCCATACCATTGCAATGCATCGATCGATTTAAATAGTCCGGCCTTTTCTTCAGTAGTTTTAAAGTTTCGCCAATAATGCCCAGTAATCACTGGAATTTGATCGGTATAGCTGTCCCACCATGGCAAACGACCGATCATGCGCCATCGGCCACCGGCGTAAATGGGTTGCACCGCGATCTGTTCTGCACCTGAAGTGATGACCCGAATTGGATTATGCATCTGCTCACGCAGCTCTTTTTCTGCGAGGTGTTGCAATAAAGGTAAAGTTGCAGCTGGGTCTTTGAACTGGTGTTGGTATTGTTGCTGTTCATTCTGTATTAATTCATTAATACCTAAGGCTTGCAAATCCAGCGCTGTATGCTCAACGAATTTAGCATAGGCTTCTCTGAGCGAATTGAAATGAGAATCACGTAATCGATCAATGGATTGCTGATGCCAGCAGGCATGTACCACACGCAGCTGCTCAGACTCGAGCGCCACCGGCAAGCGATTTAAAAAATCCAGAATCCACTTATGGTCTGTGGCTGAAGCCTGTATGGAATCAAAAGGTTTCAGATCATCCTGATGCGGTGAACCAAAAAACCAGCCATTGCCTTCCCGAAAAGTATCGGTCAACAGGTTCAATTCATGATTACCCATCACACATTGTGCATAGCCTTCATCTACCAGTTGTTTGACCCGTTTAATCACCGCAACACTGTCTTGCCCCCGATCACACAGATCACCAACAAAAATCAGTTTACGCTGCTCAGGATGACGACCGTGCCGGTCATAACCCAACACATGAATCAGTTGTTCCAGTCCTGCAATCTCGCCATGAATATCCCCAACGATATCCACGGGGCCAGTGAAAGCCTGTTGTATAAATGAATATTTCACTTATGCATCCTGAGTTAAAATGAAGCCAGATGAACATCCTTGGAGTATGCTTTAAAATTTTTTTAGATCGGAATACAGAACA
>NZ_CP078068.1:600018-628007 GCF_019195275.1 Acinetobacter sp. F9
ATACTTTAAATAGTTCAGTTAAAATATGTCAGGTTTAAATAAAGATTTTTTATAAAATATATTTTATCTTGATTTTAAAATGACCTAAAAAATACCAGACATAATCCTTATATGCTTTAAGAGTTTAGTCCTGCTATTTTTTGTATTTTTGAGGGCAGGCTGGACTTTATGAAACAATTAAATTTATTACATTAAAATTAAGTCATAAAAAAGCCCATTCTTTGAATGGGCTTTTTTGAATCTTGGTAGGTATATCCAGACTCGAACTGGAGACCTCTACGATGTCAACGTAGCGCTCTAACCAACTGAGCTATACACCTAGAATGCATGGCATATTATAAATTTTTCTGACTGAAGACAAGTCTTTTCATTTGATTTTTAAACTATCAGCACAAGTTTTAAGCAAATACTTGAATTTTTTCAATTCTTGATCAGTAAGTTCTGCTCCTGAATAAAGATATTTTTCAAAAATCCGGATTGCCTCTATAAATGCAGACTGATTTTCGACCTTAACCTGTTGGGATAAACGCTGCATCCAGTGATGAAAAGTTTCAGCAGGCTGTTTTTTGAGATCGTCAGCTAAAGATTGATTCAACTGTTGGATAGCACGATCAAATGGGGATTGAGCCTGTCGGGCTTTTAGATAAATTCTGAGTCCATAGGCTAGAATCAGTAGTGCAATACTGCCGAGCAAAACGATAATACTCGAATAAGCCGAACTCAGACCTAATTTTGATAGCCAGTTCTGTTGCGATTCTGCATTATAACCCACCACCTTGCTTTGCCACTGGTAGCTGGCATAATCGCTCCAGACCCGCATCTTGGTCATCCACTGATTATTCTGCGATGTCCAGGTCGAATTATTTGACCAAACTCTTTCATCTTGAGACATCAGGTTTTGCATTCCGCCATCTATACGTTGTGGCGCAATCATGGCAGTCGGATCAAAGCGCTGCCATTTCTGATCTAACCAGACTTCTGTCCAGGCATGAGCATCCAGTTGCCGGACCTCCCAACTCTTACGATCCGGTGCCAGTTCTCCACCCTGATAACCAGTCACCACACGTGCAGGAATCCCGACATAACGCATCAGCATGACGAAACTCGATGCATAATGCTCACAAAACCCTTGCCGCGAATTAAATAGAAATTCATCAATCCGGTTTTGTCCCAACTGGCCCGGTTTCAGGGTATAAACAAAGTTATTCTGCTGATACCAGTTCAGAACGTTCTGCACATAACGGCGTGGATCTTCAGCACTTTGCGTATATAGGCGTTGTGCCAGCTGCTGCGCTCGAGGGTCGAATCTGCGCTGTACCTGGCTATTGATTCGCGCGAGATATTGACCTACAGCCTGAGGATCATATTGTGTCCCAATCCACTGCAGCGGAATCGGTTCAACGCGTTGCGTGAGTCGTCGCGGTACAATACTCCAGTCCTGACGGTTATAATAACGGCGCTCTACAGGTATCGATTTTTCCAGCCCCATGATCCAGAACACCGAAGGATCCGCAGCCAGATATTGATAGTTCCATCCAACCGGCACTGGCGAGCTATCCATGGGCTGTCGCATTAAAGGTTGCTGATTGACGAAGCTGCTGGTCCAGCGTTGACCATCATATTCATCCAGTACCAAGGCGCGCCAATACAGCTCTGAACGCGGTGGGAGTTTGCTGACATCACCGATAATCCGGAAAGCCAATGCACTAGACTGCGATAATTCAGCAATATCACCAGGCGACATGCTGTCGCTAATACCGGTCACGCCTTTATTTTCTGGGATGGGAATATGCCAAAGTGGTGGCAAACGCGGGAAGAAAATAAACAGCAGCAGGAAAAATGGAATGGCGTACAGGATAAACTTCGCTACATGCTTGGCATCCTGTTGTAAGGCGGCACGCTGGGTGGTCGGCTCCTGCTCAAACTCGCTGGTCTGAATCCGGTACAGGCCAATCAGACAGCTGATTAAACACAGCACAATCACGATCGCCATGCCAAATGACTGACTGTATAAAAATGAACTGGCAGCGACAAATAGGGCAAAATTAAACAAAATAATTAAGTCACGCCTGTTTTTACTTTCCAGTGATTTGGCAAATAAAAATGTCGATAAAACTGCCACTCCAGCTTCAACACCAATAAAGCTCTGATAACTTAAATAAATACTGCCCAGTGCCAAAACTGTGAGCAAGAAGGTGCCAATTTTAGGAAATGGCTGCTGACGTTTCAGATAAATCCAGATACACAGAATACTGATGGCAAAAATAATGCTGAGTAAAACCGGAATAAATGCCATTTGGGCGATGAGAATCAGGCTCAAGGTCAGTACAATCGAAGTATGGATTTTTGCATTGATCATTGCTTTATCTGCCTTAGGCCTGTGCCAATAACTGTTTGGCTTTACGCAGTTGCGCTTCACCTGCACCCTGTGGCAATTCGGCTTGGGGCAAATGCAGTGCATAAGCACATTGTTGTTGCTCGCATTGCTCGATCAGTCCCATCATAAATTCAAGTTTTTCTTCATGTGATTGCGTCGGCATATGTTCATAATGAATCTCGATACTGTGTTCATCCTGATACTGCTCAAAAACCTTGACATATAAGCCCTGTCCTCGGGCAAACTGCTTCCAGGATACCGACTGCAAGGAATCGCCAGTCTGGTAATTTCGCAGTTCGCGAAATTCATCCATATCTGGTTCAAAGCGGTTCAGATGGTATCTATTTTCTGCGCTAAAAACTTCTGCTTTGGGCGCAACCCAGGCAGTATGCTGATGATAAAGATAAGTCCAGGCCCGAACCAATCCAAAAGGATAAACCGAATATATTTGAATGACGGGATAATCAAATTTACCGCGTTGCTCTGCATAAAATGGCAGGATAAACTGCTGCTTCTGTGCATTCAGATAAACTTTGTGTAGCTGATTTCCAGCTTTAATATACAAATAATGTGGTCGAACTTGCTGCTGCTGAAAATACATTTGCAGATTCAGACTGTGTCCGACCTGCCCCACTTCATCCGCGATTAATTCAATCTTCAAGCCATGCAGCTGCTTAAACGTCAGATAAAAACTGATACACAGCACAGCACTGATTAAAAAGCAGAAACCTAAAATCAGATTGTTGGCATAATTCACCCCTGCCACAAAGGTGATCAAGATCAACACCAGATACAGATAGCCCTGCTGATAAATAAATACCAAGACGTCTTTCTGCGAGAGCTGTTTCTGCTGTGAAAATTGAAAGCGTTTGGCCAGCCATTCTTGCCAGGTTTTATCCAAGAGAGGACTCCTCTAGCTGACCGCAACCTGTTGCATGACATTCAAAGTTTCAGCTTCACTCAAACCCAGACGATGTGAAGTCACCGCCACAAATACGGCCTGTACGTCATCCGCTGTGACAAAGGCACGTTGCTGAATCAGCGCATGCGCTTGTGCTGCACGCTTGAGTGCCAATAAACCACGGGTGGACAGGCCATGACGGTTCTTGCGGGTTTCTTCCGCCAGATCCAGCAGATATTCCTGAATCGCTTCACTCATAAAGACCTGATGCGCCAGACTTTGCAGATCCAGAATTTCATCTTCAGTAAAAATATGCGCCAGACTGGCAATCAGGGCAAAACGGGATTCCTGCTGTAATAACAGCTTCTCAGCATGACGCGATGGATAACCCAAAGACAAACGCATCAGAAAACGATCCAGCTGCGATTCCGGCAAGGCATAAGTGCCGCTTTGAAACAGCGGGTTCTGTGTGGCAATCACCCAGAATGGTTTTGGCAAGGCATAGCGTACGCCATCAATGGTGGCATAACCCTCTTCCATGGCTTCAAGTAAGGCACTCTGGGTTTTGGGGCTACAACGGTTAATTTCATCTGCCAGTAAAATCTGGGTGAAAATCGGGCCTTGTTTAAACTCGAACTGATGTTCTTTCTGGTTAAACATATTAATACCGATGACATCGCTGGCCAGCATATCGTTGGTAAATTGAATCCGCTGGAACTTCAACCCTGCCAGATGTGCCAGACTACTCGCCAATGTGGTTTTCCCCAGACCCGGTAAATCCTCAAATAGAACATGACCACCTGCAATCAGACAGCACAGCGCCAACTTGGTCTGGGCCTGCTTGTCCAGTACGATGGCATTGACCTCTTCAAAAAAATGCTGGATCTTGGGCGCATAACTTGCAATCTTTTGTTCAAGCACAGTATTGAGATGTGCAGTATCGTTATTTTCCTTTTGTTTCATGCCCCAGATCACACTAATTTTCCTAATAAAACACGGTCTAGGATTAACATACACTGAAATTTTAATTTCCCCAAAAGATCAATTCTCTATCTGTGTAACTGAATGAGAATACCCGCGACAAAATGGCGAAAATTCAAATAAAAATAGGTGGGTTTTATCAAGTACGGAGAAAATGGCAACATAGAAAACAGGCAAAAAAACCGGTTCAAGAAGAAATCATTTTTTCTTCGAGTGCGAGTATTAATACCTCGTATACATTTTATTTATGATAGTTAAAACACCATACTTAAAAGGTATGCAGATTTATTTTTATCCTGGATTTGAATCAAGAATATTCTGAAACAACTGAGTGAATGAAATGAGAGGTCATTCGCTCGGCCATTTTTAAGACCGATATTTAGGCATAAAAAAGCGCCCCGAAAGGCGCTTGTTTTACTCAATGATTAACACGGACACTTTTTCATCCCGCCGCCTGCCGATGGATAACGCGAATCCACACAGTGACGATAAAATGTTTTCGGGTCCATCGCTTCCAGGTCTGGATGATGCTTGCGCATATGCTCCACATAGGTCTGGTAATCTGGCACCCCAACCATCAGGCGGAAACTTTGCTGCAAGCGTTGCCACAAGGTCGCAATACGTGACCAGTTTTTCGGATTCAGAATCAAATCCTTTTGTGACATCACGGTCATTTTGATGATTTTATAAATCATGGTTTTTCCGCTTTTGGCAAATTTCAGATTCATAAGACTCTCCTTAATGACCTTTCGCTGGCTGAATGTCTTCAGGATCGCGATAGATGGCTTCCGCTTCATGCACAGAAGGATTCGGATCTGCTAAAGCACGACGAATCACGCGAATCGCGGCGAACAGCATCACAAAAGCAACGATCATAAAAAAGGCACAAAGTGCGGCATTAATCTGATTCGACATGGCCACAGTCTGCATTTCTGCAATACTTTTAGCCGGCGCCAGGATTTCATTATTGGCGATGGCCGTATTGAAACGATCAGCTTGTGCCAGGAAACCAATCTTCGGATTTTCGTGGAAAATCTTCTGCCAGCCGGCAGTCATGGAAGTAATGAACAGGAAAACGGTCGGGATAATGGTGACCCAGACATATTTCTGTTTTTTCATTTTGAACAGAATGACTGTACCGAGAATGAGCGCCATCGCAGCCAGAATCTGGTTACCAATACCAAACAGCGGCCATAAGCTGTTAATGCCGCCGAGTGGATCGACCACGCCCTGATAGACGAAGAAGCCCCAGCCTGCGACTGCAACCGCAGTACCCAGCAAGTTACCAAAGAAATTATGCGAGTTTTTCACCGCAGGAATCACGATACCGACTGTGTCCTGTACCATGAAACGACAGGCACGCGTACCGGCATCTACCGCTGTCAGGATGAATAAGGCTTCAAACAGAATCGCAAAGTGATACCAGAACGCCATCATTTCACGGCTATTAAAAATTTCCGTGATGATATGCGCCATACCAATCGCAAAAGTCGGTGCACCACCTGTACGTGACAGAATCGAGTTTTCACCGACTTCTTGAGCCAATAAAGTCAAGGCTTCAGGGGTTACCACAAAACCAAGAGTACGCACTGCTTCTGCCGCACTTTCTGCGGTAGTCCCAAGTAAGGCGGCTGGCGAGTTAATCGCAAAATAAATTCCCGGATCCAGAACTGCGGCACAGATCAAAGCCATGATCGCCACAAAAGATTCCATCAACATACCGCCATAACCGATCACACGGATATCGCGTTCGTTATTGACCAGTTTCGGTGTCGTTCCCGAAGAGACCAGGGCATGGAAACCGGAAATCGCACCACAGGCAATGGTAATGAACAGGAATGGGAACATGGAGCCTGCAAATACCGGGCCAGTACCATCAATAAACTTGGTCACCGCTGGCAGTTTCATTTCAGGCATGGCAAACAGAATACCAATCGCCAGACCGGCAATTACACCAATTTTCAAGAAAGTGGATAGATAATCACGTGGCGCAAGCAACAGCCACACCGGCAATACTGATGCAATAAATCCATAGATGATCAATCCCCAGGTCAGCTCAGTTCCCGATAGTGTGAAGAACGGCCCCCAGTAAGGATGTTGCGCGATGTTTTCACCGTAGATGATCCCGAGCATCATCAATACAAAACCAATAATCGACACTTCTGCAATTTTACCCGGACGGATAAAACGCATATACACGCCCATAAAGATCGCAATCGGAATCGTGGCAGCAATACTGAACACGCCCCACGGACTATTGGTCAAGGCTTTGACGACCACCAGTGCCAACACCGCCAGGATGATAATCATCACACCCAAGGCACCCAGCATGACGATAATACCGGCAAAGGTGCCGAGTTCCTGCTTGGCCATTTCACCGAGTGAACGACCGTCACGACGGGTCGAAATAAACAGCACCAGAAAATCCTGTACCGCACCGGCCAGTACTACACCGACCAAGAGCCAGATGGTTCCGGGCAAATAACCCATTTGCGCGGCCAGGATCGGACCGACCAGCGGGCCTGCACCGGCAATTGCAGCAAAGTGATGGCCAAACAAAACACTTTTATTGGTTGGCACATAGTCCAGACCATCGGCCAGACGATGCGCAGGGGTTAAACGGCGCTCATTCAGCTCGAATACTTTGGTGGCAATAAACAAGCTATAGAAACGGTAAGCAATGCTATAGACACAGGCAGCTGCCAGTACCAGCCAGACTGCATTGACATGCTCACCCCGACTCAGGGCCAGCACTCCAAAGGAGACTGCACCCACTATGGCTACCAAAAGCCAAATTATTTTCGAAGTCAGCGTGGACTTCTTTTGTAAAGTTTCCATTCAATCCCTCATATTGTGATGCATACAAATCAGCGCGGTTGTTGTTGTTCGAAGTACTGCTGTTTTCCCTTGCGACTTTACGCCTGTTCTTTTCACTTTCCTCTAAGACTTTGGCATAAAAAAAGGGATGATCTAGATCATCCCTCTCGATAATAGTCTATTTTAAAACCATTATGCACGTTCTAAATAATCACCAGTACGGGTATCTACACGAACGCTTTCTTCTTGCTGTACGAATAATGGAACACGTACCACAGCACCTGTTTCAAGTTTCGCCGGCTTACCGCCACCGCCAGAAGTATCACCACGAACGCCTGGATCAGTTTCAACGATTTTAAGTACCACGAAGTTCGGTGGAGTCACGTTTAACGGCACGCCATTGAACAGCATAATGGTACATTTTTCATTTGAATCGTCTTTTAACCATTTTGCAGCATCGCTCATCGCTGTTTTATCAGCTGCGATTTGTTCAAACGATACAGGATCCATAAAGTTCCACATTTCGCCATCGTTGTACAAGTATTCCATTTCTACTTCAACGATATCAGCCGCTTCTAGGTTCTCGCCTGATTTGAATGTTTTTTCCAGAACTTTACCTGATTTAAGGTTACGTAATTTTACGCGGTTGAAGGCTTGGCCTTTACCTGGTTTTACGTATTCGTTTTCCATGATTGAACATGGGTTACCATCAAGCATAACCTTAAGGCCTGACTTGAAATCATTCGTAGAATAATAGGCCATGACTGGCGCACTCCAAACTTACTAACTTTAATCTATCGATGCTAAGGGCTGTTGCAATGTCATTTAGCAAGTCTGACACGAACATTAAGTTGCCACATGCACATTCATTTAATGTTACGTATTCTAAATGAGCAATGGCGCTCGCCGCAATGAAAAATTCCGCTTTCAGCCCTTCACACTGCCTAAGTTACCATCAGGCATGAAAATCCTTTGTTTATTCATGTCTTGCTGGACGCTAAAATGCCATCCGGCTGTCATCATTTTTGACATACATATAGTCATGACGACAAATTTTATCGCACAGCAGATTATTCTGGTTCTCGACAAACTGTTAAACTGCAACCCTCTGGCCTTGCCCTCCCACTTCTACTGTTAATCTTCCAGCATGACGAATTATTTATATCAAGAACAAAACTGGCAATCACAGCTTAGCGACCTGATTACCGATCCACACGAACTGCTTGAACTGCTGCAACTCGCACCGGCGCAGCTGCTCTCAGGTGCCATTTTGGCCAGTGAACAGTTCAAATTACGTGTGCCACGTGCTTTTGTCGGCAAAATGCAGCCAGGCAATCCTTTAGACCCGCTACTGTTACAAGTCCTGCCGCATCATTTGGAGCTGGAAGATCATCCGGGATTTGTTACCGATCCCTTGGGCGAAGAGCAGGCCAATCAGCAGCCCGGCGTATTACATAAATATAAATCACGTTTCTTGCTGACGCTGACCGGTGCCTGTGCCGTGCATTGTCGTTACTGTTTCCGCCGGCATTTTCCTTATCAGGACAACCTGCCTAAAAATGAAGACTGGATCAATATCAAGCAATATCTGCAAAGCCAGCCTGATATTAATGAAGTGATTCTGAGCGGTGGTGATCCACTGACCTTATCCAACCGGAAATTGCAACTCTGGATCGAGCGGCTAGAATCTCTACCACAGCTCAAATTTTTAAGAATACATTCACGAGTTCCCATTGTGATCCCTAACCGGGTGGACGAAGAGCTACTTAGCATGTTAAAAAACAGTAGGCTACGTATTATTCTGGTGGTACACTCCAACCATGCATCGGAGCTGGATGACTTCACCTGCAAGCGTTTGAACCAGTTGGTTCAACAACAGATTACTGTGCTGAATCAGACAGTTTTATTAAAAGGTGTGAATGATTCTGCTCAGGTTTTGACAGATTTAAGCTATCGCTTGTTTGATGCCGGGGTGATGCCGTATTATTTACATGTACTTGATAAAGTAAAAGGTGCACATCATTTTGATTTACCATCTGATGACATTTATGAGATTTATACTGAAGTTTTAGCGAACCTTCCGGGGTATTTGGTTCCTAAACTGGTTCGAGAAATAGCGGGCGAGAACAATAAGACACCGCTTTTTGGGGTTTCAACATTTTTGAGTTAAATAATAAAGATGAGCAAGCATACGTCCGACATTTTTCAGACACCGACGGAACTCACACGGGATCAGCTGAGCTTTTGCCCGACGACTGCCAAAGCTTTGCAAGAGTGGGTTTCCGGTATTTCAATTTTGCAACTGGGAAATTCATCCAAATCCCTGTTTAATGCCTTATTAGAAATTTCTGAGCTGAAATGCACAGAAACCCTGCGCTTTGACCTGATTCAGGTCTTGCATCCGACCCTTGAAAATATTCTGACCAGTCTGGAAAAGCATTTTGTCAATCAGGGGCTGATTACTTCGGATCGTAACGATCAAATCATTGAACTGGCCATGCTGCTGCGTAGCCATTTTGCCAAAATTTATATTGATATCGTCAAACGCTGTAATCATCAACTGACCCATCAAAAATTTTCTCTGTTTTCTCTGGGCAAAAAGAAAAGCATTCAAACCGCGCGTATGGTGTCGATTTATTATGCTTTGCAACAGCTCAGCCTGCTGTTATATCAACAGCATATGCTGTATAGCACGCCAGGTCTGGGACAATGGCTGGCTGCCCATCAACTGCTTGAATGTGCAATCGAAAATAATTTCTACCAGAGCAATATCAATCAGGTCTTAGGCACCCAGCACGAGATCCAGAATATTGCACATGCTTATGCTCAACTGATTTTACTGGATATTTTTAATACCCATCAGATTCGCCCTGCAGAAATTCAGGGGCTGTACCTATGCAGTTTTGACTGGGCCAAACTGGTGCAGATTCTGCCGAAAGAAACCACACTTTCGCGCTATGTAGTCGACGCCAGCAAAGATCACCCCCCGATCTTTAATTCGCATCAGGGTGAACATTTTCAGCCAAGCTTCTATATTTCCACCCAGAATCTGATGGAACATTTGACCCATACTCAAAGCAAAAATGCCCAGTATCTGTCGCGTAATGAAAAACTGTTCCTGACCCCTGCACTACATTTTCATATCTATAATCTGCTCTCGAATAATATCGAACGCCGTCACGAACGTTATGAATATTCAGCCCAGATCAATATCTGCTTTGGCTTGACGGTGGCACATTTTTATCTATCCAAAGGTAAAAACTTTAACGAGACCCTGGAACTTGAGGCCAATTATAATTTCCAGAGTGAAAGCAGTTTTGTCAGCTCAATGGAAAATGCCATTCCAAGTGGTTTTAGCAGCATCAAGGCCCTCGATCGCGAAACCAAACAGATTCATAGTGCTGAAGTTCTGGATATTAGTGTCAATGGTTACCGGATTAAATGGTCAGGCATTACCCCTGCCAATCTGAAAACCGGTGAATTTATTCTGGTTCAGGAAAAATCACAGCGTCAGTGGCGTGGTGGTGTGATTCGCTGGATCAAGCAATCGACCGACAAGAGTCTGGAAATTGGTCTGGAAGTTCTGGCTCAGGAATTATTCCCTTGCGCGGCTTATAGCCGTACCGAACGCCATCATGTCAATTATCAGCCTGCACTGCTGGTAAAAATGACGCAACTGGATCAGGTCACGACCAGTGTGATTGTCTCTGGTTCACAGATGTTTAGGGAAAAACAAACCATTCATTTACGCCTCGGTCAGAAAGAATTAAAAATCTATCTGACCAAAGCACAACTGATTACGCAGAGTTTTATCCGTTTTGATTATGAATTATTGAATGATCAAGAAGAAGAAATGATAGAAAACTTTATCGGTCAGCACATGAATGAAAGCAGAAATCATGATTTATGGGAAGCATTGAAGTGAGAAATCCATTATTGTCTAAAAAGTTAAAACGTACCGAAACACGTTTACTGATTATTGATGATAATCAAATTAGATATAACCAAATCCGTGATCTTCTGACCAGCAATGACTATCAGGTTGATGCTGTCCTGCTTGATGATTTGCAATCTTTTGAAAAACAGTTAAATTTTAACTGGGATCTGATTATCTTTGGCCGTGCTTATGATCTGAAATATGAACAGGCCTTAAGTCTGGTGCGTCTTTCCCAGCAGCCTCATCTGCCGATGATTTTGCTTAAACCGGATGACTATCAGGCTGAACACTATGCCCAGTATATTCATAAAGGAATTTATGACATTCTCAATTTTGACTACCTGGAACGCTTTTATGTGGGACTGGTTCGGGCATTGTCATTTAGCCGTGTATCGCAGACCCAGCAACATTTGCTCAATGAACTGGAAGCAGCACAAAGTCAGACACAATCCTTAGTCGAAGATAGTAATCGTGCCATCGCAACCATTCAAGAAGGGATTCATATTCAGGCCAATGCAGACTATCTGAAACTGTTTGGCTTACAAAGTGAAGACGAGATTATTGGCCTGCCGCTGCTAGATCTATTACAACCTTCTGATCTAAACGACTTTAAAACACGTTTCAAAAAGATTTCTCAAGGCCAGGTCGATTTAGGCCGGGTTGAAATCCACTCTCTTAATCCGCGTGTCGCCGCATCTAAGCCATTAAAACTGGAATTCTTGCCATCCAGCGCTGAAGAAGATGCACTACAAATTACTATTGATACTCAGGCTCAAGCAGGCAATACCGAGAAGCCAGCCGGAAAACCGAGTACTTTCCAACTCCTTAAACGTGAAATAACCAAACAGTCCGCACCTGTAAATGCCATGGTAACTTTCTCTTTAAGTTCCTATGAACCAGAAGTTCTACAGTCTGAGTGGACGACGTTTAGTGGATATTTCAAAGCTGTTAAAGAATTCCTCAAAGAACAAACCCATGTTCCATTATTCAAGCTGGAATATGACGTCCTTGTCGGTCTGTTCCAGGCAGATTCCAAAGCAATTCTTGAATCCAAACTGATCGGATTAAATGCACTCAGCAAGCCACAATTAGTGACAGTGGGACAAAATTCGTTCCCGCTCAATTTACGCATGGGTTATGTGGTTCTGGAACAGGGTTTAAATGATGAAGCGCACTGCAATGAACTGATTGCACGAGCCTTCTCTACGTCTTTACCTCAAGCAGAAGTAGCACCTGAATTTGTACTAGATATTCCTGCTTCACTGAGCAACCAGCCATCTCTAGAAATGCCGCAGATCGATTTTAGTGTGGCTGAAACACCAATCGAAAGCCCAACAGTTGCGGCGATCAGTCCAGCAGTCAGCTCTATTCCTGCGGCGACACCTCATATCCTGAAAGCTTTGAGTGAATGTCTGGATCGTGGTGAAATCCATTTAAAATATCAGCAGTTGTATGATAAAGAAGATACCCGCCTTTATACTTATGAAGTGACCAGCGGCTTCATTTATGAGAATAAATGGCAGGATATTTCTACACTCCTTGAACTGCATGAAGATGATGAGCTGTCGATTAAACTGGATCGCTGGATTCTGGTTGAAGCCAGTAAACAGTTGCACAACTTTATTACCCAGTATCCGGATGCGACCTTAATCGTGAATTTGAACCGTGCGGTACTCTTTAAAGACCGTAGCTTCCCGGAATTTATTTCCAAGCTGATTACGATTATTCGCAGCAAAGTCCGACATCCGCTGATCCTGCAATTCTCTGAAGAAGATATTCTGCTGAATCAACAGGATGCACAGAAATATCTACGTGTTCTGCATGAACATGGCGCGCTGATTGCGCTGCGTGATTTTGGTCAATCGATGTATAGTCCGAATTTGCTGCGTGAGCTGGAAATAGATGGTGTCAGCTTGCATTCCAGCTTGACCCAGATGCTGAATAACGAGACTGAAGTCGAGCAGCTGCAAGAAAAAATCACCAGCTATAATGATATCAAACCGCTGAATATTCTGGTCCGCGAATTAAATGATATGACCCTGTTCGCCAATGCCTGGAATGTTGATGCCCGCTTTATTCAAGGGGATTATTTCCAGAAAAAACTCGATCACCTGATTGATGTACAAGAGCATTAAATAGTTATATGCCTGCCATGCGGTTACTTTCCAAATGGCAGGCACAAAAAAACGGGCTTGAGACCCGTTTCTTTTATTTTGGGTATTAACGTTTAACAGAACGTGACATACCAGCAAAACGTTGTTTGAACTTGTCGATACGACCGCCAGTGTCAACGTTCTTTTGCTTACCAGTGTAGAATGGGTGGCAAGCTGAACATACGTCTAGGTAAAGTGTTTCTTTACCAGCAGCTGAACGAGTTTCGATTACGTTACCACATGAACAAGTCGCAACTAAAGTTTCATATTTTGGGTGAATATCGGCGCGCATGGTCGATTACTCCATTAGATTCAAGAAGGTTTAGCTGTCATCGCTATTGATCACTCTCAAATGAGGAAGCAGGAACAAAGTTCATGCAGATCAACACCACAACAGACCATTCTTTTGGCCCACCGAGACGGATACCGTCAGAGCTAAGCACAACAAGTGGGCATTATTATACGTGAAATGAATTTAATATGCGAATTATTCTTCTGCTTCTAACTCAGCCTCTTTGGCCCACACATTGGCAATAATCCCGCAAACCATCAATTGAATCTGATGAAAAATCATGATCGGCAAGACAATCATGCCCAATGGCTGGCCAATAAATAGAATTTGTGCCATCGGCACGCCACTGGCCAGGGTTTTTTTAGAACCGCAGAAAAATACCGTTTTCTGGTCAGCGCGACTAAAACCCAGCCAGCGTGGGATATACAGCGACAACAGCATCACCAGGGTCAAAAGCACCGAACAGGCTAGCAATAACAGCAATAATGTACTGAGACTGACTTCATTCCAAAGTCCCGCTACTACGGCGCTACTAAAAGCACCATAGACCACCAGTAAAATTGAGCCTTGATCGAAGACCTTGACGATTTTTGGCATTTTCATCATTTTTGGATAAATCCAGGGACGTAAAATTTGCCCCAAGATAAAAGGTACCAATAACAACAGCGTAATCTGGATAATCGAAGCGGTTGGGTCAAACCCGTGCTCAGATTGACCTAAAATGAAAAATGCGACCAATACCGGGGTGATAAACATGCCGATAATATTGGAAAAAGATGCACTACAGACAGCACCGGCCACATTCCCATGTGCGACGGAAGTAAAAGCAATCGAAGACTGAACGGTAGATGGCAGGAAGCACATAAACAGGAAGCCCCAGTACAGCTCCTGCCCGAGCATTGGCAATAAAATCGGCTTGGCCAGCAAACCTAGAATAGGAAACAAGGCAAAAGTCAGTGCAAAGACCAAAGTATGTAATTTCCAGTGCATGATCCCCTCCACCACCGCTTCGCGGGACAGCTTGGCACCGTGTAGGAAAAATAGAATGGCAATCGCGCCTGTCGTGATCCAGCCAAAAACTTCAGCGGCCTGTCCGGAGACAGGCACTACACTGGCCAACAGCACCATGACAAATAGCAATATCGTAAAGCGGTCCAATGCCAACAATTTAAGCATCTGCTGTTCTTCCCTTAAAGTTTTATTGTTCGATAAAAAAATGCCCGGCTATCTTAACAGATGCCGGGCCCATGCTATGCACTCAGGTTGATGTAATATTTTCATCTACACGTGAATAAATTTCATCTATCACGCTACATCCCACTTAGTTATTACGTGCATCCTGATCTTGCTGGATCAGCTCGATTTTATAGCCATCTGGGTCTTCTACAAATGCAATCACAGTCACGCCACCTTTCATTGGGCCAGCTTCACGCACGACATTACCACCACGTGCCTTAATCTCTTCACACGCCTTATAAGCATCATCGACTGCAATCGCGATATGACCATAGGCATTGCCCAGCTCATAGCTGTCTGTATCCCAGTTATGCGTCAATTCAAGTACGGTGTGATTTTCTTCATCGCCATAACCGACAAAAGCCAGGGTAAAACGGCCCTCTTCGTAATCACGTTTACGAAGCAAAGTCATGCCAAGTACTTCAGTATAGAACTTGAGCGATTGTTCTAGATTGCCTACACGTAACATGGTATGCAGCATGCGCATATTAATCATCCTTCTGTACAGATTGTTGTTGGTGTTCACCGAGCAGTTTTGCGACCCAAACCACCAGAATCAGGATCGGAATCCCAATTAACGTGGTCATGAGGAAGAATTTCGGATAACCAATATTGGTCACTATAGTACCCGAATATCCGCCTAAAATCTTGGGAGTCAGGGTCATGAGTGAGCTAAAAATCGCATATTGAACCGCGGTAAATGACACACTGGTCAGGCTCGACAAGAATGCAATAAATGCAGCACCCGCAAGTCCGGCAGCCAGATTATCGACAATAATGGCAAAATAAAGCCACTTGTCGCTATAAGGTTTGATGACCTTACCACTGACTTCGATCATGTCGGAACTACTGCCATCTATCACCGCCAAAGGCTGAATATCGACATCCAGATTCTGGCCAGGGATGAGCTGATCATTGACCTGATAAACATGTGTGGTTTGCTGAAGCGCCTGGCTATCTTGCATCAGGACTGCACTGACAATATGTGCGGGTGACTGAATCAGTTGCTGCGCAGGAATCGCGGCAGTAAATACGCCTTCACTTTCTAATTTTGCCTCAAGATTCTGATCATTGATTTGTAAAACAATCTTTTGATTCGGTTGCAGCGCTGCACCGACATATTGACCACGTACCACAATGGTCTTGTCCTGTTCAGCGACATTGAGGGTATTGTCACTGGTGATCGGCAGAATCTGTAACTGGGTGCTGCCCTGTTGTGCGGTCAAATACGGCATGCTGACCTGCACTGGCGCTTGATTGGTATTATCTGTATTAAGATAAGCGGCTGACACTTGTAGCTGTTTGCTCTTCGCCAGCACTGCACTCGGTACATCTAGCTTCCAGTAACCCACTTCATCGGTCTCTGCCTGATAAACCTGATTACCGGCTTTAACTTCCACAGCTGCCAGTTTTTCACCAGACTTGACCAGGCCGATAAAAATCAGGTTGGTGGAACAGGCCAGTACGGCACCGACAAACATCAGTTTCATGATGTTCATCTTCTGGGCCAAGAGCCCGCCAAGGAAACCACCGACTAAAGAGAAAATCACTCCATAGACTTTAACCGCCTCGGCAATCTGTTCTTTACTGAAATTCAGGTCCTGATAGAACACATTGGAAATGACGCCGGCAATAATATCGGAGACTCGATAAAAACCGATCAGCAATAACAAGACCAATGCCAGTTTCAAGCCATAACGCTTAAAGAAATCTGCAACCGGATTGACCCAGGTTTCATAGGCCATCTGCTTGTTAACCGCACCCAATTTTACCAAGCTTGCCCCGATAGCAAATGCGACGGCACCTGAGCCAATAAAGCGCAAGGCCTCAAAACAGAATAAGGCAAAAGTATCTTGAATGGCGAATTGTTCGGTGATGCTGGCCACCAGATTGCCCGAATAGATATAGCTCAAGACAAAACTGATCACCGCCACAAAAAACACCGCGACTAAACGGAAATAATCACTGCGCACATAGTGTTTGCGCACCCGGTTAACCTGCGGCTCCCGAATGGACAGTGTGGTGATAATACCGACCAGCATGACAGCAGCCATCGCCAGATAGGTCCATTTCCAGGCATCGTAGATATAGTTGCCTTTCGCAGTTCCCAAATAGGCTGCCAGAAACAAGGCACCAGCACCGGCGACGATCATCCCGATCCGGTAACCGGCATTATAGGTGGCGGCCAATACGGTCTGCATCTGGGTTTCCGCCAGTTCAATCCGGTAGGCATCAATCACAATATCCTGCGTTGCAGCAGAAAAGCCTAACAGGACTGCACCCAGCGCCATTTGCTGTAAATGAGTTACGCCCAAAGCCGGATCAGAAAAAGCCATAATGGAAATGGCGCAGACAATCAGAATCTGTGCAATCAGCAACCAGGCTCGACGGCGTCCCAGAGCCTTGGTCAGAAAAGGCACTGGCAGTTCGTCAATGAGCGGCGCCCAGACGAATTTAAACGAGTAGCCCAATGCTGCCCAGCTAAAAAAAGTGACTGCACTTTTGCTGATTCCGGCCTCACCTAACCATAAAGACAGACTGGAAAAAATCAGAAGAATCGGGACACCGGCCGAAAATCCCAAGAACAGCATGATCAAGGCACGTCGATCTAAAAATGCTGTAAATGCGGATTTCCAACCCGTCGTTTGTGTTGTCATTGCTTTATTATTTTCCGCGGAAAAACCAATTGCTGCTATTCAATCCTGTAATAGCGCATCTTTCAACAAGATTTATATATTTATCACATTTCCGGTTTTTTATTTTCTGGCAAAAGCCACATGTTCGCTTGAATTTTCCAAGCAAATCTGTATACCTTAACGCTTATCAACGTAATATTTCGTTTTGGATTTCAACAGTGACCCAGAGACTCGATCAAATTAATTCTTCTATCGCCAGCAACAATACGACAACACCAGAAAATATCCGCTCAGATTTACTTATCTCGGCATTTGAACAAAGCGAAATTCACAACACCCTTGAGCATACCCGCTTAAAATCCACCCAACTGACGCACATTCCAAACCTAGAAAAAATTCCGGCGTCGACCAAACGGATCAAGCCCCTGAATAATTTCTTGGGGCAAGACCGCGCACGGGCTTCGGTAGAGGCCGGGATTGCCTTACCTTATTCAGGCTATAATATTTTTGCCGTGGGTACGGCTGGCCTGGGCAAGCGCACCATGGTGAAGCGCCTGCTGCAACAGCATGCCAAAACCATGGAAACACCCAATGATTGGGTTTATGTCAACAACTTTCAAAACCAGCGCCAACCAATAGCTTTGGAGCTGCCTGCCGGTCAGGGTCCAAAATTTCAGGCCATGTTAAACCAAAGCTGGCAAACCATTCTGAAACAGCTTGAACGCCGTTTTACCGCGGAAACCTATCACAACCGCATTGAAATGATTCGCCAGGAAACTGGCGATGAACAGCAACAGGCGCTGATCGAACTCACCAAAGAAGGTTCAGAACTCGATCTGAAACTGATCTCGCGACACGATGAACACTGCTTTGTTCCCGTACATCTGATTGATGACAAATTACAGGAAATGACTCAGGAAGATCTGAATGCGCTGAGCAATCAGGATCGGGCCGAATTGGCAACCAATATGCGCTATATGGACAAAAAACTGGAGCGTCTGGGTTTGCATCTGGGTGATCTGGAAGATGATGCACGCGACCGTGTTCAGATTCTGAATCGTGATATTGCCAAACAGGTGGTGGTGCCACGTGTAGAACAGATTTTATCCAAGTTCAAACATGTGCAAGGCTTGGAACATTATCTAAAATATTATGCCGAAGATATTATCAATAATGTCGAAATCGTGCTGGAACAGGAAGAGGATGATTTCACCCCGGCACTATTCAGCCGCGTACCGGCACGTTATCAGGCCAACGTGATTATTACCCACAAGCCGAATAGCGGTGCGCCAGTCATCTTTGAAGATTTTCCAACACATTACAATTTACTCGGTCATGTGGAACAGCTAACCCAAAATGGCACGATCACCACGGACTTCACCCTGATTCGTCCCGGAACGTTGCATAAAGCCAATGGCGGCTTTCTGATGCTGGAAGCGGAACAATTGCTGGAACAGCCTTATGCATGGCAAGGTTTGAAGCGTGCGCTTAAATCCGGGCATTTAAAACTGTCTTCGCTTGAGCATATGATCACGCTGACCGGCAGTATTTCAATTGAACCGGCATCGATTCCATTGAACATTAAAGTGATCTTGCTGGCCGAGCCTGAAATTTATTATGAAATTCTAGAGCTTGAACCGGAGCTGGGCAGCATCTTTAAAATCCGTGCTGATTTTACCGATACATTACAACGTAATGACGACAACGAGCAGGCCTATATGCAGCTGATTGCCGACTATGTGCAATCGGATAAATTATTGCCTTTTGACCGTTCTGCTTTGGCTGCACTGCTCACAGATTCCAGCCGTCAGGCCGAAGACCAAAGTTCATTATCATTACATGCCCTGACCTTGGGTGACCTGATTCGTGAAGCGCATCATCATGCCTTTCAGGCCGGTGACAAGATGGTCTCGGAAAAACATATCAATACCGCACTCGATCATCGCAAATATCGCTTAGGCTATTTACGTGAGTTGTACTGGCAGGATCTGACCCGTGGTACACAGCTAATCGAAACCCGTGACCATCGTCTGGGACAGATTAATGCTTTATCAGTAATTCATTATGCCGATGTCGAATTTGGCCTTCCTTCACGTCTGACTGCTTCGGTGTATCAAGGGGGTGGTGACATTCTCGACATTGAGCGCAGTGTGGAACTCGGTGGCTCCTTGCATGCCAAAGGCGTGTTATTGATGTCGTCTTTCCTGAAAGCACATTTTGGTCGTGAACAGACCCTGCACTTCTCTGCGGCGCTGGCCTTTGAACAAAGCTATGGTCAGGTCGATGGTGACAGTGCCACAGTCGCGGAACTGTCTGCCCTGCTCTCTGCGATTAGCCAGTTACCGATTGATCAATCCTGGGCCATTACCGGCTCCATGAACCAGTTGGGACAAGTACAGCCAGTGGGCGGTGTCAATGCCAAAATTGAAGGTTTCTTTGATGCCTGCAAGCTGCAAGGTCTGACCGGCAAACAGGGCGTGATTATTCCACGTCAGAATATGCAGCATCTGATGCTGCGTAAAGATGTCACCATTGCTGTCGAAGAAGGTCAGTTCCATATTCATGCGATTGATACCATTGATCAGGCGCTGGAAATCCTGATGGCGCGTCCGGTCGGCACCTTGGATAAAAAAGGTCGCTATAGCAAAAATTCAATCTATGCCGCGGTGATGGCACAGCTGGATTACTGGCAAGCGATTGAAGATGGTGGTGAGCTGGTCGAATTACCGAAGAAAAAGAAAAAAAAGAAGAAGAAAAAAGACAAGAAGCAAATTGTTGAGCCACAAATTGAACTTGAAGCAGGTCATGCAATAGCCCAAAAGCCAAATGCAGCAACAGAAGATTAATCCGGTCGTTGCTCTATCTTTAAAATAGCAATAAAAAAGCGCTTCTCAATGAAGCGCTTTTTTAACATCTGGCCTAATTTAAACCTTAATTAAGCATCAGCTGCCGGGCTGTACTGTTCAACCAAAGGCTTTAATTCACCTTTTTGGAACATGTCGAGCATGATATCGCTCCCACCGATCAATTCACCATTGATCCAAAGCTGTGGAAATGTCGGCCAGTTGGCGATTTGTGGTAACATCGCACGAATGTCCTGATTTTCCAGAATGTTTACATAAGCAAACGGACGACCAATCTGACTGAGTGCTTCTACTGCACGTGCAGAAAAACCACATTGTGGAAATTGCGGTGTGCCTTTCATATAAAGAAGTACTGCATGTTTAGCAATTTGGTCACGAATTAACGCTTCGGTATCGCGTGCTTGTTCAGTCATTGATAAATCCTCAACTCATCTGTCTGGCATTATACCCAAATCCAGACAAAACAGTATGTCTAAAGCAATAATTCCAATTTTATTTACAATTACCCTTTAAATCTGAGCGGGTTTTTGCTTATATAAGTTTTTCTTTCCACCTAACAGTTAAGAGTTAGTCATGAATAATATTACCCTCGCACCGGTACAAACTGATCAACCTTCTCACTTGATGCCTGTATTTGGCCGTCAACCGATCAGCTTTGTCCGAGGACGAGGTGCATATCTTTATACCGAAGATGGTACAGAGTATTTAGATGCATTAACCGGAATTGCAGTATGTGGTCTGGGTCATGCGCATCCAGTCATTGCCGAAGCAATTGCTGATCAGGCTGCGACCTTGATTCATACCAGCAACCTGTTTGAAGTGCCTTGGCAAACTGCGGCAGCACAAAAACTGGCCGAAGTCGCGGGTATGGAAGAAGTATTCTTCTCCAACAGTGGCGCAGAATCAAATGAAGGTGCAATCAAAATTGCACGTAAATTCGGTCATATGCAAGGCATTGCTTCACCCAAAATTATTGTGGCGGATCGTTCTTTCCATGGCCGTACCATGGCCACCCTTTCTGCAACAGGCAATAAAAAAGTTCAGGAAGGCTTTGGCCCGCTGGTCGAAGGTTTTATTCGTGTACCTTTTGGTGATCTCGAAGCGATTGAAGAGGCAGCGCTTCATCATCCGGATATCGTAGCCATTTTAGTTGAGCCCATTCAGGGTGAAGGTGGTGTAAATACCGCACCTCAAGGTTTCAGCTATCTCGAAGAAATTCGTCAAATCTGTAACCAGCACAACTGGTTGATGATGCTAGACGAAGTGCAAACCGGGAATGGCCGTACGGGCAAATATTTTGCTTATCAGCACACCAGCATTATTCCTGATGTACTGACCACAGCCAAAGGCTTGGGTAATGGTTTCCCGATTGGTGCCGTCATGACTCAAGGTCGTGGTGTAGGTGTATTAACTGCCGGTAATCATGGTTCGACTTATAGTGGTACAGCTTTGGGTTCACGTGTGGTCTACACCATTCTCGATATTATGCAAAAAGAAAATATCGTCGCCAATGCTGCGGAAAAAGGCGCTTATATCGTGGATCAGCTACGCAACAAACTGGCCGATCAAAATGTGAGCGTGCGTGGTTTCGGTCTGATGATCGGAATTGAATTACCGAAAGAATGTACTGAGCTGGTCGCAATTGCACGTGATGAATACAAAACCATCATCAATGTGACTGCCGGTAATGTGGTTCGCCTGTTGCCTACCCTGAACATTACTCAGGAACAGGCTGATCAGCTGATTGAGCGTTTAGTGAAAATGATCAACGCTTTTTTGGCCTAAACCCTGCGCTTAAAAACAAAAAAGCCGCTTGAAAGCGGCTTTTTTATATTCTGTATCTTATGATGCGGCTTGTAAAATACGCCCACCAGAAATCTGGTCAAAATATTGTTTCAATGTATCTAGGCAACGAAGAATTTTTGTCGGTTGTTGCTCACGTTTCGGCATGACTGCATATAGTGTAATCGGTGGAAGTCGCCATTCAGGCAAAACTTCAACCAAAGTGCCATTCAGTAAGTCTTTTTTCGCATCGAGATATAAAATCTTGGCAATCCCATTGCCCTGCAAGCACATCGATTTTGCCACCAGACCATTATTGGTACTGAAACGGGATTTCAATTCAAAATCGGCTTTTTCTGCAGTATTGACATTTTGAAACTGGAAATACTGATGATTTTTGATATGGGTCAAAGGCAGCACATCATGATTTTTAAGATCATCAGGACGTGAAATAATGGTACTCTGATTAATATAACTCGGTGTCGCCACCAGAATTTGCTCAATCTGCATCAATGGCACCACCTGAAGATTGTGCTCATCATTTTTCTGTTCAAATCTTAAGGCGATATCGATACGCCCATCGAACAAATCAACCTCATGATTATTGGTTTCCAGATGTACTGCCAGGCCACGATGTGCGGACATCCAGTGAGAAAGTGCAGGAATCACATGATTCGCGCACAATTCTGGCAAAGCGACAATGCGCAGTTCACCCACAAGATCATCGCGTAATTCATTGATTCGGACTTTACCGCGCTCTGCAGCAGATAGCATTTCCTGGCAACTGTAGAAAAAAGCTTGTCCCGCTTCCGTCAAACTTAACTTTCTCGTTGAACGATTTAAAAGTACCACTTCCATATCATGTTCTAATGAGCGAATTTGTTGACTCACGGCGCTGGTCGTAATCCCTAATTCACGGGCAGCACCGCTAAACGAGTTTTTTTCTACAACACAAGCAAAAACACCCATTGCTCGAAGTTGATCTAACATAAATTTCCCTCTAAACTTATGAGATGCCTCATCATTTGATAAAAGCAACTTATTGTATTATACGGCGAAATTCACGTTTTGCATTATTTATTTAATTGTTTGGTAAAACTGTAGTTGGATTAATCGGTTTGCCGTCTAAGCGCACCTGAAATTCAAGCATGGTTCGCGTTGTACCAGTTGAACCCATTTCTGCAATTTTTTGCCCCGCTTTTACATTCTGTCCGCTTTTTACATCCAGTTTGCTGTTATGGGCATAAGCCGTAATATAGCCATTAATATGCTTCACCAACACCAGATTGCCATATTCTTTCAGGCCATCTGCGGCATAAACCACCTGCCCGTCTGCTGCTGCAAACACCGGATCACCGACATTGCCGCTATAGCGTGTGCCCTTGATATTAGATGCCAGATTATACTGCTGCAAAACTGGGCCATTAGACGGTTTTACCCAACCTAAACCCGCGGCAGTAGAGACGGGTGTCATTGGCGCCGGCGTGCTCACACGCGGTGTAGTCTGCACGGTGGTCGCTGGTGTAACTGGGGCCGGTGTTGGTACTGCAATCGTTTGACGCTGGATAGGGGCTGCCTGAGTCACTGCCTGCGTGCTGGTACTGCGACGTACGGTATTATTTTTCAGGCGGATCGACTGTCCCACATAAATCCGGTAAGGTGCAGCAATATCATTCATCTCGGCAACACTGATATAGTTCAGTCCATAACGTGCTGCGATCCCACTCAATGTATCTCCTGAACGTACCGTATAGAAATCAGGAGCTGTCGCATAACGCGTCGCATTATTTACTTGAGGTTTGGTGGCACAACCGGTGATTACTCCTGTAGAAATAACAACGGTTGATAAAACTAGGGTTTTAATCAGGGCTGCAGGCGAAGCAACAACACATTTCGGTAACACCAAGAACATTATCTTCCTCTCTAAGATCTATACGGTTGCAAAATCCCGTTAAGATTAGCAAAGTTTTACTGCAATATACTTGCAATCGCGAGTTTTTCACAAAGTTATAACACTGAGAACGCATTTTCTGCCAATTGTGTTTGAAGATTCCGCAAAACCTCATAGTTGGTGGCATCCATCTGAATCGGAGTAATGCTGACATAGCCATTGGCCACAGCAAAGAAGTCCGAGTCAATCTCGCTCAACCCTTGCTTGGGTTCTGCTACTGCTTCTCCAGACAGTCCAATCCAGTACACCTGACGACCACGTGGGTCAACATGACTGGTGATGGGCTTCGACTGACGGCGGCGGCCTTGATAAGTCACTTTTTCACCCTGTAATTCAGCCATATCCGGAATATTGATATTAAAAATATGACGCTCAGGAAGAACCGGCAAACCGCGTGCAATAAAATCATGTACCCAGTTGGCAGCCAGCTGATAATCCTGAGGGTGTTGATAGCTGCGTACATTCGGCCCACTCAATGACACCGCAATAGCAGGATGTTTACTTAAGCGACCTTCAAAGGCTGCCCCGACTGTACCGGAATACAAGACATCATCCCCCAGATTGGCACCACTATTAATACCGCTGACCACCAGATCAAATTCAAAGTCAAACAGGCCGTTCATAGCCAGATAAACACAATCTGCCGGAGTACCATTGACAGCCCAGACATCGAGAGAAGTCTGAATCGGGCGTAAAGGTCGGTCCAGAGTCAAAGCACTGGAGTAACCACTGCGCTCACTTTCTGGCGCTACAATAACAATCCTCCCCAAAGGTTTTAGAGCCTGTGCCAATGCTTGAATACCCGGTGCAAACACACCATCATCATTTGAAACTAAAATATTCACTGAAAAATCTCGTCGCGCTAAAAAATGACTGGTTAGGACATTTAATTGTATTAGTGCTGGAATTATATATATTTACTGCTCGACATCCATCTTTAAAATATGTGGCTCAAGATGATTAAAAAATTCTCTTTATTTAGTGCTTTCGCTTTAAGCCTGGCAGTATCTGTTTCTCCTTCAGTTATGGCGAGCGAGCTGACTGTTGACGAAAACAATACCATTGTGAAAGAAGACATCGCATCGGCACAAGTCATGGCTGAGGTTTGCCCGGCTATGATTGGCCAAAATGCAAAATTAGACAGCATTATTCAGACTCTCATCCAGTCTTATCTTGCAGACTACTCAGATAAAGGCATGAGCTATCAAAAACTACAGGCAGATAGCGAATATAAATCTTTACTGGAAGAAGCTCGTCAGGGTGCAAAACAAACCAGTACTGACGAACAAAAAACCGTATGCGAAGAGATTCTGGATTACCAGGGCTAAGCTAGATAAATCTTCAAATAAGACGGTGTAAACATCGTCTTATTTTCTCTTACAGATTTCTTCATAATTCTACAGCTTCGCTACATTTTCCCACTTTTCAATTTCAAAAATAAGTTTAAGCTAGGCAAATTATTGTTCTAAATCTATTTTTTGAGTTTTTTAATGAAATATCCATTACTTCAAGCCATGACACTTTGTGCAGCTTCTGCCGCGACTCTTTTAGGCACCTCTGCATTTGCAGCCAATGAAAATATCAATGTCACACCAACCCAGCAAGTGACCAAGCAGGAACTGGCTGCGATTTATGTTCTTTCAGAAATCTGCCCGAGCATGGTTAAAGACAAGTCACAGTTCAATCAGGGCTATACCAAGCTGGTGACTGAATATATGCCAGGTCAGCGCAATCCGGTTGCAAGCTTAAACCAGATGGTTCAACAGAACGATTTCCGCAGTATTCTGGCTGAAGCACAATCTGATGCCAAGAAAGCTGGCAAGAAAAAAAATCAGGTGATTTGTAATGAATTAACCACCTATAACAATTAACCTGCTTTTCTGCCGATTACTTACAATACTTTTGAAATAAGACCGGGTTTCCCATAGAAGTCCGCCTAGCTTTATCCTAAAATGCTAGGCTCTTCGTGCTTACATCAAGATATAGGAACCCACTAGAAATGACCCAAAAAACTGCCCTTGCTGCATTATTATTAGTTCCTAGTTTTAGCTTTGCAGCAACTGTCCTATCTGCACCACCAGAATTGAATAATAAATCCTACGTGCTAATGGACTATGAGACAGGGCAACTTCTCGCTTCAAAAAATGAAAATGAAAAATTAGCCCCTGCTTCAATGACCAAGATGATGACCAGCTACATCATCGAACAAAAACTATTGAGCGGTGAACTCACTGAAGATGAACAAGTGCGCATGAACGAGTCAGCATGGTGTCGCGGCAGTAGCGCGGAATCATGTATGTATGTACCTTTAAATGGTACGGCAACTGCACTTGAAATGCTTCGCGGGATTATTATTCAATCAGGGAATGATGCATCGAAAGCCATGGCTGAACATATTGCAGGGAACGAGGGTACCTTTGCACATATGATGAATCAGGAAGCCAAACGTATTGGCATGACCAATACCAGCTTTATCAATTCAACCGGTATGCCTGCTGAAGGTCATTATTCGACTGCCAAAGATATGGCAACGCTGGCACAGCACATCATTAAAGACAGTTCCAAGTATTATCCGATTTATGCTGAAAAAGAATTTACCTTTAATGGCATCAAGCAAGGTAACCGTAATGCCCTGCTGTATACCGACCCAAGTGTAGATGGCTTAAAAACAGGTCATACCAATGAAGCAGGGTATTGCTTGACCACGTCGTCTAAACGTGGCCCTACTCGCTTGATTTCAGTTATTTTTGGTGCACCTACCATGCAGGAACGTGCAACGCAGACACGTGAATTGCTGGCTTGGGGTTATGCGAACTTCGAAACCAAAAATGTTCAACCAGCTAAACAGGTACTTGCTAAAGCCAAAGTCTGGTTTGGTAAGGAAGATGAAGTTCAAATCGGACTTGCTGAAAACTTTAATGTGACCATGCCTAAAGGTCAGGCCAATGCGATTAAAACCCAGCTGGTGGTTCAACCGAAACTGACTGCACCATTACAACCGGGGCAAGTTGTCGGTAAATATGTTGCGACTCTGGATGGTAAAGTCATTTCAGAAAAACCTCTTGTGGCTTTGAATGCAGTGGAAGAAGCGGGTTTCTTCGCGCGTATGCTCGACCATATCAAACAGTTCTTTAGCAACTTGTTCTAAGTCTAAACAGACCATTTCAGTCTTGGACTAAGACCAAAGCACTCATTCAGATGGGTGCTTTTTATTTTATACTATGCACATGATCCTTCATCATTTATCGGACAGATCGTTATGAGCCAAAATATTCGTTCTTATTTAGATATGACCCCACAGATTGATGCTTCCTGTTATGTCGATCCGATGGGAATTGTGGTCGGCGATGTGGTTTTGGCTGAAAATGTTTCGGTATGGCCTTTTGCCGTAATTCGGGGTGATGTGAATCATATTCGGATTGGTAAAAACTCAAATGTACAAGATCACTCGATGTTGCATGTCAGCCATAAGAAAGCCGATAAGCCTGAAGGTTCGCCTTTAATTATTGGTGAAGATGTCACCATTGGCCATCATGTCAAACTACATGGTTGTACCATTGGCAATCGTGTTTTGGTCGGTATTGGTACGATTATTCTGGATGATGTGATTGTTGAAGATGATGTAATGATTGGTGCAGGTTCGCTTGTTCCACCGAATAAGGTTTTGGAAAGTGGTTATTTGTATGTGGGCAGCCCTGTGAAAAAAGTGCGTCCGCTGACAGATAAAGAAAAAGCATTTTTGCCTTATTCAGCGCAGAATTATGTGAAGGTTTCGGGGAATTACAAGTAAAATAAGAGTTAAAAGCTAAGTTTCGGTTTAAGTCGATGTGTCTAATTCACAACATCGACTTAAATAAAATTGATCAATTCGGCTATTTCAAAGCTTTCTAAATGGGTCAACATTCCTATTCCTGTATTCAAGGAAAGTAAGACCTCCAGCAATAAAAAATAAACAAGATACTCCGAAAAAAAATTTATCATTAAAATTAATCCCCAGACCTATAAGTCCCGCACTTATAAGTGCAAATAAACAGATTAAAAAGCGATAGAAATTTAAAAGCA
>NZ_CP078068.1:628107-795558 GCF_019195275.1 Acinetobacter sp. F9
CTTTTGATTTGATTTATTTATTTTAGAAGTAATGTTTACACGCAGATTGAGTGTGTGTATTTATCCCGAAATTGCTTGAATCGTCTATTTCTTTGCGATCTATCAAACTGCGCTGAATAAGTTTTAATTTCTCGCTGCAGCTATTTTCTTACAATCCTCTGCCCATTCTTACAATATAGCTATACATCTACAGCACGGCATGGCATAAGTTCAAATGATAAGAAAATAAATATTCAGTGGAGGAACGCATATGCAAAAACTGCTTACAGTGATTTCATGGAAATATAATCCCTCAAGCCGCCACCTGAAAATCGTTTATAGTAATGGCCATACGGAACTCTATCATCCTGTACCCGAATTTATTTATGACAACCTGCTCAGACGTGAAGATAAAGCTGCTTTCGTACATAAATATCTTGAATATAATTTACATTTCAATAAAGTCTGTATGGATTAAAACTAATGCGATTCACGATATCCGACCATCAGCAGACCCGCACCGATCGGTACAATGCTGATGATAAAACGCTGATCTTGCTGAATCAGCTGAATAAACTCTTCCACTTCTGCTGCATGTGAAATGACATTATCCACCACAAGCATCCCACATTTTGGCTTGAGTAATCGAGCCAAATGCTTCCAATAGCCTAGATAGGCATCGCGCTCAGCATCCATTAAAATAAAATCAAACTGTTGCTGTGAAGCTTCTAGATATTGCTGCGCATCCCATCACTTGAAAATCAATAAGATGTTCAAAACCCAATGTATTTGCATAGTGTTTCGCTTGAGTGACACGTGCTTTATCTATTTCCAGTGTGGTTATCACTGCTTGGGTATGCTGAGCAGCTTCAGCTAGCCATAAAGTCGAATAGCCTGTGGATGTACCAATTTCCAAAATATCTTTGGCTTGCTGGGCACGAATCAACGTGGATAAAAATCGACCTGATTCTGGTTCTATATTGCGATATCGTTGCAGTCGATCTGTCTGCTTGAGATCATGCATATGAAATTTTTCATATAATTCATGCATGAATTTTTCAAATTCATCTGGATTTAGCATAGCCCCTCCCTGAGCCTTTTAGCTTAAAGCGCCTGAATTAATTTAAAGCGTTCCACTTCACGATCATCGTTGGTGGTAATGGTTTCAGTGAACATTGTTAAAGGGCGCACCCAAATCGAATAATCCCCATAGAGACATTGATAAACCACCAGCTTTTCTTCAGTTTCACTGTGCGTGGCGACATGTAATACCTGATAAAGCTGCCCTTTATAATGCTGATAAATTCCGCGCTGTAATTCCATGATTCAGCCCTCCTGTTATAGATGCCTAATACTAACTGAATTAAGCAAATATCAAGTTAAATTACTTGAAAATTCTTATTCTAACGCCATATAAAAATCTGAAATTAATGATGCATTTTTCAATAAATCAGTAATTCCGATCGATACTATAAAAACAAACTGTTTCACCTATTTTGATTTATGCACTAATATCGCTTTATCAAATAAATATTTATTCCTTTGGAGACGTTAGCCATGTTAGACCAAAATACTTCAGCTCAATTAAAAACACTACTCGAACGTCTGGAAAGCCCGATTGAACTGGTGGCGACTTTAAATGATTCCGACAAATCTGCAAAAATCAAAGAACTGGTTGAGGAAGTGGCTGCATTATCTGATTTAGTCACTGCACGTTTTGATGGCCAGAACCAACGTGTACCAAGTTTCGGTATTGCCAAAGCAGGTGAAGAACCACGGGTCTACTTCGCAGGTCTGCCAATGGGGCATGAATTCACCTCACTGATTCTGGCTTTACTACAAAGCTCTGGTTATGCACCGAAAGTATCTGCTGAAGTTTTAGAGTCGATTAAAGGCTTAGGAATCAAATCTGATTTTGATGTATTTGTATCACTCAGCTGCCATAACTGTCCGGATGTGGTTCAAGCCTTAAACCTGATTGCAATTTACAACCCGGGCACAACAGCCACCATGATTGATGGGGCATTCTTCCAGGATGAAGTGGAAGAACGCAAAATCATGGCAGTTCCAATGGTGTTCCAGGACAACCAGCATATCGGTCAAGGTCGTATGACTTTGGAAGAAATCGTGGCGAAACTGGACACCAACTCTGCAGCAAAAGAGGCTGAAAAGCTCAATGCTAAAGATGCCTTTGATGTACTGGTGATTGGTGGTGGCCCTGCGGGCAATACCTCTGCCATCTATGCTGCACGTAAAGGCATTAAAACAGGTATCGTGGCTGAACGCATGGGTGGTCAGGTCATGGACACCATGGACATCGAAAACTATACATCGATTCAAAAAACTCAAGGTCCCAAGTTTGCTGCTGAAATGGAAGCACATGTACGTGAATACGGTGTCGACATCATGAACCTGCAACGTGTATCCAACATCAAAGGTGCTTCTGAGACTGCAAATGGCTTGGTTGAAGTCACTTTAGAGAATGGTGCCAAACTGGAATCGAAAACGGTCATCCTGTCTACAGGTGCACGCTGGAGAGAAATGAACGTTCCGGGTGAGCAGGAATACAAAACCCGTGGTGTGGCCTACTGCCCACACTGTGATGGTCCATTGTTTAAAGGCAAACGTGTTGCGGTAATCGGTGGGGGTAACTCAGGTGTTGAAGCTGCGATTGATCTTGCAGGGATTGTAGAGCATGTGACTTTGGTCGAATTTGATACTAAACTGCGTGCGGATCAGGTGTTGCAAGACAAATTAACAAGCCTGCCAAACACCACGGTGATTAAAAATGCCTTGTCGACTGAAGTGGTGGGTGACGGTTCACAAGTGACTGCACTGAAATACAAAGACCGTGCTACGGATGAAGAGCATACAGTTGAACTTGCAGGGATCTTCGTGCAGATCGGTTTGTTGCCAAATACGGACTTCCTGAAAGAAACCCCAGTTGAGCTGACCAACCGTGGTGAGATCCTGATTAACGAACGCAACGAAACCAATGTGAAAGGTGTATTTGCAGCAGGTGACTGTACTACTGTTCCGTATAAGCAGATCATCATTGCCACAGGTGAAGGCGCGAAAGCATCACTGTCTGCATTTGATTACATCATCCGTTCAGGTCAGTAATCCTTAACAAAACCCTAATAAAGCCCGCTTGAAGCGGGCTTTATTTTTCAATAACTACCTGTTTAGATTAAGTATATTTTATAAGCACTGCGTCCATTCATCTTCTTGCTAATCTTGTCATAAGCATGTCATTAATTTTGATTCTGTATAGATGGTCTGTAACTGTCGATAATCTCGTATTGCAAGCCTGCGAAAGCTCTCCTATGATAGGGTGATAAATCATCTTTCATGATCGAAGAATAAAAAAGGATAACATCCTGGGAGAAGAACAATGCACTACCAATATCAATGTGCCTGCTGCGAAAAAGTAGTGAAATCTACAGAAAAATCATGTCCAGATTGCGGTTCGCATCATATTCGCAGTCCTTTTGGCTTCTGGATTTTGTGTCTGGTGGCCTGTCTTGCTACAGCGATCGTATTTAAAGTGGTACACGTCTATGTGCAATCACAACAACAAGAAGTTCCCGTACAACACTCTATACTCGATGTTTTACAAGAAGAAAATAAAGGCCTTCGTTAATTTTATTTAGCTCTGATTGAGAGACCTGTTCCGAAAAACAGGTCTTTTTTTATGGTGCTTTAATACCAGTATCGCTATACAGAAAAACCGATTCATAGCTGCCAGATTTGATTTACAATAGCAGATCTTGGAATGGGAGATATGCAATGGTTCAGTTAATTAAAAAAGGTGGATTACGCGAGCGTGCCAACCGTAGCCGCAGCTATCAGGGTTCTGAAAATACCGAAACCAGCTTAAGACCCAATCGCTATCAAACAGCGGTTAAAACACAAGAAAATTTAGTGTCTTCTTCACTTATATCCACCGAATCCACTTTGGATGATCATCCAGTTAATTCATCAAAATAAGCGCGTCATACCATAACCATAACGCAAAGAGTAAAAATAGCCCGCCTGAAACGATATCAATATAACTCCCTGAACGCTGATACAGAGCTTTAATTTTCGGCTGTGAAATCAGCAACATGAGTAAAGCGAAAGTGATAAAAGTCTGCAAGGGAATAATCACCGCGAGTTGTGCTTTCAGATATTCCGAGGCTGACGAACTCAGTGCCAGTGAAAATACGCTGCTAAAATAGATCAGCGTTTTAGGATTAGAGAGGTTGGTCCATAGACCCAACATAAAGTAATTTTTGGGTTGTGCCAGTTCATTGGAATCATCTTCGGGCTGATGTTTATTCCTAAAACTGCGCACACCACCTTTGAGCATTGCCCAGCCCATTTTTGCCAGGAATATTCCACCGAGCAGCATCAAGACCTGCTGGACCCATGGAAACTGCTCGATTAAAACGGTAAATCCGGCCAGTGTCAGTACCACCCACACGACAATACCGGCCGAAATACCTGCAATAATTTTCAGGGCATTTTGGCGTGTGGTAGATGCAGCACTTTTGGCGATCAGTAGAACATCAGGGCCAGGACTTAGTTGAGCAACAAAATGCAGAAGGCAGATGGTAAAAAGCAGAGACATTAAAATAGCGTTAAATTATAAAAAATGATTATAACGTTTGTTCAAACTAATGAGAATATTCCAATAAAAAACCGAATCATCAGATTCGGCTTAAATATAACCTTTTGAACTTTGCAGATGAATATCTTATTTTGGATTGATATCTTTCATTTCAATTTTTTTCGCTTCAGGCTTCACTTCACGCGCTTCACCATCAATGATGGTTGAATCACCACGACCTGCTTGCTGGTTTTGCATATCCTGCATTTGACGCATTATCTCGGCAAAGGGGTTCTGGCCTTGCGCACCCCCCATATCGCCCATCATTTTTTCCATCATGGCCTGCTGACGTTTCATCATCGCCTTCATCATGGCAGCTTTAAATACCTGCTGCACGGCTGGAATCAGCATTAATACCGCCAGTACATCGCTAATTAAGCCAGGAAGAAGCAGGAAAAAGCCTGCTAAAATTTTAGGTAAATTTCCTGTTAATGCAGGATCTGCATTCATCTGCCCCATTTGCATTTGCTGCATCTGTGGCATCACACCGGCCGAATATTTACGGATCAGGTTCATACCAATAAAAAATGCAGCGATAAACCAGAAAAATACGTACCACATGCTCCCGACGAGGTCACCCACGCCAATCCAGACAAATACTTCTAGGATTAAGCCTGCAAGGATAATAAGAAATAATTTCATGAAAATTAATCTAATCTCAGTAAAATAAATAATAGGATGATGTAATCAACTGCTTCATCAGGATCAAGCTTTTTTGATACGCTTATGTAACAATATGGGCATTATTCTATTTTTAAAGTGCAGGCATGTCATTAATTATTGGGATTGACCCCGGTTCTCGTTTAACCGGTTACGGAATTATCGAAAAAGACGGCTCCAAACTGACTTTTGTCGATGCCGGTACGATCCGCACAGAAACCACGGAAATGCCTGAACGTTTAAAACGAATTTTTGCCGGTGTAGAGCGGATTGTAAAATTTTATGGCCCGACAGAAGCCGCAGTAGAACAGGTCTTTATGGCACAAAATCCGGATTCTGCCTTGAAACTGGGTCAGGCCCGTGGTGCTGCTGTTGCCGCGCTGGTCAATCTGGATTTAAAAGTTGCTGAATATACGGCGCGCCAGATCAAGCAGTCTGTAGTGGGTTATGGCGCTGCCGATAAAGAGCAGGTACAGATGATGGTGATGAATATTTTAAAACTCAGCATCAAACCGCAACAGGATGCTGCCGATGCACTGGCGGCTGCCATTTGTCATGCACATGCCTCGGGCAGTATGAGTAAAATGGCGGTACTCAATGCTTTGGGCGGCATGGCACGTGGCCGCAGTCGGGTCAGCAGCCGTCGTCGTTAATGTTTAGCGCCGTATTTTAAAGCCTTGAATACCTAAATCGGATTGCAGAGGCTCCGGAATAATTGCTTGTCCGATTGCACAAGCAGGCCCTTGTCAACTTTGTGCAATGATTTCCTGAAGCGGTGAATCTGCGCCAACAATAACAGCCTCCACTTCGCCACTACTTAAATTTTTCACCTAGCCTTTTAAATCGAGTGCCACAGCCTGCTCAGCAAACCAGTAGCGCTAATCCACACCTCGCACTTGGCCTGAAATTTTCAGCTTGATTGCAGACAGATTAGCCGCCTTCACGATTAACCACCTGATAAATTGCATGTTTCATGTCCTGCGCCTGCAAACCACGTTCGCCGTTTTTGGCCAGTTCATCCCCTGCCAGTGCATGCAGCGTCACAATTTCATGCAAATGAATGGATTGAGCAAATTGTGCCTTTAGACTGGCAATCATCCCGGCCAGCACATCCCCCATGCCGCCTGTTCCCATACCCGCATTCCCGGCAGTGCAAATATACAGCTGTTGTTCCAGAATCAGGCTACCTGAGCCTTTCAGCACCCATTGCCCACCATACTTCTGCCTTAAGGCATGAATCGCTTGAATCCGATCTGTTTCAATGTCCAAGGTTTTACAATCAAGTAAAGTTGCCGCTTCACCCGGATGCGGTGTACTGTAAGTTTTAGAATTTAATTGTTGCGGCTGTTTGGCTAAAAACCACAATGCATCTGCATCTAAAACAATGTCTAAGTCTGAATTTCGAATTAAATCAAACCATGCCTGATATTGCTCTTTTGCCCATTGATCACGTCCCATGCCCATACCAAAACAGACTGCATCGACCTGCTGAATTAAGGCTGTGCGCTGCTCTATGTTGAGAGCATTAATATCACGCAGCATAATATTCGGCGCACGAGACAAAATGGCGGTATGGTGTTTCGCATCACAGACAATGGTGACCTTACCTGCTCCGGCAGCAAATGCCGCTTCTGCTGCCATAATCACTGCTCCGCCCATTTCAGCATGCCCCCCCACCACCAGCACATGACCATAACTGCCTTTATGACCAAAGGCTTCACGTTTCGGTAATTTAATCTGCTGTGAGGAAAGTTTGGCAACTGGTTGCAGTTCGGCATCAACTGGAATGGCAGAAATCAGTTCAACCTTAGCGGCATATTCCTTAGCTTGTCCGGTAAACAGTCCTGCCTTTAAGCCCAAAACCGTATACGTAAAATCCGCTTTAACCGCAATAGGCAAAGGCTGACCGGTATTGGCATGCAGTCCACTCGGTATATCAACCGCGATTTTGAGACCTTTCTGGTCATTGATCAATTGGATGATGGATTGCCAGTTCGCATCCAGCTCACGATTTAAACCAATGCCAAATAAGGCATCGATATAAGCGTCATATTCATGCTTAAACTGAAAATGCGGCCCTACTTTCAATCCAGCATCCAGCGCTTCTTGCCAAGCTTTGGCCAAGTCCACTGATTGACCTTTTTCAGCCGCATAAATATCTACATCGAAACCGGCCTGTTTTAAATATTTTGCAATCAGATAACCATCACCAGCATTATTGCCCTGACCACAACACACCGCTATTTTCTGTATATTTTTTTCTTTAAATAGCACACTCAGACGCTGTGTGACTGACCAAGCCACCTGCTGCATCAAACCATAGGAACTATTTTGCTGCTGAAACCAACGCTGCTCCCATGCTTGAATACTTTGGCTATGATAAACAGGGCTATGGTAAACTTGTTGCTGCATTTTTTATTCCCTGTCTTTGGTTTATGACAACTCCCGATTCTTACGCACAAATTCAAGTCTATCAACAAGATCCAGCCGAGCTAAAAGCCTGGATTAAAGCGCAGGCGCTAGAATTGGGGTTTTCTGATTGTGTCATTGCCAAACCAGATGCTCAAGCAGAATTAGCGCGCTTACAGGAATATCTGGATCGTGGCTATCATGGCGACATGAAATTTCTGGAAGATAATCTGGAAAAACGTGCCAATCCTGCCTTACTTGTCCCCGGCACGCGCAGCATTATCTGCGTGCGTATGGATTATCTGGTCGAGACTCCAAAGCCACGTTACGTTCCGTATGCACCCAATTCCGCGATTATTGCGCGTTATGCCCGTGGCCGGGATTATCACAAGATCATGCGCGGTCGGCTAAAAACCTTGGCGACAAAAATCCGAGAAAAAGTTGGCGATTTTGAATCACGCCCTTTTGCCGATTCTGCACCCATTTTTGAAAAATCACTGGCTGAAAGTGCTGGCATGGGCTGGACAGGTAAACATACCCTGCTGATTCATAAAAAGTCTGGTTCTTTCTTTGTGCTTGGAGAGCTATTTACTTCTCTGGACCTCCCTTTTGATGCGCCTGCCAGTAAACATTGTGGTTCCTGTACGGCCTGTATCGACATCTGTCCAACTCAGGCCATTGTCGAGCCCTATATGCTGGATGCACGGCGATGTATTGCTTACTTAACCATCGAGTATAAAGGCATTATTCCAGAAGATTTGCGCCGCGGAATTGGTAACCGGGTTTTTGGTTGTGACGATTGCCAGCTAATTTGTCCTTGGAACAGTTTTGCCCAAATCACCCCGGTAGAAGATTTTCATCCACGACATGGTCTGGATCAGGTCAGCTTGCTAGATTTATGGCAATGGGATGAAACCACCTTCTTAAGTGCGACCGAAGGCAGTCCAATGCGTCGTACAGGTTATCAAAGCTTCATGCGCAATATCGCAATTGGTCTGGGCAATGCACCTTTTGATGAAAAGATTGTTTACGCTTTACAACATCAACGGGCATTACATGACGAAATTGTGCAGGTGCATATTGATTGGGCGATTCAGGAACAGTTGACCAAAACAGCATAAATTTTCAATTTATTACTTCGGCTCACTCGATCTCTTATAAGGCTTACACAATATTTGATCACTTTATGTCATAAAGAAAGAGATGAAAAAATGACGAGAGGGACTGAAGATGCAAGAGCAAGATAAAAAACAGCAACAGCACGAACAGCTAGATCAGCTTAAACAGCAGAAGCAACAACAGCAGCAGCCCCAACATGGGCCAATCGATTCTCCTAAGAACAATCAGCATGAGCAGGATGAACGAGTGCTGAACAAGCAGCATCGTGACGATCTGCAAAATCAGAATATTCATGGGGGTCATCGTGAATAAAAAATTTCAGGATTAAATATAATGACAAAGTCCACCCCGTGTGGGCTTTGTTGGTTATAGAAGGTCATATTTTGCTAGTGAGGCAGACACACATTTTTATTAAGATGAGGTGAATGATAAATAAGCACAAACAAGGACAGATATATGAACACGAGTAATGCAGTACGCAATGATTGGTCACGTGAAGAAATACAGGCACTGTATCAGCAGCCTTTAATGGATTTATTGTTTCAGGCGCAACAGGTTCATCGTGAGCACTTCACTGCCAATACAGTTCAGGTCAGCACCCTCCTCTCGATCAAAACAGGCAAATGCCCAGAAGACTGCAAATACTGTTCACAATCTGCGCATTATGATTCCAAGCTAGAAGCTGAAAAACGTATCGCGGTCGATAAAGTCATTCAGGAGGCTAAACAGGCACTGGCTTCTGGAAGCTCTCGTTTCTGTATGGGCGCTGCATGGCGTAACCCGCATGAGCGCGATATGCCTTATGTTCTGGAAATGGTGCAGGAAGTTAAAGCACTCGGTCTGGAAACCTGTATGACACTGGGCATGTTGAATGCATCCCAAGCAGAACGTTTGAAAGATGCCGGTCTGGATTATTACAACCACAATCTGGATACTTCTCGTGAATATTATTCACATATCATCAGTACCCGAAGCTTTGATGACCGTCTCGATACTTTGGATTATGTGCGTCAAGCCGGTTTAAAAGTATGTAGTGGCGGTATTGTCGGACTGGGCGAAAGCCGTAATGACCGGATTGGTTTATTATATGAACTTGCCACGCTGGTCATTCACCCTGAATCTGTCCCGATCAATATGCTGGTTCCAATTGAAGGCACACCAATGGCAGATGTAGAAAAACTGGATGTTATTGAATGGATTCGTACCATTGCAGTGGCGCGCCTCTTGATGCCAAAAAGCTACATCCGCCTCTCTGCGGGCCGTGAATCGTTAACCGATTCAGATCAGGCTCTGGCATTTATGGCCGGTGCCAATTCCATTTTCTCGGGTGAAAAACTTTTGACCACCCCAAATACTGCCCAAGGTCGTGACCAAAAGCTATTTGAGAAATTAGGTCTGGTTGCAGAGCAGCCTAAACCAAGTGTACGTGCATTGGCGACCGATGCGATGGCAGGCTAAGCAATATAGGAGTGAATTAAGTCGCTGAAAAGTTATGTGCAGTAATCAGTATGCCATAGCGGGCATTCAGATAATCTCCAACTCTGATTTGATCCATTCCATTGGCATGATGCACCACCAACTCCTGAGTGATTGCATCATAGCTAAAAGACTCATAACTGTCTTGATGCAGACTAAGCCAATGCAGCGTATCTGCCAGATTGCTGTCTACGATATAGGTATCTGCATGAAAATTTTTGCTCATATGCCCGATCATCAGCTTGGAATTTCACTCTAATTTTAACGGAAATTAGCCAAGTATAAGCATAAAAAAAGTGAGCCCTCGCTCACTTTTTTTTGTAAAACATCAGTCCTTATTGATCCCACACTTACGACACTCCCTGTGTTCCCCGATTTCCTGCATTTGCTCGTACTCATAGATATGCAAGCAAAATAATTTTCTTAATAGCTGAAGCATCTTGAAACTCCTGTTTAATCATTTTTTTAATACGCTTCTTAAGATATTCCTTCCTGAAACATCATGATTTCTGACTAAAAAATCATCTCTTATTTATTAGCATAATTTTCTCAGTTGTAAAATGCATTTCATCTACTTTTCATCTTATTTCCTGATATTTTTTGAAGTGCATCACAGTCCATTCATAAATATAAACTTTTTTCCTGAGGTAAAATTCTTCTAGATAAAAAATCCTCAAGAATGGCTCATAAAACTCATCTATTGAAGCCAGACCTCTTTTTTATAAGTTGATGCAAATATTGCCTAATTTTTATTTAAGTGTAATAGTTAAATTATCGTCAATGGTAAAATCATAAGCATTACGACAATACGAAATTAGTTTTTCAAATCGATTGAATATCTGCTCATTTAATTGTTTTTATTGGAAAAATCCTTTCCACTCCGAAGCAGGTATGTCTTTGAATAGACGATAACAAAATACTGGCAATATATGCTTTTCTATCGACTGATACTCTTTCTTATAAGTTTTATCAGTTCATACAGCTTGCTTTGTCTTCATCCATTTAATCAGTAAATTACCAAACAATAGGTTCTCTTTTTGTTGAGCTTCCAATAACTTCTCATTTTTAGTTTTTAAAATGAGTTCACCATTTTAATACTTAATGGCCATTGAACATGCTTCTCTGACTGAGATTACTGGATAAGTCCCAAGCTATGTCCATTTACCAAGTGTATTCTTAAACCGCAACTGCCATGATTTTTACCTGTTACAACGACTTTTAAATACAGACCTGAAATATCGGAAACTCTGTACTCAGATTCTTGTGCTTTTAACGCTGCATATTGGGTATCTGTGAGTAATTTAGATTTAGCCATAAAATTTTGATTTTCCTAGATTAAACTAGGCTCCTGTATCCTGAGTTATATTTTAAATTTATGATACAAACAAGGATACGAATAGGGTGTTTTTATACGAGTACACCTGAGTATTCTTAAGACATTAAAAAACCCTTAACTCTTTTAGAATCAAGGGTTTAAGTATGTATTTTACTATATAAACACATGAATTTGGTGGGCCCAGACAGACTTGAACTGTCGACCAACGGATTATGAGTCCGCTGCTCTAACCAACTGAGCTATAGGCCCTACATGCTGAAAACTTTATTTATCAATAAGTTCAAGCGTCATGAATACTAGCTAAGATTTTTTTGAAAGACAAGTACTTTTATAACCACTTGAACACTTAGGCAGCAATCATCATGACTTAATTCGAAAGAAATTCTAGTTCTTTAATACTTCAGTCTAAAGACATGCAGAAAAATGGGTATATACAGATCAATTTAAGGCAGCCTAGCCTGAAATATTGACGTCAACCTCATAGAATAAAGCATACATTTGATAGATTTGACGTCTCAGTATATTTATAAAGTATCAAAAAATATTTGATAAAATATTAAAAATGATGGAAAAGTATATGAGCTGCAGAATAAAGAAAAATTAGAATTGAGATTTCATTTCTTTTTCTTTACGCAAATCCTGCTTAATTTCGATGAAAGACCATACAATTATAAGCACTAAAATCAATAAAGAGACTACAAAGGCTGTAATGTATGTCATAGTTTTCAATCTCAGAGTAGAAAGAACAACAAAATAGAAAGGATTAATACCCCTTCTCTTCTTCGACAAAAGTCTAATAACTAAATCTTGCTCTGGATAGTCATTTTTTCACCATTTTAAGACTTTTTTTATATCTAATAGTACTTTTTTAATATCAAAATTTTTTATTTATACATTTTAGCTCTTAATATTTCAGTTTAAAAAGATCAAGAAATTATAGATTTCTACATTATTTACACGTTTTATTTGCCAGCCTATTGACTGAATGGCCGAACAAGAAGAAATTATGCAATTCTCCACATATGGCTTTTACTTAATCTGTGCTTATGCTAAATAAATTCATTGGCGAATCTGCATTTAAACTTGCGGGTTGGCAATATCATGTCGAACCAGATGTACTCGAAAACAAACAGGTCATTATTGGCTTTGAACATACTTCAATGATGGATGCGGTGCTGTCGATTGCCCTCTTCCAGATTTATGATCTTAAAGTTCATACCTTGATCAAAAAAGAACTATTTAAAGGACCTTTCAAACCGCTATTAAAAGCTGTCGGTGGTATTCCTGTTGACCGCAAGGCCAATAAAGATATCGTGACCCAGATGGTGGAGCATTTTCAGAATAATGAAAAGTTTAATCTGGTGATTGCACCAGAAGCTACACGTGCCAAGCAAGGTGAAGCACGTAAACCGATCCGTACCGGCTTCTGGCATATTGCCAAAGCTGCCAATGTGCCGATTGTGTTGCTATATGCCAATTCCAGAACCAAACAAGGTGGCATTTTAGGCAAGATTTATCCAACAGATCTGGCTCAAGATCTGGCCTTAATCAAACAGCTCTATAAAGATAAAGTGGATCTGGATATTGTCATTCCGGAATAAGCTCAGTAACAGTGCTCGACATGAACAGATCCTTTGCTGTTCATGTCCTCCTAAAGCATTTGTATAAATTTGAAAAATAAAATCAAAAACTGCACTATAGCATTCCCCTTTTCTATCAATTTAATACAATTTTTTTGTTTTATCCTGAAATCTCAAATCCAGACACTTTTTTTTAAAAAAAAGCTTATGGTAGAATTTCGGCATTCTGATAGGCATACAGCCAATCTACAAGGAGCAAAGTTCGCATGGCGGGTCATTCCAAGTGGGCCAATATTAAGCATCGTAAAGCAAAACAAGATGCGAGTCGTGGTAAGCTTTTTACCAAATATATTCGTGAATTAACCACTGCGGCAAAACTCGGTGGTCCAGATGCAGGTAGCAACCCTCGTCTGCGTGCGGTGGTTGAAAAAGCATTATCTGTAAATATGACACGTGATGTGATCAACCGTGCCATTCAACGTGGTGCGGGTGGCGAAGATAACGACGACCTGAAAGAAGTGACCTATGAAGGTTATGGTGTAGGTGGTGTTGCTGTTCTGGTAGAGACCATGACAGACAACCTGAATCGTACTGTTCCTGATGTTCGCCATTGCTTCTCAAAAACCAATGGTAACTTAGGTACTGCCGGTTCAGTGGCTTATCTGTTTACCAAACGTGGCGAGATCACTTTTGAAGATGTTTCTTTAGAAGATCAAATCATGGAAGTAGCTTTGGAAGCAGGCGCGGAAGATATTGAAATTGCTGAAGATGAAATTCTGGTAATTACCACGCCTGAAAGCTTTGGTGATGTACAGGATGCGCTCACTGCAGCAGGTCTGAAGTCTGACAATGCTGAAGTGGTGATGAGCCCTTCAACCAAAGCTGAAATTACAGATGTTGATCAAGCCAAAATGATTTTGAAAATGATCGATATGTTTGAAGATTTAGATGATGTTCAAAACGTATATACCAACGTAGAGTTTACTGATGAAGTGATGGCGCAATTAGACGCTTAAGCTTGATCAAAACTAAAAACGCACCCTTGGGTGCGTTTTTTATAGTTGTCTACTACTCTCGCCTAGGATCAAACTTTATTGAGTAATCCGCTACAGTTAAAGACATTATATTCTTTAATGACAAAGCTCGAATGCAGTGCAACCACATGCTCAATTTTCCCGATACGCTTGAGTAAAATTTCACTATAATTTTCCATATCTCGCGCCACTACTTCGACAATAAAATCCGCAGACTGGCCGGTGACCAAAAAGGCATTAATCACTTCGGGAATACTTTCCAGTTCTTCCAGAAATTTAGCAAAAGTATCACTATCATGTTTACTTAGCGACACCTGTAACAGTACATGCAGCGTGAAACCTAATTTCTGATAATTAATTTCACGCTTTAAGCCACTGATAATATTGTGATCGATCAAGTGTTTGATCCGGCGATGGACTGAACTCACAGATAAATTTACCCGCTCTGACAGTTCATTCAGATTGACATCCTCATGGGTCAATATTTCTAGAATATGTTTATCGAAACGATCCAGTTCCATTTTTATACTCTTTCTTAATAATCAATAAAAATAGCAAAATATTGCGCTCTCCCTGTTATACAATATTTATTTATTTTTCACAAAGTTTTCATATTCTGAAAATATTTTCCAAATCTTCTGCCATTTTATAAAGTAACTTTCAATCCTGAACCAGATAACCGTTAATCATATAATTCTAAAAAATGACCAATGGTAATTTCTATTAATTATTTATTTTTTAATAGTTTAAGTTTAATTAGTCCAGCAAAATACAAGCCAGACCTTCAAGTACCCGCACAGTTCAGCCACTTATCTTTTACAAGTGTATAGAAATAGATTAAAACAAAGCCGCACTAAAAATAAAAATAAAAATAGCATTTTTCAAAAATATTAAATAAGGAATGCTCATGGCTTCTAAAATTTTAAGTTTGATTAAAACCAAGGTGAGTCCTGTCTTAACGGCTGAAACACAAACTAAAAGCCTGTTAGGTGGCTTATTCGCTGGAACAGCCTCAGGTACGCTTAGCAATCTCATTGGCAGTCTAAACAGCTCTAATTCACAACCTTCCGTGAGCTCATTATTAAACAGCCTTCTCTCTGGACATAGTCTGAACAGCGCAAATCTGAGCAATTTATTAACTCAGTTGTCTGGTTCAAATGCTTCGAAGTTAGATATTCAGAGTCTGATCAGCAGCTTAACCCAATCCAATGGGGGCAGTTTTAATATTGGCCAGATCACCAATTTGTTGAATGGCCTAATGGCGAACAATAGCAGCAATCTGGATATTGGTGCTATTTCCAAACTCGTCGGCGGTCTCATCGGCGGTAATGGCGAGATTGATATTGCTCAAATTGTCCAACTGGTGAGTGGTCTCATCGGTGGTTCAAGCAACATCGACATTGCTGCGATTGCAGATCTGGTCATCAACCTGATCAGTGGTAATGGCGAGATTGATATTGCACAAATCGTTCAGCTGGTTGGTGGTCTGATTGGTGGGTCTGGTGCACTGGGTGATATCGACATCGGCGCGATTGCAGATCTGATCGGCGGTTTAATCGGCGGCAATACAGGCAATGATTTTGATATCGGTGCTATCACAGATTTAATTAGCGGTTTTGTCGGTGAGAATGCAGCGGGGGATTTTGATCTCGATGGCTTTACCGATTTACTCAGCGGCCTGATCGCGAATGGCTCAAATGGCATAGATTTAGGAGGATTATTGGGTAATCTCAATCTAGATAGTGATCTGGATCTGGGTACTCTGATCGAAGGAATTTCCTCTGCTTCAAACGGGTTTGATCTAGGTAGCATTGCCGGAGGCATTGGGCAATTGATTGATAATAGCTCTTCGATTGAATTACCTGATCTAGGTGATCTGGTCCAAGATGTGGGTGCCACAGATTCCAATATTGACTTGTCTGCTATTCTGCCTGACACTCAAGATACGATTCAGAATATTGGCAGTGGTGGTGGTTCATCCAGCTTTGATTTTGGTTCACTTCTCAATAATTTTACTAAAAATATTGATATCGACCAGACTAATCCTTGGGGTTAGTCATCATCTCATTAAAAACGCGCAAATGCGCGTTTTTAATTTTAGGATTTGCCTTGAAGCTTATACACCACGCCAGTCTACCCGTGCATTACGCTCAGTCCGATAAATACGACAAATATATTCACCCAAAGGCAACGCATTTAAATGTTGCTGATAATCACGATATTCTTCGGACAAGGTTTCAAAATTTTCTTTTTCCCACGGCGTCCCCGGAATCGCCAATAATGGAGCAAGCATAGAGCAGACAGCAATATCCGCCAGACCTAAACGATTTCCGACAAAATAATATCCACCTTGACTAACCAGCATCTGATTGAGTTGCTGTACAGTGACATCAATATGCTGTTTGGATTCCGCCACAGTTTCCTCATTCAATGCATAACCCTTGGCGACCATCGCTTTTAATAAAGGTTTAGAAAATTTTTCAAACTGGCGCAAATAGCCCTGCTCACCAATTAAAATATCGAGAGATTCATGATCGGAAGTCAGCGCTTGAGAGAGCATCCAGCGGCGGACATGACGACCCAGCTCCAGAGTAATTTCATTAATTTCTAAGGCTTTATTTCGAAAATGTCCTTCAGCATACAATAAACGATGTTCTGGATAAGTATCATCCAGATAAAGCGCAATCTGGGTTGAATCTGCAATCCATTTGTCCTGATCGCGCAAAATAGGCAGACGATTCTGTCCTGTTTTCAGTCGGGCAAAAGCCCGATGTACGCCGGGAATCAGGTTGTGAGCAACATAGTACAGCTCTTTATGGTCCAGCATCCAACGTGCTTTTTCGCAAAAGTGAGATAAAGGAAACTGGTATAAAGTTCGCATGCATGCTCCATGTTTATCGTTATTGGATCAGGGCGTATAGGCCGCTGTTTTATTCAGATACTTTAGTCACTCAATTTTAGAAAAACAATGTGATTTTTATCCAAAAGTACAATACTGGCTGATTATTCCTCTATATTCGGCGGACTCATAATAAATCCGGGAAAGCTCAGCGGAGCTTTTAAGTTATAAGAAGCATTTGATTGCAATAAACCACAAGTGCATGACCTGACTTTAGCCGTGCTTTCATGTAAAATCGGGGGCAATTTTTATATAACGCTTTTGTGAGTTATTTCATGGGTTTTAATTGCGGTATTGTCGGCTTGCCGAACGTTGGCAAATCTACACTTTTCAATGCTTTAACCAAAGCTGCTATTGCTGCAGAAAACTTCCCGTTCTGTACCATTGAACCAAATACCGGCATCGTGCCTGTTCCTGACCCACGTTTAGACAAATTGACAGCAATTGTTAAACCGCAGCGCGTGATTCCAACGTCTATGGAATTTGTGGACATCGCAGGTCTGGTCGCTGGTGCTTCTAAAGGTGAAGGCTTAGGTAACCAGTTCCTGGCCAACATCCGCGAAACTGATGCAATCGCTCACGTGGTACGTTGTTTTGAAGATGAAAACGTCATTCATGTGAATGGTCGTATTGATCCACTGGATGATATCGCCACGATTAATACAGAACTCGCGCTTGCAGATCTCGACGCGGTGGCGAAAGCGATTACCCGTTTGACTAAATCTGCCAAAGGTGGTGACAAAGAAGCAATTGCTACTAAAGCAGTATTAGAAAAAATCCAGCCTTTACTCGATGAAGGCAAACCGGCTCGCGCAGCGGATCTGGATGATGACGAACGTAAACTGGTACGTGGCTTTGGCTTAATGACGCTTAAACCAACCATGTATATTGCCAACGTTGCTGAAGACGGTTTTGAAAACAACCCGCATTTAGATGCAGTCAGAAAATTAGCCGCTGAAGAAAATGCGATTGTGGTTCCACTTTGCAACCAGATTGAAGCTGAAATTTCATTGCTTGAAGATGAAGACCGTGCTGAATTCCTTGAAGCAATGGGCATGGAAGAACCGGGTTTAAACGTTGTAATTCGTGCAGGTTATTCATTACTGGGCCTACAAACTTACTTCACCGCGGGCGTGCAAGAAGTTCGTGCCTGGACCGTAAAAGTTGGCGCAACTGCACCACAGGCAGCGGGCGTGATTCATACCGACTTTGAAAAAGGCTTTATCCGTGCAGAATGTATCGCTTATGATGATTTCGTGCAGTACAACGGCGAAGCTGGTGCGAAAGAAGCAGGTAAATGGCGTCTAGAAGGTAAAACTTACATCGTTCAGGATGGCGATGTTTTACACTTCCGCTTTAACGTTTAAGTCGTTGCTGTTTGAAAAGCCCCTTTTAGGGGCTTTTTTTATTGCTTTTGAAAAGAGGATTCATACGTATAACAAGCTTTCTGAAAGTGCATAAGATCAACACATATTAACAGTAATGATAACTATTCTCATATATAAATATTAAATTAGAGCGTATCTTAAATCTAATGAAAAATAACCTAACTCCATTCTTCCCAAGGAATCCTGCCAATGAGCTACACCTTGCCTGCACTACCTTATGCTTATGATGCGCTAGAGCCTCATATCGATAGCAAGACTATGGAAATTCATCATAGCAAGCATCATCAAACCTATATCAATAATATCAATGCAGGAATAGCGGGCACAGAATGGGAAGATTTATCGGTCGAAGCCTTAATTAGCAAATTCAATGAAGTGCCCGAGCAACTCAGACAGAACGTGATCAACAATGCTGGTGGACATGCCAATCATTCCCTGTTCTGGACAGTGATGAGTCCAGACTGCGGTGGTCATCCCGAAGCTGAAATTGCCAAGGCAATCGAACATGAATTAGGAGGATTCGAGGCATTTAAAGAAGCGTTTACCCAAGCAGCGCTTAGCCGTTTTGGTAGTGGGTGGGCCTGGTTAAGTATGGCGCCAGATCAAACGCTTATTGTGGAAAGCAGTGCCAATCAGGATTCTCCGCTGATGCATGGCAATATTCCCCTTTTAGGTCTGGATGTCTGGGAACATGCTTATTATTTACAATATCAAAACCGTCGTCCGGAATACATCTCGGCTTTTTTCAATGTCGTGAACTGGCAAGAAGTGAATCGTCGTTATCTGGAAGCATTGAACACGCTTTAGCTTTAAATATTTAAGGAGATCGACCATGTCTACACCTATTCTGATTAAGCGCATAATTGGCAGCACACTCCTGATCTGTGGTGTATTTGTGATTTTATTAGAACATGTGTGGATACCCTCTTTTTAGAGTCTTGCTGTTGTCTCATCCTAAAAAAGCCAGTCTGAATGACTGGCTTTTATGCTTATAACTAAATGGCTAAAGGTTTATTGCATATTAGCAATCGCGGTGCCTTTTTGTTTGGGATCAGTATTTCCCAATTCAGGATTATCAATCGCATTCTGACATTGCAGTTTATCCCGCTCATAATCCGCCTGCTTTTGTTCCAGACTGCTGCCATTGTCGATCACGGTACGCGCCCAGATTTCCAGACTGGTTAAGGCTTTACGACACAGAGCATATTTACCTTCAGTCACCGAATCGGTCATTTTGACATTAATACGCCAGTCTGTGCTCAGCTTACGTGCCGGTTGACGCACCTGGGTTTCCAGCTGATCCACTTCTTTATTATAAACCAGTGGATCGACTTTATTGATCAGTTGCCATGCCGCATTGGCATAGGTGGTCGCATCATTAGTCAGTTTAGGTGCCGGTTTAATTTCTGGCTTATCAGTCGATTGACTGTCATTCCCACACGCTTGTAACAACAATGCAGTGCTCATTAAAGCAGCTGTCAGCATCGTACGTGTCTTGAACATCCACATATCAGGCTCGCCAATTTAAACATTTCGGCACTATGCTATTAAATTCACGTAGAATACACAATCTTCATTTGACCCATCGTTCAACTCTCCTTCAAGGTGTGTCGTGTCTGAACAGAATCAACTCGCTACGCAACCTGCTGGCTTCTGGCAAGGTGCAAAAGATAGCCAAGCGATCATCTTCACTTATTTACCAGTGTCGTTTGCTTTTGGCGTTTCAGCCACTCAGTTTGGCTTTACGGCTTGGGAAGCGCTGTTTCTTTCCTGCTCGATGTATGCAGGTGCCAGCCAGTTCCTTGTGGTCGCACTTTTAGGCAGTGGCACATCTATCTGGATGACGGCATTAACGGTGATTGCCCTAGACATTCGGCATTTGCTCTATGGCCCTGCGCTGCAAAACCTGATTCAAGACCGGCTGAATTTAAAGAAAACTGCGATCTGGTCTTGGGGTCTGACCGATGAGGTTTTTGCTTCCGGCATGATCAAGCTCTCGCAACGGCGTCAGGAATGGTCTGAATCCTGGATGCTGGGTTTAAGCCTGTTTAGCTGGATGTCCTGGGCATTGGGATCTTTTCTCGGTGGTTTATTTGCCGATCAGGTCAGCAATCTGCCGCAATTCTTGCAAGCGGCTCTAGACTTCCTGTTACCTGCGCTGTTCCTGAGTTTCCTATTGGCTGCTTTTGAGAAGAAATATACTTTTGTTGTGACTGTCACCATTCTGGTTTCTGCTGTGGCCTGTTACTTTATTGATCTGTCTGCCGCGATTTTCATTGGTATCAGTTCCGGTATTTTTGCCGGCCTGTTCAAGCACTATATCTTAAAACAGCCAGATCCTGAACATGCAGGAGATCAAGCATGAATCTAGAGATTATTCTGGTCGGCATTGTCGTCGGGATCGCCAATTTCGTCTCACGCTTCGGGCCTTTTTTTGTGATTCAGAAATTTCAGCAAGGCTCACAAAAACGCGGAGCATTGTGGCTAAAAATTGCCTTGGGTTCAATCGGCATTGCGGCAATCAGCTCCATGCTGGTAGTTGCTACCTTACCGCCATTATTAGAAACACCGAATAAAAGTATTGCGATGCTGGTCGGATTTATCGTACTCACTGCGTTGTACTTTAAATTCAAACGCATCGTGATGGCGACCCTGACCGCAGCACTGACCTATGGTCTGGTTTATACCTATGTGCCGATGACGTTTTAAGCTTGAACTGACTGATCAATCAAGATAAAGACCTATGCTTATGGAATAAGCATAGGTCTTTATTATATAAAAATAATTAGCTGATCCCTATCATTTTTCCTGAAAGAAAAAGCTCAAATAAAATCATTTCCGTATTCTTTTATACTTTTTTAATACTCGACCAGTTGTAGATAGAAAAAAGCTATTGCCAAAACAGGATATACCGTCTTCAAATCAGTCTGACAGATCAGTGACATGACAATTACGCCTTACTTACATCCAGAAAAACTTTATAAATAAAACTGTTGGACAATATCACAATTTTGTATGAATCTTGGCTTAACTGCCGGCTCAGTTCTGCTATGCTAAAAGTCCATAAAATCAAGCATGGATGACACACATGAGCGTGACTATTGGTACTCCCCTGCAAGCTTCTGCCTATAAAGTTCTATTATTGGGTTCTGGTGAACTGGGCAAGGAAGTGGTGATTTCACTACAACGTCTTGGGGTCGAAGTTCATGCTGCTGACCGTTATGAGCATGCACCTGCCATGCAAGTCGCGCATTATTCCTATACCTTGAATATGGCCGATGCTGAAGAATTAAAACAATTGATCCATCAAATCCAGCCACATTTAATCGTTCCTGAAATTGAAGCCATTGCCACACAAGTACTGGTTGACGTTGAAGAACAAAATATTGCGACCGTCATTCCTTCGGCTAAAGCGGTCAATCTGACCATGAACCGCGAAGGCATTCGCCGTCTGGCCGCAGAAGAACTGGGGCTGCCAACTTCAGCGTACCGATTTGCTGACAGTTTAGAGTCCTTCCGTGCTGCCTGCGACGATGTCGGCTATCCAAACTTTGTTAAACCAGTGATGTCATCTTCAGGCAAAGGCCAGTCTCGTGTCACCTGCTTTGATGAAGTCGATGCGGCTTGGGAATATGCACAAACTGGAGGTCGGGTCAATCAGGGTACCGTCATTGTAGAATCACAGATTGACTTTGATTTTGAAATTACCTTATTGACTGTTCGTGCAAAAAATCCGGCAACCGGCGAGATCGAAACCTCTTATTGCGATCCGATCGGACATCGTCAGGACTCGGGCGATTATGTCGAAAGCTGGCAACCTCAGCCGATGACTCCAGCAGCGCTAGAGGAATCTAAACGCATTGCCCACAAAGTCACCACAGCACTGGGGGGTTGCGGAATCTTTGGTGTAGAACTCTTTATCAAAGGCGACCAAGTATGGTTTAGTGAGGTTTCTCCTCGTCCACACGATACCGGACTGGTAACACTTGCCTCTCAATTCCAAAGCGAATTTGAATTGCATGCACGTGCGATTTTAGGCCTGCCGGTCAATACCACACGGCATAGTGTGGCTGCCAGCGCGGTGATTTATGCCGGGGTAGATGATCGTAATCTTTCATTTTCTGGCCTGAATCTTGCTTTAGCAGACGGCAATACTGATTTGCGCCTGTTTGGCAAACCTGAAGGCTTCGAACGGCGTCGCATGGGTGTTGCGACTGCACGTGCTGAAAGCATTGAACAGGCACGCGAACTGGCACTTCAGGTCGCAAATCAAGTTAGCATTAATCAAAACTAAGCTGAAATACCAACGGACCACTGTTCATGATCAATACCTTACCTCTGCTGAATTACATTAAAAGTAACCATGACATTAAAGCCATCAATCAATGGCGTAGTGATGTCGAAAATCAGCTACAGGAGAGTTTTGAAAATGGACAGTCGATTCGGGATATTATTCTGGCACGTTCCAATCTGATTGATGAAGCACTGCAATTTCTCTGGAAATATGCCGAACTGGATCAAAGCGATTTGGCCCTGTTTGCTGTTGGAGGTTATGGTCGCCGTGAAATGCTGCCTTATTCTGATGTCGACCTCATGATCCTGTCAGAAGACGAGATTAGTCCAGAGCAGGAACAGCTGATTTCTACCTTCATTTCATTACTCTGGGATGTCGGTAATTTCAAACCGGGGATCAGCGTGCGTACCATCAATGACTGTGTCAGTCAGGCCAGTAGTGATCTCACCGTTGCCACTACGCTAATCGAAGCACGCCTGATTATTGGCAATGAGAACCTGTGCAAATGGCCACGGCGCATCGTGTCACGCACCTGGACCGATAAAACCTTCTTTGATGCCAAAATGGATGAGCAGCATAAACGCTATGCTCAGCACAACAATACCGAAAGCAATCTGGAACCGGATATTAAAAATGCACCGGGCGGTATCCGCGACATCAACCAGATCGGCTGGATTGCCAAACGACATTTCCGCGTCAACCGGATTTATGATCTGGTACATCTGGGTTTTATTTCAGAATTTGAACTCGGTGTGCTCGAAGAAGCTGAAAGTTTTCTTTGGGAGATTCGTCATCATCTGCACCGCCTGACCAAGCGCGATGAAAACCGCTTATTGTTTGATTATCAGCGTGATATTGCGGCTAAATTCGGCTATGTGCGTGATGAGGCGCATCATCCAAATTATCCGATCGAACAGTTCATGAAGCGCTATTATCGCAGCGCACAGCAAGTCTCTACGCTCAATGAAATGCTGCTGGCCTACTTCAATGAATCTGTGATTACCCCACGTTTACCGCAATATGAACGCCAGATTGAGGAAATTAATGAAAATTTCAAACTGGTCGATGGCAAGTTAGCAGTTCAGCATCACAAGATTTTCTCGGAAAATCCAAGCGCGATTCTGGAAATTTTCTACCTGTTGGCCAATCGTCCTGAAATTCAGGGCATTCGTGCGCGTACCTTACGCCTGCTGACCTTGGCAGGAAAACGCATTGATCAGGATTTTCGTGATAATCCGGTGCATCAGGCGCTGTTTATGGCGATTATCCGTTCACCGCATCGACTCTACGATACTATGGTCGCGATGAAGCGTTATGGTGTGCTTGGAAATTACATCCCGGCCTTTGGACAGATTCTGGGACTGATGCAATATGACCTGTTCCATATCTATACGGTCGATGCACATACCTTATTGCTGTTGCGTAATTTAAACCGCTTTAAAGAACCTGAATTTGCCAAGGAATTTCCTGTGGTCAGTTCAGTGTTTCAGCGTCTGACCCGTCGTGACATCGTCTATCTGGCAGCAATTTTCCATGATATTGCTAAAGGTCGTGGCGGTGACCACAGTGAACTCGGTGCCAGCGACGCGATTAAATTCTGCCGTAGCCATGGCTTTACTGAACGCGAAAGTAATCTGGTGGCCTGGCTGATCCAAAATCATCTGGTGATGTCGGTGACTGCCCAGAAAAAAGATATTTCCGATCCGGATGTGGTCAAAGAATTCGCCGAAAAAATGGGTGACATGGAACATCTGGACTATCTGTACACCCTGACAGTCGCCGATATTAACGCCACCAATCCGAAGCTGTGGAATACCTGGCGCGCTTCGCTGATGCGTCAACTGTATACTCAGGCGCGCGATGTGATCCGCTCCGGCCTCGGCCGTCCGGTTGATTACCAAATGCTAATTGAAGATACCAAATTTGCGGCCAGCGAACTTCTGGTTCAAGATTTTTCACTGGATGAAGTAGAAAAAGTCTGGCAGGAACTTGGTGATGACTATTTTCTGAAAGAAACAGCAGATGAAATTGCCTGGCATACTCGTGCCATTTTACAACACGGGGATAATCCTGCGCCTTTGGTGCTGATGCGGGCGCACCGTAAATATGCCCAAGATGCGGTACAGATCTTTATTTATACGCAGGATAAACCGAATCTGTTTGCTACCACGGTGGCTATTCTGGATCGTATGAATCTGGATGTACAAGACGCACGGATTATTACTGCCACCAAAGCTTTTAGTCTGGATACCTATGTGGTGCTGGATCGCTTTGGTACCTTACTCACCGACCCTGAACGGGAAGCCACAGTGATTGAAGCTCTGAAAGATGCCTTGAGTCATTCAGATGAATATCCGGGCCTGATGCAGCGCCGGATTCCACGTCAATTACGTCATTTCGATATTGAAAATACAGTCGATATCAGTATCAATCCTGCCTTGAATCAGAATATGGTTGAAATTGCCACTCTCGATCATCCCGGTTTACTTGCCAAAATCGGTGGTTTATTTATGATGCAAGGGCTGGATATACACTCTGCCAAAATTGCCACACTTGGCGAACGTGCCGAAGATATATTCTTTGTCACCAAAAAAGATGGCAACCCTATGACACCTGGAGAATCTGCCGAATTTGCAGCTGCACTTAAAACTGCGCTGGATGAAGCCTCTCATCAGGTTTGTAGTCAACACTCACATTAAAACGCGGTTACTTATTCATGAACTCTAGCTTGTCTCTACTGCATCCTTATCCGTTTGAAAAGTTAAATCAGCTTTTTGCGGATATCCAGCCTGCAAATATGCCTTTAATTCCCCTGTCGATTGGTGAACCGAAGCATCCTGCACCGGAGTTTGTGAAACAAGCGATTATCGATAACTTCAAACATTTGTCGACATATCCAAACAGTAAAGGCCTGCCTGAGCTACGCGAAAGTATTGCCCAATGGCTGACGCGCCGTTTTAAGCTAAATAGCATCAGTGCAGACAGCAATATCCTGCCTGTTTCCGGTACGCGTGAAGCGATTTTCTCGTTTGTACAGGCTTTGGTGAATCGTGAAGAGGCACCTTACGTGGTGATGCCAAATCCGTTCTACCAGATTTATGAAGGCGCAACACTGCTCGCAGGTGCAAAACCTTATTTCATCAACTGTACTGAAGAAAATAACTACCTTGGTGATTTTGATGCGGTTCCGGCAGAAGTCTGGGAAAAAACGGCATTGCTATTTGTCTGTACCCCGGGCAATCCAACCGGTGCAGTGCTATCCAAAGAACAGTTTAAAAAACTGATTGCGCTGTCGGATCAATACAACTTTGTGATTGCTTCAGATGAATGCTATTCGGAACTGTGGTTTGATCAAGCACCTGTAGGTTTACTGGAAGTTTGTGCTGAAATCGGTCGTGATGACTATAAAAACTGTGTGGTATTTCACTCGCTGTCTAAACGCTCCAATCTGCCGGGCATGCGTTCAGGTTTTGTCGCCGGTGACGCAACTTTGCTAAAACCGTATTTGCAGTATCGTACTTATCACGGTGCAGCGATGCCGGTACAGCACCAACTGGCTTCTATTGCTGCCTGGAACGATGAAGCCCATGTGGAAGACAACCGGGTGCAATACCGCGCCAAATTTGATTTGTTCCAGCAAGAACTCGGTCACCTGCTGCTACTGAAAAAACCGGATGCCGGTTTCTACTACTGGCTCAAAGTCGACAATGATGAAGCCTTTGCCAAAATGCTGATGGAAAAAGCCCATATTAAAGTTCTGCCGGGCCGTTATCTGTCTCGTGATACTGAACAAGGTAATCCGGGTGAAAATCATGTACGTTTAGCTCTGGTTGCTGATCTGGCACAATGTGAACAAGTCATTCAACGTCTAAAAGCGATTCTCTAGACTTAAGTCATAATCAAAAAAACCACTGTAAATACAGTGGTTTTTTATAAAAATGCAATACGATCAATTTTAATCCAGCACTCAAAAATTCTTTCATGTCTCAAAATAAAGTTTAGAGTACTTTTTCGATTTCAACTTCAAGATCTTCAGGCTTGGTCGTCGGTGCAAAACGGTTCAAAACCTTACCATCACGTCCAATCAGAAACTTGGTAAAGTTCCATTTAATCCCATTTCCTAAAATACCTTTGGAATTATTGGTCAAATAACGGAAGATGGCATGCGCTTCAGGGCCTTTAACATCCACTTTGGAAAACATCGGGAAAGATACCCCGTAATTTTTCTGGCAAAACTCACCAATCTGTTCATTGGAACCTGGATCCTGACCGCCAAACTGGTTGCATGGAAATCCTAAGACCTCCAGACCTTGATCTTTATATTTCTCGTAAAGCTTCTCTAATCCTGAGAATTGTGGGGTAAAGCCACATTTACTTGCTGTATTCACGATTAAAAGTACCTTGCCTTCATAATCTGCAAGCTGTTTGCTTTTACCATCTAACAATTCAGCTTCAAACTGATAAATGCTGGTCATGGATAGGTTTCCTCATCATTTTTTTCTTGTGTTTCTAATTCTAAAGAAGCCGAGTTTACACAATAACGTAAGCCCGTCGGTTCTGGACCATCAGGGAAAACATGCCCTAAATGTGCGTCACAATGATGACAAACAATTTCAGTTCTGACCATCCCGTGTGAAGTATCAGGTAATTCTTCTATGACTGAACTGCTCAGGGGACGGTAAAAGCTTGGCCAGCCACAACCACTGTCAAATTTGGTTTCTGAAGTAAATAAAGGTTCACCACAACAGCGACATACGTAAACACCATCTTGTTTGGTATTCCAGTATTTCCCGGTAAATGCGGGTTCGGTTCCCTTTTGGCGTGTAATACGGAACTCTTCAGGTGATAACTCTCTTTGCCATTCTCTGTCTGTTTTATTGAGTTTTCCCATGATTGCGTACCTTTTTATCTTGCTATTTAAAATAGGATAATCCTATATTTACGTGATTCAATTTAAAAATTCTAGTGTTTATTTAACAATTTACAAAAGACCTATAATAGCCAAAAAAGCAAAAAGTAAGCAAATATTCGGAAACAAAGTAAGCAACTTATGTACTAAATGCTTTTTTGTGAGCAAATTTAGTGTTAAGCTTAGTCATATTCTTGCTCAGGATTAAAAAATGTCGCAAAAAAAGAGCGTGATTTTTAAAAATCTGTTACCTGTGATTAAACAGTATCAACAGCTAGGATTTACCCATGAAAGAATTGTTGCTTTACTCAGAGATGAACATCATCTCGATCTGGTAACAACTGAGACATTTAAAAGTTATTTATACCGTTATGCAAAAGTGACCTCCACTCTTTCCGAGAACATCAAAATGCCGAACACTCTCCCAACCCCTCGCGAAATTAAGAAATCGTCTAAGCTCGAGCATGTTTGCTACGACATTCGCGGGCCTGTGTTACGAGCGGCCATCGAGATGGAAGAAGCGGGTCATAAGATTATCAAACTGAATATCGGCAACCCCGCCCCATTCGGTTTTGAAGCACCACAAGAAATCATCAATGATGTGGCTTTAAATCTGCCAAATGCCATTGGCTATACAGATTCTAAAGGGATTTTCCCGGCACGTAAGGCGATCTGCCAGTATTACCAGCAAAAAGGCATTCTGGATATGCACGTCAATGACGTCTATATCGGTAATGGTGTGTCTGAACTGATTGTCATGGCCATGCAGGGTCTATTGGATGATGGCGATGAAATGCTGATTCCAATGCCAGATTATCCACTCTGGACTGCGGCAGTCAATCTGTCTGGCGGTACGGCGATTCATTATAAATGTGATGAAGAAAATCACTGGTATCCAGACATTGTCGATATGGAAAGTAAAATCACGCCAAATACCCGTGGTATTGTGATTATTAATCCAAACAACCCGACCGGTTCGGTTTATCCGCGTCATGTCTTGCAACAGATCGTGGACTTGGCCAAGAAGTATGACCTGATTTTATTTGCTGACGAAATCTATGACAAAATCATCTATGACGGTATCGAGCATGTCGCTGTAGCTGCCTTGGCAGGTGATCAGATTTGTGTATCATTTAACGGTTTATCAAAGGCTTATCGTATTGCTGGCTTCCGTTCTGGCTGGATGGCCATTACCGGCAATAAAACACGTGCAGCAGACTATATCGAAGGTCTGGACATGCTGGCATCTATGCGCCTGTGTGCCAACCATCAGGCGCAATATGCAATTCAGACTGCACTGGGCGGCTATCAGTCCATTAATGACCTGATTCGTCCGGGTGGCCGTTTGTATGAACAGCGTAATATTGCCTGGGAAATGCTGAACGAGATTCCTGGGGTGTCCTGTGTCAAGCCTGAGGGGGCGATGTACTGCTTCCCGAAACTGGATCCGAACGTTTATCCAATTCAGGACGATGAAAAGCTGATGCTGGACTTGTTACGTGCCGAGAAAGTACTTCTGGTTCAAGGTACAGGCTTTAACTGGCCGACACCGGATCATTTTCGTGTGGTGTTCCTGCCGGCTGAAAATGAACTGCGTGAAGCGCTTACCCGTGTTGGCCGTTTCCTGGCCAAGATGCGTTAACTCCTGAAATAGACAACATAAAAAAACCGCATTTCTGAATGCGGTTTTTTTATTTCTCTCCATATTCAAAGTTTCGACTTATAACATTTTAAAAAGTACAAAGACTTCCTGAAGCACAAATTCCTGCACTCAACGGTTTCTTATCAAGTGATTTCTCCTTAATCACGAAGATTCATGTTATTTTTTAACCAAATATAAAACTTTATGAGTACACGGATGTCCTCACACACAATTAAACTCAGCCTGTTTCTCTGCCTTAGTATGTGCTTGGGGATTGGCATTCTTCGTTTCTCTTATACTGCGCTGTTACCCGGCACACGAGAAGCCTTTGGCTGGAGTACAGATTTTGCCGGGCTTTTGGGCAGTGCCAATTTACTGGGTTATTTAATCGGTGCCTATACCGCCATGCGTCTGCCTCAAGACCGCAGTATGAGCAGGTATATTCAAATTTCAGCTTTTGCCGGTATGTTCAGTCTGATGTGCTGTGCATTTTCTGGTTTCTCTGAAGTTTGGTATATCTTTTGGCGCGTGATTTCAGGAATCAGCGGCGGGCTGATGATGATCTTATCGCCGAGTGTAGTTGCGCAGTGCTGTGAGCTTCAGGATCGTCTTAAAATCAACTTTATCGGTTTTAGCGGAATCGGATTAGGTGTATTAATTGCAACCCTGTTTCTGCCTTATCTGGATCAGATTTCCATACAGACTGCCTGGCTGATCTTATGTGGCTTTGCCCTGCTCATTTGTCTATGTTTAAGTGGACTTATCCAAAAATTTAAGCCTTATTTGTCCGTACAAGCACCTTCGACTACCTCCAAGATATCTTTGAATAGCGTCTTTTATAGCTTACTGGCTGTCTACGCGTGTAGCGCCTTTGCCTATATACCGCATTCGCTCTTCTGGATTGATTATTTAAGCCAGCAGTTGGAATTGAGCTTGTTCTGGATTAACTTCAATTGGATTCTTTATGGATTTGGTAGTGCTTTAGGCGCCTTCAGTGCTTATGCACTGGCCAGAAAATTCGGTAATTTTGCTGCCCTGAAAATTCTTTATAGTCTTTATATTGTGGCTATTTTTATTGCGACTCTAGAGGGCCAAGCATTGCTCACGTTGAGCTCTTCCTTTTTGACCGGCATGCTAAACCCTGCTGTGGTCTTCCTGACCTCTTATACCATTTTGCAACTGTATGGGCTGGCGTATAAAAAACTCTGGAGCATTGCCACCTTGTGTTTCGCCTCTGTTCAGCTGATTGGCGGACTCAGTTTTAGTGCGCTGCAATATTTTGGCTTGAGCTATCATCAACAGTTCATATTAGCTGCATTTGTTCTTTTATTAGGAACATTGCAATTATTCTGGTGTACCCGTCCTGCCAGATTCACTCCTGAAACACACTCCCATCCAGTTTCTGCTCAAGGAGAAGGCACTAAATAAGGATATGGATTGGTCGCCCCTTGCCCACTCAGATAAATCCCGTAATGTAGATGTGGCGGAGTATTTTTGGCATTTCCAGTATTGCCGACATAGGCAATCACTTCGCCCGCTTCAACCCAGTCGCCTTCCTGAATATGCTCAGCATAATCATCCAGATGCGCATAGTAATGCTGACTCATATCAGGCCCTGTCACCCAAATAATTTTCCCGCCCAGATTATTGGTGCCAATTTTACGTACAATCCCTTGGGTGGCACTTAAGACAGGTGTGCCACGCTGAGCAAAAATATCTGTCCCTTCATGTTTACGGCCTGCACTGCGCGCGGCACCCCACGTATCATTAATTTGGCGGACTGTAATACCTTCGACCGGAATCTGTAACGGTGCTTCTAATTGAGTCTTTTTCAGTTGCCAATAAAGATAAGGACTTTTCCATCCTGCTGCTTCACCTGAAGGTGGTGGCTGACAGGCGGTCAAGACAAAGCATACAGATAAAATTAAGCTTAAAATCCGAAAAAATTTCACCAATATTATTCGCATTTATTTTAGAAAGATGGTTTTTATCTTAAGCAGAACAGCACAATTTAAAGTCGTAATCTTGTAATTTTTTGAATGATATTTTTATAAAATCAATGATATAACAACGCCCTTATGTAAGGGGGTTGTTATGGAAGGTAGCTAGGAATTACTTACGTTTTTTTGCACGGGAGGGTTTGGCTGGTTGTTGCTGTTGCTGTTGTTGCTCTTCATTCTGAGCGCTGTCCTGCTTGTCCTTTTGTTGGACCTGCTTATGTTTCGCTTTAGATTTGGCCATATTATGTACTCCTTCGGAGAAACGTCTCTATCACTGGAAGTTCCATTGATCACTCTAACGTTTTTGGAAAATATGCCAATCATCGAGCTGTATCCAAATACGTCAATGTAATAATAGGTTGGCTAAGTGATTCAACTCAGAACAAATCCTGTTCTGGCTCACTACAATCTTTACGCAAAGTTGCAGCTTGATACTCATTTTAACTTTTGGGCGTTTATCAATCAGAATTTAAGAAAATTTAATCCCCCTGAGAAACCTGCGATTAATATAGGTTTTAATTAGGAGAATCAGGCTTTAATGAGTTAAGTATATCTGCAATAGTAGGATGATCAAATTCAAAAAAAGCTCGCAGTCTTGCGCTTGACCTCCAGCGCAAGACTGCGTGAATGTTCGCTCTTTGGCTGTTTTTATAGCTAAAATCTTCTTTATGATCAGGTCAGGACTTCTTTCTAGTAGTTCATGTTTAACGCACAATTTAGTTCAAGGTGATTCTAGTCATGTCCATTTTTTCTCTTTGATTAACTTAATAACCTTTTTTTACTTCTGACAGATTCGATATCTATCTGATCCAAGCATTTGAGGGCTTACTACTCTATACTTTTAAACTGTAACATCTACCACAGCCTGTATTGTTGGTGTAATATCAGCACCAATTTCATTCCCTTTGATACATGGGACAATTGGATTATTTGCTAGGTTGAGTGACAGGTCTGCATTAACGGTAATTTGGCACCATCCGCAGGTACTACGATCTTTTGATATTCTATTCTTCATATTTTTCCGAATGCTACTGACAAACCTAAAAATAATTGCCAATTAGGCAATACTTTCAACTGTTCTTAACGCATAATATTCTAATCCAGATTCGTTGTTTTTGAGATTTATACGGGAAATAACCAAATTTCCCTTTAAAATAAGCCTCTACATTTTTTAAGTTTATGTAATTATAGAAGTTATTTACTATGAAAATCGTCATTTTAAACAAACCCTATGACGTCCTCTCCCAATTCCGCCCAGATGAAAAACACCCAACCATGGCTGATTTCATCGACGATAAAGATTTACGTCTTGCTGGTCGTCTGGACATGGACTCAGAAGGTCTGGTTTTTTTAACAGATCACGGTGGTCTGAACCAGTACATCACCAATCCTGCCAATAAAAAGTTTAAAACCTATATGGTGCAGGTTGATGGTGATGTCACCGAAGAAGCACTTGAGCAGCTTCGTAAAGGTGTGGAACTTAAAGATGGCATGACCCTTCCAGCCAAAGCTGAAAAAGTATCTGAACCGGAATGGTTGTGGGAGCGTAATCCTCCTGTACGTTTCCGTGCATCTGTCCCAACGTCTTGGGTTGAGATTTCAATTTGTGAAGGCCGTAACCGTCAGGTTCGTCGTATGACCTCTGCGGTGGGCTTCCCTACACTGCGTTTAATCCGTACTAAAATTGGTGATATTGACCTTGTACGTATGGATATTAAACCGGGTGAAACCAAAGAAATTGAACCTTTACTTTATCCAGATTTCCAGAATGTTCCTGCTGAAGAGCCATACCGTTCACGTTCTTATGTGAAAAAACCGGGTGGTACGGGTGGTAAGCCAATGGTTCGCAAGAACAAAGATGGTTCAGTGAAAAAATCAGGTACCAAACGTATCTGGCAAATGGACGAAAGCGAAAAGCCGAAACGTCGTACCAATGGTACAACTCGTCCAAATACCAAAGCACCTCGTGGTCGCGGACGCGGTCGTGGTTAAAACCCAGTCTGCTCATCAGGTAGGGACAGGCTAAAGATCACGCCAGACGGTGTATTTTCTACAGTTGTCTGCCCCTGATGGAGCTGCATGATCGACTGTACAATGGCAAGGCCCAGACCACCCGTCTGGGCTTTTTCGTGCCGGCTGTCATCGATCTGATAAAAACGCTCAAATAAATGCGGATGGTGCTGCTCTGCAATCCAGACTTCTGGCGTCAACACTGATATTTTAATCCTGTGGTTGAGTCGCTGTGCAGACACAATAATCTCACTCCCAGGCTGACCATAAGTAATGGCATTGCTGATCAGATTGGCGACTGCGCGCTGTAACAATACGGTGCTGGCTGTCAGACTTAAATCTGGCGGAACATCCACTTTTAAATGCATCTGCTTCTCTTCGGCCAGAAAGCTGAAGTACTCAAGCAATTCTTGCAGCATGTCATTTAGATTGAAACGCTGTTTTTCAATCGCATATCCGCCATGTTCTACCCGGGCGATAAACAGCATACTTTCAATCATCTGGCTCAGGCGTTCGTATTCTTCCAAGTTGGAATAGAGCAGATTTTCCAGCTCAGCAGGTTCGCGCGACCGCGATAACAGAATCTGTGTCTGCCCGATTAAATTGTTTAATGGGGTGCGAAGTTCGTGTGAAATATCCTCAGAAAAACGTGCCAGCTGCTGATACGCAGCCTGAATATTAGCGAGCATATCGTTCATGGCCTGACGCAGCTCTTGAACCTCAAGCGTATTACTCTGAACATCGATGTGCTGATTGGGCTGCTGAATATTGACCTGTGCTGTAGCCAGCATCAACTGGCGCATGGACTTGAGAATATAGCGTCCTGCCAGCCAGGCCATCAAGGTCGAGAGCAGTATGCCAAGCAGACTATAGAGCACCAGTTTTGATAAATAGCTTGCCAGTATCCTTTGTCCCTCTGCCAGCTGCTTACCAGCCACCAGTTGATAACTGCGACCATCAAACTGCACCTGTTTAAAAGCCAGTCGTGTCGAAGGCTGTTCAGCCTGATTATTCTGAAACTGTAAGGCAGAGGTATAGTGCAATGCCGGAATATGAATCTGCAAAGGATTGATTTCAATCAAGCGATTATTCTGATGTTGCAGCAGCAGTAGATTATCTTCTTGCCCCAGCATGTTTTCATATAATTTGGGATGCTGAACCAAAAGCTCGAAACTCTGGGCATCTTCAAGAAATATTTCAATTCGGGAAATACGTGCAGCCAGTGCCTGATCCTGCTGAGCCTGAATCATCTGTTGCATATTTTGATAAGACAGTAACGCCACACTCAAAAAAACCACGCAGGACACCAATGCAAACGCAATACTCAAGCGTGTTGCCAGCGGTAATAAGATAGGATTGTTCATGGGTATTCATCAAGTTTATAACCCATACCGCGTACGGTATGAATCAGTTTTGGCGTGTAATGATCATCAATTTTGCTCCGCAGCCTGCGAATGGCCACATCCACCACATTGGTATCGGTATTAAAATTGATATTCCAGACCATGGAGGCAATCTGGCTCCGGGTCATCACCTGCCCCTGATGCTCCATCAACAGTTGCAACAGCGCAAATTCTTTCTGGCTTAATTCGATCTTTTGTTCATTACGATATACTTCATGCTTTAGGCGGTTCAATACCAGACCTGCAACCTGATAGGCCTCCTGCTCCAGTCGCGGCACACGGCGCAACAGACTTTTGATCCGGGCCAGTAACTCAATATAGGAAAAAGGTTTGGTCAGATAATCATCGGCGCCAAGCTCCAGGCCTTTCACCCGATCCAGCACATGATCGCGTGCAGTGAGCATCAATACCGGAATCTGGCTAAAAGTTCGCAAGGTTTTCAGCACCTGCCAGCCGTCCAGATCTGGCAGCATTACATCCAGCAGTACCAGATCAAATGACTGTTGCTGCAAACAGGCCAATGCCAACACGCCATTTTCAGCAATGGCCGTGCTATAACCTGACTCACTCAGTCCTTTTGCCAGATATTCAGCAATCTTGACTTCATCTTCTACAATTAAAATATGCATGTCAGTAGTTTAGCTGTTTTTAGCTATGCCTAGATTACAAATTGGTAATCTGATTGTCATGCTGCACTGGCGTATTTCTTTCTACAATAGCAACAGTATTCAATTGCATGAATGACAAGTATGAAAAATTCAATCGCCAAAACAACCTTAGCCTTGCTCAGCAGCTCATTACTACTCAGCTCACTGGCACATGCAGAATTAAAAACAGCACCAGTCATGTCGCTAGAAGCAGCAAAGCTTATGGCCAGCAATGTCATGTTGGCCTGCCAGAAACAGGCCAAGCCCGCAGCAGTCGTGGTTCTGGATCAGGGTGGTAATCTGCTGGCTAGTCAACGCCATGAATCTGTCGGCATTCACAACCTGATCGCAGCAGAACGCAAGGCCTTTACCGCGTATTCAACGAAAACCAGTACGCTGGATTTTATGCGCAATGCCCAGAACAATCCGGACGCACAGAACCTGAATAGCCTACCTGAACTGCTGTTACTGGGCGGCGGTGTACCTGTTATGTACCAGAATCATATTTTAGGTGCTGTAGGTGTTGCGGGTGCAGGCGGTTCGGAACAAGATCATCAATGCGCCAATAGCGGCATTCAAAGCACTTTAAAACAGCTTTACTCTATTTAAATAAGTCTTATTGGTTTCTTTTATTCAATATTGCTTCATCCATCTACTGAGGAATACAACATGAAAAAAATCCTGCTAGCAACCCTTGCGAGCACCGCAGCCACGCTTTCCTTTGCACAGAATCCACTTAGTGTGCATATTTTGAATCAGGAAACAGGTTTACCTTCTGCAAATATTGCAGTTATTTTGGAAGCACAGCAAGGTGAGAAATGGGTCAAGCTCAATGAAGCTAAAACAGATCAGAATGGCCGTATTAAAGAGCTATATCCAAAAGATACCAATCTGCAAAAGGGTATTTATAAAGTGACCTTTAAAACGGGTGACTGGTTTAAGGCCAATAATCAGCGGACATTCTTCCCTGAAGTACCGGTGGTCTTTATGATTGATGGCGCTTTAGAACATTATCATATTCCACTGTTATTGAGCTCTTATGGTTATTCGACTTATCGCGGTAACTAAGCTCTTTCACTTAAGGCCCATCTTATTGGGCCTTATTCTTTTACTTGTTATTCTTGTGCTGGAATGCTATTCATGACTCATATTAAATGAATTTAAGAAATAAAACGTATCTCAAACAAGGAGCTTTGCAATGGATCAGCAAGTCAACCAGATGTTTAATCAGGATCGATTAATCCAGCATCTTGGTGCACACCTTGTTGCTTATAGTCACAATCACGCAAAAATTTCGCTGAAAGTCACTGAACAACATTTACAGGGTCACCAGACCTGTAACGGCGCAGTGATTTTCGCGCTTGCAGATGCGGCATTTGCCATTGCCTGTAATACAGGTGAACATCCGGCTGTTGGTCAGCATTGTGGAATTCATTACTTAAAACCGGCAGTTCTTGGCAATACATTGACTGCTGTAGCAGAACATAGGGCCAGCAGTGGCCGTAGTGGAATTTACGATATTCAGGTGATAAATCAGCATGATCAAATTGTGGCAGAGTTCCGCGGTACGTCTCGACTGATCATCAGATAATTTTCAAAACTTGATGCAATTAAAAACCGATGCCTAAGCATCGGTTTTTAAAGTTTGAAATTTAATTAAGCTTTCAACCATTGTTCAGCTTTGGCTTGATCTTCAATTTTCAGTTCAACTTCGGTCAGTTCAGAACCACCTGCCTGAACGTCAAAACTCATTAGCTCATCGCGACGGAAAGCATGCATGGTATAAACACCTTCCTGTTTTGCATAACTTTCCATTAACTTCGTCATTGCTTTTAAACCATCAACGGCAATAATCACATCATTGGCAGAAAGGCCAGCTACTACAGCAGTACTATCACGACGCGCCGACTGAACCAGTACACCTTCCGGCTTATCTACCAGTTTTAAACCAAAAGGCAATGACTTGTCATTTTTCAGGTTATAACAGATACCAAACTCAGGCAATAACTGATCCAGTGGCAATTCATCTGTGGTATTAATCAAGTGATTAATCTGCTCTGACCAATCATCACCGGTCAGCTCTTTGCACAATTCAAAGATGGTACGTTCATGTACCTGAATACCATTCTGGGCATTTTCATACAAACGGCGCATCAAGGCATCCAGACTTGAACCACGTAAACGCAAACCTAAGTCTAGGCACAATGCAACCAAACAACCTTTGTTGTAATAGCTGGTGCCGGCATTATTCGAGTTTTCATCCTGACGGTAGAATTTCACCCAGGCATCAAAACTGGATTCAGACACCGACTGAATCGCACGACCCGGATTCTGCAAGTAACGATCAATCTGCGCTTTTAACAAGCTGATATATGATTCTTGATTAATCACGCCACTGCGTAGCAAAATCAAATCATCATAATAAGAAGTGAAGCCTTCAAAGATCCACAGCAAAGACGTATAGCCTTCACGGTTTAAATCATAATTGACAAAATTTTCCGGACGAATAAATTTTACCAGCCAGGAATGGAAGTATTCGTGGCTACATAGGCCGAGGAAACGTTGATAATCTTTGGAAGGTTCTTCAGGTTCATTGGCTTTCGGCAAGTCATCGCGCGGTGAAATCAGGCTGGTCGAGTTTGGATGTTCCAGACCACCATAACTATTTCCGGTTGCCATGGTCATAAAAGTATAGTCAGCAAATGGCGCTGAACCGAACATGGAGATTTCTGTGCTACAGATTTTCTCAATGTCCTGCTGCATACGTGCTGCATTCATCGCATGCTTGCCGGACACCACAAACTCATGCGGAATACCATTCGCTTCAAAACTGAAACGGGTTTGCTCTGCCAGTTCAAACGGTGCATCAATCAATTCAGCATAGTTTTTGGCTTTCAGGGTGAAACGGCCCTTGACCAGACTTTTGGATTGCATGCCGGTTGCCAGTTGGAAATGCTTTAACTCATCTGGCAGGAAGATTTCTAATTCAATCTCTTTATTTTCCTGACCTTCTAGCCCCAAGCATGCACAGGCCGGGTTGACATAGAGACGGTTTTGATCCACATATGCACCACGAACAGACAGGTCGTAGGCATAGACATCATATTCAACCGTAATCAGCTCATGATCGGTATTGAATAAACGCCATTTGTTCTTTTCAAATTTCTGGATTTGCAGTTGACGTCCATCTTCATCATAAGCTTTGACCGCCTCAATGTGTTTGGAAAACTCTCGAATCAAATAACTTCCCGGAATCCAGGTCGGTAATGATAAGATCTGCGTCGGGTCTGCCAGAAAGCGAACAGTCACGTGAATAAGGTGCTGACGATAATCGTCAAATTCGATTTGATAATGCAACATAATGGGCGATATAAAATGAAAATAAATGAGGTATAGCTTAGCTTAGCATTTTTTAAGCCAAGATGGTTTAGCTGTCTTATTTGTCTACATTTACGACTAGCTATCTGTATAAAAAAGGCATAGCATGCCTGAAAATTTAATCGTTCAACGCCCGACGGGTTATTAAGGAACATCCTTGAAATACATCATCTCACTGATTGCGGTATTCAGCTTATTTATTTCTGCATTTTCACATGCTGCCTTACTCAATATTCTGCCTGAAAGCGTTGAAGCTGAAGCCTGGACTATTCTGGATTCACAGTCTGGTCAAGTCATTGCAGAACACAATGCCGATGTGCAACGTGCGCCGGCTTCGCTGACCAAAATGATGGTGGCTTATATTGCCTTAAAGGAAATTGAGGCCGGAAAATTAGATAAAAATGAAGTTTTAACTGCCACATCTGTGGTTAAAAATGTCATGTGGGATGAGTCACAGATGTATCTGAAAGAAGGTGATCTGATTACAGTCGATCAGCTTCTGGCGGGTTTGATTATCATGTCTGCCAATGATGCAGCGTTGACGCTGGCTGAGAAAATCTCGGGGAGTGTTCCCCAGTTTGTAGAGCGGATGAATCAGGAAGCCAAAGCACTGGGCATGCAGCATAGCAATTTCCAGAATCCGGCCGGCATTACCATGCCCGAGCATTATTCGACTGCTGCCGATTTGGCCCGACTCTCTATGGCGGTGGTGAATGAAACCCCGGATTATCTGTATTATTCCAAACAGCCAAGTTTCACTTATAACCAGCATTTCCATCGTGCCACCAACCGTGTACTTCAGGTCGACCCAAGCGTAGATGGTTTAAAAACCGGTTTTACCCGTGCGGCCGGTTATAACCTGGCGCTGACAGCCAATCGTGTTACAGCAGACTTTGAAATGCCGAAGCGCCGTCTGATTGTGGTAGTGCTAGGCACTAAAAGCGCCACAAAGCGCGCTGAGATATCGCATAAACTGATGAATCTGGCTTATACCTATACCCGCAATGAAGTCGCGATCAAAGATCAGCAACTGTTGGCTGAATTACCTGTAATTAAATCCACCTTAAAAATGTTTAAGGTACAAACCAAGCAGCCGCAGATTATTACTACCTCGCTTTATGATCAGAGCTATAGCATTGACCTGAATCAGTTTGATCAGGCCCATCAGCGCGTCATGCTAAATACAGGTGATGGCGCTTTAAAAAGTATCGAGCCACTTCAGGAAACCCAGACCCATATCAATGTTGAAATGAAGGCATCTGAACTCATTGCGCCCTTAGCCAGCATGATGCCTTTGGCCACGATTCAGATTTATCAAAATAATCAGTTAATTCGCACCATTCAAATTGAAGATCATGTCGAAATTGAAGAAGCCAACCCATTGCAGAAGTTCTTTAGCTGGCTGCAAGGTTTATTCAGTTTCTTTTCAGACTCAACACCCGGCGTAAAACTGTATCCTCTAGATCAATAATCCTCTCAATATCAAGTAATTCTTCAAGCTAGAAGCGCTGATGTAGCCTTCTAGCTGATTCATGATCTATCCCAAATGAGGCACCCCGCCCGAAACGCAGCAATTATTACCCGCTCTCACAGAATTGCTACGTTTTGTAATGTGTATAACAATTTTAATCAAGACGCGATTTAGCACATGCCATAGTATATTTTCTCTCTATTTCTCTTATTTTTATTAAAAAAATAAACAGGTTAAGAACGCATGACAGTACATAAAATCGTGATTGTGGGTGGTGGCGCTGGTGGTCTGGAACTGGCGACACAACTGGGTGATAGCCTGGGTAAAAACGGCAAAGCCCAGATTATTTTGATTGATCAAAAACTGACACATCTCTGGAAACCGCTGCTACATGAAGTCGCCGCAGGTACCTTAAATCCACATCAGCAAGAAACCAATTATTTTGCCCATTCTGCCGCGCATCATTATGAATTTGTTTTGGGGACATTCACCAGTCTGGATCGCGAAGCGAAACAGATCATCGTCGAAACAGAATATTTCTCTAAAAAGAGTGAGCCCAAGAAAAATCAGCGCATTGGCTATGACACACTGGTACTGGCTTTAGGTTCAACCTCAAATGACTTTAATACCGAAGGGGTCAAACAGTTCTGTCATTTTCTCGACAGCCGGCAGCAGGCAGATATCTTTCAGCAGGATCTGCTGCACCTGTATTTAAATGCTCAACATGAGACTTCAAGCCGTGAGCTGAATATTGCTATTATTGGTGCCGGTGCGACTGGGGTAGAACTGGCAGCGGAGCTGGTAGAAGCCAAACAGAATTTCTTTCAATATGGCTTAAACAAGGTCGATCCCAACAAAGTCAAAATCACCTTGATTGAAGCCGCGGATCGTATTCTGACTGCACTCTCGCCTAAAGTTGCTGCAAATACCATGAAACAGTTAGAACAGTTCGGTATTGAAGTCTTGACCAGTCATCGAGTGGCCAAGGTCGATGAAGACAAGATTTATTTTGCCGATGGTTCCAGTCTGGATGCTGAAATCAAAGTCTGGGCTGCAGGGATCAAAGCACCGGAAGTCTTGGCACAACTCGACGACATGGAAAAAGACCATATTCATCGGCTCAAAGTTTATGCCACGCTGCAAACCAAATCTGATCCAAGTATTTTTGCATTTGGTGATTGTGCGCATTGCCAGCCTGCGGCAGATCAACCGGTATTAGGGCCGCGTGCTCAAGTGGCCAGCCAGCAAGCCAGCTTTCTGGCCAATGCTTTAAAAGCCCATGTCAATGGAGATAGCTATTTGCCGATGTTTAAATTTTCTGACAAGGGCTCACTGATTTCCTTAAGTCAGAATAAAGCTGTGGGGGAGTTGCTGGGTCAGGTCAATGTGCAAGGCTTTGTCGCCAAAACCATGTATGTCTCTTTATACCGGATTCATCAGGCGACCATTCATGGTTATGTACATGCCGGTATTCTGACTGCAAAAGATTTAGTTACACGAAAAATCTCTCCAAAGCTGAAATTGCATTGAAATTCCAGAATTTGGCCCAATCAATGAAAAAATCGTCAATAAAATTGTCAAATTGCGTTTTTTTGCTAATTTTAGTCTACAAAAATGCAATTTCACTTTATGATGTACCCTTAAAAAATTGAATGGATCAATTCACATGACTGCTATTGCAAATAACCTCGTGGTTTCTTTCCACTACACATTGACTAACGCAGAGGGTGAAACTCTCGACCAATCTCAAGGTGAACCACTTGCCTATTTGCACGGTGCAGGTAACATCATCCCAGGTTTAGAAAACGCGTTAGAAGGCAAAACTGTGGGTGAAAAATTCACTGTTAATGTTCCTGCTGCTGAAGGTTATGGCGAATATAACCCTGACCTCGTACAAGAAGTTCCTGCGCAAATGTTCCAAGGCGTAGACAACATTCAAGCAGGTATGCAGTTCCAAGCTCAAACTGATGACGGCGTGCAAATCGTAACTGTTAAAGCAGTTGAAGGCGACAATGTTGTTGTAGATGCGAACTTCCCGCTTGCTGGTCAAGACCTGACTTTCGAAGTTGAAATTGTATCGATTCGTGAAGCTTCTCAAGAAGAATTAGATCACGGTCATGTACACGGTGCAGGTGGTCACCAGCACTAAGATCTTCTGATCGAGTGTAAAAAAGGCAAAGTGAAAACTTTGCCTTTTTTATTGTCGCCAAAATATTCATTTTAAAATGGGAAATAAAACAGCAGGACCATGGCCCTGCTGTTTCAATCCAATCAAGAGATTCTTTTAGAGAATAATCGCTGGATTATTTGCGTTGATTATAAATCTGCATGGCTGCTGGTAACTGTTGACGCATTTGTCCAATACGCTGGCTGTTCGATGGATGCGTAGACAGGAAGGTTGCGCCATTACTGCCACCAAGTTTGTTCATTTTTTCCCACAAGGTAATCGCTGCATTCGGGTTATAACCTGCGCGTGCCATCAGCATCAAGCCACCCTGGTCAGCACGGCTTTCCAGATTACGCGAGTATGGCAGGCCAATCCCGATCTGACTTCCTAATTGCGCTGCTGCTGCGCCACCCTGGCCCACACCAGCTGCATTCAGACCAATGCCTAAAGCCAGGTCAGTGAGCGCCTGAGCACCAATTTTCTGCTTAGAATGCTCTTCTAAGGCATGTACCATTTCATGACCCATAATTGCTGCAATTTCAGCATCGGTCAGATTCAGCTTATTCACAATACCGGTATAAAATACCACTTTACCACCCGGTGCAACAAAGGCATTAACCTGATCGGACTTGAGCACAGCCAATTGCCACTGGAATGCTGTACCAGTCTGGTTCATTTGGTTCGCAATCGGCTTTAAACGGTTAAATACGGTATTAATACGTTTATAGGTCGCTGAACTGGTGTCCAGTTGACCTTTATTTCTGGCATCAGTGACCATGGCATTATAGCTTTGTGTCGCAGATGCATTTAAGGTCGCAGAATCAGCCCCGGCAATATCCGCAATAGTGGTACAACCCGACAATGTCACGGCTGCCGCAGCCGCCATACCCAATAAAAATTTATTCTTCATTATAATCAACTCTACCTTAGCCCAAGCTTAATTTACATTGTAAAAATTATAAGTGAAAGCATACAGGAGCTAAACGCTTAATTACTCCATCTTCTTATAAATTCTGTAATTTTTAAGCCAAGTACTGTATCGCCAACCAATAAATCAGACAGATAATGTTCAAGCCCAGATAAACCTGGCTTAAGGGTTTTATTTTTTGTTCCAGAATTTCATCTTTACGTTTAAAAAATAAATAGGCGTTTTGCAATAAAATAACAGGCACCAGCACACAGGCAATAATGACACTCAGGCCGACCAGTGCATTATAAATAATCTCAGGATTTTGAGTTTGTGCGCGAATAATCATCATAGCGATGGTGGGTGCCCCGCCCATGGCGAACAACAATGAATAAAACATGGTCGCCGATATATTTTTTTGCATCCTTTCGCTCATTTTTCTTTCTTTATATACGGCTATGTTAAAGCACATTTTGTCACAGCACCGATGCAACTTTAGTCTTGAGCCAAATTTATAGTTTTTGGATATAAAAAACCCATCCGGAGATGGGTTTTATCATTCAAGCTTTAACCAAATGAAGATCAAGCATCGAACGGGTGGCGAAGAACGATAGTTTCTTCACGGTCTGGACCGGTTGAAATGATGTCGATTGGACATTCAATCAGTTGCTCAAGACGTTTTACATAGTTCAATGCAGCTTGTGGCAACTGATCCAGCGATTTTGCACCGAAAGTTGACTCAGACCAGCCTGGCATTGTTTCGTAAATTGGTTTTAAAGTTTCGAATGCAAGCGCATCAGAAGAACCGACACAACCAGAATCTGCAGCTTCATAACCGACACAGATTTTCACTTCTTCTAAACCATCAAGAACATCAAGTTTAGTCAGGCAAATACCAGACAGTGAGTTTACATCTACTGAACGACGTAGAATTTCAGCATCGAACCACCCACAACGACGTTGACGGCCAGTAGACGCACCAAATTCATTACCAATGGTACCAAGGTGTTTACCAACCGCATCACCCACATCGTTTGCAGCGTCATAAACCAATTCCGTTGGGAATGGGCCTGCACCGACACGAGTGGTATAGGCTTTGGTGATACCCAGTACATAATCAAGGTGCAAAGGACCCAGACCTGAACCTGAGCTTACGCCACCAGCAGTGGTGTTTGAAGATGTCACATACGGGTATGTACCATGGTCAACGTCAAGAAGTGAACCTTGCGCGCCTTCAAACATGATGTTGTCACCGTTTTTACGGTAGTTATGCAGTTCAGTTGTTACGTCTACAACCAACGGCGCAACAACCTTACGCCATTCGTCGCAAAGTGCCAGTACGTCTTCTAGCTTAACTGTTTCAACACCATAGTATTGAGTAAGCTGGAAGTTATGGTAATCCAGAAGCTCAGTTAACTGGGCAGTAAGATGTTCACCGCCACGTACCAGATCAGCAACACGAACTGCACGACGCGCCACTTTGTCTTCGTATGCAGGACCGATACCACGACCTGTTGTACCAATCTTCGCATTACCACGTTTTTTCTCACGTGCTTGGTCCAGTGCGATGTGGTTTGGAAGGATCAGTGGACAGTTTGGAGAAATACGTAAACGCTCTTTAACAGGAACGCCTTCTTTTTCAAGAATGTCCATCTCTTTGATGAGCGCTTCAGGAGAAAGAACAACACCGTTACCAATTAAGCACAATACGTTTTCACGTAAAATACCAGATGGAATGAGGTGTAAGACAGTTTTCTTACCACCCACCACCAGAGTGTGACCTGCGTTATGTCCGCCTTGATAACGAACGACCGCTGCCGCTTGATCTGTGAGCAGGTCGACGATTTTACCTTTACCTTCGTCGCCCCATTGGGTACCAAGTACCACAACATTCTTGCCCATAATAGCCTCATTGCATCATGCTGTTAAAGTTGAAAGCCCCGCTCAGTGACATGAACACTGAGCCAAGCAATTTAAATCGTTTTGACTGTCCACTCACCATCTACGTTCACCAGCTGGTGCGTCGCATATGGAATTGAGTTTAAATCATCATTACCGAGTAACTGAATTACACTTAAGCCTTGTGCTCGAATACTCTGAATCGCATTCAGAAGTTCTGCATCGACACCTTTAGGTGCAACTACCACGTGTACAGCGTCAAACTGACCTGCGCTTAACGCATATAAGTCACAAGAGAAACCTGTGGCAGGACGCGCACGACCGAAATGTTCACCAATGCCATCATAACGACCGCCTTGTGCCAGTGCTGCTGCACGATTCGGTGCATAGACTGCATACATCAGACCAGTATGATAATGGTATGAACGCAATTCAACCACATCAATCCCAATACTCAAGTTTGGCCAACGGGCTTGAACCTGATCTTTGGTAATTTGTAAGGCATCAAAAGCTTGCTTGAAGGCTGGATTCGCCAACACTTCAGCACTTAAATTTGCCTGTAATGCGTCCAGATCGCTGGCATAGCGGCCCAGTGCATAAAAGTCCTGACCAAATTTCAGTTCTGCCGTAAATTCTTCCAACTCTGGCAAGGCCTTACGTTGGTATAAATCAGACAGTTTACGTTCAGCAACTTTGTTCAAACCTGCTTGAGCCACCAGACTGCGGAATAAGCCGACATGACCCAAGTCCAGATGGATTCCGTCTGCCAGACCTGTTTCCTGAATCAGACTGATCATTAAATCGACCATTTCTACATCGGCATCGATGCTGTCTGAACCAAACAGTTCGGCGCCTAACTGCAAAGGCGCACGCGAGGTATTAAAACCGCGTGGTTTGGTATGCAGAACGGTACCTGCATAGCAGTAACGCGCCACACCTTCCACTGGATGTACATGTGCATCAATACGCGCCACTTGTGGTGTCATATCGGCACGCACACCAAGCAAACGACCAGAAAGCTGATCGATGACTTTAAAAGTGGCTAAGTCTAAATCTTGATTCGATTCTGAGAGAGAAGAGAGAGATTCGATGTACTCAATGAATGGCGTGTACACCAACTGATAACCTCGAGATGCAAGGAAATCCAGTGATTTACGGCGCAAACTTTCAATGACTTGCGCTTGTTCTGGTAATACATCAGCTACACCATCAGGTAATAACCATGTCTCTGAAATGGGCATGTTGTAAACCTAAATTCTTGTCAGCGCGGAACGAATCCGCATAAAAAAATCGGGAGCACACCCGATTTCTCCTAGTCTAGCACGATAGTTTTGGCTGTGCATCGCAAAATTTTATAATTTTTACTCTCTTATGCAATGAGCCACAATTGCGTCAACTATCAGCGTTTTATCGTGTATGACCGACACGCGCTATAAACAAAAAATCATTTTAGACCAATGGCAATGCGGTGGTACTTTTTACCGTTTGCAATGGAATTTCGGTTTTTACACTTTGGATGCAGGGAATTTGAGTCAAATGATGAATCTGAAATTTACGATAGGCATCCAGATCGGCCACCACAATTCTTAAAAAGAAATCACAATCTCCCGCCATTAACTGGCATTCCACCACTTCCGGCATCTCCTTGATGGCTTCAACAAATTGATCGACCACGGCGGCTTCTTGAGATTTAAGCCAAACCCGTGCAAATACACTCATTGCCAGATTGACTTTTTGCGGATTGAGTAAGGCGACATACTGTTCAATGACCCCATCATCTTCTAGTTGCTTGACTCTTCTTAAACAGGGGGACGGCGACAAGCCAATTAATTGAGCCAGTTCATTATTTTGCAATTTTCCGTTCTTTTGCAGTTCATGCAAAATGCGTTTATCAATTTGATCCATCTTGTTACTTTAGTATTTAAAACTCCTTGAAGCCAATTTAGCGCAATTTAATTCCAAATCAAATTTAAATTGCATGCACTACAACAGCAAATAGCCTGATTATCGCTATAAAATACGGCTCAATATTAAAGTCCTCAGGTCACTGACATGCTTTTGCTCAGACAAAGCACCGCAGCGGTGGTTTTCTCTACCGATTTCAACGAATTTCAACGTGGCATGAAAGATTCTATTCCAATGCTTTTAGGGATTATCCCCTTTGCGCTGGTGTTGGGTGCGACGGCGGTACAGAAGAATTTCAGCTTGCTCGAAGTGCCTTTACTGACAGGTCTGAACTTTGCCGGTGGTTCTGAATTTGCCATTCTGAAGGTCTGGAGCAGTCCGCCAAATTTACTTATGCTGATGTTTATTACCTTTCTGGTAAATAGCCGGCATCTGTTGATGGGCGCCAGTTTGGTACCGTATTTAAAGCATCTTCCGAATCGTAAAGTTTTTCCGGCGCTGTTTTTTATGGTCGATGAAAGCTGGGCACTCGGTCTGGCTGATGCACAGAGGAAACAGGCGCAACTGGGTTATCGTGCTGCGTTTAGCATGCCTTATTATGCTGGTCTGTGTTTTTGCCTGTACTTGATGTGGGTCGGATTTACCACACTCGGCGCCATGCTTGGACCTGTATTAGGCGACATCAAACGTTTTGGTTTCGATATGGCCTTTCCTGCTGTATTTCTGGTGTTACTGAGAACTATGTGGAAAGGTTTTGAGGCTGCCCGGCCATGGCTGGTCAGTTTAGTCTGTGCGGCTTTGGCTTATTTATATTTACCTGCGGGCTGGTATGTGCCGATTGGCGCATTGTCTGGAATTGCTTCGGCATTTTTCCTGATTCAAGAGGATCAAACATGATCCAGATGAGTACCTTGGTGGCCATTATCCTGATTGCTGCGACCACTTATTTAACCCGGATCTTGGGCTATGTCTTATTAAAAAACAAAACACTGACACAGCGCCAGCGAAAAATTCTGGAAGTAGTGCCCGGCTGTGTCCTGATTTCAGTCATCGCACCGTATTTTGTACGCGACAACCCTGCAGATCTGATCGCTTTGGCTTTAACCCTGTTTGCCGCTACGCGTTTTGGCTTGCTCCCCACAGTTGCCATCAGCATGGTGTCTGCAGCCGTCTTAAGAACTTTTCTTGTCTAGCCCTCAAACAGAATCCTTTATATGATTTCTAAAGGGATTCTGTTTATTTCTGTGGGTCTACGACCTTGGTGAGCAGGCTGACCAGCTCTGCATTTTGCAACTCGACCTGCTGCAGTTTGGTTGTGGTCTGATCCAGCACTTCCTGCTGTACATGCATTTTTTTAGCCAAGTCCTGCATGATTTCCAGGGTCTTTTTTAAATTTTCTTCCAGATGCGCGACTTTCTCTTCTACCGGCACGCCCTCCACGACACCTGAACCATCATTCTGATTGAACTGCAGCCAGATTAGAAAAATCACTGCCAATGTGAGCAGTATAATAAATCCCCAAACCAACATCATATGCTTGCTCTTATTTCATTTTATTGGCTTTATCTTAACGAAAAATCATGCAGATGATGCAAATAATTCAAGCACTCACGCTGCTTTTCGATCAATTACGCGCAAATTCTATTAAAACAACGCATATCAAGAATGTTTAAAGCAAAAAAAGCACCGTATATCGGCACTTTTTAGGCTTAGCAAAGTCAAACTTAATGAAAAGATTCACATAAATCCAGCAAGCGGTTGGCATAACCCCATTCATTGTCATACCAGGCAAAGACCTTGGCCTGTTGTCCCACCACTAGGGTTTGGGTCAGGTCAACGATCAAGGAATAAGGAGAATGATTAAAATCACTCGACACCAAAGGTTCATCCGTCACTGACATGATTTCGGCAAAATCCTGTCGCGCCGCCTTAATTAACACTTCATTCAGTTTATGATCGGTAATCGGTGACTGGGAAACAAAGGTCAGGTCAATTGCTGCGACATTAATGGTCGGCACCCGAATTGAATAACCGTCAATCCGATCTTCCATTTTTGGCATAACCCGCTTTAATGCACCCAGCGCACTGGATGTGGTGGGAATAATATTGTGTCCTGCTGCCCGTGCACGACGCAGATCGCGATGCGCCTGATCCAGCACAGATTGATCTGCGGTCACCGCATGGATTTCGGTCATTAACGCACTGCTGATGCCAAAAGCATCATCGAGGATTTTGACCAGCGGTACTAGGGCCTGAGTGGTACAGGACACACTGGAAATGATCTGGTCGGTGGCTTTAACTTCGTGATGATTGATACCATACACAATCGCAGCATCGACAGTATCAAAGGGTGCTGCTCCAATAATCACCCGTTTCGCCCCTGCCTCAATATGCTGGGTCGCAGCTGCACGGGAACGGAACAGCCCGGTACATTCCAGCACTACATCTACTTCAAGTTTTTGCCAGGGAAGCTGCGCCGGGTTGGCTTCACACAAAACCTGAACTTTTAAGCTGGCATCCTGATAGCTGAGATGCAGATAAATATGTTCGGCATCATAGCTGACGTCTACCTGTCCCGGAAAACGGCCATGAGTTGAGTCATATTTAAACAGATGAATTAAGGTTTCAACATCAGCAATATCGTTAATGGCAACGATTTCAAATTTAAAATCTTTCGGATTTTCAAACCAGGCACGCAATACATTACGTCCAATACGCCCAAATCCATTGATTGCCACTCGTTGCATGACTCAACCTTTTATATGCCTATTTTAAAACTCCTCTATGTTAAAGGATTTCTTGCGCAGTACATGAAAAACTTCAGTGAAAATATTGATTTTCGATTATTTTATTTCTGATACATCGCCCAGTATTCAGATCTTTTAAAATTCTGATGCTGTGTAAATAGATGGATATAACCGAATTGTTCTGAATAGAAAATTCATTTTATGAATTCAGCACTAAACCCGAGTCAATAATTCCTTGGCAATTGGTTTTAAAATGATTGGTGCATACCGCTTTTTCCGTTATAATTTGGCGTTTTAAATTTTTAAGCCCCGCATTGCAGCAGAGCTCTCATGTGCTTGTCAGACTGTGGTGTTTTAGCCAAATCGGAAATTATGGAGTGACTTGGTTGTGAGTACTCGTTTTATGACATCAGCTGAAATTCGTGAAGCATTTTTGCGTTACTTTGAATCGCAAGGGCATACACGTGTCGCGTCGAGTTCACTAGTACCCGCCAATGATCCAACTTTACTGTTCACCAATGCGGGTATGAACCAGTTTAAAGATTGCTTCTTAGGTCTAGAAAAACGCGATTATGTCCGTGCCGTATCATCACAAAAATGCGTACGTGCAGGTGGTAAACACAACGACTTGGATAATGTCGGTTATACCGCGCGTCACCATACCTTCTTTGAAATGTTAGGTAACTTCTCGTTTGGTGATTACTTCAAACGTGATGCGATCAAATTTGCCTGGGATTTTTTGACGGGCGATGACTGGCTAGCGCTACCTAAAGATAAGCTTTATGCCACTGTTTATCATACCGATGACGAAGCATTCGACATCTGGAACAAAGAAATCGGCCTAGATGTATCTCGCATTATCCGTATTGGTGACAACAAAGGTGGTCAATACGCATCAGATAACTTCTGGGCGATGGGCGACACCGGTCCTTGCGGTCCATGTTCTGAAATTTTCTTTGACCATGGCGATCACATCTGGGGTGGCCTGCCGGGCACACCTGAAGAAGATGGCGACCGTTTCATTGAAATCTGGAACAACGTTTTCATGCAGTTTAACCGCACGAGTGATGGAGTACTTCATCCGCTTCCAGCGCCTTCTGTAGATACTGGTATGGGCCTTGAGCGTATTTCTGCAGTTTTACAGCATGTCAACTCAAACTACGAAATTGATTTGTTCCAGCACTTACTCAAATCTGCGGCTGAGATTATTGGTCTAGACACTACTGCACTTGAAGCTGAAGCGGCTGAAAAAGGCACACCTGTACAATACCCTGCTTCACTTAAAGTGGTTGCTGACCATGCACGTTCATGTTCATTTTTAATCGCTGATGGTGTTAATCCTTCAAATGAAGGTCGTGGTTATGTACTGCGTCGTATCATCCGCCGTGCAGTGCGTCACGGTAACAAACTGGGTGCGACCGGTTCATTCTTCCATAAAATGTTGCAGCCGCTTATTGAAGTGATGGGCGAAGCATATCCAGAACTTGCAGCACAACAAGCACGTATCGAAGCTCAACTGCTCAAAGAAGAAGAACAATTTGCCAAAACACTTGAGCAAGGTTTGAAATTGCTTGAAGGCGAATTGGCACAGTTAAAAGGCTCTGTGATTCCGGGCGAAGTGGTTTTCAAACTTTACGACACTTACGGTTTCCCGACGGACTTAACTGCGGACATCGCACGTGAACGTGACTTAAGCATTGACGAAGCTGGCTTTGAAGTTGAAATGGCAGCACAGCGTCAACGTGCGCGTGATGCAGGTAAATTCGCGATCGATTACAACAGTGTTGTCAAAGTTGAAGGCGAAACTCAATTTGATGGTTATGATGCAACTGCAGGCGAAGGCCAAATCATCGCAATCTATAAAGATGGCGAGCAAGTAGATGAAGTCGTTGAAGGCGACGAAGCTTTAATCGTACTCAACCAGACCCCTTTCTATGCAGAAAGCGGTGGTCAAATCGGTGATACAGGTATTTTCAAAAACGATACCGGGATTTTCGAAGTTCAGGACACGAAAAAATCTGGTGGTGCATTTGTACACCAAGGCATCGTGACCATGGGTAGCTTAAAAGCAACCCAATCTGTTGAAGCGACTGTGAAAGCAGACATCCGTGCAGCAACTGCGCGCAACCACTCTGCGACTCACTTGTTACATGCTGCGCTGCGTCAAATTCTGGGCTCACATGTACAACAAAAGGGTTCATTGGTCGCATCTGATGTGTTACGTTTTGACTTTGCCAATGATCAACCGGTTAGCTTTGAACAGCTGCAAGAAATTGAACGTCTGGTCAATGCTGAGGTGATTGCTAATACGGCTGTTTCTACTGAACTTCTCGACATCGAATCTGCCAAAGCCAAAGGCGCGATGATGCTGTTCGGCGAAAAATACGGTGACGAAGTACGTGTATTGTCGATGGGTTCAGTGATTGAAGAGAAAAATTTCTCCATCGAGCTTTGCGGTGGTATTCACGTAAAACGTACCGGTGACATCGGTCTGTTCAAGATCACTTCTGAAGGTGGTGTTGCAGCAGGTATACGTCGTATTGAAGCAGTGACAGGCACTAAAGCAGTTGAAGTTGCACAAAAAGCCGATCGTGACATCAATACGATTAACGGTTTGCTCAAAGCGCAAAAAGACCAGACTTTAGAAAAAGTTGAAGCGTTAGTTGATACTGCATCGAGCTTGCAAAAACAGATCGAACAACTGAATCAGAAACTTGCTAGCCTGCAAGCCGGTGAACTTCTAAGCCAAGTTCAAACCATTGCAGGTCGTGCAACCTTGATTACAACCGTTGAAAATATGGATGCGAAAGCACTACGCAACCTGCATGACGGTGTGAAATCAAAATTAGAAAATGCAGTCATTGTGCTTGCAGGTGTAGAGGGTGACAAGGTGAGCTTGATCGCATCTGTAGCAAAAGACTTTACTGCATCTATAAAAGCGGGTGACATCATCAAACATCTGGCAACTGAGCTGGGTGGTAAAGGTGGTGGTAAACCTGACTTGGCACAAGGTGGCGCGCCACTTAACGAGAAGTTTGCTCCGGTGATGGCAGATTTAACTGCCTGGCTGGCAGCAAAATAAAACTTCAATTTTGTGTAACTGACCCTGATAGGACTATCAGGGTCATGGCTTATATGGAACAACTATGGCACTAATCGTTCAAAAATATGGCGGTACCTCTATGGGTACTCCCGAGCGCATTTTAAATGTTGCTCGTCGTGTGAAACGCTGGCATGACCATGGCCACAAGGTGGTTGTGGTTGTATCAGCGATGAGTGGCGAAACCAATCGTCTGCTTGCTCTCGCGAAAGCCATTACCGAAACCCCTGACCCACGTGAACTAGACCAGATGGTCTCTACGGGTGAGCAGGTTACGATTTCTATGTTAGCGATGGCGCTCAACTCTATTGGCGTTGAAGCAAAATCACTGACAGGTCGCCAGGTTGGCATGAAAACCGACAGCTCATTCAATAAGGCACGTATCGAATCAATTGATACTGAAGTCCTGAACTCGAATCTGGATGCTGGCCGTGTACTTGTAGTTGCAGGTTTTCAGGGTTTTGACGAGCATGGCAATACCACCACTTTAGGCCGCGGCGGTTCTGATACTTCAGGTGTCGCGATTGCTGCTGCACTAAAAGCCGATGAATGCCAGATTTATACAGACGTTGATGGCGTGTATACCACTGATCCACGTGTTGCACCCAAAGCCAAGAAAGTTGATCGTATTTCCTTTGAAGAAATGCTTGAAATGGCGTCACTGGGTTCAAAAGTCCTGCAAATTCGTGCAGTTGAATTTGCCGGTAAATATCAAGTACCTTTACGCGTATTATCCAGCTTCGACAATGACAATGATGGCGCATTCGACGAAGAATTTAAGCAAAACGTGGGTACACTTATTACGACTGAATTGGAAGACAATATGGAACAGCCAATTATCTCCGGTATCGCATTTAACCGTGACGAAGCAAAATTAACGATTTTAGGTGTACCTGATGAACCGGGCATCGCCTCTAAAATTTTGTGCCCGATTGGTGATGCCAATGTTGAAGTGGATATGATTATCCAGAACGTTGAAGAAGATGGTACGACTGATTTTACTTTTACAGTCAACCGCAGCGAATTGAACAAGGCCAAAGCCATTCTCGAAGCAACCGCTCAGGAAATTGGTGCACGTGAAGTCGCTACCCGTTCAGATATCGTCAAAGTTTCTATCGTCGGTGTAGGCATGCGTTCACATGCAGGTGTTGCAAGCAAAATGTTTACCGCACTGGCAGCTGAAGGTATTAACATCCTGATGATCTCTACTTCTGAAATCAAAATTTCAGTGATTATTGAAGAAAACTATCTGGAACTTGCAGTTCGTTCACTGCATACCGCCTTCGGTCTAGACCGCGAACAAGGTGAATCAAGCGTACGCGCTTAAGAGGAATGACAAAATATTGTCATTGTTTGACAGTATTCTATAAATCTCTACAAAAATTCAGAGCCACTATAGTTTTTTTTATAGTGGCTCTGTTATATTAAGCCTGAGGATTTTTAAAAAACTGAGATAGATTAAAATCTTTCACCCAGATGACAGAATTTCTATCCAGATTTTATTTTTTAATTTTTGGTTGTGTTTTTGTTTTATATTCAATAGATTGCAGGTTTTGCATTTTGCAAGGAGAGAAACATGCTGATTTTGACTCGACGTGTCGGGGAAACTTTAATGATTGGAGACCAAGTCAGCGTGACTGTGCTTGGTGTAAAAGGTAATCAGGTTCGTATTGGGGTCAATGCTCCGAAAGAAGTCTCTGTGCACCGTGAAGAGATTTACCAGCGTATCCAGCATGAACGTGCAATGCATGAACATCTTCAGCATATCGATCAGGATTTCCAACCTTCGTATGAAGATGAAAACCAAACACAAAATAACTTTAACCGTTAATTTTTGTGTAAATCATAAAGCGGCTTTGAAGCCGCTTTTAATTGATCTATACTTTAATGAATACACATTTCAATATTCAGAACCTTTAAATTAAATAAGAATTAAAGTTCTGCGCCCTGCTGTTCCAGCAATGCTGCAACTACCTTTTTTACCGGCCCAAAACTACGACGGTGCTCATCAATCACCCCATGCAAGGCAATCGCTTCAAAATGTGCTTTGGTTGGATAGCCCTTGTGCTTGGCAAAACCAAATTGTGGATGCTTTAGATCCATCTCAATCATTTGATGATCACGGGTAACTTTGGCCAGAATACTAGCAGCAGAAATTTCTGCATGCAAAGCATCGCCACCAATGATCGCGTCACAGCTCATCGTTAGCCCCTGAGGGACTTTATTGCCATCGACCAGCACATGCTCAGGTTGAATCGCTAAAGCTTCTACAGCACGGCGCATTGCCAGTAAGGATGCCTGCAGAATATTATGCTCATCAATTTCTGCTGCTGACGCCTCAGCAATTGCCCAAGCCAGCGCTTTTTCCTGAATTTCGATAAAAAGTTTTTCACGTTTCTTTTCAGTCAGTTTTTTAGAGTCATTTAAACCTTCAATCGGGTTATTTGGATCTAAAATTACCGCGGCCGCCACCACTGAACCGACCAGCGGTCCACGCCCTGCTTCATCTACACCAGCAATTTTCATGTCATTTCCCATAAAAAATAGGCTGAACCTGTCAGCCTATTTCAATTTAATCTTGGCTTAGTTTACAGCTTCAGCCACACAAGCGTTAATGGTTTTTGCAACCACATTGCCCACGATTGTGGTACGTGCCACCGGATCAATCGCAGCAGTCGCCAAATCAACCGCTGTCACATTTTGCGGTGCTTTTTCGCTGACACAGCCACAAATTTCAGACTGGATATTTTGCTTTTGTGTTGTGGTCATTAGACGTGTTGCCGTTTGCCACGCTGGAATATTATTCAGTTCAGTGGTGCATTTTGCATTGATCGCGATTTTAAGCGCAGTGCCGCCCAGTTGTTGAGTGGTACTTGGCGCATCAGAAGTGCCTGTCGCTGTACACGCTGATAAAACCAGAGTCAGTGGCGCAAGTACAGCCAATAATTTTTTCACAGATATATTCCTTATTCATTCATAGATGAAGACTGTCGCTATTGTGCCGAAATTCACCTGAATAAGAAATCTAAAAATCACTAAGCATGTTTAATCTACAGCCAACCAATTTAATAGATGTTGCATGAAAGCCACCATAGCGTTGCAGATTTGGAATTGCTGAATTGATTCATCCTTTGCTAAGGTTCGGCCTTATTAAAGAGCAACGGAATATCTAGATGAATAAATCACTGTATTACACACGAACAGCGCAATGGCTGCATTGGATCATGGCGGTTATTTTTATTGCGGCCTGGCTCATCGGTTTTTATAGTGGTAATTTTTTAAGTTATGACGTTGATGGCAGCTTTAAGGGTGATGTGATTTCACTGCATAAAAACATTGCAACCACCATTATTTTCCTGCTCGTTGTTCGGATTTTCTGGCGCTATACCCATCCTGCACCGTCACTGCCTGAGAGTATGTCACCGCGGATGAAAACGTTGGCACATGCTGGTCATCTGGCGCTGTATTTCATGCTGATTGCCCTACCTCTTACAGGTTGTTTGTATAGCTGGAGTTTGGGTTATCCAGCACCGGTGCTGTATTTATTTAACCTGCCACCCCTCATTGCCGAAAACTCGGCTGTGACCGCTATTGTTAAGCCCTTGCATATCTGGCTTTCCTGGGCAGTCGGCATTCTACTGGTTGGCCATATTGCCGCAGCCTTTAAACATCATTTTATCGATAAAGATCATGTATTAAAAAGTATGACCCAGCAGGATAAATAATTAGACCATTAATATGGGCTAAATAATGTTCCCAGTCTGTGCTTGCAGGCTGTTTCATTAAATAAATTCCTTGAGACAACTTCTGAGACTGTTTGCAATCGCTTTTTGCGTCAGTTCTTTTTTGGCTGCTTCATCAACTGTGGCTTTTAACAAAGTTTTGGCAGGCACATCTTTTAACGCATGCTCACCTACACATGAACACACATTTTTCTCAAGTTCAACTTTACTGGTGTCCTGCATTAAGTAGGTCGAAACTTTCCAAACTTTGGAATTTTGCAGCTCTTTACTGCATTGATATTCAATCAAAGGTTTTAAAGTACGTTGTGTCAATGTCATATCCGCACTAGAACAGGCAGAAATCAACAATATGCTGAGGAGCAGAATTAAACTTTTCAATTTCATATTGGCCTATAAAAATGATAAAGGCAGAGCGAACTCTGCCTTTTGTAAAAACTTAAATCAAGGCACGGATCTGGTTGATCCATTTCTCTTTTTCAGCCTCTGGAATAAACGACGCTTCAAAGGAGTGCGTTGCCAACTGCTTTAATTCCTCGTTACTCAAGTCTAGCGCTTCAGCAATGGCAATAAAGTTGTCATTCATATAGCCACCAAAATAGGATGGATCATCTGAGTTGACTGTAACATGGACACCCTGCTGCAAGAGACGACGGATATTATGCTGCTGCATATCCTCGACCACACAAAGCTTCAGATTTGACAGCGGGCACACCGTTAAGGGCATTTTTTCGCGAATCAACCGTTGCATTAACTCAGAATCTTCTTCTGAACGCACCCCATGATCAATACGATTAACTTTCAGTAAATCCAGAGCTTCCCAGACATATTCTGCCGGGCCTTCTTCGCCCGCATGTGCTACGACCAAGAACCCTGCTTCACGCGCTTTGGCAAAGACACGTTCAAATTTAGAAGGTGGATGCCCGACTTCACTTGAATCCAGACCAATCGCAATAATCTGGTCTTTATAGGGCAATGCCTGCTCCAGCGTTTCAAAGGCCGCCTCTTCACTTAAATGACGCAGGAAACACATGATCAAATGTGAGCTGATTCCAAGCTTGGCCTTGGCATCATCGCAGGCTTTTTGCAGGCCATTGATGACGGTCGCAAAAGCAATTCCACGGTCGGTATGCGTTTGCGGATCGAAGAACATTTCTGTATGCACCACATTGTCTTCGGCACATTTTTCAAAATAGGCCCAAGCCAGGTCATAAAAGTCCTGTTCATGGATCAGTACATTGGCCCCGGCATAATAAATATCCAGGAAGGACTGAAGATTATGGAAATTATAAGCCTGCTTAACTTCCTCGACAGATTTATACGGGATGGCAATCTGATTACGCTGAGCGATTGCAAACATTAGCTCAGGCTCAAAAGTGCCTTCAATATGAACATGAAGCTCGGCTTTTGGCAAAGCGCGAATCAACTCAAGACGGTTCATCACTTCTCCTCGTGAAACCTTTAAATAATAAAAAAGGGCGCAAACTCAGTTTACACCCTTTCTGAATGTAGAAAAATTAGCCACCAAACAGTGCGAATTTAAGCGTCCATAGAACAGCAATAATCCAGACCATATACGGTACAGTCGCAGCCTTACCAGTCAACAACTTGATCAGTGCATAGCTGATAAAGCCCATCGCAATACCATCCGCAATCGAATAGGTAAATGGCATAAATACGATGGTTAAAAATGCCGGTACTGCCTCAGTAATATCTTCCCAGTCAATATGGACGATACCCTGAATCATCAACACACCAACAAATAACAATGCTGGCGCAGTGGCAAAACTCGGAACTGATTGTGCAAGCGGTGCCAGGAATAAACAGGCAATAAATAGTAATCCAACCACCACGGCGGTTAGACCGGTACGACCACCTGCTGCCACACCCGCAGAAGATTCAATATAAGGCGTAGTTGAAGAAGTACCCAGTGCCGCACCAGCAACAATCGCTGATGAGTCAGCAAATAAGGCTTTCTTCAAACGTGGTAATTTCCCGTCTTTTAACAGACCTGCACGATGCGAAACACCGACCAACGTCCCGGTAGAGTCAAACAGATCGACCAGGAAGAAAACAAAAATCACTCCAATTAAACTGGCAGTAAAGAGGCCTTCAAAATCCATTTGCATGAATGTTGGAGCCAGCGATGGAATATGACCCACTACACCTTGGAATTCGTTATAACCTAGTGCCGTTGCAATGGCAGTCACCACCAGAATACTGATGATAATCGCACCACGGACTTTAAACTGGTGCATTACCACAACCAACAAAAAGCCAAAAAGTGCTAATAATACAGAAGGTTGTTTCAGATCACCCAAGCCCACCAGTGTGGCTGGATTATCCACAATAATTCCGGCATTTTTCAGTGCCACCAATGCCAGGAACAAGCCAATACCACCACCAATCGCGAGCTTGAGCGACATTGGAATTGCATTGACAATGGCTTCACGTATTTTAAACAGGCTAATGGCAATAAAGACCAGACCTGAAACAAAAACTGCACCCAAGGCGGTTTGCCAAGGCACCCCCATTCCCAGACATACAGAATAGGTAAAGAAGGCATTTAAGCCCATGCCTGGCGCCAGCGCAATTGGATAATTCGCAATCAGGCCCATGACTAAACAGCCAATCGCAGCTGCAAGACAGGTTGCTACAAAGACAGCCCCATGATCCATCCCTGTTTCGGACAAGATCATTGGATTGACAATAATGATGTAACACATGGTTAAGAATGTAGTTACACCAGCCAGAACTTCTGTACGGAAACTGGTTTTGTTTTCACTCAGTTTAAACAGACGTTCAAGCATATTTTCTGAAGATGGATTAGGAGTCGTCATGACCTAGCCCCTATTGAGTAAACTTTATGCTTCAAGCACGCCGTCAAATAAATGAAATTTCACAAAAAATTCATTTATTTTGAGGATGTGTTAGCAACGAATATGCCAGTATAGCCATTTGACGGGTTCAAATGTTTGAACAGCTTACAGCCCCAGGGCTATGCTATAAAAACCCCAAAAAATCTAAACAAAAAAGCTGCATAACTTTTATGCAGCTCTATTTAATGATATAAATCAAATGCTTAGAAAGATGAAGTTTGCTTCATCTTTATAGGTGGCAAATTATAACACATTGATTTCTGATTGCTTCTTTGATTTTATACTTTATTTAAAATCAATCTATTTAATTCGAATATTTTTAATATTTTATTATATTTATTATTGAGTTAATTTTATTAATTACGCTAAATTGAAAAAAAGAAAATTGATGCATGTGTTAATGTCGATGCCGATTAGAGTCTAACAATTTGCTGGAGTCACGCGCTTCATTCAAGACATGACGGATTTTTTCGTATTTTCTGATTTCTGCCTGTTTATGCACGCAGAATCCTAATACGCTGACCATTAACACAAAAACAGGAATAGCATGTATTTTCATTTTTATTATTCTGCTTTGTAACACTGTGCAATTATGCTAACAAAAAACCTAATAAACTTGTGACTTACTTTACATTTAACCCGATAGAATGCACTTCTTGAACCGTTTAGCGATATTTTTCTATCGCTTTATTTATTATTACTTAATTAATTTTTCATTCTTTCTCAAAAATCTCTTGCGCTAAATACTCCCCAAAGTTAATAAATTAAATATTTGAATATTAAATACTTATTTGTTTAAATAAAAATTTCTATTGGAAAGAAAAATATATAAATTAATGAAAATCCCCTGATTTAAAATCTATTAACTTGAGCTATTTTATTCAGCCTTTCCCAGAAATATCAGTTTCAATTTTCTGTAAAAAACAACTCGATAAATGAGATTTTACGCATTATTTCAATGAGTTCAGCGATAATTCTAATTTTTTATCTAACTTAAAATTTGCGAAAGACGCTAAAAACCACATTTGTACCGAAGTGCAGCCAATCAACTCCCCCGTGACACTCAATATTTAAAAAACGATTAAAGCTGGATAAATAACATTTCAATACTCATAGCTCCCAATACCGCCTAGAAACCAATTATTCTATGCGGTAGCGGAATAACGTTATTTATGCACTGATTTGTTCATCACGTTTAAATACCAATTCACCTTTAAGTGAACTATCGGCATCAAAATAATAGCCATCGGTATTGAATGCTTTGAGTTCTTCGGCACGTTCAATTCTATTTTCAACAATAAAACGTGCCATCAAACCACGTGCTTTTTTAGCATAGAAACTAATCACTTTATATTTGCCATTTTTCTGATCCAGAAATACTGGCTTGATAATCTCTGCCTGAATTTTGCGCTCGTTCACCGATTTATAATATTCATCAGAAGCAATATTCACCAAGATCTCAGACTGGGCTGCGGCTAAATCTTGATTGATCAGATCAGTGATGTGATGTGCCCAGAAGTCGTATAAGTTATGCCCGCGAGAATTGGCCAATTTGGTTCCCATTTCCAGACGATAGGGCATCATCAGATCCAAGGGACGCAAAAGCCCATATAAACCAGACAACATACGCAAATGCTGTTGTGCAAAGTGCAGATCTTCCTGCTTTAAGCTATAAGCATCCAGACCGGTATAGACATCTCCTTTAAAGGCAAAAATAGCCTGACGTGCATTGGCTAAATTAAAATCTGGTTGCCAGTCCTGGAAACGTGCTATATTTAAATTGGCAATTTTTTCACTGACACTCATCAAACTGGAAATTTCTGTTGCAGAAAGTGTGCGACAAGCTTTGATCAAATCCTGCGAATGTTCTAATAATCTGGCTTGAGTAAATTGATCAGTGGGTAATGGGGTATCGTAATCGAGCGTTTTGGCTGGAGAAATTAAAGCGAGCATGGCAACCTGGTCAAAAAATGATTAATCAAACTATATCAGTCTGCTTATTTTAATTCCAATTCATGTTTTTATTCACCATAATCGTTAAAATGCGCGATTCTCCTGTTAATCATCGGTATTTATATGTCCGAGCAAATTTTCCTTCAAGGACCTGCGGGTCAGATTGAAGTTTTTGTGGATTATCCTCAGGGTGAAGTGAAAGGATTCGCGGTAGTTTGTCACCCCCATCCCTTGCAAGGTGGTACGCCCCAACACAAGGTTCCCGTTCTATTGGCACAAATGTATATGGAACGTGGCTGTGTTGTGTATCGTCCGAGTTTTCGCGGTTCTGGTCAAAGTGAAGGTATACACGACGAGGGCTTCGGTGAGACGGATGATGTATTAGAAATCATTCGGTTTGCTCGCAGTCAGCATATTGGGCTGTCTTTTTATGCGGGCGGTTTTAGTTTTGGTGCGCATGTCATGGCAAAGAGCTATGCAGCCTTACCTGTAGAACTGCAACCCAAACAAACTATTTTATGTGGACTGCCAACTGCAACAGTTGCCGGTATTCGCCATTATGTTACGCCAGCAATTAAAGGTGATATTCTGTTCATTCATGGTGAGGGTGATGAAGTAACCCTGCTGTCGGATATGATTGAATGGGCAAAACCACAACGTCATTTAGTGACCGTATTGCCTGGTGCCAATCATTTCTTTACTGGCTATTTAAAGCAATTGCGGATTGCAATGACCCGCTACTTAGCGCTTGGCTAAATAATAAAACCCGTCAGATGATGGGTTTTTTTATGCTTCTCACAGCAGTTTTTCAGCTAAGTGATAAATCATTGCCCGACATTTAGCTTGTTGTACTATATCAACATCAACAATCTTTCCACCCAAACGTTCAATGACTTTTCGGCTCGCTCAATTTTCTTCGACTACAGGATAAATCAATCGCTGACGATTTAAGTCATCAAGGGCATAACCAACCAGAGCATCAACCGTTTCACAACCATATTTATGACCATGCTGGCTTTCCTTGATCCAAATTCCAAGCTGTGGCACTTCACCCATTAAACGATCTAAACCACAAAGCCCCATAAATTCCAGACTTTCCGCATGGCTGTCAAAAACACATATTCTTCATGAGCTGCCATATTCTCTAGCCATTTTTGCCATCCTGTTGCAAATGCTTGTTCAGATTCTAGCAGCCCCCATGTCATAAAGGGCATCAGACTTGGGATAATCGCGGCATAAGCTTCTCATGCATCTGATGCACGAAAATAGCTGAGTATCAGACACTCACTTTGGCGTTGAGATCAAATTATAGTGGAGTTATGAATTAGTTCTTCCATTCAAACTCGCTAAAGCTTTCCTGCTCTTTGAGCGAGCTTTCTACTGCTTGTGCTAGCTGATTGAGCAGACTTCGTTCGGTAATACGATCGAGCCAATCTTGTTCTTCTTCAGGATATGAGGCAATTTCACAGACCAGATGCCCCTGCTCATCTCTGGTTTCACAACTCACAGATAAGGGCAAAGCATGTTCATCCACGCTCACGGCAACCTGAGCACCACTTTGACTTAAGGTCTGAAAGCCATGTTTACCTAATGTTTCGGCAAGAAAATGCGCTACATATTCCTGGGTTTCCTGACCATCCCGGGGTTGCTGGCTTCGTGTATTGGCCATGAATTTTAATTTTCGCATCGCTACATCCTAATGGCTTTTTTCTTGTATGGGTTTAGCATAAGCAATATAAACAAAACAGCCAAGCAAAAGCTTGGCTGTTTCACATAATTTTAAAAATTATTCTGAAACTTGAATAGGCAAACCTGCAATTGAGGTCAGTTCTGTAAAGGTCGGGAAACTGGTGGCTACCGTTTCCGTACCGATAATCTTGATCTGCTCCGAATTACGTAAACCGGCAATCGAAAAACTCATTGCAATGCGATGATCATGATGTGATTCAATTTCACCACCGGTGAAGATTGGCGACCAGTCACCTGATTTGCCCTTCCCTTCGATAATAATGCCATCTTCAGTTGGGGTACAGTCAATGCCCATGGTTTGCAGGCCATCTGCCATCACCTGAATACGGTCCGATTCTTTTACGCGAAGCTCGGCAGCACCGGTCAAAATCGTCTGACCTTCGGCACAGGCAGCAGCAATAAACAGCGCCGGGAATTCATCAATCGCCAATGGCACCTGATCTTCAGGCATATGAATGCCTTTAAGCGTACGCGTACCACGAATACGGATATCTGCAATCGGTTCACCGCCAGCAATGCGTTCATTTTCAACGGTAATGTCCGCACCCATCTGTTTCAGGATTTCGATCACGCCAGTACGGGTCGGGTTGATACCAACAGCCTCTAAGGTCACATCCGAATTTTCAGTAATCGCAGCGCCGACCATAAAGAAGGCCGCAGAAGAAATATCAGATGGCACCTGGATATTGGTTCCGACCAGCTTTCCGCCACCTTGTAATGAAATACGATTGCCTTCGGTTTTCACCTCATAACCAAATGCACGCAGCATACGCTCAGTATGGTCGCGGGTTGGTTCAGGTTCAGTCACTGCGGTTTCGCCATTTGCCCATAGGCCCGCCAGCAAAATACCTGATTTTACCTGCGCTGATGCCATTGGCAAATCGTACTGAATGCCTTGTAGTTGCTGGTTGCCTGTAATCGAGACAGGCGGAGTTCCACGTTCACCCGTGGTCTGAATCAGTGCACCCATTTCACGTAAAGGCTTGGCAATACGTTCCATTGGGCGTTTAGATAGGGATGCATCACCGGTCATCACTGAATCAAATTTCTGCGCTGCCAGCATACCGGATAGCAAACGCATTGAAGTGCCTGAGTTGCCCATATAAATGGCAGACTGTGGCGCTTTAAGACCATGCATACCGACGCCATGAATGGTGACTTCACCATTTTTAGGGCCTTCGATGCTGACGCCCATATCACGAAAAGCCTGCAAAGTTGCCAGTGCATCTTCACCTTCAAGGAAACCAGTCACATGTGTTGTACCTTCAGCGATGGCACCAAACATGATCGAGCGATGTGACACAGATTTGTCACCTGGCACGGTAAATTTACCTTGAAATGTCTTGGCACCCGGCTGAATGGTAAATTGTTGTGTCACTTTATTTTTCTCCATGAAAGGTTTCTTGGCGAGCATATGGTTGAAATGCTGGCGAGCTGCCTGCGCATGACCCAATAAGCCCATCAATGCTTGGGAATCTTCATCTTCGATCAATTTGCGAATAATCGCGAGCTGCTGTTCAAAGCCATCTACGGCATTCAGAACTGCTTTTTTGTTGGCAAAAAAGATGTCATGCCACATTTGTGGATCACTGGCGGCAATCCGCGAGAAATCGCGGAAGCCACCGGCAGCATAACGAAATATGTCTAAGTTGTCTTCACGTTTGGCCAGCTGTTCAACCAAGTTGAATGCCATGAGATGCGGAAGATGACTGGTATGTGCCAGCACTTCATCGTGCTTGTCCACATCCATGCAAATCACTTCGGCTTTGGCCGCTTGCCACAGTTGAATCAGCTTCTCCACGGCCCAATCGCTACTGCTTGGCAGTGGCGTCAAAATTACCTTGTGATTGGCAAATAGATCGACTTTTCCTGCATGTACACCGGTATGCTCTGCACCTGCAATCGGATGACCCGGCACAAAACCTGCTGGAAGCTGGTCACCAAAGACCGCTTTAGCCGCATCGACCACATTACCTTTGGTACTTCCCACATCAGTAATAATGACATTTTCCGTCAAATACGGCTGAATCAGCTCAAGTACTTTTTGTGTGGCACGTACCGGCAAAGCCAGAACAATCAGATCTGCACCTTTGACTGCATCTACAGGATCGGCATAGCCTGCAGAAATCAGACCAAGTGCCTTGGCATCTTCCAAAGTCTTGGACGAACGTGTCGATGCCACAATGTCATTGGCCAAGTGCTCGGCTTGAATGACACGCGCCAGACTTGAACCAATCAGTCCAAGCCCGATAAATGCAACTTTTTCAAACAATGGCTGCGACATGAATTAAGCTTTTGCCTCTAAACCCAATACTGTAGCAAGCGCGCTTAAGAATTTCGCGTTTTCTGCTTCAGTACCAATCGATACACGAATGTGGCTGGAAATACCGACCGGACGTACAATGACCCCTTGTTTCAGCAAACCGTTAAAGGTTGCTGCGGGGTCTGCCTGTACATCAACCAGAATAAAGTTAGCACGAGAAGGCACATAGTTCAGACCCAAAGCCTTAAAACCTGCTTCAAGTTGCGCCATACCGGCTTTATTTACTTCGCGAGAACGCGCGATAAAGTCTTCATCTTTCAGTGCAGCCACCGCAGCGACCATGGCCAAATGATTGACGTTAAATGGCTGACGAATACGGTTTAAATAATCGGTCACTTCAACCGATGCCAAGGCAAAACCGACACGCAGTGCAGCCAGACCATAGCACTTCGATAAAGTACGGCTGACAATCAGATTTGGATATTGTTGCAGGAATTTCAAGCTGTTGAAGTTTTCCGGGAAATATTCCACATACGCTTCGTCTAGCACCACAATTACATTTGCAGGGACTTTTTGCATGAAAGCTTCAAATTCGGCTTCTTCGAACCAGGTTCCGGTCGGATTGTTCGGATTGGCAATGAAGACAAGTTTGGTATTGTTCTGAATTGCTGCTGCCATAGCTTCAAGGTCATGTGAAAAACCTTTGGCAGGTACTTCAATCGCTTGTGCATTAATGGCTTGAGTGACCAGTGCATAAACTGCAAATGCGTGCTGGCTATATACCACAGAATCGCTTGAAGAAACGAAGGCACGGGCAAACATTTCTAGCAAGTCGTTTGAACCATTGCCAAGCGTAATCTGATCATGATTAAAACCAAACTGAGTTTTAATCTGATCTTTCAGGATAAAGCCACCTCCATCTGGATAACGGCCAATTTCAGCAATTTCCGCAGCGACTGCTTCTTTGACTTTATCTGAACAACCCAGTGGATTTTCATTGGATGCCAGCTTGACGATATCGGTAAGACCCAACTCACGCTCAAGTTCACTGATCGGTTTACCTGGCTGATATGGCTTTAATTTTGAGATGCCTGAATTGGCTGGAACAAACGACATTTTAGACTTCCAATTTTAGGTATAAAACAGTGGTCAGCACCCTCGCCCTGACCACGCATAGCTGACTTAAAGTACAGCGGCAGGATATGAACCAAGCACACGAACTTCTTTCACCAAAGGACGAATTTCTGCAATTGCAGCTTTGACATGTTCCTGTTCAATATGACCTTCAAGATCAATAAAGAACACATAAGCCCATTTTTCCGGAAGTGCTGGACGCGTTTCAATACTGGTCAAGCTGATATTGTGCTTGGCAAATGGCGCCAGAATTTCCAGCAATGCACCAGCACGGTCATGTGCAGAAATCAGTAATGAGGTTTTATCATTGCCACTTTGAGGCACTTTTTCACGGCCAATCACCAAGAAACGTGTGGTATTTTCCGGATTGTCCTCAATATTGCCATGCATAATTTCAAGATTATAAATACTCGATGCAATTTCAGAAGCAATCGCAGCAGAATGCCATTCATTTTGAATACGGCGCGCAGCCTCAGCATTAGAACTTAAAGCCACACGTTCTACACCCGGATAATGCGCGTCTAGCCATTTACGACATTGCGCCAAAGTCTGCTGATGTGCATAAATCTGTTTAATACTGTCTTTACGGGTATTTTCAGAAATCAGAAATTGATGATGAATCGGCAATTCAACTTCGCCAATCACATTCAGGTTCGAGGTTTTAAAACAGTCCAAGGTATGATTGACTACACCTTCAGAGGAATTTTCCACCGGCACCAAACCATAATGGGCACTGCCCGCCTCGACTTCACGGAAGACTTCATCAATTGTCGGTAAAGGTCGAACCACCGCATCATGACCAAAGTGCTTGAGTACCGCAGAATGGGTATAGGTTCCGACTGGCCCTAGAAACGCAATACTTTGCGGAGCTTCAAGCGCAAGACAAGCGGACATAATTTCACGGAACAGACGCGCCATGGTGGTATCCGACAATGGCCCTTCATTACGCTCCATGACATTGCGCAACACCTGTGCTTCACGTTCTGGGCGGTAAAACAGCGGACTTTCTTCTGAAGCAAACTTTGCTTTTGCAACTGCTTCAGCCAAACGTGCCCGGCGGTTAATCAATTGCTGGATTTGCTGATCAACAGAATCGATATCCTCACGAATTTTTGCCAAATCAAGAGAAGTCGTGGTGTTTTGATCGTCGTTGATCATTGTTATGTCGCCCTTCATAAACCTTATCTGTTCAGTATAACAATAGTGAGCTTTAAAATGTTACGCAATATGACATTGCTAGATTAAGTCTTAAAAACAGACAGTTGGTTTTAACCACTCATCGCTTTTAGTCATATCTGGTAACATTTAGTTCAGCATTTTGGCTTGATTTACATTATCAAATTGTAAACTTAGCCTCTCCATCTTAACTGATTTTAATGAATATGAAATATCACTATTTCTTAATCTATATAGCGGTTTTAAGCATAAGAAAATTAAAATAATAGCTTTGTACATGTCTTTTTTGACCTATTAAAATCTGAGATATCTTTCACAATAAAATGCACGCTCCTCAAGCTCATTTCTCTTATTTAATATTGATTTTCCTAGATTTTTTACATGAAATTACTACTCTGTTACAAAGCAGAGACGTTTTTTCAACCTTTAACAGCTAGTCTAATTTAAATCATGAGTTGGGGGGATCAATCATGCCAAAAAGAATAGCAGTACTTATAACAAATAATTTTGAAGACCAAGAATACCTAGAGCCAGTGGCTGCCTTGCTGGCTGCCCATCATAGCGTCTGCAATATCGAACTTAACGCCGGCAAAGTGGTCTATGGGCTGCATGGCTGTTCTGCCGTGACCATCGACCGTGGCATCGAACAAATCAGTATTGATGACTTTGATGCCTTGCTGATTCCAGGGGGCGAATCTGCGGTTTCTCTCTCTACCGATGTTCGGGTGCTACAGTTCATCCATGCCTTCAATCAGGCCAAAAAAGCTATTTTCAGTTTATGTGATGCATCCTTATTACTGTGTGAAGCAGATGTGCTGAAAAATCGGATTATTACCAGTATCCGGGCGCATGCGAGTCGCGTACAGCATGCGGGTGGAACCTATTATGATGTAGAACTGGTGAATGATAATAACCAGTTGATCTCATCGCGCCTGCCCAATGATCTGCCCATTTTTATTCATGAATGTTTGAATGTCTTGAAATCATAAAATTTAAAACAGAGTCACGGCTCTTTGCTATAGCTTGCCTGTAAAAAAAGAGTCCTTAAAAAGGACTCTTTTTTTCATTCATAAATTAACGTCCTAACAGACCACGCGCTACAATTTCTTTCATGATTTCATTGGTACCGCCATAAATCCGTTGAATACGGGCATCGACAAAGAAGCGTGAAATTGGATATTCAGTCATGTAGCCATAACCACCAAAGAGCTGAAGCAGATTGTCAGCAATCTTCATCTGCATATCGGTAGAAAAACTTTTCAATGCCGCTGCAGTTTCGACATCCAGTTTCCCTTGCATATAAAGCTCAAGATTCTGGTTATAAAAAGCTGCGGTCGCCAATTCATCAATTTTCGCTTGTGCCAAAACAAAACGAGTATTCTGGAATTGACCGATGGCCTGACCAAAAGCCTGACGCTCTTTCACATATTGCGTGGTCACATCAATAGAACCACGAATTGCACCCAAGGCTGTTGCTGCGATGGCGGTACGCTCACGCGGTAATTCCTGCATCAAATAAGCAAAACCCTGCCCCGGTTGACCGAGTAACTGGTCTTTCGGCACCTTGACATTGTCAAAGAACAGTTCCGAAGTATCTTGCGCATGCAGGCCAATCTTGTCCAGATTAGTGCCTTTTTTAAAGCCTTCCAGATGCGTGTCGGCCAGTAACAAAGAAACGCCTTTGGCACGCGCTTGCGGATCAGTTTTGACTGCCAGTACCACCAGGTCGGCATGCTGACCATTGGAAATAAAGGTTTTTGAGCCATTTAATACATAGTAATCATCCTGCAAGATGGCACTGGTACGCATGGCTTGCAAGTCTGAGCCGGCACCTGGCTCGGTCATACCAATCGCACCGACCACTTCACCGCTCACCATTTTCGGCAACCAGTGTTTCTTCTGCTCTTCAGTTCCAATATGCAAGATATAGGGTGCAGCAATATCCGAATGACAGGACAACCCTGTAGAAATGGCACTGTATCCGGCACGTGCAGACTCTTCAATCAGCATCAATGAATAATCGGTTGGCACCCCATAGCCGCCATATTCCTCCGGAACATCGACACACAAGAAACCATTTTCACCAAGTGCATTCCAGACTGAACGTGGCATCAGGCCTTCGTGCTCCCATTGTTGATAATACGGTGCGACATGTTCATTCATAAAGCGTTTAAAATTGTCGCGGAATAATTCTAGATCGGCATCGTAGGCAAGCATTCGGTTGTCCTTATACTGTTTATCGTTTTATTTCCTGTTTTACAGACTATCTACTTTCAGCTTTACTGTCATGTACTGGCATCTATCTTTTACTAACTTTGCAGTCAATAAAAAAGGAAGCCGAAGCTTCCTTTTTCTTTCAAACATTAGAATTAATGGGCGTTATTGCCTTCTTGCGCCATTTTTTCATCAATTTCTGATGGATTTGCCAATGCATAGTTCAGCTTGTCCATATCGAGCTGGCCTACCCATTTTGCAACAACCAAAGTCGCCAAAGAGTTACCCACCAGATTGGTCAAGGCACGCGCTTCAGACATGAAACGGTCAATACCGAGAATCAAGGCCAGACCTGCAACAGGAATATTACCCACAGCAGCCAAGGTTGCTGCCATCACAATAAAGCCAGAACCCGTGACACCTGCCGCACCTTTAGATGAAATCAACAGTACCAGAAGAAGGGTAATCTGATGAGACAAATCAAGTTGTGTATTGGTCGCCTGCGCAATAAAGATCGCAGCCATGGTCAAATAGATTGAAGTTCCATCTAGGTTAAATGAATAACCGGTTGGAATCACCAGACCTACCACTGATTTTTCAGCACCAGCAAGTTCCAGTTTTTTCAACATACGTGGCAATACTGATTCTGAAGAAGAAGTACCCAGTACAATCAGCAGTTCTTCACGGATCAGGCGAATCATCTTCATGATACTGAAACCCGCAAAACGCGCAATTGAACCCAGTACGATGAAAATAAACAGTACGCAGGTGATATAGAAACAAATGATCAACTGTGCCAGCTGAGCAAGCGAACCAATACCATATTTACCAATGGTAAAGGCCATCGCACCAAATGCACCGATTGGCGCCAGTTTCATTATCATGTTCACAATATTGAAGAATACATGTGAAATCTGGTCGATGAGTTTCAGGACTGGCTTGCCTTGATCACCCAGCTTATGCAGCGCGAAACCAAAAATGATCGCGAACAACAGAACCTGTAGAATTTCGCCTTCCGCAAATGCGCCTACCACCGTATTTGGAATGATATTCATCAGGAAGTCGATCGTCGACTGTGACTCACCTGTAGCGACATATTTGCTGATGCCCGTGGTATCCAGTGATGCAGGATCAACGTTCATGCCTACACCTGGCTTGACGATGTTAATCACCACCAGACCGATGACCAACGCAATCGTGGAGACGATTTCGAAGTAAAGTAAAGCAACACCACCAGTTTTACCCACTGATTTCATGCTTTCCATACCCGCAATACCGCTGACCACGGTACAGAAAATCACCGGTGCGATGATCATTTTGATCAGGCGGATAAATGCATCACCCAGCGGTTTAAGCTGTTCACCCAAGCCAGGAACATACTGTTCTACACCATTGATAATTTGCGTACCACTCGGCGAGAAATGCCCGACCAGAATACCTGCAATAATAGCCACAATCACCTGAAAATACAGTGACTTATAAATCGGTTTTTTCGCCATAATAAATCTACTTGAACGATATCTGAAAATAAAAAGACCATTTTGAGAAATGCACTGATCTGTTCATCTGCTCTGAAGATGAACTGGATCAAATCTCAATAGGCTCAAGAGAATGTTCAAAATGAAAATCAGCCACGCATTCAATCTGACGCGCAGCATCAGACCAAAGTATTAAATGGGAGAAAGAGATTAAGAAAACTTAAACAAACTCTAAAAATTGTCTGAATTTTACTGAAAAATCCCATTAAATGTGCATAAAGTCTTATGCAATTGCCTGCTTTTTGCTCGCATTGAATTAGACATTAGTCGATAATCAGATTTAAATGCCTGTTTTCCGTATACTGAAAGCTTTGTTAATTTTAGACCCTCCTCATTGACCCCAATATTTGCTGCAAGCTGTATAAGTTATGAATACCAAAAGAAATATTTATAAAGATTTCGAACATCCCTTTGCCCAATATGTACGCATCGTGGGGAAAGGAAAAAATGGCGCCCGCTCCCTCAGCTATGATGAAGCCTATCAAGCCTTTAGCATGATTCTGAAAGATGAAGTGCTCGATGTGCAGCTAGGGGCGTTCTTGATGTTATTGCGGGTCAAAGAAGAGTCTGTAGATGAGTTAGCCGGTTTTGTTCAGGCCACACGCGACCAGCTTGACTTTAAGCAGCTGGATGTCGATCTGGACTGGTCCTCTTATGCAGGCAAGCGCAAGCATTATCCATGGTTTATTCTGGCAGCACTGACGTTGGCCAAGCATGGTTATACTATTGTGATGCATGGTGCCGCTGGTCATACCATGAACCGGGTTTATACCGAACAAGTGTTAACTTGCTTAGGCTATCCAATCTGTCAAAATGATGATGAAGTGGAGCAGCAATTACAGCAACGACATTTTGCCTATATCCCATTAGAGGTGATTTCTCCGATTCTGGCAGATCTGATTGGCCTACGAAATGTAATGGGACTGCGCTCCCCGATTCATACGCTGGCTCGTTTAATTAACCCGTTTAATGCCAAAGCAACGCTGCAAGCAATTTTCCATCCGGCGTATCGGGGTTCGCACCAACAGGCGGCTTTCCGCTTAGGTTATAAAAATAGTGCGGTGATTAAAGGTGAAGGGGGCGAATTTGAGCGTAATCCGGATGCCAAAACTTTGATCTGCGGTATTAAAGATGGCGAACTGTACGAATATGAACTACCGAAACTGACTGACAATCGTAGTCCGGTTGAGGAAGAACTGGATCTGGCCTTATTTAAAGCAGTATGGGATGGTCAGCAAAGCCATGAATATGGCGAGATTGCGGTTACGGAAACCATGGGCATTGCGTTGTATAGCATGGGTGCATGTAAAAGCTATGAAGTTGCGATGCAAAAAGCCAAAGAATTATGGGTGAATCGTCACACCGTTTAAACTTTGAAATGTGTAGAAAAAAAGCATTGTTCCTTCATTGAACAATGCTTTTTTAAATATCTTTCGACTGACTCGACCTCAGTGCTTAGACAAAACGAATTGGCTTGAATTCCGGTTCATTCTTGTGATGATCATCATCACATTCTTCGCCTTCTTCTTTAGTACCGCGATCGATAAAACCGCTGCGCTCATTTTCAGGCAAGTTTTTCATTTCCCAGGCATAGACTGCCTGCATACAAGTCTGGCGTTGTTCCTGAGTTAGGGCTACACCATTTGGCCACTTTCCAATTTCAATTGCTGTTCTTAGGCGTTCAACAATCTCAGGATTGAGTACGGCAAGCATTTGTTCAATATTCATGATTTAATCCTGCTTAAAATAATCAAAGTCCTGATTCCACCCCAGTTTGGTTCGACAGGCATTATAAAAGTCATAGCCCGGTGGATGCAGAAGATTCAGTTTAAAGGGATGCTTGCGAATATGGACGCTATCGCCAACATTCAAAGACACACTGTGTTGTCCATCCGCACTGACCATCGGCAGTACGCGATTTTCACGAATCAGTAATTTAATTTCGCTGTGTCCACCGACCACAATCGGGCGTGAAGACAAGGTATGCGGATGCATCGGCACCAGCGCAATCGCATCCATACTCGGATGGACAATTGGCCCGCCCCCAGAAAGTGCATAAGCCGTAGAGCCGGTCGGCGTCGATACAATCAGGCCATCACTGTGCTGACGATAGACATACTGTCCGTCAATATTCAGTTCAAAATCGATCATATGCACCGATTTTCCTGAATGCAGTACCACATCGTTCAGTGCAATCGCATCGTAAATCACTTCGCCTTTGGAGCGAATTTCGACTTCGAGTAAAAAACGTCGCTCAGTCTGAAAATCACCTTTTAACACCTGATCCAACTTAAAGATGACTTCGGTTGGCTTAATGTCGGTTAAGAATCCCAGACGCCCCCGGTTAACGCCGATCACAGGAGTATTGTACTTGACCAGTGCGCGTGCTGCATGCAAAAGCGAACCATCCCCTCCTACCACAATGACCAGATCAACGACTTCACCAAGTAAAGCACGACTGACAGTTTGGGTATTGTTATATGGAACGAGTTCAGCTGTCGCTGCATCAAAAACAGGATGTAAGCCTAAATTCAGAAGATGATCATGAATAAGACATAAGGTTTCAACCACCGATGATTTATCAGGACGTCCTATTAACCCGATATTTCGAAAGGTTTTATGGGAAATTTGCACCAGTGTCGTCGCTCCGCTACGGATCTTGCATATCATAGCATTAAGCTATACCTGGATGATAATTTATAACAGGATGCTAGCTCGTCGCAAATTATTTGAAATATATTTGAATTAAGGAGAAATTGTGGGCTTTGATTTTAATTTTAAGCGCATTTATTGATTAAATATTGCAAAATGATTAAAAGCTTCGCATGATTAGCACAATTTCACAGGATCTTATAAGTATTTATGAAATCTGAACGTGGCATGGGGTTTTTTGCCTTAATTTTCTCGATTTTAGTCATTTCCATCTTTGTCGTATTTAGTATTTACCTGATTAAATTAGATAATATTGTACGCGAAAAATTTGAAGGTCAACGCTGGGATATTCCGGCGAAAGTTTTCGCACGTCCAATGGAAGTGTACGTCAATGCCCCAGTCAGTCAGCAGGATTTCCAACAAGAATTAAAATTACTCGGTTATAAAAACTCGGATAGTTATGCCAAGTCGGGCAATTTTGTCACTACGGGAAATACTTTATATGTACATACCCGTGGCTTTGATTTTGGTGATCGGGTTGAACCGGAACAAGTTCTGAAAGTGAGTTTTAATGCTAACCAAGTGACTGAGGTCAGCGCCACCAAGCCATCTTCTAGCGGTATTGCCCGACTGGAACCCTTATTGATTGGTGGAATTTATCCACAGCATAACGAAGACCGGGTACTGATCAAACTGAATAAAGTGCCTAAACCATTGATCGAAGCGCTCATCGCAACTGAAGACCGTAAATTCTATGAACACCATGGCGTATCTCCACGCGGTATTGCACGTGCTGTTGTCAGTAATATTACCGGTGGCAAACGTCAGGGTGGCTCGACTTTAACCCAGCAACTGGTGAAAAATTTCTATTTAACGCCTGAGCGTACCTTAAAGCGTAAAGTCAATGAAGCCTTTATGGCCATGCTGGTTGAATTACATTATGACAAGAATGAAATTCTGGAAGCTTATCTAAATGAAGTGAATCTCGGCCAAAATGGTAACTATTCAATTAATGGTTATGGCTTGGCTTCTCAGTTTTATTTTGGTCTGCCACTGCGTGAACTGAATATTTCCCAGCAGGCTTTTTTAGTCGGTCTGGTACAAGGCCCGAGTCTATATAACCCATGGCGTAATCCTGAAAGTGCGAAAAAACGTCGTGATATCGTCCTGAATAATATGCTGGTGATGGGCTATCTAAGCCAAGAACAATATGAAAAAGAAACCGCACGTCCATTGAACGTGATTTCAAAACCAACCTTGGGCCCTGCACGTTTCCCGGACTTCCTGGATATTGTGCGTCGTCAATTACGCACTGACTATCAGGAAACTGACCTGACCAATCAGGGTCTGCGTATTTTCACCACGCTGGATCCTTTGGCTCAAACCCGAATTCAGGACAGTTTTAAGCAGACAGTCGCACGTTTAACCAAATCTAATCCGGGCCGTTTAAAAGACTTGCAGGGTGCAGTTTTGGTATCGCATCCGGAAAATGGTGAACTGGTTGCAGCAGTCGGCTCGACTCAAGACTTTACCGGTTTTAACCGTACAGTAGATGCCAAACGTCAGGTGGGTTCATTATTAAAGCCTGTGATTTACCTGAGTGCACTGGAATCAAATCGTTACCATTGGGCCAGTCCGATTGAAGACAGTGAAATTAGTGTACAAAGTGATGGTAAGACCTGGACGCCGAAAAACTACAGTGGCCGTGGACATGGTGTCGTACCGATGTCACAAGCGCTGTCACAATCCTATAACCTGTCTACTGTACGTTTAGGACAAGAATTTGGTCTGTCTACCTTTATTAATCATCTGAAAAAATTTGGCGTCACTTCCGATATTCCATCCTATCCGTCTATTTATTTAGGTGCGGTGGATATGTCGCCAATGGAGGTGATGAATATTTATGGTAACTTCGCCACAGGTGGCTTTAAATATCCAACCAAGTCAATTCGTTCTGTGGTCGATGCCAATGGACGGATACTCGACCGTTATAGCTTAAGCGTACAACCGACCATTGACCCGGCTTCAGCCTATGCCCTGAATTATGGCCTGCAACAGGTCATGTCGAGTGGTACAGGCCGCGCAGCTTATAACAGTCTGCCGAGTAATCTGAATCTTGCAGGTAAATCAGGCACCACCAATGATAGCCGTGATTCATGGTTTGCCGGTTATTCAGGTAACTATATGACGGTGGTCTGGCTCGGTCTGGATGACAATAAAGTCACTGGCCTAACCGGTTCCTCGGGTGCTCTTCCGGTCTGGATCAATGTCATGAAACAGCTCCGCCAGAAACCTGTCAATCTGCCACAACCCAATGAAATTCAATGGCATTGGCTGGATCGTTATACCGGTCATTTATCTGCCCAAGGTTGTGAAGGTGCCATGTATATTCCGATTTCACGTCATGCCTTGCCAAATCAGGCCACCGCCTGCGGTATCTCCCAATATGTGACTGAACCTTACGATATCGATTCAGAACCTCAGTCATCTGATGCCGAACAGGACGATATCAGTCGTTATATACAAGAAAGTGAAACAGAAATAGAACGAGATCTCGCGAATGAAACCCGTATTATCTCGAGTGGAAGTTATAGCCATTAATTGAGTCTATGTTTATGTTACAAAAAATCATCCCTGGCCTGCTCATCCTCAGTTTGGTGGGCTGCCAAAGCTTTCCTGAGCCAGAGCCAGCTGCTCCAGCCAAACCTGCAACAGAAAAGCCTAAACCACAGACCCCAGACGGCGTCGTGATTACGCCTTATGACCGTCCTGAAATCAAACGCCAGAAAATTGTAATTCCTGAGCAAAAGCCTAAAAACCAGAAATTTGATGATGGCCGTAATCTGCCTGCTTTCAAGCGTCTTATGCAGCAAACCCAGCAGGCCTATGCCAAACAGCAATTTTCTCAAGCTGAAACCGCAGCTGTACAAGCCCAACGCCTAGCACCTCAAGCGCCTGAAACTTACCTGTATTTAGGCATGATTGCGAACCGCAAAAACCAGCCTGCACGTGCAGATGCTTTTGCATTACGTGGTCTGAGCTATGCGCAATCGAATGCGATGAAGAAACAGCTCTGGCAGGTTCGTTTAAAGGCTGCACAACAGCAAAAAGACACCAAAGCAATTCAAAACGCCCAGCAGGCTTTAAAAGGACTTTAGTCTCTGTCTAAATGCTTACTAATGGAAAGCAGCTTACCTAGATATTGCGTATACCGGCAATACCGTAAGCATGCTGGCTCTGTGCATAGCTCAGATCTTCTGTTTTCAGCCCGCCCAAAGCGAAAACCGGAATCTGTACCTGTGCTGCCATCTGTTTAAATTGTTCCCAGCCTAGTGGCGAAGTATCCGGGTGCGTTTGTGTTGCAAGTACAGGACTGAGCAAAGCCGCTTCACAGCCCACCTGCTCAGCCTGCTGTAATGCCGCCAGATCATGACAGGCTGCAATATAACGATAACCTCGCATCAACTGGCCGGGTTGCACAGCCATTAATTGCGATTGTTTCAAGTGAATGCTTCGAATCGTTTGCTGCTGTAATTCATTGAGCTGTGACCAGAGTTCCTGATTAATCATGAGCTTGGAAAGCTGTTCAATCGGAAGCTGTTGTAATTGTATGACCCGTTCAGGTGTGATTTCAACGCGCCAATATAGCATCTGATCTGGATCAAGTTGATGTAAAATCGCCAGATCATCTGCGATCTTGATACGTTGTGGCCATTGCAGCTTTTGCAGCATGGACTGGTTGGCTTTGGGAAAATTCAGACTGCTCAGCTGTTCACGCGCATACCAGCTCCAGGGTGGTTGAATTCCTGACAATTGTGACTCAGACACTGACGCATGAAATATATGTAGGTTGACAATGACATCTTCATATTCATGACAGATAAAATCGAATGCATGCCACTGATCCAGATCAATCCCGACCTCTTCCAGCACTTCACGTCGACAGGCTTCAACCGGTTGCTCACCCGATTCTACTTTTCCACCTGGAAATTCATATTTGTTGCCTTGATGCTGACTGGCTTCTCGCCACCCCACAAGCACTTGATTTTTATGAAATAAGATTGAAATCGCAACATGAATATTGGGTTTAGACATCATTTTACTGCACTCGAAGTTTTACAGATTGTAAGCAAATTGCTCTATTTTATAAATTACAGAATTATTCATTGACAGACCTATTCGATAATGATTATCATTTAAATCAATCCAGAACAGATACCACGGAGTCGATGGAATGAACGCACCTTTTAGCTTGTTTAGCCGTAATAACGATAGCCATCATGCACTACCCATGCTGCACTCAAATAATCTTTTCGCACTTGGGCGTGAAATTAGAATTATGCATGCTGGTGAAGAATACCGTTTACGCCTGACCCGTAATAATCGCCTGATCCTCACAAAATAACGATAACACTCTAATCATAATAAACGTGGGAACCAGCAGTATGAATCAGCGCATACTGCTTTTTTAGCGAACTGAATTAAGATTTGGCAAAACTGAGTATAACTTTCAGTCCACCCAAATCAGAGGCCGCAATCTCAATTTCTGCTGCGTGTAATTGCATAATTTTACGGCAAATCGACAACCCCAAACCCGACCCTGAGGTACGTGTGCCTAAAGCACGATAAAACCGTTCTCCCAGATGTACCAATACTTCCCGTGCTATGCCTGTTCCCGAATTTTCAATCACTAAGCGCAAACGCCCTGCGGCATCAACATCTGTTTTTATCTCAATCCTACCTCGTTCTGGGGTATAGCGAATTGCATTATCCACCAAGTTACGAATGCAGCTAAAAATTAATTCTGCATTTGCCATGATCTGGCCGTCGTCTATGCTCAGCTGCCATTTGATCTGTTTCTCTGCGGCAAAAGGCTGCAAGGCCTGTAATACCTCCTGAACAATCATTTTCAGATTTACGGCCTGTTGCGGCAACTGCTCTGCTTTTTCAGGATCCAGACGTGCCAATAAGAGTAAATTCTCCAGCACTTGCGTACCACGATTGACATCATTTTGAATCAGTTGCAGGGCTTGCGGCAACTGGGCATCATGCTGATATTGACGTTTCAATACCTGCAAACGCATCTGAATGGCAGAAAGCGGCGAGCGTAATTCATGCGATGCATCGGCAGTAAAGCGCTGTTCGGCCAGCAGTGATTTTTCCAGCCGGTTCAGCATGGCATTTAACTGCTGCACAATCGGTTGCAATTCCGTGATTTCAGGATCTGGACTGTTGACCGGACTTAAATCTTCGGCCGACTTGGAACCTATGGCGCGGGAAATATTGTTTAAAGGCCGTAATTGACGTTTCACCCCCACATGCAAAATCAGCCATTGCAATAACCAGAGCAGGAGTAAAATTCCGGCAAAGCTTAAGGTGGTTTGCCATAATTCATTAAAACGTACCGATAAAGGCTGCAGCACTTTGACCTGCAATCCTTCATCTTCCGCAATCAAAATCCGGATAAAACGGCCATTTTCATAGGCGAACTGAAAGCCACTTGGTTCATCTGCCTGTAGGCTGTTGAGCAAGTCATCCTCGATAGAGGTGGTCAAAACATCCTGATTGAGCAACAGCGCATATTGAATATCGAATTGCTCACTGATTTCATCGACCTGATCGCCTTCGGCCTGTCTGACATCCCCAAGTAATAACTCGGCAATCTGTTCCATCAAATCGTCATGCAGCTGAATCGCCTGATAACTGGAAATCCCGAGCAGCAGCAACCATGCCAATACTCCTGCCAGTATGGAGCTGAGCATGGCATTCTTGATCAGGCGGGTTTGCAGGGAGACGGGTGCAGACATATTTATGCCTCAGGTTTATGCATGCGATAACCCAGGCCACGAATGGTTTTAATCATCTGGCTGCCAATTTTTTTACGCAGTTGATAAATAAACACTTCAATGGCATTACTTTCAATTTCATCACCCCAGGCATATAGCGATTCTTCCAGTTGCTCGCGGGTAATGATATGTTCCGGCTGCTGCATCAGTTTATATAAAATCTGAAATTCTTTCGCGGTCAGACCAATTGCCTGACCAGCCTTATTCAGAGCCTTGGCCTGGGTGTCCAGACTTAAATCCTGCCATTTCAGAATATGATTTGGCGTTTTCTGTTTCAGTCTTAACTGCGCACGCACCCGGGCGGAAAGCTCTTCCAGGCTAAAAGGTTTGACCAGATAATCATTGGCACCAAGATCCAGTCCCTCAACCCGATCATCAATACTGTCCCGGGCGGTAATAAAAATTACCGGTGTATCTTTCTGTATGCTGCGCAGGCTTTTTAGAATATCGTCTCCCGTTGCATTGGGAAGTCCACGATCCAGTAACACGCAGTCATAGTGATGTTGTTCGATGGCCAAAATGGCATGATCGCCACGCTCGACCCAGTCAATCACATAGCCGTCCATTTCCAGCCAGGTCTGAATACTTTCTGCCTGAGACTGATCATCTTCTGCCAAAAGAATACGCATGCTGTGCTCCGCTTTGCCAATCTCTCTATCTTGCCCTGAAAAATCTCCAGACTCAAAAAAACCACATGCTTTTTTGTATGATTTGCATGTGGTTTTTTACAACCCTCGAATCCAGAGCAAGCTTCAGATTCAATTCAGCTGTTCATATTAAAATTAGAAACGAAGCTGCTCGACATCAATTTCAACGCGTTTTGCCGGTTTGTAATCAATATCCACTTCACCAATAATGGTCACTGGGGTTTTGGCGGAAATCGGTTTGCCCTGCCAAAGTTCATCATCAATTTCTACGGTGATGCTGCCGGTGCTGTCACGGAACTGATATTTTTCATCACCGACCGCTTTAACCACATAGCCTTTAAGCTGAACATTGCTATCATCTTTCATGCCCAAAGCCTGTTTAACGGTAGTGACTTGAGCAAAAGCGGCCTGATTTACCACGGGCTGATTCACAGTTTCGTTACTCGCTACAGCTGCTGTCGCGATTGAACCCATCAGGGTGGCTGCTAAAACGGTATTCATCATCATTTTCATTACATATACCTCTATGTGTATCTGTGCTTGGTTTCGATAATGCAATTAAAACAGCCGAAGATGAGCTGAATCTTAAGAAACCCTCATTTTCAAAAATTAATTTAAGGGCACCACTCTCAAGACTTCTTCCAGTGTGGTCATTCCTTCCATGACTTTACGTGCGCCGGCAATACGCAATGGTTCTACCCCTTCTTTTTTGGCCTGCTGGCGTAACTGGTTCAAATTGGCATCGGCCCCAATCAACTGCTTGGTTTCCAGACTCAGGGGCATAAATTCATAAATCCCGACACGACCTTTATAACCGGTATGACGGCATTCCTCACAACCTACGGCTTTAAAAACAAATTCCGGACGCGGTAAAGGATAGTCTGCCGCCAGATGCTGCCATTCCTGTTCATTCAGGAAGCTTTCCTGCTTGCAGTGTGGGCAGAGTTTACGCACCAGACGCTGCGCCAATACCCCGAGAATGGTGGCTGCGGTCAGAAAAGGTTGCACGCCCAGATCATGCAAACGGGTCAGACTCGACGGCGCATCATTGGTATGTAGGGTAGATAACACCAGATGCCCGGTGAGTGCCGCCTGGATCGCCATATTGGCCGTATCCTGATCACGAATCTCACCGACCATGATAATGTCCGGATCCTGACGCATCAGCGCGCGCACGCCATCGGCGAAGCCCAGTTCAATACCATTATTGACCTGCATCTGGTTGAAACTCGGTTCCAGCATCTCGATCGGATCTTCAATAGTACAGACGTTGACCTGTTCCGTCGCCAGCTGCTTCAAGGTCGAATACAGTGTTGTGGTTTTACCAGAACCAGTTGGCCCGGTGACCAGAATGATGCCGTGACTGTGACTGGTCAGATTATTCCAGTCATTGAGTAAATGCCCTTCAAAACCGAGTTGCTGAAAACTTCTGACCAGAACTTCCGGATCGAAAATACGCATCACCAGTTTTTCGCCAAATGCGGTCGGCAAGGTCGACAGACGCAATTCGGTTTCCTGTCCTTTCGGCGTTCGGGTTTTCAGACGGCCATCTTGTGGCTTGCGCTTTTCTGCCACATTCATCCGGCCCAGAATCTTGATCCTGGAAATCACCGCTGTCAGCGTATTGGCCGGCATGTTATAAATGGTATGCAACACCCCATCGATTCGAAAGCGAATCTTGCCCGTACCTTTGCGCGGTTCCATATGAATATCACTGGCACCCTGCTCAAAGGCAAATTGCAGCACCCAGTCCACCAGTTTGACAATATGCTGGTCATTGGCATCCGGATTTTGCGAATCACCCAGTTGCAGCAAGGCTTCGACGCCTTTGTTTTCCCGGTCATAGGCCGAGGATTTTTGTGAGCCACTGACTGCACGGCTGACCTGATAATATTCGACAATATATCGTTGTAACTGTTCTGGATTCAGCAGCACCCGTTGGATTTTTTTCGGGGAAATATTCTGTTCGAGATTAGAGACCCATTCAGTCTTATACGGCTGATCGGTCGCGATCAGGACTTTATCGGCCTGAATCTCAACGGCCAGAATATGGTTGCGTAGTGCATATTCCTGTGACATGACATGGGTCAATGCCTGTACGTCCGCTTTTAAAGGATCGATGATATAGAACATTAATCCGGTTTTTTCGGCCAGCCACTGACATAAGCGGTTCAAGGTCAATGTGGTTTGCGGATGGGATTGATCAATAAGATTGAAGTTGGCCAGCCACTGTAAAGGATGCCATTTTAATTGTTCACGTTGACGATGGGTGGTCTGTACCAGCATCCGGTCACGTTCACTGATTTTGCCATCTTTAAACAGTTGGTCTAAACACCAGGCAGTATCAATTTCAAAGTCAAATTTCATTGTTATCAATCCCCAAATCTGCCTTCACTATAACAAGTTTTTGTTATTTTTCGCATTAGCCAGTTAGCAATGTCAGTCACTTTTGCTGAATGGATTTAAAAATACTGGGATGCCTCGACCGTTATTCAATCTTTACTGTATTTCCAGCTTGCCGCGCTCTAGAAGAATCGCCTATATTTCAAACAGCATGTTTTGTTAGGTGGCTGAGGTGAAACTTGGATTTTAGCGCGATACCCCTGAATAGCAGTAGCTCTTTTCAGGAGTTTCTGTCCATCCTGACGGCGGCTTTGGGCTGTGGTTTGTTAATTGGCCTGGAACGAGAGCGTCATAAACAACGTGAACAGCAACCCAGTTTTGCCGGTTTACGCTCTTTTGCCATCTGTGCCTTATTGGGTGCGCTATGCTTCCTGTTCAGTATAAGTATTGGACTTGCTGGTGCGCTAATTGTTGGGGGAATGGTGATTTTTTCAATCCGAAATCAGCCTGAAGATCCTGGAATTACCACAGAACTGGCGTTCATCATGACATATTTCATTGGGGCAATCTGCCTGTGGAACATTCCGCTGGCTGCCGGGCTCGCGGTCATATTGACGATTATTCTGATGGCCAAACATTCCATGCATCATCTTGCCGGGCAATGGATCACTGAAGCAGAATTTAGAGATGGACTGTTATTACTGGCACTGATTCTGATCGGTCTGCCTCTGACACCTGATACGCCTTTATGGGGAGAAGTCCTCAATCCGCACCTGATCTTGAGATTACTGACTTTAATTCTGGTGGTACAGGCACTTGCTCACGTGGCCAAGCGGCTTCTTTCCACTAAAAATGCCCTCATGCTCTCCTCCCTTGCTTCGGGCTTTGTCTCGAGTACCGCGACTATTGCCCATTTGGGTCTACAGGTACGTAAAGGTGAAGTCGATGCCAAATCCAATGCTGGTGCAGCCCTCATGTCCTGTATTTCGACACTGGTATTGCTCTTTATTGTTGTGGGAGGCGTTTCATGGAGCTGGCTTAAAATTCTGCTTGTCCCCTCTTTGGTTGCGATGGTGTTATTGGCGGCCTGTGCATTTCTGCTGTTACGCAAAGCCAGGTCACCGGAACAACCTGAAAAGGAACAAGATAGCCAGATATTTAGCCTTAAAGAGGCCGTCATTATTGCGGTTACGCTGACCCTGATTCAGGCTGGAGTATACGGTCTTGAACTTTGGCTTGGAAATGCTGGCTTGCTGGCCGGGACTTTGCTTGCTTCTTTGTTCGAGATTCATGCAGCTATGGCCAGTGTGGTCATTCAAGGTGATCCGTCCAATACCCGCCTGATTTATGCCCTACTTTTGGGGCTAGGTGCTCATGCTTTAGCCAAATCAGTCAATGCAGCGATAACCGGTGGCTTTAAATTTGCCCTGTACTTTGTTCCAGTACAGATTCTGCATATGGCAGTGTTGATTGGTCTGTTGTGGTGGATGGTTTTTTGATTATTAAGTATATTTAAATATTTAATTTTTATATATTTTGCAAGTTTAATTTTGATGTTTACTGATTATAATCAGTTCGCTTTACTTTTAAAAAACAATTTTATTACTATAATTTTTATAGGGACTTTTTATGAAATTTAAGAATTTATCACTCGCAATTTTTAGTGCATTCATGCTAAGTGCTTGTGGTGGGGGCTCATCTTCGTCTGATTCAAATTTTGGAACTGGAACTGGAACTGGAACTGGAACTGGAACTGGAAATACTACAACAAATGATTCTGAATGGTCTGCCTATTCTCCTTCATATTTTACTGGGTCCGATTATTTATTCGACAAAATCACTTTTACAAGTAAAGGTGATACGCAGTATGTTCGGGTAGACTATTTAAGCAACCGAAAAGATATGGAAAATCTTGATATAAATGAATTGTATATTTTTGGGGATTACTTAACCAATGAAGGTCTGTACGAATTAGAGTTAAATAAAGATCCCGAATTAGGCTACAAAATTGGATCACTTCTAAAAAACTCGATGACTGAGAAAACTTATATTCCATCCTCTAAAATTGGACATACAGGCCTTCAATTAACTGAAAAATATGATTTAGTCGATTTATCCGGTAAACCATTGAGTGAATATATAGATACTTATCTGTATCTAGTCTCTTCCGAACCTAAGCTGAATAATTATGGTGATTTCGGAACCCGTTACCTTTCAAAACTTAAAGGCAAGACATTTCCAAGTGGCTCAAAATGCTTAAGAGGATTAAGTTTATCTTCGAGTAAAGACTTCATTCTGATGTATAAAAATCCCTATGAGACTTCTGATAGTTTCCAAGACATATTCTCTGAGGGATATAAAACTGTAAACTTAGGCGGTTATAAGGCTTTCATCTCGAATTCAATTTACCCAAATGAATATATGAGTGCTCTTGTACAAGTTGATAATAAATATCGCATGGGTGAATACAATAAAGCAGGCACTTATTACTCTTTAAATAAAGAAATCGAACTTGAAACACAAATTTTAAAAGAACTTAAGTCTGATAAAATTACGGATGCAGAGGAAATTTTAGAAAGAGAGTTATATATTCAATCATTACAAAAAGAATGTACTGTTTTCAACTCCACTGCAAGTAAAGAGATTGATAAATACAGTGTAATGTAATTCATCTAGATCAATTTTTTGGGGGAATATTTCCCCCTAAAAATTTTAAACCTCAATGATCTGGACATAGTTCAGATTAACTTTAAACTTCACATCTAAATCCGCAAATTTCATTCCATAAATCCGCCCCTCATCATCCTGATAAGCCGGTCTTGGATCTAAAGACAAAACCTGTTCAAGTTCTTGAACAAGCTGTACAGAAATTTTCCCATTTAACAGTAACTGCTGTTTCTGCTGCTCTGCCTGTTCGGTCCAGATGACGCTCTTACGATCAGGCTCATCCTGCGCATAGGCACTCTGTGCATCAATTATGGCATCTGAATATTGAATATAAGGCTTGATATCTACAATCGGCGTTCCATCCAACAAATCACTTCCATTCAGATAAACCCGTACGTTCTTGCCGACCTTTTTAACTTCTTTAAGTTGCACCACGGAGAGACCTATGGGCGACGGGCGATACATGCTTCGGGTGGCAAATACGCCGATCTTCTGGTTACCGCCTAAACGTGGTGGACGTACCTGAGGACGGAATTTATTGGTATCCTGATGTTTATTTTCATGAAATTGCCAGATCAACCAGAGATGACTAAAGGCCTCAATTCCTTCAAATGCCAACAGGTCATTATAGGGACCGACCATTTCAATATAGCTTTCAACCTGAACCAGATTGGGCTGACGAGGAATGCCAAATTTTTCTTGGTAGGGAGAATGCATATAGCCAATTATCGGCAGTGTGAGTTCATTCATCATCACTTTTTTTGATAAGCTCAATTAAATATATTCAGTTTATAGAGAATGGATTTAGTTTAGAATAGCAAGCTGTTCTAATTTGATAATTTATTGAGACCTTTAATGGCTGCTTTTAACGTCGAAAAGATTACTCACGTCCACCACTGGAATGATACTTTATTCTCTTTTAAAACGACTCGCGACACTGCTTTACGTTTTAAAAACGGTCAGTTTGTAATGATCGGCCTTGAAGTCAATGGCAAGCCCTTAATGCGTGCATATTCAATTGCAAGTGCCAACTACGAAGAAGAGTTAGAGTTTTTCTCAATTAAAGTGCCGGATGGCCCACTGACTTCCATTCTACAAAAAGTAAAAGTCGGCGATGACATCCTGATTTCTAAAAAACCGACAGGTACTTTGGTGCTAGATGACCTGAACCCAGGCAAAAACTTGTATCTTCTGTCTTCAGGCACTGGCCTTGCACCATTCTTAGCGACCATCCGTGATCCTGAAACTTATGAACGTTTTGAAAAAATCATTATCGTGCATGGTACCCGTTTCATTTCTGAACTGGCTTATCAAGATTTGATTTTGAATGAAGTACCAAATCACGAATTCTTCTCTGAACTCGGCGCGAAAGAAAAATTAGTGTACTACCCGACTGTGACGCGTGAAGAATATCCGAACCAAGGTCGCGTTACGACTGCAATTGAAACCGGCGAACTGTTTGAAAAAATTGGTCTGCCACGTTTTAACCCGGAAACGGATCGCGCTATGCTGTGTGGTAGCCCAGCCTTCCTCGACGATGTGGCTGCACTTCTTGACCAACACGGTCTAAAAGAGTCACCTAAAATGGGTGTTCTAGGCGATTACGTGATTGAACGTGCATTTGTGGAAAAATAAAATCTGATTTTAGATGATCAGAATTAAAAAAACCGAAGCTTGAAGCTTCGGTTTTTTGATTTGAATCGGAGTTAAAAAATTAACGATCACGACCTTCCTGATTGGCAGAACCAGAACAGCCTGCGCCACCACCAATGATAAAACCACTCTCTGCCTTACATGAACCGATCATACGGCCATGCGAGTCAAATGTAGTCACTGTCGATGCACAGCCTGTTAATACCAGTGCCAGTGCAATAAGTGCTGATAATTTCATGATATTCCCCTGTATTCTTTATGGCTTTAAATTAATCTGGTTTTGACTTGGCAGTGCTGGCAACAAACCCGTCTTGGCATCCACGCTATTGTAATTCACACCCATCGCATTACCTGAACCACCACAATGGGCACTTGCAGTTGAAAGCAGACCGCGTGTTGCTTTACATGATCCAATCACCTGACCGGTGGCATCATAAGTGATGACCATAGAGCTACAGCCCGTCATCAGCACCATGGCCGCAAGTGAAAGTAGTTTTATGAAGTTCATTGTCCCCCCTCAAAAACAATAAAAATTAAATGGTTAAGTTATATTGCTATTCTATAAATTTCGCGGATGATTCTTTCTAAAATTAGTGGATTTGTAAAGCTTTATTTTTCATCTATTTAAAATATACAGGCCATAAAAAAGCTGCCCGTTAAGCAGCTTTTTTAGGATTAAAACTTAAATATTCAGAATCAGGCTGACTCATGTCCTAATGCCCGTTCTGCCAGTGCCTGCTTCACAATCTGATAACCCGCAGTTAAACCAAGACTCGCCATAATCATCGCCACTATTATATCTGGCCACAGACTGCCTGTACCAAAAACCCCGACTGCTGCCAGAATCACGGCAGCATTGCCAATGGCATCATTTCGGCTACACAGCCAGACTGACCGCATATTGGAATCACCTTCGCGAAAGGCATAGAGAATGACTGCCGTAAATACATTTGCCAGCAATGCCAGTACGCCAATCAAGCCCATGGTCAGTGCCTCTGGCGGAATGCCTTGCAGATAGGCATAAATGACTTTTCCCATGATCACCAGGCCAAATAAGGCCATGGTCATTCCCTTGAGTAAAGCGACTGTTGCGCGCCAGTACAGACTTGCACCGATGACCGCCAAAGAGACGCCATAATTGACGGCATCACCAAAGAAGTCCAAGGCATCTGCCCACAAAGCCGATGAATGTGCATAGGCCCCACCAATCAGTTCTACCACAAATAAAGTCAGGTTCACCACCAAGGCAATCCATAACGCCGTTCTAAACTTACTGTCAGGTTTGGGTGGAGCAGGTTCATGACTACAGCTACAGGCCATGTTGATCTTCCATACTTTCGTGCAAAAAATGAGTTAAAATAATTAGAAACTATGGACTAACTCCAAGGTCAAGCAGGAGCGAGCAATGTCAGTTTATTTAATTTCAGAAATAGCCAAAAAGACTGCTTTAAGCACAGATAGCATTCGCTTTTATGAGAAGAAAGGCTTGATACAGCCGAATTTTCGAGCAAGTAATCGCTATCGTTATTATGGTGAAGAAGCCCTGAAAAGGCTGCTTTTTATCAAACGCTGTCGTGCTTTGGACATGTCCTTAAAAGAGATTGAAGCCCTGATTAAACTCGAACAGAATCCGCAGCAGGAATGTAGTGCAGTGAATCAGCTGATTGACCGGCACTTAGAAGATATATCCAGAAAAATTAAGGAATTACAGTTGTTTCAACAACAACTCAGTACACTTCGTCAAAGTTGCAATATTCCGACCACCATTGATCATTGCCAGATTTTAAAAACACTCGAGCAGACCGAAACTCATTGAATATTGAGCCATTGTTATTGCTATATTTCACTCAAAATAAAACACTCATTTTCACCCAAACAGCCTATTTCCGAGTGATTTACTAGGTTGAATCCAAATTTTAGATGACTAAAATAAAGCCGTACTTTTTATATGTCTTTCGATTTGATCATGAGCATCACAACCGTTACTGAACTTCTATCTCCTGCCGGTTCACTGAAAAATATGCGCTATGCTTTCGCTTATGGTGCAGATGCAGTCTATGCAGGTCAGCCGCGTTATAGTTTGCGCGTTCGTAACAATGAGTTTGATCATGACAATCTGGCGATTGGCATTCAGGAAGCCCATGATCTGGGTAAAAAATTCTATGTCGTGGTCAATATCCAGCCGCATAATTCCAAACTGAAAAATTTTATTCGTGACCTGGAACCGGTGGTCGCGATGCAACCCGATGCCCTGATCATGTCCGATCCGGGTCTGATCATGATGGTGCGCGAGCATTTTCCAGAAATGGATATTCATCTGTCTGTGCAAGCCAATGCAGTGAATTGGGCAACGGTAAAATTCTGGAAAAATATGGGACTCACGCGCGTGATTCTGTCACGTGAATTATCGATTGAAGAAATTGCTGAGATTAAACAGCAAGTACCGGAGATGGAGATTGAGGTTTTCGTACATGGTGCGCTGTGCATGGCTTATTCTGGCCGTTGCATGCTATCTGGCTACATGAACAAGCGTGATGCCAATCAGGGTGCATGTACCAACGCCTGTCGCTGGGAATACAAAGTTCTGGAAGCTCAGGAAGATGAAACTGGTGATGTCATTCCGCTAAAAAATCTTGATTCTGGCTGCTGTTCTCACAATGCGGATGAACAGCACATGCAAGCGCAGCATCAATTTAATGAACCGGTATTATTGCAACGCAACGATGAAGATATGTTTGCTGCCGAAGAAGATGAACACGGCACTTATTTCATGAATTCCAAAGACCTGCGTGCGGTACAGCATGTTGAACGCTTGATCAAGGTTGGGGTGCATTCGCTCAAGATTGAAGGTCGGACCAAATCTTATTTCTATTGTGCCCGTACCGCCCAGATTTATCGTAAAGCGATTGATGATGCGCTTGTCGGAAAATCTTTTGATTCATCTTTAATGACACAACTCGAAGGTCTGGCAAATCGTGGCTATACCGAAGGTTTCTTGCGCCGGCATGTACATAGTGAATATCACAACTATGAAAATGGTTCATCCAGTTTCGATCATCAGCAGTTCTGTGGCGAAGTACTGGAACGCAATGCGGATTACATCAAAATTGATGTGAAAAACCGCTTTGTCGTTGGTGATTCACTGGAGCTGATGACCACTCAAGGCAACATCAGCTTCACTTTAACTGAAATAAAAGATAAAAAAGGTAACCTGATTAAAGATGCCAAAGGCTCAGGTCACATTGTCGAAATTCCGGTTCCGGCAGATGTCGATATGACCTATGCCCTACTGATTCGCAACTTGCCCACATCAACCGCAGATATTTCGGCATCTTCACTGGCTTATCAGGCGAGTTAAACATGGCATTGCTGATTACTGACAAATGCATCAATTGTGATATGTGTTTGCCCGAATGTCCCAATGATGCGATTTATGAGGGCGCAAAAATCTATGAAATTGATATCAATCGCTGTACAGAATGTGTCGGTTTCTATGAGCATCAGACCTGTGTGGATGTCTGTCCAATTGAGTGCATTATTCCACATCCGCAACACCGGGAAACAAAGAACCAATTGATGGAAAAATTTAAAGCTTTGAATTTATTCCAATCTTAAACTGTGAATGCAGTATTGGAACAAATATTGCAATGAGTAAAAATAACCTTGGGGAAGGCTGAATAAGAAGAATCAAAACAAAAACAGTACAGAGGAAAGAAACAGTCAGAAGCATTTGGGGAGGCTTCTGGCTGATCTATAAAGAAGAAAAACAAGGATAAAAACAAAAAAAGGAACTCTGGTGTTAGCGTCCGGAGTTCCTATAAAAAGGTATAACAAAGATAATCGGAATAGAGCATCCAGGTTTTGGGGAACCTGGATGCTATTTTTTTACTGACCTGAACGGATGATGTAATCAAAGGCAGACAGTGATGCTTTAGCACCTTCGCCGGTGGCAATGATGATCTGCTTGTATGGCACTGTGGTACAGTCACCCGCCGCAAATACACCTTTGACATTGGTTTCATTGCGATCATTAATCATAATCTCACCACGGTTGCTCAGTGCAACTGGCGTTTCTTTCAGGAAATCGGTGTTTGGCAACAAGCCGATCTGTACAAAGATACCCGCCAGTTCCACCGTATGCTCTTCATCTGTAGCACGGTCTTTGTATTTCAGCGCCGTCACCTGTGCACCGTCACCGACCACTTCAGTCGACAAGGCATTTTTGATCACTGTGGTGTTCGGCAAGCTGTTCAATTTGTCTTGCAGTACCTGATCGGCACGTAACTTGGTATCAAACTCTACCAGGGTGACATGCTCCACAATACCTGCCAGGTCAATCGCCGCTTCTACACCCGAGTTACCACCACCAATTACTGCAACACGTTTGCCTTTGAATAAAGGACCGTCACAGTGTGGGCAGTAGGCTACACCACGAGTTTTGTATTCCTGCTCACCCGGAACATTCATCTCTCTCCAGCGCGCACCAGTCGACAGGATCACGGTTTTTGATTCAAGTTTGGCACCATTTTCAAGAGTCACTTCAACCAGACCATTGGCTGTTTCATCTGCACCTTTGATGTCAGAGACACGTTGCAGGTTCATGATGTCTACGCCATATTCACGTACATGTGCTTCCATCTCGGCTGCAAACTTCGGACCCTGGGTCTTTTGAACGGAGGTGAAGTTTTCAATGTCCATGGTATCCATGACCTGACCGCCCATGCGCTCAGCCACGATCCCTGTACGGATGCCTTTACGCGCTGCATAGATCGCAGAAGTATTCCCTGCAGGGCCACCACCAATCACCAGTACATCAAAGGCTTCTTTGGCATTGAGCTTTTCCGCATCTTTGGCAGCAGAGTTGGTATCCAGTTTCGCTACGATTTCTTCCAGCGTCATACGGCCTTGACCGATATGTTCATTGTCCTGGAAGACCATCGGTACGGCCATGATTTTGCGTTCTTCCACTTCATCCTGGAAAAATGCCCCATCAATCATGGTGGCTGTCGTACCCGGGTTGTAGATTGCAATCAGGTTTAATGCCTGAACCACATCCGGACAGTTATGACAGCTTAAGGATACGAATACATCAAAGTTTGATTGCACGCCTAGGCCTTTAATCGACTCCAGAACTTCATCTGATACTTTTGGTGCATAACCAGAGGTTTGCAGCAAGGCCAGAATCAGTGAGGTGAACTCGTGACCCATTGGCAGGCCTGCGAAGTAGACGCGTGGTTCTTCACCTGCTTTGGCAATACCGAAGCTTGGGGCACGTTGGTTTTTGCCATCAAAACGTGCAGTGACCAGATCGGATAATGCTGCGATTTCCTCAACCAGTTCTTTGATTTTTGCAGATTTGTCGGAATCGTTTAAGGTTGCAACCAGTTCGATTGGGCCTTCAAGGCGTTCCAAAAGTGTTTTTAATTGAGCTGAAGTATTTTGGTCTAACATTGCTAACGTCTCCAAAGGAGTAAATGTTTATTCGATGAAGCTATAGTAATACATGGATCAAAATAGTTAAAACAGTTTGTTTTTATACTATTGATCGATTTTATAGATTATTAATCTGATTAATAGATGTATCGCCATTTGTACTCAGGTTTAGGCTCTGCCCAATAAATTGCGTAGACTCACTTAAAAAATCATATACAAGTTTCAAGTGAAAATTGCCCCCTATTTAGGGGCAATTCTGATCATTAATGAATCCGTTGCTCGATACGCAAGGATCGGCCTTTGATTGAATTGGCCAGTAAAAATAGAATCAAACTCAGAAATGCCGATAAAATCGCAATACCAATAATCACCAGATTGGTGACCTGACTTAACTGATCTGCCTGTTGTACCTGCGTATTGACACTCTTAGCAACCGGTGTCATGGCTTGACCATAAACCTGTTGTTGCATGGTCCAGATTTGTTCCGGCTTAAAGCCATATTGCTCAAATTTTGCATCCTGTTTTTCAGTTTCCACCAGATTCAAGACATAGGGTCTTGCTGCAGATAAATCTTGAGGTTTATGCAATAGTGCGGTTTGCGCCAGCAAATAAGACTTCACCGGTACAGCAATCTCTGAATCGGCCAGGTATCGGGCAATTTCACTATCATTGATATTGCTCTCGTAATACACCACCCGCTGATAAGCGTCATCCCGATCATTGCTTAGGTCATGTTGCCAATAGGTCAATCCCGACCAGATCAGGATAAAAGCAATTAGCCAGGCCACAAATTTCAATACAAAAGACTGAAAACGCACATAAAAGAAGCGCAGCTTTTTTAATATGCCAATAATAAAAAACGCACCAATAAAAGCAGCAAAAATTTTAATAATCAGCCAGCCAAACCAGCTCAGCAAACTAAAAAAATAATCTGGGCTATCACCAATACTGGCCAAGGTAGCATCTACACTGACCGGCAAATGTAACTGCTGCACTTCAGTACTCAGACCAAAAAAGCCATAGACCAGTTCCTGTTGAAAAAACAGACCAATGATGGACGCAATCAATACTGTAGAACTGGTGATACCCAATAACATCAAATTGCGTTGACGTTTCTTGAGCGCGACCACGCCTTGCTTGATCTCACCAGGAGATACCGCATATTCATCTAGGGGAGGCAATCTTTACTCCTTTTAGATCTTCAACCACAATATTTAGTTGGGCTTTGATCCGCTCGTACTTGATTCAATCACCAAGTGATTCAGATTATCCTGTAAAGCCTTTAAACGCACGGTTGCTTCTGTGCGTTTTTGTACACCTTCTTTCTGAATCTGTATCACATCATTGACTGTTTTAATGAGGGTGTTTTGCACATGTTCAAGCGTTTCGATATCAATTACGGAGCGCTGATTGGCTTTTGCGGTATCGACAGAGTTCTGATGCAATAGATCTGCATTACGGCGCAGCAGTTCATTGGTGGCATCATCAATGGTATTGGCCAGCTGGACACTGTTCTTTTGTTCACTCAGAGAAATGGCCAGACTGATCTGGTTTTTCCATGCCGGTAAAGTAATATTTTTAATCGCATAAAACTTGTCGACCAGCATCAGGTTGTTGGACTGAATAATCCGGATCATCGGCAAGGTTTGCATGGCAGATTGCTGTAAAACCTGCAAATCGCTGACCCGTTTTTCCAGATTATTGGCCAGATGGTTCAGATCATAAATTTTCTGTGTTGTGGTTTGATCTTGTGGCAAAGCGGTTAAAGCGGAGATTTCCTGCTGTAGCTCCTGCTCACGTAAACGGCCGGCAGCAATATGTACCCCGAGCTGTTTATATTCATCCTGTACCCCGTCAAACATTTTATCCAGGGTATCTACACGCGCTTTCAAACCGGACTGCGAGGTTTCAATTTCTTTAACCAGCACATCGAGCTGCTCTTTGGTGGTATTGAAATGTGCATCAAAGTTACCTTTTGCACCTTTGAACTTACTAAGGAGATTGCCAAAAAAACCTGAACTTTTCTTTTGACTTAAAATGCTGCTGGTATTCAGTTGCTGGGCCACCTGCACCACCTGATTCAGTTTCTGCCCTGTCGCATCCAGATCTCTATTTTGGACCAGATTCAGTAATTCATCAGTATAGGTCGAGGTTTTGGTCGCAATATTTTTACCATACTCAGCCACGCTGTTATGACTCATATCCTGCAATTCTTTACGTGCTGCCAGTACTTCCTGAAAGTCAGCAGGTTGCAAGCCCAGTTCTTTCAGATCCATTTGCTGAAATTTTTGTTCGACCAGTTCATTCGAGCTTTCAACAGGTAAATTTACTAAATCAGACTTGGTCATGGTTCACCTTATATTGTTATGTTTTCGAGGGTTTCTCGAGGGATTTTTTTAACGTTTTAATCAGACTTTCACGGCTATTATCAAGTTTTTCCAGATCACTTGTCGAGTGCTTGCTCTGGCTTTGTTGGACATGATATTGCCAGGCCGGAATCAAGACCTGTTGCGCTTCTTTAAAACGGTCCAATAAGCTAAAGGACAGCTGCTGTGAAAGCTGCATCTGGGTAATGGCAATATCATTACTGCTTTGCAAGGTACGCAGTGTATTGATTTTCTTGGAAAGCCGCTCAGAAAAATTATCCAGTGGATGCTGGTTTTTGATGAACAGCGGATATTCTGATAAAAACTCGTCTACCGCGACAATATGCTTGGCCATCTGCTCGCGTAGACCCAAAAGCTGCTGAAAACGGGCCTGAGATTTCTGGATTTCAATCTGTAACTTACGACTTAAGTGATCGGCTTGATCGAGTAAACGGTCCAGTCGCTGATAATATTCAACCTGACTCGAACCATAATCCAGATCGATCCCAAGCCATTTTTGTAGTGCATTAAATTTACGTTTTTTCAGATATTTTTTAGATTCTGCCAAAGCCTGAATCAATTGCTCAATGGTCTGGCTCAGCTGTTGGGTCAAATGCGGATCGACCCCATTTAATAACACCGATTGTGCCTGAATCAGAGAATCCGCATAATGATTCAGTCCATATTGATGGCTCAGTACAGGCACAAGTTCATTACGTTTGATCGCCAGTATTTCTTCACGATCAAAAGACATGTCAGTCAAGGCGGGTAAAGCTTCAAATCGCGACATGACGAAGACTGTATCCTTTTAGAGAGATTAAATAAAAATCTTGAATATCCTCGAATGTAGCAAAAAAACAGACCACGTTGTGTATATTTATCCAGAAATTCGTTACATCACTTTAACTAAATCCATGTTTTATCTTTATTTTAATTATATTTTTTGCAATGAAAGCAAATGTGTTTGATAAATTTTGCTGTACTACTAGCTTAGTCTGATGAAACTCTTGAACATCAATCATAAATCATAGATGAAAAAAGCCATATTACTATGGCTTTTGAGCATGCGTTCAAGACAATATCAGAGATAATCCCCGGTACTCTCTGGCTGATAAAGCACTTTTTCAATAGTCACTTTCATGGTGTGGCCATCTGGTTGTGGCCATTCAATGGTTTGACCTTCGGCTAAGCCCAGAATGGCTGCGCCTATCGGTGCAATCACATTTACCTGACCTTTATCACCTTTAAACTCATGTGGGTAAACCAGTGTGACTTCCACAGGCTCTGGAGACGGTGCAATAGTCAGTAACACACGCGAATGCATGGTGACAATATTACTTGCGATCTCCGCGGGGCCAACTATTTCAGCACGTGCCAGTTCATCTTCCAGACGAATCATGGTTTCGCTCAGCTTGGTCTGATGCTCAAGCATGGTTTCCAGACGATCTAAATCCTGCTGAGATAAAATAATAGTGGTTTTATTCATCCTGATTACCTTTGTTAGATACCTAAATAAAAAATTAATGAATCAACAGCCAACAGGAACACCAAATACAGGTTGTGCCCATATTTGAATGATTCCTATAAATACAATGTTCAGATTTAAAGAAAATGATCTCACTCACAGCGCTTATTGCACCAACACCTGAGCTCGTCTGAAATTTGCATAAAAATTTTCAGGTACTAAGCAGAATGTACAGGGTGGATCTAAAAAGCTGGCAATGAATAAATCAGTTCTTTTAAATATTTAAAAATGAGATTGGTCTATAAAAGACTTTAAGCCAGATTCAGAAAAACGCAATATGATTTTGTTGATGACTCATTTTCTTGTCCTATCAACATCAGCTATTAAATATTAGGCCTGAATCATGGTGCGATATAGATATAGTTTAACTCGAATTGCGCTAAACCAAATCCTGATTTTTTCTCGTCATTTTAACAGCTATAAAAAAAGCTCCCGGTTGGGAGCTCCTTTCCGATTAAAACCGATTATGCATAAACTGGGAATTTAGCACATACAGTTTCAACCTTCGCTTTCACCGCGTTAATGACCGTTTCATCACCTTTCGCATCCAGAATGTCAGCAATCCAGCCTGCAAGGTCACGTACTTCAGCTTCACCGAAACCACGGGTTGTTACTGCAGGTGTGCCGATACGGATACCTGAAGTTACGAACGGAGAACGTGGATCGTTTGGTACAGAGTTTTTGTTCACAGTAATGTGCGCAGCACCTAACCAGGCATCCGCTTCTTTACCTGTGATATCTTGTTTGATTAACGACAACAAGAACAAGTGGTTCTCAGTACCGCCAGACACAATATCATAACCACGAGCGATTAGCACTTCAGCCATGGCTTTTGCATTCACCACAACTTGCTTTTGATATTCTTTGTATTCAGGCGCCATCGCTTCTTTAAAGCAGATCGCTTTCGCTGCAATCGCGTGAACCAAAGGACCACCTTGGTTACCCGGGAATACAGCAGACTGTAATTTTTTCTCGATTTCTTCGTTTGCTTTCGCAAGGATTAAACCAGAACGTGGACCACGAAGTGTTTTGTGAGTCGTTGTCGTTGTTACGTCAGCAATTTGCACTGGGCTTGGGTAAACGCCAGCAGCAACCAGACCTGCAACGTGCGCCATATCAACAAACAGGTAAGCACCCACTTTGTCCGCGATGTCACGGAAACGCTGCCAGTCTACGATTTGGCTGTATGCAGAAAAACCTGCAACGATCATACGTGGCTTGTGTTCCACCGCTAAACGTTCAACTTCTTCATAGTCGATTTCGCCAGTTTCTGGGTTTAAACCATATTGAATCGCGTTATATGTTTTACCAGAGAAGCTTACTTTTGCACCGTGAGTCAAGTGACCACCGTGAGCAAGGCTCATACCCAAAACTGTATCGCCAGGGTTAAGAAGCGCTAAGTAAACCGCTGAGTTTGCTTGTGAACCAGCATGTGGCTGAACGTTAGCATAATCAGCACCAAAGAGTTCTTTAGCACGGTCAATCGCCAATTGTTCGATCACGTCTACGTATTCGCAACCGCCATAGTAGCGTTTACCTGGGTAGCCTTCCGCATATTTGTTAGTGAGTTTTGAACCTTGAGCTTCCATGACTGCTGGTGAGCAGTAGTTTTCAGAAGCGATTAGCTCAATATGAGCTTCTTGACGAGCATCTTCATTCGAGATTGCTTGAGCTAATTCTGGATCAAATTCAGCAATAGAGATATTGGCAAACATTAGCGAGGTCCTATTGATTTAGGGCTTTTAAGCCGTGCTAAGATTGGCGCGTATTGTAGCATGAAGTTTTGCATTTTCGATCATGAACTTTCTGCAGTTTTTTATAAATATTGCTCTAGCCTTTAGAAATCATGACCAATTTAAGTAAAATCAAATTATTGAATTGGCGTTAAAGTTTTTAACTTTTAAAATTTTGAGCATTTTTTATTCCTTCACCATCTAGTCTTGCTTGAAATGTGAAAAGACTGGTTTTCTCGAGCGCTTTGCAAGCATTTTAAAATGAGATTCAAGCTAAGTTCCGCTTACCTTTTTATCCCCTATAAACCTAGAGCAGCGACTTCGTGTTAACCCTTAGAATATTTCAGGTGTACCACTAAATCTTTTCCTGCATGAGAGTTCTGAACCTTAACCTGCAGCAAGATTGGATTTATTGACAGCATTCTTTGCGCTAAAAAGTATATTTTTTAATATTCAGCCTAATCTTTTTCCCAATTTATCGTTAATATGAGTCTGTCTCTTCTTTTATGGTGCTCAACGCATGCAGGCCATTATTCTTGATACCGAAACGCATACTTTAAATGGTCAACCCATTGAAATTGCCTATGCGCCTGTCGCAATTGTAGACCATAAAATCAGTATGGATAAAAGCCGCCTGTTTGATCAGCTCTATTCATGTGACGAACCCATTTCTTTTGCCGCCATGGCGGTGCATCATATTCTGGAATCTGATCTGGAAGGTCAGCCACATTACAGTACCTTTCGCCTGCCAGATGAAACGATTTATATGATTGGTCATAATATTGATTATGACGTTCGTGCTGTCGAAAAATGTGGGGTAGATACCTCGAAAATTAAAGCGATTTGTACACTGGCTTTAGCACGTCGGGTCTGGCCCGATGCAGAAGCACATAATATTTCTGCACTGATTTATATGATTACCAAAGGCAGTGAACGAGCACGTGAAATGATCCGTAAAGCGCATCGTGCCGATATGGATATTATTTTAACTGCCAACATCCTGATGCATATCGTACATCACCTGAAAATTAACAGTATGCAGGAACTGTTCGATGCTTCTGAAGATGCCCGAATTCCACGTACGATTAACTTTGGTAAACATCGTGGTAGCGCAATTGCAGAGCTTCCTGCCGACTATGTGCAATGGCTATTGCGGCAAGATGAACTGGATCCTTATTTGCGCAAGGCTCTCGAAAATACCGCGATTAGCACGCTTTAAAATCCTTAAAACAAGTATCTGTTTTTTAATATATTCTTCATATTATTGTAATTATCCCAGACTATGCTCTAGCTGAATTTAGGGAACAACTCATTCAGCTATGATGCATTTTTATAAAACTCCACGTGGGATCGAGGTGCTACAGAATCGCTCTATCCCCTTGACCGCACGCCAACGCCGCTTATTGGTGCTAATCGGCAGCAAAGATTTTGATCTGTTACATGAGAGATTAAAGCAGCAACTAGCTCCCGCCGAGCTTTTAGAGCAACTTTGTGAAATGGATTTAATTGTTCCGGCTCACACCAGCATAATATCAAACAGTCCACATCAGACCGGCACAGAAGTCGATACCAAAATCAATTTGGCGCATTCCGAGATTTACCGTCCCTTAAATTCACCTCTGCCCGTCCCTTCTGTAACCGAGAACCGCAAAAACCTCCTAGTTCCTATCGAAGAGCTGCAAGAAAACTCATCTATTGAAACAAATCCAGACAATCAACCCCATCTACCCGAACCGCAAGCTTTATCTTTTGAAGACCTCAAATATATGATGATGGAAAGCTTACAAAAATATTGTGGCTTGATGGCCAAACAGCAAATTCAGCATATTTTACAGGTACAGGATGTGCGCAGTTTAAAAATGTGCCAAATACAGTGGATCACCTCACTGCAGGAAAGCCGACTTCCTCCGCAAGAATTGAATTACATTCTAAAACAGATCAATTTTTCTTTGGCACAATTACAGCAAAATCAAGCTCATGAATAAGCATGTCTTAGTCTTTTAAACTCTTAAATGAGTGACTTTAGCAATCAAGCAGATTTAGATTTCAAATATAGACAATTGATTTTACACTATATTTATATTATCTCTAAATTTAAATCCTGAAATATCAGACTTAAGCGGGATAGAAAAAACCTGAAAATCTCGCCATATAGTGATCATTAAAATCCGCTTGGTTGCTATATGCCACATTATTTAGAATTCGATGCGTTTGATAACCCCATGCAACTGAGCAAGGTGGGCAATTGGGTCATTACCTTTTTAAGTCCGGCTGAAGAACTAGAACTTGTGCAACTGGCAATTACCTATGTACTGCCCCGCCAGCTCAGTGACAGTTTACAACCGCGACGTGTAGTGATTCAAAAAAGCTCTATCGAGCACCATTGGCTGATTCAAGCCATTGAATGTTTTGACAGTAATACTCGTCAGGAAATTTCTTTAAGCCCCGAACATATCACCGCTCAGAAAACCTTAAAACAGATTCTGCAAGAATTTGAAAAATATGATGTGAATGTACAACTTAAGCACATCTAATTTCTGGCTCACCTCGGTGGGCTTTTTTATTAATAGGGGATAAATTTTGCTTTTCTGCATTCATTAAAAACTCACCAGGAAGGTGAGTTTTTAATGGCTAAACCTGTAATATCGGATAGATGGACTCAATTTTTTCACCTTTGTATAACGTATTGATCCAGTTATTCTACGACTTTATAAATATTTGAAGACTTTTGACTTTCAAATAACAGTTCAATACTCGGTAAAATAGTTTCGCCATCTACCACGATATGTTCAATTTTTTTTACCAGATCAATTGCATCATGCTGATGTTGCTCTACAAATGAACGTAATAAAGCTTTCGCCTCAATGACCTTGCTAAATTGGTCTTTCACCTTTATATCAATAATCTTTGACATTTCTCTCTCCTTTCTATTTCCTAAGTTTCCATTTTTTATATCACACTTAAATCGCTTATTTAGGGTCAAGATGTTAGCGAATTTGGCAATGTAAACTTTTTTTATAGGAATCAATTAGAAAAGAAATCATCTGGAATCATTAAACAAAGCTTTATAACAGACATTAAAAAAGCTCGCATTGCTGCGAGCTCTGTGTTGGATGGCTAGTGCTAGATTTATTGTTTGGTGATCAACATCAAACTCAACTAACTGTCATTGATCCGTCCAACTTATCGGTAGCGTCTTATTGGTTTTACGACCTACCATGAGTTCAATATAGCAACATTTTTCAGACCTACAAGCCCTCTTTACACTTCTAAAAGAAGACTCATACAAGATTTAAATTGTCATTTTTCAAAACTAAATTATGATATTTCAGGCTTATTAATTTCCAATATTATTATTTTTTAGAAGGAAATATTTTTAGAATAAATATATAATTTCTATAAAATTTTAATTTAAGTTAATTTAGCTCAATATGTGTTCACATCATCCTTTATTAATTTATTCAGTTTTTTAAAATTTATTTTTTTTAAATTATTGAGAATAATAAGCGCTACTCAGAAATTAGCAAACCTCTACAGGAACCGCTGTAATTAGCCGAATTAAAAGTAATTTTCTTATAGATATAATCCATTGTTATTTTGAACATAAAGCACTAATTTTTATTTAAAATGTACTGTATAAACACACTTACAAGCATAACAATTTATAAAATCAAATCAGTTATAAAACAACAGTGTAATAAAGTCACTCATATACAATAAACAAATGTACTCAAACCCGATCTTAAATCGATCAAAAAAAAATCTATATTTTAAAAAAAGGTATATTGCGATGACTCATCCAGATGAAAAAATTAATGAAGAATTTCCAGAAGAGGAATTGGATCCACAAGAAAAACAGGATCGAGAGATGCAGCGCGGTCAGCTGGGCGTAGATAAAGACCCTCAGGTAAAAAGAGACCAAATCCGTCAACAACATCAGGATGAAGAGGAACAGAATCCTTAATATTCATATTATTGAGTCTGCTCCTTTGAGATTAGGATCAAGTGTAATACTGTGCCCGCTTTTTAGAAAATCGGTCAAGCTGCTTTAAGAATCCCTCAAAGTAATCTTTCTGTTTTTCTTCAGTTCGATAACCTGCATATAAAGTACGGCGTAAGCCTTCAGGGGCTACACAATCCAGACGGCGCGAAGTCACCCAGCCCTTCTGTTCATATTCATTTACCACCCAATCTGGCAATGCCGCAATCCCACGACCACTGGCAACAAGCTGAATCAGCATTTGAGTCAAATCGGTCGTCCGAATCTGTTTTGGCAAAATATTCGCAGGAATAAACAAGCGTGACATGATATCCAGACGATGCTTATCTACCGGATAAGTTACTAATGTTTCTTCTGCCAGTTCCTGCACCGTAATCTCTTGGGCACGTACTAAAGGATGTGTATTAGACAACACCAAACGTGATTCATATTCAAATACCGGGAAATATTCCACACCTTTGAGTGCAATCGGATCGGCAGTAATCAGTAAGTCAAACTCGCCCGTTTGTAACAATTCATGCGGATTGGCTTCAAAGCCCGAAGCAAAATCCAAATCAACATCTGGATATTGGATACGATACTGATTCAAAAGTGGCATTAGCCAGTCAAAACAACTATGACACTCTGACGAGAATATAATACGGCCTGTCTGTCCATGCACAATACGTGTGATATCACTTTGCGCTATCTGTACTTGTGGTAGCACATCATCAGCCAGTTTCAACAAACGTAAACCTACATTAGAAAAACTCACAGGGCGACTACGGCGATTGACCACTTCAACCCCGAACCATTGATCGAGTTCGCGCAATTGGTGAGACAAAGCTGAAGGTGTTAAACAGAGATCTCCTGCTGCTGCAACCAGTGATCCATGTTCTCTTAGCGCTGTCAGTGTTTTTAAATGTCGTAGTTCTATCATATGGCTTACCCAAAAAAATACAGAAACCAGCTACTCAAGCTTGGTGAATAGCATAATCTATTTCAGAATAATCACTTCAATATTTTCACGTTTAAATTATTTTAATGAATTTTACTCAACAAATAATCTGTTCAAAAATGGGTTTATTAAAACATTTGAGTTATTTCATCCTCAAGATATTCAAGAGTCGTACTCTGCATTGCAATCAGCTCTCGTATTCAAAATATTCAAAGCCGTTGTGAATTAGCGCATCAACTCAAAATATAGAATCAGAATAAGTAAAAGAAAATGAGCATGTCATTTGTTTGTCTGAAAACTTTTAAGATTATTTTTGAGCAGTATCAAATAAAGTGAAAAGACAGAGTTTGAGATTCGATTTAAGCAATGCAATCTATATGGTGGCACTGAATAAAATGTTTTATGAAAAGCGATCTGATATAAAGATTTAATTTAGAGAGATTTTTATGTTGTAAGAAATAAGAAAATGGTGCGCTCAGCGGGACTCGAACCCACGCCACAGGCTTCGGAGACCTGTACTCTATCCAGTTGAGCTATGAGCGCGCGATGCACATCATAACAAAAAAAATCATAAGGTAAAGCAACTATCTATAACTTCGTCATTTTATGCTTAGACTTTATACAATGTTCCAAAACAGCAACACAGAATTCCATGTGAATCACTTGGCTTATTTTCCAAGATCACTCACAATATCTCAACTTTTCACCATTTGAGATATTCATGACTGATGCACTGATCTTAAGAGATGTGTCAAAGACCTATCGCAATGGCTTTCAGGCATTAAAAGGAATCAACTTAAGTGTACCAGAAGGTGAGTTTTATGCACTTCTGGGGCCAAATGGCGCCGGAAAATCCACCACCATCGGTATTATCAGTTCATTAACAAAAAAAACCGCCGGCACAGTCGAAATTTTCGGTCACAACCTGGATACCCACCCCTCCCAAGCCAAACAGTGTTTAGGTGTGGTTCCTCAGGAATTTAACTTCGCCCAGTTTGAAAAAACTTTCGACATTCTGGTGACGCAAGCCGGCTATTACGGTATTCCTAAAAAAATTGCACAGCAACGGGCTGAACTCTATCTGACCAAGCTGGGCCTATGGGAAAAACGTGCAACGCAGGCGCGTATGCTGTCGGGCGGTATGAAACGTCGCTTGATGATTGCACGTGCCATGATGCATGAACCGAAACTTTTGATTCTGGATGAGCCAACTGCGGGTGTCGACATCGAATTACGTCGTTCAATGTGGGAGTTTTTGAACGAGATGAATGAGCAAGGGACATCCATCATTCTCACCACCCACTATTTAGAAGAAGCCGAAATGCTGTGTCGCCGCATTGCGATTATCGATCGTGGTGTGATTAAAGAAGACACCAGCATGAAGAGCTTCCTAAGTCAGCTGAATGAAGAATCCTTTATTTTTGATCTTGCAGCACCGATTGAACCTTTGCATCTGGAGATTATCGGGGTACGATTTAATTTAATCGACCCGATGACCTTAGAAATTACCATGGACAAGGCACATAGCATGAATGATCTGTTCCAGCTATTGGAATCACAGAATATTCAGGTACGCAGTATGCGTAACAAATCCAATCGTCTGGAAGAGCTTTTTGTCAAAATGGTCGAAAAAAATCTGGATGGAGCTGCGCAATGAACATTAATCAACTCAGCGTAGCTTTATATACCATTGTATATAAAGAAGTCCGCCGTTTTATGCGGATCTGGCCGCAAACCTTGTTACCACCTGCCATCACCATGAGCTTGTATTTCGTGATTTTCGGCAATCTGATCGGTTCGCGGATTGGAGACATGGGCGGCTATAGCTATATGGAGTTCATTGTGCCCGGTCTGATCATGATGGCCGTGATTACCAACAGCTATGCCAACGTCTCTTCCAGTTTTTTCAGTTCAAAATTTCAAAAGAGTATTGAAGAGCTGGTCATGAGTCCGGTACCGATGCATGCCATTCTTTGGGGACATGTGCTGGGCGGTGTGATTCGTGGAGTACTGGTGGCGATTATTGTTAGTGCCGTGAGTTTGTTTTTTGCAGATCTATACATTACCAACTGGTTTGTGACGATTTATACCGTATTGATTACCTCCCTGCTGTTTTCTTTGGGTGGTTTTATCAATGCCGTCTATGCCAAATCTTTTGATGATATTTCGATTATCCCGACCTTTGTTTTAACGCCACTGACTTATTTAGGCGGTGTGTTTTATGCAATTTCTGCCTTAAGTCCATTCTGGCAAAATTTATCTTTGATCAACCCTGTGGTGTATATGGTCAATGCCTTCCGCTATGGCATTTTAGGACATAGCGATGTCAATGTAACTGTTTCACTTGCAGTGGTCACCTTATGTTGCGGCCTGCTCTATGCATTGGCCTATCATTTACTCTCCCGTGGTTCAGGAATGCGTGAATAATGAGTGTAGAACAATCTCTTCTTGGTAAAGACACCAATTACCCGACAGAATATCAGCCGGATGTTCTGTTTCCGATTTCGCGCGCACCTGCTCGTGAACAATACGCGCATGTCGACGCGATTCAGCAAGGCACCGACTGGTGGCATGTTTTTGAAATTTCTTGGTTAAATTCAGCCGGTGTGCCGCAAGTCGCAATTGGACGGATCAGCCTGCCTGCTTCTTCGCCGAATCTGATTGAATCCAAATCACTCAAGCTCTACTTTAATAGTTTGAATTTTGCCAAATTTGAATCTCAAGCTGACTTTATCACCACGGTGGAAAAAGATTTATCTGCTGCGGCTGGCGCAGAGATTACGTTAGATTTATTTCAGGTTGATGACTTGGAAGTTGCCAAACCTGAAGGCATCTGCATTGATGAACTAATTCCGGAACGTCTGGAAAATCATCCTGATGCGAGTCTTTTGGCTCTGGATGCGAACCATACCGAAGAAGTTGAAATCCAGCTGTATTCACATTTATTAAGAAGTAACTGCCCAGTCACTGGACAACCGGATTGGGGTACAGTATTTATACGCTATCAGGGCAAAAAACCTTGTTATAAGAGTATTTTGGCTTATATTATTTCTTATCGTCAGCATAACGGTTTTCACGAACAATGCGTGGAGCAGATGTTTGCCGATCTCTGGCAACAACTGAAACCGGAAAAGCTGATGGTCTACGCAACCTATACACGCCGCGGTGGATTGGATATCAACCCTTGCCGTGTATCGGATTTAACATGGATGCCTCGCCCTATTCGATTAGCGCGACAATAAAAACATTGAGGTTTAACAATGCCATTTTTTGGTTTTATTCCTTCTGCAGAGCTTTTAAATACAATTCAGACTGCACAACAAAATAAAAATTCAAATGAGCCGCTTTACCCACTTCGTGATAAAACCGCATTGATGATTAATGATGAAATTATTGATGCGATTCTCACGGAACTGGTGCGTCGTTTTCCTGCAAGTGATAAGCGCGATACTGCGGAAAAACTGGCGGGCTATATCAAGTCAACTGTGGCGGTATTGCTGAAACAGTTATTGAGCAAAGCGCCGAATGATGTGGTGAAGCAATCTATTGCTTTCTCTGAACGCAGTCTGTTTAAAGACCCTGAAGGACAGATCCGTATTGGTGAGTCGCTGGATGCCAATCTGGTGACCAATTTAAAACATCATTATGCGGAACTAAAAGCCGGTCAGAGTATCGACAAACAAATGTTTAGCAACCTGTATAAGCAGTTTGGTGAAGCGACGGTACGTCACTTTATGGTCGATTTTAATAAAACCTTGGATCTCGGCATGATCAAACGCAAGGCAGCAGATATTGGTGCTTCTGCAGTAATTAAGGCCATCAATATGGCTGCAGATAAAATCATTCTCAATCTGAACAAGGATGAGCTTCGCGCCATGGCTGAATATCATGACACCTTGTTCTATACAGAATAGGTCTGCATAGAATCATCTAAGAGTGATTTTTTGAAATTAGCCTGACTTCGGTCAGGCTTTTTTATGTTCAATGAAATAGCTTGTTACAGATAAGCAGCTCCACAAGGCAAACTGACGCAAAAATAACCAGTCTTTCACTATTTTTGTATATGCATCTAGGTCTCTTAATCATCCGAATGTTATCTTTAATCTGGTTTTTACAGCCTCATGATTGAAAAAATTTCTCAATCTTTTTCATGGCATGATTCAAATAACATTGCCCGCAACTTATCAAAAATTGGAAATCGTACCAAGATGTTGAAATCGAATTTTTATAAAAAATTTAAACAGCTTTCAATCGTATTAACCTCATTCGGTCTCAGCAGTTTCAGTCTGGCCAACGATTTCCAATCTCATCCCTCTTATGCCAGTTTTAAACAGACTGCCATGCAAAATTATGGACTGAGTGCCCAGCAAGTCGATTCAGCCATGAACGGGGCGCGTAACCTGCCCAATATCATCAATATTATGAATCGTCCAGGTGAAAGCAAGCCTTGGTATTCTTATAAAACCAACTTTCTGGCTGAGTCGACCATTCAACGCGGTGTGCGCTTTAAACAGCAATATGCGGAAACGCTGAATCGCGCTGAACAGCAGTTTGGTGTACCACAGTCAATCATTCTCGGGATTTTAGGGGTAGAAACCGGCTTTGGTACCAATAAGGGTTCTTTTGTCACCCGTGATGCGCTGGCCACCTTAGGTTTTGGTTATGAGCGTCGTGCCCAGTATTTTCAAGATGAACTGGCGGCATTAATTGCCTGGTCTTATAAAGATGGCGTTTCAGCTTCTTCTATCGTCGGCTCTTATGCAGGTGCGGTCGGTTATCCACAATTCATGCCAAGTAATATTCCAAAATTCGGTGTGGACTACGATGGTAACGGACATATTGACCTGCGTAATTCAGCAGTAGATGCGATTGGCTCGATTGCCAACTATTTAGCCCAGCATGGCTGGCAGCGTAATCAACCGATTGCTTTTCCGGCCCGTTATAGTGGCTCGAACCCGGATGCGATAATTGCCAAAGATCTGACTCAACCTAGCCCATATGGTGTGTTAAAAACACAAGGGATTAGCCCAATGAATCCTATTGTTCAAATTGACGATCTAGACTTGGTCAATGTAATTCAATTACAAGAAAATTATGGGCATATTTACTATATTACTTATCCAAATTTTCAAGTGATTACTACTTATAATCGCAGCCGAATGTATGCCACTGCATTGTGGTTATTAGGTACAGAAATTACCAGTCGTTAACATGAGAATTTAATACAAATTATTAAAGTCAACATTTTTATGAGTGATTATGAGCAAATATTGATCAATTTTAATATCATGTTACAATATTGATCATATTTTAATCAATCATTGTTTATTTTAAGTTCTTTTTTAAACTATTTTAATTAAACACTAGACAGGATATTGCAGGCATGAATATTATCCATTTCGTTAAATGTAGTTGCATAAGTTAAATATCAGGCGTGTTTACATGGTTTTTCAGTTACTTATGAACAAATCCATGCGATATGCTGTTAGGAGTTGATTCGATGCATTCTTCAATTTTGAAGTATTTTATGGCCATTGCCACGATAGTCACACTGACGCAATCGCAGGCAGATATGGTTCCGTCATCTTCGTTTAATCACGAAAATGACAATTCGCGCCTTGCAACGCGTGTATTAAATAAAGAAGCTCAAAGCTTCAATTCAAATTTCACCAATTTGAACAGCCTTTCAATCACTGAGCGTTCTGGCGATAAAGTTCGCCGTGAAACCATTGCAGCGAAAATTGAAATTCCTGCAGAAGAGCCTTCAGTGATTGAAAAACTGAATACCGTGGCTTCTAATACTGTACGCAAGTTCAGTCAGACAGGTACAGCCTCTTGGTATGGTCGCCAGTTCCACGGCCGTAAAACTGCAAGCGGTGAAACCTTTGACATGAATGCAATGACTGCTGCTCATCGTAGCCTACCATTGAACTGTTATATTCGTGTGACCAATAGAAATAATGGTAAAAGCGTAGTGGTTAAAGTCAATGACCGCGGCCCATTCCATGGTAACCGTGTCGTCGATTTATCTTATGGCGCAGCTAAGAAACTCGGCATTACCAATGCCGGTGTTGGCAATGTCAGTATTGAGCGTGTCGCTGGTCCAAATTCTTAAGATTTAGCTTGCAATACATTTAACCAAAAGCCACAGTAATGTGGCTTTTTTATTAACTTCAAGTTATAGAAAAATGACAATCAATCTATAGTTCCTCTTATCTCCGGCTACCTGTCCATTACAGCTTGAATGTTGCAAATTCGCCAAGTAAAATTCGCGTTCTGGCACGATTAACTTTTGACCAAACCTGGATTCTGCTTTATATTTTCAGGCAAGCACAACGTATTCATGGAATGGAGCGAATAATGAAAACAATATCTGAATGGCTGGATGAATATAGTGACAGTCATCAAAACAAAACCAATAAGCTGATTCACTGGGTCTGCGTACCGACTATCTATTTTTCGATTATTGGCATTATTGCGCACTTTAGTGCTTTACTGACCGCCCTTCTGCTGGCTCTGGCTTTTATTTTCTATGCCCGACTAGATATTGTTTTGGCAGTTGCAATGGCTGCTTTAACATTGATCATGGCCTGGCTAATCTGGATTCTGCCAGTCGGTGCCGGTTTTTATGTTGGCCTATTTGTTTTTGCCTGGATTGGTCAGTTTTATGGCCACAAAGTGGAAGGCAAAAAGCCATCTTTCTTTAAAGACCTTCAATTCCTTCTTATTGGCCCGATTTGGTGCATGGATGCTTATTTAGCTAAAGTAGCACCTTCCTGGAAAAGTCGCCAGATACGAGACATGAAGAGCATTTAGCAGCATTCTTCATTTTTTTCTAATGAGAAGAACCTTCTTGACAGGTTCTTCCTTGATGTTTTAACCGGCCATACACATGTTTTCGGGCACAATCATGATGCATCCAGTGCATCACATCACCCTTCTCGCTATTTATATTCACTATAAAATTCGACAATATCACCTTTTTGAATCGCACCAATGCCGGGTGCCGCACCGATATTATATGTCACCAATACAATTTGATCATTCAAGCATGAACTCTTAATAGCGTGATCCTTTATGATCATCACCTAACGTTGCAATCATTGCTCGATAAGATCGAACCCCAATATCACCCTGATGATGTTGAAAAGCAGTCTGAATTTTATTGAGATCATCTTGAGACATAGCTTTAAAATGAGTATCGGTGTGGCGACTTGGCTGACTTTATGTTGAGGAGCTCCTCTCAAACTGGTTTTGTTAGGTATCAACACAGATATACAGCAATCAATAAGACAATCATCGCCCCAATACCCATGTCGGTTTTATATGCGCTATTAATGATTTTCAATTCTTTAAATTTCGTTGATTTTATCACGCGCACTTTCTAAGCAAACTCGCATTTTCCAAGAAAAACTACCGCTTTCGACTTATTGTATTTTTATGCAGATATAAAAAAAGCCCCACAAAGTGGAGCTTCTTTATAATTCGTTACCGAATTATTGAGCAGCAGCCTGAGCAGCAGCAACTTCTTCTGCGAAACTCATTTCAGCTTTCTTCTCGATACCTTCACCAACTTCGAAACGAACGAATTCAGCTACAGTAGTACCTGTTGCTTTAAGAACGTCAGCAACTTTCTTGTCGTTGTCGATTACGTACATTTGACGCTCAAGAACAACTTCGTTCAAGTATTTCTCAACAGAACCCACAACCATCTTCTCAACGATGTTTGCTGGCTTGCCAGATTCAAGTGCTTTCGCTTCAGCAATTTCTTTCTCTTTCGCGATAAGCTCAGCAGAAACGCCTTCAGCATTTACAGCGACTGGGTTGAACGCAGCAACGTGCATTGCCAAGCCTTTACCAGTTGCTTCATCACCAGTATAAGAAACAACAACACCGATACGAAGACCGTGTTTGTAAACTGCAAGGTTAGCACCTTCAACAATTTTCGCACGACGTACCTGGATGTTTTCACCGATTTTTTGAACAAGAGCGATACGCGCTTCTTCTACAGTTGCACCATCTTCTAGCTTCAATTCAGCGATTTGAGCAGGATCAGTTACGTTTGCAGCAAGCGCAGCAGCCGCAACTTTCGCAGAGAAACCAGCAAAGTTTTCATCTTTCGCAACGAAGTCAGTCTGGCAGTTTACTTCTAAAAGAAGTGCTTTGTTGCCTTCTTGAGCAATCGTGATCGCGCCATCAGCAGCGATGTTACCCGCTTTTTTAGCAGCTTTCGCTTGACCAGATTTACGTAGGTTATCGATCGCTAATTCAACGTCGCCGCCCGCTTCTGTCAAAGCTTTTTTACATTCCATCATTGCAAGACCAGTACGATCGCGCAATTCTTTAACCATGCTTGCTGTAACTGCAGTCATGTTTATCTCCTAAATTCGGTAGAAAATGAATTCTTTTTAGAACAGAAACGGCCCAGAGGAGTTCTCATGGGCCGCCTGCATACATAACGCTTACTTTGCCACCATCACATGTCGCAAAAATGACAAGCTTGCGTCAAACGCATTAAGCCTCAGAAGCTGGAGCTTCTTCTGCTTTAGCTTGTGCATTCGCTTGTGATTGAGCATATTCTTTACCAGCAAGAATCGCATCAGCCATAGCAGAAGCATACAGTGTTACTGCACGGATCGCATCATCGTTACCCGGAATAACGTAATCTACGTTGTCTGGGTTAGAGTTTGTATCAACGATACCGATTACAGGAATACCAAGGTTCTTCGCTTCTTTGATTGCAATTGCTTCGTGATCAACGTCGATTACGAATAATGCGTCAGGTAAACCACCCATGTTTTTCACGCCGCCAAGACCGCGTTCAAGTTTTTCCATCTCACGAGTACGTTCTAAAGCTTCACGTTTAGTTAGCTTAAGGAAAGTACCGTCTTGAGATTGAGTTTGAAGGTCTTTTAGACGGTTGATAGATTGGCGAAGTGTTTTCCAGTTCGTCAACATACCACCTAACCAGCGGTGATCAACATATGGTTGACCAGCACGTTGCGCTTGTTCACGGATGATTGCAGAAGCTGCGCGCTTAGTACCAACAAACAAAACTTTGTTCTTTTTGCTCGCCAAGTTGTTAGCAAAGTTCAAAGCATCATTTAACGCAGGAACAGTGTGCTCAAGGTTGATGATGTGAATTTTGTTACGCGCACCAAAGATGTAATCGCGCATTTTTGGGTTCCAAAAACGTGTTTGGTGACCAAAGTGTGCGCCTGCTTGTAGAAGGTCGCGCATGCCTACGTTGTAATCTGCCATTTTCTTTACCTTAAAGTTTGGGTTAGGCCTCCATATACCCGCATTCTCCACCCAAGGGATTGCTGTCATTTTATCAGTGGTTGCGACAGAGGACATTTTTTAGCGATACAAGGCATGAATAGTGAGATTTAACATTCTAAATAAACTATTCATAACGCAGTAGCGTCAAAAAACGTCCCTGTCCCGAAGGGTTGTAGCTAAAATCCCCTCATACTTCGTTATGAAACTCGATAAGGGAATACCATTACCATCGTTTCATGCCTCGCATGACGAAATTTTAGCTGACAACGCAACTCACATATAAAGTGACAACAATCCCTAGAAGCACCCAGAGTAATGTGTCGATATATGTGCGGATTTTTTGTCCCATCGCACAAAGCCCGTGAAATTTATTCACGAAAAAGCATTTGATAAAATGGGCGGCTATTTATACCATAGTCACACACAAATTTCCAAAAGTTTTTAGAGATCATGAACAACACTTACCAAGCGCCACGTCGACTTATCAAAACCCCTGACGAAATTGAAAAAATGCGTGTGGCAGGGCGACTGGCGGCAGAAGTATTGGATATGATCAAACCGCATATTGTTCCAGGTGTTACTACGCTAGAACTTGATACGATTTGTCATGACTATATTGTTAACCAACAACAAGCCATTCCAGCCTGCTTAGGTTATGGTGCAGCACCAGGTCGGCCTGCTTTCCAGCATGTGATTTGCACTTCTGTGAATCATGTGGTGTGTCACGGCATTCCATCGGATAGCAAAAAATTGAAAAAAGGTGACATTCTGAATATCGATGTCACTGTGATTAAAGATGGCTATCATGGCGATACCAACATGATGTACATCGTCGGTGGTGAAACGTCTATTCTTGCTAACCGTCTATGTAAAGTAGCGCAAGAAGCCATGTACCGGGGTATTGAAACTGTAAAACCAGGGTCAACCATTGGTGATATTGGCCACGTGATTCAAAAATATGTCGAATCTGAACGTTTTGGTGTGGTACGTGAATATTGTGGTCATGGAATTGGCACGACTTTCCATGACGAACCGCAAGTATTGCATTATGGCCAGCCAGATACCGGGATGATTTTAGAAGAAGGCATGACTTTTACCATTGAGCCTATGGTGAATGGTGGCGACTGGAAAACCAAATTACTGGGTGATAAATGGACGGTGGTCACCAAAGACCATTCATTGTCAGCACAGTATGAACATACCCTGCTCGTCACTAAAACAGGGGTTGAAATCTTAACCGCGCGTCCGGATGAAGATCTGTCACGCTTTAATAAATAAGTACCAAGACAACACCACAAAATGGTCACTATAAAGTGGCCATTTTTAGTTTATATTGACTGGCTTATGGAGGTTTACTGGATAACTCAAGCCTTTTAACTGTTGTCCCTTGGCATCGGAGTTCAAGATAAAGCTCTGCAAGTACACCATTTTTTCCTCGAAGTTTTCCAAATTCTTTTGCCCCATGCCTCGCATTTTAAGCTAAGATAATGTGCTTTTTATTTTTTAATCCCTATAAGAAGGAATACTGCCGTGGACGTACGTCTCTCTGATCGTGTAAATGCCATCAAACCGTCCCCAACGCTTGCTGTGACCAACAAAGCTGCTGAATTAAAAGCTGCAGGTCATAATGTTATTGGTTTGGGCGCAGGTGAGCCAGATTTTGATACACCGCAACACATCAAAGATGCAGCAATTGCAGCGATTAACAACGGTTTCACCAAATACACCGCTGTTGACGGTACGCCAGGTCTTAAAAAAGCCATTATTGCTAAATTGAAACGTGACAATAACCTAGACTACGCAGCAAACCAGATTCTGGTTTCTTGTGGTGGTAAACAATCATTCTTTAACCTGTCTTTGGCTTTGTTGAACAAAGGTGATGAAGTTATCATTCCTGCACCTTTCTGGGTCAGCTACCCGGATATGGTGATCATCGCTGAAGGCGTACCTGTGATTGTGAAATGTGGTGAAGAACAGCGTTTCAAAATCACACCTGAACAACTAGAAGCTGCCATCACCGACAAAACACGTTTAGTGGTATTGAACAGTCCCTCTAACCCGACTGGCATGATCTACACCAAAGAAGAACTTCTTGCTTTGGCTGAGGTACTGCGTAAATACCCTGAAGTATTCATCGCGTCTGATGACATGTATGAACCGATTCGTTGGGAAGATGAGTTCTATAACATCGCCACTGTTGCACCAGACCTGTATGACCGTACGATCGTGTTAAACGGTGTGTCTAAAGCCTATGCAATGACTGGCTGGCGTATTGGCTATGCAGCGGGCCCTGCTAAACTGATCGGTGCGATGAAAAAAATCCAGTCACAATCTACTTCTAACCCAACTTCTATTTCACAAGTTGCTGCCGAAGCTGCATTGAATGGTCCTCAAGATGTACTTGAGCCAATGATTGAAGCATTCAAACGTCGTCATGACTTGGTTGTGAAAGGCTTGAATGACATCAATGGTATTTCTTGCTTACCTGCGGATGGCGCATTCTATGCATACGCAAACATCAAGCCGTTGATTCGTGCCAAAGGTCTTAAATCTTGCACAGAATTCTCTGCTTGGTTACTGGAAGAAACTGGCGTTGCCGTTGTTCCTGGCGATGCATTCGGTCTAGGCGGTTTCATGCGTATCTCTTATGCAACTGCGGATGAAGTGTTGGTTGATGCACTTGCGCGTATCAAGAAAGCTGCTGATTCAATCGAAGGCGTTGACGCTGCGATTGCTTCAATCAAAGCTGAAAAAGCGGCACAATAATCAATTCGCTTGATTTAAAAACCCGCGTTGATCGCGGGTTTTTTTATGCCATTCCAAGATGCTTTTGATAACGTATTTTAAGCAGATCAAACAAATGATCGCAGCCAAATTCTTATCCTACATATCGTATTAAAAGTAATTATTTTAAACAAAATAACTTTTAACCCTCCAAGATAACAATTACCTTCGGCAACATCTCATTAAAAAATATGTCACTTGCTATTATTGATGTTTCACTTTTAAATAAAATCGAAACAGCTAAAGAATAATCACAGGAAAAGCAGAATGAATCCAAAAGAAATGAACGGTTTGGCCTTATTACAAGCGATGCGAGATGGGAAAATTCCCGCTCCAAGCATTAGCGAAACCTTGTCGATGCAACCTGCCGTTATCCAAAGCGGATACGTAGAATTTAAAGTCAAAGCCGATCACCGGCATTTAAATCCGCTTGGTGGCGTGCATGGTGGTTTTGCAGCAACTGTTTTAGACACGGTGACAGGCTGTGCGATTCATACTTTACTCGAAGCAGGGGTCGGTTATGGCACGATTGATCTGAATGTTAAAATGTGCCGACCAATTCCTCGAGATCAGCAGCTTAAAGCGACCGGACAATCAATTAACCTCAGTAAAAATCTGGGTATTGCTGAAGGTCGGATTCTGGATGAAGAAGGCCGTTTATATGCCCATGCCACTGCGACCTGTATGATTATTCGCCCTGAATAACCAAGAGAACCTGTGGCCAGCATTCAATCGATGACCTAAGCAATATTGCCCTTCGTCTGTCCGGCTTGAACACAGGCGATCTGTGGTCGGCTTAAGCCCTGAAACTCAAAATAATGCTTGGACACATTGGCCAGCTCTACATCTTGTATTTGCGCTGTCGATGCCTGCCAAGCTTTGGATTGATTGGTACCGGTCAAAAGATTACCTGAAATGGCATAGATATATAATTCTTTGCTTTGCTCTTTCAGATAATCGGCATTTAAAAACACTTCAAAGCTAAATTGACGTTCAGTTTCTACCAACCATTTTTCTGCAAACCATAATTGCAGCAAATCACCTAGATACAAGGATTTTTGCGCCAAGGGCCATAGCTTAATATGAGCATCTGTAACAGGAATATAATACTGTGCTGGATCTGCAATAATCTGCAGATAGTTTTCTTGATAATAAGTGAGTTGAGAGAAAATTTGAAGGATGCTGAGCGTATTCATTCGCTGTCTCCGGTTTAGCCATTTTTGTGCTGGCAAGTAGGTTTAAATCCACACTGTTTGACCATTTGGTCAAACGACTTTATGGTTTTAATCTAGCAAGTGAAATTTATTCTGACAAGTATTTTTCGTAAAATTTATGCAATTGTCTAAATTAAAAACAGACAGGCTGAATTTGTTATAAATATGACAGTTTTTGCTTGACCCCTGTCAAAATCCCTCTATAATCGCTTTCAGATTCTCCAATAGCTCAGTCGGTAGAGCGACGGACTGTTAATCCGCAGGTCCCTGGTTCGAGCCCAGGTTGGAGAGCCAAATACTAAAAAGCCCACTTATAATGAAGTGGGCTTTTTTTCGTTTAATATTTTATAAAAAGAGCCCGAGATGATTCAGGCTCGTTTTTGGCTTAATCCATCACATTAAAAGCCAAGGTATACTTATAACGCTTTAAATCATTCTTTTTTATGTCGAAAGGCTGCTGATAATCAATTTTCATTAAGTACTGGCCTTTTTCCTGCATATTAAAGTTGAGTAACCCTTGCGCATCTGTTGTGAGCGCTTTATAGATTTTTTTATCACGACTAAAATCTGTCGTTTGTGCCAAAATCTCAACGTTTAAATTCGCAACTCCTTTTTTATCATCCAGTACTTTCAATTGAATCGCTTGAGATTTTTTAAATGCATTTGGATGCGTGATAAATTGAACATCAAAGCCAGCATGGATATGCTGAATGACCTGATTCGACGTCACACGCCGTGAGACAAAGGTTTCAATAATATCGATAGTCTGCACAGTTTTCTGTGGCATGTTTTTCTTCAGCGCTTGCTGATCAATCACATTTTGATTGGCGGCTTGATTGGCTTTTGGAACAGCACTTAGAACCATTTTCCATTTTTGAGCAACCTGTGCATACTTTAGGCTATTCCCCTGTTTCTCGCCACGAATCCGATAGGTACCCTCTTGTTTATTTTCCAGACTATAACTACTTAGGGTTTGTGTTTTGGTCCATGCATCATCTGCAAGATAAATCTTTTGGCCTGTAGGCGTATGATAATGAAACTTAAAGTTTTTAATCGCCACTTCCGAGGCAAATGGATTGTCATAAAAGCCAGATACAATCGCAGTGTGATTGTTAAAAGTTTGATAACTTAGTGGGGCAACATAAGGATAGTGTGCAAAGGCTGTACTGCTGATCACTCCAAAGATCAAAAAAGGCATGACTTTTACCAGCTTATTCATTATTTCATCATCGTTATTAAGAAATCTGCTGTATTTTATGGATTAAGTCTGTAGATGTAAATAATTCTCATTTATATATTTGCTCTGGATATAAAAAATCCCCCATGAACGGAGGATTTTTAAATGTTCACTGCAATTAAGCCGCTTGAACCGGAACACCGCTATGGAAACGGAAAGTGTCATCTGGTGTCAGAATCAGCTGCTTTTCAACGTTACGAATATGATCAATCCGGCTTTGAATATCCTCTTGCGGATTTTTCAATTTTGCCGTGGTCGCCACATCCATCGCCAAAGCCAGATAGTCCTCAAAGTGACGAGATTCAGACTTAAGCAAGTAACGGTAATAACGTGCCAACTCATCATCCACACGCGAAGCCAGCGCGTAGAAACGCTCACAAGAGCGTGCTTCCACAAAAGCACCAATCACCAAGACATCAATCAAGGCTTCAGGTTCAAAAGTCCGGATTTCTTTGCGCAAGCCACCGGCATAACGTCCCGCACTTAAGTTCTGCCAGGCCTGTCCACGTGTATTCATCAGTTCAAGCACTTGTTCATAATGCAGCATTTCTTCACGCACTAACTGCGCAAGCTTCACCTGTAAATCGACAAAGTAACTATAGCGAAACATCAGGTTCATGGCCGTGCTGGCTGCTTTTTTCTCACAATTAGCATGATCTTGCATCAAGATTTCAAGATTTTCGACTGCCACATTCAGCCATGCCTTGGGCGTTTCACACCCCAGGAAAGCAATCACCGGCTGCATCAGTTCATCATAATTAATATTTGACATAACGATTCTGATCTTAACGTGCTGACTTAATCACAGCTTTCATTTGCTGAACCGCTTGTGCCAGACCTACAAATACAGCATCTGCAATTAATGAGTGGCCAATATTAAGTTCATGAATTTGTGGAATCGCCGCAATTGGCGTTACATTATCGAGGTTTAAACCATGACCGGCATTCACTACCAGACCTTTCGATGCGGCATATTCAGCGCCTTTAATAATGCGCTCAAGCTCAGTCTGCTGGGCTTCAGGCGTTTCTGCATCGGCATAAGCCCCAGTATGAATCTCGATGGTCGGTGCACCACAAGCAACTGCTGCATCAATTTGGGCAAAGTCGGCATCAATAAACAAAGACACATCACAACCAATCGCCGCCAGTTCTTGCGTAGCTGCTTTGACTGATTCGAAATGGGTCACCACATCCAGACCACCTTCAGTGGTGACTTCCTGACGTTTTTCAGGGACAAAACAGACATGATGCGGTTTAATTTCCTTGGCAAAAGCGACCATCTCATCTGTTACCGCCAGCTCGAGGTTCATACGGGTTTTCAGTGCAGGACGCATACGACGCACATCTTCATCCTGAATGTGACGACGGTCTTCACGCAAGTGCAAGGTAATGCCCTCTGCCCCGGCCTGCTCACAGATCAATGCAGCATTGACTGGGTCTGGGTACGTTGTACCACGTGCTTGTCTTAATGTTGCGACATGGTCAATATTGACACCAAGTAATGCAGCCATAATCTTTTCCTAACTACGTTTGAGATTGAGAGTTTTGAATCCAGAGTTGCCGACTTTTTAATGGCCGATCACCCAATAAGGCCGTGATCACCTGTCGATACAGTTTCGTCAACAATTGTAACTGTTCCGGATTAAAATCCCCACCATTTTCATGATCTAGCATACTTAAAATCTGCTGACCTGACATGGTAGAGCGTAATGCTTTGGCCGATGGCATAAAACCGGCATTGAGCTGAAAATAATAGTGTTGTAACGGATCGATTTGTACCTGATGAGCATCTAGGGAAAAATCCAGACCATAACCGAGTTCTTCCAGCAAGATATGTTCAAATTGCCGCAAAATCTGTTTTAAGTATAAATTGGGATTAGATTGTTCTGATAATTGCTGCAATGCAGTTAATGTCTCTGCATATTTGGCAAAGGTTTGCGGCATTTCCACTTCTAGGGGGCACAAACGCAACAGGACTTCATTCAGATAAAAGCCTGAAAAAAAGGCATCGCCAAAAAAGAAAATCGGCTGATTGACAATTTCCAGTTTGGTAAAGTTTTTGAGTTCTGATTTTCCGGTGGCTTGCAAACTGATGGGCTGATATTGCGGCGGCGGTGTTTGCCGGAGAATGCCATCCATACGACCGTATTCCTGGGTAAATAAATGCACAATATGGCTGCGCTCACGGTACTTACGATGATGAATCAGATAACCATGCAGTACTTCGTTACGCATAAGCGGACACTTTAATCCTTATCTTTTTTTGATTTTTTATCATCGTCGTCATCTCCATCCGGGATGACTGCGCCCACAACAGCCGCAGTGCCTTTGACTGCGACTTTTGTGGTTTTATAAGCCACCTTGACAGGAACCGTGACCACTTTATGGATACAGCCTTGCAAGAATAAAACACATGCAAGCACTGCCAACACTTTCATCATCACGAAATTCCTTAAAGGGGCTTATTAATTTTATAACTTAGATATCGCTATAACCTAAGCTTTTCAATGCACGTTCATCATCAGACCAGCCGCCTTTGACTTTCACCCAAAGGGTCAGCATGATTTTCTGTTCGAACATTTTTTCCATGTCGAGACGTGCATCCATACCGATTTTTTTCAGCTTAACGCCTTTCTCACCAATCACAATGGCTTTTTGGCTTGGACGATCGACAAAAATCGTAGCATCAATATAGGTACAGGCCGGCTTCATACGACCAGTCTTTTCATTCATCACTGGCTGTTCAGTTTTGAATGATTCAATCTGCACGGTTAAATCATATGGCAGTTCTTCACCCAGCTGACGCATGATCTTTTCACGAATAATTTCAGAAGCCAGGAAACGCTCTGAACGGTCAGTTAGTTGATCCAGGGAGTACAATGGCGGCTGGAACGGCAGATACTTGGCAATCGTGTCACGTAAATGCTCAAGATTGGCACCACGAAGTGCAGAAACAGGTACGATTTCCGCAAAGTTCATCAGCTTTTCGCGCTCACGAATCAGTGGTAAAGCTTCGTTCTTGTTCTCAAAAGTATCTAATTTGTTGATCACCAGAATCACCGGCATTTCAGCATTTTTCAGCTTTTCCAGTACCAGATCATCATTCGGCGTCCACTTCTGTGCATCCACCACAAACAAAACCAGATTCACATCACGTAAAGCCGAATGGGCAGCACGGTTCATCATTTTATTGATGGCACGTACTTCCTTTTTATGCATCCCCGGCGTATCCACGAATACCGCCTGAGACTTTTCACGCGAATCAATCCCGACAATTTTATGCCGTGTAGTTTGCGGTTTACGTGAGGTAATTGAGAGTTTCTGACCCAAAATATGGTTCATTAAGGTAGATTTACCCACATTCGGGCGACCTACAATAGCGACAAAACCACTGCGATAATCCGACGGAATTTCGGTGCCTTGTGCGCTAAAAAATTGATTTACCAGGTCGTGACTGTCGCTTTGCGACTCGTGATCAGCATCAATGTGATCGGAATGAGTAGTCATTAAGACTTATGCTCCAAAAGTTTTAAAATATCTGCCGCAACGGCTTGTTCAGCAAAACGTCGGCTGGCGCCTTCACCCTGCATGGTCGGTAATCCCTCAATCTCACATTCCACTTTAAAATGCTGATTAGGGGCATCACCTTGAATATCTACAACCTCGTAAACTGGGAGAGGTTTCTTACGTGCTTGTAGATACTCTTGTAAACGTGATTTAGGGTCTTTAAGCTGATCGGTCGGCTCAATATGATCCAAATACGGTTCATACCATTTTAACACAATCGGCTCTAACACAGTGAGATCAGCGCAATCCACATAGATTGCGCCAATAATGGCTTCTACAGTATCTGCCAGTATAGACTCGCGATGATGACCGCCAGATTTCAATTCACCGGTACTGAGAATTAAACTCTGACTGAGTTTTAAATCATTGGCGATTTTCCCCAATGCTTCCTGTCGAACCAAGGTGGCACGCATACGCGTCAGCCGGCCTTCGTTTTCGCTTGGGTAGGCAGTGAAGAGATAATTCGCAATGATCATCCCTAAAAGAGAATCGCCTAGAAATTCTAGGCGTTCATAGTTTTGTTTATGACTGACTGAACGATGGGTCAGTGCCAGCTTGAGCAGTTCAGCTTGTTTAAACTGATAACCGATCCGTCTGGCAAGACGTTCATCATTGAGTTTTGACTGCGCTTTGATCAAAATTTTTCTCAAACTTCATCACTAAATCGATATTCATTATGAAATTTTTACGAATTTCATAATTCTTGTGTATCTGCAAACCATCGGTATGGATAACTTTGGCAATTTCATCAAACTTCAGATCGCGAATATTATTCATTGATAAACGCTGATCCATCTGCTGACGGAATTTTTCTGGTGTTATATTGGCTGGCGCACTTTTTAACAGCGCCTCAATTTCACCATCGACCATACGATCATCAAAGTAGGGTCCCCACACTGCAATCGCTACTTTGGCTAGAAATGCAAACCCCACGATTGCAAATAAAATCCCAATATACGAAGCACCTTGTTGATGTCTCATTTTTTATTTTCCTGATTGAAACAATTAATCGATTGTCCCGTTGCGACCAAACGATGGCAATTTAAAGCCAGGTTCTTTATGCATCCAGATATAGAATGCACGACCTGTTAAGTTTTCTTCCGGAACAAGCCCCCAGAAACGGCTGTCAGCACTCTGATCGCGATTATCCCCCATCGCAAAGTAATGACCTTCTGGCACCTTTACTTCCCAATATAAACCATTTTCACTTGAATATTTACCATTTTCCACAAAGTTAATATAAGGCGCCTGACGCGCGACATTGACCCCTTCCAGCTCACGCATGATAAAGCTATGCTGACCTAAAGTTTCTTTATGATAAATGGCATTGGGTGTATCCAGACGATCTTTTTCACGGCTAAATTCCACTGGAACTTTCGCTACTTGTTCACCATTGATGCTCAACTGACCATGATCATAGACAATATGATCACCGGGTAAACCAATAATACGCTTGATATAGCTGATGGTCGGTTGTGGTGGATAACGGAATACTGCCACATCGCCACGCTCTGGACTGCCAGTATCAATAATTTTAGTGTTGACCATAGGCAGTTTCACGCCATAGTCAAATTTATTCACCAGAATAAAGTCCCCAGTTTCCAGGGTTGGCACCATTGAATCCGATGGAATATTAAACGGTTCAAACAAGAACGAACGCAGCACCAGTACAATCGTCAGTACTGGCCAAAAGTCATAAGCCCAGGTAATGATAAAATTTTCATTGCCCTTGCCGCGAGTTTGTCTTTGTTTCAGGACAAACTTGTCAAGCAACCACAGTGCGACAAAAAACAGCGTCGCAGGAACAAGAATCAAATTAAAATCAAAATCCATGGGCTTATATCCTTATTCTTCTAGCGTTCGACTTTTAACACAGCGAGGAACGCTTCTTGCGGGATTTCGACACTACCCACCTGCTTCATGCGTTTCTTACCTTCTTTCTGTTTAGACAGAAGTTTTTTCTTACGTGACACGTCACCACCATAACATTTGGCCAATACGTTTTTACGCATGGCTTTTACAGTAGAACGTGCAATGATTTGCGCACCAATTGCCGCCTGAATTGCCACATCAAACATTTGACGCGGAATCAGGTCTTTCATTTTTTCCACCAGCGCAATGCCACGATGACGCGCGTCGTTACGGTGACAGATCATTGCCAGAGCATCGACTTTTTCACCATTGATCAGTACATCTACTTTTACCAATGAAGAACTTTCAAAACGGACAAAGTTATAGTCGAGGGATGCAAAACCACGTGAACAAGACTTCAATTTATCGAAGAAATCCATGACCACTTCTGCCATTGGAATTTCAAAAGTAATCGACACCTGATTGCCGAGGAATTTCATGTCTTTTTGTATGCCACGGCGCTCGATACACAAGGTCATGACATTACCCAGATATTCTTGCGGTACTAAAATATGACATTCGGCAATCGGTTCACGTAAATCTTCTACGGTTGAACCATCCGGCATTTTAGACGGGCTGTCGATATAAATCGTCTGGCCATTTTTCATCACCGCTTCATAAATTACGGTGGGCGCAGAAGAAATCAGATCAAGATCATACTCGCGTTCTAAACGCTCTTGTACAATCTCCATGTGTAGCATGCCCAAGAAGCCACAGCGGAAACCAAAACCGAGTGCATCCGAACTTTCCGGTTCAAAGAACAAGGCCGAGTCATTAATTTGCAGTTTATGTAAAGCTTCACGAAACGGTTCAAAGTCACTGGCATCAATCGGGAATAAACCGGCATAAACCTGCGGTTTTACTTTTTTAAAGCCCGGTAGCGTTGCAACTTCAGGTGTGGTTGCCAAGGTAATGGTATCACCCACCGGCGCACCAAAAATGTCTTTAATACCGGCAATCACGAAGCCGACTTCGCCTGCTTCCAACATACCTGTTTCAGTATGTTTCGGGTTAAAGATCCCCACAGAAGTAATGATGTGCGTTTGACCTGTTGATTTCATCAACATCTTGTCGCCTTTACGCACACGACCCTGCTTTACACGTACCAGAGAAACTACCCCAAGGTAGTTGTCAAACCATGAATCTACAATCAGGGCTTGCAACGGCGCTTCGCGATCACCGACCGGTGCCGGAATCACATTCACCAGGGTTTCTAAAACATTTTCAATGCCCAGACCGGTTTTGGCTGAACATGTCGGTGCTTCTGTCGCTTCAATGCCGATGATTTCTTCAATCTCGTGAATCACACGCTCAGGTTCAGCTTGTGGCAAATCGATCTTGTTCAGTACAGGCAGTACTTCCAGACCTTGCTCAATCGCGGTATAGCAGTTGGCGACAGACTGTGCTTCCACACCTTGTGCGGCATCAACGACTAATAAAGCACCTTCACAGGCTGCGAGCGAGCGCGACACTTCATACGAGAAGTCGACGTGTCCCGGCGTATCAATAAAGTTCAGCTGATAAACTTCACCATTTGGATGGGTATAGTTTAGCGTCACCGAAGTGGCTTTAATGGTAATCCCACGTTCGCGCTCAAGCTCCATAGAATCGAGGACTTGAGCCTGCATTTCACGATCTTGCAAACCGCCACAGGTCTGAATAAAGCGATCTGCGAGGGTCGATTTACCGTGGTCAATATGCGCAATAATCGAGAAGTTACGAATGTTTTTAATATCAACAGATTTTTTAGCTTGCGCCATGGGTTACCTTGAGAAAAAACGCGCTATGTAATTTAAAAATATTACATAACAAAAGCCGAATAGAAATTGCGAAGGATTATAGCAGAATGGTGATCTAGAAAAAGAATTATATTTTTAGCTTTGTCCACTCTGCCAAAATACCTGTCCAGCGATCTCAAGCTCAATCACTGCAATGAAAATTTGAAAATCACACCATGTTTTTGCTAAACCTGATTGAAATATCTAACTCTGTGCCAAAGAAGTGAGCGCTTATTGATCTAGATACACTATTGAAAAATCATAAGGATTGATCTGATCAGAAAGAGGTTGATAGGCTTGGGTAAAGGTAGGCGACATGCGTTTAGGACGCCCAGTGGCCATTTCAATACAGGCCCACTGCGTACTACCTGTAAATAACAGGTTTTGATCCTGTGGTCGATAAAATGCATATTGGCGAAATGAATACAGTGCATTGATATCGTTCAACCAGGTTCGCAAAATAATTTCATCGCCCTCGAAAGCAGCCTTGCGATATTGCACCTGATGCTCAACTGCCACCATGGCATGTTTCAGTTCCACATATTCCTTTAACCCCAATCCCAATTTTTCAATATGGGCTGTGGCGACCTCCTGCATCCACTGTACATAGACCACATTATTGACATGGCCCAAGCCATCGATATGTTCAGCTTGCACCTTTAACGCAAGATCAAAAATAGCTGTCACTTTTCTCTTATCCTTTCCATTATTTTCAACTGAATAGAGTCTACCGAATTTATAGGCTGGGTAAATTGCAAATAATAAAAAACCGCCCATCAAAAGCGGTTTTTTATATTTAAAAATCTGAATAGAATTAGATACGCATTCCGACAATCGCACGCTGCCCTTGGCGCATGAGCGTAACGCGTGCCACATTGCCCTTCTTCAACTTAGAAACTTCTTGTACAAATTGCTCTGCGTTCAATACTGCCTTGTTATTAATATGCGTCACCACATCGTTTGGCATGATACGCGCCTGTGCGGCAATGCCACCTGAACGAACATCCTGAATCATGACCCCGCCTTTGATCTCCAGTCGATCCTTTTCTAGCGAACTTAAATCACGAATAGCCACACCAATTACAGGTCCTTTGCTCGGCTGCGCCTGTGCTCCGGCTTTTGCAGGGGTATCATCCGGTGCGGTACTTAAGGTTGCTGAAATATTACGGCGCTTATCATCACGTAAAACCTCCAGCTGTACCTGTTGCTGAGGTGCAGTACGGTTGAGATAGTTTAATAATTCACTGGTGCGTGAAATCGCAGTGCCGTTATATTTTAAAATCACGTCACTGACACGTAGACCGGCACGTGCGGCGGGTGAATTTGGTGCAACCTGAGTAATTAAGGAGCCTTCAGGCTTAGAAAGGTTGTAAGACTCTGCCAGATTACGGTCGATATCCTGCAAGCTGACCCCCAGATAGGAACGGGTCACTTTACCATTCTTTTTCAGCTGCTCTGCCACTTCCATGGCCACATCAATCGGAATCGAGAAGGAGAGCCCCATATAACCGCCGGTTCCACTGAAGATCCGCGAGTTCACCCCGACTACTTCACCATGCTGGTTAAATAAAGGCCCACCAGAGTTACCCGGGTTGAGGGCCACGTCTGTCTGGATAAAAGGCACTGCTGTTTCACCCATCATGTTGCGCATTTTGGCACTGACGATTCCGGCAGAGGCCGAATAATCAAAACCAAATGGCGAACCAATCGCGAGCACAGGCTCACCGACACGTAAGCGGCCTACATCCCCGGTACGCAATTCTGGAAAATTCGAACCTGTGACCTTAAGTAAAGCTACGTCGGTACGTGCATCACTTCCCACCACAGTGGCATCAATTTCACGGCGATCATTCAGGGTAATGGTGACTTTAGATGCATCCTCAACCACATGATGGTTGGTCAGCAGATAGCCATCTTTACTGATAAAAAATGCACTGCCATAGCCGGTTTTTTCCTGTGGCATGCGCTGCTGAGGGATAATCACCTGATTGCCAAAGAAGCGACGTAGAATTTCCGGAACTTGTTGTTGTAAGAGTTCTTCTTCGCTCATTTTTTTAACGACATTGACACTGACCACGGCAGGACTGACCTGCTCGACCAGATTTGAAAAATCAACCGGTGTGACAGCCTGCAACTGTGCAGCACTCATGGTCAGGGTCGCTGCAAATAATCCTTTTTTTAAGTTTAGAATTTTCATATAAATTATTCACTCAAATTGTTGATAAATTTATGTAAATAGGTTTTATCACAAACATTGTAAAGTTTAAGTAATAATATGTTTCAATGCTTCACGCTGGACAATATCTCATCATTAAAACACTAAGTTAAGGCTTTGATTAATTTTTTTCATTAATAAATGAGCATTTCAACGCTTGCCTTTTGCACAAAAAAGCGCTGTTATTACCAAACTTTTTTTTAAATTAGCTGATGGACATGTCTAATTCATCCCTTACCCATCAATTTGACGTCATTATTGTGGGCAGTGGCGGTGCCGGTTTAAGTTTAGCCTTATCGCTCCCGGACCATTTTAATATTGCAGTTTTAGCGAAATCCACCCTGACAGATGCCAGCACCTTTTATGCGCAAGGCGGTGTTGCTGCAGTACTCGATAAAATGGATTCGATTGAACAGCATATTGATGACACCATGATTGCAGGTGCACAGCTATGTGAAATGGACGCAGTCAAACAGACGGTAGAAGGGGGCAAACCATCAGTTGACTTTCTGCTAAAACACGGTGTGCAATTTACCCTGGATGAACAGGAACAGTTGCATCTCACCCGTGAAGGCGGCCATTCACAGCGCCGGATTATTCATGCCGCAGATGCCACAGGTCGTGCAATTTCGACTACTTTGGTACAACGCGCCCAAGAAAAATCAAATATCACTATTTTTGAAAATTATATTGCGATTGATCTGATCTGTTCACATAAACTTGGCCTAGACGGTGAAAACCGCGCGCTAGGTTTATATGTGCTGGATGAAAAAAATGAAAAAGTACATACTTTTTTAGCGCCCTTTACCGCCCTTGCCTGTGGCGGTGCAATGAAAGCCTATCTTTATACATCAAATCCGGATATTGCCACAGGTGACGGCATTGCCATGGCCTATCGTGCCGGCTGCCGGGTGGCTAACATGGAATTTAACCAGTTCCATCCGACCTGTCTCTATCATCCACAAGCGCGCTCCTTCCTCATCACTGAAGCAATGCGCGGCGAAGGGGCTTATCTGCGTCTGCCCGATGGCGAACGCTTTATGCTGCGTTTTGACGAGCGCGCCGAACTTGCACCACGCGATATTGTCGCACGCGCAATCGACTATGAAATTAAGCGCTTGGGTATTCGGCATGTCTGGCTGGATATTACCCATAAGGATGAAAGCTTTGTTAGAGAACATTTTCCTACGCTTTATGCCCGCCTGCTGGAACTGGGTATTGATATCACCAAAGATATGATTCCAGTGGTACCTGCAGCCCATTACACCTGTGGTGGCGTTGTGGTCGATGAACATAGCCAGACTGATATCGCAGGTCTATATGCAATTGGGGAAACCTCTTATACTGGTCTGCACGGTGCTAACCGAATGGCCAGTAACTCACTTTTAGAATGCTTTGTGTATGGCATGAGTGCAGCCAAGCATATCGAATCTCATTTCAATGCTGACTATACCTTTCCGCCCGTACCCATCTGGGATGACTCACAGGTAACCAATCCGGATGAAGATGTGGTGATTCTGCAAAACTGGGATGAGCTACGTCAGACCATGTGGAACTATGTCGGTATTGTGCGCAGCACCAAACGTCTGGAACGTGCCTTGCATCGTATTGAAATGCTGAAAAAAGAAATCACCGAGTATTACCAAGATTATCAGGTCAGCAAAAACCTGATCGAGCTTCGCAATCTGGTGCTGGTCTCAGAAATGATTGTGCGCTGTGCCATGCAGCGTAAAGAATCTCGTGGCCTGCATTTCACGCTGGACTATCCGGAATTATTGCCTGAATTACGCAAGACCATTCTAAATCCGGTGAATTTTGAAGTAGAAACACCCTTGGTCAATATTTAGATTATTGGGGAGATATGATTTTTAAATCATATCTCCCTGTCTTTTAGCGCTCACCTACTTAATTAAGCTTAGGCTATTTATATCACTGAACTTCTATTCTTCAGGTGTTTAGTGTTGAGGTGGAATGGCATAAGTCGCAGTAACATGCGCCACTGGCTCATCAAGGTCTACTGAATAAATCCAGACTTCCCCGACAATCAGAACTTTACCGACTTTAATAAGCTTGCACTCTCCTCGCAAATCCGTGCCACCTGAAGGTTTACGGAGAAAATTGATATTCAGATTGGTGGTGACAGCCAAACCCACCAGGCCAATTTCGCCCAGAATAGCGACATATAAGGCAAGATCGGCCAAGGTCATCATGGTTGGGCCAGAAACAGTACCACCCGGACGCAACTCTTGTGCGCTAACCTGATACAGCAAAGTTGCGCCGCGTGGAACAACGGCTTCGATCCTACATTTTTCTAGGCTTTGTGGAAATTCTTGTTGTAAAAATTGTTGGATTTCGGTTTTGGTCGTTTTCATCTTATTAAAAAAATCTTCTATATTGCCTTCAATATAGAAGATTTTTCACACATTCACCTAGTGAAAATTAAAATAAACAGGATTTCAATTTAAACCAGATTTCAAATAACTTAAAGCCTGCTCGAATACCTGCTCCGGTGTGCGGGTTGCATCCAGACGTTTGATCCGTTCCGGATAACGCTGCCACAACGTTTCATAGCCGACTCTTACTTTCTCAAAGAAAGTGACTTTCTCTTGTTCAAAGCGATCCAGTGTGCCACGCGCACGTGCCCGGTTCATTCCCAGTTCAATCGGTGCTTCTAACCAGAAGGTGATGTCTGGCATACGTGCCACAAAGTGATCATTTAATAACTGCAGCTTTGTTTCCCTGAGTCCACGACCTGCACATTGATAGGCAAAGCTGGCATCAGTAAAACGGTCACAGAGTACAATTTTTCCGGCTGCTAAGGCTGGCAGAATGACTTGTGCCAAATGCTGGGCACGCGCCGCATACATCAATAGTAATTCGGTATCATGCGCCATCGTTTCTTCATGATTCACAGCCAGAAGTAGTGCACGGATCTGCTCGGCCATCGGCGTACCACCCGGCTCGCGCGTAAGCACCACATCTTTACCTTGCGCCATAAAATCGTCATAGATCGAACGAATGAGTGTGGTTTTACCTACACCTTCTGTGCCTTCAAAGCTAATAAACATACTCATTCCTTATTCTTCGAGCGTAAAATGGTCAGATACTCCTGCACTGCTTTATTGTGATCATTCAGATTGGTCGTAAACGTATGTCCGCCATTGCCCGTGGCGACAAAATAAAGGTTGTCAGAATTATCCGGATGCATGGCTGCTTCAATGGCTTTCTTACTTGGCAGTGCAATTGGCGTTGGCGGCAAACCAGACATGGTATAGGTGTTATACGGCGTCGGCGTACGTAAATCCTTGCGGGTAATATTGCCATTATAGGCATCGCCCATTCCATAAATCACGGTAGGATCGGTCTGTAAACGCATGCCAATTTTTAAACGGCGCACGAACACTCCAGAAACCTGTTCTAGCTCACTATCCACACTGGTTTCTTTTTCAATGATCGACGCCATGATCAGCGCTTCATATTTATTCTGATAGGGCAGATCAGTCACGCGTTTTTCCCAGGCCTGATCCAGTGCCTTCATCTGGCGCTGATACAGATTGGTTAAAATTTTACGGTCAGTTTCACCTTTAGCAAAGAAGTATGTATCCGGTGCAAACAGACCTTCAGGATGTGAAAATGGAATATTGAGCTCTTTAAGGAGTTGTGCCATTGGCAAATGTGACACTTCTTTGGTCACCAGATCATCTTTCTTCAAAGCATCAATCAGCTGTTTGAATGTGGTTCCTTCAATCACCAAAATCCGGTTCATCTGGGCATTTTCAGCATTGGAGATCATATCCAGAACCTGACGAATACTCATGCCTTGGCGCACTTCATATACGCCAGCTTTCATGGTGTCATGAATCAGGATGCGCTGATAAAGCTTGAGAATAATCGGGAAACTGACCTGTTTTTCTTTGGCCAGACGGTCAATAAAACCAGAATAGGTTTCCCCTGACCCAATCGCCAGCAGCTGTTTTTGTCCGTCTACAGGATAGTCTTTCCACAAACTACTTTTTAAGACCAGTACCAAAATCAAGGCAAGTCCAATCAGGACGAAGGCAATTCCTTTGAAAAGTGACGAAAATTTGGCTGTATTGTTCTTTTTGGCTTTAGACTTGGAGGCTGACATATTAAGACATCTGATTTAATCGAAGACGGTTAAAAAGTTCAATACAAGCATCGCCATCCAGGGATCGCTGCTCAAATTGAGTGACAATTTTCATCGGGTTTAGCGCATTACAAAAAAACAGACTCTGAATATGGGCTATTTCCTCCATATCGATGTAACGTTGCTGACAGGCAATTCCCTGATCTTGCATCCGTTGTAGAATTTCTGCACGCATCACCCCAAAGACGCCATTATAACGAAGTTCCGGCGTAATCCATGTATTGTTTATACAAATGAAACAATTACTGCTCACCCCTTCGACAACCCCGCCCTGTACATCTGTCACCAGTGCCTCAGACCAACCGCGCTGATCCGCCTCCTGCTTGAGCAAAACCTGCTCCAGGCGATTCAAGGTTTTTAGTCCGACCAGACCCGGCATGGTCAATCCCAGTGCCTGCTGTAATACCCCACTTTGGATCTGTTCATACTTTAAATCATGTAGGGCTTGAGGATAATAAAATACCCACAGATCCGCCGGATGCTCTGGCAAACTATAGCCCCGCTCGCCGACTCCACGACTCAGCACGATCTTTAATGTTCCATTCAGCTGACTTTCTGATTCACGTAAAAGTTCTAAACTTTCTGCAATCAGAGCTAAATCAGCATGCAAACTTAATTTTTGATTACTGAGCTGCAAACGTGCCAGATGACGATCATATAATTCCACCCGGTCCTGTCGAATCCGGGCCGTGCTAAAACAGCCATCACCATAATGAAAGGCCCGATCGAGTACTTCTATCTCACTGACATGTTTCGCATTTTTCAAACAGAGCATATTTTATTGCCTCTCAAATCAACAATTGAGTACTGAGAGATAAGCTCCATCGATTTATCTCTTTTACTCACATCAAATGCATTTTTAATTATTTTTTATGCAAAATATCTCCAGCTATTCTTGCCTTGTCCAACAAAAGCTAAAAAAATTGAGGCAAAAATGAATATTGGTAAATTAAAAATTGGGGTATTGGCTGCACTGGTTTTGGCCACTGCTTTCAGTGTGTCTGCAAAAGATTTCCTTAACGTGTCTTATGACCCAACCCGCGAATTATATGACAATTTTAATAAGGAATTCAGCGCATACTGGAAAAAAACCACGGGTCAGGACGTGAACTATAAACAGTCGCATGGCGGTTCAGATAAACAGGCCCGTGCTGTGATTGATGGTCTGGATGCAGACGTCGTGACCCTCGCGCTAGCTGCCGACATTGATGAAATTGCAGCGAGAGGTCTGCTGCCTAAAGACTGGCAGAAACAATTCCCGCAAAACTCGACCCCCTATACCTCCACCATCGTCTTTCTGGTCAAAAAAGGCAATCCAAAAGGGATTAAAGATTGGGGCGATCTGGTGAAGCCTGGAGTAGAGATCATTACGCCAAACCCGAAAACTTCTGGCGGTGCACGCTGGAACTATCTGGCGGCATGGGCATGGGCCAAACATCAACCTGGTGGCAATGACAGCAAAGCACAAGATTTCGTGCGTCAAATTTATAAACAGACCAAAGTTCTGGACTCAGGCGCACGTGGAGCCACCACCACTTTTGCTGAGCGCGGGATCGGTGATGTATTACTAGCTTGGGAAAATGAAGCCCATCTCGCTACTCGTGAACAGCCGGGTAAATTTGAAATCATCACGCCAAGTCTGTCAATTTTGGCCGAGCCACCGGTGGCAATTGTAGAAAAAAACGCCAAGAAAGATGGCAATGAAAACCTGGCCAAAGCTTATTTGAATTATCTGTATTCTCCTGCGGGGCAAACTGTGGCTGCGAAGAACTTCTATCGTCCACGTAATAGCGAAGTATTAAAGAAATATAGCAGCGTATTTAAACCTTTAAAGTTAGTCACCATCGACAAAGAATTTGGTGGCTGGACCAAGGTACAAAAAGCACATTTCGATAATGGCGGGATCTTTGATCAAATTGTAAAGGTAAATCATACGAAATAATGAGGCAGTCCAGCATAAACAATGGCCTTTATTGATAAGGCCATTTTCATTTCAATAACTTCAGCTCTGTCTTATCTTTTTTTTTCATATAAAATTCGTTTTTATTTATTTTTTACGCATAAAGAATAGGTTTATTCTGCAGCTATGTTACAAAACGTGTAAGAAATTGAGGTTTCTAATGAGTATTTCAAAAACAATAAAACTTGGGGTTCTGGCTGCTGTGATTTCGGCAACCTCATTAGGTGCTTCAGCACGTGATTTTCTGAATGTTTCCTACGATCCGACACGTGAATTGTATGAAGATGTCAACAAGAGTTTTGGCAAATACTGGGAAAGCCGTACGGGTCAAAAAATTAACTTCAAGCAATCCCATGGTGGTTCTGGTAAACAGGCCCGCTCTGTTATTGATGGCTTGAATGCAGATGTGGTGACTTTGGCCCTCGCAGCCGATATTGATGTGCTTGCAGAAAAAGCCAAATTGTTGCCAGCAGACTGGCAAAAGAAACTGCCACAAAACTCGACACCGTATACCTCAACAATCGTATTTTTGGTGCATAAAGGCAACCCCAAAGGGATTAAAGACTGGGGCGATCTGGTGAAACCGGGTGTCGGTATTATTACCCCGAATCCGAAAACATCAGGTGGCGCGCGCTGGAACTATCTGGCGGCATGGGCATGGGCCAAACATCAGGCCGGTGGCAATGACACGACTGCACAAGAATTTGTTCGCCAAATTTATAAAAACACCAAAGTCCTGGATTCAGGTGCGCGTGGTGCAACCACCACCTTTGCCGAGCGTGGGATCGGTAATGTCTTGCTGGCCTGGGAAAATGAAGCGTACTTAGCGATTCGTGAGCAACCAGGTAAGTTTGAAATTATCACACCAAGTCTGTCTATTCTGGCTGAACCGCCAGTGGCGATTGTAGAAAAAAATGCAGCGAGAAAAGGCAATAAGCATCTGGCTCAAGGTTATTTAAACTTCCTGTACTCGCCACTGGGTCAAGACCTGGCAGGCAAACATTATTATCGTCCACGCAGTGAAGTAGCTTTAAAGAAATATAATCATGTATTCAAACCACTCAAACTGGTAACGATTGATCAGGAATTTGGCGGCTGGGCAAAAGTGCAAAAAGCGCATTTTGAGAATGGCGGTATTTTCGACCAGATTGTGAAGGCAAACAGCGCGAAGTAATTCGCAGCTGATCTGACAGGAGCATCGATATGATACATACGCTTATTGTTCCAGGTGTAGGTGGTAGCGAATACAATCACTGGCAAACATGCTTACAACATCAGCTCAGTCGATGCTCTCGTGTGCAACAAAAAGATTGGAATCATCCCGTTTTGCAGGAATGGATCACTGAATTTGTCAAAGCCCTGCAAGATATTCAAGATGATGTACAGATTGTAGCGCACAGCTTTGGCTGTTTAACCTCGGTCGCAGCACTGGCACAACATCCAGAATTGACTGCTAAAGTTAAAAAGCTGATTCTGGTCGCGCCGGCCAATCCGGCACGTTTTGGGGAAAATGGTTTTGTTCGTAACAGCCAGACCGATTACAGCCATTATTTTCAGCAAGTGCAGATTCAGGTTCCGGCCACGTTATTAATCAGTGAAAATGATCCCTGGTTAAGCTATGCAGACGCCCAGTTTCTGGCCAAAGCCTGGAAACTCAAACCGATTAATCTCGGACAGGTGGGGCATGTCAATGTCGCTTCAGGATTTGGCCCTTTTCCTGAACTTGCCCAGTATTTGATTTCAGAAAAGACTATGCAACATATCAGCAATACTGATGACAGCAAGTATTATTTCAAATTTGCATTTTAGTCGTTGCAAATTATGCTTGTGTCCAATTTCTTTTTTTAATTTTCGCTGGTTAGTTTTAACCAGCTTTCTCTCTTTTGAGGAGTCATCATGTCGCAGCGATCCCGAGTGCTGCCAGGATTTGGTCTTTCTCTAGGCTTTACCCTAGCGTATTTATCATTAATCGTTTTAATCCCGCTGTCTGCTGTTTTTATTAAATCACTGGGCATTGGCTGGGAAGGCTTGTGGGAAATCCTGAGCTCTGAACGTATTCAAAAATCACTACAACTCAGTTTCAGTGCAGCCATTATTGCTGCGCTGGTGAATGTGGTGTTTGGCCTGTTATTGGCCTGGTGTCTGGTACGTTATAGCTTCCCGGGCAAACGTATTGTCGATGCCTTGGTCGATTTGCCTTTTGCCCTGCCAACAGCGGTGGCCGGTATTGCCTTGACCTCTTTATATGCGCCGACTGGCTGGATTGGTCAGTATCTTGAACCGATTGGTATTCAGGTTGCTTATACCCCGATTGGTATTACGCTGGCTCTAATCTTTATTGGTCTGCCTTTTGTGGTTCGTACCGTACAGCCAGTACTCAGTGATTTGGAAACTGAACTGGAAGAAGCTGCATCTGCACTCGGGGCAAATCGCTTGCAAATTGTGACCAAGGTCATTTTCCCGATTTTACTTCCTGCGCTTATCACTGGCTTTGCGTTAGCTTTCGCTCGCGGTGTTGGTGAATATGGTTCGGTGATCTTCATTGCCGGGAATCAGCCTTTTGAAACAGAAATTGCCCCACTGATGATTATTTCCCGTTTAGAAGAATATGATTATGCCGGTGCAACCACAATTGCGGTGGTGATGTTGCTGATTTCATTTGTCCTGCTGTTCCTGATTAACTTACTGCAAGCTTGGGCCAGCCGCCGTACCGGGAGAACTGCACGATGAGTTTGAATACCAACAGCAATGCACTGGCTGAAAAACTGCAATCCCGTGATGCAACCCGTGAGCCAACCTGGGTACGTTATACCCTGATCACTATTGCACTGATTTTTTTCTTGAGCTGCCTGATCCTGCCTTTGATTCTGGTTTTTGTGGAAGCCTTTAAACAGGGAATTGGTGTTTATACACAGGCATTGGTGCATCCAGATACTTTATCTGCGGTCAAACTTACACTTTTGACTGCTGCAATCGCCGTACCGCTGAACGTGGTATTTGGTGTGGCTGCGGCATGGTCAGTGGCGAAGTTTAACTTTCGGGGTAAATCCTTCCTGACCACCTTGATTGATATGCCATTTTCGGTCTCTCCCGTGATTGCCGGTTTAATGCTGGTACTGATTTTCGGTACGCAAGGCTGGATGGGGTCCTGGCTAATGGACAATGACATCAAGATCCTTTATGCAGTGCCTGCCATTGTCCTGGCGACCATCTTTATTACTGTACCTTTCGTGGCTCGTGAGTTAATTCCATTAATGGAAGCACAAGGCACGGAAGAAGAAGAAGCTGCGATTGTGCTCGGTGCATCTGGCTGGCAAACTTTCTGGAAAGTGACCCTGCCAAATATCAAATGGGGTCTGATTTACGGCGTGATTCTGTGTAATGCACGGGCCATGGGTGAGTTTGGTGCAGTATCGGTTGTATCCGGTCATATCCGCGGTGAAACCAATACTTTACCGCTACACGTCGAAATTCTTTATAACGAATATACCTTTAGTGCTGCGTTTGCCGTGTCTTCGCTTCTGGCTCTCCTCGCAATTGTCACCCTGATTTTAAAAACATGGGTGGAACTGCGCCAGGAAAAACAGGACAAACGTAATCAAGATTCTACAGTTTCTTAAGGAATGCCAACATGAGTATTCAAGTACAAAATATTGAAAAACACTTTGGTGCATTCCATGCACTTAAAAATATCTCGCTGGATTTTCCAGATGGTCAACTGGTGGCCCTGCTCGGCCCATCAGGTTGCGGCAAAACCACGCTGCTACGGATTATTGCAGGTCTAGAATCTGCAGATGGCGGTCAGGTCATTCTGGAAGGTCAGGATGCGACCAATGTTCATGTACGTGAACGTGAAGTCGGCTTCGTGTTTCAACATTATGCCCTGTTTCGTCATATGACGGTATTTGACAATATTGCTTTTGGTCTGCGTGTTCGCCCACGTAAAACCCGTCCATCTGAAGCGGAAATTAAAAAACGTGTTACGCGTTTACTTGATTTGGTTCAGCTGGGTTTTCTGGCTGACCGTTACCCTGCTCAGCTTTCAGGTGGCCAGCGTCAGCGTATTGCATTGGCACGTGCCTTAGCCGTTGAACCGCGTGTGCTGTTGCTAGATGAACCTTTCGGTGCACTGGATGCCAAAGTCCGTAAGGAATTACGTCGCTGGTTACGTACCTTGCATGATGAGTTGCACATCACCTCGATCTTTGTGACCCACGATCAGGAAGAAGCGCTGGAAGTGGCCGATCAGATTGTGGTGATGAACAAAGGTAATGTCGAACAGATCGGTTCGCCACGTGAGGTCTATGAAACGCCGGCAACCCCATTTGTGTTTGATTTCTTGGGTCAAGCCAATCGTTTTGAAGGCCAGAACAACGGCGGCATTATTCAGCTCGGGCAAGATCGCATTCACTTTGATGGCGCAAAAAATGCTGCTCAAGGTGAAGTGATTTTATTCGCACGTCCTGATGAGCTGCGCATTCATGCACAGCCACAAGACAATGCCATTCAGGCCACCTTCATACGTGAATTATGGATTGCGGGTAAAGTCGTTGCAGAACTGAATGACCGTCAGGGTAACTTGATTGAAATTTTACTGACACCTGATGAAGCAAGAGCACACCAATTCCGCCCCAATCAAACCGTGTGGTTAAGTGCGGTGAACTTGCATTTATTTGAAAATCAGGTCGCTTAAGACCAAAAGATGGGGCTTCGAAATGCCCCATCCTCTTCTAGGGTAAAGAGAATTATGAATTTCCAACAATTAAGAATTATACGAGAAACGGTTAGACAGAACTTTAATTTAACTGAAGCCTCAGCTGCACTTTATACTTCGCAGTCTGGAGTAAGTAAGCATATTAAAGATCTGGAAGATGAGCTTGGCGTACAGCTGTTTATCCGTAAGGGTAAGCGTCTACTGGGTTTAACCGAGCCGGGTCAGGCACTATTAGGAATTGTAGAACGCATGCTGGTCGATGCCGATAATATTAAGCGTCTGGCTGATGATTTTAATAAAGTTGATGAAGGTACCTTGACCATTGCCACCACGCATACCCAGGCGCGCTATGTGCTACCGCCGATTGTCAGCCAATTTAAAAAAGAATTTCCTAAAGTACATTTGATTCTGCAACAGGCCAGCCCGGTAGAAATCACGGAAATGCTGCTGCAAGGTCAAGCCGATATCGGTATTGCAACCGAAGCACTGACGACTGAAGACAATCTGGCCAGCGTACCTTATTATAACTGGCAACATAGTATTATTACGCCGCAAAATCATCCACTTGCAACTAAAGATCAGATCCGGATCGAAGATCTGGCCCATTACCCGATTATTACCTATCATGGTGGTTTTACCGGTCGCTCCAAGATTGATACCGCCTTTGAAGAAGCCGGCTTTGATGTCGATATCGTCATGTCCGCACTCGATGCCGATGTGATTAAAACCTATGTGGAAATGAATATGGGCGTCGGCATTGTCAACGATGTCGCTTATGACCCGGAGCGTGATTACCGTTTAAAGCAGATTAAAACGGATATTTTTGGCATGAATACCACCTGGATTGCGGTACGTAAAGGACATTTACTACGTGGTTATGGCTACGAGTTTATTTCCCTGTGCTCGCCGGATGCCGATATTAAAGCGCTTAAAAAAGTCGCCTATCCAGACGAATAAAAATATATAAGTTTTCAATCAAAGAGGCCAGAGCGAGCCTCTTTATTATTTTCAAGTGGATAATCTATATAAATATCAAGCATAATCACATTAATAATAAATTGAATTATACCAATATGATCGACAGCAAATTTGCTCTTTTCTGTATGGGCTGCGCTTTTTCTGGGTCAGGTTATAGCGCTGCTTTTGAACAGTCCAATCAAAGTATTCACTCTTTTTTTGAAAAAAATCATTATGCTGAAATTTCATTGGCTTGGGTTCGCCCTGATATTAGCGGTCAGGTACAGTATACCGAGCAGCTGCAACAACTGGGTATTACTGACTTTTCTACGGGCCAACTTGCCAGTACGCAATTTATCTCTAATGTTGCCTTAAAATTACAGCTTCACCCTCAACTATCATGGGGACTGATTTATGATCAGCCTTATCATGTAGATGTGGCTTATAGTTATAATCCTGTTTTTGCAGGTGAAGCGCTTTCTGTTGAAGCCGCGACTATCCAGTTTGATAGCCACAATCTCACATCATTAATCGGCTTCCAACCGGATAATCACTGGAATTTTTATACAGGGCTAAGTTATCAAAGTCTGGAAGGAAGCTTATATTTATCCGGGCAAACCTTTTATATATTTAATGGTTATCGGGCTACATTTGAACAAGATCCCGCTTGGGGCTGGCTTGCAGGATTCAGTTATCAACTACCCGAATATTTTTTTAGAACTGCACTGACTTACCGTTCAGCCATTGCTCACCATCATAAAACTGCTGAATCGATTGTCGTAGGCACCAATCCCTCCCCCTATACCCAGATTCAAACCCCTCAATCCATCCATCTGGATTTTCAAACAGGATTGCCTTATCAAAAGGCCTTTTATGGCACATTACGCTGGTTAAACTGGCAAAATTTTGTCATTCAGCCGCCTAAATTCGGTGCAGTGATTGACTATGCGGCCTTAGAATTTCCAGAATTAAAATCATTCAGGATGATTAATTATCGGGAGGATCAATGGTCTGCCAAAATCGGTCTGGCGCATCAATGGCCCTCCTTTGGCATAAACTCTATCGAGCTTTTATGGGATTCCGGTACAGGAAATCCGGCTTCGACATTAAATCCGAGTGATGGATATTGGGGTATTGGACTAGGTCATCTTTACAAGATTCAAGATACTTGGGATATTGCCACAGGATTCTATTATTTAAAATTTCAAAAACCTGAGATCTCAACATCTGAGTCACTTATGCCTCAGATTGCAGGCTTATCCGCTGTTTCTGATAATAGTGCTTGGATCGTGGGCTTAAAACTGGGTTATCACTTTTAAAGTATTTTTAGAAAATATAAAAAAACGAGCCGAAGCTCGTTTTTTTTATGCAGCTATAGCTTAGAAGCGGAAGCTGACACCCAGTTTCGCTACTGGTAGCCATTCGTATTCATTGTCATTACGAATATTGTCTTCCTCAAAACCAACTTGTTGCGCAAAGTCAGCAGTAACCCCTGGAGTGTTAGGAGTAGCTGATCCGCTTGGAGTTAAGTTAACCGTTGGGTTGCCATTATAATAGGCACCAATCTCTCCAAATACGCCCCAACGATTGGTAATTGCTGGTGAGAAACCAATCCCTACATAAGGTGCGAGATTGTTTTTATATGATAAATCACCATTAATACGCGCCTCTCCATCAGCACGGAATTCAATACCATTTACAGAAAAAGTTTCATCATTACCAACTCGACGATCAATTTCATAATCATTATCAATATATGCGACACCGGCCGCCATATAGAACCAGTTCGCCCAAGGACGAATCTCAGCGTTTAAATAAGTCAGGTTATTGTCCATATCTAGGTCATATTTCGAACCATTGATTGACAAGTCATCAGACCAGGAAATGTCACCACCATTATAACCTAAAGTCACGCCGACATATGGGTTCACGTTCCATGAAAGTGCACCACCATAACCGGTAGTACCGACTTCAGCACGAACAGCTGCGGGTTTAAAGAAAGAAAAAGATGCCACACCTTCATCTGTTACGATTGTTTCATCAGCAGCCATAGCAGAGCCAGCTGCTGCAGCCAAAATGGAAACTGCTAAAATTTTATGTAAAGACTTCATTATTTCTCTCCTCAAAAGAACTTATTTTGATCATTAGTTATTCGTGATGGGTTCAATATAAAGGACTTAAAAAATATTTTTTATTCATGTTTTGCTGATCTTTTGTTATTTTTTGATACAAATTAGTTTTTCTTGTTGATAACCTGGCTTCTTCTAACACTTCTACTACATTTTAAAATAATGAAAAATAACACTTATCACGTTCATTCTTTCAAACTTCCCACACTTTTGGCTATTTTTCATCTATTTTCAATCTGCTCAACTATTTTTAATGCAATATAGTGTAAAATCTAGAAAATTTTTTCTGGAAGGAAGATCATGTCGCAGCTTTCAACAATCATTGAAAAAGCGTTTGAAGATCGTGCGAATTTCACAGCTGCAGATTGCCCTGCTGAAATCAGTCAAGCAATTGAGGACGTAATTGCTGGTCTAGACAATGGTACTTTACGTGTTGCTGAAAAAATCGATGGTGAATGGATTGTTCATCAATGGATTAAGAAAGCGGTATTGTTATCATTTAAATTAAACGACAACAAACCAATGCAAGCTTGTGATCTTCGTTTCTATGACAAAGTAGATACTAAATTCTCAGACTGGACTGAAGAACAATTCAAAGCGGCTGGCGTACGTGTAGTCCCTCCCGCGGTGGCGCGTAAAGGTTCATTCCAGGCCAAAGGCGTGATCTTGATGCCTTCTTATGTCAACATCGGTGCCTATGTAGATGAAGGTACGATGGTGGACACATGGGCAACTGTGGGTTCATGTGCACAGATTGGTAAAAATGTTCACTTGTCTGGTGGTGTTGGTATTGGTGGTGTACTTGAACCACTTCAAGCCAACCCGACGATTATTGAAGATAACTGCTTTATCGGTGCACGTTCTGAAATCGTTGAAGGCGTGATCGTTGAAGAAGGTTCTGTAATTTCAATGGGCGTATTCATTGGTCAATCGACCAAGATTTATGATCGTGCCACTGGTGAAATTCACTATGGTCGCGTACCAGCAGGTTCAGTCGTTGTTGCAGGTAGTCTGCCTTCTAAATGTGGTACTTACAGCCTTTATGCTGCGATTATCGTGAAAAAAGTAGATGCGCAAACTCGTTCCAAAACCAGCCTGAACGATCTATTACGCGAAGACTAATATGTCTTAACTTAGAGGGCACATTGGTGTTCCTCGGAGCTTCAAGCGCTCCCCGTCTCTACGATCAGTCATGATCGTAGGGATTTTTATTTTTATACCCGGTTATTTATTTCTCAGTGGTTAGTTTTGTTATGAATACGCTTCGTTCTTCCGCAATTCCAGTTTCTGATCCGTCTGCGGGTTTACGCATTACGGAGATCTTCTATTCATTACAAGGTGAAGCCAATGCTGCGGGCTTGCCAACGGTTTTTATCCGCTTAACCGGCTGCCCGTTACGCTGTACATACTGTGACACCACCTATTCATTTGAAGGTGGTCAGCGTCAGTCTCTGGATGAAATTATTCAGACCACGCTCGATTTTAAAACACCCTATGTCTGTGTGACCGGTGGTGAACCACTGGCTCAACCGAATGCCCTGCCTTTAATGCAGCGCCTTGCTGATTTAGGTTGTGAGGTTTCGTTAGAGACCAGTGGTGCTTTAGATGTTGCTAAAGTAGACTCGCGCGTTTCCAAAGTTCTAGATTTAAAAACCCCAACTTCAGGTGAAGTTGCACGAAATTTGTTATCCAATCTGGATCATTTAACGCCACATGATCAAATCAAGTTTGTGATCTGCAACCGTGAAGACTATGAATGGTCAAAGCAGCAGCTTGAACAGTATCAGCTTCAAGAGAAAGTCAGTACAGTCTGGTTCTCGCCTGCATTTGCGGTTGAAAAAGGCGCGGTTCGTTTACCGCAACTGGCGCGTGATTTGGCTCAGTGGATTTTAGAAGACCATCTCCCTGTTCGTTTCCAGTTACAGCTGCACAAGTTGTTATGGAATGATGAAACTGGTCGTTAATTTTTTGTAAAGTTACTTTTTTGGAGAATCAGCTTATGCGCCCTCGTGCCATTGTTCTGTTATCTGGCGGATTAGACTCAACTACATGTCTGGCTTGGGCACAGGCACGCTACGAATGTATCGCGATCAGTTTTAAGTATGGTCAGCGTTCAACCACAGAGCTGGATGCAGCCAAAGCACTGACTCAAGCTGCCGGTGTGGAACATCGTGTGATTAATATTGATCTGGGCAATCTGGGTGGCTCAGCCCTTACCGATCATAGCATTGAGGTGCCTGATCATGAACAAGCCGGTATCCCGATTACCTATGTTCCGGCACGTAATACCATCTTCCTGTCTTATGCTTTAGCCGCTGCGGAAGTATTTAAAGCCGAAGCAATTGTGATCGGAATTAATGCGGTTGATTACTCGGGCTATCCGGATTGCCGACCGGAATTTATTGACGCATTTGCCAACATGGCACGCCTTGCGACCAAGGTTGGCGTAGAGGGTCAGGCGCTCAAATTTGAAACACCTTTGTTACATTTATCCAAAGCAAATATTATTCGCTTAGGTATTGAACATGGCGTAGACTACAGTCAAACGGTGTCATGCTATCAAGCAGATGACCAAGGACGTGCCTGTGGCAAATGTGACAGTTGCCGTTTACGTAAACAGGGTTTTGCGGACGCAGGTGTTGAAGACCCGACACGTTATATACCGTAATAACAAGGTAGAGTTTATGAAGAATTTAAAATCAAGCATCGTGCTTTCAGCAATTGTTTCAGCTGCTGCTATGTTCGCAACAACGGCTCAGGCAGCTGATGACAAATTACAACAAGCTTATAAAAGCACCAATGTAAAATCTGCATTGATCAATGTTTGTAAAGATGAAACTGGCAAAGGTAAAAAACTGACCGCTGCTGAAGTCAGTAAATATTGTACTTGCGCTGTTGAAGCAGATGGTAAACTAACCAATGCACAAAAATGGGAAATCCAAAGCACCATTAATCAGAAGAAAAGTCCTGGAACTTTAGCTTTTGTACAGAAGCAGAATAAAGACCTGCAAGCATGTTTTGGTCCACAGTTAACAGGCAAACTGAAAACTTTGACTGAAGAAGCAATGAAATCAGCTCAAGCTGCGCCGAAGAAATAATATCTCATTATTCTTTGATGAAATAAGCCACTATAATGTGGCTTATTTTTTTGAAAAATTTAAATAAAACAGGAGTTAATATGACTGCCATCAGTTTGCTTGACCAGAGTTTCCCTGCAACGACAGCTGAAATCAATTTAACCCAGCTGGATACAGAATGGCTGGTGATTTATTTTTATCCTAAAGATTCTACTCCGGGTTGTACCACTCAAGCCGTCGGATTTTCTTGTTTAAAAGATCAGTTTGATGCTTTAAATACCACCATTATTGGCGTATCTCGTGATTCGGTCAAAGCCCATCAAAACTTTACTGAAAAGCAGAATCTGAGTATTAATCTGATCAGTGATAAAGAAGAAATCCTGTGTAATCACTTTGATGTGATTAAAGAAAAAAACATGTATGGCAAACAAGTCATGGGGATCGAGCGTTCGACTTTTATTTTCCATAACGGCGAACTGGTCAAAGAATATCGTAAAGTCAAAGCCGCAGGTCATGCCGAACAAGTCCTGGAAGATTTAAAAGCTCTGCAAAGTGCTTAATTGACTATTTCCTGCAAGGATAAAAGCTCGAAAAAATCGGGCTTTTTTTGTGATTACTTTGATGTAATACAAGCATTTTATATGTCTTCTATGCTTCAATTTTTAAAGCTAAGCAATAGACATGCAGCAGTCTATTAATCTGAAAAAAGACTGTATTCAAACACCCTTAATTAACTTCACAATGACCCGAGAGATGCAGATTCACTTTCTCCCCTACGCCTGCGATCCCCTTTCTCATGCCGAAATCACTGCGGTTAATCACTGCAAATGCCTGGACTTCGAGCAAGTTGTCATTAGACAGACTCGACTTAAAGGTTGTTTCAAAAATCACCGGTTTGGTCACACCACGCAAAGTCAAATTGCCTAAAACATTGTATTTACCATTGCCCAGGTCTTTAAACTGGATACTTTTAAAACTTACCGTTTTGTATTTTTCAACATAAAAAAGGTCTTCACCCAAAATCATATGTTTCAATAACGGTTTATTAAAACTCAAACTCTCGACATCCATGACCAGATGCGTTGAAGCATTTTGCGGTGCTTTGGCATCAAACTGCATGCTGGATTGCACCTGATTAAACTTGGCTTTGACCACAGTCAGTCCCATTGACTTGATCTCAAAGCCGACATCACTTTTAGGAGTGAGCGTCCATGATTTTGCAAAAGTCTGACTGCTGAAAAATAAACAGATTGCCAGGCCAATCAGTCCAGTTTTTATTGTTGTTTTCAATTTTAAATCCACCTTGTTTAATTTCTTATTGATCGGATTTAGATACACGCTTCAAGCTGAAATTAAATTTTCTTTTCAGTTTTAGAATTTTTGTTTTCGTTATTTTTATACCAGTTAACTGAAGTTTTTGTAAAACCCTTAGTGACTAATGGAAAAAATAATCGTTAGTATTTATTTTTAAGAAATGGCTTAATCGAAGTATACTCATCGAATGGAGACTGTTAATAGTTTGATTTTAAAATTCATCTCCTAAATATGATCATATATTCCAACAAAATCTGAAGTAAAATTTGCTTACACAGCGAGCACTGCAAACTCCATTTTCTATTGTGATTCTCTTTGAAAAATGTTTAAACAGAATGTTTAGAAAAATATCAATTACAGACCTTACTCGCATTCTCTTGTTCAAAATATAAAAATCCTCAATTGAGGATTTTTATATTACCAGTTGAATTAAATGCTTAGAATTAATGACCCTGCGACGATCCACATGGTACAAGCAATGAGAGCATCCAGAACCTTCCAGGCATGGCGATGCTGAAACCAGGGTGTCAATATCTTTGCCCCATAGCCCAAGCTAAAAAAGAAAAACCAGGATGCACACACAGCACCAAGCGCAAACCACCATTTTCCTAGGCTATATTGCGTTGAAATTGAACCAATCAGGATGACGGTTTCTAAATAAACATGCGGGTTTAACCAAGTAAATGCCAGACAGATCATCAACACTTGTAAAAAATGTGCTGTAACTTGATCACTTGGAGCCAAAACTTCTGTTGATTTAAATGCATTGATTGCATGTTGCAGACCATAATAAAACAGGAATCCTGCGCCAATATATTTAGAAAACATAACCGCATTTGGATAATGTTCAATGATGTGAGCAAAACCAAAAACACCTAATAATATCAAAATAGTATCAGACAAGGCACACGTCAAACAGACCAGGAAGATATGCTGCTGTTTTAAACCCTGTTTTAGTACAAAGGCATTCTGCGCCCCGATACTGACAATCAGGCTCATACCTACAGCAAAGCCACTGACCATATAACTGAACATCACATTCCCCTTTTTTGAATACATGAATTATTCAACAAAAAGGAAGCTATTCATTAAAACTAAGTTAATATCAATTTAACTAAATTTTTCTTAGATTGTAGCGATGCTGAATGCGAAACAATGTGATGCTTTTTACGCGGTTGCAAAAACTGGAAGTTTTGATCTGGCGGCAGAACAACTCAATATTACTGCCTCAGCAGTGACCCTTCGTGTTCAGAGTCTGGAAAAACAATTGGGACACTTGCTGCTGGTGAGAGACCGGCCTTGTCGCGTGACTCAATCTGGACAAACTTTATTGCATTATTTACAGCATCAGCGTTTGCTAGAACAGAATTTGATGCAGGATTTGGGCGGACAGGTACAACAGGAAGGTTTTTACTGTCTGAATATTGCCACCAATGCCGATTCACTTGCGACCTGGTTATTGCCGACCTTACAAGCCCAACTGATCCAGCATAAAATTGTGCTGCATTTTCAACTGGATGACCAATCACAAACCCATCATTTACTGGAAGCCGGACTGGTCAATGCCTGTTTGAGCACTGAAGCCAAAGCCATGAAAGGCTGTCTGGCCGAGCGGATTGGACAAATGCACTACCGTCTGGTTGCCACGCCTGAATTTGCCCGGAACTGGTTTCAACAAGGAATACATCGTGATGCCTTACGCCACGCACCGGCGATTCTGTTTAATGAAAAAGACCAGTTGCATACCCAGTATATCCAGCAAGAATTTGGCCTGAGTCCGGCACAATATCCTCACTTTTTTATTCCATCGACGCATGCATTTTTTGATGCCATTGTCATGGGCTTGGGTTATGGCTGGTTGCCGGATTATCAAACCCGGCATTTGCTGGAATCAGGACAATTGATTGAACTTTCCGGTGAAATGCGAATTGAAGTCCCCTTGTATTGGCATCACTGGAAACAGCAGTCTCCTGCTCTGGCGATTCTGGGTGAATGTTTAAAACAGCATGCTCAGACCACCATGAATCAGCCTCTAGCCATCTGATCGAGTCAGGCCAGATTGCTTTTATCCTTCTGGACAAATTTTTGACTGAGTTGCTGATAGGTTTCGGTATGCTGGAATTGCTCTAGAAACTCAATCGTGCCTTGTGGAAATTTATCCCGTTGAATTTCACCGCGATAATAAGCTTCACGCATCGGCGTAGCGGATAAAGCACCTTCTAGGCTTTCCAGTTCGACCATTTCCCATTCCGGGAAAAATTTTAAATAATATGAAGAATCATCTTTAAAATGTCCAATCAGTCCGACTTTGGCATTCGGTTCTATGGCCTGATTTATCAGCGATTTCACCAGTTTTTGCCATTTTTCATCATTATAAACATCAATGACTTCTACAAATTGAATCCGCGCCTGATCTTCCGGACTAAAATTTGCAAGGATCATGGCTTCACGTTCCGAAGCCAGAAATGGATTTTTGATATTGCGTTCATTCTGCGCAGAACCAAGGGCCAAAATCACATTTTGACTGTGTTCCAAAGCAATCTGAATGGTTTGCATATGCGCCAGATGAAAAGGCTGAAAACGGCCAATGAAAACCAGATAATCAAATGTATAGTTCATAACAGATCATTTTTATGACTCATGAGTTGTGCCGCCCCAATAAATATGCGACATAATCAATCTCATAAAATCAAATTAAGTTTTAAAGCAAGGATAGTACGATGACACTGAGCTGTATTCAACAACCTCATGAGCATTTGCATGCGAATTTAGAACATGGCGTACTCACTTTAGCCATCAATCGCCCGGAAGCGAAAAATGCCTTATACAGCGAGCTGTATTTATGGATTGCTCAAGCGCTCGATGAAGCAGATCAGGACAATCAGGTGCGTGTGGTGGTGTTACGCGGTCAGGACACGGACTTTAGCGCGGGCAATGATATGCAGGATTTCATGAAATCTGCTGCGAAAAAAGGTCAGGCCCCTGCGGCTGAAGGCCCGCCCTTTATTTTACTCAAAGCGGCTGCCAAGTTTTCCAAGCCTTTAATTGCAGCGGTACGTGGCGTTGCAATCGGGATTGGGGTAACCATCTTATTGCATTGTGACTTGGTCTATAGTGACAATACTGCCCTGTTCCAGATTCCATTTGTCAGTCTGGGCCTATCGCCTGAAGGCGCTTCAAGCAAATTGCTGATTCAGCAGGCGGGCTATCATAAAGCGGCTGAATTATTGCTGACTGCACAAAAATTCAATAGCGAAAAAGCACTCGGTGCCGGTCTGGTGAATAGTATTGAAGAAGATGCCTATGCGGCTGCACAAAAACAGGCGCAGACTTTAGCAGCATTACCTTTGGCGTCTTTGAAGCAAACCAAAGCCTTGATGAAACATAATCTGGATGAAATTGTGGCCTGCATCGACCATGAAGCAGAAATTTTCATGCAGCGCGTTGGCTCTCCGGAAATGCTGGAAGCCGTACAAGCTTTTATGCAAAAACGTAAACCTGATTTCACACAATTCAACTAATTTTCAAACTTAGGATCTCAATGAGCTGGTTTAGACTGCCTCATTGATTCCTTTACCTGTAAGAATAAAGAATATGTCTACTGAAAATTCATCCATTATTGCCCAGTCTACTGAAACCATTGATAGCGCCAATCCGGATAAAAAACGTTATTATGAACCTGCTCCGCAGGATATTGATGTCGATAATTTCCGTAAAGTGATCGAAAGTCGTCGTTCAGTGCGTAAATTTACCAAAAAACCAATTCCAGAAGATGTACTTGATGCTTGTCTGGATCTGGCGTTGCTGGCTCCCAATTCGTCAAACTTGCAGCCCTGGACATTTTATGTGGTACAAAACCCGGCGAAGAAAAAGCGACTGGTCAAAGCCTGCATGAGCCAACTGGCAGCAAAAACGGCTTCTGAGCTGATTATCTGTGTGGCACGTACCGACCGTATTGATGAAATGGCCAAACGGAATGTCAATGAATTTCCATATCCGGAAGCACCAGCTGCCATCAAAAAATACTATAAATACATTCCATATAACTATAAAACCGGTTATTTAAATGTCTTTGGCAACTTTAAAAAAGTGGCTTTCAAAGTTGCCCGTACATTGGACAAACAAATGCCAGTGTCTGCTTTCAGCCCGGCTGATGCGAAACTGTGGGCGACCAAAACGACGGCGCTCGCTTGTGAAAATCTGGTCTTAGCTTTACGTGCTTATGGTTTTGACAGCTGTATGATGGAAGGTTTTGATGAGCCGATGGTTCGTGAAATTCTGAAATTGAATGATGAACAATATCCAGTCATGGTGATTGGTGCAGGTGAACGCGCCAAAGACGGCGTGTTCTTCCCGCAATACCGTTTTGATCGTGAGTTATTTATCCAGAAAGTTTAACAGTAGCAATAGAAGAATAAATCTTTGATTTGATATTCTTGGCGATATGAATACCACTCTTAGGCAGAGATTCAGAAATGAATTTTCTGCCTAACCTGGGATCTCGGTTAATTTAGACCTACCCTTCTCATCCTTCAAAGTAACATCAACCTATTAAATAAAGATTTAAATCTTCACGCGATATGAGACTGTGCCAGCACCCAAAGTGCTTATGCATCATCAAAATCTAAGAATAATAAGTTCTCAATTTCCGGTCATCCATCCAGTTACAATGAAATCCGACGGGTACACGAACCGGTAAATGAATCGTGGCAATAGGCCCCTTCTGAATATATTGCGCATCTAAAATCACCACTTTCGATGGACTGCCATCCAAGGCGTGTAGATAAGACATCAGCCAGCCATCATTTTCTGTTTGAGCACCTTCTCGGGCGACAAAAACTGCCTCACCTGTAACCCAGTTTGCTCCAAAGGAATAGCTTGCTGTACTGCCGGTTTCCAGATCATGGTACAAGAGTGTATTACTGCTAACATGATAAGGATCATCAAAGCCGGCAAAGGAAATACTATAGACATAGCGATAAGGCCGCCCTGTATAGGCTTCATTGATCCGCGGAAATTCCTGCTTGATATTGGATAATACAGTTCGAGTGACTTTTCCTGTTTGCTGCTCGAAGATCAATCTTTCCAGCCGAATCTCCTGATCTTCTATTGGTCCCTGAATGGAACTGACCAGTGCCTTGGAATGTACCACTGCATCCATCACTACATCACCTGTGTTCAGGTCATAAGCATTGACCGTATGAAAAATAAAACAGGGATCAATCTCATACCAGCGGATGTCTGCCGCACTGCCACCAAAAGGCAGCATACCTATACGAGCCTGATGTTTAGGATTCCATTGATAGGGTAATAGTGAGCCTTTTAAGGCACTACGCATAGAAAAGTTGACATTCAAATCCAGAATCAGCACCTGAGATTGAGTAATGGCACAGTCATGCACCATCGGGCCATGTTTGACTGGAATTTCGACATGATGTTGCAGTTTGCCTTGAGCATCAATATGTAAATAAAAAACCTGATGATGATTCAAGGCATCATAACAAACCGCATGAATATCTCCTGTTTCCGGGTCGATATGCGGATGAGCCGTAAACGGTAAATCCTGATCATTTTCAAAAAGTTGATGCCGTTTTGATTCCAGTTCACGATTTACTTCGATCGGATAAGCCCCCGCTTCGACCAGTGCCCAGATTTCCCGGCAAAGTGGATGATATTGGTATTGACCGCATCCGCGACTCCACGCGTTTTCCCTAAAATCTGGGGTCTATGCAATTTTTTCTGCACACTGGCCGATCCGACATAAGCACTTTTATAGCAATGTGCTTCACCAGCTTTGAGTTTCAGCGCGTGAATCATGCCGTCACCGGTGAACCAGTGATAATTTCGTGGGTTCTTTACCGTGATCGGATTCGGGCCAATCCGCATCAGCGCACCTTCTAGTTCTACAGGAATTTGCCCATCTACCATCAATTGAGTAGCAAAATGCTCCTGTCGTTGTGGCGCAAATATGCCATCCAGATAGGGATTGTCATGAGAATAGGGAATGCGGCTATGCAGGATTCCCGCACCATGTTTGATAGTTTTACTGAGCGTATTCTTGAGGATATTGCCGAGCTGTTTTGACCACTGCATTATTATTTTCCTGTTTTATTTTTATGATGATGACTGATTTTATACTCATAAAAGGAGGTTAATCATTTTAAACAGATAAGCTGATGGTACGCTAAAACACGATGCGCACCATTACTTCTAGCAGCAATAAGGTTGCACGTTTAGACTTTAATATCCAGGAGCTGAATAAACTCAAAAGCAGGCTCTTCATAAGGATGGCTTGCTTTCAGAGCTTTGGCGACCTCGACCGCCTTTTCATCAGCAACCAGCATTTCTACTCGCCACTCTTCAACCTGCTCTAATTCCCCGACTTCACCAATATAAGGATCTGCACCTTGCTGCGCTTTAAACTGCCCTGTTCCCAATACCTGCCAGGCACAGTGGGTATAATCTCCGATGCCGCCTGCACCCGCTTTAAATAAGGCTTCCTTAGTCACTTCAAGATGTTCATCTGGTACATAATAAATGAGTTTTAGCATGTTTCCCTTCAACATTTTCAATGGCTTATTTAAGATCTATTGTCCAGTGCCTGGGTAATAATATTCAATGCAGAATTATGAGGATTCTTGTTAAATGTTGCATAAAGTCCTAATTGTGGCAGGACTTGATCTGTTTGCACGATTTTCACATGCTCATTTAAAAAACGCAGCAGATATTCCGGTACGAAGCTAAAACCCATGCCCATATTGATCAGGTTAATATGTTGCAACACATTGGTAACCCACAGCATTTGGTCATGCTGCAATTGTTCAAAAGACATCAGGTGATTCAACTGCGCATAAAAGACGGGCGAGGCATTTTGCTCACACATAATCAACTGATGATTTTTCAATTCTTGTAACTTCAATGGCCGATCTGTGGGATGTAAATGCTCGGCTGCCACCAGATAAATCTGTTCATTCATTAAATGAATATTGTCAAAATCGGGATGTTGCAGACAATAGCGGGTAAAGCTTAAATCCAACTCGGCATTTTTCAGGCGTTGAATCTGCTCCATACAGGTCAGACTATGCAGATGTATTTTTAAATCAGGAATATTCTGCTTCAGTTTGGCCAGAATATTTGGCATCACTTTCAGTTCTGCAACATTTAAAAAGCCAATATGGATCTGGTTATTTTTCTGCTGCGCCACCTGACGCGCCGCGGCAACTGCCAGTTTGGCACTTTCAAGCGCCTGTTCAGCATGAATCAGAAAAGCTTGCCCTTCATCGGTCAGTTTGATTTGCCGGGATGAGCGGTCAAACAGCATTACACCGACTTCCTGCTCCAGATCCTTAATCTGCTGACTTAAAGAAGGCTGCGCCGTGAACAGCTTATCTGCTGCTTTGGTAAAACTCTGTTCTTGGGCTACTGTTAAAAAAGCACGTAAATGTCGAAGTTCCATAAACTCAGCCGCATATTCTCAGGCATTTTAAGCTGCCAAACGAGAAAGTAGTAAGAATCTCAATAGACCTATAGTTTATATGAATACTCCTATTGTATTGCCTGAATTTCACTACACTGGATTGTAAATATATTCAAATCTTGTTCTTCAGACAGACACATGGAGTCATGTATGACACAGCATTACGATACTGACGTATTGGTGATTGGCACAGGACCTGCAGGATCGACCTTAGGTTTAGCACTGGCAAATTATGGGGTCAAAGTTCAACTCTTCACACAGTTTAACTGGCTGGCCAATAGTCCGCGTGCGCATATTACCAATCAGCGTGCCATGGAAGTATTACGTGATTTAGGCATTGAAGAACAAGTCAAAGAAATTGCGACACCGTGGGAACACATGGGCGAAAGCCTGATTACCACCAGTCTGGTCGGTGAAGAAATTGCCCGTTTAAGCGCTTGGGGCACAGGTGATGAACGTCATGGCGACTATATCAAAGGCAGTCCATGTCCATTGGTGGATTTGATTCAGCCGAAAATGGAAGCCTTACTGGTCAAGAATGCCGGTGAGCGCGGTGCAATCTATAACTTCAATACTGAATATTTATCGCATGTTCAGGATGAAAATGGTGTCACCGCTACTTTCCTGAACCGGATTACCAACACAGAATTTAGTTTAAGAGCCAAATATCTGATTGGTATGGATGGCGCACGCTCAAAAGTGGTTGAGCAACTTGAGCTACCACTCGAAGGTGTGATGGCGCGTGCGGGTACAGTCTATGTGACTTTTAAAGCCGATCTAAGCAAATATGTTCAGCACCGCCCTGCGATTCTGCAATGGATCGTCAATCCTGAAGCCAGCTTTGGTGATCTCGGCATGGGCTTGCTACGTGCCATTACGCCTTGGAATGAATGGATTATGGGCTGGGGCTTTGATATTTCCAAAGGCGAGCCACAAGTGACTGACAAGCAGGTTCGATCGCGTCTGAATACATTTGTTGGCGCTGAAGTGGAAGATGTCGAAATCCAAAAACTGTCCTACTGGTATGTAAACCAGACTTGGGCAACTGAATATTCTAAAGGCCGCGTGTTCTGTGGTGGTGATGCTGTACACCGTCACCCGCCTTCAAGCGGTTTAGGTTCAAATACCTGTATGCAGGATGCGTTTAACCTCGGCTGGAAACTCGCCTATGCAATCAAAGGTTGGGCCGCACCTTTCCTCCTCGATTCATATACCTCTGAACGTGCGCCTGTAGGCAAGCAGATTGTCGCACGTGCCAACCAATCCCGTTTTGACTATAAGCATTTAAAAGAAGTCTTTGGTTTTGACCAAGGCATCACTACGCAAAAACAGATGCTGGAACGTATTTTTGCTGAAGATGAGCAAGGTGCCGAAATTCGTAAAAAGTTATTTGAAGCACTTGAAATTAAGCATTTTGAATTTAATGCCCAAGGTGTTGAACTGAATCAGCGCTATAGCTCAAATGCGGTGATGAGTGAAACTGAGCCCGAGATCTTTGAAAAAGATGAACAGCTTTATCTGCAAGCCACGACTCGTCCAGGTGCCAAAGTTCCACATACCTGGCTAATCAATAGCAAAGGCCAAAAGCAATCCACTTTGGATATTAGCGGTAAAGGCCGTTTTACCTTACTGACAGGTTTATCAGGTAAAGGCTGGAGATTGGCTGCCGAGACTCTAGATTTACCTTATTTAGATGTAATTCAGATTGGTTCACGTGAGTATCGTGATGTCTATGGTACTTGGAATGCCAAGTCTGAAGTTCATGAATCAGGTGCGGTGCTGGTTCGTCCAGATGGTTATGTGGCTTGGCGTTATCAGGACAGTACCAATGCATCTTTTGATTATGAAAATACGTTAAAGGCGGTATTGAAGCAGGTTCAACTCATAATCTAACTATTCCATCAATCATATTTAATTGACCATCGACATGGATGTCACCTGTCAGCCTGTGGGATATAGTCATTCTATCAGTCTGACGAAGGATTTTGGTTACCTTACGGAATATATCCCTCATCCTTCAAAGTAACGAATATTCTTATAAAAAAGTAAGTCTAACAATTTATGAAAAAACCACCTCAACGGTGGTTTTTTAAGTCAGATAATTAAGAGCCTTGAAGTAAATAACTGCCCACAACAAACAATATTTGTAGTCCTACGACAATAGCAAACAACATCCAACCTTTCTGACGCATTGCCGCCTTATCCATTATTCTAAGTGTTTTAGCCATGTCATCACCTCATACTTGAGAATTGATACTGAACTGATCTATTCCATCTTTCTTTTATAGTGCAATAAAGTTGTGCATAAAACATACCATAGCACTTTATATACAATATGAAAGCAAAATCTAAACCAAGTTCAGTGGGAGAAGTTAAATTAAAAAATCAGAATGCTTAAAAAGCAAAAATCCACCCCAAGGTGGATACGAATTAAGTAATTATAGATATTTTTAAATTATTTTTCCATAAAGTATAATTAAGTTAATATTTTTAAATGTTATTTATTGAAAATTAAGAAAATTAATGATTAGTAATTTTCTGATATTTCCACATGAGAAGTGACTTTGCTGTAAGCCTGAATTATTCATTACATAAGTTCTCATTTGGAAGTGTGATACTTTTACCATCCATCGCTTTACTAAAATCTAAATACGCCTTAAAGCGCTGTTTTGTGTTTGTGGTGACTGCAATGACATGCTGAACGACATTGGATGGTTTGTACAAAGTATCTTGAGAAAAACGCTCGTAAATGCAGCCTATCGCGCGCGATTTTTCAAATGCAATTTTTCGTAGCGGGTATTGCTGAGAAGTATCGAGTAATAAGCTCTCTTGCAGAACCATAGCCAATTGTTTTACCGCCTGTCTTTGTTCCATATTTATAAAATTCTTTTCAATATAGAGATCAATATCATCACGAATTCCGTTTTGATTCACATCAGGGCCTTCGATATCGCGATCACGATTGAGTTTCGGCAAATAACCACTTTGTTTTATTTCATCTAAATGCTTGATATTAGCTCGCCACATGTATGTATCACACCCCGCCAATGTGAATAGTGAAATAAGTAAAATGCACCTTGAGAATCTGATAAATATTCTTGGCATGAGTACCTCTTTATTTTATATGCATCATCATTGTCAAAAAGCTCAACATCTATCCTGAATCTCAATATATTTTCATGATTTAGTAGATCTGTAGTGTTTACGATATTTCATATAAAAGATCGCAACAGCGATCAAATGCAAAGCTAAACACAAGATGATTTTTAAATGTGGACTATACAGCTCATCCGACATTTTTTCGAAGAGAGTCAAATAAACCAGACTATAGGAAACGAGTCCTAAAATGGTTATTGCCGTTATTTCTATTTTTAAATATGCACCATCTGCAAAGTTATAATCTGCACTAAAACACAATAATGCAAAGATAAAATATGTAAATATTTTCATGATTTAAACTGGTTACTTATTTGAATTATTTAAACGATGTTAACTCCGAAACATACATAAAAAAAGGGCTGCTGACGCAACCCTTTTTTAATCTAAAACCGATTAACCAATGAACTTACGTGCATTACGGAACATACGTAACCAAGCACCATCTTGATCCCAGTCTTCTGGTTTCCAAGAATGCTGAATCGCACGGAAGTTACGTTCAGGGTGCGGCATCATAATTGTTGCACGACCGTCTTGAGAGGTTACACCGGTAATACCTTCCGGTGAGCCGTTCGGGTTCAATGGATAATGTTGTGTTGCATTCCCCAAGCTATCTACATAACGCAGAACCACCTGATTCGATGCGTTGAGCGCAGCAAAGTTTTCCGCAGTTGCAACCGCACGACCTTCACCATGTGCTACAGCGATCGGCAGAATCGAACCTTCCATGCCCTGAAGCAATACAGAGTTTGATTTTTCCACACGAACATTCACCGCACGTGCTTCAAACACTTCAGAAGTATTGCGGTGGAAACGTGGCCAAGCATCAGCACCCGGAATCAGCGGAGCCAACTGAGACAACATTTGACAGCCGTTACAGATACCCAGCGAGAAGGTTTCCTGACGGTTAAAGAATTTCTCAAACTGGTCACGCAGTTTAGTATTGAACAATACTGATTTTGCCCAGCCGCCACCAGCGCCCATCACGTCACCGTAAGAGAAGCCACCACAAGTCACTAAGCCTTCAAAATCATCCAGGCTGATACGACCTGCCAGCAAGTCACTCATATGTACGTCAACGGTATTGAAGCCGACTTTATCAAATGCTGCTGCCATTTCGATATGACCATTGACACCCTGCTCACGCAGAATCGCCATGTTCGGACGACGTGAATTAATGTACGGCGCTTCAATCGCTTCATTCAAATCAAATGTCGGTTTCGCAATGATACCTGCATGAGATTTGTCAGTGATAAGAGCAAATTCCTGATCCGCAGTTTGTACGTTGTCACGTAGGCGCTGGATTTGGTGGGATACTTCCGTCCAAGCCACTTGCAGATCAGCACGTTCAAGTACTAAACCGTTTACAGATAACTGATCCGTGTTATTTACCGTACCCACCACCTGAATGGCATCTTTCAGGGTAGATGCTGCAACTTCAGCTTGTAGCGCTTCCCAGTCTGCTTTGGCAATTTGAAGCACTGCACCAATTTCTTCTGCAAACAGGCTTGCAGTTGACTGATCTTCTAAAGCCACACCCAGACGTGATGCGAACATCATTTCTGCAACAGTTGCGACTAAGCCACCATCACCGATGTCATGATATGCCTTGATCAGACCACGATTGTTCCAGTCTTGAACCAATGCGAAAAATGCTTTGAAGTCATCGAAGCTGTCGACATCAGGCGTCACAGAACCGATTGCTTTATACACCTGCGCCAGAATCGAACCACCTAGACGGAACTGACCTTTCGATAAGTCAATACGAACCAGTACCGACTCTTCATTTTTCAATTCAGGAGTCAATGTTTTACGAACATCGGTCACTGGTGCAAATGCAGTAATCACGCCTGACATTGGAGAAGTCACTGATTTGTCTTCGCCTTCATCATTCCAGGTGGTACGCATTGACAATGAGTCTTTACCGACTGGAATTGCGATACCCAGTGCTGGACACATTTCCATACCGATGGCTTTTACACCTTCGAATAGCGCTTGATCTTCGCCCGGTTGACCGGCAGCAGCCATCCAGTTTGCAGACAATTTAATGTCGCTGATTTTTTCAATCTTCGCAGACATGATGTTCGAGATTGATTCAGCCACTGATAAACGTGCCGATGCAGCAGGATTGAGCAATGCGACTGGTGGACGTTCACCCATCGCCATCGCTTCACCGGTGTAGCCTACTAGGCTTGTCGTTGTTACCGCAGCATCCGCCACCGGAACCTGCCAGCGACCGACCATTTGATCACGTGCCACCATACCAGTAATCGAACGGTCACCAATACTGATCAGGAATGATTTAGAAGCCACTGTCGGGTTTTTCAAAACGCGATAAATCGCATCTTTCAGATCTGTGACTTTAGCCGCGTCGAAATCATCGCCTTTGCGTTCAATCGTTTCATATGAACGGCTCATACGCGGTGTACCACCAAGCATCACCTGCATTGGCATATCCACTGGCTTGTTGCCAAATAACGGATCTTCAACGGTTAAGTGACGCGCTTCAGTTGCTTCACCGAGTACCGCAAACGGACAACGTTCACGCGCACAGATCGATTCAAATAATTCTAAAGAAGATGGACGAATCGCCAGTACATAACGCTCTTGCGCTTCATTTGACCAGATCTCCATAGGCGACATGCCCCGCTCAAGCGATGGAATCTTACGCAGATCCAGCACCGCACCGAGTTCATGGTCATTCACCAGTTCAGGCATGGCATTCGATACACCACCTGCACCGACATCATGTACAGACACAATCGGGTTCTGGTCTTCCATGCGCCAGCAAGTATCAATCACTTCCTGACAACGGCGTTCCATTTCCGGGTTTTCACGTTGTACCGAAGCGAAATCCAGGTTTTCGCCGAGTTTACCGCTGTCTACAGAAGATGCTGCACCACCGCCGAGACCGATCAGCATGGCAGGGCCACCGAGCACGATCAATAAATCACCGGGCAAGATTGGATCTTTTTCAACGTGATCTGGACGGATGTTGCCATAACCACCGGCAATCATGATTGGCTTATGGAAACCTTTAACATCGCCATTGATGTTTTGTTCAAAGGTACGGAAGTAACCATTTAAGGCAGGACGACCAAATTCGTTGTTAAACGCAGCGCCACCCAATGGGCCTTCAATCATGATTTGTAGCGGCGATGCCATACGCGATGGCTTGCCATAGTTTTCTTCCCAAGGCTGTTCAAAGCCCGGAATGTTCAGGTTAGATACTGTAAAGCCGGTTAAACCTGCTTTAGGCTTACCACCACGACCGGTCGCACCTTCATCACGGATTTCACCGCCCGAACCTGTCGCAGCACCGGCAAATGGTGCAATCGCTGTCGGATGGTTGTGAGTTTCCACTTTCATCAAGATATGCGCGGCTTGACTCTTATATTTATAAACCTGCTGGCCATTGTCTTCTTTGGTTGGATAAAAACGCTGGGTATCCGAACCGACAATCACCGAAGCATTGTCTTTATAAGCCGACAATACATCTGTAGGTGATTCTTTATAAGTATTCTTGATCATCTGGAACAATGACAATGGCTGAACTTCACCATCAATCGTCCATTCAGAACCGAAGATTTTATGACGGCAATGCTCAGAGTTTGCCTGTGCAAACATCATCAGTTCGATGTCATTTGGATTACGACCCAGCTTGATAAACGCTTCAGTCAGGTAATCAATTTCTTCCATCGACAATGCAAAACCAAATTCGTTGTTGGCCTTAACCAGTGCCTCTTTACCTTCACCTAGAATATCAATCGAGTTCAGTGGTTTTGGTGCTGTTTCAACAAACAGTACCGCAGCCTCTTCAATCGCATTGAATACGCTTTCAGTCATACGGTCATGCAAAATCTGTTGAACTTCATTTGATACGTGTTTTAGACCCTTCAACGTAAATAAAACGCCGCGCTCAAGACGATGCACCGGCGTATTACAGTTTTTGAAAATGTCTGTAGCTTTAGAAGACCAAGGCGAGATGGTGCCGACACGCGGTGTCACTAAAATTTGGATTTCATCACTTGCAGCCTGGTGCAATTCAAAAGATTGCCCATCGTTGAGAAGCTGTAAAGCTGATTGCTGTTGTTGCTCGCTGAGCGCTTGGTCAAAGAGGTAGACCCATTGACTTTCAATTGATTGAACAGAACTAATTGACGTCAAACGCGATAATAGTTGAGTTTTCTTAAAAGAAGAATGTGCGGGTGCACCGGCAACGATAAACATGCTGATTTTGGCTCCACGGGATGGTCTGAACAACCATGCCACAATGTGACTTGAGAGAGCGCATATTCTACTGTGAAATAAGGAAATCGGCTAGATGGCAAATACGAAAACTACGGCTGAAATATTCTGTATTTTTAAAATATTGTGTTTATTTTCAGGCAGGAAAATTGAATGTAGTCGCGTAGATTAACACAATTTGTTAAAGAAAAATCAAAACCGATTAACAATAATTTCACTTAAGAAAATTGTATTATTTTTCAACAGCAAGACCACTTAAAATGCGTACAGAACTTATTCTTGAGCCGTTATAAAAAACTTATTAAGGATAGACTAAAGCTTCTCGGGATAGACTGAAACAGTCGAGTTCATTTTTTAGCTCATCTCTCTGTCGGCGAGTTGCACTACTGAAATAATTTTATATCCAGCTATCCCCATTCCGGGCTCCATTGCAGGATTTAAGACTCTGCCCCGCTGTTCTCCCTTTTCGAGCCTGTCTGTATGAGCAAACTATATCGCCTGCTTCAATCGACTTCCAGTAATATCCGGTAGCCCAGATTATTCCGATCACTCATCTTAATATATGAACTCTATTCAAAGATACCTAAATCTCACATATAAGACACCACCATAGTTTCTAATAAAGAGTGAGAATTAAAATCAATAGATCTACTTTAGTAAATGGATTTCCAGGATATTAAGTCTGTTTTCACCGATATATTAACCAAAAATATTGATTCAAATATTTCTTAAATTCTTCGCTAAAAAGAGCGAAATTACATGCTAATCAATTGAAAATATAAAGCTTAAATTCAAACTGATTCTCGGCCTCTATTCTTATGCAAAAATTCAGAATATATAAGCATCATCAGACATGAATTAATGAAAGTTTTTTAGGCTATTATGAAAAAAATCACTACTCATAATGAAGAAAATAAGAAATATTAAAATTTTGTTACTTTTTCATTTTCTGACTGACATCCATCTTTATTCTAATAAAAAACCATGCAATAAATACCTGTAATTCCTATAAAAATATATAACCAACAGATCTACATTTTATAAGATGTTGAAATCAAAAATAGCCTTATATCAGCAAAGAATCTACATAATTAATGACTTCATCAGTAAATTTGATGATTTTATGTTAACCTCTACGCCAATTGCTGAGGAAATGTCCACATTCAGGACGCATGAATCATCCTCTTTTCTGCTGCAGATATGAATATCCAATTGATATTCAGACGCTGGTTTTTTTATTTTCTGTAGCTTCACTGCTCTGTCTAATCTAGAGCCTTAATCTGTTGCCAATGATTTAATTTTCAAAAACAAAAGGTGACCCGCTTAAGGAGTATGTATGTTTCAATTCACTAGTACAGCAACTGTACTATTGATGGTGCTTTTCTATGGCATCACCTTTCTATTGTCGTTACGCATTAAGCAAAAAAATGAAAATGTCGATGGATATATGGTCTCGAATGGCTCCATCGGATTTGGAATGTCTGCGGCCAGTATGACCGCCACCTGGATCTGGGCCGCTTCATTTTATGCAGCGGCTTCGTCCGGATATAAATACGGTGTTTCCGGTGCCTTACACTATGGTTTGTGGGGTGCACTGATGATTTTATTTATCTACCCATTCGGCAAACGTTTCCGCGACCTGGCACCCAATGCACACACTTTGGCAGAAATCATGCATGCACGGCATGGTAACCAGAGCCAGATGATTCTGGCAGGCTCCAACATTGTCGGGAGCGTGATCAGTCTGATGGTAAACTTTACCGCAGCAGGTGCGCTGGTTGAAATTCTGTCTCCCCTCAGCTTTATCCATGGGGTCTTGATTACCGGAATTGGCGTCCTGTCCTATACTTTATGGTCAGGTTTCCGCTCCTCGGTATTTACCGATTTTGGTCAGCTGGTCGCCATGATTGTGGCGGCAGTGATCATTATTCCGACGCTATTTTTCACCCTGGGCGGCCCTTCACTGTTCCAGACCGGCATGCATAATCTGCAACCGGAACAACTGGATTTCTTTTCGAAAACCGCATTTTTAGAACAGGGTGCGCCATTTTTTGTGGCAGTACTGGCTTATGCAATTGGTAACCAGACCATCGCCCAACGCCTGTTTGCAGTGCGTAAAGACTTGATCAAACCCAGCTTCATTACTGCAACCATCGGTTATGCCGCGATTGTCGTCGGTTTGGGAATGCTCGGATTATTGGCACTATTTGCCGGGATTCAGCCGATTGATGGCAACCTGAACAACCTGATTCCACAAATGGCAGCAACGTATCTGTCTCCATTTATGGTGGCCTTACTCTTTGTCATGGTGATTGGCGCGCTTTCGTCAACGGCGGATTCGGATTTATCTGCCCTGTCTGCCATCGTAATGACCGATATTTATGGCAAACAGATTGCTAAAAATCGTCCTGATCCGAAGAAAATGCTGTTTATTGGCCGGATGACCATGATTGTAGCCACCATGCTCGGTATTTTAATTGCCACGCTTAAATTCGACATTCTAGCGATGCTGATTTTCGTCGGTGCACTCTGGGGTGCCATCGTATTCCCGGTGATTGCCAGCCTGTACTGGGACAAGGTCAATGCCCGTGCCTTTAACTGGTCTGTCGGTATCGCATTTTTAAGCTTTCTGGTGGTTCGATTTGAATGGCTGCCAATTCAGGGTCTGATCGCACTCAGTTTTGAGCTTATGGCCACCATCGGTATTGGTGTGGTACTGGGTCTGATGAGCTTTGGCTTCTTTGGCAAGAAAGTCGGCCTGGTGGTCGGTATTCTGGCCAGTATCGGCTTCCTTCCATGGACCATCGGCTTCCTGCGTGATTATGGCACGCTATTGAGTTCCCTGACCGCCTACGGCAGCAGCGCCATTGTCTGTACAGTACTGACTTTAATGAATAGCAAAGAACGATTTGATTTTAAACAAATCAATAAGATGGTGATTGAATTTCACCAGGTATCTGAGAAAAGTAAATAAGGAGATTTCAGATGAGTAGTCAATTTATGACCCTATATGTACTTTTTTGGCCATTGGTGGCGACGATGATTTTGTTCGTCATTTGCATGGGGGTCTATAAAGACATCCAGGAAGCCAAGATCAGTGGTGAAGATTTGCTTTAGTCCACTTCTATCATGAGATAAAAACAGGTCAATATGACCTGTTTTTTTATAGCGATTGTTCAGCTGAAATTTCCACAGGGTTTTGTTTGTTCCGACAATTCATGTCGCAGCACTCTAGTGCTGTTGCTACTTTTTTGGCATGATGCACTTAGCAAAGAATTGAATAATGATAAATGACTCAAATGCGTTGGTTAGAGCTGCTTTCGACAGTTCGGATTGGTAGTAAAAAGCAAAGTACTGAACTGGCACGTAGCCCGTTCCACAAAGATTATGACCGTATTATTTTTTCACAAAGTTTCCGCCAGCTGAACCGTAAAACTCAGGTTCACCCTTTAACCCAGCACGATGGTATTCATACACGACTCACACATTCACTTGAAGTGTCCTGTATTGGGCGTTCACTCGGGATGCTGGCCGCAGAGAAAATAAAAGATCAGTTACCGCCCTGGATTTCCCCGGCCGATGTCGGTGCCATTATTCAGGCTGCCTGTCTGGCACATGATATTGGTAATCCCCCTTTTGGCCATGCCGGTGAATATGCCATTCGAGAATGGTTCGACGATGCATCGCATACCGATTTTTTAAAAGATCTCAGTCCTGAACAAGAAGCCGATGTACGTCAGTTTGAAGGCAATGCCCAAGGTCTACGCCTGTTGACCAAAATCGATTACCATCCCAATGATGGCGGCATGCGTTTGACTTATGCCACGTTAGGGGCTTATTTAAAATATCCGTGGCTGTCAAAAACCATGGCATCTCAAGTCGATTTACCTGCCAGCAATCGGGCCAAGTTTGGCTGCTATCAGGCCGAGAAAGAGATTTTAAAGCAGATTGCAGAACAACTCGGACTGATTCAGTTAGCTGAATATCATTACTGCCGTCATCCACTGACCTATCTGCTCGAAGCGGCTGATGATATCTGTTATGCCCTGATTGACCTTGAAGATGGTATTAGCCTGAATATGCTCAGTTATGACGAAGTTGAGCCGGTCTTTTTAAATCTGCTCGGTGATTATGGTATTCCTTCTGAAATCGCCATGAGCAATACCACCTGGCAGCAAAAAATTGCCGCCTTGCGTGGTCGGGTCATGAAACGTCTGGTCGATGAAGTGACAACGGCTTTTGCCCGTCATCATGACCAGATTTTATCGGGTCAGTTACAAGGTACTTTATTGCAATATTGTACTGCGGACATTGAAATCGGGATTAATCGCGCCAAAGAACTGGCACGGGATAAAATTTTTGAGCATCCGCAAAAAGCAGGACTGGAAATTATCGCGCATCAATGTTTGCAAAATATTCTGGATGCCTTTATTCCCTTAACAACGCCGCATAAAAACCTGAGTTTTAAAGAACAGCGCTTGATGTCGATTCTGCAACGTTCAGGGGCGAATTTTAGCGCCAGCCATTATGACAATATCATGCAGGTGCTGGATATTGTTTCGAAATTTTCTGATCATCAGGCTTATAACCTGTCGCAGGAATTACAAGGCAATAAAGCCGGATTGTTATAAAATATTCTGCTGTATGGGAGGATGATTGCAATAAAATCATCTATTTTACAGCGGCAGATTTTGCCTTTCCGGAAAATGCTGACTACTATGCAGCAAAACTGAATTTAGTGATGATAAAAGATGATTGGATGTCTGATTGGTGAAGTACTGGCTTTAGAAGCACCGACCGTACTGTTAAATGTAAATGGCGTCGGTTATGAAATTGATACGCCGCTGACGACTTTCTGCCAGCTGCAAAAAGGACAACAAGTCACACTCTGGACCCATCTGGCCGTGCGTGAAGATGCACAGTTGCTGTATGGCTTTATCAATGCGCAGGAAAAAACCATTTTCCGCACCCTGTTAAAAGTCAACGGCGTGGGTCCCAAAATGGCCTTGGGTATTCTTTCGACTTTAAGTGTGGAAATGCTGATTCATACCGTTGAAAATGAAGATGTGAATACCTTGGTCAAAGTTCCCGGTGTCGGTAAAAAAACCGCTGAACGTTTAATGATTGAATTACGTGACCGCTTTAAAGCCATGGCTTCAGGTGCTGCGCCAAGCAATTCAACTACACCACAGATTCAGTTTATGGGCAATTCAGCCGTGGCTGAAGCAGAAGCTGCATTACAGTCTTTGGGTTATAAACCTGCTGAAGCACAAAAACTGATTAATGCGGTTAAAGCAGATTACACTGAAGCCAGCGACATTATCCGCGCTGCATTAAAGTCGATGAATCGTTAATACTGATTTAAATATTCGCTGCAAAATGAAGATGAGAAGGCAGCATGGATGCTGCCGCAGAAATATGGCATAGGATGTGCCATTATTTTTGCAAAGGGTTTTGTTACTTTTGCCCTGTCAAAAGTAAGAGCATGCCTGCACAATGGCATACGAATTGTTAAAGCATTTTGAGGCTATGACTTTATTCACCTCAAATAAACCATAGAGATTAACTCAAAAGATATGCAAGACCGTCTCATCAGTGGTTCTGAAAAACCAGAAGATCATTTTGATCGTGCCATCCGTCCAACCTCACTCGATGACTATATTGGTCAGCCGGTGGTTCGAGAGCAAATGGAAATCTTTATTGGTGCCGCCCGTGGCCGTGAAGAAGCGCTGGATCATACATTGATTTTTGGCCCGCCCGGCCTGGGTAAAACCACGCTGGCGAATATTATTGCCCGCGAAATGGGCGGTAATCTTAAGTCGACTTCAGGTCCGGTGCTAGAACGTGCCGGTGATTTGGCCGCCATGCTGACCAATCTGGAAGAAGGTGATGTCCTGTTCATTGATGAGATCCATCGTCTTTCACCCGTGATTGAAGAAATTCTCTATCCAGCGATGGAAGACTACCAGCTCGACATCATGATTGGCGAAGGGCCTGCTGCACGATCAATCAAACTGGATTTGCCACCCTTTACCCTGGTTGCAGCAACCACACGTGCAGGTCTGCTTACCTCTCCTTTGCGTGACCGTTTCGGCATCGTACAGCGTTTAGAATTTTATTCAGTTGAAGATTTGACCCACATTGTCAAACGTTCAGCCAATTTGATGGATGTACCCATGACTGGTGATGGCGCAAAAGAAATTGCCCGTCGTTCACGAGGCACACCACGTATTGCCAACCGCTTATTGCGTCGTGTACGTGACTATGCTCAGGTCAAAGGCACTGGTGAAATTAATCAGGATATGGCACAACGTGCTTTGGACATGCTCAAAGTCGATAAAGATGGTTTAGATACTTTAGACCGCCGTTATCTATCGATGTTATTAGAACGTTTTGATGGTGGCCCTGCTGGTGTTGAAGCGTTGGCTGCTGCCATGGCAGAAGATTCTGGTACGCTGGAAGATGTGATTGAACCATATTTGATTCAGCAAGGTTATGTCATGCGTACTGCACGTGGCCGTATTGCCACCAATATGGCGTATTTACAGTTTGGGTTGACACCACCTGAGCCAAAAGAAAAGTGATTCAAAAAGCAGCTTAGGCTGCTTTTTTATTGAATATAGATTTCAAATTTTGAATAAGAGAATCTACTACAATGTTTAGAGCTTTGAAACTATCAGCAATACCTTCTTTATCAATTACCGCGGTAATACACATGATTTGTAGCTGAGTGAGATAACGCTCAAATTCGTCCCATTCAGATACTAATTCATGATCTTCCTCTACTAACATTTTTAAATGAGTA
>NZ_CP078068.1:795658-826471 GCF_019195275.1 Acinetobacter sp. F9
GAGCTATTAAAGGGAATATATCATCTTCTAAACTCTTTAATTCTGAACGCATATCTTCGTATTCATTATTTTTGAACCAGTCTTTCACATCATTTAGTACTAAAGCTACAGAGCCTAACAATGTAATGTATTTATGCACTAATGGTTTCAATACAGCAAGATCGTCTATTAACTTAAGTTTCCAACCTCTATAAAATTCTTCTTGTAATTCAACTCTTTTTAACTTTTCTTGACTTTCTATAAGTTGTTTAGTCATATTTCTATGAGATTCTGCTGCTTCTTTAATATCTTCACTTACTACTTTAAAAGATAGTTCTGTGAGTTGAAAACTCTTACATCCATACCAATAAGCAAGCCAAGTTGCGAAACTACCTAAAATAAGCGCAATAATGACAGATAAAGTAAATGGTGAAATTGCTGTCGTATCTGTCGAATGATTGAGATCAAGCTCCATCTTTCTATTTGGATTCTCTACAACACTTGCCGTTTGATCAAAAGGTTGCTGTGGCACTCTCCATGGCAATTGAATCATCACTGCATTATTATTCTGCTCTGCCACAATTTCCCCATTTCATTTCAATAAATTTTTATTATTGATATTCTAAAAATTTTCAAACCATTACAAAAGAAAAAGCCAACTGACATGTCTAAATCAGTTGGCAAAAGCACAAAACAAAAAACTAAATAAAAAAATTACTTCTCTTTTTTCTTAAACTCCTAAAAGTCCGCTTTACGAATCATCGCGTGAATACCTTTGGTTTTATCTACCACTTGCGATACTTCAAAATCCGTTGCAACACTTAAGTATGTATAAGCAATTTCTTCTGAAATTCCGTATTCATTGACCAAAAAACGGATTGCTTCACGCGTAGACTTACGCATGGCTTCATCAAGGTCTTCATCTAAACCTGGAGTAATCTAGAACTCATCATTTTCGCCCAAAGGTTGCGTTAATGATTGTCGCGGAATCTTGTCCTGATCTATTTTTGATATTTGTTTTTATTTTGTCTTATTGATAATTTTGATACCTTTAACATATAGAAAATAAATAAGGGTACATAATTTTACAATGTAAAAGCATTCATAAAGCTCTTTTAGAACAAGGTCTAACAAGCAATATACCTTAAAGGTATTATCATAATACTTAGAGAGTTTTGGTCAAATTTAAATCAATATGCAATCCTAGAGAATCACTTTAACCATTTCAATTTCTTAAGGTTCTCCCCAAGTATGAATATGTATAAGCAGATTTCCCTTTGTCTTCCTCTTCTTTTCTGTAGCCAACTCAGTCTGGCCGACTGGATTGATGATTCTGTACAAACGGCTGAAGCGCACACCATAAAATTACGCCAGCATATTCATCAACATCCTGAGCTGGGGAATATGGAATTTAAAACCTCGGAACTGGTTCAAAAAGAATTAAAATCCTATGGGATTGAAGTACGAAAAGGTTATGCCAAAACGGGTGTGATCGGTGTACTAAAAGGTGGTAAACCCGGCCCGGTCATGGCATTGCGTGCAGATATGGATGCATTACCAATTAAGGAAACTGCACCGGTATCATTCGCCAGCAAACAAAAAGCCATTTATCAGGGCAAAGAATCTTATGTGATGCATGCCTGTGGTCATGATGCGCATACCGCCATGTTACTGGGTGCAGCCAAAGTTCTGGCCGCCAACAAAGATAAAATTGCAGGAACGGTGGTATTTGTGTTCCAGCCAGCCGAAGAAGGTGGTGCAGATATTGATAACTTTACCCAAGGCGATCAGATTGGTTCGCGTAAAATGATTGCGGACGGCGCCCTGAAAAATCCAAAACCTGAAGTCATTTTCGGTATGCATGTCATGGCCGGTATGCCAAGTGGCAATATCTTCTACAAAGATGGTGCCATTTTAAACAGTGCCGATCATTTACGCATCCAGGTCAATGGAAGTCAGGTTCATGGTTCGATGCCTTGGGCAGGAAAAGATCCAATTTATGCCTCTGCCCAGATGGTCACCAATCTGCAAAGTTTGATCAGCCGTAAAGCGGATCTGACCAAAGGAATGGGCGTGGTCAGTATTGGTAGCATTCAGGGTGGTACCACCGGTAACGTGATTCCAGATCAGGTCAATATGGTCGGGACTATTCGCTCCAATAGTGAAGACGTTCGTCAAGGCATTTTAAAAGACTTACCGAAGATGCTAGAACACAATGCAGCAGCCAACGATGTCAAGGTGAAAGTCGAAATTGCGCCTTATGCCCCGGTCACCACCAATGACAAAACTTTGACCAAGCTGATGCAACCGACCCTGGCCAAAGTCCATGGTGAAGATAAATTGCATGTCTTGGATAATAATGCCAGTGCGAGTGAAGACTTTGCTTACTATGGCCAGCTCATGCCATCCCTGTTTGTCTTTGTCGGTGCCACGCCGGCCGATCAAGATCCGGCTAAAGCCGCGCCAAACCATAATCCGAACTTTATTGTCGATGATGCGACCTTAAAAACCGGTGTCGAAAGTCATGTGCGCTTTATTCTGGATTATCCAAAAGTGGCTGAACAGGTTCAGGCCAACTGGAAACAGAACAATAAAGGTTAATTGCCTGCTATAAAAATGCGCGAGTTGATGAGCTCGCGCATTTCATCATCTTCTGCTGTTTTATAAATGAGCTATCAGGTGCTCTGCGCTTCCTCTTGACTATTTCTAGCCAGATTTGACATCTTGTGCCATTGGTCTCAAAACTCAAAATGCTAAACTTTGTCCCGCTAAATTGCTTGACTTTGGACAGGAATCCGGCAAATTCAAGGATTTTCCTCTCTCCAAAAAACAAGCAAAAATTTCGAACATCTGCATGGAACAAAACTATGGCGAATCATTTTGAATTCAATATCCGCGTATATATTGAAGATACTGATCTAGGTGGTATTGTCTACCATGCTAACCACATTCGCTATATGGAACGTACCCGTACCGAATGGCTGCGTGCTGCCGGAGTCAGTCATTACTGGCAACAGGCAGAATATAATTTTGTGGTACACAAAATTAATGTCAAATATATGCGCCCCATCCTGATGGATGATTTAATTACTGTTACTGCACGTGTGATTTCATGTAAAGCTTCATCATTTGTATTGCAACAAAATATTTATCGTGGTGAAATCATGCTTGCATCGGGTGAGGTTGAGTTGGCATGTATCAGTGCAGAGATGCGACCACGTCGACTCCCGGATGAAATACGCGAACTAATTCAAAAAGAATTGGAACAAGACTAAAAAATTTATTGGCACACGTAACAACTATGGCGACTCAGTTAGAATCATCTCTTCAAGTTTCAGATCTTATTTTACAAGCAAGCCCTGTCGTACAACTGGTGATGCTTTCTCTTCTGTTAGCCTCAATATATAGCTGGTATCTGATTGCCAGACTCTATATGAGTTATAAAAAAGCCCAGGCCGATGATGAACATTTCCAGAAAATCTTCTGGTCTGGCGCTGAACTGAATACCCTGTATAACAATGCCCAGCTCAATTCTAAACGCACTGGCCTTGAAGATATTTTCTATCAGGGTCTGGGTGAGTTCCTGAAACTGAAAAAACGCCATGCACCGACTGCCCAGTCCATTGAAGGAACAGAGCGTATTCTGCGTGTCGGCCTGAGCCGTGATCAAGGTCATCTGGAGCAAGGACTCGGTGCTTTGGCCAGTATTGGTTCGGTTGCACCTTATGTTGGTCTGTTCGGTACCGTCTGGGGCATCATGAACGCTTTTATTGGCCTGGCAGATGTCGATCAGGTGACGCTGGCGACGGTTGCACCTGGTATTGCTGAAGCCCTGATTGCAACTGCCATTGGCCTGTTCGCAGCTATTCCAGCGGTGTTGGCCTTTAACCATTTCACGGCCAAAGGTGAAACCGTTTACTCTGATCGTGCCCTGTTTGCCGAAGAAATGGTGGCACTGCTACAACGTCAGTCCGTGGGCATAACTCAGGACAAAGACTAATGGCGATTCAAGGTTCAGGACGCTTTCAGCGTATTAAAAAGCCACTGAAAAGTGACATGAATGTCGTACCTTATATTGATGTGATGCTGGTGCTTCTGGTGATCTTTATGGTCACCGCACCCATGATCACCAGTGGCATCAAGGTCGACCTACCTCAGGCCAATGGGCTACCGATTGAATCTAAAGATGCACCGACCATTGTCACCTTGAAAGAAGATGGTTCATATTATTTAGAACATAAAAATCAGGCCACTGGCCCAGTCACGCTGGATGAATTGACTGCTGCCCTTGTTGAAGCGCAAACACAGGCACAAAATGACAATAAAGTGCTGAATGTCGTGATCAATGGCCACAATACCCGTCCTTATGGCGATGTCATGGCCTTGATGTCCAGCCTGCAGGATGCCGGTTTATCTCAGGTCGGTTTACTGACCCAGCCATTAGAATAATGTATGAAAGATTATAAAAAGCCACCATTTCAGAAAAAAGCCATCGCGATTGGATTCACCTTAGGAATCCATGCCGTGGCTTTGGTGGGTTTACTTTATCTTGGCATGAGTAAACCACCTGAACCGCCGAAGCAGATTAAAACGGTCCTGATCAAACCTGAGGACCTCAAACCGGTCACCCGAGAAGAAACGCCGTTTGAGGAAACTGCACATGAAAATGTCGCAGAAGAAATTACTCAAACAGCTGAACCTAGTCCTGAGCCTGCGCCAGTCATTCCGACAGCGGCGCCTGCCACACCTGCTGCTCCGCCTGCACCGAAAGTGGATACACAAAAAGCCCAGCAGGAACTCAAAGAGGTAGCGCAAGCCAAGGCTGTACAACAAGCTGCTGAAGCAGCGAAACGTGCCGAAGCTGCCGAACAGGCGAAACAGGCAGCAGCCAGAGCAAAAGCGGAGGCAGCACAAAAATCCAAGGCAGATGCCGAAGCTGCTCGTCAGGCTGAAGCAAATGCACAGCGTAAAGCGGATGCTGCACAGAAAGCCAAATTAGATGCTCAGAAAAAAGCGGATTTGGCCGCCAAACAAAAAGCCGATGACGCTGCGAAAGCCAAGGCAGATGCTGCTGCAAAGGCGAAAGCTGACGCGGATGCAAAAGCCAAAGCTGAGGCGGCAGCTAAAGCAAAAGCTGAGGCGGATGCAAAACGTAAGGGAGATGCGGAGGCGAAACGTAAAGCTGATGCGGATGCAAAAGCCAAAGCAGAGGCGACAGCTAAAGCAAAAGCTGAGGCGGATGCAAAACGTAAGGCGGATGCCGATGCAAAAGCCAAAAACGATGCTGCTGCAAAGGCCAAAGCAGAGGCGACAGCTAAAGCAAAAGCTGAGGCGGATGCAAAACGTAAGGCGGATGCCGATGCAAAAGCCAAAAACGATGCTGCTGCAAAGGCAAAAGCAGACGCGGATGCAAAACGTAAGGCAGATGCCGATGCAAAAGCCAAAGCTGAGGCAGATGCCAAGGCTTCAGCAGCCAAACAGGCCGCTGAAGAAGCTGCTCAGAAAAAAGCAGAATCAAAACGGATTGCGTCTACTGCAAAACGTGATTTCGAAAATAAAATTAAACGTGCTTGGGATACCCCAGTGGGATCGTCAGGTCAGCGCGCTACTGCTCGTGTGACCTTGAATGATAATGGGGGTGTGGTTTCTGTCATCGTGAACTCAAGTGATGCAGACATGAAAGCCAGTGTCGAAGCTGCGGTACGGGCTGCTGCGCCGTATCCGATGCCTTCAGATCCAGATGCACGCCGAGAAGCACGAAGTTTTACATCAACCTTTACCGCACAATAAAAACCAAGCCATCACACATTATTGAGGTGATGGCTTTGATTTTTTCAGCTAAACTTCACTTTAATATGATTAAATAATATTCATTTTTCACAGTGTCATAACAGTTTGGTCATAAAATCCTGGTTTTATTCTATTAAATCCATGCGATGATGTAGCCCAAGCTACCTATACAATAAATCCGTTGATTTGAGTAAATAACGAATGATGGAAAAGACTCGCAAACACCTACTCTGCCTCGCAATCATTGGCGCTTTAAGTCCTGTCTTGGCAACTCAGTCCTATGCCCAGTTGCATCTGGAAATTACCAAGGCACCTGAGGCAGCACCTAAAATCGCCATTGTGCCATTCAGTCAGGATCAGAGCATCTATCCTATTGTTGAAAATGACTTGAATCGTTCAGGCAGATTTACCAGTGCTTCAAAAAACCTGCCTGCGACTGCCACATTAAATAACCCGAATGCAGAAGCTTGGGCATCCGCTGGCGTTCCCTATGTCGTAACCGGTTCATCAAAAACCACAGCGGATGGTTCTTTTGAAATCCAGTATCAGTTATACGATATCGAAAAAAAACAATATCTATTAAATGAATTACTAACTGTTCCAGCCTCACGTACCCGTCAGGCAGCGCATATGATCAGTGATGCCATCTATCAGGCATTAACTGGCATTCCAGGTGATTTTACTGGACGTATTGCTTATGTACTGCGTAATCCAGCAACACCAGAACAACGTTATACCTTGCAAATTGCTGATACCGATGGCGAACAGCCAAAAACAATTTTGACTTCGCGTGATCCGATTCTTTCTCCAGCCTGGACACCGGATGCCAAAAAAATTGCTTATGTCTCGTTTGAAACCAAACGTCCGGCAATTTATGTACAGGATCTGGCCACAGGACAACGCGAAAAACTGGCCAGTTTCCGTGGCTTAAATGGCGCACCAAGTTTCTCTCCAGATGGCAAGAGCATGCTGTTTACTGCATCCATGCATGGCAATCCGGAAATCTATCAGATGAATCTGGAAACACGTCAATTACAACGTATGACCAATGACAGTGCGATCGATACCGAAGCACGTTATGCTCCAGATGGAAAATCCTTTATCTTTACTTCTGATCGTGGTGGATCTCCACAGATTTATCGCCATGATCTCGCTTCAAGTAGCAATAAACGTCTGACCTTCCGTGGTGCATTTAATGCACGTGGTACGCTGAGCGCAGATGGCAAGAAACTTGCATTGGTTCATCGTCCAAGCGGCAGTAACTATCGGGTTGCCGTTCAAGACATGAACTCTGGTGTAAATAATATTCTGACGCCAACAACTCTAGACGAATCACCAAGTTTCTCGCCAAATGGCCAGATGGTGGTGTATGCCACACGTGAAGGCGCGCGCGGACTTCTGTCGATCATGTCACTAGATGGTCGTTTCCGTATGAACTTGCCAAGTGAAACGGGCGAAGTCCGTGAACCGGCTTGGGCACCAAAATAACATTGGTATCTGTATAAACCTTTTACCCCATAATCAAACTTCATGGAGATGAAGATGAACAAAGTAAAATTATTTGCCTTACCACTTTTAGCAGCAGCTGTCGTCATGACAGGTTGTGCGAGCCGTAAACCTGCCGCTGAAGTTCAAACCGGCGGTTTAGATACAACCAGCTCAACCACAGTGGATACGCAAGGTCTGAGTGAAGATGCTGCATTAAATGCACAAAACATGGCGGGTGCCTCTGCAAAGGGTGTTACTGCAGAAAACAAGGCTTTCTTGGCAAAACGTGTCGTACATTTTGACTATGACAGTACTGAACTCAGCAATGAAGATCTTCGTACACTACAAGCACATGCACAATTCCTGATGGCCAATGCCAACTCACGTGTCGCACTCACCGGTCACACCGATGAACGTGGTACCCGTGAATACAACATGGCGCTTGGTGAGCGTCGTGCCAAAGCTGTTGAAAGCTTCCTGGTGACCACTGGTGTAAATACTGCTCAATTAGAAGCCGTCAGCTATGGTAAGGAAATGCCAATCAATCCAGGTCATGATGAAAATGCCTGGAAAGAAAACCGCCGTGTTGAAATTAATTATGAAGCGGTACCACCATTGTTGAAATAATTTTCAATGCTGGCGCACCCAATAAAAAGCACTCATGATTGAGTGCTTTTTATTGGGTTGAATGAACAAATCTGTTTATTCTACGGTCTGGCCTGGTTCAACTGCTTGCATCGATTCAATCAGGTCGTGTTTATTGAATTGTTTGTACTCTGGTTTTGCTTCATAATCCCGCCAGGCTTCTTTCATCTTGTCTTCAGAGATATCATCTAAAGTAATGCCTTCACTTGGCGTTGGAGTCGCATCAAACTTTAATGTTGTCATATCTGTGCTCCGATTCTCAATTTTCCCTTGCCTTCAACATAGCACTTTCCACAGGAGTTGCAAGGGCAAAATCGATACAAATAATCCAGTTTAATTTTTCTTTTAGTACGTTCTCATCTAAAATATAGCCGCATATCGTTTTGATCATTTTTTCCCGATTTAAGTCTTGGAGTTTTCCCTTATGTCATACCGCACCCTATCCCAGTTTTTACAGCAACAAAGCGGGAATCTCACACCTGAACTTGCACAAGTTATTGAAACGATTGCAAACACTTGCAAGGACATCGATCTGTTGCTGCAAAAAGGTGCTTTAGCGGATGTATTGGGAAGTGCACAGCATGAAAATGTTCAAGGCGAAGAGCAAAAGAAACTGGATGTCATTTCCAATGATTATCTGATTGATGCTTTACAGCAACACCCGAATGTCGGTGGTTTGGCCTCAGAAGAACTGGATGAATTCACCCCTGCACAAGAAAATGGTCAATTTCTGGTCTTGTTCGACCCACTCGATGGTTCAAGTAATATCGACATCAATATGTGTGTGGGTACGATTTTCTCGATTCTTCCTGCGAAAAATGCCGTGACTCAGGCCGAAGACTTTATGCAAGCCGGTGTCAATCAAGTGGCTGCAGGTTATGTACTGTATGGTCCATCGACCATGATGGCATTGACTGTCGGTGCAGGCGTAGTGTTCTTTACCTTTGACCCGGAAACTCAAGAATTCCTGCTAACTTCTGAAGCGATTCAAGTCGCTGCAGATACCAAAGAATATGCGATCAATGCCTCGAATCAACGCCACTGGGAAGCACCAGTACAACGTTATATCGATGAATTATTGGCAGGCAAAACCGGTCCTCGTGAAAAAGATTTCAATATGCGCTGGGTTGCCTGTATGGTGGGCGATATTCACCGTATTCTTTGTCGTAGCGGTATATTCATGTATCCATACGACTTTAAAGATCCGGCTAAAGCTGGTCGTCTGCGTTTAATGTATGAAGCCAACCCAATGAGTATGCTCATGGAGCAGGCTGGCGGCGCATCCACCACAGGCCGTGTCCGTATTCTGGAGATCGAACCAACGGATCTACATCAACGTGTGCCAGTGATTATCGGTTCTAAAAACGAAGTTGATCTTGTGACCAGCTATCATAACTAATTTTTTATAGCGGTAGCCGATATTGAATCGGCTACCGTGGATTATATCTCCCATGCCAACTTTTTTTCTTGATTCAAAAGACAATCCAAAAATTAAACACTTACGTGGTTTGATTGAACAAAATACCTATCGCAAAAAACAGGGGCAAACTGTGCTGGAAGGCACGCATCTGTCTCTCGCCTGGCTGCATGAAAACCGTAAAATTGATTCGATTTTTACCACTGAACATGCACTTTCGCATCCTGATTTCGAAAAAATTCTCGCAAAATACACAGGGATGGTCTTTGTTTTAAGCGAATCTTTATACAAAGATTTAAGTACCTTAGGAACGTCTTTAGCCTGTTTAGCTGTGGTCACTTTACCGACAGCAAATTATGCACTGGATTTTAAAGCCGACACTTTAATTCTGGAAAATGTACAGGATCCGGGTAATGTTGGTACCCTGCTTCGCTCTGCAGCAGCAGCCGGTATTGAACAGATTGTCTGCACCAAAGGTTCTGCCTCACTCTGGTCACCACGAGTATTACGTGCCGGTATGGGTGCGCACTTCACGCTGCAAACTTTTGAAAATATTGCACTTGAACAAATTCTTGAGCAATTTCAAATTCCTGTATACGTCACCAGCTCACATCGTGCCGAAAGTCTGTACTCAAAAGATTTAGGTAAACCTTGCGTATGGATCTTGGGCAATGAAGGTCAAGGCGTTTCTGATTATGCAATGCAACACGCAGAAGCTGTCAGTATTCCGCAGCCGGGTGGTCAGGAATCCTTAAATGTTGCGATTGCAGGATCGATCTGTTTCTTTGAAATGGTACGTCAACGTATCTAATTAGGGATTTAGGTTACAGTGTTTTAATTCGGCCCTGCCCGTTTATAAAATAGATTACACTACAAAAATAATAAACTTAATTGTCAACCAAACCATAATTCCCAACGTTATATGATTATGAACTTGGGAATCATGGTGGGTGTCCAATGACAGGATTTTCCATCTCTATGGATTTAGCACCAAAACAGTTGCAATCACACGATGTAAGTATTCTGAAGAGTACGGCTGAAGCACGTCTGAAGAATTTTATGCAAGATGTGACTGGACGCGCCTTGGTGATGATGGAAAGTGCAACTCAAGGTCATCATGGTATTGCCATGGATCTGGTTCAGGAAGCTTTCATTTCCTTACATAAATCCTATGCGGAAAAAAGTACTGAAGAATGGTATCCCCTATTTTATACAATTCTGAACAACAAATTACAGGATTGGCGTCGTAAAGAAGCACGGCGTGGTCAGATGTTTTCATTTTTTAAGAAAGTCAGTCTGGATGATGACGAAATTGAACTTGAGGATATCGTGGACGAAGCTACACCGACGCCTTTGGACTTTCTGGATCAGGCAGTGACAGCTGAAGAAATCCAGGAAGCTATTGCCAAACTACCTGTACGTCAGCAGCAGGCATTTATGCTGAGAGCTTGGGAAGGATTTGATACGCATACCACCGCACAAATTATGGACTGCTCAGAAGGCAGTGTAAAAACTCATTATCACCGTGCTATTCAAGGCTTACGTGCCTCTTTGGCACATTTAAATCCATATCTGGGAGGGTCATCCGAATGAATCAAGATGATTTCTTAAAACAAGTAACTTCCAAACTCGATGGACTGGCACAACAACATAAACACAAACCTGTTGTCATGCACCATGTTCTTGAAGAAATTCAGGATTCTAAACATTCACGTTTTGCATTTTTAAAAATGTCAGGTTTTGCCTTGGCAGCAGCAATTGCAGGTGTTGTGGTATTACCCAATATTTCTAGCCACAATGAGCCGCAAACCCAAATGGTGTCAGTACCGAAACTGTCCCCACAAATGCTTGAAGATTTAGAAATGCTAATGGTTCTAGGTGAGGACAAAGTTCCACATGGCAGCTAAAAGATTGGCAATTGCTTTTTGTGCATTCAGTTTTCTGCAAACCAGTTTTGCAGGATTTGAACGTTTTTGGATCTTTTCTAAAGATGCAAATACTCAGGTTTCCGATACCTGGGATAGTCTTTCTGATTCCGAACAGTTGGCACTTATTAAACGCTATCAGTCCCTCAAGGAAATTCCAGAACAGCAGAGCGTCAGCTTACAGCAGCGTATGGACTGGTTTACCCAGCTTCCTGAGGTTGAAAAACAAAGAATGCGTGAGACTTGGCAAATGATGAGCAGTCAGGAACGTCGAGAACTTGGCTTACGCATGCAAAATGCCAAACCTGAAGAACGACTTGCCATTCGGGAAGAGTACATTCTCAAATACCAGCAAACGACTCAACCACCCTCTAGCTCGCATTAAGCGACCCATATAAAAAGCCTCCAAATGGATAATGCCAGTCAGTTAAACAATTGACTGGCATTTTCTTTTTTAAATTCATGATCATATTTGCCAGGTGGAAAAGTCATCCGCAACTGTTGGATGCATGAGGTGTATTGCTCCGCAAGATGCCTTCCTTGTGAAACTCCGCTTCTCATTTGGGTAAAACCAAAGTCACAAATGATATGACAAATATTTGATTTAAAACCTTAAGACTCCATCGTGAACCACTAAAAAGTTAAAGCGTCTATTTCTAAACTCCTTAACTGATCAGCATTCTTCCAAATGGAGGCTTTTGAATTTTCCAATTAGGTTTTATTTTCTTAGACGGCGATAAGCGACCAGCCCAAATAATCCGAATAGTCCCCAAATTCCGAATGAGCCACCACCACTTGATGACGTATTGGCATTTTTTACCGTATTTCGTAGCAGGATCATTGCTGTTTCAGACATTTTTTCATCTGCATCAAAAATCGTATACTGCATGCTGTAATCTGCCTGGCTTAAGTTATTTCTCACACTAAATGTCAGCTTTCCACCATAGCAGGTCTCGCGCTGATAAGTATCAGGACAAGGGCCTTGTCGCTCTGCATTAAGAGAAACTCCGGCAGGAATCTTCACAATACGAATTGGAATCTCTTTTCCCTCTTTATCCTGATAAAAAGCCGACTTTCCTGAAGGTAGAGGCCCATCACCATCATCACTATCATTTTCAAGTGGATTCACAACCACTGTCAGATTATTCTCTGGGCTAATCCAGTATTCATCACTCTTGGCAATCGGTGCAATATTGTTAAAAGCTGCTTTTAAAATTCCAGCACTGCTGATCCCCGTGGCCTTATCTTTGAGAGTATAGCTACAGAATTCCATATCTGTTGCCTTGGTCATTTTCCCATCGGTACGATACATCATAATCCGGTTGAGATCAGGCTTCCATTCACACTTAAGATTGGGATCATTCGGATCACCCTTCACACTGGTCGAACTACCGGTACCAATTAACTCACCTACTCCTAAAGACTTAACACTAATATCATAATTTTGTGCATTCAAGACTTTGGTTTGAACCGTATTGCCCATCAAGGTTTCCTGAGGCATGGCCAGCACAAAGGGATTGACATAAATTGCACGGTATTGCTGATATTGCTTGGTATATTTAAGTAAATCTTCGTATTCTTTTAACTCTTCCTTTAAACCAGGTATTTCCTCTGCTGGCGTATTCTTATTTGCAATAATACTTTTGATGTCAGTTATATTGTCCTGATAAAAATTATTCAAATCGACCAAGCTGCTATTTTTCAGATCTGTGATATCTGCTGCGGTCAGACGTCGGATTTCGATTGAACCGATTTCACAGCTATTTTTTGCATCTGGATTTAAGGTAAGAGTAGATCCCACCACCCGATCAATGCCACGTTGATCCTGTTCAGCACAGCCACTTACCCCCACATCTACCAAATCTGTAGCTGTTCCATTATCACGTGGGTAATACATGCCTAGAAAACGGTTATCAATTGCAGGCTCAATATAGGCTGTTAATAAGTTGTTTATCGTGCTGTCAGAAACGTCAAGATTGTTTGAAGTTTCATCCGCATCTAACTCTGGCAATACACAACGTGATAGTCCAGTGGTTTGTATGGCATTTTTAACAGTAGTAAATACGACGCTTTGCTCCTTAGTCGGATTCCCCTGATTTAAGGCATATTCACAAGATAAGCCCTGATTAAATGCTAAAACATTAAAATAGAAATATTTAGAACCTGTTTTGTCATAAAATAAAGTAGATTGAGCTGCATTCTCAACAATAGTATTACTTAAGGCAGTTAAACTGGAAAAGGCACTGAGAGGGCGATTGGCTTGATTGGTCATACGCAAAATATGCCCTGTCTGACTCGCAGTATTTTTGGCAATGGTAGAATTATTCAACTCTACGGTTGCATAACCACAAAAATCAAGAATGCTGGCCGTATTTTCTGACCCATTTTTAACAATACTACTAGAACTAACTTTTACATTGGTTTGAGTCGTCCCTAAATTCCCCTGGCAATCCATAGCCAGCACACTACCATATGAACTTGCCTTATTTTGGTGAAGCAGCGAATCTTGGATGATCACACTCCTTTCGGTATTCATCGCCACCGTATAAATAGCCCCCCCTTCTGCATCTGCCCGGGAATTTACGATTTCACTGCTATTAATGCTTAAGGGGCCCGCCACATAAAAGGTACCGCCATTGCCCTTATCCTGTGTATTTTTTGCCGCATAACCATCTTTTAAGATGAGATGATAGACTTCCAGACTGGATTGACTGGCCATACTGTTAAAGAGACGGGTTTTTCCCTGACCTGAAATCGTGGTTTTTAAAGCATCACGGGTTGGGTATAAATTCGTAATCGGACTACGACTGGTATAACTAAAGGGCGTTTTTCCATAAATTTTGAGCGCGGACTCAATGACAAGTTCGCTGTCTAATTTGTATTCACCCGCTTCAAGCTGAATCACGTCTGGGGCTGAACCATCCAGCCGAAGCGTACGGCCGACGTTACATCCGCCATAGGATTTATCTAATTTTGCAGTTTTAATCGCTTCTCGCAAAGAGCAGGCATTACTGTTCTCTCCGTCTTCATCCACCAAAGTGGTGACATAGATGGTTTTATCTTCGGCTGCCATCAAACTCATGGCAGATAAAATCATGGCCGCAAGCAGTCCTTTTTTATAATTTTTCATGATTTTTCCTTAATCTTTTAATTCACGGCGCAAACCCATTAACCCAATTAAAATCAGTAGCCCACCAAAGCCCCATGCACCACCTGAAGTTTTGACTGATTTGTCTTCCATTTCATTTTTTGGCTCCTGCACGATTTGAGTGGTAATGGTCAGATAAGGTTTACTTTTATTAAATCGCGTGGATGTGGTTACCACTTGCAGCTCGAAGATATCTGCCCCATGCCAAGTCGAATCTGGGGTATACACCACATTGCCATGAATATCGATGCGTGTTTTACCTTTGGACTCTGTTTTAGTTTGCACAACTTTCAAACATCCATCTTGCCAAGGCTCACCTGTCGGCTGTTGACCAACCATGACATTGCATTGTTCTTTTGGAATTAAATCACTATCACCCAAAAAGGATTCAATTGAAAATTTGGCAATTTCACCTTTTAACAGGTCTTGTCCAACCAGACTCCCTGAGGTTGGCACAGTGATTTCAATCGCACCACGGTCACAGAACAGATTATCCATTAAACGGTTGATACCACGCTGGTCAGCAGCTTCACATGCCACTGTCGGGGCTGCAAGATTAAGCGCTGTACCTCTATTTACAATAGATGAGTCGCTGACCTGATTATGACTTAATAAAATACGTGGACGCATATAACCAAGAAATTGCCCTTTAGCAACGCTGTATGGACAAAGTATGGCTGTGCTATTTTCACTCAAGGTTTGACAAACACCTTCACTCTTATTTGAAGCTTCGGCTAAGATTTGTGTACCATTCCAAAGCTCATTTGGAGCAACAGCATCCCCTGTACCGCAGGACACAGTCAGCAGATTGTTTTGAATCAGGGTTTTATCGCCGTTTTCAATTTGGCAGTCCTGTGCACCATTTCTTAAAATAATACTATTTGCCACATAAGCCCTGCCAGCCGGGGCATTCATACGTAAAGCAGTATCAGCATTATCAACGATCGTTAGGTTATTTAATCCCATCCCGTCCATGACATTAATGAGTGTCCCCTTATTTTTTAATAGGGTACTACTTAATACTTCGGCACTAATGTTTTGAAGATTCTCTGTGTCAGCAAACTGCCCGGCGCTATAAATATTGGCCGCCGAGTTATTTAAGGTCTGGTTATTTTTAAGGACACTTTGCCTGATAAGGAAAGCGGGCAACTCGCTATATAAAATGCCACCTCGTTGTGCTTTGTTATTTTCAATCAGGCTATTTTTAATTTCAACACGACTGAGAAAGTTCTGACCAAATTGTCCCGTATTATAAATTGCCCCACCCAAATTGGCTGCACCATTAAATAAACGGCTATATTCAACCACCACTTGGCCTTTATTATGAATCAGACCACCTTGTTCAGCACAACTGACTTTGCCACAGCCTTCGAGGTCTAGTTCTTTTAAGTTAAGCTGAACTAGTGTATCTGTGCTGTTAAGGCGAAATAGATTGTCAGTTCCTTGCATTTGAATATGGGCATTATGCAGACCCAGTGTTTTTTCAGTTGTACTGAATTCTTCATCGCTATCAGCTACAGACCGAATGCTTAGAGATTTTTTGATTGCTATATGCTTATTGAGCACATAAGTATTTTTTTCTTTTAAAATAATGGTACTGGATGAATTTTCTCCACCACATCCCATAAAACCTTCTTTGGCTAAGCCCCGGTTAATATATTCAACGGCTTCTCGAAGTGAACATTCCTTGTCATCTTTTTCAATATCTTCTGTCGTGGTTACAATAATATCTGCACTATACGCCTGCCCTGCCATACACAGCAAAGCCATGCCTATGCTCTTCTTGAGCATAACCTTCTCCTTAATTTTTATTTCTTTCTTTTTCTTCTAAAGTTGCAGAATCCTTGCAACTGTGAATTATTTTGCCTTACTGTGGCATAGACTGAGTAATTACTCAAGAATTTTTATGATTTACCGATATTCGTCAATCAAGGCATAAATCTGTCGCAGATTGGCATTGCTGACCTTCAGTTTTTCTCCCTTAAGCAGTTGAATAATTTGCTCTAATCTCTGAAGAAGTACCGAAGTTTGATGTGGCCCATGACTCAGTAAATAGTCAAAAATTTGAGGATCTAAATGAATCCCCCGACGATCTAGTACGGATGAAACCAGCGCATAACGATCAGCATAGAGACTACCACTCGGCACACGGGTACTCACCGCTTGTGTTAAGCGTGACTGTAGATCTGGTAACTCAAGCTTAAGTTCAATCGGCGCAAAGCGTGAAGAAAATACCAACTGTCCGCCGCCTTCATTATTATAATTAATCAGATGAAAGACTGCGCGCTGCCAATGCGGCACACCACTAATCGCTTCAATATCATCGAGTGCGACCAGATCAAAACGATCCAGCGAGGTAATCGCCTCGGTCGGGGCATCTAGAAGCTCAAGTAAAGATACCTGAATCGCAGATTTCCCTACTTCAAGATAAGAGTCACAGATAGCAGACAATAAATGACTTTTCCCTGTACCCGCCCCACCATAGACATAAAAACGGCTGATTAAGCCTGCATGTAATTGACGCACTGCATCAATCACATGCCCCCAACCTGGCCCTGAAAAATCACTGATTCGGGCATCGAGCTGAGGTTCTATATCTAACTGCAATTGACGCATATGATTTTTTGGCCTTATGAGTCTCTACCATGGGGATCATGAATTTTACTTGAGTTCTCCTCTGCTTGCAGCGGTTTTTTCTCTGGCTTTTTCATTTCAATATCAACATCTAAGTCTGCTGTTTCGATATTGATTGAACCAGTAGAGGCATCTTGCATCACAATGGCCCGATCGCCATAAAATGTTGTGTGTTCATAGTACTCGCGTACATGCCGCAGTAGTACCACAATCACGGCTGCCACCGGTAATGCAATCAGCATTCCCAGGAAGCCTGCCAGCTGTGCACCTGCCAATACGGCAAATACTACGGCAACAGGAGAAAGACCAATTTTATCGCCCAGCAAGAATGGTTGCAGAATATAACCTTCAACTGCCTGTCCGACCATAAACACAATGCCGACCAATACCAGTTGCCACCAGTCAATCCCAAATTGCAGTAAGGTCGCAATCACCGCTGCAATAATACCGACTGCAAAGCCCAGATAAGGAATAATACTGGCCAGACCTGCCACCATACCAATAATCAATCCAACTTCAAGACCAATCAGTTGCAAGCCCACCGCATAGACAATTCCCAGCAAGATCATGACCAGAAACTGCCCTTTAACAAAAGCACCCAGCACGCTATGACATTCGCCTACAATTTTTAGTGTACTTTTTTCATAAGGACGTGGAATCAGGCGGCGCAAACTCCCCAGCATACGATCCCAATCCAGCAGAAAATAGAAGGCAATGATGGGAATTAAGACAATCGTACCGCCAATCTGGAGAAAATTAATTCCGGATTGAGCAAGGCGTAACAAGAATGCCTGAATACTGTCTGCGCTATAATTGGTTTGTACATAATTCATGACCACATCAGAAATCTGATTGGTATCAATTTCCATTTCAACGACATTAAAGGTATTGGACAACCATGGTAAAAAGGTCGAATTAATCCATCCAATGATCGCGGGTATATTGTCACGTGCATACATCAACTGTTGCCAGATCAGTGGCACTAAATACCAGATGGCCAAGGTCAGTACAATTCCGATTCCGATAAAAACGATACTAATAGAAAGCCAACGCGGCAGACCCACATCATGCAATTTATCCACCAGCGGGCTAAATAGATAAGCCACTAAAAGTGCTGCAACAAATGGAATTACAACGGGTTTTAATAAGTATAAAGTCCATAACAATAAAGCTATCCCAGCTAGGATAAACACGCGACGCAATGTGCGATCTACCATAAAGTTTCGCCTTTTCTCTATTAATCATTCTAAAAATTAAAATATTTCAATAAAGATAGCATTTTAGATCAGAAATACCATAAGAGTTTTATATATTCAGGTTATAATCGCCACCGCGAATGCGGAGACTTCATTATGAGCAACTCAACTTCTACCCCAAATACTGGTTTAAGCTACAAAGATGCAGGTGTCGACATTGAAGCGGGCGACGCGTTAGTCGATCGTATCAAATCTGTCGCTAAGCGTACCTCACGTCCCGAAGTTATGGGCGGTCTAGGTGGCTTTGGTGCACTTTGTAAAATTCCTAAAGGTTATGAAGAACCTGTTCTCGTATCTGGCACAGATGGTGTGGGTACAAAATTACGTTTAGCATTGAATTTGAACCGTCATGACACAATTGGTCAAGACCTGGTGGCAATGTGTGTTAACGACCTTCTCGTGTGTGGTGCTGAACCACTGTTCTTCCTCGACTATTATGCAACTGGTCATTTGAATGTGGATGTTGCTGCAAATGTTGTCACTGGTATCGGTACTGGTTGTGAGCTTGCTGGCTGTGCACTGGTCGGCGGTGAAACTGCTGAAATGCCAGGCATGTATGAAGGCGAAGATTACGATCTTGCAGGTTTCTGTGTCGGTGTCGTTGAGCAAAGCAAAATTATTGATGGCTCTAAAGTCAAAGCCGGTGACGTTTTAATTGGTGTTGCTTCTTCAGGTGCACACTCAAACGGTTACTCACTGCTTCGTAAAATTCTAGACGTGAAAAATGTTGATTTAACTCAAATCGTTGATGGTCGCCCACTTGCAGATGTTGCAATGGAACCAACCCGTATTTATGTCAAATCGATTCTTGAATTGCTTAAACATGTCGATGTACACGCAATGGCACACATCACCGGTGGCGGTTTGCCAGGTAACTTACCTCGCGTCCTTCCAAATGGTGCTCAAGCGCTTGTGAATGAATCTTCTTGGGAATGGCCTGAGCTATTCAAACTTTTACAACGTGAAGGCGGTGTAGAGCAGTTTGAAATGTATCGTACCTTTAACTGTGGCGTCGGCATGGTGCTTGTGGTTGATGCAAATGAAGCTGACAAAACTGTTGAATTACTCAACGGTCTTGGTGAGAAAGCATGGACAATGGGGCAGATTCAAGACAATGCTGAATCGGTTGCAGGTGCAGACGAAAAAATTCGTGTGATCTTCGCATAATTTCGCATGATTAAAATTGCTGTACTTGTTTCAGGTAGCGGATCAAATCTACAAGCCTTGATTGATGCCAATCTTTCAGGGCAAATTGTCGGCGTGATTTCCAATAAACCTGAAGCCTTTGCTTTAACGCGTGCGCAACAAGCAGGAATTCACACTGCAGTTATTGAACACAGGCAATATCCAAACCGAGAAGCGTTTGATGATGTGATGCATCAGCAACTGCTGGACTGGGATGCGGATCTGGTGGTACTTGCCGGCTTTATGCGAATTTTAAGTGAAAAATTTGTAAAAGCCTGGGAAGGTAAAATGTTGAACATTCACCCTTCTCTATTGCCTTATTACAAAGGCATGCATACCCATCAGCGTGTACTCAATACCGGTGATGTTCTGCACGGCTGTACGGTGCATTATGTCACGGCTGAACTTGACGCAGGCCAAGCGCTTGCTCAAGGTGTGCTCAAGGTTTCTCACCACGATACGGTAGACAGTTTGGCAATGCGTGTGCATAGCCTTGAACATGTAATCTATCCTCAAGTCGTAGAATGGATTTGTAGCGGTACCATTCAACACACTGAAAACGGTGTGCTATATCGAAACGAGAAAATGCAAGAACCTGTTCAATTCTGCAAGTTTTAACATCATTTAAATATAAAAAACGCATCCTCGGATGCGTTTTTTATATTCTCTTTTTAATGATTCAAACAGATTGTTGCTGAATCAATTGCTTTACCAAGTCCGCTACCTGATCGGGTTGTTCCAAGGGAAACATATGTCCTCCCTCTACCACGGTAAAAGGAATACCAAATTTCTTTTCGACCTGCTGCGGGAACTTGCGGGCCAGAAATGGACCTTGCTCAGCCACGACCAAATGTACCGGAACTTTCGGTTTCGCCTGAGGCAACCACCATAGCGACGGATTGGTTCTAAACACGGCCACTTCATCCTTTTTAGGAATGGTGAGTTCTACTCCGCCCCGAATCGGATCATCTTGCAAGGCATGCTCAATATAGGCCTGGAAGCAATCTGCATCAAAGTCTTGATAAAAACCTTTAGGACGCAACAACGCTGCTGCCTGTTCACGTGAATCCCAATGATCACGACGGCGCTTGGACAGGCCTGCCGGAGACATTCTGTCCAAAGCTTTTAAGCGCAAAGTTTTCGCAAGATGCAAGGCAAAGGCTTCTTTACCCATAATCATCGGCGGGTCCAGCATGATCATCTGCGAAAACAGTTCGGGACGCTGCAAGGTAGCCTGGAAAGTTAATACTGATCCTAGAGAATGTCCCAAACCAATCACCGGTCGACCTTTTGACTGACGCACAATACTGTCAATCACTTGCTGAGTCAGGCTTTTCCAATGGTTATCCACTGGATAACGTTTATCAGGCCCTAAGAGCGGCACATAGATAATATCGTAATCATCTTGCAGTCCATCAAACAGCTTTTGATAGACTTTCGATGGCACGCCATTGGCGTGCGCGAAATGAATCAATGGTTTCATTGCAATGTCGTACTGTTTTCTGACTGAAGTTTCTGCGCAACTGAAGTGGCAATTCCGTCACCAATCGATGAGCCCATGCGACCCAATACGGACTCAAATGGACTATATTCAATCGTATAATTCAAGGCTCTTTCAGTTTTAAGTTCGCGCTTCAAGGTATTTAAACTTCCAATCCGATCTGCAATTCCTAATTTCACCGCCTGATCACCGGTCCAGAACAAACCAGAGAAAATCGCAGGATCGGTTGATTTCAGTTTATTACCACGCCCCTGTTTTACCGCATTAATAAAGTGACTATGCACATTATCCAAGACACCTTGTACATGGGCTTTTTGTGCAGGATCGACTGGTTGAGTCATCGACAGCAAGGCTTTATTGTCACCTGAAGTCATGGTGCGATCTTCAACACCAAGCTTTTGCAGCAAATTACTCACGCCATAATTTGGCATGATCACACCAATCGAACCGACTAAACTCGATGGATTGACAATGATCTCATCCGCAGCAGAAGCGATATAATAAGCACCCGAAGCACCGGTATCACCGATCACTGCATAGAGTTTTTTCTCGGGATACTGCTTTTTCAAATACTGAATTTCTTGCCAGATTTCATCGGACTGTACCGGTGAACCACCCGGCGAGTTGACATTCAGCACTACGGCTTTACTTTGTTTATTTTCAAAAGCTTTTTTCAGCGATTTAATCGTATTGCTACTGTTGACACTCTGCTTGTCGGCAGCAATCGTACCAATAATATCGACGACGGCAATATGAGCACCTGCGCCAGCGCTGGCATCTGAGGAAACTGAACTACAGCTCTTGCCGAGTGCCAAAATCACCACAAGCAGATAAGCAAAAGTCAGGAATTTAAAGAAAATTCCCCAACGGCGCGCACGGCGCTGCTCTTCAACCGAAGCTAAAACCGCTTTTTCCAGCAATTTCCATTCCGGACCAGTCGGTTGAACTGGCTGTTGCGTATTTTGTATTTGATTTTCAGGTTTTGGTGGCCAATCGGACATAAATAATCCAATAAATTGATTTATATTGAACCCATTATATACACTGAATCGGGTAATTCTGTCTAAACAAAACGTTTTCGCCTATAATAAATTTTGTTCTCTTTTTATTGTACTTAGACGAAATCAATGACCAAACAGGACTCACGGAATTCAGCTTACGGTTTACTCAAATACATTAGCCGCCAACCGCTTCCGGTTTCTCGATGGATGGCCCGTCTTCTGGCCTTTATTGTGAACAGTTTCAAAGTCACCAAAACTTCGGAAATCATTCGCCTCAATCTCGAGATCAGCCTTTCTGAACTGTCCAATGACGAACGTGAGCGTATTAACCGTGCTGCGGTTCGCAATGAATTAATGTCATATTTCGAGTTTTTTACCATTTGGGGCTCAACTAATCAGAAAAATATCAAACGGGTGCATCGCGTCATTGGCGAAGATCTACTGCATGATGCACTGGCACAAAATAAAGGCCTGGTGTTAATCGTGCCACATTTTGGTACCTGGGAAATCATGAATGCCTATGTCGCCCAGTTTACTTCCATGACCATTATGTATAAACCTGTAAAAAATCAGGCAGCGGATCAGTTTGTACGGGCTGCGCGTAGCCGCGAACAGGCACATCTGGTGCCGACCGATGAATCTGGCGTCCGTCAGATTTTTAAGGCCTTAAAACAAGGTGGCACCACCGTGATCTTGCCAGACCATACCCCAAATGTCGGTGGTGAATATATACCGTATTTTGGGGTGCCTTTGGCCACCAGTAATTTAAGTGCCAAGCTGATTCAAAAGACCAAAGCCCGCGCCCTGTTTCTATATGCCCTGCGGAATACCGAAGATGGTTTTGATATCTTCATCGAGGCAGTTGATGAGAAAATTTATAGTGGCAATGCCAATCAGGGTACGCAAGTTATTATCAACAGTATTGAAGATTTAATCCGCCGCCATCCTGAACATTATCACTGGAGCTATAAACGCTTCAATGCGCATCAAGATTTGGGTAATCTTTATACACTGGAGCATGAACAGGCTTTGGCCAAAGTGAACGCCTTGAGAATGCAAGCTCTGCCTAAAGATCAGCCTGCTCTAGAATCAGTAATTTAAAGACTGACGATATAACCATTGCCATTGATGCCGTTCGGCAGAAAGTATCAGTTTGGAACCTTGTTGCTGAAAGTGCAAACTGCCCTGTTCGGCTGTAGTCAGTAATGGAATATTGAGTGCTTTGAGCCGTTGCTGCGTCAGTTGGCTCGGATGACCATAACGGTTAAATTTTCCTGCCGAAGCAATTGCCAGTTTGGGCCGTAAAGCTTCTAAAAACTGATAGGCTGAGCTGTGCTGACTGCCATGATGTCCAAGCACCAGCACATCAACTTTAAGCTCAGGATAATCTTGGAGCAGCTGATACTCAGTCTCCCAACCCGCATCGCCCATGAGTAAAAAATTTTGATAAGGCCCGGCATTTTTAACTTGCAGATATACCACACAAGACCGGTCATTTTTATTGAAATGGGCTGTATTTAACTGCTGCTGCCGAGGTGCCAAAATTTTAAACTGAATATCTTCAGACCATTGCCACTGCTGACCTTGATGACAGAACTGAAAACGGGAGGAGTGCGCTATTTCAGGAATCTGATTGGACGATACCTCTTTAATTTTCAATTGATGTTTAATACTGTGATAAGCGCCACTATGATCTTGATCCAGATGGGTTAAAATCAGTTGATCCAGCTTACCCACACCTTGCACAGACAGAAATGGCAGAATCACCTGTCGACCGATACTGAATTTTTCTTCATCATAATAGCCGCCCATATCGACCATCATACTGCGTGCTCCATCCCGAAGAAAAATTGCTTGTCCCTGCCCCACATCCAGAATAGAGAGCTGAAATGCATGCTGATTGAGCTGAGGAATGCACAGCGGCACACAGGCAAGCACCGTCCAGCTTTTGGGCAATAGGCCACGCGGTAAAAATACAATAATTAAGGCCAGAATACACAGCGTAATCATCCAGACATTCATCGCCACCGGAATCAGTTGTGGAGCAAACAGCCGATCAAGCAGATCCAGAAATGCCAGCAGCATGTGAATGAAAACATCATTCAATTGAAATACCACACTGGAAAGTGGCTCTGAAATAAAAAACAACAAAGCCGCCAGAATATCTATAGGCACAATCAGCAGCCCAATCCATGGAATCGCGACCAGGTTACTGAATGGGGTAATCCAGGCGATTTGCTTAAAAAACAGCATCATCAAGGGAAATAGTGCCAGAAAGATTTTCCATTGTGATTCCAGCAGCACTTTCAACGCAAAATATAGCCGTTGTAATAAGGTTTGTTCTATCTGACGCGGTTGCTGCTGAATGGTCTGATAGATTCGCAGCAAAACAAAACAGGCCCCATAAGACAGCCAGAATGCAGCCGACAAAATACTGAAAGGATCAAAGAGCAATAATAAGGCAGCACTCAGAATCAGTAATTTTAAAGCTTGCACATTTTGCCTGAGCAACAAGGTAAAGGTCACAATCACGCAGATCAATAAAGTGCGTAGCGCTGGAATTTCAAAGCCCACAAAGGCGCAGTACAGCAAGACACATAGTAAAAAAGGCAGGCTCAAAAAATACTGCCTTGGCCATTTCAGATAAATATGCGGCATAAATCTTGAAATCAGATATTGCAAAGTACCACAGACCATCAAGGCAAAGATCAGAACGTGCGGCCCGGAAATGGCTAATAAATGGCTCATACCAAAACGCTGGAATTGTCGCTCTGTCGCTGGATCTAACAGGCTTTCATCACCGCTTAATAAGGCCAATAACAAACCTTTATGCTGTACGGGTTGCCTGGCTACAAATTCTCTTAATGCCAGTCGCTGCCGCTCTACCCAAAGTAAAATTCGCGGACTTAAATTTTGCTGCTGGCGTAAATATTTGCCATGACCAAGCGCATAAAGTTGTTGCGGTTGTAACTCCTGAATGCTCTTGATTCGGAAACCGGCCATGATATTTTGCTGTAATGCCCACTTTTCAGCGTCAAAAGATCCGGGGGTGGCATAACTATGATGAGGTCGGATTTGGCCTTGAATTAAGTAATATCGTCCAAGTTCAAGGGAGTGCTGCTTTATCTGCGTATTTATCAAACTGGATTGAGTCACGGGTTCTTGGACAGGCAAAAAGCCCATCCATTTAACTGTACTGCCATCAGGACTGAGCACATGCAGAGCTTGCTGGATATTCTGCTCACCAAGCTTATTCAGGTCTTTGATATGCACCACGATCTGTTTTTCGGAGACTTCATGTTCACGCGTCGACAAGCGTTCAGACAGTTGCAGATTGGCATAGCCATGGCCTAGAAATAATCCTAACAACAGGCTTGAACCAGTCATGACCAAATTACTGAATGGTGTGTTGAAAATGTGCTTTAATTTACGGCAACCCAGATACCACAGTAATACCGCGATTAGAACGACCGTGCTGCTCAGTTGAACAAACAGAAAACTTTTCCCCATACAGGCCAGACCTAAAATCCAGCCGATACACAGCCACTGCAACATTGGATCTTATTCTTTATGGTTATTATTTCACCCAATAATAAAGCCCACCGGAGTGAGCTTCAATCAAATGCGAATATTCTCTTGATTTAGGGTGTGACCCACAGACCATCCTGCATATGTAAAATTCGGTCTGCTGCATGTGCCAGTTGTTCATCATGCGTCACAATCAGCATCGCCATATTGAATTCACGTTGCAATTCGGTGAGCAGTTCAAAAATCTTTGCTGCAGTCTTACGATCCAGATTTCCGGTCGGTTCATCCGCCATCATCAGTTTAGGTTTGCCCACCACTGCACGCGCTAAGGCCACACGCTGGCGCTCACCTCCAGATAATTCACCTGGCTTATGTGTCAGACGATGCGAAAGACCAACCCGCTCCAGCAAGTATTCAGCCTGCTGTTTGGCTTCTTTAAATTTCACATTATCGCGGAGCATCAGGGGCATGGCTACATTTTCCAGTGCCGTAAACTCTGGCAACAGATGATGAAACTGATACACAAAACCCAAATGCTCATTGCGCACATAGCCGCGTTCTGCTTCAGACAGGGTATCGAAACGGCGACCATTGACCATCACTTGCCCTGATGTTGGCCGATCCAGTCCACCCAAAACATGCAATAAGGTACTTTTACCAGAACCACTTGAACCGACAATCGAGACAAACTCACCCGCTTTGACCTGCAGCGACAAGCCTCGAATCACATCGACGGTGGCTTTGCCATCGGTAAAGGATTTGTGAATATTCTGGGCATCTAAAATCAGATTACTCATAACGCAAAGCCTCTGCCGGTTGAATTTTTGCTGCACGTAAAGCGGGGTAAATCGTCGCGACAAAACTTAAGGCCAATGATAAGCCGACAATGACCAAGACATCCTGCCAGCGCAAATAAGAAGGTAGATAATTGATAAAATAGGCATCAAACATATTCAGACCCAAAGTATTGTTTAACCAGCCGATAAAGCTACTGATACTGGTCGCTGCAATAATCCCGAGGATTGCGCCGGCACATGTCCCAATCACCCCAATCACCGTACCTTGCACCATAAAGATTTTGGTAATAGTGGCAGGCGAAGCACCCAAAGTCCGTAAAATCGCAATGTCCGATTTTTTATCCGTCACCACCATCACCAGTGATGAAACGATATTAAATGCCGCTACCAGCACAATCAGGAATAATAACAAGCTGACCATGGCTTTTTCCATCTGGATCGCGCTGAACAGATTACCATGGGTATAGGTCCAGTCAGATGCGTAGAAGTTGGCTGGTAAATCTCGCACGATTTCCTGAGACACTTGCGGTGCGACAAAAATATCATCCAGTTTTAAACGCACGCCTTGTGCACCATCTGGTAGGCGCAACAAAGTTGAAGCATCATTTAAAGCGATATATCCCATCATCGAGTCGACTTCAGCACCAATACTGAAAATTCCTACCACTTTAAAGCGTTTGAAACGAGGCACCACACCTGCTGGTGAAGGGGTTGCCTCTGGCAATACCAGGGTAATATTATCGTTTAAACCAACCCCCATGGCATCGGTCATCTGCTTACCCAGAACAATACCAAATTCACCTTTTTTCAGGCTATCAATACTGCCCTCGACCATATGGTTTTGTATAATGGATACTTTTTTCTCATACTCGGGTTCAATCCCGCTGACCATAATCCCGGCAACCTGTCCCTGTGCCGTCAGCATGCCCTGTAATTGGGTAAATGGTGCAACCCCCTGGACATGCTCATGCTGCTCAATCTGCTTTGCAAGTTCGGGCCAATTTGTTAGAATTTGCGTTGAAGAAACAGTAGCTTGAGGTATCATTCCCAAGACACGATTTTTCAACTCTCGGTCAAACCCATTCATCACAGACAAAACTGTAATGAGGACTGCTACACCGAGCGTGAGACCGATCATTGAGACCAATGCAATAAAAGAAATGAAGTGGTTACTACGCCGTGCGCGAGTATATTTCAACCCTATATACAGCGAGATTGGTTTAAACATAACCATCTAGTCCGAGGTAATAAATTATGGAAAATGTACAGCATCCAAACGGATACACGGAAAGACGCGTTATGTCTCGCATCGATGCTGCCTTACGAATTAATTATCAGATTATTTCCGATGATGTTGCCTTAAATGATCCTTATGACTCTAACTTCGTCTTGCCCCGCTATTTTCTACTACTTGCAGAGCTAGATCAATTTGATCATGCGGTTAACTACGAATTAGAACAATTATCTGAAAAAGATCAACAAATTGCTCGAATCTTATCCTTATTCAACCAAAAATTAAACCTTATTACCGGTTCTTTGTATGACGCAATTGTACAAAGCATGTTACCTGTACCAGAGCAGGTGAACTTTTCGGAAACCGGTTTTAGTTTCTTTAGTGACCGCCCCATCACTGAAGGCACCCATCTGCACGTGACTTTAAGCCACCCGGAAAATTTCTTCCATATTGCGGCAACCGCCCAGGTGGCCTACAGTCGTGAAGAAGAAAATAGCAAATTCCGGACCGGTGCTTATTTCATTACCATGCACCCACAAGACCGTGTCAAACTGGGTGAATGTGTCAAAGCCAACTTTGCTTAAATCACTGATTTAGTCATTGTGAATACTGGATGGAAGGCGAGCTGCATAGCTCGCTTTAATTTCTCTGGAAAAATATAGCAACAAACCAGCCAGCAAGATAACAACACCGAAGACAGCCCCACCCGATAATTTTTCATCATTCAGAATTACCCCGACAAATAAGGCCAGCATCGGCGTCAATACAGTGGTCAATGACAAAGTGGTCGCCTTGATTTTCTGCACCAGTCTAAAATAGCAGAACATGGCAATTAAGGAAGCCATGATTACAGCATAACTGAGTCCAATCAGCGATTTAGCCTGTGGGATCTGGGTCGGCGCAAATTGCCAGATAAATGGCAACATGGCACAGGCCATGACTGCTGAAACTGCAATGGAACCGGCCGCTTGCGCCATCGGTTGTAAGGGTGCATTGACTTTTTTGACCCAAAACATCGAAACACAATAAATAAACACACTCAGTAGCATCAGACCAATACCGATTGGCTGAATGTGCTGGTCTTTGCCACCGAGGCAAATCACCGCCAAACCAGTCAGGGCAATCGCCATCCCGCACCACTGTGAAGGATAGAGCTTGAGCTGAAACACGAAACGGCCAATCAATCCGGTAATAATAGGTGCCAGACCAAACATCAGCGCAATAATGCCTGAGCTGAGATAATCCGTGGCCAGATAGGTAAAAATCTGCGAGCCAATAAAACTGCAAGCTCCAGCCAGATAACTGTGCATCGAGAGAGAATCGACAGGAAAACGGGTTTTAAACAGCCACAACAAGATAAATGCAAAAGGCAATGCCAGAAAAAATCGCAGAGCCAGTGCCCAGAGCGGATGCAGATCGCTCACACTCCAGACAATGGCTAGCGGTGTAGTGGCCCAGATAAAAACCAATAAAAGATAGGTCACAACCATATTGGTGTGTGTTGACATGCGCGATTGCTCTTAAAGTGCAGATGTTTTACGTTTTTGTTTTTGAATGGTTTGATCCAGTGCGCTTGAAAATTCACGCTTATCCCGCTCTGAAATCGGAGGTGGCCCACCCGTTTGCACACCGGCACCACGCAAACTATCCATAAAGTCTCTTAGATGTAAACGTGCTTTGACATTGGCCGTGGTATACACTTCACCGCGTGGATGAATGGCAATCCCGCCCTTTTCAATCACTTCTGCCGCCAGGGGAATATCTTGGGTCATGACAATATCATGCTCTTTCATGCGCAGAATAATCTCTTTATCTGCAGCATCAGCGCCACTCATCACCTGAATTGAATTAATCCGGACTGAAGGCGTAATGCCCACCGACTGATTGGCCACAAAAGTCACTTCCAACTGATAGCGATCCGACGCACGGATAATCACATCTCTTAAAATACGGGGTAATGCATCAGCATCGACCCAAAGTTTGAATGGCAACACAGGGTTTCCCATTAAGGTATAAATCCTGGGTATTCTAGCAAATTGAGAGGATCAGGTTGATGATTAAATCGTTGCATTTTCATCGCTGCTGTCGCTCATGTTTTTTTGAATCTATTTGATTTGAGCCGTAACTGTGATTCAGTCTAGAAAAAAAATTGACTGCATTTAATTTGAAAATTCATTCGATTGACTTGAAAAATCGTAATGACCCTCGATTAACTATAAATAAGTCATCCAAGATCAATTGTGCATATGAAAAATCAGAATAGCCCAGAGATCATCACCATTGATGATCAGAATTTCGGTAGTCACGTCGAACACTGGACATTACTCACCGAGAATCCAGGTACAGATGTGCCACAGTGGTTAGGCAAAGCTCTTGATGCGCCTATTATGCCGATGGGCATTTGCACACAAGAATGTGATATGGATGAAAATACCTGGCTGATTCAGGGGCCGAGTAAAGCTGCGGTGCAATTGAGCCAAGTGATCGCCATAGAAAATAATAAGCCACAGGCCGTAAAAACTGCATTCCCCTGCTTTGACAGTCCTTATCAGGTCAAAGCGACCATCGACCGAATTATTTCCTGCAAATCCAATACTCAGGCGGTATTACGTCTGAATCTGGGTGCCAACAATATTATTTATGCTTTCGATAGTCTGTATAGCGTCAATCATCCGCATTATGAAAAAGACCAGTCCTATGTGGTGAATCTGAATGCTTGGGCCTATGAGCTTGAAGCAGTGGCTGACCATGAACATCTGGTGGTGGATGATCCGGCTTCGATCAAGCATCACCGTGCCTTGAATGATATTCTGGCAGCCAACCAAGGCGTGGCACCCGATAATTTGCAGGAACAGATTGATGCCTGGCAGCCACAGTCAGAAGAAGATAAAGCACCTGTTACTGTAGATTTCTCTAAAATGGTGGCTTATCTTTATGGTGAAACCATGGGCCAGGAAGATGAAGCCTGGTTTCAGGGCAATATTGTCGGTAAAACTGCCATGCAGTTTATGGATCAGGACTATACCCTGTATGATGTCACACTGATTCATGATGAAGGTCAACCAGCCACCTTGATCCGGATTGCAACGCGGAATGAGCAGCATAAAAATTTCCAGATTGGTCAATATATTCGTGGAAATCTGTGGATTCAGGCCAATATTTATAGAAAATCAGCTTAAGTTAAAATAAACAAAGAAGATCTTCTTTTTGATGGGGATCTTCTTTTTTTAATCCGTATTTTCTGTTTTTAATTTTATTTTTTTGATTATTTTTTACCCATTTTTT
>NZ_CP078068.1:826571-1048900 GCF_019195275.1 Acinetobacter sp. F9
GCATATAAAAGTCTCAAATAGATAAATTCAAAGCCGCTTATTAAGTAGCTACAAACTCATAAATCAAATTAGAAGAGAATGAATTACGTTAAAATCACATAAATAATACAATAAAAGTTAATTAATTAGTATTTTTTATTATAATTCTTGAAAAGTGTGTTCTATTTGTTATTTTTATTCTCATACTGCTAGGTTACCCAAACCTGTCTGTAAAAAGTTTATCTAACCTGATTTTGATATAAAAAAAGAGTAGAAAAAAGCCCTAAATTTATAACATGTTGGTTTTAAAGAAAAAATTGTAAAAAAAAGCTTTTCAATGGCCCATATTACCGAATTATTTTGTATATTGGACGATTTTTGCAAAAAATTTAATGAGTCTTTAGAGAAATTTTTAATTTCTGATCAAAAATCTAGGTTGAAAAAGTCAGCCTTAAGCTTGTCTGAAGCAATGACGATTGTCATTTTATTTCATCAATCCGGGTTTAGATTCTTCAAATATTTTTATTGCCAAATGATCGTTCCATTCTGGAAATCCGCTTTTTCTCAACTTCTTAGCTACAACCGCTTTATTGAAAGCATGCCTCGTTGTTTACAAGCTTTGAATAGTTTCTTCCATCAAGTTAAAAGAAAAGATACAAGGATCAGCATTATTGATTCCACTAAATTGGTTGTTTGCCATAATCTTCGAATTCAAAGACATCGTGTATTTAAAGGCTTAGCGGGTCGTGGGAAAAGTAGTACCGGGTGGTTTTATGGTTCTATGGTTCTATGGTTCTATGGTTCTATGGTTCTATGGTTCTATGGTTCTATGGTTCTATGGTTCTATGGTTCTATGGTTCTATGGTTCTATGGTTCTATGGTTTTAAATTACATCTGATTATCAACAATTTAGGTGAAATTATTAATCCCAAACTTAGATCGGGAAATGTTCACGATGTTGCTGTACTGGAATCTTTAACTCAAGAATTAAAAGGAGTTTTACTCGGAGATAAGGCTATTTGAGCAAAGCTGAAGCTTTAGCAGCCAGAAGACTAAAAATATTGCCCCCATCACGCAGGAATATGAAAAACAAACCCGTTCATACTGAAGAAGAAAAACAATTGCCTTGTAAAAGAGAATTGATTGAAACAGTGAATGATCTGTATTAGCTCAAACCTGAGCTGACAGTTATACATTTTTTTATTGGATCTTTCAGGTTAAATTTGAGCTTTTAATTGATAATTCCCTGCCCCCCACTTCCTTTCTAGTACACTTTTTAAACTCATCCACTTTCTGATAAGCGAAGATCAAAACACATTAATAGCACTGATTCCTACATGGTAGAATCCCATTCATCTTAAAACCTCTAATCACAATCATTTAAACAATCAAAGAAACCCCCTCTCATCATAGCCACACACCCCAAAATTTTATACAATAGTGCATCCTTTTCCATGGTGCTGCTTTATGACCGCTTGGACTGCTCATGTCACTGTCGCAACTGTCGTTGAAAAAGACGGAAAATTCCTGTTTGTAGAAGAACATACAGAAGGTGTGACACACACGGTATTTAATCAGCCAGCAGGTCATGTTGAATGCGGTGAAACCATTATTGAAGCCGCCATTCGTGAAACCATGGAAGAGACCGGACATAGGGTTGAAGTGACTCATCTGTTAGGAATGTATACCTATACCCCACCGATGTTCCCGGATCGTACATATTTTCGTTTCTGCTTTTTAGCCAAATCCATTGACTATGACCCAAATGCCACTTTAGATACAGATATTGTCGGCGCAGTCTGGATGACGCTCGATGAACTGATTGAATCTGCTCGTGCGCGTAGTCCATTGGTGATTAAAGCCGTGCAAGATGCGCTTTCAGGTCAAAAATACCCTTTATCGCTCATTTACGAGCACCAAAATTCTCCCTTAATTTCAAATTTGGATGCCTAATCCTATGCAACAACGTGTCATCGTCGGTATGTCAGGTGGTGTAGATTCATCTGTTTCTGCTGCCCTTTTACTTCAACAAGGTTATCAGGTTGAAGGTCTTTTCATGAAAAACTGGGAAGAAGATGACGGCACAGAATATTGCACGGCGATGGATGACCTTGCCGATGCTCAGGCCGTTTGCGACAAAATCGGCATTAAGCTGCATACTGCAAACTTTGCCATGGAATATTGGGACCGTGTCTTTGAACATTTCCTGGCGGAATATGCGGCTGGCCGTACGCCAAACCCAGACATTTTATGTAATAAAGAAATTAAATTCCGTGCCTTCTTAGATCACGCGATTAACTTGGGTGCAGACTTTATTGCCACAGGTCACTATTGTCGTCGTGGTGAAACCATGACCAACTCACGTGGTGAAGAATATGCACCTTTATTACGTGGTGTGGACAATAACAAAGACCAGACTTACTTCCTGCATGCTGTCCATGGTCGTGAAATTAATAAGACCCTGTTCCCTGTTGGTGAAATTGAAAAGCCACAAGTCCGTAAAATTGCAGAAGAATTAGATCTGGTCACGGCCAAGAAAAAAGATTCGACTGGCATCTGTTTTATTGGTGAGCGCCGATTTAATGACTTTTTAAAGCAATATTTACCTGCTCAACCGGGAAAAATCGTGCTGGAAGATGGTAAAGAGGTTGGTGATCATCACGGCTTAATGTACTATACGCTCGGTCAACGCGGTGGCATTGGTATTGGTGGTATGAAAGGCGTCGCTGAAGGTGCCTGGTTCGTATTACATAAAGATATCGAAGGTAATCGCCTGGTGGTCGGCCAAGGCCATGAACACCCACTCATGCAAAGTACTACACTTTGGAGTGAGGCGATTGACTGGGTCGCAGGTGAGCAGGATATTCCTGAAACAGGTTTCCGTTGCACAGCAAAAACCCGTTACCGTCAGACTGATCAAGCATGTACTGTGTATCAAGATTCAGAATCACTGAATGGTGTTCGTGTTGAGTTTGATGAACCTCAACGTGCAGTGACCCCGGGTCAAAGCGTGGTGTTCTATTCAGGTGAAGTTTGTTTAGGGGGTGGTGTGATTCATCATACCAATGCACCTAAACCTGATTTTATAAAAGGATGAATTCGGCATGACGGAGTTACCATTTCAACCGGCCACAACGTTGAATACTCGTCAAAATCGTGCTTTGGCATTAGCGGGTGTGTTTCAGGCCACCCAGCTGACCCATATGACCGCATTGACGGGTCAGCAAAGCATTGGTGAAAGTGGTAACTTTTATTTTGAACAGTTGATTAGAGCCAGTCTTAATATCCGTCCCGGCAGCAATCAGAATGCCCAGACGCTCGACTTTTTTAATCAACTGGCCGATATTTCCTTAGGTTTAAAAACATTAGAAAGCAGCATTATTCAACCCTTCAATACTTCTCCAAAATCCAGAATTCCAAAACTTTCCAGCACTAAACTTCCCATGAGCTATGCGATGGCACTTCTTCAGTTAGAAAAGAAGGTCTATAGCAATCCCAAATTTGTTGAAATTATTGAACAGTCCCAACAGAAAATTCTCAGACAGCTCTCCTTCTTCGATAATAATTACCTGCACCCCAGCATCATTGCCAATCTCGCTCAAACCTATGTCGATACTGCCGGACAGATTAATCCGCGCATTATGGTGCGTGGTAATGCCGAAGCCTTTAAAGATGCCGGACACACCAACCGGATCCGCGCTTCTTTATTTACCGGTTTGCAAATGGCGCATCTGTGGCGTCAGCTCGGTGGCAGCTCTTGGGGCATGGTATTTGGCAAACGCAAGTTGCTACAAGATATTCAGAATCTGGCGCGTTTACAGTTTCAGGTGGTTTAACTGATGCTGCACGTGTTTCGTTTTACGTTTAATTCCAAAATCTAAGGAATCGATATGAACGCTTTAACTGCACTTTCTCCATTAGATGGACGTTACGCGAGCAAATGTGATGCTCTACGTCCCTTTCTTTCTGAGTTTGGTTTAATCCATGCTCGTGTGACTGTTGAAGTGCGTTGGTTACAAGCGCTTGCAAACCACCCGGAAATTACTGAAGTACCGGCGTTTTCAGGCGAAACTAATGCAGCGCTTGATGCGATTGTGAGCGATTTTTCTGAAAATGATGCTAATCGCATCAAAGAGATCGAACGCACCACCAACCACGACGTTAAAGCGGTTGAATATTTCCTGAAAGAAAAAATCGCCAATATCGATGAACTTAAAAATGCCGGTGAATTTATTCACTTTGCATGTACATCTGAAGATATTAACAACCTGTCGCATGCCTTGATGCTGAAAAGCGGTCGTGATGTACTGGTTGCATCTATGCAGCAAATCATTGATTCAATCGTTGCGCTTTCTGAGAAGCATGCAGACCAGCCAATGTTGTCTCGTACTCATGGCCAAACTGCAAGCCCGACGACTTTGGGTAAAGAAATGGCGAACGTGGCTTACCGCCTTGCACGTCAAATCAAACAGTTCAAAAATGTTGAGCTACTGGGCAAAATCAATGGTGCAGTAGGTAACTACAATGCGCACTACTCTGCTTACCCAGACATCAACTGGCCTGCGCATTCACAAGCATTTGTAGAGTCTTTGGGTCTAGATTTTAACCCGTACACTACTCAGATCGAGCCACACGATTACATGGCAGAACTGTTTGATGCGCTGCGTCGTTTCAACACTATTCTGATCGATTTTAACCGTGACGTTTGGGGCTATATCTCTCTTGGTTTCTTCAAGCAAAAACTGAAAGAAGGTGAAGTCGGTTCTTCAACCATGCCGCATAAAGTTAACCCGATCGACTTCGAAAACTCTGAAGGTAACTTGGGTATTGCAAACGCGGTACTTGCCCACTTAGGTGAAAAACTGCCAATTTCTCGCTGGCAGCGTGACCTTACTGACTCTACTGTGCTTCGCAACATGGGTGTTGGTTTTGCGCAAAGCTTAATTGCTTTTGAAGCTTGCTCTAAAGGTGTTGGCAAACTTGAGTTGAACGCTGCGCGTATCAATGAAGACTTGGACAATGCGCAAGAAGTATTGGCTGAACCAATTCAAACTGTAATGCGTCGTTACAACGTTGAAAAACCATACGAAAAACTAAAAGCCCTGACTCGTGGTCAAGCCATGACTCGCGACATGATGGTTGATTTCGTAAACGGTAACGAGTTAGAAGCGGTTCCAGCTGCTGATCGTGCGCGTCTAGCTGAAATGACACCTGCTTCTTATACAGGTAATGCTGCTGAACAGGCCAAACAAGTGGCTGAGCTGATTGCTAAAATCTAATTTAAAATAAGACCAAAAGGCGAAGCTCAGGCTTCGCCTTTTTATTTATAATGTATTTTATTCTAAAAACGATATTTCATCATAACGACATGATTGAGCAGCGACTTTCCGCCAAGCATTATGCGAGCCTGGGCATTTTAATTCTTGCTATTATATTGGCCAGTATTCATCCTTTAGAACTGGAAGCTTATCTCTTGCATCAGGCCGGTACAGCTTTCATGCTTATCATGCTGCTGGTCTGTCTATATAAAATTGGGCTGCATTTTTTAAGTTTTAATTTATATATCCTTTTCCTGATTGTTCATGTGATTGCTGCACACTATCTGTATTCCTATGTGCCTTATAACCAGTGGATTGAGCAGATTTTTGGCTTTCATCTGAATGAAGCAATGCATTGGTCACGCAATATGTTTGACCGTTTTGTTCATCTGGCCTACGGATTACTCCTTTACCCCATTTTCTATCGCCTGTTTCAGGTCTGGTTGCCGCAGCAAAAACCTGTGGTCATTTTCCTGCTGGTGATTCAGTTTGTGGTGGCCAGTAGCATGATCTATGAATGGCTGGAATGGTTGATCGCGATTGGCTTATCTCCCGAAGAAGCGGAGAACTATAATGGACAGCAAGGTGATAGCTGGGATGCGCATAAAGACATCTTGCTTGCCACATTAGGCGCGATATTTACGGGTAGTCTCATGCTCTTACAAAGAAGCCCACCGAAGTGAGCTTTTAAAATCAAAATCTCATTGAATTAAGGTTTGTACTCAACTATTACATTCATATTCTGCAATTATGGGAGTGGGCAATATTGCATCCAGTCATCTTTCATTTTTTGCAGTTCATTACCCGTCAACATTTCGCTGTAATAAATAAAATAGCTTGCATCAGGATATTGAATTTCATGTCTATACATCATCCCACGTAGAGAAATAGAAAATTCTTCTGGGAAATCATTCAAGTTCAATTCTTCAAACTCGTAATTAAAATAACAGTTTTGTGTTGCAAGATATGCTTCAGCTATAGCCATGTTTCTGCTCTAACAATAAAATATGCTTTATTTTATCCGATTAGCTGTAGGGATGTTTTGCATTTCAGTTGGTTCAATCCATTGAACAAACTTAGATTCTGACAAATGTGGATATTTGAACTTATCTAAATATTCAAAGCAGACCTTTTGAGCTTTCGGCATTTTCTCTAGATGCTGATCGAAGAGTAAATGGCGACTATATTGAGCACCATCAAAGCGAATAATCACACCTTCAAACTCCTTACCACCTCGAGTTTTATGCACCTGATAAGACTGCACCACACCACATGCCTTCGATGGAATAACAGGCGGATCATCTGGCTTTAACACAGCATATAGAATAAAGAGACATGTCCCTGGGATAAAACCCAGCCAAAATAAAAGTTTTTTTTGATCTTCATTTTGTAACTTGGCTTCAGCGTACAATGCACATGCTATCGGACAGATCGCGATAGTCAGAAAACCTAAAACAAGAATAAGGGTGAGCATGCCAGTAAAAGCCGCATTGAATTAGATCTTTTATAGCATACTAACAATAACCTAAGGCATAAAAAAGCTCACCGCAGTGAGCTTTAATATATATTCAATTTTAACTGAATTAGAGTTTAGGATCGCGCATCTGTACCAGATTTGCATTGGCTTTGCTTAAGCTTTCCATGACCTTATTCATTACGGTTGGAATCAATGAATCCGCAATTTGCGCTGCCTGTAAACCCAGCTTTTCACCCAAGGTTGGTTTCTTGCGGGTCTGGATCGAATAAACATCATGTTGCGTCAGCAAGTGCAGTAAATATTCATCTGAAGTTTGCAGTTTATCTACCAGATTTAAATCCAGTGCATCACGACCATACCAATGCTCACCGGTTGCCACTTTTCCCACATTCAGCTGCGGACGGTATTTTTCTACAAAATGTTTGAACAAGGCATGCGTTTGCTGTAACTCTTCTTCAAACTTGGCCTTCCCTTCTTCGGTGTTTTCACCAAACATGGTCACGGTACGTTTGTACTGACCTGCGGTATAGAGTTCAAAGTCGATTTTATTGTCTTTCAGCAGACGGTTAAAGTTAGGCACTTGAGCCACCACCCCAATCGAACCGACAATCGCAAATGGTGCAGACACAACTTCATTTGCGATACACGCCATCATATAACCGCCACTGGCCGCTACTTTATCGACACAGATGGTCAAGTGAAAACCGGCATCACGTAAACGTACCAGTTGAGCAGCGGCCAGACCGTAGCCATGCACCATACCACCCGGGCTTTCTAAACGCACCACAACACGGTCACGGCCCGCTTTAGCCGTGGATAAAATCAGGGTAATTTCTTCACGTAAACTTTCGACCGCAGAAGCGGCCATATCGCCTTTAAAGTCCAAGACATAGATTTTTTGATTGGTTTTCTTGCGTGCACGTGCTTCTTTTGACAGCTGTTGTGACAACTGCAAAAGCTCCAGTTTAGAGCCAGTCGTTTGCGCTATTTTTTTTCGTTGTTCATTGATACGCGCATTTAAATGACTGACACGGATTTCAGCGGGCAGTTTCGGACTATGAAATAACATAAAAAATCTATTCTCTATTTAATTCGGCTTATATCCTTAGATTAGGTCAATTCTGATTTTTTCAACAGCATTTATTGATCTTGTTGCCAAGCATGTCCACGACGAATCAATAATTTATATTAATTCATAATTTCATGAATCGCGAACAAACGAAAATACCAAATAAATAAAAGTGTATAGATTACAGCTATAATCAAAGCATTCATTGGCCACCAGGTTAATATAATAAAACCTCGATGACTTGTCCCCGAAGGGGTCATCAATGAATATACCGCAATAAAAAAAATGATCGTAATAAGCACAAAGAAGTATTCACCAAAACGCGTATGCATTAATGGTTTCTTGCCCTTCTCTTGTACTTTTAGATAACGATGAAATTTAAATTGAGCATGTGCTGTAATATAAACACGCCATTTTTGTTTAACTTCAATATTATATTTTTGATGCTTTAACATATAAAAAATCACAAAGCCCAAGAAAGTATTCACGATCACAAACACGTCATAGAGCCAACGATGATAGTTGGTCATTCCCTGACTTTGTGAAGTAATGAACAAGCCTTCATAAGGGACAATCAAGGCTAATATGATACTGAACAGCACCATCACTAAATCAAAATATTGATGCATATAAGCCGTTCCAAAAAGCACATAGAACATATCTTTCATCGCGATTTGCGTCAGTTTAGCTTTTTCTTTAAATTCAGGGGTCTGTTGCATTGTCATTATAATTTTTAAAAAACTTATAGAACATAACAAAAAAAAACAGAATCCTAAGATTCTGTTTTAAAAGATTTATTTTTAAAATCGTATTAACCAAAACGCCCTGTAATATAAGCTTCAGTCAATTGATGATCTGGTTGGGTAAAGACTTTTTCGGTCGCATTCACCTCAATTAAATCACCCAGATGGAAATACGCAGTACGGTCAGATACACGCGCTGCCTGTTGCATGGAGTGGGTTACAATCGCAATGGTATATTGAGTTGAAAGCTCAGAAATCAGCTCTTCTACTTTTGCTGTTGCAATTGGATCCAGCGCAGAACATGGTTCATCCATCAGAATCACTTCAGGCGAAACTGCGATGGTACGCGCGATACATAAACGTTGCTGCTGACCACCTGACAAACCTGTTCCCGGCTGATTCAAACGGTCTTTTACTTCTTCCCACAAACCGGCTTTACGCAAACTGCCTTCGACAATTTCTTCAAGATCGTATTTATCACGTGCAAGACCATGTAATTTCGGGCCGTAAGAAACGTTGTCAAAAATAGACTTTGGAAACGGGTTGGGCTTCTGGAATACCATACCGACTTGAGCACGTAGCAAGACCACATCCAGGTTTGGATCATAAATGTCCTGATTGTCCAGCATGACTTTACCGGTCACACGACAACTGTCAATGGTGTCATTCATGCGGTTTAGGGTACGCAGAAAGGTTGACTTACCACAGCCTGATGGCCCAATAAAAGCAATCACTTCATTTTCATAAATGTTCAGGTCAATGCCTTTAATCGCTTCCGCTTCACCATAGTACACATGCACATCAGATGTACTCAGTTTCACATTTGTCGACTTTTCATCTTTTTTGCTGCTACTTTGCATATCGAATTGGGAGACAAACGATGTTGCTGGCTTTGGTGTAGCCTCATCATTAGTGAATTGTGTCTGTTGTGGATTCACGGATTGATCCTTTTTTAAGGAGTTTTGAATAACAGTTGTGTTCATGATTCTGCCCCTATTACCAACGGACTTCAAACTTTTTACGTAACCAGATGGCCAGACTGTTCAAGCTGATCATCATGGCCAGAAGTACAATAATTGCTGCTGCGGTACGCCCTTCAAAGAAGTTACGTAACTCATTGCCCTGCCATAAGAAAATCTGCACAGGTAACGCTGTAGACTGATCAAATGGTGTGGCTGGAACGCTGGCAACAAAAGCACTCATCCCGATTAATAACAATGGTGCAGTTTCCCCTAATGCTTGCGCGACCCCGATAATAGCACCAGTTAAAATACCCGGCAAAGCCAATGGCAAGACATGATGAAAAACCGTTTGTAGTCGTGAAGCACCCAAGCCCAACGCTGCCTGACGAATCGAAGGTGGAACCGCTTTAAGCGATGCACGTGTGGTGATGATGACAGTTGGCAAAGTCATCAGACTCAGCACTAGACCACCGACCAGAGGGGCCGATAGCGGTAAATGCATCCAGCCAATAAAGATCGCGGCACCCAGCAAACCAAACACAATCGATGGGACTGCTGCCAGGTTGTTGATGTTGACTTCGACAATATCGGTAATCCAGTTTTTCGGCGCAAACTCTTCCAGATAGATCGCAGATGCCACCCCAATTGGAATCGAGATAAAGATCACGATCATCATCATGAACAGTGAGCCCATGAAAGCGCCTGCCAGACCTGACGTTGCCGGTGAACTACGCGAGTCAGGGCTGGTAAAAATATTAGTATTGAAACTGTTTTCGATTACACCTGAGGCTTTCATCTCGTCCGCCACCTGGCGTACTTCAGGACTGAGTTGTTGCTGTTCTGCTGGTAACGAACGATCAATATTACCCGCCAGCCAGACATCGACATTGGCATCTGCCAGAATTTTAACCTCTGTGCTTTGACCGACCAGACTTGGATCATTCATGACCATGTCACGTAAGCGATAAGCCTCAGAACTGGTATATAAATAACCCAGTTCATCACGCTGACTTTCCAGCTTGCTGTCTCTGGCGATCATGCCGTTGATGATCAGTGCATCCCAGTCCACCATGCCGACATCCATTTGCCAGGCAATCATACGCTCTTCAAACTGCGCCGGAGACTCCCCCGCAGCTGGCTTGGGTTTTGGACCAATCTCTACAATGGCCGGATCGAAATGAATCGGCAAACTCATGCTGCTTTGCCAGAAGGCAGGCAAACCTTTGGATAAAATACTGCCGAAGAGCAATACCACAAAGAACAGACCGGCCAATACCGCAGAGAAACCAAATAGACGGAATGTTTTTTCTTTACGATGACGTCGCCCCAAAGAGCTTTGAATGGTCTTCTTACGCTTTTCACGCAGCTCGGCAGCGACGGATGGATCAACACGCTGATCCACAGGCGTTGTATTTGAAGTACTCATTAGTCGTATTGCTCACGATATTTACGCACGATGATCAGTGCAACAATGTTCAAACCTAGGGTAATCACAAATAAGGTCAGTCCCAGGGCAAAGGCCACAAGTGCTTGCGGACTGGCAAAGTCGGTATCACCTGTTAATTGATTGACGATGGTAATGGTGACCGTAGATACGGCTTCAAGTGGATTGGCATGCAGCTGCGGACTGTTCCCCGCTGCAAGTACCACGATCATGGTTTCACCAATTGCACGGGATGCTGCCAACAGGAACGCACCAATAATACCCGGCAAAGCTGCAGGTAAAACCACCTGACGGATCGTTTCAGATTTGGTTGCACCTAGCCCCAGAGAACCATCACGTAAGGCACGTGGCACCTGGGTAATAATGTCATCGGATAGAGAAGATACGAATGGAATAATCATGATGCCCATCACCAGACCCGCGGTCAGCGCACTGGTGGCATTAATTTCGAGTCCGACCATGGCACCCATGGCTTTAAGAAATGGACCGATGATCATCAAGGCAAAGACACCATAAACAATCGTAGGAATACCCGCCAACACTTCAATCGTAGGTTTTGCCCAAGAGCGGAAGCGCGGTGATGCATATTCTGCCAGATAGATCGCAATCATCAGACCGACCGGTACGGCAACCAAAAGTGCGATCGCACTGACCATGAGCGTACCCCACAGCAGTGGCAATAAACCGTAACTGCCCTCGGCACTGCCAGAAGTACTAAAACCCGGGTTCCATTCGGTACCAAAGAAGAAATCCAGTGGACTGACGAAGCTGAAGAAACGCATCGCCTCGCCAAACATCGACATCACAATTCCGAGAGTAGTCAGAATCGCCACACCTGAACACAGTGCCAAGCCGATATTAATCATTTTTTCGACTTGGTTACGTGCGCGGAATTCCTGGCTAATACGTTTTTTGGCCCAGACCAGTCCGGCCAGTGCAGCCGAAATCACCACTGCGAGCTTGGCAAAAGTGCCGATGGTCGAAAACTTCGCCAGCTGCTCGGCAGCGGCCAGTTCATAGGCTGCAGGTGTATCACTGACACCAAAACCTGATGCAAGTGCCTGAACGCGATCAACCACAACGCCAAGACTTGCCTGATCCAGACTGGCCGAAATATCCTGCGGCAAATGGTTGAGTACCACCTGCTCCAGAAAACTTGGCTCAACCATATTCCAAACAATCAAAATTAAAAACGCAGGGATACCACACCACAGTGCCACCAGTGCACCATAATATCCGGGACGCGAGTGTAAGTTTGCAGAATTGCTTCCCTTACCTGCTAAGTTACGGCTTTTACTTAATCCGATTTGATAGGCTATGGCCATAATGGCCAATAACACACCTATAAGTAGCAGATTCATGTATTCTCCACTGTTTTCTCAATTTTCATGGTTTGAAAAAACTTGTTTATCGCAAAAAGCCGATGGTAGGTTGACCCTACCACCAGCGATTTCAAAATCATCGATTATTTTACAATGACCGCTTTACCAGCCTTGAAATTTGCAAGGACTGCTGCGCGTTCTTTATCAGACATTGAAATCAGACCCGCTTTTTCCAGCTTAGAGCCCTTACCAGATACCTTCTTGTTCAGGAAGTATTCAGTAAACTGTGGTAGGCCTTTGATCGATTTCAAGTGTTCGCCTTTCACGTAGAAGAACAATGGACGTGATACCGGATAAGCACCATTCAAAATCGTTTTTTCAGAAGGCGCTACATTATTCACAGTTGCAACACGTAAGCGGTCACGGTTCTGGTCATAGAAGCCCAGGCCAAACACCCCGACTGCACTTGGAGAAGTTTTCAAACGCGCCAGTGTCTCGGTATAGTCGCCTGCAATTTCAACTACACGGCCATCTTTACGGAATGTGGTACATGCTTTTTTCTTGGCATCTTTATCTAGAGACTTAATTGCAGCATACGATTCACAACCTGCATCCACCATTTTCTCCTGGAACACTTCGCGCGTACCATGATTCGAAGCAGGAATCACCAGCGTGATCGGCTCATTCGGAAGTGCTTTGTCAATTTGGTTCCAGCGTGTATACGGATTGGCGACCATTTTGCCATTTGATGGAAGTTGTGCAGCAAGTGCAGCGAAGACATGCTGTGGACGCAACTTATAAGCAGCCTTGTTAGCATTTGAAGCAAATACGATACCGTCATAACCGATTTTGATTTCTAATACTTGGTTAACGCCGTTCTTTTTACATTCAGCCAGCTCGGTAGATTTGATTTGACGCGAAGAGTTCGCGATATCAATGGTGTTATCACCCACGCCATTACAGAACTGCTTTAAACCACCTGACGAACCGCCAGAACCGACCACTGGTGTTTTGAATTGTGGGAAGGTATTACCGAATTCTTCCGCCACGATACTGGCATATGGAAGTACAGTTGAAGAACCTGCAATTTGAATCGTGTCACGAGCTGCATGTGCAGTCGTTACAGCAGCTGCCCCTGTTAATGCCAATGCTAAAGCTATATTTGTAAAGCGCATTCTAGTATCTCTCTCATTTATACAATTTGGAGTACGCCACTTTTTATTCAGTTTTGTACTTCTTTCGATACCTGCATTTTGATTTTAGAATATGACAGATAAGTTACAGCTTTATTACGATTTAGTGATTTTTAATCTAGCAGTTTTTTCTTGATTAAATTTTTATGGATTTCAATGATTAAGTTCTTTTTGTCATTCACTTCAATAAAAAATTTTAGACCAATGACATGTAACAATTTTTATAAACCTGAACTCAGGATAAATCCTGCTCCCTAGCGTTACATAATTAGATGACGATTTTATAACAGCTTAAAATAATTACAGATATTCGGTATTTTTCTGATGAATCTACCTATAGAAATTGATCATTCTATGACTCAAAAATAAAAAAAGGAGATCTTTCGATCTCCTTTTTTCACACTTAACCGCTTATGCGATTGGCGGTGTATAAGTCCCATCAGCGATTGAATCTTTGATACGATCCGCTTCTGCAAGCACCAGTGCCAGCAAGTTCTTCACGTTATCCAGCGTTGCAACCGGGCTTAAAGTCGTCATTTTCAAGGATTGAACCTGAGCGACTTTCGTCACACCAATATTCGCTTCACCACGTGCAAACAGCTCATCTGCCACGTTCTGGTTCAGTGTATCTAAAAGTTCAACCGGATAGCCCGCTGGAACCACACGGAACAGTACCGAGGCAAATTGCGGCTCAAGCAGAAGCTCCAGACCATCAGTCACTTTAATATAATCTGCCACATCACGCGTCAAACCAACACCGTGATCGATCATTGAACCATAAAGCTCTTCGCCTAATGCTTCAACCGTCATCCACAATTTCAACGCATCAAAACGACGCGTGGTTTGTAGTGACTTCGATACCAGGTTCGGCACACCATGTTCTTCATCATAGGCAGAGTTCAAGTACTCCGCTTCATAATGCATGAAACGATAGTTTGCTTCGTCTTTCAGCAAGAACGCGCCACACGAAATGGTCTGGAAATAATGCTTATGGAAATCGAGCGTAATCGAATCAGATAGCTCGATACCATCTAACATATCGCGATGATCATTAGACAGAATTAAAGCACCACCCCAAGCTGCATCGATGTGCATCCACGCGCCATATTGGTTGGTGATTTCACGGACTTTCTTCAGTGGATCGATTGCACCTGCATCGGTAGTACCCGCAGTTGCCACCACACATGCCACGATTTTGCCTTCGTTTTGAAGGTGCGCCATGGTTTTTTCCAGTGCGTCCATGTCCATGCGCGCATTTTCATCGACAGGAACAGTCACCACTGACTGGAAACCCATGCCCATCATCGCCATGTTCTTTTGCACAGAGAAATGTGCATTTTCAGAACAGATGACTTTGACATTACGCATCGCATCCGCAGGAATACCATCACGCTGAACCGACCACGGCTTACCGTTTTCGTCTTTCCAGTTTTTCGCGATGCAAGCATCACGTGCCAGCAGTACGCCCATCAGGTTAGACTGTGTACCACCAGAGGTGAATACGCCTGCCTGACCTGCGCCATAGCCTACTTTTTGACGTAACCAGTCGATTAACTGAACTTCCATCAATGAACCGGCCGGGCTTTGATCCCATGAGTCCATTGACTGGTTGGTTGCATTAATCAGCACTTCCGCAATCTGGCTGGTCACCATGGTTGGACAGTGAAGATGTGCAAGCGAATGCGGATGATGAACTTTTAAACTTTTATTCAGAAAAAGTTCAACCATACGCTCTAAAGATTTCTCTACACCCAACCCCTGTTTAGAAGGATTAAACGCAATCGCGCTGCGCAGCTCGTTAATGCTGCCACCCGTGTACATTTTGTCATTTTGCAACCATGCTGCAACCGCTTTGGTCGCTTGATCCATCGCTGACTGGTAGTCAGCGATGGATGCAGCATCATTACAAAGTAAAGCTTTACGATGTTCTGCAAAATCTACCATGAATTATGCGCCTCGAACTGCAACAAGAGCTTCAGCAACTGCTTTCTTAAAGCGAGCAATCACTTCAACACATTCGTCATGCGTGATGATCAATGGGCAAAGTAAACGAATTACCGTACCGTTACGACCACCTTTCTCAAGCAATAATTTATTGTTGAAACATGCCGTCTGGATCGCTGCTGCCAACTGACCATCAGCAGGTAAAGAACCCATGTGATCTGCCTTTTGGCGCTCGTCCACAATTTCAACACCAATCATCAAACCGCGACCGCGCACGTTACCAATACATGGGAATTCGGCAGCTAGTTGTTTAATCTCAGCTTGCAGGAAATCACCGCGTTCTTGGGCATTTTGCGCCAGGTTTTGTTCTTTAATGGTATTGATCGTTGCAAGACCTGTACCCATTGCCAACTGGTTACCACGGAACGTACCGGTATGACCTGCTGGCTGCCAAGCATCAAACTTACGTTTAATACCGAGGACTGCGAGCGGCAAGCTACCACCAACAGCTTTAGACATCACCACCACATCAGGTTCGATGCCCGCATGTTCAAAGGCAAACATTTTGCCTGAACGTGCAAAGCCCGCTTGAACTTCATCAAGAATCAACACGATGTTGTGCTTTTCAGTCACTTCACGGATTTTCTTCAACCATTTCACAGGTGCAGTTACCACACCGCCTTCTCCTTGAATCGCTTCAAGAATTACAGCTGCCGGTTTAGTCACACCGCTTTCTACATCTTCAATGAAGTTTTCAAAGAAATACGTTAAAGCATCAACACCCGCTTCACCACCAAGACCCAATGGGCAACGGTATTCATGCGGATACGGCATGAATTGAACGCCTGGCATCAAACCGTTAACTGCGTTTTTCGCAGACAGGTTACCGGTCATGGCCAATGCACCATGCGTCATACCATGATAGCCACCAGAGAAGCTGATCACCGAGCTACGACCGGTAAAGGTTTTCGCAAGTTTAATCGCGGCTTCTGTTGCATCTGCACCGGATGGGCCACAGAACTGCAAGCAGTATTCTTCTTGACCACCTGGAAGATAAGAAAGAAGTGCTTCAGTAAAAGCATCTTTTAAAGGCGTAGTTAAATCCAGAGTATGCAATGGCAAGCCGCTTGCAATTGTATCCTGGATACTTTGAATGACTGCAGGATGATTATGGCCCAATGCCAACGTCCCTGCCCCAGCTAAACAATCAAGGTACTCAGTACCTTCAACATCGGTAACCCAGCAACCTTGTGCTTTCGCTATCGCTAACGGTAATTTACGTGGATAACTACGCACATTCGATTCCATCTGACTTTGGCGAGTCAAGTAGTATTCGTTTGTGGAATTGGTGGCAGGGTTTACAGAAGTAACGCTCATATCGAATTACCATCTCTGATATGGGTGAAAGAAATAAGTCTGGTGACGTTTGGTCCTTTGACTCGGCGCTTTATAAAGAGGTTCTAGCTAGCAGTTTGTATTTAAATAACTAGGAGGCGGATGATACCGAATTTTTCAGGAAAATAAACAACTTTCAGTCGCATTTTGTCCTAATCTTTATCGAAAAAAAACATCACACCAACCTATAACCTGAATGATCATCTTACAGTGTGACAGCAGAAAGAAAAGCGGGTTCTTTTATGCTTTTTTGTAGCACAGCTAACATTCAGGCAAAAAAGCTTAAAATCCACCATTAAGCACTTAATTATTAACGATAAACATAAATCAAGTAAGAGTGTAAAATGAAAGAAAATTTAACACTCTTACCACAAATATTTCGTAAAAAGATCACAATTGAGATTTAATATTTTAACAACGGCTTAGATGGCCAATTTTAAGAAAAACAGGACAATTTCATGCGTCTCTTAGCACTTACCAGTTTTATCCTTGCATCTACCTTGGCCACAGGCGCATTTGCAGCTCCGGCCGAATCGCTGAATTACAATGTTGTGAATCTTTCAGCAGAGGCCAGTCGTGAAATCTCGAATGATGAAATGCATGCCGTGCTTTATATTGAAAAATCCAACAAACAGCCAGCTGAATTGGCTACACAAATTAACCAGCTAATGAATCAGGCCATTGCCACAGCGCGCAAATATCCAACTGTGAAAATCGAGACGGGCGCACAAAGCACTTACCCTATTTATGACAATGATAACCGCAAATTGAAAGAATGGCGTGGACGTGCCCAGATTCGTCTGGAATCGAAAGATTTTAAAGCAGCGTCTCAACTGATTGCTGAATTACAACAGCACTTCCAGACCCAGTCGATTAACTTCAAAGTTTCAGACGAAAAGCGCAAAAAAGTCGAAAATGAGCTGATGATTGAAGCCTCTAAAAACTTCCAGCAACGCGCACAGGCACTGACTCAAGCCTGGAACAAACCGAGTTATCAACTGGTAAACTTAAATCTGAATACCAATAACTATTCACCACAACCTGTACCGCGTATGGCCATGATGAAAGCTGCATCGGCGGATATGGCTGTTCCAGAGCAGGAAGTTGCTGCGGGTGAATCGCAAATGACGGTGAGTGCCAATGGTGCGATTCAGTTTAAATAAGATTTCATCATATTATTCGGATTTTTAAGAACCACCCTTTTGGGTGGTTTTCTATCATTTGAATATTCTTTAATAATCAAGGCTACAAATTCATACAAACTCAGGTAGGAATTGAGGTTTGACCGGTTTAGAGTAACGGACATTTGTACCAATCCTCTCTGCTCATGTCTCTTGACCAACTGAATCTTTACCTGTTTCATATCCTAAATGTACCTGAACACGCCTCGATCTGGATGATCCAATATGCCTCCCTGATTGCGCATGATCTGGTTTATCTCTTTCTGCTGATTTTTGCTATTGCCTGGTTCCGTGGCAGTTATGAAGTAAAAACTGGCATTATCAAGGCATTTATTTTTACAGCAATTACCTTGTCGATCAGCGAGGTATTGTCCGCGATCCTGAATACCCCACGTCCGTTTGTAATAGATATTGGTCGCACCCTGATCGAACATGCACCTACAGGTTCTTTTCCCAGCAATCATATGAGTATTTTTAGTGGGATTGCCCTATCTTGTTATTTTTCATCACAACGTGATTTGGGAAGAATTCTAATCTGGACAGCTTGGCTAGTAGCTTGGTCACGTGTTTATGTCGGTGTGCATTTTCCGATGGATATGCTGGGTGCATTCCTGATTGCAATAACAGTAAATTTAGCTGGATTACCATTGTGGTGGAAATATCAGGATAAACTCATGCAGTTTATTTTAACTATTCATCAGTCACTGTTTGCGCCATTAATCCGGATGGGCTGGATTAAATAAATCGCATTAAGATGTCATAAAAAATCCCGCTCGAAAGCGGGATTTTTTTATGATTGAAATTTAAATCTGAATGACTTAGTAGATCGCCATATGATTGCGGTGAATCATCTCGAGTGAACGCGCTTCACCTAAAACCTGATGCACTTTATCAGAAGCCAGACCACGTACAATATCTGCCGAACGCGAACTAAAGTTAACACGACCGACTGCAATTCGGTGACCTTGTGTATCCACACATTCCACCACATCACCGCGCTCAAAATGTCCTTCAACCGCTTTGACGCCGACAGGCAACAAGCTACGATGATTGTCTTTAATGGCCTTTACCGCACCATCATCAATCACCAAACGACCTGCCGTTTGCAGGTGTGCTGCCAACCATTGCTGATGCGCGGTCATCCGATCTTTGTCAGTCACAAACAAGGTTCCTAACAATTCACCAGACATCAGACGAGATAGCACAGCATCACTATCACCGCTTGCAATTAAGGTCGGACAACCGGACTTTGCAGCCAGTCGTGCAGCACGAACTTTGGTCAGCATGCCGCCGCGACCAAATTTACCACCACCACCGGCCATATCAAACAGGCTCTCATCCATCGCACGTACCGTATGGAATAGTTTGGCATCTGGATTCGAGCGTGGATCTGAGTCAAACATACCTTCCTGATCCGTTAAGATAATCAGAAGATCTGCATGCACCTGACCTGCCACCATGGCAGCCAGCGTGTCGTTATCACCAAAGCGGATTTCATCGGTAGAAACGGTATCATTTTCATTAATCACTGGAATCACGCGCCAGTCAATCAGGTTCTGCAAAGCATCACATGAATTGAGATAGCGGCGACGATCTGCCAGATCATCATGGGTCAACAATACCTGCGCCGTTCGAATCTGGTGTTTCTCCAGTACGCTTGACCAGGTATGAATCAGGCCCATCTGACCAATGGCAGCACAAGCCTGAAGACTGGGTAGATCGGTGGGTCGATTCTCAAGTTTCATTCGCACCATACCTTCAGCCACAGCACCGGAAGACACCAGAATAATCTCGTGTCCTGCATTGTGTAGATCTGCGATTTGTCCCGCCCAGTGCGAGATGGCATCTAAATCTAAACCTTGTCCGTTTGCTGTGAGTAAAGATGATCCGATTTTAACAACGATTCGTTTACAACCCTTGAGCTGACGCTGCCCATCTACCACTTCTATCATCTTGTCCTCAGACTCTTCTCTCAGAGATTAGCGTACGTAGTACACTTCCACATCACTATCATCATCGCCATCTTCATCATCTTCGTCGTCGCCCAGAATACCGGCAAGACGTTGCTGACGACGCATCTCACGATACGCTTCTTTTGCAGCGATGGTTTGTTCACGTGTTTCAGCTTCAAGCTGATCACGGAATGCTTTCATTTCTGCTGCATATTCTTGATCTTCAGCTTCGCGTTCACGCTGCTCTTCGATCTGATCCATCAGGTAGTAAACCACGTCTTTGGTACCTTCAGCGGTTAAGCCAGAAGTTTCAAAAACCGGGCCTTCCCACTGCAATTCTTCAAGAATATGAGTACACCATTCTTCACGTGTTTCTTCAGCCAATTGGTCGACTTTATTCAGCACCAATACGATCGGCAGTTTTGAAAGTGTTGGGGAGAAATTTTCTAACTCTTTCAAAATTGCTTTGGCATTATGCGCCGGATCTGAACCATCAATCGGTTGTACATCAACGATGTGTAACAAGATACGGGTACGTGCCAGATGCTTCAGGAAGCGAATCCCCAGACCTGCACCTTCAGATGCGCCTTCAATCAGACCCGGAATATCGGCCATCACGAATGAACGGTGACTGTCGGCATCGACCACACCCAGGTTTGGCACCATGGTGGTAAATGGATAATCTGCCACTTTTGGTTTTGCCGCCGATACTGCACGAATGAAGGTTGATTTACCCGCATTTGGCATACCCAGCAAGCCCACATCTGCCAGAACTTTAAGCTCCAGACGGATTTCACGGAATTCGCCTTTTTGACCATGCGTACACTTACGTGGTGAACGGTTGGTCGATGATTTAAAGTGAGTATTTCCTAGACCACCGTCACCGCCTGCTGCCACTTTCACGCGTTGACCATCTTCGATCAAGTCACCAATAATGTCGCCAGACTCGACGTCTACAATTGTTGTTCCAACTGGAACTTTTAATACGGTGTCTTCACCGCCACGACCAGCACAGTTCGCCCCACGGCCATTTTTTGCTCGTTCTGCACGGAATTTACGTGTATAACGATAATCAACTAGCGTACTGGTGTTGTCGTCAGCCTGTATATAAATACTGCCACCACGACCACCATCACCACCATCTGGACCACCAAATGGCACGAATTTTTCACGGCGAAAACTGGCTACGCCATTGCCACCGTCGCCAGCCTCTACGGTAATGACTGCTTCATCAACAAAGCGCATATTGCCAATCCTCTAAAAACTTTAAAACCCCATATTCTGCCATATTTTAAAGAATTTCTCGACTATATTTATATGCTATTCCATGAAGATCGCTTATTTAATCCTGTCATGTTATTGAACAGCCATTAATTTTTGATAAGTTTCAAAACTAAGCTCTATGCTTTTGTTTTAATATACTTTTTAATGATCACTTGATTGTTTTTAATTATTTCTGCTTTGTCGTGCAACTGCCTATAGTGTAGGCAATGTTAAAAGAGTCGGGCCTATGAGCAATTCAGAAAGGAAATCTGTCAGTCCATTGTCATCACAATTTGTATTATTGATGGCAATGGCATGTGGCTTATGTGCAGGCTCTGCCTATTTTAACCAGCCTCTGATCTATTCAATCGAGAAAAGTCTGGGCATTAGTACCAGTCAGGCCGGTTTTGCCGTGGTGATTGCACAGATTGGTTATGTCCTCGGCTTAATGCTTTTGGTTCCTTTGGGAGACTTTCTGAATAAACGCAAACTGATCGTTAACCTGATGGTCTTTGCAGCCATTTCGCAGATATTGCTTTCATTCAGTACGACTTTATCAATGTTATATCTGTTTACCTTGTGTGCCACCTTTGGCGCAATCTCGGCGCAGATCTTAATTCCTTTTGCATCGACCATTAGCCCACCTGAATCCAGCGCTGCTACAGTGGGTAAGCTGATGAGTGGGTTGGTGATGGGAATTATTCTGTCACGTACCTTTGCCGGCTTTGTTTCCACTTACTGGTCTTGGGAAGGTGTGTATTTATCCAGCGGTGTGATCACCTTGCTCTTTGCAGCACTCATGTGGAAAAAACTACCCGATACTCAAGCTCAGGCAGGCTTAACTATTGGTGACATTTACCGCTCTTTGTTTAGCCTTGCAGGTCAGAATCCACATTTAATCCGGCGTGCCTGTGCGGGTGCCTTGGGTTTTGGAATTTTATCGATGATCTTTACCTCGATGACTTTTGTATTAGGCAATGCACCTTATTATTTCACCGATTTCGAAATTGGGTTATTTGGCTTACTGGGCGTGATCGGGATTTATTCATCAAGCTGGTCAGGCAAAACCGTAGGACAAGGTAGAGAAAATCTGGTCGCCAAGCTATGCATTGTCCTGATGTTCGGCTCTACACTGCCCTTATATTTTGCCCAGCACAATATTGTAATCTATGCGATTGGTGTGCTGATGGCCTACTTTGGTCTGACAGCCTTCCATGTTTTGAATCAGAATCTGGTTTATCGGATTGATCTTAAATCGCGTTCACGTATTAATGCAGTCTATATGACGATTTACTTTAGTGGTGCCGCTTTAGGTTCGCTTGGTGCAGTCTATGCCTGGGAGCAGTTTGAATGGATCGGTTGCGTGATCCTTGGCTTTATTTTCTCGATTGGAATTTTACTGATTGATCGCTTGGATTTTAAGAAAATGCAAAATGCTTGATTCACAAAGGAATAAATCGATCGGTTTATTCCTTTTGTTATTCAGCTATTATGAAATATTATTTTTACTAAATCATTATTAATTTGTTTAAGTATCTGTGTAGCCCCAACTGAATATATAGGCTATTCATTTGAATACTCACACCATTTTTCCAAATCCTCCTCTTCATCAATAGCTTCCATTACTTGCAATAGATCATAATGCACTCTCTCAAATCGTAGAGTTTTTTCCACTAATTCATACTTATTTAACTCTCTAAGAAAATCAAAATATAGAATTAATATTGGATAAATATCCTCAAAATAATTTTCAAGTTCTTTCGTAACCATTGCTGTATCTTTTCGCTTTGGCCATGTTAAGGAATAGTTTTCTAGAACTCTGCAATAATGAATAAATTTTTTATATATCTCATTACTATACTCTGCAATTGTTTCAGCACTTTTTTGCTCTCACCAACTCGTATATGTCATCAACACGGCAATCGGTGCAAATATCCCTGCTGACCAAAGCAAGAGATTGGTCGCTAAAGCAATATCAACATCTAAAAGTTTGAAGATTGCATAAATCGCAATGCATAAAACTAAAATGATTGCATACACTGCCAGTAAAGTAGCCAACAGATTTTCTGACTTTTTCATCTCTTGCTACCCCAAAAGCAATTTAGCTTCTATTTGGCAACACGTTGTTTATTTTCTAAAATTTCTGGTAAACCACGTTCAATCCAGTGAATCATTTGCATCACTTTATCTGCAGCTTGTGAACCGGTAATGGTCAACTGATATTCCACTTTTGGTGGCACAACCGGATAAACCGTTCTGAGCACAAAACCATCTTGTTCCAGCACTTTTAAAGTCTGGGAGAGCATCTTTTCACTCACCCCTTCAATCCGTTGTTTCAGTTCACTAAAACGATGCACACCTTCACTCAGGCAACGCAACACCAAGACCGACCATTTATTGGCAAGATGTTCCAATATTTCACGTGATGGACATTCAGTTGATAAAACCTGCCCTAGTAACGGACTAATTGCATAATTTGTCATAAATCTATCTCGGGATTTTATTACTTACTGATTTTAATATACTTACTCTTTGTAAGCTAACAGATTAATATTTCGTCAGCAAGCTGATTTACATTTCGTGATTGAATCGAATCCACCCGACTTCAATAAAAAATAAGTATAAAAAAAGAGCCTCCATAGAGACTCTTTTTTAAACTACATCAACAAATTATGCATTTGTTTCTGCAGGAACTTTAGGATAGCTTACGCCGCCCATTTGTTCAGCAATACGTAATACCTGGCAGCTATAACCCACTTCGTTATCGTACCAAACATAAGCAGTTAAACGGTTGCCTGAAGTGATTGTTGCTTGCGCGTCAAATACACCTGCAGTGCGTGAACCAATAAAGTCAGAAGAGACCACTTCAGTCGAGTTGGTATAACCGATTTGACCTTGAAGGATCGAACCGATTGAAATCTGACGAATATATTCGTTTACTTCATCACGATCAACGTCTTGACCTAAAGTCAGGTTAAGAATTGCAAGTGATACATTTGGCGTAGGAACACGTACAGAATTACCTGTCAATTTACCTTGAAGTGCTGGCAGCGCTTTAGCAACTGCTTTCGCTGCGCCAGTTTCAGTAATAACCATGTTCAATGTTGCAGCACGGCCACGACGGTCCGCTTTATGGTAGTTATCGATCAAGTTCTGGTCGTTTGTGAACGAGTGAACTGTTTCAACATGACCATTTAACACGGTGTATTTATCATGCAATACTTTCAGTGTTGGAGTAATTGCGTTAGTCGTACAGCTTGCAGCAGAGATGATGCTATCTTCAGCAAGGATGTCCGCCTGGTTCACACCGTAAACCACATTCTTCATGTCACCTTTACCAGGTGCAGTCAAAATAACACGAGCAGCGCCCGGGCATTTCAGGTGTTGAGCAAGACCTTCAGCATCACGCCATTTACCAGTGTTGTCGATTACAAGTGCATTGTTAATACCATATGCTGTGTAATCCACTTCAGAAGGATTAGACGCATAGATCACTTTAATGAAGTTACCGTTTGCAATAATTGCTTCGTTTTCTTCATCTACAGAAATCGTGCCTGCAAATGGGCCATGAATCGAGTCACGACGCAGTAGAGATGCACGTTTTTCCAAATCACCATCAGATGATTTACGAACCACGATTGCTTTCAGGCTAAGACCGCGACCCAGACCTGATTGACCAATCATCAAACGTGCCAGGATACGACCGATACGACCGAAACCATAAAGAACTACGTCTTTATGTTCTACAGCAGCAGCATTACCTTCTAGAGATTTAACAGCGTCTGCAACAAATGCATCGATGTCGCCGCCTTTTTCTTTAAATTCAACAGCAAGTTTACCTAGATCAACTTCAGCAGAACCGATGTTCTCAACTTTCGCCAATGCTTCAAGAATTGGGAATGTATTTACAACCGAAAGTTCAACATCGAGTACGCGAGTACGGCGGTGTGCTTTCAAGATCTGAATCACAGAACGGTTAATTAAAGAGCGACCATAAACTGTAGCTACAATATTTTTTTCACGATATAACTGACCAACAAGGGCAATCATGCGTTCCGCAAGTTCTTCACGGTTTTTCCAGCGACCTTGGTGCTCTGCATGTAGGGCAACGATAGTGTCTTTGCTCACAGATACGTCCTCTAATTAATTGTAAATCTAGGCATAAATTTCAAAACCCGATAATTGTAATGGAATTGGAGGCAACTTTGAATCAAAAGCTCACCGAGACGAGTGGTTTTTAACGTATATTCACTATAAATCTGGGAAATAGTTGCAATTAGCTAAATGATTTTGCATTCAAAAATTTTAAAAGCATGCGTTTTCCCGTACGGAGCAGAAATTTGTTAAATGTTGTTTATTCATTCGATCTCTTTTTAATTTTAAGAGTCTAGTCGATCCTGATAGTTTGCCAGATTTTTTTTAAGCGCTAATTGCTGTTTACGCTGCTTAAATAGATGCAGAATTCCTTCAATCACCAGCACCAATACGGCAAGCCAAATTGGAATATAAGTCAGCCACTCGCCAGCTTCCACACGCTCCCCCAAAGCCATCGAGGCAAAGGCCAACAGCACAGGTTCCAGATAACTCAACAATCCAAAGATCACAAAGGGTAAATATCGGCTGGCGAGAATATAGCTACCGAGTCCCAGTGCGCTCAAAAAACCTAATACCAATACTGCCCAGATTAAATGAGAATGATTTAACATGAGCTGCATCGAGTCGCTATAAATAAAACCCAGATAAAATGCAGCGGGCAAAATCAGAAATAGATCCCACCAGAAGCCCCCCAGATGATCCGTAGCAAATTTACGCCGCATGAAGAAATACAAAGGATAGGCCAAAGCCACATAGACCGTTTCCCATGCAATTGAACCAATTCGCCAGATCTCATGCCCTACACCCAATACAGCCAAAGTGACAGCCACCATCTGGAATGATGATAATTTCTCTTTATAGAGCATACAGCCGACCAGCACCATCACCAGAGGCAACAAAAAATAACCGAGTGAGACTTCTAGGCCACGGCCATTAATAGGGCCCCACAAGAACAGCCATAACTGTGTGGTACATAACAAAGAGCTGATCAGCAACCAGATCAAAAACGCAGGTTGCTGTAAAACCCGCTTAAAGATACTGCTGATATGTTGCAGATCATCCGACCACCACATAAAGGCAGTTAAAAACGGAATCGTGGCCAGCATACGCCAGGCAAAGGTCTGTTCACTATCTAAAGGCTGTAAGAAAGGCGTAAATACATAGAGCACCCCGAAAACCACCGAGGCCAATACAGATAACGCAATGCCTTTATACATAGTCAAACTCTACTTTCATTCGCCGGCATTATAACGATTAGTACACTAGAAAGCTTGATGCTTCATCTATTTAAAGTGAAATCACTACCCTACTTTGAAATATATTTTTGCTCATAAAAATAAAAAACCATGCCTAAGCATGGTTTCGATTAAGAAGATATTTCTATCTTTGCGTTTGTTTGGTATGAATCACATCACTCAGGTCATAACCCACAGACTGTGCATATTGCAAATATTCGTTTACAACATTTTTATCTAATTGCGGATTACGTGATAGTATCCACATGTATTTACGTTTAGGCTCACCGACCAGAACGGTTTGATAATTCTCATCCAGTTTTAAGACCCAATAATCGCCACGCCCGACCGGAATCCAGCGAATAAAGTCGGGCAGGAAACTGACTTTTAATTTGGTATTTTGCGGTGGATCTTGCACAAATGCCTCACCCAAGGATTGGGTTGGCTGACCATCTTTTTTAGTACAGCGGTTATCGACCACAATATTGCCATTTTCATTCAAGGTATAGGTTGCAGTGACATCACGATCACATTTATTTTGAAAAGACAAAGGCTTGCGCGCCACTTCATACCAAGTCCCCAAATAACGGTCCAGTTCTACTTTTTCAACGGTCGGTAATGGCTCATTTTGCGCATAGGCCATCGTTGCCGCGCCCAAACCCAGAAGAACCGCACTACCCACAGCAATTTTTGCCAGCTTCAATCCAGTACCTGAAGAATTTTGAGTTGTCATAAAAATACCTATTATATGTTCACAAAATATTTATTTAAAAATTTTCTGTTCTTACAATAGCCTTATCCAAGCACTTGATTTGTTACATTATGTTTGGTTTATGATTGACTTTAGGTCATTGAAATAAAACTTCATGTAAAAAAAATCAATCAAACATCTGGGCTTTTAAGCGCAAAATTTCATCACGCAGACGTGCAGCCTGCTCAAACTGTAACTCTTTAGAGGCTTTCAGCATTTCCTTTTCAAGCTTGTTAATATGCTTCGCAAACATTTTCGGGTCTGCCATGATATGTCGTTCATCTGCACTGATCGCGCGCGCCTGATCAGAAGCTTTCAATTCAATTGAATCATCATCCAATATTTCACCGGTATCAATTTCCTTGATTACCTGACGGACTGCGCTACGCGGAGTAATACCATGCTCTTCATTAAACTGAATCTGCTTGGCACGACGTCGATCTGTCTCATCAATGGCTTTTTGCATTGAGTCAGTTATTCGATCTGCATACAAAATCGCCCTCCCTTTCAGGTTACGCGCAGCACGCCCGATAGTCTGAATGAGAGAACGCTCAGAACGCAGGAAACCTTCTTTATCGGCATCCAGAATCGCAACCAGCGACACTTCCGGCATATCCAGACCTTCACGCAGCAGGTTAATCCCGACCAGCACATCGTGTACGCCAGTACGCAGCTCATGAATGATCTTGACCCGCTCAACAGTATCGATATCCGAGTGTAAATAAGCGACCTTAATCCCGTACTCTTTCAAATAAGAGGTCAGGTCTTCTGCCATGCGCTTGGTCAAGGTGGTGACCAGTACCCGCTCATTGATATCTTTACGCAGATTAATTTCTGAAAGTACATCATCGACTTGCGTCAGTACCGGACGAATTTCAATTTCAGGATCGATCAGACCGGTCGGACGCACCACCTGCTCGACAATCTGCTGCGATTTTTCCAGTTCATAGCGAGCTGGCGTGGCGCTGACATAAACGGTGGTCGGGACAATGCGTTCCCATTCTTCAAATTTCATCGGGCGGTTATCTAGTGCGCTTGGCAAACGGAAGCCGTAATTCACCAGATTTTCTTTGCGCGAACGGTCGCCTTTATACATGGCACCAATTTGTGGCACAGTCACATGCGATTCATCAATAATCAGCAAGGCATCATCGGGAATATAATCGAACAGGGTTGGCGGCGCCTCGCCTGAAGGACGTCCAGACAAATGACGTGAGTAGTTTTCGATGCCATTGGTATAGCCCAACTGCTGCATCATTTCCAGATCATAACGGGTACGCTGTTCAATCCGCTGCGCTTCCAGCAATTTGTCATTTTCACGAAAGAATACCAGTCGTTCTTTGAGTTCTTCCCGAATGGTTTCAATCGCGCGGGATAAATTGTCTTTTGGCGTGACATAGTGACTTTTGGGATAAATCGTCACCCGCGGGACTTTGCGCACCATTTTCCCAGTCAAGGGATCAAACCAGCGAATCGAGTCGACTTCATCATCAAACAGTTCAATCCGGATGGCATCCTGATCCGATTCTGCCGGGAAAATATCGATAATTTCGCCACGAATACGATAAGTACCGCGCAGGAATTCCAGTTCATTGCGCGAATACTGCATTTCGACCAGACGGCGAATAATGTCATCACGACCAATGCGATCGCCTTCCACCACATGCAGCAACATGCTCATGTAAGCATTCGGATCACCCAAACCATAAATTGCAGAAACTGATGCGACAATAATTGCATCACGACGTTCTAATAATGATCGGGTCGCGGAAAGACGCATCTGGTCAATATGGTCATTAATTGCGGCATCTTTCTCGATAAAAGTATCTGAAGATGGCACATAAGCTTCCGGCTGATAATAATCATAATAACTGACAAAATACTCGACGGCGTTATTCGGAAAAAATGCTTTAAATTCGCCATAAAGCTGTGCAGCCAGCGTTTTGTTATGTGCCATGACAATGGTCGGACGCTGGGTCTGTGCAATTACATTGGCCATGGTATAAGTCTTACCCGACCCGGTAACGCCCAGTAAAAGCTGATCATGAAAGCCCTGTTCAATACCCTTGACCAGCTTTTCAATGGCCTGTGGCTGATCACCTGCGGGTTGATAACTGGTTACTAATTCAAAGGGTTGCTTATCAGTCACAGCTACATGTCTCAACTCGAATGCGGATCAGGAATTTTAGCAGATTTCAGACTTGCCGGAGCAGATTCCATAGCCAAAATACCGAAATCCAACAGATGATGACAGTCGAGAAATATGTTGAGAATTCTCATATTTAGTCAGTCTTTCAACATTCAGGCCATCCCTGCTTTTTACTTGACCCCAACCCCGATCAAAGGCAACATGAAGATCAGGATGGCCTCGAATAGACAATTATGACTTACTACTATCACGATGAAAGTATTGTTAAATCCCTTCCGGAAAATACTGTGTTTGTTTTTGGCAGCAATCTGGCGGGACAGCATGGTGCAGGTGCAGCAAGAACAGCGCTTGAGCATTTTGGTGCAGTCATGGGCGTCGGTCGTGGCTGGTCGGGTCAAAGCTATGCCATTCCAACCATGAACGAGCATTTGCAGCAAATGCCACTGTCACAAATCCAGCACTATATCGATGACTTCAAGATTTACACCAAAAACCATTCTAAAAATAAATATTTTATTACGTCTTTAGGATGCGGGATCGCAGGTTATAAAGTCGAAGAAATTGCACCGATGTTTAAAGGCATTTCACGCAATGTCATTTTCCCGCAATCTTTTCGCCCTTTTGTGGAAAAGCCTCTACCCAAATTAAGCGCAAACTTCTTACATACGATTTTTCGCGATTCAGTCATTTTAAATCCTGCGACTGATGAGCTGATTGAAGAATTGCCATTGACCGAAAATGAAAAAAGTCTGGCGAGGATTATTTTAAATACCCAGATCTATCCGACCGACAGCAATGGGCGGGAACGGGTCTTCGAAATTGAAGATATCCTGCATAATCTAAATACCAAACTGATCGATTTTCAGAGTCATTCGGAAGGTGCCATGCTGTTTGGGGGTGTAATTTTAGCGCTACTTGAGCTGTATAATATTAATGAAAAAGACTTTATTGATGTCTGGCAAGAACAGCGAGAAATTGCCCCACCAAAACCGGAAAATAAAGCACGTAAAAGCATTCGCTAATAACTTATCTCTCTAAAAGCCAATTTCTGAATTGGCTTTTTTTATGGGCATAAGATGTGCAAGATCAATAGATCAACTAATTATTTTATTCTGCTTAGCGGATGAGCTTTTTGAGATGCTGCATGTATTCGATCAAGATCATGCACATGAGAAATGAGAAATGAGAAATGAGAAAAATCTGACCAGGGTTTTATCTGCTCGAGAAATAAAGAAATAGATGAAATATTAATTGCTGAATATCTAAAAATTTACACAAAAAAAGCCATGACTCATCATAGCTTTTTGAGTTCGACCAATTAGCGTTTACCCATTGAACGACGCGTACCGCGTGGCGGCATCCAGGTACGGTCAGCATAACGCTGCGGTCTTGGTCTTAAATCTTCCAGAACTTCTTCCGCAGCATTTTGCTCCGCTTGTTTGATCGGGAAAGGTAAATTAACCAGAGGCTTTTTTTTGGGAGGTGTTTGGGTGCTCATATGATTCACTCAATAATATATGCGCCTATTGTACAAAAAAACTCAAGCAACTGGGTAGCAGGATCTTGGATAAATTCTGTTAGTGCTATTTGGAGCTCAAGCACGGAAAGCAAAAATCAATTCATTCCTAAACGACTTGCTGCAAAAATCGGCCTCATTCAGGAACAAAAACCTATATTGAGGACTTAAAAAATCGAAATTCTGCTGAGATAAAAACCAGATTTTTCTCTACTTAAACTAACTGTCTACATTTTAAAAGACTTATTTTACAGATGTTTCTTTGTTAACAGCTCAAACCTTGCATACAAAAAACACACAAAAGCTACCAATCTTAACCGATGGTTAACCTTTGATCTATTGTTCTATAACTGAATTTTTTAATGAAGTTCACATAATTAGTGAACTAGAAAAACGAATAAATACACTGGACATGGAGTTCCAAATCAATGAAAACAATGCTGGCATGTATGGCAGGCCTTGCCACTTTACCTATGGTCGCCCACGCAGATTCGCCTTATTTTAGTCTACAGGATGGAGATGGCTTTAAACGCTTTTCTGTGTCTGTGGGTGCACTGCATGTGATGCCACAAGGTAAGGCCCAAGCTTTTGCAGTCAATACTGCGGTCAAAAATGGTGAAGTAAGTGATGTCGGGGCAGTCAAGTCAAGTACTGTACGCGACAATATTCGTGAAGGTTATAAAATCCCGCCTTTACTCGATTTAGCTTTAAACCTACCCGAAATCTCGGCTCCCCTCAGTGGGCAAGCCACCATTCAAGGTTTAGAACAATGGAATAATCCAGGGACTGGTCTGGAAGCCGATGATGTCACCACCTTAGGTATCATGACAAATTACTATTTTACTGATCATATTTCCTTTGAAGTGAAAGCTGGTATTCCACCCAAAGTGGATTTAAAAGGCAGTGGTAAAATCTATGCCCCATTTTCGGCCATCGCAACCCCCCTGGGGGGTGCCTTAGGCAACCTTGAATTGGCCAATGATCTTCTGATTACGGACTTGGAAGCCTATGGCCCTGCTGCCTCGGCCCGTGCCTGGACACCTGCCGTTGAATTCCAGTATCACTTTGGTAAAACCGGAGTGAATAAATTTCGTCCTTATGTCGGCTTAGGTGTGATGTATGCCTATTTTAATGAACTGGAAATCAACTCGCGTACCGAGCAGGACCTGATTGCTGCTGGACATATGATTGCCAATATTAAACAAGGCAATGCTGGTGCTTCCCTTGAAGGTAAGCTAAGTGAAGCCGATCCTAAAGTAAAACTTGAAGCCTCAGATATCTTTGCCCCTGTCGCTACGGTTGGCTTCAGTTATGACTTTAATGATACCTGGTTTGCGGTCGGCTCAGTCTCCTACGCACATCTGAAAAATGATACAACCATTACCGTCACTGATAGTACGTTGGGTGAACTGATTCGTTCCAAGGCAGATATTGAGATTAATCCGATTCTGGCCTATGCCGGTATTGGCATGCGTTTCTAAGTTCAATATCAGGTTTCAGAAAAACGGCTTCGGCCGTTTTTTTAGGCTTAAAATATTGATAAAAAAAATTTATCTTTCGATCAATTTTTATTTTATCGCCTCCTTTACCTGAATCGAATACTATAAGCGCTGACTTTATCTGCCTGCCTGCCCTATGTCCGATACTCCATTTTCCAAAGCGCTTATTTTTATGCTGATTGGCTCCGCTATCATTCTGGCATTGTCATTGGGCGTACGTCATGCATTTGGTCTTTATCTGGTGCCGATGAGTGATGAATTTGGTTGGGGACATAATGTTTTTAGCTTGGCGATTGCCATGCAAAACCTGATCTGGGGAGCAGTACAACCCATTACTGGAGCCTTCGCAGATAAATATGGCAGCAAGATTGTCGTTGCCGTAGGTGGGGCACTCTATGCCGTGGGCTTGCTACTCATGGCGATCAGTTCTACTGGACTGCTGTTAAATCTGAGTGTGGGCCTGATTTTAGGTCTGGCCCTGTCTGCAACATCTTTCCCGGTTTTACTGTCTGCTGTAGGACGTGCTGCACCACCAGAAAAACGCAGTCTGGCGATGGGTATTGCCAGTGCGGCCGGATCTTTTGGCCAGTTTATCATGCTGCCTTCGACCCTGTTGCTGTTACAGAATGTTGGTTGGTCAGGAGCATTGGTGGTCAGTGCGATTTTGATTGCCCTGATTGTACCACTGGCCTGGATGCTGAAAGCACCAATGTATATTCATCCAAATGCAGCATCTACACCCAATAAAGTGTCCCTCAGTTTTAAACAGATTCTGCTGGTAGTGAAAAATCATAAACCCTTCTGGTTTCTGTCTATGGGCTTTTTTGTCTGCGGTTTCCAGGTGGTATTTATTGGCATTCACCTGCCGGGTTATCTGATTGATCACGGTTTTAATGCCACCACAGGGACTATTTTTCTGGCATTGGTGGGTCTATTTAATGTGGTCGGCACCTATACTGCGGGCTGGCTCGGGGGTAAATATTCCAAGCCGCATTTGTTGATGGGTCTCTATGGCTTACGCGGGATCGCAATTATTGCCTTTCTCATGCTGCCACTGAGCACATGGACAGTCTATGCCTTTGGTGTCATTATGGGATTACTCTGGCTATCGACCGTTCCGCTCACCAACGGCATTGTGGCGAATATGTTCGGGGTGAAATACCTGACCATGCTCAGTGGTATCGTGTTTTTTACCCATCAGGTCGGCTCGTTTTTCGGTGGTTATCTTGGCGGAGTCAATCATGACTTGAGTGGTAATTATAATGCTGTCTGGATGCTGTCGATTGCCTTAAGCATTTTTGGCGTATTGGTACATTTCTGGGTCAATGAGGAGCAAATTGTGCATGACTGATTCTATGCTCATACTCAAAATCTCGATTGCTGTGGCGCTCTTGCTTTTATTCGCTCTGTCGGTGGCATTATGGATCCAGACACCGCAGCTGTTTGAATACTTTAATCAGGCCTTTTGTGCGCATTAAACTGCTGAAATTTACTCAGCTAAATAAACACAATTCACAGCACAATAACTTAAATGATTCATAATCAATAGAATAATAAAAATACAAGGTTATTCATAAACTGACCATTACTTTTTTAATTTTATTTCAATCTGGAAATTTTCTTAGATGCTCATGAACAAGAAAATTCCGAGACTTTACACTCCCGTTGTCTTTTTCCAGCCGATCAGTACCATTTGCTTAAACGGATCAGTCTTGCCAGTAGTCGCCCGTTTTAATGAGAAACATCATAATAAAAAAGGGATAATCCAGCCTTCCAGAAGAATTAGATCAGCGAGGTATACACTTTCACCATTGAGGAACTAACCACCTCAATGGTGTTTTATTTTTGGGATATTGCCAGTTCTGCTCGAGTGAATTTTATTTTTCAAGCTTGATGAATATAAGATTCTTTCGTATATCCTTTTACATAACCAAGTTATTCTTTACTTTTTCTCACCTAATTAACCTAGTGTGTTTTCCTTTTTCTGCTTAGCGTATTCAGTCATGAATATGTTTATCGCCTTAAGGAGAAAAAGATGAATACCAGTCATTTGTCAGATTGTGTTCAAACCTGTATGAGCTGCTCCCTCACCTGTACTGCTTGTGCAGCTGCCTGCTTAAAAGAAGAACATGTAGAAATGATGCGTGAATGCATCCAGCGTTGTCTGGATTGTGCCGATATTTGTCAGCTCTGCGCGCGTATGGAGCAGAAGCAATCGCCTTTTATGCAGGAAATCTGCGAGCTGTGTGCCAAGGCTTGTGATTATTGCGCAGAGGAATGCAGTCAGCACCAACATGAACATTGTCAGCAATGTGCAGAAGCCTGTCGCCGTTGTGCAGAAGAATGCCGAAAAATGGCTGCTTAAAAACCAAGTTAATCAACTTTATCTTCATCCGAATTGAATTGGTCAATGCTTTATCTTCTAGCTGATTTAAAGCATTTAAAACAAAAAACCCGCAAGCCTTCACTTACGGGTTTTTTTAAATCCAAGGCAAACATCTCGCTTAGAATAAACGATTCATACCATTGAGTGTCGCTACACGGTAGGCTTCCGCCATGGTCGGATAGTTAAACGTGGTTTCCACAAAATACTTGATCGTATTGTTTGGACTGTTCATCACCGCCTGACCAATGTGGATAATTTCAGATGCATTATTACCGAAGCAATGTACACCCAAAACTTCCAGCGTTTCACGATGGAACAAAATCTTTAATTCGCCCATAGTGTCACCGGTAATTTGCGCACGCGCCAAATGACGGAACGAGGCCTGACCGACTTCATACGGAATTTTTTCTTCAGTCAACTGCTGCTCAGTTTTACCAATCGAAGAAATCTCGGGAATGGTATAAATTCCGGTTGGAATATCAGTAACGGGGGCAACGTCTGGCTCACCGCTCATATTGGCACCCGCGCAACGACCTTGGTCATAAGCAGCAGATGCAAGCGACGGCCAACCGATTACATCACCGGCAGCATAAATATTTTCAACTTCAGTCTGATATTGATCATTTACAGTCAATTGACCACGGCTGTTTGGTTTCAGACCTACATTTTCAAGACCTAAACCATCGGTATTGCCTGAACGGCCGTTACACCACAAAATTGCATCGGCTTTAATTTTTTTGCCGCTTTGCGTGTGCATCACCACGTGATCATCAAATGTTTCCAGGAAGTCGATCTGTTCATTGTGACGAATCAGCACCCCTTGCTCACGCAAGTGATAAGACAGCGCATCGGAAATTTCATCATCCAGATAGCTTAACAGTTTGTGCTGGGTATTGATCAAATCAACTTTATGCCCAAGACCAATAAAAATCGATGCATATTCACAGCCAATTACACCTGCGCCATAAATAATGATTTTCTGGATAGAAAAGTCCAGATCCAGAATTTTATCTGAATCAAATACACGTGGATGATTAAAATCAAGAATTTCTGGGCGATACGGACGCGAACCGCTGGCAATGACCAGTTGCTTAAACATCAAGGTTTCTTTAATGCCATCTGGACTAAATACAAAAATAGTATTTTGATCCTGAACATAGGCTCGACCATGATAGATATCGATCTTGTTACGGTCATAGAACCGTGAATGTGTATCTACTTGTTGTTGAATCACTTTATGCGCATGACGCAATACTTGCTTCATGGTGAACTGTTTCCAGTCCCCAACTTTCTGAAACAGTGGATCACGTTGATAACGGATAATACTGGATACCGTTTGACGCAATGCTTTACTTGGAATGGTACCTACATGGGTACAGTTACCACCTAGCTGTTCACGCATCTCAACGATTGCAACACGCTTACCAGATTTGGCAAGTTTCATTGCCGCGCCTTCGCCCGCAGGGCCCGAACCTAGAACTACCGCATCATATTTAACGAAAGTCCCACTAACGACCTCTTTTTTACGTGGCATTCAACGCTCCTCAAAATTAAAAAATTCACTTTAATCTACCTGCTTATTATGACGTAAATCCTGTTGATTTTGTGTATTTAACTCACATATATTGGTTGATGAGAACATTTTTTAAATGAATACCCCTTTTTGCCCTATTTATAGCTAAGTTCGTTATAATAAACGCGCTATCTTTGATCATCTCCCCCTTCAAAAACAGTGGAAAAGTTGAATATGTCTGAAAACCGTAAACCTGAACAGGGTGTCAAACTTCGTGGCGCAGAGAAAGTCGCTCGTATTCCTGTAAAAGTGATCCCTACGGTTGAAACACCACGTAAGCCGGACTGGATTCGCGTAAAGATGGCAGCGCCGGAAGAAGTACAACGGATTAAAACAACGCTTCGCGAGCAAAAACTACATACTGTCTGTGAAGAGGCAGCCTGTCCAAACCTGCCTGAATGTTTTGGTGGCGGTACCGCAACCTTTATGATTATGGGTGATATCTGTACCCGTCGCTGTCCATTTTGCGATGTAGCACATGGTCGACCAAATGCCCTGGATGCAGATGAACCGCGCCACATGGCCGAAACCATTGCTAATCTTGGGTTGAAATATGCCGTGATTACCTCTGTAGACCGTGATGACTTACTCGATGGTGGTGCGCAGCATTTTGTCGATTGTATTAAAGAAGCACGTGCTTTAAGTCCAAAAACTTTACTTGAAATTCTGGTACCGGACTTCCGTGGCCGTATGGATATTGCACTGCGCATCATGACCGAATGTCCACCCGATGTGTTTAATCATAATATTGAAACAGTGCCGCGTTTATATAAGGCGATGCGTCCAGGTTCTGATTATCAGCACTCTTTAAACCTGTTAAAAATGTTTAAAGAATATTGCCCGGATATTCCAACCAAATGTGGCCTGATGGTCGGTATTGGTGAGACTGAAGAAGAAGTGCTTGCCTTACTTGACGATTTGCATGCACACGGCGTGGACTATGTGACGATTGGTCAGTATCTACAGCCTTCTAAAGAACATGCAGCGATTGATCGCTTTGTGACCCCTGAAGAATTCGAACGTTATACCGAACATGGCCAAAAACTGGGCTTCCGCAATATCTGGGCAGCACCCATGGTTCGTTCAAGCTACTTTGCCGATCGTCAATACTACGGCGAACCGGTTCCAGCAGTGCGTCGTAAAACTGACCCTGCCAAGAAAATTGCTGTTCAGGCCATTGAAGCTTAGTCCTGTTTAAACCAATGAAATAAAAGCCCTCTCAAGTAGAGTAATGCCAGTCAGTTAAGCAATTGACTGGCATTTTCTTTTTTAAATTCAGTATTATATTTGATAGATAGCAAAGTCATCCGCAACTATTTGAGGCATCAGGTGTATTGCACCGCAAGATTAAAAAAATGATGGTTTCCATGACAAATTGACGAGTCGATAGTGGCTGACGAGTTTTGCAGTGAGGGATCACAAGATGCCTTCCTTGCGAAGTTTCGCTTCTCATTTGGGCAAAACCAAAGTAACAAATGTTTTACAAATATTTGATTTAAAAAGTTAAGACTCCATCGTGAACGACTAAAAAGTTAAAGAGTCTATTTCTAAATTCTTTAACTGATCAGCATTACTCTCCAGTAGAGGGCTTTTTAATATCCATTATTAAAATTTTACTGAGCGTTAAACCCCATTTTTTATTTGAGATAAAGATTAAGTCATTACTTATCTTCACATTTCTTTGCGCGTTCTCACTTGAAGATTGATCATTTTTCCAACAACCTCAAAATAGATGCAAGACTTAAACATATCGTTGCCATACTTAAAAAGATCATTCTCACAAATCCAATGCTAAACCTGTCTGATTCTCGAACGACTAAAAATGAATGAACGGTGGTGAAATATCCGAGAAATCCAGACAAAGCCGGTGTTGTATAAATCTGGAGAAATATAACAATGTCATTTATTTTCGCTGTGCTACTGCTATTACTGAGTTTATGGGCAGTTTTCTATTTTCAGCTCTCGCGTAGTGCGGGTGCAATCGTGCTGATGGTCGTGTCAGTGGTCTGTGCCTTTCTTAGTCCGTGGTCACTGATTCTTGGTATCCCACTCATCCTGATCAGCCTCGTGGTGATAATCGACCCTCTGCGCATGTCGTTTATTTCCAGACCGGCCTATAAAGCACTGGCCAATGCCATGCCGAGCATCAGTCCGACAGAGCGTGAAGCACTGGACTCCGGAACCAGCTGGTGGGAAAAAGAACTGTTTATGGGTGCGCCGAACTGGGAAACCTTTAATAGCTATCCTTATCCAAAACTCTCGCTAGAAGAACAGGCTTTTCTGGACAATGAAGTTGAAACCTTGTGCAGCATGCTGGATGAATGGGAAATTCACGAGCAGAAAGCGCTGCCTGATCATGTCTGGCAATATATTAAGGAGCATGGTTTTTTGGGCCTGATTATTCCCAAAGAATATGGTGGTCGCGCATTTAGTTCTTTTGCCCAAAGCCGGGTGATGAGCAAGATTTCCTCTCGCTCCCTCACCACGGCCGTGAGTTGCATGGTACCGAACTCTCTCGGCCCGGGTGAACTATTGCTGCATTATGGTACTGAGGAACAGAAAAACCGTTACCTGCCGGGCCTGGCGCGAGGTGAAGAAATTCCCTGTTTCGGCCTGACCAGTCCGGAAGCGGGCTCTGATGCAGGCGCTATTCCCGATACTGGCGTGGTCTGCTACGGCCAGTTTGAAGGTCAGGAAGTCCTAGGCTTGCGAATGAATTTTTCCAAACGCTGGATTACGCTAGCACCCATTGCAACAGTGGTAGGTCTGGCCTTTAAAATGTATGACCCGGATCATCTTTTGGGCGAACAGACTGAATATGGTATTACCTGTGCCCTGCTGCCTGCCAGTCACGAAGGGGTCCAAGTAGGTCCTCGTCATAATCCCGGCCCACCATTCATGAATGGTACAGTTGAAGGTAAAGATGTATTTATTCCTCTGGACTGGATTATTGGTGGCGTAAAAAATGCCGGTAAGGGCTGGCGCATGCTGATGGAATGTCTGGCTGTGGGTCGTGGCATTTCCCTACCGGCACTGTCTACTTCTGCGGCAGAAATGACTTATTTAAATGTCGGGGCTTTTTCCCGAATCCGTCAACAATTTAAAATTTCAGTCGGCAAGTTTGAAGGTGTTCAGGAAGCCAATAGTGAAATTGCCAGTGATACCTATATGCTGGAAGCTTTCCGTTATCTGGTGACTTGTGGCCTTAATCAGGGCGGCAAGCCTGCTGTAATGACAGCGATTGCCAAATACTATGCCACGGAGGGAATGCGTAAGGTGGTAAATCACGGGATGGATGTGGTCGGTGGCCGCGCCATTCAGATGGGGCCACGTAATTTTCTGGCACCTTATTATCAGGCAATTCCTGTCTCCATTACCGTTGAAGGTGCGAATATTCTCAGTCGCTCCCTGATGATTTTCGGTCAGGGTTCAATGCGTTGCCATCCTTATCTCTATGAAGAATTACAACTCTTACAGGCTGAAGACCCGGCAGCAGCACTCAAGCCTTTTGATCATTTACTGTTTAAACATCTGGGTTATACCTTTAACCGTACCGCCCGTTCCTTTGCCTACGCATTTACGGGTGGTTCAAGTACAGCACCTCAAAGTGCAGTTGAGTTTACCCGACCTTATTACAAGGTCATTAACCGGCTGAGCGCCAACTTTGCCTTAACCGCAGACATGTGTCTGGGTTTGCTGGCAGGCGATATCAAACGCAAAGAAATGCTGTCCGGACGTCTCGCCGATATTCATGCTCACCTGTTTATTGCCTCCTCTATTCTGAAGTATTTTGAGCATAGCAAAAAGACTGAAGCTGAACGTTTGCATGCACAGCTTGCAATAGAAAAGTCACTCTATACAGCGCAGGAAGCATTTTATGATCTGTTTGCTAACTTCCCGGCCGGTGCAGCAGCAGGCATGGTCAAGCTGTTATGTTTCCCATTTGGCCGTCCTTTACACAAACCCTCAGACCAGCTTAAACAGCAGGTTGCAAATAGCATGATGGAAGATAACGCATTCCGTCAGGTATTGAAAAAGCATGTCTATTACAATACCCATGAAACTGATGTCACTGGACGCATGGAATCGACTTTCGCTTTGCTACTGGATATTGAACAGCTTTGGGATCGCTTTAAAAAAGCTGAAAACAAAGGTCTGTTTAAAGGTTTAAGCTTTGCCGAGCATGTGACAGATGCACAGCAACATGGCTTTATTAATGATGGAGAAGCAGAAAAACTGCTTCACTATAATGCACGTCGTTATGACAGCATGCTCACAGATGTCTTTGATCTGCATTTACAGGAAGTATTGGAGCTGGAGAACCCCCATATTCGTAAAGCAGATGCGACAGGAACCGATACTTCTGTTCAAACCGATCCTTCACACTCAACTTCGCCTTAAATCAAACTTTGACCAAAGGTGTCATAAATTCCAAAGTGGGATGTAGTTGAATATTTCACTTTAGAACCTTTCCAAGTGGCTTTTTAGCCACTTTTTTACGACTATGGCACGATGGTATTTCGCATAAAAAGTACTAAGCTAGAGCTATAAGAAAATTGAGGGTAAACCATGTCACAACAAGATTATGAAAATGGCCTGAAAGTGCGTACTGATGTCATGGGCGAAAGCTTTGTCAAACGTGCACAGGAAAATACCGTGCTTTTTACCCAGCCTCTACAAGACTGGATTAATGAACATGCCTGGGGTTCAACCTGGCAACGTGAAGGTGTATTACCACGTAAATATCGTTCTTTAATTACCATTGCTTTCCTTACGGCTCAAAAAAGCCCCACTGAACTAAAAGGCCATGTTCGGGGCGCTCTTAACAACGGTGCGACGGTTGAGGAAATTCAGGAAGTGTTACTCCATAGCCTGCCATATTGCGGTGCACCAGCAACTCAGGAAGCATTTCGGGCGGCACTTGAAGTGATCCAGGAATATCAGGTGAATCAGGAATAATTTGGTTGCAGATGAAATTGAGCCGTTTTAGAAATAAGCTCACAATTTAATTTTGCAGATGATTCATAAGTTACTTAGGCTAAATAAAGCTCAGCTGATTTTAGTTGCTTACCCTGATCTCAGCCTATCCGTCAAATGAATATGTACCGAGAAGTTGTAGATTCTCGGTACATTACACTAATGATTCTAAAATAAAACTGATAGATTTTTTAGAGTTGAGCACCTACTTATAAAAACTCGCGTCTTTGATCACATACAACCCGATCACTCATAAGATCAAGATCAGACAGATCCAGTAAAATAGTGGCTCAAAATAAGCCTTAGTTCAATGAAGATTCACACTAGAGCCAGTACACATTAAAGCTATAATAAAACTCCAGCACTTCAAAACGTACGTTATAGCCCAGTTCAGTCAACTCGGCTGATAAAGCCCGAATATCTTCCAAAGGCAAATGTTTGGGAAATACAGTAATGACTGCGGTATTGCCCTGTTTCGCATTTTCTTCAATTAGCTTGGCTAGACGCGGCTTATAGACCTCAATATTTAAATTAGCCACATCTGATAAAACCTTGGCCTGATCCGCCGTCATAAAAGTCATTTTTTATTTTCTCTTTTGATGTAATTTCATCAAGTTAAATGATTTAAACCAAAAACCGTATTTCATTTTTGTATCAGGTAACTAAAAAATAACAGGCAAAAAAAATCCCTCTGCAGAGGGATTTTTTAAATAGAAACTTACTGACCGGGCAGTGGAATATATTGGGAAGAACTGTTTTGTGCTTTACGCTCAGTCACTACTACATCCAGCATCATGGTTTTTCCGGCACGCTCTACTTTAATCTGAATGGTACTATTCGGCTTTTGCAGGGCAACAAAATTAATCAAATGCGAAGCCGAACTGATCTCTTCCTCATTCACTTTCATAATTTTGTCGCCACGCTGGATGCCCGCTTTCGCTGCCGGTCCATCTGCCAGCACTTCTGCGACGGTCACCCCTTTCTCTTTAGGTTGCAGTACATCATCACGTTCTGTCGGTAATAAACTGATTCCTAACCAGCCACGAACGACACGGCCATCTTTCAGAATAGCATTCATCACCTGCTGACAGATTTTGGCTGGAATGGCGAAACCAATCCCCAGTGAACCACCAGTTTGCGAGAAAATTGCCGTATTCACCCCAATCAAGTTGCCGGCGACATCGATCAAGGCTCCGCCTGAATTTCCCGGGTTAATTGCAGCATCGGTTTGCACAAAGTCTTCATAGGTATTAATGCCCAGATCTGAACGCCCTGTTGCTGAAATAATCCCTTGCGTTACGGTTTGACCCACACCAAATGGGTTACCAATGGCCAAAACGACGTCACCGACTTCATTGCCACTCAATTTAAAAGGCAACACGGGTAATTGATCCAGTTCAATTTTAATCACTGCCAGATCGGTATCTGGATCCATTCCCACAACTTTTGCTTCAGCACGTCGTCCATCCTGCAATGCCACCACAATCTGGTCTGCCTGTGCAATCACATGATTATTGGTCAGGATATAACCATCAGGACGTACAATCACCCCGGAACCTAAACTGTTCTCATTCGGACTTTGTCCATACTGGTCAGGCAACTGATCGCCAAAAAACTCACGAAAGACCGGATCGGTCAACAAAGGATGAGCCTGCTGTTTGACTTTTTGAGTGGTAAAGATATTGACTACAGCCGGCGCTGCTACTCTCACCGCAGCACTATAGGAGACCACGCCTCCTGAGCGCGACGTATCAATCAACGGCTCTACTTTTTCAGCAGGCATCTTGACACCATCTGGTGCAACCGGTGCTTTTGGTTTTTGTAGTTGTTGCCACCCCAAAAAACCGATAATGACCAAAATCAGTAACACCCAGGGTAACCATGTAAAGGTGCGGCGCACGTTGTTATCCTCTAAAATATTTTAATTCGTTGATGACTAAGTAATTTGTGTTCTATTGTAATGCGAAATACATAACTAAACACAAAAAATTCCACAGAGTTTTGTGCAGCTTTAGTTACAATTAAATATAAAGATAAATATTGGCAAATTTTTAAACGAACAGGAATTTTATGGCGAATTTAAACGATATTATTCAGTGGTGTGAACAGACTTTGGCAGCACGTGAATTTAAGGACTATGCACCGAATGGCTTGCAGATTGAAGGTAAATCTGAGGTCAATAAAATCCTGTGTGCCGTGAGTGCTTCGCAAAGTGCGATCGAAGCGGCAATTGAGCAAGGCGCAGATTTACTGCTGGTTCATCATGGCTATTTCTGGAAAGGTGAAGCCTACCCGATCACTGGTATGCGCGGTAAACGAATTAAAGCCTTAATTCAAAATGATATCTCTCTGGTTGGCTATCATCTGCCTTTAGACAGTCATCCAACTTTAGGCAATAATGCGGCGATTGCAGATTTATTAGAACTGGAAAATATCGAACAGTTGGATCCGAGTGAACGCCATCCGATTGGCAATATTGGCTATTTAAAACAACCGATGCGTCCTGAATATTTTAAAAACCATGTTTCAGAAAAACTTGGCTTTGATGCAATTCATCTTCCTGCGGACAAAACTCAAATCCATAAAGTCGGTTTCTGTACCGGTGGTGCGCAGGATTATATTCATAAAGCAGCGCTACAAGAGTGTGATGCTTATATTTCTGGTGAAGTGAGCGAACGCACCTTCTATGAAGCTCAGGAACTGAATGTACATTATTATGCCTGTGGCCATCATGCCACTGAAAAATATGGTGTACAGCGCCTGGCCAAAGCGATTTCAGAACAGTTTAATATTGAGTATGCTTATTACGAATTAAACAATCCGATTTAATTCTCGCTGACAGCATTTTCCACGAGCTTTATTTATATATTTTCAGGATTTATTGTGTATTGTTATTTATACGTAATGCCCATTTGGTCCGATTATCTATTACAATAAAGCCACTTATTGTTAAAACCCAGCTAAATGCAAGGAATTGAGAACATGACAACCATTACTTTACCAGCATTACCTTATGGCTACGAAGATCTTGCTCCACACATCAGCAAAGAAACTTTAGAATACCATCACGACAAACACCACAATACTTATGTGGTTAACCTGAACAACCTGATCGCTGGTACTGAGCTTGAAGGCAAAACTCTAGAAGAAATCATTACAGCAACTGCTGGTGATGCGTCTAAAGCAGGTGTTTTCAATAACGCTGCCCAAGTTTGGAACCACACGTTCTACTGGAACTGTATGGCTAAAAACGGTGGCGGTAAAGCAACGGGCACTTTGGCTGCAAAAATTGATGAAGCTTTCGGTTCTTACGAAAAATTTGCTGAAGAATTTGCTGCTGCTGCAACCACTCAGTTCGGTTCAGGTTGGGCTTGGTTAGTGGCTGACCAAGTAAACGGTCAACTGTCAATCATGAAAACTTCAAATGCTGATACGCCAATGGCACATGGCAAAATTGCAGTATTGACGATTGACGTTTGGGAACATGCTTATTACATCGATTTCCGTAATGCACGTCCTAAATACATCTCTACTTTCCTGGAAAGCCTAGTAAACTGGGATTATGCAAATGCGAAATATGCAGGTCAGCCTGCAGGTGTTGAGAAATAATTCTTTATTTCTTTGCTAAAAAATCACCCATTTCGGGTGATTTTTTTATTTTTAAGCCCCAAATGAATATTTATAAAGCAAACAATTCATTTCTTTACATTAATTGATTGACGACCTTGGGTTTCCTGCCTAAAATGCCGATCAGATTCTCCAATAGCTCAGTCGGTAGAGCGACGGACTGTTAATCCGCAGGTCCCTGGTTCGAGCCCAGGTTGGAGAGCCATCTATTCTTCCATAGCTCAGTCGGTAGAGCGACGGACTGTTAATCCGCAGGTCCCTGGTTCGAACCCAGGTGGAAGAGCCAAGATTCTAAAAAACCCACTCATTGCGAAGTGGGTTTTTTTATATCTGCTTTTTTTAAATTGAGATCGGTAGTGATATCTGTATATACAATCAGCTACCTTATATTCTCTGATCCAGATCACTTACAAAAATTAAGGCTGATAACAATCTGACTGCTCCGACTGTTTACATAAACATAACAGTTTGAACTCCAAGCCTTTTCGACTATTTTTAAAACACTTGATTCAATTTCTTCGGCTTTTTTCTAAAAGTGCCTTGACCACTTTTCAAATCTCTCTATAATCGCTGTCAGATTCTCCAATAGCTCAGTCGGTAGAGCGACGGACTGTTAATCCGCAGGTCCCTGGTTCGAGCCCAGGTTGGAGAGCCAATCTATTCTCCCATAGCTCAGTCGGTAGAGCGACGGACTGTTAATCCGCAGGTCCCTGGTTCGAGCCCAGGTGGGAGAGCCAAGATTCTAAAAAAACCCACTCATTGCGAAGTGGGTTTTTTTATTCGTCCCTATTTGTGATCTGTGTTTAATTTGAGTCAGTTTATATTTTTTGTGATTGGCTGCCTGGCAACTTTTGCGTTAGTTTGCCTGCTCTTCCCACATCTGTTCACCCGTCAAAAAAAATTCTATCCAAAGCGTGTGATTACTGCTTTTGAAAGCAGGATGTTTACACGCCTAAAAGAAGCCTTTCCTCATCATCATATTCTGGCTCAGGTTGCCTTTAGCGCCTTGATTACGCATGACCAGATGAACATGCGTAATCAGTTCAATCGTAAAGTTACAGATTTTGTGGTGCTTGATCGTGACTATAATGTACTGGCCATTATTGAACTGGATGATCCCAGCCACATTGGCAAAGAGCAGGAAGATGCTGAACGGGATGCTATGCTGATTGCAGCAGGCTATACCGTGATTCGATACACTCAGATTCCAAGCATCAGACAACTGCAAAGAGATTTGAGATAATTTAAGGTAAGGTTACTGCGCTTTCGGATGCAGCTTGGGTTGAATTTGTATCTTGCTCTGCTTTGAGCTTTTCCGCAGCTTCTCGCGCTTCGATGCGGGCAATCATTTCTGCCTGCTGCTGTTTATATTTTTCCTGATTTTTAGCATCACTATTTACCGCAAGAAAAGCCATACTCACCAAAAATATCGGTATACATAATACCAGCGCACCTAAAATTACCAGCTTTTTAACACTGCGGGGCTGCGGCTGCTCAGACATAACAAACCTACTTTAATTTCGTCATTTAATTGCACTGCTCAATATAACAAAATAAAGTCATAGCTCAAGTCTTTGAAAAGTTTTACTGTAAAAAAGGAGCCGAAGCTCCTTTGTAGATCTTAATAACTCTATTCTTTACTTAGCTGGCATATGCTCTTCAATAAATGCAACCAGTTCAGCATTCTTTTCTACAATTGCTTGAGTATGTCCTGCACCCTCAACCCCTAGGAAAGTCACGTCTGTACCCAAAGCTGCCAAATTCTTTTGCAAAACATCTGTAACATCATAAGGTACTGCCATATCTTCCTTACCCTGAATAATCATGACTGGTACACTGATTTTTTTAGTCGCGGGTTGGTTCTCCACCAAAAATTCTTTCACAGATCTGTTTTGATCAAAAGCATCTATCAACCCCGGATATTCAGCTACTGTTCTTCCAGGATTCTGCCGCAACCATTGATCGATATCCGCACTAAACTCTGTCATTAAATCGCCTAGACACAAGCCATTTTCACCAGTGGTTCCTTCTGCACGCTCAGCAACCAGTTTTGCACTGGATTCAAAAATATTCTGATATACAAAATTTGGCTCATAAGCTTTAATTCCAACTGCCACATATGCTGCATAAGCAAGTAATTCTGAATACACAGCTTTGGCAGTTCCTGCCGGAACAACATCAGCACCCTCACCGAAAACTAATCGATTTAAAGCTTGTGGGGCAACTGTACCAATAATATAACCTAGGCTGGAGGCTGGTGCCGCAGCAACCGCTGCCTTATAGTTTGGATCATCTCCTGCAAATTCTGCCGTTGCAAGCGAAGCATGCCCCCCTTGTGATTGACCCACAGAAACCCAAGCTCCATTAAACCTATTCCCTTGCTGTTGCTTAAATCCTTTCACTGCATAAATTGCAGATTGTGCCGCACTCTCTAAATGTAAATAAGGATGAATGCCCTGTGTACCCAATCCTTCATAATCAGGAGCAACAATCACATAGCCTTTGGCAAGCAGACTCTCAGCCATGGCTTTAAAGCGTGGGTTAAAAGTATTTCGACTTGGCGCACAACTATCACCGCTCCCTACTGTACCGTGCTCCCAGACAACAACACGCCAACCATCTCGTGGTTGTTGTGTTCGCGGATAAATTACCAAGGCAGTAGCTTCTGCAGTCCTATTCTGTACATTTGGCATGTTATAGCGCATAACCCGAATACTTGATGCTTGAGACATAACATCTTGGGTATACGTTTGTTCACCGAGAAAAACCTGAGGCTGCGGGACAAAGAAATCATTATCATCATCGTTACACGCAGATAAAAATAGTACCGAGGAACACAGCACACCTAACATCAATTTCTTATAACTGTTCTGCATATTTCTATCCTTTTATTGTTATTCCCTATCTCTTAATCGAGATCACTCAAAATTAATCATAAAAAAAGCATCCTTTATAGGATGCTTTTGTTGTTATCCGACATGCGGTAATTATCTTAGAGCAAACAATATTCCCACAAAAATAATGAGGCCAATCCAACGGTTATGACGGAATGCCCAAAAACATAGCTGTGGATTTTTATCGCGAGTTTTAAACCATTGGTAAATAAAATCAGCAGCAACCAGCAAAAGTGCTAACAAGCCAAATGGAATCAATAAATTTTCCAGCCAAAGTGCAGCACCTATCAATAAAATACTGCTCGCCTGCAGGGTGCTAATAATTGAAATATCATGCTGGCCAAACAAGATTGCAGTCGACTTCACCCCTATCTTTAAATCATATTCACGGTCTGCAATCGCATATTGAGTATCGTAGGCCACAGTCCAGGCCAGATTACCAAAATACAATAACCAGCAAGTCAGATCAGGTGTTTGCCCAACAGCGGTATAGGCCATGGGTATGGCCCAGGAAAATGCTGCACCCAAAAATACCTGAGGCAAATGGGTATAACGTTTCATAAAAGGATAAATAAACGCTAACAGCAAAGCCCCAAATGACCAGTAAAAAGTTTCGATCGGCAAGAAAAATAGCAGACAGGCGCTGGCAGCCACCAAAACCAGAAATACCATCACCGCTTCTTTGGCGCTGATGACTCCGGTCGCTAGTGGTCGGTTTTTAGTACGCTCCACATGCGCATCGACTTTACGGTCAGCAAAATCATTGATGGCACAACCCGCCGCCCGCATAAAAATCACACCCAAAATCATGGGAATTAAAATTTCAATGCGTGGCATCCCCTGAGCCGCAATCCATAACGCCCACAAGGTTGGCCAAAAGACCAGTTCAGTACCAATCGGTTTATCAAAACGACAAAGATAATAATAGGCGCCAAGACGCTCACGCCAGGTTATTGCTTGTGCAGTTGCCATATAAAGTCAAGCCCTTGAATTTTGTATAAAGTGTTCAAATGCCGGTAAAAATGTTTCTTGTACGATAAATTTACAGCCGTGCCAAGTATAGCAGCTCTGACGCGTCCAACCCTCTTCTAAAAGAATGACCCGACGCTGGTAAAGTGGATTCGTCCGTTGAAACAGGAACCAGCCAATTGGCTTAGTCCCAATATGCTGAAAGATTCGGGCTTTTTTCTGCAGGCTTAAAATTGGAAAAATACTCTTTGCTTTCACCCAGGGCGACTGTTCTGAACCATAGAGATAGCTTTCCCGCACCCAGGAAGTATGCTGATGTGACATCTGCATCCATTTGGCATTGGCGAAGCTTAAACGCTGAAAATGCTCTTGAATAGGCTCAACATGAAATTGTCCCTGCGCCAAGCCGGTCAATTGCTGTGTCAGAGAACCTGATGCATACAGCCATGGTTTTAGCTCAGCAGACATAGTGGGCATCAAGGCATGCTGATTTTTAGAAAAATACGTCATGTTTAACAGTTATCTGCTTTAGCAATCACTTCAAATTTGCCTTGGGGTGTTTTAATTAAAATTAAGCCTTCAGCGCTTAAATAAAACTCTTTTGGATAGTCAAATGTAAGTGCCAGTTCAGGATTTTTCAGTTCAACAAACTGTGCTTGTTTATAACCTTCAATGGTACGCCCTACTTCCAAATACGTAACTTCAGAAAAATTTAACTTAAAACCTTGCGCATGGTCTTTAGGATCATTCCAAGGAAAAAATCCGGTATGTTTTTTACGTGGTTTAGTCATAACAATCTAATTCAACATTCTTTGCTTTATATTAACCCAGTATAGAAAAAACCCGCGACATGCGCGGGTTTTTTACAGTGAAATTCTTGAAAGAATTACAGGCTGTAGTACATCTCGAATTCAACTGGGTGAGTGGTCGTGTTTAAACGACGCACTTCTTCAGTTTTAAGTTCGATATAGGCATCAAGCATGTCTTTCGTGAACACGCCACCTTTCAGCAGGTAATCATGATCTGCTTCAAGTGCTTCAAGCGCCATATCCAGACTATGCGCCACAGTCGGGATTTTCGCTTCTTCTTCAGGAGGAAGATCGTACAGGTTTTTGTCAGCCGCTTCACCTGGATGAATCTTGTTTTGGATACCGTCGATACCTGCCATCAACAATGCCGCGAAACCGAGGTACGGGTTCATCATTGGATCTGGGAAGCGAGCTTCAATACGCTTGCCTTTCGGGCTTGACACGTAAGGAATACGGATAGATGCAGAACGGTTACGCGCTGAGTAAGCCAGCATAATCGGTGCTTCGAAATGCGGAACCAGACGCTTGTACGAGTTTGTAGAAGGGTTGGTTAATGCATTCAATGAACGCGCATGTTTGATAATACCGCCAATGAAGTACAATGCCATTTCTGAAAGGCCTGCATATTCATCACCAGCAAACAAGTTCTTGCCATCTTTAGAGATCGACATGTGAACGTGCATACCAGAACCGTTATCGCCAACCATTGGTTTAGGCATAAAGGTTGCTGTTTTCGCATATTGATGCGCAACGTTCCAAACCGCATATTTAAACTGTTGAACTTCGTCCGCTTTACGAACCATGGTGTTGAAGCTTACACCAATTTCCAACTGGCAAGATGCAACTTCATGGTGATGTACTTCTACACGACCTGGGCCCATGATGTCTTCAATTTTGGCACACATATCTGCACGCATATCATGTGAAGAATCAACTGGAGGAACCGGGAAGTAACCACCTTTTACGCGTGGACGGTGACCAGAGTTACCACCTTCGTAGTCATTGTTGGTTGACCAGGCCGCTTCTTCAGCGATCAATGTATGGCGCGCGCCAGACATATCGATTTCCCATTTCACTTCGTCAAATACGAAGAATTCTGGTTCTGGGCCAAAGAATGCTGTATCACCAATACCTGTCGATTTTAGGTATTCTTCAGCACGGCGAGCAATCGAACGTGGGTCACGGTCATAACCCTGACCTGTAGAAGGCTCAATCACATCACAAGTCACAACAACTGTAGGCTCGGCAAAGAACGGGTCGATGAAACCGGTTTCTGCATCTGGGCGTAAAATCATGTCAGATGCTTCGATGCCCTTCCAACCAGCAATTGAAGAACCGTCGAACATTTTACCGTCTTCAAAAGTATCTTCGTCGATTGTATCTGCTGGGTAAGTCACATGTTGCTCTTTACCTTTAGTATCCGTAAAACGGAAATCGACCCATTTCGCGCCACTTTCTTGGATGAGTTGAAGGACTTTGTTCGCCATGCTCATTTTGCTCCGATGAATTTTTGTTGCACTCGTTACGTGCGTGTTAGTAGTTGGTAGTCATTAAGCAATTACCGTACCAACTATTCAAAGTATAGATAAAATCTTGAAATCTATATAAGAAATCATGAAGTGACAAAAATACTTTGCGACTATTATACTAGTTGAGAAACTAAATGCACTATATTCAGGCATTCTTCATTTATTTTATTTCTGCTTTATTTTTTAGCGCACCTAAATAGTGCAATCACCTATAGAAGTGTATTAAAAACATAGTTTTTTATATAAAATTTGCTACTTTTTCGTGTATTTGTTTAAAAAACACCCATATGTTGCTAAAAAATTGACTGTTTTCTTATGGTCTGAGACAAACAGAGATCTGCAACATGCAGTTGCTCAGTGAATATTTTGAGGCATTTTCTTTAAATATACTTTCTACACCATAGTCTATATAAATTTCTATTATTCAAGTGATGCTTTTTTCAACAAACTTTAGATCAATATTGCTGATTATTTTTAACTTATCAATTTTTCCCTAAAAAATATAAATTCTAAAGTTTCCTTAAGTAAGTCTATTACTTTAAATCATGATTAAAATTTTATTTCAGTTGATACAGATGCTTTTAAAGCAAATAAATTGAGCAAAATTGTTGCGCCGAATACGGCTATTTTTTGCTATGATGAATAGTGCTTTATTTTCACACAATGAAATCAATGATTTAGTCGTGTCACACCTGTGCTTGCAATAAGCGCAAATAAAGTACGATCTGGACAACTTTAGCACAGTTAAGTGCATTAATTTCAATAGGTTAAGCTCATGCTTTTAATGGTCGACAACTATGACTCCTTTACTTACAACATCGTTCAATATTTTGGCGAACTGAATCAAGAAGTAAAAGTAGTCCGTAATGATGCCGTGACATTGGAAGATATAGAGCGATGGCAACCCAAGTATTTAGTGATTGGCCCCGGCCCATGCTCGCCGAGTGAAGCAGGCATTTCGATTCCTGCGATTCAGCATTTTGCTGGAAAAATTCCGTTATTGGGCGTTTGTCTCGGCCATCAGAGTATTGGTCAGGCATTTGGTGGCAACATCATACGTGCCAAACGTGTCATGCACGGCCGTCTGTCGGATATGTACCACAGCGATACCGGGATTTTCAGTAATCTTCCGTCGCCATTTCCTGCAACGCGCTATCACTCCCTGGTGATTGATCAAGCCACCTTGCCTGAATGTCTGGAAGTGACCTGCTGGACCAATGAAGCCGATGGTTCTATGGAAGAAATTATGGGGGTAAAACATAAGACATTGCCGGTCGAAGGCGTGCAGTTCCATCCTGAATCGATCCTGAGCCAGCATGGCCATCAAATCTTTAAAAACTTTCTCGAAATTTATGCCTAAGAACATCTTATGAATATTCAACAAGCTTTAAACAATATTACCAAAAACATTCACCTGACTCAGGATCAAATGCAAGACGTGATGCGTGCCATCATGTCAGGTGAAACCACTGATGCCCAGATTGGTGCCCTGCTCATGGGTTTACGCCTTAAAGGCGAAAGCATTGATGAAATTACCGCAGCCGCACGGGTCATGCGTGAACTGGCTACCAAAATTGATGTCAGCGATATTCCTTATTTAGTCGATATTGTCGGTACAGGCGGTGATGGTCAAAACCTGTTTAACGTCTCTACCGCGTCTGCATTTGTGATTGCAGCAGCAGGCGCAACCATTGCTAAACATGGCAACCGTGGCGTTTCAACCAAATCAGGCTCGTCAGATTTACTGGAACAGGCTGGGATTAATCTTGACCTGAATATGCAGCAAACCGAGCGTTGTATCCGTGATGTGGGGGTCGGGTTTCTGTTCGCACCGAATCATCATACAGCCATGAAATATGCAATCGGCCCGCGTAAAGAATTGGGTATTCGCAGCATTTTCAATTTACTTGGCCCGCTGACCAATCCGGCCGGCGTCAATCGCTTAGTCATTGGCGTGTTTTCCAATGAACTGTGCCGTCCAATTGCAGAAGTAATGAAACAGCTCGGTGCTGAACATGTGATGGTGGTGCATTCTCGCGACGGGCTGGATGAGATCAGTCTTGCCTCTGCAACGTATGTGGCAGAGCTAAAAAATGGCGAAGTGACTGAATGGGAAATTACCCCTGAATTGGTTAATATCGAATCTCAAACCTTGACTGGTTTAATTGTAGAAGATTCTGCACAGAGTCTGGCATTAATCAAGGATGCATTGGGCAAGAAAAAATCAGAGATCGGTGATAAAGCGGCCAATATGATTGCCCTCAACGCGGGTGCAGGTATTTATGTCTCCGGTTTGACCAGCAGCTATAAACATGGTGTTGCATTGGCACATGACATTATTTATGGCGGCCAGGCTCTGGAGAAAATGAGTGTGCTGTCTGAATTTACCAAAACCATTAAACAATACGAAGCTTAATTCGGTCAGGAATTTTGATCATGGTGGATATCGCAAATACAATTTTAGGCAAGATTGTTGACCGTAAAACGGAAGAATTTGCTCTACGTTTAAAGCAGAAAAGCTATAAAGATCTGGAAGAGCTGGCTCAAGGTGCATCAGCTGTGCGTGGTTTTGCCCAGTCTTTAATGTCAAAACGTCCGGGTGTAATTGCTGAAATCAAGAAAGCCTCACCATCTAAGGGGATTATTCGTGAGAATTTTAATCCTGCAGAAATTGCAGCACAGTATCAAGATGCTGGTGCCGCATGTTTATCTGTCCTGACCGATGTGGACTTTTTTCAGGGTGCAGATGAAAATATTCAGATTGCCCGTTCGCATTGTGACCTGCCGGCGCTGCGCAAAGATTTCCTGATCGATCCTTATGGAGTCATTGAAGCACGTGCCTTAGATGCAGATTGTATTTTACTGATTGTGGCATGTCTGTCAGATCAGCAACTGGAAGAAATGTCGAAGACTGCTTTTGAGCATAATTTAGATGTTTTAGTTGAAGTACATGATGAAGCTGAACTGGAACGTGCGCTGAAACTTTCAGATCGCTGCTTGCTGGGTGTGAATAACCGTAATTTAAAAACCTTCGATGTCGATTTAGATACCTCGATTCGTTTAAAGAACTTACTCGATCCCTCTCGCCTGTTAGTCACTGAAAGTGGTATTGCTACCCCTGCCGATGTGGCGATGATGCAACAGCATGATATTCATGCCTTTCTGGTCGGTGAAAGTTTTATGAAACAGCCTCGACCTGATCATGCATTCCGTAACCTGTTTGGTGAGCCTGAATCGGTTTAACTATTGACTAGTTTAATACTTAGACCAAGCCCAATCTCAGGATTGGGCTTTTTTATTTTCAGGATTGATAAGAAAAGAAATAGCATCATGTGAATTCATAAATACCGAGACATGCCATGCAAGCAATTCATTTCTCCTTTATCTATTTTCAGACTATAATTCTGTTAAATTCCGCATCTTCCTTGTTTTTACATTATGAGTAAACACGATTCTTCATTATCTAAAGATCAGTACAACCTGCTGAAATCTTTTAAGAAGCAAATTACACAGCCGCATAGCCCTGCGGTTGTTGCTGCACCCGTTGAAAAGACTGTCGAGCAAGAAGCTTTAGAAGAACTGGAATTATTCCGCAAACAAATGCAGGGCGTGCAAAAAATTGAATCGGGAAATACCGTTCAATTGGACAAACCGCGCAAGAAAAAACCGGATGCACAAGTCCTGGCAAAGCGTGCAGCGGCGACTGGCCCGATGGAAACAGATGCCATGGCATTATCGGACACGCAGGCCATGCTCAATCCTGTCGGGAGTCAGGCCAACTTGAGCTATCGCATTGCCACCTTGCAGCATAAAGTGTTTGAAGACTTAAAAGCCGGCAATTTACGCTGGTTTGAAGCTGTGGATCTGCATGGCTGTACCGTGGAAGAAGCGCGTCAGGCGGTGCTACAAATTATCCAGATCGCCAAAGATGAAAACCAGAACGTGATTAAGATCGTACACGGTAAAGGCCCGGAAGCGATTTTAAAAACCTATGTGAATGGTTGGCTGCGTCAGCATCGCGATGTTTTGGCTTTTGTCAGTGCGCCTGAAAAACAAGGCGGTACTGGTGCAGTTCTGGTTCTGCTAAAACGTGCAGAAAAGAATCCAAAGTTTAAACAGTAACCGGTTTTCGCCTCAAAACAAGGCATTGTAAAAGTTTTCTGCTACAATGCCGTCCTTGTTCATTCTCAGTTTAAGTGAATACGTCATATGACTATGCAGCAATCCTACGCAAACATTCTTACTGCCGTTGGCGAAGATCTCAATCGCCCTGGTCTCAAAGATACGCCTGTGCGTGCTGCCAAAGCATTTTCATATTTAACCTCGGGTTATAGTCAGACACTTGAAGAAGTCACCAACAAAGCGGTCTTTCCTTCCGACAACCGTGAAATGGTGCTGGTCAAAAACATCGAATTCTATTCCTTATGTGAACATCATTTATTGCCATTTTATGGCCGTGTCCATATCGCCTATTTACCAGAAGGTCATGTCTTGGGCCTGTCCAAATTTGCCCGTATTACTGAAATGTTTGCGCGTCGTTTGCAAATCCAGGAAAACTTGACCCAGCAAATTGCAGAAGCAGTGGCGGAAATCACCAAAGCACGTGGTGTCGCCGTGATGATTGATTCTGCACATATGTGCATGATGATGCGTGGTGTGGGCAAACAGGAATCGACCACACGTACAGTCTCTTTTATTGGTGATTTTAAAACTGATAAAGAAACCCGCCGTGAGTTTTTAAGTGCAGTGCCAGAAAGCTACTAAGCCTTAAAAGCCAATTATTTAAAGCCTCGATCATTCGGGGTTTTTTTAATTTCTTATAAACTGCTCTGGTCAGAGAATATCGATATCACAGCTGCTGTTGACCAAATTTGCATTCGTTATACTTGCAGCTAAACAATTGCTGCTTATCTTTGCAACAAGCCTACATTTAGATACATGATAAAGTTTTAATCCAGTTAGTCCTCGCTTAAAGTAAATTGACGTTGATATACAGCAAACAGCTTTATATCTTTCTGCTTGATTTTTAATGACAAGGAAAATGACCATGGCGAATAGCAAAAACAATCAGGACAAAGACAGCAAGAAATCTGCAAAAACTGCTAAAAAGACGCAAGATGAAAAACTGAAGAAGTCGAACAAAAGCAGTGACAAGGACAGCGATCGCAAAGTCAGCAAAAAAGCTGAAAGTGCTAAATCTAAAGCAGCATCTTCTAAAAAAGAGAATGCCAGTAAAGATGAAAAAGTAAAGGCGAAGAAAAGTGCGAGTTCTAAAGGCAGCGATAAAGCCAAAGACCTGAAAACATCTTCAGCGAAAAAACCGGCTAAAGCGAAAAGCAGCAATAAGAGCAAAGATGAAGACAGCAAGACGAAAAAATCTTCTTCAAAAAAATCAGCACCGGCCAAAAAGCAGTCAAGCACTTCGTCCAAGAGCAAGTCTGATAAAGCCAAAACCTCGAAGACCAGTTCGAAAAAGTCAAAGTAAAATCCAAGCCCCATGACTGGGGCTTTTCTTGATCCTGATCTCGGGTGAGTAGATCAGTAGAATTATTTTATATTTTTTAGTGTGTTCTTTATTGAGTGATACCGACCCTTCTAAATATAAGCAAAGATATGAGTCCAGCAGCCAAAAATCCGCCGCCAAAACGTCAGTCACGGGTGGTGTCGAATAGTTTTGATTATTCTCTGGACTTCGAAAAGATTAATTTTCGCAAACGGCCCGAGTTGTACCGAATTGGCCGAGGAGAACAAGGCGTATTATTGGTGGAGCCTTATAAATTTGAAATTCTGCCGCACTGGCGCTTTGCGGATGAAGAAAAAGCCCAAGCCAGCAGTGACAAAATTTATCAGCTATTCCTAGCTTATTTAAAACAAGATGATTTTATCGGTGCGGACATGGCACGCAAGTTTTTACAGATGGGTTATACCCGTGCCCGCCGTTACGCCAACCATAAAGGTGGTAAAAAATATGATGGGCCGGTTCCGGAAGATAAGAAAGGCTTAAGCGGCGCACATGGCCGTTCAGAATTGCCACGCAGCCACGAAGATCCAGTCAAAGCAGCGGCCGCCAACATTTTTAAACAAAAATGGAATGATGCGAAAAACCATCCAGACTATATTCAGCAAAAGCGAAAATTTCAGGAATTTATCCAGCAACACATGGCAGATGAATAGAACTTTTAAGCTAGCTGGATCATTGCTGCCCTACCGGATTTGAGGGCGACTGTGCCATATAGACCCGGTTACGACCGGTATTTTTCGCCATATACAGTGCGGCATCCGCAGCATCTAAAAATCGCTGATAATCCGGATGCCCGTCATAGAGCGTACATCCAATACTGATCGTGATTTTAAACTGTTGTCCTTGCGCGGTTTTAATCATGCCATTTTCAACATATTTACGAATACTTTCGGCAATACTTAAGGCACGTTGTTTATCTGTGTCGACCAGCAACAATAAGAATTCTTCCCCACCGACCCGGAAGGCATAATCACTGCCCTGACTGTATTTTTGCAGCGCTTCGGCAATAAATTTAAGTGCCAGATCACCTGCGGCATGTCCAAATTTATCATTGATACTTTTAAAGAAATCGGCATCCATCGCAAGTAAAGACAAAGGTGTATGATTTTTACGGGAAAAAGTGATTTCACGGGAAATCACCGTATTTAAATAACGGCGATTTAACAACTGGGTCAATGAATCATTGCCTGATTCAATATATTCCGCAACCTGAAATAACTGATCGACCAGCAGTTGAATTTCACGGTTTAAGTCACGGATTTGTTGAATCAGCCCCAAGACATTATTTTTATCCGTACAATCCATGATGGTCTGATTAATTGCATCAATCTGATAAATCCGCTCAATGATTAAATCGACCTGGTCCGAACCGGTAAAAGCATAAGAGGCTTTATGGATAAACCATAAACCGAACTCAGATTTGGACAACATCGGATGCTTTAAATTGTCAGGGCTCGAAAAGACCTTGAACATCAGTTCATTTTCCCAGTCCAGCAATGAGCTGCGCTGTTTGTCTTTTTGTACCGCCACATCCTGCATGGCTGAAAAAACACGGTAACTGTGTTTGATTTCCTGATTCACGGCTGTTTTGGCTTCATAAGAACGGCACATGATTTCTGTGGCAAATCCCATGATTTGCACAATATAACTGCAGGCGGTCAGCATGCTGTTTTGAGAAGATGCTTGCAACAGTTCAAAAACCTTGCGTTCAATTTCACGGACACCGCGCATGATTAACCAGGAAGGGATACCGACTCGGGCATGTACATGTCCAACCATCGCCTGCTTTTGTACGGCTTGCGCATAACTCTTGTTGATCGGTACGCTAAAACTTTCTGACAGCCATTGAATCAGGGTATTACGCAAACGCTGCTGAACCATCTGTTCGGTCAGGAACTGGGCCGATTCTTTTTCTAAGAGCATATTCTTATAGAATTCTTCGACCAGAATAACCGAATGTTCCTGAACAAAATGAAATGCATGCAATAGATCATCTGCTGAATAATTCTGACAGATCTGCTTCCATTGTTCGGCCAGCATTGCCATGCATTCATTATTCATACGACCCATTCCCCAAAACACTGCAATTTGCACTAACATTATGTGACAAATATAACAAAATTCGGGTGCATTAACTAAAATATCGACAAGATTATTCCAATTATACTGATCGATGATTCACAGGAAAAGTTTCGTAAACTAGCCCTTAAAATATATAAGCCGTTTAAAAATAACGGATCAGGCCCAAACTCCATTGATCCCAGTCTTTCGCCTGTTGTTGCTGATATTCCCAAGACAATCGAACCGCATTCTGTGCAGTAAAGGCATATTGCAATTGGGTATTTAGCTTCAGATGCCAGCGATGCGAATCTTCCCAATAAGGCAGTTCCACTTGCACCAGACTGTTGATCTGATCAGTCCAGATATTCTGGCAGCCCAAAGTTGGCCCTGCTCCTACGCGCCAACCCTGATCGAGCGCCTTGCCCGCCTGAACGTGAGTTTGCATTTGTGCATAGCACAAATGTTCGCGGCTCGCATTTGCCCAGCTATAGCCCGCTTGGGTCTTAAAACCGGCGACGCCATGCTGTTGCTCTTCGCTAAACTGGCCATGACGGTCTAAGGCTTCCTGTGTCCAGCCCAGATTAAAACCCCAAGATAAGGGCGTATTAAATGGATTAATCGGGTTATAGGAATTGACGGCCAGTAAATCCAGATGTTCCAGTTTGAGTTCACTATTACGATATTGTAATGCCCCATCCAGAAACAGCAGTTGTGTGCCGGTACGCAAACCACCCTGTGGATCGATTAAATCATGATAGGCATGCCGATGCCCAAGCTGAACAAAGGATTCACCCTGAACCTGTCCGGCCTCAAAACTGATATTTCGTGCATGATGACTTTGTACTGGATCTGTTTTCGGACGCTCAGGTGCTTGACGCTGTTTCTCGATAGCCAGCTGACTTCTTAAGCCCAATAACTTGCGAAAACGTGGCTGGGCAAAGGACTCATCTACTTTCTGTCTGAGAAAATCCAGATATAGATGATCATAGGCCATTTCCAGCACTTTGGCCTGATCCTCTGCCGGATAAGTTTGCAACATTGAAGGCATGGTACCTGTTTCTGCATAAGCCAGCTGATGAGCCTTTTTTGCCAAAGCTTTGCCATGCTGTCTAGATTGAGCCAGCAACTGTGTTTCTAGGGCAGGACGATAAACTTTCTGTTTGATCAAGCCCTGCTGTTCTACCACTTTCAAGGTTTCGATCGGAATGGCAGTCGAATTAAACTGTTTTTGTAGATTCAACTCAGGACGCACCAGATCGAATAGCCCCAGCAGGCGATAAGCACAATTATCGTTGATAAAATAATAAGGGAAACTCACCTTCTGCATTTCCCAAAGATGCTGCACCAGAAACCGGGTCTCTTGTGGAGTTAAATTTAATTCATATTCCCATAAATCCCGGCTTTCAAAGTCGCCATATTCTTTGACCTTGCGATAATACGGCATCAGGGAATATTCACCCAGATATTGTCCGGTCAGTCCTTTCCAGGCAAATGACCAGTTGTCATTGCCGTCGACGGTTGCGGCATAGTTGACGGCATAGGAAATCAGGTTGAGCTGCTGTTGATCTTTGGGATCTAGACGCAACAAGGTATGCCCGAACATCGAACTGGGATTGCCCATAAAATCTGTGGCATAAATCAGCGTGGCCTGATAGGGCTTGACCTCAGCAATCCATCGATCAAAATCCGGACAACTCACTTCAGGTAATTGCTGTTCGGAAATATCCAGCTGCTGCATTAACCAGCTGCTTCGGGCCGGAAACTTACAACGGATGGACTGATTCGGTTCTGTACTGCCAAATAAGGCCTGAATATTATGCTGTATTTCTTTTTTGAGATCAGTCTTTCCCTGCTCTGCCAGAAAATAGCCTGAATAATCGACCTCGCTGTGGCCTTTAGAATTGGCATACATCAGACGCTGCCAGGTGGTGCTCTGATCTAGGCGTTTGCTTTTGGCCTGATCGAGATAATGCTGGATATCTGGATTAATTTCGTTTGCAAAACTTAAGGGACTGAAGGCCAGACCCAACATGAAGAACGCATATTTCATTCAGTTAACTTATTCTCGTCAATTTCTTTGAGTCATAAGAAAAACCCTGCCAGAGCAGCAGGGTTGTCAAAGTGCGGATCAGATGTAAGATTTCAATACTTCATCTTTGGCCATCACTGTTTGTAATGAACTCAGAACTTGAAGGGTATTCTGGTTTTGTTCGGAATAGATTTCAGAAAAATTCTGCTTGGAAATGTTAAAGAAATGGCCTTTGTCTTCAGATTTGATATTCAGAAGTTCGGCCAGAACATTCAGGCTTTCACCTTCACCCACTGCCATATCACGCGCCAGTGCTTCAGCATTTTCATTGGTAAAAGTCACCACTTGAGCGGTGACTGTTCCACCCTGGCTACAACCCAAAGTACCAAACGTGATCCCGAGCCATTGATTCGTGAAAAGAACGTTGGTGGTACCTGCTAAAAGTTTAGGAATAATACCAGTCTGACCGGCCCACACCTGACTTCCGATACCACAGCCGACATCTCGGTCAGCCATCGCCATACTTGAACCAGTCGCTAATACTGCCGCCAGCATAATTTTTTTCAACATACTTATTCTCCAGTTATTCTCATGCAATCTTTGTTATTACTCTCATTATGTAATTTGACTTACACACTCAGCAGAGTAGCGATAAGTCAGGTTTGGCGCAATCGAAAAAATGCATGCTTTACATAAACATAACCTGAATAATTCCATTACTCTTTCAGCGTCCAGTCGCCATGTAAATTGCGCTGCCCTAAAATCTTCAGTACCAAGACCAGACTCAGCAATAACAACAAATACCAGGACCCGAGTTTGCCCCAGCCCACCATATGCCATTGTTCAATCTGACTTGGATAGAGCCAGATCTGATAAAAGGTACTGATGTTCTCGGCAATCCAGATGATAAAGGCCAGCAGCAGCAAGATCGGTAACATTGGCAACTGAAAAGCGTGCTGATTCAACTGAAAACGAATTTTAGTTTTCCAGAACATCAGCACGCTCCAGACAAATAAAAGCATGCGATAGTCAGGAATAAAAAACTTGCTCATAAAGTTGATATAAGACAACACCGCCAGCAGCAACATATGGCGAAAGCCTGGCAACTTTTCAAATGAGACCTGATATAAACGCAAGGAACGCGCAAAAAAACTGCCGACCGCAGAATACATAAAACCGGCAAATAAAGGCACGGTCATAATTTTAAAGATTGCCGGTTGTGGATAATACCAGGAGGCAATCGCAGGATGGGTCAGAAAGATTTCCATCACCATGGCCATGAGATGAAACAGCGCAATCACTTTGGCTTCGGCCCAGGATTCCAGTTTGGTATAAAGCAGCAGCACCTGAATGAGCAGGGCAAAAAATAACAGATAGTCATAACGGTAAAAACCGTAAAACAGATCACTGCCCATGGCAGCAGTGAGTGCAAACGCCAGCAGGAGTAGAATCCCAAATAAGGCAGCCGAAGCTGCCTTATAGGTAAATTCAAACCCTGATTTGAATAGATCGATCAAGGTTTAAATCCTAAAGATATTTAGCACTATACTCATGTACGGTATCAATAAAGGCTTTTGGATTGGCTGGATCGACCCACTGGGTAATGCCGTGGCCGAGGTTTGCTACATAACCGGTTTTTTCACCATTGGCATAAGCATCATCCAGCATGGCTTTGGTCGCCTTAATAATAGTTTCCGATGAACCATATAAGGTCGCAGGGTCGAGGTTACCCTGAAGCGCAGCACGACCCGCAACGGTTTGACGTGCTACATCCAGTGGTGTGGTCCAGTCCAGACCAAAGGCATCTGCGCCTGTAGCGATCATCGGTTCCAACCACTGACCGCCACCTTTGGTAAACAGAATTACTGGAATCTTGCGGCCATCTTTTTCACGGTGCAAGCCAGTAACAATCTTCTTCATATAGTTGAGCGAGAATTCAATATATTCACGATGTGCCAGTGCGCCGCCCCAACTATCAAAAATCTGTACCGCTTGTGCACCTGCATCAATCTGCGCATTCAGATAATCAATCACGGCATCGGCTAGACGTTCCAGCAAAGCATGCAGCACTTCAGGCTGTGCATACATCATATTTTTGGTGAAACGGAAATCCTTGCTTGAACCACCTTCCACCATATAAGTCGCCAAGGTCCACGGACTGCCAGAGAAACCGATCAGAGGAACCTGGCCACCCAAGGCTGAACGAATGGTCGACACTGCATTCATCACATAATCCAGATCCGATTTTGCATTAAAAGCTGGCAGATTTGCGACATCCTGCTCGGTACGGACGGTTTTATGAAATTTAGGCCCTTCACCCACTTCAAAATACAATCCTAAACCTAAAGCATCAGGCACTGTCAAAATGTCAGAGAACAAAATCGCGGCGTCCAGATCATAACGGCGTAAAGGCTGTAAGGTCACTTCACAGGCCAGTTCAGTATTTTTGCAAAGAGAAAGGAAATCTCCTGCCTGAGCACGCGTTGCGCGATATTCTGGTAAATAACGGCCCGCCTGACGCATCATCCATACCGGAGTGGCATCTACAGGTTCACGCAACAAGGCGCGCAGAAAACGATCATTTTTTAAGGTCGTCATTTACTTTCCTATCTATCTTTGATATTCGCCATATCATAACAAAAAGGTTGTATTTTTAATAACTTCTGCTGACTTTAAAAACCGATCAGCTTAAGCGGCCAAATGTGATGTTTTACACAAAACAACTACTGCATCTCCACATTTTTTCTGTAATACTTATAGTGTTTTTTCACATTTTTAAAGAAATAATTTTAAGGTTGATTTACATGTTCGTTCGCACAATGCTCGCTGTGAGTTTAGGTTGCATTTTCGCAGGTACTGTTTTTGCTGCGTCTACTGCTGAACAACCATTAAAACCCCAAGTGGTGACTGATGTTTCAGTCCAGGATCCTATTGATCCACTCGCGACTGAAGCTTCAGCCGCCCAAGCACCGGCTGAAGCCAAAATTACGGCGCAAGAACAACAAGACTTAAATCAGGCCTCTGAAGCACTGAATGAGCTACAAGATACCGAAGATCAATCTGCCGACATTGGTGCAGCGCCAAATACCAAGGCCCCGACGAACTCTGCTGCGACCAAAGCTTCGTGGACTTTAGACGGCTTAAACAATGCCCAGTGGTATGAAAACATTGGTGCAGGTCAATTTCCGGTCTACGCACGTGCACATGTCATGCTCAACAATGCTCACGCTTCACCGGGTGCGATTGATGGTACCAGCGGCAAGAACACACTGAAAGCAATTGCGTCTTTCCAGCAAATGAATGGCATCAAGCCAAATGGCGTACTGACGCAGGAAACCTGGGACAAACTGGTGGCACGTCAGGGTTCCAAGCCGACCTTTGTAGAATACACCATCACTGAAAAAGATCTGGCCGGGCCATTTGCCAAATCGATTCCTTCAGATTATGCGCTACAGGCGAAAATGAAAGGTTTGTACTACACCAGCGCATCTGAAATGCTCAGTGAAAAGTTCCATATGGATGAAAACTTCCTGAAGAAGTTGAATCCAGGTGCTAATTTTAACAAAGTCGGCCAAAAGATTCTGGTGACCAATGTTCGTAATGAGCTACCAGAAGGTATTCACTTGATTGTTGCACATAAAGGTGCCAAACAACTGTACTTATTTAACAGTAAAAATCAAATGATCGGCTCATTCCCTGCCAGTATCGGCAATACCAGTACGCCTTCACCAACGGGCACTTATAAAATCACCGGCGTTGCACCAAATCCTTGGTATAGCTACTCGCCAAGTAACTTTGTTCAAGGTAAAAACACCAAACCACTGTCTCTACCACCAGGTCCAAACGGCCCGGTCGGTAATGTCTGGATTGGCCTCAACAAAAAATCATTTGGTATTCACGGCACACCGAATCCGTCCATGATTTCTAAATCCTATTCACACGGTTGTATCCGTCTGACCAACTGGGATGCCAATGATCTTGGCCGTAAAGTCAAATCTGGCGTAACTGTTCGTTTCCTGGAATAATGATCCGTAAAATGCTTTGAATAAAATGGCCCGCTTTTCAGTGGGCTTTTTTATGACTTGATTTTAAGCTGATATATCGTTGCAAAAATGCAATGATATGTCGCCCATTTGAGATTTTTTTGAGCTTAAAACAACAGTATGATGATCTCAAGTTGAAAATAAGATCGAGATGAAATCATGAAGGCTTTTCTACATCCTAGCGAAAATCGTGGTCATGTAAAAATGGGCTGGCTGGAGTCTAAGCACAGCTTCTCATTTGGTAACTGGTATGATCCCAAGTATATGGGGATCAGTGCCTTACGTGTTATTAATGACGATTTAATCGCTGGGCATCAGGGTTTTGGAACCCATCCCCATGACAATATGGAAATCCTGACCTGCGTACTGAAAGGAACCATTACTCATCAGGACAGCATGGGTAATCATGGCGGCATTGCTGCCGGTGAATGGCAGCTCATGAGTGCCGGAACAGGTATTCGTCATAGTGAAATGAATCAGGGTGATGAACAGGTACATTTACTGCAAATCTGGATTATTCCCAATGAACAGGATGCCAAACCGAATTATCAGCAAATTCGCCTGGATCCGCATGAGCAGCCCAACCAGTGGCATTTGATTTGTGGACCGAATGGCAATGCGCCGATGCATATTCGTCAGAATACTGAAGTCAAAACTGCGGTAATTCAGCAAGGTCAAAGTTTGCAAGTGCAGGCCACCCAGCAGATCAATTATATTCATGTAGTTTCTGGCACTGTGCAGATTGCAGAACATAGAGTTGAGGCGGGTGGTGCAATTGCTTTTCTGGATGACTCAGAGATTCAAGCCATCGATGATGCGCAAGTGATCTGGTTTGATTTACCAGAAGTGCCTCACTAAGTTTTAAGGCTCTCGCCCATCATGGCTATTAATCACTTTGATGAATAGCCATTTTTTATGAATTGAGAATAAAAGTAGACAGAAGCTTTATCAGAAGATAATTTTTTAAAAACAGCTATAAAAATCACACCAATTCACATCAGTTTTTTACTTAAAATTCTGGCATTTCAGGCGAAGATGAAGCTGATTCATTTCTATTGAATGAACGCATCGCGAATGGCTGATCTGGTCATGGTCTTATATGGGATTCAACGTCTATCCAGCTTTGTATTGATTTTACGTAAACCAAAGAGCAACGCTTATGAACCAGATTTTAGAAATTCAGAATCACCAGCAACATGCTCTGCATTTTTTACTAGCGTTTTTAAAACAACAAAACTATCAGTTCACAGCTATTACTCCGTTGTCGCATCAACGGATTTTGGATCGTAAAAGAAACGAGAAAAATCAGGAAATAACCCTGCAGGATATATTTGGCTGGAATCTGGAATTTAGCAAAACCGATCTTGATCCGGTTCTTTTTTCCTTGCTGGCAAAACAGCAACTTCTACAGGTTCAGGATGAGCAATACACCAGTCTGGTCAGGGTCGCCTCACTGGAAGGTGAACTCTTTATTCACTCTTCCTTTCCAACCACACAACAAGATGCTGTTTTTTTTGGTCCGGATACGTATCGCTTTGTCTATCATCTCAAGCAATATCTAGCCACCGAACCTCGCCCTTTCAAACGGGCTGCTGAAATATGCTGTGGCACCTCTGCTGCTGCCATCAGTATCGCCAAATATTTTCCAGATCATGAGGAAATCTTTGTAGCAGATCTAAACCCCAAAGCCTTGCTCTATAGTCAGCTCAACATTGATTTTTCGGGTTTTACTTCAATCTCTCCTGTACAGAGCAATTTATTTTCCAATCTTGAAGGTCAGTTTGACCTGATTTTTGCCAATCCACCTTATTTAATTGATCCTGAGCAACGGCAATATCGTCACGGAGGTAATGAGCTCGATGGCAATGAATTATCTTTTAAAATTATAAAACAAGGCCTGCAAAGGCTAAATTCAGGCGGCCGTTTATTTTTATATACCGGCGCCACCATCACACGAAATGGCAATCGATTTTTACAGTATCTGCAAGACCTGATGCAGCAGCATCAAAATATTCACTGGTCTTATGAGGAAATTGATCCGGATATTTTTGGTGAAGAATTAGAGCAACCTGCTTATCAGCATGTGGAAAGAATTGCTCTGGCTCTGATTAAGATTGAAGTATGCGATTGAAGAATATCTGTTTATAAATTATCGACTTTTTAAATATCGGACCTCTTCAAGATCCGTTTGTTTTAAATCATTCTGTAAAATTCATCAGCAATAAAAAACCCCAATCTTTCGATTGGGGTTTTAAAAATTTGGCGGAAGCGGTGAGATTCGAACTCACGGAGGACTCACACCCTCGTCGGTTTTCAAGACCGGTGCATTAAACCGCTCTGCCACGCTTCCATGGGCGCAATAATACGGCGCTTTTATGCAACTGACAAGTGAAAATTACAGTGAATCTGATTAACTGCATATAGTTTCATCAAATCCCTACAATTTGGCGGCCAATTCGGCTCCTTCACGAATGGCACGCTTGGCATCCAGCTCGGCAGCCAGTTTAGCCCCACCAATAATATGATATTGTGCCAAGGTATTTTCCCCGGCAAGTGGCATCAAATCTTTTACCGACTCCTGTCCTGCACACACCACAATACTATCCACACGCAATAATTGAGCGTGGCCATCCACCTCAATCCATAAGCCTTCATCTGTGACAGATTTATATTGCACACCGCGCAACATGCGCACCGCGTGTTTTTTTAATTGGGCACGATGTACCCAGCCTGAAGTCTTGCCTAAGCCTGCGCCAAGCGGTGTCTTTTTACGTTGTAATAAATAAATTTCACGAATAGGTGCTTCAATTTCTGCACCTTGCATGCCGCCTTCACTGACATAATTTGGATTCGGGTCTACACCCCATTCACGTTTCCATTCATTCACAGCTTGCGGCTGTACCTGATGAGGCGGCTTTAACAAAAACTCGGACACATCAAAACCAATACCACCTGCACCAATGACTGCAACACGATCTCCGACTGGCGCACCGCGTAGTACTTCTGCATAAGACAAGACTTGCGGTGCCTGACTGCCTTCGATCTTAAGCGCTCGCGGCACGACACCAGTCGCGACAATGACTTCATCAAAACCTTCACGTTCCAGCTGTTCACGGTTCACTTGGGTATTTAATCGCACATCAACGCCGGTTTTTTCCAATTGGACTTTAAAATAACGAATCGTTTCGTGAAACTCTTCTTTCCCCGGAATGACTTTAGCCAGATTAAACTGTCCACCCACTTCATAACTGGCCTCAAACAGCGTCACATCATGCCCGCGACTGGCTGCGACTGTGGCAGCAGACAGCCCTGCAACACCACCACCGACCACTGCAATACTTTTGGCTTTTTTGGTTTTGATATAGACCAGTTCGGTTTCATAGCCGGCACGTGGATTGACCAGACAGGTTGCGCGCTGGTTTTTAAAGGTATGATCCAGACAAGCCTGATTACAGGCAATACAGGTATTGATTTCATCAACACGATTGGTCGCGGTTTTATTGACCCAGAAGGCATCTGCCAAGAATGGACGCGCCATCTGCACCATGTCTGCCTGGCCGGAAGCCAGAATTTCTTCAGCGGTATCTGGCATATTGATCCGGTTCGATGCAATGACCGGCACCGCCACGTGCTTTTTCACTTCAGCGGTATAATCGACAAAAGCTGCACGCGGTACAGAAGTCACAATGGTGGGAATACGTGCTTCATGCCAGCCAATACCGGTATTGAGTAAAGTAATCCCCGCCTTTTCCAAAGCTTTAGCCACGGTAATCACATCTTGCATGGTATTGCCATCATGTACCAGATCCAGAAGCGACAAACGGAAACAGATAATAAATTTTTCGCCAATTTCCTCACGAATCGCTTTGACAATTTCTACGGCAAAACGCATCCGGTTTTCGATCGGGCCACCCCAACGGTCAGCACGCTGATTGACATGCCGGCTTAAGAACTGATTCAGCAAATAGCCTTCAGAACCCATGATTTCTACGCCATCATAGCCGGCTTTTTTGGCAATACTGGCCGTTCTGACATAATCCTGAATGGTATTCAGAATCTGTTTATCTGACATTTCACGTGGTTTAAAGGGAGAAATCGGCGACTTGATCGGGCTGGCCGAGACCACAAAAGGCTGATAGCCATAACGTCCGGCATGCAGAATCTGCAACAGAATTTTGGCACCATGCTTATGCACTGCATGCGTCACCAAACGATGCGGCGCAATGTCCCCCAAAGTATTCATGGTACCGCCCGCCGGTAACAACCAGCCTTGACGGTTGGGCGATATTCCACCCGTAATCAGCAGACCTACGCCACCCTTTGCACGCTCACCAAAATACGCAGCCAGTTTGGGATAATTATAAAAACGATCTTCTAGGCCAGTATGCATCGATCCCATCACCACCCGGTTTTTAATGGTGGTAAAACCCAAATGCAATGGCTTTAAAATGTTGGCATAGCGCGTCGTAGTCATAACAAATCCCTGATTATATTTGGCTGAGCAAGTCATTCCCTTACTTTAACTGATTTTCAGTGGCTTTTTATGACCCGGAGTTCAGCATTTTCAGGCACAAATATCAATCTTTAGAAGAGGATCACTTTCTATTTGGCGGATTAATCCTGCCATTGTCGCGCGCTAGATTTCCATAATGCAATCACGCCCAATACTGTACCAATCGGAAAACTCAGGAGCATCAGGATGGCCATAATTCTGGATAAAGTCCGTCCTGAACCATTGCCCTGTTTGACTTTGATGCTGGCCTGTATATTAAAAAATACCAGGCCGCCTAAAAGCAGCAGCACCATACCTAAACTCAGCGTAGAAATACTGGCTTGCTGATATTCCAGATATAAAAATACCAGTGTACTAAAACCAATCAGACCGGCATAAATCCCATGCAACAGTGCCAGCGTTTCATTCTTGGTTTTAGGATTTAAATTAGGTAAGGGTGGGATATGAGTCGCCATGCATTTATTCCTGTTTTATCTGAGTTTTTAACTTTATTCGGCTGAATATAGCGAATTTTTAATTTTTTAGCAGGATTCTGCTCAAAATCGTGCAATTTATGATTATTTAAGCCTATTGAATATAGATTTTAAAACGAGTTTTTCTTTTCTAAAGCAAACCTAAATAAATTAATGATACAATTGAGACAATATGTATTTTTTCAGGCCACCAATTCTGGCGTGCCTATTTCATATCATTAGGATGAACAATGTCTGATAATGCAACTATCTTGCAGAATGTCCCAGTAGGTAAAAAAGTTGGTATTGCCTTCTCTGGTGGTCTAGATACTTCTGCTGCTCTTTTGTGGATGAAACAAAAAGGCGCTGAACCTTATGCTTACACAGCGAACTTAGGTCAGCCAGACGAAGACGATTACGATGCGATTCCAAAAAAAGCTGAAGCTTATGGCGCAGTAAAAGCACGCTTAATCGACTGCCGTTTACAGCTTGCATTAGAAGGTATTGCTGCAATTCAATGTGGCGCGTTCCACATTTCAACTGGCGGTGTTCCTTACTTTAATACGACTCCTCTTGGTCGTGCTGTTACAGGTACCATGCTTGTCACTGCCATGAAAGAAGATGACGTCAATATTTGGGGTGACGGTTCTACTTACAAAGGTAACGACATTGAACGTTTTTACCGTTATGGTTTGTTGACCAACCCTGCGCTTAAAATTTACAAGCCTTGGCTAGACCAAACCTTCATTGACGAGCTGGGTGGCCGTGCAGAAATGTCACAGTTCCTGATCGACAATGGCTTTGACTATAAAATGTCAAAAGAAAAAGCCTATTCAACTGACTCAAACATGCTGGGTGCGACGCACGAAGCCAAAGATCTTGAATACCTGAATGCAGGCATCAAAATCGTTGAGCCAATCATGGGCGTTGCGTTCTGGAAAGATGACGTAGAAGTAAAAGCTGAAGAAGTATCGATTACTTTTGAAGAAGGCTTCCCAGTTGCGATTAACGGTCAACGCATCGAAGATCCAGTTGAATTTATTCTTGAAGCGAACCGCATCGGTGGCCGTCATGGTCTAGGTATGTCGGATCAAATCGAAAACCGTATCATCGAAGCGAAATCTCGCGGTATCTATGAAGCTCCGGGAATGGCACTGCTTCACATCGCTTATGAGCGTCTGGTAACGGGTATTCATAACGAAGATACGATTGAACAATACCGCATTAACGGTTTACGTTTAGGTCGTTTGCTTTACCAAGGCCGCTGGTTCGACTCTCAAGCGCTTATGCTGCGTGAAACTGCACAGCGCTGGGTGGCTAAAGCCGTGACCGGTACTGTGACTTTAGAACTGCGTCGTGGTAATGATTACACCATCATGAACACTGAGTCGCCTAACCTGACCTATGAAGCTGAGCGCTTGACCATGGAGAAAGGTGATTCTATGTTCTCTCCAATGGATCGTATTGGTCAGTTGACCATGCGTAATCTGGACATTACCGATACCCGCGCAAAACTTGGCATCTATACAGAAACTGGTTTGCTTGCAGTGGGTACAGCATCTGCTGTTCCACAACTGAAAGACAAAAACTAAGTTTTGTTTTTGTTAAAAAACCGCTCTTGATGAGCGGTTTTTTATGGATAGTTGTTCTTGATGTTTAAAGCATCGAACCATTGGCGGTATCTGAGTTGACGGAACGAAGTGATTGATAATAAATCTGATTGCGCCCAAGCTGCTTGGCACGATACAACGCCTGATCTGCAATTCCCAATAATATATCTTTATCAGTATATGTTTCACCACGATAGACGGTAATGCCTAAACTGATGGTAATATGTTTCGCAACCAAAGATTTTTCATGGGGAATTTCCAGACGGTCAATCGCCTTAAAAATATTTGAAGCTACGGCATAAGCACCATGTGCATCTGTTTCTGGCAATAACACAACAAACTCTTCCCCGCCATAACGCGCCACAAAGTCCATATGACGGATCGCATTCTTGATGGTTCTGGCAATGGTTGAAATAACATCATCGCCTTTCTGATGCCCATAAAAATCATTATAGTTTTTAAAAAAGTCCACATCGATAAACAGAATCGCCAAGGCAGTGTCTTCACGACGGGCCCGTTCAAAATACACTTCAAGCGTTTCATCGAAGGTTCTCCGATTGGAAATCTTGGTCAGTTCATCATACTGGCTTAAATGTAATAATTCAGTGGTATGAATACGCTGGATCTGCTCACTGATTCTGGCCCGGATACTATATAAAAAAATCACACGCTCACGCGCGAAAATCATATGACTAATTACATAACCCAGTAAGCAACTCCCAATCAGAATTCGCCCAAAAACCAGCGGATTAAAGTCTATAGCCATGATTGATAATACAATAATGGTCGTTGCTGCAGCGACCAGTCCGGTGACCAGCATCTGTACAGGCTTAATACCGGTCAGGATATAACCCAGAATATAAATAATGGTGACGATTGCCATCGACTGGTGTTGTAACGCTGGGGTTTTAACCAACATCGTGATACAGGAAATCGACACCAGCATCCAGAATACCAGCAGCATTGAAGCTTGCGGAAAAAAGCGCTTGATCTTGGGTAAACAGGAAAACATATAAAAGAGAATTAATGACATACCGCCATTCAGTAGCCCGAACATAGACAGCACAAAATCATGCACGAAATATTCTTTACTGATAATCCAGTAATCTGTGGGGATCATCACCACCAGAAAAATAAAATAAGCCAATACCCCACCCCAAACATATTTTTCGACATGTTTGCGGGCACGTTCCAGATTTTTTGTCCAGAATTCCTGTTCCAGATGTTGAGGGAAGACCGGGCCTACACGCTGACTTTGGCGTGTAATTAATTCTTCTATGTTTTCCTTGTCATCTTGTAATTTCGCTAAACTGTACTTGTATTCCATTGCAAGTATTTATGTAATTTTTTTAGTAATTTTAAAATAACATACTTTTTCAAATTAATTTATAGATATCCCTTATTTTGTAGCCCTTTCTCATTACCATTTTTGCTATAGATGGATTATCATTTGTTTTATTTGTTCGACTGAATTTGCCTTGAATACGATTACGATTCTCCAGCCAGATGATTGGCACGTTCACCTGCGTGATGGTTTAGCACTTCAACGTACTGTTCCCGATTTAGCCAGACAGTTTTCTCGCGCAATCTGTATGCCGAATCTGGTACCACCCGTTAAAACCGTTGAAGAGGCCAATGCCTATCGTGAACGCATCATGGCGCACGTACCTGAAGGGATAAATTTCGACCCGCGTATGGTGCTGTATTTCACAGACAACACCCCGGCAAGTGAAGTTAAAAAGATCAAAGAATCTGCGCATGTCAATGCCATCAAGCTCTATCCTGCGGGTGCAACCACCAATTCTGATAGTGGTGTCAGCGACATGAGTAAAGTGTATGGCGTAATTGAGCAGCTTGAAGAACATCAGGTGCCTTTATTGCTGCACGGTGAAGTGACGCATAACCATATCGATATTTTTGACCGTGAAAAGCGCTTTCTGGATGAAGTCCTCGCACCCTTGCTCAGACAGTTCCCTAAGCTGAAACTGGTGTTAGAGCACATTACTACCAGCGAAGCTGCAAACTTTGTGCTTGAGCAAGACCGTAATGTTGCTGCCACTATTACGCCGCAACATTTATTGTTCAACCGTAATGACATGCTGGTGGGTGGCATCAAGCCGCATTTCTACTGCTTGCCAATTTTAAAACGTCAAACCCATCAGCAAACCTTGCTGGAAGTGGCGACTAGTGGCAATCCTAAATTTTTCCTAGGCACCGACAGCGCACCACATTCAAAAAATGCAAAAGAAAATGCGTGTGGCTGTGCAGGATGTTATAGTGCGCCGACTGCCATTGAGCTGTATGCTCAGGCATTTGATCAAGTAGGTAAAATTGAACGTCTGGAAGGTTTTGCCAGCCACTTTGGTGCAGACTTCTATGGCCTGCCACGTAATACCAGTACCATTACACTGGTTAAAGAAGATCAAGTAATCCCTGAAAGTTTAGACTATTTGGATGGTGAACAGATTATTCCGCTCTATGCGGGTAAAACCATTCAATGGAGAAAAGTGTGACAAATGAAACCCTCCCAATCATTGGTCAACGTTTTCGTGGATTCTTACCTGTAGTTGTCGATGTCGAGACGGCAGGTTTTAATGCACAGACTGATGCATTGCTGGAAATTGCGGCCATTCCGATTGTTTATAATGAGGATGGCCAGTTTGTGCCGGGTCAAGCTTACCATGCACATATCAATCCTTTTGAAGGGGCCAACCTCGATCGTAGGTCACTGGAATTCATCGGCATTGATCCGTCAAATCCGATGCGAATTGCCATGGCTGAAGATGAGAAAACCGCATTAAAGCGTATTTTCAAATCGGTCAATGACGTGCGCCGTCAGCAAAACTGTACCCATGCGGTTTTGGTGGGTCACAATGCACATTTCGATTTAGGTTTTGTTCAGGCAGCAATTGCCCGTACCGGCACCAAAAACCAGAACCCGTTCCATAGTTTTTCTGTGTTTGACACGGTGACCTTGAGTGCGGTGATGTTTGGTCAAACCGTACTGGCGAAATCCTGTATTCAGGCCGGGATCGATTTTGATGGCAAAGAAGCTCACTCTGCGTTATATGACACACAGAAGACGGCTGAACTGTTTTGCTATATTTTAAACAAACTCGCGCCTCACCTGCTTGACACTCTGGTGGCGGATCAATAAGATACCGCCATCTTCTAAACGTCCCTATCGTCTAGAGGCCTAGGACATCGCCCTTTCACGGCGGTAACCGGGGTTCGAATCCCCGTAGGGACGCCATATATTTTCCTCCCTTTTCATATTTTTATTTTTCAGCGACTTAAGCTGCTTAAATCTTACACATTTAAAGCCCAATTAATGCAAATAATTCTCATTACTATTGATTATAGCAATTAAGTTAATGATAATCGCTTTCATTATCTTTCAAAGATTTAACCTTCTCATGCGTTTTGCCTACTCTTCACTTTCACTTGCTATATTGGCAGCTTTATCAACCTCTAGTTTCGCAGAAGAATCCAGTTATCAAGAATCTGTCCCCAATGAGGCAACACTTAAGTTCAACACGATTATTGTCGAAGCTCAGCAAGGAAATGAAGTTGGGAAAACGGTTTATAGCAAAGAAGATTTAGCAAAAACGCCGAATAGCTCAAAGAATATAACTGATTTTTTAAAGGTGAATCCGAATGTGCAGTTTAGCCAATCACAGTTAGCAGCAGGCTCACAAGGTGAACTTAAACCCTCTGAAATTTCTATCAATGGTGCTCAAACCTTCCAAAATAATTTTATTGTGAATGGCGTATCCAATAACCTATTAATTAACCCTGCTGATGGTCCAAGTAACTACAATACATTTAGCACTGGCTCTCAAGCGATGGCTGTCAATACAGACTTACTGTGTGATTTGGAAGTACTCGACAGCAATGTTTCTGCTGAATATGGTCAGTTTACCGGTGGCGTGGTCAATGCAAAGACCTGTGCACCACAAACTGAAATTAGAAAAATTCATGGTACTGTCACATATGATTACACAGAAAGTGACTGGGCTCGCTTTAATGCTGTTAGCCCATTAGAAGAAGAGCTCTTTGAAGAGCCGACTGAAGCCTATCAAAAGGAATATACCAAACAAGGTTTAAGTGCCAATATTTATGGCAAGCTTTCAGAGCAATGGGGGTTTAATAGTTATGCATCAAAACGTAAATCTATTATTCCTGTAATGAGTGGTTTTGATGACCCGAAAAAAATCGATCAAGAACGCAGTAATACCAACATTGGTTCAACCTTCTTCTATAACCCAAGCGAGACAGTGAAAGCTAAATTTGGATTTGATTATGCTTTACTTGACAGCTTGAATTATGCTGAAAGCCGTCGCAACTCAGCCAGTACGCTTGACACAGAAACGACAACAATGTTTTCAGAGTTAGAACACCACATAGGATCTGTAACATTAACGCATAAACTCAACTTCCAAAGTGCTGATAATGTCCGAAACTCAGAAAACAACTATGGTTTTATTTGGCATTATGCTGAAGGCAGTAAAGATTGGACCGACTCAAAAACCGTATCTGAAGGTACGCTTTTTGGTCAGCTAGAACAAAATCAAACTGCGCTCAACTACGACTTAAAAGCAGCCTTTGATCCATTCAAAATTGGTACGACTCAGCATAAGATTACAGCGGGTACAGGATACACTCATGCAGAAGTGGATTGGAAACGTGCCTCTGATGTATATATGTCAAATGTTTCAGCTGTCAATATGAAAAATTTAGCTAACAATACCTGTTTAGCTGATGATGCTTTATGCGATGCGACACCCACGATTCAAGGTTGGACAGGACAATATGTCGCTGCAGGTTCATTGTATAAAGCTGGACAATTCTCTGCTCAACAAGACCGCTTCAATGCTTTCCTTGAAGACAACATTCAATGGAACGATCAATTATCGACCCGAGTAGGTGTCCGTGCCGACTACGACTCTTTAAGCGGTAATTTCAATATTTCTCCACGTAGTTCCGTGTCTTATAAGCCCTTTGCGAATGACAAACTGCAATTTTTAGCAGGCTGGAATCGTTACTATGGTCAGCAAACATTAGGCACCGAACTCAACGATGGTATTGGTGAGTTGATGTATAAATTCTCACGTGAGAATCCGCAGGCGGACTGGGTCACATCTGCAACGAACTCAGCAAATGCCACGCGTCGCTCTGACCTAGACACACCATTTAGTGATGAAACTGTTTTGGGTATCAACACCCAATTACATTCTTGGGATTTAGGTCTTAAGTGGGTGAATCGCAAATACCAAGATGAAATTTCACGTACCCACACCGATATCCCAAAAGATGGTTTCAACTTCTCTTATGAATATAGCAATGATGGTCATGGTGAAGCCGACATCTACACACTCACATTAAAAAATCGTGAAGCTTTGAAATTCGCTAGTACACAGCATTTCATTGCTTTTGGTTTTGACTATAGCGATGTATTCCGCAGTTATACCGATTATACCGACAAATTCATAACCGCAGATCAAGATGAACTCGTGTCCTATAACGGTAAAATTATGCATTGGTCAGAGCGTCCTGCACAAAACTTCAACCAACCATGGACTGCCCGTGTAAATTGGGATATTGCTTTCGATCACGCACCAGTAAAACTTTCAAACTTCTTTAGCTATAAAGACAGTTACGACGATATGATCACAGTGACCAGTAAAGATGACAAAGTAGAATATGAAGGTAATCTTCTTGATACTTATATTGCTTCTGAAATTAAACCTAAATTTATCTGGGATATGCGTACAACTTATGATTGGAAACTTTCAAAAGATTTACATGCAATCTTTGGTTTAACTATTAACAATGTAACTAACCGCACCAACACGTATACCACCAAATCAACAATCGCAAGCAAACCAAGAGTTATGACTGAAATCGGCCGCCAGTTTATCGCCGATGTCACTTTCAAATTCTAAGTTTTATAGAGAGCACTCCGGTGCTCTTTTTAATTTGCTTAGGCTATAATTAATGCAATTTCGTACTTTGTCTATGTGCCATGTTAAAAAAGATCTTACTGGTTTTACTGATTTTAGCTCCTTCACTGCTTTATCTTTATATCGTGAACCGTGAAGAGAAAGTAGAAACACCTGCCGAGCAGACTGCTCCTGTGCATAACCCGACAGAATACCAAACACCCGATCATTAAAATCTGGCTGTTTTAAACTCCTGCCAGCCGCGGGAGTTTCATTTTCCGCCTAAATGACGAGCAAATAAGCCCAATCATTCGATTTATTTAAGCCCTCAATAAAATTAATGCATTACTCCTGTTTAATGTTTGAACTTTTAGCGCTTTTTTATATAAAAGCCTTTTGACAAAAACCAATTGAGTCCTTAATATACGCATCACCTCGCAACGTCCCTATCGTCTAGAGGCCTAGGACATCGCCCTTTCACGGCGGTAACCGGGGTTCGAATCCCCGTAGGGACGCCATCTATTGATCGCATACGATCAAGCCTTATTCAAAATTATTATTAATACATTGCAGATTTGTAGTTTTTCACTACAATAACTCGCTTCATTCTTCTGATTTTTTTCAACTCCTATGCACTCATCTCCGAATGATGCTACGCATCAGGGCAATTCTGCGCCTTTAAAACGCGCTATGAGTACTCGACATCTGGTCATGATTTCGCTTGGTGGCGCAATCGGAACAGGCCTATTTTTAGGGTCGGGTGAAGTCATTGCACAAACGGGGCCTGTAGGTGCCATTATTGCTTATCTCCTGGGCGGCATTATCGCTTACATGGTTATGCTCTGTCTGGGCGAACTTGCTGTTCATATGCCAGAATCTGGTTCATTTGGTGCTTATGCCAAACGTTATATTGGACCGGGTACAGGCTATACCATCACTTGGTTATACTGGCTGACCTGGTCTGTCACTCTGGGAACCGAATTTACTGCAGCCGCCTTGCTGATGCAGGAATGGTTCCCGGATATTTCCATGTGGTTATGGACCATTATTTTTGGTGTCTTTGTATTTAGCTTAAATATGATTTCGACCAAATGGTTTGCCGAATCCGAATTCTGGTTGGCACTGGTGAAAGTAGTCACTGTTGTTGCCTTTATTGTTTTGGGCTTACTGGCCATCTTTGGTGTTTTGGGCTATCAGGGCTACGAAGCTGCGCCTCTATTTACCAATCTGACTGCCCAGGGCTGGTTCCCTGAAGGTCTATTCCCGATTTTTGCGACCATGCTGATCGTGAACTTTGCCTTTTCGGGTACAGAGCTGATTGGTGTTGCGGCGGGTGAAACTGAAGATCCTGCGAAAAATGTCCCTAAAGCCATTAATACTGCGATTTTCCGCTTATTAATTTTCTTTGTGGGGACGATTATCGTGGTGACGGCCTTACTCCCGCATCAGGAAGCTGGCTTGGCAGCTGAAGGTGTCAGTAGCAGTCCATTCGTAACGGTATTCCAGCACATCGGTATTCCTTATGCTGAAGACATCATCCGCTTTGTGATTATCACTGCGTTACTTTCTGCTGCCAACTCGGGCTTATTTGCCGCTTCTCGTATGATGTGGTCATTGTCCTACAGCAAACAGTTACCTGCCGTATTCTCAAGACTCAATGCTCGCGGTGTACCGTATATTGCAGTCATGGTGACCATGCTCGGTGCATTGCCAGGCCTGCTGTCTGAACAATTTGCGCCAGAAACCATCTTTACCAACCTACTGGGCATTGCGGCGTTTACCATGGTGGTGGTCTGGATGAGTATTTGTTTAAGTCAGTTCAACTTCCGCCGGCAGTGGTATAAACAGGGTCGCACGGTCAAAGAACTGGGCTTTGCAGCACCATTGTTTCCGATTGTGCCGATTTTAGGCTTCGTGTTCTGTTTTATTACCTGTGTCAGTATGGTCTTTGATCCATCAATGCGCATCAGCTTCTTTGGCTGTCTGCTGTTTATTGCAGCCTGCTATGCCAGTTATTATGCGTTCTACCATAACAAGTCTTAAGCATCAGCTTTAAAAGAGCGACTTCGGTCGCTCTTTTTTGTCTATACTGATTGTATATTGGGCAGCTTCAATGGTGCGTCGATGAAAATTGTGTTTATTCACGGCATGAACAAGCAACAGTATACGGCGCCTTCATTACGCCAACATTGGCTGCATCTTCTCAAAAGAGGCCTCAGAAATAACCCGCAACAGCAAGCCCGTTTTAGCTATTTAAAACGGCATATCCGTATCCCTTTTTATGGTGATTTACTCTCTCGACATCATTTGCATAATCTACTCAATGCCAGCACCTTAATGCCGCAGCAATGGCCGCATTTCCCTTTTCTACATCCGGCACAGCGGCAAGCCGTACCACCAACCAATCAGTGCAAATATCAAGTTTGTGATGTGCCCCAGTTAAATCCAGATAAGACATTCAACTTTGATCAAAAGCTGAATTTTATTACAGCATTAAGCAAAGATATTGCCTTGCGGGATTTTGCGGTACTCATTAATTATTTCCCCAGTTTACACGCCAGTTTTTTGCATAAGTTCCTGCTGGAAACCTATCTTTATTTGGCCAATCCGACTTTTATGCAGGAAGTTCATCGGCGCATTCATCATCAACTGCATAGCAGCAAACCACAGATTCTGGTGGCACATTCGCTGGGTAGCGTGATCGCCTATAACTATTTGCTTCAACATCCAGAACTGAATATCCAGCGTTTTATTACCCTCGGATCACCGCTGGAATTTCGTGTCATTCAGGCGCATCTTCCGCAACCGATGATAAGACCTGCTGCAATTTCAGGCGATTGGATAAATTTCTATTCACATGATGATTTTCTCACCGCATTTCCACTCTCAGCAGCTTCATTTAATTTTCAGCCTGCCATTATCAATCAGGAAATTCGTACCTTTGTACAACGTCCACATTATATTGCGGGCTATTTACAGCATCCCCAAGTGTTAGCTGCCATGCTGGAATTGCTTAAAAATTCAGCTTAATTTAAATCATTTTCCATTATTTCAACAATATTGTTTTAAATTTACGCACTCAATCCAGAAAATAAAAATTTTTATAGAAATGCGTTTGACACCCCCCTATTTTCACCCTATTATACGCCCACCTCTGAAACGTCCCTATCGTCTAGAGGCCTAGGACATCGCCCTTTCACGGCGGTAACCGGGGTTCGAATCCCCGTAGGGACGCCAATTTTCAGAAGTACATTTTATTAAGTCCCTATCGTCTAGAGGCCTAGGACATCGCCCTTTCACGGCGGTAACCGGGGTTCGAATCCCCGTAGGGACGCCATTACTTCAAGTTAAAAGTAAAGGTTTTAAAATTTATCTTCTGTACTGTCCCTATCGTCTAGAGGCCTAGGACATCGCCCTTTCACGGCGGTAACCGGGGTTCGAATCCCCGTAGGGACGCCATATTCGAGATGGCAACATCTCAACAAAAAAGCCCGGGCATTGCGACTTGGGCTTTTTTGCATTCTGAATATTTAAATATAATTTTTTACCACTCATTAAAATATGCTCTTCGTTACATAGGCTGCCATGTAATTCATATTTTACAATTTGCATTCTTTTAACATTTCTATTCATATAAATATCCGTTCATTTTCATTTAAAGCAATACACCAATAAATTAGAACAAAAATTCAACATCTAGACGTCAAGTCGCACGTTAAGGTAACTGAAGAGATATCTGCAAGGATCAGATTATGTTCGTCAGCACAGAGTTAAGTTTGCCTTTATCGCCAAATAATAATCATAATTATCAATTTAAAAGCTTTAAGGATTGGGTCGACTTTTTTCAAGATACTGAAATCTCGACGAATACCAAAACCGAACAGGCTGAATCTTATTTGAGCGATCTGCTTAAAAATCTCAATATAGATCCACTCGGATGGCTGGATCAACCGGGACAAGTTGAACAGCATCTTTTAGAACAACATCATCAAATTTGTGCCAAGTTTCAGGCTTATCTGGGACGGCGTAAACAACATCAGGCCCGGGAGTATTTCCCAACGGTTTCACATGCTTTCGAATTTCTGTCCAAGGTTGCACCGGTTAAACTGGTCGATGGTTCTTGGTTATATTCCACCGTACATAACTGCAATCAACCCAAGCTGAAAGATTTGATCTATATCTATCTGGAAGAACTGGGTCTGGGACATCCACGTGCCAATCATGTCACCATGTATCAGCACCTGTTAAGTCACTATGAGCTGAACAGTTATGCCGAACAACTGGATGCCAGTTATTATGAGCAGGCCGCGGTACAGTTAGCACTGGCTTATGCGCCGGCCAAATACTTGCCTCTGGTGATTGGTTTTAATCTCGGCTATGAACAGTTGCCGCTGCATCTACTCATTACCAATTACGAATTGGCTGAACTCGGGATTGATCCCCATTATTTCAATGTGCATATTACGATTGATAATGCCCACAATGGCCATGCACAAAAATCCCTGCAAGCCTTTATCCAGCATTATGAGAATGCGGAAGATCCGGAGACTTATCTTGATTTGATCAAGCAAGGCTATCTGCTCAATGACATCGGTAAAAGTTCTTCCCAGATTGTGAAAGAGCTGGATATTGAGCGCATGGCCTTAAAAGTATTCCAGAACAAGGCACTGATTGGCCAATATATTCATAATCAGAAATGTCAGTTTAGTGGCAAGACTATCAATGACTGGTTATCAGATCCGGTACAAATTTTCAAGTTCCTGAACGTGCTGATTGAGAAAGGCTGGATTATTAAAGATGCTCCTGTTGAACAGAGCCGTTTCTGGAAAATGATTGATCATCCTGAAGGTAAAATGTTTGGTGTGTTTAATGCGACTGAAAAACAGATCATTAAAGACTGGATTCAGGGGGCAACTTTAGCAACTCGGCTGTCTTCACGTAGCGCAGCGCCGTCTCAGGCGAAAGTTGAACCTGCTTTAAGCCGTATGGATCAACAGCGTTTAAATCAGTTAAAAAATCGCTTTATGCGCTGTGAAGGTGCGGAACAGAAAATTGACTTGCTGATTCCCTATACTTCACCGCATATGCATCATACTGAAGTGGGTTTATGGGCAACCCGTCAACTGGGACAGTTATTATTTCCTTTCCAGACCCAGGCGATGCATTATTCTTAACTATGTGATGAATAAAAAACCGGGCATTCTAATTGCCCGGTTTTTTATACTTAGATGATAAATTTAAGCCGATTTACGCGAATTCAACTGCCCTTTAATTACGGCTTTAACATTGCCTTTAAGGTAGTTCAAAAAGACTTTTAACGGTGACAGTTTTGGATTCGGCTGTTTACCTTTGGCAATTTCCTTAAACTGCGCGGCATACCAGATAATTTCCATAATCGCCATTTTGTCAACCAGCGGAATACCGGTTTTAATTTTCTCAACCGCATAACGTACATCTTGCCCTGCAATTAAACGATCACCCAGATCCGGCTCTACCGCAAAAGGTCGGGCGATGCCAACAAAATCACATGCACCACTGTCGAGTGCAGCATTCATGCCGTCGACGGTTCTAAAGCCACCAGTCACCATGATATGGCAATTGACTTCCTGACGGATCTTTTCGGCAAAATCGAGGAAATAGGCTTCACGGGCAATGGTTGAAGCTTTGCGTTTGTCTTCTTTTACACCAGCCATGGCAGGCGCTTCATAACTACCGCCGGATACTTCAATGATATCAATCCCGGCTGCATCCATCGCCTTAAAGACATAGATCACATCTTCTTCACTCATACCACCGCGCTGAAAGTCAGCGGAATTCAGTTTGACTGAAATAATGAAATTTTCTGAACTTGCAGCACGGACAGCCTGATAGGTTTCCAGCAGAAAACGGGTACGGTTTTCAATACTGCCACCCCATTGATCCTGACGCTTATTGGTCAGCGGTGACAGAAACTGGCTAATCAGATAACCATGTGCCCCATGCAACTGGACGCCTTCAAAACCGGCCTTTTCACAAATTTGCGCTGAAGTGGAAAAGCGCTGGATAATCTCCAGAATTTCAGTTTCAGTCAGCGCACGCGGTGTGCCGAAGCTGACGGCCAATGCCGAACTAAAAGGCACGGCCGACGGCGCAACTGTTTCTTTATTTAAGCCTTTGGGACACTGACGACCCGGATGTGACAACTGCACCAGTTGTACCATACCCTGCTGCTTGCCCACTTCCGCCCAGACTTTAAGCTGCTCCAGATCACGCTCGGTTTCTACCACCACCACGCCCGGCTCATTCTTGGCACGAAAGTCCACCATGACATTGCCGGTAATGGCACAGCCCAGTCCACCTTTGGCCCAGGCTTCATACAACTTGAAATGTGCCTGATTGGGCTGGCCGGCATCATTGGCCAGCGCCTCACTCATAGCGCCTTTAATAATACGGTTTTTGAAATTGGTATGACGAATTTGAATGGAATCGGCCAATTGGGTCATGATCTGTCCTGATATTACTTTTATTTTGTACTCGTTTATAACGCAAGTCAGGATAATTGACAATTCAACTTGTCAAATTTACACAATTTTCATCTACTTATTTTTACGATGATTAAAAAGTTTCGTGATTTATTGTCTTGGATCAAAAGCATCACGCACTGCTTCGCCAATATACATCAGCAAACTCAGCACAATGGCCAGACTAAAGAAAGCTGATAAAGCCAGCCACGGCACATTTAAATTATTTTTGGCTTGCAGCAACAGCTCGCCCAAGGAAGCTGTTTCCGGTGGTAGCCCATAGCCTAAAAAATCCAGAGCTGTCAGTGCGGTAATATTGGCAGTCAGCATAAAGGGAAGTTGTGACAGACTTGAACCGATGACATTCGGCAATATATGCCTGAACATGATTCGCCCATCTCCTGCACCCATACTTCGTGCCGCCCAGACGTATTCCAGATTGCGTGCACGCAGAAACTCAGCCCGTACCATGCCCACCAGAGTGGTCCAGCCAAACAACAGCATGATCAGAAATAGCCAGTAAATATTGGGACTAAACAGACTGACCAGCACCATGACCATAAATAGCATCGGCAAACTGCTCCAGACTTCGAGCAGTCGTTGCCCGATCAGGTCGATCCAGCCGCCATAATAGCCCTGTACAGCCCCCAGCAAAATTCCAATCGCCGCCGACAATAAAGTCAGTGCAAAACCAAATAAGAGTGAAACCCTCAAGCCATACAGAATCCGCGCCAGCACATCACGACCCTGATCATCTGTTCCGAGCCAGTTTTGTGCACTTGGTGGCGAAGGCACCGGTACAGTCAGTTCCAGATTCGGGCTTTGATATGAAAATGGAATAATTGGCCAGATCGCCCAGCCTTTTTCTGCAATCAACTGTTGAACGGCAGGATCTTTATACTCGGCTTCGGTTTCAAATACCCCACCAAAAACGGTTTCCGGATAAGATTTTAAGATAGGCAAATACACTGCATGATCATATTTCACCAGCAAGGGCTTATCATTGGCAATCAGTTCTGCGCCCAAGGACATGATAAAAATAAGGCCAAACATAATAAAACAGCCAAATCCCAGCTTGTGCTGCTTAAAGCGTTGCCAGCCTAATTGCATCAAGGACGACATTAGGAGGATCCCCGACGTGAACTGAAATGAATCCGTGGGTCGATCAGTTGATACAGCAAATCGCTTAATAATCGCAATATCAGACCAAGCAAAGTAAAGATAAACAGAGTACCGAAAATCACCGGATAGTCGCGTTGGATGATCGCCTCAAAACCCAGAACACCCAAGCCATCGAGATTAAAGATAATCTCAATAAACAGGTTGCCGACGAAAAACACCCCAATTAATACTTCTGGCAAACCTGCGATCAACACTAATATCGCATTTCGAAACACATGCCGATATAGCACTGCATTTTCATTTAAACCTTTGGCCCGCGCAGCCAGAACATATTGCTTACTCAACTCTTCCACAAAGGAAAATTTCACCAGATAGGTCAAACTGGCAAATCCACCCAGCACCATGGCCAACAATGGCAATGCCATATGCCAAAAATAATCCTGAATTTTCCCGAAAAATGAGAGTTCGGCAAAATTTTCAGAGCTGAGTCCCTGTAACGGAAACCATTGCAGAAAAGATCCACCGGCAAAAAATACAATCAGTAAAATCGCAAAAATAAAGGCTGGAATGGCATAGCTCACCGCCAGCATTAAAGAGGTGATCTGATCAAAAACACTGCCATGTTTTCTGGCTTTGCCGATGCCTAAAGGGATAGACACCAGATAGATGATTAAGGTACTCCACAGGCCTAAAGAAAGCGATACCGGTAGTTTTTCCCAGATCAGCTCAGTCACAGCCTTGTCTTTAAAAAAACTAGTGCCCAGATCAAACTGGGCATAGCGCCTTAGCATGTCCCAAAAGCGGATATGGGCAGGCTGATCAAAACCGTATTGAATATTGATCTGCTCGATCATCTCAGGGGTGAGGCCTTGCTGCCCCTGATACTGTAATCCGGTATGTGTCAAGCCATTGACCTGTTGTGCCTGATAAATCGCTTGTTCCACCGGCCCACCCGGTGCCAGCTGGATCACCATAAAGTTAATCAGCAAAATGATCAGCAAGGTTGGAATCATTAGCAACAGACGCTTGAGTATATAAGTGCTCATGGCACTCCCTGATAGGCTTGGAGCTTAATGCTGTTTGAAATAATTGGCCACATGTGGAGCCTTTGCTGCATCGACCCACCAGTAATCAATGCCCGCGGAGAGCTTAGGTTTAAGCTTGGGCTGCTGATACATGTTCCAGTAAGCATACCAGTATTCACCCGTACCATAAGTCGGAATATGATAATAACCTGCCCGCAGCAAACGGTCTAAAGCTCGGGTACTGTCAATCACCTGCTCCCGGTTCTGCGCCTGAATTACTTGCTTAATCACCGCATCAATAGCAGGATTCTGAATACCGGCATAATTATAGTTACCGACCTGCTTGGCAGCCTGACTGCTCCAGAACTGTTTTTGTTCCTGCCCCGGTGTCAGGGACTGTGGCATGCTGTCGACAATCATATCAAACTGGTAATTTCGTAGCCGTTCATAATACTGCGCAGTTTCGACCATACGAATATTCGCCTGAATCCCCAAACGTTTTAAATGACGCAAATAAGGCATCAGATGACGCTGCTGTTCCACCTGATGCAGCAAAAATTCAATCTTGATCGCTTGACCGGAAGCATTGACCAATTGCCCCTGTTGATAACGATAACCGGCTTTTAACAGCAATTGACGGGCTTTTAATAAATTCTGCCGGTTAAACCCTGAGGCATCGGATTGAGGATATTGCCAGTCCTGAAGTACAGCCTGACGCTGAACCGGATGAAGCTTCTGCAAATGAGGCTTTAAAATTTGCAGCTCTTGGGCACTCGGCCGTCCACGAGAAGCCAGCTCGCTATTGGAAAAAAAGCTGTTCAGACGTTGATATTCACCATAGAACATGGCTTTATTCAGCCATTCAAAATCGTAAGCGAAACTTAAGGCCTGACGGAAGCGAATATCGGCAAAGGGCTGACGCCGGGTATTAAAGACCAGACTCTGGGTCGGGACCGGATTTTGATGCCGAAAACGATAACGTTTGACTTGTCCTTGCCGAACCGCAGGAAATTGATAATCCCTGATCCAGCGATTGACCTGTTTTTCCTCATGCAAAGTAAATTGGCCCGATTTAAAGGCTTCGAACTTGATTTCCGGACTACGATAATAACGATACTGGATCCGGTCAAAATTATAACGACCGCGATTCACCAATAGATCTTTGCCCCAATATTGAGGATTGCGCTGATACGAAATACTGCGGCCGGGATCTATGCGTTCAATCACATAGGGCCCTGAACCCAGAATCGGTTTCAGCGTCAGGTCTTTAAAATCACGCCCTTGCCATTGCCGTTTAGAATAAATGGGCATCTGCGCGACAATCATGGCCATTTCCGGATTATGCCCGGATTTAAAATGCATTTTGATTTTTAAAGGTGACAGCACTTCCAGCTGATGTATATCTGCCAGATACATTTGCAAGCCAAAATTGGACTGGGTCTGATAAAGCTCAAAGCTATATTTGACATCTTCCGCAGTTAAGGGCTGACCATTGCTAAAGCGCGCTTTCGGATTTAAATGGAAAATGATAAAGGCGGTTTTCTTGGGGTCAAAACTGACTTTTTCCGCCAGCAAGGGATAATACACCCCGGGCTCATCCAGTGATTTCGACAGCAAACTGTCAAAAATATAGTTGATCCCTTCAGTGACATTGCCTTTGCCATTCATGCTATTTAAATTATCAAAGCTGCCATCGGCCGCCAAAATCAGTGCACCACCTTTGGGGGCTTGCGAATTGGCATAAGGTAAGGATTGCAGATGGCTATATTTCGGTGGGCTATGTAGCGCAATATAAGGTGTGGTGATCAGGGCTGCCCAACTGGTATTCATTACCAGCGGGACAACCATGCTTAAAACAAATAAACTAAAAAATCTCACGATGAATGAATTAGTTTGGCACTTTAATCACATCCCCAATACGTAATTGTGTATTCGGTTTGAGATCATTCATTTCCGCCAGTTGATTGCTGTTCATGCCGTAACGTGAGGCCAGACCGATCAAGGTATCGCCGCGTTTGACTTTATAATCAGTCACCAGTTTTGGAATCTGGATGGTTTGACTGACACGCAATCCGGCACGTGGACTGAGATTATTTAACTCGGCCAGTTCGGTGACCGTAATTCCTAAACGGCTGGCAATCGCATTCAGGGATTCGCCTGACTTGACGGTATAAGATTCAGTTGCTCTAGAAGACACAGGCTTAGCTGCCACTTTCACGTCTTCTGCTTTTTTATCCGTCGGAACATCACCCACAATTTTTAAACGCTGACCAATACGGACGTTGCCATTGGCATTCAGGCCATTTAAATCGGCCAGATACTTGACCTGAAGATGATACTGACGCGCAATAGAGCTTAAGGTTTCACCCGATTTCACCACATGCGAATCAGATTTCACATGTTTCGACACCGTTTCAGCCACAGACTCACGCACGGGTTCAGCTGCCTCACCCGTCAGCTTTAAACGCTGACCGACGCGCAGGCCGGCATGACGAGAAATACCATTCAGACTCGCCACCTGATCCATCGACAGATTGTATTTTGCGGCAATGCCGGTCAAGGTATCGCCCGATTGAACTGTATAAGTTTCAGGCACCTGACTGCCGGCCGGAATCTTGATGGTCTGGCCTATACGTAAACCACTATTGGCCGCAAAACCATTTAAAGCTGCCAGCTCAGACACACTGAGCTTGCTTTGACTGGCAATGCTATACAGGGTTTCACCGCGTTTGACCTGATAATTTTCAGTTGCTGTCTGATCAACTTTAACATTTTCAAATGTCTGTTCAGTCTTTTGGGTCGATGCGGTCAGTGCTTCAACTTCCTGAAGTGGCACATTGATTTTCTGTCCCACCATCAAACTGCTACCCGCAGTTAAACCTGAGGTGAATGACGCCAGTTCAGCATTTGACAGTCCATAACGATCGGCAATCAGTTTCAGATATTCACCGCGCTTGACTGTATAGGATTTGGTTTGAACTTTGGCAGCTTCAGCTTTTTTAGCATCTTCTACTTTGGCTTTAGATGCAGCCGTTTCTTTCAGCGACAGCTTCTGACCGACAAATAAACCACTGTTGGTACTTAAACCATTAAAATCAGCCAGCTGTTTGAGACTTAAACCAAACTGGCTTGCCACACTGGTTAGAGAATCATTGGCCTGAACCACATAAGATTCCGGCTTTTCTTTGGCTTTGGTTTGTTCCTGCACCGGCTTGGCATCATACAAATAAATCGTGGTGCCTACATATAGCGTAGAGTTTGGATCGATCTGGTTCCATTTCGCTACATCACGCCAGTTCACCCCATTTTTTGCTGCAATCAGTGCCAGATTATCCCCCGGTAAAACCTTATAGGTACTACGCTTGCCCTTAGGCGCGACCACCACCACTTCAGAATCAGTCTTGACGTAATTTTTACCCTGGTTCAACTGGGCTTCGACCGAAGTCGCTGTGGTATTGTCAGCAACTTCTTTCGGATAAGAGAAGCCTTTGGTAAGTTCCTTGCCTTGCTGCTCAGCCACAGACAGGCTGGTTTGAATAGCCGTCAGCTTGATTTTACCATCATAAGGATCGACAATTTCTGTGCCTGCCGGCGCCAATGCTTTCAGCTCTTCAACTACCTGAGCCTGTTCTGCCGGTGTTGCAACAGGCTGCAGAACTTCATCCACAGTTTTGTTAGTTTCCTGCGCGGTGACGACCTGCTGAACTTGCTGACGCTCGGCTGCAGAAATCGGTGGTTCGACCTGAATCTGTTTCGCTGGCGCTGCCGGTGTCACTGCGACCGGAATACGTGGCGCACTTGGAATCGGCAAATCACTTTGGGCAGCAAAACTGGCCAAGGCAGATGAGCCTCTAGGCGTTGAAATCTTTTTCGTGGTCTGTGCCACTGTATTTGCCGTTGTCACCACAGGTGCAGTCGTTGCAGGTCGAGTACTGGCAAGAACGGGTGGAGTCTGTTTTGCCGGCGTAGTCGCTTTCGCATTTAATACGGGAGGCGCAGCTTTGGTCGGCACCACTGTGGTGGTGCTTTTCGGCAGGTTGCTGGCACTACTCGTAGATAATCCGCCGGAACCAGATAGTTTTTTCAGCTTTTCATCGACTGAAGGACTGAGGTCAGCAGGAATCAAAATACGACGCGGACTGGTAGGGTCAATATGATCACCACGATGCCCCGGGTTCAATTGATACAGCTCCGCACGGCTCAAACCGGTGATGGCTGCAATTTCATTTAAATTGGCCACGCCTACAGGCACTTCACGGAAATGCGGACGGTTGGCAATTGGTGGCAGGCTCACCCCATACTGACCTGGAGTTTTAATAATTTGTGCAACTGCCAGGAAACGTGGCACATAGCTCATGGTTTCTTGTGGCAATTTGAGTGACCAATAGTCGGTCGGCAGACCTGCTGCTTTATTGCGGTTAATCGCCTGCTGAATACGTCCCGGGCCGGCATTATAAGACGCCAGCGCCAGCTCCCAAGAACCAAACTGGTTATATAAACTGCCTAAAAACTCATAGGCTGCACGAGTCGATTCCACCACATCACGACGACCGTCGTATAAAGGGGTCTGTTTTAAACCATAAATACGGCCTGTGCTTGGAATAAACTGCCATAAACCTGCCGCTGCTGCACTACTGGTCGCTGCCGGGTCATAGGAACTTTCAATAATCGGTAATAGCGCCAGCTCGGTCGGCATACCACGGCGTTCTGCTTCTTTTACCGTGTAATATAAATAACGTGAGGCACGCGCACTTAAACGGTCCAGATAAGGCTGACGTGAAATAAACCAGCCGCGCTGCGCATCAATCCGCGGATTCCAGACACTTAAATCCATCTTGAAACCCACAGTCATGCGTTTCCAGACATCACCATGTTTCAGAACCAGTAAACGGTCGCCTTCAACTGCACGCATATCGGTTGCAGAAAGCAGATCTTCCAGTCCATCCAGACCGCTTGCATCCAGATATTGTGATCCAACTTGCTTGCTTGCTGCTGTTTGGGATGTGCTTTGCGTAGATGAACAGCCCGTCAATCCCAGAGAAGCAAGTGCAGTTCCCAGTACAGAAAATTTTAAAAATGTTGGTAATGTCGGCTGCCACAAGATTGCGGTTGGTTTATACATAAAGAAATCCAAACAACTCGTATATAAATTTATTTTTTAGATCTGCCATTGTAGTGAAGCATGTTGCAGACACAAGGCAATAATTTACCGTGATTTCACGTTAAATGTTACAAGAAATTAAAAAATCCGGGACATAGAGATTGATCGACTGCATTTGCGCTATACAATAAGCCTTCCAGCTTGTTCTCTTTTGATCGGATTTTAATTTATGTCACACACTATCACACTTTATGTTGATGGCGCTTGTCGCGGCAACCCGGGTTTAGGCGGTTGGGGTGCGTACATTATTAATGGCCAGCAAGAACACAAAATCTGTGGCGGTGAAGACCATACCACCAATAACCGCATGGAACTGACAGCTGCCATCGAAGGCATTCTGTTCTGTGACAAACAGGATAAGCTGGTGATCTATACCGATTCCAATTATGTCAAACAAGGCATTACCGAATGGATTCACGGCTGGAAAAAGAAAAACTGGAAAGACGTCAAAAACCCTGACCTGTGGCAAAAACTGGATGCAGTCTGTCAGGGACGAGAGATTGAATGGCACTGGATCAAGGGTCACGCCGGGCATGCCGGCAATGAAATGGCCGATCAGCTGGCCAATCAGGGCGCCGATGAAACCCTGAAAAAATCCAAGCAAAGCCCTTCAATGTCTGAAGATAAAAAAAAATCTGAACCCGACTGGCTGCTAGATGATCCTTTCGGTCTGGATCTGGCCGAGAGCGAAGAAGAGCTGGACGATATGCAGGAAGAAGAAATCATTGAATTGAATGAAGTTGCCGACCCTGAGCAAAGTGATCCAGCGCTTCAAGAGGTGGATGCAACCGTTGCCAATAGTTCGCAACTACATCCCCAGATTGTGATTACCCCCGCAACCTTACAATTGCATGGCCCGCGACAATTGATTCTGGATACCGAAACCACCGGTTTTTATTATCAGGATGGTGACCGGATTATTGAAGTTGGCGCGCTGGAAATGATCAACCGCAAACTGACCGGCAGCTCGATTCATATCTATATCAATCCGAAAACACCGGTCGGCGACTCGGTCAATGTCCACGGCATTACCGATGAGTTCCTGCAAGACAAACCGTTATTTGAGGAAATCTCTCAAGTATTGTTTGACTATTTGCACGGTGCCGAAATTATCGCGCATAACGCCAGCTTCGATATGAACTTCCTGGATATGGAATTCAAACGGGCAGGTTTTAAAGCCCTGTCCGAAGTTTGTGAAGTAACCGATACCCTGGCAATGGCCAAGTCCAAGCATCCGGGGCAGAAAAACTCGCTGGATGCCTTAGTGCGCCGCTACGAGATTCCAAAGCGTGACCGTACGTTCCACGGTGCCTTGCTCGATGCGGAAATCCTGTCTGATGTTTATCTGGCGATGACCGGTGGACAGGTATCTTTTGATATCGATGCTTTGTCTCATTCTGACGATCAGAACAACCGTTCAGGCATGGCCAGAGTTGAAATTGAACTGCCGGTGATTCTCCCCTCAGAACAAGAATTGCAGGAACATGAGAAATGGATCAAACAATTCGAAGAAAAACATGGAACTGCTTGCCTTTTCTCGAAATAAAATCTACATTTCCGAGCATGCTTTAGGTTAAAAACTACAGTTCTTCAGTTATAGTAAATACAAAGAGGTTCCGCAGCTTTAAGCGGGGCTCATATATAGATAATACTTCAGGAAAGGTGCAGATCCATGTCTTACCAAACCTCTATACATTTTGATCCAACAGCCTTACTGATAATAAAAAATGAGGTTGATAACTCGATCAAGTTAGTCGAATCAGCAGTAAGCACCTTGGTAGAAGATCAGACTTTACCTTTTGGCATTGATGATGCATTAAATCAGTTCGAACAATGTGCCCAAGTTCTGGCACTCATCGACATGTCCAGCCTGGCAAAAGTCGCTCATTATTCAGCAGAACTGATGCGCAAGATTATGGGGAACCCGGCACAGGTCAATACGCAGGACGTCATTGCCCTGAGTGAAGGCACCACCATGCTGAAACGCTATATCGAATTTATCTGCCTGCGTGAAGTAAAAATTCCACAGTTCCTGCTCGACACCCTGAACCGTCTGGAAATTGCGCTGGGTAAACCGCTCACCAGTGAAGGTCAGCATATTGAATCCCTGCTCGACCTGATCACGCCTGACTTTCAGTTACCACAAGCACCCGGTCTGGAAAAATCCAAATATGTTCAGCGCCTGTACAAGCTGTCCCTGAACAAGCTGCTTAAGCAGGAAGAAAGTGAACTGGATCTGCAGGCGATTAAACTGGTGGGGGCTTATCTGGCTGGGCTCGCTCAATCGCACACCAGCAAACAGTACTGGAATCTGGTTTTCGTTGCATTCAGCAATATTGATCACTTGCTGATTAATGAGCCACGTCTGCGCACTCTGGTGAGTATCGAGCGCAACATGGCACAATATTTTGGCTCGCCGGACAGCTTCAAGGCTTCACTTGCAGACCTGGCCAATGTCCTGAGTCTGTGTATTAGCCAGGAAGATGATACTGCACAACATATCCGCAGTCAGCTCAATATTGGTGAAGACCTGCTGACCGATATGCAGTTACAGGTCTTTAGTCGCCACCTGTATGGTCCAGACTTTGAAACCATGCATACCATTAGCGAACTGGTGACCACAGAAATGGCGCAGATTCGTAATGACATCGAGTTTAACTATCAGAACATGAGTCCTGAAAAAACTCAGGAATTGCAGGCACAGCTCAATAATCTGGCCAACATCTTCAAAGTATTGAACCTGAATGAAGCCTATCATGACCTGAACCGTCAAGCTACTTCACTGAGCCAGACTGAAATCCTGAAAGATCCGGGTTTTGCCCAGCAGTTGATGAATGTGATTCTGTCTGCCATGAACTCGATTGGGGTACTGGAACGTCATCACACCTCGAGCCGTTTGCAGCTGCGCGTCAACAACATGAATATTTCTCTGGACCGCCTGGATGAAGCACATGCTGCTTTACTCACTGAAACCAAGGCCCTGATCGAGCTTTCCAGCCAGATTCTGAGCAACTATCTGCAAGATCAGGACTTGGCTGCACTCGAACCTGTGCCAGTACAATTCTGTGAAATTGGCGGGGCGATGCTGTTCCTGAATGCAGAACATGTTCGTACTGCATTCACCACCACTGCAGCATTCATCAAGAACCGTATTGATCTATCAATGGCATTAACGCCGGAAGAGATTCATCGTGCTCTGGATACTCTGGCGAGTGCCGACATGATGATTGATAACTTAAAGAACAAACAGCCTGTTTTACAGGCTATGTTTAAGGTAGCATTGGACAGTAGTGAAAAACTCAAAATAGTTGCCTAATGTCCAAATTATCACTTGCTTATATTTTTCAGCAGCAGCAACTGCTGGTCGATCAACATTTTCAGCTTCCACAGGTTGAAGCCCTCGCAAGTGATTTGTTACTCCACACGGGTGATCAAGTGATTGCCCGTGACCTGCTTCCCGATGAGCCGATTCCTACAGGCTTGCAACTGGTACCCATCCGCCAGTTATTACAGTTCTGGAATACCCAGCAATTCGAACAGGCCAGCCGTGCGGTACAGCTTTTAGAATGGCGCCGGAATCACAAATTTTGTAGTCATTGCGGTACGGCCACCGAAGCACATCCGCTTGAACATGCGATGCTCTGTCCATCCTGCAATTATCGTCAGTATCCACGGGTTCAGCCTTGTGTCATTACTGTCATTACCCGGGGTGAAGACGAAATTTTGCTGGCCAAAAACGCGCGTAATACCAAAAGCCAGATGTATGGCCTGATTGCCGGTTTTGTTGAAGTTGGCGAAACGCTGGAAGAGGCAGTACGTCGTGAAACGCTGGAAGAAGTCGGTTTAGAGCTCAAGAATATTCAGTATCTGGCTAGCCAGCCCTGGCCGTTTCCAAGCAATCTGATGATTGCCTTCAAGGCTGAATATGCCGCGGGTGAAATCGAATTACAGCAAGAAGAAATTAGCGATGCGCGATTCTTTAAATTCGATCAGCTGCCTGAAATTCCGTTCAAGGGCAGTATTGCCCATGCCATGATTATGCATGTGACTCAAGGTACGGCTGTCGCAGACGATACCAAGACCTGGCTCTAGCTCTTATTGAGCTCAAGTTTGGCTGAACCAATAAAAAAAGAATCCAAGGGAGATAATCTCCTGGATTCTTTTTTATGCCTTACTACTGGGTTAAATCCCGCTATCAGTCTCGAGATCTAAATGCATCCTCGAGTGCCCAAAGCACCTGCGCTTTGGTCTGGAAATAGCGACTGAACAAACTAGATAATGAACCTACGATTGTAATATGGCCAAGTTTCGGAATATGAATCAAATGGCTATGATTGCCCTTTTCTCGCAATACCCGATCTAGATCCTGACTATTAAAATGGCCAACGATGTTGTCCTTTTCGGCAATAAACAGATAATGTCGGGTTGGGCTATTTTTAACAAAATAATAAGGCATGACCTGCTGATATGGCACCGTCTGATCAAAAGCATCAGCACAAATCGGATCATTTTTATAATCAAAATGATAAGGCCCCGCCAGACCAATAATCGCACGGATTAGACTGTGGTCAATGCTGGCAGATTGCGGATGATACAGTGCAGACATGACATTGAATGCCCCAGCCGAATGTCCCATCAAAACCAGGTTTTCAGCACAGATATCTAACCGGCCGGCAGACTGCTGCAAGTGGTTCAATAATAAATGCAGATCATGAATATAGGCTGGGAAAATATGTTGTGGTGCCAGATGATAATTCATCACCACCACATCATAGCCTTCTTTGGCAAAGGCCTCACCAATGAACTGATAATCCTTTTTATCCCCATGCAACCACGCGCCGCCATGTACAAAAACAATCAGGGGGCGATGGGGCAAAGGCTGCTGGCTACGGAACAGATCAAAGCGTTGCCGTGATTTTAGACCATAAGCCAGCTGAGTTTCGATCGTGTAACCCTGTTTAGGCGTTAAACGATTCAACGCATAACTGCCAAAATCATAGAGTCTAAATGCTTTATAGCGTTGCTGGACTTCCAGAATCTGATTCGACAATTGGTTTTTAAAATGACCGACCTTATGGAGCATCGGTTGGTTCAACCGTATCAGGATCTATCGCAACCGGCGTCTGTTCGATACCGGGCTGTGCATAAGCAGGTGCTGCAAAGTTCTGACTGCTCAGATTTGAAGACTGTTCAACATTATCAATCAGGGTCACAATTTTGGTGACATTGCCCACTTGCTGCAATACCTGATTCAGGTCAGCAATTTCTGCGCTGTTCAAACGTCCCATCACATACAGCACGCCATCTTCAGTATGCACATGTACTTTACTGTCCGCAACCACAGTGGCTTTCATGATCAGGCCACGGGTATTCGCTGTGACCGCAGTATCCTGCATGATGGTGCTATAGCTGATCTGGTTGCCTACAGTAATAAAATTATGTACCGCTTTGACATCGCTCATGGATTTGACATTGTCTTCTGCCAGCTGCTTGAGATGTGCATCGGGCACCTGACCGGTCAGCAAGACATTGCCATGAAAACTTTCAATATTGACCCGGGCCTGTTTGAAGCGCGAATCTAGTTTATAAAGATTAATTTTTGCAGTACGGACAATCGAGGAATCAATAAACACCTGCCCCAAGGTACGCGCCCCACTCTCAGTTCCTACAGGAGCCGTACCTGTGCCGCTAGAAATAAAACTGGCACAACCTGATAAACTTGCGACACACAGCATTGTTATTGCAATACGCTTAACCACTCAGCAAGACTCCTTCATTTTATTACGTCTTTTTCAATCTAATAATCTGTCTTCAAGCTCAGATCATGGCAACTCTGCTTGAACTTTACAATGATCTTGAGGCAAATATAAGCATCTTTAGACCTTATTTTATTCACAGATTAATAAACTCTTGATCAAAAGTAAAAGCATTTTCAATCCATTCCAGATCATAAGGGTATTGCGAAAAGTCATGCTGTAGGGTTTTTGCAAATTGCTGTTTAAAATCAAAACAAATCACGTCAAAACGATAGTAATAGTGTGCAAATTGTGGATTTTTCTGAATAAAGCACATTGCCGTCTTGAGCATCTTGCCCTGTTTTGCTTTCGACACCGACTCGATCGCTTGCGCATATCTGGTGTGTGCACGAGCTTTGACTTCAACAAAGATCAGCTCCTGTTCACGTACCAGAATCAGATCCAGTTCACCATAACGGCTGTGATAGTTGGCTGTAAGCAATTGAAATCCCTGCTGCTGCATCAGTTGGGCGGCTTGCTGTTCTGCCCATGTACCTAATTGCTGTCGCATTATTCTCTTTCCCTGTTAGAGCAGCTTTACACCTGTGCCACTGTACTGAAAACATTGCGGAGTACGCTGGACACCGTGTTCAGTGATCTGAATCCGGCCGGTTCTGCCCTGAAATTCAATCGTTTGCAGCCGCGGCTGAGATAAATACTGCTGGGTGATGTGCCAGGCATCGCCGCCAAAAGCAATCAGGCGCTGATAAGACAGATTAACCGGTTCCTTGGCATAAGCTTGCAGCACATCCGGCCAATCCGCTAAGTAAAGCACTGGAACATCACAAAACTTGATCCCTTGTGGCAGCTTGTGCTGTTCGCTCATGGCATTGGCTACGGTATACATCCGTGAACGATTTAATTCAGGCATGACAGCCATCCATTCTGCATTGCCCAGAAACAATAATCCCTGCTTGGGCATTAAAAATCGTGGTGGTTTATCTACGATTTTAAATTTCAGATCACTCTGGCTCAGCAAGGACATCAACAACAGTTCATGCTCCGCTTCACTGCCCGGCTGGCGTAAAATCAGCAGTTGCCGAATCCCGTCTTTGAATAAAAGTGCTTTTAAGGCAGCGGCATCATCTTTCTTGGATAGACTGAACTGCCAGACATTGGGAGAGACATCAGCCACTTCATTCAGGCTGAGGGTACGTACTTTGGGTTTGCTGTTCAGCAGTTGTTCCACGTCGCTACGTGCCAATGGCCCCACCACCATTCTGGTCTTTTTATTGACATGCTGTTTAAGTAGCTGGGAGATATTTTTCTGATTGGCATTGACCCATTTCAGCGGAATCTTGTGTCCTGAAGCGGTATAGGCACTGAGAAAACCCTGTTTGATACTCGATGCAGCTCGCGCCAAAGGCCCGGATTCGGGTAGAATGATCAACACTTCTGCTTGAACGCTGCTGATGCAGCTGACTAAACACAAGCCTAATATTTTATTTTTCATCTTCCATTTTTTATTATTCAATTTATTCCACATGGAGAAACCTATGAGTGCTCAGTTATTTGTTGTTGCGACTCCAATCGGGCACTTAGATGATATTAGTTATCGTGCAATTCAGGTGTTGAAGTCGGTGAGTCTGATTGCTGCTGAGGATACACGAACTTCGGCACAGTTGCTTAAACACTTTAATATTCAAACACCTTTGACTGCATGTCATGAACATAATGAAAGCAACAAAATTGAGCAGCTGATCCAGCGTCTGCTCAATGGCGAAGATATGGCCCTGATCAGTGATGCTGGCACGCCCCTGATTAGCGATCCTGGTTTTAAATTTGTTCGGGCTGCTCAAGCGCATAATATCCGTGTTATTCCTGTGCCCGGTGCTTGTGCTGCGATTGCGGCCTTAAGTGCGGTCGGCTTGCCGAGTGACCGTTTCAGTTTTGAAGGCTTTCTGCCATCCAGACAAAGTCAGCGCCTGCTGAATCTGGAAAAACTCAAAGATGAAACCCAGACCTTAATTTTCTATGAAGCACCGCACCGGATTCTGGAATGCGTTAAAGATATGGCGAGCATATTTGGAGCAGACCGTCCTGTTGGCTTCGCGCGTGAAATTACCAAGACTTTTGAAACCATCAAGAAAATGACTTTAGGTGAACTGGTCGAATTCATTGCTAATGATCATAATCAGCAAAAAGGTGAAATTGTTCTGGTGATTGGCGGAGCAACCGAAGAAAAAGATCTGGATCAGGAAAAGCTGGATAAATTATTGAATCGCTTATTACAGGATCTGTCAGTCAAAGCAGCTTCACAACTGGCAGCAGATTTAACCGGTATCAAAAAGAAAGTGGCTTATCAACGTGCTTTAGAACTGACATCAGCCAACGATTAATATTCTAGCTATCTATCACTTTTATTTTTGCAAAAAAACACCACAACTGATGTGGTGTTTTTTTATAAATCCAAGTCAAGGAATGACTTATTCTTTAGCTACTGACTCATCTGCCGGTACTTCAACGATACGGCCGCCACTTGCGAGAAAAGCCGCAATTTCGTCTTCAAGTGCCTGACGCTTCTTTAACTTTGCAGTCACGGTCAAAGTTTCAGCTTCTGCAAGATCGTTATCATTGACGACCTCTGTACTCTCTGTTGCGCCTTTTTCAGCTGCTTTTGCTTCATCATCGTCAACGATTGAATCTTCAACGTCGTCATCATAATCATTCATGTCTGTCATTTGTATCTCCCCCAAAATGAGCGCTCGCTTTGTATTTAAAGCCAGGTGTCGAATTAAGTGAAATTTAGCAATCTATGTGGCATTCGCCTAGTACCAAATATTAAAAAATCGTATTTTTTTTAAACAAAATCGTTACTCTTTATGGATGTTTGTTTAAAAAATTTACATTTCAACGTTAAGCTGCATAGCGTGTGTCTTTAAGTAAACTCAGACCATTGGCCTGTGCCATAAATGCATCTTTTAACATTGGCTGATTTTCTACCTGTTTCAGACCGAAATTACGTGCCCAAACCATCGGGAAAAATGAAGTCGTTTCCATCCAGCCAATCGCAGACATGCTGTGCATCATGGCATCGTTTTGTCCTTTACGGCGGTGCTCATAACGCTTCAGGCTTTGCTCATGTGCCCAAACACCACGTGACTGATCATGCAGCAATACATCACAGAGCACGGCAGCATCCAGACAGCCAATATTCACCCCTTGACCTGCCAGCGGATGAATCACATGGGCAGCATCACCAATCAAAGCCAGACCATCTTGAACATAGTGTTGGGCGGCACGTGCTTTTAATGGAAAAGTCGCACGTGGTGTCGCTTGTACGACCTCACCGAGCATATGATGACTTTCACGGGTCAATAGCTGTGTAAAGTCAGCATCTGACAACCCTGCATATTCTTCAGCATAATCATCCGGCAAAGTCCAGACGATGGATTGCCAATGTCCCTGCTCTTCTTTTTTTAAGCTGGCCATCGGTAAAAAAGCCAGAGGGCCAGTTTCCAGAAAAATCTGGCGCGCCATATGCTGATGTGGCTGTACAGTTTGAATCGCACAGCTGATCCCGGCCTGTTGGTAATCCAGCACATCAATGTCAATGAAAGCTTGCTCACGGACAAAGGAGTTGGCACCATCTGCACCAATCACCAGTTTGGTTTTAAGCTGTGTGCCATCGGCCAGATGAATGATCCAGACACCGACTCCACGTTCTACCCGGCTGACTTTAACCTGAGTACGGTAATCCTGTACATCGTCAAGCATCTTTTGCTGAATAGCCAGATTCAGGATACTCGGCTCTACCATCGAGCCTAAGGCCTGTTCTACTGAGGGTGTTTTTTCTGAAGGCTGGCCGAAATTAATGTCACCATAGCCATTTTTATTCCAGACCTGCATACCGGTATAAGGTTGCTGACGTGCCAGTTTATTCCATACGCCGACTATTTTTAATAGATGAATGGTTGCCTGACTCAGTGCCAAAACACGTGGATTTGCCACATCTAATGTCTTATCTGCGTCTAAAATTGGGGCAGCGTCTAAAACTGTAGGCTGCACACCACCTTGCGCCAGCAGAAGTGCAGTCAGTCCACCAACCAGTCCACCGCCAATAATGACCACATCCAAGATTTCGTTATTTTGATTTAAGCTCATGCTTTTAATCCCATGGCATAATTCGCAACCAAAGGTTTAATGCCTGGAATATTTTCAAAGCAGATTAAGCCTGTGTTACGCATCAGTTTGAGGAATGGATTCTGGTTACTAAAACCGCGTACCACTGAATCACAGAATTTAATGACCCGCTGCTGATCTTTCAGGCGTGATTTTTCGTAGTCCTGTAGCATGGCTGCATTGCCTAAATCAGCACCCTGCTCAAGCTGCTCTGCCAAATAGCGATTAAGCACATAAGCATCGCGCATACACAGGTTAAAGCCCTGTCCGGCGACAGGATGGATGGTATGGGCAGCATTGCCCATCAATACCACACGGCCAACGGCCTGTTTTTCTGCCAGGACTTGAGAGAGTGGGAAGCTAAAACGGCGACCGGTTTTCTGGAATTTTCCGGCACGATCACCATAAGTGTCCTGCAAGGCATCAAGAAAATGCTGATCATTTTCATCGCCCAACCATTCACCTTCTGTGCCTTTTTTTACCGGCCAGACAACGGAACGGCGATATTCACCCGGCAATGGCAATAACGCCAAAGGGCCTAAATGACTGAAACGCTCAAAACCGACATGACCATGGGGCTTCGAGGTTTGTACTGTGGTCACAATCGCGACCTGATTATAATCGTGTTCTGAAGTACCAATGCCCAATGCTTTACGGCAGAAAGAATCACGACCGTCTGCGGCAATGACCAGTTTAGATTGTAAAGTCAGCTCAGATTCACCACGCTGCGCCTGAATATAAGCACAATCGGCATCTTGGGTCAGCGATGTGACTTGTACACCATCAATCAGTTCAATCAGCGGCTGTTGTTTCACTTGGGTCAGCAGCACACGGCCGAGCCAGGCATTTTCAATCACCTGACCGAAACTTTCGACTTTTTCCTGTTCTGCTTTTAGGCATGCCTTACCAAAGCTGCCTTGTTCGGTAATATTGACTTCCAGAATTGGTGTGGCATGTTGCTGTAGTGCATCCCAAAGGCCGAGTTCCTGATAGATCTGTACACTACGGCGCGACAAGGCACTGTTACGCGCATCAAAACTGGAATGATACGGGGCAAGATGTTCATCATCATAATCTGGATATTTGATGGCTTCCAAAAGTTTGACTGCAATATTGGTTTTCGCCAACATCAGTGCGAGGCTTAAGCCCACCATACCACCACCGACAATGATGACTTCTTGTTGCATGCTGTAATCCTTTCAATGTCGTATCTAAGTCAATAGATACTTATAATCATGATGGATTTTATATTAGCTCAAAAAAATTCTTTTTTATAATGAAATAGCGTGTCTCGCCTCTGATGTTTATTGTTTCCGGGTGGCCAACCAGCACAGAATTGCTCCAGCCGTAACCATTGCCACACCCTGCCAAAAACCAAAAGACAAAGACGTACTCAGCAATAATGCTGCAAATAAAGCAGATAACACCGGAGTAAAATAGGAAGCACCCGCCATTAATGTCATGTTTCCAGAAATAATTCCAATATTCCAGGCACCATATCCCAAACCTAAAGCTCCGGCTGCCATAATCAAAGTGACGGTATTATCATAAGTAAAATTAAGCGCTGCTCCATTCATCAGGAAATATTTGATCCAGAGCACAACCGCAGCAAGGGCAAAGAATATCGTGACCAAGTTTTTACCTTGAGAAGTTTTTACGGTCACGGAACAATATGCAGCCCACAAAACCGCTGCAGCAAAAGCTAAACCATAACTAAGAGGATTAGCTTTCAAATTGCTCCATATTTGTAAGAGATCAAAGCCGGTATCTCCGCCTAAAACCCAACAAATTCCAACCAAGGCCAATAGGCAACCAGGAAGAATTAAGAGATTGGCTTTAACGTTGTTAAAAATGATTGCAAATAATAAGGTAAAAGTCGGCCATAGATAATTAATCATCCCGACTTCAATGGCTTGCCGACTATTTTGAGCATAACCAATAGAAAGGGCAAAACATAATTCATAAGCAACAAATAAAAGACTTCCCCACCATAAATAAGGCTTTGGAATAGTAGAAAGCTTGGGTAGACCGATGGTAAAAAATAAAATAATGGATGCCACACTGTAAATCAGGGCAGCACCTGCGACCGCTCCAAAACTCTCACTGACACTACGAATTAAGCCAACATTCGTACTCCAGAAGATGACCGCAGAAAGACCAATTAAAGTCGCGACATTTCGATTAAATACCGGTAGAGCGTTTAAGAGCATGGGCTATTTACTCAGAATCAAAGATATTCAGATATATGCTTTTGTAGTTTTAAAGATTAATTTTTCGACTCATTCAGATCATGCAATGAATCAGAGTGATAGTAAATAATGCAGACTTAAATTTTAGATAAGAACTGTAACTTTCAGCTAAATTTATAGTTTTGTATGACTAAAATTGGCACAACATTTATTTTTTTAAATCGTCGCTTAGCTTTTAAGGAGAACTAAGATCTACAGCTTGGAGGTAAAAAAACCATTTGTTTATGGACGTTTTTTCCTCATAACTCCGCTATTTTATGGCTATCCAAACACCCAAAATGCCGTCTCTGTCAGCCAGTCATCTAGCTCAAATCACCATAATAAAAACGGAGCCTCAGCTCCGTTTTATTGATAACTATTCCATCCACTCAAGCCGAATTTTAATTATTTAAAATCAACCTTGTAGGGATGTAAGTCATATAGATTAATCGTTGGCGTATTAACGCACCACTCGGCTATGCGGCTCAGTGTGATGCACTGTTTTTCCTAATTTCGTACCGGTATAGATCAGGTACAATGCCGACAAACCAACCAGTACATAAACAATTCGAGAAAGCGCAGTCATATCACCAAAGATTGCAGCAACCAAATTAAAGTCGAATGCACCAATTAAACCCCAATTGATGCCACCAATAATTGTTAAAGCGTAAGCAATCCAGTCAATCGTATTTAGTCTCATAAGTCTTCTCCTGCTGTTCTTTAAGTTTATTTAAGGATCAGAGAAAGTATGAGAAGCAAAGCGCATTTAATATGTAGCTTTGATGCTAAAAACCGATTTTCTGTGTTGAATTCCTGTCAATTTTTAAGCTGCAAATTTTAACTGGGTGAGTTTTATTTGACTTGTTCGTGATAAATGTAATTGAAATCTTTTTTACTATCGTTGCGCAATCTCTCAAAAGATCTGGCTTCAAATCTATTAGAGCAGTCATAAAAAAAGCCGATCTAAGGATCGGCTTTTCATGTCTCTAAAATTAAGCAGCCTGTGCTTTCGCCATTAATGCTTCAATGTCTTCTACCGTTTTCACGACTTTCGCGGTTAACACCAACGGGCCATTTGCAGTGGCCACGACATCATCTTCAATCCGGATGCCAATGCCACGCCATTTTGCATCCACAGTTTCATCATCAGGTGCAATATATACACCCGGCTCAACGGTGACCACCATGCCTTCTTCATACGGACGCCATTCACCATCGACCTTATACGCGCCAACATCATGCACATCCATACCAAGCCAGTGACCCGTGCCATGCATGTAGAACTGGCGGAAAGCTTCTTTTTCTATAATGTCGTCGATATCACCTTGCATCAAGCCAAGATCAAGCAGACCTTGCACCAGGATGCGCACAGCAACATTGTGCGGTTCTTTATAGGAGTTGCCAATTTGCACGGCATTGATCGCAGCGATTTGGGCATCCAGTACCACGTTATACAAGGCTTTCTGTTCCGGACTGAATTTACCATTCACTGGAAAGGTACGGGTAATATCTGAAGCATAAAGCTGATATTCAGCCGCGGCATCAATCAACACCAAATCACCATCTTTCAGCGCTTTATCATTTTCTACGTAGTGCAGGATGCAGGCATTTTCACCGCCACCGACAATACTGTTATAGGCCGGAACACCGCCATTCTTGCCGAAAATATAATTCAGCTCGGCTTCGAGTGCATATTCCATCATGCCCGGACGTACTGCTCGCATCGCTTGAGTATGTGCATCTGCCGAAATATCTGAAGCAATTTGCATCAGTTCAATTTCATTGTCATCTTTATGCAGACGCATTTCGTCAATAATACGATCCAGCTGAATCACTTGAGCAGGTGCAGACGTACCACGCCGGCTTTCACCACTTGCAGTCGCAATCCATTTCGCTACACGTGCATCAAAATCCGCGTTGTGGCCAATGCGATAAAATAACTGGTCTTTATTTTGTAATTTTTCCAGAATTCCTTCATCTAGCAGATCAATCGGATAGGCTTCATCTGCATCATAATCCTGCATCGCCCCATCAATCCCTGCACGATAGCCATTCCAGATTTCCATTTCCCGGTTACGTTCCCGGCAGAATAAACTATAGCTATAGCCTTCTTCTTCAGTGTCAAAGGTTTCAATCACAGCCACAGCTTCAGGTTCTGAAAATCCGGTTAAATAGAAGAAACTACTGTCTGCACGGTATTTATAATCTGCATCACGGTTACGCATCGCCACCGGACTGGTCGCGATAATCGCAATACTGCGTAAACCAATTTCCCCTGCGAGAATACTGCGACGTTCCTGAAAATCAGCTTGTGTTAATTTCTTCATTACACCTTACTTCTTGTCAATTCATGCTTTTATTGAAATATTCTCTTGAAAACAGAACATATATTCTAATGAAACAGCAAAATATATGCCTGATTTCAAGCAGTGTGATGACATAGCTAACTATTTAGTTAGCTTGGACGTTTAGGCGAGAAAATTTCGACCACGCTTTGCGCCTCTGTAGCAGAAACCTGAGGCTGCACTTTTTGTGTCAATTGCTGCAAGAGTGGCGTTTCCTCAACCTCTACTTTTTTACGTCCCAAAGACAGGCTCACTGGAATCAGGCGCACAAATTCATACAATTCCTGATAGCTTTCTTCACCTTCGGCATCATCGTCTGAGTCTTCAAATTCAACCGCTGCAACATCTTGTAAATGTTCAATCAGTTCTACTTCGTCCTGACGAATATGACCAGAAGCCAGACCAAAACCTAACACCACGCCTGCGCACCAGTCCGCCAATGCCTGCACACGTTCTGAGAGCACATGCTCATCATCTGGAAGCAAAGGTAAATAATCCAGTTCATCTTCAGACAATGCATGGAAAACATCTTCAGCTTCGCCAGTCAACAGTTCTAATGCTTCGGCATCCAGTTCAGGCACATCCAGTGTTTCTAAAATCTGTAACCATTCTTCACTGCTCGGTGCCTGGGTGACACAAACAATCCCGGTCAGCAAACCATGCAGTTCACTCGGGCTAGAAATTTCCTCAATTGAAGAAAAATTGCGGTGCCATTCGGTCCAACCTGAAATATCGTCTTGCATTCGTTTATCCAATCTCTATACTGCTTATATATTACCTCTGTTTGCAACACTGTGCGACCTCGATATGTTAGAAGAATTACAGCGTCTACAAGTGCAGATTGGCGTGTTAAAAACGCGACTCGCACGGCTTGAAAGTGAGAATTCCAGTTTGCGCGAAGAGCAAGACTCTTCCATGGTGCAACATCAACAGCAAATTGAACAAAAGAACAGCGTGATTGCGCAAAAACAACAAGAAAATGAACACCTGACCGAACAGCTGACAGATTCTCGTGCCCAGTTTCAACTGCTCAATAATGATGCAACTGCACTGGCAGACCGTTATGGCCGTCTGGAAAAAAGCTGTACCGATCTGAAAAACCGTTTTCAGGAAATTCTGGCTGAACGAAATGAACTGCGGGTTTTGAAGGAAAAGATGCTGATCGAACAGCGTCAAGCCCAACAGGAAATTCAGCGCCTCAATCAGGAATCTGAGCGTTTAACCCAGAAAAATGAAAATGCCAAAGCCAAAGTTGAGGCGATTATTCAACGTCTGGCAATTCTCGGCACTGCGCAGGATCATCATGCACAAGAAATCCAACAACTGGCCCATCCGACTGAAGTAACTGAGGAAGCCTCATCATGAGTGAACAAATTGCAATTGATCTCAGAGTATTGGGGCATAGTTTCCGTCTGGCCTCTACTCCTGACAAGCAGGAAGAATTAGAGCGCGCGGCACAGTTATTGAATGATAAATACGATGAATTTCGTCGTAAAGCACCACGCATGGAACCCAGCAAGCTGATTATCATGGTGGCACTTGAGCTGATGCAGGAAGTCTTGAACATGAACAGATCACTGCAACAATATGCGCATTGCGAGCGTTTGTTACAAACCATTTTAGAAGAAGTTGAGGAACTAACAGAATAATCTCATATTCTGTTTAAACTTCGGCCATTTGGCTGAACTGTTTACAGTTCATGAACAGCATAGAGTTGCCACACCGACATTATCGTTTATAATTAACTTATCTCTGAGGTGTTCGCCAGCGGGTCTATATCCCTGCCGATACTTATATCTCCGGATGCGTTCTGCATATTTAGAGTGTATGCCTGCCTTCGTGCAGGAAACCCAGCAAGTATGCGTCGCGTCCACCTTGAACTCATCGGGTTCAGGGTAACGACATGCAGCGGCATCTTCGGAGTACTTTAATTTTTTGCTTAAAATATACTTATAATTCTCTTAAAATCCTTTCTAAACTTTCTCTCAGTTTTATATTTCAGTATTTATCTCGGTCATTTCTCAAAGTTCATTTTATTCATACCATTATCTGGTAGGCCTATAAAATGCTTAACAAGAAAATCGCTTTAACTTTCTTTTAAATACACATTGAATTTTCAAGTTATTTGATCTCGATCTAAAATAAACATGGCCCAGATTGCGGCAGAAATCCAGCCTAAAATTGAAATCTGCAGCATGAGACATATTGTTGCTTCAACCGGTTTGTGAATGGTCATAAATAAGGACCAGGGGAAAATAAAGGCAATCATCAACTTCATTTTAAATACCCTCTTGTGTTCGTGTTTGCAATTTTAATATCCAGTTTTTACTGGACTCTGTGTTCGCTCTTTTTAGTGTTATCAAAAAAAATATGCATGCTGTATCATTCTAAAAAACATCTCAAAAGCCTAATTCAGTTAGCTTAAATGCAGCTTAAAAATTATTTTAAATCAGCTTGGCGAACTTATATTTTCAGTTATCGTCTTGACGTTTTTATGAAAAAGACCTTGCTTTCACTCGCGCTGCCCAGCAGCTTTTCACTCGACTGAAACCCCTCATCTTTGGGCTGTTTAGGTGAAAACTGATTGCTACTTGGCAGCCGTATTCAAGGGTGATACCCGCCAAATCACGTTACCGACATCATCAGCCACTAAAATAGCGCCTGCAGAATCTACGGTTACACCAACAGGGCGCCCAAATGCTTTGCCCTGCTCGCTTAAAAATCCGGTTAAGACATCTTGGGGCTGACCGAAAGGCTGGCCATTTTGAAAGGGAACAAAAATCACTTTATAGCCACTATGCGGTTTGCGGTTCCATGAGCCATGCTGGCCAATCAGTGCACCATTTCGATAATGAGGCATTAGATCTGCTGTATAAAAACTTAAGCCCAATGATGCTGTATGATTACCCAAAGCATAGTCTGGTGGAATTGCCCGTGCCACCCGTGCAGGGTTTTGCGGCTTGACCCGTGTATCTACATGTTGGCCATAATAACTATAGGGCCAGCCATAAAAAGCACCGTCTTTAACCGAGGTGAGATAATCTGGAACCAGATCATTGCCGAGCTCATCACGCTCATTGACTACCGTCCAGAGTTTGCCACTCTGTGGTTGCCAGTCCATACCATTCGGATTACGAAGTCCGGTTGCAAAAGGTCGTGCTTGAGTATTGGCCAGGTCAAATTCCATGATCAGTGCCCGACCTTCTTCTTGATCCAAGCCATTTTCAGCTACGTTACTGTTGGAACCTACCGTAATATAGAGTTTGCTGCTCGTAGGATTGGCAATGACATTTTTGGTCCAGTGATGGTTTAAACGACCCGCCGGTAAATCCAGTACTTTGGTGCCGGTTGCAGTAATTTGAGTAGCACCTGCTTGATAAGGAAAGCGCATCAGGGCATCAGTATTGGCCACATACAACATATTGCCGACCAGTACCATGCCAAATGGAGAGTTGAGATTCTGTAAAAATACAGTTTTTTGTTCAGCGACTCCATCACCATTACTGTCACGAAGCAGACTAATGCGGTTAGCACTCGGATGCGATGAGCCGGCTCGCTGCATTACCCATTTCATGATTTTGCCTTTAATTCCTTTGCTATCATCAGGCTTGGGTGGTGCATCGGTTTCGGCCACCAGCACATCACCATTTGGCAATACATAGAGCCAGCGCGGATGCTGCAACCCTTTGGCAAATGCCTGAACTTTTAAACCTGTAGCGGGAGTGGGCATTTTACCCTCAGGCCAACCTTTGGCAGGTGCAATATTGACTGTAGGCAGCAAGCTGGATTTTGGTTTGGGTAACTGTGGCTGGGAACCATAACTGTCAGCAATTGGCGACTTGGATGGCATAGTACAAGCCGTCATCGCCAGCAGAAGTGCCAAGCCTGCACCAGGCAAAAAAAAGTGAACCGGCTGAATAGGCATTTTTATCTCTTGTTATTTTTTATCGTCATCGACTTACTTTAAAAAACAATTGGAGATGCTACTAGCGGCTTGATGTTTTTTCTGGTTATGAATTGGTTATCAATTTTGAAGTAGATTTGTTTTTTTGTCGTAGCAGCATGATGCACAAGAGCTAAAAGAATTCTGATCAGCCATTCGATTCAGGGATTGTTGTAGTTCATCCAAGCAAAGCTCTGTTTTAAGGTTTCAGATACTGTTCAAAATAAAAGCCCATCTTTTGATGAGCTTCTACGTGCAAATCAGACCTGAATGATCCTAAACCTAGAGAATCTATGAGTAAGAGAGTCAGATATTCGTCTGAAATACTTCAAAAAACAATTAAGGGAACTCATCCAAACAGCTGGGTAATATTACACAGCCATATGAACTGCAACGGCTCATTGAATTTTCGCATTTCAACCACGAAATGCCGCTTCAATCGCGGAGATGTCAATTTTCTTCATGGTCATCATTGCATCAAAGGCGCGTTTGGCGGCGGCACGGTCAGAACTGGTCACTGCCTGAATAAGCACAATTGGCGTAATCTGCCAGGAAATGCCCCACTTGTCTTTACACCAGCCACACTCGCTTTCCTGACCGCCATTGCCAACAATTGCATTCCAATATCGGTCGGTTTCTTTCTGATCTTCAGTTGCCACCTGAAATGAGAATGCTTCGTTATGCTGGAATGCCGGGCCACCATTTAGTCCAATGCAGCTAATACCCAGCACCCTAAAATTAACGGTGATGACATCGCCTTCTTTTCCAGAAGGATAGTCTCCGGGTGCAAGGTTGATCGCGCCAATTGAGGAGTCAGGAAATGTCTCGGCATAAAATCGTGCAGCAGCTTCAGCGTCATTATCATACCAGAGGCAGATGGTGTTCTTCGCAATATTCATCATGTTCAATCTCCATTGATTTAGGTCTTACGCGCTCTGCCTAGGCACAATGTGTTAGATCTATCGGGTTAATCAGAGATCTGATCCCTTCTCTATAATTCACTCAAAAACACAAAAAATCGATTTTAGATTTGTACCTTTATTAATCAAAATCTATTTCATGATCATTAAAAGAATGACTTGAAAACGCATGCTTCACAGAAAATAAAAAAATTATGACATTTTAAGCAGCCAATAATTCAATGCCTTTAATTGACCAATTTTAATCAAGTTTTTAGAGATGAGATTCATTATGAAATTTGCTGAACTTAACCAAGTTGCTACCTCGTCATATGAGAATCAAGATCACAATTATTTTTTACTTTTCCCGAATTCCCACTTAGACTAGAGCACACTTTTGTCAGATCTGCTTTTGCCCTATGACCATTCAAGAATTAAGAAGATACCTGCGTAAAACACGTCGTCATCTTTCTAAATTTGAGCAAAGGCAAGCTGCACAAAAAGTTTTAAATCGCCTTATACGCAGCCCGCAATTTATTCATGCCAAGCACATCGGCATTTATCTGCATGCTTTTGGTGAGATTCATACCCACACCATTATTGAACGCTGCTTTAAACTGGGAAAACAGGTCTATCTGCCTGCGATTTGCGACATGAATCAACAGCTGGTCTGGATTCGAATCAGCCAGCATCAATATCGCAACAAGCGCTTTGCCTATCATCGGCTGGGAATGCGGGAGTCCATGACGACACGTGGTACTCATGTTTCTAAGCTGGATTTATTGATCATGCCGCTGCTGGCCTGTGATCATTCAGGGACACGAATCGGGATGGGTGGCGGTTTTTATGATCGAACCCTGGCTTCTGCGCCCGGGCGTCCATTCCGTCTGGGACTGGCGCATGACTTTCAACTGCTTAGCCAGCCCTTAAAACGGGAAAAATGGGATCAACCCCTCGATGCTTTAATTACCCCGACTGTTTTTTTACGCTTCAAACGTTAATTTTGCAATTTCCCGGTTGTGAACTACTTTAAAATCACATAATTAGTCATTTTTTGCACAATTTAATCCTAACTCCCCTTGTATTTTTTAAATTACCCATCACTATTAAAAACATGGCAACACCGTTGTCACTCATTAGGAGTGCTCATGTCTGAAATTATTATGAATCAAGAAACCTTAGAGCCTCAGGTTCCAAGTGTACTACCCCTTTTGGCGCTGCGTGATGTGGTGGTTTATCCGCACATGCAAATTGCGCTGTTTGTCGGTCGTGAAAAATCGATCAATGCAGTTGATGTGGCTCGTAACAGTGACAATCTAGTATTTGTGGTTGCGCAAAAAGATTCGCTTACAGAAGAAATTGATCACGACAATTTATATCAATACGGTACTGTCGCGAAGATTGTGCAAGTTGTGAATCACGAAAATGATGAAAACTGTATCAAAGTCCTGATTGAAGGACTGCATCGTGCCAAGCTGAAAACTATCATTGACGAAAATGAGTATCTGACAGCAGAGCATGAACTCAGCCCAATGACGGTTACGGTTGATGAAGACACTCAAGCTGTACGCTTGCAAGAATTACGTGCGCTTTTCGCTCAATATGCAGAAGCGAAGCTACGTAATGCGCGTGAACTGATCACCGCAGCCAACAAAATTGAAGACCTGTTACAGTTATTGTTCTTTGTCGCAACCCGTGTGCCATTGAATATTGATGTTAAACAGAAATTCCTGGAACACGACGAATTCGAAGCACATCTGACTGAGCTGATGACCTATCTATTGCAACAATCTGAAGAACAGCAGATTGAGCAAACCCTGCATGATTCGGTTAAACGCCAGATGGAAAAGAACCAGCGTGAATACTTCCTGAATGAAAAAATGAAAGTCATTCAGCGCGAGCTTTCTGATATGAACGGCGGCGCGGAAGATGATGTCGCTGAAATTGAAAAACGTCTTGCTGAAGCAGATCTCCCTGAGCATGTGCGCAAGAAAGCTGAAAACGAATTCCGTAAACTGAAAGCGATGCAGCCTGCTTCAAGTGAAGCGGCAGTGGTTCGCAACTATCTGGAAGTCATTCTGGATACACCGTGGAATAAAGCCAGCAAAGTCAGCATTAACCTGAACAAGGCACAGGAAATTCTGGATGCAGATCACTACGGCCTGGATGATGTCAAAGACCGTATCGTGGAATATCTTGCGGTTCAGTCACGTGTGAAAAAATTGCGTGGCCCGATTCTGTGTTTAGTCGGCCCTCCGGGTGTTGGTAAAACCTCACTGGGTGAGTCGATTGCCAAAGCAACTGGTCGTGAATTTGTACGTATGGCGCTGGGTGGTGTACGTGACGAAGCCGAGATTCGTGGTCATCGTCGTACCTATATCGGTGCGATGCCAGGTAAAATCGTGCAGTCATTGACTAAAGTTGGCGTGAAAAACCCGTTGTTCTTGCTCGATGAAATCGACAAGATGGCGCAAGATTACCGTGGTGATCCGGCGTCTGCAATGCTCGAAGTCCTCGATCCATCACAGAACAATAAGTTCAGTGATCACTACCTAGATCTGGATCTGGATCTGTCTGAAGTAATGTTTATCTGTACCGCAAACAGCATGAACATTCCTGAAGCCTTGCTGGATCGTATGGAAGTGATTCGTCTTCCGGGTTATACCGAAGAAGAAAAAGTCAATATTGCAGATCGTTATCTGGTACCAAAAGCCATTAAAAATAATGGCCTGCGTGCTAAAGAATTAACTGTGCATGAAGAAGCGATTCGTGACATCGTGCGCCGTTATACCCGTGAAGCCGGTGTACGTAGCCTTGAGCGTGAAGTATCCAAAATTGCACGTAAAGTGGTCAAAGAAGCGGTGAGCAAAAAAGCCAAAAACCTTCAGATTGAAGTGACAGCAGGCAATCTTCCAGATTACTTGGGCGCACATAAATTTGACTATGGTATGGCGGAAGAAGAAGCACAAATCGGCCGTGTCAATGGTCTGGCTTGGACTTCGGTGGGTGGCGAATTGCTGACCATTGAGGTTGCAGCCGTTCCAGGTAAAGGCAAGTTCATTACCACCGGTTCTCTTGGCGATGTCATGAAAGAATCAATTACCGCTGCCATGACTGTGGTACGTACCCGTGCAGATGAGCTTGGCATCGAAGCGTCCCGCTTTGAAGAAACCGATGTGCACGTGCATTTACCGGAAGGTGCGACACCGAAAGATGGTCCATCCGCAGGTTTGGCATTGACCACTGCATTGGTATCTGCATTTACCGGGATTCCGATTCGTCCGGATATCGCGATGACAGGTGAAACCAGTCTGGGTGGTCGTGCATTACGTATTGGCGGTTTGAAAGAGAAACTTCTTGCAGCCCATCGTGGTGGCATCAAGCTGGTCTTCATTCCACAGGAAAACGTACGTGATTTGGCGGAAATTCCTGAAAATGTAAAAGATGGTTTAGAGATTAAAGCCGTGAAATCGATTGATGAGATCTTACCGCTGGCCCTCATCTCTTTGCCAAAAGCCTTGGTGAAAGCCCCGATTGTAAAAACCAAAGAAGAAGCGAAAGCAGCCCGTCATTAAGATGAGCTGATTTGCCAAAACCCTGCTCCGGCAGGGTTTTTTATTGTGTAAAGAAATTGATTAAGGTTGCAAGGCCATCGCTACCAGCCCATCAATCACATAGGTCATCTTTTTCAGATCCAGTTTATCCAAGGTGTCCAGCTCAGTATTATAATAAGGGTTACGATAATGCGCCGTATCGGTAATTAACATGGTCGAATAATTGAATTTGGCATAATTCAGATAACCAGAAAAATTCATATCCTGAGCAAAAGTTGGACTAATAAAACGTTGACATTCCAGACGGTTAAGACTTTGCATGGCAGTACAATAATCTCCGGTCATTCCGGTCGAGGCCAAATGACCAATCGCGGCAATAAAGTTCCCATGATCTGGATAAATCCATTTCAACCCCACCGGATAAGTCTGCACCAGATTTTCATCAAAATAGCCAATTGAATCCAGAATCACCACACCTTTCAGCTTCTGCTTTTTTTTCTTGAGCGACTTGGCATGAATATAGCTGCCCATATGTTCTGTCTTGAAAAAAGGCGGCTCTTCCAAGGTATAAAAAGCAAATTCGATCTCATGTTTGAGCTTGGATTTTTGCAAGGCCAATAATCTTGCGGTTTCCAGTAAACCTGCCACTCCCGAGGCATTATTGTCAGCACCATATCGATCACTAAAGACATCATAATGCGTGCCCATGACCATTTTGGTTTTGGCCTGAGCATTTAAATGGCAAATGACATTTCGATAGCTTAGGCTATTAACTACATAGACCTGAAACTGACAGGGAATGCCAAAACGCTGCATCTGTCCTTTAATCCATGCAGACACTCGATTCAGTTCTTTAACATTCTTGTAATTTCGAAATTCATCGACACTCATGATCTGGCTGAAAAATAATTCCAGATGAGAAATTTGAGCGCGTGTGTTGGTATTGGCAGCACTGAAACTTGAGCCGATTAGACCGGTGACCAACAGCAGCAAAGTACAACATCCTTTTATGATGACCTTAGTCCGCATTTATTATTATCCATTCCTTTATCAAGCGGAGACTTGAACTCAGGACATTAAAGCAGCACTAAATCCTTCATTTCAATTTCAATTTGTTTCCTGACTCAACTTCGTGTTGTTTGATCGTTATAATGAAGTATCCAATTATTGATCTGTCTGTATGAAAATCCGTATCCTGACCATTGGTCAAAAAATGCCAGCATGGGTGCTGACTGGTTTTGAAGATTATTTCAAACGTATTCAGCCCTTTGTACAGACCCAGATTATTGAACTGCCCATGGCCAAGCGCGGCAAAAATGATTCTGAAGCGGATATCCTGAAATATCGAAATATTGAGGGTGACAGCATTTTAAATGCACTCAAGCAGAACGAAATCCTGATTGCGCTAGAAGTGGGTGGACGTGAGTTCAGTACCGAAAAACTGGCTGAAACCATGAAAGGCTGGATGCTGGAAGGCAATGATGTGGTACTGGCGATTGGCGGGCCAGATGGTCATTCGGAAGCAGTACGTAAAGCTGCTGCATGGCATTGGTCCCTGTCTAAGCTCACACTCCCCCATCCCATGGTTCGGGTGATGCTGATTGAACAACTGTACCGTGCAATGACCATTAACCATAATCATCCCTACCATCGTGCAGGTTAATGACGTTGCTGAAGCGTTCTGTTTATGCAACGTTTTGTTGAATAATTCCTCCTGCTTTTTTCGCTATTTTTAATGCATTATTGAGACATCTTCTAGATGTGGTTTGACTTATGAACTTACAAACGTTGCCCGGCTTATTTATTTCTCATGGCTCTCCTATGCTGGCGCTGAATCCTGAGCAAGTGGGTCCTGCCTTGCATCGTTTAAGCGAAAACCTGCCACGCCCGGAAGCGATTATTATCATGTCAGCGCACTGGGAAAGTGAGGCACTGGAAGTCAGTAGCGGTATTCGACCAGAGACCTGGCATGATTTCCGTGGTTTTCCGCCAGAGCTGTATCAATTACGCTATCCTGCACCAGGAAATCCTGAACTGGCCGAGCAGATCTTGGGTTTGCTGGCCAATGCCGGTTTTGCTGCACATGCCAATAGTACTCGTCCACGTGATCATGGCGTATGGATGCCGCTGCTGCATATGTATCCGGATGCGGATATTCCAGTGGTTGAAATTTCCTTGCCCATGTCGATGAGTGCCGATGAAATCTATAAAATTGGTCAAAGTCTGGCACCGCTACGTGAGCAGCAAATCTTGCTGATTGGTTCAGGCAGTATCACGCATAACCTACGTGAACTGTCTTGGGATGGAACGGCGGCTGATGTACCGGTATGGGCATCAGATTTCCGCAATTTTGTCGTCCATAAACTGGCCCATAGCGATTATGATGCGATACTGGACTGGTCCAATATTCCACACATGGCGCGTAATCATCCAACACTGGAGCATTTTGCCCCGATCTTCTTTGCGATGGGGACCGGAAGCCGCTTTAGTCTGGTGCATAGCAGTTTTAGCATGGGTTCTCTCGGCATGGATGTCTACCGCTTCGATTAATCTTGATTGAAAACTCAAAATTTTAACTTTTAAATTTGGATACATTTTGCAACCAAAATCTGCGATATGTATCCATATCTTTTAGAAATGCATCCGTTATCATTTCAATTCTTTGTTCTTTATTATAAATCCATGAAATTAAAATTTATTGTACTGGCATTATTACCTTTAACTTTTGCAGCCTGTCAGTCGGGTGATATCCAGCAGGCTGGAGATCGTACAGTGGCTACCCTACAACAAAAAAGTGCAAATCAGCTTCTTTCTGCCTACCACTGGCAACTAGATCGCGGGCTGGAACGGCCAATCGTGCTCAGTTTCGATGCTCAAGGCCGCCTGAGTGCCGTGACGGGCTGTAATGGACTCAGTACAAACTGGTCAGTGAAAGATAATATTATCAGCACCAGCGAAGTCATAGGAACCGAAATGGCCTGCGATACCGCACTGATGCAACAGGAACGCTTTGTCAGCCAGCTTTTACAAAAACGTGCAATTCCTTTTGCGCTCAATACCACGAACCTTGACCAGCCGACCCTAACGCTTTCCGCTGCCGATGGTCAAAAATATGAATTTACCGGGAAAATGACTCCGGAAACCAGATATCAGGGGCAAGCTGAAACAATTTTTCTGGAAATTTCCCCAGATACAAAATCATGTACCGGTGTGGCTCAGCAAAGCTGCTTGCAAGTTAAACAGGTTAAATATGATCAAAACGGTCTGAAGACCCAGGTCGATAAGGACTGGACATTATTCTATGACCAGATTGAAGGTTTTCAGCATTCACCGAATGAACGCCAGATTATTCGGCTAAAACGTTTTGAAATTAAGAACCCTGCGGCAGATCAATCTAAATATGCTTATATTTATGACATGGCAGTCGAGCGCGAAGCCGTGAAAGGTTCATTATAAAATATCTATCCATAAAAAAACCGAGGCTATGGCCTCGGTTTTTTTAAAGCGACACTCAATCAGACTTAGAATACGCCTTGAGCAAGCATTGCATCAGCCACTTTTACGAAGCCTGCAATGTTGGCACCGTCTACATAGTTCACAGTACCGTCTTCTTTGGTACCGAATTTTACGCAGTTACGGTGAATTTCTTTCATGATCGCATGTAAACGCTCATCAACTTCCTCAAAGGTCCAGCCTAAACGCAATGCATTTTGCGACATTTCCAAACCAGAAGTGGCAACACCACCTGCATTTGATGCTTTACCTGGCGCATAAAGCGTTTTCGCTTCAATGAATTTCTCTACAGCAGCCAAGGTTGAAGGCATGTTTGCACCTTCAGCGACACAGATCACGCCATTTGCGAGAAGCTTTTCAGCATCCTCCGCATCCAGTTCGTTTTGAGTCGCGCATGGCAGTGCGATATCACATGGAATACCCCAAGGACGTTGTCCTTCCAGATATTCAAAACCATGTTTAGAGGCAAATTCTGAAATACGACCCCGTTTTACGTTTTTAAGTTCCATCACTTCAGCAAGCAATGCTTCAGTGAAACCGTCTTTGACGTGAACCGTACCCGCAGAGTCAGAAAGTGAAACCACTTTCGCGCCCAGATACAACGCTTTGTCAGCAGCATATTGCGCAACGTTACCAGAACCTGAAATTGCGACAACTTTGTCTTTGAAGCTTTCGCCACGAGACTTGAGCATTTCCTCAGCGAAATACACAGTACCGTAACCCGTTGCTTCCGGACGCGCCAATGAACCACCGAAGGTTAAACCTTTACCGGTGAATACACATGCAGTGTCGTTACTTAATTTTTTCATCATGCCGGCCATATAGCCCACTTCACGACCGCCCACACCAATATCACCTGCAGGGATATCTGTGTTCGCACCCAGGTGACGATATAGCTCGATCATTAAAGCTTGGCAGAAACGCATGATTTCGCCTTCTGATTTGCCTTTAGGGTCAAAATCAGAACCGCCTTTACCACCACCCATAGGAAGTGTGGTTAAAGCATTTTTAAATGTTTGCTCAAAGCCTAAGAATTTTAGGATTGAAAGATTCACTGAAGGGTGGAAACGCATACCACCTTTAAATGGACCGATCGCTGAGTTGTATTGTACGCGGAACGCACGGTTTACCTGAGTTTGACCTTGGTCATCTACCCAAGAAACTCGGAACTGGATCGCACGTTCTGGCTCAACTAGACGTTCTAGCAAACCATGTGCTGCGTATTGTGGATTCTTTTGAATGAATGGCCACAAACTGGTCATCACTTCTTCGACAGCTTGAAGAAATTCTGGTTGGTGTGCATCACGTGATTTTACGTAATCTAGGAACTCATTAAGTGTGTTGTATTTCAACGCTTAATCCTCAGCAGAAAATGGATCAAAATTGGTCAAATTTACAATCAATGTTAAATTTTGGCGCAAAATATTAAATATCTTTTGTAACTAATCTACAATACTTTTTTTGAAAATACTTTAAAATTAATTTGATAACAAATATTTATATTGATTATGAATATTTTTTCTATGTCAGGAAATGCCAATTGAATCAAGGCTTAGATTCAGATTTATGCCTAGTAATAAGGCATAACTTGACCCTTAATTGCGCACGACTTAGGAGTTTAAAAATATGTTAAAATGCATAACTCGACATATTTTGTTTCACTTACTGCAAAGCTCAGCATGAGCAGCTCTGGTTATTCATGAATTCGCCAATTTCTCTGGTCCAATCGATTGATGCTTTACTCCCTCAAACCCAATGTGGACTCTGTGGTCATCGTGACGGATGTTTACCTTATGCCCAGTCGATTGCTGAGGGTGAAAATGCCAATAAATGTGTGCCAGGCGGACAGCCTGTTGCCGATGCTTTGGCTGCATTATTAAATCGTCCTGAACTTAGGGCTGAAAAAAGTGTCTGGCCAGTTCAAGCCGACGGTCGCCCGCAGCGCATCAAAGCCGTAATTCGTGAAGATGAATGTATAGGCTGTACCAAATGTATTAGCGCCTGCCCGGTCGATGCGATTATTGGCGCCGGCAAACTGATGCATACAATTCTGACCGATCTGTGTACTGGCTGCGAACTGTGCATTCCACCGTGTCCGGTTGACTGTATCGATCTGGTCGAAGACCCACAGCCTTTACCGACTGAAGCACAGCGTATTGCCGAACAGGACGATTTACGTCAGCGCTATTATGCGCATATCCAGCGTGAAGAAAAACGCCGTACTGACCGTAAGGGCCCAGTCGTCCGTGCAGAAATCAATACTGCCCTGTTTGCCCAGTTCTCTGCTTTAAATGAGCAGCTTCCTGTGATTGAAGTCGTGAATAAGCCAGCGGATACTCCGATTACGCTAGATTCTAAAACCACGATTGAACTGGCAAAACTACGCACCCAAATTAAAAAGCTGGAAAAACAGCTTTCGGTTCGTGAAGATGCCAGCAAACGCCTGCAACTGACAGAATTAGCTGAAAAATTACAGACCTTACAGGGATAAGTACATGACCACTGCGAGCACAAAACCTGTAAAAAACATGACCAAAAAACAGATTCAGACCTTTTTTGAACGCCTGCGTGAACAGCGCCCCAATCCGAAAACCGAGCTGAATTATGCCAATCCCTTTGAATTACTGGTCGCCGTGACTCTGTCTGCCCAAGCCACCGATGTCAGCGTGAATAAGGCCACGGACAAACTGTTTCCAGTCGCCAATACACCGGAAACGATTTATGCGCTTGGTGTGGATGGCTTGAAGGAATATATCAAGACCATTGGTTTATATAACTCAAAAGCAGTTAACGTAATTAAAGCCTGTGAGATGCTGATTCAGAAGCACAACAGCGTGGTACCGGATAATCGTGCGGATCTGGAAGCCTTGCCGGGTGTGGGACGGAAAACGGCCAATGTGGTGCTGAATACTGCCTTTGGTCAACCGACCATGGCGGTGGATACACATATTTTCCGGGTTGGTAACCGTACCGGATTGGCTACAGGTAAAAATGTGCTTGAAGTTGAGCATCGACTGGTCAAAGTGATTCCGAAAGAATTTATCATTGATTCTCATCACTGGCTGATTTTACATGGCCGTTATTGCTGTATTGCCCGTAAACCGAAATGTCATGAATGTGTGGTCGCCGATGTGTGTAACTGGCCTGATCGTTTTGAATTTGGTGCAGCGCGCGCAATTGCAGTGAAGAATATCGCTATTTCTGAATAGAATTGCAGAACTAAACTAAGACCGAAAAAAAGGTGATCAATACCTCACCTTTTCTACAATTTTCAACATACCGCTTTTATTTAAAACTGGACTCAGCTTCCACTAAAGCATGCCGAATTATTTATTCTGATCGTGTTCAGCCTGTTCCTGTTCTTTTTTGCGCTGTTCAAGCTCCGCCTGCAATTTCGGGTGCAACTGGCGTTGTGGATGCTTGGCTGCATTTTCTGCACGTTCTTCCTGACGTACTTTATTCAGTATTTTAAAACTCATATAGAACAGACCCACCAACACTGCCAGAAATATAATCATTAACACCAACACGCCAAATTTCATAGCCACAGCACCTGTTCAAATACGCAATAAAAAAGAGCCCTAATATGACTTAGGGCTCTTCGATTGTCAAAATCATCGTTAGCCGATTATTTTGCTTGATCCAGAATCGCGAAAAGCTCAGTCTGAACCTGATCGATTGGACGCAGACCGTTTAACTTGTTGTAAGTCGGTGCATTTTCACCTGATGCTGCACGGCCCTGATAGAAGCCCACCAGTTGCTCAGTTTCAGTATGGTAAGAACCTAAACGCTTACGAATTGTCGCTTCCAGATCATCTGGACGCTGAACCAGATCTTCACCCGTTTCGTCATCTTTACCTTCCACTTTTGGCGGGTTATAAACGATGTGATACACACGGCCAGATGCCGGGTGCTGACGACGGCCAGAAAGACGTTGTACGATCTCTTCATCTGGAACATCGATTTCAATCACGTGATCGATGTTGATACCTTCGTTTTCTAAAGCCTCTGCTTGAGGAATGGTACGCGGGAAACCATCAAAAATACAGCCATTTACACAATCAGGTTGCGCAATACGCTCTTTGACCAGACCAATGATCAACTCATCAGAAACCAAACCGCCATTGTCCATGACACTTTTAGCTTGTAGACCTAATTCAGTTCCTTCACGAATTGCAGCACGGAGCATATCACCGGTTGAAATTTGTGGGATATTGTAGCGCTTACAGATCAACTGAGCTTGTGTACCTTTACCTGCTCCAGGTGGTCCGAGTAAGATAATGCGCATATATAAACATCCTCATTTAAACAATATGTATGACGCCACGACCACAATCGCCCGATTGTGTCCCCCGGCATCTCATTATAAGAAAGCCACAAACAAATGGATTAAACCCGCGACAAAACCGGTTACCCCACCCAATAAAATCAGAATCCATTCATCTTCCTGAAATGCAGGACGTAACAGATTCTGAAACTCCTTCGGAGTCAACTCGCGTATGCGGTCTCTAAACATTTGATAGATTTTCTGTGCACGGCTCGCATTAAATGCTGGGTCGCATACAGGCACCATCGTAATTTCAATCGAGCGATCGATCAAGTCCGTCTTGAGTTTTGCATACTCTTTTGGCCCTAAAGACAGCTGTAAAGAGGTCCGAACCAGGGGTGTTTCCATAATTTCATTAATATGACGTTTGACAATGCGGCGGGTTTTGTCTTTTTTCCCGCCATACATCATCTCGGTCATGATCGATTTTAACGTAATCAGATCTTCTGTGACTACACTTGCGAAAACATCAGAGACTTCATCCTGACGTTTCATAAATGCGCCTTGTATGTTATAGGTGCCAATACGCGGAATTACAGGTTTAATCCATGGAAACTTGCGACTTGTGGTACGGCTAAAGAATTGCGGGTACTTTACCGGGTGCGGATAGAGCGGGTTGAATACCATCCAGATTGCAATCCAGTTGGTCAAAAAGCCCCAGATGGCAGCCCAGAACGGAACAGTCCAGTGCCAAGGCACCACGAACCAGACAATCATCTGGAAAATACCAAAGAACATGCCGATGAGTGCACTGATATGCCAAATAAAATTGATTTCTTTTTGGCCCACTTTCAGAAACATGCGCACCATTAACCGACGGTCACCTTCCATCTGGCTGACCACCATTTCACGCATATCGACAAGTGACTCGACGTTCATGGTCAGCTCGGTCACCAATTCACGCAAAATTGCCGGCATTTGTTTTTGTGCCTGTGCATAAATTCTGCGTTTGATGGCAAAAGGCAGGTTTTCCCAAAGGACTGCATTACGATCCATCATCACTTCATCAATCAGATGTTCCAGTTCGAAACCGACCTGTTCACCAATGATCCGTGCCATATCATCTGGATCCATGGCCTCTAAAAATTCGCGGATGGAACCTAGTTTAGACAAAGTGTTATCGGTAATAATGCCTGAAATACGGCCAGCTTTGCGTGGCACGATCCCCTGCCAGCCGACAGGTACAGGACCGAGATGGACACCCCAAAAATTGATCGGATAAAACACCATTTTCAGTGCCATCCAGACGTGAGCCCACGTTACAAATGCGGTCACCGGAATAATGCTGAGCACGGCCCAAAAATCCGGGCGATTCACAAAGGTTTGCCACAATTCGTTGACGTACTCAAGCATGCATAAGTTCCATATTTAATTTTTTGTTCACAGAATACACATATTTATAAGGTCAAATATTTTGTCTATAAACCGATACTTAAAGTATAGGAAAATTGTAGTCGCGGTTCAGTTTCGGCCACCACACGACCATTTCGATCTTCAAATTTCTCTCCGGCACCAATGCCGACACTAAAACTGCTGATTCGCTCTGAACTCAACAAAACATAGGCCAAATCAATTCCAGCACCTAAGCGAGCCTTGTATTCATTGTCGACGCGTTTGCTTTCAATATGACCCGCATAGCCTCCGACATAATACCCATTTTTATCCTTGCCGGTCAGATGCGCAGGATAACGAAAGCCTACTTGCCCCCCTATCGTTCGATCATCATCCAGAAAAACCCCACCTTTCACATAAGCAATCCCATAAGGATTAACCCATTCAGTATTTAAATGTACCAGCTTCCGGGTAAAACCAGCCCCAACATTAAAGGCTTTTGCCTGAGTCGCTTCTACTTTATCTGCAGTATTATTGATTTGATCATGTGCATAGGCCCCGTTCGCCCACAATGCAAACGCCAACAAAGGGTAAACCTTGTTCATTCCTTCACCATCTTCCTTAATTATAGTTTTTGGTATAGTCCTATTTTTATTCGATTTTACTGTATCAGAATTATCACAACTCTTATATACAGCACTTTACAATTTTCATGTCTGCAAAGTCAAAGCTTAAAGGAACTGATCGTAATGGCAGTTTTTCATTATCAAATCAAGTCCAGTTGCGTTAGAATATTCCACTTTGATTCTTTCCTCCTTTCCTCAGGTCTCAAGTCGATCGCGTATGAAGCAGCACTTTCCTTTAAAAAATGCACAACAAGAAAAGCGCATCTATCGTAGTCGAGTATGGATTTCTGTTGGAATCGTCATCTTTTTTATGCTGCTGCTGGTCAGCCGCTATGCTTATTTACAACTCTTTAATTTCGAGACCTTCAGTACCGCTTCTGACCAAAACCGGATTCGTCTGCAACCTCTGCCTCCAGCGCGCGGTTATATTTATGACCGTAACGGCGTATTGCTGGCCGATAACTACCCGGTTTTTACCGCAACTTTAAGCCGCGCCGATGTGCAGGATATTGACCAGACTTTGGAACGTCTGAAGCCTATTCTGGAGCTGACCGAAGAAGATATTGAACGCTTCCAAAGCCGGATCAAAACAGCACGTAGAACCGAACGGGTTTCGATCAAGCTCAACCTGAATGAAAATGATATTGCCCGTTTTAGCGAGGTCAAATATCAGTTTCCGGGCGTGAATATTGAAACCCAGATGACCCGCTATTATCCGCATGGCGACCTGTTTGCCCATGTGATTGGTTATGTGGGCCGGATTAATGACAAAGAACTCAAAGCCATTGACAAGGATCTTTATGCCGGGACTAACCTGATCGGGAAAATCGGGGTAGAAAAATCCTATGAAGAACTTCTGCATGGGGTGCCAGGAAATGAATCGGTAGAAGCGGATGCTTTTGGTAATGTGCTACGGCATTTGGGCCGTAAGGATCCGGTGCGCGGTAATGATCTGTTCTTGTCACTGGATTATGGTTTGCAGGTGGTGGCTTCAGAGCAACTGGCTGGACGCCGTGGTGCGATTGTGGCGATGAATCCGAAAACTGGGGAAATTCTGGCGCTGGTTTCCAGCCCAAGTTTCAATCCAAATCTGTTTGTGACCGGTATCAGTCATAAAGATTATAGTGATCTGCGTGATAATCTGGATCAACCTTTATATAACCGCGCCGTACAAGGGGTTTATCCTCCTGGTTCGACCATTAAACCGATGTTTGCATTGGGCGGCCTGCATTATGGTCTGGTGGACTGGGATACCACTATTTCTGATCCGGGTTATTTCAGTCTGCCGGGCGATAGTCACCGCTTCCGTGACCATAAAAAATCCGGGCATGGCGCAGTCAACATGCACAAAGCTCAGGTCGTTTCTTGTGATACTTATTTCTATGTCATGTCCTACCGCATGGGCATTGAGAAAATGAACACCTGGATGCGTCAGTTTGGCTTTGGTGAAAAAACCGGCGTGGACTTACCAAGTGAAAGCTCAGGACTGTACCCGAACCCGGAATGGAAGATGCGTACCCGTAACGCCAAATGGTTACGAGGTGAAACTATTTCGGTGAGTATCGGTCAGGGGGCTTTCACTTCAACGCCGTTACAACTGGCCATGGCAACGGCCATTACCGCCAACCATGGCAATAAAGTCATTCCGCATGTGTTACGTGAAAGTCGCGGTGCCAAAACGTTCAAGGTACATAATGGTACCCACGGCAAAATCGATTTTAATGGTCAGGAAGAAGACTGGATCAAGATGCGTGATGCCATGGTCGACGTGATTCAATCTGGTACAGGCCGAGGCATCAAAAGTGGCTTACAATATTCCATTGCAGGTAAAACTGGTACAGCTCAGGTGAAGAGTATTGCTCAAGGCAAGCGTTATAATGAATCCTTATTGACCGACCGTCAGCTGGATCATGGCCTGTTTGTCGGTTTTGCACCTGCTGAAAATCCTGAAATTGCGATTGCGGTCATTCTGGAAAATGGTCGTGGCGGTAGTGCAGCCACTGTGCTGGCTCGTCCGATTTTTGATTACTGGTTGCTGCATAAAGATAAGAAGCCGGTACGCCCGCAAGGTCATCAGCTCAGTGGTGGTCTGATGACAGCCGGAATCAAGCCTGCTGAATTGCCAAGTGGTGCAGGCATGTTGAGTCAAGATGCAGCAACTGTAGCTCCAGCCAATATTCAGCCACCAGATCCTGCCACCAATCCATCTGCAAATGCAGCTGCTCCAGCTGTAGCGCCTCCTGCTCCCACACCGGTAGAACGAGACTAAAATGAAAAACCAACTTCGAATTATTGGGGGTGACTGGAAACGTCGTCAACTACCTTTTGCCAGCATTGAGGGTTTACGCCCGACGCCTGATCGAGTACGCGAAACCCTGTTTAACTGGCTTATGTGGGACGTACAAAATGCACAGGTTTTGGACATTTGTGCAGGATCTGGTGCCTTGGCTTTTGAAGCCTTATCGCGTGGTGCGGCCTCAGTCGTCATGATTGAACCGGATCGTACTCAGGCACAATTCCTGACCCAGAATCTTGAACTATTACAAGTCACCAAAGCACGCGCCCAATTGAAAATAGCAACGGCGCAGCAAGCTTTAACCAGCCTGCAAACACAATTTGATCTGGTTTTTCTCGATCCACCGTATAGCCTGAACTTATGGGAAGAGCTGGCATTACAGGCGGATCATCTGGTGAAAAATAATGCTTATATTTATGTGGAAGCAGACCGTGATCTACAGTTGCTTAAATTACCAGCGTCATGGCGACTCATTAAAAATACCAAAGCCGGCACAGTGCGTGCAGGGCTTTATCAAAAAAGTGTTTCTTAAATAAAGTTACAATTAAGACCCATTAAAAAAGGATTCCGCGGTGGAATCCTTTTTTGTCAATAATAGTCAAACTGAAAGATGCGAGAATCATTTTAGTCACGATCACGGCGCCAATCACGGTTATCACCTCTGTCACGCTTCCAATCCCGATGATCTCTATGCTCCCGATTTTTCCAGTCACGATCCTTGTGGTCTCGATCATAATGTCCGTTGCGATCCCGGTGATCACGAGAACCATCATCCCATGGATCAACCACACAACCAGTTAATGACACTGCCAATACAGAAAGTAAAATCGCTTTTTTAATCATGTCCCTAATCTCTTTACTGCACCCTATCAGTATCAGGCGAGTTCATGGAGACTAAACGAACTCATTGTTGCTCTGTTGTAGTGATTTATGCATTTTTTATGCAGGAATAAAAAACTCATTCCTTATTTTCGTTTTAATATTTTACGCACATTTGAACTTTAATTTGCATAAATACAGCTAACTAAAAAGCTTGGCTTTTGCCCTGATCTTTAGAATACTGCTGCCTTTCCTTCTGACTTTACCTTTATGACCTGGCTGTTATTTATTCTTGGTGCAATGGTCGCTGGTTTCGTACAGGGGCTGACCGGTTTTGCCTTTGCCCTGATTGCCATGTCATTCTGGGTCTGGGTATTGGCTCCGCAACTGGCAGCGCCCTTGCTGGTATTTGCTTCCATCTGGAGTCATTTAATTTCACTGACGCAGGAACAGAAACCACCCATATTATCTAAACAGTGGCTACTGCCTTATTTAGTAGCGGGTCTGATTGGCGTACCGCTCGGCACTTACCTGCTGCACATCATCCAAGCTGATACATTTAAACTGGTTTTGGGCATTTTTCTGGTGCTCTGGTCTCCGCTGATGCTGCTCAATCCACACATCAAAACCATTCAGCGCTCGGGAAAGATAGCCGACAGTAGTATCGGATTGATGGGTGGAATATTAGGCGGACTTGGTGGTTTTTGTGGAGCCGTCCCTTCAGCATGGGTGATGTTGAAACAACTCCCGAAAGCCCAGCAACGCTATATCTTGAGGCATTTTAATTTTGCAGTTCAGGTCTTCGCACTCGGTACCTATCTATGGCAAGGTATGATCGATCAAAGTCATTTACCCTATATGGCAGTGTTAATAGTTTTTGTCAGTATTCCGGCCATTTTAGGGGCAAAACTCTTCTATAAAATTTCTGAACTGCTGTTTAAACGTATTATCCTAAGTTTGCTGTTCAGCGCCGGCTGTTTTCTTATAGCGTCCCAATTCATTTAAGCCCAATCTCATGCAGAGTTGGTTTACTTTGCCTCAGGCTTGAATCCGCTGACATAACTGCTATGTTAGGGCCAATATTTCGTAATATAGATCATCATTATGCAGATTCGTGATCAGATTGTTCTCGTTACCGGCGGAGCACGTGGCTTGGGTTTGGCGATTACTCAAGCCCTATTGGCAGAAGGTGCTCGCGTCGTCGTCAATTATCATAGCAGTCAGCAAACCGCCGAACAGCTTGCGCAGCAGTATCCCGAGCAGGTCTTTATTTATCAGGCCGATGTCACTCAGGCTGATCAGGTACGGACTTTATTTGCTGCTGCAAAAAAGCATTTCGGGGAAGCGATTCATACGGTCGTCAATAATGCGCTGATTCAGTTTGAATTTAATGGGGATGATCGTCCTAAGGTTGAAGATTTAACTTGGGAGACCATGTCGCGTCAATTCAGTGGTGCAGTACAGGCCGCCCTCAATACCACGCAAGCCGCACTGGACGATATGAAGCACACGGGTTTTGGCAGGATCATCAATATCGGCACAAACTTAGTGCAAAATCCGGTGGTTCCTTATCATGACTATACCGCAGCAAAAGCGGCTTTACTGGCCTTTACTCGCACTACGGCGCAGGATTTGGGACAATATGGTATTAATGTCAATATGCTCTCTGGCGGCCTGTTACAAACCACAGATGCCAGTAAAGCCACACCAGACTTTGTTTTTGATCTGATTGCTCAATCAACTCCTTTACGCCGCGTGATAACACCGGAGGAGTTTTCTGCTGCAATCCTGATGTTTTTATCGCCTTATTCACGTGCAGTAACCGGACAAAACCTGATTGTGGATGGTGGCCTGGTTAAAGGTTAACTGACCAGAGAATAGACCGGGATTTTTAGATTCTATTGTTCTATTTTTTGACCATCTGGTAGATTAAAAAGGTTTTGTGACCGGGTTTTACTTCTACAATACGGTGTTCCCATAAAACCTTTTGTCTATTTTCTATGAAATTTATCACGACATTGCTCAGTACCTTATTGCTGGCAAGTTGTATGTCTAGCGATCTGAAAAAATCGGAACAGCTGCTGCAAAATTTCCAGTGCTCCCAGATCGAGATGTCACAGATGTCGCATACCAGCATGACCGATTATTATCAGCATTCGCTCTATAGCACAAAATCCAAGGCCGAAGCGTATATCGAGCATTATCACCAAGGTGAAAAGTTATTTGATATTCCCTTATCGGAAGTTGTGCAACAGCAATATGAGCTGTATAAAAGTGCCTGTCAAAGCCTCGGTGGAATTTTACCCGCTTCTGAAAACTAAGTAGTATTTGTCTGATATTCTTAATTCTTAGGCAATAAAAAAGCAGGGAAAATACCCTGCTTTTTTTACAATGCAATTTTAATTCTGATAATAACGCTGATCGACACTGAAACATTTAGGGAATTTTGGCTGAATATCTGCATAAAATGCCATGATTTCCGCCATATCTTTTTCATAATCCCCTGTCGGATAAACAATTTTACCTACGCCAGTTTTTTTCTTGGCATAGTCCATATAAGCCAAAGCAATCGGCACACCCGCATTGATCGCAACATGATAAAAACCGGTTTTCCACTGTTCCTGTTTGGCACGTGTTGCTTCTGGTGTGACCAGCATGACCAGTTTGGGATGGGTCTTAAATAAATCCGTCATCACCTGCACCATGCTCGGACGAGGCTCACCCGGCTGTTTAGGACGGCGGTCAATCCCGATTCCGCCCATCGCCCGTACAAAAGGCCCCAATGGAAATTTCATATAACTGTCTTTAATGGTTAAGCGAACATTCACACCTAACGCTTTCAAAGCCAGACGCGCATAGAGTGCATCCCAGTTACTGGTATGAGGAGCAGCAATCATGACACATTGCTCTAAATCTAGTGGCCAGTGATTATCAATTTCCCAACCCATCAGGTTCAGGCTTTGTTCTGCTAACTTCTCAAACACGTCACGCACCAATTCTATTCAAAATTGCGCGAATTTTAGCAACCTCGGCAAATATAGATAGTGCTCCATGAGCAAAAAATAAACAGTTAATCTATATTTGTATAATTAGAATTTTTAAATGAATAGTTGATTATTTTTGACACCTTCAACTTATCTCATACATCAATTTACGGATAGTTCAGATTGCTCCCCAATATAAATAGGAATTCCTTTCTGATTTAAAGGATTCATGCATTAAAAAGCTCTTAACCTCCTAATTTTGGGATATGGCAAATATGAGGGTCTTTTTATACTGAATCCACATTATAAATTTCAGGAAGATTCTAATGAAAAAAACTTTACTTTGTATTGCTTTAGCGGGGTTACTTAGTGCCTGCGGCGGTTCGGATGATAACTCAAGTACACCTCCTGCAAGTAATATTGGAACCCAGACAGGGGTGCTGACGGATGCTGTGATTTCTGGAGTACGCTATGTCACAAGTAGTGGTGCTACAGGTTTTACCAATGACAATGGTGAATTCAACTTCAATGAAGGAGAAACCGTTAAATTTTATATTGGTGATGTTCAACTCGGTGATGAAATTGAAGCCAAAGAACGTGTTACCCCTTTGGATTTAGCTGAGACTGAAAATGCGCGTATCAACCTTATGGTTTTTTTACAATCCTTAGATGGAGAAGGTGATCATAGCGATGGCATTCAGATTAGTGATGACACTAAAACAGCCTTCACTGCTGTAAAGCTTAATTTTAACCAAAGTACCACCGACTTCGTAAATGAAGCTATTGTCAAAACAGTAATTCCTGAAGAAAAGTTAGTGAATGAAGAGGATGCTAAAGCACACTTTCAAGCGACCTTCTACAAAGATATTGCCGGTACGTGGGAGATTAACCGTACCGATAACACTGCTGTGTTGATTCACATTCTGGAAGATGGACGCTATGCACTAGGTGAAGCAGAAGCCAAAGATGAGAGTGGTCAAGCAGGCATTGAAATGGGCCGCTTAAAATGGAATGCAACAACAACCGTGATTGAACCGGAAATCCTGCATGACACCAATGGTGAATGGGGACTTTCACATCCTGCCGAGAATAAACCTTATTCTTTAAACTTTAATGGAACTCAATTAATTCTTACTGAACCAGGCGTTAATACTGAATACCGTTTAAATCGAGTTAAGCAGTCTAATAGTCTCGTCGGCACGTGGCGACTCAATGAAACGCACCTATTTGCTTTCTTTGATAATAACTATTATTTCTTCCTAGACACTGAAGGCGGAGATGATTGTGGTTGGCCAGGGATTGAATATGGCAAATATACATTGTCAGCAAATACTCTCACCACAACCGAGGTATTATTCGATACCAACGAGTGTGGTGGATTACAAGATAGTTCAAATGGCAGCAAGACAATTGCAAGCATCAATATATCTAACAACAATCTTATCTTACATCCGCAAGGTGAAGATCCTGTAACTTTACAACGTGTTAAATAACCCACATAAACCGGCTTGAATATGAAATTCAGGCCGGTTTAATCAATATGTTCAAATTGAATGGTACAGCCCATCAATAAATGCATCAGTTCGATTTGCGAACAACATTGGGTTTTTTCATAAATATTTTTAAAATACGTCCGTACCGAACTCAGCGTAATGCCACACTGTTCTGCAATATCTTCTATTTTATAACCATTAATTAACAACTCGCATAAATCAAACTCTCGTTTGGAAAGCTGGTAACACTGTTGTAGGTAAGCTCTTGACAGGGAATAATGCTGGTTTTTATCTGTCATAAATAAGGCAATCTGATGCTGAGCAGACTGTAAATGTTGCATATTTCTTAATTTTTTAAATGGCACCACCGTCAGCATGAATTGTGAGCCTGCCCCATCACTCAACGCCAAGACTCCACCCACTTCAGTCTGAATGGTCGTATCTTCCAGCAAAGCACTTTCTAATAGCTGATCAAAACGTATCTGCTGAGCATAATTGGTTTTTAGACGGTTATGTATATCCAGATCCAGACATGAACTTTGATCAAGCATCTTTTGCGCAACAGGATTGGAATAACTTAAACACAGGTTTTGATCGAGCAGTACAATCCCGGTTTTTAAACTATCCAATACGGTATACAAGCTTAAATTATCTTGTTGAATCAAGTTGATTTGCCGATGAATTTGCAAAGCCCGGCGTAAATGAATACTGATGCGTCGGAGAAAATCCAGCTCTGCCTGTTCAAAAGGCTGCACCTCAGGCGCACGATGGATACCGAGTACAGCCCAGCGATAATGACCTCGATCGAGCAACACGCCTGCCAGATAGCAGACACCTGTTGGCTTTAAACATTTTTCATAAAATACATAATGATCCGTACCGGGCCGCTCTGCATAATGCTGACAATTCTGATTTAGCGCATCCCCCATCTCAATATCATTCCATAAGGGCATATGAAGTTTCATATCAATCACTCTGATACGTTCATCCTGATAGGCAGCCAAACTTTCATTCGGGATATTATACGTGTGAACAAAATCATAGCCTGGATTAAGCTGATCCAGACCGGTAAAAATGGCGCTCTTACTTTGGGTATAGCTTACGATATCTTGAATCACCTCAAGCCACAGAGCCGGTAATAATGCAGCATCATAAATTTTTGCAATAAGATTATTTTCTTGTTCTAATTTCATTACTGCCTCATTTTTTATCATTCTTTCTGCATCATAGCGCCAAGCACAGTCCGCTGAAACGACATAAAATGACTTTAATATTTTACAAAAACTCTTTAAGCCTACTGATTGATGAATAAATTTGGTCTGATTCACCTAATGAATCAAACTTTAACAAGACTGCCCTATTTATCCATACAGACTACTTTTAATGTAATGTCTAATAAAGAAATCTACAGGGTCAGAACAATGAAGAAAGTGATACTCTCTGCTGCAATGGCAGTTGCTCTTGCAGCAACGTTGACAGCATGTTCGAAACAGAATGACAATGAGCCAATGAATAATAATGCACAATCCAGTCCGGCAATGATGGAGCAAAATAATGCAAACAGCAGCCTGACTGGTGCTGACAACGCAGAAACCTCACTAGATTGGGCGGGTGAATATGAAGGTGTGTTTCCTTGTGCGGACTGTGAAGGCATCAAAGTCGAGTTACAGCTTCATTCAGATAAAACCTATGAGCTGAACGAAGAATATTTGGGGAAAGCCAATAACAATGAATCTGAGCTCAAGGGCAGTTTTAGTTTTGACCCGCAAGATCCGTCAATTATCACATTAGATAACAAAGCTGAAAACCGTAAATTCTTTGTTGGCGAAAATTTTATTGAAGCGCGTGATGTAGAGTCAGGTAAGAAAATCGAGAGTAATTTAAATTACAAATTAGTTAAAAAGTCTTCATCATAATTTTGTAAAGACATAAAAAATCCCCGCATATTGCGGGGATTTTTTTTATAGGTCAGTATAAGGAGTAATTATTTACCGCCAAATACGTATGATACACCTACACGGCCACCAACTTCGTTACCGCCAGCGAAACCAAGAGCAGCACTTACAGAAGTACGGCCATCAGCAAACACGCTTGCAACACCTAGGGCACCAGCAGACTCACCTTCATAGTGACCTACACCGCCAAATACAGCGAATTGACCAGCACCGATGTTAGGAATTTGTTGTTGAGCCGCTAATGCAATAGCGATACCACGGTAAGCAGTTTTTTCTACGTCATCAACACGTGAATTCAACTGGTTCATACGTGAATTTACGTTAGCTACTTGTGTATTTGTATAAGCATTTGCAGATGCTAAAGTCGCAGCATCACCGTCAACAATTGCTGTATTTACACGAGCAGATTCAGCAGCAGCTTCAGTACGTAAAGTTTGTGCAGTTGAAGCAGTAGTTGCATTTGCAGCAGCTAAGGTAACCGCATCACCATCAACGATTGCTGTATTTACACGAGCAGATTCAGCAGCAGCTTCACCACGTAAAGTTGCAGCAGTTGAAGCAGTAGTTGCATTTGCAGCAGCTAAGGTAGCCGTATCACCATCAACAATTGCTGTATTTACACGAGCAGATTCAGCAGCAGCTTCGTCACGTAAAGTTGCAGCAGTTGTATCTGTGTAATCGTTAGCATCTGTTACACCAGCAACGATTGCAGTATCTAAACGAGCAGATTCAGTAGCAGCTTCGTCACGTAAAGTTTGTGCAGTTGAATCTGTATATGCAGTTGCAGCAGCATTTGCATTTGCAATATCGCTATCTAAACGAGCTACTTCTGTATCAACTTTTGAATCCAGTGCTGTTACAGATGATTCAACTGTATCTACACGACCGTCTAAACGATTAACTTCTGTGTCAACTTTTGAGTCAAGTGCTGTTACAGATGCTTCTACTGTATCTACACGACCATCTAGACGTGCAACTTCTGTGTCAACTTTTGAATCAAGTGCTGTTACAGATGCTTCTACTGTATCTACACGACTATCTAGACGTGCAACTTCTGTGTCAACTTTTGAATCAAGTGCTGTTACAGATGATTCAACTGCATCAACACGATCATCTAAACGAGCAGATTCTGTAGCAGCTTGATCACGTAAAGTCGCAGCAGTTGTATCTGTGTAATCTTTAGCGTCAGCAACACCATCAACGATTGCTTGATCTAAACGAGCAGATTCATCAGCAAGAGTAGTTGCTAAATCTTCACCAGCAAGTGTAATGGCATCTGTTGAAATACCTGTTGCTGTTACTTTAGTCTCAGTAGTCTGCGGTTGATTATTAGCATCTAGAGTTGTTGAGCGAATCGTTAAGGCATTGAGATCTCCAGCATTTTCACGACCTACAATGATTTTATCTTGAGATAGAAGTTTACCTTCATCTACATTTTGATAACCTGTATCATCTTCAGTAGTGACATTATTAACACCGACAAATTCACCATTTTCATCATAAACTGCTTGAGCAGTTTTATTAACCTTACGTTCTTGATCAACACGTATAGTTTGTGAGTTAAATTCTAGTTTTTCAGAAGTGTAAACTTGTGTAGTTTCAGATTGTTCAACCCCACGTGTATAACTATCTGTATAAGCAATTGGTAATGTACTATCTGGTTCACCTAAAGTATCAACTTGGAAAGTGGAACCTTGTTGTGTTGGTGTAACTTGTAATTCTTCACTGTTAACAGCATTAACATTAAAGTTGCCATTAACAATATTAAAATTAACATCACTTTCAGTTGTATTAACATTTACTGGACCATTTACTTCTAGTGAACCTGTTGTTATACCCGCCGCAATTTCATCACGGATAGCGGTGTCACCATCTTCACGAGCTGAAATTTCATCATTAAGTGCAGCTGTAATAGCGTTGTCACCCTGTGTACGAGCCAAAATTTCATTATTAAGTGCAGCTGTACTAGCTTTAGCAACAATTGCATCAATTACATTTGTACCACTAACCGTCAAACTACCAGTAACATTAGTATTACCATTAACATTAGTATTACCATTCAATGTAATTCCACTGCTGCCAAAATTTGTGGTAACTGCTGCACCAGGACCACCACCACCAGATGTAGCATTACCATTAATCTGTACTGCGGCCATTACAGGTACTGAAACACTTAGCGCAGCTGCTAAAGCCGAAAGTTTAAATGCTGTTTGAAGCTTCATACGAGTTTCCTTCAATTTTTATAAAAAGACTGGTTTACCCTAGGATTGATGTAAACCAGCAAAACTGAGTTGAATGTCTGGTTGTTCTGGAGATTGCCATCCACCCCCTACCGCTGCTAGAGCGGTCCTGAGGCAATAATATACAAAACGAAACAAATATATCAATCAATATTTGATTTATTTTTAAATTTAAAATTGATTTTAGTTCAAAAAAGTTAGAAAAAAAAGCTTAAACTTATGTTTTAAATAGAGATTTAAAAATAAAAAAGTGATAAAGTAACCTTGATTAATTAACAGATTGATTACCTGATATTTGTATTAAGCTAAACTCAACATAAAATATAGAAACAAATAATAATTACAAATAATTACAACAAGATAGGCTAAAAAACTTTGTTACAATTGAAATATGAGTCGAGTTTTCTTAAAATTATGCTCTTAAAATCATTGTAGTATTTTAAATACATTTTTAAGATAAAACTTATAAAGTGTATGATGAGATAGAAAGAGAGAACTTAATTTATGAGCAATCAACAAGAAAAAAAATTATTTGCTGAACGATTGAAACAAGCTTTACTGGATGCTGCACACCCTATTAGCCCTACTTTTTTATCTAGGGAATTCAATCACCGTTATGACGGCAGCCCAATTTCAGTACAATCTGCAAATAACTGGTTATTAGGTAAGGCCATCCCTAGCCAAGATAAACTTTCTATTTTAGCAATCTGGCTAAATGTATCTAATCAATGGCTAAGATTTGGAGACCAGGATATTAGTCCGAGTGCTCAGATTTCAGAACATGATATTGGAGATCTAGACTATTATCTGAAGTTTCGCGCTTTAAAAAATCATCATAAAGATATCATTAAAAAGTTGATTGATGAGTTAAATCAATTGTAATTTTTATACGTGAAATAAGCTAAAATTTTTTTATGCTCATGCTCATACCTCCGTAAACGATCTTCATATTCCTTTAATTTTCGGTATAAAGACTTTAATTCACATTTACTAATCAATACCAGTTCAGAATGATCCTCTGAACTTTTCCCCTCATTATTTATAACTGTACTGTTCATATAGCCGCACATCAATTATATTTTGATTAAATCATAAATCAAAAATTTATATATTCCAAGATCAAATGTTACAAAAATAAACATTAATCAATTTTTTAATAAAAAATGATACCCTGTTTGCATTTTTTAATCTAGATCAAACTTATGTCTCAAATTTTACTCTATTTTTTATTGAAATCGTACTTTTTTATCAAGAAATAAAAAAAATCCCTACCTGAGGTAGGGATTTTTCAAGATCAAATGATCAACATGAATTACATCATGCCGCCCATTCCACCCATGCCGCCCATATCAGGCATTGCAGGTTTGTCTTCCGGGATATCAGTGATCATGCATTCAGTTGTCAGCATTAAAGCAGCAACAGAAGCAGCATGCTCAAGTGCTGAACGCGTTACTTTTGCTGGGTCAAGAATACCCATTTCGAGCATATCGCCATAAACACCTGTTGCCGCGTTATAACCGAAGTTGCCTTCGCCATTTTTCACAGCATTGATCACCACTGAAGGCTCATCACCCGCATTCGATACGATTTGACGAAGCGGCGCTTCAATCGCACGACGTAGAATGTTGATACCTACGTTTTGGTCATCATTCGCGCCAGTTACGTTATCCAATACTTTCGCTGCACGTACCAGTGCAACACCACCACCTGCAACCACACCTTCTTCAACCGCAGCACGCGTTGCATGAAGGGCATCGTCTACACGGTCTTTCTTCTCTTTCATTTCAACTTCAGTCGCAGCACCGATTTTGATCACTGCAACACCGCCTGCCAATTTAGCAACACGTTCTTGAAGTTTTTCTTTGTCATATTCAGACGTAGATTCTTCAATTTGCGCACGGATTTGCTGAACACGTTCAGAAATTTGACCTGCATTACCCGCACCATCCACAATCACTGTGTTTTCTTTAGATACAGTCACTTTATGTGCAGTACCTAAATGTTCAAGTGCAGTTTGATCTAGCTGCATGCCAATTTCTTCAGAAATCACCGTACCGCCAGTCAAGATCGCGATGTCTTGCAGCATCGCTTTACGACGATCACCAAAACCAGGCGCTTTTACTGCACATACTTTGATGATGCCGCGCATGTTGTTGACAACCAAAGTTGCCAACGCTTCGCCTTCAACATCTTCAGCGATGATCAAAAGCGGTTTACCAGTTTTTGCAACAGCTTCAAGCACTGTGATCAACTCACGAATGTTGCTGATTTTTTTGTCAACCAGAAGAATGAACGGATTTTCAAGCTCCGCAGTTAGCGTGTCTTGCTTGTTTGCGAAGTATGGCGAGATGTAACCGCGGTCAAACTGCATACCCTCTACCACATCTAGAGAATCTTCAAAGCCTGAACCTTCTTCTACAGTAATGACACCTTCTTTGCCCACTTTTTCCATTGCTTGCGCAATCAGTTTACCTACAGTGGTGTCAGAGTTTGCAGAGATCGAACCGACTTGTTCAATCGCTTTAGAATCAGACGCAGGTTGAGCAGTTGCTTTAATTTCAGCAACCAAAGATTTAACAGCGATATCGATACCGCGTTTCAAGTCCATTGGGTTCATACCCGCTGTAACGGACTTGATGCCTTCGTTCAAAATTGCTTGAGCCAATACAGTTGCAGTGGTTGTACCGTCACCTGCGATGTCATTGGTTTTTGAAGAAACTTCTCGAACCAGCTGAGCACCCATATTTTCGAATTTATCTTTTAGGGTGATTTCTTTGGCAACCGTTACACCATCTTTGGTGATGTGTGGCGCACCGAAAGAACGGTCGATCACAACGTTACGGCCTTTAGGACCTAGTGTTACTTTCACTGCATCTGCAAGGATATTCACACCAGCAATCATTTTGCTGCGCGCTGAATCACCAAATTTTACGTCTTTAGCTGACATTTTTGACTCCAAATACTTTTAATATCTTTTAAATTCTGATGAACATAAGACGACTTTAAACGGAAATTAAGCAAATACCGCTAAAATGTCAGATTCTTTCATAATAAGAAGTTCTTCGCCGTCAACTTTCACAGTTGTACCCGCATACGTACCGAACAATACTTTATCGCCAACTTTTACATCTAGCGCACGTACACCATTGTCAGTGATTTGACCATTACCTACAGCAATGATTTCACCTTGAGCTGGTTTTTCTGCAGCAGAACCAGGAAGTAAAATACCGCCAGCTGTTTTAGTTTCTTCTTCAACACGACGAATAACAACGCGGTCATGTAATGGACGAATGTTGCTCATATTTAACTCCATCAGACTAAGTCTTTTTTAGGTCACTGATGACGACTTAATTATTCCATGGGTCATCATCAAAAATTTTTGATGTCACTTTTATGGAGATGGAATAAAACGCTTCAAGGGCAAAAATGAAAAAAAATTGCTTTTTTTTAACGAATACTGATTTTTCGTCTATTTATTCAACATATCAGGCTTTAACAGAAAGGACTGGGTCACATCATCGAATAAATACTGGGAAATTTTTCCTGATGCATCAATCAGATTAAAACTATTTGGCTCTTTTTTATGTAGCCGATGCGAGGCTGAAGTACCTGCATGTACATCATAAACAGGATGATCTGCCCCCAACTCAAAGATCAGGTTCAAATCATAAACCGCAGGTTGATGCAGATGTCCATGCAAGACTGCAAACAGGCCATGTGCTGCCCAAGCCTCTAAAGCAATTTTGGCCATCAATGGACTATCCTTAAAACCGCGCTTATTTTGAAAAGGCACATAGAACGGTTGATGGCTGACAATAATTTTTAATTTGGAAGAAGGCGCTTGGCCTAATTTCCGATCAATACGCTGAATCTGCTCAAGCGATAAATGCCCTTTGGTGTGATAGCGGCGCCGGATTGAGTTCACCCCCACCAGATAAAAGTTGTCTGTTTCAAGTGTGGGTTCAAGTTCACCAAAAAAAAGCTGATAACGGGTAAATGGATTGAACAGCCGATTCCATAAATGATAGAGCGGAATATCATGATTACCCGGAATTACCAGATAAGGTGTCTCAAGCTGATCTAAAAACCGTTTACAGGCCAAAAACTGGCTTAAACGTGCGCGTTGGGTCAGATCACCACTGACGACGACCGCTTCCAGAGGATGAGTCTGACAGAACTGTCGAATTGCCTCTAAACACTCGGGTTTTTCTGTCCCAAAATGCAGATCAGACAGATGCAGGATCATGCGGCACCCTTACACTCAGGCTGTTTTTTAAAACAGAAATATTGAGGGGCGGCGCCATTTCTACGATTTCGCCATCAATCGCCACCATCAATTTCTTGGATCTAGATTCGATACGGACTTGATCGGCAGCAAAACTGTAAACATCCGAAGCCTGATCAATCTTGCCACGAACCAACTGATACACAAGCTTAAATAAAGTTAGCTTATCACTTTTAGAAACCACCACTCCTGCGACTTTACCCTGCTCTGCTGCTTTGGCAATCTGCATTTTCATATCTGCCAGTTGCAAGGGATTGTTGCCAAAAAAGATCAGCGGTGTTTTTACCGGATATTTCTTGTGATCTACCCAGATTTCCAGTTTCAGTTCCTTACGGTCGCGAATCAGCACATCCAGTGCGGAAGTATAGGCATGTAACGGCAATCGACCAAACCGCCGGTTATAATCTTCACGTTTTTTGATAAATAAGGGATACAGACCCAAACTGGCATTATTCAGATAAATATCCTGATTAATTTGGGCTACATTGATACGTTTAGATTGTCCCGTGGCAATCACTTTAGCGGCTTCAATTAAATCCAAGGGAATATCTAATAATCTGGCTACATAATTAAAAGTACCCAAGGGTAAAATTCCAACAGAAATTTGCGTATTCAATAAATGTTTGGCGACTGTATTTAAAGTACCATCCCCACCTGCTGCCACCACGATACCTGCTTCATCCGACGCTAAATGTCGTGTCAACACCTCCGCCATAACGTGATCAAATTGCTGTGAATCATTGATTTCATAAGCTTTAGTCTGATAACCTTGCGCTGAAAATATTTCAGTCAGTTGTTCATAGATCCCTTCTGGCCCTTGTATGCGAAAACCAGCATTATGATTATAAATAAGCGATAAGGGTTTAGATTGATTAGACATTTTTCGCACAACTTTATGAAGCCTATTGGCATTTTGTCCAATTCATAGACAATTAACAGTAGCTTTATGTAAAATTCAAATGGCAACCATTTATTTAATCAATAACGAATATGAGACGTGCTATAAAATTAATAAACTGATTTTATTAATAATTTTTAAAATAAATACTATTCATAATTAAAATAAATAACCAAGACAATTCAAATATTTAGTTTTATCTTATTGTTTTCATTATATTTACAAATAAAATAGCATTATATGCCAAAAGAAATCTAGTGCTTCTTTGGTCTTATTTTTTTTATCATTTTATGCTTTAATACAGCCACTTTTTTTCATATATCATCCGGGCAACATTTTTATTGCTCGGATTGTACTTTGTACATCCTTTTTGTACACATTTGAGATAGGCCTCACCATGACCCAAGTGAACGCACCAGAATTCGTTCGTCACCCTAAGCTTATTGCTTGGGTGGAAGAGATTGCTAAATTAACAAAACCAGCAAAAATTGAATGGTGTGACGGTAGCGCAGAAGAATATCAACGTTATATCGACTTGATGATCGCTAACGGCACAATGCAAGCACTGAATCAAGAAACTCATCCTGGTTCTTATCTTGCGAATTCTGATCCTTCTGACGTTGCTCGTGTTGAAGGTCGTACTTACATTTGCTCTGAAAACAAAGAAGACGCTGGCGCAACCAACAACTGGGAAGCACCTGCTGAAATGCGTGCTCGCCTCAACGGTTTGTTTGACGGTTCTATGAAAGGTCGTACTTTGTACGTTGTGCCTTTCTCTATGGGTCCTTTAGGTTCTCATATTGCACACATCGGTATCGAATTAACAGATTCTCCTTACGTTGCTGTAAGCATGTCTAAAATGGCTCGCATGGGTAAAGCTGTTTATGACGTTCTAGGTACTGATGGCGAATACGTTCCATGTGTACATACTGTGGGCGCTCCGCTAGAACAAGGCGAAAAAGACGTTGCATGGCCTTGCAACCCTGAAAAATACATCGTGCATTATCCAGAAACTCGTGAGATCTGGTCTTACGGTTCTGGTTACGGCGGTAACGCATTGCTTGGTAAAAAATGCCTGGCTTTACGTATTGCATCATTTATGGGTCGTCAACAAGGCTGGTTAGCTGAACACATGCTGATCCTTGGCGTGACCAATCCACAAGGCGAAAAACACTATATCGCAGCGGCATTCCCATCTGCATGTGGTAAAACCAACTTCGCGATGTTGATTCCACCAGCGGGCTACGAAGGCTGGAAAATTGAAACTGTAGGTGACGATATTGCTTGGATCAAACCAGGTGAAGATGGTCGCTTATATGCCATCAACCCTGAAGCTGGTTTCTTCGGTGTAGCGCCGGGTACAAATACCAAGACCAACCCGAACTGTATGGCAACATTAACTAAAGATGTGATCTATACCAACGTTGCTGTAACTGACAACGGCGAAGTATGGTGGGAAGGTCTTTCTAAAGAAGTACCTGCTAACCTGACCAACTGGAAAGGTCAACCTCACACTGGCGAAGAAAAAGCTGCGCATCCAAATGCTCGCTTCACTGTTGCTGCTGGTCAATGCCCTTCGATTGACGCTGACTGGGAAAATCCAGCAGGTGTTCCAATTTCTGCGTTCATCTTCGGTGGTCGCCGCGCGGACACAGTGCCTCTAATTTCAGAAGCATTTGACTGGGTTGATGGTGTTTACAAAGCTGCAACCATGGGCTCTGAAACCACTGCTGCTGCTGTTGGTCAACAAGGTATTGTTCGTCGTGACCCGTTCGCGATGCTTCCTTTCGCTGGCTACAACATGGCGGATTACTTCACGCACTGGTTAGAAATGGGCGAGCAAGTTGCTGAGAAAGCTGAAGCTGCTGGCAACAAACTTCCTGGGATCTATAACGTGAACTGGTTCCGTCGTGACGCTGAAGGCAACTTCGTATGGCCTGGTTTCGGTCAAAACATGCGCGTTCTTGAGTGGATCATTGACCGCTGTGAAGGTCGTGCAACTGCTGTTGACACACCAATTGGCCGCGTTCCAACTTATGAACAGTTGAACTGGACTGGTTCTGACTTTACTAAAGAACAATTTGACCTTGTGACTGCTCAAGATAAAGATCAATGGATCAAAGAACTTGAAAGCCACACTGAATTGTTCGACAAACTTGGTGGTCGTTTGCCAGAAGCGTTAAAACAACGTCAAGCAGAATTAATTGCTGCGGTTAAATCTGCTTAATTGCTGATTTGATTCAAAAAAGGTCGCGTAAGCGGCCTTTTTTATTAAATGGATAAACAATTGATCACAATTGACCAGAGCAGCAGTTGAAGCAAACTATGGCATAATTAGCGCAAGACTTTAGGAAATATAAATATGAAAAGAACAACAGTCATTTTAGCTCTGGCTGCAAGCAGCTTCATGTTGAGTGCGTGTCAGACTGCACCACATCAGTTCAACGGAAAAAGTGGCTATGAAATTCTGGAACGTTCAGGCAATACAGCAACCTTGAGCTATACGCTTTCAGGACGGCCTAATCAGGATGAAAGAAAATTGCAGGCAGCCTGTCAACAGACTTTGGGCGGTTCAAAAACCTATAATATTCAGATTTTAAGCACTAATGAAATTTCTAATCCACTTGCGGAGCAGGAACAATATGGCCGCCAATTAGGTAATAGCCGCACGCAAATCAGCTTAAGCAATACCCCAGATCTATATAATAGCGAGAATCTCGGTGCACGCGAAGCCTTAGACGCCCGCCCAACCACGATGCGTGTCATTCGTTATACTTGTTCTTAATATCCGATATATTCAAAGCAACACAATAAAAAGGGCTTATTGCCCTTTTTATTTTTCAAATTCAAAGTGTTTTATAAAAACTGACATTACGAAATTCTGGTGATTCATCCAGGTCTGGCCAGGTCGTCGCGCTACGTTCATCCAGCTTTATATACTTTGGATGACTAAAATTTTTGACTCGACTGTCTGCTACCCATACTTCAGGTGCGAATTTTAAAAATTCATCCAGGAAGAAACGGTTGCATTGATCATAGAGCACATCTGCGGCTAACAGAATATCTAGCTGCTCTGCCTTATACAGATCATCCAGATATTCAAGCTCGACACTATTCAGCTCTGCATTGGCACGACATGCATCCAGACTGATCTGGTCGATATCACAGCAAATCACCCGTTTTGCGCCTGCCATTTTCGCTGCGATCGCCACTACACCCGAACCCGCACCAAAATCCAGTACCACCTTGTCTTTGACATGCTGTGGTTCAGCCAATAGCCATTGAGCCATAGACAAGCCTGAGGCCCAGCAAAAGATCCAGTATGGTGTATCATTCCAAATGCGACGAATCACCTCATCATCCAGCTTATCTGTTGGGAATACTGGCGGAATCAGCCACAGGGAAATGGGTGTATCCGGCAATTGCTGTGCATGTAGCTCACAGTGTGGAATCACATCATGCAAGGCTTTTAGTAGATGTTCTGGGGCTTGAGGGAGTCGGAAGGTGCAGCTCATTAGATTTCTTTTAATTAGTATTAATGTCTTTGAAGAATCTCCCCTAGCCCCTCTTTAAAAAAGAGGGGGAAACTCCATCCAAAAATAGTGATCAGAGTTCCCTCCTTTGAAAAAGGAGGGTTAGGGAGGATTTGATTAACCTAAAGCTTTTTCAGCAGCTTCAACCGTTTGACGGATTAAAGTGGTAATCGTCATTGGACCTACACCACCCGGAACTGGTGTGTAAGCAGAAGCAATTTCTTCAATGCCAACAAGTTGGATATCACCTACCCCACCGCCATCACGTGGATGGAAACCAGCATCAACAACCACTGCACCTTGTTTGATCCAGTCTTTTTGAATTAATTCTGCTTTACCTACCGCACCGACAATGATATCTGCTTGCTTAACAAAGCTTGCAAGATCTTGAGTACGTGAATGGCAAATGGTTACGGTTGCATTCGCTTCTAGCAGCATCGCAGCCATTGGTTTACCCAAAATTGCAGAACGACCTACAACTACCGCATGTTTACCCGCGATTTCAATGTTGTTCTCTTTCAGAATCGTCATGATCCCGGCAGGCGTCGCTGAACCATAGGCTGCCTCACCCATTGCCATACGACCATAGCCCAGGCAAGTGACACCATCTACGTCTTTTTCAAGCGAGATTGCATCGAAACAGGCACGCTCATCAATTTGCGCAGGAACCGGGTGCTGAAGCAGAATACCGTGCACATCAGGATTGGCATTTAATTTTTCAATTTCAGCCAATAATTCTTCAGTTGTGGTTTCTTTAGGAAGTTCCACTTTGAGTGAATCCATACCAACACGGCGGCAGGCATTGCCTTTCATGCGAACATAAGTTGCAGATGCACCATCGTCACCTACCAAAATCGTCGCAAGAATTGGAGTACGACCTGATTTTGCTTTCAGCGCTTCTACGCGAGTAAACAAGTCAGCTTCAATTTGCTTCGCCAATGCACGACCGTCTAGAACTAATGCCACGGCACTTCTCCCAAGTGTTGATATGAATCAATTTTGCACATTCTACATGAATAATTTAAATATTTTCCGCCAGATGATGTTTTTATGCGCATACAGATGAATACACTATTGTTTTTTTTTCTGAGCTTGCTAATATACGCATCAACAAGACGCGGCGGGGTGGCAGAGTGGTCATGCAGCGGACTGCAACTCCGTGGACGCCGGTTCGATTCCGACCTCCGCCTCCATCTTGTTAAAGCCCGAGTGGTGAAATCGGTAGACACAGGGGATTTAAAATCCCCCGCCCACAAAGCGTGCCAGTTCGAGTCTGGCCTCGGGCACCATTCTTCTACTATAGAAAGATGGTGCAAATAAAGAACCCAGCGAAAGCTGGTTTTTTTATGTCTGTAATTTAGTTAGTCAAAAAATAAGTAAATTAAATTCCCATTTAAAGTGTCATCATTAATCAGGCCCTCCTGCTCTGCTTTCTCAATATCATCCAGCAGAACGTAAATATCCTTGCAAATCCTGTTCCAGTTTCTGCTGAAAATGAATCGGCTCAATAATTTTCACATAGGGCAACCAGTAACGCACCAAAGGCAACAACTGCATTTCGTGACGAATCTGGCAACTGATCACTAACTCTCCAGTCTCGGCTTCCTGCTCGATCTGCTGTTCTGGAAATAAACGGCGCTCTTTAAAAAAGACCGTGACTTCAGGTTGTACCCTGATTAAGACTTGCTGCTTTTGCTGCCCAAACCAGATGCTGTCTTCATCTGCCAGCATTTTCAGTATTTCAGGATCATGCGCAAAGCTCTCCGCCTTAGAAACCAGCTTGAGCTGTTGCACCTGACTTAAGCGATAAGTGCGCAACTTGTCCTGATCTACGCCCACCAGATACCAGATACCATGATGGTGAATCAAGCGATAAGGCTTAATGATTCGCAATTGATCTGAATATTGCAACTCAACCTGCTGACGTTTATAGATTGCGCTTGCAAGCAACTTGAAATGTTCGGCAAACTGTTTGGCATCTTCAAAATAATAGCCTTTTGCCGAAAATACCTGATTTGCCCGCTCATCCAGCAGTTCACGCATAAAAGACATATCCAACGCCGGATACAACTCACTGATCCCCGAAAGCTGGGCAAAAGTCTGGATATCCTGCAATTTAAACCGCCCTAAATAAGAGGGTTCCAGATAATATCGTTTCTGTTCATCTTGAAGTAAGGGTAAGTAAGAGCCTAGACGATCAAAATCACGCTCAATGGTGCGGGTGCTGACCTGAAATTCTGCAGCTAGCTCTGCAGCCCGGAGTTGATATCCGACGTTTAATTTGGTCAAAATTCTGGCTAAACGCTCTGCAAGACGCTCATGTGTTGAAGCTGGGCGCTTCATAAATCCCCACTTAATACATTCTCATGTACTTATTTATCGCTAGATGTTGAATGATTATACTGAATGCCGATCAATGAATAATATTAGGACAAAGTCTAAGATATTTTTTTGCATCAGATCTTGACCCTTTATTCACCCTAAACATACAAGATCTTATTTGGATTTTCTGGATGCTTTCTTGCTTGAATGACGATTTTGTATTGTTAATCTTTCTATATAACGCTCCAGATGCAGCATCGCCCGATACATTTTATGTAACTCTACCCAGCTGATGGTTCCGCGAATAATCATTTTATGAATACGTCGTAATGCTCTTAAACTATGTTTTGAACTATATGCTGTTGAAATAATTTTCATCTTATTTTCCCTCTCACATTCATGTGAATGTTTAACCATTTGGTCGGAATTATCTATACATGCAATTTACGTGTCATAATTGACAGGTTGTGTCGAACAGTTAACATTTTTTAATTTTTATTCAAGATTTTATATATTTATTTGTAATAATATTTTACTTAAAATTAAAAAAAGCCAGTAAAATTACTGGCTTTTTTTGAATCACTTATCTCGTATTAAATAATTTCAACTACAACTTTACCCACATGCTCTCCAGTATCCATTGTGGCATGGGCATCCTGAATCTGATCGAACTTAAACGTTTTATAGATCATCGGGAGACATTCGCCTTTTGCCCACAATGGTACAATCTGCTCTTTCAGGCCTTGTGCAATTTCCGCTTTTTCAGCCGTGCTGCGTGCACGCATGGTCGAACCGGTAATGGTCAGACGTTTCATCATGATTTGACCCAGTTTGACTTCTTTGGCCTTGGCACCACCCAAGAAAGCGATATAGACCAGACGTCCATCACGGCGCAACAAATTCAAATTACGCTCTAAATATGGTGCACCGACCATATCTAAAATGACATCGACACCACCATTGTCAGTGGCTTCATTAATAACTTGCTCAAAGTCCTGAGTTTTATAATTAATAGCCGTGGTTAAATCAGAAATAGCCGCAACTTTTTCATCTGAACCGACAGTTGCAAAAGTTTTGATTCCGAGTGATTTACATAACATTAAAGCAGTCGTACCAATCCCGCTCGTTCCACCATGTACCAGTACAGTTTCCCCTGCTTTGGCCTTACCCATCTGGAACACGTTCGCCCATACAGTAAAGAAAGTTTCAGGAATGGCCGCTGCCTGTACAAAACTTACGCCTTCAGGAATATTCAAGGTCTGGCTTTCAGGTATGACGCAATATTCAGCATAACCGCCACCATTGGTCAAACCACAGACTTGATCACCAACTTTAAACTGACTTACATCACTACCAATCGCAACCACCTCACCTGCCACTTCCAGGCCAGGAACTGGCGTTACCCCTTTCGGCATCGGATATAAGCCTTGACGCTGCAGGATATCTGGACGGTTAATACCAAAGGCATGAACTTTCACCAGAACTTCATCTGCTTTAGGTTCAGGTAAAGTCACCGTTTCATAAGCGAGTTTATCGACACCACCTGGTTCTGTAATAATGACTTGCTGCATGGTTTGTTGCGACATGATTTCTTTCCCTAATCTATGCATTTCATATATCTTGGACTTATTTGAACATAGTTAACATGAGGAATGAAGCTACATCGGACTTATGTATAATCGGGGGACTATTCAGGAAATTGATAATAGGCCAACCATGACCCAAGTGATCGAATATAACGAAAACAATTACAGTGATTTTGAGTGGTTTGAAGGTTTTGCCGTGATTCGCTTTTATGCAGACTGGTGCAAGCCCTGTGTTCAGAATTTTCCGGTCTTTGCCGAACTGGCGACATACTATGCTGAGGTAAATCCTGAAGTTAAATTTGGCAAGATCAATGTGGATCAGTCTCCGATTTTAACCTTGCGCTATAATGCCTATGGTTTGCCTTCTACGCTTATTTTTAGAAATGGAGAAATTATTAAAAGGATTGCAGGCGTGAAAAGTTTAACCGAAATGAAAGCAATTCTGGCCTTAGTCCTCAATGATTCTTATGAATAATTACCCATGTGAAGCCAAATCTAACAAAAATATTTCTTTTAGCTCACTATCTAAATACGGAGCCTTTAATTAACTACGCCCTTTATATTCCTTTACCATTCGATCACTCACATCTTCCGGATAACACAGCGGCGCATATCCGCCTGCACGATTATAAGCACTACGCTTACCACAACGACTACCATTACTTGCAGTATTGTAAGGACACGGACAATTTCCCGGATAATTCTCAATCGACTGCTGGATTATTTTTTGCTTGATTGCTTCAACGCTTTGGCTGCTCTGTTTGGCTTCAGCTCCAAAAGCCACACACAAGCCAGCCAGCAATATTAATTTTTTCATATATTCCCCAAATCTAGGGAGTATTGTATTAATTGACTAGTAAATTGAAAGATCACATTTTGACTAATCGAATGATTTTCATGCAATCAAAATTTAGGCAATAAAAAACCCGCTTTTCAGCGGGTTTCTTCAAATCAGCCCAGTCTTATAGACGAACCAATTCCACAATCTTCTCAGCAAGCTCTTCAACTGCTTCAGCAGTTAAAGTCGTGTCTGTACCTGCAGCATCGGTAATCACAACCACACCTGTTTCACGAACCAGTGCAACCTGCTCCGCATTCAAACCTGCTTTAGCAATAGCAACGATCCCTTGCTGAATCAGCAAGCTTTCTAGCGCCTGAGCATTTTCTAAAGCTTTTGCCGAGACAGTCAGCGCAGCAGGTTTTTGACCCAAACGCGCAGCACGCACTTCAGCAGTCACAGGCTCATCATGTGCAGACCATTCAACTGATTCTTCCACCATACCTGCACCAATCGTCACGTTATTTAAACGATCAATAAAGATAAATGAACCGGTATAACGGCTGTCTTGATAACGATCAAAGACCACGGGCGCATCAAATTCAACAGTCACATTGGCAATCGCATTCAGCTCAAGATTTTCGACCTGAACTTTCTCCAGTGTGTTGACGTTGGTACGGTAATGAATCGCTGTCACTTTTGCAGGAACAGTCTGTGTACCAATCTTAATGTTGTACAGCTTGCCAATCACCAGCGCTTGATCCGCCATCCACACCACAGTCGCTTGAACTGAACGAGAAATATTTGGAACCGCTTGATCGGCACGAATTAATACGTTACCACGTGAAATATCAATTTCATCGTTGAGTGTTAAAGTCACCGCTTGACCTGCAACAGCATGCTCAAGATTGCCATCAAAAGTAACGATTTCTTTTACTGTTGATGATTTACCTGATGGTAAAGCCGTTACGGTATCGCCAACGTTGATATCACCAAGTGCAATCGTGCCGCAGAAACCACGGAAATCGAGGTTTGGACGGTTGACATATTGCACAGGAAAACGAAAATCTGCTTTTGCCGAAGTACGGTTAATTTCTACCGACTCAAGCGTACCCATCAATGTTTCACCGGTGTACCACGGTGTATTGGCGGACTTGTTCACCACGTTATCGCCATTCAATGCAGAAATTGGCGTAAAGATGATGTTCGATGGTTTACGATCACCCAACTGCGCAACGAATGCTGCATATTCTGCCTGAATTTCATTGAAGCGGGCTTCAGAGAAGTCCACCAGGTCCATCTTGTTGATCGCAACAACAATATTTTTAATACCAAGTAAGCTTGCAATAAAGGTATGACGACGGGTTTGAGTTTGCACACCATAACGCGCATCAATCAAGATAATCGCAAGGTCGCAGGTCGATGCACCTGTTGCCATGTTACGGGTGTACTGCTCATGTCCCGGAGTATCGGCAATGATGAACTTACGCTTTTCAGTCGAGAAATAACGATAGGCGACATCAATGGTAATGCCCTGCTCACGTTCTGCCTGCAGACCATCTACCAGAAGTGCCAAGTCAGGTGCATCGCCTGTGGTACCGACTTTTTTCGAGTCACGGGTGACGGCTTGCAATTGATCTTCATAAATCAATTTTGAATCGTAAAGCAGTCGACCAATTAGAGTCGATTTACCATCATCTACGTTACCGCAAGTCAGGAAACGCAACAGGTCTTTATTTTCATGTTGTTTCAAATAGCCCAAAATATCTTGGCTAATCAGTTCTGATTGATGAGACATTGCCCAAAGCTCCACATATTCTTTAGAAATCGGTTTTGAATCCCTCTAAATCTCCCTTTATAAAAGGGAGACTTCCTCCACTTTTAAGCCCCTCTTTCTCAAAGAGGGGTTTGGGGAGATTTTTAGGGGGAGATTAAATTAGAAGTAGCCTTCCTGCTTCTTCTTCTCCATCGAGCCTGCTTCATCATGGTCAATCATACGACCCTGACGCTCAGAGCTGGTTGCCAAGAGCATTTCTTGGATAATTTCCGGCAAGGTATCTGCAGTTGATTCAACTGCACCTGTTAATGGATAACAACCTAAAGTACGGAAACGTACCGATTTCATTTGTGGAACTTCACCTTCTTTTAAAGGCATACGTTCGTCATCAACCATAATAAGTGTACCGCTACGCTCAACCACAGGACGTTCTGCAGCCAGGTAAAGTGGCACAAGTGGAATACTTTCCAAATAGATGTATTGCCAGATATCCAACTCGGTCCAGTTTGATAACGGGAATACACGAATACTTTCACCTTGATTCACTTTACCGTTGTAAAGGTTCCAAAGTTCAGGGCGTTGGTTTTTGGGATCCCAACGATGTTTATCATCACGGAATGAATAGACACGCTCTTTGGCACGAGATTTTTCTTCATCACGGCGCGCACCACCAAAAGCAGCATCAAACTTGTATTTATTTAAGGCTTGTTTTAAACCTTGGGTCTTCATGATGTCAGTATATTTTGAACTACCATGATCGAAAGGATTGATGCCTGCCTCGACTCCTTCTTTGTTTTGATGCACGATCAAATCAAAACCATGTTTTTTTGCCATGTTGTCACGGAAAGCAATCATGTCTTTAAATTTCCAACCCGTGTCTACATGCAGTAGCGGGAATGGAAGTTTGGCTGGATAAAACGCTTTCAGTGCAAGATGCAGCATGACTGCTGAATCTTTACCAATGGAATAAAGCATGACTGGATTTTCAAATTCAGCTGCTACTTCACGGATAATATGAATACTCTCAGCTTCAAGCTGTTTGAGATGAGTAAGTCTTTCCTCATTTAACGACATGGACAACACCAGCTTAGAAAAACGTGTACTTATGACACTTTTGAAAATTTATATTCATTATAGTGATTTACTTATCTTAGCCATTGCTTGTTTTATGATATTGATATATCAAAAGCTCATATAAAAATTCACTAATAACAAATATCAGTTTTTATGAATCAATAATGAACGTCACCACATCTGACTATTTTTGCTGTATTAATTTTTAAAATCACCCATAAAAGTATAGATAAATAATCTAAAGTAGTGGTTTCCAAGATGCTGAAAAATTAATAGAGTAGGCTAAATTCTCCCTTTGATATATTTTGCTTATGGCTTATAGCGCTTTTGATCTCTCCACTCTAAAAACTCGCCTGGAACAAGCAGAGCTTGCAGGTTACATTTATCAGCATCAGCAACACATTTTAGTCTTACAAGAACCTTTCAGTGAAGACGGCAAGCCTTTAAATATCTATTTGCAACATGAATTGACTGCCGACCAGATCGGATTACAGTTTGGTCTGCGTTTGCAAGAAGGTCATTGGGAATTCTTATTGGGTGTGACGTATAGCAACCAGAATGCAGCTTATGAAATCGGTGCGGGTAATCTTAAAGGTGATCAAAAAGCCTTTAACTTACTCTATGCATTTTACAATTACCCTAAAGCATTCTATCTGGTGGCATTGCCTTTAACCAGCAATAGCCAGATGCTGGAGCAGACTTTGGAACAGCAACTTTTCAGTCAGCCAGATTTAAAGTTTCTGGATACTGCGATCAAGGTGAACCCGATGGGTGAACAGATCACATGGATAAAAAACTATATTCTGCAACAGACTCTGGATATGAAAGTCCGGATTCAGACTGCCTTACTCTAAGTCTTTAAGAAAGAAATATAGAGATACTAAGGCACAGTATTTCTATATTTCTCAGAAAAACCAATCCACACAACCTTAAAATTCACACAACATATTGAAAATAATTAATTTTTTAGCAGATCCTAAATAAACTTATAGTTTACTATTAACTTTAATAGTTCAATAATTATTAAATACATAATATATTCAATCCTTGTTTATAAGGTTTTTTGTTATTTTTTTGCATACAAAATTAATAATTACTGCTATCGTTATAGCATCAGAGGCTTCCTTACACTTTTCCTAAAACATAATTATAGAGATAAAAAATGTGGGAACTGTTTACTCATCCGTCAAATATCGTATTTAGTATCAGCCTGAGTCTGATGCTGATGTTTGCTGCACTGGAATGCATATTACTGCTGCTCGGTGGCGGCTCGCAGAATATGTTAGAACAGTTTTTGCCTGAAGACCCCCTGCAACCAGAAATTAATCCAGATCAACATCCCGGCTTTTTCACCAAAGTATTTGACTGGTTATATCTGGGACGTCTGCCTTTATTTATCTGGCTCATCATTTTTCTGACCAGTTATGGCCTGAGTGGCTTATTGATTCAGGGAATATTTGAACGCCTGACCAGCCAGCTCTTCAATGTATGGCTAATTTCCCCAGCCTGTCTGTTTCTGTGTATGCCGATAGTGCGCTGGCTTGCCATGGCTGCCAGCAAGCTTATGCCTCAAGATGAAACTTCTGCCATTTATAGTGACGAGCTTATTGGGCGTACCGCAATCATTATTCTGGGTGATGCCAAAGTCAACTCTCCTGCACAAGCCAAAGTCCGGGATCAGCATGGCCAGACCCATTATGTTTTAGTCGAACCAGAAACCAATCAAATTTTAAATCAAGGTCAGAATGTCGTACTGACCCATAAAACCAAAAATGGCTTTCAAGCCACTGCACTCTAATTTTATTCAGCCAGAACCAAACTGAGACTTTATAACAATGTTAACTTTTGATTTATATAATATTTTAATTATTTCTGGAATTATTTTTGCAGCACTGGTGACCTTCGGTCTCATCATTGCGCGTCTATACCGCCGGTCCAGTAAAGAAATCTCCTTTGTGCGTACCGGTTGGGGTGGTGAAAAAGTGATTTTGGGCGGAGGCGCAATCGTGCTCCCAGTCTTGCATGAAATTATTCAAGTCAATATGAACACTCTGCGTCTTGAAGTGCGCCGTGCAGATGATCAGGCACTGATTACCCGTGACCGTATGCGCGTGGACGTCATGGCCGAATTCTATGTGCGGGTCAAACCTACTGCTGATTCAATTGCAACAGCCGCACAAACGCTCGGGCAAAAGACCATGTCACCGAATGAATTAAAAAATCTGGTCGAAGGCAAATTTGTCGATTCACTGCGTGCAGTAGCAGCAGAAATGGCCATGGAAGAACTGCATGAAAAACGGGTCGACTTTGTACAAAAAGTACAGCAAGTGGTTTCAGAAGATTTGCATAAAAATGGTCTGGAACTGGAAACCGTTTCCCTGACTGGCCTGGATCAAACTGGATTTAAATATTTCAATCCACAAAATGCCTTTGATGCTGAAGGCCTGACCAAGCTCACTGAAACCATTGAAGATCGTCGTCGCAAGCGAAATCATATCGAGCAGGATACCGACCTGGCGATCAAAACTAAAAATCTGGAAGCAGAACAGGCGCGCCTGCAAATCATTCGTGAAGAAGAATATGCCAAGCTGCAACAGGAACGCGAAATTGCCATTCGCCGTGCCGAGCAACTGGCTGAAATTTCTGCTCAGGAAGCCGGTAAAAAACGTGAAGCAGAAGAAGCACAAATTGCTGCTGAACGAGAAGTCGACCTCAAGCGTATTTTAGCGGCCCGTGATGTAGAAAATGAGAATATCCAAAAAGCGCAGCTGATTCAAAAAGCCCAAGTCGAACAAAAGAAAACTATTGAGCTGGCCGAACAGGATCGTGCCATTGCCATTGCAGAAAAATCTCGCGCCGAATCTGAAGCCAAAGCGCAAGCCGATCAGGCACGTGCTCAAGCGGTAAAAGCGGAAGAAGAAGTCATTACCGTACGCCAAATCCAGCAGGCAGAGCGTCAAAAAGCGGTTGAGCTGGTCGCAGCCAAAGAACACGCGGAAAAAGATGCAATTGCGATTACGGTTGCCGCTGAAGCCGGAAAACAAGCCGCAGCAGATGATGCCGAAGCAGTACGTATTGCTGCTGAAGCTGAAGCCGAAAAGGTTCGTCTTAAGGCCAAAGGTGAAGCGGACGCAAAAATTCTACTGGCTCAGGCGATGGAAAAACAGTATCAGGTCGATGCAGAAGGTACCCGTGCAGTCAACGAAGCCAATAATGTGCTGTCACCTGAACAGGTCGAAATGCAGATTCGCCTAGCCATGTTGAAATACTTGCCTGAAATTATCCGGGAAAGTGTTAAACCGATGGAAAATATTGATGACATCAAGATTCTTCAGGTCAATGGCCTGCATGGCAGTCATGCCGGTTCCTGTCAGACAGATGCACATCATGAAAATGGCAATGTTGCCCTGTCAGATCAGGTGGTAAATAGCGCCCTGCGTTATCGCAGCCAAGCACCCTTAATTGACAGCCTAATGAATGAACTTGGTATTCAGGGTGGTGATATTAATGGTATGACCCAGAGTCTGAAGGCTAAAACTTAAAAATAGAATGAGATATAAAAAAGCTCCCAACTGGGAGCTTTTTAGTGCATGTTTAATCTATAAATCAAACCAAACCTTTATCTTTCAATACTTGCAACATGGTTGAACCAAGTTCCGCAGGACTGCGGGTATATGCCATACCCGCACGCTCAAAGGCAGCAAATTTTTCTTCAGCAGTTCCTTTACCACCTGAAATAATTGCACCCGCATGCCCCATACGCTTGCCTTTAGGTGCGGTAACACCTGCAATATAACCGACCACAGGCTTGGTGACATGAGCCTGAATATATTCCGCTGCCTCTTCTTCTGCGGTACCACCAATTTCACCAATCATAATAATGGCTTCAGTCTGAGGATCGTCCTGGAACAGTTTCAAGCAGTCAATCTGGTTCATGCCCGGAATCGGATCTCCCCCGATCCCGATACAAGTAGACTGACCCAGTCCAAGCTTGGTGGTCTGCGCTACGGCTTCATAGGTCAAAGTCCCTGAGCGCGAGATAATTCCAATTTTACCCGGCTGATGAATATGACCCGGCATGATCCCGATCTTACATTCACCCGGCGTAATAATGCCCGGACAGTTTGGCCCGATTAAACGCGTGCCATTACCATTGGTTTCCAGATAACGCTTGGCTTTAAGCATGTCGATGGTCGGTACACCTTCAGTGATCACCACAATTAACTCAATGCCCGAATCAACCGCTTCAACAATAGAATCCAGCACAAATGGTGCAGGAACATAAATCACCGAAGCATCTGCGCCAGTTTCTTTCACCGCTTCGCGCATGGTATTGAATACTGGTAATTCCAGATGGGTTTGACCACCCTTACCCGGTGTTACACCACCGACAACTTTGGTGCCGTAAGCCAAAGCCTGCTCAGAATGAAATGTACCGTTTTTTCCTGTAAAGCCCTGTACCAATACTTTGGTGTCTTTATTCACTAATACGCTCATGATTGATACTCCTTAAGCTTTTACAGCAGCAACGATTTTTTCTGCAGCGTCAGCAAGACCATTTGCAGAAATCAATTTCAAACCTGATTCATCCAGTAATTTTGCACCCAGTTCCGCATTGTTGCCTTCGAGGCGAACAACCACAGGAACGGTCACATTTACTTCCTGAACCGCCGCAATAATTGCTTCTGCAATCATGTCACAACGTACAATTCCACCAAAAATATTAATCAACACACCCTGCACAGAATGATCTGCCAGAATAATTTTAAAAGCTTCAATCACGCGCTCTTTGGTCGCACCACCACCGACATCAAGGAAGTTAGCAGGTTGACCACCATAAAGCTTGATAATATCCATGGTTGCCATCGCAAGACCGGCACCATTCACCATACAGCCAATGTTCCCTTCCAATGCCACATAGTTCAGATCGAATTCAGATGCTTTGAGTTCACGTTCATTTTCCTGAGACTTATCACGTAGCGCAACCACTTCAGGCAAACGGTACAGTGCATTCGAATCAATCCCGATTTTGGCATCCACACACAGAATATCGCCATTTTCACGTACCGACAGCGGATTGATTTCAAAAAGTGCAAAATCATTGTCTACAAATGCCTGATAAGCAGCAGTCATGACTTTAACAAATTGATTAATTTGGCCATCTTTGAGTTTTAGGGCAAAAGCCACTTCGCGAGCCTGAAATGGCATGAGCCCCACTAAAGGATCAACTTCAACTTTAATAATTTTTTCAGGGGTTTCTTCGGCCACTTTCTCAATTTCAACACCGCCTTCAGTCGATGCCATAAAAGTAATGCGGCGGGTTGAACGATCGACCACCGCACCCAAATAAAGTTCGCGCTCAACAGGATAAACATCCTCAGAGACTAAAATGCTATTTACCGGCTGACCATTGGCATCGGTCTGATAAGTTACCAGGTTTGAACCGATGATCTGGTTGGCATATTCAGCAGCCTCGGTAGCCGATTTAACGACTTTTACACCACCGGCCTTCCCACGACCACCCGCATGCACCTGAGCTTTCAGTACTGCGAACTTTCCACCTAACTGCTCGAAAGCATGTACCGTTTCATCGGCATTGGTGGCAAGTATCCCTTCCTGTACCGGCATACCATATTTTTTTAATAGCGCTTTTGCTTGATACTCATGTAAATTCATTCAATAACCTTTTATTACTTCTTTGCCTTGTTATAAACCCACCAGTACCCAGACGTCCGTCAAAGCAGTACCAGCATTTCTTAAAATCGTTATCTTTATTTTTAGATGATTGTTCCCATAAAAACAACCATGAAATGTAAAAAGAGCGACCTAAGCCGCTCTTTTTTTAATTTTATTTACGTTTGCGTTGAATCGCATGAATCGCACGACCATCGACCGCAAGTGCAGCTTCGTGTACCACTTCAGAGAAAGTTGGATGACCAAAAGTCATCAACTGTAGATCTTCAACTGAAGATACAAACTCAAGTGCAATCATACCTTGGTGTACGATGTCAGACGCAGCAGGTCCAATCACGTGCATACCCAATAGACGATCTGTTTTCGCATCAGCAACAAACTTCACAAAACCAGCATTTTCGCCAGCAGCCATCGCACGGCCGTTTGCAGCAAAACCGAATTGACCAGTTTTCACTTCGTGACCTTTGTCTTTGGCTTGCTGTTCTGTTAAACCAACCCACGCCGCTTCCGGATGGGTATAGATGACAGAAATAATCGTGTCATAGTTCACTTGCGCAGCATGACCGTGAATACGTTCAACTGCCATTACGCCTTCTTCCATGGCTTTATGCGCAAGCATAGGACCACGAACCAAGTCACCAATTGCGTATACGCCGTCCACAGATGTTGCACACCAATCGTTCACTTCAACCAGACCACGCTCAGTCAGTTTAATGCCGCAATCATCCGCCAATAAACCTTCAGCATAAGCACGACGGCCTACACATACGATTAACTTGTCGAAAGTTTGAGTCTTGTCTTCACCGCCCTGAGTGTACTTCACAGTCACTTCAGAACCGTTCACTTCAGTACCAGAAACTTTCGCACCAACGCGAATATCAAGACCTTGCTTAGTCAACAGTTTTTGGTAGTCTTTTGCCAAGGCTTTATCAGCCATTGGTAAGAATGCATCCATTGCTTCAAATACAACAACTTCAGCACCCAGACGACGCCAAACTGAACCTAATTCAAGACCGATAACGCCCGCACCAATTACGCCTAATCGTTTAGGTACTTCTTGGAATTCAAGTGCGCCAGTTGAGTCAACAATAATGTTTTGATCAACAGGTGCAGATGGGATATTGATTGGCACAGAACCAGTCGCAAGAATCACGTATTTTGGTTCTAAAATTTGAGTTTCGCCTTCATGAGAAACGAACTCAACTTTTTTACCGGCAAGTAATTTACCTGTACCTTTTAACCATTCGATGCCGTTGCCTTTCAGCAAGCCATCAATACCCATGGTCAATTGGTCAACGATTTTGTCTTTACGCGCTAAAAGTTTAGCAAGATCAAATTTCACTTCACCCGTGGTAATACCGTGATCATCTAGATGCTGCACTGTATCTTCGTAACGGTGAGAAGAATCAAGCAAAGCTTTAGACGGGATACAACCCACGTTTAAGCAGGTGCCACCTAAAGATGGCTTGCCTTTATGAATACGTTTTTCGATACACGCAACTTTGAAACCAAGTTGAGCTGCACGAATTGCTGCTTCGTAGCCGCCCGGGCCACCACCAATTACGACTAAATCGAATTGAGACATGTTTATCTCCAAATAATCCCCTTTAATCTCCCTTCAAAAGGGAGACCTAAGCCCTCTTTTTAAAAAGGGATTAGGGAAGATTCTTAATAAATAAATTACAGATCAAGGATAAGACGCGCTGGCTCTTCTAACAATTCTTTGATTGTTACAAGGAAACCGACTGCTTCTTTACCATCGATTAGACGGTGGTCATAAGACAATGCAAGGTACATCATAGGCAAGATTTCTACTTGACCATTCACTGCCATCGGACGTTCCTGGATTTTATGCATACCCAGAATCGCAGTTTGTGGCGTGTTCAAGATCGGAGTAGATAACAATGAACCGAAAGTACCACCATTGGTAATCGTGAATGTACCGCCAGTCATGTCTTCGATGCCTAATTTGCCATCACGCGCTTTCGCAGCGTATGCACGAATACCGTTTTCAACTTCGGCATAGTTCATGCGGTCTGTATCACGAAGTACAGGAACCACCAGACCACGCTCAGATGAAACTGCAACACCAATGTCATAGTAACCGTGATAAACAATGTCATCGCCATCGATTGATGCGTTCACTGCCGGATAGCGTTTTAGCGCTTCAGTTGCTGCTTTAACAAAGAATGACATGAAGCCAAGACGTGCACCATGACGTTTTTCAAACGCATCTTTGTATTGAGCACGCATTTCCATGATTGGTTTCATGTTCACTTCGTTGAACGTGGTCAACATTGCAGTTTCTTGAGTCGCTGCAAGTAAACGTTCAGCAACACGCTTACGAAGACGTGTCATTGGAACACGTTTTTCGATACGTTCGCCCACAGCAACGCTTAATGGCGCAGCAGCAGGAGCAGCTGGTTTCGCTTGGTGGTTTGCCACATCTTCTTTGGTGATGCGACCGCCACGACCTGTACCCGCAACATCAGCTGCTGCAACACCAGATTCAGTCAATGCTTTACGCACTGCTGGCGCTTGGTCTTGTACTTGCTGACGTTCAACGATTGGTGAATTACCTGCTTCAGTATTCGCCGCAGCTTGTTCAACTTTCTCTTCAGACTGAACTGCTTGAGTTTGAGCAGCGCCAGAAACAGCACCTTCTTCAAACTGTGCAATGACTTCAGCTGAAAGTACAGTGTCGCCTTCATTTTTAATGATAGAGGCAATTGTACCGTCTGCAGGAGCAACAACTTCTAAAACAACTTTATCAGTCTCAATATCACAGATCACTTCATCACGTGATACTGCTTCACCTGGTTGTTTGTGCCAAGTTGCGATCGTACCGTCCGCAACTGACTCTGGGAATACCGGTGCTTTAATTTCGGTTGCCATTACTTAGAATCTCCTGGATTATTCAGCGTCGATCGCAAGCGCGTCGTTGATGAGCTGAGCTTGTTGTTTTGCATGCAAATATGGTGAACCACAAGCCGGTGCAGCAGATGCTTCACGGCCAGCGTAGCTAATACGGACTTGTTTACCCGCTTTCATCACATCGTCATATAGACGCGGAGCGATGAACAACCAAGCACCTTGGTTTTTAGGCTCTTCTTGTGCCCAAACCAGTTCTTTCACATTTGGATATTGTGCAAGGACTTCTGTCAGGCGTTTTTCTGGGTATGGATATAATTGTTCAATACGCACAATCGCAGTATTGTTCAATTCTTTTTCACGACGTTTTTCAATCAGGTCGTAATACACCTTACCACCACACAGAACCAGACGGGTTACATCTGACTTGTTGATGTTGTCCACTTCATCAATCACGGTCTGGAAGCTACCGTTTGCAAGTTCTTCTAGCGTAGACGTTGCAAGTTTGTGACGAAGAAGAGACTTCGGTGAAGTCACGATCAATGGCTTACGGATTGGACGAATCGCTTGACGACGTAAAGCATGATAAATCTGTGCAGGTGTGGTCGGTGTGATCACTTGCATGTTGTCTTCAGCACATAGCTGTAAGAAACGCTCTAAACGTGCAGATGAATGTTCCGGACCCTGACCTTCAAAACCGTGTGGAAGAAGCATGGTCAAACCACAGACACGTTCCCATTTGGTTTCACCAGACGAGATGAACTGGTCAATCACAACCTGTGCACAGTTCGCGAAGTCACCGAATTGCGCTTCCCAAATGATCAAGCTCTTAGGAAGAGTCGTCGCATAACCATATTCAAATGCCAATACCGCCATTTCTGACAACAATGAGTCATAGATTGCAGTACGCGGCTGGTTTTCTTTCAGGTTACACAGCGGAAGATAAGTTGAACCATCGACCTGGTTATGCAGTTTTGCATGACGGTGCGAGAAGGTACCACGACCTACGTCTTCACCGGTTAAACGAAGCAAGTAACCATCATCTAGTACAGTTGCATACGCCAGAGTTTCAGCAGCACCCCAGTTCAGTGGCATTTCACCCGTTTGCATTTTCAGACGGTCATCGATCACTTTCGCAACCTGACGCTGCATCACGAAGCCTTCAGGAAGTTCGCGCATTTTCGCGCCAAGTTCTTTTAGACGCTCGATCGGGAAAGTCGTATCCCATTCGTCTGTGTAGTCATGACCCAAGTAAGGCGTCCAGTCCACAAACATTTTCTTGTTCGGTTCAAGTACCAGCGCATTGGCAACGTGATTACCCGCTTCCAGATCTGCACGGTAATTTTCAACCATTTGATCTGCATTTGCACGATCAAGAACACCCTGTTGTACCAGTTGATCCGCATAAAGCGTACGCGTGGTCGCTTTCTTGCTAATCACTTGATACATCATTGGTTGAGTTGCAGCCGGCTCATCCGCTTCGTTATGACCACGACGACGGTAGCAGAACATGTCAATCACAACGTCTTTACGGAAAGTATGACGGAAGTCATGAGCCAATTGTGAAATGAATACCACAGCCTCAGGATCATCACCATTGACATGGAAGATCGGTGCCTGGATCATTTTCGCGATATCAGTACAGTATTCTGTAGAACGCGCATCACGTGGATCAGAAGTGGTGAAACCCACCTGGTTATTAATCACAATGTGCACTGTACCACCCACGGTATAACCGCGAGTTTGTGACATCTGGAAAGTTTCCTGGTTGACGCCCTGACCTGCAAATGCAGCATCACCATGTACGATTAATGGCAATACGTCATCGCCGCCAATGTCTTTACGACGTACTTGACGTGCACGTACCGAACCTTCAACTACAGGGCCAACGATTTCCAAATGTGACGGGTTAAACGCCAATGCCAAGTGAACTTCACCACCTTGGGTCATCACGTTTGAAGAGAAGCCTTGATGGTACTTAACGTCACCAGAACCTTTCTTGTGAATCGATTTACCTTCAAACTCACCAAACAGGTCAGCCGGGTTTTTACCCATGATGTTAACCAGAAGGTTTAAACGGCCACGGTGAGGCATACCGATTACAACTTCTTTACAGCCAACAGAACCTGCACGCTGAATAATTTCGTTAACCATCGGGATGAATGATTCACCCCCTTCAACGCCAAAACGTTTTGCACCAACAAACTTATTACCTAGATATTTTTCCAGGCCTTCAGCTGCGGTTAAACGTTCAAGGACATGTTTCTTTTGTTCAGCATTAAAACCATATTGACCACGTGCACTTTCCAGACGTTGTTGAATCCAACGTTTCTCTTTGGTGTCCACGATGTGCATGTATTCAGCACCGATTGAACCACAGTAAGTGGCTTCCATTGCCTGAACCATCTCAGCCAAAGTCGCTTCTTCTTTACCGATCGCCAGGTTGCCAGTATTGAATACCGTATCTAGGTCCGACTGAGTTAAACCATGCGCAGCAAGATCTAGATCAGGCACAACTTCACGTTTCGCCAAACCCAATGGATCCAGTTTTGCTTTCTGGTGACCACGATTACGGTATGCAGCAATCAGCTGCAACACGCCAATTTGGCGACGTTCATGCTCTGAGCTGACAGTTGATTGAACAACAGGCTGAATACGGCTTGAATTACGACCTAAAAGTAGGAATTGCTCACGTACATTACTGTGTGGTTGATCACCTTTTGGGAATTTACCGAAGTATTCTTGCCAGTCAGCACCTACTGAATCCGGAGCCGTCAAATACTGCTCATAAAGTTCTTCAATATACGCTGCACTATCAGCGCTAAGTTCAGTGTCAAGACGCAGAGCGTCAGCAACTTCTTGCATTTGTGGACCCATTTCCTATTGCAAAAACATTTTCAGGATGCTTTTTAAGCAAAACCCAGGATTATTAGTGTCAGATTGGTAATATGACACTAGTCCCCCATAAGGCATAAGCCATGAGGCGTTATCACCACACCAAGAAAATCTTGATATGTTTAATGAACAATAACACCCCTCAGCGGTATCATTACTCATTGAATACCCGATCGAAACCGGGCAATTTTTTGCAAATCGACTTAGAAAAAACAAGTAGGAACAAAGATTTTTTCTAAAGCGACTCAAGCCTACCTTTATATACCAGTCCCTGGTTATGCAATGTTTAAAAAATGTACCTAAAATGGCATTTTCTAAAGATAGTCATAGGCTAAATGCTAACATGTTCTCAAGTTTTCAATTGATTTTTTTGACACATACCTTTCATAAATTGGCTAAATACAGTTCAGATATTTTACTCTAACCTATGGTGCTTTATCTCAAAAATAGATTCAATGTAGACTTAAGTCCTAAGCATTTCCGATAAATAAAAAGAGAGCAAACCTTTCAATCCACTCCCTCCTTAAATTTCCGTTATATAATAACATCGTTCTTGTTATTTTTCAGGTCAGTTTTACAGCTAAAAATCATAAATACCCCAAATAATTACATGTTCTTGTTCTATGGCACTTAACATCACCCGTCATTTCCTGACTACCTGACTCAACTTTATACATTTTAAGTATAGTATCTTTATTTTTATCCGATGATTTTTTATTTTGCTTCAATGGTTTGCACAAAAAAAGCACACCTTGTGGTGTGCTTTTTTCCAAACTGCTATCAGCAGCCTACTAACCTGCCATATCTAAAAGCATATTACGGATGTGACCGATTGCTTTAGTTGGGTTCAAACCTTTAGGACACACAGATACACAGTTCATGATGCCTTTACAACGGAACAATGAGAATGGATCGTCAAGACGGGCCAAACGCTCTTGTGTTCCAGTATCACGCGAGTCAATGATGAAGCGGTAAGCGTTCAACAATGCTGAAGGACCTAGGAACTTGTCCGGATTCCACCAGAATGACGGGCATGAGGTTGAACAACATGCACATAGAATACATTCATACAGACCATCAAGATGCTCACGCTCTTCAGGAGACTGTAAACGTTCCTTTGGAGGCGCAGGCTGGTTGTTGATCAAGAATGGATGGATCTTGTTGTACTGATCGTAGAACTGGTTCATGTCAACCACCAGATCTTTCACTACAGGAAGACCAGGCAATGGACGAACAGTAATTTCATTTGGTAAATCGTTCAGGTTCCAAAGACACGCCAAACCATTTTTACCATTGATGTTTACACCATCAGAACCACAAATACCTTCACGACATGAACGACGGAACGTTAAAGATTCGTCTTGTACTTTTAATGCTAGAAGTGCATCAAGCAACATACGGTGCTTGTCAGTCAATTCCAATTTAAAAGTCTGCATGTACGGTGCTTTATCCTTGTCAGGATCATAGCGGTAGATATGAAATGTACGAGTACCTCTACTCATCTGAATTCTCCTGATTAGAATGTACGTGGTTTAGGTGGAATCGCGTCAACCGACAATGGACGGTAACGAACTGGCTTGTACTCAAGACGATTGTCCACAGAGAACCATAATGTGTGCTTCATCCACTCATCATCACGACGACCATATGGATAATCCGCATGATCCGGTGACAATTCGAAATCTACCACAGTATGCGCACCACGACATTCTTTACGCGCAGCAGCTGAAATTAAGGTCGCTTTTGCAACTTCATACAAGTTTTCAACTTCTAATGCTTCAACACGTGCAGTATTAAATACTTTAGATTTGTCTTTCAAATGAATATTACGAACACGTGGCTCAATTGCAAGAATCTGTTTTACACCTTCTTCAAGTAGTGCTGATGTACGGAATACACCTGCATGATCTTGAACAATGTCACGAATCGCATCTGCAACTTCCTGAGCATTCTCACCTGTTGTGGATTCGTCAAGTTTACGAATACGCGCAACCGTTTGCTCAAGTACAGTTGTTGGTAGTGGCTCGTACTCATCACCGTGATGTTTAGTCACATAATCGATGATGTGTTTACCCGCAGCCTTACCAAATACCACCAAGTCAAGCAGTGAGTTGGTACCTAAACGGTTTGCACCATGTACAGATACACATGAACACTCACCAATTGCATAGAAACCTTTCACTGGCTTAGTGAAATCACGTTCGGCTGCATTGGTCGAATAAACATCGGTATCCTTGTTGTAATGTGCCGCCAGCGCTTCAGTTTCGCGTGACTCAGGCACAACAACCTGACCATGAATATTGGTTGGAATACCACCCATTTGGTAATGGATTGTTGGTACTACTGGAATTGGTTCTTTGGTGATATCCACGTTCGCGAATTTCTTGCCAATTTCGAATACCGATGGCAGACGCTTCATGATCGTATCCGCACCTAAATGCGTCATATCAAGCAGGATATAGTCACCTTTAGGACCACAACCACGACCTTCTTTGATTTCCTGGTCCATAGAACGTGACACGAAGTCACGTGGAGCCAAGTCTTTCAAAGTTGGAGCATAACGCTCCATGAACGGTTCGCCATCTTTGTTACGAAGGATTGCACCTTCACCACGACAGCCTTCAGTCAGCAATACGCCTGCACCCGCAACACCTGTAGGGTGGAACTGCCAGAATTCCATATCTTGCAATGGAATACCTGCACGCGCCGCCATGCCAAGACCGTCACCAGTATTGATATAAGCATTGGTAGATGCACGGTAAACACGACCCGCACCACCGGTAGCAAACAATGTAGCTTTACCTTGGAATACGGCAATTTTACCAGTTTCCTGGTCAATTGCAGTGACACCAAGTACGTCACCTGCTTCGTTACGGATCAAATCAAGTGCGATCCATTCTACGAAGAATTGCGTACCCATTTTCACGTTGCTTTGATAAAGCGTGTGAAGAAGTGCGTGACCTGTACGGTCGGCAGCAGCACATGCACGTGGCACCGCTTTTTCACCGTAGTTCGCAGAGTGACCACCGAATGGACGCTGGTAAATTGTACCATCAGCGTTACGGTCAAATGGCATACCCAAGTGTTCTAATTCGTATACCACTTGAGGTGCTTCACGCGTCATAAATTCGATTGCGTCTTGGTCACCTAACCAGTCCGAACCTTTTACTGTGTCGTAGAAATGGTAGTGCCAGTTATCTTCTTGCATATTACCAAGAGATGCACCAATACCACCCTGCGCTGCCACAGTGTGAGAACGGGTTGGGAAAACTTTGGTCAGTACCGCAACTTTCAAACCAGCTTGAGCAAGTTGGTAAGACGCACGCATACCTGAACCACCACCACCCACGATGACTGCATCGAAGGTTTCGTGTGGAATATTTGTGTAATCTTCTTTAGGGTTTATAGCGCCCATGATTGTTTCCTATCAATTCGCCCAAAAAATCTGGATCGCCCAGATTGCATATGCCAACACAGCAATAATCACTGCTGAAGTCAGTACAATACGCAAACCATTCGCCGAAGGACCCATTTGACGAGTCGTCACATAGTCTGTGAAAACCTGCCACATACCAATCCAAGCGTGTGCAACAAGAGATAAGACTGACAATAAAGATAGAATCTTCATTGGAGTTGTCATCATGAAGCCATACCATTGTTCATAGCTGAATCCACTGTTACACAGGATCCAACCCAAAATAACAACGGTATAAACAGCCAAAATAACAGCACTAACACGTTGGAGAAACCAATCGCGAGAACCTGAACCTGTTAAACCAGTAGCGCTTTTCATTAGAGTACGATCCATACAAATGCTGCAACGATACCGATTGCAGACAAGATTAATGCGATAGTAGATGCGACACGGCCACTTTCTAATTCTTCAGCAACGCCAATGTCAGCAAGTAAATGCTTAACACCCGCAATAAAGTGAAAAATCAAGCCGGCGACAAATACCCATACAATGAAGCGAACAATGAAACCATTCATGATTTCTTGAACTTGCGCAAAACCTTCAGGTGAAGACAGTGATTTGTCTAAAATCCAGAGAAGGACCGGTACGAGTAAGAATACGATAACACCTGAAAGACGGTGTAGAATTGATGCAATAGCCACGGGCGATTTTAAGTTTACTTCTAAAACTTGACCCATGGACAAATTGACAGGTCTGTTGCTTTTCACAGCGGGCATCCTGTAAGTAAAAACTCCATCCGGAGTTTGTTGGAATTAATTCGAAGGAAAGCTGGCATTCTTAGGCAAATACATGCCTAAAATCAAAACGACACTGAATTATAAAACGTCAACTATTAAAACACAAACAGATGGATTTGGCTTTTTCAAGAAAAACCCTTTAAATAAGAATCATTAACAACAACATATGAGGTTCTTTAGCGACTAAGAATCCACTAACTTTCATCTATATAATTGTTTTTAAATAATTAACTTGATCAATTTACTCTGTTATTCTTTTTAAAGCCAATTCCCGCTATTTAGACTAAAGATGCACAGTTGCAGCACAAATCTTATTTAAAATCTCGATTTAATTTAAATGGAAATCAAGCTCATACAGGTAGTGCAGCAGTTATTAAGATGGGTCTGCTTTCAGGTATAATTATAACCTGAGCTTAAAGAGTCACTTAGACTGCACTCGATGATGGATTTTTTGATCGCTTTAGAGGATTTGGATTCGAAAAATCACTCATTTATTTTTAGACTGGGGACCTTTGCTGCAAAGTTGGCCATTTATTAAGCTATTTTTTAATCAATTGAATCAAGTCAAAAATTTAATTAATTGCTTTTATTTATAATTCTGCATGTGCAAAGGAAATGAGTAAAAACCATGTAAGTTATGAGATTTATATAGTTTTAACAACTCCCAATAAGATCAGCGATACTTTTTCGCAGCATTTCTTAGTCTGAAAAAACGCTTACAAATAATTCAGGCCCTCTATTTTTTTCTGCACCTCTGTTTAAATTTGACTTATTATAGAGGTTTGATGCTGTGATTTTACTGAACTTTTTATACCAAGATGGTGTGACTAAGCCGCTGTGCAAGCGTCATTTTTTCATCCATAAGTATAATTGACAAAATTTCAGTACTCACTAATCTTATAGCAAATTTTTGATCCATCCGTTTTGTGCATTAAAAGATTGATAGACAACTCGGATATACATTCACCAGGACAGGAGATCTATTGAATGTCTGAAGCAACTGGCAAGAAAGCCGTTTTACAGCTTGATGGCAAAGAAATTGAACTACCAATTTACAGCGGCACATTGGGCCCAGATGTAATCGACGTTAAAGATGTGTTGGCTGCAGGTCACTTTACTTTTGATCCTGGTTTTATGGCAACAGCGGCGTGCGAGTCTAAAATCACCTTTATCGACGGTAACAAAGGTGTACTTTTACACCGTGGCTACCCGATTGATCAATTGGCGACTAAAGCTGATTACCTAGAAACTTGCTACTTACTTCTTAATGGCGAACTTCCGACTGCTGAGCAAAAAGAAGAATTCGACGCTAAAGTACGTAACCACACAATGGTTCACGACCAAGTTAGCCGCTTCTATAACGGTTTCCGTCGTGATGCGCATCCTATGGCGATCATGGTGGGTGTTGTTGGTGCGTTATCTGCGTTCTACCACAACAATCTGGACATCGAAAATGTTGATCACCGTGAAATCACAGCGATCCGTTTAATTGCGAAGATCCCTACTTTAGCGGCTTGGAGCTACAAGTACACAATCGGTCAACCGTTTGTTTACCCACGTAACGACTTGAACTACGCTGAAAACTTCCTTCACATGATGTTCGCGACTCCTGCAGACCGTGATTACAAAGTTGATCCGATCCTTGCAAAAGCAATGGACCGTATCTTCACGCTTCATGCTGACCACGAACAAAATGCCTCTACGTCTACAGTACGTTTAGCTGGTTCTACTGGTGCTAACCCGTATGCATGTATTGCTGCTGGTATCTCGGCACTTTGGGGCCCTGCTCATGGCGGCGCGAACGAAGCTGTTCTTAAGATGCTTGATGAAATCGGCTCTGTAGAAAACGTTGCTGGCTTCATGGAAAAAGTGAAGACAAAAGAAGTTAAACTGATGGGCTTCGGTCACCGAGTTTACAAAAACTTCGATCCACGCGCGAAAGTCATGAAAGAAACTTGTGACGAAGTTCTTGGTGCGCTTGGCATCAACGATCCACAACTTGCTTTGGCTATGGAACTTGAACGTATTGCACTTTCTGACGAATACTTCATCAAACGTAACCTATACCCGAACGTAGACTTCTACTCAGGTATCATCCTTAAAGCGATTGGTATCCCGACAGAAATGTTTACTGTGATCTTCGCGCTTGCACGTACTGTTGGCTGGATCAGCCACTGGTTAGAAATGCACAGCGGTCCTTACAAGATCGGTCGTCCTCGTCAGCTTTATACTGGTGAAATTCAACGCGATATCGCTCGTTAATTCGAACGGCGTTGCAAGACAGAAAACCACCCTTTGAGGTGGTTTTTTTAGTGCTGACAAAATCCTACATATAGCCTCTTTAATTCCTTTTAAAATGCATGAACCTCGACCATATTCATAGATTGAAAACTTGAACAGGATCTGTACTTGATGTTGTTGTATGCCCTACCGTTTATTTTAAGATTCATCCGTTTTGAACAGTTCAAGTGCCGCAGCCTAACGCCCGGTGAAATCAGAATCTGTCAGCAGGTATTTGGCAATCTGATTGACTATTCGGCAGTCAGGATCATGAATCACCCATATTTACCCTGGCAATCCAGACATGTGATTATGGCACCCAGTGGTTATATCCATGCACGAAATTTAAATTATCGGGAAGACTATTCATGTGAAAGCTTGGCCTATCAGGCACTGTTTATTCATGAGATGACCCATATTTATCAATACCAACAGCAGATTAATGTGGTTTTAAAGGGCGCATTTCTACAAAGTGCTTATTTTTTAAGCTTAGGGAAATATAATCCTTACAAATATCAATTTAATCCCAACAAATCATTTTCACAGTATAATATTGAACAACAAGGTGATATTGCCCGAGATATTTTTCTTAAAAAAATACCGAATATTATTTTAGATAGTCAAACAATCAATTGATATATAATCATTTTTATTCAAAATATCATCTTGATTTGGCATTTTGAAAATCAAGACCATGAATAAATGATTTAAATCCTGAGATTTATTCATGTGCAGAAAATCTACATATTCTTTATTTTTGGATAATAACTTTTCATTTCAACATTCATTCTCGCAAAACAGCTCTAGCTTCTGGATTAAATTTCGATAAAATAACCCAAGTATGATATTTTAGCTCGCAGATCAAGATTTAACGATCATGTGATAAAGACGTTTTTTCTTTTGCCATTTGGCATTTTTTTAAGTATCAAAATGCACTCAGCTGGATAATTAGAATTATAAAAATCAGTGATTTAGTGTATTAACCTATAGGAATAGGATTTAATTGGAATGAAAAGTTTTAAAATTACGCTTGCTCAGTTCTCTCCACATGTGGGCAATTTGGATGCAAATACTCAAAAAATGATTGATCAGGCCAATCAGGCTAAAAAAGATAAGGCTGATCTGATTATCTTCCCTGAGCTTGCAATCTTGGGCTACCCTGCAGAAGATCTATTAATTCGTCCAAGTCTGGCCAAACGCACCAAAGCTGCTTTTGAAAAACTGACTGAAGTCAAAGATATTGTGATGGTCTTCGGTTTTGTAAATCAAACTGAAGATGGCCAGCGTTATAACTCAGCAGCCGTCATGAAAGATGGTGAGGTGCTGGGTATTTATAACAAACAGGTGTTGCCAAACTATGGTGTATTTGATGAAAAGCGTTATTTCAGTGAAGGTCATCAACATCTGGTATTTGAATATCTCGGACACAAATTTGGTGTGCTGATTTGTGAAGACGCATGGTCTTTAGCTACTGTACAGCAGCTGGCAAAACTCAATATCGAAACTGCTTTGGTACTGAATGCCTCTCCATATGAAGTGGGTAAACCACAACACCGTATCGAGACCATGGCAGCTCTGGTAAAACAGCTGAATATCAATCTGGTCTATTGTAACCAGGTCGGTGGTCAGGATGATCTGATCTTTGACGGTACCAGCTTTGTGTTAAATAAATCTGGCGAAGTCGCGCTACAGGCCCCAAGTTTCCAGGAAAGCCTTTCTATCGCAGAATATGATGCTGAACAGCTTCAATTTAGCAAAGGTACAATTACACCTGCGCTGGACACCATGGCTGAGATCTATCAGAGCCTGGTGATGGCAACCCGTGATTATGTACAGCGTTCTGGCTTCCCCGGCGTGATTCTGGGCCTATCGGGTGGGATCGATTCTGCCCTGACCCTTGCGATTGCTGCAGATGCCATTGGTGCAGACAAAGTTCAGGCGGTCATGATGCCTTATACCTATACCGCGCAAATCAGCGTAGAAGATGCGGCTGAACAAGCAAAAAATATGGGTGTAACTTTTGGTATTGCCGAAATCAATCCGGTAGTAAACGGCTTTATGCAGGTACTCTTCCCGTTCTTTGGAAGCGCCCCGGCAGATGCGACTGAGGAAAACCTGCAAGCACGTTCGCGTGGCACCTTATTAATGGCGCTTTCCAACAAGTTCGGCAATCTGGTGCTTGCGACCGGAAATAAATCTGAACTGGCTGTAGGTTATTGCACACTGTATGGTGACATGGTCGGTGGCTATGCCGTCTTGAAAGATGTGTACAAAACCATTGTGTTTGAACTGGCGAAATATCGTAACAGTATTTCAGAAACACCCGTGATTCCAGAACGTGTCATTACTCGCCCACCATCAGCAGAATTGCGTCCAGATCAGGTCGATCAAGACTCTTTACCTTCGTATGACATTCTGGATGCCATCCTGTATTCATACATCGAAGAAGACATGAGTCAAGACGATATTATTGACAAAGGTTTTGATGCCGAGGTGGTGAAAAAAGTCATCCGTCTGGTCGACATGAATGAATACAAGCGCCGCCAAGGTGCAATTGGACCACGAATCAGTTCACGTTCTTATGGGCGCGAACGTCGTTATCCAATCGTCAATGGCTGGAAAGCAGGTAACTAAGCCCTTTTCTTAGTTATTTAAATCGAATCGCCTGAGTGAATACTGGGGCGATTTTTTTTATATCGACGCTAAAAGTAGAAAATTAATCAACAATCATAGAAAAATAATTTTGGAAATATCTGAAATTTTACTGGATGCTTCAAATAATTTTTATCATGCGCCATACTTTTTAAAAGAGGCGGATTCAAGCGGCAAGTGCAACAGTATAAAAACCAGCCATAACTTCACTAGGCGTATACCAACCTAGTGTTTTTCTAGGACGATGGTTGAGTGCAAATTCTATCTGCTCTATTTGTTCGTTTGACACGTCATCAAACGATGATGATTTTGGCAGATATTGCCGGATTAAACCATTCGTATTTTCATTCCTTGCTCGTTGAATAGACTTGTAAGGATCAGCAAAATACGTATCTATGCCGGCATCAGTGATTCTTTTGTGTTCGGCAAATTCCTTACCATTATCAAAAGTAACACTATAAGCATGGCTCATCCGTAAACGATCTAATGCACAAGTAATCGTTTGAGAGGATGCTCTCGTTGGCCCTAAATGAACAATATGTACGTACAGGCTCTTTCGATCAACGAGAGTTAATAAAGCACCTTTATGATGTTTACCAATTACAGTGTCACCTTCGAAATCTCCTAAACGTTGTCGTTGATCAATGACCTGGTCTCGGCAATGAATACTTGTTTTATCAATGATTTGCCCCCTACGATCCGTGTTTTTGTAACCTCGTTTTCGATATTTCTTCTGATGCCTTAAATGTAGGTGGAGTTTACCGCCTTTTGATTTATCTTCATAAATGTACTGGTAAATCCACTCATGTGAAGGTACATCCAGCCAACCGCGTTGTGTTAAAGCGCCTAAAATTTGTTCTGGTGACCAGTCCAAGCCAATCAAGTAATCAATATAAGCGAAGGCAAATGCTGTCATGGGTGATGAAGGACGGTACCGTCTTTGACTTGCAAATTTCGCTGCCTGTTGAGCTCTATATCCACGTTGCCCAGTATTTCTTTTTAATTCACGGTAGATGGTTGATCGTGAACGCCCTAACTCCCGAGCAAGGCTAGCGATTGAACTTTTACTTTTCAAAGTAGCATAAATTTCGTATCTTTCATCTTGAGAAAGTTGGGTGTATTTCTTCATTGTGTGCTTTCCAATTGCGAGTTGAAAAAGTCCAATGATTCTACGAATACACCTAACTTTTTCAACTAACTACAAATGTGTCGCACTTGAGATTTGAATCTGCGAGACAAAAAAAGAGACCAAGCTGAGAGCTTGGTCTTTTAAAATGGTGGCTATGACGAGACTTGAACTTGTGACCCCCGCATTATGAGTGCGGTGCTCTAACCAACTGAGCTACATAGCCGTAAACTGTGTGCGCATTATCGTAATTTCAGGTGCTATCGTCAAGCATTTTAAAACACAAATGTTCAGTCTTTATGCAAATGAAGAATAAACTCTTAAACTTTAAACAATATTAGATTTTTTATTTGGTATTTCACATATTCTTATGAAGAACTTTAATGCTTGGAGCTTTCACCGATGTACAAAATCAACATACTGATTCTTTTACTTAGCACTTTAGCAATCACCGCCTGCCAGGTGATTTCTCCTATTTTTGTCAACTACAATGGAGTACGTCGCGATGTGGCACAGTGGATTAATCATCAACAATTCATGAGCATGCAACAGAAACGCACCTTGGCGCAATTAAGTCGGGCTCAACAGCAAATCAAGCGTTATCCGGAATATGATCAGACTCAACGACTGGCCATTGCCAAAGAAAATCAGATTGCATTCTATTGTGCACGTTTGCATGTGAACGAACATAAAATCCAGCAACTGCAACAACAAATTTTCGCACCTGAGACGCAGGCGATTTTAAATCAATATGAACAACTGGCACCACAAATCAAATTGGACCCGGCATCCATTCAATGTGATTGACAATCAGCTTGAATATTTCTGTAAATCCATATAATTCAATTATTTAAAATCAATAAACCATGAAACTTAAAACTCAGAAACCTGCGTTTAACTGTTTAATCTATTAGACATTATACCTATGTATTTACTTGGTTTTATTTTTATACAATACAGGCTATGATCAAAGTATAAACAACTATTCGTACTCGGTTTAACGTGTCATCATTTTTATAACACTTAATTCCCAACAGGAGAATTCTAATGCCTTTTGAACATATTTTAGTCCCTATTGACGGTTCGGAAACATCTTATGCTGCCGTTGATAAAGCAGTCGAAGTTGCCAAAGCATTTAACAGTAAAGTGACAGTGGTACAGGTACTGACACTCGACCCTTATATTGCTGCGGAATATATCTCTGCAGCGCAAACCAACGACCTGATTGAACGTGCTCGCACCTCGATCTTAAAAACTCTGGATGAAGCCAAAGCAAAATTCTCTGGTGCAGGTGTTGAAGTAGATACCCAGCTACTTGAAGGCCAGGTGATTTATAGCGAGATTGTCAAAGCAGCGAAAGATTTAAATTCTGACCTGATCATAATTGGTTCACATGGCCGTACTGGCTTCAAGAAACTGTTCCTGGGCAGCGTAGCTCAAAGCATTCTAGGTCAGGCCGATATTCCAGTGATGGTTATTCGCAAGTAATCCGTGCATCAAACTCAAAATCCCCACTTTCTAAAAGCGGGGATTTTTTATATCTAGACCCAACCATCCCACTGATAGCGTTTTAAATCCACACGATCACCATTCAGCACAATCCCTTCCTGTATCAGCTTTTGTTGCTGAATATTCTGGCCAGATGAATCAAGCTTGTTCAGACTGATTTTAGCTTGTGCATTGATCACCCGATACCAGGGAATGTCGGTATTTTCTTCCAGATGGCTTAAAACCCGACCCACTAAACGTGCATGTTGAGGTAAACCGGCCAGTCTGGCAATCTGCCCATAGGTTGCAACTTTTGCATAAGGGATCTGACTGACCACAGTCAAAATCATCTCTGCCATTTCCTGACTGGCTGAACTTGTCTTGCTGCATTTCATCTGTTCAATAGTACCTTTAAATAAAAGATCACGCCCTGATCCCCCTATTAACAGCTATAGGAAAATAATCACGCCTGATTAAATGCTGATTCAAGCGATCTCATTTCACTATTAAACATAATCCAGTAGCGCTTTATCTTCTGGATTTTATCTTTAGAAATTATCTGGATTTTCCAGCCGTTTTACCTCTTGAAATTTGTCTGGATGATGTACGGTAGCAACACCATCGATATCTTTCTGATCAATCAGAATCTCTGGCTGAAAAATAGTGATGGTTTCATTTCCTTTGACATCTTCTCCGACAATATATTGAAAACCCTTACGGTTCAGCTTGTGGCACATACGCTGGTACCAGCCTTTAAAGCCCTGTGTGTCTTCCTCGGGATTATAGTAAAAAGCATTCATCACCGCAGGTAAGCCCAGACCACACACCAGACCCGACAAGAGCACCACAATAAAGGTATAGCCCACCAAGATACTGCTATAAGCCTCTAGCTGAGGAATATTGGCCACCGCCAGAATAAGCGCCAGGGAAATCCCGCCACGCACACCGCCCCAGGACAAAATCGTTAAACTGCCGTTATAGCTTTTTCGGCGTATTTTGGGGAACATGGCAAATGCCAAGTGATTGGCAGCAAAGCGCGCTAGATGTAAAATAATAAATGCCACAATCCCGCCCAAGACCAGACTGGTACTCAGGTCAAGAATAAACAACTCCAAGCCAATCAGAGTAAACAGGAAGGAGTTAATAATCCCTTCAACCGTATGCCAGAAATGGTTCACGTCACCAATATCGGCATCGGCCAGAATTTCTTTCCATTTATTACCGACAATTAAGCCACCAATGACACAGGCAATCGGTGCTGAAGCATGGGCCAATAAAGCAATAAGATAAGAGCCACATGCCAATAAAGCAGTGGTCAGAATCAGTGACTCCATTTCATGCTTGCCACGCAAGATTCTTAATATTGCAAAGCCAAATCCCAGACCAATCAGTACGGCCACCACAATCTCATACAATAAAGTTTGCATGACAGCCAGTACCGTAAAGTTTTCGCCTTGCAGAACATTGAGCAAGGTCATAAATAAGGCGATACACATGGCATCATTAAATAACGATTCGCCTTCCAGCTTGACAATCAGATGATGCGGTGCGCGAACTGAACTCAATACACCTTTAATGCCGATCGGATCAGTCGCCCCCAAAGCCGCACCAAGTAATAACAACACCAGTAAATCCACATGATTACCAATCAGGAACTGATAGCCATATAAAACTGCACCAAAGAACACCGCACAAAAGACCAGCGCTAAACTTGCCAAAATACCAATCGGTCGCCAATGATTACGTAAATCTGAAACCTTAAACTTCAGTGCAGATGAGGTCAGAATAAAGCAGATCACCCCATTGATCAGAAAGTCATAAAAATCGATATTACGAACAGCCTGCTCGATATTGTCAATATTAATACTAAAGAATGGATTACCTTGTAATAAACTGGCGCCCCATTGCAAAATAAAAACAAAGATGGCCGAAACAATCGGAACACCGATCGCTTGCGGAAAACCTAAAACACGCTTATTAAACATAGTGGTGGCAATGGAAAGTGCAAAGACCACCGTGAGTAGCTGAAGAAAAAAGAAATTTCCCATTCGGTTTCCTAAAGTCGGGCGAGATGGAGCAATATGCGCCGAGCGGCATGGTCAAAATAGAGATTTGAATAGCAGAGCATTAGTAAAAAGGCATTCTAGCAAAACAAGTTTAATCCTCTTTTTATCGAATTGAGTTAAGTTTCTTTTCAGTATTTCCGAATGATGATTTAACATACAGATCAGCACTCGGCTTTTGCTTTCCCATCTTTCTATTTTGAATTTTTCTCCCATGCACCAAACTGTCAAAACCATTTTTCGTCTTTGTTTTGCGAGCGTGATTTTTCTGATCACCTTATCCTTATGTTTTACCTGCTTCGCTAAAATTCAGGAGATTCTGCAGGCAGAACAGCATTATCAGCAGGCAACCCGTATTCCCTTGAAAAGTACAACTGGCGAACAGTATGTTTTGGTATCTAATAACCAGCGACCGGACAATGCCATTTTTATTCTGATTGCAGGAAATGGTTATGTGGCCAAAATCAATTGTGAGCATTACAGTGCTTTATGTAGTGATGAGGACAATCAATCACATACCCGTCAAATCCAGAGCGTCCACCTAATTAAAGCGGGAAATCTGTTTTATATTGAAAAAATTCAATTTAGAGATAGCCGGACTGGCAAAGTCACGGCTCTCGAATATACCAACCATGATATGCAGCAGTTCTATCAAAATGACATCAACAATCTCAAATATACGGTCTTTGCCATTGCCTTGTTTGCTTTGGCCGCCTTATTTGTCAGTATCAAGATATTAAGAAATTTCCGGCGTTTTCTGCATAAATAAAAAAGGATTGCCTGCTCCACAGCTGCCCCACAATTGAATTAAGTAGATTTTGGAGATGCGAGTGTGACAAGGAGGTCACACCTTAGCCATCACGACAAGCATGTTGTGTATGGCGAACAAAAGACTTTTGCCTGCTTTTGACCTGTCAAAAGCAGGATTTCATGACGTCATAGATTCAAACTATAACCAAAGTTAAAATGATGAGAAGCAGTGGCACCTGCTCCTTTTTTATCTGGAAACAAGCTAAATATTTTGGTTAAAGGTATCGCAATTCGAAACCTGACCCGATTTCAAGCCGGTATTAAACCACTGTACGCGCTGCGCACTGCTGCCATGGGTAAAGCTGTCCGGTACCACCTGCCCGCGAGCACGTTTCTGTAAATAGTCATCACCAATTTTATGTGCGGCATCCATAGCTTCCTGCACATCTCCCTGTTCCAGAAACTGGGTGCGCTGATGATTATGGTAGGCCCAGACTCCAGCCAGACAGTCTGCCTGCAATTCTTGGCGCACTGAAAGCTGGTTACTCTGTACCTCGCTTGCCTGCTGACGTGCCTGCTGTACTTGAGAGGAAATCCCCAAAATCGTCTGGATATGATGACCTACTTCATGGGCCACCACATAAGCCTGCGCAAAATCTCCGGCCTGATCATTACGGGAGAGTTCGGTGGCATTCTGTTCCCCACTAATCCCCATCTGAGTACGCATATCTTTAAAGAATGCGGTATCGATATAAACTTTCTGGTCTGCCGGACAGTAGAAAGGTCCCATCGCCGCCTGAGCCGTACCACAACCCGAATTCACAATGCCATTGAACAAAACCAGTTTCGGGGGAACATACTGCTGATTTAACTGCTGCTGAAACACCTGAGTCCAGGTATCTTCAGTATCTGCCAGTACGGTGCCGACAAAATCAATCGACTCCTGCTGTTCCGGTGTCGGATTTTCCAGCCCCCGTGTTTCCGCCGTACCCGATACGCCTTGGGTGACCTGTTTGGTGGTTTGATAAGCTTGCTGTGGATCGACGCCGAAGAATTTCCAGGCCACAAAAGCCACAATCAACCCAATAATACTGATTCCGCCAGCTTTGGCACCACCACCGCGACGGTCTTCTACATTACTACTGACACGACGACCTTTCCAACGCATAGTTTTTTCCTTTTCTTCATCTGCTCAATTTGCAGATATTTTTGCATCTTAAGCTTTTGATGATTTGGGCCAGATTTTTTTAATCAGGCTGATGACCAGCATCACCAGCAGACCCGCTAAAATTCCCACGGCGAAATTAATCAAGGTCGGTGTCAGGGCACCTACAATATTTCCGATACTGGGAATATCCTGTACATAGCTAACACTATCTTCAGTAAAGTGGTGAATAACAGGAATAGCATGATTAATAATTCCCCCACCGACCAGGAACATCGCTGCAGTTCCAACAACTGATAAAATTTTCATCAGAATCGGGGCAAATGCCAACAAGCCGCGTCCTATTTGTTGTTTAAAATCGGACTGCTGCTCGGTCAGATGCAGACCGATATCATCCAGTTTGACAATCAGGGCAACAAAACCATAGACCCCGATGGTCATCACGATCGCGATCAGGCTTAAAACGGTAACTTTGGTCAGCATAGAGGCTGCTGCCACCGTCCCCAAGGTAATCACGATAATTTCAGCCGAAAGGATAAAGTCGGTGCGAATCGCGCCTTTGACTTTTTCATTTTCAAACTGGTGCAAATCTGTTTCAGTCTGGATCAGTTGCTCACGTGCCTGTTCAGCATCCTTGGCCTTCGGTGTATACAAGGTGTGTACGATTTTTTCCACGCCTTCATAACACAGAAACAAACCACCCAGCACCAATAAGGGGTTAATCAGCCAGCCGGCAATAAAGCTGATTAACAAGGCCAGCGGCACTAAAATCAGCTTATTGACAAAAGAACCTTTGGCCACTTTCCAGACTACCGGCAATTCACGATCTGCCCGTACGCCTGACACTTGCTGTGCATTTAAAGCCAGATCATCACCGAGGACGCCTGCTGTTTTTTTGGCTGCCATTTTACTCATCACAGCCACATCATCCAAGACCGTCGCAATATCATCTAATAATAGTAATAAACTGCTCGCCATATTTATTATCCTTATCATATTTCAGTTTATTTTAATCAAAATTCTTAAAAATATTGTATTCACTTGTTTAATTAATAAGATTTTTTTAATACAGCTTTTTTTCTGGCTGACAATCAAAAACAGAATACCGTACAATGTTGCCATTCGTTAAAATACAGCTGTAGTACTGACTACCCTTTGGAATAAATAATGAGTAATCAAGATAATCGTCCAGTGATCTTGACGGGCGACCGTCCTACCGGACAACTTCACCTCGGCCACTTTGTCGGTTCATTACGCTCTCGTGTAGGCCTGCAAGATTCTCACCATCAACACTTGTTACTTGCTGATGCTCAAGCACTCACCGATAATGCCGATAATTTTGAAAAAGTACGTCGTAACATTATTGAAGTGGCAACGGATTATCTGGCTGTCGGTATTGATCCAACTAAAACTACAATTTGTGTTCAGTCATGTTTACCTGCCTTAAACGAACTGACGATGCTTTACCTCAATTTCGTGACTGTTTCACGTCTTGAGCGTAATCCGACCATTAAATCTGAAATCCAGATGCGTGGTTTTGAGCGCGATATTCCAGCAGGTTTCTTGTGTTACCCGGTGGCTCAGGCTGCCGACATTACAGCATTCAAGGCCACTGTTGTTCCTGTGGGTGAAGATCAGATTCCAATGATCGAACAGACCAATGAAATCGTGCGTCGTCTGAACCGTCAAATCGGTCATGACCTGTTACCAGAATGTAAAGCGCTACTGTCTAATGTCGGCCGCCTCCCTGGTTTTGATGGCAAAGCGAAAATGTCAAAATCTTTGGGCAATACCATTGTGCTGGATGCGACAGATAAAGATATTAAAAAAGCCGTCAATGCCATGTATACCGATCCGAATCATCTTCGTGTGGAAGACCCAGGTCAGGTTGAAGGCAATGTAGTATTCACTTATCTGGACGCTTTTGATCCAAACAAAGAAGAACTGGAAGAGCTTAAGGCATACTACCGTCGTGGTGGTTTAGGCGATGGTACAGTGAAAAAACGTCTGGAAGGCATTCTCAAAGAATTGATTGGTCCAATCCGTGAGCGCCGTATTGAACTGGCTAAAGACCCTGACTATATTATGGATATTTTAAAGACCGGAACAGATAAATGTCGTGATATTACCCAGGCGACTTTAGATGAAGTGAAAACCGGTTTAGGTGTATTCCGTTTCTAACATAAAATGATCACCTAAAGCTCTTCATATGAAGGGCTTTTTTATTGCGAGGTGTTTATGCACGATAAAGCAGCAAACTCGCCCATAGAATCTCCATAGTTTTAACCTTAATTAACATCTATTAACATGAATGCTGCTGAGTCAAGCCTTATCGGGTCGTATTATAGCTACATACAGTAAGGAATCAGATTTAACTCTCTCCACAGTTAAGCTTGATGTAGTTTGAAAAAACATTCCTTTTTCTACGCAATGATCACCCCAATCATTGCGTTTTTTTTGTCTTTAATTTTTTAGTATAGCGATTTAAAGCATAAAAAAACCCGCCTAAGCGGGTTTTCTAAAATTCAGCACTTATGCATTTTTATGACGCATATGCGGGAACAAGATCACATCACGGATACTTGCTGCATTAGCAAAGATCATCACCAGACGGTCAATACCAATACCTTCACCGGCTGTTGGCGGTAGGCCATATTCCAGTGCTTCTACAAAGTCTGCATCATAATGCATCGCTTCATCATCACCCGCATCTTTTTCCGCAACCTGTGCCTGGAAACGTTCCGCCTGGTCGATTGGATCATTTAATTCCGAGAAGCCATTTGCCAGTTCACGACCACCAATAAAGAATTCAAAACGGTCGGTGATGTGCGGATTATCATCATTACGACGTGCCAATGGAGAAGTTTCCGCTGGATATTCCGTAATGAATGTTGGTTGACGCAGTTTGGTTTCAACTGTTTCTTCAAACACAATCGTTTGCAGTTTACCCAGACCAAAACCTGGCTTCACTTGCTCTTTCAATTCTTCTTGAAGGAATTTTGCCAGGAACTCACGGTCATTGACATTTTCCGGAGTAAATTGCGGGTTATTTTCCAGAATTGCATCAAACATTGAAATTTTCTTGAATGGCCCTTTGAAGCTATACACTTCATCACCATAAGGTACATCGGTCGAACCCAAGATATCCAGCGCCAGTTTTTCCAGCATCTGCTCGGTCAATTCCATCAGATCTTTATAATCTGCATAGGCTTGATAGAATTCAATCATGGTGAATTCTGGGTTGTGACGCGTAGATACCCCTTCGTTACGGAAGTTACGGTTAATTTCGAACACACGTTCAAAACCACCCACCACCAAACGTTTTAAATAAAGCTCTGGCGCAATACGCAAGAACAATGGCATATCTAGTGCATTATGATGCGTTTCAAACGGACGCGCAGAAGCACCGCCTGGGATCACATGCATCATTGGCGTTTCAACTTCCATATAACGTTTTTCAGTCAGGAAGGCACGAATACCTGCAACCACTTTGGCACGAATTTCAAACGTTTTACGGGTTTCTTCGTTCACGATCAGATCAAGATAACGTTTACGATACTTCACTTCAGTATCATTCAGACCGTGGAACTTGTCTGGCAGCGGACGCAATGATTTGGTTAATAATTCAAAATGTTCGATGTGTACATACAGATCGCCTTTGCCTGAACGACCGATATAACCTTCGATTGCAATAATGTCGCCAAGGTCTAGACCTTTGATGGTCGCAAGTACATCTGCAGCGAGTTCTTTACGGGCGACATAAAGCTGAATACGACCTGTCATGTCCTGGATCACAATAAATGAACCACGGTTTAACATCACACGACCGGCAACTTTGACGTAGACCTTTTCGCCTGCTTCAATTTCTTCTTTAGATTTATCAGCGAACTGGTCTTGTAAATCTTGGGCATAATGCTCACGCTTAAAGGTATTTGGCCATGGGCTTTTACCAGTTTCTTGTGCCTGAGCTTCGATTTGCTTTAACTTGGCATGACGCTGTGCAATTAAATCGTTTTCGGAAATGATTTGTTCAGAAGTCGATTGAGCGTTAGTTTGCGTCATCTCTGCCTCGAATAAGATTAGTTAAAAAATAGAAGTTGCATAGAATAGCAGAAATCCTACCCAAATCGTAGCTTAAACACTCTCAGGAAGCGGCTTTTCTTTGGAAAAATCCACTATCTTGGCATTTTCCCAACCTTATCCCGTCAATCTAATCCACTCTACCAATACAATTCAGCTCGATTTGGGACCGATTATGCGATTACTTAGATGAAAGTCCTAGTGTGTGACGAGGTAGAGCAAATCACTGCGCAGAAAAATGCTGGCTTAGACCAATAGCTAACTGCCTTGAATGTCCACACGTTCTACAATGATGCTCAGATTGAAGATGATGTGCCAATCAATAAATACCAATATGGCATGCCCCATAAAAATGAGTAAGATTATGTCTAAGATTTTGTTTTTACATGGCTTAGATTCCTCCAGAGAATCCACCAAGTTTCATGCAATTAATGTCGTGCATAAATATTGTATTGATGTCGATTATCGTAATCTGAGCTATAATTCGGTCACCAATTTTTATCATGAGATGATTGAAACCATCAAACCGGATATTCTGGTGGGTCATAATCTTGGCGGCTATTGGGCACTGAAAATGTCGCAGGCTTATCACCTTCCCTGTGTGGTGGCGAATCCCATTTTGCAACCCAATTTCAGAGATGATTATCCGGCAATTTGTCATGGCGATTTACAGCATGATATTCCGCAGTTTGCCTATCTAGAACTGGGCGATGAAATTCTGGATATGCATGCGGTTCAGGCACAGCTTGAAGACTATATGCAAATTCAGGCAGTTGATGGCGGCCATCATCGACTAGAACATCCTGAACAGATTAATACGCTGATTCAGGAAATTGAACATCATTTTATCAGACAATAAAAAAGCCCCGATATTGAGGTAATGCTGATCAGTTAAGGAGTTTAGAAATAGACTCTTTAACTTTTTAGTCATTCACGGCGGAGTCTTAACTTTATAAATCAAATACTTGAAAATAATTTGTTACTTTGGTTTCGCCCAAATGAGAAGCGAAGCTTCGCAAGGAAGGCATCTTGCGGAGCAACACTCCTCACCGCAAAACTCGTCAGCCACCATCGACTAGTAAATTTGTCGCAGAAACAATCATTTTTAAATCTAGTCCTGCCTCAAACAGTTGCGGATGACTTTTCTACTTGTCAAATATGATCATGAATTTAAAAAAGAAAATGCCAGTCAATTTCTTAACTGACCGACATTACCGATATTGAGGAGCTTTTTTTTAAATCTACAATTTAGGCAACCGCAGCTTCAGGCTGAGATTTATCATCCAGTACTGACCAGATATCCAGACCTAATTCAGCATGCAAATCAGGAAGGTCAAGAAAGATACTTGCACCTAGTACTTCATGCTGACATTTGAGTGCCAATTCATTTACCGCTTTTAAAGTTCCGCCTGTTGCCAGAACATCATCAACAATGATGACTTTCTGAGACTGAACTTCCGCAGACATTTCTAAACGATCCAGACCATATTCCAGGCTATAACCGACACCCACGACTGGAGGCGGCAATTTTCCTGCTTTACGCACCAATAACAAGCCTTTGCCGGTACGTTGTGCCAACAGGCTCGCCAACACAAAACCACGTGCTTCCACTGCGATAAAGCTTTCTACTTCTGCCAGTTTGTCAGCAGGAATGCTGGCAATCAGGGCATCAGTCAATGGACCAATATTGCTCATGAAAAGTGGGGTCAAATCATAAAAGCAAATTCCTGGTTTTGGAAAATCTTGGACCGTACGAATGTGAGACCACAAAGAAGTAGACAAATTGCTCATGGGAGATCTTAAAAAAAGAAAAGGAATATGCGAATTTTAAACCTATTTCCAGCCAATGAACAAGCCGAGCTGTATAATAAAAACTCAATATTTAAGCACAAGTTATTGATTTTATTAAATTCATTTATTATAAAAATATTTAATCCAGACTTTACTGATTCTAAATTATATAAAAACCTCAGTTTTTACTGCACGACTTTGGTCTATAACGCCTCATTTAAGCTAAATTTTGCCACAGCAGCCGCTTCATCACTCCACAGCATTTGCCAGCAAAGCCGATTTGACTCATTTTCAGAGAAATACTGAATCCCAAAGTCATTCTGCTGCTAATTTCGCTGATTAAGCTTTTATTCACTTTACTTTCTGAATAGAACTGCGTAAAAATTTAGCCAAATATGTTCACTGTTAAAAAGTCATATTCTTTTAGAGTCTTGCCATTTTATGGATTTTAAGCTGACGGTTACACTTGCTCAGTTTTGGAGAGTTACATGAAAAAGTATCAATGCATCGTTTGTGGATGGATTTATGACGAGGCGGAAGGTTGGCCTCAAGACGGCATCGTGGCGGGAACCAAATGGGAAGATATCCCGGATGACTGGACCTGTCCAGATTGTGGCGTGTCTAAAGTCGATTTCGAAATGATCGAAGTCTGAGCACGCCCAGTTAAAGACCATGTCGATATGGTCTTTTTTTATGTCCTTTTTATCCTCATATAAAACAGCATGGAGAGCCCTACAGCATGGAAACGACTATGCATCCTATCGTTATTATTGGTTCAGGTATGGCAGGTTATGCTGTAGCACGTGAATTTCGCAAACTTAATCCAGAGCATGAACTGCTGATGATTTGCGCGGATGATGCGATAAATTATGCCAAACCTACCCTTTCCAATGCTTTGGTTGGCAAAAAAGCGCCTGAACAGATTGCATTGGGCGATGCTGCAAAAATGTCGGCACAACTGAATATGCGGATTGAACAGCAGACTTGGGTCAAAGCCATTCATCCGGAAGATCATCAGCTGGTACTTGAGAAAGATGGTCAGGAAAGCACACAGAATTATTCCAAACTGGTCTTGGCGGTCGGTGCCAACCCGGTACGTTTAGCCATTTCCGGTGATGCCAGTGATGACATTCATGTGGTGAATAATTTAAGTGACTATAAGACGTTCCGCAGCAATCTGGCGGCACGTGAAGATAAACGCGTGGTGATTTTAGGCGCAGGCCTGATTGGTTGCGAATTTGCCAATGACCTGCAAAATACCGAGCATCAGGTCACAGTGATCGATCTAGCACCTCAACCGCTGGGCCGTTTATTACCTGAACATGTTGCAACGGCCTTCCAGAAAAACCTTGAAGAAACCGGCATTCATTTCGTCTTGGGCACCACGGTCGAGAAGGTCTCTCGTGCTGAAAATGGTGACTATTTGGTCATGCTGGCCAATGGTCAGTCTCTCGTTGCTGATGTGGTTTTGTCTGCGGTAGGTCTACAGCCGAATATTTCTTTGGCCAAACAGGCAGATGTTCATACCAGTCGTGGAATTTTAACCACGGCGCAACTGGAAACCAATCATGCCGATATTTATGCCGTAGGTGACTGTGCTGAAGTGAATGGTACCTTATTGCCTTATGTCATGCCCATCATGCAACAGGCGCGCGCGCTGGCAAAAACCCTGAATGGCGAACATACGGCTGTACATTATCCGGCTATGCCAGTGGCAGTGAAAACGCCTGCTGCACCTTTAACTGTCCTGCCTGCACCAGTCGATGTTGAGGTCACCTGGGAAACTGAAGAGCTGGAAGATGGCATGCTGGCCAAAGCCATCGACGGTAGCGGCACTTTACGTGGCTTTGTACTCTTGGGTGCAACTGCGGGCAAACAACGTCTGTCTTTGACCAAGCAGGTTCCTGACTTGATTCCTGCTGTGGTTTAGAGGTTTAATACTCAGGATATTTTTTAAACAAAATATCCTTTAATTAGGACAGCAATTATGCACAGCGCATTACAGTTTAATCTTTCTCCATATAGTTCTTTCATGCGTGAAACCAGAGTTGATCTGGGTAATGGTGTGGAATTACATGTCGAGGTGGGCGGAAATCCGGAACATCCTACGCTGCTCCTGATTATGGGACTGGGTGCGCAGGTGCTGTACTGGCCTGACTTTTTTTGTAAATCATTGATTGATCAAGGTTTCCATCTGGTACGTTTTGATAATCGCGATATTGGCCTGTCTTCAAAAATCCATAACAAGGGTCCACGCCTGAACACCCTGAAAATGATGAGCCGTTTTGTGCTCGGTCTGGGCAATCAGGGTGCACCTTATGACCTGTATGATATGGCTGAAGATGTCAGTCTGCTGATTGAAAAAATGGGGCTGGATCAGGTTGATGTATTGGGTGCATCCATGGGTGGCATGATTGCCCAGATTCTGGCGGCACGCTATCCAGACAAAGTCAAAAAACTGGGTTTACTGTTTACCAGCAACAATCAGCCGCTACTGCCACCGCCCTTTCCCAAGCAACTCTTTAGTTTGATTGACAAACCGGCTTCAACAGATGAAGATGGTATTGTAGATCATAGTCTAAAACTGTTTAACATCATCGGTTCGCCAGGTTATGTCAATCATCTGGAAGCGGTGCAGACCGCACGTAAATTATATAAACGAAGTTACTATCCTGCCGGTGTACTTCAACAGTTTTTAGCAATATTATGTACAGGTTCATTGCTGCAACTGAACAAGCAAATCAAGCAAGAGACCCTGGTGGTTCATGGTGCTCGTGATCGATTGCTGCCTCCCAGTCATGGCAAGGCCGTTGCAAAAGCGATTCCAGGGGCTAAATTTGAATTAATTGATGGAATGGGGCATGATATCCCACCGCATTTTATTCCATATCTTAGCGAATTATTTGCTGATCATTTTAAATCATAAACATTAGGACACTATGGCTGCACTACCCTCCTTAAGACAGCTGTCATACCTCGTAACACTGTCAGAGACGCTACATTTTACAGAAGCTGCTCGCCGCTCATTTGTCACCCAGTCAACTTTGTCTGGCGGCATTATGGAGCTGGAGCGTTTACTCGGTGGCGTACTTGTTGAACGCGACCGCCAGAATGTTCGTTTAACGCCTCTTGGTGAACAAGTGGTTGCACGCGCACGTGTTCTACTGGCTGATGCTCAGGACTTGATGCGCTTAAGTCGTGAGATGAGTGAACCCTTAACCGGTGATTTACATCTTGGCGTGATTCCTACGATTGCTCCCTTCCTGCTGTCACAGCTGCTAGAAGAAGTGCATAAACAATTACCAAAAATCCAGTTGCATCTGCATGAAGCACAAAGCGAGAAAATTGTAGAAAAACTGGAACATGGCAACCTGGATATGGTGGCCTTGGCGCTACCTTTCGATACACGTGGCCTGAAAGTGGCCGAGATTGCCAAAGAGAATCTGTATCTGGTTTATCAAAAATCAGACCAACACGCTGCACAAGCGAATTCTCTGGAAGATCTTGATCTGTCTCGCCTGATGTTACTTGAGGAAGGTCATTGCTTACGTGATCATGCCCTGAGTGCCTGCCCGATTGGTGAGCGTAAAAATGATCATCGTTTAAAAGCCAGCTCTTTGCCGACTTTAATCGAAATGGTCTCTGCAAATCTTGGTTTTACTTTATTGCCAGAAATTGCGATTTATACCAATATGATCAAAGCCAACCCTGAGATTCTGGTCAAGCCAATCAACTCTGCGCCAAGTCGCACCCTGGCATTGGTGACGCGTAAAAGTACGCCGCTACAAAGCGAGTTTGATGTGTTATTACAGATTTTCCAAAAAATCACTCAGCACAATGCTGCTTGAGCTAAAATTTTAGATGATTAAAAGGAGCACACCCGTTGCTCCTTTTTTTATATCTCAAAGTGGATATAACCAACCATCATAGACCTGCTAAAGTCTCAAGCTGACTGTTAATGTCATCGGTTTTAATCTGTAATAAATGCTATTTAAGACGAAGATGAGGTGATTATCGTTAAATCCCTATTTTTTGGGATATTCATTTTATTTTGCTTCATCCACAGTATAGCCTTCTCTTAGAATCAACAGGATTGAGCTTATTGGCTGCCCTCTTGCCTGCACCGGTTTTAGTCATCGCTTCATTTACTGACCTGAACCTGTCCAAAACTCAGACTGTACTGCAACAACTGGGCTATCAACCAGATATGCTGCTGTATGCAGACAATTTCCAATCTGCACAAGAGATGATTGCCGAACATCTGCCTAACTTGATTCTTTATCACCTGACAGAAGCCTCACAGATTCATTTCATCGGCCAGATGAAACAGCATACCCCAAGTACACCTGTAGTTGCCGTACTCAAGAGTGAATCCACAGCACTCATTTATTCAGCAATCTTATCTGGTGCAAATAGCTATATCCAACCTCAGGCTTCATTCATCCAGTTTGCTGAAAGCCTGAAAATTGTCTTGCGCGGCGGTGCCTATATCCATGCTGAACTGGCAGAACATATCCTGTACCAGCTCACTGGGAAACCCTGTCTCAAGGTAACCGAATTGCAGCTCTTACGCTTACTCAGCCAGCAAAACCCCCCAGTAGACATACAGCACCAGCTCCAGCTGACTGACTATCAGATGTATGCCCAGGTCAAACAGATCTATCGCAAACTGCTGATATCCTCTGATTAAAACCCTTGAATGCTATTTTCTGGATAGAAAAGAGGCTGAATTTTCAGCCTCTTGAGAGCATTTATTTAAACAAGTCCAATAAAATGCGTTGAGCATTATGTGGCTTTTCACCTTCTTGCAGCTGTGCCCGCAGCCAGGTTCCATCCCCTTGTAATAACCAGGATTGCTGATTATCTTTCAGATAGTTAAGTAGCCCCTGTTGATAGATGCGTTTTTTCAACGCTTCATCTTCTACTGGGAAGCAGGCTTCGACCCGGTTAAACAGGTTACGATCCATCCAGTCTGCGCTTGAACAGTAAACCCGTGCATTACCGTTATTGCTGAAATAATACACGCGGGTATGTTCCAAGAAACGCCCGACAATCGAACGTACCCGAATATTTTCAGACAAACCTGGCAATCCCGGACGCAAACTACAAATCGAGCGGATAATCAGGTCAATTTGTACCCCCGCCTGAGAAGCTTCATAGAGTTTATTGATCAACTGCATTTCGGTCAGCGCATTGACTTTAACTATGATCTGCGCCGGTTTCCCTGCCTTGGCATTCACGATTTCATTATCAATATAATTAATGAGTTGGGTATGTAAGGTAAATGGCGCATGTAACAGCTTTTTCAGCTTGGCCATTTTTCCCATACCGGTCAGCTCCTGAAAGATACGGTGCACATCTTCACACAGGTCTTTATCCGTGGTGAGCAAACCATAATCGGTATAGATTCGCGCATTGCCGGCATGATAGTTGCCGGTTCCCAGATGCACATAGCGCACCAGTTTATTATTTTCCCGGCGTACCACCAGAATCATTTTGGCATGGGTTTTATAGCCAACGATGCCATAGACCACTACCGCACCGGCTTCTTGCAGGACATTGGCCACTTCGATATTGGATTCTTCATCGAAACGTGCACGCAATTCAATCACGGCCGTGACTTCCTTGCCATTGCGGGCAGCTTCCGCCAGCACCTGCACGATTTCAGAATCCGGGCCACTGCGGTACAAGGTCTGTTTGATCGCCAGCACTTGTGGATCACGTGCAGCTTCACGCAACAATGAAATGACCGGTGCAAAAGACTCAAACGGATGATGCAGCAAGATATCCTGTTTTTGCATGGCACTAAAAATATTTTCAGATTTTTTTAGTACTTTGGGAATGATCGGGGTATGTGAATCATAGCGTAAATGCGGGCGCTTGAAATTAGACAATAAGCGCGCCAGATTAACTGGGCCTGCGACTTTATAAAGCTGCTCTTCTTCCAGATCAAATTCATTCAGCAGATATTCATAAATATGCTGCGGACAGTTTTCTGTCACTTCCAGACGTACAGCACGGCCAAAACGGCGTGAACTGAGTTCGCCTTTAAGCGCCTTAGCCAAATCTTCAACATCTTCATTCAGGGCCAGATCGGCATTACGCGTGACACGGAACTGATAGCAACCAGTCGCTGTCATGCCCGGGAACAGATCCGAAACATGTTCATGAATAATCGCGGACAGCATCACATGATGCTCTTTGCCATCGGTTAATTCATCTGGCAGACGTACCACGCGTGGTAACGAACGTGGCGCTGGCACCACAGCCAGATCAATCTGACGGCCAAAGGCATCTTTACCTTCGAGAGTCACAATAAAGTTCAGTGATTTATTCACCAGACGTGGAAACGGATGTGCAGGGTCTAGGCTAATTGGCGTCAGGACGGGCGCAACCTGTTCCTGAAAATATTTTTTCACCCAGGCCGATTGTGCCGGAGTCAGTTCACCACGGCGCAAGAAACAGATATCTTCCTCACGCAGTTTTGGCAAAATTTCTTCATTTAAAATACGGTACTGGCGTTCAATCGCAGCATGTGCAGTTTTGGAAATCTGTTCCAGCACCTGCTTTGGGGTCAGGCCATCCGGACTGCGACTTTCATTGTCCAAATCTAACTGTTCCATCATTCCTGCGACCCGAATCTCAAAAAATTCGTCCAGATTACGCGAGAAAATTAACAGGAAATTCATGCGTTCAAGCAAGGGATGTAAAGGATCGACAGCCTGTTCCAGGACGCGTAAATGGAAGTCTAAAATAGACAGTTCACGATTTATATAACGATCATTATATGTATATTCGGGCTGTGCTGAAGTAGTGCTGGCTGCCGTATTCATATCAAACCTATGCGGATTTAAAATTGTGCTTATCAGTTCAAGTATGCTTCAAATTGATGACAATTTCATAAAAAAAAGCCCAAAAACTGGGCTTTTTCTTTAAATAATTATTTAAGGCAATTCTGCATAACGCATATAACGCTGAATCATGCGCTTGCGTGCATTTAAGGCAGAGGAGTTGCGATGATCCTGAAAATATTTTGGATTGGTCAGAATGGCCGCCAGAAAGATCGCTTGATCCTGAGTCAGGCTTTGCGCAGTTTTGCCAAAATAATGTTTGGCTGCGGCTTCTACGCCATAGATATTGTCACCAAATTCAATCGAGTTTAAATAGACTTCCAGAATCCGCTGTTTCGACCACATGCGTTCCATCATCCAGGTGGCCACCGCTTCCTGGCCTTTACGTACAAATGAACGCTTATTAACCAGAAATAGGTTTTTCGCCAATTGCTGGGAAATGGTAGACCCCCCAGCCACCACCCGGCCCTGATCCCGGTTTTTATTCAGCGCAGTTTGAATGCCGTCCCAGTCAAAACCATGGTGATGAATGAATTTTCCATCTTCTGCAGTGACAATGGCACGTTTCAGATTCAGGCTGATCTCATCATAGGGACGCCATTGATGTTGAATGGCTTTGGAAGGTTCCGTCCAGTAATCAATCCGCATCATCATGGTGGTATTGACCGGATTGGTTCGCCACCAGGCCAGACTGGCAAAGATCCACAATTGAATCAGTAAAATCACACTGACGATGACTAATATCGTGCGGATCAGAAAGGCTTTCATGTCAGTGCGTTACTCCTGAAAATTTGATTTTTCGTGTTAAGCTTATTCGAAATATACAATCACAGCAAAAAAAATAGCATGTCTAAATACGCTCCCCCTGTCGTACACCGCAAACTTGAAATGCAGCTCTGGTGGATCACGGCCATTTTAATCGCGATTAATGTCGGATTATTTGGCTGGCAGGCCATCAATGGTATGGATATCAGCCAGCCGAGTACCCGAGATGCGATTCTCTGGGGTGCCGATTATGCACCTTTAACCTATTTAGCGGAACCCATGCGTTTGTTTAGCAGCATGTTTTTCCATTTTGGCCTGATTCACCTGATGTTGAATATGTGGGCCTTGTATATTTTTGGTAGTGTTGCCGAACAACTGTTTGGCCGGATGTATTTTATTGGCTTATACCTGTGTGCCGGCTTAATGGGCAGTTTGCTCAGTGGCTATATGAACATTCAGGACAGCTATGATCTGATTGCAGGGGGTGTGGCCAACCCAAGTTTATTGCCGGCGGTCAGTGCCGGTGCATCCGGTGCGGTGATGGGACTCGGCGCTTCACTGACGGTATTGGCCCTGTTGCCGATGCTGCCCCAGCAACGTTTTATTCTGGATAAAAAGACCTTGGTGATGGTGATGGGTCTGAACCTGGCCATGGGCTTTATGATCAGCGGAATCAACAATGCAGCACATATTGGCGGCATGTTGATGGGCGCTTTTTTAACCTTGCTGTGGTACGCCGGACAAAAAATGCAGCATAGCCGCATGATCAATCTGATCGCTTTAGTGATTGGTTTCGGCCTCTGTGTGCTGCTTTATCAACATAACTTGGCCTTGATCGAAGCAATTCGCCCACTGTGGCAAGATATTCTCGACCTGATGCGACAACAATTGCAGCTTTAAATCATTACCGCTTTAAATGCCAGCGAATTTAAAAAGCCATGGAGATGAATCTTACTGATTCATCTCACGCAAGCTTTGTAAGGGCGGAATGTCCGACAGATAGCTCAGACGATAACGGCCAATCAGCGCACATAACACAGTCATGAAAATCGGCAGGATAATCCAGATTTCCCAGTGTGGCTGAATCATTAAATCCATACGATAACTGGCGATTGCGCTAATCACTTCGGCAAACAGACAGGAAACCACTCCGGCAAACAGTCCGATAAAACCAATTTCCAGACTCATCATGGTTTTCAGTTTTTGTTTGGAGCTGCCAAATGACCGTAGCAAGGCCACTTCACGTTTGCGTTCATCCATGAGCAGGTTCAGACAAGCCATCAGTACCAGAAAACCGGAGATACTAACCAACACGGCCAGAATCGTCACGATCTGCACCAGTACATTCACAATACGCTTGATCTCTTCCAGAATCAGGCTGACATCAATAAACACCGTATTGGAAAATTGCTGGATCACAGACACCAGTTTGTCCTTATCTTGTTCCGGCACATAGAAACTGCCCAGATAACTTCCGGCATTGGCATCCATGCTATTCGGGGCAAAAATAAAGAAGAAATTCGGACTAAAACTTTCCCACTCGACCGTTCTTAAATTGATAACCTTCGCTTCCAGCACACCTTCGGGCAAACTGAAACTGAGCTTGTCGCCAATCTTGATGCCTAATTCTTCAGCAGTATTGGCTTCGACCGATACCGTGCCGACCTGTTGCAAAGCTGCGTCACCACGAATAATCACATTATCCTGTGGATAGCTGTCGGACTGGGTCAGGTTCAGCTCACGTTTTAAAGTATTATTGCTTTTGACTAATTCTGGAGCAAAAGGCTGATCATTTTTGGCCACCAGACGCCCACGAACGTTCGGATAAAGCGGTGTACTTTTCCAGCCATTTTGCTCAATTTGAGCTTTTAGATCTGGCATGTCAAACGGCGGCAAACCATACACAAACTGATTTGGTGTACCTTGCGGCAACTGTTGCTGCCAACGCTCTAATAGATCTGTGCGCAATACGGCTAATACTGTAATCAGACTGAGACCCAAGGCCAAAGCGGTAATCTGTAAGGCTGTTTGAGATGGTGTTCGTACATAGGCTGACAGATTCAATTTCTGATTGCGCAGCAGTTTTAAGATCAACCATACCGTCAGATACAACACTGCACATAACACAATAATCGCGCCAATCACCCAGGCAGTCAGGAGCAGATTTTCGGTTAAAATCACGCTAAAAATAATCAGGCTCAGCGTTCCGGTCAGCAGCATCCACAGCATGGATTGCACTGATTTTTCCTGCTGGCGGATTACTCGAATTGGTGGCGTGTTCAACAGTTGCAATAGGCTCGGCATGACAAAGCCCAACAGCACCACCGCACTGGTCAGCATCGCGACTGGTAATGGCCCGAGCAGCATCGCCATAGCAGAGAATTCAATTTCTAAGTTGGGAATCAGTTGCAGCATTAACTGTAATAACCCATAACCCAGACCAATGCCGACCACCGTACCAATCGACATGGCAATCAGCAGTACTGTACCGAGCAAGGCCAGATAAGCCGATAAAATCTGCTGTTTGGTCGCACCGATACAACGCATCAAGGCAATATGATCTTGATTCTGCTGGACATAACGCTGCGCAGTGAGAGCAATCGCGATACCACATAATAGAATGGTCAGAATATTGGCCAGTTGCAGGAAGGTATCCAGGTTGGCAATCGGCTTCATTAAGCGGGTATTGCCCTCACTGGCATTGCGTAACCGGAGACTGCTTTGCTCTTCAAATTCCTGTCCCTGCACTTCTGCTGGCGTTTCAGCCGAGCCGTTTTCGGATTTGAGCTGCTGCTTAAATAAAGCTTCATATTCTTGCGTACTGTCTGGAGAACCCGCCATGAGCAAGCGATATTCAATCCGGCTACCCACCTGAATCGCATTGGTTCGCGCCACATCCGCCTGGGAGATAATCACCGTTGGCGAAAAGCCAGAAAATCCGAGCTCCTGATTAGAATCCTGTTCAATCTTGGCTGTGACTTTAAACGCCGCATCGGCAATATTCAGCTGATCGCCCAGTTTGACTTTGAGCAGGTCCATAGCCCGTGGACTGAGCCAGATTTCACCCGATTGAATCTTCGTTTTTGCAGGCTGCAGCTGCAGCTCGCCACGCAAGGGAAAAGCCTGATCAATGGCTTTGACATTGACCATGACAAACTGTTCATCGGTATAGGCCATGGTGCTAAAGAAAGTGACTTCTGACTGCTGTAAATCCAGCTGTTTGGCCTGATCACGCCATTCTTTTGGTAGAGGCTCATTGTCCGAAAGTACCAGATCACCGGCCAGCATTTCTGCGGCCTGCAAGGCCACTGCATTTTGAATCTGTTCATTGCTAAACTTGAGTGCTGTTGTTGCACTGATCGCCAGCGTTAAGGCAATAATTAACAGATAAATTCCGGTACTTTTAAAACTTTGTGTGAGTAGAGGACGAAATAAAGGGTTCATCTCATCCTCCACTCGGATGTTCAATCAGCTGGCCATTCAGCAGTTCAAAATGTCGCTGGCATTGCTGTGCCAGTTTGCGGTCATGCGTCACCAGCACCAAGGTCGTACCCAGTTCCCGATTCAACTGAAACAAAAGCTGTTCAATTTCCTTGGCAGTTTCACCGTCGAGATTGCCTGTGGGTTCATCGGCAAAAATAATTTTCGGTTCACTGACCAATGCCCGGGCAATCGCGACACGCTGCTGCTCCCCGCCAGACAGGACTTTCGGGGTTTGTTGTGCCTGCCGATCCAGACCAACTTTATGCAGTAGCGCCAAGGCTTTTTGTTCAGCTTCTGCATATTTGAAACTGGGCTGTAAACGCAGTGGCAGCATGACATTTTCAAGGGCAGTCAGATGTGGCAAGAGCTGAAAAGACTGAAACACAAACCCGATATTTTTCAGGCGCACCAACGCACGTTGTTCTTCATTCAAGGTAGAAACCGACTCGCCACTGACGATGAGCTGGCCTGAACTGGCCTGATCCAGCGTTGCCAGAATGCCTAGCAATGTGGATTTCCCCGAGCCGGAACGACCGGTAATTGCCACCTGCTCGCCTGCCATAATCTCCAGATCAAGATCCTCAAAAATAGTCAGCTGTTTTTGTGAAAGTTGTATCTTTTGTGTCAATTTCTGGGCAGAAATAATCGCCTGTGGCATGATGTTCGAATCGTTGCTACTTTGAATCATACGTGTCCTATATGAAAGATCTTAATCAGAAAACTCGGGTATTGTCTTACTTGTTTTTGCTCAGTCTGTGCCTGTTACCGCTCGGGGTATCAGCAAAGACGATTATGATTTTAGGTGATAGTTTAAGTGCTGGTTACGGTATTCAGCCACAACAAGGCTGGGTACATTTATTACAAAAACGTTTAGAGCAACAGTATCCGAAACAGCATAAAGTGGTCAATGCAAGTGTCAGTGGAGAAACCACCAGTGGAGCGCTGGCCAGACTGCCGAAACTGTTGCAGACGCATCGTCCAGACCTTGTGGTCATTGAGTTGGGGGGTAATGACGGCTTACGCGGACAGCCGCCACAAATGATTCAAAAAAATTTAGCCAGCCTGATTCAGCAAAGCCAGAAAGCCAAGGCCAAAGTCGTGGTATTTGGTATGAAGATGCCGCCTAATTATGGACAGGCCTATAGCAAGGCCTTTGAAAATAATTATAAGGTAGTGAGCCAGCAATATAAGGTGAAATTGTTACCGTTCTTTATGCAGGGTGTGGCCGGCAATAAAACCCTGATGCAAAAGGATCTGATTCATCCAAATGCCAAAGCACAAACCATCCTGCTAAATAATGCCTATCCATACATTAAAGGCGCTTTATAAAGCGCCTTTAAATTATTTTAGATTGTATTTAAATAAATTTTGCCTAAAAATCAAAGAACAATACTTCACCTGTTTCCAGTGAATATTCAGCACCGACCACTTTGAGTTGTCCTTGCCCAATCAGGTTTTCTAATACTGCTGAACCATGACGTAGTTGGTTAACCGATGCAAATACGTTAGAACGCACGGCATGCTTGGACAATTTTGCCAAGTCATTTTTCAGTTCAGTTTGCATTAAGGTTTCAACAGAAGGACGTACTCGATTTACAATCGACATCAGGTTTGCCGACGGCGGGCAATCTGGGCACATTAAGGTATCAATGGTGGCCTGGATCGCGCCACAATGACTATGACCTAAGACTACAACAATAGCGCAGTCATAGCGTTCCGCCGCAAATTCAACACTCCCGACCTGTGATGGTGCGACAATATTGCCTGCAACACGAATCACAAAAAGATCACCGAGACCCTGATCAAAAACCATTTCAGCCGGGACACGCGAATCTGAACAGCCCAGTACAATTGCAAATGGGTTCTGATCCTCTGCCATTTCTGCGCGCTGTTGGTGGCTCAGTTGTTTTGGATGCGAGGTATCACCGCTGACAAAACGTTGGTTCCCTTGTTTAAGACGTTCTAAAGCTTCTTGAGCTGTGAGCATTCTTTTCTATCACCGATGTTTTAGTTGCAATATTTTACTGCCAGTTTTTTTGAATGTCACTTGCAAAAAATCTTAGCTGCTTAAATTTTTAACATTTATGTAATTTCATTTCAGCAGGGGTTTTATGTGCAGCACATCACATTTTAAAATCATTCAATGCTGTTCAGCAAAAAACTAATGGGTGACAAGCGCCAGGATTGATTTAAAATAGAATGAAGAATAATGTTTTTATTTGACTGAAATAGCAAATTTACAACATGGAAGTATTTGAGCAATTTGCTCGCTGTGTATTTTTTGGGGAATGTGCCAATGAAGAAAATAATAAAGTTGCGCTCGAAAATAATCTGCTCGACCTTAGTCGCGTTTACGATGGCATTGCCGAGCTTTGCACATAGTCAATATATGTTTAGCCAGCCGAATGAAAAGCCTGCCAAAATATTACAACAACATCTGCTGCAGGAACGAACACAGGCTGGACTTCAATCCAAGACACTTAAAATCGGTGATGTGACCTGGAGCTACAGTGAAGGTGGTGCAAAGAACAAGCCTTCAATTCTGCTGATTCATGGTCTGGCAGGAACGCGAGATAACTGGAATCGGGTCGCACAGTTTCTGACTCCACATTATCATGTGATTATTCCTGACTTGCCGAGCAACGGCGATACCAAGGTTCCGGAGAATTTCGATGTTTCTGTGCCCAATGTGACTTTTCAGATGCGTTTATTCATTGAAACCTTAAATGTAGACGAGAATTTACATATTGCCGGACATTCCCTGGGGGGATCGATTGCCACGGTCTATGCCTCACAATATCCCTTCGATACGCAAAGCCTGTTTTTAATCAATAGTGCCGGCCTGTATAAAATGGGCAATACGCCCTATACCAAAGACCCGCAAGCCCTAAAAGACCTGATCGTCAGCAAGCCCGGTGATCTGCAAGATGTCTCCAGACAGCTGATGCAGAACCCGCCGGTGATTCCTTATCAGCTCCAGTATGCACAGGAAAAACTGCTGATTTCACGTTCTGAGCAGACCAGTAAATCGATTGATCAGGTCGTGATGCTGAACCGGATTTACACACCGGAAACCTTTGCCCGCCTGACCCGCACAGTTGAAGCACCGACCTTGATTTTATGGGGCAGACAGGACCGGATCATCAATGTCGAAGTGGTTAAAGAACTGCATGCCCTGTTGAAACGTGCCGAAACGCCAGTGATTCTGAACAATGTCGGGCATATACCGATTCTGGAAGCAGAAAAACAGGTGGCACAACATTATTTGCCTTTTCTGGCCAAGACCCAGACCCTAAAAAACCCGCTTGCTGATAAACTCATTCCTTTAAATTAAGTTTCAGAGCCGTTATGCAGAAACACCCGATGATTGAGCAGTTGATCGATGCTCAACTTGATTTTCTCGATCAGGCATTTTCTCAATCTGAAACGATTCAAACTGAGTTTCATGCGTTTTATATGTGGTTACGTAAACAGAACCTGAAAGATCTATGGAGCTGTGATCTGATTCATCAGCTTTTACAAAAACAGATTCTGGATACTGCTGCCAGCAGCTTTCTGATTGAACAGATTGCTGAGCATATCCGTTTTGCACTGGTGCATCCGGCCAATGATACGACCCAAATTGCCGATGTGATTCCAGTCCTGACCGTGGATAAAATCGCACAATATGTTGCCAGTAAAAGTGGCCATCGTCAGCGTCTGATTAAGACCGTCGTGAATAATCCGGCATTTTCGGCCATGATCACGCAACTGATCCAGCATTCCATTCAGGATTATCTGGATAATTCTGTCATCGCTAAAAGCGTGCCCGGGGTTTCCCGTTTTATGAAAATGGGCAAGTCGGTACTGGAAAATGTCACCGATACGGATCTGGACAGTACTATTGCGCGTTATCTGCAAAAGAATATTTTAAAACTGAGCCAGATGAGTGAACATGTGCTGAACCAGCACTTTGATGATGAAAAACTTTATCATTTTCAGGCCAATCTCTGGCATAAAATTAAAGATATGCCGGTATCGGTATTGAAAAATTATATTGAGCTTCAGGATTTAAATCAGACAGTCGGTTTAGGACATGAGATCTGGGATCATTTGCGTCAGACGGATTATCTAAAACAGCAAGTTCATGATGGAGTTCATACCTGGTATGTACGCAATCAGGAACATACTTTTGACAGCTTACTGCGTGATCTGAATATTGATGAAGCCTTAATCCAGCATGAGTTACAGCAATTGTTGAGCCCGATCATTCAACAGATGGTTTCACAAGGTCATTTACGTGAACGTACACGCAGATATCTGGAACAGTTTTATTATTCAGAAGATACTTTGAAGATTCTTAAAGTATAAAGTTTAAAAGCCGCTCGAGAGCGGCTTTTAAACTGTTTAGAAATTATAAGTCAGTCCGACAAAGACTTCCTGACGATCCAGATAATAATCATTTGAAGCATTTACTAATTTTTTATCAAATAAATTATTGAGACCACCTCGAACAGTCACTTGATCGTTCACTTCATAATTCGCAGATAAGTTAAATACCGTATGTGGTTTTTGCATCACTACCGTATCTTCAATACTTGCCGTATATTGTTCACCGGTATATTGCGCTGCAAGTTCCAATGAAAGTGGATCAGTGGGAGTCCAGTTGAGTGCACTATAAACGGATAACTCGGGAATCGTTGAAAGATTTCTGCCAGTCACTAAGTTTTTTGATTCAAAATAATAGGTTGCATTGGTCTTCCAGCTTAAATTCTCTAAAAGTGGTAATGCCACACTTGCTTCCAAGCCCCGTACACGCGCTTTTTCAGCATTTTGATATTGTGTCCACCACACCCCATTAATTTCTCCTAAAGCACGATATTCAATTTTATTTTTAAAATCTGTGTGGAAATAAGTTAAACCGAGATCAAAATCATTTTGAGCAAAATTAAATCCAAGTTCATAGTTGGTACTTTCTTCAGGCTGCAGGTCTGCATTACCCGCCATATAACATCCGCCCGATACATAGCCTAAAGGTTTCAAGGATGTACATCCATTCCCCCCTGAACGCGTCGCTGCACCTGCAGTATTCTCTTTGAGTGAAGGAGCTCTAAAGCCCTGAGCAACACCACCTTTAATGGTCAATGCATCATTTGGTTGCACCACCAAATAAGCACGTGGACTATTATGTGTGCCAAATTTATCGTGATGATCAAAACGATTACCAAGGGTCAAATTGACTTGATCATTAAAAACAATTTTATCTTCAACGAACAATGCCCAGGTATCTCCTTCTAGCTCTGAACCATATTCTTTGCCGTCATAACTTGGAATAGCCAGCCCAATATTACGGGTATTAACCAGTTCTTCTGATTTCCATTGACCTCCCACTGTTGCAACATGCTCCACACCTAATTTAAACGGAATATTGAGATTAGCTTCTACAATGCTTTCCTTGGATTTTTGTGTGGTCGGCCCAGTCTCTGTCACCTGACTTTGATCATAATCATTGTAGTAAGCCGTAATTTTTGAATCACCGAAACCCCATTGAGCATCATGTGATAGAGACACTGAACGATGTTCTAACTCAGATGGACCCCATGCTAATAAAGCCTGTTCTTTACCATCCACCACCTGAGGCGTGGTCGAGGCATTATTCTCTTGCAAGCCATAACCCAGCTCTAAAGATAAGCTATGAATATCGTTCGGCGTATAATCGAACTTTAAGTTCGCATTCTGATCACGACTACCCGATTGTCCGGTTGCTTTACTTCCTGCCATTCCGGGAAGATTACGGTCAGAGGTTTGATAGCCTTGATCCGCTTCCTGTTCAGTGATCCCGACTGTGGCACGCATACCTAGTGTATCGGTTAAAGGGCCATATCCCACGAGTCCTGATTGAATGGTTCGCCCTAAATCCGAAGATGTCGTTGGCATGGTATGGTTTAAGGTCAATGAGCCACCCCATTCTGAAGGGATTTTTTTGGTAATGATGTTGATCACTCCACCCATCGCATCAGAGCCATATAAAGAAGACATGGGTCCACGTACAACCTCAATACGTTCAATCATTTCTGGTCTCACCCAGTTTAGATCTTGATGTCCTAGGTTTGCACGATAATTGGTATCTCGAGAAGAGCCCACACGTTTACCATCAATTAAGATCAGCGTGTAATTGTCAGGCATCCCGCGTAATTGTATTTTTGAACCTGCCCCATTTGAACTTAGGCCCCCTGTTACGCCGGGCACGCGTTTCAAGATATCGGCCAGACTTGAAACAGGCTGTTTCTGTATGTCTTCTGCCGTAATGACACTAATTGAAGCTGGCGCAGATTTAACATCAACTGCCTGTCCACTCGCAGTCACCACAATCGTTTGTAATTTGGTCGCATCAGCCTGTACGATTCCCTCTTTTTCTTCAGTAACTTGGTCTTGCGCTTGGACTGAAACAGTCATTGCTGTAAATACTGCGAAAGCTAAAGTTGTTTTTAAGAAGGGCTTATTCATACCTTGCACGTCCTAAGAGTTATGAAGAGATCATGTTTATTCGGTTGCGAAGTGTAACAGGGATTTCCACAAATGCAATTACTATTGATAATTATTATCATTAACATTTATTAAACTTAAAGCCAGATATAAAAAAACCTCGAAAGTTCGAGGTTTTTTAGAATGCGATAAATGAACTGTTCTATAGAACAGCTTATTTCATATACGCACCTTCAGATTGGCTATGATCCGTTTCATCAACGACATGCATCAATTCAGGAATATGCTGCTTTAGCGTGGTTTCTACCCCTTGTTTCAAGGTGATATCAATCGCTGAACAACCCTGGCAACCACCGCCAAATTTAAGCACCGCTGTTAAGCCATGCTCTGGGTCTTCTTTGACTTCAACCAGTGCACAGTTACCGCCATGCCCTGCCAGACCCGGGTTAATTTCAGACTGCAATACATAGGTAATACGCTCTTCTACCGATGCATCTGGCCCCACACGTGGCACTTTAGAGTTCGGTGCACGGAAGGTCAGCTGACCACCAAAACGGTCTTTGTTGTAGTCAATCACGGCATCAAGTAAATACGGAATAGATGGCGAGTCGATAAAAGCAGGGAACTCAGGGTATTCCTGCTTATAATCTGTCGGTACAACTTCATCAGGTGCACTATAGGCCATGCAACATTCAGCGCGAGGAGTACCCGGATGTTCTACAAAAACACGCACACCAATACCCGGGGTGTTCTGTTTATCCAGTAAATCCTTTAAATACTCTTGTGCTGTTGGTGTAATCAATAAGTTGGGAATTTCACCAACAACTGGAGTGCTGCTGTTCTCAGTCGACATAACAATAATTTCCTCAAGCTCAGACGGCTATTTTAACTGAAGATCGGGGGGAATTTTTAAAAATCAACTAAAATTGTCGGATTTATTATAAAAGTACAACTTTAGTGCAATTTTAATGGCATGATAATTGGCAAATAGGCACCATTAGAATTACTTTATATGCTTGATTTACCTTTTAATCACACCGTTACCATTATTCTGATCACCTGTATTGTGTCCTTTATTGCCTTCTCTAAAGAGACGGTGATGAATCGCCTGATTTTCTGGCCACCGGCACTGCAACGTGGACAATATGACCGCTTTATTAGCCATGGTTTTATTCACGCCGATGGAACTCACCTGCTATTCAATATGATTACCCTGTTCTTTTTTGGCAGTGTGATCGAGAGCTTTTATCGTCAGTATTTATATGATCTGGGTTTTATTCTGTTCTATCTGGGCGGTCTGATTGCAGCTATTATTCCAAGTTATCTGACCCATAAAAATAATCCGCGCTGGGCCAGCCTTGGTGCATCAGGTGCAGTTTCTGCGGTGCTGTTTGCCTATATTCTGTTTGAGCCGTGGAAGCTGATTTTTGTGTTCTTTATACCGGTTCCTGCAATTATTTTTGCCGTGCTCTATGTGGCTTATAGCATCTGGTCAGGCAAAAAAGGCAATAGCAACATTAATCATAGCGCGCATTTGTGGGGAGCAGCCTACGGCGTGATCATGACCATTATTCTGGAGCCACGCCTGATTCCGCATTTCCTGAATAAACTGATGCAGGTTCCGTTTTAATCAGGGTTATTGAAGGCTAGAGAAATAAGGCTACATATAAGATAAGTCTGATATTTATTTGAAACATCTCGTAATATATTAAAAAGTCATGATGTCACTTATTGCCAATCTTGGAGTGAATTTTGCAGCGATAATGTATACATCTGTATATTAATTACTGTCATTTACGAGATATTTTGCATGTCCACTACACCAGACGGTCTTCAATTTCCGCTTCAGTCCAATCAACAAAAACCAAGTAGCTCAAAAACAGGACGCGCGATCATCGCAGCAGCTTTGGCCAATGTGAATCAGCACAGTGCTGCACAGGCACAATCAGAAAAAAACTGGCGCAAACAATATACCGTGCATTTTAAGCAACTGGTCGAGCAAGGGCTAAGCTCGCCTGAAGCCAGCCTGAAAATTGCTGAAGATGGTCTGGCACAGGCGCATCAGACCTTTGAATTTTACCGTGATGGCCAGAAGCATTTACTGAAAGATGCCCTTACCTTGCCCGCCGATCAACTACATAGCTTTAAATTGACGGGAAGCAGTCAGGCTGCACCAGAATGGTATGTGCCCTACCACGGCCAGAAGCTGCAAGGCTATGCCTTATTGGAGCAGATTGAACGTTGGGAAAACCAAGGTATTATGGAAAGCAGCCATGCCAATGCCCTGCGTGAATGTGTGGCGCGCCCAGAATGGTTTGATTTGTCAGATCGAACCATGGTGCTGTTTGGTGCTGCATCTGAAGCTGGCCCTTTGACCTGGCTGGCAAAATGGAAAGCCAATATTGTGGCGATTGACCTGCCCAGTACCCGGGTCTGGGGCAAGATTGTCGATACCATCAGCCAAGGCAATGCCACGCTGTATGCACCCTGTACTGAAGCACTTGCAGAAGATACGCCTGACGATGTTCTAAAAGAAAAACTCGGTGCCAATCTTTTGACTCAGATTCCCGAGATTGCTAAATGGCTATTACAGTTTGAGCCGGATCTGGATCTGGCCGCAATTGCCTATCTGGATGGCGAGAAGCATGTCCGTGTTTCGATGGCGATGGATGCCATCATGAAATATGTCAGCGAACAAAAAGCCAATACCAGCCTGATGTATATGTGCACCCCGACCGATGTCTATGCCGTTCCAAGTAAAGTGGTTGAAGCATCAAAAGTGAAATATGCGGAGCGCTCCAAAGCACAGACACTCTTTTCCAAAGGTGTATCGACTGTAAGCCGCAAACACTTTTTTCAGAAAAATGCGCATGAGCTGATTCAATCTGGTGACCAGTCTTATGGGATTTGTGACTGTCTGGTGGTAGAACAAGGTCCAAACTATGCACTGGCCAAACGCATTCAACAATGGCGTGCTACTTTAGCTCGCGCTCAGGGTCAACGTGTCAGCATCAATATCGCTCCATCTACAACCACGTATTCAGTCACCAAGAATCCGCTATTAAAAGCCGCGTTCAACGGTGCCAGTCTGTTTGATGTCGAAGCTTTTGCACCTGAAACCACAAATGCACTGATGGCAGCCCTGTGGATTCATGATCTGCGTAATGCTACCTCTGTGGCCAATCCTGAAGTGAAGCTGAATCATCCACTGGAATTGATGATGCAGGGTGCGAATCATGGTGGTTTGTGGCGAGTGGCTTATCTGGCGCGAACTGCATTACCTTTTGCTGCCCTGTATGGTTTTGCGACAGAGAAGTTACCCAAGGGATTATTGAGTAAGCTTAAGAAGTAATTGATTTCCTTGACTCTACCCTTCTCCTAGAGTCAATATTATTTTTATTCAAAATTCTCCCCCTCTCCCCAACCCTCTCCAAGGGAGAGGATTTTAAAAAACTTCATAAAAAAACGCTGCAAAAGCAGCGTTTTTTACTTATCTAATAATATTAGAAAACTTTAAGTAACAACCAGTACAAAGTACCTGATAAACAAATTGTGGCGGGTAAAGTGAAAACCCAGGCAGACAGAATGGTTTTCACCATCTGGAAGTTCAGACCTGACTTATTCGCCACCATGGTACCTGCAACCGCAGAGTTCAATACATGAGTGGTCGATACCGGCATCCCGAAACCATCCGCAGCCGCAATGGTCGACATCGCCACCAGTTCAGCAGACATCCCCTGACCATAGGTCATATGCTGCTTACCAATACGCTCACCGACTGTCACCACAATACGCTTCCAGCCAACCATAGTACCCAGACCCAGCGCCAGAGCAACGGCCACTTTCACCCAGGTCGGGATGTATTGCAAGAATGAATCCAGACTGTCACGGTATTGATCTACCGTTTTGTCCTGTTCAGCCGTCATTGCAGGTAAAGCTTCTGCTTTGTCCAAACGCTTGAAAGCCGTGGTACTTAGGTACATGTCATTCCGGAATTCTGAAACCTGTGCTTCAGGCACTTCCCTAATGCTGCTATAGCTACCGACTTTTTCACCTAAATGATCTGTGAGGCTCGCCAATGCAGGCACCACTTCAGGGGTGATTTCTTTGGTTTGGATATAAGTCGTGATGATCTGACGCGCTTTTTCATCTTCAATATCCGCATGGTCTGGATAAATCGCATTGGCCGTTTGCGCAGACAATTGACCAAAAGTCTGGATATGCTGTTGATCTAAGTTTTTGTTGAGTGAGTACGCCATTGGTACACAGCCAATTAAAATCAACATGATCAGCCCCATGCCTTTTTGACCATCATTTGAACCGTGCGCAAAGCTGACACCGGTACAGGTAAAGATCAAAATGGCACGAATTAAAGGGGGTGGCGGTTTATTACCTTCAGGTGGCTGGAACAGCTCCACCTGTTTCTTGAAGATTTTTTTCACCAGCAAGAACAGCACAGCGGCAAATGCAAAACCGATTAAAGGCGAAAATAACAGCGCCTTACCGACTTTCATCACCTGCTCCATGTCTATACCCGATGCACCGCTACTCGCGTGCAGAATGTAGTTCATGATACCCACACCCAGAATCGAACCGATCAGGGTATGTGAGCTGGATGCAGGAATACCAAGAAACCATGTTCCCAGGTTCCAGACAATCGCAGCGATCAGCATGGCAAACACCATGGCAAAACCTGCTCCGGAGCCGACATTCATGATCAGCTCAACAGGTAACAGTGCAATAATACCGTAAGCCACCGCACCACTGGCCACCATAACCCCAAGGAAGTTACAGAAACCGGCCCACATTACAGCGACAGGCGCAGAAAGTGCATTGGTATAAATGACCGTGGCAACCGCATTGGCAGTATCGTGGAAGCCATTGACGAATTCAAAGCCCAGCGCAATAAACAATGCCGTCGCCAGGAGAATAATTGAATACAAACCCAGTGCAGGAACATGCGCTAAATCGGCAGACAATTGAAAACCGATATAAATAAGAGTAGAGATAATGACAGTTAGAAAAACTGGCATAAAGAATTTTGGTGTCGGCACGTGAACATTGGTCGACTTGTGCGAAGCCGACTCGTGTGCTGAATCTATGGGGGTTTGATTAGGATTCATGCAAGCAGGAATAGAGGATTCAAGAATTCCCCTATTGTTCAGTTAAATTGTGACAATTATATGACAAACTGCTGTCATATGAAGCAATAATTTAGATTTTCTTGCTGCTGTTCGTCCTGTTTAATCCCGAGTAAAACACTGCTGTTTGATTCAATAAATCATCAACTTAAGATAAAATTCCAGCTTTTCAGAACTCAAAAACGTGTCCTGTTTTTGCGCTTAAAGCTTTGAATCTCCCTCTACGCTTAAGATGACCATAATTTCTATGTACAGAGCATAGTCAATAAATATGACAATTTCATGAATAAAAGCATCAGCTTAATTTTTCAAATATATTTTTGCCAGTTTTAGCCAGATCCCATTTTAAAGCTGGATACTGCATAGACCGGATAACAAAAACCTGTCTTGTTCTAACTGACTTATCAAATTTTCATATCATGTATATCCATCATTCTGAGAAAGGAGGCGCAGAATTCAAGCATTAATTCTGCTAATATGGCCGATGTTTTTTGATTTCTACTGAGAAAGTTTGAATGTCGACACTTGCCACCTTAAAAGAACTTCTTGCCAAGAAAATTTTAATTATCGATGGTGCGATGGGTACCATGATCCAGCGCCATAAACTGGAAGAAGCCGATTACCGTGGCGAGCGTTTTGCTGATTGGGCTTATGATCTGAAAGGCAATAACGACCTGCTCGTTTTGACACAACCACAAATCATTCAAGGTATTCATGAAGCTTACTTGGAAGCTGGCGCCGACATTATTGAAACCAATACCTTTAACGGTACGCGGGTTTCGATGTCTGACTATCATATGCAAGATCTGGTTCCCGAGATTAACCGTGAAGCCGCGCGTCTGGCCAAAGAAGCCTGTGCCAAATATTCAACCCCAGAAAAACCACGTTTTGTGGCAGGTGTGATTGGTCCGACATCACGTACCACGTCTATTTCTCCAAACGTCAACGATCCAGCCTTCCGCAACATCACTTTTGATGCCTTAAAAGTGGATTATATTGAATCAACCAAAGCGCTGATTGAAGGTGGTGTCGACATCATCCTGATTGAAACCGTATTCGATACTTTAAATGCCAAAGCTGCGATCTTTGCGGTGAAAGAAGTCTTTAAAGAACTGGGCTATGAACTGCCAATCATGATCTCAGGCACCATCACCGATGCATCTGGCCGTACCTTAACCGGTCAAACCGCAGAAGCGTTCTGGAACTCGATGCGTCATGCAGAACCGATCTCGATTGGTTTTAACTGTGCGCTTGGTGCAGATGCGATGCGTCCACACGTCAAAACCGTGTCGGATGTAGCGGATACTTTTGTTTCAGCACATCCTAACGCTGGCTTGCCAAATGCCTTCGGTGGATATGATGAAACACCGGAAGAAACTGCAGCTTTCATTAAAGAATTTGCGGAAAGCGGTCTGATCAATATTACCGGTGGTTGCTGTGGTACCACACCGGATCACATCCGCGCAATTGCACAAGCAGTGGAAGGCATTAGCCCGCGTCAAATTCCTGAGATTGCGCCAGCTTGTCGTTTAAGCGGTTTAGAACCATTTAACATCACCCCAGATTCACTGTTCGTGAACGTCGGTGAACGTACCAACGTCACCGGTTCGAAAAAATTCCTGCGTCTGATTCGTGAAGAAAACTTCGCCGAAGCACTCGATGTTGCCCGTCAGCAGGTTGAAGCCGGTGCACAAATTATCGATATCAACATGGATGAAGGCATGCTGGATTCACAAGGTGCCATGGTGCACTTCCTGAATCTGATTGCGTCTGAGCCGGATATTTCACGTGTGCCGATCATGCTCGATTCTTCTAAATGGGAGATTATCGAAGCAGGTTTGAAATGCGTGCAAGGTAAAGCCGTGGTGAACTCGATTTCCTTAAAAGAAGGTTATGACGAATTTGTCGAACGTGCCCGCCTGTGCCGTCAGTACGGTGCAGCAGTGATTGTGATGGCATTTGATGAAGATGGTCAGGCCGATACAGCAGCACGTAAAAAAGAGATCTGTAAGCGCTCTTATGATGTGCTGGTCAATGAAGTGGGCTTCCCTGCTGAAGATATTATCTTTGACCCGAACGTGTTTGCGATTGCGACAGGGATTGTAGAACATAATAACTATGCGGTTGATTTCATTGAAGCGACTGGCTGGATTAAAGAAAATCTACCCCATGCCATGATTTCAGGTGGTGTCTCTAACGTCTCGTTCTCATTCCGTGGTAATGAGCCAGTACGTGAAGCGATTCACTCAGTGTTCTTGTACCATGCCATTCAAAAAGGCATGACCATGGGGATTGTGAATGCCGGTCAAATGGCGATTTATGATGACATTGATAAAGAATTAAAAGCTGCCGTTGAAGATGTGGTTCAAAACCAGAATCAAGGCGAAAGTGGTCAGGATGCAACAGAACGGCTGCTGGCTGTCGCTGAAAAATATCGTGGTCAAAGTGGTACGCAAAAAGCCGAAGAAAACCTGGAATGGCGTAATGAATCTGTTGAAAAACGTCTTGAATATGCACTGGTCAAAGGCATCACGACGTATATTGACCAAGACACTGAAGAAGCCCGTTTAAAATCAACCCGTCCACTGGATGTGATTGAAGGCCCATTGATGGCAGGTATGAACGTGGTTGGCGACCTGTTTGGTGCCGGTAAAATGTTCTTGCCGCAGGTGGTAAAATCTGCGCGTGTGATGAAGCAGGCAGTGGCTTGGCTGAATCCGTTTATTGAAGCTGAGAAAACCCAAGCTGAAGCCAAAGGTAAAATCCTGCTCGCGACGGTAAAAGGTGACGTACACGACATCGGTAAGAACATTGTCGGCGTGGTGCTGGGCTGTAACGGTTATGACATCGTGGATCTGGGCGTGATGGTGCCGTGCGAGAAAATCCTGCAAACCGCAATTGATGAAAAAGTCGATATTATCGGTTTGTCTGGTTTGATTACACCGTCTCTGGACGAAATGGTCTTTGTTGCCAAAGAAATGCAGCGTAAAGGCTTTAATATTCCATTGATGATTGGTGGTGCAACCACCTCTAAAGCCCACACCGCTGTAAAGATTTCACCGCAATATCAAAATGATGGTGTGTACTACACAGCTGATGCTTCACGTGCCGTGGGTGTGGCAACACAATTGCTTTCTGCCGAGATGAAACCAAAACTGGCAACGGACTATGCGGCGGATTATGAAAAAATCCGTACACGTTTAGCCAATAAACAGCCGAAAGCCGCCAAATTGTCTTATGCAAAATCAATTGAAAATGGCTTTAAAATTGATTTTGGTGCACACACTCCAGTAAAACCAAACTTCATTGGTTCGAAAACTTTCACCAATTATCCACTTGAAACCTTGGTGGAATATTTTGACTGGACACCGTTCTTTATTTCTTGGAGTCTGGCGGGTAAATTCCCGAAAATCCTGGAAGATGACGTAGTGGGCGAAGCAGCACGTGACTTGTTTGAACAAGCACAAATTATGCTGAAAGATATCATCGAGAATAAACGTTTCGATGCGCGTGCCACCTTCAGCATTTATCCTGCCAACCGTGTGGCAAGCGACACTGTTGCTGTGGCAGATGAAAATGGCAATGTGACCCATACTTTTGAACATCTACGTCAGCAGTCGGATAAAGTGACAGGCAAAGCCAACTATTCTTTGGCGGACTTTATTGCACAGAAAGATGTGGCTCAGGATTATTTGGGTGGTTTTACAGTTTCAATCTTTGGTGCGGAAGAGCTGTCGCAAGAATACAAAGCCAAAGGCGATGATTATTCTGCAATTATGGCGCAGGCTTTAGGTGACCGTTTTGCGGAAGCATTTGCTGAACATTTGCACCAGCGTATCCGTAAAGAATTCTGGGGCTACCAAGCAGATGAACAATTGTCGAATGAAGATTTGATTAAAGAGAAGTATGTCGGTATTCGTCCTGCACCGGGCTACCCTGCGTGTCCTGAACATTCTGAAAAAGCGCCACTCTTTGACTGGTTAGGTACAACTGACAAGATTGGAACTTACTTAACCTCTAGTTTTGCAATGTGGCCACCTTCATCAGTCAGCGGTTTCTATTATGCAAATCCTGAAACTGAATACTTTAACGTGGGTAAAATCTCTGGCGACCAGTTGGAAGATTATGCGAAGCGTAAAGGTTGGACGCTGGATGAAGCGAAACGTTGGTTAGCGCCGAATTTGGATGATTCGATTGTTTAAGAGTCATCTAGTTTAGAGAAGAAAAATCCCCTCGATTGAGGGGATTTTTTATTTTTCAATCAATTAGTCTTAACTTTCTCAATCGCGAACGAATACCACCCTCTTTACGTGAATGTCGTTTTGCAATTTCTTTAATAGACAGCTTTTCATCCATAAATGCATCAATCAGACGAACTTCCTCATCTTCTGTCCACTTTTGCCCAATCATTGAATCATTGATATTTTCTATATCTTCTTGGGAAATGGTTACTTCAGATTTTTCAATACTAACTTCCACCGAGCTTTCTTCGACGTCCAATAAACTAGTTGCTTGCTCATAGATCTTTTTAACATCGGCAAGAAATCCTTTATTTTCACATCCCAGGATAAATAGTTTATTTTGTGCACGAGTCATACCCACATAAGCAAGTTTTCGCTCGGAATCTAAATCATGATTTTCACCGAGTCGTGGCATGTAATCTAGCCCAACGAAAAAAACATGTGGAAACTCCAAACCTTTGGATGACTCCACATTCATAATTTTAATTGAATTTTTATTTAAGTCTAATGCCTTCTTCTCTACGCTGCTAAAAATAAATTCTGCTTCAACATTTGGTATATAAGTATTTAATTTTGACTTCAACTCACTCACAAAAATATCGTATACGGCTGATTTTGCCTGTAATACAGCAATCTCCCTTGGTGCAGTTTCTGATTGCAACAATTGACGAATTTTCCGAGCGATCAAATCGGCCAAGTGACGGACATCATTTTTATGATAAATACTTGGATATTCTCCTGTTTTACATTCGCCTGTGTCAGGATCTAAAATACGATCGTATTCGTCATTATTTTGTAAGCTATCCGGTTGTTTAGAATTCAAAAATGCTTTGGCAATATCTAAAATTTCTTTAGTATTACGATAACATTTATATAGTTCTACTGGTTTTTTACCTTGAACCTGCAAGCCAACAGAGCGCCAGCTTGGCTTTTTGCGGTTGAAAATATTTTGTGCAGGGTCATAACAGAACAAAATATTGTTACTCTCAGATTTCACTAGTTTAGATAGCCCAATAATCCATTCCTGCGCAAAGTCTTGTCCTTCATCAATCAGAATAGCGTCATATAATTCAGCGTCTAGTACATCCTTCTTTTCCAGGTAATCCAGTAAAATGTGCCCCACCCGGGTATTATATTCGGACTGCTTTTCCTGAAGCAGCATAGATAAATTCGCTCCAGTTAGCTGCTTGACAAGGCTATGAAAATTAAGAACTTCAATTTTCTTATTAAAATCATCACCGAACATATGCTTTAAATGGTTGCATAAAGAATTGTTATAACAAACCACTAAAATCTTATAGTCAGGATAAATTGTTTTTAGATACTTGGCACGGCATGCTAAAACCAAAGTTTTGCCACTTCCTGCTACACCTTTTAAAATACGATGCCCATCACCAATATTTTTGGCAATTGATTCTTGTGTTAAATCTAAAGCTTTAATTTCTTGTGGCTCTAAGGCAAATAGCTCATCTTGTTTAAACTCATTGACACGAATTTCCGGAAAAATCATATACCGAAGAAATTTCTCTTCCGCCTGAGTTAAAGGTTCAAATGGAAATGCAACATCTTGGAAAGCCTTAATTAATTTTTGTTTAAACGTTTTATTTTCGGCAACTAAACGTAAATCATCCTTGTATATGGTCTTATGCTCGGAGCTAATAGCTGGAAAGCTGAGTCCAATCCCCTTAGCATCCTCTTGTTTTAATTCAGTATAAATCACACAACTACTGATCGGAAACTTAACATTTCCTTGATAGGGACCACTCTTTTGTAAAAATATCGCAGTCTTTTTGAATTGATTTAAAATATTTAGCATGCACTTACGTACTTGCATTTCAGGATTCTGAACAGACACTATTTTAGTGTCATTTTTATTATAAAAACGTCCTGTGAATGTATCTGGATTTAGTGTTTCAAATCGTTCTTTTGACCAATCCTTGACTTCAACTACTAATAAACCATGCTTTGGCAACCACACCAAAAAATCAGTATAACGATTTAATGCTTTCGGTTCATACCAGATAATAGCATTTTCATCTTGAAATATATGTTCCAATAATTGGTAAACTTTCCTTTCCCCACTACTGGCAGATCTTAAGTGTTGTATATTTGGAGGAATGAGTTCAGCCACGATAATATTTTCTCTAAATCTTAATTAATAAATTGAATGATATATCAAAGAAAGCTCACTAATCTAATAGCACAATCAAATTCCAGTTCATCTTTGTAAAAGGTAATAGGTTTTACTTCTTAATAGAGAAATTAAATCAAACAATATACATATCAAAAACGTTATTTTTCTGACTCATTCATTAAAATTTATCCGCTTTTACATTTTTAACTCTGCAAAAATCATTACTTTCTATAATAATAGAGCAATAAATTTATCTCCCAAATCAATCACTCTTGGTGTTCCAATGAAAAAACTCATCAACAACCCTGAAAACCTGGTTGTCGAAATGTGCAAAGGCTTCGTCCTCGCTCATCCAGAACTCGCATTTACCGAGTCACACAAAATCATTTCAAGAAAAGCAAAACATAATAATGTCGCACTGATCAGTGGTGGCGGCAGCGGTCACGAGCCGGCACATGCAGGCTTTGTCGGCGCAGGTATGTTAGACGCAGCCGTTTGTGGTGATGTATTTGCATCACCTTCACAAATTCAGGTCTATAAAGCCCTGCAGCATGTCGCAACAGACAAAGGCGTGCTGATGATCATTAAAAACTATTCTGGCGATATGATGAATTTCCAGAATGGTGCAGCGCTTGCAACAGATGACGGCATTAACGTGGATTACGTCAAAGTAGCAGATGACATTGCAGTCAAAGACAGCTTATATACTGTCGGTCGTCGTGGTGTTGCCGGTACAGTATTGGTGCATAAAATTGCCGGTGCAGCTGCATCAAAAGGTTTAGAGCTTGCGGAAGTCAAAGCTGTGGCTCAAAAAGCTGCGGACAATGTCATTAGTCTTGGTTTTGCTTATAGCTCATGTACCGTTCCTGCCAAGGGCACACCAACCTTTACTCTTGCCAATGATGAAATGGAATACGGCGTGGGCATCCACGGTGAACCAGGGATTCGTCGTGAAAAAATATTGCCATCAAAAGAACTGGCACAACGTATTATCGATGACCTGTTTCTTGACCGTCCTGACCTGACTGAAGTAGCGGTATTGGTCAATGGTTTTGGTTCAACGCCAATGCAGGAGCTGTATGTCTTTAACAACGATGTTTGCGAACATTTGGCACGTAAAGGCATCAAAATTTATCGTACTTTTGTCGGTAACTACATGACCAGTATCGACATGAACGGTGCATCAGTATCTTTACTTGCGCTGGATGCTGAACTGAAAACCTATTTAGATGCAGAAGCCAATACCCCTGCATTTAAAACGGATGGTTCACCTGCACTACCTTTTGAATTTGCAGTAAAAAATGCAGCAGCTGAACGCAGCGCCAATACCGCAGTTGAAACCCAACCTGAACATGCAATAATCAGCAATGAGCAATTCACGATTGAGAATATGCGTTATGTCGTCGATGTTATGGCGGCTTGCATTATTAAAAATGAAGTGCCTTTCTGCGAGTTAGATGCACATGCCGGCGATGGTGATTTCGGCATGAGCGTGGCCAAAGGCTTTAAACAGCTAAAACGTGAATGGCAAAGTCTGATTCAAGCACAGCATATGGATGAATTCATGCTGAACTGCTCAATGATCATTATGGAACACTGTGGCGGCGCATCAGGTCCAATCTGGGGTTCAGCCTTCCGTGCCGCGAGTAAGGCCATTCAAGATAAAACCAGTTTAACTGTCGCTGACTTTGCTGAAATGTTGCAGGCGGCAGTCAAAGGCATTCAAGTGACCGGTGAGCGTTCATTTGGTCGTGGTGCCGTGGTGGGGGATAAAACCCTGATTGATGCCCTAGTACCATGTGCAGATTCATGGTCTGCCAATACCGGCAAGACTTTTAAAGAAAACTTTGTCTTGGGTGCAGCGGCTGCGGTAAAAGGTGCAGAATCGACTCAAGAGATTGTGGCACGTATGGGCCGTGCCGGTACGGTCGGTGACCGTAGCTTAGGCTATCCGGATGCCGGTGCACATGGTTTAGGCGTGATCTTTAGCGACATTGCAGCACATATTAAATAAATCATTTATTAAAAAAGCCTCGAATCATCGGGGCTTTTTTTATTTCCAGGATACAGCCGGTGCTCAAGCAAGACAGCAGAAAGAACGTCTATTGAAATTTTTCTAGATACTTGTTCAGGTTTTCTTTGACCACGACCCTTTTATTGCCCTTCATCTGTGCTTCACTCAAAATTCCTTCCGAGTCAACCACCACAACAGGATGACCATCCTTTTTCAAACGCGCCACGCCTTCAAATAACATGCGGGCGCCGACATTATGAATTAGGGTCAAATTGGTCAGATCCAGTATAATTCGTTTTTTGCCTTCCGGTTCATCTTCCAAAATACGCAGCAGCATTTCCGATTCAGTAAACTGCAATACGCCACGCAGTTCATACACCACCACATGATCGCGTTTTCCAGTGAGATAACGGTTTTGTAAAATGGTTTGTGCCGACGGCGTTCCTTCCATTAAATGTAGCCCCATTTCCCGGGATATACGTTCAAAGATATCGACCCCACGCGCGCTATGCCCATGTTCATCAATTCGCGGAGAAAATACGGCGATGCCCACCTGTCCAGGCAATACGCCAATAATGCCGCCTGCGACCCCACTTTTTGCCGGAATGCCCACCGTGGTCAGCCAGTCACCGGCAGCATCATACATCCCGCAAGTGAGCATCACGCTCAGGACTTGCCGCACCACAGAACGATCCAATAATTTTTTACCGGTCTGCGGCTGAATCCCACCGTTGGCGAGTACCCCGGCAATCATCGCCAGGTCTTTGACCGTCACCTTGATTGAACATTGCTTGATATAACCATTGACAATCGCTTCTGGATCTTCTTCCAATACTCCTACTGTACGCAGCATATAACCCAAGGATCTGTTACGAAACGCTGTTTTCAGTTCGGAGGTATATACATCGGTATCAAAACTCAGTTCACGTCCAGCCAAACCGCTTAAAAAACGGCGCAACTGTTCCGCCCGGGATACTGTGCGTTTATAGGGAATCAGGGAGTGGGCAGTAATAGCACCCGAATTGATCATCGGATTTTTCGGAATATTGGTGTCTTTCTCCAGTGAAATCTGGTTAAAGGCCTCGCCCGAAGGTTCCACGCCCACTTTTTCCATGACCTTGGTCAGGCCGACTTTCTGCAAGGCCAAGGCATAGGCAAAAGGCTTGGACATGGACTGCATGGTGAACTCAACCTCGTCATCACCGGTGGAATAGATCGTGCCATCTACGGTGGAGAGTGCCAAAGCAAACTTCTCTGGATCGACTGCTGCCAGCTCAGGAATATAGTCGGCCAAGGCCCCTTTATCATTGTCTTGGCAGGAGCTTAAAACATGCTTGAGATAATCTGGCACCGGTGTTTTCATCGAATGAGCGTATTCCAATTCACTATTATTTTTAACTAACATAGCGGTTTTTGACTTAAGTACCAGAGTGAAAAGGTAATTTTCTGCATATCTGTGTGATGGGTTGTGCACACTTTGCGTCAGCTCCTTCAGAAATTAAATTGTAGGTTTGTTTTAATTTTCTTTTTCAGAGCGATCAAAAAAGGGCAATACTGCCCTTTTTATTGAGTCTGGATGATCTATTTCACCTTGGTTCTGCGAATCATCTTGTACAGGACTTTTGGCGAAATACGCGACACCAGTACCCCGAGTTTTTCTTTCTTGCCGCCAATCACGATATATTCTTCGCCGCTCTGCAAAGCTTGTACAGTTTGACGGGCAAAATCTTCTGCGGACAGACCATTTTCAATCGCTTCATCTGCATGCCCTTGCGGCTTCCCTTGACCATTTAAAGCGTTCAGGGACACATTGGTTTTAACAAAACCGGGGAAAATCACCGATACGCCAATCCCCTGATCTGCCACTTCAGCACGCAGGCTGTTGGCCCACATATGAATTGCTGCTTTGGCTGCGGAATAAGACGCGCGATATTGTGTACCGAGCAAACCTGCAACACTGGAAATAAACACAATACGGCCGGATTTTTGTGCCAGAAAAGTTGGCAGTACGGTTTTGGTCAAAAATACCTGCGAGAAATAATCGACTTCCATAATGGCGCGTTCAGTCTGCATGGTGGTTTCTGCAATCAGGGCACGCTGACTGAGTCCGGCATTATTGATCAGCCAGTCAATCCGGCCTTTTTGTTGCACAACCTGCTCATAGGCATGGCGAACCTGACTTTCATCGGTGATATCAGCCGTGATGGAAATATGTTGATCCGGATTGATCAGGCTTTGGCGCACATTTTCCAGTTCTTCATGACGGCGCGCAGTCAATATCACCTGCGCTCCCTGTGCGGCACATTGCTGTGCAATCGCCTTGCCTATCCCTGAAGATGCGCCAGTAATCCAGACCACTTTTCCATTTAAACTTTCAACTTTCGCCATGAAATCCTGTTTCCTTTGTTTTAATAAATATGGTGCGGCCTTTCATCTTCCAGAAATGCCAGTAAATGCTCGAAATAATAACGCATCGTATCAGCATCATAGATATTACCGAGTTTATCAAAACGTTTATAGCCGAGCTGGGTGGTTAGGTGAATCACCCCATTTAAGGTTTTATCGACCACAACATTAAACTTCAACAGGTTTTTCGGTTCACGGATCAGACAGGTCACGCCCTGATCAACGACCTGGGTAAAGGCTTTGAGTGCCGGCGAGACATACTGATGATTGCCGGTTTTCATCTGATCCACACAACCCAGTAACTCCATCACCAGCATCTTTTCCACCGGATAACACACAAAAACATCGCCGTCATGCGTATAGGTCATGCGATGCAGATAATTCACCATGGGCATGAGCCGTTCATTGCCAAATAAGGAAACCGACCAAGGCATATATTTACGTGTCGTCTCAATAATGTGCTGAATCACTTTTTCAGATTCACTGTCGGGAGATTTCGCGATCTGCACCATCTGACCAAAAATCTGGTCAATAATTTCACAGGCCATATCGGCCAGATTTTCACCGAGCGGTTTAGCCAGACTGTCTGGATCACCGGCATTTAATCTGGAATGAAGGTCGATAAAGCGCTGATGGGTTTCAGGCTGGATCTTCAGGGAAATGCTATAGCTCATCTTGTTATCCTTTTTAATCTTCTGCGATGAGTCGCGTTTTTTTATCTTTGCATCATACGACGAGTTGCTCTGCATGCCAATTGTCTAAAGTTTGCATTTGGTTAAGCTGCCGCATGCACTATTTTTTTTGCTACAATAGATCCAATTTTTCATCTACTTTTGATCTGTTTAGACTATGACTGATTCAGCGCAAAATATCGCGACAACCTACGATCCGACCGAGATCGAGAAAAAATGGTACCAAACTTGGGAAGAACGCGGCTACTTCAAGCCCTCTGAAAAAGGCGAATCATTCTGTATCATGATTCCGCCGCCAAACGTCACTGGTAACTTGCACATGGGTCATGGTTTTAACAATGCCATCATGGATGCATTGACCCGTTATAACCGTATGTCAGGTAAAAATACGCTTTGGCAACCGGGTACTGACCACGCCGGTATTGCCACCCAAATGGTGGTAGAACGTCAGCTTGGTGCAGAAGGCATTAGCCGTCATGACTTGGGCCGTGAAAAGTTCATCGAAAAAGTCTGGGAATGGAAAGAACAGTCTGGCGGTAACATTACCCGTCAAATCCGTCGTTTGGGTTCTTCTGTAGACTGGTCACGTGAACGCTTCACTATGGATGATGGTCTATCCAATGCGGTCAAAGAGGTATTTGTAAAACTGCATGAACAAGGTTTGATCTACCGTGGTAAACGCCTTGTTAACTGGGATCCAAAATTACAAACGGCGCTTTCTGACTTAGAAGTTGAGTCTGATAAAGAAGAAGCAGGTTCATTGTGGCATCTGAAATATTTCTTTGAAGATAAATCATTGCGCACGCACGATGGCAAAGATTATATCGTGGTCGCAACTACCCGTCCTGAAACCCTGCTCGGTGATACTGCCATTGCAGTTGCCCTGGATGATGAGCGTTATGCGCATCTTGTCGGCAAAAACATCATCCTGCCGATTACCGGTCGTAGCGTGGCAATTGTTAAAGATGAATATGTCGATAAAGAATTCGGTACCGGCTGTGTAAAAATCACCCCTGCACACGACTTCAATGACTATGAAGTGGGTAAACGCTGCGAATTGCCAATCATCAACATCTTCAACAAAAATGCGGAAGTGCTTGCTGAGTTTGAATACATCGCGAAAGCGGGCGAGCAAATTTCTAAAACCATCCCTGCACCTGCGGAATATGTGGGCTTAGATCGTTTTGAAGCACGTAAAAAATTAGTTGAACAAGCTGAAGCTGAAGGCTGGTTAGAGCAAATCCAACCGTATACGCTTAAACCACCTCGCGGTGACCGTTCAGGCGTGATCGTTGAGCCTCTACTTACTGACCAATGGTATGTGAAAATTGCCCCTCTTGCTGAGCCTGCAATTAAAGCGGTTAAAGATGGCGAGATTAAATTTGTACCTGAGCAATACAGCAACATGTACATGGCTTGGATGAACAACATCCAAGACTGGTGTATCTCGCGTCAATTGTGGTGGGGTCACCGTATTCCTGCTTGGTACGATGTAGATGGTAATGTTTATGTAGGTCGTGACGAAGCTGAAGTTCGTGCGAAAAACAATATCCCTGCCGATGTTCAATTAGACCAAGACGAAGACGTACTCGATACATGGTTCTCATCAGGTCTTTGGACATTCTCAACCTTAGGTTGGACTGGCGATGAAGCCAAAGATAAAGAAAACTATTTCTTAAATACTTTCCACCCGACTGATGTACTTGTGACTGGTTTTGACATCATCTTCTTTTGGGTTGCCCGTATGATCATGATGACCATGCACTTCATGAAAAATGAAGATGGTACACCGCAAGTTCCATTTAAAACCGTGTATGTACATGGTTTGGTGCGTGATGGCGAAGGTCAGAAAATGTCGAAGTCTAAGGGCAACGTGCTTGACCCATTAGACTTGATTGATGGTGTTGATCTTGAAACTTTAGTACAAAAACGTACAACAGGTTTGATGAACCCGAAACAAGCAGCGAAGATTGAAAAATCGACGCGTAAAGAATTCCCTGAAGGCATTCAATCTTACGGTACAGATGCGGTTCGTTTCACATTCTGTGCGCTTGCCAACACAGGTCGTGACATCAAGTTCGACATGAAGCGTGTTGAAGGCTACCGTAACTTTGCCAACAAAATCTGGAACGCAACCCGTTTCGTGATGATGAACTGCGAAGAACAAGTGATTGGTCAAGAAGTTCGTCAAGACCTTTGGGAATTGCCTGAACAGTGGATTGTAAGCCGTCTACAAAAAGCAGAACAAGCAGTGCAAACAGCATTTGCAACGTATCGTTTAGACTTGGCTGCACAAGCGATTTACGAGTTCATCTGGAATGAATACTGTGACTGGTATGTCGAGCTGACTAAGCCTGTTCTGAATGATGAAAACGTATCGGTTGAGCGTAAAGCTGAAATCCGCCGTGTTCTTCTTGCTGTGATGGAAGCGTCTTTACGTTTGGCACATCCGTTGATGCCTTACTTGACAGAAGAAATTTGGCAAACGCTTGCGCCGAAACTGAACATTTCTGGCGAAACAATCATGTTGGCTCAGTACCCTGTTGCAGATGAAGCGAAAATCAACGAACAAGCTGAAGCAGATATGCAATGGCTGCAAGGTTTGATTGGTGCGGTACGTAACATCCGTGGTGAAATGGGTCTGGGTAATTCGCGTTTGTTGCCTGTTCTTCTGCAAAACACGACTGATGCTGAAAAAGCACAGATCACACGTATTGAAGCGTTATTCACTGCGTTGGCTAAAGTTGAGAGCATTACTTTCCTTGCGGACGGTGAACAACCGCCATTGTCTTCATCAAGTGTTGTAGGTCATGTGTCTGTATTCGTTCCAATGAAGGGTTTAATTGACCCTAAAGCGGAATTGGGTCGTCTACAAAAAGACTTAGACAAGGTTCAAAAACAGCATGACCAAATTGCAACTAAACTTGGTAATGAAGGTTTTGTCGCGAAAGCACCTGCTGCGGTTGTTGAGGGCGAGAAAGTTAAACTTGCTGAGTTTGCTGATCAATTAGCGAAAATTAAGGCGAATATGGAGCAAATTGCGGCGCTGTAAGGTGTTGTTAGTTTGATCTAATTTATGTATAAAGGGCTGATTATTCAGCCCTTTATTATTAAAT
>NZ_CP078068.1:1049000-1235748 GCF_019195275.1 Acinetobacter sp. F9
CTTAATAACCTATTTAAATCATTTAAAAAATCGAGTTATCCACATTGTTAAATTCACATGAATTCATTTTATACATGCAATCGAATCCTAAAAATCTTGTAAAAATAAGACTTTGATTTCGCATACGAATAAGTTCAGACAAATCCAAAGCTGATATTTAAATAAAATGAAAATTTATGAACTTTAATCAAGAATGTACTTTATTTAATCAATTTTTTATGATAAAAATACTCACAACAAATAGTATTAACGATAAATAGATCGGACAATAAATATCTATGAAAATCGTGCAAGAAGAAACATTAGACCAGGTCGAGCATCATCTTAGCTCTCGCTATAATATTGATATGATGTCATGCCTTTTTTTCATGTTGGGAATGCTGATCTGCGGCTTTACCCTGCATACTTTTATTTTTTAAATTCCCTGACATAACCGAATGCATAAAAAAACCCAGCCTATGCTGGGTTTTTACATTTCAGGGATTAACCATTGCGTTTTGCAAAGTCATCCATAAAATTCACCAAGGCTTGTACGCCCTCTAATGGCACTGCATTATAAATACTGGCACGCATACCACCGACAGAGCGGTGACCCGCAAGATTCAATAAATGCTGGGCTTCTGCTTCTTTCAGGAATTGTTTTTCAAGATCTGCATTGGCCAAAGTAAATGGCACATTCATGATTGAACGATTTTCTTTGAAGATTGGATTGGCATAAAAATCGCTTTGATCGATATAACCATAAAGCAGATTGGCTTTTTCCAGGTTCACTTTATGCATGGCTTCTACACCGCCATTTTCCAGCAACCATTCAAATACCAGACCAGACAAGTACCATGCATAAGTCGACGGCGTATTTACCATAGAACCATTTTTGGCTTGATCTGAGTATTTTAAGATACTTGGAATTTCAGCTTTGGCTTGATCCAGTAAATCTTCACGAATAATCACCAGGGTTAAACCCGCTGGGCCGATATTCTTTTGCGCGCCTGCATAGATCACACCAAATTTTGATACATCAAGTGGCGCAGATAAAATGCTTGATGAATAGTCACAAACAAGGGGCTTATCTGTTTCAGGAATAGAAGCAAACTGCAGACCACCAATGGTTTCGTTGTCTGCATAGTGCACATAGGCGGCATCGGCAGACAGCTTCCATTCGCTTTGCGCACTGATGGCATGTTTAGCATCAATTTTGATACCTGCTTCTACCACATTGATATCGCCATAGCGTTGCGCTTCTTTCAAGGCCTTTTCAGACCAGATTCCGGTATGGATATAGTCCGCTTTGTTATTTTTACCCAGCAAGTTCAATGGAATTGCCGAAAATTGTAAGGATGCGCCACCCTGCAAGAACAATACTTTGTAGTTCTCGGGAATATTCATGAGTTTGCGTAGGTCTGCTTCCGCTTTTTCAGCCACGGCCACATAGTCGGAACTACGGTGGCTCATTTCCATGATCGAAAGACCTTTGCCATGCCAGTCAAGCATTTCAGCTTGAGCTTTTTCAAGTACGGTAGTCGGTAATGCAGCAGGACCAGCACAGAAGTTGTACGCGCGCATGAGTTTTCCTTATCTATGTGAGACACAATAAAATGATGGCATTTAACCATATCTGGCAAGGTCTTGCACAAAATTATTTCAATCTCGAACTGTAATTACAGTCAAAAAATCAATGTAGATGATGAGGATACGTTTAACACTTATGTATTTCTAATTGTTTCCATTAGATCATTTATAGCTGCTTGCACCACTAACCATGAAATTTCCGTGGTATCTTTATTCGGATTAAAGTTTGATAGCATATGTTCGTAAGGATGTATCAAATTTCTAAACTCTCTTAAAGCATGTGAAAATTTTTTAACATCTACCTCAATCCATTGTAATGAATGAGCCACGTCAATCATTTCACTTAATTTCCACTCTGAAAAAGGTTTTACTTTTCCTTCGCGATTTTTTGGAGCAGAAGTAGCCTGATTGGCTTGTTTAATATTTTTATGGATAACACCTAATAAAAGTCCTTCCAATAAGCTCCCCATAAGAATTACTGCCGAAAGATTTGCATTAGCTCCAATACAACGTTGAATTTCATCCCAACGATAATCGAGTATCTCTCCTACCCCTGATTCTAAACCTAATGCTACAAAATTAGGTCGTGCAATGGGCTTTAATTCAGGCTCTGACTTGTCTTGAAAATCTATCTGAATTCTTCTGAATTTTGGCTCCACCCCCTGCAAAATAATTTCAAAACCTTCAGGATATAAAATTTCATTTAACAATTTCAATGCAGCACTAATTTTTGAACGATTCCCTCCATATTCTTTAGGAGAAGCAAGCCTCTTAAGCACATCAGCAATTTGATTTTTATTAAAATTATTTAGCTGCTCATATACCCATTTAGATCTTGTTGTTCCATCATGGTAGATCATAATTCCTACACGATGAAAGAATGATGTCAGCTCACTACTAGATCTATAAATTGGATAAATTTCTGGATTAGTTCCACAAATAAATTCAGCTATATTTTCTAAAGTTGTTTTATCCATTTTTATATTTAAGCAATAATTTTTTGTGTTTATATTTTACACACAAACCATTTTAACTCTAAGTATATTTCAAAAGATTCATAGTCCTTTCATCAGTAGTTGAAATACAGATGTAAAATAAACAATACTACAACCATGCCCCTTACTGAGCTGCAAACCACTGATTTATAATGTACACAAATCAACTTATTCTTCACTTTGGCCATCTGCTTGCATGAATATGACGAACTATAAAAGTAAATTATTTTTGGGGTGTGGATTATTGTCAGGCCTATGGTTGAATAGCCAGAGTCTATACGCCCAGACTTTGAGTTTTCAAGACGCCGAAAAACAGTTATTGCAGTCTTCTTACAGCAGTCAGGCCTATCAAAGCTTGGAACAAGCCTCGAAACTTGAAGCTGAAGCGGTAAAAGGTTTGGGATTACCACGTGTCGATCTGAATGTGCGTGCTTATGCCTTTCATAATGAATTAGATATTCCTTTGGGTGCTCTTAAAAACAACCTGGAGCAATCTCTCACCAATGGCTTAAATAATAAAATTGATGAGTTTAATTTAGCTGAGAATATTGCCAATCCTTTAAAAGAAGGTTTACAACAACCGATTCATGACGGTGTAGGCTTAATTCCCGATACCTCCAAGGTCGTACTCGAAGATCAAGTGATTCGTCCTACCGTGTCCATGATGATGCCGCTTTATACCGGTGGTTTGACTCATAGCGCCAAGGAGATTGCCAATCTTCAGGTCGGTCGCAGTCAGCTCAGTAATCAACAGCAACAAGACACGCAGCGTTTCGAACTGATTCAAAGTTATTTTAATGTGCAACTGCAAAAGCAACTCCATGCAGCAGCAGTATTTAATCTGAATGCCATGCAACAGCATTATCGCAATGCCTTAAAAATGGAACAGCAAGGTTTTATTAGCAAAGGCCAGCGCATGCAGTTTGAAGTGGCGCGTAATAATGCCGAGCGCAGTCAGCAAAATATGCAAACCAATTTAAATGCCAGTCTATTTCAACTGAATAATCTGCTGCAACAAAGCAGTATCACTGAACTGTCGACACCTTTATTTGTCAATCAGACCGAGCCACAGGCTTTAAATCAACTACTGAAAACCTTTAGTCAAAACTCTGCGCTGATTCAAAAAATGCAGCTAGATACCCAATTAGCACAAGCCAATGTCAAAGCTCAGCAAGCAGCAAAAAAACCCAATGTCTTTGCTTTTGGTGAATATAGTTTGGATCAGAATCAAAACTGGATTGTCGGGGTTGCCGCACGCTATAACCTGTTTTCCGGAATTGATAAAAACAAAAATATTCAGGCGGCCGAGCTCAAACGCTATGCCACAGAACTGCTCACCTCACGTACCCAGCAAGAGATTGAAAACCTGATTTATAAATCTTATAGCGAAGCCTTGAGTGCACAGCAAAGTCATGCTCTGTTGGAACAAAATCTAAAGGCTGCGCAGGAAAATTTACGCATTCAAGAGTTGTCCTTTAAAGAGGATATCGGAACAGCAACACAGGTCATTGATGCCCAAAACATGCTTAGCGGGCTACGAGCCGAAACTGCATTGAATGCCTATAAATATGTGATGTCACTGGCCACCCTGTTACAAAGCCATGGCTCGATTGCAGAATTTCCCAATTATATTCAACACACCAATACCCACTATATTCGCTAATGGAGCCGAACATGAACGACGATCAAAAACCCAATGATCCTGTGAATGAAGCGGTTTCATCTACCGAAACAGAAAGCTCTCCCGCTCCACAGACCCAATCAGCAACGCTAGAGGAAAATCACGCGACGACCTCGACCGATGAGCAGCCTCCTGAAATCTCCAAAAAGAAAAAATATCTACTGCTGGCGTTGCTGCCTATTCTGCTGGCCGTGATTATTTTTGGATTATGGAAAAGCTATCAACCGACGCCGATTGAATTGCAAGGTCGTGTCGAGGCTGAAACGATTCAGGTGGCCACCAAAGTGCCAAGCCGGATTGAAGAAATCTATGTGGAAGAAGGTCAGCGAGTTAAAAAAGGCGATGTTCTGGTTCGCTTAAATAGCCCGGAAATTGCAGCCAAAAAACAGCAAGCTACAGCAGCCTTACAATCGGCTTTGGCCTTACAGTCCACAGCTGAACGTGGCTCGCAGGAAGAAAATGTCGCGAGTCTGTATGCCAACTGGCAATCGCTAAAAGCACAGCAAAATCTCGCCACAGTATCTTATCAGCGTGGGGAAAATCTATTTAAGGAAGGTGTGATTTCACGTCAGCGCCGTGATGAACTGTATGCAGCCAGTCAATCTGCGCTAGAAATGACTGAGGCCGCCTATCAGCAATATGCACGTGCCAAGCGTGGCAGCACCCCGCAGCAAAAGAGTTCAGCCGATGCACAAGTAGACATTGCCCAGGCTGCTCTAAACGAAGCCAATGCGCTAGAAGCAGAAACCGAATTGCTGGCCCCCGTCAATGGAACGGTGTCTAAAACTTATGGCAAAATATCTGAGCTGGTCGCAACCGCAGTGCCCGTGGTCAGCCTGATTGAAGAGAAGATGTGGGTAAGCCTGAATATTCGCGAAGACCAGTATGCTCCATTTCAAAAATTAGAAAGCATTCAAGGTTATATTCCAGCCTTGGATCAAACAGCCAGTTTTCAGATCAAAAGTATTAGCGCTGAGGGTGAGTTTGCCACCATTAAAACCACCCGCCAAACCGGCGGCTATGATGTGAGAAGTTTTAAACTGCATTTGCTACCGACACAAACCATGCCTGAACTGAAAGTCGGTATGAGCGTATTATTTAAACTTAAAGAGACACCCTAATGTGGCTGGGTATATGGCGCGAACTACGCTATTTGCTCCGAGAAAAATGGGATCTGTGCCTGGTTACGCTGGCACCTGCTCTAGTAATTATTTTATTCAGCAGCATGTTTGCGCAGGGCAAGCCTACTCATTTACCGATTGCCATTATTGATCAAGACCGAAGTGCGTTCAGCCAAAGCATCTATCGACATGTCTCGCTCAATCATACCCTTAAAATTGAAACAGTATCCGAGCAAGCTGCTGAAGTTGAACGCCTACTGAATAAAAATAAAATTTGGGGTTATATCCATATTCCAAATGGTGCCGAACAACGTTTTGTTCGTGCTCAGGATGCAGAAATTAGCATTGCCTTTAACCAGAGTTATTTCAGTATCGGCAATACAATTTCTTCAGCCATGCTGGTGAGTACCTTACAAGCCTTGGCTGAGTTTACTGAACAGCACTATCTGGTGAATCGACTGCCCTATATCCAAGCACCGACACCACAGATCAAAATCTCACCTTTGTATAATCCGCAATTGAATTATGAGTTATATCTAGAACCTTATGTCATTCTCGCAGTTCTGCATTTACTGCTATGTTGTTGTGTGGCATTTTCCGTCGGTCAGGAACTGAAGCGGCAGACCTTAACAAGCTGGATTAGCAACCCATCCATCTGGATGGCTTTAGTGTCTAAAAATCTGGTCTATGTGGCTATTTTTAGTCTATGGACTTGGGCGTGGATGTTTTGGATGATTGAAATTCGCGGCTGGTTTGTTGCCGGTTCGCTTGGTCTGATTTTATTGGCACAATTGCTGCTGTATAGCGCCTATGCATTTTTAAGCGCTGCGGTGGTGCTGGCCACCCAAGATTTAAGTAAATCTTTCGGCTTGATTGCTGTATATGGTGGGTCATCGTTAAGCTTTGCCGGGGTGACTTTACCCTTAAATAATGCGCCCCTATTCACCCAGTTTTGGGCCAATATTATCCCCTTTACTCCTTATGCCAAATTACAAACTGAACAATGGATGATTGGCAGTCCAGTGCAGATTTCACTGCAAGCTATATGGATCTTGTTGGCCTATGTGGTGGTGTACGCACTGCTAGCCTATATTTTTCTCAAGAAAATAGCCAAAGGAGCGGCCTGATGAAATCCCTTTGGTTTTATTATCTGCGCAGCTTTAAAGATATTGTCAGCCACGGCGCTATCTTTACCACGCTGATTTTATCAGTGGTGTTTTATAGCTTCTTTTATCCCTTTGCTTATCAGGCACAGCAAGCCGAAGCCTTACCGATTATTATTGTTGATGCAGAACAAAGTCACTTGAGCGCGCGGATTATTGGCCAAGTCCGTCAAAGCCCGAATGTTGAAATCAAGGCGATTACCAGCAATTTCGCCGAAGCCAAAACATGGGTTGAATCGCAACAAGCGGATGGGATTTTGCTGCTACCGGACAATTTATCGCAAACGTTAAGGCATGGTGAAACGGGTGGAATAGGACTGTACTTAAGTGCTGCCAATTTTTTAGTCACCAAACAGATGGGGATCGGTTTAGCGACCTCTCTTGAGCAGACCTTGGCAGACTATGCTGAACGTTTTGGCCAGGTTTCAGATTTTTCTCCTGCCCTATCAGTGCATCAGATTCCATTGTTTAATCCGCTCTCCGGCTATGGCAGTTATGTCTTTCCTGCGGTCGCCCCTCTCATCATTCATCAGACCATTTTTTTAGGTTTGAATATGCTGATTCTGGTGTACCGCGAAAGAAAAGTGCAGTTAAACTCAAATGCGTTGATTGGGCTATGTTTAGCGATATTGAGCATTGGCTGTCTGGGTTGTTTTTATTTATTTGGATTTACCTTTTGGTTATTTGATTATCCGCGAGGGGGTAACCTATTCGGCATGCTGCTGGCTGTGCCGGTTTTTGTTTATACTGTGATTGGAATCACCTGCCTATTTGCCAGTTTTCTGGATATGCCGGAACGCGCTGGACATGTAATTGTTTTTACTTCTATCCCTCTATTTTTTTTATCCGGTGCTGCCTGGCCACATGCAGCTATGCCCATCTGGATGCAAGTGATCACTGAGATACTGCCTTCTACCCAAATGGTGCAGATGTTTATTCAACTGAATCAGATGGGTGTACCGACCGCACTGATTTTGCCTAAACTGATATATCTGGGGCTGATAGGCAGTTTATGTTTTTTCTTGGCTTATCGACGTTTGATTCAAGTGAGTCAAAGCAGATAAAGCATTGGATTTATGCTGTCATCAACTTATGGATTAAGATTCGCCAAAGACCTGAATATTAAAATTACGAATCTTGTTGCTACCATTCGGCTGGTCGAAACTGACATCATACTGCACCAGATTATTTGGATAGGCAATTTCATAGCTGATCTTATATTGGCCAGGCTGGTTGGTTGCTTCTTCAATCTGCTTGGTCATTAAAGTTTTAGACTTGTACTCACCTTGCGGAATTGAACGTGAAAAGCGTTTCATCAGCTTTTCGTTGTCCTTAAACTGTGTTTGCAATTGCGGCTCTAGCTGATCCAGAAACTCGTCATACTTCCCATCACGCAAATCCTCATAGGCCAGCTGTGCTGCCTGTTCCTGCTCAGGACTTGGGTTTGGGATATTGTCCATTGAGTTACAGCCACTTAATGCAACTGCTGCCGCTAACAACATTGATTGGGTTTTCATCGCTTACCTTCATTCAGTCAAGATTTATAAAAAAGGACGCCGAAGCGCCCTTTTTATCAATAGAACACTTATTCTTCTACTGAGTTTTCACCATCTTTTTCAACATGTTCAGCTACTGCATCTGTTTCAGTTGCTACATCTGTTTCTGCTACTAAAGATTCTTCACCTTCAATCGCTTCAACAAACTCATCTTCTTCAACAGCTTCAACTGAAACCACACCAACCAGTAACTCTTCATTACCGAGACGGATCAGACGAACACCTTGTGCATTACGACCGGTTTGAGCCACTTCAGAGGCACGGGTACGAACCAAAGTACCGCCATCGGAAATTAACATCAGCTCTTTAGATGCATCAATCGCTACTGCACCGACCAACTGACCATTACGTTCTGAGGTCTTGAGTGCAATCACACCCTTACCGCCACGTTTCTTGGTCGGGAAGTCATCCACCGGGGTACGTTTACCATAACCATTTTCAGAAGCACACAATACTTCGCCAGTTTCAGGGACAACAACTAAAGATACAATCCGGCTGATCAATGCTGAATCTGCAGCATCTTCATCATCAGACTCGATCTCAGTTTCTTCGCTTTCTTCCAGCAAGGCTGCTGCACCGATGGTCACGCGCATACCGCGCACACCTTTGGCTGAACGACCCATTGAACGCACATCAGTTTCTGCAAAGCGAATCGCTTTACCTTCGTTCGAGAACAACATGATTTGCTGTTCGCCGTCAGTAATCGCAACACCAATTAAAGTGTCATCGCCATTCAGTTCAATCGCACGTAAACCGTTTGAACGCACATTCGAGAACTGTTCAAGTTCTACACGTTTAATCGTACCGTATTCAGTCGCCATAAACACATAGAAGTTTTTACGAACCGCTTCAGCCTGCTGGGCAAAATCATTGATGATGTCATCATCAAGATCGGTCGTTGAAAGTTCTAAACCTAGCTCTTTCAATTGAACACGAAGTGCATCAGAAATATCATCCGCACCCTCTTCAGATTCAGCAAGTGCCGCTTCAAGTGCCGTAAAGTGACCATTAATCACTTCATTGCTTTGCAGTTGTGCAGCATTGGCTTTTACGAAGGCTTTGAAGTCCGCCAGACGTTCTTTGAATTTCTTCGGTGCATCAATCACCGGTAAAATTGCGGTAATGGTCTCGTTTTCGTCTAATGGCAACAAGTTCACCATTGGGCGACCTTTGGCACCACGTGATGCTTGTGGCACTTCATACACTTTCAGACGATAGACTTTACCAACGTTGGTAAAGCAAAGTACCGTCGCATGACTTGACGTCACAATCAGATGTTGAATGTAATCATCTTCTTTCATGCTGGTCGCAGACTTACCACGACCACCACGACGCTGTGCGGCATAGTCAGACAATGGTTGAGTTTTCGCATAACCTGTTTTTGAAACCGTCAGCACCATTTGCTCTTCAGGAATCAGATCTTCACGAGAGAAATCGATACGTGATTCAACAATCGAGGTTTTACGTGCATCGCCATATTGCTGAAGAATCAAAGCCAATTCTTCACGAATTACGTTCATCAACAGATTAAAGTCATTTAAAATTGCAGTCAGTTCAGCAATTTGCGCCAGAATTTCACTATATTCAGCATGTAACTTGTCTTGTTCAAGACCGGTTAAACGATGCAGACGCAGTTCCATAATCGCATTGACTTGGGTGGGTGACAGACGATAAATATCGCCATCCAGACCAAACGGACGACTTGGGTCTTCACCTTCAATCTCATCCGGACGTACAGAAACCGAGCCAGCTTTTTCTAGCAATGCCAATACACCGCCACCTGCCCACTCACCTGCCTGCAAACGCTCACGCGCTTCAGCCGGGTTTGCAGAACTTTTGATGGTTTCGATGATGGCATCAATATTCGCCAGAGCAACGGTTAAACCTTCCAAGATATGACCACGTTCACGCGCTTTGCGTAATTCGAACATGGTACGACGCGTTACCACTTCCTGACGGTGACGGATAAATGCTGCAATAATATCTTTCAGGTTCATCAGTTTAGGCTGGCCATTGTCCAGGCAGACCATGTTGATGCTGAAAGAGTTTTCAAGTTGCGTATTCTGGAACAGGTTGTTCACGATCACTTCGGCGTTTTCGCCACGTTTCAAGTCAATCGCGATACGCATACCGTCTTTGTCAGACTCGTCACGCAGCTCGGAAATACCTTCCAGTTTTTTCTCTTTAACCAGTTCAGCAATACGTTCAATGGTTTTTGCTTTATTGACCTGATATGGAATTTCCGTAAACACGATCGTGGTACGGCCATTCTTTGGATCTTCTTCGAAGTGATACTTGCCACGGATGTGTAAACGGCCTTTACCGGTACGGTAGGCATCCACGATGCCCGATTTACCGTAAATAATACCACCTGTCGGGAAGTCCGGACCAGAAATGTGTTCCATCAACCCTTCGATGCTGATCTGGGGATCATTGGCATAGGCCAGACACGCATTCACAACTTCAGTCATGTTATGCGGCGCCATATTGGTCGCCATACCCACCGCAATACCGGTTACACCATTAACCAGTAAGTTCGGTACACGGGTGGGCATCACCTGAGGAATACGCTCAGAGCCATCGTAGTTGTCTTCCCACTCGACGGTATCTTTTTCAAGATCCGCCAAGAGTTCGTGGGTCAGTTTACGCATACGCACTTCGGTATAACGCATTGCTGCTGCGCTGTCGCCATCGACCGAACCAAAGTTACCCTGACCATCGACCAACTGGTAACGCAAACTGAAATCTTGTGCCATACGTACAATGGTTTCGTATACAGCAGAGTCACCATGCGGGTGATATTTACCGATCACGTCACCGACGACACGTGCAGACTTTTTATAAGCTTTGTTATAGTCATTGCCTAATTCGTGCATTGCGAAAAGCACACGACGATGAACAGGTTTTAAACCATCTCGTACATCGGGCAATGCACGTGACACAATCACGCTCATCGCATAATCGAGATATGAGCTTTTAAGTTCATCCTCAATGGCAATCGGTCTAATTTCCGATACGCTCATGCATACTCCTTATTCTACAAGCCAGATCTATCTGGCTTGCATTTATATGTCGTAAATCCAGCTATAAATCGGCTCAAAAAAAGCTGAACCAATATTAAAATTTAGTCGTACAGTATAGCATAATCCCGGCCAAATTTATCTGTTTCAGCCCTAAGTATCCATAGGATTTTTAGTAGAAATTTTAAACACTTCACAAAATTTAGGTGTTAAAAAAACCTCTACAAGCAGAGGTTCATTTTTTAGGTGTTTGAATAGCCAGCTTAAATGCTGATTTTTGAGTCTACGTCAGACAAATCATCTTCTGCACGTTGCTGTTCAGCCCGTTTGGCTTTCTTACAATCCCATTGCATTAACGGATAAGCCACCATAAACAACCCCATAATCAGTGGAAATTCATACAGCTCCTCCATCAGATCTTTATAAACAAGTTCTGTAAAGATCATATGAATAAAAAACCGATTATGCTCAATTGCATCTGAAATAACCAAACCGGTAACTGCCAGTATTAAAGCCCAAAATGAAAATTTTGCATGCTTGAATTTATTCGCAATCTCATGACGCAAAGGCGCTAAAAACAGCATGAAAACGACAGGAACAATGACTAGGATCGAAATACCACGGAAATAAATTTTCGGAACTTCCGGGAAATAGTCACGCCCCCAGCTGGTACTTCTGCCGAACAGTAAAATCCACCATGCAACTGACCAGAGCCAGAACTGTTTTTGCCCTTGGCTTAATTCAAATGGACGGATATAAAAAAAACTAAGCACTGCAAAACCAAGCAACATCAATGCTTGGATTGACTCAACTGCTGTGACAGTCATACCATCTAACAAAGGAGGGGATAGACTTGGGAGAAAAGGGAAAATCAGACAGCAGATCATCATTACCAAAATACTGACTGATAACTGAAAATCAAATTTCACGGGCACTCCGCCAAAATGGCAAGCTTAATAAAAGTGTAATATTAACACGAAATATACAATAGCTAAAATTACCAATCAAAAAATAGACAGGTTGTAATTAATATTACTTATTCAAATGTTAAGACATAAAAAATGCTCCTGAGCAAAGCAGGAAAGCATTGCTTTCACTGCTTGCGCAAGAGCGTATTTCTAAACTGTATTCAGGAATTAGATTTTAGAAACCAATTCAGGAATAACAGTGTTCAAGTCACCAACTAACCAGTAGTCAGCCACTGCATTGATTGGCGCTTCTTCATCTTTGTTGATCGCAACGATCACTTTAGATTCTTTCATACCGGCCAAATGCTGAATTGCACCAGAAATACCGACAGCGATGTACAGGTCAGGTGCAACAATTTTACCGGTTTGACCAACCTGCATATCGTTAGGAACGAAGCCAGCATCTACTGCAGCACGTGATGCACCTTGTGCAGCACCAAGCTTGTCCGCCAATGGATCAAGGATCGCGTGATAGTTCTCACCTGAACCCACACCACGACCACCAGACACCACAATGCGAGCAGCTGTTAATTCAGGACGCTCAGACTTCACGATTTCTTCGTTGATAAACTTGGAAATGCCTGCATCGCCAGCAACAGTCGCAGCTTCTACAGAGGCAGAACCGCCTTCAGCAGCAACAGCATCAAATGCTGTACCACGAACAGTTGCTAGTACGACATTTTCGCCCGACTCTACAGTTGCAATCGCGTTGCCTGCATAGATCGGACGCTTGAATGTTTTAGGACCATCGACTGCGATGATGTCGGTAATCATGCTCACATCAAGAAGCGCAGCTGCACGTGGTAAAATGTTTTTACCAGTGGTAGTCGAAGCAGCAAGAATATGGCTATAACCTTTGCCTAATTCAGCAACTAGTTTCGCTACGTTTTCAGCCAGCTGGTTTGCATAAGCAGCATCATCAGCAAGTACGACTTTGCTTACACCCGTAACTTTCGCTGCTTGATCAGCAACTGCTTGAGCGCCAGAACCAGCAACCAATACAGTGATATCACCACCGATTTTTTGCGCCGCAGCAACAACGTTTAAAGTAGCAGCGTTTAATGCTTTGTTGTCGTGCTCAGCGATAACTAAAATACTCATGATTTTTATCCTTCTGTATTAGATCACTTTCGCTTCGTTTTTCAATTTTTCTACAAGCTCGTCTACAGACTTCACTTGTACGCCAGCTTTACGCTCTGCAGGTGATTCAACTTTTACTGTTTTCAGTTTAGTTGTGGTCGTTACACCAAAATCTGCAGGCGACTTGTTATCAAGCGGTTTTTTACGCGCTTTCATGATGTTTGGAAGCGCTGCATAACGTGGCTCGTTCAAACGCAAGTCAGTGGTAATAATGGCTGGAAGTGCAAGTTCAACAGTTTGTAAACCACCGTCTACTTCACGTGTTACTTGTACTTTGTCGCCATCTACTTTCACTTCAGAAGCAAATGTACCTTGGCCCGCACCCATTAGAGCGCCAAGCATCTGACCAACCTGATTAGAGTCGTCATCAATGGCTTGCTTACCTAGAAGGATTAATTGTGGTTGTTCAGCTTCAACAACACCTTTCAGGATTTTAGCAATTTCTAGCGCACCGAGCTGGCTGTCATCAGCTTCAACCAGAATACCGCGGTCAGCACCAAGCGCCATTGCAGAACGGATCTGTTCTTGCGCTTCTTTAGGACCAATAGAAACAACAATGATTTCTGAAACAGTTCCTTTTTCTTTTAAACGAACCGCTTCTTCCACTGCGATTTCACAGAATGGGTTAATTGACATTTTAACGTTGGTTAAGTCAACACCACTGTTGTCCGGTTTAACACGAACTTTAACGTTGGCATCAACCACACGTTTTACAGCAACAAGAGCCTTCATGTAATCCTCGGCTGTTTTAGCAAATGTAAATGTTGAGAAAAGTTAGTGTAACTCTTCACTTAAATTTTTTTAGGTGCCCTATCTTGCAATGTGTACGGCATTTCGGTCAAGTCACAATTCAACAAAGAGCTGTAAAAATGCGTAAATTTACCTGAACGATGCGTTCACAATTAATTGTTATCCATTTATTACAATGAAATGTATAAACATTTACTTAAAATTTAAGCATTGATTTATATTATTTTTTTATTTGATTAGTCACATCAATAGTTCTGATTGAAAAGCTGTACGCAAAATAAAATGAAAGTAGTTGGCAGCAAAACTGGCAGGATGAACCCACAATCATATTTGTCATTTTAGACAGAAATCTTCTTTGAAACGGATTTGGCCCACTAAAAAGACCAATTGACTGAATAAGCAACCCGCTCACTTATAGATACGCCAGGAAAGTCATCTCTTTTTCAAATGCTTTTAACCATAAAAAAAGCATACTGTGAAAAGTATGCTTTTTTGAATCGGGCTTAATTGATGATGAGCCAGCTTGCTGCAAGCGCCAATAAACCACCAGAACTTCCATCTACCCATTTTTGTTTACGTTCATCAATCTGGGTTTTCTGGCTGATTTTACTGAACAAAATACTTAAGCCACAATACACCACAAAAATCAGACCAATAAAAATAAAGGACAGAATCAAACCTTGACTGACAGTATTGGCCGATTTATCAATAAACTGCGGCAAAATCGCAAAATAAATCAGCATGCCTTTCGGGTTTAATAACGCAGTAAAAAAACCTTTTTGAATCGGATTGGCTGATGTCTTTTTCTCAATGTTCAGCACACTTTTACTGAATACTGACTTGAACAGGCCAAAGGCCAGATACAGCAGATAAGCAATTCCGAGCCAGCGAATCGTTTCAAACAGCACCGGAAAGGACACAATAATCGCAGCAATTCCGAGTGCGACCAGAATCGAATGTACCAGATAACCACAACACACACCGACAGTCGCCATCATGCCTGCTTTTGCATCTTTACCCATTACTTGAGACAGGATAAATAACATATCGGGTCCAGGCGTAAAAATCAGGGGAAGCACGGTCAGTGCAAAGAGTACAAATACAGACATTTCCTTTTCCTTTCAAACTCCAGAAAGTGAAACAAGTATCTGCGATTTTTTACAAAATTGGCTTTCAATTTATTTTATAATAAGTCTTATTTTTCGAATATTATTCTAATTTATGAAAATATCCACCAAGTCTGTGCGAGTAAAACTTGATCGAATTGATAAAAATATCATTCGACATTTACAAGCCAATGGCCGTATTCAAAATAATGATCTGGCGCGGGAAATTGGACTTTCACCTTCCTCCTGTTTGCGGCGGGTCAAATTACTGGAAGATGCGGGTGTGATTCAGAATTACACCACCATTGTCGATCAGCAGAAAATTGGCTTTCAGCTGATTTTGTTTTCACGGATTTGGCTGGTCGGTCAAGATGCTGAAACCATTGACACTTTTATTGAGGCGATGAAAGAACTACCTCAAGTGATGGAGTGCTATATCATTTTGGGGGAAAGTGATGCCATGCTGAAAGTCGTGGTGCCTGATCTGGAAAGTTACCGTAAATTCCAGTCGACCCATCTGACTAAAAAAAATGGTATTACCAGTGTTAAAACCGATTTACCGAGTCAGATTATTAAACAGAGTTTCCAATTGCCTTTAGAGGATTTATAAACGAATGGATTAAGAGTGACGATGGCGTATTTTTAATTCCAGCGCTAAATAATCATAGCCAGCTTAAATCACCCGCTATGTTGCAGATAGATAGATCGCAAGTTTGACGATAAGAAAAATATCAGGTTGCCTTGTTTAAAGACAACCTTTTTCTTGAGTAAAGCCGAGATACTAGGGAGTTTAGGCAGTTGCTTGTGCTAAAAAATCACGATGAATATGGCTTAAATCCACTAATTCATAGTCTGATAATTCAAAAACTGTCCAAATCGCAATTGCATCTTCTTTTAAATCGACCGCTTGGGTGGCACGATTCGACACTTGCCACTGTAAATCAGAAATCCATAAATAGTATTGTCCTGTCATTGCATTAAATGCCTGAACTTTACCATCGGCATTAATCCCTTGAATGATGGCACCTTCAGGTAAAGTCGCTGCAAGACTCGGTAAGCTAATATCCACAAAATGCTTGATTTGTCGCAAACCATAACCGGCAAACATTTCTTTTTGAGCTGCGCTTAACTGTGCATATTTTTGTTCTATATCTGCAATCACTATTGTGTCCATATCAATTCCCATCCGCCAAATGCTGAGACTTTGCTCAGTCATACTTCATTTTAAATATTAATTACTCGTTCTTGTTATACCTGAAATGACGCATTTAACGAATAAGACAATAGTGAAATGCCCCAACAGAACGCCAGTTTTCAGTTCAATTCCATTTTAAGGTTTAAATATGAAAGTTTTATGCCAAAAATATATATTCATGATTTTTAATTTCTACCACTTAGCGCATGATCAATCCTTTTTATGCTGTGCACGCGGATGCGCCTGATCATAAATTTGTGCCAGATGATCAAAATCGACATGGGTATAAATCTGGGTGGTGCTTAAATTACTGTGGCCCAGCATTTCCTGAACCGCACGTAAGTCGCGGCTATTCGACAGCATATGACTGGCAAAGCAGTGACGTAACAAATGCGGATGTAAATCCACATTGACGCCTGCGCGCTGCGCCTGAAACTTGACCCGATTTTCAATTTGGCGTGCACCCAGTGGATTGCCCTTCTGGGTAATAAATACATTCGCCTCTGGCACAAAATCGCCATTCCAGCGTGGATAAAGCTGTAACCAGGCCATAACACTCTCTTTGGCCTTGGAGCCAAAAGGCACGATCCGGGTTTTATTGCCCTTACCGGTAATACGTAGCAACTGCCGGTTGAAGTCGATATCTTTGATTCTGAGGTTTTGTAATTCGGCCAGACGCAACCCACTGGAATACAGCAACTCCAGAATCGCTTTGTCCCGGAGCCACATTTGCTGCTGGATTTCATTTTCAGGCGCAGGCTGATCGATAATCTGATTCACGGTTTCAATATCCACCATGCCCGGCAAAGGACGCGATTGGCGCTTTAACTGAAAATCATCAGCCGGATTAAAAGCGAGATGCTGGGCCTGCTCTGCCCATTTCATAAACTGGCGAATGGACGACAGCATGCGCTGAAGACTGCTGGGACTCAGCTGATGCTGTTCGACTTTTTCAGCCAGAAACTGGCGCAGGTCTGTGGCTTCTACATCATTTAAATTGAGCTGCTCACGCTGGCAAAATTCTAAAAAATCCGAGACATCACGAGCATAGGCCTGTAAGGTATGTTTAGACTGGTTCTGGATTTCACGTTCTTTCAGCCACATATTGAGCAAAAGTTGAGGGGGCACAGTCACTGCCTGCTCCATTTAAAATTGCTCCAGATAATCTTGAATCAGTGCTGCCACCTGACCTGCATGAGTGTGGGCAAAGAAATGATCTGCACCGCGAATTATATGTAGTTTTGCATGTTTAAATATTTTTTCTAAGTATTGTCCTACTTGAATGGTGCTTAGAGGATCATGATCTGCCCAAATCAGCAAAATGGGAATTTCAAGACCGGCGAGCTGATCAGGATTAAATTCAGTGTGATCTTGTACAAACCAGTTCGGTACTGCTTTAAACTGTTCACCATAATCTGTTCGCCAGTCTGCACAGTGAAATCTCTTCAAATTCAAACCGCCTGATGTCGCCAACAATACCAGCCCTTTGACTTTTTGCGGATGCTTAAGCGCCAACCCAACTGCCAATACACCACCCATCGACTGGGCAATCAGAATGGAGTCATCCTGAATCTGCCTATTTACTAGTTCTTGCAAATCATACAGGTTTTGAATGGCTACATTTGGCGCCACCCCATCAAATCCTGGATAGGCAATGACCTGCTGATCTGGATATTCGGTTAATGCTGCCCTTAACGGCTGCCAAAAACCTTGGCTGCCAGATGCACCCGGTAAAAATACAAGCTGATTCATGAAGGCATAATCATGCATATTAAATTTCAGTTTCATCCTAACATAAAAAAAGCACCGTTCTGAGCACGGTGCTTTTTTAAAACTTAATGCCGATTAACCCTGAAAATAACGCAAATCCAGACGCCCTTCATACACGGTCGCCGTTGGTCCGGTCATCCAGACCACATCGCCTTCTTTCCACTCGATCTGCAACTTGCCACCTGCCAGCTCGATTTCAACCTTGGTCGACAGCAGACCACGGCGCATCCCGGAAATGGCTGCGGCACAGGCACCTGTACCACAGGCCAGAGTCTCGCCGACACCACGTTCATATACACGCAAACGCGCATGTTTTTCATCAATGATCTGCATAAAGCCAGCATTGACCCGAGCCGGGAAACGCGCATGCGCTTCAACTTGTGGGCCAATACGTGCCACATCGGCAGCGATCACATCCGGTACAATCGTTACCGCATGCGGATTACCCATATTCACCACATCAATGCTCAGCTTTTCACCGCCAGCAAGCTCAATGTCATACAGGCTTTCCGGTGCATCGGCCAAAAATGGAATGTCCTGCGGCAGGAATTTCGGATAGCCCATATTGACCCGCACCCAGCCATTGGCACCCAATTCCGGTTCAACAATACCAGACTTCGTCTGTACCTTGATTTTGGTTTTGCTGGTCAGCTGACGGTCATGTACAAACTTGGCAAAACAGCGCACGCCATTGCCACATTGTTCTACTTCCGAACCATCGGCATTAAAAATCCGGTATTTAAAATCTGCACTCGGTACGTCTGGTGGTTCAACCACCAGCAGCTGATCAAAACCAATACCAAAATTACGATTGGCCAAGCGCTGAATGGTGACCGGATCCAAATAAGCGCGCTGGCTGATCAGATCAACCACCATAAAGTCATTGCCCAGACCATGCATCTTGGTAAATTCTAATAACATCTCGATTTAGTCCTTAAGGCAATAAACGCTCACGTTCCCAGAGTGATTCAATCGTCTCACGTTCACGAATCAAATGTGCCTGATCTGCATCAACCATCACTTCAGCCGCACGGCCGCGACTGTTGTAGTTTGAGCTCATCACAAAACCGTAGGCACCTGCGCCCAAGACTGCCAGTACATCATTTTCTTTGATTGCCAATTCACGCTCTTTACCGAGGAAATCACCGGTTTCACAGATCGCACCCACCACATCCCATTCTTTAGTTTCAGCATCAGTACGCGGCGTCACTGGCTGAATGTCCATCCATGCTTCATATAAAGCCGGGCGAATCAGGTCGTTCATCGCGGCATCAATAATCGCGAAATTACGGTGATTGGTCGGTTTGAGCAGATCGACTTTGGTCAGCAATACACCCGCATTGGCAGAAATACTACGCCCCGGCTCCATATACACTTTCAGGCCCAATTTTTCTAAAGCTGGACGCAGCGCATTGGCATATTCTTCAACCGATGGCGGGGTTTCATCTTTATACGTCACACCCAAACCACCACCAATATCGATGTGTTTGAGGTGGATACCCATTTCTTTGAGCTGGTCAATCATGACAATGACACGATCCAGCGCATCAACAAAAGGCTGGGTTTCGGTGAGCTGTGAACCGATATGACAGTCAATCCCGACCACATCCAGATTGGCCAGTGACGCCGCATATTGATAGGTTGCAAATACGCTATCAGATGGAATACCGAATTTATTTTCTTTTAGACCGGTTGAAATATAAGGATGGGTTTTGGCATCGACGTCCGGATTCACGCGCAATGAAATCGGCGCTTTAACATTTAATTCAGCCGCAACCTTTTGAATACGATCCAGCTCGGCATGAGATTCCACATTAAAGCAGGCAATGCCCACTTCTAAGGCTTTTTTAATATCTGCTTCAGTTTTACCCAGACCCGAAAATACAATTTTTGCGGCATCACCACCGGCTTTTAGCACACGTGCCAATTCACCACCGGTCACAATATCAAAACCGGCCCCCTGTTTGGCCAATACATTCAATACCGCAAGATTGGAGTTGGACTTTACCGCGAAACAGATTTGATGATCGATAAAGTTAAAAGCACGGTCCATATCTAAAAAATGCTTTTCCAAGGTGGCTTTGGAATAAACATAGAGAGGTGTGCCAAATTGCTCTGCGAGCTGTTGTAATGAACATTGCTCAGCGTGCAATACCCCATTAATGCGGGTGAAACTCATGAAGGTATCCTTTCTTTGAAAGCGTTAAGGTGTAGTCGTTGAATCTGATGCTTCAGGCGCAGCAAACTGTTGTTGCACAGGGGCATCTCGTTTTTCATCGGAGGCTTTGGATTCAGCTTCGGTATTTTTATATAACAAATACTTGGCACGCTTGTCGTAATCTGGATCATTCGGCAAGTGCAACGCACCTGACTGCCCACAAGCTGCAAGAACAAGACTTGTCGCCAAGATACTGATGTAGCAAATGACTTGATGCATCTGACCACCTAATTGAATAGTGTTTCGATGAAGTATAACGCGATGATCACCATGACCAAAGCGCTAAAGCCTAGAGATTATCTTTAGCGATAAAAAAACGCCAGCAGATCGCTGACGTTTTTATTGATAAGGTTTATTTATGTTTCTGTTTATAGAAACCGAAATAGCCAATAACCAGAAGGATAAACCAGATCGGGCTGACCATCAGTGCTTGACGGGTATCGTCTTCCAGCGCCAACACCACGATCATGCTCAGGAAGAATACGATCACAATCCAGCAGGTCACCAGACCGCCCGGCAACTTAAAGGTCGATTTGGCATGCAATTCTGGACGTGTTTTGTAGTACACGATATAGCTCCAGATAATGATGATCCAGACACAGATAAACAGAATCGTGGATAAAGTCGTTGCTAAAGTGAAAGCGCGGACGGTATCTGGAACGAAATACTGTAGTGCTGCACCCAGTAACAAACACACCGCAGAGAAATACAAGGCATTTGCCGGAACTGCACGACGGTTTAAGCGACCAAAGGCAAGTGGTGCCTGCTCTTCACGCGACAGACCGAACAGCATACGGCTGGTCGAGAATACCCCACTGTTCATCGATGACATCACCGAAGACAACACCACCAGGTTCATGATGATCGCAGCTGCGGCAATACCAGCCTGACTAAACAGGTTCACAAAGGGCGAGATATTTGGATCAATCTGATTCCATGGCGTTACCGACATCACAATCAAAAGTGCCAGTACATAGAAAATAATGATACGGATCGGAATCGAGTTCACTGCTTTCGGCAGGTTCTTTTCCGGATCTTTGGTTTCAGCTGCGGTCGTACCCACCAGCTCTACACCCACGAAGGCAAAAATCGCAATCTGGAACCCGGCCAGGAAGCCCATCGCTCCAGTCGGGAAGATACCGCCATGTGACCAGATATGACTAAATGACGCAACTGTGCCGGCATCCGAGGTAAACCCGGTAAAGACCATCCACAGGCCAACGGCAATCAGCACCACAATCGCGATAATCTTGACCAGAGCAAACCAGAATTCCATTTCACCAAACAGTTTGACCGTGACCAGGTTCAAACCCATGATAAACACAATCGCGGCAACGCTGATCATCACTCCTTCTTCAGGACTAAAGGGCAAGCCATTATTGAAGAATTGCAGGTAATAAATAATCGCGGATAGATCTGCGATCCCGATAGTGATCCAGCACAGCCAGTAGGTCCAGCCAACAAAGTATCCGGCCCAAGGCCCGATCAGATCTGTGGCAAAATCAATGAATGATTTATATTGCAAATTCGAGAGTAACAACTCACCGAGTGCACGCATTACCAGAAATACCATAAAACCGATGATCATATAGATCACCAGAATAGAAGGGCCTGCGAGACTGATGGTCTTGCCCGAACCCATAAACAGGCCGGTTCCGATGGCGCCACCAATGGCAATAAGCTGTAGATGCCGATTGGATAAGCTTCGCTGTAACTCACCGTGCTCTGCCGATGAACTGTTATATTTTTCTGACATTATTGATTTCAACTTCGAGTTTTACTCGCGACAAATTAACGTAAAAAAGCCTGAATACAAAAAGAAAAATCACATCATTTGTATTTTCTGCCTAAACTGTAAAGTTCATTTATTTTTCTTATATCTCACTCGCGCCAGCTTAACGCTTATTTTTTCGACGCCCGAGATTCAAGAAACTTCTTGTCAAAGCAGCAAAACCATGTAAAAACTAGAACACAATTCCGCCATTTTAAGTATTCAGGATGAATACCGATGGCACAATAATTGCTTTTTAATCAATATCTCGAATTACATAGACATGGATCAATAAGAAGAATTTTATGCAAAATTTACAAAGTTTAATGGAGACTTTAAGCGGCTGGGTCTGGGGCCCTTATATGCTGGTACTGATTGTCGGCACCGGGATATTCCTCACTTTCCGCTTATTGTTCTGGCAATTCCGTATGTTGCCACTGGCCTTCAAACAGGTCTTTGGCAAGCATCCCGAGCACTCAGGTGATATTTCCCAGTTCGCTTCACTGATGACTGCACTGTCTGCCACGATTGGTACCGGTAATATTGCCGGCGTAGCCACCGCCTGTGTGCTGGGTGGTCCGGGTGCGGTGTTCTGGATGTGGATGACTGCCCTGTTTGGTATGGCGACTAAATACGGCGAAGGTGTCCTTGCAGTCAAATACCGAATTAAAAATGAAAAAGGTGAAATGTCGGGTGGTCCGATGTACTACATCGAACGTGGCCTGAAATGGAAATGGCTGGCGCTGATTTTTGCCTTGTTCGGGACACTGGCCTCTTTTGGGATCGGCAGTTCAGTGCAGTCCAATACTGTTGCACTGGCAGTTGAAAACAGTTTGGGGATCGAAACCTGGATGACCGGTATTATCATTACTGCCTTTTCAGCACTGGTGATTCTGGGCGGGATTAAATCGATTTCCAAGGCATCTTCGGTGATTGTTCCAATCATGGCGGTAGGCTATGTGGCTGGCGGTCTGATCATTATTCTCAACAATTTAGAACTGGTAGCACCTGCACTAAAAATGATCTTCACCTATGCTTTTACCGGTGAAGCTGCAGTAGGTGGTGCGATTGGTGCGGCGATTCGTTATGGTGTAGCACGTGGGGTATTCTCGAATGAAGCCGGCATGGGCTCTGCGCCGATTGCAGCCGCAGCAGCAAAAACCGACCATCCTGCCCGTCAGGGTCTGGTCTCTATGACCGGTACTTTTATTGACACCATTATTGTCTGTTCAATTACTGGTATTGTTCTGGTCATGGGCTACATCATGGCCGGTAATTCATTTGGTGATCAGACCGGTGCAGTACTGACGATTGGCGTGTTCGACAAACTCCTGCCCGGTGTCGGTGGCTGGGTGGTCACCTTCGGAATTATTTTCTTTGCTTATTCCACGATTTTAGGCTGGAGCTACTACGGCGAAAAATGTGCCACTTACTTGCTCGGCGAAAAGTTCGTTCTACCCTATCGTATTATTTATATTGCATCGGTTTTTGTCGGCTGTATCGCGACACTGGATCTGGTCTGGTTATTTGCCGATACCTTTAATGGTCTGATGGCGGTTCCCAACCTGATTGCATTGCTGTTATTGTCTGGCGTGATTGCCAAGGAATCGAAAGACTTCATCGCAAGACGTAAATCTGGTGAACTTTATTAACCGCCTTATTGCTTAAATCCCGAACCAAGAGAATAAAAAGCCACATCAATTGTGGCTTTTTATTATTAATTTTATTCGAAATCCAAATCCAATATTCATGTTCTATGAGCGTAAACCGCCCCATTCTGGTAATTTGCCGTCAGATTCGAGTTCAAGTGCCAGCCCTAAAGATAAAACAAAAAACTGAATGCCTTCAATTTTCATATTGCCCTGATCATCTTCCAAGTACTCGCTCAGTTTTTGATAAGTTTTATGCTGCAGGTCAAAAGGTACATCCAGATATAGACTGCCCGAATACACGTCACTGCGGACTGTGGGCTCAATGCCCAAACACGGTATATAACGGATACCCTGTTGCTCTAACCAGCCGATAAACATTTGCCGAACCGAGTGAGCGTCCTGATCTGGGTATACATACTGTTCAAAATGCACAAACAGCACATCACGGTTTTTTTCACGTGCGATCGCATCAATATGTTTCAGCAATTGTGACAAGATCTGTTCCATTTCAGCATAACAAGACGGGCATTATAGACGGCGTTGATACACAACATCCGAATAAGCACAAATAAAAACGACAAGCCTTGTCGTAAAAACCATGATTTCTCAGGTGAAAGGCTTGGTTTTAGATCACATTCACCGCTATGCTGTCAGTCAATTTCAATCGCTTCATCTTAAAATATGGCTAAAGCAAAAAGTGTCTATCGTTGTGAACAATGTGGTGCAGATCATCCGAAATGGTCGGGACAATGTTCGGAGTGTGGGGAATGGAACAGCCTGACTGAGGTCAGCATTGCACCTGCGGTTACACATCGGGCTCAGCCAAAAATCGCGGGTGGATATGCAGGTCAGGCATCCACAATCACCACCTTAAATCAGGTCTCAGTCTCGCATGAAACACGCTTACCGACCGGTATCAGTGAGTTTGACCGGGTTCTGGGTGGTGGACTGGTGACGGGTTCAGTGGTTCTGATCGGTGGTGATCCCGGCATTGGTAAATCAACCATTTTGCTGCAAACAGCCACGCATATGGCCTCTGCCAAAAATCCGGCCTTATATGTCACCGGCGAAGAATCCCTGTCTCAGGTCGCATTACGTGCCCAGCGTCTGGATCTGCCAACCGATCAGCTCAAGGTCATGGCAGAAACCTGTGTCGAACGCATTTGTGAAGTATTGGCCCAGCAACGTCCTGCCGTCGCAATTCTGGACTCAATTCAAACCCTGTATACCGAGACCTTACAATCGGCTCCAGGTGGAGTCTCGCAGATTCGTGAATCCGCTGCCCTGCTGACCCGCTTTGCCAAAAACAGCGGTACCTCTTTATTTCTGGTCGGCCACGTCACCAAAGAAGGTGCATTGGCAGGCCCACGCGTACTTGAGCATATGGTCGATTGTGTGCTGTATTTTGAAGGTCAGTCCGATTCACGTTACCGGATGATCCGTGCCGTCAAAAACCGTTTTGGCGCGGTGAATGAACTCGGGGTGTTTGGCATGACCGACAAAGGGCTGCGCGAAGTGTCCAATCCATCTGCAATATTTTTAAGCCGTTATGATGAAGCGATTCCGGGCTCGATTGTCATGATCAGTCGTGAAGGCACGCGTCCACTCCTGGTCGAAGTACAGGCTTTGGTCGATGATGCGCATGGTCAGCCACGACGGGTCGCGCTGGGTCTGGATCAGAACCGCCTGAATATGCTCTTGGCCGTCATGCATCGGCATGGTGGTGTGCAAACCTCCGGCCAGGATGTCTATGTCAATATCGTCGGTGGTTTGAAAATCACCGAAACCGGTTCGGATCTGGCGGTACTTCTCGCCTGCGCTTCCAGTATTCGTGGCAAGGCCTTACCACAACAACTGGCTGTTTTTGGGGAAGTCGGGCTGTCTGGTGAAATTCGTCCCGTGCCAAATGGACAGGAACGTCTGAAAGAAGCGATCAAGCATGGTTTTAAATACATTATTGTGCCGCGTGGCAATGCACCGCAAAAAACCATTGCAGGCGTGCAGATTATTGCTGTTGCCCGTTTGCATGAAGCCCTGAGTGAAGCCATGTCTTTAAGTGATGAGCTAAATTAAGCATCAGGCAGTGAATTTGCAGTAAAGCGCAAAAAAATACAGATTTTTGATTGAAATTCCACACAAAGCCTATATAAATAGACTGTACAAATAGGTTTTATTCTCATAGGAAAAATGAATGCAAGTTCGACAGCGCGGTTTGATTACAGGTATCTTGACAGCAGTATTATTGGTTGCGCCTTTTGCTGCTGAAGCAAAACGTGCCGGTGGCGGTAAAAGTCACGGTATGCAACGTTCTGCACAGCCTACCCAATCTTATCAACAACCTCGTCAAGCTGCGCCTGCTCAACAAGCGCCAGCTGCCGGTGCTGCAACCCAGCAAAAATCTGGCCCAGGTGTGGGTGGTATGGTTGCTGCCGGTGTAGCGGGTGCTGCGATTGGTGCCGTAGCTGCCAATGCATTGGCCGATGATCAAAGTGTGGCAGCGTCTGAAGCTCAGGCGGCTCCAGCAGAAGAGGAAAAAGGTGGTATTCCAGGCTGGATCTGGATCCTGCTTGCTGCTGCTGTTGCCTTCTTCATTTTCCGTAAGATGGGCGCAAAAAAAAAAGTAGCTTCTAATCCATTTGCACCAAATAGCGGTGCTGGTAATACAGCACCTTTTGGTCAAGCACCGACTGCACCTCGCGGTGGTGACAATAGCAATATCTTTGGTCAGAATGTTGGTGGTCAAACGCCAAGTACTAATGCACCGTTTGGTTCTGCACCGGTAAATACTGCGCCTTTCGGCACGGCTTATACCCAAAGTGGTAGCCAGTTACCGGATGGTACTGAACCTGCCGCGTTCTTGCGTGTCGCACGTCAGCGTTTTAACCACATTCAGTCTATGAATACGGCAAGCAATATTTCGGAAATTCAGCGTTACCTAACTCCTGATCTTTATCAGTCAATGCGTAATGACATCATGAGCAATCAGGATCAGGATGTTGCCGAGTTTTCAAATCTGAATGCCATGGTGGTAGATTCATCGACTGACAATGGTCAGTATATTGTCAGCGTACGCTTTACCGGTACGGTAAGCGAAGACTTGAACAGCTTGCCACAACCGTTTGCAGAAATCTGGCATTTCACTAAACCAGCAGGTTCAAATCAGGACTGGGTGGTTGCAGGTATTCAGCAAGACTAATTCTGAACAGATAATATTTAGACAGCGGCTTTCGAGCCGCTGTTTTTATTTTTAAAGCTTATATTTTTTAATACCCCCCTTTTAGCCTGTCCAATAGTTCTTTTTATTTTTCATATAAATAGTTTGATGTTTCGTATTTAAAATATAAACAATAATTGTTATCATTCGCATCGAAATAGCTTAACAAGTTTAATAGATAGAATTTTCGATGATGAGTAGTCCGAATATGCATGCAATAGCGACTGAAACAGTTACTGCACCGAGTCCATCGAGCAAAAATAAAGTTAAAGCAAATCTGCTGGTTTATCGTGGGATGATTTTATATCGTTTTCTTCTGGCTGGTGTCGGCGGTTATATGCTTGCCTCGCTGGCTGCCGTCGTGATTGCCCAGATGTTTATGGATGCAGGAAGCAGTGCTGCCATGTCAGCCACCCTGATTGGTTTTAGCCTGAATACCGCAGCCTTTATTTGGGTATTTATGGTCAACAAAACTGTCAAGGCAACGCTCGGAATCGTAATTCCCAGTGTTTTGCTCTATATCGCATATAAATTCCTAGGAAATTAAGATGAGAGTAGATGCAAAACAGGAAGGGCCACGCCAGTCGATGTCATGGTTGCATACCTGGGCCAGTCTGATTTTAGGCTGGCTTTTATATGCGATTTTTTTAACTGGAACTTTAAGTTTTTTCCAGAATGAAATCAGCATCTGGATGAAACCGGAATTTCATCAGTCAGTCCCACAAAAGTCCCAAATCGAACAGACCCGTGTCGCATTGGCTTATCTGCAACAGCATCATCCGGATGCCGGCAGCTGGGCGATTCAGCTGCCTAACTCACGCCAGAATACCACCATACTGAATATTCGCGGTGCCGGTGAAGATCCGCGTGCCCGTCGTGGCGGTACCCGCCTAACCATTGACAGTGCAACCGGTGAAGTGCTGCAAGCCCGTGAAACACGCGGTGGTTCATTCTTATACCGTTTTCATTTTGAACTGTACGGACTGCCCCGAATCTGGGCGCGCTGGATTGTCGGCATTGCAACCTTGCTCATGCTGGTGGCGATTATCAGCGGTGTGATTACCCATAAGAAAATTTTTAAGGATTTCTTTACTTTCCGTCCTGGCAAAGGTCAGCGCTCCTGGCTGGATGCCCATAATGCAACGGCGGTATTTGCCCTGCCGTTCCATATCATGATTACCTTTAGCGGTTTGTTACTGCTGCTGTTTACCCTGATGCCTTGGGGTGTCAACCAGATTTATGAAAATCGAGGCGCATTTCTGCAAGATCAACGTAAGAGCTTGATTCAGGACAATAGCGTTCAGGCTGAATCCGGTGATAGTGACCAGCGTCGACCGCGTAGTGAGCGAGAGAATCGTGGTGAACGTGGTGATATGTCTGCACGGGGTGAAGCTCGCCGTTCGCGTGGCGATGCGTCACCTGCCCGCCCTGCGCCATTGGCAGACTTAGCGCCCATTCTTGCAGCAGCAGAAAAGCAATGGAAAAACAATCCGGTTGCTATAATTAACATCATCCAGCCAAATACCGCCAAAGCTGAAATTGAGCTTCGTGCCTTAAATGGGGTCAGCGTAGCCTATCGCAATGTTTATCCGAGTCTGGCTTTCAATGGCGTGACGGGTGAATTAAAGCCGGATCAAACCACACTGAAAACACCCTCGGTTGCAAACGGTATTTATAACGTATTTACCACACTGCATGAAGCACGTGGCGTGGACTTGGCTCTACGCTGGTTATTGTTCATGTCTGGTGTGGTCGGCACATTCATGATTGCGACTGGTTTGATTCTGTGGTGTGTCAAACGCGCACCACAACAACAAAAGCAAGGCTATAAATCTTTTGGTTATCGTCTTGTGGAAGTGACTAATATCGCGGCAATTATCGGTTTACCGATTGCCTGTGCTGCCTACTTTTATGCCAACCGTTTTATTCCGGCAGACATGGACATGCGTTTGAACTGGGAAATTCGCAGCTTCTTTATCATCTGGTTGCTGACTTTAGTTTATGCCATGATTCGTAGCAATCGTCAGGCCTGGCTAGAGCTGCTCCTGCTTGCAACAGCAGCATTTGCCCTACTCCCAATTGTGAACTTCCTGACCGGCGGTCAGGCAATCTGGAACAGCATCATGCATGGTCAGTGGATGATTGCTTCTTTTGATCTGGCGATGTGGGCGCTCGCGATCCTGTTCTGGTTTGCATTCAAGAAAGTGAAAAACCATAAAGGCTTGCCGCCAAAAAAAACCAAAGCTACATTAAAGGAGAATCAGGCATGATGTTCTTCTTATTGATTTGGGCTTTGACTTCTCTCGGTTTATTTGCACTTGCCGCATCGATGTCCAAACATCAGAAACAGATCTTTGCTAAAGAGCTAGATGCTTCCAAAACCAGAATGGCCAGCATTCTTGGCTGGGTGATATTAACGATTGCGCTCATCCTGTGCCTGTTCGCAGGTACAATCAGTAACATGATCAGTTATTGGCTGGGCAGTTTAACTTTTGCAGCATTGGTCGTTGGTTTAAGCCTGAGCTATCTGGAAAGTAAAATTAAAGTAATCGCCTCAATCTGTGTGGTAATCGCCGTGATTTCAGCAATCATTTGCTTGGTCTAAAATTCTAATTTACCCCCTCATACTTGAAAAGCTGATCTTCGGATTGGCTTTTTTAATTTAAACCTTTAGTCTACGCATAATATTTTTGAGATGTTGATATGACCCAGCGTGTTTCTCCCTCTGCTGCCCTGACCAATCTTGCCTTAGCAGGCAATGCTGAAGCGCAATTTGAATTGGCTGAACTGTATATGCAAAGCGAGCATGATGATGACATCATTCTGGCTGAAGAATGGGCATTGAAAGCTGCCAACGGCGGACTGGTTGATGCGATGTACTGGTTAGGTGAAGGTTATACCGTTTATGCCAAAGAACTGGCTGAAGAAGATCCAGAAGAATCCAAAGCTCACTTTGAGTTAGCCTATTACTGGTTAAGCAAGGCCAATATCGAGAAGCACCCTGCTGCGACTTTAGAGTTGGCCGGTTTCTACCGTCGTGGTGATGTAATTGAAAAAGACGTGGAAAAATCGATTGCTTTGGTCAAACAAGCCGCGGAACTTGGCGAAGTTCAAGCGATGCGTGATCTTGCATTCATTTATGCCAATGGTTTAGGCGTAGATGGCGATGAGGAACTAGCTGAGTTCTGGACCCAAAAAGCGGATGCTGCTGAGCAAGAAGCTAAATAAAACGAAAAGCCCGTCAAATGATGGGCTTTTTTATAAACAAATAATCTAGCTCAATTAGATAACCACCTATATATTAGTAATTAATATAAATAAGATTTTGATAACAATATGGCTTACCAAGCAACCGTATTAAACGTAATGATCGCATCACCAAGCGATGTCGCGGAAGAAAGACAACTTGTTCGTGATGCTATCTATGAATGGAATGCAATTCATTCTAAGCAATTTGATGTAATGCTAAATCCTATCGGATGGGAAACTCATGTAGCACCCGAAATGGGGAATCGGCCTCAAGAAATCATTAATAAAAGAATTTTGAATGATGCTGACATTCTGATTGGAATATTTTGGACTCGATTAGGTACAGACACTGGGGAATATGCCAGTGGTACTGTAGAAGAAATTTCCAGACATATCGACTCTCAAAAACTGACTTCAATTTATATCTGTGATAAACCTATTTCCCCAAGTCAGATTACTGAACAATATCAAAAACTACAAATTCAAATCAGGGAGTGGATGCCCAGTGGCGTACTAGAATTTTATAATGATTTATCTATTTTTAAACAAAAAATTAGAGATCATTTATCTATCCAAATTCAAAATAATGAATACATTCAATCTATATTAACAGATGTTCTTCCTTCCTCAGACCAAAACGTTGCCAATCCGGAAACTACAATTGAGCCGACAGAAGAAATGGTTCAAATATTATTAGGTGCTGGTGAAGCAGAAAGTGAAATACAATTTATTCAAGGAATAGACCATACAAACATATTTGCGGGGAATTTAAATCTTAATTTAGATAGTCCTAGAAAAATAGCTACATGGAAAAGCACACTCCAAAAATTACAAGATCTAGGATTAATTAGAGATGAAGGTTATAAAGGACAACTATTTAATCTCACCGAAAATGGTTGGAAAGCTTTTGACCAATTGAAAGCTCAGCTCAAGGAAAATTAATAATATTTCATTGTTAAACTTGGAACAAATTTAGATTCCAAGTACAATAGCCCGCTAGTCGAGGGATGCTGCGACGTTTTACAGGCTGATTTTAAAAAATAGCAATGTAAAATCGCTAGGCTCGACCATCGGTCAGACATTCGTTCTGATCAACAACGGCATCCGCGAACAGAACGATCCAATCTATTTTTTCCTAGGAGATCCTGATGAACGCGGTTACTGCTTCATTTACAGATTACAAAGTTGCTGATATTTCACTTGCTGATTACGGCCGTAAAGAAATCAAACTTGCTGAAGCTGAAATGCCAGCCCTCATGGGTCTACGTAAACGCTACTCGGCAGCAAAACCACTTGCAGGCGCGAAAATTCTCGGCTGTATCCACATGACCATTCAAACAGCTGTTTTAATTGAAACACTGGTTGAATTGGGCGCAGAAGTTCGCTGGACTTCATGTAACATCTTCTCGACTCAAGACCACGCTGCTGCTGCAATCGCAGCTGCGGGCATTCCTGTGTTTGCCTGGAAAGGCGAAACTGAAGAAGAATACATGTGGTGTCTTGAACAACAAATCAATGTAAATGGCACGCCTTGGGATGCCAACATGATTCTTGACGATGGCGGTGACTTAACGCTACTTGTTCACGAAAAATACCCAGAAGTGATTGCAAAAATTCACGGTGTAACTGAAGAAACAACGACAGGTGTTCAACGTCTGTACGAAATGCTTCGTGATGGCACTTTAAAAGTTCCTGCAATCAACGTAAACGATTCAGTAACCAAGTCTAAAAACGACAACAAATACGGTTGCCGTCACTCACTAAATGATGCAATCAAACGTGGTACAGATATGCTTTTATCTGGCCGTCGTGCGCTTGTGATCGGTTACGGTGACGTAGGTAAAGGTTCTGCTCAATCCCTCCGTCAAGAAGGCATGATTGTACGCGTAACTGAAGTTGACCCAATCTGTGCAATGCAAGCATGTATGGACGGTTACGAAGTTGTATCTCCATACAAAAATGGTGTGCAAACTGGCAAGAAAGAAGACATCAATGTTGACCTTCTTCAGAATACTGACCTGATCGTGACTACAACGGGTAACTACCACGTTTGTGATTCAGCAATGCTTGATTCATTAAAAGCGGGTGCTGTTGTATGTAACATCGGTCACTTTGATACTGAAATTGATACAGCTTACCTACGTGGCTACAAGTGGGTTGAAGTTAAACCTCAAGTACACCAGGTGTATCGTTCAGAAAATGAAAATGATTACCTGATCCTTCTTTCTGAAGGCCGTTTGGTGAACCTGGGTAATGCGACTGGTCACCCATCACGTATTATGGATGGTTCATTTGCCAACCAGGTATTGGGTCAAATGCACTTGTTCGCTGAGAAATTTGCTGATCTTCCAGAATCTGAAAAAGCTGCACAAATTCGTGTAGAACTTCTTCCTAAGAAATTAGATGAAGAAGTTGCTGCTGCGATGGTTGCTGGTTTCGGTGGTGTCTTGACTCAATTGACTCAAGAACAAGCGGATTACTTGGGTGTTCAAGTTGAAGGCCCATTCAAGTCGGATGCTTATAAATACTAATTTTTGTTTTTACCTCTCCCTAGCCCTCACTTGCGCTGAGCTTTAAAGCAATGCTTAAAGCACGCTCAGGAGAGGGAAACTTCTATTGTGAAATAGTTAGAAGGTAAGTCTTAAAGACTTTAACTATCGTAATGGAAGTCCCTTCTCCCTCTGGGAGAAGGCTAGGATTAGGGAATTCAAAAAATTAAAGTACTTATAAAAAGGATTTGAACATGTCTAAACAGATTCCAATTTCATTTGAATTCTTCCCGACCAAAACTGATGTAGGTGCGGAAAAACTCAAAGTTGTGCATCAAGAGTTACAACTGCTAAACCCAGAATTTTTTTCTGTGACCTATGGTGCTGGTGGTTCGACCCGTGAACGTACCTTGTCTACCATCAATGACTTCAATGGCAAAGGTGCACCTGTTGCCCCTCACCTGTCATGTATTGGCGATGACAAAGCGCGTATTGCTGAATTGCTGGATTTGTATAAATCACAAGGCATTGATCGTATTGTTGCGCTGCGTGGTGACTTGCCTTCAGGTCAAGTCGGTTTAGGTGAATTACCTTATGCAGCTGACCTGGTTCGCTTTATCCGTGAGTATTCAGGCGATCATTTCAAGATTGAAGTCGCAGCTTATCCGGAAATGCATCCTCAGGCAGAAAGCTTTGATCAAGACATCCAGCACTTTGTTGAAAAAGTACAAGCTGGTGCCAATGCAGCATTAACCCAGTTCTTTTTCAATCCAGATGCTTATTTCTACTTTGTAGATCGCATCCAGAAAGCCGGAATTGATATTCCTGTGGCGCCGGGCATTATGCCAATCACCAATGCCAGCAACCTGATCCGCTTTGCGGACGGTACCGGTGCCGAGATTCCACGCTGGATTCGCAAGCAACTGGCAACCTATGGTGATGATACTGCCAGCATCAAAGCCTTTGGCCACGAAGTTGTGGTTAAATTCTGTGAGCGTCTGCTTGCAGGTGGCGCACCAAGCTTGCACTTCTACACCATGAACACCACTGATCCTACACGCCAACTTGTAAAAGACTTAGGTCTAGCATAAGTTTTTAGGCTGCATTGATCTCACCCATTTTCTCCCCTTGGGAAAAACACAAAGAGGGTGTAAATAGCAATGCAGTCTTGTTTTGTTCCATCTGAGAGTAATCCCTCCATGCCACGTTTTTTTATTGAAGCAGACTTAAATGTTGATACTACGGTTGAGTTAACGGAAACCGTTTTTCATCATTGGGTAAAGGTATTACGCGCTCAAGCGGGCGAAGCCGCGACCCTGTTCAATGGACAGGGTGGCGAATATGAAGTGACCTTAACTGAGGTTGCTAAAAAATCAGCCACAGTATCGGTCAATGCATTTAATCCCGCCAATCGCACACCCAAGTTCCAGGCCTTGCTCGGTCAGGTGATGAGCAAAGGCGACCGCATGGATTATGCGATTCAAAAAGCTGTGGAATTGGGCGTTTCAGAAATTCAATTGCTGACTTCAGATCGTTGTGAAATGCGCTTGAAGTATGATCGTGACCAAAAAAAACTGGATCACTGGCAAGGGATCGCGATTGCAGCATGTGAACAGTGTGGACTGAATATTGTGCCTAAAATTTTAGCACCAATATCACTTGAAAAATGGTTGGAAACCGAGCTACCCAAGACCAAACTGGTTTTGGCCCCCAATAAAGATGAAACAGATGTACTGGCAGATGCGACCCTGGATATTGCCCTGCTGATTGGCCCTGAAGGCGGTCTCAGTGAGGCAGAAATTACAGCGGCAAATGCAAAAGGTTTTCTAAACTGGTGTATTGGTGAACGCGTACTACGTACCGAAACAGCCCCTGTCGTGGCCCTTTCAATTTTGAACTATAATCTCTAGTTCATCAGGCCAGTAAAAATTTGTCTTTAATTTTGTTGATTTTTATTCCTAAGACCTCTAATCTCGACGAAAGAATAATAACTATTGATGAGTTAATTTTACACATTTCCTGGAGTTTTTTTATAAGAACAATACATAGGGAAAAACGTTTAGGATGAATACAGGCATTGAATCACATGGTTGATAAGCAAGACGACTATATCCAGCAGCATTTGCATCATGCTCAGATTGCGAACACACTTCGCCATAGTCGCTATTTTTTAATCAGTATAATGGTGATTTGCCTTTATATTTTTTGTATTTATCACCTTCAATATCGTCCTTCCAATACCTATTTTAATACCTGGTTTATTCTGACCGAGCTACTGGTCAGTATGTGCTGGTTGGTGAGCACACTTTATTTTAAGCCTGAACAATATGATTTGAAAGGCGCACATCGCTGGTTACAGATTCAGAGTCTTGCCGTCGGGAGCTGTATTGCTGTCGGTATTTATACAATTTATTACTATTTGCCGCAGGCCAATCCTGCATTCGAAGATATTGAAGCACTGACCTTGTCTGCTCTGCTCCTGATTGTGACTCAGGCATTTGGCTTGACTTATCTGACCCAAAAACTCAGTTATTTCTGCCTGGTATTTTTACCCTCTTTATTCCCTTTTTTATTGTCGCAAATTTATCATGTCAGCCTTTCCAATCCCTTCTTCGGTCTGGCCTTAAATTTTGCGGTGATTGTCATTCTGCTGTGTGCCAATAGTAGTTATCGTATTCATCGCCGGACATCGCGCTTGTATGCAGAAAACAGTCTGCTGGTTAAAAATGCCGAACAGCAAGTGGCCTGGACTGATGAGCTGTGCCAGCAACTGCAAACTGAAGTCAATAAATCCAAAGATATTGAATTACAATTACAGCTCAACAATCAATTACTGGAACAAAAAGTACGGGAACGTACCTATGATATTGAACAGATTAATCATCATTTGAAAAATCAGCAACAGAACCTGGATCTTGCCCATGAGATTGCCGGCATTCGCCCATGGGACTGGAATATCAAAGACCGTCTCATTACATTAACCAATCATAAAGATGAAAAAATTCTGCGTGATTCCAAAGATCATCATCTGCAATTAGAGCATCTGATTCACCCTGATGATCTGGACTATTTTAAGCGCAACATGAAACAGCATTTACGTGGCCAGATTGAGCGTTATGATGCCACTTACCGGATTCTGCTCAGTGATGGCAGCTGGAACTGGGTGCATGATATTGGCCGCGTGATTAGCCGTGATCCTAAAAATAACAAACCTTTGCGAATGGTGGGTATTCGTCGTGATATTCAGCAGGAACGTATTTCTCAAGAACGTTTAAAACTGGTTGCCAGTGTACTGGAACAGGCCGCGGAAGGGATTTTTATTCTCAATCCTGAACTGTATTATATTGATGTCAATCCTCACTATGAATACCTGAGTGGCTTTGAGCGTGAGCAGATCATCGGTAAGTCTTTATTCGATCTTGTTGCACAAAATAAAGCTGAACAGCGCAGCAACCATGCCAGTATTATCAAACAGCTTCAAAAGATTGGCTCCTATGATGGCGAGGTATACGCCAAATTCATGTCGGGCAAACAATCCGCCTTATGGTTACACATCAATGCCGTCACCGATGATGAAGGCCGGATTACCCATTATGTCGGGATTGTCTCGGATCTGACCGAACGCAAATTACAGGAACAGCGCCTGTCTTATCTGGAAAATTATGACCCACTGACCGATTTACCGAATCGTTTCTATTATAACTATCAGCTGCATCAATATCTGGTCTCGCAAAAAGATTCCATTCAGCAGATGGCCGTGATTCGCCTGAATATCGATCGCTTCCGTCCATTAAATGAATATCTATCCAATAATGGCGGGGATGAACTTTTACGTCAGGTCGCGCAGCGCCTGCGCATGAACAATGCAGAAGCCTTGTTTGTGGCGCATCTGAATGGTGATGATTTTGCGATTATCTATGAAATTTCACATATTCGCCCTTCAGTACAGCGACACTGTGAACGCATCGCTCAGGCATTTACCACTCCATTTAATATTTACGGTCAGGATTATGTGATCATGCTTTCCATGGGCGTGGCATTTTATCCAGATCATGGTCGTCAACTCGATTATTTAAACAACTGTGCCGAACAGGCCCTGAACGAAGCTAAAAATCTGGGGGGCAATACCATTCACTTTTATTCTAATCAAAGTGATGGCCTACAAGAAACGGGGATTTTTCTGGAACGGGATTTGCGTAAAGCCCTCCAGAATAATGAGCTGATTGTTTATTATCAGCCAAAAATTAATTTCAGTGATCAGCGCATTTATGGCTTTGAAGCCTTGATTCGCTGGAATCATCCCGAAAAAGGCATTATTCCACCCGGCTTGTTTATCCCTTTAGCCGAACAGACCAGCCTGATTTCAGATATTGGCCGTCTGGTCATCCAGCAGACAGCCAAACAGATTCGCCAATGGAACAATCTGGGCTTTAATCATATTTGTGTATCAGTCAACGTCGTGGCGCAGCAATTGCGCCGCGGTCAGTTACTCGATGATCTGGATCAGGCCATTGCCGATAACCAGATTTCAGGTGCCAGTCTGGAACTGGAAATTACCGAATCGTCTTTAATTGAAAATTCGGAAGCAGTCAAAAACCTGCTGAATGAAATCAAACAGCGACAGATCCATATTGCTCTGGATGATTTTGGCACGGGTTATTCATCCCTTTCCTATCTTGCTGATTTCCCGATTGATACCCTAAAAATTGACCGCAGTTTTGTGTCCAAGATTGGTGAAAACAAACAGGAAGCCATTGTCAGTGCCATGGTGGCGATGGGTAAAGCCATGGGCATGACCGTGGTCGCGGAAGGCATCGAGACTGAAGAGCAGTTAGCATATCTACATGATTTAGACTGTGATATCGCTCAAGGATATTTATTCTCCAAACCGCTGCCAGAAGAGGACGCCACTGCGTATTTGACACAAAATATGACCAATGATTCTTATACTTATCAAGTCTAAGTTTATACCCTCCCCCAATAAGATTGTTGGAAAAACGGCCGTCTTTGGCTGTGCGAACTGGCGAACAAATGGTATATTCGGGGACATAAATAAATTTTTTACCCGCTGACCGGGTAATCTTTACAACGATCGAGAGACTGATGGACGAACAATCTTTAAAGCAACAGGCCCTTTACTATCACGAGTTTCCTACCCCGGGGAAAATCAGCGTTACACCAAGCAAACAATTGGTCAACCAACGTGACTTAGCCCTTGCTTACTCGCCTGGCGTAGCTGCACCATGTCTTGAGATTGAACGCGATCCTTCAACTGCTGCATTGTATACCGCACGCGGTAATCTGGTCGCTGTAGTGACCAACGGTACTGCGGTGCTGGGCTTGGGTAATATTGGTCCTCTGGCTTCTAAACCAGTCATGGAAGGCAAAGGCGTATTATTTAAAAAATTCGCCGGTGTTGATGTATTCGATATCGAAATCGCTGAAAATGATCCAGATAAAATTGTAGACATTATCGCATCCTTAGAGCCGACTTTTGGCGGGATTAACCTTGAAGATATCAAGGCGCCAGAATGCTTCTACATCGAGCAAAAACTGCGTGAACGCATGAATATTCCGGTATTCCATGATGATCAGCACGGTACTTCAATTATTGTTGGTTCTGCGTTACTGAATGCCCTGCAAATTAATGGCAAAAAAATTGACGAAATCAAGATTGTGGCATCAGGTGCGGGTGCTGCAGCGCTATCTTGCTTAAATCTGCTGTGTGCTTTGGGCGCTAAAAAAGAAAACATCATCGTTGCCGATTCACGTGGTCTGCTGACCACGCATCGTGAAGGTCTGGATGAATCTAAAAAAGCGTATGTACAGGACATTGAAGCCACTCAGCTTGGTGATGTGATCGCGGGTGCAGACATGTTCCTTGGTCTTTCTGCTGCCGGCATCCTGACCAAAGAAATGGTTAAGGTGATGGCCAAAGATCCGATCATTTTCGCACTGGCGAATCCGGATCCAGAAATTCTGCCTGAACATGCACACGAAGTTCGTAATGATGTGATCATGGCCACTGGCCGTTCTGACTATCCAAACCAGGTCAATAACGCACTTTGCTTCCCATACATCTTCCGTGGGGCATTAGACGTTGGTGCAACCACGATTAACGAAGAAATGAAAATTGCCTGTGTACATGCAATTGCGCGTATGGCACACGTCGAAGCGGATGCTGCAACTTATGGTGAGAAATCGGCATCATTTGGCCGTGAATACCTGATTCCGGGTCCACTAGATCAACGCCTGATTCTTGAAATCGCGCCTGCAGTGGCACAAGCAGCCATGGATTCGGGTGTAGCAACACGTCCAATTAAAGATTTCTCGCATTATCGTCAACGTTTGTCTGAGTTTGTCTATAACTCGGCATTCGTGATGAAACCGATCTTTGAACAGGCAAAATCGAATCCTAAGCGTATTGCCTATGCGGAAGGTGAAGACCTGCGTGTACTTCGCGCCGTTCAAATTGCAGTCGATGATGGTTTGGCGATCCCTATTCTGGTCGGTCGTCCAGCCGTGATTGAAGCCAATATCAAAAAATTGGGTCTACGTCTTGAAGATGGCGTGAATATCACGATTGTTGATCAAGAAAAGAATCCGGATTATGAGTTGTTTGCAGACGATTATTACCAGATCATGCAGCGTAAAGGCGTAACGCCTGAATATGCACAGCGTGAAGCGCGTCGTCGCTCTACCTTAATTGCATCGATGCTGGTCAAACATGGCATGGCAGATGGCATGCTCTGTGGTACTTATTCAAGCTACGACATTCATCTGGACTTCGTCAGCAACATCATTGGCAAAAAAGAAGGTCATAACACTTTCTTTACCCTAAATGCCTTGATGCTTGAAGATCGCAACCTGTTCATTGCCGACACCTATGTCAACACCAATCCAACGGCTGAACAGCTGGCGGAAATGACCATTCTGGCTGCTGAAGAAGTGCGCCGTTTTGGTATGACCCCACGTATTGCCCTGCTTTCTCACTCAAGTTTCGGTTCAGACCAGCATGATGCCAGCGCGCAAAAAATGCGTAAGGTATATGACATCCTGTCTGAAATCGCGCCTGAGCTAGAAGTTGAAGGTGAAATGCACGGTGATGCTGCACTGGATGAAAATATTCGCCAGTTTGCCTTCCCGAACTCACGTTTTAAAGGTTCTGCAAACTTACTGATCATGCCGAATCTGGATGCTGCCAACATTTCGTTTAACTTGTTGAAAGCAACTTCAGGCAACAACGTGACGATTGGCCCAATTCTGTTGGGTGCTGCGAAGCCGGTACATATCTTGACTCCGACTGCGACTACGCGTCGCGTGGTGAACATGACTGCACTTACCGTTGCAGAAATCCAGCAAGCGGAACAAGATGCACTTTAAGCCAATGACAAGATAACGACGCATCAGCCTCGTTTCTTAACTTGAGAAAACCTCTATTCTGTAGCATGATGCTTGTAAGAATAGAGGTTTTTTCATGCAAGTTTATTTAGTAGGCGGTGCAGTTCGGGATCATTTGCTCGGACACCCCTATCACGAAAAAGATTATGTGGTCGTTGGTGCAACTCCGGCGCAAATGCTTGACTTAGGCTATCAGCCCGTAGGCAAAGATTTTCCTGTTTTCCTACACCCCAAAACAAAAGAAGAATATGCACTGGCCCGTACCGAACGTAAATCCGGCACCGGTTATCATGGTTTTGACTTTCATACCGATATCAGTGTGACCCTGGAACAGGATTTGATCCGTCGTGACCTGACCATTAATGCCATGGCGATGGATGATGCCGGTCAGATTTATGATCCTTATGGCGGTCAGCAAGATTTGAATAACCGGGTGCTGCGTCATGTTTCCGATGCTTTTGTCGAAGATCCATTACGGGTGCTGCGAATTGCCCGTTTTGCGGCCCGCTATACCAGTGCAGGTTTTGTGATTGCGGATGAAACTTTAGCACTCATGCAGCGCTTGACGGAATCCGGTGAATTGAATGCATTAACACCGGAGCGGGTCTGGAAAGAAACTTCACGTGCCTTAACAGAACGTCATGCTGATGTGTATTTTGAAGTATTGCGTCAATGTGGCGCTTTAAAAGTCTTATTTCCTGAGATAGATGCCTTATATGGTATTCCGCAACGCCCTGAATATCATCCGGAAATTGACTGCGGCATTCACACCATGATGTCCTTGCAGCAGGCGTGTCGTCAAAACTATAGCCTGGATGTACGTTTCGCCGTTTTAGTGCATGATTTGGGCAAAGCATTAACCCCGGTTGAAGAATTACCGCGGCATATCATGCATGAAGAACGTGGCATCAAGCCGGTCAATGATCTGTGTGATCGCTTAAAAGTACCGACCTATACCAAGCAACTGGCGTTGGCAGTATGTAAAGAGCATCTGAAATGTCATCAGGCATTTAATCTCAAACCCGGTACTTTATGGCGATTATTGCAGCGTCTGGACGTTTTACGTCGTCCCGAGCGTGTCGAAGCTTTTGTACAGGCCTGTGAATGTGATTCACGTGGCCGTTTAGGACTGGAAGATCGTGCCTATCCACAAGCACAATATGTACTTGATGCCATGCAGATAGTACGTGCCATTAAAGCACAAGACCTGCCTGCCGATATTCAAGGCCCGGATATTGGCGAAATGCTGATTGAACGGCGTATTCAGGCACTGGGTGAACTTAAAGCCCAACAAACTGTATCTATTGAATAAAGACAAAGCACCCGAGGGTGCTTTTTTATTGCTTCAATCATTTAGTGCAGAGACCCAGCCCTCTAAAGAGCTTAAGGAAAATCAAATCCCGATCAGGAAATATCCGCCGGGAAACTAATCACTTGCTCCAGTTTCATCTGATTGGTCGCGATCATGAGCAAGCGGTCAATTCCCAAGGCAATCCCTGAACATTCCGGCATATTCGGTAAAGCCGCCAGTAAATACTCATCAATAGGCATGACATGCAGTCCCAATCTGGCCCGCTCTACATTATCCGCCTCAAAGCGTGAGCGCAAAACTCCAGCATCAATCAGCTCATCATAGGCATTGGCCAATTCTAAACCTTCGATATACAACTCAAAACGTGCAGCGACCAGTTCCCCATCTTCATCGATTCGGGTTTTCGCCAGAGAGGCCATTTCCGGCGGGAAATCGGTCAGGAATACTGCGGTATCAAAACCGAGACTCGGCTCCACCATATGTGAAAATAACAGGTCGATATAGCCGAGCCGATCCTCACCCAAATCCAGATTTAGACCGACACGACGACAGCAGTCTTTCAGTTCCTGCAAGGTCGCTTGCAATGGATTAATATCCAGACGATCCATAAAGGCATGTTTATAGCTCAAAATGGTTGGACGGATTTCAGCAAAACGTGCTTTAAGCGTCACATTAAGCAGATCGGCTACTTCGAACATCAAATCTTTTAAGCTAAAGCCCGGGCGATACCATTCCAGCATGGTAAATTCGCTATTGTGCTTACGCCCATGTTCATCATCACGGAAGACTTTACAAATCTGGTAAATAGGCCCGCTGCCACTGGCCAATAAACGCTTCATGGCAAATTCAGGTGAGGTCTGTAAATAATGCGTATGTGCTTTAGCCAGTACATGACGCTGCGCCTGTACTGAAGCCAAATGCACATCGGTCACACCGGCTTGAGATAAAATTGGTGTTTCGACTTCTAATACATCCCGCTCAGCAAAAAATTGACGGATTTGTGCATATAAGGTGGCACGTGCACGCATGGCATTCAGGTCACACGTCGGCTGATAAGTGCTATTCATGCTTTTGGCCCACCATGTGCAGCCCATTCACGACGCAGCGGATAGGTTTTTCTTAAATGATCAAAAGCCTGCTGATCCACTTTGCCATCCTTGACACAAGCACGCAGATTTTGATCATCACGGGCAATATCATAAATTTGCGTTAAATATTGCTTTAGCACCATTTTTAAATCCTGATTTTGGAAAAACTGCTCGCAGACCGGAAGCTGGGTTTCGAACTGTTTATGTGCTGCAAAAGCAAAAGTTTGACAGAAAGCGTCATAGATCATTTGAGTACCACGCGCCTTGCCTTCCAGGCTATAACCGGCAATATGCGGCGTCACCAGCGTCAGCAGATCCAGAAGCTCTGCTGAAATAACCGGTTCGTGTTCAAAAACATCTAAAATCACGGTTCGTTGTGTCGCTTTAAGATCCTGGATCAGGGCGGCCTCTTCAATCACTGGCCCACGTGCAGAATTAATCAGAATTGCATCAGGCTGCATTTGCGCCAATGTAGCCGTATTGAATAAATGGTAAGTTGGATAAAGACCCGTTTGAGTTAAAGGGACATGAATCGAAATCGCATCTGCTTGCTGCAACAATTCATTAAATTCAACTTGATCAACCTGCGTTCTTTGAACCAAAGGATCATAGCCAATCACGCGCCAGCCCAAAAGTTTTGCCATATAAGCCAGACGGGTTCCAACATTACCCAAACCGACTATACCCAGGCTAAATGTTGCATTGGCATCTACTAACTCAGGACGTACATGCAGTAATGCGGTAATGACATATTCAGCCACAGCTTGTGCATTACAGCCGGCTGCATTGCTCCACTGAATCCCATGCTGTTCCAATGCAGCAATATCCAGATGATCTGTACCAATAGTGGCACTGCCTACAAACTTGATCGAACTATTCTGTAGCAGTGCTTCATTGACCTGAGTCACTGAGCGTACCAATAATGCATCTGCATCCTGAACATCCTGTGCCATTAAGCTACGGCCTGGACAATGACGAATGTCTGCAAATTCAGAAAAGAAATAATCGGTAAATGCCAGATTTTCATCTGCGACAATTTTCATAATGAGATCCATATGATGCTTGGGCATATGATAGCGCGTTGATGTCTCTGACTCTATATTTGGCACATGCGTCCATTTTTCAAGTTTTAAGCTATGAGCTGGTTATTGATGAATAAAGTATTGAATCATTGCTGCCTAAAAAGAAAAACCCCAATCTTTCGACTGGGGTTTTTAGAATTTGGCGGAAGCGGTGAGATTCGAACTCACGGAGGACTCACACCCTCGTCGGTTTTCAAGACCGGTGCATTAAACCGCTCTGCCACGCTTCCTTGGCCGCCATCATATAAATAAATCGGATTTTTGGCAATAAAATTTAGCAAAACTTTTAGCAAAAGCTGTTCATTCAGTTAAAAATCAGTCGAAACAAAAGCTGAAATGTATTTTTATTTAAAGAAGTTAATACTTAAACGATGCCAAGAGGTATTTAATTCAAGATAAAGCAACGACATGAATCAGAATTAGCTTGATAATGAATATAAAAATAAAGGCATAAAAAAACCCAGTCAATTGACTGGGTTTTTAGAATTTGGCGGAAGCGGTGAGATTCGAACTCACGGAGGACTCACACCCTCGTCGGTTTTCAAGACCGGTGCATTAAACCGCTCTGCCACGCTTCCATGGCCGACATGATATAAACAAAAATCACGCTTGGCAAATATTTTCATGCTTTCACTGCATCAATTGCACAAAATAAAATCAATTCCATTAATTTGCTGAATTTTCTGGTTTTTCATAACGAATTGAATTGATGAACCAGCGTTTCTTTCCAGAAGGTGTCAGCACTTCAGCCTCATCATCTACCTGCTTGCCCAACAACGCGCGTGCCATGGGCGAACTGATCGAGATATGCTGCGGATGATGATCGTAAATTTCATCGACCCCGACAATACGTAAATTTTTCTGCTCGCCTTCTTCATTTTCAATCTCGACCCAAGCTCCAAAATAGACCTTGCCTTCCTGCTCTGGAGAAAAATCGATGATTTTTAGCTCTTCAAGACGCTTGCCTAGGTATCTGACCCGGCGGTCAATCTTACGCAAAATTTGCTTGTTATATTGGTAATCGGCATTTTCCGAACGGTCGCCGAGACTCGCTGCCCAGTTCACTTTTCTGGTGATTTCCGGCCGCTCTTCATGCCAGAGATTCTTAAGTTCTGCCACCAATTTATCGTGTCCACCACGGGTGATTAAGTTGGATTTCATACGTCGTGCTGATCAAATTTTCAGTGTATTAACTTACAAACAGCTTATTTTATTTACCATTTCAAAACAATGAAAAAATTCAAAAAAAATTCACATTATATTTCAGTATCTTAAAATTATTTTTAATAATAATTTGTGTACAAAATTTGACAATCGTTTTTTAGATCATTAATATGCCACCTACTTCCGGAAATGCTTACTTTTTAATCTATGTAGTTTTTCTACATAATGATGCGTAAATCTCTTGTCATTTTGAATGACGTCATGACTGCCCAACCCTTATTGAATTTATCAAACTGTTAAAATTTCTGGCTATGTTGGCTGTGATTTTTAGGGCATAAATTACTTGTAGCGGAGACAACATGCACAGTAGTTCATCCACTGGGTCGAGGCTTTGCCTACGATCTGTAATTTCTTCTCTCCCTTTGAAAGCACTTGTACTGAGCACTGCATTTATTCCCTTTCATAGTATCAATGCAAGTAAGACCACACTTCAGTTTGATCATGTGGTCAATAGCAATAAGCTGACCGTGGTTGCAGTCGAAAATCCGACCACCGTATTTCAGGATGGACAACATCTGCATGGCTTCGGTTATGACCTGGTGCGCAACTATGCCAACAGTCTGAATGTGAAACTGGATTTTAAAATTGTCCCGAATAATGCCACTGCACTGCAATGGGTTGCTCAGGGCAAAGCCAATCTGGCCATGACCACCACCGATTTAGGTGAAATTGAAAATAAGCGCCTGACTTCATTCTCCGCCACCTGTGGTGATCAGTCTATTTTGGTGAGTAATGGCTTGAATACCAATTTAAATCTGGTATTTAAATCTGCCACAGATCCCTTGAGCCAGACTGCTAGTGCTTTTATCTGTAAAGGCAAACAAAGTGGTGCCATCAAGCAGCTTGCTTCATTTTATAATCAGAATGTGGTGAAAGAGGAATCTTGGACAGCCATTCAACGTGATTTGAGCAACCGGTTACCGATCTATAAAGCAAGCTTTAAACAGACAGCGCAGCAATATGATCTAGATTGGCATTTATTAGCTGCCATTGGTTATCAGGAATCTTATCTGAAACCGAACTCAGTCTCTCCGACAGGTGTTCGCGGTTTGATGATGCTGACCAATAGCACTGCTAAAGCAATGGGTGTGAGCAATCGTACCGATCCAGCCCAAAGCATTCAGGGTGGTGCCAAGTATTATGATCAAATGCTGAGCCGCTATGAGCATATTCCTTATCCAGATCGCAACTGGTTTGCACTGGTCGCTTATAATATGGGCCCAGGTGCAGTGAATCAGTTACAAAAACGCATTCAGTCACAAGGCAAGAATCCAAATAACTGGGTAAACCTCTATGCCTATCTGGATCAGAATAAAGCCAATAACGGCCGCTATCGTCAGGCAGTACAATATGTAACCCGTATTCGTGCTTATCTGGAACACATCAAGACCACACCACAATTGGTGAATATCTAAGGTCTAATGAGCTGGATTTTATTCTATCCGGCGATAAAAAAGCTTACCTCAAAGGTAAGCTTTTTTTGTGCTCATTTCAGCTGATGTTCAGCAAAATTAAGCTGTCGTATTTTCAAGTACTTTCTTGAATAGATCTTTTTGTTCCTGACTCGGTTTGGCAGTTTGAAGTGCCATCAATTGAGACATATCACCCTGTACTTTGATTTTACCGGTCATAAATGCCTGCATGGCTGCGGCCATATCAAACTCCAGAAAAACTTTACGTAACGTTTCGCCGTCCATATTCAAAGTCGTTTTGGCATTTGAAGACAAACCTTTTTTAATTGCTCCACCATCTAAAGATAGTTCAGTATTACCTGTAGTGTCCGCTACAACCAAATTAATCGCCAGGTTCGCCAAAGCTGGTGGCAAGTTTAAATCACCAGCTTGCGCAGTAAGTGTTTCTACAGTTGAAAACCAATCATCAGTTAAAAAAGCAGGCATGATCTTTCCTCAAATTATTTGTTCATTTGTGTCGACTATCCAGACGACATCATGTTGAAGCTATTATGCTCGTGCTTTGTTATATCATGATCATTAGCGCAAAGGCTAACGAATTTTGTACGCGTCGTTCAATTTTTGTAGTTCTATTTTTATTTGTTTTTCATACAGACATCAACCCGAAGGCTGATATCTGTGTGCTGAAATTATTCTGCGGCAAAGCCCAGATTGACCATATTAATCCGGCGTTTCTCGCCTTCCAGCGCTTCTTCAGTCGAACAGCTGTCTTTGAAGTCAAATTCGCGCTGGCTGTCCAGCACTTCAAAGTCAAATAATTCACGATCGACCAGCTGTGATGGCGAGACATTTTGCAATGCACCAAAAATACTGTGCAGACGTTTTGGATGTGCCTTATCCCAATCACGTAACATGTCATTGATAATTGCGCGCTGCAGGTTCGCCTGAGAGCCACATAAATTACATGGAATAATTGGAAATTGACGCATTTCTGCATATTTGATGATGTCTTTTTCTTCCACATAAGCCAGTGGACGAATCAGAATGTTCTTTTTGTCAGAAGACAACAGTTTTGGTGGCATGGCCTTCAAGCTGCCGCCATGGAACAGGTTCAGGAAGAAGGTCGCCAGAATATCATCACGGTGATGCCCCAGCGCAACCTTGGTCGCACCAATTTCCTGGGCAAAGCCATACAAAGAGCCACGGCGTAGACGCGAACAGACGGCGCAATAAGTCTTACCTTCCGGGGTCAACTTTTTGGTGATGCTGTAGGTGTCTTTTTCCAGAATGTAATACGGAATGTTATTTTCTTCTAAATAACGTGGTAATACATCTTCCGGGAAGCCTGGCTGTTTCTGATCCAGATTCACCGCCACGACATCAAAGTTGATCGGTGCGATACGCTTGAACTGCAACATGATATCTAACAGGGTGTAACTGTCTTTACCACCTGAAATACACACCATGACCTTATCGCCTTCTTCAATCATTTTGAAGTCACGAATGGCATGTCCGACCTGGCGACGCAGCTTCTTTAACAAACGATAGTAGGCTGAGCTTGTTGGCAGTTCAGGTTTGAAATTAAATCCTTGTTCGGACTCAACTGGCGAGTACATAGACGAGATTCACCCATAAATAAAAATACCGCGCAATTTTAGCCGATTCAGGCCCGCATCGCATCAAAAGAATTTATTTTCATGCAAATGTCATATTAGTTTCATTTTCATGTTTTATTTAGATTGATATATTGAACGTTTCAGTTCAATTAATCAGCAAGATGCCTAGTTTTTGGACTTTTCCACAGTTGTCCACAAAAGCTGTGGATAACTTTGTGGATTGAAACGCACTTGACAAGTTCTTCGTCTCAAAAGATAAGGCTTTTCTTTAAATTGATCACTTTTTAACCAATTTAATTATTAATAAAAATCAACTAGTTAAACCTGTCAACCCTAAGGTTTTAAATTAAATCATATTTTTTTTTCTAACTCTAAAATGTAAAAAATGGCTTGCACTTACAAACTCGTTTATAAATGCAGCGTACAAGTCTTTTCATTCCGTAATTTTTTGTTAAACTCATCATTAAATTTTTCTCGATTGTGTTTACCTAATATAAACAATGAAAATAAATTTGCGTGTTTTGGGGTGTCAGGGGATCAGTGCTGTGCTATTGGCAAGTTGTTGCCAGTTGGTCTATGCCGGTCAAACCATTTATCAGTTGCGCGATAGCAATGGCAGCACCTTATTAACCAATAAGAAAAGTCGCTATAACCATCTTCAGGTTGAAAAGAAGACCTATTATCCAGACAGTAATATTCATAGTTATAGCAATTGGGGTTCCAGTGAAGCTTCGGTCTTGCCGAGCTATAGTAGAAATAAAAATGCTTATGATTCGATTATTCGCCAGGCAGCGCAAACCTATGGTGTCTCTGAAGGCCTGATCAAAGCCGTGATGCATACCGAGTCCGGTTTTAATGTACAGGCTCGCTCTCCAGTCGGTGCACAAGGCCTGATGCAACTCATGCCGGCGACAGCACGTCGTTTTAATGTCAGCAATGCCTATGACCCGCAGCAGAATATTATGGCCGGGGCCAAATATCTGGCCTGGTTATTGAAACGCTTTAATGGCAATACCACCTTGGCACTGGCAGGTTATAATGCCGGCGAAGGCAATGTGGCCAAATATAAGGGGGTGCCACCTTTTCGTGAAACTCAGGACTATGTCCGCCGTGTCAGCAGCCGTTATCAGAACTTGTACGCACAGGGACTGGGCAGCACCAGTGGTACATATACCGCTTCCTCTGATACTGGTCGTGTCATTGCCAGCTCTGCCAATTATTCAACTGAAACCACGACGGCGTCCAATGTTCAGGCGGCAAAATATCAGCGTCAGATCATTGCACGAGCAGATGGTAGCTTCACTGATGCACCGATGGGTTCTTATGCCAATGCCAATGCGACAGCATCTGCAAAAATATATTTAAGTGAGTAATTTTGAAACAGCTTTGTTTTTAAAGACCTATCTTTCAATATGGACAAAAAACATACTGTCTTTTTGTAGCGAATTGCTATTTTTTTCTTGAAATCTTATCGATTTCACCTCATATTGATTTCAATGATTTACATTCAATAATCAGATTATTTTTCTGTAATAAGAGGATTTCTCAATGATGCGGATTGGTTTGTTCTTGCTAACCAACCTCGCGGTACTGGTTGTAGCTGGCATTATCTTGTCACTCTTCGGTGTCGGTAGTTACCATGGCGCAGGTGGCTTGAATCTAGGCAACCTGTTGGTCATCTGTTTCGTGTTCGGTATGGTTGGCTCAATGATTTCCCTGTTCATGTCTAAATGGATGGCGAAAAAGACCACGGGTACTGAACTGATTGACCCGAATGCACCTCGTAACCAAGCTGAAGCCTGGTTGCTCCATGAAGTTGCACAACTTTCTCAGCGTGCAGGCATTAAAATGCCGGAAGTGGGTATTTTCCCATCTTATCAATCCAATGCCTTTGCCACTGGCTGGAATAAAAACGATGCTTTAGTAGCCGTATCGACTGGTCTGCTTGAGCGTATGAACAAAGACGAGCTTCGTGCAGTATTGGCGCATGAGATTGGTCACGTCGCCAATGGTGATATGGTCACTCTGGCACTGATTCAGGGTGTTGTGAACGCCTTCGTCATGTTCTTCGCACGTGTCGCGGGTGATTTTATTGACCGTAACGTTTTTGGTCGTGAAGAAGGTGAAGCACCGGGTATTGCCTATTTTGTAATTACCATCGTACTGGATATCGTATTCGGTATTCTGGCGTCGTCGATTGTGATGTGGTTCTCCCGTCAGCGTGAGTATCGTGCCGATGAAGCCGGTGCGCGCTTGGCAGGTAAACAGGCTATGATTTCAGCATTATTGCGCTTACAGGCAGAGTCTGAAATGCCAGATGCCATGCCGAAAGAAATGAAAGCATTTGCGATTTCTGCGGGTAAAGAAGAAGGCTTTAGCCTTGCTGCCTTGTTCCAGACGCATCCAAGCATCGAACAACGTGTTGCTGCACTACAACAGCTTGATTGTACTTAAGTAATACTATTCATTGATTGAAAAAAGCCTGCACTTGCAGGCTTTTTTATTGGATTCAATTATTCATTATTTATATAGGGCTTTATGCGCTGATCCACTGATACAACGCCATCGCCCCCCACCCAATCGCAAAAACAAATAGAATCAGGAACAAGGCGCCTAAAATATCCGGGATATGAATCCAGATCCAGGCCACTACAGGATTGCGCCAAAATACAGATTGCTGCTGTTTGCGTTCCAGGCTTTCATGCAAAAAAGGGTGTACCACATGTCGATCACTGTGAATCTGATATTCTTCACGAATATGAACATGCACCACATCAAGCGCCTTGCGACTGGGACGAATAAAAATATCAAAAATGGTGCCTGCCACTGGAATAAATCCAACCACCGCATCCATCACCGCCAGTTTCATGACCGGATTCAGCTTGGCACTCGGCACCCCAATCTGTTTGGCCTTATGAATGGCATAACAGGTCAATACAAAACCGGCGATATCTCCAGCGACCGGAATCGTACTCAGCGCGGCATCTGCCCCTACCCCTTGCTTGGTAAATGGAATACGTACCACTGAATCCATCATGTTGGCAAACTTGGCCAGATCACGTTCCAGACGAATGACCTCTTGTTGACTCAGTTTTGTTTTTTGTCCAGGCTCAGGCATATGTGATTCCAAAAATAGGGCTGACTTTCATCAGCATAAATTATTTTGAGACCAAAGTTGTAGCAATCTGTGAATTAAAACAATAATTTGGAAGCAACAAATAGATAAATAATCACACCGGTGGCATCACAAATAGAGGTCACCAAAGGTGCAGAGGCACTGGCCGGATCCATCTTAAACTTGTTCAGAATAAAAGGCAGACTCATGCCGATCAGGCAGCCCATCAGCACAATGCCGAGCATACTGATCGCCAGAACCACAGCCACCATGATATCCCCTCGGACATAACCCAACACCGAGACAGCCAGTGCCATGGTGCCACCCAGACACAACGCCACCAAGGTTTCCCGGCTGAGCAGGCTAAACCAGTCTCTAAACTCTACATCACCGGTGGCCAAAGCACGCACCATCAAGGTCGCCGACTGCGAGCCGGCATTACCACCACTGCCCACCAGCAATGGCAGAAAAAAAACCAGAACAATATGCGCGGCAATGGTCTCTTCATAATGTGCAATGCCAATGCCGGACAATAGACTGCCAAAGACCAGAATCACCAGCCAAGATACGCGCTTCTGGTACAATGTAAAAATAGGCGCAGTTTTTAAACTTAACTCAGTTAAGGGCTCAACCGCCCCTGACTTTAAAATATCCTCGGTGGTTTCGGCTTCCATGATGTCCATGGCATCATCATAAGTGACAATTCCAAGAATTTTTTTATGCTCATCGACAATCGGCAAAGCCATAAAATCATAATAGGTTAAAGTTTTTGCGACGTCTTCTTGGTCATCCCCAATCTTGGCGTAAATCACATCTCTTTGCATGATCTCGGCAATGCTGGTTTCAGGACTGGCCTGAATCATCTGCCTTAAAGAGACTACCCCGATCAGCTGGTCCTGCTCATCAACAATATAAATCAGATACAGGGTTTCCTGATCTGCGGCCACCACACGCAACATTTGGATAGCGTCATGAATCGACAGATCCTGATGCAAAGAAACAAAACTGGAGCTCATCAGCGCACCAGCAGTCCCTTCAGGATAAATCGCCAGATCTTTTAGGGTTTGCCGACTCGCTTCGGACAATTTTGCCATGAGCTGCTGCTGCAGCTGTGGAGAACATCGTTTATAAACATCGACAAAGTTGTCCGAATCGAGCGCATTTAAAATCGCAATAATCTGTGCGACCGGTAATTGCTCAGCCAGACTGACTTGTTGGCTGAGTGGCATAAACTCGAATACCCGGCTCGGTTCTTTGAGTTCCTGAAAAATCCGGATCTGTTCTTCTAACTTCAAACCTTTTAAAATACTGGCCTGATCGGCGACATTCAGCTCATTTAATAAGCCAATCGCCATAGCATGGTGTTCAGAACGGATCTGTTGTTGAATATGCTGTATTTTTTCTGAAATTTTCGGCATAGGCAGTCCATGGTTATAAGCGCAAAGGCGTGGATTTTAGCATCATCCTCCGAACATTACCCCTGCTCTCAGTGCATCTAAATCATCACAGCCGGATTGAGTCAGGCTATGGATTGTTTTTCTGAGCGCACGATCATGAATCAACCGGTTCTTTTTTAGCCATTAAACTTCGAATCATCACATACATAAAGGGAATAAAAATTAGCACCAGCACGGTTCCGAAAATTACGCCGCCGAATACACTGACACCAATTTCCTGACGGCTTACCGCGCCTGCTCCCGTGGCAAAGACCAAAGGTAAAATTCCGGCGCCAAAAGCCAAGGAAGTCATCAGGATCGGACGCAGACGCAGGGAAGCACCTTCCAATGCTGCCTCCACCACCGATTTTCCCTGTTGCTGTGCCAGCGAAGCAAATTCCACAATCAGAATGGCATTCTTACAGGACAAGCCAATGGTGGTCAGCAAGGCAATCTGGAAATAGATATCATTCGGGAAGCCAGCCAAATAACTGAAAATAATATTGCCGCCAATACCAAGAGGAATTGCTGACATTACCGCCGTTGGAATACTCCAGCTTTCATACAATGCGGCCAGACACAGGAAAATAAAACCTATCGAAATCAGATACAGCCAGATGGCCTGATTATTGGACTGTTTTTCTTCAAAGGATAAACCGCTCCAGACCACATCTACGCCGTCCTGTTCAGCAATCAGCGCCTCTACATCCTGCATGGCCTGACCGGAGCTGCTGCCTTGAGCCCGATCCGCTTCCATCTGTAGTGCGGTATAGCCCATGAAACGGTTGACCACTTCCGGACCACCACTCCAGTCCACTTGCGAGAAGTTACTAAAAGGCACCATTTGATTCTGGTCATTACGGACATGCCATTGTGCCAGATCTTCCGGCTTGGAACGAAATTCGGCATCGCCCTGCATGATCACCCGTTTAATCCGGCCGCGATCAATAAAGTCATTGATATAACTGCCACCCCAAGCGCTAGATAAGGTGCTGTTAATTGCCGTTTGGGTCAGACCATTGGCCATGGCCTGTTTTTGGTCAATATTGACGCGTAGTTCGGCTTTTTCAGGATTAGAACGTTTACCCAGATTTTCAAAGCTTGCATAATTGCCAGCCTGAGCTTCCAGTGCCTGAAATTGCTGTTCCAGATACTGCCGGCCATTACCATTGATATCCCGAATCCAGAAATCCAGACCATCGGTTTGTCCCAGACCATTGACTGACGCGGGCATGGATACGTTGATTTGTGCATTAGGGTTACTTTGAAAATGCTTCAAAGCCCGTTCACGAATCGCGGGTGCGGTATTGTCCTGACCGGAACGTTCATTCCAGTGTTTTAATGCCACAAAACCGGTGGCCAGATTCTGGCCAGTTCCCGAGAAATTGCGGCCATAACGAATCATCACCAGGCTGACATTGGCCTGTTCCTGATCCAGAAAATATTTACGAACCTCTTCTCCGACCTGAATGGTATTTTTCATCGGAGCACCTTCCTGCACTTTGATTTGCAGGCTTAAAATCCCCTGATCTTCACTCGGCAAAAAACTGGTTGGCAAAGCACGGTAAAACAGTGCAAAGACACAGATCAAGCCGGCAAAAAGCAGTAAACAAATGACCTGATGCTGAATCGTGACTTTGGAAAGATGCAGATAACGATGCTTTAAATGATCCAGCTTCTGGTTAAACCATGCCGCCCATTTTGCCGGTTTTGGATTCGGTTTCAGAATGAGCGCACACAGTGCTGGGGTTAGAATCAAGGCCACCAATAAGGATAAGGACATGGCCGCAACCAAAGTGATGGAGAACTGTCGGTAGATCACCCCGGTAGAACCGCCAAAGAACGCCATCGGAATAAAGACTGCGGTTAGAACTAAGGTAATTCCGACCAATGCCCCACTAATTTCCTGCATGGACTCTAACGCCGCCTCTTTGGCAGACAAATGCTGTTCATGCATCAGCCGTTCCACGTTTTCTACCACCACAATCGCATCATCAACCAATAGACCAATGGCCAGAACCAAAGCGAATAAGGTCAAGGTGTTGATACTCATGCCCAGTGCATACAGCACTGCCATGGTTCCCAAAATCACCACCGGCACCGTTACGGTAGGAATCAAGGTGGCACGCCAGTTCTGCAAGAAAATGAACATCACCATGATAACCAGAATGATCGCTTCGATCAGGGTTTTGACCACCTCTTTAATCGACTCTTGTACAAAGGGCGTATTGTCTCGTGGATAGGCAATTTTATAGCCTTCGGGCAATTGCTGGGAAATACGGGCAACTTCAGCTTTAATCAAGTTTGAGGTGGCAATGGCATTGGCACCTGAGGCCAGAGAAATCCCAAGACCTGCCGAAGGATAACCATTATTGGTGCTATAAGACTGATAACTTTCAGCACCAAGTTCGACCCGTGCAATATCTTTTAAATAAATAAAACTACCGGCACGATCCGATTTGACAATAATATTCTGGAATTCTTCAACGGTTTTTAGACGGGAACCCGAGGTGACTTTAGCATTCAGGTATTGTTCATCCACTGCCGGCAAATCCCCAATCGCGCCCGCAGCCACCTGAGTATTCTGAGCTTCAATGGCGGCACGAACATCGCTTGGCATCAGCTTATACTGTTTGAGTTTTCCTGGATCCAGCCAGATCCGCATCGCATATTGAGAACCAAAAACATCGACTTCACCAATGCCTTCAATCCGGGAAATGTCCTGCTCCAGATGTGTCATCAAGTAATCAGAAAGTTCAATATTGTTACTGCGGCCGGACTCATCATACAGGCTGATCACCATATGGGTATCGCCGAGAGATTTAAACACGTTAACGCCCTGGCGTTGGACATCTTCCGGTAAACGGTTCAATACCCCATTAATCGCATTTTGTACCTGAACCTGTGCTGTATCGGGGTCGGTACCATTTTCAAAGCTGATGCTGACCCGGCTGCGCCCTGAAGAATCACTATTCGAACTAAAATACAGTAAATGGTCAATCCCTTTAATCTGCTGCTCCAGCACCTGGGTCACGCTTTCTTCCACAGTTTCCGCAGAAGCGCCACTATAGGTTGCTGCCACCGTTATCCGTGGCGGGGCAATGTCCGGATAACGTTCCACTGGCAGGTTCATCACTGCGAACAGGCCAATCGCCATCACGACAATCGCCAATACCCCAGCAAAGATCGGGCGGTGGATAAAAAATTTAGACAGCATAAGTCCGAGTCACTTTTTAATTAAAGAGGGATGAATTTAGACCAAATACGAGCAAGCTATATCTAAATATTCAGTGACATAGCAGTAGAATGCAAGAATTAAACACATAATAACTGTGATAAAAACCAATCATGGAGAAATTATGGATGATCTCACTTGAATACTTTCTTGAGGTTGCCATTTCCTATTTATTAATAGCATTTTTCCAAATAAAAAACCCTGCAGATGCAGGGTTTTTTTGGTGAATCAATTCAGCAGATTAAGCACTGAACTGGTTCATTGTGTTTTTAGCGTCATCACCAGCTTTCAATGCATTGTCACCAGCGAAGATTTCTTTGTGGTCATCACCGATGTCAGAACCAGCCATTGCCTGGTGTTTAACACATGCGATACCGCCGCGGATTTCTTTACGTTGTACGCCAGCAACATAAGCCAACATGCCTTCAGAACCGAAGTAACCTTGAGCAAGTTCATGCGTAGAAAGTGCAGCTGTGTGGTAAGTCGGAAGTGTGATCAAGTGATGGAACACACCCGCTTCACGCGCAGCATCTGCTTGGAAGGTACGAACTTTTTCGTCAGCTTCAGCAGCCAGTTCAGTTGCATCGTACTCAGCGCTCATTAACTTAGCACGGTCGTAAGCAGAAACGTCTTTACCTTCAGCAACCCAACGGTCATACGCTTGTTGACGGAAGTTAAGCGTCCAGTTGAATGAAGGTGAGTTGTTGTATACAAGTTTCGCATTTGGAACTGTTTCTTTCACACGGTTTACCATGTGAGCGATTTCAGCAACGTTTGGTGTCGCAGTTTCGATCCAAAGAAGATCCGCACCATTTTGCAAGCTGGTTACACAGTCAAGTACAACGCGGTCAATTTGCGTGCCTTCACGGAACTGGTACAAGCCAGAAGCAAGACGTTTAGGACGGTGAAGTTTGCCATCACGTTTGATCAGGATTTCATCTTCTTGTGCATCAGCGATATCAATTTCAGATGTTTCCAAGTAGCTGATATATTGAGAAGCGATGTCGCCTGGCTCTTTAACCACTGGGATTTTTTGAGTCAGGTCAGCACCTTCAGAGTCAGTACGTGCAACGATGATACCGTCGTCAAGACCCATTTCAAGGAATGCATAGCGAAGTGCGTGGATTTTCGCGATGAAGTCTTCGTGTGGCACAGTTACTTTACCAGCTTGGTGACCACATTGTTTCGCGTCAGACACCTGGTTTTCGATTTGTAGTGCACATGCACCCGCTTCGATCATTTTCTTAGCTAAAAGATAAGTCGCTTCTTCGTTACCGAAACCCGCATCAATGTCCGCAATAATTGGCACAACGTGAGTTTGGAAATTGTCGATTTGTGAAGTCAATTCAGCTGCTTTAGCAGTGTCGCCTGCTTCTTGTGCTTTTTTAAGTGCACGGAACAAGTCGTTCAATTCTTTCGCGTCAGCTTGACGTAAGAATGTGTAGATTTCTTCGATCAATGCAGGAACAGAAGTTTTTTCGTGCATAGATTGGTCAGGAAGTGGACCAAATTCTGAACGAAGTGCTGCAACCATCCAACCAGAAAGGTAAATGTAGCGACGTTCAGTCGTACCGAAGTATTTTTTGTTCGCAATCATTTTTTGTTGTGCGATGAAACCATGCCAGCAACCTAATGATTGAGTGTATTTGCTAGAGTCTGCATCATAAGCAGCCATATCACGACGCATAATTGCCGCGGTATATTTCGCAATGTCTAAACCAGTTTTGAAACGGTTTTGGATTTGCATACGCGCAGCATCTTCAGGACTGATGTCTGCCCAAGTGTTACCGAATTTCGCTTTCAATTCGCGGATTGCATCAATCGCTGTTTGGTATGTAGTCATGATATTTTCCTGTAATAATATTAGGATTTTTCTGCAACGAACCGTTCAAATCACACCCTCAGTAACTTGTTTAGATTTTCGCCGGTCCGTTGGGATAGCTAAAGATTAGTGGGCTTATGAAAATTAATCCAATAGTCTGCAAGAATCTTCAGTATTTATTTAAAAAATGAGTAGATGAAAGTCTTAGTATAATCCTGTGATGTTAAAATAAGATATTGTTTTATTTTATATTTTACTAAAATAAAATTGATCGTTTTTCACTCATGCTGCTTAAAAATACTTCATTAGACTTAAGTCTGGGTTTGGCTCAAATCCACTTTTATTAAAAAATAATCATGATTTTGAATTATTTCTTAGGCTGAAGCATTTATCAAGATAGCATACTTTTCACGCAATTATTCACGCAATTACAGCTGTATTTTTAAAGTTTAAAGCTTGGCTATGGAGCTGTTGATCTGCCTACATGAAAATACTGAATCTTTGCTTAGCCCGTGCTTCTACTCAGTCGAATAAAATCGTTAATCATTCAGCTTAAACCTGCATAAATTCCCTAGATTTTATCTGCATTCTCATGGCTTTTTTTTCATCGGCGCTTTACACAAAGCCCGGCAGTTATGGCATAATCAGCATAATTTCTTGTATTTATTCTCGGTATTTCTTTTATGAATCTGGAGCGGGTCGATCTCAATCTATTAATTTATCTTGATGTACTTCTTCGCGAAAAAAATGTCACCCGTGCAGCCGAACAATTGGGCGTTACCCAGCCTGCCATGAGTAATATTTTACGCCGATTACGCAATTTATTTAATGATCCTCTCCTGATCCGTTCTTCTGAAGGCATGACACCCACAGAACGTGCACTTGAGTTACAGCCACGTATCCGGGATGCGCTGGCTGACTTGTCCATGATTCTGGAACCGCGTACCGAGTTCCGTCCTTATACGTCAAATCGTGTCTTCCGGATTATGACCTCGGATTATGCCGAAGCGACGCTGGTTCCTCGGCTGGTCAAAGCCTTACGTTCAGAAGCACCGAACGTGGTCTTGGACTTTCTAACCCCGAGTGATGTGTCTTATCGTGACATGGAACAAGGCAAAGTTGATCTGGCGATTAACCGTTTTAATGAAATACCGCAAAGTTTTCATCAGGTTCTGGTCTGGCGTGACAGTTTTTCCTGTTTATTAAACAATAAACACCCCGCTGCAACCAACCTGAACTTAAAAAGCTATCTGGATGCACAGCATATCTGGGTCTCTAAAACCGGTATGGGTGTAGGCTTTGGGGTCAACCCGGAGAAACAGGCCGGTTTAGGCTGGATCGATCAGGCTTTGGAACGTATTGGCCAGAAACGTAAAATCTCGGTCTTTACCCGTCATTATCAAATGCCAGGTTTATTGGCCTCCAATGTCGATCTGGTGGCAACCCTGCCTTCACGGATCGCACGCCTGCAAGCCAAGAATCATAATTTAATTCTGAAAGATCCACCATTTTATATTCCCGAATTTGAACTCAAAATGGCATGGTGCCCTCTATTGCATCATCACCCTGCACATCGCTGGTTACGTCAGCTGATTTTGTATGTTGCGCGTCAAATGATTGAGGAAGAAAATCGTGAATTCCTGAGCAATAATTCTCAATTTTCACACTATTAAACTCAAATTCTTCTAAATTCTTATTTTTTAAGATTATACTTTGAAGGCTTGAGAGGTAGTTTTTACACCTCAAGCCTTTTTTTGTGTTAAAAATATCCCAAGATACTATTCATCCACAGGTGGATTTGTGAGCCTCTTACAAAATATCGTGATTATCTTAATACTCATCGCGGGGGCCGGTTTTTTATCTTTAACAGAAATCGCCCTCGCAGGTGCCCGTAAAGTCAAACTGAAAATTCTGGCTGAATCGGGTGAACATCGCGCTCAAAAAGTTTTAGATCTACAAGAAAATTCTGCTGACTTCTTTGCAGCCTCTCAAATCGGTTTAAATGCAGTCGCCATTCTTGGCGGTATTTTAGGTGAAGGAGCCTTCCGTCCTTATATTTTTAATTTTGTTTCCCGCTTTTACCAGGGTCCTTGGGCTGAAAATATTAGCTTTGCACTTTCCTTTACTGTCGTCACTTCTTTATTTATTCTATTTGCAGACTTGATGCCGAAACGTCTGGCCATGATTGCGCCAGAAAAGATCGCAGTCTCGGTCATTGAACCCATTCAGATTTTCATTAAAGTCTGTAAGCCTTTGGCCTGGCTCATTAATGTTATTGCCAACATGCTGTTCCGTCTGTTTAAAGTGAATACCATTCGTGATGATAATATTACCTTTGATGATATTTCCGCAGTGATGGATGCAGGTGCACAAGCTGGCGTACTGCAAAAACAGGAACATCATTTCATTGAAAATGTATTCGAGCTGGAAGAGCGTAATGTACCTTCGAGTATGACTACCCGTGAGAATGTGGTGTTCTTTACCTTAAATGAACCAGAAGAAAGTATTCGGCAAAAGCTGGCGGAATATCCCTATTCCAAGTTTCTGGTGTGTAGCAATGACATCGACAGTGTGATTGGCTATGTCGATGCCAAAGATATTCTGGTGCGGATTCTGAATAACCAGTCGCTGCTACAGTTAAATGAAAATACCATCCGTAATGTCCTGACCATTCCGGATACTTTAACTTTATCGGAAGTTCTGGACCGTTTTCGCTCGACCAAGGAAAAATTTGCCGTCGTCATTAATGAATATGCGCTGGTGGTTGGGGTGATTACCCTCTCCGACATTATGATTACTGTAATGGGCGACTGGGTGACACCAATTGAAGCCGATCAGCAAATTATTAAGCGTGACAATAATTCCTGGTTGATTGAAGGCAGCACGCCAATTGAAGACATGAAACATGCGCTTGAAATCGACTCAATGCCAGATGAGGAAAATTACGAAACACTGGCTGGTTTTATGATGTTCAAGCTGCGTAAAATTCCGCGTCCTGCCGATACCGTCATTCATGCCGGTTATAAATTTGAAGTCGTCGATGTCGATCATTTCAAGATTGACCAGTTGCTGGTGACTCGGATCATTGAAATCAATCCATTAATTCAGGAAGAATCAGAATAATCTGATTCTTCCTCTATTTTAAAATAAAAATCATAAGGATAGAGTGATGTCCATTTCTGCGCTATTGGCTTGTTTTAGTTTTTATTCAGGACTGTATTTAATCTATTTCTTTTTTGCTCAACAACAAAATCCGCTGTTCTTGTTTTTAGCGATCATTTTATTGATTTTTGCTTGCATCATTACCCCTTATGGTTACCAGCGTCACCGTGGCCATTATGACCGAACCATGAGTTGGGGACAGTATTTGGCCATACCTTTGATTTTATGGGGACGACTATTTATCGTTCCTATCAGTTTTATTTTAAGTTTGTTTTATTCAAACCAGTAAATTCAATCATAAAAAAGCACCTAACGGTGCTTTTTTACATCTATTGAGGTGCTTAGATCTTTGTTAACAATGCATCTAAAACAGCTTGATAGTGAATCTGGATATCATCTTCTAGAATCTTGTAAGCATTGTCGAACTGCACCATAGGCCAGCCTTCTTTCCAGAATGGAAAAATATTATGCAGGTCATGGGTAACAATCGCATCTTCACGCAGAATCGCTTGTGCAATCTGGGACAGCACTTGTGCCGTTTCAGCGCCATCAATCGCCATATAGTCGATTCCGCGCGCTTTTAAAATACGGACGCGGTCTTTTTTATAACGGATTTTTTTGATTTGTGCCGTATTCAGGCCCAAAGCCAAAGATACCGCTTCGACAAATTTGTCTTCAAATGACTGATTCAATGCCACTAACGCTTCTTTATGCGCTTCCTGACGACCAGCTTTACCACCCTGACGAATCACTTCTTTCGCCTCAGTATTTAGTTCATCCTTTTTCATGCTTTGCAGGATGTCTAAAATTTCGATGTCGCTTAACGCCTCAGGAGATTGATCAGTCATAAACTGTCCTTAAAAAAATAAATCTTGAATCGGCTATTTTCGCATAATTCGTGGCTAAAAAACTAAAATCTTCGTGATTAAAGCAATGATAAGCGCTGAAAATGGATTTGTCCTGTGATTCTGCGTCAAATCGACTATAGTGCCTGTGTCTATTTCTGAATAAATCTCTGGATGATGCCCACTACCCAAGTGACTTTGTTGCTGCAGCAACTTCAACAACAGTATCCGACTGCATTTAAAGGCAATTACCTGTTCTATAGCCAGATCAAAATCCGTGGGATCTGGGATAAAGCCAAGCTTTTGATTCCCTGGGTCTTGGCGGCCATGATTTTTATTCCCGTCAGTTTGATGTTCGGTGACGTCATAAAGCAATCTTTTGTGCAAGTGAGCGAATTTCAGGCGCAAAGTTATGCCATTTTGGCGATACTGTTGTTCCTGATGTTGAGTCTCACCTTAATTCTGCAACAGGTTCAGCATTCTTCTTATTCGCTATATCAGTTATTACGCCATACCCCAATCAAGATGGCTGTGGTGATTATACTACAAACCTTAAATCTGTTTTTTGTACAAAGTAGCCTGCTGATGTGGAGTTTATTCTTTTTTGGAGTCAGCTTTGGCTTTATCCGTTTTTATCGGGAAAACTTGTTCCGGGAAAACAGCCAAAATACTGAACATTATCAGTTGCAACAATTACGTAGAATCTGCTTCTGGGCTTATAAACAGACCTGTATGCTTCGACTAAAATTACGTTTTTGTTCAAACAATCATCCTCAGCATGCCGAACTAAAACAGCAATTAAATCACTATGCCGAGTTATATATCCAACTGCTGAAACATGAGCATCAATACTGTAAAACCATCAAGCATCTGGATGTCGACAGTTATCTGGACGAGAACTCATAGTTCGCTCTATTATTTTGATTAGCCATCTTGAATATTTCTAATAAGGGGCCTTAAAAACAGATTGATCTGCTAATTTTTTAGAGAGAAGCCACGGAATTGCTTGAAAAGAAAGCAATCATTTAGAAATGTGCTTGCCAAGCTTTATTTCGTCCTCTATTATTGCGCACATGCCCGAGTGGTGAAATCGGTAGACACAGGGGATTTAAAATCCCCCGCCCACAAAGCGTGCCAGTTCGAGTCTGGCCTCGGGCACCATTTTAATCTTTATTAAAATGGTGCAATAGAAAACCCAGCATTAGGCTGGTTTTTTTGTGCCTGAATTTTATTCTTTTAGCGCGAAATCCTCATGTCAGAATTAAAATACTTCGATCTCGCCACATTACAATTACGCCATCCAGACGCTTTTTTCCTGAAGCTGCGTTATAGCCGCTTCAAATTTAATGCCCTGCAAAATCTCCAGTTTGTGATCGCGATTAATTTACTGTCTCTTTTAATCTGCGTGGCCTGTAGCATCAGCTCAGTACTTCTGGAATATTATTTTTTCAAGAATGCCACGATCGCCTTTAATGTCACCTTGATCATGTTAATGGCCCTGCTTTATCCCTATATCTGGTATGCACAATATCAGGCGCAATTCAGCTCCAAAGCCTATAGTCAGCGCTTGCAGAACTGTCTGTATCTGCAAATTCCGATTTTTCTGGTTTTATTGCTGAATCTGTATGTAATTCATTCAGATATGCTGGTGATCATCAGCATGATCATTTTAGCGCTTTCCTCTTTTGGCGCTGTGACCTTAGAACCTTTATTTAAAAGTTCTTGTAGTGCAATTGATCAGATCAAACTGCAAAAACTGCGGCAGCTGGCCTTTTGGGCCTATCAACAGTCCAGATCCAAAACACCGCAACCGATTCAGGACCAGTCAAATCTGCAGGCTTATTACCAGAATCTTTATCAGCAATGCATGCATGAAGAGCAAAAATTACTCAGCTCGATTCGCTTTAAAAGTTTTAAAGACTATTTCTACAAATAATAAAAAACCCTGCAGTAGCAGGGTTTTATCGATCACCATTCACGATTGGTAATCAGCTCTTCCATTTCAATCTCGAACAACCCGTGCTCTTGCACCACCATCATCATGGCTTCGGCAATATAATCTGCAGCGGTATCATCCAGAGATGAATCCAGATCTTCAAACTGCGGTTTCATGGCATTAATATCAGCAACGGTCAGATGGGCAAGCTGGTAAATTTCTTGATCTGACAAAGCTGATTTAGCGACTTTTTGGGCAAAATGTTCGATGTGCTGTTTGATTTCAGCAACCAGAATATCGGGATAATACGCATCATCGAACATGGGGAGAAGTAAATCTGCAAACATTACAGGCACTCTAAAAGATGACAATTTAATCTAAGCGTGCCTATATAGCACATTGTTGCCTGAAAGCCAAACAACATTGCCAGATGCTTACTCTCCCGCCATCAATGTCTACGCCATCTGCATGGCTTGCCAGACTCTAATCGCATCCGCTGTCGCTTTCACATCATGTGCCCGTACCATACAGGCGCCCTGCTGAATACTGAGCAAATGTGCTGTTGCCGAACCCACCGCACGCGCCTGTGGTTCTGCGCCATCTAAGACAGCCCCAATAAAGCGTTTACGTGATAAGGCAGATAAAATCGGATAACCCATTTCTGTCAATTTATAAAATTCTTGAAGCAGCTTGAGATTTTGCTGGGCATTCTTGGCAAAACCAAACCCCGGATCAATCATGATATTTTCGGCTTTTACTCCTACATCCAAGGCATCCTGAACACGTTGAGATAGTTCGCCAATCACCTCGGTAGTGACATCCTCATATTGATCCAGATTGTTCATGGTGGTCGGCTCACCACGCATATGCATAATGATTACCGGAATATTTAATTCAGCGGCCGTTACTAAGGCATTGGGGCGGGTCAACGCACGGACGTCATTCCAGATATGCGCTCCGGCCTGAACCGCTGCACGAATCACTTCTGGTTGTGAAGTATCAATCGAGAGAACAACATCATGTTTTGCCAAGGCTTCAACCACAGGCACCACGCGGCGGATCTCTTCCTCTACGTCTACCACAGCGGCACCCGGACGGGTCGATTCCCCGCCGATATCAATTACGGTCGCACCTTCAGCCATCATCTCCAGCGCACGTGCAACTGCATCTTCTTTTTGATTATGCCGACCACCATCACTAAATGAGTCGGGGGTGACATTGAGAATTCCCATCACATGCGGCTGAGATAAGTCCAGTTTTAACTCACCAAATGTCCATACATGTGGTCGTAAAGGCATCAGCTGCATGTTTCCATTCTCGTTCACAATAATTCGAATATTGTCTTATGGATAGAGCAATAAAGCAAAGCTCGATAAGACATTTGCCCATTAGTTTTGAGTTAAATATAGCATTCAGAAAATTATCATAAAAATGACTGACATAAAAAAACCACCCGAAGGTGATTTTTTATTTAACTTAGTTGGCTGGCAATGGCGGTGGCGTTAACGGGCCATCATCTGGGGTTACATCAATCACAGGATTTTCTGCAACATAGACTTTTGGCGGTTGAGGCTCACGACCTTCCATAATGTCACGGATTTGATCACGATCAATAGTTTCCCATTCCATCAAGGCTTTGACCATCGCATGGGCAACATCTTTTTTACTTTCCAAGATATCGCGTGCGACTTTATATTGCTCATCCAGAATACGACGGATTTCACGATCGACTTCTAACTGGGTCGTTTCAGAAATACTGCGACTGCCAATACTACCCATAAACGATTGCTGTGCATCTTCTTCATAGACCATGACGCCCATTTTGTCAGACATACCGTATTTGGTCACCATCGCACGTGCCATTTTAGTTGCACGTTCGAAGTCGTTTGAAGCACCTGTCGACATTTGGTTAATGAAGACTTCTTCTGCAATACGACCACCAAACAAAATCGAAAGTTCATTCAACATTTTGTCTTTATAATGGCTGGTTTGGTCAAATTCAGGTAGCTGCCAGGTCACGCCCAATGCCCAGCCACGCGGCATAATGGTGACTTTATGCACAGGGTCTGTACCCGGCAAACTTTCAGCAACAATCGCATGACCTGCTTCATGATAAGCCGTCGCACGACGCTCTTCATCACGAAGTACCATCGATTTACGCTCAGGACCCATATAAAGCTTGTCTTTTGCATCTTCAAAGTCATGCATATCGACAGTGTTTTTGTTACGGCGTGCAGCAAATAAAGCAGCTTCATTCACTAGGTTGGCCAATTGCGCACCCGAGAAGCCCGGTGTACCACGTGCAAGTACTTTAACATCGACCCCTGTGACTGAAGGCAATTTTTTCAAATGCACATTCAGGATTTGTTCACGACCCTTAATGTCTGGCAAACCAACCACAACTTGACGGTCAAAACGGCCTGGACGAAGTAATGCTTTATCCAGTACATCTGCACGGTTGGTTGCAGCAATCACGATAATGCCTTCATTGCCTTCAAAGCCGTCCATTTCCACCAGCATCTGGTTCAGCGTCTGCTCACGTTCATCGTGACCACCACCCGTACCTGAACCACGGTGACGACCGACTGCATCAATCTCATCAATAAAGATGATACATGGTGCATGACGTTTTGCCTGTTCGAACATGTCACGCACACGCGATGCACCAACACCCACAAACATTTCCACGAAGTCAGAACCTGAAATACTAAAGAATGGCACTTTAGCTTCACCGGCAATGGCTTTGGCAAGCAAGGTTTTACCTGTACCTGGAGGACCGACCATCAAAACACCACGTGGAATACTTGCACCGAGACGTTTAAATTTGGTTGGGTCTTTCAGGAAGTCGACAATTTCAACCACTTCTTGCTTGGCTTCATCACAACCGGCAACATCGACGAAAGTGACTTTAATCTGGTCTTCAGACAACATTTTGGCTTTAGACTTACCAAAACTCATTGGGCCGTTTTTACCACCTGCACCGCCACCCATGTTGCGCATAAAGAACATGAATAACAAAATGATTAAAAGCACAGGGAAACTTGCAATAAGCAACTGCATGAGCAAGCCTTGACGTTGTGGTGCTTCACCTTCGACCACAACATTATTTTTAATGAGGCTTGGCATCAGCTCAGGATCCTGAACTGCCGGACGAATACTTTCAAACTCTGAACCGTTTGATTTTTCGCCACGAATTCTTTCGCCGTCAATAACAACTTGTTTAATTTGGCCAGCATTGACCGCGGCAACAAACTCTGAGTAGTTCATTGTAGTCGGTTGATTGCGGTCACTGACGTTGCTGAAGATTAACACCAGCACACCCAGTATTACGAGCCACAATACGGCATTCTTAAAAAGATCGCTCAAAGCTTTATTCCCATTCCAATCTAATTTGATCATGCCCTGTTCAGGGTGACCTTAATACTTAAGCTGTAAATTAACTTACAATTATCTGAAAACGTACAAAATGCACAATTTTTAACGACTTGGCAAGTAGACTTATTTTAAAGCCTTCTTGCGTCCCTGCCCGATCAGGAAAACTTCTTTAGAGCGAGCACGTGATGCCAAGGGTTTAGATGTTTTCAGAATATCAAAACTATCAACCACTTGCTTACGGAATTCATCAAAACCTGAGCCTTGGAAAACTTTTACCACAAATTGACCTTTAGGGCCTAGCACCTTATTGGCAAAATCCAGTGCAAGTTCACACAAGTAAATCTGACGCGGTTGATCTACAGCCTTATTACCTGATGTATTGGGGGCCATATCTGAAATTACAACGTCTACAGTACGACCATCTAAAATTTCTAGCAGTTTTTGGAAAACTTCTTCTTCACGGAAGTCACCTTGCAGAAAAGTGACATCTGGTAAAGCATCCATTGGTAAAATATCAGATGCAATCAATAAACCCTTATCGCCAACAAGTTTACCGGCAATCTGTGACCAGCTGCCTGGCGCTGCGCCCAGGTCGACCACAGTCATACCAGGTTTAATGATTTTATACTTTTCTTGCATTTCTAAGAGCTTATATGCTGCACGCGCACGATAGCCTTCCTTTTGTGCCTTTTTCACATAAGGATCGTCTAAATGCTCTCTCATCCAATCACGACTACTTTTAGATAACTTTTGGTTGGTAATGCGTGTAGCCATAACTCTCTAAATAAAAAAATGTCTCATTATTAATTGTACGTGAAAAAGACTTATTTTGCAGTATACATGTGTATCTAAATCTAAGGCTTTTGCTCTCTCCGTGGACAGATTGAATATGATTATTTCCTGATAATTTACAGCGTTTATTTTTTGCTTTTGCTATACTAAGCCGTTTTAAAATTCAGGTTATCTCTCATGGCGGCTTTATCTATTCAGGAACGTAAGCGTTTACGTCAAATCGGACATACACTTAACCCAGTCGTGATGCTAGGTGACAAAGGTCTGACGGAAAATGTCATCGAAGAATTAGCGCGTGCTTTAAACGATCACGAACTGATTAAAGTTAAAATTGTCGCTGAAGATCGTGAAGCGCGTGCAGCGCTGATTGCTGAAATTTCAGAAGCGACTGGTGCTGAAGTGGTTCAAACTATTGGTAAAATTGCACTTCTTTATAAGAAAGCGGCAAAACAGAACCAAAAATTGTCCAATCTTGTTCGTTTCGCTCATTTGTCTAACTAAGTACAGGACTTATGGCAAGTTACGAACTTAGCGCATTTGATCGCCGTTTTCAGGCCATCTCTCTGGTTGCTGCCATTGAACAGCAAGGTCCATGTAGTTTAAATGTGGGCTTCTGGATCCGCGATCCCAATCATTACATCCTGTGGCCAGACATGGTAGCTGCACATCCCCGTCAGGATTTCTTGTGGGAACAGACCTGCTTTGAAATTTTTATTGGGGTTCAGGGTGAAGATTTTTATCGTGAGATTAATCTCTCCCCTTCTCAGGCCTGGCAGGCTTATCAATTTGAAGAATACCGCTATCCTGAAGATATGCCACCACAAGCTGCAGATGATATTGAGCTGAATCAGCTCAAACGTACCCATTATGGTCTCAATGTCAGTGTGGGTCTGACCGATTTTATGGCAACACATAAACTCAAATGGGAAAACTTGTTCCTGGGTTTATCTGCTGTTTTAAAAACCTCGCAAGGTGACCAGTACTACGCGATGCAGCATAGTAGTCCTCAGGCAGATTTTCATAATAAACGTGACTGGTTGCATGTATTTTAGATCAGTCAAACCTGTATATCCTCTGTCTGAATCTGTAAAAGACTGATAAAACGTGAGACTTGAAGTCTCACGTTTTTGTTTGTCTCTAGACAAAGTAGTTAGCTGTGTATGGTTATTTTGCATTTTCTTGTTTTTGAACATCTTAGAGTAGCATTTTAATGAGGTAACTGATGCTGGCTCCGAATGGCTTTCACTGCAGCATAAAGAATAAAAGTAAAAGTGAGTACCATGAGCAGAACAGTCCCCAAAACCAGCCCCAGTACGCCCAAACATAACACAATCACACCCAGATAAAGTATGCGCCCCAAGCCGCTTTCCAGATTAAGCAGCATAATCAATATCAATAAAACAAGCACACCTACCAAATAATGCCGTGGCATCGTAACCCCTTCTGATTATTATTGTGAGTCCGTTTTGCTACATAAAGACAAAGGAGAACATGTGATTGTTCTCCTTTTAAAGAGCAGCCTTTCAACGCAGCTTAACTTTTCAGCTCAGGCTTTTTGTCTGAACTTTCTGCTTTCACTACCGGCTTGACTTTTTTCAGCACTTCAATGGTGCTGTCTTTAGAACGTTTTAAGGTATCGGTCAAATGCTCTTTATGTTTGGTCGAAATTTGACTGACATCCTCTTTCAGTTCCTTGCCCAGACTGGACAAGTCTTCGATCACTGCATTGAATTCTGTTTTGATAAAGCTCTTCAATTCAGTTAATTCTTTTTGTGAACCGAAGATCTGCTCCTTTAAAGTGTCAATTCGCTGCAACACCTCCTGCTTAAATTGGCGCAATTGTTCCTGTACGGTATCGGTCAATTGCTTGGCTTCAACTTCAAGCTTTTCTTTACTTTCTTCGATGCTTTCAAGTGCTTGATCTTTCGCCTCTACTGCTACTTTTTCAAGCTTCTCGGCAGTTTCTGCCACGACGCTCGGGCTGGCTTTTTGGGATTGGGTAGATTTTGATGCTGTAGTCATTTGTCTTGTTCCTATTTTTATATTGACTGAGCTATAGTAGTAGACTTGATAAAATTTAAGATTTGATTTGTCTGACAATTATTAATTGCTTACATTTTTTCACCCTGCTCACAAAACAGACTTCCACTCAAAAAGCAAGGCATTTATCTTATACTTTCGCTGTAAAGCCATTGGACTTCAAGCATCATTCTGCGTATAATGCCGTGTTAAGTTCAAGCGAGCAGACATAGGAGGGTAGGTTTAAAAATTAGCCTTCCTTTTTTTTCGTCTTCTCGCTTTTTTACAGCCTAAATTTCAGGAGCTTTGGTTTGAGCACCCCAGCAATTTTAGCCCTTGCCGACGGAACTATCTTTAAAGGTACTTCGATTGGCGCATCGGGTAGTACGACTGGTGAAGTCGTTTTCAACACTGCCATGACTGGCTATCAAGAAATTTTGACTGACCCGAGTTATGCACAGCAACTTGTGACACTGACTTACCCGCATATCGGTAACACAGGCTGCAATGAAGAAGACGCTGAATCAGGTCGTATTCATAAAGTTTGGGCCAACGGATTGATCATTCGTGACCTGCCTTTATTGCACAGTAACTTCCGTTCAACCCAATCATTAGCTGAATATTTGGTACAACACAATGTTGTGGCAATTGCGGATATCGACACGCGTAAATTGACACGTATCCTACGTGACAAAGGTGCGCAAAATGGTTGTATCCTTGCTGGCGAAAATATCACTGAAGCAGAAGCGCTTGAAAAAGCACGTGCCTTTAGCGGTTTAAACGGTTTAGACCTGGCAAAAGAATGTTGCGATCCTGAGGGCTTTGAGTGGACTGAAGGCTCTTGGGCATTAGGCAAAGGTTTCTCTCAACCTGAACTTAAATTCCATGTTGTTGCATACGATTACGGTGTCAAAACCAACATCTTACGTATGCTCGCAGACCGCGGTTGTAAACTGACTGTGGTGCCTGCGCAAACTCCTGCTGCTGACGTACTTGCTCTGAATCCAGATGGTGTGTTCCTGTCGAACGGCCCTGGCGATCCAGCTGCATGTGACTACGCAATTGAAGCTGTAAAAACAATTGTAGAAACCACTGAAATTCCAGTATTTGGTATCTGTCTAGGTCACCAGATCCTTGCACTTGCAAGTGGCGCCAAAACACTAAAAATGCCTCACGGTCACCACGGTGCCAACCATCCTGTGCAAAACCTTGAAAATGGTACAGTGATGATTACTTCTCAAAACCACGGCTTCGCAGTTGATGAAAGCAACCTGCCGGATGTATTGCGTGTAACGCATCGCTCACTGTTTGATGGTACTAACCAAGGTATTCATCGCACAGACAAGCCTGCGTTCAGCTTCCAGGGTCACCCTGAAGCAAGCCCTGGTCCACATGACTGCGCACCATTGTTCGATCATTTCATCGAACTTATCGAAGCATCTAAGAAGTAATTAAGGAAGCATCATGGCTAAACGTACTGACATTAAAAGCATCTTAATTATTGGTGCGGGTCCGATTGTCATCGGTCAGGCATGTGAGTTTGACTACTCAGGTGCTCAAGCATGTAAAGCCCTTCGTGAAGAGGGCTACCGCGTTATTTTGGTCAACTCGAATCCGGCGACCATCATGACCGACCCTGCAATGGCAGACGCAACGTATATCGAACCGATTACCTGGCAAACTGTTGCACAAATTATTGAGAAAGAACGCCCAGACGCAGTTCTTCCCACCATGGGCGGTCAAACTGCATTGAACTGTGCCCTTGCCCTTGATGAGCACGGCATTCTAGAAAAATACAATGTTGAATTGATCGGCGCGACCAAAGAAGCGATTGAAAAAGCTGAAGACCGCAAACTCTTCGACCAGGCAATGCGTAAAATTGGTCTTGAATGTCCAAAAGCAGATATTGCCGAGTCAATGGAAGAAGCTTTAACTATTCAAGCACGCTTCGGCTTCCCTGTGATTATCCGTCCATCATTCACGATGGGTGGTTCAGGCGGCGGTATCGCATATAACCGTGAAGAGTTCATTGAAATCTGTGAACGCGGTTTCGATCTTTCTCCGACCAAACAGTTATTGATTGATGAATCTTTAATTGGCTGGAAAGAATACGAGATGGAAGTTGTTCGTGACAAAAATGACAACTGTATCATCGTATGTACCATTGAAAACTTTGATCCAATGGGCGTGCACACCGGTGACTCCATCACTGTTGCGCCTGCACAAACGCTGACAGATAAAGAATTCCAGTTACTTCGTAATGCATCTTTAGCTGTACTTCGTGAAATTGGCGTAGAAACAGGCGGTTCAAACGTTCAGTTCGGTATCAACCCGAAAGACGGTCGTATCGTTGTGATCGAGATGAACCCACGTGTTTCTCGTTCTTCTGCCCTTGCATCTAAAGCAACGGGTTTCCCGATTGCGAAAATCGCGGCGAAACTGGCTGTAGGTTATACCCTTGATGAGTTGAAAAATGACATCACGGGCGGTACAACACCGGCTTCATTCGAACCTGCGATTGACTACGTTGTAACGAAAATTCCTCGCTTCAACTTCGAGAAATTCCCGCAAGCAGATGCAACTTTGACGACTCAGATGAAATCTGTCGGTGAAGTCATGGCCATTGGCCGTAACTTCCAGGAGTCTATGCAAAAAGCGCTTCGTGGTCTTGAAGTCGGTGCTTCTGGCTTCGATGAAAAAATCGAAATCGGTGCTGAAGGTGCGAAAGATAAAATTCTTCAAGAACTTAAAGTGCCAGGTCCTGAGCGCATCTGGTTCATTGGTGATGCATTCCGTCACGGCTTTACACTTGATGAAGTATTTGCTGCAACCAATATCGACCCTTGGTTCCTGATTCAAATCGAAGACATCATTAAAACTGAAGAACAGATTAAATCTTTAGGTTTTGGTGATTTGAACGCGGACAACATCCGCAGCTTCAAACGTAAAGGTTTATCGGATCTTCGTATTGCAGACTTGATGGGCATTTCACAAAAACAATTCCGTAAACACCGTTGGAACCTGGGCGTAACCCCTGTTTACAAACGTGTCGATACATGTGCTGCAGAATTTGAGTCTGATACAGCATACATGTACTCAACTTACGATGAAGAATGTGAAGCAAATCCATCAACGCGTGACAAGATCATGGTGATTGGTGGCGGGCCTAACCGTATTGGTCAAGGCATCGAGTTCGATTACTGCTGTGTACACGCAGCGCTTGCAATGCGTGAAGATGGTTATGAAACCATCATGGTCAACTGTAACCCTGAAACGGTTTCTACAGATTACGACACATCAGACCGTTTGTACTTCGAACCAATCACATTGGAAGATGTGCTTGAAATCGTACGTATCGAGAAGCCTAAAGGCATTATCGTGCAGTACGGTGGTCAAACACCTTTGAAATTGGCTCGTGCTTTGGAAGAAGCCGGTGCGCCAATTATCGGTACATCTCCAGACGCGATTGACCGTGCAGAAGACCGTGAACGCTTCCAGCAAATGATTCAGCGTCTGCAACTTCGTCAACCGAACAACAGCATTGTAAAATCTGCTGAAGAAGGTATGGCTGAAGCAGCAAAAGTTGGCTATCCACTCGTTGTACGTCCATCATACGTTCTTGGCGGTCGTGCCATGGAAATCGTGTATAACGATGACGAATTGAAACGCTACTTACGTGATGCAGTTCAAGCATCAAACGAAGCACCGGTTCTTCTTGACCGCTTCCTTGATGACGCGATCGAAGTTGACGTGGACTGCGTATCTGACGGCAAAGACGTTGTAATTGGCGGTATCATGCAGCACATTGAACAAGCGGGTATCCACTCTGGTGACTCAGCATGTTCGATTCCTCCTTACTCGCTTTCTCAAGAAGTACAGGACGAAATGCGCCGTCAAACTGTTGCAATGGCAAAAGAACTGGGTGTAATCGGTTTGATGAACGTTCAGTTTGCAGTAAAAGGCACTGACGTTTACATTCTGGAAGTGAACCCACGTGCATCACGTACTGTACCGTTCGTTTCTAAATGTATCGGTGAGTCTTTAGCAAAAGTTGCTGCACGTTGTATGGCAGGTCAATCTCTAGAATCTCAAGGATTCACTAAAGAGATTATTCCTCAGCACTTCTCTGTAAAAGAAGCGGTGTTCCCATTCAACAAATTCCCGGGTGTTGACCCAATCCTTGGCCCTGAGATGAAATCGACTGGCGAAGTCATGGGTGTTGGTAAATCATTTGGTGAAGCGTTCTATAAAGCTGTATTAGGCTCGAACGATCGCTTACCAGGTAAACCAACTGAAGGCGAAGTAAAACATGCATTCCTGTCTGTTCGTGATTCAGATAAGCCGCATGTCGCGCGTATCGCTCAGCAACTGGTAGACTATGGCTTCAAGTTGCTTGCAACGGGTGGCACATACAGCGTGATTACTGAAGCGGGTATTGCATGTGAACGTGTGAATAAAGTAACCGAAGGCCGTCCTAATATCGTGGACCGCTTGAAAAATGGCGAAATTCACCTCATTATCAATACATCTGAAGGTAAACAGGCTCAGCAGGATTCGTTCTCGATCCGTCGCTCTGCGCTACAAGGTAAAGTGTATTACACGACCACCTTGAACGGTGCTGATGCTGTATGCCAAGCTTTAGCAATCAAATTGCCAATGGATGTATATCGCTTGCAAGACCTAACTAAAGGTTAATTAAGTTTCCAAGAAGTCCCGCTACCTTCTTGGTGGCGGGCTTTTTTTTATTTATAGATTTTATATCTTTCAACTGACTTTTGAGGGACAACATGCAACGTTATCCTATGACTCCTGAAGGCAAAATTGCCTTAGAGAAAGAATTACATCAACTGAAAACCGTTGACCGTCCTCGTATCACGGCTTCGATTGCGGAAGCACGTGAACACGGCGACTTAAAAGAAAATGCAGAATATCACGCAGCGCGTGAACAGCAAGGCTTCTGTGAAGGCCGTATTCAGGACATCGAAGGGAAACTGGGCGCTTGCCAGGTCATTGATGTGAAAGAACTTGAGCAATCAGGTCGTGTGGTTTTTGGTGTGACAGTGACAATTGAAAACCTGGATACTGAAGAGCAAAAAACTTACAAGATTGTAGGCGATGACGAAGCAGACTTTAAGATCAACAAGATCTCTGTGAACTCACCAATTGCACGTGGTCTTTTAGGTAAAAACGAAGGCGATGATGTGAAAATTACGACACCAAATGGTGAAGTTGAATACGAAATTGTGAAAGTTGAATATCTTTAATATTTAAAGTTATTTAATTTAAAGCCCCTCTTTTGAGGGGTTTTTATATTTAGCTATCGAACTTCAACAGATGATCGTGGTACTTATTTCAAGAATCCTGATGCCAGTAACTTGAACGCATGTAAGGCCTCAGGGAGTACCTGTGCAGGATACTCACTCGAAGCCACCCATAATGCAGCATTCATGGCTGCACCATTTAAAAACACTGCCGCTGCTTGTGGAGATACAGGTTTCAATCGATCTGCTGCCAAGAGCTGTTCAACGCACTCACGGGTAGACTGCAAACATTTGTTTTGACTCGGCCAATGTGCCGGATCACCCAGTACGGCCGGCCCATCACGTAATACTATACGCTGAAACTCCGGATCCAAGGCATGTTCAATATAGGTCTGTCCTTCAAGCAGCAAGCCTTCCCAAAGATCCTCAGGCTGTTCCAGATGCTGCTGGGCATATGCCGCCATCTCTGAATCGATCTGATCGACTACAGCAGCAAACAGACCCTTTTTATCACCAAAATGATGATAAAGCGCACCACGGGTCAGCCCCGCTTCTGCCGTGAGCTTATCCATTGAGGTATCTGCATAGCCATATTCAGCAAATGTACGGCGTGCAACTTCAATCAGTTTTTTGCGGGTTTCCGCCATTTTTTGTTCACGAACAGACATCAATTACTTTACCTCATCATCACAAAAATTTTAATTGACATACGTATCGTATGTCAATTATGTTTAATACATACGAAGCGTATGTGAAAATTTACGGCGCTTTAAAATAATTTTTCATCTAGGTTTTAACGAGAATAGTCATGACCAGAACTGCAATATTTCCTAAAGACCGCCATGCCCTATATGAACAGCATGGTTATTCGGCTGCAATCAAATCGCAAGATCTGCTCTTTGTCTCGGGTCAGGTCGGTAGCCGTGAAGATGGCAGCCCCGAACCTGATTTTGAAAAACAGGTAGAACGTGCTTTTGAAAATTTAGCTGCGACCCTCGCAGCGGCAGGTTGTAGCTTTGATGATATTATCGATGTGACGACTTTTCACACTGACCCAGAAGTACAGTTTGAAAGTATCATGAAAGTTAAGCAGCAAGTGTTTAATCAAAAGCCTTACCCAAACTGGACGGCTGTTGGTGTGACCTGGCTAGCGGGTTTTGATTTTGAAATTAAAGTCATTGCACGTATTCCCATCCAGTCTGCTATAACTTAATCATTTGCTTTACCCCTACTCGCTAGATTGTCTTTCGAGATTATTCAGCCAGTTTAGACGCCGATTAGGTATAATTTCTCATTCCTTGATTTTTGTATCTCCCTTATGGCCGAAAAGTTAATTAATTCCCCTGTAAACCACTGGTGTGAGTTCGAGTTCATCTCTAAAACGGTGAAGAATCCAAATATTCATATTAAGGGAAACTATTCTTACTATTCTGCTTATTGGGATCAGGGTTTTGAGCGTTGCGTGGTGCGTTATCTACATGACAAGCCCTCTACCCCAGATAAACCCATTGATCAGCTCTATATCGGCAATTTTGTCTGTTTTGGCGCAGAATGCGTGATTATGATGGGTGGTAATCAATTACACCGTACCGACTGGATTTCAGCCTTTCCCTTCGATACACGCAGTTTTGTGCCTGCTGGCGATACATTCATTGGCGATGGTTGCTGGATTGGCTCTCGTGCCATGATTATGCAAGGTGTAACGCTTGGCGAAGGTTCTGTGGTGGCAACAGGTGCCGTGGTGACAAAAGACGTTCCATCATACGCAGTGGTCGGTGGCGTGCCTGCCAAAATTATTAAATATCGTTTTCCTAAAGCAGATATAGAAAAACTGCTTTCTCTTAAGCTCTATGACTTAGATGAAAAGCAGTTTTTAAAAATGCGTGAGCAGTTGCAGACGGATGATGTTAGATCACTGCTACATGCCTTTACTGCGCTTGAATAAAAGGGATTAACACCAAACTCCGCTGTTTATATTCGTCGATTTTATTATTTTTAAGCCAGTTTATATTCAAATAACTTAAACGCCATTCATAATAAGCCAATCCTACATCTCTATAGCTGATCTTAAGTACGGTCTCCTTCTGATCATCACAATAATTATTCTTTTTATCTTTCATATCTTTGTAGCAGGAAAGTCGATTCTGGTATTCGTAAAAAGGTAAATGCTCGAAGACCAGTTTTGTCTTTCCTTTTGGAAGTAATTGAATAAACTGTGCATTCTGTTCACCTGCATCATTTGAAACCCAGCCATGAATTAAGGCAATAGCATAACTATGCCGATTGAGTGGGTATAAGGCAGGATATATAAATTCTATACCACTCTTATCCTCTTTAAGCGCATAAACCTGTTGATACGTGGTTAGATCCCAATAATCAATGATTTGATATTTTCCAAGATTTTTTGAAAGCTGAATAATTTGTAAATTTTCATCAATTAAATAATATTTTTCAGCTTCAGCAATTTTAACTACCCAAAGTTTTGCATCACTCTCATCACAACTAAATTTTACTTTTTGACAAATTGATCTTATTTCTGCTTTGGAAATATTTTTTTCTTTAAAAGGAAGTGACTTAATTGAATCTGCAGCAAAAACAGGTAAAGCAATAAAGAAAATCAGAGTTGATAGTATTAAATTTTTAATCATCATACATATTCTTGTTATTTGTTTTATTTTAACTATTGTAGTGCTTTTCAGATTTTCCACCAACATCATCATCAAATATCAGACATAAAAAACCCCACTCAATCGGAGTGGGTTTTTTCAGAATATGGTGGCTATGACGAGACTTGAACTTGTGACCCCCGCATTATGAGTGCGGTGCTCTAACCAACTGAGCTACATAGCCTTAAACTGTGCGCGCATTATGAGATTTTCTTTAAAGAGCGTCAACCCCATAATGCACTGTTTGATCAAAATTTGTTGAAGTGAGCCGATAAGCCGGGTTCTGTCGTGAACGATCATTCCTCTAGGCGCACAATCACTCATGCGCTCAAGCGACCTACCCGAATCCAGCATGGGCCATGCCTAATGGATTCCTATTTGGTCTTGCTTCCGGTGGGGTTTACCTCGCCATGAACTGTTACCAGCCATGCGGTGCGCTCTTACCGCACCCTTTCACCCTTACCTCCGATTCCGATTGCTCGAAAACATAATGAAGGCGGTCTTCTCTCTGCTGCACTTGCCGTCGGTTTGCACCGCCCAGGCGTTACCTGGCACCTTGCCCTATGAAGCCCGGACTTTCCTCCCCTGCTTCAATCACGGAGATCTCCACAGCAGCGATCGTCTGGCTCACTTCGAGCGGCATAGTACCAAATATCGCAACTAATTGCTTGATGTTTTTTGAGCAGTCAGTTTTTCATACTTGGCTTGCAGCTGTTCCTGCGTTTCCGCATGGTTCGGATCCAGTGGAATACAATCCACCGGACAGAACAGCTGACATTGCGGTTGATCATGATGTCCGACGCACTCTGTACATAAATCTGGATGAATCTCATAAATGAGTTCACCCATATAAATGGCCTCATTCGGGCATACAGGTTCACAGACATCACAATTAATACATTCATCGGTGATATATAAAGACACGCTACCAACCTTGTTGAAGTTTACGCTCGAAGGCAGCAACCACGTTTGGTGGTACAAACTTGGTCACATCACCTCTTAATCGAGCAATTTCACGCACCAAAGTGGATGAAATAAAAGAATATTGCTCTGAAGGGGTTAAAAATACCGCTTCAAAGTGGGAGTCCAGCTGACGGTTCATATTGGCCAGCTGAAATTCATACTCAAAATCGGACACTGCACGCAAACCACGCAGTACAGCCGTCGCTTTTTGTTCACGAAAGAAATTGACCAGCAAACCATCAAAACCTACAAATTCAACATTGTCCAAATGACTCAATGACTCTTTTGCCAATGCAACACGCTCTTCCAGACTAAATACCGGATTTTTATGATGACCGATGGCAATCGCCACAACGACCTCATCAAACATTCGCGCTGCGCGGGTTACCAAATCAATATGTCCATTGGTAATTGGATCAAAAGTCCCCGGATAAATCACACGAGTTTTAGACATCCATTTGTACTCTGTTTGTTATGTAGAATCTTATTTTAGCAAAAACTTGTTTTTTTGGTGAATAATCCTCATTAATTTAAAAAACTTCACCTTATTTCTAGTTGCGGTACAATAGCAGCACGTTTGGAAGTATCAGATTATGGCGAAAGCATCTATTGTAGTAAAAAAAAATAATGGCGGTACCATTGCACTGAATAAACGTGCCCGCCACGATTATTTTATTGAAGAGAAATTTGAAGCGGGGCTGTCATTAAAGGGCTGGGAAGTCAAATCAATGCGTGCCGGTCGTATGACCATTGTAGAAAGCTATATTACCTTTAAAAATGGTGAAGCTTTCCTGTTTGGTGCGCAAGTTCAGCCTTTGCTGAGTGCTTCAACACACGTGGTGCCTGAAGCGACCCGTACCCGAAAACTGTTGTTGAATCGCCGTGAAATTGAAAAGCTGATGGGCGCGATTAACCAGAAAGGTTATTCCTGCGTGCCACTGGCCTGTTACTGGAAAGGCCCGCATGCCAAGCTGGAAATTGCACTGGTCAAAGGTAAGCAGCTCCATGACAAACGTGCCACTGAAAAAGACCGTGACTGGCAACGTGATAAAGCGCGAATTTTCCATAAATAATGGATCAATACTTGAATATAAAAACCTCCAGCATGTGGAGGTTTTTTTATCACTGACTAAGCTGGATGATTTAAGCGTGCCAGTGTCAAAGCAATATATTCGCCAAACCAGAGCGCGGTTTTTAAATCCCCTTCAGGTGGGGTGACTTCTACCGGTGCATTGTCCGACTGGGTCATCAGCCCCAAAAAGCTCGACATACGATTCAGATCAGTCACGGCACGACCTGTCGGCATCAAGGGCAAACCGCTCCACAACATACCATGCTGCATCGCAAACAGGTTGATTTGCTGCAACACTGCCAGTTTGTCGCCACTAAGTCCGCCACCATTGGTAAAAGCTGCTGCCAGTTTGCCCTGCCAGCTACGCGCCAGCCAGCGCTTGGAAGACTGCTCCATAAACAGCTTCATGGCAGAGGTCAGGCTCCCCATATAGGTCGGACAGCCAAAGACAATCGCATCTGCGGCATCTAGCACATCCCAATCAATATGTTCGACATTCATCATATGCACCTGAACACCGGTTTCCCGTGCACCATCGGCAATAAAATTTGCCACTTTAGCCGTGTGTCCATAAGGACTGTGATAAACAATCGCAACAGATTTGGAAGATAGGGACATAATGCTCAAAAGCCAAAAAATTCAGTTAAGTTTAACATTTTCATGCCATAAACACGAATGTCGCCATACGACCCGTTTTAGGCTCACGGCGATAAGAAAAATATTCATCTGCTTGACGATAAGAACACTGATCCCCGCCCAATACGGTATTTACCCCATGTTGCTGCAAGATATAACGCGCAATCGCATACAGGTCGGCATAATATTTATCTGGCTGTTCCCCGGCCTGAAATGCACTATCCAGTTCAGGATATTTACTGCAAAAAGCCACTTTTACCTCTGTGCCAATTTCAAAACAGGGCTGACTGATGGCTGCACCAAGCCAGGCCCAGGTCGGCGGAGTCTGCATGGCGGCAATGGTATTTTCGACAATACCACCGGCCAGACCACGCCAACCGGCATGCAAATTAGCAACTTCCGTACCATCGGCATTACCTAACACCACCGGCAAACAGTCTGCGGTCATCATCATCAAAGCATGCGCTTTGCGCTGTGTCACCAGACCATCGCCGACCAATGCCTCAAAGGGTATCTGTTCATTAATGCTATGACAGATGGTGCTATGCGTCTGGGTCATCCAGGTAATTTTATCTACGCCAAAGGCAGCGAAATCTTGCAGTAAAGCCATACGATGCTGTTGTACCCGCTGCGCATCATCCTTCACATGCAAGGCCAGATTAAAACCTGCAAGCTCAGGCTGCGTGGATGGCTGTACTTTCGCATGATGAATGCGGGTCTGACCCACATACACACCTTGTGGAAGTCCTGGTACAAATTGCATCTCGATTCCTTGCTTTGACGCGAGCTAAATAAAAAAATTAATAGGCTTTGTTTTCGGTGCGCAGCACTTCAATCAGATTGGCAAAATCTTCCGGCCACGGCGCTTCAAAGGTCATTTCTTCTTTGCTACGCGGATGGGTCAGACCGAGTTTTGCTGCATGCAAGGCCTGACGTTTAAAGCCACGTAAAGTATCATCTAATAATTGTGATGCACCTGCCGGCATACGTACACGCGGCATATACACCTGATCACCAATCAGGCCAAAGCCGATATAGCTAAAATGCACACGAATCTGGTGGGTACGTCCGGTTTCCAGACGGGCTTGAACACGGGTGAAATGCTGGAAACGCTCTTTGACGTTGTAATGCGTCACGGCATCTTTACCGCCTGGAAGTACAGTCATTTTCACACGATCTACCGGATGGCGTTTGATCGGTTCGTCAATGGTACCGCCGGCAATAATATTGCCGTAAACCACCAGATCATACAGGCGATATACTGATTTTTTCTCAAGCTGTTTGCTAAGAGAGAACTGTGCTTCCAGATTTTTCGCGACGACCAACAGACCACTGGTGTCTTTATCAATACGGTGTACCAGACCGGCACGTGCCAGTTCAGCCGATTTTGGATAATGATGTAACAAAGCATTCACCAAAGTACCCGATGTATTGCCTGCGCCCGGATGCACAACCATGCCGACAGCTTTGTTAATGACGATAATGTCATCATCTTCATAGATGATGTCCAGTGGAATATCTTCCGGCAGGTTTCGCGTTTGCGCTTCAAGCTCGACATTTAAGGTCAGGATTTCAAAACCATCACTTTTAAATTTCGGCTTGACCGGTTGACCATTCACCAATAAATTGCCATCTTTGATCCATTGCTTTAATTTTTCTCGGGAAAAATCGCTCCAGACCATCGCGGCAATCTGGTCGATCCGTTGCCCGATATAAGTTTCATCCAGTTGAAATTGCAACGATAAACGTGTTGCAGTTGCTTCTGAAGTATGGTTATCTGCATCCTCAGAATCTTCAAGTAAATTGAAATCAGTATCAGGGATATTAGAATTGGAAGATTGTGCTTGACTCATTTGCTCATTCAGACAAAAGTGGTTTAATAGTGCAATTGTAGCTCATTGCCCGTATTAACAGAGGAATTTTTATGTCGCTACCACATTATAAAATGACAATGCTTGCCCTCACGATTGGCATTGCATCGGCAATGGTAGGCTGTAGCAGTAATCCCAAAAAAGAAGTCGTGGATAAAGGTCCTGAATCTAGCGAGCAAGTTTATATTCAAAAAGCACAGAAAGCGCTAGATCGTAATCAATATACCGATGCCGCAAAACAGCTAGAAGCACTGGAAACCTATTTCCCTACCAGTCAGTATGCTCCGCAAGCGCAGCTTGAACTGTTATATGTAAAATTTCAGCAAAAAGATTATGAAGGTGCAGTGGCACTGGCAGAGCGCTTTATCCGTCTGAATCCACAACATCCAAATGTCGACTATGCTTACTATGTACGCGGCGTATCCAATATGGAGCAGAACTATAATGGTCTGCTGCGTTATACCTCGCTGAAACAGTCGCATCGTGATGTCAGCTATCTGAAAGTGGCTTATCAGAATTTTGTCGATTTCATTCGCCGCTATCCGTCTAGCACCTATGCGGTCGATGCAGCGCAGCGCATGAAATTTATCGGTCAGGAACTGGCTGAGCATGAAATGAATGCGGCACGCTTTAATTTAAAACGTAAAGCCTATCTGGCTGCGGTTGAACGTGCACAATGGGTGGTGGAACATTATCCACAAACCCCTCAGATTCCAGAAGCACTGGCAACGATTGCCTATGGCTATGATCAACTGGGTGATAAAGCAACCTCTCAGCAATATATTGATGTGTTAAAGCTGAATTATCCAAATCTGGTGAAATCTGATGGTACGGTCAACTTGCGTGCAGCACGTAGCGAAAGCAGTTTCTTTAACCGTGCCACACTGGGTATTTTTGGTAAAGAAGCCAAGACGGTGACTGACAACAATGCAGAGTCGGATGCGCCAGAAACTGAAAAGCGCAGCCTGACCAATCGTGTGTCTTTTGGTTTGCTTGATCGTCCTAAAAATACCGAAGCAGAGCAACCTGAACCGACTGCCGAATAAGCCGACTGTCACAGGTGCATTTTCTTTAAGGGCAAGGTATCATACTTGCCCTTTTGCTTTGTCCCGGCCAGGCTTGAACAAATCGTGCAAAAGGTATACAAAGGAAGTTAAAAAGAATTGACCTGAATCAGTTCAATCCTATTGATTCAATCACTTAAACCTTAGATACGCAGCACGAGAAGCTCAGCAGATTATGGCAATTCCTCAACATACGATTGATCAGATTCTCGATCGCACCGATATTGTCGATGTGATTGGTCAATTCGTGAAACTGAAAAAAACTGGCCGTACCTATTCGGGCTGCTGTCCTTTCCATCAGGAAAAATCGCCCTCTTTTCACGTCTATCGTGACAAACAATATTTTCACTGTTTTGGCTGTCAGGCCAATGGCAACGCCATCCGTTTTTTAATGGACATTGGTAGCCGTAATTTCGTCGAAGTGATGAAAGACCTGTCCAGTCAGACCGGCATTGAACTGCCAAAAGACAATACTGATTCCAATAAATTAAAATACAAACGGGAATCAGCCAAACCGAAAATAGTCGCTGCGACCAAAGTTGAGAATACGCAAGCTCCGCAACGCCCAGCACAAGAATATTCTGTGTCGGATGCTTCTTTTGATCCATTTGCAGAGTTTCAGGCCTCCGAACAGGATTTCTACGGCGACCCTTTTGCTGCTTTTGAGCACATGCCAATGGCCGAAGTTCAGCAAGACGGCAACTTATACGACCTGCTGGAAAATATCGCGCAGTTTTATGAACGCCAGTTACCCAACAGTTCCAGTGCACAGCAATATTTCAAGCAACGTGGCCTGACTGCAGAAACCATTGCCTATTGGCGCTTAGGTTATGCACCTGAAGACTGGCAACATCTGGAAAAAGCCTTTCCTCAGGATATTGAAGGCCTGAAACTACTGGGGCTGATTCGTACCAGCGACAGTGGCCGTGATTTTGACCTACTGCGAGAGCGGGTAATTTTTCCGATCCGTGATACCAAGGGTCGTGTGGTCGGCTTTGGTGGCCGTGCGCTCAATGACGAGATCAAGCCCAAATACATCAACTCGCCAGACTCTGAAGTTTTCCATAAGAACCAGTTGCTTTATGGGCTATATGAAGGCAGAAAGCAGAAAGCCCAGGAATGGCTGATGGTCGAAGGCTATATGGATGTGATTGCATTGCAGCAATACGGCATTCATGGCGCAGTCGCGACACTGGGGACTGCCAGTAATACCGACCATCTGAACATTCTGTTTAAGCAGAACAACCGGATTACCATTGCCTTTGATGGCGATGCTGCCGGTCAAAAAGCTGCACGCCGAACGCTGGACATTGCCCTGCCATTACTCAGTGATGGCCGTGAGCTGAAATTCTTTGTTTTGCCTGCTGACCATGACCCGGACTCCTTGATCCGCCGTGAAGGCATCGAAAACTTTAGACGCTTGCTGGATCAGGCGCCGCTGATGTCGGACTTCGTGTTTGCCCATCTGACCCAAAATCAGGACATCACCACCCCTGAAGGTAAAAGTCAGGTCATGGGTGAACTGAAAAATCTGACCGAATTATTGCCTAAACATGGCTCATTCCGCTATTTGCTGCAGCAATTTTTCCGCGAGAAACTGGGCTTTAACCGTAAATGGCAACCCAAGGTCAATACCGATGCATCCTTAAGTTTTAGCACCAAAATTGATGCTGAAGAATATGTGATTGCAATTTTGATGAATCATCCCTATTTGTATATTCATTTTGAACCCTTGCGTGCGCTGGTATCTGAAGATCAGCTGCTGTTTAAAATCCTAAATATTCTGAATGTGATTTTTGATGACCTGCCGGATGATCCTGAACTGTCGATCTATTATGTTTTAGGTGCCTGTGCAGTACATCATCATGAATTACAGCATATTCTACAACATGCCAATGTGAGCGATTATACCTCTTCGCCTGAACAGGCCGACAAACTGGCGGCAGACTTCTCGACCAAGCTGCAATATCAGTGTCTGAAAAACAAGATAAAATCGAAAAAATTTAGCAGCATTGCAGAAATGAAGAATCTGAAAATGCAGATTTACGAAATTGATAAAAAACGCTCCATGACCTTATTGGACGATTAACAGTTTTAAATCGCTTCAAATAAAAATAAGGCGTTTATCTCTAAACGCCGTTCTTCAAAATAGCTATTGTTAAAGAGCTCGCTAATGTTTGGTCTTGCGGCGTGTATCAACTACCTCTTGCAAGGTATCGCGCATCATTTCAAAACAGCTTGGATCTTCCGCCTTGGCCGCCTCACGCAGCACAATAGAAGTCGGATGTAAGAGTTTCTGTGTCAGGCGGTGCGAAAACTCAGCCATAACCATTTCTGCTTTTTCACCCTGGGCAATACGTTGCAGCGCCAATGCCAGTTCTTCCTGCCGCAACTCTTCACCATGGTCACGATAAGCATGAATGGTGGCCCCGGCCTGCTTGACCTTTTGCTGGGCCATCAGTTCTGTTGCGAGCTGATTCACCATAACTTCGGCTTCAACCGCAGCCTGACGACGATGCGCCAGATTTTCCTCAATCACGCTTTGCAGATCATCGACGCCATACAGATATACCCCATCAAGTTTTTCAACTTTAGGATCGATATCACGTGGCACGGCCAGATCGACTAACAACATTTGCTGGTAACGGCGTTTTTTCAGTGCCGCTTTGATATCTGCAAAATGAATCACCTGATGCAGACTGCCGGTACAACTGGAAATCACATCGGCGCGATGCAGATTGTCTGCCAGCTGGTCAAAGTCAATAATTTCTACTTCTACCCGATGCGCAATTTCCTGCGCCAGAATGTCTGCACGTTCTCGGGTACGGTTACAGATAATAATCTTGCCCACACCCATTTCTGCGAGATGCTTGGCGACCAGACTGTTCATCTCCCCGGCTGCTACCACCATAATGGTGAGCTTGTCTGGATGACTAAATACCTGTAGGGCCAACTGTGCAACCGCATAGCCCATCGATACCGCATGACTGCCGACAGCAGTCTCGGAACGAACCCGTTTGGCCGCATAAAAGGCATATTCAAAAATTCGGTTTAAACTGCGTGACACCGTCTGGGAGTCTTTGGCAAGAGAAAGTGCATTTTTGACTTGTCCCAGAATCTGCGGTTCACCCAGCATCAGTGAATCCAGACCACTGGCGACACGCATCAAGTGCGTCACGGCTTGGGCATTTTCATAACGATAGACATGATTTTGCAGTTGTTTGACATCCACCCCATTTTTTTGGGCGAGCCAGTTCAGCACCATGTCGACATTGTCAGACATCGCGTAAACTTCGGTTCGGTTACATGTAGACACCACCACCATGTCGTTTAATTCAGGGTGTTGGCTTTGCTCGGCAAGAATGACACTTAACTTTTCAGGGTTAAACGCAACTTGTTCCCGCAGTTCTACAGAGGCAGTTTGATGGTTGACACCCAATGCAAAGAAAGACATATCAGGTCATCATTTCAATAAATTTATGCTATTGTGCAATATCGGTGTCATAAAAAGCATTACTTGGATCAAGAAAAATTGCGTCAAACAATCAGCCGTATCAACGGCCCTACAATTAAGCAATATTCTACCACATTCCTATTGGTGGGTAGCATGGCTTCAACTGCTCATCTTTATGCAGCGGAAGCAGTTTACCATGCAAATCAAAATTATGATGCCATAAAACAAAGTATGATGGCCGAGTTTGCCATTGCCGCACATGACATTCCGACTGCTTTGCACAACTATACGGTTCTGGCAATCAAGAGCAATTCCACCACGGTCAAGCAGCGTGCACTGAATGTTGCATTGGAACATGATGATTTACAGGCAGCCCTCGATATCTCGACCCACTGGGTGGTACAGGAGCCGCAGGATGTCCCCGCCTTATTTTATTTATCCCATATTGCCCTGAAAGCGCATGAGTATGAGCTGGCGGCAGAGACCTTAGAGAAAATCCTGCAAATTGATGACAGTGCCGATCTGGAAGAAATTCTCGCTGGGATTTCACCTGAAGGCACAGAAGACCGCAGCTATCTGATTCAGGCTTTAAGCACCACCAAAGCCAGAGACAATCCGTCTATTCTGGTGCTGGTGGCCGGTCTGGAAGCACAAAATGGTCAGCTGGAACAGGCTTTAAATACCATTAACCGTGCTCTAAAAAAACGTCCGAATGCGACTGGTTATATCCTGATGAAAGCCAATCTGCTGAATGCTCTCGACGATCCAGAGGAAACTCTGCAATGGTATGAAAAATCCAGCCGTAAACACCGTAACAATCTGGATGTGCGTCTGGCCGAAGTCAAATATCTGGTCAAGCTCAATGAATCGACTTTAGCGCTAAAAAAACTGCAGGATATTCTAAAAAAATGGCCAACGGCTGAAGAAGCCTTGTTTATTGCCGGACTGACCAGTATTGATCTGGAAGAATACGAGAAGGCCGAAAAACATCTGGTCGAACTGCGTTATTCTGCACAGTATCAAAATGAAGCCTATTATTATCTGGCAGTGAATGCTGAACGCAAACAGCATTATGAAACCGCCAAAGCCTATTATCGTCTGGTCGATGGCAGTCTGTACACCGTCTCGCGTCGTAACATGATCTCGATTTTTGCCCAGCAGGATAAGCTGCATGATGCGCTGCGTTTCTTGACTCAGGAACGGGTGAATTATCCGCAACATGCCAGCTTTTTATATCTGGCCCAGGCAGATATTTTAACGCGTATGCAGAATAAAAAAGCCGCGATCCGCCTGCTAGAAGAAGCCAGCAAAAACCTGCCGGATGATCCGGAACTGGTTTATGCACAAGTGCTATTGCTAGATCCACATCAGGATCGCAACAAGCTGGATGAATTGCTGGCAAATTTACTCAAGATTGAACCGAATAGTCCGACCTATCTGAATGCCTATGCCTATACCCTGGCAATGCAGAACCGGCGTCTGGAAGAAGCGCGCCGCTATGTCGAACAGGCACTGGAATATGCACCGGAACAGGCTTCCATTCTGGATACCTATGGTTATATCTGTTATTTACAGAATGACTTTGCCACGGCTGCAGATGTGTTATACAAAGCGTATCAACTCAATCCAAGCGTGAAGATTGGGGTACGTTATGCGCGTTCGTTGTACATGAATGGTGATATACAACACTTCCATCAAGTGTTACAACAATTACAACAAAACCATCCAAATGACCCCGAATTAAAACAACTTAATTCGCTATTGTTAGCACCACAAAACCAAACGAGTTAATTCTTTTATGCGCAATTTAAGCCAATTGGGCTGCTGTGCCTTTGCAGCAACTGCTTTATTCTTAACTGGTTGTCAGCAGATGATCAATCCGCAAACGCCAGTGACGCCTTCTGTACAGGCAGATAATCAATTCCAGCTGCAAGGTAAAATTGGTGTGCGCACACCGCAACAGACCGGCAGTGCATTCTTTACCTGGGTACAACAGCAAGAAGAATTTGATATTGAGCTGAGTGGCATTTTAGGTGTGGGCAAAACCCAGATTTCCGGCACGCCCGGCCAAGTCACATTAAACAGTGCTAAAACAGGTGTGATTCAGGCGGCAAGTGCCGAAGAATTACTGCAACGCGCCACAGGCTGGCAAGCACCGATCAGCTATTTAGTGGACTGGGTACAGGCCCGCCCTGCGACAACGACTGCTAAATTGCAAAAAGATGATACACAGCGGATTAGCCAGATTATTGAACAGGGCTGGACGGTCGATCTCAATTACAATGCGCAGGCCAAAATGCCAAACCGCTTGATTTTAAAGCAGTCACTTGAAAATGGTGCGGAAAACCGTATTACAATGATCATTGAAAACCGTTAATTGACCTGATGTTAGCCCATGATGATTCGTGTTCCCTCGCCTGCTAAACTGAATTTGTTCTTACATATTACCGGTCGCCGTGAAAATGGCTATCACGAGCTGCAAAGTATTTTTCAGCTGATTGATCTGTATGACTGGCTGGCGTTTGAACAAACAGATAATCAACACATCCAGATTGAAGGGCTGGCCTCAGTCGATCTGGAACAAAATTTAATCTATCGTGCGGTACAACTGTTGAAGCCCTATGCTCAAACACTATCCGGACTAAAGATTCGTCTGGAAAAAAATATCCCGATGGGTGCTGGACTCGGTGGCGGTTCGTCGAATGCAGCCACCACCCTGATTGTGCTGAACCAGCTCTGGCAGTGCGGTTTAAATATCGAGCAACTGGCAGATCTCGGAGTCAAGCTGGGTGCAGATGTACCGATATTTGTACATGGTCGAAATGCCTGGGCTGAAGGCATTGGCGAACACTTAACATTCATAGACTTAGATCAAAAACAATTCATTGTGTTAAAACCTGACTGTTTTATCAGCACTCAACTGCTTTTTTCGCAAAAAGCATTGACAAGAGACACGAAGAGCACTAAATTTTGCGCCTATCAGCAAACGCCATCTGATTTTGGAAATAACTTTGAGCCACTGGCTCGATCCTTATATCCTGAAGTCGATGAAGCGATGCAATATCTCGACCAGTTCGGTATTGCAAAACTTACAGGTACAGGTGCTTGTGTGTTTATTGAAGTCACTGAAAATCTGAATATCGAAGATATTCTTGCAAATGCACCATGTAAAGCTTACCTGGTCAACAGTTTACAAGAATCACCTTTAGTTCAGTTTAAAGTGTAGATAGGGGTATCGCCAAGTGGTAAGGCACCGGGTTTTGATCTCGGCATCCGTTGGTTCGAATCCAGCTACCCCTGCCATTTTCACCTGTAGATGTACTGTATTAGGGGTATCGCCAAGTGGTAAGGCACCGGGTTTTGATCTCGGCATCCGTTGGTTCGAATCCAGCTACCCCTGCCATCTTACAGTTCATCAAATTTAGGGGTATCGCCAAGTGGTAAGGCACCGGGTTTTGATCTCGGCATCCGTTGGTTCGAATCCAGCTACCCCTGCCATTTTCTCGAAAAAAGACAGAACACTCATTTGCTGTAAGACTGTTAATTTACCTTGACACTTTACCGTAAAAATATTAAAGTTCTGCCGCATTAGGGGTATCGCCAAGTGGTAAGGCACCGGGTTTTGATCTCGGCATCCGTTGGTTCGAATCCAGCTACCCCTGCCATCTATTCCCATATATCCCAACCGCCAAGGGTGCTTCATGCCCAATCTTGTCGTTTTTAGTGGATCTGCGCATCCACAATTCGCTCAAAAAGTCGTAAGTCACTTACATATTCCTCTAGGCGCTGCCTCTGTAGGTCAGTTCTCTGATGGTGAAATCGCTGTCGAGATTACTGAAAACGTTCGTGGTAAAGACGTATTCGTCGTGCAACCTACTTGTGCTCCTACTAACGATAACCTGATGGAAATCTTAGTCATGGCTGACGCTTTGCGTCGTGCAAGTGCAGGTCGTATTACTGCCGTGATTCCTTACTTTGGTTATGCTCGTCAAGACCGTCGTCCACGTTCAAGCCGTGTGCCAATTACTGCTAAAGTCGTTGCAGACATGCTGACGACTGTAGGTATTGACCGCGTTGTGATGATTGATCTTCATGCTGACCAGATCCAAGGTTTCTTCGATATCCCTGTAGACAACATCTACGGTACACCAGCGCTACTTGCTGACTTACGTCAGCAGTCACATCACAACCTGATGGTGGTTTCACCTGACGTCGGTGGTGTGGTTCGTGCACGTGCTGTTGCGAAACAAATGGGTGATATCGATCTTGCAATCATCGATAAGCGTCGTCAAAAAGCGAATGAATCACAAGTGATGCATTTGATTGGCGATGTGAAAGATCGTGATTGTGTCATCGTCGATGACATGGTAGATACTGCAGGCACTTTATGCAAAGCAGCTGATGCATTGAAAACTTTCGGTGCTCGCAAGGTTGTTGCTTATGCAACGCATCCAGTACTTTCTGGTAAAGCATTAGAAAACTTAAGACATTCTGTGATTGATGAGTTGGTGGTTTGTGACACCATCCCACTTTCAGATGAAGCTTTAGCACTGGGCAAGATTCGCCAGGTTTCCGTAGCCAGCATGGTTGCCGAAACGATTCGTCGCATTAACAACGAAGAATCTATTAGCGCAATGTTCGATTCTTATCTATAATAGAGCGCTGAATTTTCAAAGCCCTGCCATTTGGTAGGGCTTTTACTCACTAGACTGGTCGCAAGTCTGGTTCATTTAACTTAAATAGGATGTCTATCATGGCAAACTTCGTATTAAACGCAGCAGCACGTGAAGAAGCAGTTCAAGGGAAAGGTTCGAGCCGCCGCCTTCGTCTTCAAGCTAAAGTTCCTGCAATCATCTACGGTGGCGAAGCTGCTCCTGTAGCTGTTACTCTTGAGCTTCGTCAGCTTGTTAAATTCTTAGAAAATAACTCTTTCTTTGAAGAAGTTATCGAAATTGATGTAGACGGTAAAGTTGAAAGCGTGAAAATCCAAGCCTTACAACGTCACCCAGCTAAAAACACGCCTATGCACGCTGACTTTAAACGCGCATAAGTGTTAATGGTGTAATTAGTGTCAAATATTTCACTGATTGTTGGTTTGGGCAACCCAGGTTCTGAGTATGCCCAAACCCGCCATAATGCAGGGGCCTGGTTCGTAGAACGCCTTGCAGAGCAATATGGCATTACCCTCAAGAAAGACCCGAAATTCAATGGATTTAGTGGTCGTGGCAATATCGAAGGTCAAGACGTTCGTCTTCTTCTACCTACAACCTTTATGAACCTTTCCGGTAAAAGTGTTGTTCCTTTCGCCAAATTCTACAATATCGCACCTGAATCGATCCTGATTGCCCATGATGAACTGGATATGAATCCTGGTGTCATTCGCCTGAAAACGGGTGGTGGTCACGGTGGTCATAATGGTCTACGCGATATCGTGCCGCATATTGGTTCAAACTTCCATCGCCTGCGTATTGGAATCGGCCATCCTGGTGCCAAAGACCGTGTTTCTGGTCATGTGCTCAGTAAAGCGCCCAGCAGCGAACAAAAGTTAATGGATGATGCAATTTCACATGCGCTCGCACGTACCAAAATGCTGGTGAATGCAGAAGTACAGCAAGCCATGAATCAAATTAATGCCTATAAGCCGAACTGATCATTCAAAAATCGCTGGACAATTCCGCTTGTCAGAAAGATCATTTAAGCGCAAAATGCGCAAGCCTACCCACTTATCCAGTGTCGTAGAAATTGATTCAACCATATGATGATCAAAGTCTTAGTTCAACTCAGGGGACGCTAGCCATGCTATCTCGTTTATTAAAATGCAAAATTCACCGCGCTCACGTTACACATGCAGAATTACACTATGAAGGTTCATGTGCAATTGATGGCGTTTTGATGGATTTAGCTGGCATTCGCGAATACGAAGAAATTCATGTGTGGAACGTGACCAATGGTAAACGTTTTGCAACTTATGCCATTCGTGGCGAAGATAATTCAGGCATCATTTCAGTCAATGGTGGCGCTGCACATCAAGCCGATGTAGGCGATATCATCATTATTGCAACTTTTGGTGATTTCACTGAAGCTGAAGCAAATGCACATCAGCCACGCTTGGTCTATGCAAATCCAAACAATACCGTCAGCCATACTGCCAACTGTATTCCGGTACAAGTCGCTTAAGTCGATGCGACCAGATTCCCAAAGCTCGCACCTCGCGGGCTTTTTTATGGCCAGAATGACTAAATATAATTAACTGCCCTGCCGCCAGCTTTTAGAACTTTCACAATTTAGGGGCTTTAAATGGGAGTCAACAAGATTAACCAGTAAAGCCTTTCCATTTTCCTTAAGCTTAAGTTCGGCAAATTTGGCATTGCGATAACACGGCTCTAGGCCTTCGGCGAATAAAAAACTATTGGCCGCCGGATATAAAGCTTCAAAACTATTGCGTGGATTCTTTAACAGCAGTTTTGCGGAAGATGCTGGATGAACTTGTAACAGACGCGGATCAAAACTGCTTCGTATCACTCGTCGTTGTGCATCCAAGCGTACATAGCTCACGATCTGAGACCGATCTTTAAAATCCTGAATAGTGATATCCGAACCTGTTTGATTCAGGGCAGTTTCATCAGCATCCAGACCAGCAAAATGCAACTGATAGTTCAGTGCCATATAATCGCCCTGCAAAATCGAACGCGGATCGACGGGCGCCAACTTAACAAAAATACTCTGACTATTTCTTAAATGCCATTCATGCTGGATAATTAAGCCCACAAATAAGGCAATACTAAAAATACTCAGGTGTAGCACCCAGAACTTTTTCATGAGGCTACTCCTGTTTTCGACTGAAATTTCGGTGAGCTCAACACATAAGCCAGAAGCAAAACCAGCAGACCTGAAGCAAAGATACTGACACTCTTAAATAAAAAGCTGAGTCCCAGATTGTAATACAGCAACCATAACCAGAAGATCAGTAACAGAACCAATAAGGCCTGCATCAATCGCTGTTGATTGACCATCGCCCAGGCCATAAGTACCAGAATGATGAAAATTTCAAAATAGCCCAGTGCAATCAGTAAAATGCCTACGGCAGGAATCAGCCAGAGTGGTGTCAGCGAAAATTGCTTCAGATGTATTCCGATAAAACTCAGCAGCCATACTGCGGGTAAAATATAGAAAACAATTGCTTCATCTATACCGCGCGGATGCAGTTGCTGCGCTACGCCAAATTGCAACAGACATTGAAAAATAGCCGTTGCTGCCAAAATACTGATCATCCACAGATTCACACTTTTGGCATAAGCTGAAGCAAGCCAGTGTCTTGCAGTGAGTAAAGCCACGGTCAGCACACTGTAATTCAACAGCATGATCCATGTGATCAGGCGATGGTCATGAGAAAATGGGTGCTGCTCGATTAAAACTGCAATTCCCAACGCATGAGCCAGTAATAACTGTAATAGCAGCACCAGCCAATGCATGCGATTCATGATACTTAGCAACGTAATACCGATTTGTATCAGCCAGATCAGCAATAAACTATCTGTCAACAATTCGGTATGAATCAGGACAGCAGCCTGACCGCAGACCCACAAACAATAAGCCAATTGCCGCAGAAAAACTGAAGGCTTGCTATGAATCAACCACCAGGCAATCCCGATAAAGATTAGCCCCATCAGGATGGATAAACTTTCCCAATAGGTCAGCAACAGTATGGCCAGTATCACACCAGCAATCCATGCGCCCAGCGCCAGTGGAATGACCGAAAACCGGCTCTGGGGTAACAGCTTTATCAGCAGCGCACTAATCGCCGCAAACCAGCCAAAGATGAGCAAAGCCAGCACCAATAAGCCTGCAGCTGAATTTTGCAAATATTGGTCTGTGAGATCAAAAATCAGAATGCTAAAACTCAGTGCAAGCCCTGCAACCAGCAAACTGGTTTCCAGCTGTTGCTGCCGAGTATAGAAATAAGTACTAAATAACAGTGCTAAGACCAGTACCGAAGCCAAATACCAGATCGAATTCGAGTCGATAAATCGAAACATGCTAAATACCGAAATGAGTACCACCACGGCAATCAACAGATAGCGTAAAACCGGATAATAGCGTAATGCATAGATCAGACTCAGTCCGGTCAACAGATTAAGACTGAGCAGATAGGCAGTTTCAGCACGTACCAACCAAAAGCTTTGTTTAAAATAAAAATAAAGCGCCAGCTGGCTGACCACGCAAAATAATGCAAACACACCAATATTCGGTCGATACAGCCAAGGCAAAAGTAACAAGGCCCAAAGCAAAAACAATTGATAACTGTCAGCACCGGTCTGATAAATCTGCCCAATCACCGCCAGACTTAAGCCCAGCATTAAACCCGATACAGTATCCAGACTTTGTCTTAACTTTTCTCGCGCAGCGAAATGCACACTCAGCAATGCCGAACCCAGCAATAAAACTTGCGGCATAAACAACTGGACAAATTTCGGCAGCATCCACCAGTTTGCTGCCAGCAGATATACGATACTGACAGCGATCAGCGCGAGTCCAATGATTTGAAGAATCTGAATAACAGCAGGTTGAATAAATAACAGCGGTGAGAATGGATGATCGGGCTTGGGTACTGTTTTAGACATGCTGATCTGTTCAATTTTTATTTGATTTTACCTTAGCATGATTTTTAGCGCATATGCCAGGCAGGAATCTTACAACTGTGCAGTACTTTTTTAAATCAGGATCTGATAAATGCCGTAAAGAGCAATGATCAGCAGAATGAGACCACACAAGGCCAGCAAATGCGGATACAACCGAGAACGGGATAAACGATTAAAACCCAAATACACCACTGACAGGGTCAGGAAATCCAGCACGATCCAGCTCAGGGTTAAGATTATGAGACTTAAATCGAGATCAGATGTAATACCAATAAACTGCGGGAAAAAAGCCGCAAAGAAAATAATATCTTTGGGATTGGAAATACCGACCAGAAAACCCTGCTGAAAGCCGCCACGTACCGGAGATAACTTCTTTTGAGCTGACTCTGCTTGCTGAAAAATCACCTCCCGAAATATTTGCAGCCCCAGATAACCAATATACAGACAACCCAGCAACTTGATGGCATCCAGCCACTGTTCATTAATGACCAGCAAGCCTTTCAGGCTTAATATCGATAAAGCAATCAATATCAATGAAGCAAAATTGGTGCCAAAAATAGTTCTAAAAGCCGCAGCATAACCGCCTTTTAGACCGGAACTCGCCACCAGCAACATCACCGGACCAGGCGTGGCGATCATTACCACAACAGCCAGACAATACAAGAGATACTCACTGATATTCATGCTCTTCCCTCAGCTGTTGTTATTTTTCTGCATAAAAAAAGAGGACTTATTCCTCTTCCTGCAGATGAATCAGATGTTGACTGATACCATCCGCCCGCAGAAAAGCCAGATCATAACTGGCAGTGGCCAAAGCCAGGATCCGGCGCTCAAATTCATCCCAGAGTGGACGTACCTGCTTATAATGAATCCCCAAACCACTATCATCGGTAAAATGCCGATTTTTTTCACAGAGCTTTAAAGCATGATACAGCTTACGCCCTTTGGAGGCATCGTCACGTAAACGTACCCGTTTTGACAGCACAAAGGCTTGAACCTTGACGATATCTGCATGTGGCAACAACGGCACTAAAATCTGATCCAGCTGTGCATCCAGACGCCGCCATACGGCATGATGCTGATCAGCGCCATAAGTGTTCCAGTGAATCACCTCATGATTGAAACGGCGGCAACCACGACATACCGCATCACCAAATACGGTCGAGCAACGCCCAGCACACGGGGTTAAAGACGCAATACGACGATCTGAACTCAAAACACACTCCAAAGATACTGCAACTTCCAGTACCTGCATCACTGCATAAAACTTTACAAAATTCCGGGTCGGGCATGACTATACACGCTCTCCCCCATGAATTGAAGCCTGTTAAAAGGCAAGTGTTTTACTCGCTTATTCACTCGAATCACGCTAAAATATGCGCCTTTAAATTATCATGCTACGTTGGAGTATTCCATGAACGCTACTGTAGAACAGCTTGCACCTGTAGAACAGCAAGCGACCTCAGGTTGGGTTGTTGCCGCACTTTATCAATTCAAAGAAGTTCAAGATCCTGCCGATCTTCAACAACGTCTTTTAGACTTGGTAAAAACAATCAACCTTTGTGGAACACTCATTGTAGCGGGTGAAGGGATTAACGGTACGGTTGCAGGTGACCGTGCATCGATTGATCAAATTCACCAGTTCCTTCTCAATGAAGGCTTTGTTGAGATGGAATATAAAGAGTCAGACAGCTCTGACAAGCCATTTCGTAAAATGAAAATTAAATTAAAAAAAGAAATCGTGACTTTAGGGGTAGAAGTGAAACCACGTGATCTGGTCGGTCACTATCTTGATCCTCAGGAATGGAATGAACTGATTGCGCGTGATGACGTGATTCTGGTTGATACCCGTAACGATTACGAATACAAAGCAGGAACGTTCAAAGGCGCGATTGACCCGAAAACTGAAAGCTTCCGTGAATTCCCTGAATATGTGAAAAATAATCTGGAACAGCACAAAGACAAGAAAATTGCCATGTTCTGTACCGGTGGTATTCGCTGTGAAAAATCAACCTCTCTGCTTCTGCAAGAAGGTTTTACAGAGGTGTATCACCTGAAAGGCGGTATTTTAAAATACCTGGAAGAAACTCCGGCTGAAGAAAGTATGTGGGAAGGCGAATGCTTCGTATTTGATGGCCGTACAGCAGTAACACACGGTGTCGAAGAAGGTCAAAACACCAAATGCCATGCCTGTGGCTGGCCTTTGCTTCCTGAAGAAGTGGCGCTGCCAAGTTATGAACATGGTGTCTCTTGCGTGTACTGCATTGACAAGACCACAGAGAAACAAAAAGACGGTTTCCGTATGCGTCAGTCCCAAATTCTGGCAGCAAAACGTAAACGTCTCTAAGCCAGCCGCTTTGTAAGAAAATATATAAAAACCCTCTTCGGAGGGTTTTTTATTTACATAAAAATTACAACAGTAATAAAACTCTCACCAATTCATTACCAAGAACCTTATTTTTTTCCAAGCAAGATTGCTAGTCTATTGAAAAGTCTATCTTAAGCCAAGTCTTTCATTATTAACTTAAATTTTAAAATGAAAAGGAATATAACATGACCAGTTCACTTGCTCGAGATCCAGATAATCTGGTTCAGTTTCAACCCAAAGAGAATATAAAACAACAACGACTTCATCAGGTTAATGACGAGCTTGAGAGCCAGTCACATGTGTTTGTGGTCATCTTGGGAACTGTGATTGGCGCGATTTTAGCGCTGTTTATTGGTTATCATCTTAATACCAGTGTCATTCATTTTATGCTGCTGAGTGTTTTACCTGTCTGTTTGGCCTATGGCTTACGCAAAGTCTATATTTATACGCTGACACATAGCTGATTCTGCCTGCTCATTTATATTCCAAGACTTTACCGCATAAAAAATACTGCTTAGGATACAGGCAGTATTTTTTATTTTGACCATCTTATGAATTTAACTGAATGGATTATTTCCGTCATGGAACAACTGGGCTACTGGGGTATTGCCCTGCTCATGTTTCTGGATAATGTCTTCCCACCCATCCCTTCCGAAATCATTATGCCTTCTGCGGGCTATTCGGCCTCTCAGGGTGAGTTAATACTGGTCGGGGTGATCATGGCCGGTTGCATTGGCTCATTACTAGCAGCAGCCTTGCTGTACTGGGTGGGTTATAAATTCAATCACGATTCCATTTTCAAGTTTGTCGACCGTTATGGCAAATATCTGTTTATCAAATCCAATGATGTGAAAAAATCACTGAGCTGGTTTGAACATTATGGACATCGGATTGTGTTTTTTGGCCGTATGGTTCCTGCCGTCCGCTCACTGATCAGCATTCCTGCCGGCATGAGCCGTATGCCCTTCTGGAAATTCATGTTCTATAGCACACTCGGAACCATCATCTGGACCACGTTTTTGGCCTGTGTCGGATTTTACTTTGGTGAAAACCAAGAGTTGATGCAGCAAATTTTCAGTAAAGTCAGTTATGTGATTATTGCGATTGTTATAGTCATTATTGCCTGGGTTATCTACCGTAGACAGCAGCGTAAAAATCGTCCATCCTGAATAGACCTCAGCATGAAGGAGGCTAAAACGATGTCGCACTATCTTAAATATTTTGCTACCGTTTATCTTAGCTTGGTTCTATTCGTGGGCGTACTCATTTATGTATTCAATCTGGGCGCGATTCTCCTGATCCCGGCCCTGATCGCGTCAGCCTTTCTCAGTGCCCGATACTTTGTGAAGAGAGAACAACATTTACCCAGTAAGGAAGAGAAAAGCAAACTGGTATGGGGTTCTACCATCATTGCGATTACATTTGGGTTTATTTTTATATTTGTTGTGATCTGGATGCATCCACAGACTGAAGCCATCTTCAACAACATGGCTTATACCGGAAGGGGCCCGAATTCATTTCTGATGGCCGCTGTGATTGCGGTGCATGGTTTGATCTTTCATATTGCCTATAATAGCTATGCCCGCTACAGTCTGAGCAAACGGGTCGGTATTGAAAGAAAGTAAAATCCCTTCGATGCTTTGATAAAAGTCCAAAGCTAAAAAAAGCACCGTGCGGTGCTTTTTTTATGAATTATTCTGGAGTGTGATACATCAGATACAATTCATTTAAGTTGTCTGGAATTTCTTCTGCAAGTTCGTCCATTAACTGGCCATTGCGACGGAAAGTTTCCATTTGCGGATCTTCATCATCAATGCCGCTGAAGACCATGATTGGCAGAGTTAAATCTACCAGTTGCTCTTCAAATTCTTCAGTAAACCAAGCTTCTTCGTTCAGGAACATGGCATCGACAAAGCCCACACTCCAGTCACCCAAGCTTGATTCGGTGTCTGCTTCTTCAATTTCAAATGGGAATGTAATCCCTTCTTCATTGGCTAAGCTTTGACGGATAGACTCTAACCATGCTTGTACCTGAGTGATGATTTCTGCAGGCACTTTCTTTTGATTGCTATCAAAAAGCTCGTCTAACCATTTGTCGAATTTTGGGCCTACTGCAATAGCACATAAGAAACCATGGGTTGCTGCGAAATCTAGACCATGTTCATTTTGGTCACCATCTAGATATTCACTCAACAGGTCTAAATCTAAAGCACTCATCTAACATCCAAACTTAGAAAACCGAAAGGTTTAGCATAGCATTTATTCAGGCCATGCTAAATCCGAATTCGTTAATCTTCGTCATCAAAATCGTCATCATCGTCGAAGTCATAGTCAAAATCTTTGAGTTCGCGTTCCAAGCGACGTTGTGAAAGTAAATCATCAATCAGACGACGTTTTTCCAACGACTCTTTAGCGCTCAGCTTGCTGGAAGCTTCATCGAAATTAACATCATCCTCACCGAAGCTATCATCTAGTTCAAAATCTGTAGAAGACACTAAAACTTCCTCATAGTGAAAAATGTAAATGGTTTTAGCGCTATTTATCTTGCCTAAAACCACAAGTCAAGTTTTATTTAAATTTTCGTATTTTAAAGTTGTAAATAGGGCTTTTTTTTAAGGACATTGTGTGACATGATATAATCCACCCTGCGTCCTTATGTTTTTTGACTACACATTTTTTGGTCAAATACACAGATGCCGGGGTTGGACTTGAAAATAACAAATTCATCCCCATCTTAAATTACTGAATTTCATTTTAAATATTTTATCAGACAGCTTGAATGCTGAATACTCTGATGAAATACGTAGGCTATTCACTAAATTTAATGAGCTTAAATCGTGCATAAGTTGTACGGTTTTTCCTGTCACAGATTCAACGAAGAGTAAGCAAAAGATGAGCGATATGACTTCCCCTACTTCACAAGTAGCGGCTCTGATTAGCCGAGGCAAAGAACAAGGTTACTTAACCTTCGCTGAGGTTAACGATCATCTGCCGGACTCCATCACAGAAAGCGAGCAGATTGAAGATATCATTCAGATGCTGAATGACGTGGGTATTCCTGTACATGATCGCGCGCCTGAATCTGATGATACGATGTTCGAAGATACTACAGAAGCTGCCGATGAAGTTGCAGAAGAAGAAGCTGCAGCCGTACTGGCCTCTGTAGAAAATGAGCCAGGTCGTACAACTGACCCTGTGCGTATGTATATGCGTGAAATGGGTACCGTTGAGCTTTTAACCCGTGAAGGCGAAATTAGCATTGCAAAGCGCATCGAAGAAGGTATTCGTGATGTTTTGCACTCGATTGCTTACTGGCCCAATGCGGTAGAAGTTGTACTCCAAGAATATAAAGATTATGAAGCGGGCGAACGCCGTCTTGCTGACCTGTTATCGGGTTATTTAGATCCTGAATCAGACGAAGAAATTCCTGAAGTACTCGAAGAAGAAGTCGAGATCGCTGAAGACAAGACTGACTCGAAAAAATCGACCAAAGATGTAAAACTGGACGATGATGAAGAGGAAGAAGCTGAAACTGAAGATGATTCAGAAGCTGATTCTGGTCCAGATCCTGAAATTGCCAAAGCGCGCTTCACTGAACTTGAAAATGCATGGTTGAATACCAAAATAGCCATCGAAAAACATGGTCGTGACAGCGAAGAATCTGAAGCTGCGCTGGAAGCACTGGCGACCGTATTCATGATGTTCAAATTCACGCCGCGTCTATTCGATATCATTTCAGAAATGATTCGTGGTACGCATGACCAGATCCGTGGTGCAGAACGTGAAGTGATGCGTTATGCCGTGCGCCGTGGTCGTATGGATCGTACCCAGTTCCGTACTTCTTTCCCGGGACAGGAATCGAATCCAGCCTGGTTAGATGAACAGATCGCGAAAACACCTGCAGACCAGAAAGCCTATCTGGAAAAAGTACGTCCAGATGTATTGGCCTTCCAGCAAAAGATTGCCGATATTGAAAAAGAATTAGGTCTTGATGTTAAAGGCATTAAAGACATTGCCAAACGCATGGCCGTTGGTGAAGCTAAGGCACGTCGCGCCAAGAAAGAAATGGTCGAAGCCAACTTGCGTCTGGTGATTTCAATTGCGAAAAAATACACTAACCGCGGCTTGCAGTTCCTGGATCTGATTCAGGAAGGTAACATTGGCTTGATGAAAGCGGTGGACAAGTTTGAATATCGTCGTGGTTATAAATTCTCGACTTATGCAACCTGGTGGATTCGTCAGGCGATCACCCGTTCAATCGCCGATCAGGCACGTACCATTCGTATTCCGGTACACATGATTGAAACGATCAACAAGATCAACCGTGTATCTCGTCAGCTTCTACAGGAAATGGGGCGTGAACCGACGCCTGAAGAACTGGGCGAACGTCTGGAAATGGACGAAGTTAAAGTACGTAAAGTACTGAAAATCGCCAAAGAACCGATTTCGATGGAAACACCGATCGGTGATGATGAAGATTCGCATCTGGGTGATTTCATTGAAGACAGCAACATCACGTCACCAATTGATGCTGCAACGTCTGAAGGCCTGAAAGAAGCAACACGTGAAGTTCTGGAAAACCTGACTGAACGTGAAGCCAAAGTCCTGAAAATGCGTTTTGGTATCGACATGCCGACCGACCATACTTTGGAAGAAGTGGGCAAACAGTTTGACGTAACACGTGAACGTATTCGTCAGATTGAAGCCAAAGCACTGCGTAAACTTCGCCATCCATCGCGTTCAGAACACTTACGTTCATTCCTTGAGAATGATTAAGATTTGATACTTGATGTGGAGACTTGAAATTTGATCATCAGTCTCCATTTAAGTAGCCAAGACAGACCCAAACGCCTGCATGATTGCAGGCGTTTAAAATTAGGGGGACTACCATGTTAGACCGTACACCATCTCGTGAACTTCAAGAACATCTTTGGGTTTTCCCTATGGATTATCCGATTAAACTGATTGGCCTTGCGGGCGATGAATTGCGTCACGCTGTCATCGACATTTTTCTAAAACATTTTCCAGATTTTGAAGGTGATAGCGTAAGTATTACACCATCACGTACTGGCAAATATCACTCCATTACCGCACAACTGCGCTTTCTGGAGCTGGAACAGGTGCATGCAGTGTATGCAGATTTGGCCGCCTGCCCGCTGATTAAAACTGCATTGTAATCGAAAATACAAAAGACACGCTTCCGGGCGTGTTTTTTTATGCCTGTACAATGACTGAGCTAGCGCTTAAATATTGCAGATCTCGCCCCTATTTCATGCCGAAGCCATTATAATTATGATCAGTTTTTATAATTACTAAGGACACTCCCTGTGACTGATGTGCTGCAAAAGCCCGAGCTGATCATTCGTCAATATCACGACCTCACACCTTATGAAGATCGTTTTCTGGAAATGAAAACATTTACGGAAACCCGTGATGAACATAGCCCGGATCAATTGTGGATTTTGCAACATCAGGATGTACTGACTCAAGGTCAGGCAGGGAAACCGGAACATATTTTAATACCAAGCAACATTCCGGTGATTCAGACCGATCGTGGCGGTCAGGTGACCTGGCATGGTCCCGGTCAATTGGTGGCTTACTTTATGTTTGACCTGAATCGTCTGGGCTGGAATGTGCGCACCTTGGTGTCTTATGCTGAAAACCTGATGATTGACTTGCTGAAAAAATATGGCATTGATGCCTATGCCAAACCGGATGCACCAGGGGTTTATGTTGCTGAGCGCAAAATCGGTTCACTCGGTTTTAAAATTCGCAAAGGTCGTAGCTATCATGGTCTGTCCTTAAATCTGGATTGTGACTTGAGCGGATTTAATACCATTAACCCTTGTGGCTATGCAGGACTGGAAATGGTACGCATGAGTGACCTGCTCGAACACCCACCCCAATTCAGCCAGTTGTGCACTGAAATTATTGAAACTTTGCGTCACAGCGGGTACTTTAAGCAAGTAACTGTCGAGCAAAGATAAAGCCTTTGCATTTCAGCCCCAAATAAATTAGAGTATTTACTCTAAACTAATAATATTGAGATAGGGATCATCACGTGATTGCGACTAAATCCGTAAAACCCGCTTTGCAGCTTGCCTATGTCAAACTCATGATGGATGTGATTGGCCGAGGTCTGGTCATGGCAAGTCAGGTGGATGAAGAAATCAAACAGGAAGTTGCCCAATTTCCAGTCCATTTCACTCTTTCCATGAAAGTCTTTCCGCATGGCCCAGCCTTTGTGGCGCGGGTCACTGAGGACAAGCAATTGGAACTGGTGAAAAATCTGGAAAAAGCACCTGATCTGACTATTACCTTTAAACATCTGCACCATGCTTTTTTAGTTTTTTCCTTTCAGGAAAGCACCTCTCAAGCCTTTGCCAATGACCGCATGATTGCCGATGGCGATATTTCCAATGCCATTCGTCTGGTGCGTTGTCTAAATAAAATGGAAGCACTGATTTTGCCTAAACTGGTGGCGCAACTGGCTGTCAAAGAATATCCAAGCAATCTCAGCCTCAAAGAAAAACTAAGCGAAGCGAGCAGTATTTATCTAAAAATCGCTCAATCTTATTTAAAACGGAGTGTATAACATGGCTAAACCTTATTATGAATTTTTCTGTCCGGTTAAAGTCATTGCCGGACATGCCGCGTTAGAACATATTCCGTTTGAACTTGCGACTTTAGGTGCAAAACGTCCACTCATCATTACCGACAAAGGTGTACGCGCCAATAATCTTCTGGCACCGATTGAAGCTGCATTTGAAATGGCGGATGCTGCAATTGTAGCCATTTTTGATGATGTACCACCCGATTCTAGCTTGGGTACAGTACGTAGTGCGGCGAAACTGTATCGTGAAAATCACTGTGACGCGATCATTGCTGTAGGCGGTGGTTCAGTCATTGATACGTCCAAGGCCACCAATATTCTGGTGTCTGAAGGGGGTGATGACTTGCTTAAATATTCTGGTGCCCACAACCTGCCTAAGCCACTGAAACCATTTTTTGTGATTCCAACAACTTCAGGGACAGGTTCAGAAGTCACCATGGTGGCTGTCGTCTCAGATACCGAGAAGAACGTTAAAATGCCTTTCGCATCGTATTATCTGATGCCGCATGCTGCGATTTTAGATCCGCGCATGACCCAGACTCTGCCGCCGCATTTAACCGCCATGACCGCAATGGATGCACTGACCCATGCGGTCGAAGCTTATACCTGTATGGCAGCCAATCCAATCTCGGATGCTTATGCCACCGCAGCAGTCAAGAAGATCAGTAGCCATCTATTCAATGTGCTGGATAATCCCAATGATGCGCAAGGCCGTCTGGAACTGGCTCAAGCATCGACCATGGCCGGTATTGCATTTTCTAACTCGATGGTCGGGATTGTACATTCACTCGGTCATTCACTCGGTGCAGTGGTGCACTTGCCGCATGGTTTATGTATGAACCTGTTCCTGCCGTATGTGCTGGAATACAACAAAGAGGTCAATGGTGACAAGATTGCTGATCTGTTGCTACCTTTGGCAGGTGCCGATATTTATGCGCAAACACCTGCACATTTACGCGCAGACAAAACCATTGCCACTATTCTGACCATGCGAGATCGGATTTATAGTCTAACCAAACTGCCACGTACATTACGTGAAACCGGCAAGATTTCTGAAGCGCAGCTGGATGACGTGGCAGAGAAAGCCCTGAACGATGGTTCCATCATTTATAACCCGAAAGAAGCCACCCTGGAAGATTTAAAATCTATCTTAAAAAAGGCTTGGTAATTACTGAAAAATAAGCCAATATAGCGAAAATTAAAGCCTGATGTTTTTTTAGACATCAGGCTTTTATCTTGCATAAAGAAATCATTGCGTTAATTTGAATAGCATACTTTATGCACCTCAAAAGTCAAAAAAATAGCTAGCAAAAGCCCTTCTTTTCAAGTAGATTGGCGGGCTTTTATAGAAAACTGTAGGGGGGATCGTTCGTCTCAAACGATCCTTATAAATATGACTGATCCTTGATCAACGATTAAGAGGATAACGCCGTTGACTAATATCTCTGGGACTCAATCGGCAGCTAAACTGCAAAAAACGCTGGGACTCTGGCACATCATTATTATTGGTTTAGCTTATATTCAACCCATGACCTTGTTTGATACATTCGGTCTGGTATCTGAAGAAAGTAACTTCCACGTTCCAACCTCTTACATTTTTGCGCTGATTGCAATTTTGTTAACCTCTTTGAGCTATGGTCATATGATTCGTCGCTACCCTTCTTCGGGTTCGGCCTATACCTATGCGCAAAAATCCATTCACCCAAATGTGGGTTTCATGGTGGGATGGTCATCTTGGCTCGATTATTTATTGTCGCCAATGGTCAACATCATTCTTGCCGTCATTTACCTAGAAGCCCTGTTCCCTGATATCAATCATTGGGTTTGGGTCGTGGTATTGACTGCATTCATGACTGGCATCAATTTACGTGGTGCGCGCTTTGTAGCGAACTTCAACAGTATGATCGTGTTCGTGCAGTTGATTGTCATTGCCGTATTTACTTGGATGGTCTACAGCAAGTTACAGGCTGGCTTTAATGCGGATGGTCCAATCACAGCTGAGCAACGCTATCAGCTCTGGAGTCTGGAACCGTTCTGGAATGAGTTAACCTCAGTAGGCGCCCTGATTACTGGTGCGACTTTACTGTGCTTCTCTTTCACCGGTTTTGACTCTTTAAGCTCGCTGGCTGAAGAAACCAAAGATACTGAAAAAACTTTGCCTAAAGCGATTTTCTTGACCGCTTTAATTGCCGGTATTATTTTCATTATCAGCACTTACTTCATGCAGATTTACTTCCCGAACAATCCAGGTTCATATTTCCAGAATATTGCTGAAACTCAGCCGGAAATTTTGATGCTGGTGGGTGGGTCCTTGTTCCAGGCTTATGTACTTGGTTTTGCAATCATTACCGTCATGGCATCAGGGATTTCTGCACACGCAGGTGTATCTCGCTTAATGTATGTCATGGGCCGTGATGGCGTGATCAACAAGAAAATCTTTGGTCATATCAGTCCGAAAAACTACACACCGTCATACAACATTATGATTGTCGGTGCTGTAGCCTTAACAGCTGGCTTCATGGATCTTGATTTTGTGATTTCACTGATCAGTTTCGGTGCATTGACGGCGTTCAGTTTCGTAAACTTGTCTGTCATTTCACGCTATGCTTTACGTGATGGTCGTACCAAAACTGCGAAAGAAATTCTGAACTTTGTGGTGGTACCACTTGCAGGTTTCATTGCAGTGTTTGCCTTATGGCTCGAAGTTGATCAAACCTCATTGAAATATGGTCTGATCTGGGCATTTGGCGGTATCTTGTACCTGGGTTATAAAACCAAAGGTTTCAAGCATCCTGCACCTCAGCACAACGAATTTGACGATAAATAATATTGTTCCGGTTCAAATAAAAAAGGCGCTTAAAGCGCCTTTTTTATGGTTTTGATTTTATTTAAAATAAACGACAATCAAAACCCATCTGGGTATTGACCCGATTATTTTCATAGCCCAGTTTTTCAATGAACAGACTTCTATTCAACAATAATTTTTGCTCTTCCGGATTTAGTCTGGCTTTATTCTTGAGCGCCAGCTGATACATCTCATTTACAACGCCCTGAAAAATATCACAAATTTCCTGACGTTTGGCCTGCTTCAATTTACGTCCACGCCAGGTCCATTCAAAATCGTCTGGAGTCAGAGTCTGTCCCCAGTTGTCGATCCGCGCATCTAAGAGTTGCTGCATGTCAGTCAAGCCCTGCCGTATTTCAGCTTGCGTAATCGGCTGAACTTGTTGCGTTTCCGTCATTACATCACTTGCTTCTTGCGCACCGAGATGTAAAGCAGTCATTCCAATACAACAGGCCAAGGCAAATTTTAATATCGGCTTCACGCGTATATCCTTCTTATTCCAATCAATTTTCTCTCTCTATCCTAGCAAATAAAAAAAGCCACCCAAAGGCAGCTTTTCAAATTATTGTAAATTTAAGCTTAGAGTGCTTTAAAACCCTGCTGACGCCAGGCTTCATACACAATCACTGCCGTGGCATTGGACAGGTTGAGACTGCGGGAGTTCTCTGCCATCGGCAAACGAATCCAGTGCTGTTGCGGAAACATCATCCGAACATGTTCAGGCAGACCACGCGTTTCCGGCCCCATCAACAATACCACAGGACGGTTCAAGTCCGAGGTATGTGGCGTTTCAGTCCCTTTGGTGGTCAGTGGATAGACCGCATCCAGAGCAATGCCTTTGCTTGCAAGATCGGCCAGACAATCTTCGATCGTGTCCCAAATCTGCATACGTGCATATTCGTGATAATCCAGACCGGCACGTCTCAGTTTTTTATCATCCAGTTCAAAACCTAGCGGCTTGACCAGATGCAACTGTGCTCCCGTATTGGCACACAGACGAATAATATTGCCTGTATTTGCAGGAATTTCGGGCTCATATAAAACAACGTGGATCACTTATTTCTCACTTTATACATTTCATTTAGATACAGCCTGCGACTTTTAGATCAAATAGCCAATCAGCACGATCTTTTTCAACTACAACTTGTGCTTATCTTACTCAGGCACAGCCTTTGTCTTGCAGTCAAACAAAGCAAACTTGTGCTGATCCTCTTACTCAGGCACAGCCTTCGTCTTGCAGTCAAACAAAGTGAACTTGTGCTTATCCTCTTACTCAGGCACAGCCTTCGTCTTGCGCTCGGGCAAAGCAAACTTTTGCTTATCCTCTTACTCAGGCGCAGCCTTTGTCTTGCAGTCAAACAAAGCGAACTTGTGCTTATCCCCTTACTCAAGCACAGCCTTCGTCTTGCAGTCAAACAAAGGAACTTGTGTGATCCTCTTACTCAGGCGCAGCCTTCGTCTTGCAGTCAAACAAAGGAACTTGTGCTGATCCTCTTACTCAGGCGCAGCCTTCGTCTTGCGCTCGGGCAAAGCAGTGCTTTGCTTATCCTCGCTCATGCCATTGCAGTTGTTCACGCAAACGAACCACCTCACCAATAATGGTGAGGGTCGGTGCTTGAATCTGATGTTCAGATACCTTGGAGGCGATGTCTGCAAGGGTTCCCACCACAACTTTCTGCTCAGGCGTGGTGCCTTTAGAAATCAGCGCCACCGGCATATCGGGGCGTTGTCCATGCGCAATTAACTGCGCACAGATTTTTTCCAGTCCCACCAGTCCCATATACAGTACCAGCGTCTGGTTTTCATAAACTAGCTCAGGCCACGGCAGTTCTGGCGAACCTTCTTTTAAATGTCCGGTCAGAAAACGTACACTCTGTGCATAATCACGATGGGTTAATGGAATACCGGCATAGGCAGAACAACCTGAGGCTGCGGTAATTCCAGGCACCACCTGGAAAGTGATGCCTGCCGCAAACAGTTCCTCAATTTCTTCGCCACCACGCCCGAAGATGAATGGATCACCGCCTTTCAGGCGACAAACCCGCTTGCCTTCGCTGGCATATTTGACCAATAAGGCATTGATACCTTCTTGCGGAACTGCATGATTGGAGCGCGCCTTACCCACATAGATCTTTTCCGCATCACGGCGACACAAATCCATAATCGGCTCAGACACCAGGCGATCATAAATCACCACATCGGCCTGCTGCATGAGACGTAAAGCTTTCAGCGTTAACAGCTCCGGATCACCAGGGCCAGCACCCACCAAATAGACTTCACCCTTCGGCTGTTGCCATTCTTGTAGAGCTTGCTCAATCAGACGCTCTGCTTCAGCGATATTATCGTTAAATACCTGCTCTTTCAGCGGACCGGCGTACAGATCTTCCCAGAAAATACGGCGCTGATCCGGATTGACAATTTTGGCTTTGACGCGACTTCGCCAATTCCCTGAAAACTTGGCCAGTTTCCCCATACCATGTGGAATCGTCGTTTCAAGCTGAGTACGGATCTGACGTGACAACACTGGCGAGGTGCCATTGGATGCCACCGAAATGACCAATGGTGAACGGTCAATAATCGCGGGCACCATAAAACGGCAATGCGGAATGTCATCGACACTATTGACCAGTACATTCTCTGCTTCGCACAGCTCAAAAACCTGCCGATTGGTATCTGCATCATCCGTCGCGGCAATTACCAGACGATATGGACGGAGTGCAATCTCGGGACTGAACGCTGCCTGAACATATTGTCCCTGGCTGCCTTTCACAATATGCAGTAGACCTTCTTCAATTTCAGGTGCGATCACATCAATGACCGCGCCTGCTTTTTGTAGAAGAACCGCCTTGCGGTAAGCAATATGTCCACCACCGACAATCAGACAAGGTTGCTGTTGCAACTTTAACGAGATTGGAAAAATATCCACGAACTACCTCAAAATTTTGAATCTGACTGTCTATGCAATTTTCATGCACATTTAGCGATGCCAATATCAACGATTAGTCGATAGAGGTCGCACCACCCATATATGGACGTAATACTTCAGGAATCTCAATCGAACCGTCTGCGCGCTGATAGTTTTCCATCACTGCAAGCAAGGTACGGCCCACTGCCAGACCTGAACCATTTAAGGTATGGACAAATTCAGTTTTTTTCTGGTCAGCACGATAACGCGCTTTCATACGACGCGCCTGGAAATCACCCATGTTTGAACATGACGAAATTTCACGATAAGTATTCTGGCTTGGCACCCAAACTTCCAGGTCATAGGTTTTGACTGCACCAAAGCCCATATCGCCACCACAAAGAATGATTTTACGGTATGGCAGACCCAGTGCCTGCAAGATCCCTTCTGCATGACCAGTTAATTCTTCCAGTGCCTGCATAGACGTTTCAGGTCTAACAATCTGAACCATTTCTACTTTGTCGAACTGATGCTGACGGATCAAACCACGGGTATCACGGCCATAAGAACCCGCTTCACTACGGAAACATGGGGTATGTGCTGCATATTTCAGTGGCAGACGATCAGCATCAATGATTTCATCACGCACGAAGTTCGTCACTGGCACTTCAGCAGTCGGAATTAAATAGAATTCTTTTTCGCCCTGAAGTTTAAACAGATCTTCTTCAAATTTTGGTAATTGGCCTGTACCACGTAGCGAATCGGCATTCACTAAATACGGTACATAGGCTTCGGTATAACCATTTTGGTCAGTATGAGTGTTCAGCATGAATTGGGTGAGTGCACGTTGTAAACGTGCCAATGGGCCCTTTAATACGCTGAAACGTGAACCGGTCAATTTGGTCGCAGTTTCAAACTCCAGCCCACCCATCATTTCACCAAGATCGGTATGGTCTTTGATCTCAAAATCAAATTGACGTGGTGTACCCCATTTCAGGATTTCCACGTTATCGCTTTCATCTTTGCCTTCAGGTACAGATTCGTCTGGCAAGTTTGGAATAGATAACGACTTTTCTTCAAGCTCCGCTTGCAGCTCAGCCAGTGCTGCTTCAGCGGCTTTGATTTCATCACCAATCGCAGACATGCGTGTCATAATTTCAGAAGCATCGCCGCCCGCTTTCTTGATTTGACCAACTTGTTTTGCACCCGCATTACGTTCAGCTTGTAATGTTTCTGTCTTGGACTGAATTTCTTTACGGCGCGCTTCCAGGGATGCCCATTCTTCAACATTGAGTTGAACACCACGTTTTGCCAAGGCTAAGTTTACAGCTTCAATATTGTTTCTGAGTAATTTCGGGTCGATCATAATCAATCTTTGGAGAAGAAAAAAACTGGCTATAGTGTAAGCTCTTAACGCCAAAAAATACAGTGACTACCACCACAGCTGTGCCTTATTAGCACAATATTTAAGACGTTCTGGACTGTAAAATGGCTAAATATTCAGGCCGGATCACTTCACTTAAATCGGCATAGGACAGATTTAATTCAGACATCGCGGTTGTTGCCGAACTCAATTCACCTGGCGGATAAACCATCACCAGACCCTGCTGATCAAAATAATAATTATCACTCAGCTTAAACTGCTGCAGATTAATTCCCTGCTGATCCAGCCAGCGCGCATTGGCCCGATACAAGGCCTTAAGCAGCTTCTGCTCGCCGCCACCTGACATTAATTGATGCAAGGCCAGACGCTTTTTCTGTTTCAGATCAAAATTGATATATTCCACATGTTGCCATGACGCCGCCTTGTTACGCGCCAGATTGGAACTCTTCAAAGCAAAAGTCGCCAGATGACCATGCTGAGCAATAAACTCGACCTTGATCAAACGCTGATCCAGATAATGGGGCTCATCGGCTTTTTTAGGATTTTTCTGCGTGACTCTGGTGAATGCAACCGGCTCGGTATCCCGAATACGCGCTATAAAATAGTCATCAATCCAGTCAAGATTGGTGTCCAGGGTATGCAAGTCAAAGCGGACACAACCTTCTTTTTCACACACCACCTGGGCTGCCCCTTTGACCGGCACAGTCTTGGCTTCAATCGTCATCATCTGGTCTGTTTGCGCGAGCGTTGCAACTGAATTGGCTGGTGGCTGACAGCCGAGCACAGCCAGACTCATGAATAAGACAGGACAGATCTTTAAAAAAGCAAACCGCTTCACCTTCATTCTGAGCTCCTAAAATTTTGCAATTTCACTGACTCGCGTATATTTATACTAATACTCTCCACTGCCCAGAAGTAGCTGAAACTTGTAGTCTGTCCCTACTCTGCCTGATCATCGGCAATAAAAAAAGCAACCTGAATCGGCTGCTTTTTTGTTTTACTTGCTACGTCTCATTATTGATCAATAATGTCCGTACCTTTTGGCGGAGTAAAGTTAAAGGTAGAAGCTGGAATACTGCTATTCACTTTTACATTACTGAATTTGATCTGGGTGGTTTGTCCCAAGGAATCCTGCAGGATCATCAAGCTAGGTGCCTTGTTTGCACCGAAACTGATGGTCAGGCTCTCAAAGATGCCATCGGTATTTTTAGGATACAGCGTGTAATAGGTTTTTCCCTTATTCGGCTGGGTCACCCGGTAAGACTGCATAATCTGGCTGGTATTTCCTGACAGAAGCAAAGCCGGCGTATTGGCAACTTGCTCATCCAGGTTCTGACGAACTGCTTGCTGCAAATCCGGATCATAAATCCATACTGTTGTACCAGTCGTGGTAATGGTTTGCTTCGATGGTGCAGTGGTTTCCCAATAGAATTTACCCGGACGCTCAACCTTCATCACCCCTTTAAAGGTCTGATTCATATGTTGTGCGCTCAAGCCTTTTTTCTGGGTCGCTCTCGGATTGGTTATCTTGGTGCTTTGTTCAAAATTTGCCGTCATGCTACGTACATAATTCAGCTGTTTCACCAGACTGGCAGTGGCCTGTTGCTCCGACGCTGCCACAGGTGCAGCAAACACGGTTGTACTCATCACCGGTGCTAAAGTCACTGCACCCAGAGCCATAGCACAGACGGTTTTACGAAGCATATTCATAATTTCACCTTTATATTTTTGCGTGATCGCAATTTATTTGATGTCTCATCTTAAACCAAAATTAAAAGCTAAAATGATAGAAAATAAGAACTTTTGTATTGTTATTAATTCGAAATCCATTTTTTTGTTCATCATGATGAAGATTCGGACGCAATTTTTACATGATTGAATATCGCTTAATCTGCAGGTCAATTTTCAGACATAAAAAAAGCCCACAGCAACTGTGGGCTTTTATTTCTATTTTAGCGAATTACGCTTCAACAGATACGTAGCGACGACCGAACTGGCCTTTCACTTCGAATTTGATTACGCCGTCAGCAGTCGCAAACAAAGTATGGTCACGGCCCATACCTACGTTTTGACCAGCGTGGAATTCAGTACCACGTTGACGAACGATAATGTTACCAGCAGTCACAGATTGACCACCGTACATTTTAACACCTAACATTTTAGGATTCGAATCACGACCGTTTTTAGTCGAACCACCGGCTTTTTTAGTTGCCATGTCTATTTACTCCTCGTAATTAGCCTGAAATAGCTGTAATTTTCAACTCAGTGAACCATTGACGGTGACCTTGTTGTTTACGGTAGTGTTTACGACGACGCATTTTGATGATGCGGATTTTGTCGTGACGACCATGGCTAACTACTTCAGCAGTTACAGTAGCGCCAGCAACAACTGGTGCACCGATTTGAATGCTTTCACCGTTTACAAGCATCAATACGTCATCAAACGTAATAGTTGAGCCAGTTTCAGCTTTCAATAATTCTACTTTAAGGGTTTCACCCTCGATTACACGGTGTTGTTTACCACCGCTTTGGATTACTGCGTACATAATGTACTCCAAACAAGCCCGTGTCGTCGTGCCGATAAAGGAAGATATCGATCTTAAGACGTACGCCACTGGGGGATATCTAAGGGCGAGGATTTTAAGGGATATTCAAAAAAACAACAAGCCATTTTACCGAAATAATAATGGCAGGTATGTGCTAATTGTTTAACACTTAAATAATTTCCATCAAATCAAACACTCAAGATATATTCAGCAACAAAATAATACAGCAGCAATTCGGCCAGTTTGATTAAGATACTCAGCCGGAGAAATACCGTCAATTTGCTGAGCATTCCTGATTTTTTAGGGCAGCCAATATAGTTCGAATCTGAATAAGATCTATAAAAAGCTGATTTTTAGTGGAGTTTATGCATTTCTTAGGTTTCACTCATGTTATAAATTGTTAAACTACGACCTGCGATTTACCAGACTAGAGGTTTTCTTTCACATGACCATCGACTTTAAGCAAGACATTCTCGCTCCTGTTGCTAACGACTTTGCTGCGATGGATACATTCATTAATGAAGGAATTACGTCAAAAGTCGCCCTGGTGATGGCCGTGAGCAAACATGTGGTAGAAGCCGGTGGCAAACGCATGCGTCCGATTATGTGCCTGTTGGCTGCCAAGGCCTGTGGTGCTGAAGATTTAGTAGCGCATCGCAAGCTGGCCGCAATTATTGAAATGCTGCATACAGCGACCCTGGTACATGATGACGTGGTGGATGAATCGGGGCTGCGTCGTGGCCGCCCGACTGCCAATGCAACATGGAACAACCAGACTGCTGTTCTGGTCGGTGATTTTCTGATTTCTCGTGCCTTTGACCTGTTGGTCGATCTGAACAATATGGTCTTGCTGAAAGATTTCTCGACCGGCACCTGCGAAATTGCTGAAGGTGAAGTGCTACAGTTGCAATCCCAGCACCAGCCAGGAACCAGCGAAGCAACCTATCTGAATATCATTCATGGCAAAACCTCGCGCCTGTTTGAACTGGCAACCGAAGGCGCTGCAATTCTGTCGGGTAAAGACGAATTCCGTGCACCTTTAAAAACCTTTGCCGGTCATTTCGGCAATGCTTTCCAGATTATTGATGACATTCTAGATTACACTTCCGATGCTGAAACCCTGGGCAAAAATATCGGCGATGACCTGATGGAAGGCAAACCGACCCTGCCATTGATTGCTGCACTCAAAAATACCTCTGGCGAGCAGCATGAAATCATCCGCCGCAGCATTGCCACTGGCGGGACTGAACATCTGGAACAAGTCATTCAAATTGTCCATCAATCTGGTGCACTGGATTATTGTCGTCAACGCGCAACTGAAGAAACTGAAACGGCAATTCATGCCCTGCAGGCATTACCTGACTCGGAATATCGTCAGGCTCTGATTAATCTGGCCAAACTGGCCCTTCACCGTATACAGTAAAGTTTAAGCCCGCCTATGCATATTAATTTTCTTGATCTTTTCCAAAACATGCAGCATCAGCTTGAACAACCTCAGGCGGTGCTGGATGAAAATCTTCTGATTGAACTGATAGAAAGAATCAGACCAGAAGACAGCAGAAATACCGAAGAAATCGAAGCAAAATTCAATGCATTTATCCAGGCTTTGTTACTGACGCCGAATGCAGTGTCAGCACTACAGACCTTTACCCTGCGAATCATTAACCGCTATAAGCAGACCAGCCTGTTTTCCGATACCGGCATTTTGTCTCTGGATGGTTTCTGGAATCAGCTTAATCAGCGTATTGGTGCGCATGTCCTGCCGATCATTCCAGACCATCAGCAATTACAGGAATTGTTTCGCAAGGTTTTTTATCAGCCTAACGATAAATACTGGCTCGACTATTTTGATGAAGATGACTGGCAACGGTTATTTTCGGTTTTGAATCAGGGACATTCCAATCAACCTGAAAAGACCCGGATTAAAGATCAGATCATCAAGGCCCTGACCATTTTGTCGTATCGGATCAGTGGTATTGGTCTGCATCCTGAATTTATTAATGCACAGCCGGAACTGATGGAATATGAATCTCCTTTTCTGGTGCAGAACCGTGAGATTAACGAATTTATTCAGGAATACAAAAAACGCTATAACACGGTCACGCTGGTCGATTCGATCACCCCGCCAGATGCTTCGCAAGCGCTGGTCATGCTGGAACAGTGCCATGATGTCGTGGCAAAAATTCGCCGCTCTACCAAACGGATTGGGGTCAGTGTGAGTCTGACCTATATGCTGGCACTGCTGGAGCAGTGTCTGGAGCGGGTTGAAATCCTGCTCAACATGGTCATGGACGAGGATGACCTACGCTACCAGTCCATCGGCCTGTTTATTGCAGATATCACTGAAGCGATTTATAGCGAACGCAGTGTACGTGCCCTGCTGGCGACCAACAGTGAACTCCTGGCCTTGCAGGTGACTGAGAATGCCAGTAAAACTGGCGAACACTATGTCAGTACTGACAAAAAAGGCTTTCTGGCCATGTACAAATCGGCCGCCGGTGCAGGTGCAATCATCGCGACGATGGCCACCCTGAAAATCCTGATGACACGCCTGAGCATGGCGCCTCTCATGCAGGCCTTTAGCTATAGCATGAATTATTCGCTGGGTTTTATGCTGATTCATGTGCTGCATTTTACCGTGGCGACCAAACAGCCAGCGATGACAGCCGCTGCACTGGCGGCCACAGTCCAGCAACGCAAAGGCTCAAAAATGGCGCAAATTGCCGAGCTGGCTGCGCTGATTGTGAATATTATCCGTACCCAGTTTGTGGCAATTCTGGGCAATATTTCGATTGCCATTCCGGTGGCGGCATTGATTACCTTAATGTGGGACGTTGCTCTGCATGAACCCTTAATGAATCATGCCAAGGCAACCAAAACCTTACATGACCTGAATCCCTTTACCTCTTTGGCGATTCCGCATGCTGCGATTGCCGGGGTATGTCTGTTCCTGTCCGGGTTATTGGCCGGTTATTTTGACAATATGGCCGTCTACCGCAAGGTAGGCCCCCGCCTGAAAGCCCATATACGTTTATCGCAATTGATGGGACAGGAACGGTTGTACCGGTTTGCAGATTATATTGAACGTAATCTGGGAGCGCTGGCAGGTAATTTCATGTTTGGCATCATGCTCGGCAGTATGGGCACCATTGGTTTTATTCTGGGGTTGCCGCTCGATATCCGGCATATTGCCTTTGCCTCGGCCAACTTTATTCAGGGCCTGATCAATATTAATGGCCCGGATATTGGCTTGATTGTGGTGTCTTTCCTCGGTGTGTTGTTGATTGGCCTGACCAACTTATTTGTCAGTTTCAGTTTGACCATTATTGTGGCCTTACGTGCACGACGGGTGCGTTTTGAACAGTGGAAACCGTTGGCAAAACTGGTCATGACTCACTTCCTGACCCGGCCAAGTGATTTCTTCTGGCCCCCCAAGCAAAGCATTGAAATTGACGAAAATCATACATCGACGAAATCTTAAAACTGCGACAATTACAGTATATTTAGCAACAAATTCCTTACTAAAAAAATGGAATTCGCATAAAATACGCACACTTGAAAAAAAGTGTACTGACAAGTACACTTCTACTCCAGACAATTAACCGATCTGCGAACGGTTAAAGGGACAAGGATTTTTGGCATGCATTACTTGTTACTTTTTGTCGGTATTTTATTTTTAATTTTCAGTGTGTTCATCCTGAATATCCCTGCTTTAAGCAAGCTTGATTTGCACGCAGTGGAAGGGATGAGTCTGTATCGCACCGAGTTTTGGAATCGAATTACTCTGTCCTTATCAGTGATAGGTGGCATGCCATTTGTATTATTTTTATCCACACTATGGTGTATTGCCTTGCTGTGGTATAAAAAGCATACAAGCGTAATTTTTATATGTATCGGAATTATCGGAGGAATACTCCTAGCTTGGCTGTTAAAGTTTGCAATTGCCCGACCCCGACCACCAGAGTCCTTGCATCTGGTTGAAAGTTTTGGAAGTTCCTTTCCAAGTGCGCATAGTCTGTATGCGGCATGTCTGGCTTGTCTGGCAATTTACATGTATCGGCAACATTCTCGCTTTACCATCATCATGATCGGTGCAGGCTTATGGATGCTGATGATGGGGATTTCAAGAGTTTATCTAGGCGTACATTTTCCTTCAGATGTCATATCCGGCTGGAGTATCAGTTTTATTTGGATTTCGTTGTGGTATATGGTCTGGATCAGATATTGCGCGGCGCACAAATAAGAAAATTTAGATAAAGATCTAATAGAGGTGAAACAATGATGTCTGCAAAGCTTTGGGCACCTGCCCTGACTGCTTGCGCATTAGCAACAAGTCTTGCACTTGTTGGTTGTAGCAAAGATCCAAAAGAGGGCCAGCAAGCTGGTGCTCAACAACAGATGCCACCGACTGAAGTCGGTGTTCTTGTTGCACAACCACAAAGTGTAGAGCAGTCTGTAGAGCTCTCGGGTCGTACAACAGCATTTGAAATTTCAGAAGTACGTCCGCAAGCCAGTGGTGTGGTGCTTAAACGCTTGTTCACTGAAGGCAGTTATGTGCGTGAAGGTCAGGCTCTGTACGAAATCGATTCAAGCACCAACCGTGCGACCGTGGATAATGCTCGTGCAGCAATTGCCCGTGCTGAAGCCAATCTGGGTGTATTACGTGTGAAGGAAGGCCGTTACCGCCAGCTGGTTGGAACCAATGCCATTTCTAAACAAGAATATGATGACATCGTGGCACAGGTCAAACTGGCTGAAGCCGATCTGAATGCCAACCGTGCCACCTTGCGTAATGCCGAAATTAACTTGGGCTATTCGACTGTACGTGCACCGATCTCGGGCCAGACCAACCGTTCCTCTGTGACTGCGGGTGCATTAGTGACGGCGAATCAACCAGAGCCATTGGTTACCATTCAGCGTTTAGATCCAATTTATGTGGATATCAACCAGTCGAGTGCCGAGCTTTTACGTTTACGTCAGCAGCTCAACAAAGGCGATTTGAATAGCTCAAACAACACTAAAGTGAAGTTAAAGCTTGAAGATGGCAGCATCTACCCGATTGAAGGCCGTCTTGCATTTTCGGATGCCAGCGTAAATCCGGAAACAGGTACGGTGACTTTACGTGCGGTATTCCCGAACAAAAACCATTTACTCCTGCCAGGTATGTTTGCGACTGCGCAAATCGTACAGGGTGAAGTGCCCAATGCCTTCCTGATCCCACAAGCGGCGTTGACCCGTACTCCAACAGGTCAGGCAATGGCGATGCTGGTCGGTGCTGATGGTAAAGTGGCACCACGTCCAGTCACGACCACCGGCTCTCAAGGCAACAACTGGATTGTGACTGAAGGTCTGAATCCAGGTGATAAAGTGATTGTGGACGGGATTGCAAAAGTGAAACCTGAACAGCAAGTTGTAGCTAAACCTTATCAACCTCAAGCTGCTGCGCCACAAGGTGCTGCACCGCAACAGCCTGCAGCAAGCGAGAAAAAGGCAGATGATGCAAAGAAAGAACAACCTGAACAAAAACCTGCTGCAAATGCATAAGGAGTAATGGTTCATGGCTCAATTCTTTATTCATCGCCCGATTTTTGCATGGGTGATTGCATTGGTTATCATGCTGGCCGGTATTTTAACCATCAGCAAAATGCCAATTGCACAATATCCAACGATTGCTCCGCCAACCGTGACCATTTCTGCGACTTATCCAGGTGCATCTGCTGAAACTGTTGAAAATACAGTCACCCAGATCATCGAGCAGCAGATGAACGGTATGGATGGCTTACGTTATATCTCGTCTAACAGCGCGGGTAACGGTTCTTCTTCTATTTCCTTGAACTTTGACCAGGGTGTTGATCCTGATATCGCACAGGTTCAGGTTCAGAACAAATTACAGTCTGCCACTGCACTTCTTCCCGAAGATGTACAGCGTCAGGGTGTGCGTGTCACCAAATCCGGTGCCAGCTTCCTTCAGGTATTGGCTTTCTATTCACCTGATGGCAGCCTGACCGCCGATGACATCAAAGACTATGTCAACTCGAATATTTCTGAACCTTTAAGCCGTGTGGCCGGGGTTGGTGAAGTTCAGGTCTTTGGTGGCTCTTATGCGATGCGCATCTGGCTAGATCCGGCCAAAATGGCCAGCCTGCAAGTAACACCGAGCGATATTGCGACTGCAATTCGCACCCAGAACGCACAGGTTGCGGTCGGTCAGCTTGGTGGTGCTCCTGCTGTTGAAGGTCAAGTGCTGAATGCAACCGTAACGGCTCAAAGCCTGTTACAAACCCCAGAACAGTTCAGCAATATCTTCCTAAAAAATACCACTTCGGGCGCGCAAGTTCGTCTGGGTGATGTTGCACGGGTGGAACTCGGTGCAGATAACTATCAGTTTGATTCGAAATTTAATGGCAAACCGGCTGGTGGTGTGGCAATTAAACTTGCCACAGGTGCTAACGCGCTTGATACAGCAAAAGCGGTTGAAGAACGCTTAGAACAGTTACGTCCGAACTATCCGCAAGGCATGGTCGATCAACTGGCCTTTGATACAACACCATTTATTGAACTGTCGATCAAGAGCGTAGTCAAAACGCTGATCGAAGCGATTATCCTGGTGTTCCTGGTCATGTTCCTGTTCTTGCAGAACTGGCGTGCCACGATCATTCCAACCATGGCCGTTCCAGTCGTGGTCTTGGGTACCTTTGCCGTGATTAACGTCTTCGGCTTCTCGATTAATACCCTGACCATGTTTGCCATGGTGCTGGCGATCGGTCTTCTGGTCGATGATGCGATTGTTGTAGTCGAGAACGTAGAACGGGTCATGGTGGAAGAGCATCTTGATCCGGTGTCTGCAACTGAAAAATCGATGAGACAGATTTCCGGCGCACTGATTGGTATTACCTCGGTGCTGTCTGCAGTATTCGTTCCAATGGCCTTCTTCGGTGGAACCACCGGGGTCATTTATCGTCAGTTCTCGATTACGCTGGTCACGGCAATGATCCTGTCACTGATTGTCGCCTTGACCTTTACCCCTGCCCTATGTGCGACCCTGCTCAAACAGCATGATCCGAACAAGCCGGAAAGCAATGGTATCTTTGCGCGTTTCTTCCGCTGGTTTAACAGCAGCTTTGACAAGGTGTCTGTGAAATATCAGGGCGGCGTGAATCGCATGACCCACAGTAAGATTTTCTCAGGTATCGTGTATGCGGTGGTACTGGGTATTATTGTGCTGTTGTTCCAGAAACTGCCGTCTTCATTCTTGCCGGATGAAGACCAGGGTGTGGTCATGGCACTGGTTCAGTTACCACCAAATGCCACTCTGGAACGTACCGACAAGGTGGTCAATACCATGACCAACTATTTCCTGGAAAACGAGAAAGATCATGTCGAGTCAGTCTTTAGTGTGGCGGGTTTCTCCTTTACCGGTGTGGGTCAAAACGCAGGTCTGGCCTTTATTAAACTGAGAGACTGGTCAGAACGTACTAGTCCGGAATCTCAAGTCGGTGCCATTATCCAGCGTGGTATGGCGCTAAACATGATTGTTAAAGATGCGTCTTACATCATGCCACTGCAATTACCTGCAATGCCTGAACTGGGTGTGTCGGCTGGCTTTAACTTACAGCTTAAGGCGGCAGGTGGTCAAAGTCATGACCAGCTTCTGGCAGCACGTAATGCGGTTCTGGGCCTGGCAGCACAAGACTCGCGTCTGGCAGGTGTGCGTCCAAATGGTCAGGAAGATAATCCACAGTACCGTGTCATTGTTGATCATGCACAAGCCGGTGCACTGGGTGTCAGCGTTGCCGAAATTAACAGTACTATGGGTATTGCTTGGGGCGGTTCGTATATCAATGACTTCATTGATCGCGGTCGGGTCAAGAAGGTATATGTTCAGGGTGAAGCTGGCTCACGTATGATGCCGGAAGATCTGGACCAGTGGTATGTGCGTAATAATCGCGGTGAAATGGTGCCTTTCTCGGCCTTTGCCACAGGCGAATGGACCTATGGTTCACCACGTCTTGAACGTTATAACGGCGTATCGTCGATGAACATTCAAGGTACACCGGCTCCGGGAATCAGTTCGGGTGATGCCATGGTGGCCATGGAAGAAATTGCGGCGAAGTTACCAGAAATGGGCTTAACCGGCTTTGACTTCGAATGGACCGGTCTGTCTTTGGAAGAGCGTGAATCTGGTGCACAGGCGCCGTTCCTGTATGCCCTGTCACTCCTGATCGTATTCCTGTGTCTGGCAGCCCTGTATGAAAGCTGGTCGATTCCGTTCTCGGTTCTGCTGGTGGTGCCATTGGGTATCGTCGGTGCATTGCTCATGACTTATGGCGGGATGGTGCTGCTGCAAAACCCGAACCTGTCGAATAACATTTACTTCCAGGTGGCGATCATTGCCGTGATTGGTCTTTCTGCGAAAAATGCGATCTTGATCGTGGAATTTGCGAAAGAGCTACAAGAACAAGGTGAAGATTTATTTGAAGCAACCTTGCATGCGGCGAAAATGCGTTTACGTCCAATTATCATGACCACTTTGGCCTTTGGTTTTGGTGTATTGCCGCTTGCCCTGGCTTCAGGTGCAGGTGCAGGTAGTCAACACTCAGTCGGTTATGGTGTACTTGGTGGCGTGATCAGCTCGACCTTGTTAGGTATCTTCTTTATCCCAGTATTCTACGTGTGGATTCGAAGTATCTTTAAATACAAACCAAAACAACAAAATCAGGAGTATAAGTCGTAATGCAAAATGTATGGTCTATTACAGGTCGTAGCATTGCGGTATCTGCCCTTGCGCTTGCTTTGACAGCCTGTCAAAGCATGCGTGGTCCAGAGCCGGTTGCACAGGCAAATATCCCGAGCAGCTATACCAATGCGTCTGGTACTTCTGTAGCAGAACAAGGTTATAAAAACTTTTTTGCCGATCAGCGCCTGTTACAGGTGCTCGATCTGGCATTAAACAATAACCGTGATCTGCGCACTGCTGCCCTGAATATTCAACGCGCCCAGCAACAGTATCAGATTACTGAAAACAATCAGTTACCGACCATTGGTGCCAGTGGCAGCGTGTTACGTCAAGACACGGGCAGTAGCAATCCTCAAAGCCGCGGTGCTGTAACCACCTATAATGTAGGTCTGGGTGTAACCGCATTTGAGCTGGACTTTTGGGGGCGTGTACGTAGCTTAAGTGACAATGCACTGGATAACTTCCTGGCGACTCAAAGTGCGCGAGATGCGACGCAAATTGCACTGATTGGTCAGGTGTCTCAAGCCTGGCTCAGCTATTCATTTGCCAATGCCAATCTGGCTTTGGCTGAACAAACGCTAAAAGCACAGCTTGAATCGTTTAACCTGAACAAGAAACGTTTTGATGTCGGGATCGACAGCGAACTTCCTGTGCGTCAGGCCCAGATTTCCGTCGAAACGGCACGCAATGATGTCGCGAATTACCGCACTCAGGTGGCACAGGCACAAAACCTGTTAAACCTGCTGGTCGGTCAGCAAGTGCCTGCGACTTTATTGCCGGCACAACGCGTAACCCGCATCACGTCCAATACGGCACTGGGTGCAGGCTTGCCAAGTGATCTGCTGATTAACCGTCCAGATGTACGCGCTGCCGAGTATCGTCTGTCTGCAGCGGGTGCCAATATTGCGGCAGCACGCGCACGCCTGTTCCCGACCATCAGTTTGACCGGTTCAGCAGGTTATGCATCGACCGATTTAGGCGATCTGTTTAAATCAGGCAGTTTTGGCTGGTCCTTTGGCCCAAGTCTGGATATTCCAATTTTCGATTGGGGTACCCGTCAGGCCAATATCCAGATTTCTGAAACCGATCAGCAAATTGCATTATCAGATTACGAAAAGTCGATTCAAGCCGCTTTTCGTGAAGTAAATGATGCGCTAGCAGTTCGCCAAAACATCGGTGATCGAATTGCTGCACAGCGCCGTCTGGTAGAAGCCACCAATACCACCTATCGCTTGTCGCAGGCACGTTTTCGCGCCGGGATTGACAGCTATCTGACAGTACTGGATGCACAGCGCGCCTCTTATGCCGCAGAACAAGGCTTGCTCTTGCTTGAACAGGCCAACTTGAACAATCAGGTTGAAGTCTACAAGACCCTCGGCGGAGGCTTAAAAGTCAATACCACGGATACCCTGCCGAATCAGCCGTCCGTGACTGAACAACGCCGCGCAGCAGAACAGCAGGCGAAATAGATTTAAAATAGAAAAAGAAAAGCTCACTTCGGTGGGCTTTTTTATTGCATTTTCAAGGCAGTTTTCCTATTGTCATAGACCAGCAATTTATTTAGAAAACATACGCATGTTACTTAGCAATCTGGAATCTGTACCGGGACATACTATTCGCCAACAAATTGATGTGGTTTATGGCAGTACGGTACGCAGCAAACATGTCGGGCGTGATTTACTCGCTGGCCTGAAAAATATTGTCGGGGGTGAACTTACTGCTTATACCGAGCTGCTGGAAGAATCCCGTCAGGAAGCGATGAACCGGATGGTTGAAAAAGCCCGTAGCATGGGTGCCAATGCGATTGTCGGTATTCGTTTCTCGACCTCCAATATTGCCCAAGGCGCCTCTGAACTGTTTGTCTATGGAACGGCAGTCATTGTTGATCCAGTCATGCCAAAATTACCCGACCCTTTTCCACAGGCAGAATAATTCATGGACGGTTTAATTTTTCAGATCGTCATTTTTGTCATTCTGTTTAGCGTCGGTTTTGGCTTTGGTCGTTATAACGAACGCAAACATTTTCGTTATCTAGACGAACAGGAACAACGACTGGCTTATATCCAGGTCAACAACAGCCGCTTTATCTTATCTGAACATTCCGGACAGATGATCAGCAGTAATGTGGTTATTTCCCATGATTATTTTAAATACGCAATTGCCAATGTGCAGAACATGTTGGGAGGTCGTTTGACCAGCTATGAAAGCGTGGTAGAGCGGGCACGGCGTGAGGCGATTGTACGTTTAAAACTTGAAGCTGAAAAAATCGGAGCCACCCAGATTATGGGGATTCGGCTGAGCACTACGGAACTGGGCATGCAAGGCGGTATGGTCGAAGTCTTTGCTTATGGCACTGCAATTCAGCAGCCTACTTCACTAATCTAAAAATAGCTATATAAACAATAGCATGCAGATGGTTAGCTCATGTTGCGCAGTACGCGCAGATAATTACTGAATGTGGATCAACTCGCTTATCGACTGGGGATGCAATATCATAGAAGAAGTGATTAAGCTCAAAGTTAGCGGCATAAATACAAATAATATGATGCCGTTTCTTCAGTCGATCAAACGGCACTCAATCCCATCTGTATTGCCTTATTATTTTTCTACGTCTTAAGCCGCATTGCTTAGAGAACGGCAGCAAGCTAAATGGCTATACATTGCCGAATTGACCGCCACCACCCAGCTTAAAAGTGCCCTTTTTAAATATTGGTGAACGAGATGGGTGCACTGATTCAGGCTGTTAGGCTCTTGCGTAATTCATCTTCAACGATACTGAGTTCAATTTCACTAAATTTACGAATCTCGCCTTCTGCATGCTTTTCCAGCATACCGCCGAGCAATGGTACTTTAACTTTTACTGTCCAGTTAAGCTGAAACTGGATCTGGTCTTCATCTCCAGTGACTGCACGCTGACAGGTCGCCTCGATCGGTAAATTTGCCCCGAGTTGTACCGTCGATGTCATTTGATTCAGATCGCTGATATCGGTACGCTGCAAACGGAATGCATCCTTGAGTAATTTTTTTGCCATATCCGGGATGTTGACATCCAGATTATAGGCACGTTTCAAGGTATACATATGCCCCTGCTTTTCCGAGACCAGTATTTCTAAATTTTGCGCAGGAATTCGATGACAGACTGCCTCATGCAAACGAATATCATTGGCCAGACGTTTAAATTCATCAATAGACACGCCATTGATAATTGCTTTCACAGTGAACTGATGTGCCATGCTATTTTTCCTTATTTTTATTGCATTATTCGCTTAGGTCACTCCGGACTATCGCAAATAAAACCAAACACAGAGATGATTCTGCAATTTATATCAACTTTATAGCATCTGTCATTATTCTTTTATCGGGAAATAGCGGCAATTCGGTCAATCTTTGCAAGATAGTTTTGCAGACAACTGTGTCTGGCCACAACTGATCTGTAGCTGCGCTGTGGCATAGTCAATCACGACATGAAATTCATCGGCGCCATCGTCTAGACCGGACACATACCATGTGGTGCCGTTTGGAAAATCCCGCAGCCAGTCTGCTTTATAAAAGTCTGAAACCGAATCAAACTGCACATACAGTTCAGGTTGCGCTTCGATCTTCATTGCCAGAGCCATAAACTTCTGTAATTGCGTCTGCTGAAAATCAATAATCATACTATTTTTCCCTGTTTAGACATGATGATAGCGCAGCGATCTTCATATATGTTTAAAGGGTTCTTCTCGCTATACGACTGCCGAGTTTTGACATCTGGCCCATTATTGGATTAAACATAAGCTAGCGCACAAAAAACAAGATCTCATCCAATATAACGAAGGATATACTCATGGTGCAGGGAAAAATGCAGGTAGAAAGTGTCCAGTTTCTGGCAGAAGATGGTTATAGCTTAAGTGGCAAACTCTACCGTACACCGTCTGTGGCGAAGGCCAATATTGTCGTTGCCTGTGCGACGGGAGTACCGCAAGCGTTTTATCGCCGTTTTGCAGAATATGCAACTCATGCCGGTTTTCAGGTGCTGACCTTCGATTATCGAGGGGTGGCCGCTTCCGCACCGAAACAGCTCAAAGGCTTTAAAATGTCTTATCTGGACTGGGGAGAATATGATCTAAGTGCGGCAATTGAATATTTGGGCCGGACAGGACTGGATATTTATATGATTGGCCATTCCTATGGAGGTCAGGCATTAGGTCTGTGCAAACATCATGACCGCATCGAAGCGATGTACTGTTATGGCACAGGCGCCGGCTGGCATGGTTATATGCCGCTCAAGGAAAAAATCAAGGTTCAGATGATCTGGAATATTGTTTTCCCTCCACTCGTAGCAATCACCGGCTATTTGCCATGGAGCAAATTTAACATGGGTGCAGACTTGCCACGTGATGTCTATCGTCAGTGGCGTAAGTGGTGCAAATATCCGACCTATTTCTTTGCCGATCCGGATTTGAAAGACTTACACATACGTTATGCTGCGGTAAGTACTCCGATTTATGCGGTTGCTGCTCTCGATGATGCCTGGGCCCTGCCTAATTCCAGACATGCTTTTATGCAATATTACCGTCAGGCAAACGTGCATTATATTGATCTTAAAGCTGAAGATTATGGTTTAAAGGACATTGGTCATATGGGCTATTTCCGTCAGGGGGCAGAAAAAATCTGGCAAGATGCCTTAAATACCTTTTCCGAATTACATCGGCTTAAATATGCAGCTTGATGTTTAACGCCTATCGTCTCCTGCAAAACTTACAAGCTTCCTGAGCAGAGAGATCAAGCACAATCTGGCCGTAAAAGATCGGTACGAATTTCCTGACGATGCTCTTGGCCAAAACGGTCGACATGCGTATAAAACACGCCATAGCGGCCGACATAATATTCCAGTGACTGATGGTAAAAATTCCAGAAAATCGACCACTCCCCTAAATCCATCTGACGAATTTGTGTACTGCTTTGCATGGGCATTTTTTGCAAGATTTCCTGCTGTAACTGCTCTGCCTGTGCCCTGTCCTGAATAGCTACATGACGCTGAAAAAACAGCTGAGCAACATCATCAAACAGTTCCAGTTCATAAGCATCAACCAGATGCACCTGTTCCTCATGCGTGGTCATGACATGTTCTGAAATACTAGCAATTTGTTCAGGTTTTTCTGCACGCTGCGCAGAGAGATAAGACTGAGTTTTATAAATTTTCCGCCCCACGATCCAGGCAGCATTGAACAGCAAAAAAATACACAGCAAGAGCAACAATTTAAACATAGTAGATCATCTCGTGTGGCTGATTTTATTTTTATTACCGAGCACTTCATATTCATTTGAATAATGGCCTAACACCTAGCATACGTCTATTTTTTAGACAGTGCAAACTCCTGCACTATTTCTATGATGGCATCCTTGACTCGATTTTATGGGGATTTAAAGTAAGCACGGCGATTCTAGTAAAGCTTGCTGTAAATTTGAGCACCCGCTCCTGAGAAACGTTGATTCTAGAAAATCAGATAAACAAAACCGACAGATCAGCAACATAAGTTATCTTCACCTACTGGTTTTTAAGAAAATCCTCTCAAAAAACTACAAGATTGTTATTTTGTTTCAACCTGCATTTCTCTTCCAATGAAGCCTTCCTGTAAATGTTCGAGAAAATGAATAACATGGTGATTCGTGAAGGGAAGATTCAGGATATACCTCAAATTATTCAGGTGATTCATGACAGTATTCAATCTTGTGTTTTAGATCATCAACGTGAGGACAGTCGCATCCAAAGCTGGCTGGAAAAATTTGATCATGCCAGCCTGATTGTCGATATGCTTTATAACGATTGTTGGGTTTGCCTTGTGCACGACAAAGTAGTCGGGTTTTTATTGGTCAGTGATACTGGAGAAATCCGGATGCATTATGTCGCCCCACATTGCCAGAGGCTTGGATTTGGCACCGAATTATTTAATCAAATGCATGCAGCATTAGTAGAGAAAAAAATCTATCAGATTGCAGTCAAGTCGACTCAAACAGCCCTCAGCTATTATCAGCGATGTGGATTTGATTCCAGCCCTGCACATTCACAAGATGATGGATCATATCTGTATAAATACGTTTTTTAATCCGCGCCCTGCTCAAAGTTTAATTGATCACGCCCGGTCTGTTTAGCCAGATACAGCTGTACATCTGCAGCTTTCATCAAGGCATGAATATCGGCATATTGATGTTGTGGGCTTATCCAAGCCGCGCCCACACTGACCGTGATCCAGGCTTTGCCATCCGGCCGGTTTAGATGTTCAAATTGTTGCTCCCGAATCTGCTGAATGACACGTTCCAGATATTGCAGGGCAACCTGAATCGGTATATCACCAAGCAGAATGGCAAATTCCTCCCCGCCATAACGCGCCAGATAACCCGATTGAGGCAAGCTGGACTGAATCACTTTAACCAGGTTTTGTAGAATCTCATCACCCTTTAAATGGCCATAATGATCATTATAATTTTTAAAATAATCAACATCCAGCATGGCAAAAAGCAGTGTGGCATGTGAATGTTGCTGGCTTTGCAAAAACTTCTGCTGGATTTCACTATTTAAAGCACGCCGGTTAAAAGCACCGGTCAGCGCATCAATCTTCATCTGATGTTCCAGTTTGGCATTCAGTTGATGCAGTTGCTGGGTACGTTCTTTGACTTTTTGATCAAGCGAACTGTTGAGCTCGATGAGGTTAAAATTTAGCTGTTCTGTCTGATAAGTTTGATGCGCATAGTGTCTAGACTGCTGAAACATAATCAACAAGGCATATAAACTGGTGGAAATGAAAGACAAATGTGTGGTTTGAATGACATTAATCAGCAAGAGATAGTCATTTAAAAATGTCAGACACAAGAAAATAATGGCAAACAGATTCAGGCGTGAATACGGTTGCTTATCACGTAGGGTCTGATAAAACCCGTACATAAAATTCCCAATAATCACCAGACCATAAATCGCACTATAGAGCGCAAGACGTTCAAATAACTCGGGGGTAGAAAATAGCGTCACACTGATATTCAAAATCAATAAGACGATCGCAATATAATAAATCAGCGGTTTTAAATAGCGCTGATTAAACAGATGCATATAACTGAGGAAAAATAATACCGCCAGAAACGTAAACAGATACTCTAAACGTGTTCCCCATAACCAGTCGATATTGGTAAATACCGAATAGGCATAGGGCGCTGAAAACATATTATGCAGGGCCAGAAAGATAATAAAACAGCCAAACACAAAAATGCTTTTGCTATTACGCTCTTTCGATCCTCGAAATATTGAAAACAGGATATTGAAAACACCCACCCCGAGTACTGCGCCACAGGCCATGGCAATACTCATCATCAACTGCTGGAATTGACGATTGACTGTACCTGCGACCCCAATCTGCATTGGGCGTTCCAGCCCTCCATGCAAATGAGTGTAATTCGAGGCCTGAATGCTTAAGGTAATGTATTCACTGTCTGCAACGAAATAGCCAATCCGGGGGGCTTTTTCAGTGATCTGCTGTTCAGGTGTTTTACTGATTTGCCCAAGCCGGACAATAAATTCGCCATTTACATAGACCCGATAAGCGCCATATTGAGCAGGAATCCGAATGGCAATCCGGCGTCCGATAAATTCTTGGGGAATTTTATAATGACTAATAAATGTGCCATAACCAATATTTGAGTTGGTCAGTATTTTAAAGGAAGCCGGTAATTCCACTGTTTTTGATAACAGTACGGAACTTGGCTGGACAATAAACTGGCTCGGATAAAATAACCATTTCCCCTGCAAAGGGCTGCTGCTGTGTTCGCTAAAATGAATTTCAGAGATATGATCACGGAACTGCTGCTGCACCCCGGGGGATGTGGCAGCGATCTGGGCAGATACTGAAGTGCTCATCAAGATGCCCCAGCTTATGGCCCAAACCCACATTACAAAATAGACATTCCTTATCACGTTTTGCAAAGACAGTAGTTTCCTGAAAAAGAGCTTTATTCTTCTTATAATCTACTTGGAATATCAGGGAGTTCAAATATTTTTTTGTAGTTTATCGGAAGAAGCCCCCAATACTGAGACTTCTCCCGATCAGCATTCACTCATGATATTGAAGGAATCTTATTTCAATGAATTAATCACGTGTTTTTACATCAAACAGTTCAATTTCAAAAATCAGGTCTGAATTGGCTGGAATCACTTTGCCCATTTTACGTTCGCCATAGGCCAAATGTGCCGGCACTAGCAGTTTACGTTTACCGCCCACTTTCATGCCCAAAATGCCCTGATCCCAACCTTTGATCACACGGCCTGTTCCGATCACGGTTTCAAAATAATTACCGCGATCAATCGATGAATCAAACTTGGTTCCATCTTCTAGCCAGCCGGTATAGTGTGTGGTAATCAGCGCGCCTTTTACCGCCTCTTTCCCTTCGCCTACTTTTAAATCAATAATTTCAAGTTCGTTAATCATGCTTATTTACCTGAGATTGGCATAAATTCAAAAACCAGTATAAACCGGATTGATTGATTTTTTTAGGCTTTAGTCCTTGATGGATTAAAAGCTGAGTTCCTGAATATTCTGATCATTGAGTAAATGCAGGGTGAGTTTTTGATGGTTTTTGGCCGATCCCATCAGCACCCATCTTCCGCTAATCTGCTGCTCAACCTTGCGCTGTGAAGAATGCATTACTTTTAGCTTATATTGTTTGAAAAGCGATTCATAATGGTTGAGCTCATGTTTCTCAAAAGGACAGACAATTTCGTAATTACGTTCCTGATTCAGCGACTCGATCCCGCGCTGTACATACATCAGTAGAACCAGTACCACCATGACCATTAAAGTGGCCCAGATACTCAGGATTTCATAACCCGCACCGGCTGCCATGCCCAGTGCTGCGGTCATCCAGATGGTGGTGGCCGTGGTAATTCCTGAAATACGGTTCTCATCTTTGAGAATGACCCCTGCCCCTAAAAAGCCTAGCCCCGTCAGGACATTGGCCGCCAGCCGGTCAGGATTTTCCACGCCTATTTTCAGGGAAATGATAGTAAACAGACAGGAGCTGAGACTGACCATGATCATGGTACGCAGTCCGGCAGATTTACTGTGATATTCACGTTCTGCACCAATAATGGCCCCGATCGCGACGGCCAGCAGTAAATCATAAAGTTCATGGTACATGACATAACCCTGAGTATTTTTATTCCTCAGGTATACGCAATTTAAGCGACAGGATACAAGTCCAGACGTGCATCCTTATGCGTCCTTATTGTAACTGTTCCCACTCGACCAGCACCTGCCCCTGATCGCCAATCAGAGTCCATTCACCATCCATCACATTGAGCTGTAACTGCATGGTGCGTGCACATAATTGTGGCAATGCATCGGTGGTTGTAGTCGATAATTTCCACACCTCCACATTCTTTAACGTCTTTAATTTGCTGCTGCGCTTATACCATTCATCTACCGCAGAACCATAGGTCACCACAGCCACTTGCTTACAACGCGCACTGGCTTTTTTGACTTTATCTTCATCCGGGCTACCGACTTCAATCCATTTCACCAATTGACCAGTGAGGTCTTTTTCCCACAAGGCCGGCTCATCGGTTTCAAACAGATCCTTGGTAAATTCCAGCGTTTCATCGGCATAACGCGCATACGCCAGAATACGCACCATCAGGCGTTCAATGGTTTCTGAAGGATGCAGCGCCATCGTCAACTGATAATCTGCATAACGGTGCGTATCCATATCTGCAATATTCAAATCAACCTTATAAATCGTCGCTTTTAACGCCATAACACAATCCTCAAATTTGGCGCCTAGCATATAAGATTTAGCAGTATTTTGCTGAACAGATTTAGGTCAATAACTCATTCAGTGCACTGGAAACAGTACTATTATTTTTCCGGATCAATACGGCATTGCATCAACGTGCTTTCAAACTCCAGCCAATCGCGTGACTGTTGATAAATCACTTCGACCCGGTTATCAATACCTGCCTCGACCGACTGATAATTAAACTGCTCCGGATTGAAATTAAAGCTTTTCCAGCCCTGATCGGTATTAAAAATTCCTTTGATTCTGAGCCAGTCTTTTTGTTCACACAGCAAGTCGAGCAAATCATAAAAATGAAATTGCCAGCGTTTCGGCAACTTCCAGCCCGCAACCTGATAGCCCTGCGCGCTTTCCACATAATGATAAGGCAGCTGCTGAATCAGCACGGGTACCTCTGGGGAAGGATTGATCTGTTGCTGTTTTAATAAAGGCTGGAGCTGACGTACAGAACCTTGATAATCCTGTTTAATCTGCTCAATGCTCAGCTGTCCCTGCTCTGTGCACAACCACTGCTGGGCATAGACTTGATATTCCGCCTGAAGCTGCATAAGCGCAGCATGATCTTCGGCTGTCATTAAATCTGTATGGGAAATCACCACAATATGCGCAGCCTTAAGCTGGTCTGCATACAGGTTTTGCTGAGTCCAGTCCCGGTCATGCAAACGTGAACCATCGACCACCGTGACCAAGGCCTGCATGTTTAAATGGCTATGCCAATGCGGTTCGGTCAACTGTTCCAGGAGTTGCCCGGGATGCCCCAATCCGGTCGGCTCGATAAACAGCCGATCCGGTTTCACTTCGGACAGTAAACGTGACAAGGCAATCTGCATCGGCAACTGACTACTACAACATAGGCAGCCACCCAGTAATTCCTTTACCGCATAGCCTGAATCTTGTGGTAATAACTGCTGATCCACCCCGATCTGACCGAACTCATTCATCAGTACGGCCCAGATTTCCTGTTCAGGTTTCTGCTGTAATAAATGTTTAAGCAGTGTGGTTTTACCCGCCCCCAAAAATCCAGAAATGATATGGACAGGAATCGGCTGTGCTGCGGACAGAATTTTCAAAATCGGTTCTCAAGAGATTAAATAGACAAGATCATGCCCTGTATTATAGGGCACAGCATGGTTTTAGAGACATTTTCTTGCTCAATGGCGACTTGAAACTATCAGTTTATAAGTTAATAGAATTATCTCAAATAGAGAGTCTTGATGTTTATTCATATTTAAAATTCAGCTTTTTTGAAACATTCATATACATTTTCATTAAATAGAACACTGCATAATTAACAGTAATTAAACAACTTTCTGCATTGTGTATATGCTGAGTTATTCACTCCGTGTCGCTTTTGTTAATTGATTTGCTCATCAAAATTTCAGTGCTTAGGATGAACTCCTGTCGAATTGATGTGATGGTCAGCTCGGCAAATTACATGACATAAATAAAGGATGCCAAAAATGAAATATGCACAAATCTTACTTGCAACAACGCTTACTGCTGCTGCAGCCACCAGCTTTGCCGCGACTGAAACAACAAACGCAAATACAAACACTGAAGAAAAAGTGATTGTCAGTACCCAGGAATTGCCTGAGTCAAATGCTCCGGTTGCTGGCGCAAATGCAGAACAACCAGCTGCATCTGAAGCTGCTGCAGAAAGCGCAACACCTGCACAACCTGCAGCACGTTAAGTGATTTAACGACGGGTTAAATGATCAAAGAAAATATCAGGGCAGTATTTCTCCAGTAGGCTTAGCCTGTACTGCCTCATATTGATCGATGCTGAATCATGCTTTGCGCGGGTTCAGCATTTTTGTTGACTAGATTTAAATGCCCATCATAGTTAAAACTGATCACAGGATTGAGAATGACTATTGAATTATTTTAACTTTATCATTTAAATTCAATAATTTAATTAATAAAAATCTATTTAAAATTAATATTATTGATATAGCTCAACTACTATCGCCTAACTTGTTTACAACTCAGAACTGTCCCTTAATAGATTGAAATGCAAGTCGATTGAATGGACATTCACTATGAGCAATACCAATTACAGCACTGATGTAGCAATCCTCGGCGCTGGGCCTGTAGGCTTAACCATTGCCAACTATCTGAGCAAGCAAGGCGTGAGCGTCACGATGGTCGAGCAACTCGATAGTTTGATTGATTATCCACGTGCCATTGGGATCGATGATGAATCTTTGCGTACCATTCAATCCTTAGGTTTGGTCGATCAAGTCTTGCCCCATACCACGCCCAATCATGCCATGCGCTTTTTAACACCTAAGGGTCGCTGTTTTGCAGATATTCAACCTTTAACCCGTGAATTTGGATTTTCACGCCGTAATGCCTTTATTCAGCCACAAGTCGATCAGATTCTGCTTCAGAGCTTAAAACAATATGAAAATACGCAGGTACTGTTCTCACGTCAATTGACCCAGTTTAGTCAGGATGCCGAGGGTGTAACGCTTAACCTGCAAAACGAACAAGGGGATACAGAAACAGTCCGTGCCCAGTACCTGATTGCCTGTGATGGCGGTAACTCTTATGTACGCCGCAATCTGGGCATTGCTTTTGAGGGTGAAACTGCGCCGAATCAATGGATCGTGATCGATCTTGAAAATGATCCGCTTGCGACACCGCATATTTACCTGTGTTGTGATCCGGTACGTCCTTATGTATCCGCCGCATTGCCCCATGGAATTCGCCGTTTTGAATTTATGGTTATGCCGGGTGAAACTCAGGAAGAACTCAGCAAACCGGAAAATATTGCCAAATTACTGGCCAAAGTGCTTCCAAGTACCGACGGCATCGAAGTGATCCGTCAGCGTGTTTATACCCATAATGCCCGTATTGCGGACAAATTCCGGGTAAACCGTATTTTACTGGCAGGTGATGCTGCGCACATTATGCCGGTATGGCAAGGTCAGGGTTATAACAGCGGGATGCGGGATGCCTTTAACCTGGCCTGGAAAGTCGCACTGGTGGTTCAAGGCAAAACCGGCCCCGCACTTTTAGATTCTTATCAGATTGAACGTAAAGACCATGCCAAAGCCATGATTGATCTGTCCGTGATGGCCGGTCATGTATTGGCACCACCAAAAAAGTGGCAAGGTTTTGTCCGTGACGGTATCGCCTATGCCCTGAACTATATCAAGCCGATCAAACAGTACCTGCTGGAAATGCGCTTTAAACCGATGCCGAAATATCATGATGGTGTGCTTTTGAGCAACGGCGCCAAAAATTCTCCAATTGGCAAGATGTTCATTCAGCCTCAAGTTCAGCTTGCATCAGGTGAAACAGTGTTACTGGATGAAGTGATTGGCAATGATTTTGCCATTATTGCCTGGGGTGTCGATCCAAAATGGGGCCTGAGTCCAGAGACACTGCAACAGTGGAAAACCCTCGGTGTGAAATTTATTCAGGTCATTCCGGCAGTACAGTTACAAAATACCCAGCGCCAACAGTTTGAAGATGTCATCACCATTGGTGATAGCGGCACAGAAATTCGCTCCTGGTTTGGCAATACTTCCGATTCAGTGGTGATCTTGCGTCCTGACCGTTTTGTGGCCGCACTGGCCATTCCACAATCACTGGAAAACACCAGTCAGCAACTGTTTAAAAAACTGTACCTGAAATAATTTTAAGGTCATTTTTTACCACGCTTCGGCGTGGTTTTTTATTGTGATGAGATATCCAGATCAAGTGATACAGAGCGATGAACTAAACTCGATAGTCTTGAAACCACGGCATGTCTTTCAGGGAATCACGAGAGGCCATCTGCTGCAAATAGGGTCTGAACTCGTCAAATGGCGGTAAAATTTTTGCAGAGATCGCAAAGACTAAACAATAAGCCGCATATAAGTCTGCTGCGGAAAATTCTTCACCCAGCAAATAGGGATTGGCCTGGCTTATGCCCTGTTTCAGAAAATCAAATACGGCTGCTTCATTCCCGAAACTTAAACTTCTGCGGTTCTGTTCAATATTTTCTGGCGAGACCTGCAAATTTTTTATATCGATATATTCGGTGAAGGGCCCATGACAGAACAATATCCATTTTAAATATGCCCCACGCTTGGGTTCATCCAAAGCAGGTGCCAAGCCTTGGTCAGAATACTTATCTGCCAGATAGATAAAAATGGCGGCCATTTCTGAAATGACAATCTCCTGATCGACCAGACAGGGAACTTTTCCCATCGGATTAATCTGTAAATATTCAGCTTGATGCATATATTCATAGGACACTTCCACCTGCTCAATCTGGTCTTCAATCTGCAATTCTTTCAATAAGGGCAACAGGGTCAGGCCCCGTGATTGCGGATTGTTATAGAGCTTCATCATATTGCTTTAACCATTTTTTATTTTTAGAGCTTCAGTATAAAACGGTTTTCTGTGTCAATTTACACAGATGTGCTACAGATCATTTCTGTCGCACAGCTTTTAAAATATAGGCAGACCAAAGATGTAAATCTTAAAAAAGATCGACACAAAACTTTTCTTTTAAGACTTTTAAAATCAGATCAATCACCACATGTTTTTGGTCTTTACGATAATTGGCATATAGCCCAATCATGGGCAAAGGTTCAAGGGTCTTTTTGACCACGATATTATCGCCGAGTAATGGAATCACATAGGCCGGCACCAGACTCCAGCCCACGCCCATCCCGACCAGATTGACATTGAGCAGGATATTGGTCGAATGCTGCACCACATTGACCTTCAATTTGGACTGTTTAAAAAAGTCTTGAATAATTCGATGCAATTGTGGTGAAGCCTGTTCATCACTAATGACAAAATCCTGATTTTCAAAGCTCTTAATACTGACATGTGGCAGGGTCGCAACCGGAGAATCTTTAGGCACAATCAGGGTTAAAGGTTCATCAAAAATCCGGATCGAATCAAACTCGCTCGACTGTCCCGGATAGCGGGTAAAAGCAATATCGATCTGGCCTTTTCTTAAAGCACTAAACTGCTCAGCGTCGGTCAAACTATGAAATAGTGCTTTCAGTTCAGGAAAATGTGCGCGGATATTGGGCATGATATAGGGAAAGACTTTCATTTCCGCAACCGGTACAAATCCGATATTCAGCTGATCCTGATGTGCATTGGCAATCTGTCTGGCAGCGTGGATCGCACGTTCTGCATGTTCCAGACTGAGCAAAGCTTCTTTTAAAAAAACCTGTCCGGCCTCGGTCAGGTTGACCTTACGGTTATTTCGCTCCAGTAACTGTACGCCTACCTCACGCTCCAGATCCTTGATTTGCTGACTTAAGGAAGGCTGTACAGTATTCAATTTTTCCGCAGCCCGGGTAAAATTCAGTTCCTCGGCCACAGTGACAAAATAACGTAAATGTCTTAATTCCATTTTATGCTTCCTGATTTTCCGGTGCGTGTGTTGGTCTTTTGGCCACATACTGACGATAAACCAATATCGTCACAATGACGAGTGCAGCACTCGACACATACATCGCTTCAAAGCCCCAAAAGGCGATCAATAGGCCCATCACCACAGAACCTACCGCCAAACCCAGATCAAACAGGGTAAAGAAGGTTGAAATCGCATGTCCCATACGCTGCTTATCGACAGATTGAATTGCGAGTGTCTGCAGACATGGAAATAATGAACCATAACCGATCCCCACAAAGACTGCTGATAACCAGAGCGTCCATTGATTGGATATCAGACTCACCATGACTAGGCCAATCGCAAAGAAAATAAAGGAAGGATAAATGACAGCACTTGGTCCCTTACGATCATAGATTTTCCCGACCCACGGCCGTACCAACAGCATCGAAGCCGCAAATACAATAAAAAAGACACTGGTATAAGCCAAAAGCTGCTTGCTTTCACTAAATGCCGTGATAAAACTCATGATGCCCGAATAAGCAAATGCCGTCAGCAACGCCACACAGCTTACCGCCAGGACTTTGACTTCCAATATATCTTGTAGACTCAATTTGGTTTTTTCTGTGCCGATCCGCCTTGATTTTGGCAGTTCGGTAATTTTCAGCATCCAGCAGAAAATCAGTCCCAGAGAAATAATAATAGCCAGAATCCCAAATAAGCTTTTAAAGCTGGTGAATTGAATGACGGTCAAGGCCAGCAATGGGCCAAATACCACCCCCAGATTGGTCGACATGACAAAATAGCCCATGCCCTCGCCTTTACGCTGTTCTGGAATAAATTCATTGGCCACCGGAACCGCCACCGTGGTCAAAATACTGAACCAAATGCCATGTAGAAATCGCACCAGCAACAGTGACCACAAGCTATCAATGAGCAAATAGCCAAAGGCAAACAGCGCAAAAATCACGCCTGCACCGCGCATCGAGATTTTCTTGCCCAGTTTTTCGATGATCATGCCGGAAAAAGGCCGAACTGCAATTGATGATGCCAGAAACAAGGTCAGTGCCAGACCCGCTTCTTTGACTGAGCCCCCTAAATCTTTCATGATGTAAATCGGCAAGATGGTCAGTAAGGCAAAATAATAAACAAACAGAAAAAAGTTATTGAATAAGCACAGGATAAATGAGCGATTCCATAAACGCTCGGGGCTGAGAGACATAAAAACCAACTTTAAGAAAAATAGACCAGGCTCAGGCTTGAATTACAACAGGATGCAGCACTAACCCAACCAGCGCCCGGATGTAATTTTCATCCGGCATACGATTGAAAAAAATAATCTGGTAATGGATCGGGCCGTACAAACTGTCCAGCATTAAATCAAAAGGATAATCCGCGCGAATCTCGCCACGCTCAATCGCTTGCTGAATCAGTTGATGAGTCTGCTGTCGACGCGGCAATAAATATTGCTGAAAGAATTCACCGGCCAGTTCACGATGATTGGCGATTACCACCAGTAAAGCCCGACCAATCGGATGGTTGAGCGCCTGAGACAACAAGCTTAGCTGTCGAATCAGATTACTTTTCAGGTCATTTGCAGGATCAGGCTCAAAGACTGAGACCGTATGTTGTTTGAAGGTATCTAGCACCAGCTCCGATTTATGCTTCCACCAGCGATAAATCGTAGATTTTCCCACCCCAGCTCGTGCTGCAACAGCCTCAATAGTCAGTTGATGATACTCTCCCTCTGCCAATGCATCGGCAACCGCTTGCAAAATACATTGCTGTCGTCGTGAGCTTTTTTCGTCATGATTCATAAAGTCTACTTATCTTCAAACACAATCGATACGATACGATACGATACGATACGTATCGTTTTATGTTAGAGCAAAAAACGATAAAACTCCAGACATAAACTGAAATTAAAGTAAAAAGACTCTCTTATAAAGTAATGCTGATCAGTTAAAGAATTTAAAAATAGACGCTTTAACTGCTTAGTCGTTCATGATGGAGTCTGAAGGTTTTAAATCAAATATTTTCAATATCATTTGTTACTTTGGTTTCATTCAAATGAGCAGCGGAACTTCGCAAGGAAGGCATCTTGCAGTCATATTCCTCACCGCAAAACTCGTCAGCCACCCTCGACTCGTCAATTTGTCATGGAGACCATCATTTTTTTAATCTTGCGGTGCAATACACCCCATGCCTCAAACAGTTGCGGATGACTTTTCCACCTATCACATATAATCCTCAATTTAAAAAAGAAAATGCCAGTCAATTGGTTAACTGACTGGCATTACTCTTATGAAGATGTTTTTAAATCACCGCTTAACTCTGTGCAGTCTTTTTATAAATACTGCATGAAGGATGATGATTCTCTTGCAAACGCGCGACTTTACGCTGTTCGGCTGCTTCAAAACGGCAACGTTTCCAGTCATTGTCCAGGTTCAAAGCCGGAATCTGTTTCGGTTTGCCATTTTCATCTACGGCCACCATAGTGAAATAACAGCTATTGGTATGGCGTACCGTTCTTTTTTGAATATTCTGCGCTTCTACACGAATCCCGATTTCCATCGAGGTGCGACCAACATGGTTGACACTGGCCAAGAAAGTTACCAGCTCACCCACATGAATTGGTTCCTTAAAGTTCACCTTGTCTACCGATAAGGTCACGACATAACTGCCCGAATAGCGACTCGCACATGCATACGCCACCTGATCCAGTAATTTCAGAATGGTTCCACCATGAACATTTCCTGAAAAATTTGCCATATCTGGCGTCATGAGAACTGACATCGTTAACTCTGACTGGTCATCTGACACTGCTGCAATTTGATCTAAAGGGGCCATCGTTTTCTTTGAACTCTTTGAATGACAAGGTTATCGCTTATTATTATAGCGTTTTTAACATGAATAAAATGTTCAATTCGGCAAATGAAGCATCATAATTATTGATATAGAAACTGCACTCATACAGAAAAAAATATATTTAACAGATCTCAAGGCTCAGCAAGAAGCTAAGTTCCAAACAAATAAACACTTATTGATCCAAAGCATCTGCTTACCCAGCTCAAGTTTTTTTCGGGCCGCTCTCATTTTGCAAAAAATAATTCAAGATGTTGGATAAATCATTACTGATTTAGCGCATGAGTGGTTTTAACATTTCCTGGGCGACATTTTCATAGCTGAGAATTTGCTGACCATCCAGTGTGGTAGTGACCGTGAAAGAACCATCCGGATGTGCAGCTGTCACTGTAAAAATATAGTGTTCAAATTGCGCCAACTTGACCTGATGTCCAATTTTAATCTGATTCATTGTCGTTACATCTATTCATTAATCTTTCAAAGCACATTCTGTCATGAACAATATTTAAATATTTGATCAACTTAAGTATAGGAATAATAATATTAAAATTTCGACTTAGAAAAGCAACACTTATTCCAAAAAAAATATAATTTATAATTCAACAACTTATAGTCAAAATAAAGTTTATCTCTCCTGAAAATTCTGGCCAATTCATATGCAGAAACAATGATTTAATCTTTTATAACGATCAGCCAGTGTTAAGATCAGAATCTGGAAAGCATAGGGATGCAATAGCTTTGCCTACCTGGTTCGATCTCATAAAAAATGAACAAAAAAATTTAACCGCAATATGCTTTAGGGCTGCTGCTGTTCCTGAGCCACAAAGAGCGGAATATGATGGCCGCGAGCATAATTATATTTTTGATAAGCGAGAGAAATATCCATCAGTTTTAACTGTGCAGCATCAATGCCGGCCTGCATGGTTAATTCTCTGCCACGTACATCAAAGATATGTCCTTTTTCCCGTAAATCGGGCTGGATCACCACATCGGCATGCTTTAATTCTTCTTGTGCCAAGTGTTGCTGCATAATATTAATATTCTGGTTAAACAGTCCCCAGACATTACTGGTTTCCGTATGAATAGGCTGTGCCAGAATATCAACCGCAATCACAATATCTGCTCCCAGCTCACGTGCCACATTCACCGGTACCGGGCTGACCAGCCCGCCATCGACATATTCTTTTTCTTCAATTATTGTTGGAATAAACATACTCGGAATCGACACTGAAGCACGTACTGCCTGTCCAGTATTGCCATAATTAAAAACGACTTTCTTGCCTTCTTTTAGTGCTGTGGCCACCACAAACATCGGGATTTTCATGGCTTCTAGTGGAGTTTGATCGACCTGCAAATTGACATAATCTTCAACTTTCTTGCCATCAAAAAATCCTTTTCTGGCCAGTTTGATATCACGGACATCATTCGGTCGCATGCTGAGAGCAATATTGCGCAGTTCAATCGCCGGTTTACCACTGGCATAAATAGATCCAACGATACTACCGGCACTGGTTCCGACAATAAAATCTGGTTGAATACCCGCCTGCTCTAGTACTTCCAGCGCACCAATATGCGCATAGCCACGCGCACCACCACTGCCTAGGACTAAAGCAACTACGGGACGCTGTTGGGTTTGCTTGATCTTTTGAAAATCAATTTGATTCAGACGTGCCTGAGCTTCTCCGTGTTGTGCAGCAGGTTGCAAATGACTGGTTGCCGCTTGGGCTGTCATTGGAGTCGTTTGGCAAGCACTTAGGCCAAATGTACCCAGTATCACCATACTCAACACATATTTCTGCATGCAGAGAATGTCCTCATTAATCTAAAGCAGCATAGTGTATAAACACATGCATAAATAGTCTGTAGAATTTCGTAAAACTGTCATACAGTTCAGCTACTTTATCTTCATTTTTCCCCATAACAGTATGCCTTCAATCTCACTGTACCGGATTTTCCTGATTTTTCTGCAACTGGGCTGCATTTCATTTGGCGGTCCGGCAGCACATTTGGTGTTTTTTCACCGAAAATTTGTGATGCAACTGCAATGGCTGAATGACACCCAGTACAGTCAACTGGTCGCTTTGGCGCAACTTTTACCCGGGCCGAGCAGCAGTCAGGTGGGGCTTTCGATCGGTTATCTACAACGGGGCTATACTGGTGCCGTGATCGCATGGCTGGGTTTTACCCTGCCCTCAATGATTCTGATGGGCTTGGTAGCGTTATTGGGTCAAAGCTATTTTCATATTTTAAACTCAAACAGCTTTCATACCATCCAGCTAATTGTATTTTCTGTAATCGCTTGGGCATTCTGGCAAATGCTGAGAAGCTTCTGTAAAACGGCCTGGCAATATGCGGTCTTAATACTCTCAGCAGTATTACTGATGGTGGTTTCAGCGAGTTTTAACCAAATTCTGGTGATTATGCTGGGCGCAATCTGTGGACTCTTGGCTGGACATTTTTCTCAATCAGATTCGAAACCCAAAGAAATTAACAAAACGGCAATCAGCTCGCCTTATATTCGATCTGCCGCTGCACCCTATTGGTTACTGGCATTTATCTTGCCGTTTATTCTACTCCCCTTAGCGGGGAAATTATGGGGTGAATCAGACCTGCAATTTTTTGCCAATTTCTATCAGACTGGCTCGCTGGTGTTTGGTGGCGGTCATGTGATTTTACCTTTGTTGCATCAGGACTTTGTCACAACCGGTTTGGTGAGTGCACAATCTTTTGATCTTGGCTATGCATTTGTCCAGCTCATGCCAGGACCTTTGTTCAGTTTTGCCAGTTATATCGGGGCCTTGCTGCCTTGGACGCCTTATGTCTGGCTGAATGCAGTTTTAGCGACCTGTGCAATCTTTTTACCTTCATTTTTCCTGATCTTTGCCACCTTGCCCTACTGGTCATGGTTGATGCAGCAGCGCCATATTCATCAGGCGGTGATGGGCATCAATGCTGCGGTGGTGGGTCTGTTACTGTATTTATTGCTGGATCTTTCACAACGCTATTTTAGTTATGGCTCCGACCTGGTCTTTGTCGCGGTGATGATTGCCCTGCTACGTTCAAAATTACCGGTCTGGTTCAGCCTGATTTTCGGCTTCGTGCTTTATCAAAGTTATTTAAATTTCTTCTAAATAAAACATTGGCACAAAAAAGCCCCGAATGATCGGGGCTTTTTATTTCAAGTCTTACCAGATATCTGATTTAACCTTGTCTTTAAATTTAGGATGGTTATCCAGTTTAAATTCAGGCTCTTTCACACCGCGCTTCAACTGACCGGTATAATCTTTGAGTAGCATCAGCAGGAATGGCATCAGCAACAGGATCGCAATCAAGTTGATACTTGCCATCACACCCATGAACAGATCCGCCATATTCCAGATCAATGGCACGCTGGCGATGGAACCGAAATACACCATCACCAATACAAATAAACGGAAAATCAACATAACCCGGCTATTGTTATTGATGAACTGGACGTTTCCTTCGGCATAGGCATAGTTACCAATAATCGAAGAATAGGCAAACAGGAACAGAATCAAAGCCAGGAAGTCATCACCCCAGGCACCAATCTGGCTTTCGAGTGCCATCTGGGTCAAGGTCACGCCTTCAAAGCCTGCATTTTCATACAGACCCGAAACCAGAATAATAATCGCGGTACATGAACACACCACAAAGGTATCTACAAATACTCCGAGCATCTGTACCAGACCCTGGTTGACTGGATGTTTGACATCCGAGGCTGCAGCAGCATTCGGTGCCGAACCCATCCCGGCCTCGTTAGAGAACAGACCACGCTTGATCCCCATCATCATGGCCATAGACACCATGGCACCAAAGAAACCACCAGCAGCGGCTTCAAATTCAAAGGCTTTACTGAAAATAAGCTGGAAGATGGATGGGAGCAGATCGTAATTGATAACCGCAATATATAAAGCCACCGCCAGATACAGTAGCGCCATAAAGGGCACTACCTTTTCTGCCACTTTGGCGATACGTTTAATACCGCCAAAAATGATTGTAGCTGTAATCAATACTAAGACTAGCCCAATCCAGGAAACTTCAAAATCCAATCCGCCTAAAGGCAAAATGATATTGGCCTGATCCCAGCCCCATGCGTGTGATGTTGCACCGGTAATGGCATTGGCCTGAACCGCATTAAACACAAAACCATAGGTCGTGATCAATGCAATTGCAAAGACAATCCCGAGCCATTTCTGTTTTAGACCCTGAGTAATGTAATACGCGGGGCCACCACGGAATTGCTGGTTTTTATGATCGCGCACCTTAAACAATTGCGCCAATGAGGATTCCACCAAAGCAGAGCTCATACCCAGAAATGCAGTAACCCACATCCAGAACACCGCGCCCGGTCCGCCAATCGCAATGGCAATGGCCACACCGGCGACATTACCCACCCCGACCCGGCTTGCAAGACCAGTGACAAAGGCCTGAAACGGGGTAATGCCGTGCGCATCCTGAACCTTGCCACGGCTGCCTTTCATGACTTTCATGCTGTGCCAGAACAAACGAATTTGTACTGCACCGGTCATGATTGTATAGAAAATACCAACTGCGACCAGAAACACCACCAGAAAGTCCCACAAAGGACCATTCACGGCATTAATCCAGCCAAGCAATGTTTCATTTAACTGATCATTCATGTCACATCCTTATGAGCTTATGACTCATCGTATCAGGTCTAAATTATACAAAGAACTTCAAGATCATTTGAATAACAGTGGCATTGATTAGGTCAACAAAGAACGCGCCACATAATGGAACGATCAGGAAGGCCTTATGTGATGCACCATACATATTGGTAATCGCCTGCATATTGGCAACCGCTGTCGGTGTTGCACCCATACCAAAACCACAGTGACCCGCTGCAAGTACCGCAGCATCATAGTTCTTGCCCATCAGGCGGAAAGTTACAAAACCGGCATACAAAGCCATGGTGATAGTCTGTGCACCCAGAATTACCATCAGTGGTCCTGCAAGGTCAGCCAATTGCCATAATTTCAATGACAACAATGCCATCGCCAAGTACAGCGACAATGAAGCATTACCGAACACATCAATCGCACGATCGAAAATCTGAACTTTGAAAATACCTTCCAGTACATTACGCAGGATGACACCACCCGCCAATGCCCACACGAATGTTGGCAGTTCAAATGCTGTACCTTTACTGAAACCCGTCATAAACTCTGCAAAAGCCAAACAGCCTGCAAACAGGCCCAAGGTCGTGATTGCATTATCAGCGGTAATTAAACGCACCTGATGCGGATATTCAAACGGTACATATTCGCTGGTGGTGCTGTCCATTGGCGTATTGTCACGCTTTTCGATCTGCTGATCGGTACGTGCAGTCGCCAGGTTATAACGGTTGATCAGCAACTTGGCCAAAGGTCCGCCAATAATACCGCCGATAATCAATCCAAAAGTCGCACTGGCCATACCTAGTGCCAGCGCACCTTGAATACCATGTTCAACTTCAAAAATTTCCCCCCATGCCCCCGCGGTACCATGACCACCGGTTAAGGTAACTGAGCCTGCAATCAGGCCAATCAATGGGTCAATACCGAGCAAGGTGGCCAGACTCATGCCGACTGCATTTTGCAAAATAATGAAAGCCGAAACAGCAAACAGGAAAATAACCAGACCGATCCCGCCTTCACGCAACTTGGAAAAGTTGGCACTCAGACCAATCGAAGCAAAGAAAATCAGCATAAAGCTGGTTTGTAATTCTGCACTGGTGGTGATGCTATATCCCCACAATGAATGCACCAGCAATGAGATGATCGCCGCAACCAAACCGCCCGCGACCGGCTCAGGAATATTGTAGCGCTTTAAAAAATCGATTTTATTAACCAGGAATCGGCCGAGTAACAAAACAATAACTGCGGCAATCAAGGTATAAAATGCGTTAAAAGTAAAATCCATAATTTTTTGCCCAAGATAATGTTGATTTTTTATCATTCTAAAAGTGATGCAGAGATACCGAGCTTTAGATCTCTCATCGATTTCGACCTAAAATATTCTGACCTCATCTAATGCTTTTAAAATAACAAAATGATCCACCATCTCTTTCAAACTTATGAATATCATCATCACGATCATATTCAACAAATGAGAGATTTATAAAAGCCAAAATACAGCTTTGATTTAAGCTCTATTGCTGTCAATGAATGGTATAAGCATACAAATTTAACAGGAGAGTCAGATCTATAAGACTGTGTTCTACTTCTCAAAAAACACCAAGGTTTAGTGAGCGCTTTTAACCTGACTAGCTTAATTCAAGCCACTTGGAATAGCGTTATTTAAAATAAATCTTGTGCATGCCGACCTTGAATTTTCCCAAAGCGCATGGATTAAGATGAAAAGCTGCATATTATGCTGTTTCTTTGTATAAAGTTTTATTGTTTTTTATTAAGAATAGTTAATCAATCTATAAAAAATAATTATTAGTCTAGGGTTTTTAGATGAGGGTCAAACTCTCTAGTTATCGAAAAAAAATATTAATCTCTTACTTAAAACTTTATCAAACCAAGAAATTTCAATGAAATTAACATGGTTTTCTATCCCAATCCACTTCATCTGTGCAGGCAATTGTTATGCTCAAATGGCTCAAGCATCCGAGTTTTAAGCTAATTTTTAATTTCATCAAAGCTTTTTAACCAATGCCCTAGCTATTTGACTGAGGCTATTTAAAACATCAAGCTAGATATCAATCTTTTGTTTCACTGATAAATACTTTTTCCATTCGGGCCAAGGATTTAATTTTTCTGTCCACCCTACTGTTTGTTTAGTTTATAGTCATTCAAAACTTCATATGGATATTCGATTGGACATCAAAATGGATCAAAAACTTGTTCATGCTGTAGATCAAACGATCACCTCTCGCCATTCGGTGCGCGCTTTTTTAAATACGCCGGTCAGTACAGACATCTTGAAACAGATTTTAACTGTGGCCAGCCGCGCACCTTCGGGCACCAATACCCAACCTTGGAAAGTCTATGTTGTGACAGGTAAAAAACGCGATGAACTGGTAGAACGCGTCTGTCAGGCCCAAATGCAAATCTATGCCAATCCCGAGCTGGCGGAACAATACCAAGAAACCTTTGCCTATTATCCTGAACAATGGCTCTCGCCGTTTATTGAACGTCGTCGTGAAAATGGTTGGGGCTTATATGGTTTGCTGAATATTCAAAAAGGCGAAAAAGAAAAAATGGCACGGCAGCAGCTGCGTAATTTTGAATTATTTGATGCACCGGTGGGACTGTTTTTTACCGTACATCGCTCTTTGGCCATTGGTTCGAAAATGGATATTTCGATGATGATCCAGAATGTCATGATTGCAGCAAAAGCCCGCGGTCTGGATACTTGCCCGCAGGCCGCCTGGAATCATTTCCATCCCATCGTACTCGATCTGGTCGGTGCACCTGAACATGAAGAACTGGTCTGTGGCATGGCCTTGGGCTATGCCGATCCAGAGCAGATCATTAACAGCTTTATTACGCCGCGTGTCCCGGTAGAAGAATTCGCTGTATTTATTGATGAGTGATTGAATCAAGGCTGAGTCTATCGACTTGGCCTTATTTTCAGATCTTTAGATTTTATCTGGCCAGAGCCAGATCAGGCATTTATTCATGTTTGAATACTGGCAGCTCAAGTTGACAAATTGCCCAGACGGCAATACAAACAAAAACCAGCATAATCAATGCCATATTTAATAAAGCATTCCAAACCAGAAAATTTAGTAAAAGCCCGCCCAATAAGCCACAGACAAATTGCATACTGCCCATAATCGCGCTAGCAGTTCCTGCACGTGCACCCTGCTTCGCCATAGCCAATGCCATAGCATTCGGGCCAGTAAAACCGATCGACGCCACCACGACAAACATGCCCAGCAAGACCAATGCAATAGAATCTACATCCAGATAGCCAAGCAATACTAAAAATAAAACGCCCACTAACTGTAGAACAATGCCGATTTTAAGGCGTTGCAATATCGAGAAACGTCCGGCCAGACGTTTATTCAAGGTCGAAAATAACATGATCCCGACGGCATTGGCACCAAAGGCATAGGCAAACTGCTGCTCAGTCAGTTGATAACGATCCATCAAAATGGCCGAAGATGCACTGATATAACAGAACATCACCGCACTGGAAAAACAGCCGGCATAAAGCGGATGTCGAAAGCTTTGATCCTGAAAAATGCTACGGTACAAACTTAGAACCTGTTGAACGTTCAGCTTGAGACGGCGTTCTGGTTCCAGAGTTTCTTTAAAGAGAAAATGTACACAGGCCAGACTCAGCAGACCGCAGCCCATCAGCACCAAAAAAATCACATTCCATTCATAAAACATCAACACCCAGGCCCCCAGACTCGGCGCGAGAATGGGTGCAATCGCGGTCACAATCATCATGCTGGCAAAAGCCTGAGCTGCTGAATGCATATCCAGACGATCACGAATGGCCGCACGGGCCATGACCACCCCGACACAACCACCCAAGGCCTGCAGAATCCGTGCAGCGATCAGACTCCATTCATCCTGTGCAAACACACACAGCAGACTTGCCACAATGTATAAACACAGCCCAAAATACAGCGGTGGTTTACGCCCAATCCGGTCACTGATCGGCCCATAAATCAGTTGCCCCACAGCCAGACCGAAGAAGTAAGCCGGCAAGCTATTCGAGACCATTTGGGTACTGACGCCAAAATCTGCTGCCATCGCCGGCAAGGCAGAAAGATACATATCAATGGATAAAGGTCCGAGCGCACTCAGTGCCGCTAGCAAAACAATCCAGGACATGGCATAAGGTGGTTGTACGATTTTATTCGATGGCATAAGCATGAAGATTTAAAGCGCTAATATGCAGACAAGTTAACACAGTGCATAGTATGATTTAACTTGAAATGAAATTTTATAAACCTACTATTTTTCATTGGCATATTCAGATTCACCTGTAAGACTGCAGTATAAAGGACGACCTTTGAAATCTTGGCTCACTCGTCTCAAGCAAACCACCTATAATACGACCTTGATGTATAACCTGCGAATGATGACGGCATTTGCAGGTACCGCCTTTGTTCCCTATTTTATGGGGCAACAATTGATGACGATTCCCCTGACTTTAGGCGTGGTCGCAGCCGGTTTAAGCGATATTGATGACCGCTTTTCGGTGCGTATTCTCAATCTGCTATATACCTACATGGGTTTCTTTATTACTGCGGTTGGCGTTTATCTGCTCTATCCTTATCCGCCGCTGTTCGCCTTGGCCTTGATTGTTTCTTGTATTGGCCTGATTCTGCTTGGCTCCCTTGGCAGGCGCTATGCCACAATTTCTTATGGCTGTCTGGTGGTTTCCGTCTATGCCATGCTGGGTGTCGAACTGTTCGATGAATGGTATAAGCAGGCCGGCTTGCTGGTCATCGGTGCGATGTGGTACGGCATTCTGTCGACGCTCAGCTTCCTGGTCTTCCCTGCCCGGTTGGCACAAGACAAGCTTGCCACCTCTTATGCTTCGCTTGGTGACTTTTTATATGCCAAGTCCAATCTGTTTGATGTGGACATGACCCCGACCAGTTATCAGCAGAGCATGATTGATCTTTCTCTTGAAAATGGCAAACTGATTGCCATTTTTAACGAAATGAAAACGGCGCTCTTGACCCGTCTAAAAGGCGACCGTGGGCAAAAAGATACCCGTCGCAGTCTGCAATATTATTTTGTGGCGCAGGATATTCATGAACGTGCCGATTCAGCCCATATTGATTATCAGAAACTGGCCAAGATTTTCCAGCACAGCGACATCCTGTTCCGCTTTCAGCGCATCATGTCGATTCAGGGCAAAGCCTGCAAGGACCTGAGCGAAAGTTTGCTGCTGCGCAAGCCTTATGTACATAACAAACGCTTCAAGCATGCTTTTGACAATCTTCGGCTGTCTCTGGAGAAATTACGTCAGGATCAGCATTATGATCAGGTCTGGATTAATGCCTTATTTTCACTATTTCAGAACCTGAAATCGATTGATGCCCAGTTACGTAACCTGGAAACCGAGCAAAGTATCAAAGCCGAGCGTTTTAAACATATTGAAAACCAGCTCAGAGATGATGACCTGAAAGGCTGGGATGACATCAAGGTTCGAATTAAACAGCATCTCACCCCAGAATCGGTGCTGTTCCGGCATGCCATCCGCCTGTCGATTGTGCTGCTGATCAGCTATATCTTTGTACAGGTCAGCAATATTGAATATGGTTACTGGATTTTATTAACTGCACTGTTTGTCAGCCAGCCAAACTTTAACGCCACCAAACGGCGTTTACGTCTGCGGATTGTCGGTACCTTGGTCGGTATTATTTTCGGTTATGCCATTTTATATTTTGTACCTTCTGTCGAAGGACAATTATTACTGCTGGTGTTCAGCGGGATCTTGTTCTTTGAATTGCGTAGTAAACAGTATGCCCAAGCCACGGCCTTTATCACGATTCTTGCGTTGATCAACTTCAATCTGGATGGTATGGGCTTTGCTGCGGCTATCCCGCGGATGATTGATACCCTGATTGGCTGTGCCATTGCCTGGTTCGGGGTCAGCTTTATTTTCCCGGACTGGAAGTTCCGACGTTTGCCGCGCAGTATCAAACGCAGCTTGCAGGCAGAAGCGGACTATTTAAGTGAAGTGATCGAGCAATATAAATCGGGGCGTAATAATGGCCTGAAATATCGGATTGTGCGCCGTGCTGCCCACAATACCGATGCAGAGGTGGCTTCACTCATTTCGACCCTGGCCACTGAACCGGATATTGATCCGGTACAAAAATCGCTGGCCTTTGAGTTCCTGTGTCTGAACCATACCTTTATCAGTTATATCGCCGCGCTGGGTGCGCACCGGGGAAGAATTGAGGATCAGGACATTCTGAATTTACTGGATAATGCATTAGAGAACATTCGCGGTGCATTATTACGAGACGAAACGCCCGATTTAAGGGCGCAAAATATGATCGTCCATATTCGTCAGCGCCTGTCACATGATCAGGAACAAGATCAGAAATCTCTGATCATTTTGCAGCAGCTGTCTTTAATGTTCAGTATTTTAAACCAGTTGAGCCAATTGAAACAAAGTTTGAGTCATGAGCGTGATGAACAGGCAACAGAACTCGGTTCATTATAATTTGGATGATTTTGGAACAATATACTCACTGAATTGGTACAATTAATGCTAAACTTTTTACAGTTTTAAATCTGCTAGTTTCACTATGACCGCGAAAAATTTATACGCTTATACCCTACAGCCTGTGAACTATGAAATTTCAGAAGCCGAGCAGCGTCATGCTCAGCTGGTGATCTGGCGTAGTACCAATAAAATTGGCATGAAAGCATGGCTGATCATGGGTGCTGTTGTTGCACTTTCTATTCTGGGCCTTCTGCTTCTCAAGAACTATTCAACCGTGTTCTGCTGGGTGGCGATTGCCTGTGTGGTGTTGTATTACCTGATCCGTACCTTTGGTCTGGAATGGTATGTTAAACGCAAGATGAATGAATTTCCGGTACAGGAAATCAAAGGTGTTCGTCTGGGCGTACAACCGCACGGTATCATCATGCGTCAGAAAATGGGCATGCAGGAAGGTGTGGGTGCGATCAGCTGGAAAGACATTTATGAATGGTACAACACACCAGAATTCATGTTGGTCAATTTCAAGGTAAAAGGCCAGCAAGGTGCTTATATCCTGCCTAAACGTCTGGACAGCAAAAACTTTTCTTTTAACACGATTCGTAAGCATCTAGAAGCAGAAGTTGGCGCAGCCAAACAAATCTAAACTTGTACACGTTTCAACAAAAAACCTCCTGCCCCGGCATGGAGGTTTTTTTAATCCTAAAACAATAAATGATAATGAGAATAAATATTATCCTCAACACCTATAATTCAGTATTAAAGTTCAGTTATAATTTGGCCACTTTTATAAAGCTCACCCTTAATCTGACGACCATGTTTAAAAAAACATTTTTCCAAATCCACTGGTTTCTGGGGATTACAGCAGGTTTAATCCTCTCTTTGATGGGCGTCACTGGCGCAATTTATTCCTATGAACAACAAATCTTAAAATGGATAAATAACGACAGTTATACGGTTCAGGTTCAGCAAGGTGACAAACTTACGCCTGCTCAGCTGTATCAGCATTTTCAAAATACCACTCCAGAGATGAAGATTAACAGTATTAGCGTGGCACAAGATCCAAGTGCTTCAAGTACTGTAAATATTGCCAAAGAGGGAGCACGGCGTGGTCATAACATCCTGATCAATCCCTATACTGCCGAAGTTTTGCCTGAAATTAAGGGTCGGGAATTTTTCCAGTTTATTCAGCAACTGCATCGTAATTTAACGGTTGGCCCGGTCGGCAAACAGATTACCGGTGCTTGTACTTTAATGCTGATCTTTTTCGTCTTGTCCGGTCTTTACCTGCGCTGGCCAAAGCGTCATTCGATCAAGCAATGGTTCTTTGTAAAACCCAAGCTGAAAGGCCGTAATTTTATCTGGGATCTGCATGCTGTTGTGGGAACCTGGGTGGTGATTTTCTACCTGATTCTGGCTTGTACCGGCCTGTACTGGTCCTATGACTGGTGGCGTAGCGGGATGTTTAAAGTTCTCGGCGTTGAACGTCCACAGCCTACCATGCAAGCCAATGCGGGCAATAATCGTGGTGAAGGACGTCAAGGTGGCGAACGCGGCCCACGTGGTGAAGGACGCGAAGAAGGCATGAATCCAGAACAGATTAGCCGCGCGCTAGATTTGAGCTGGACTGGCTTTAATACTGAATTTTCAGATAAATATTCCACAGTAACCTTTAATCTTCCCAAAAAACCCGACGGCAGCATGCAGCTCAGCTTTGTCGATCCGGTTGCCCAACATGAACGCGCGCGGAACAGTGCCACTTATAATTACCAGACAGCCGAATTTACAGAAGTTGAGCTCTATGAAGATAAAAAGCTCAATGAAAAGATCATGAGCAGCATGTTACCGGTGCATCGTGGCAGCTTCTTCGGCCCGATCTACCAGTTCTTTGCCATGGTCGCAGCCTTGTTAATGCCATTATTCTTTGTGACAGGCTGGATGCTGTATCTGAAACGTCGTAAACAGAAGCGCTTAACGCTGGCAGCGCGTCAGGGTGTCACTCCAGTTGACTTAGATGAAAATGCCAAACCTTGGCTAATTGCTTATGCATCACAAACAGGTGTCTCAGAACAACTGGCTTGGCGTACAGCAACTGCCCTGCAGGAAGCACGTCAACCGGCAACAGTAAAAGCGGTACAACAACTGACGCTTGCCGATTTACAGCAAACTGAGCAAGTATTATTTGTTGCCAGTACTTATGGCACAGGTGAAGCACCTGATCTGGCCTCTTCTTTTGAGAAAAAAATCCTGTCTGGCAAAGCTGATTTGCGGCATTTAAATTATGCGGTGTTGGCGCTCGGTTCTCAAGAATATCCGGATAGCTATTGCAGTTTTGGTCACCGTATTGACCAGTGGTTGCAGCAAAATGGTGCCCAGCAGTTATTCACTACCATTGAAGTGGATAATGCCAATAATGAGCACATCCAGCAATGGAATACTGCACTGGCACAAGTAACTCGCCTTGAACTGCAAGCCATGGATATCGATAAAACCTTTGATCAGTGGACACTGACTCAACGTGAAATCCTCAATCCAGGTAGTCTGGGTGCTCCTGCCTTTAATATCGAACTGATTCCTGAGCATGAAGCAATCTGGCAAGCAGGTGATATTGCCGAGATTCAGCCAGCTAACAGTCCGGAACGTATTCAGGCATTTATGCAACAACACAATATTGCTGCCGGCACACAAGTGCCTTCTATGCAGCAAAGCATTGAGCGCGCGCTTTGGGATCGTGATCTGACTCAGGCAGAACCTTTTGATTCAATGGATCAGCTCCTCAAGCAATTACCGGCTTTGGCATCACGTGAATACTCGATTGCCAGCATTCCAAGTCAGCAAGTCCTGCGTCTGGTGGTACGTCAGCAAGCTGATGCGAATGGAAATCTAGGTCTGGGTTCAGGCTGGTTAACCCAGCATGCCGCACTCAATGCACCGATTGCGCTACGCATTCGCAGCAACGAATCGTTCCACCTGATTGATGATAACCGTCCGATCATTTGTATTGGGAATGGTACCGGTATTGCTGGTTTAATGAGTCTGCTCAGCTCCCGTAACCGTCAGGAATACACCCAAAACTGGCTGATCTTCGGTGAACGTCAGCGTGAACATGATTTCTTCTTTGCAGAAACCATTCAGGCCTGGTTGCAAATGGGAACCCTGAAACGGCTGGATCTTGCGTTCTCTCGTGACCAGCAGGAAAAAGTCTATGTGCATCATAAATTACGGGAACAGGCTGAAGAGCTGAAAACCTGGGTTGCCCAAGGCGCAGTGATTTATGTCTGTGGTAGCATCAATGGCATGGCCAGTGATGTCGATCAGGCCCTGACCGAGATACTTGGTGAAACGCTGCTCGATCAATTACGTCTGGATGGCCGTTATCGCCGTGATGTATATTAAGATGAACTGATATACTAAAAACCGGGCGCAATAGCCCGGTTTTTGAAAATACAAAAGTAATAATAAAAATATGAATAAGAAAAAAGGAAACTTGGATGCTCAATCAACTTAAACGAAGTCTCAGTCTGATCTTTGGCTTGATCCTCTGTATCAATAGCGTCTGGTTACTGAATCAGGATCAAAGGCATTTTGGTATCATGCTGTCTATCATCATTGGTGTGGCACTGATCCTGTATGCCCTGCTTTTTTCATCTATTCAGCGCTGGAAACAAAATTCTCGACTCAGAATATTGTTCTGGAACAGTCTCTGGGGCGGATTTTTACTCTGGATGATCAGTGTTGCGATTTTTTTCGCTTATATCCAGATGTCGATCAACTCGAATATTCCTGCACAACCGGCTACAGCGATTCTGGTATTAGGTAGTGGGATTAACCAGGGTCAACCCTCACCCATCTTAAAAAATCGTCTGGATACTGCAGCAAAATATGCAGAACAATATCCAGATACGTTGATGATTATGACCGGAGGACGAAATTTCCGGGAAAGACAAAGCGAAGCTGAAGTCATGCAACATTATATTCATACGACCTATCCGCAGCTCAAAAACCCGATTCGCTTAGAAGATCAAAGCAGAAGCACCCAACAGAACCTGCAATATTCTCAGGCGATCTTGCAACAACAGAATATTGGCCGAAATGAGCCCATTGTGATTGTGACCAATGATTTTCATAGCCCGCGTGCCCGTGCTATTGCCAGACATCAGGGCTATCAGCAAGTGATCAGTCTGAGTGCCAGCACTCCTCAGAATGCTCGCTACCATTCATGGCTACGTGAATATTTTGCGTTGATTAATGGCTGGCTGCTGAATGAATATTCACTGTTCCAATAAACAAGCTGCTTAACAACAAGAAAATTAATTTAAACGAATGTGTCTTGGCAAAGGCATATCCGGATTTTTAAAAAGTTCCGGCTTTTGCACATAGATCTGATACAGATAATTTTTGATATCCAGTAATAATTTTTCCGGTGCCACCAGAATATTCTGCCCTTCTGGCGTCAGATCAAGAGACACAATGGTACTTTCCTGACGTAAAAACGGAATCACTTTCTCTACAAAATCCTTGAGACCAATTTCCTGAATATCGTAATTCACCCAATTGTCTTTAATCAGCAGACGAGCCAGACCTTTACTGTGCCAGCAAGCAAATGCACGCTGTCCAGTAGGGGTCGCACACAAAGCCCAGCCATCCTGATAAAGCGCAAAAATGCCGGCATTCGCGACAATCGATTCAATATACTGTTTATAAAGGTGTTGGGGGTCGTATGTAGTTTGAGATTTGGTCGCTGCCTTGCGCTGATATGGATTTCTCATCGTCGTGAAACCTTCAAATTATTATAGACTTCAAATTCTATGAAATGTTCAGTGTTTAGGCAAGAAAGATATGGTGGGCGCTGACGGGATCGAACCGCCGACATTCTGCTTGTAAGGCAGACGCTCTACCAACTGAGCTAAGCGCCCTGAGAAAAACAACAGCGTTGTTTTTAATGACGCAAGACAAGGAATGTCTTGGTATATTGAACACTCAGATCTCAGGAATCCAAGCTTCTCATCTTAGGATGGCGCAGCGGACGGGGCTCGAACCCGCGACCCCCGGCGTGACAGGCCGGTATTCTAACCAACTGAACTACCGCTGCATCGTAAGAATCTGGTGGGCGCTGACGGGATCGAACCGCCGACATTCTGCTTGTAAGGCAGACGCTCTACCAACTGAGCTAAGCGCCCTGATAAAGAGTGTCAATCTTTAGTTTATTAAATTCAGGCTCAGGAACCTCAATTTAATTTCTTTTGAAATGGCGCAGCGGACGGGGCTCGAACCCGCGACCCCCGGCGTGACAGGCCGGTATTCTAACCAACTGAACTACCGCTGCATCGCAAAAGAATCTGGTGGGCGCTGACGGGATCGAACCGCCGACATTCTGCTTGTAAGGCAGACGCTCTACCAACTGAGCTAAGCGCCCTCAAAAGTTCTATCATATAAATGGCGCAGCGGACGGGACTCGAACCCGCGACCCTCGGCGTGACAGGCCGATATTCTAACCAACTGAACTACCGCTGCATTTACACAATGTCGCTATTGTGGCAAACGAAAATCAAGATCTTAAAGTGGCGCAGCGGACGGGGCTCGAACCCGCGACCCCCGGCGTGACAGGCCGGTATTCTAACCAACTGAACTACCGCTGCAACTATAAGGTCTCAACATGAAAGAGCTTGGTGGGCGCTGACGGGATCGAACCGCCGACATTCTGCTTGTAAGGCAGACGCTCTACCAACTGAGCTAAGCGCCCTTTCTAAACGTCTATCATCGTTTGATGGGTGCATTATAGAGAATCTGCACAGCCTGTCAAACGCTTTTCGGAATGTTTTCCACTTTTTAGGTGTGAGTGATTAAAAAATAGGTTGTTTGTTAAAAAAAACAACACTTTTTGTTTATTTTTTAAGTCTCTACCGAAATTTTTTAATTTTCAAAATAAAAATAGAAGCGAAATTTTGTGTTTTGCCCTGCGAAGTTTCAGTCTAAACATACGATGTATTGCAATTCTGATTAAGGATTATACAAAGCTTTAAAATACTCGACGTTGTGTTCATGTAATCTTGCAATTGTCATTTATTTTTATGTGAAAATAGCGATAAATTTAAGCTTTAGAGGATGATTCAACCCGTTCTATGCGATAAAAATACGATCTGGATCAGATTAATCAACCTTTTCTGCTGTCTCCACCAAGCAGATTCAGTCTATAAAAACAAAACCATTTTCACATAATCTTAAAATCTAACTTTTATTCGCTCTTCGAAACATTCAGTCTACCCAGATCTAATGCCTGTTCTGAAATATAAACCAGTGCATCCTCACTGATCAGGTCAAATAATTCTGCAACCTCCGGATTACGCATACGAATACAGCCGTGCGACAGCGGCTCTCCCATCTTTTCGGTTTCTGGGGTGCCATGAATATAGATATAACGCTGATAGGTATCGCAGCCCTCGCCTTGATTAAAACCCGCTTCAAGGCCACTCAGCCATAAAATGCGCGTCAGGATCCAGTCACGCTGCGGAAATTCCGCTGCCAGTTCGGCATTATAAATTTCACCCGTCGCCTGACGTGCGACAAATACACTATTTAAGGGAGCATTCTGACCAAACTTTTCAGCAACTCTGTGCCAGCCACGCGGGGTCTTGCCACTATTTTCAGTTTCACCAATGCCATTTTTACCACTGGAAATCAGATATTGTTTGTTTAGACGGGGCAGATACAGTTTTTGTTGGGCGAGATCAATCAGGATATCTGCTTGATCCAGATGCAAGGTATTCATGACTTGTTATTCTCTGAATCTACTTTATTTAACTCTGTTTTCTTTAACTTTGTCTCTGTTTTCTTTAACTTTATCTCTGTTTTTTCAGTATGAATCGTTTCTTGATGAAGCATCACCTGATCCGGTTCAGGACGTCGCCATAACCAGATGGCCACAATCAGCATGGTGATATTGGTAAAGGCTTTTACTGCCAAGGGTGCGGTAGTAAACAGCATGATAATCCCGCTGATCAGCATCATGATACTGGCCAGCCATTTGGCCTTACGCGGTACAGTACCATGCGCCCGCCAATCTCTTAAAGTCGGGCCATATTTAGGATGGTTCAATAACCAGTTATCCATTTGTGGCCAACCTTTAGATGCCGCCCAAGCAGCCAGAATCAAAAAGACCGTTGTTGGCATACCCGGCAGGATTGCACCGATAAAGCCCAGGATCACAAACAGCACCACCAGACTCCGCCAAAACAACACTTTCATACATCAACCCTAACCGCAGAATTCAGGTAGTATAAAGCGTTTTCCGATACTGTCCGTTGTATTTCTGCACTTTTCACAGGTTGTACCATGTCTTTTTCCAGTTTAAACCAAAATTTTGTAGAAGCATGGCATCGTTATCAACATCCTCTGGTACGGCAACTGGCATTTGCTGTCGGCAGTCCGAATATTCTGTCCGGTATTCCCGAGGAGCTTGAACTCATACATCGCTTTGAGCTGCATGACAGCCAGACTTGGCAGCAATATCTTAGCCAGTATCATCCACGTTTGGAATTTCTCGATCAGCATCCAGAAGAATTAATCGAATTTGTGCAGCAACTGAAAAGCACGCGTTTGGGGCTGCGCTTTGAAATGCTGGTCTGGTTCTGGTTACTCGACGATGCTTATCATCCCTATCAGCTACTCGGTCATAGTATTCAGCAAATTGAGGGTGCAAAAACCTTGGGTGAACTGGATTTCCTAGTCCTTAATACCGATACCGGACTGGTTGAACACTGGGAAATTGCCCTGAAATATTATCTGGCCGAAGCAGATTTTAGTCTGCCGCATTGGTACGGCCTGAACCGCACCGATACCTTAATCAGAAAAATGAACCATTTCACACAAAAACAGTTCCAATTTGATGAAGCTTTAGCACATTCTATTCAAAAACGTTTTTGTGTGATGAAGGGACAGTTGTATCTGCCGACCCATCATGCTGACCAGCCTATTCCCACCTGGATCAATACCGAGCGTCGCCTAGGTCTATGGGGACAGCATATTCCTGCTGCACAAGATGCGTTCTATCGCCTGCAACGGCATGAATGGATTTATCCGCAAGCCCAGCCAAGCAGTTTGACTGCGACTTGGTGGACGGATGGTCTCTATAAAAAAATCGATCGCAATGACTTCTATATGTATCGCCAACCGGTACTAAGCCAGTATCCATCACATAAGCCCCTATAAAGCATTACATTTATTAACCGAAGCACTATGAAAACCACATATTTTTTAGTGCGTATATTTTCTACTCTAAGTTCCACATCATAATAATTTTATTATTGATTATACGGAGATGATGATGAAAAAAATTCTTGCTGCTTCATTAATGATGGCTTTTGTATTAACTGGCTGTAACACAGTAAAAGGTATGGGCAAAGACGTGTCTAAGGCGGGCGATGCGGTAACCAATACTGCTGAAAAAACCTCTGACGAAATCCGTCAAAACTAGTTTTTTCTTAAATGCTCATAGAACCCTATCTCAGATAGGGTTTTTTTATATCGATCGTTCACATTCAAGCCGATATTCGCCTATTATAGAGCCGAGAAAATTATCGACTGTTGAAAACCGCATGAGCTCTTCCGCTACTCTCGATTTAAGCCTGCAACTATTACGTCAGCCTTCTGTCACCCCCATTGATCATGACTGCCAGAATATTATGGCGGAACGTTTAAAAAAGATTGGTTTCAATATTGAATCCATGCGTTTTGAAGATGTCGATAATATCTGGGCACGCAAAGGCACAGAAGGTCCGGTCTTCTGTTTCGCTGGCCATACCGATGTGGTGCCAACGGGCAACCTGGATGACTGGAACTCAGATCCATTTTTACCCGAAATCCGTGAAGGTAAACTTTATGGTCGTGGCAGTGCCGACATGAAAACGGCTTTGGCAGCTATGATCGTAGCGACAGAACGTTTTGTAGAAAAATACCCAAATCATAAAGGTTCAATTGCTTACCTGATTACGTCAGATGAGGAAGGCCCATCAATTAATGGTACAGTCAAGGTCATTGAAACCCTGGAAGCGCGTAATGAAAAAATTACCTGGTGTCTGGTCGGTGAACCGTCAAGTACCCATAAACTGGGGGATATTGTCAAAAATGGCCGTCGCGGTTCTTTAAATGCCAATCTCACGGTAATAGGCAAACAAGGTCATGTGGCATATCCGCATCTGGCAGTGAACCCGATTCATAGCGCCTCTAAAGCGATTGCCGAGCTGTGTGACACCGTCTGGGACCATGGCAATGAATATTTCCCGGCAACCACTTTCCAGATTTCCAATATCAATTCGGGTACAGGCGCAACCAATGTTGTTCCGGGTAGCATGAATCTGCTATTTAACTTCCGTTATTCAACTGAAGTGACTGCCGAAGAACTTAAAGCACGTACTGTGGAAATTCTGGATCGTCACGGTGTGGATTATGATATTTCCTGGACTTTATCTGGCTTGCCATTTCTGACCCCGGTCGGCGAGCTGGTCAATGCAGCTAAAACCGCTATTCTAAATGTCACAGGCACTGAAACCGAGCTTTCTACTTCTGGTGGAACCTCGGATGGCCGCTTTATTGCACCTACAGGCGCACAGGTACTGGAACTTGGGGTGTTAAATGCCACTATTCACCAGATCAATGAGCATGTTGATATTGCCGATCTGGAGCCACTGGCTGAAATTTATGAACAGATTTTGGTAAATTTACTCGCCAATTAAGTAAATTCATAACGCAATAAAAAAGGAACTCCATGGAGTTCCTTTTTGATATTTGATAGTTTGCATTACAGCCCGATTGTAGCCTGAATATTCGTCATATTCGGAATATGGAACAGCTGTTCATTCATTCGTACATATTGGAAAATTGCAGGGTCATTCACCGGCTGATCGACATCGACCACTTCAGAAATACGAATCCGGATGGTTTTCGGCATTTCATTGCACATTAGGGCAAAACGCTGATTGATCTCATCACCTTCAATCACCAGTGCCACGCCATGTTGACGTGAAGGCTCATTGATGGCATAGACTGGCAATTGTGCTTCATGCCATTCCACTGTCTTGACCTGGGTAGTGCTGTCCAGCGCTGACAGCACAATGTTTTGTGGCAATAACATCGGATCTTTGCCATGACAGTCAATAATATAGGCATCAATAAATCCGGTCGATACCGTAATCAGATGCTGAAGTTCCTGCTGGCTAATCTGATCAGCCATTTTACTGCTTGAATTGGTCTGACTCATGTATTACCCCTGTTTTTCAGCAATGAGTTGTTGGATATTGGCCAGCAGTTCCGCTTCCTGGAACGGTTTACCCATATAATGCGTTACGCCCAGGCTGAATGCACGTTCACGATGCTTCTCACCGGTACGTGAGGTAATCATGATAATCGGCAAGTCACGGTGAATATCATGGTGACGAACCAGATTGGTCACTTCGAAACCGTCCATACGTGGCATTTCGATATCCAGCAACATCAGATCCGGTCTGACGTTTTCGAGCTGTTCGATCGCATCTACGCCATCTTTGGCAGTGACAATATCATAGCCTTGACGTTCCAGCAGACGCGACGTCACTTTACGTACAGTCACCGAGTCATCGACAATCATCACCAGACGACGTGCATTGGAATTACGCGAACCATCACGCTGATCATTCAGCTGTTTGACACGCTGTGTCGCCTGAATCTGGCGGGCAATATTCTGTCCATCGAGAATCAGACAGACCTGACCATCACCCAGAATCGTGGCACCAGCCACCACTCCGACATTGGCAAACTGCTGCCCAATCGGTTTCACTACAATCTGCGCTCGTGAACCGACCAGCTGATCGACCAGTAAGGCAATGGTCTGACCACTATTTCCTTTGATCAACAGCACCGGCAATGAATGTCCAACGTTATTCAGACGTGGAATCGGCTGGTTGCCAACAAACTCAGACAGATAACGCAGCTTATAGTTTGCGCCATCGATCTTGAAATAGTCATCTCTACTGTTGAAATAGCTTTCCAATGTGGTCGGCGCAATACGTACAATTCGGTCAATCTGCACCAGAGAAATCGCATATTGCTGATCACCTACTTTCACCATCAAGGCATCGCTGACTGCTACGGTCGTCGGTACGCGAATCGTAAAGACCGTGCCCTTGCCCAGTTCCGAGCTCACTGACACATGGCCGCCCAGCGATTTGATTTCACTTTGCACCACGTCCAGACCGACACCACGACCAGAAATCTGGGTGACTGCTTTCGCGGTACTGAAACCAGGATGGAAGATAAATTGCAGGATTTCTTCCTGATCAATAACTTGATCCGCTTTGATCAGATCCAGACTCAGCGCTTTTTCACGAATCTTCTCTGCATTGATCCCCTTACCATCATCACTAAAGGACACGATTACATCGGTACCCTGACGGCTGATGTTCAAGACAATCGAACCGACTTCCGGCTTGTTCAGTGCGCTACGGTCTGCAGTATCTTCCAGACCATGGTCAATCGCGTTACGCAGCATATGCTCAAATGGAGTGACCAGACGCTCGAGAATGTTACGGTCCAGCTCACCTTCGGTATTCTGTACGATCAGTTCTGCAGGACGGTTCAAGGTAGTCGATGTTTGACGCACAATACGCTGTAAACGCGGCAACATCCGGTCAAATGGTACCAGACGGGTACGCATCAGGCTTTCCTGAATTTCCGCCTGAATACGGGATTGTTGCAATAACAGTCCTTCGGTTTCGCGAATCTTGTCGGCAAGCGTACTCTTGAAGTCGACTAAATCCGATGCAGATTCTGCCAGTGATTTGGACAGCTGGTTGAGAGAGGAATATTGGTCCATTTCCAGCGGATCAAAGTCGGCATAACGCGAGTTCTCTGAACCATGTTTGGCAATAATCTGTGATTCCAGCTCGCCTTCCATTCGACGTAACTGATCGGCAAGACGCTTGATCGCCAGTTCCATCTCGTTCAAGGTATTGCCCAGCTGCCCCAGATCCATCTCGATACGCGAACGGTTAATCGAGTTCTCACCCGACAGGTCAATCATTTTCTCGACCAGATCCGCAGAGATACGGATCATTTCGTTATTGCTGTCGCTAGTGCCGGTATTTGCCCACTCACCCATCATTTGTGGCGGTTCAGTACCATCGCCTTCAACAAAACCAAAGTCGGTGCTGACCACCAGATGTTCTGTTTTTGCCAGACGCTCCGGTAATTGCGCAGTGACATCGACATAGGCGATCTTTTTCAGACTGCTTTGAATCTGTTCATAATTGCTATAATCGCGCTGGAAAATTGCCTGTTTTAACCATGCCAGTGTTTTCTGCAACAAGCCATCATAGGCATTCGAGTTAAATTGATAGACCGCAAACTGCTCGAACGTGCTTTCCAGCTCATAGGCAATGCTGGCCACCTCTTCAGTTTCAATCATGCGTGCACCACCTTTAATACTGTGGGCAGCACGCTGTAACTGGAGTAATAAACTACGGTCACTACGCTGATCAAACCATTGATTGAGCAGCTTCTCTGCATTGGCCAGAATTTCTTCAGACTCTTCGAGGAAGGTTTCTTCAACGATTGATTTCAGCTCATCTTCTTCAGAGCGTTCAACTTGATTTTCAGTAAATCTAGGGGTTTCAACAGTTTCAACAGTTTCAACTAATTTTTCTGTTTCAGCCAGACCAATTGCAGGCTGCTCTGTCGCCACTGATTCTTCGAATGGCACTTCAGGAGTCGATAGCATCTCTAACGCGGTCACGTTGAATGCAGCAGTTGTGCTTTCAACAGCAGCCAGCGTTTGCCCAGAAAGTAGTGCCTGAATATTTTGTAAAATTGCCACCGCTTCTGTCGCCGGATAATCAATGCCATCATCTCGAATGGACTGAATACGGTCGGACACATTGTCCTGTACCAGACGGACAATCTGGATTAAAGCAGGTGTTACGGCAATCTGCTGACGGATCACCCGTTCATAAATACTTTCCAGTTCATGGGCAATCAAACCGATATGCGAAGCCGCAATCATGTTTGCACCACCTTTTAAGGTATGCAAATGACGCATCAGATTGTTCAGTGAAGTCGTATCATCCTGTTTTTTGCTCCAGGTATTCAGATCTTCATCAATACCTGCCAGCAATTCATCGGCTTCTTCCAGAAAGATACCTAATAATTCTTCATCGAAATCACGGTTGGTTTCAGCACTCTCGCGCTGTTGACGATCGGCTGCAATACGCTGGCTCAAGGCAGCAAAATCTACGCTGCCTGTGCTTAAGGTGTCAGCCGTTGGGATAATATCTGTGGTCGGCTCAACGCCTGACTTTTCAGTCTCTTCAGCAAAGATCTCAAGATCCTGTTGTACAAATGCCGACAGTTCACTTAAAGTTTTTTGAATGTCATCATTTAGAATGACGCGCTGTCCTGCAGCCAGGGTATCAAATAAATGAATAAATTCCTGATGTGCCTGTGCAAACAGTTCATAAGCATAATTGCTGTTTAACAGCACCGGCTTTTTAAGCAGGGCATCATAAGCCGATTTCAGATCTGCCGTGAATTCATGAATTCCTTTGGCCGCGCGGCTATCAGTATGCGCCAGTAATTCTGCAGCCTGTTGACTCAGTGCCTGGATATATTCCGGATAATCGACTTGTGCGCGTTTATCGAATTCAAACTCAGCATCGAGCAACAGGTCAATATCCAGCTCAACCAGTTTGGACACCAGACCTTGGGTTTGAACCGCATCTGATTCAGTGACCGCAAAGCCATAATCACTCCAGACTGCTTCAAAAGTGGCATAGACCGCATCTAGTTTTTCGGTATCCCCCTGACCTAATAAATGCACATAGTCACTGATAAATTCGGCATATTGAATCAGTAAGGCTGTTTCTTTTGAGGTCGAGACTATTTCATCTTGTAGCAAGGTTTTAAATAACTGTTCAACTTTAGAGCTGGCTTCAAAAATCTGTTCAATCTGCGCCATCGATGAACTGCCACGCAAGGTGTGAATGGCACGAATCAGGGCATTATAATCTTGTGATTTTTCATCTTCAGTACGCAGGAAGGTGGCAATCGTTTCCAGATGCTCTTCGGCTTCTTCAATGAAGATGGCCACGGTTTCTTCAATATCAGTGCGAACCGCTACTTCTACCGGCGCTGTTTCGATAATAGCAGCAGATTCACTTAGGTCATGATCTGCAATTTCCAGCCCTGTGGTCTGACCTTCGGCAGTCAAATGATCGGCCAATGCTAATAATTCTTCTAACGCAGGTTCAGGTGAAAGGTTTTGTTGTAATTGTTGTCCCAACAGCAGCATTGGACGCAGGTCGAGATCCAATTCCTGTACATGTTTGAATTTTGGATATAAAGCATATTGATAGACATTCAGTACCGCTTGGGCAAATTTTTGCACCGTCGCTGTCAGCTGAATTGAACCGGACAAGACCCGGTTCAGGGTATCTTCAACTGCCCAGGCCATTTCCCCTGCCGATTTTGCCCCCACCATACGACCTGAACCTTTCAGGGTATGAAAATGGCGGCGAATGGTCTTCAGATTTTCCTGATGATCTGGATTGACCAGCCATTCTGGAAATAAAGCATTTAACTCAACGAAGATTTCTTCGATTTCCTCAACAAAAATTTCAAGAATTTCTGCATCTTGATCAAGATAACTATCTTCAGGAAGCGTTGTCGTTTCAACTAAATTTTTTAATATTTCTTTCATAGCTTATGCTTCTTACGTTATGCCGCCAAGAAGGGCGCTCAAACTTAATTGTGACCGTCACGCAATACCTAACGTTTGAGGTTAAGTACATCTTGTCGAGGCTTTATCTGTATTTTTTGAATGTGCCTCAATCGTAATTAAGGCACATTCTCCCCATCATCTCTAACTTTATTCTGGTAGTTTAAAGTCAGCTACAGATTCACGTAATGCATCGGCCATATTTGCCAGTTCAGATACCGAACGTGCTGTATCGAAGGTGGCACTGGTGGTTTGCGAAGTAATTTCCTGTACGACGTTCATCGTGGTCGCAATATGACCTGCAGATGCAGACTGCAGTTTCGCTGCATCAGAAATGTTCGCAATCAGTTTCGCCAGGTTATTCGATACGGTTTGAATCTCATCCAGTGCCACACCGGCATCTTTAGACAAGTTCGCACCACGTACAACCTCGGCTGTGGTTTGCTCCATCGAAATAACCGCTTCGTTGGTATCGGTCTGAATGGTTTTTACCAGGCCTTCAATCTGCTTGGTTGCAGACGCAGAACGTTCTGCAAGACGCTGTACTTCATCGGCTACAACTGCGAAACCACGACCGGCTTCACCCGCCATCGACGCCTGAATGGCTGCGTTCAATGCCAAAATGTTGGTTTGGTCGGCAATATCGTTAATCAAGGCAACGATGTTACCAATTTCCTGAGAAGATTCACCCAGACGTTTAATACGTTTTGAGGTTTCCTGAATCTGTTCACGAATCGTGTCCATCCCCTCAATCGAGCGTTGTACGACATCCGCACCATTTGCAGCAATTTGTACCGAACGGTCTGCTACCACAGCAGATTCATCGGCGTTGGCAGATACCTGATCAATCGACATGGCCATTTCGTTAATTGCCGCAGAAGCACCGGCAATTTCCTGAGCCTGATGTTCAGAGGCTTCAGCCAACTGGTTGGTAATGCCCTGTGTGGTCGCGGTATATTGCGCAACTTCTTGCGAAGTTTCAGTAATACGTGATACCAGGTCACGTAACTGGTCGATTGCAAAGTTAATCGAGTCGGCAATCGCACCGGTAAAGTCTTCCGATACTGTTGCGTATGAACGTAAATCACCATCTGCAAGATCGGCGATTTCATCCAGTAAACGTAAAATCGCATTCTGGTTACGGTCATATTCTTCTTGTAAACGGCCTACACGCTGCTTATCCGATACACCACGCAAAGAAAGCAATTTGAATACACAAAGCAAGAAACCTAGTAACAAGGCAATCAACAGGATGGCTGGAATAACGGTTTTAAGACCTGAGTTACCTGATAATTTGTTCAGGTTATCTAAAAGCACATCAGACTGGGCAAAAATAGACGCAGCGGCCTGACGAACTTTTACAATTTCAGTCGAGTTCTTCAGAATAATTGCTGATGCTGATTCGAGTACTTCATCATATTCAGCCTTAATACCTTCTAGAGATTCACGCATTGCTGGATCAGCAATACGCTGTACGCCCAGTTCAACAGAACCATTCAATTGTGCATTTAAATAAGAGCCGAAAGTTTCGGTATCGGCACTAAAGTCATCCGCCGATTCACGAGAGCCATCACTACCCGTCAATACCAGACTGATGGAACGTAAAATACGTTCTGCAATAAACACCTGGTTCTTGGCAATCACCACCTGGCTCGATGGCATATCTTGACGCGCCATCTGGTCAACCATCAAGTTATATTCCGCCTGAATCCCGGGAATTGCTTCACCAATGGCAATGTTGGTGTCGTATAACTGGTTAATGATTTTTTGTTGCGAGGTAATCAGATCAATACCGCTAGAAACTTCTGTCCACTGTTTATCAACAGCTTGTAGCGCCTCATTATCTGAATGAATATTTTTAACTGTTTCAAGGTTCTCAGCAAAAGATTTTTGCGAGTCAGTTAGGTTTTTCATTGCCTCCGGTGTACCCGAAGCGGTTGCTTCAGTTGCTTGGCGCGAAATCGTTTGCGAGAGGAGACGTAAATCACCCAGACTTTGAGTGAGTTCGTTGCTACGTGGCACACTATAAAAAAGATATAATAAAGTGATCAGTGCGGCTAAAAGACAGCCTGCTGCCCCATAGATCAGCGGTTTTGACTTTTCACTATCACCAAATACACGTGATAATTGATCTATTTGCGATTGAATCTTAGTGAAAAAAGCATTACCGCCTTTGCGGCCAGTGCTTTCACCTGTATTTTTCTTTTTAAGTTTAAAGCCCATGCAGCCTCTCCCCGGTTGACGCCTTGATCACTTTCGTGCGCGACATTTAATTTATAAATTTTATAGATGCGTTCATAAAATTTGGATTTTGCAACAGACGACTGAATAAGAACACATGCCACTGCTGGTTGTGCTGATGAAAAAATCCTTGACAGTATTCTTGTAAGTTTTCATCTAATTCAGATTTCTTCGAAAAGAAACTTTTCTTATTGAAATGTTGTATACCCAAAACTTGATCTACGACCAAACCGACATACTGGTCATTATGGTTGATGCACAATACTTTTTGAGTCGGTGAAAACTGACTGCTATGCCCTGATACGTATTGAGTGAGATCAGAAACGGATAACAATCTTCCCCGGATATTCGCCAGACCCAACACCCATGCTTGTGTCTTGGGTACCGGCGTATATTTTGGGGGATAAATCACTTCTGATACTTCCCCCAGCGGAGCAACAAAATATTGCCCCATCATCTCAAAAGCAATGCCCGACCATCGGTTCACTTCATTGTCATTGGAAACGTAGTTTTTATTTCCCCGTTTCGCAATGCGAAGCAATTCGATAAATCCATTTGCTGCCATAGAGCTTATCCTGCATTGAGGTGTTGCTTAATTACTTCTATTAATTGTTTTTCATCTACTGGTTTTGTTAGATAGTCTGCTGCACCCTGACGCTTGCCCCACACGCGGTCAGTGGCCTGATCTTTGGTACTGACAATCACAATTGGAATGTGTTTGGTGGTCGCCCCACGCGCAATCTGACGGGTCGCCTGGAATCCGTTTACGCCCGGCATCACAACGTCCATCAGGACCAGATCAGGCAATTCAGCCTGTGCCATGGTGACGCCATCGGCCCCATTGGCTGCTTCAATCACCTCAAAGCCATGTTTAGAAAGAATTTCTCTAAAGCGAAAAGTTTCTGTCGGTGAGTCATCCACAATTAGGATACGTGCCATGCCAATTCCCCAAAAAAAAATCAAATATTAAGCACTAATATGGTTACGGATTGCGTTCAGCAATTCATCTTTACTAAAAGGTTTGGTCAGGTATTCATCTGAACCCACAACACGACCTTTGGCCTGATCAAATAAACCATCTTTACTTGATAGCATAATCACAGGAATATTCTGGTAATTCTGAGAATTTTTAATTAACGCGCAAGTTTGATAGCCATCTAGACGCGGCATCATGATGTCGACAAACACGATATCTGGATTTGCTTCGGCAATTTTTGACAAAGCTTCAAATCCGTCGACGGCAGTAATCACTTCATAACCTTCGCGCTGAAGAAGAGTTTCCGCGGTACGACGAATGGTCTTTGAGTCATCAATAACCATAACTTTTAGATTTTGGAATTTATCGTCCATTTGTTTAACCCTTCCCATTTTAGAAACTATTATGCCATAAGGCTCATAGGATTATTTTATTACGATCGATAAACATTTTTAACATAAAGTCACTTGTATTATCAACGAACATTTTCTACACAAGTAGACAAAATCAGTTATTTTTAACAACAGCTTCACATTTTACCCACGCCGATGTTTTTTTTTTGACTAACGGTAGTTTTTAATTCGTAAATTTAAGTCTAATATAACAAGATTATTACTTTAAAATAAGTAATTTAGTCAACTTTAAATTTAGGGAGCCAATGATGGGTCAGTTTTCAGAAAAACTTGCTGTCATTGATAAAAATAAAATGACTGGTCAATTCATTGTTGCTGTGCTGTTACTATTACAGGTGACCTTAGTTTGTGCCAACAATAACCAAATCCAGCAAAAGGCCACTTGGTACCGCTATTATGATAGTAAAGGCGTGGCCAATATCAGCACTAATGTGACGCCCAATCATATCCGTTACGGTTATGAAGCGCTTGACCAGAATATGCAGGTCATTAAACGTGCTCGTCCTTATAATGCCGAAGCCGATATCAGACAGGCTCCCCAACGTGCTCAACAGGCCAAGCGGATCGCTGAAGACAATAGACTGAAGCGAGCGTACAATAATAGTCAGACCGCCTTACAGAAAAAAAATGACAGTCTGCTACAGTTGAAAAAGCAAATTGATTTTCAGCAAGAACAAATGAAGCAATTGCAAAAAGATCGAGTGATGTTTGTACGCCAAGAACGTGAATATTTACGTAAAGGTAAGGCTCCACCGGCACACCTGAAAACCACACTTGAGAATAATCATAAAAATCTCATTTCCCAAAAAGAAAATATTCAATCTTTACAAAGTCGCTATCGAAATCTGGAAGCAGAATACGACAAAATTATCGCCCGTTTAAAAGCACTTGAATAAATACAGATAGCTTGTGTTGGTTTTAAACCACAATAAGCTGTAAGGACTCTTATGCAAACTGCACCACATGCTCATGGTTTAAATATGCCTTCTCCGCGCTCTATCCTGATCATGAGTGCACTTTGCTTAAATATGTTGTTAGTGGCTTGTGATAAAAATGAACCCGTACAGCAAGCCGAAACACCCAAATCCATTGAAGTCATTCCTCAAGACCTGATTGCAGTACAGTCCGGCAACTCAGTTCAAAAAACTGCGTTTACCGGCACGATTCGGGCTGTCAATCAAAGCAGTATTCAGGCGCAGGTGTCTGCCACCGCCACCAGTGTCAATGCCCAAGTCGGTCAGACCGTTTCCAAAGGTCAGGTGCTGGTACGCCTAAATAATCAGGACAATGCTGCCCGACTGGCACAGGCACGTGCCAATCTGGCCTCTACTCAAGCTCAGGCCAATCAGGCTCGAAACATGATGCAACGTAAAAAGCGTCTGCTCGATCAGGGCTTTATCTCAAAAGTAGAATATGAACAGAGTCAGGTCGATTATCAGGCACAGCTGGAAAATGTACGTGCCCAGCAAGCCAATGTCGATATTGCCGAGAAAGCAGATCGTGACGGAACCATGACCAGTCCGATCAGTGGCGTGATTACCCAGCGTCAGGTGGAACCTGGCCAAACCGTGGCGATTGGACAAACCCTGTTTGAAATTGTCGATCCTAAACAGTTGGAAATTCAGGCACGCGTGCCTAGTGACCTACAATCAAACTTAAGGCTAGGCAGTCAAGTCGAATACAGCATTCAAGGCAATCCCAATCGGCTCACTGCAGTGATGAGCCGGATTTCCCCGATCGCCGATCAGGCCAGTCGCCAGATCGAATTCTTTGCTACACCGAATGAAACGATTCCTTCTTTAAGTATCGGTTCCTTTGTAGAAGGCAATATTTTGAGTTCACGCCAAATCAGTGGGCAGATTATTCCCCTAGATACGCTGCAGGATATCCAGAACAAACCCTATGTCTGGGTGATTCGCCAGAATAAACTTATCAAGGTCAATGTGCAGGTACTGGAACAGCGCTATAACGACAATATTGCGGTGGTCAAAGGATTGGAAAGCACCGATCGGGTCAGCCGAATTAGATTTAGCGAAGCCGATCTACAAAAAACTGTCACACTTCGCTCGAACTAAAGCGCCTCACACAGGATCATTGACATGTGGTTTACCCGAATTAGTGTGAAGTATCCAGTTTTCACCATTATGATGATGTTCTGTCTGATGGTATTGGGACTGGCTTCCTGGCAGCGGATGGGCGTTGAAGAATTTCCCGATGTCGATTTTCCCTTTGTGGTGGTGTATACCAACTACCCGGGCGCTTCTCCAGAAACGGTCGAGTCAGAAATAACCAAGAAACTCGAAGATCAGATCAATACCATTTCTGGTTTAAAACAGGTGATTTCACAGTCCAGTGAAGGCCTGTCGATGATCACCACTGAGTTTAATCTGGACGTACCTTCTACCACAGCCGCTCAGGATGTGCGGGATAAAATTGCCTCTGTGACTGCTGAATTTCGTGATGAAATTCAGGATCCGATTGTCGAACGTTATGATCCAACCGCAAATGCGGTCATGTCGATCGTATTTGAATCCAATAACATGGATATCAAAGCACTCAGTTCTTATCTGGATCAGCGGATTGTGCCCCAACTGCGCACAGTTGCCGGCGTGGGAACGGTAAATTTACTCGGCGATGCACAGCGCCAGATCCGGATTCAGGTAGAACCGCAAAAACTGCAAGCTTTTGGCCTTGGTGTAGACAGTGTCATCAATACCTTAAAGGCTGAAAATATTGAAGTTCCAGGTGGCACACTCAAATCTGGCAACTCGGAACTGGTGATTGAGATCAATTCTAAAGTGCTGCATCCCTTGGCCTTCGGCGATCTCATCATTGCCAATAAAAATGGTGTACCAATTTTCCTGAGACAAGTCGCAGAGATCCAAGACAGTCAGGCAGAACTAGAATCTGCCGCCTTTTTAAATGGGAAAACCGCAGTTGCGATTGATATCCTGCGTAGCTCGGACTCTAACGTGATTGAGGTGGTCGATAGAACTTACAAAACTTTAGAAAGTATTGAGACCCAGCTTCCTCAGGGGACGACCTTGCAAGTGGTGGTGGATTCTTCCAAAAGTATCCGGGGCACCATTGGCGATGTAGCCCGCACCATTATTGAAGGTGCGGTACTTGCCGTACTGATTGTTCTGCTATTCCTCGGTTCATTCCGCTCCACTGTGATTACCGGTTTGACTTTGCCGATCGCCTTATTAGGTACTTTGACCTTCATCTGGGCCTTTGGCTTCAGTATCAACATGATGACCTTGCTGGCGCTATCCTTGAGTATTGGCCTGTTAATTGATGATGCGATTGTGGTCCGTGAAAATATTGTCCGGCATGCCGACATGGGCAAAGATCATGTGACTGCCGCACTGGATGGCACCAAAGAAATTGGTTTAGCTGTTCTGGCCACCACCCTGACCATTGTCGCCGTATTTCTGCCGGTGGCCTTTATGGGCGGAATTATTGGTCGTTTCTTTTATCAGTTCGGGGTTACAGTTAGTGTGGCTGTGCTGATTTCGATGTTTGTTAGTTTCACCCTGGATCCGATGCTTTCTGCACATTGGGCCGAAAAGAAAAAAGATCCAAATAAAAGACCCGGACGGGTGAAACGTTTCTTTAGCTGGATTTCTGGCAAGCTGGACAATTTAAGCCATGTCTATGAAAAGCTGCTCAAACTGGCGCTGCGCTTCAGATTCATTACCTTAATGATTGCCGTAGCTTCATTATTTGGTGCCTTGGGATTATCGAAACTGATTGGCACCGAATTTGTACCGGTTCCTGACAAAGGCGAAATCCGCATTAAGTTTGAAACACCGGTAGATTCTTCGCTTGAATACTCACAAGCCAAACTGCAACAAGTCGATCAGATTATCCGTCAACACCCTGATGTTAAAGCAACTTATGGCGTAATTAATGGTGTAACTGACCGTGGTAAAAACCACGTCAGCCTGCGAGTGACCGTGACACCACGGATCGAACGCGAAAAAAGCCTGACCGAGCTCAACAATGAGTTTCGACAACGCCTGCAATCGGTTGCCGGGATCAGTATTACCTCGGTTGCATCTGCCGATGAAACCGTTTCGGGTGGTCAAAAGCCAATTATGATCTCGATCAAGGGCCCCGACCTGGATGAACTGCAAAAAATTTCCGATCGTTTTATGACAGAGATTGCCAAGATTGACGGTATTGTCGATTTGGAAACCTCACTGAAAGAACCCAAGCCGACACTCGGTGTACAGATTAATCGTGTCTTGGCCAGTGATTTAGGATTATCCGTGAATCAGATTGCCAATGTGGTTCGTCCACTGATTGCCGGTGATGATGTCACCACCTGGCAGGATGAAAAAGGTGAAACCTATGATGTTAATCTGCGCCTGACCGAAGACCAGCGCAGCTTGCCTAGCGATTTACAGAATATGTATATCACCTCGAATAAAACCGGTGCCAATAATCAACCAATTCTAGTTCCACTTTCAAGCGTGGCCAAATTTGAAGAAAAACTCGGTGCTTCACAAATTAACCGACGTGATCTGGCGCGCGAGGTTCTGGTCGAGGCGAATACTTCAGGACGGCCTGCAGGTGACATCGGTGCTGATATCAGCCGCTTGCAAGAAAATTTCGATATGCCACCGGGGTATAGTTTCGACACTCAAGGCTCCAATGCCGACATGGCAGAATCCGCAGGCTATGCTTTGACCGCGATTACCCTGTCGATTGTCTTTATCTATATCGTGCTCGGTTCACAGTTCAATAGCTTTATCCATCCTGCGGCAATTATGGCTTCACTGCCATTGTCGCTCATTGGAGTGTTTCTGGCCTTGTTCCTGTTTAACTCGACCATGAACCTGTTCTCGATTATCGGCATTATCATGCTGATGGGACTGGTGACCAAGAATGCGATTCTGCTGATCGACTTTATCAAGAAGGCCATGGATCGCGGTGAAAACCGTTATGATGCGATTATTGCCGCTGGTAAAACCCGTTTGCGTCCTATTCTGATGACCACCAGCGCGATGGTCATGGGCATGGTTCCACTTTCCCTAGGACTAGGTGAAGGGGGGGAACAAAGTGCACCGATGGCGCATGCGGTGATTGGTGGGGTAATTACCTCTACCCTGCTGACCCTGGTGGTGGTGCCAGTGATCTTTACTTACCTAGATGACTTTAAGAATTTTATGCTGCGTCAGGCACGTAAAATCATGGCATAATTTAATGCAACACAATGAGGTGACATTCCCAAATGCTCACCTCATTTTTTATTGTATAATCCCTGCTTTAACGCTTAATTTTTTAGGACAGTTTCCATGCGCGCGAGTCGCTTTTTATTTGCAACGTTAAGAGAAACCCCGAACGATGCTGAAGTTATTTCACATCAGCTGATGCTTCGTGCCGGTATGATTCGTAAGTTGGCCTCAGGTCTATATACCTGGTTGCCGATGGGCGTTCGCGTATTAAATAAAGTTGAAGCGATCGTTCGCGAAGAAATGGACAAAGTCGGTTCACTTCAGGTTTATATGCCGGTGACTCAACCTGCGTCTTTATGGGAAGAATCAGGTCGTTATGTACAATACGGCCCTGAACTTTTACGCTTCAACGACCGCCATGGCAACCCATTTGTTCTGGGTCCGACGCATGAAGAAGTCATCACTGATTTAGCACGCAATGAACTAAAAAGTTATAAGCAGCTCCCTGCCAACTTCTATCAGGTGCAAACCAAATTCCGTGACGAAATTCGTCCGCGTTTTGGGGTAATGCGTTCACGTGAATTCATCATGAAAGATGCCTACTCTTTCCATGCCAATCAGGAATCATTGCAACAAACCTACGACGACATGTATGCAGCCTACTGCAAAATCTTTACTCGTCTTGGTTTAGATTTCCGTCCGGTTCAAGCAGATACCGGTTCGATTGGTGGTTCAGGTTCACACGAATTCCATGTACTGGCTTCAAGCGGTGAAGATGATATCGCATTTTCGACCGAATCAGACTACGCCGCCAATATTGAAATGGCTGAAGCCGTTCTGGTCGGCGAACGTGCGGCACCAACTCAAGAACTTAAACTGGTTGATACGCCAAATCAAAAAACCATTGCGGATGTATCTGCCTTCTTGGGCACGGATCCAGCTCACTCAGTAAAAGCATTGCTTGTTCAAGGCATTGCAAAAGAGGATGGTTCTGTTCCTGTGGTTGCTTTATTCCTTCGTGGCGATCACGAACTGAATGAAATTAAAGCCGAGAAGCATGCACAAATTGCAGCTCCACTCACTTTTGCAACCGAAGAGCAAATCGCAGCACTTGGCTTGACAGCTGGTTTTGTAGGCCCACAAGGTCTGGTTGAAAAAGGTGTCACCGTCATTGTTGACCGTGCAGCATCAGTATTGTCTGACTTTGTTGCAGGTGCTAATACAGCTGACAAGCATGCAACCGGCATAAACTGGGAACGTGATGCACAGTTCACTGAAGTTTATGACTTGCGTAATGTAGTTGAAGGTGACCCTTCTCCAGATGGCAAAGGTACACTGCAAATCAAACGTGGTATCGAAGTGGGTCATATCTTCCAGTTGGGTCAGAAATACTCTGAAGCATTGGGCTGTAAAGTCTTGGGTGAAGATGGCAAACCATTCACTGTGACCATGGGTTGCTATGGTATTGGGGTAACACGTGTGGTTGCGTCTGCCATTGAACAAAACTTTGACGAGAAAGGCATTATTTGGCCAACTGCCATTGCCCCGTTTGAAGTGGCCATTGTACCGATGAATGCACATAAATCACCACGCACAGTAGAAGCAGCTGAAGCGCTTTATGCTGAACTCACTGCTGCGGGTTATGACGTAATTCTAGATGATCGTAACGAACGTCCAGGCGTTAAATTTTCTGACCTTGAGTTGACCGGTATTCCACATCGTATTGTGATTGGTGAAAAAGGCTTGGATGCAGGTACTTTTGAATATAAAGGTCGCCGTGATGCTGAATCTGTAAATATTTCCAAAGAAGAGTTGTTGGCTAAAATCGCGAAATAATTTTGCTTTCTTAATAAAAAAATCCCGTCGAGTGCGGGATTTTTTATTCTTTTTAACTTAACAGAATTTATGTCCACCGAAGCAGTTCGGTTGAAAGTTCTGGCCTTTAAGCTCTAAATTTTTCAAAGGAAAATCAAGAAGTGCCGGGTTTTTAATTTCTTTCACATCTAAAGCTCCATCAAATACACAATTCAAAAGACTTCCACATGCTCTGGGTTTTGATGTTAAATCATGATTAATCCCTGCAATGGTTTGTGCTAATACCGCATTAGTAATATCCACACCTTTATTTGGACTAATATCACCAAGATTTACCTCATCCTCGATTGCCATCCACCAACCTTGATTAGCAGCAACGGCAGCACCCGGCCAAAGTATTTTTTGCGATTGTAATGATAAAGATGCTGGGTTATTCAAATACAATGCATGGATTAAGCCAAGATCTTGATCCACTGTAATATCTGTTCTAAGGCCTGTCATATAGCCTGTAATTTGTTTATCCAGTGTAAGCTCAAATAAATCCAGTGGCTTTAAAATGGCCTTTAATGGGCCACTAAAATCAATTCTGTCAACTGTACCAGTCCCCTTTAATTTAACTTCACTCATTCGTGTTCCTGAAACTATAGTGGCTGGAATCACAAATGGCGCATTGGTACTTGTTAAATTAAAAGTATAATCATTCGATTTATAATGAAGTTCCAGATCCTGCCCCAATATTGTTCCCGTAACAGCACCTTCAATATATTTATTGCCAGTTGATGCATAGGTCATTGTTCTTGGATTAGTTACAGCTGTTCCTTTGGCTTCTTTAGTCTTCATATATCCACTAAAACTATTAATACCATTTGGTGTGGCCGTATTTTCTGTACCCATAGTCAGTAGACCTGAAATCTTTTCTGCACTTAAACGGAAACCCAAAACTTCACGTGTAGATGCCTGATTTGGATTTTTTATAGCAAATTGAACAAAAGGATTAGTAATCAAGGCAGAGGTCGCAGCACGATCCATTCCATTTGCAGAATTACCACTTAAGGAAATATGATCAATATCAATATCACAACCAGTTGCACCATTAATTCCTCCACAACCAAGTTGCAGTTTTTTAATATTGGCATTAATTTCCATTTCAGCTTCTAGACCCAATTTATAAAATGAGATATTTCTCTGGTCATATGCCTCTCCCAAATTATCAACTTGGTTAAATCCGGCCTGAACCTCCATTGACAATAAAGCTTGTCCATTAATATTTGAAAGCTCCTGATCTTCTAATGAGGTTAATGCAGATACATGACCACTCAATCCCACCATCGCCGCAACTAGACTCTTTAATATTATTTTTTTCATTTTTCTCATCCTGAATTTAGCGTGGTGTGATTCCCAGCGTGCTACGAATAGTGCCACCAGTCAGTGCAATACTTGCCATGTTTTGCATATTGCCATTGGTCGCCATCGCAAAATTGGTTTTAAATGGTGTCGCGATATTATTTTCATAATTGAGTTTGACCTGATTATCCAACGTTACGGTATCAGCACTGACACGAACTTTCCCATTAACACCCAAATGACCTTCCATCCGGTTAAAGTTGATCGAAGAAACGTTTAATGCTCCTGTTGTTAAATCAATATCTTCATTGGAGATACTAAAGTAGCTACCCAGATTAGCTTTATCTGCACTTTCTTCTGATGTGAGTGGCCTAAATTTAAAGTTTGCATCAAATGACAAAAAGTTGGTATCTGGTGAACTTGCGGTTGGATCTACCCCAGGAATAATCAGAAGCTCACCATTTCCATCGAGCTTAAAGGCAATATTGGTCAGTACATCATCACGTTTAGAAAAATTATCGTGAGGCACATAGCCTCCGCATTTACTGACTGATGCAGTGCTACAGTTATATTTAGATCCTGGTAATTGCCCCATTGCGAGCTCTGCTTTTGCTGCAATCAGTAATTTATCGGCACGAATATAAATCCCTTCATCTTCATAGCCAATAATCCCTTCAGATTTAATTAAAGCATCGATATTTCTAAAGCCTGCATAATAGTTAACAGCTTCACCCTGTACACCGTCCTGACCATCAATCAATATAATTGAAGTTGTACTTGGCAAACCGGTTTTCTTGTCGACCCCGTATCCTTCAGTAGAGGCCATGATGTTATAAGCAATTGCCTGCTTATTATCTGTTCCATAAGTTGTTCCAGACAACGCGACATTGGCATTTAAATTATAAATAGGAATACCAATCCCCCATGAACCGCCATCCCCACCAAGTTCTGTCAAGGAGTTATCTGAAATAAAACGTGCTTTCGCAGCAATTGCCTGAAAGTCCATTCCTCGTACTGCAATAAAAGCAAAATCCTCTCCATCTCCTGCTGTACTCAGTGTCTGTTTCAGTACATCACTACTATGCCCCAAGGTTTTTCGCATATTTTCATTGATGATAAAATCGAGACTTTTAGCCGTAATAGTATTTATATAAATATCACCAAAATCGATATAGGCATTTTTACCATGTAAATTTTCATCAGCATTCCGTGTTGTCAGGGGCCTAATATTGGAGAATTGGACTGCATAGCTTCCATGGCCAGTATGACCAATTTCAAGCACGGTAGGCGCGATGTTGCTTGGGTGACCACTAGCAGCACCAGTAAAGTCGGCAGATAAGCCCAGATGCAAACCCCCTTCACCCACCAGATCGCTATATCCTGCTGCAGTTTTGTCTTGACGCTGTAAAACACCATTTAACTTGTTACTTACATCAAAAGTACCAATCTGGGTTTGATCGGCATTCATGGATAATCTGGCATTGGTCACCGCACCTGAAGCCCCAAGACGCATAATATTTTTACGTTCGTTATTTGGCGTGTTATAACGCAAGTCAATATTAACGCCAGGATTGGTCGGATTAACCCGGCCAACAGCAATATCAGTGGTATCCTCAACACGTTTTAAATCCACATAATGGTCTTGATTGCCATTTCGGGTAGTGAGTACAACACCTTCATTGGGGTCAATGTACATATAGCCCTGACCCGCAAAATTAAAGTTAAAGTCATTTAAAATCAGGCTATTTTCACCTAGTTTATGACTAATGGTGGCATTTTTAAGTTGAAAATCGATACTGGCAATTGCCTCTTTATTAAATAAACCTGCAGTAGTTTGTAATAGAACACTAAGCGGCGTAGAGGTACTAATCCCTAATGCACCTAGACTTTGACTAGATTGTACGCCAGCAGTCCGAATACTATTCGCAGACTGGCTACATGGATTGGTCGTACAGGCTGTCTTTACCAGTTTTAAATCTGCAGTGGCTTGAAATGGTGAAACACTTGCAGCAAGCCGAAGTCCTGCCCCTTGTGAAGTAGCACCTACATCTATTTCAAGTTGACTAATAATTGGCTTATTATCTTTTCCAATAATTTCAACATTATGTAGACCTAAACCCATTTTAGTACTGGCAGTTGGATTGGGATCATACCAATTGACTTGAGCAATGTTGGCTTTAGAAATTTCATGAGTAATCACCATACCATCTTGTCCAGTGACTTCGCTCAATTCCTGCTCTTCAATGGTTTCAAGTGCATAAGCTTGCTGTATAAGACACATGCATACCGTTAGTAACTTCAACTTTATTGTTGTTTTTTTCATTTTTATATCCTTATGCTGTACTTGACGCTGCGATTAACAACGACTTTGTGCCCCACCTGTACAGTTATAACCAAATATTTTCAAATTACCGGACATATGCAGATTTCCATGAACATTCAATCCCATAAAACCTTTTTCGGCCCCCTTATCAAATGAAGGCACATCTTGTGTCGAGGTAGAAAAACCGCCTTCGGTATTATAGGTGCGTGCTGTATAAGTGTCATAAGTACCTGTATTGGCATAACCTTCTAGTGCACCACCCCCTGTACCCGTTTCAATCGACACTGTACTGAAACCCAAGTTTCTGATTTTCAAAGGTTTGTCATCATAAAAGCTGACTTTCATCGCTGTTTGCGGTTCATTACGATGATTAATGATGGTTGTTCCATCGATAGAAAACTTGTCAATCTGAATCGTGCCCTGAATACCTTTAAATACTAACCATTTTTTATTCCCATTGGCATCGACATGATTATTTGGGGCTATTGCCAAACGGCAAAACTGTTTTGTTGCACCACATGTTGTCGGATCTAAAACATAAAATACTTCTAGTGGATTATCATTTCCATCAAGTCGAGAAATTGTATCTTTGGTTAAATCTGTGGCGTAAATATGATTTAAGGATAAAGTCCAGTTAAGGTCTGCTCCGCCCTGTCCTACTGTCTCAGTTAACTCTTGCTGATTAAGGACTTCCAATCCGGCTTGACTGAGCATAGAGGTACATATCAATGCGCAGAGGGTCAATAATTTGGACATTTTTATACTCCCTTACAGACCAGTTGTTCTAATTTTTAAATGCTGAATCAGTACGCCATCAATGACTGCAGACCCAAAATTCTTAATTATACCATCAGTACTCTTGAATACGACTCCCGTGGAGTTGGGGCCATCTTTGGCGCGCAGCAAATTTGTTCCTGGGATACGCTCTGTAGTCCCTATTGAAATACTACTGTGAGTGGCGTTACGGCCTTGATAAAGCACGGTCGCATCTGAAGCATTATTTTTAATCGGCGTACCACAACTATAGACATTACAGGTTGAACCTTTTAAATCAGATTCTCCTAGTCCACCCCCATAATTCTGATAAATTTGATTATAGATAGCAGGGATATTTGGAATACGTGTCACTTCTAAAATAATATTATTGCCTTCTGAACCGACCACAAAAGGCTGATACATATTACCGAGCACCAGGTTAATATTTGGACTATATAAATATAAACCCTCAGAATCATGAAATATGGGAGCAGCACTTCCGTTTAAGGCTGGGGTCGGGACATTACCATCAAGTGCATCTGTTTTTGCTGCGGTACTTAGACGAATACCTTTACTGTTAAGATTGCTATCGCTACTGCTTAGAGTTTCTGGCCGATCATTGGTATTTAAACGAACGATACTTGCCATTCCTAAAGTTTGATTATAGTCCTTATTATCCGATTCCAAGGTTTGGAATAACCGAACTTGCGAACCATTTAAACTGAGACCATTGGCAACAAATTGCGTTCTTAATCGGTAATTTGTATCAAGCCCTGAAGTGGGCCCACCTGTTATAGGATCGACAACATTAGAGGAATTAAGCTCACGTGCAAAAATATCACTCCAAAACCCCAATTTAATATTATTATCACTTTCATCTGGAGCAATCTTGGCAAGAGGCGCTTCTAGAGCAATATAGCCTACATCTTTAGCAGCGTCCTTAAACTGTTTGACGCTTTCAGTTCCTGCCCGGAATAACCAAGGATTATCTGCAGATCCCCAACTAAAACCCTGATTACTGTATCGCGTGCTCAGCGAGTCATCACTTTTTGATAATGCCAGACCATAAATGAAAACATCTGCCTTGGTACGCAGGCTTCCAATATTGGCATTTTGTGCAGCAGCTTTTGCCATATTTATTGCATTTCGTACAACTTCATCATGCACGGTATTACTGGCTGTTGTTGCCTGTTCTTTCGCATAATCTGCAGCCAGCTGATTTAGTGTTTCAGTAGTCTTGAGTGCAAGCTGACTATCAACTGTGCTTTTAATGACATTTGCACGAACATAGCTTGGAAATTGCTGTTTAAAACTTTGATAAAAAGGTGAATTTGGAAGATTCGCTTCATAATTGTTTCCATACAACAACTCAATCATCTCAAGCGTATTTCTTAAAGCATGCTGAGATGATTTTTCCTTATTATGCCAAGTTCCACTTACACCATTTGTATCCGTTCCATCATTTATAATGGAATATATACCTGTTAAACCATCCCAATAATCTTCATAACGTTGATCATAATACTGTTTCATAATGGGGGTTTCTAAGATATCTTGCACCTTTTTAGTACGGTATGCAGTCGTATATTCAGTAGCAATTTCACTAGCTATACGCGTGCGATTGTCCGTAATATAAGTATCTCGGCTGGATGTATACGTATCTCCATATACATGGTTATAAATTCTCGCACGTTCAGCTAGGTAAGCATTATTGTAAGCATTACTATAAACTTTATCATATAAACGCTCCCCTAGCTTTTCATAGTTTTCACCAGTCGGAATAATACGAATAAATCCTGTATCTGCTTTTCCGGGATCAGGAATATTCCGCTCATAACTCGAGCCAGCCGAGATATCGTTAGGGCCTTGAAACACCATTTTAAAATCATCAAGTACCAGTGCAACACCCTCACCTGTGGTGTCAGAAAGAGAAGAGTCTGATAATTCCTGCATCGCATGTGCAGAAGGCAACAGGCTGAAACCGATTGTCATCGCCAAATAACTTTTGCGAAATTTAAATATATCTTTTATCTGAGCCATCTCACTCTTTCCTTTTTATTCGATGCTCCGCACCTTATGCTTCAGCTTCCCAGCCGCCAATCTTTGCTTTTTTATAATGCATTGCATCTTTTTTATGGTTATGCGGAATCCATTATGCTGATTTTTAATACAGATGCCAAAGCCAATTAGGCGAAAAATAGCAGTTTCCGATGAATGAAAATCTCAAAAAAATAAACGGGACATAAAGTCCCGTCATTCAATATCTTAAAGCAATCAGGTCTTCGGCAAAGTAACGCCTGTCTGGCCTTGATATTTACCACCACGATCTTTATATGAGGTTTCACAGACTTCATCAGATTCAAAAAACAGCATCTGCGCCACACCCTCACCTGCATAAATACGCGCAGGAAGATTGGTCGTATTTGAAAATTCTAAAGTTACATGTCCTTCCCACTCTGGCTCAAGCGGCGTCACGTTAACAATGATGCCACAACGCGCATAAGTCGACTTGCCCAGGCAAACCGTCAGTACATTACGTGGAATACGGAAATACTCGATGGTACGGGCCAATGCAAATGAGTTCGGTGGAATAATACAAACATCCGATTCAATATCAATAAAGCTGCGTTCATCAAAGTTCTTCGGATCGACAATTGCAGAATGCACATTGGTAAATACTTTAAATTCCCGTGCACAACGCACGTCATAACCATAGCTCGATACGCCATACGAAATCAGCTTTTGACCATTTTCATCCAAACGTACCTGGTTTTCTGCATACGGTTCAATCATGCCGTGTTTTTCGCTCATTTCGCGAATCCAACGATCAGACTTAATTGCCATTGATATAATCCAAAAATCTTAAGAACAAGTTATTGCGACGTACTTTAACTGAAATTGCCCCCAATGAAAATAAGTGAAGCGCTTGCAGCCACAGTGGATAAAAAATTGCTGATAGATATCAGCTTATAAACTTAAAAGTGCAGAATAGCTTAAAGGAATCGAAAAGCTCATTAACACCAGTGATGCGGTTTTTTGCAGGTTTTTTTGATTGAGCCAGCGACTGTTTTTTCTGGCCAGTATTGAGCCGAGGAAAGTCCAGAAGAATGCAATCGGAATCAGCAAAACCAGGAATACTAACATATGAGTCACATAGTGCTGACTGCTTTTCCAGACAATCACCGGAAAGATCGCTGAAGCAAATAAAAGTGCTTTAGGATTTAACAAGGTTGCCAGAAATAGTTCTCGTGCACGAATCGAGACATTTTCAAAATTTTCACTGAGTTCTGCCGTGCGCCATAATTTCACAGCCAGAAAAAGGATATAGCCGGCACTAAACAGCTTGAGAATGGTCGGCAAAAGCGGAAGATGAACGGAAATTTTTCCGATCAGAATGCCCCAAAAGCTAATGGCAATCAGATAGCCAAAGGCTTCAGCAGGAATTAAACGAAATGTTTTTTTAAATCCGACCTGTATGCCTGAAGATGCCAATAAGGTATTGGTTGGGCCTGGTGTTAAAAGAATGGTTGCCACTAAACCAATAAAAAACCATGAAATCATAGTTTGACCTCGCTCTAATCCGCGTAGCATAGAATAGTTCGGTCAATGCTGCAAAAAAATAATTGTAAGAGAACATATAATCAGAATTCACACTGAATTAAATCAATTTAATTCAATCACTTGAAACCATTTTGGAAACCAATACGCAACAGTCATTTCAGTCAATTTTCTTAATTTAAAGCTGTTTATTTCCGTGAATTATTAATAAAAAAGCCCTAACTTGAATTAGGGCTTAAATATGTGAACTCTCTATTTAATGGGTCAATTAGAAAATTCGGCTCTGATCTTTTTCGGCCTTAGGTAGCTGCGCTGCAATTTTTTCTGCAATCAGCATATAGCTTTCGGCTGCATCATCTCCGGCAATGACTGAAGGTGTGCCAGCATCGGCATTTTCACGAATTTCAGCATCTAAAGGTAAGCGACCCAATAATGGAATATGATATTGCTCAGACAGTTTATCTCCACCGCCTGTGCCAAAAATCTGCTCTTCAAAACCACAATTTGAACAGATATGAGTCGACATATTTTCAATCACGCCCATGATCGGAATTTGCACACGGTTAAACAATTCAATGCCTTTGGTCGCATCGAGTAGGGCCACGTTTTGTGGCGTCGTGACAATCACTGCCCCGGTTACCGGAATGCGCTGTGCCAACGTCAACTGGATATCCCCTGTACCGGGTGGCATATCAATCATCAGAACATCAAGATCTGGCCATAAGGTCTGGTTAAATAATTGCATCAATGCGCCGGTGGCTTTCGGTCCACGCCAAGCCACTGGAGTATTGTGATCACCAGTTAAATGGCCAATCGATAACACTGCCATTCCATAGGCTTCGATAGGGACAAACTGTTCCGCTTCGATCATCGGCGTTTTGCCCGCATTACCGAGCATGGTCGGAATACTCGGACCATAAATATCGGCATCCAGCACACCGACCTTTAAGCCTAATTTTTGCAGAGCCAGTGCCAGATTCACTGTAGTCGTCGATTTACCTACACCGCCCTTGCCGGATGACACCAGAATCACATTTTGAATACGTGGATGTTTTGGTACATCACGTTGCTGAGGTGCAGCTTTTTGAATCGGTGGATTATTGGGATCAGCTTCTTCTTGTTTTGCAGGCTGGGCGGAGGCATCCACTACAGGGGGAAGATTGGGTTTTGCTTCTGCTTTAGGCTGACTGGAACAGCTTTCACCTTTGGCATGCTTATGCCCGCAGCCATCCGATTTATGACTTTTAGGCCCAGTTTTTTGCTGAATCACATGCATATTCAGTTCTTGAATACCACATTTTTGCAAAGCTTGCGCCAGTTCATCATGGATTTGTTGCAGATCTTGTTTTTCTTCAGGATAAGTATTTAAGGTGATTTGTAGGATCTCAGCTTGAACATTGACCTGAGTAATACGCTGTTTGAGCGGATCATTTGAATTTGGCAACAGATAGTTTTGCAATACTTTTTGCACAGCTTCTTCGTTCACCTCCTGCGAAGGTGAAAAGACCGATTTGAGCGAAGAAAGCCACGACATAGGTTACTCCAAAACTATAGATAGATATCCGAATGGCATAGTTTAACGGGGTTTTCGCTTAAGGTTAAGCACTCTGCCGAGAAGATCGAAGAGATATCTGCAATTTCCAACCATTTTACTTGGTTTTGTTGGATTG
>NZ_CP078068.1:1235848-1312413 GCF_019195275.1 Acinetobacter sp. F9
CATTAAATTTACTACCCTCACCCCAGCCCTCTCCCACAGGGAGAGGGAGCGCCATTTGATTTAGTGTCTGCATGGATTTCACAATGGAATTCCCTCTCCTCTCAGGAGAGGGTTAGGGAGAGGTGCTTTTATCCAATTAAAAAACCCTCTTCCCCCGCCTTCTCCCAAAGGGAGAAGGAGCTTTCATCCTTTATTCACTTGCAATTCAATGCACACTTGCCATAAGTGTTCTAAAACCACATCCGTCCGCCCCAACACATCATGATTCCAATACCTTACAACGGTTAAACCCAATGCCTCTAAAAACTTCGTCCGTTCATCATCATATTCCACAGCATCATCCGTTCCATGCTGACCGCCATCCAACTCAATCACTAAACCAATTTCATGACAGTAAAAATCCACGATATAAGGTTGGATCACATGCTGACGACGGAATTTAAGATTCATAAAGCGCTTGGTACGTAGGAGTTGCCACATGAGGTTTTCAGCATCGGTGGCGGTATGGCGCATGGATTTGGCGAATATGAGTAGTTGGAGATCGGGTTTTTTGTTCATGTGGAATTTAATTTTTATTTTTGATGATTATAGCAAATTTCCCTCACTCCCTTGCGACTCAGAATATATTCTGAGGATGCTCATCTCCCAAAGGGAAAAATCTTAAAGCATCCCATGCCTTAAAAACATCTCTAAGCCACTCACCTTCTTGATATATCTCAAGCGTTCTTTTTCTACTTTAATCTGCTGCTTTATGGCCAAAGTATCTTCATCAATCTGCTTATACAGATCAGCAATTTGAACTTTCCCTTTCGTCTTTTTCACCGCAATTTTGGTTTTATGCGACCACACCAAAGTCTCAATTAACGCATCAATTTGAGCTTGTAATGTCTGACTCTGCGCATCTAACGCCAGTTGATAAAGCTTGATTTGCTCTGCAGTTAAACTCTTTTGTGAAGGATCTCGGTCTTGTTCAATCTGAAGCTGCATTTTCAATAAAGCAAATAAATCCTGCTTTTCATAAGCCTGATTGGCATGTTGCAACAACTCTGTCTTTTTTATTTTCTTGACATCATTCGCTTCACGGTCAGGATGAATGGCCGCCGCAATTTTTAAATACACGGTTTTCAATGACTGCTCTGCCATCGCTGCTGCCTGCGCCTGTTTTTCCTGCTGGCGTTTTAATCTGGCTTGCTCACGTACTTGTTGAAAATGTTCACTATCCCATTCTTCAAATACATCTGTGTCGGCCTGATCTATACCATTTTGATCTTCGGAAAACCCTTCTGGTGCATTGGTCTTTTTCTGATTTTTTCTGAGTTGGATATGTTCATTGAGCTGCTGATAGTAACTATCAATTTCATTGACTTTACGAGCTTCTTGCACCGACATTGCCTGTGAATCTTTTAAGTAAGCCACCAGAGATTGAATTTTTTCATCCAGTACGACGATCTCGGCCTTGGAAAATTCTGCCTCATGCAGATGCTGCCACAATTGTTCAAGCTGCTCAAACAAAACACCATGCAATTCATGATAGACCGGTATGAAATTTTGCTGTGTATATTGTCGAATCTCTTCTTCGGCCTGCTGCCACTGTGCCAGCTCAAGCTTCTGCTGTTCAATTCTATCAATCAGGCGATCCAGCTTTTTCTGCTGTGTCGAAAGCGCTGTGAATGGCTGAATCATGGTTTTTAAATTGAAAGACATGATATTCAAAATAAGCAGGACAGATTATTAAGTTTAACGGTTTTATGAGACAGGTGTATGCCAGTTATCGACACAAATATACACCTTATGCAAATAAATTTTGTTTAATATCAAACAATATAACAATAACTTAATTTGTGACTGTGCTGAAAGGAGATTCAGATGGCAACTCAGGCAGATTTAATCTTTAATCAGGAACTCGCTGCATGGGTACAAGCGCTAGGATCTGTGTTTGCAATTTTTGTCGCCATTAGTGTGCCCCTATATTTAAATCATTTGGCACAAAATCGTGATAATGCCTTACAAGACATGCAAAAACAAAAATTCTTTGTCACGATGCTGCCGACACTTTATCGTATTCGCCGTTATAGTGCTGACTTCATTGAACAAATGCAGTTACATCAGCAAAGTACTCAAAATATCTTACATACGCTAGAAACCGAATATCTGGAATTGATTCCGGTCTTTTCTAAAGAACTGCATATATTTGTACATAGTCAAATTTATGACCCAAACCTGAATCAATTGGCATTTGAACTGTTTCATTCCGAGGAAATTCTGCAACAACATTTATTACAGCCTAAAAACCAGAAACAGCTCAAGCATCAAGCTTTACTGACCCAACATAGCCAGTATATTCATGATGCGAGCCATCAGTTAATTAAACAGATTGAAAAGAGCCATCACCTACAACCTTAAATTGCCTTTTCAGGCCATCAATGTGTAGGCGAATGGCGCAAACAAAATGATTATTCCACAATGACACGACCATTTAATGGCTGTACCGGACGGTTATTCGGATGCCCCATTAATTTGAAAAATTCACCAATCTGTTTGGCTGAAGCCTGTTGGATCTCTTTTAAAATGAGCCAGCGCACACCCTCTGAACAAGGTGGGGTGGTCAGCGAGCCACTAAAGCGATAATAATCCAGATTTTTAGGCAGCAACTGATTGACAGGCTGTGGTGTCTTTAACACGACTTTTTCACCCTGCTTTTTCGGCAAACGTTTCCACATCTGTTTTAGCATCTGGCTGTCCTGCCCCTGCTCAAACATCATGCCAACCACTGCCAGCTCACCATCAGCATTGGCATGGACAAAATGAATCTCTAAAGGATAACTTTTACCTTGAATCAGGTTCTCACTCGGACTATGCAAATGGAACTGTTTCAGCTCAAAACGCTCCCCATCCAGCTCCAGCTCACCACCTTCGGCAAAGTCCACCTGAATGGTATGACCTTTATTTTCAATGGCGTGAATCATGGTGTTATAACTAAATTTCAGCGGTTCCAATTGTGCTTTTACCGTCCGCTCAATATTAATTGGCGACTGATTCGCACCATCACAGGCAGTATATTTCTGGCTTAAATTCGACCATTGTTCAGGCTGCATATAGCCCCAATTGGCATCTGCATAGCCTGCCGTACTCAAACCAAACACTGTTAAAAATGTGAATATTTTTTTCACAATAATTTTCCCTCTTAGAACCGTAATCAATAATTTTTCATTTATAAAACAAATTCTTAGGCTTATGACTGCCTCATTTTTCAGAGCACAAACTACAGATTTTTACTCAATTTGGGTGATTCATTTACAAATTTCCAAACACCCAAGCCGACAATAAGCTGCTTAATCAAAATTTATTAATTATATTTCAATGAGATAATTATTCTAATCCATCAAAAAAAATACTTAAAAAATGTGATTTTACTCACAATCAGAATGGTGAATATTTATGCAATATTTACATGAAACTTCTATCTTATTTTCGATAATCCCGGTAATAAAATAATGATTAAGATCGTTTTATTTTTTAATAATCTATTGCCTATTCATAAACTTACACAAACACAGCAGTAAATAAACCGGCTGGATTGCTAGACTCGGTGCAACGTATAAAATAGGAGCCGCCGAATGGATTGGGTCTCGATCTTTATTCATGATACGACTTGGAGCTTTGCATCAGAGATTTTGCTACGTTGTATAGTCATGTATATCATGATTATCCTGTTTTTACGGCTGACCGGAAAACGTGGTGTACGACAGCTTTCCATCTTTGAAGTCGCGATCATTCTCGCCCTGGGCTCAATTGCCGGTGACCCGATGTTTACCGAAGATATTCCCCTGATTCAGGCAGTTCTGGTAATGTCGGTGATTATCCTGATGTATCGCCTGACCACTTGGCTGATGATGAAATACCAATGGTTTGAAGACCTACTGGAAGGCAAACCGATTTATATTGTGGAAGATGGCCTGCTGGTCATTGAGGAAATTAAAAAAGGCAAAATGTCACATGATGAATTCTTTGCCGAAATGCGCCAGCAAGGCGTAGAACATCTGGGTCAGGTGCGTACCGGTTTACTGGAAACAGACGGTAAATTCAGTGTGTTATATTTTACCGATGATCAGGTGAAATACGGCTTGCCACTATTTCCTAAAACCTGTTCGATCGTGGAGCAGGTGAAAGCAGACCGTTTATATGCCTGTATTTATTGCGGTCAGGTTCAAAACCTCTCTACAGCTGCACAACAATGTCCTCGCTGCAAATCAGCACAGTGGGCTGAAGCGATTAATTGTTTACGCATCACTTGAATTAAAGCTGATTCAGCCGTTGTAAATGCGTGAAAATTTCAGGTAGCTGCTGGATTTTATATTGGATTTCTTCGGCATCAGGATGAAAGCCCTGCATCCACAAGGCATGCATTCCGGCATTTTTTGCCCCTTGTATATCATTGATTGGATGATCGCCAATATATAAACAATGTTCAGGCAAGACGCCTAAACGTTGTGCAGTAATCTGGAAAATTTCTGGCTGTGGTTTGCTAAAACCGACTAAACCCGAACTGATGATTTCCTCGAAATAATCGGCAATGCCCAAACCTCGAATGGTATTTAAACGGGTGTCATGTCCACCATTCGAAACAATTGCCAATTGATAGCCTTGAGATTTTAACTGCTCTAGCACCTGCTTGGCATCCGGCATTTCTACAGCGCAGCGACCAAACTGGCTAAACCAGAACTGTGCCAGCTCATCTATGCTGGGTGGATTTAACCAGGATAGCTCCTGTAATAATGCATAAGCTGCCGAAGCCCCGATGCTGCCATGCGTTAGCAATTCCTTTTTAGGATAACCGCCATTATCGATGCGTCTTACAATCTCGATAATTTTTTCTGGTTCGACCTGTGCAAATGCAGACGCATAATATTCTGCCAGATAGCAGCTATAGGCTTGGGCCGTTAGATCACGATGGGTCAAGGTATTGTCGAGGTCAAATAATACAGCTTGAATGTTCACATGCAAATCCAAACATAAAATTAAGCTTATGTTAGCAAGTTTCACACAATACACCTCTATTCATCAGGACTAAGCTTGGTATAAAAAGGGATAAACTGTAGCAGCAAGAATTTGCTTGAATATTCATTATTTTTGTCGAATATTTATATAAAAAAATCCCACCAAGTGGTGGGATTTTTTATTAAGCGTTATATCATCAATTAGAAGCTATATTTGCTCATTAAACCAATACGGTTATCTTTGAATTTCTCATTATTAAAGTCTTTACGCTCACCATTGACATACTCAACACCAAACTCAAGTGGTTTAACCGGTGAATACACCAAGTTTAACCACGCTTGTTGTACCTTTTTGTTTGCAGTAGCATTGATGAGGTCTGCATAGTCTGAATCTTTATCAGCAAACAATGCACCATAACCAACTGAGGTTTTTAAGTTAGGTAGAATGCTGTAGGTTAAGCCCGTTTGTACCGCCCAAATTTCATTTTGCTCAATATTACGGTCATTTTCATCATCTACAAAGGCATCATTGGCATTGGTACCATACAGAATACCGTTTACACCTTTGGTATAGCTGACATCTAGCGTCGCTTTTAAAGGCTCAAGCACTTGATAGGTTGTACCTGCAGCTAGACCCCAACCTGCTTTACGCTTGTTAATGTTTTCATCTTTAGTAACTTCAACTAAAGCACGTGCAGATGCATTGCCTTTTTTGTCATCAAAGTTGTGTGCCAATTTAGCAGTCAATGTTGGTACGCTTGATTTGATGTCTGCAGCAGTTGAGTTTGGCTTTTCTGCAGCCAGGAACAACTGTGTTGCAGGAGATAAATCAAAACCATAACGAATCATTGGTAGACGGGTAGTCCCCCCACCGACGTTGGTGCTGAAGTCAATCATAAACGGTGCATGATTTGACAAGAAGGTAGATTGTGTTTGACCAATCAACCAATTTTTATAGGTTAAATATGCTTGACGTACACGGAATGAATCGTTAGTACCTGCAAAATCACTTTCAAGTTTACCGCCAATCTCTGCACCTTCAACATTGGTTTTAAAATCTAAACCTATTCGTGTTGTTTTTGCTGTTGCAACGAACTTGTCATTCGTTTGACCATTGGTTTTTGCAACATCAGAGAAGTCACCTGATGAACCTTCAATGATATAGTTCGCATCACCACGAACGAAACCATATAGCTTCACTTCAGTATCTGATTTTGTACTTAGGGCTTTCGGTGCAGCTGCTGATTGTTGTGGGGTTGCTTTGACTTGTTCTATTTGCACTGCTTGAGTTTGCTGAACTTGTTGCTGCTGTAATACTAATGCTTTTAGTGCTTCAATTTCTTGGCGCAGCTGCTTGATTTCTTTTTGCTCTTGTGTTTCAGCATGTGCAACAGTCCCCAGCATCAATGTTGCTACTGCCACTGCTAATCCTTTAGCTAAAAACTTTCTTGTTAAAACTTGACTCATTACATTCTCCATAGTGAACAAATGTTCACTGGCATTGAAAGTTCGGTGATTTCAACTGAAACCTATACCGTGTGGAATATCTATAATTATGAAATAGCTTGGTTGTGATCCCGAAAGATAACTCACGCAATATATGTCGAGTTAAAAGCTCAGGCATCATGTCACGTATTTGACTGCACTTACATTTTTAACCCTAGCTACACAACAAGCCACTTGAAAACATCAAGAATTTAACAACTTTCGAATCAGTTTGAAATCATTTTTATCTCATACTTTTATCTATAATATGTATTAACCATACTTTTAAAACAGATCGCTTCTTTTTCAGCCAGCTTTCATTCATATTTCATGATGACTGCAATTGTTGATCTATTCTTCCCCAAAATAGGATAGGCAATAAAAGCACTATGCTGATACAGACAATATAGGTTAAATATTTTGCATAGCCTAAATAATCCCCTGCTACCCCACTCAACATATATAAGCCACCACTTACCGTCGCCATAATTGAAACTTGAAAGGTAAAATCAGTCCCCGCCAAATGCTTACGGCTGTATTGCATGATGAGCGTCAGCATGACTACCAACAGCATGGCTGAAACCAGATCTTCTGCTGCATTAATGGTATAGATCAGCCAGTTTTCGACCTTAAGCTGGGCTTCATATTGTGCTGCCAGCCAGGCATAGGCCATTAAGCTCAGTATTTTGAGAATCGAAAAAGACATCAAACAAGAGCGACGCGAAAAAAACTTCAGGCAATAACCTGCCAAACCGGCCCCAATCAAGGCAGCACCTGCACCCAGCATAGTCACATATACACCGATCTGGCTGAAACTCAGACCGAGATCGACCATTAAAGGCTTCAGCAAAGGGCCAGACAGCCCATCTGCAACTTTAAATGTCAGCAAGACCAGCAACCAGCAACGCAAGCCTGGATGTGTATAAAAGTACTGAAAATAGGCTTTGATTTTTATTTTACTGGAAGCTGTAATTTGCTCAGATGCGATCGAGCGATGCTGTGGCTCTTTAAATTTTAAAACAGGCAGTGTGTTTATAAAAACCAGTGCAGCCAAAAGCAAAAAAGTGCTTTGCCACTGCAACAGATCTAAAAACAGTAAAATCGCACCACCACCGACAATGAAACCCAAACGTGATCCAATCACCTGAAAGGTATTGCCCCAGTGCTGCTGTTCATTTTTCAGAATATTGACTGCCAGTGCATCGGTGGCAATATCCTGTGTCGCCCCCACCCCATTCATAAATAATAACGCAATAAAAAAGGCCAATAGATAAACCGGCTGATCTAAAGCCTGAATGGGCAAAAAGGACAAGGCGATCAGCACTGCCACCGAGAGCAATTGCAGCGGAATAATCCAGCTTCGATAATGCCCTGTAGCTTTAGAGCCATAACGATCGACCAATGGCGCCCAAAACACCTTGATTGACCAAGGCAGCATGAGCAGGCCAAAACCACCGATCTGTGCCAGCGACACTCCTTCTGCCCGTAAGATCACCGGCAAAGCATGAGTCATAAATCCGACCGGCAATCCTTGCGCCCAATACAGGGAAAACAACACAATGTAAGTATTCCGTATATTCGGCATGCTGGGTCCTTAATAGGCAAAAGAAGCAGAAATCATTCAACAAGCTGGACATTTTGCCAATGAAAAAACCAAAGTAAAAGCCTAATATCATTAAAAATAAAGAAAAATATGTGTCAGGAAGAGACTTTAAGCATGACCAAAAAGCACTTTCCAGAATTACCTCCCTTGGTGCCCAGTCGAGGCAATCGACTCAGCCGTTATTTTTTTAAACGGATCTTTTTAGTGCAGGGGTGGCAGCTTGAAGGTGAGTTTCCCAATTTACCAAAAGCCGTTGCGATTATTTCTCCACATACGTCCAATATTGATGCCTGGCATGGTTTTATTGCACTCTTAGCTATCGGGTTAAAGGTCACTATTTTTGGTAAAAACAGCCTGTTCCATACCCCATTAAAGCCCTTACTTGAATGGGTTGGGGTGATTCCGGTGGTTCGGGATAGTCCACAAGGTCATACTCAGCAGATCGTGGAAATCATCAAGCAAAAAACCCAGATTTGGGTCGGCATGGCACCCGAAGGTTCACGTAAAGCGCCAGAAAAAATCCGCAGTGGTTTTTATCATATTGCCGATCAGGCCGGCCTGCCTATTGTCATGCTGGCTTTTGATTATGATATTAAAACCATTCATATTCTGGGTGTCTATCAGCCGACGGGCGATTATGAACATGATCTAGTGCAGATTTATGCACATTATCAAGGCAAGATTTCGGCAAAAAATCCGGACTGGATTGCCAGGCCTTTACAAAAGCTGTTGAAAAAAGACTAGGCAAAATCCTGTTTTTTTGCTCTGATAGCCTATATTTTGATGACTTAGTGATCATTTACCACAATGAAATTAGCGTCTTATGCTCTGATTGGCTGTCTTGGCCTCAGTCTGGCTGCATGTGATAAAGCCAGTAAAACCACACCGACTCCTACCCCACTTCAGGCCCGCGAACCCGTGATTGCAATTGCACTTGGCGGCGGCGGTGCGAAAGGCTTCGCCCATATTGGCGTGATTAAGGTACTGGAGTCACACGGCATTAAACCGAAAATTGTCACAGGCACCAGTGCCGGCAGTTTTGTCGGCAGTCTATATGCCAGCGGCAAATCACCGTATCAGTTGCAGCAAATTGCCTTGAACTTTAAGGAATCGGACATCCGTGATTTAACCTTAAATCGGCAAGGGATTATTGCCGGACAAAAGTTACAGGATTTCGTCAACAGAAATGTGGCAAATAAACCGATTGAACAGTTCCCGATACGGTTTGCTGCGGTGGCGACCCGCCTGGATACGGGACGCAAGGCAGACTTTATTAAAGGCAATGCCGGACAGGCGGTGCGCGCTTCTTGCAGTATTCCCAATGTATTTGTCCCGGCCACCATTGGCGGGCTGAAATATATTGATGGTGGACTGGTCAGCCCGATTCCAGTCAAAACTGCCAGGGATATGGGTGCCGATCTGGTGATTGCGGTGGATATTTCTGCACGTCCGGATGCTAGTAAAGCCCTGAATATGTGGGGTGTGCTGGATCAAACCCTGAATATTATGGGTCAGCAAAGTATTCATGAAGAACTGAAGCAGGCCAATGTCGTGATTCAGCCCAAAGTGGGTCATATCGGCACGCTGGATTTAAAGGCCAGCAATCAAACCATTCTTGAAGGTGAAAAAGCAGCACAGTTAAAAATCCGGGCCATCCAGAAAATGATTACTGATTTCAAACAGTCCCCTGCTGCATTTAAAGCCCCACGTGCTGCGAAATTCTAAGGTACGAATTTTTTATATTCATCTGAACCGGCATCTGTTACATTGGGCTTAATCACATAATGATGATTAATTAAACACTTAGCGATATAGGTCACGATATGGAATTTGTTATTGAACCCTGGCACTGGTTTGTATTAGGCGTTTTGCTGATTCTTTCGGAATTGCTTCTACCCGCTTTTGCTGCCCTGTGGTTTGGTATCGGCGCCATTTTAGTGGGCATTTTATACTGGATGTTCCCAATGATGGGACTGACCACCCAGATCCTGACCTGGATTGCTCTATCCGTCCTCTGTACGCTGGCATGGTTTAAATTTATCAAGCCACTTTCGATTGATAAAACCAAAGCTGGTCTGTCTCGTGAAGCGACGATTGGCCAGATTGGTATGGTCATTCAAACCAATCTGGAAAATGAACAAATCAGAGTACGTTTCCCGATGCCGGTTTTAGGCTCAGATGAATGGGAATGTCGTACTCTGGATCAGGTTCAGGTCGGTGACCGTGTTCGCGTCGTGGATATTCTGGGGAATGATCTGGTGGTTCAACCCCACAGCACACATTATCAAAATGAAAAAGGTGAATAAGATATGTCTGGTGGAACTATAATTGTTATCGCATTTTTGGCCTTTGTGGCGATTACGATTTTTAAAGGGGTACGTATTGTCCCGCAAGGTTATAAATGGATCGCACAACGCTTGGGCAAATACCATACGACGCTGAATCCGGGTCTGAATTTTGTCATTCCGTATATTGATGAAGTGGCTTATAAAGTCACCACCAAAGATATTGTGCTGGATATTCCTTCACAGGAAGTGATTACCCGCGATAATGCCGTGTTACTCATGAATGCGGTGGCCTATATCAACCTGACCACACCTGAAAAAGCGGTCTACGGCATTGAAAACTATTCTTGGGCAATTCAAAACCTGGTACAAACTTCGTTGCGTTCGATTGTCGGTGAAATGGATCTGGATGATGCCCTATCATCACGTGATCATATTAAAGCACGTTTAAAATCCAGTATTTCCGATGATATCTCGGACTGGGGCATTACCCTGAAAACAGTTGAAATTCAGGACATTAAACCGTCAGTCACCATGCAAACCGCGATGGAAGAACAGGCCGCTGCTGAACGTCAACGTCGTGCGACCGTGACCAAAGCTGATGGTGAAAAACAGGCTGCCATTCTGGAAGCGGATGGTCGTCTGGAAGCATCGCGCCGTGATGCAGAAGCACAGGTGGTTCTGGCTGAATCTTCACAACGTGCGATTGATATGGTGACTTCGGCAATTGGTAGTAATGAGATTCCGGTTGCCTATTTACTCGGTGAGCAATATATCAAGGCCATGCAAGATATGGCCAAATCACCAAATGCCAAAACGGTGGTCTTGCCCGCAGACGTGCTGAACACGATTCGAGGCGTGATGGGTCGTCCGCCTCAGTAAAAATTTTCATTTTCAAATTCATAGGCAGCGTATTCGCTGCCTATTTTTCGTTTAAATACGAAAATCTCAGCAAAGATTTGGAATTTATGCTTAAATTTCGCGTTATTTTTTGAAATCCTTTGGGCTTTGATGCCAGATCTGTGTTTCGCCACAGCATTTATCATCAAGATAAGTCCTTATTCGATTACTGTCCAACTCGAAAATGGATACCGTATGAGCTCCCTAAATCCAACGTTAATTACCTTTCTTTTTTATATTGTCGCCATGGTGGTGATCGGCCTGATGGCTTATCGTGCGACCACAAACTTTTCCGATTACATTTTAGGGGGCCGTCGTTTAGGTAGTTTTGTTACTGCACTTTCCGCTGGAGCTTCCGATATGAGTGGCTGGCTGCTGATGGGCCTGCCCGGTGCAATTTATCTTTCTGGTTTGTCGGAAATGTGGATTGCCATTGGCCTGATTATTGGTGCCTGGTTAAACTGGTTGCTGGTGGCTGGCCGTTTACGGGTACATACGGAAGTTCAGCACAATGCCCTGACCCTTCCAGATTATTTTTCCAATCGTTTTAACGACCAGAAGAAAATTTTACGTATTGTATCGGCTTTTGTGATTCTGATTTTCTTTGCGATTTACTGTGCCTCAGGCATGGTAGCAGGTGCGCGCCTGTTCGAAAGCATGTTTGAAATGTCCTACACGACGGCGCTCTGGATCAGTGCCATTGCCACCATCAGTTATGTATTTATTGGCGGTTTTCTGGCAGTCAGCTGGACCGATACCATTCAGGCCGGCCTGATGATCTTTGCGCTGTTGCTCACGCCAATTGTGACCCTATTGACCTTCTCTGATATGTCTCAGGTCACTCTGGCGCTTGAAACGGCACGTCCACAGGCCATGAATCTGGTCGGTGACTTAAGTACGGTGGCTATCCTGTCGCTACTGGCATGGGGCTTGGGTTATTTTGGTCAGCCACATATTCTGGTGCGCTTTATGGCGGCAGATTCAGTCAAGTCAATTCCAAATGCACGCCGTATTGGTATGACCTGGATGATCCTGTGCTTAGCTGGTGCCGTGGCTGCCGGTTTCTTTGGTATTGCTTATTTCCAGCAACATCCGGAACTGGCCAGTGTGGTGAATGCCAATCCTGAAACTGTATTTATGGAATTGACCAAAATTCTGTTCAACCCATGGATTGCCGGTATTGTCCTGGCTGCGATTTTGGCTGCGGTAATGAGTACTTTAAGCTGTCAGCTTCTAGTCTGCTCAAGTACGCTGACAGAGGATTTTTATAAATCCTTCCTGCGCAAAAATGCATCTCAAAAAGAACTGGTTTGGGTTGGCCGTTTTATGGTGCTGCTGATTGCCCTGCTGGCAATCTGGATGGCGGGTAATCCTGAATCGAAAGTGCTAGGTCTGGTCGCTTATGCCTGGGCCGGTTTTGGTGCTGCATTTGGCCCGCTGATCATTCTGTCCCTGTTCTGGAAACGCATGACTTTGAATGGTGCCTTGGCAGGTATGATTATGGGTGCAGTGATGGTGATTTTATGGAAAAACCTGTTCGCAGCAACAGGTGTCTATGAAATTATCCCGGGCTTTATCTGCTCATTCATTGCCATCATTGTAGTGAGCTTGATGGGTAAAGTACCTACGGCTGAAATTACCGATCGTTTTGAACAGGCTGAACGTCTGTATAACGAAACCAAATAAAATTAACGATCAAAAAAAGCGGACTTTAAAGTCCGCTTTTTTAATACCTGAACAATCACTCAAAATAAAAACAATGAACAGATTCAAGCATTTTAATTTTTACGCTGAAGTAAAAACTGGGTGATAGAGATCAGCTCTGCCGCCTGATCATCAAAATGAGCAAGTGCGGCTAAGGCCTGATCATGCAATTGCTGTGCATAGGCTTTGGCCTGTTCCAGCCCCATCAAGGCAGGATATGTCGATTTTTCTACCTGCTCATCCTTGCCAGCTGTTTTACCCAACACTTCGGTATCAGAAATAATATCCAGAATATCGTCCTGCACCTGGAAGGCCAGACCAATCGCCTGTCCAAACTCACGCAGCTTTGGAATCGCCAGATCTGTACCTTCAAAGATTGTGACCGCCGCCATCATGATCGCAGCACTCATCAAGGCACCGGTTTTATTACGATGAATGGTTTCTAATACGTCCTGATCAATTTTTTTGCCTTCGGACTGCAAATCCAACACCTGACCATTGACCATTTTCGAAGAGGCTGTGGCCAGAATCTGCATTTGTTTTAGCACAATCGAAGCATCTACCGCAGGACCTTGATCAAACAGACGACTGCCTAAAATTTCAAAGGCCATCGACTGTAGAATATCACCTGCCAAAAGCGCGGTATCTTCACCATAAGCCACATGACAGGTCGGCTGACCACGGCGCAGCAAATCATTGTCCATACACGGCAGATCATCATGTGCCAGTGAATAACAATGGATAAATTCAATCGCAACCGCCGCACGGCGTACCGCCGCGGTATTCTGATTCGGTTTTAGTGCTGCTGTGGCATAGCATAATGCTGGACGAACACGCTTCCCTCCCAGCATCACGGCATGATGCACCGCCGACTTTAAAGGTTCAGGAATGGCAAAGGCATCTAGGGCTGTCAGTAAATCTTGTTGAATACGATGTTGTGCTTGAGTCAATGCATGGATTGATACGTCAGTAATAGATGACACATTTGCCTCGAATACATAGTCCGGAAGGATGAAAATAACAAGTTTGAGCCACTTGTCCTGATAAGCACTATTGTACCTACAATCGCCTTGAATTTTCAGCTTTATCTGTGGATTGATTTAAAGCAGCAATAGATATCAAAATATGTTCCTCCACTAAAAAACCACTGCCGCGACAGCGCTACTGTCCCAGAGTTGAAGTGCTTGGATTTATCAAGTGCCTGTGGCAGAGATGCCACACATTGCCCATCACCACAGGACGTCGTGTATGGGCAATAAGAGACCTTTGCCTACCTTGGGTCTTTCCAAAGTAGGATTTCACCTGCACAAATCCATTTAAACTTTTAAAGGAAAGATGAGGCTGGACAATATCTACCTCTAAATATAAACAAGTTTAGATATTTAAACGTATTCTCTGATAGCTTTTATTACTTCCTACCATGCCAACGATAGCTGAGTCAAAATTTTGGCCAGTAATGGTCACAACAGTAATTTTCTCAGGCTAAATAATGGGTCGGCAAATCAAACTAGAGCAAAACATCTTCAGGAACGCGCACCCAACCTTCCATCAACACACGTGCACTGCGACTCATGATGGCTTTTTTCACTTTCCACTCTCCATTTTCCTGACTTGCTTGTGCGCCTACTCTTAAAGTCCCCGAAGGATGGCCAAAACGCACGGCTTCACGCTCTACACCGCCTGCCACCCGATTCACCAGAGTCCCCGGAATGGCTGCCGCCGTACCAATTGCCACCGCAGCTGTGCCCATCATGGCATGATGCAGTTTCCCCATAGACAAGGCACGAACCAGAATATCGGCATCTGCTTCGGCAACCACCTTGCCACTTGATGAGGTATAAGTTTTGGATGGCGCTACAAAAGCGATTTTTGGGGTGTGCTGACGGTTAGCTGCTTCGCTAATGTCCTGAATCAATCCCATCTGCTTCGCAGCATAAGCACGAATGGTTTCAAACTTTGCCAGCGCTGCCGCATCATTATTCATATGATCCTGAAGCTCGGTGCCGTTATAACCCAAATCTCCCGCATTCAAAAACACGGTGGGAATGCCGGCATTAATCATGGTGACTTCAAAACTGCCAATATTGGGAACTTCCAGCGTATCGACCAGATTACCTGTCGGAAACATCGAACCGCCTTCGCCATCATCATCGGCAGGATCTAAAAACTCGATCTGTACTTCGGCTGCCGGAAAAGTCACACCATCCAGTTCAAAATCGCCCAACTCCTGAACTTGACCATTTCGCATTGGTACATGCGCAATAATGGTTTTTTGAATATTGGCCTGCCAGATGCGGACTGTACACAGCCCATTTTCCGGAATACGTGATCTATCAATCAGATCATTAGAAATGGCAAAAGCTCCCACTGCTGCGGTGAGATTACCGCAATTACCACTCCAGTCCACAAAAGGACGGTCAATTGCCACCTGACCAAATAAATAATCAACATCATGATCGGCCTGCTGGCTTTTTGACAGAATCACGGTCTTGCTGGTACTTGAACTGGCGCCGCCCATACCATCGATCTGTTTAGCATAAGGATCTGGGCTACCAATCACGCGCAGCAGAAGCTGATCACGAATCCGGCCGGCCTGTTGTGCTTCTGCGGGCAAATCATCCAGCTTAAAAAAAACGCCTTTACTGGTGCCTCCACGCATATAGGTTGCAGGAATCTTGATTTGGGCTGCAAAACTCATGAATTGTTTCATCCTTTGGCTTGTCTTTGTTTTGGTAAAAGTTATGGAATACTTATGAGAAGAGTATAATCGCTTTAAAGCCAAGGAAGTTCAGTGCTCCGACCTAAGTATAAAAAATCAGCATTCGTATCAGAGCAAAAAAACAGGAAACTCATCAGTTACAATGTCAATAAAATTAATATATTGATTCAGTTATCTTTTATTTAATTTATTTTTATAATTTTTTATTATAAATCTGATAATAATATTTCATTCAAAGTCTTGCACTAGGTTTCTGAACTTTGTTCCATTACAATCTTTATACTTATTTTTTCCATTGTCGGGCTGAACACTTTGAATAACGAGTCTTCACAACTTCAGCGTGGCTTAAAGAACCGTCATATTCAGTTGATCGCCATGGGCGGTGCAATTGGCACAGGCTTATTCTTAGGTTCCGCACAGGTGATCCAATCTGCGGGTCCTTCTATTATTTTGGGCTATGCCATTGGTGGCTTGATTGCATTTTTAATCATGCGTCAATTGGGTGAGATGATTGTTCATGAACCTGTCGCAGGTTCATTCAGCCATTTTGCTTATAAATACTGGGGCAAGTTCCCCGGTTTCCTTGCGGGCTGGAACTACTGGATTTTATATATCCTGGTGGCCATGACCGAACTTACTGCCGTTGCGAAATATATTAACTATTGGTGGCCTTTTATTCCAGCTTGGGCATCGGTACTGTTTTTCTTTATCGTGATTACCCTGGTCAACCTCGGCAATGTGAAATTCTACGGTGAATCAGAATTTTGGCTTTCAATCATTAAAGTGACTGCAGTTATCTCGATGATTGTCTTCGGTTTATATCTGATCTTGACTGCAGATGCTTCCTCGACTGCGTCTTTCAGTAATTTATGGACTGCAGGTGGTTTCTTCCCGAATGGCTTTGAAGGTCTGTTCTTCATGCTGGCCTTCCTGATGTTTGCCTTCGGTGGGATTGAACTGATCGGTATGGCAGCAGCAGAAGCTGAAAATCCAGAGAAGACCATTCCGAAAGCGATTAATCAGGTGGTGTTCCGTATCCTGATTTTCTATGTGGGTGCATTGACGATTTTGTTATCACTGGTGCCCTGGAATCAGCTTGAGCTAGGTGGTCTGGATAAAAGTCCATTTGTAATGATTTTCAGTCAACTGGGCATTGGCTGGGCAGCACACTTACTGAACTTTATTATTTTAACGGCTGCACTGTCTGTCTATAACAGCGGTATGTATGCCAATAGCCGTATGTTATATGGTCTGGCTCAGCAAGGAAATGCACCTAAAGTCTTCATGCAAGTGAATAAACAAGGTACTCCGATTGCTGCGGTATTGTTTTCTGCCGCGCTGATTTTCGGCTGTGTATTACTTAACTACTTTGTTCCTGAAGATGCATTAAGCCACTTGATTTATATTGTGGTCGGTGCGTTAGTGTTGAACTGGGCCATGATTACGCTGACCCATCTCAAATTCATTCAGAGCATGAAGAAGCTCGGCCAAAAGACCTCATTCCCAGCACTATGGTCTCCAGCAGGCAATATTCTGGTCTTAGGTTTCATTATTACGATTCTCTACATCATGTGGACTCAGGGTTTTCAGGAATCTATTTTAATGATTCCGGTTTGGATTGTGGTCATGTTCGTTCTGTTTAAGTTGCTTAAGCCTAAAAATACTTAATCGGTTTATATAAGTATATATTCTTAAAAAGTTATTGCTGCGGCAATAACTTTTTTTTCAATTAAGTTTGCAGTACATTAATCCTTCTTTTTGCGCCCTTAGCTTAACTGGATAGAGCAGTTGCCTCCTAAGCGACCGACGTGGGTTCGAGTCCCGCAGGGCGCACCACCTATTAAAATATGACCTATATCACAACATATAAAGTTTAAATTTCCTTTTTTTAGAATATTTTTTATACAAAAAATCATTTTATCCTCATTATTTTATTGTTTTGTTTATCAATAACTTAATCCCTAACAATAAAGAATTTTGGTGCAAAAACTCTATTCTGATGCTTTTTTAAACTAAATAGTTTTTTCTAGAGCATTTACTCTTATTTTAATTGTGGTATTTTTGACACATGGAGTAACAAATGATTGCGGTTTAGTAACCAAGCTCTCCAAACAATTAAATAAGTGCAAACAACAACGCTAGATATAAATTTGTACCTCAAGGAAAGACGTAAATGAAATTAAAAACATTAACTACTGCAATGATTCTTGCAACTGTACCAATGACGGGTGCATTTGCAGCAGCTCTAGATCGCTCAGGCCAATCTATTGCAGCCTTCCTGCAACCAGGTAATTACTTTGAAGCGGGTATTTCTGTTTTAGATCCGGATGTATCTGGCAGAGATGCAGCTGGAAATCCAACAGGCGATATGGCAGGTGATTATTATTTCCCAAGTGCTGCTCTAAAATTTCAAGTTACAGACAATTTTTCAGTTGGCTTAATGTATGACCAACCTTTTGGTGCTGAAGCAGCTTATAGCCCAGGTAGCATATTTGCAGTAAATCCAAATGAAGTAGTAAGTGTAATTGGTACGACCCCTATCACAGCAGCAGCGGCAGGCGTAGCAAATCAAGCCACAAATGTTGAAGTTGAAACTGAAAATTTAACCTTCTTATTCGGCTTCCAACCAAATGAAAACTGGAATATTTATGCCGGTCCAGTTTACCAAACTGCAAAAGGTAATGTTTCTTTAAGAGGTGCTGGATATGGTGGTGCTGCAGGCTTCGGATCATATGATGCCAACATGAAAGAAGATTCTGCATTAGGTTGGATTGCTGGCTTAGCTTACCAAATTCCTGAGATTGCACTAAAAGCGTCTGTAACTTATCGTTCAGAAATCGAACACAAACTACAAGCAACTGAAACAGCAGGATTTGGTCAAGATATTACTACTGTAATTCCTGTACCAATGACACCAGGTAAAACAGATGTAACTACTCCACAATCGGTAAACCTAGATCTACAATCAGGTATTATGGCCGACACAGTAGCATTTTTAAATGTACGCTGGGTGAACTGGGAAGACTTCTCAATTCGTCCAAATTATTTTGGTCAAGCAGCACAAGCTATTGTTGGAGATGCTATAAATTTAGTTGATTATTCTGATGATCAATGGTCAGCTACAGCTGGTGTAGGTCGCAAATTCAATGAGCAATGGGCTGGTAACGTTTCTGTAGGTTGGGATTCTGGTGCAGGTAACCCTGTAACAACTCTAGGTCCAACAGAAGGCTACTGGAATGTGGGCTTAGGTCTACAGTTTAGTCCGACCCCGGCAACATTTATTGCAGGCGGTGTAAAGTACTTTATGCTTGGTGATGCAACTGCTAAAACAGCACTTAACGATAATGTGGGTAAATTTGAAGACAATGATGCTTGGGGCTATGGTCTAAAAATGGGCTACCGTTTCTAAGTTTTAATTGAATAAAAAACCACTCTCGGGTGGTTTTTTATCTTTTTAATATTAATTTTATACACTTGATATCATTCGATTATTTTACCATCAATTAAAATTAATAAAGTTTTAGTTCTTTTACACTATTTTCAATAATTTAAACTTCTTATTTTTCATACACTTGAGTTAATAAAATTAGTATAAAAACTCTAATCAAGCTCTTTCCTTAACCGCCTTAGTTCATTTCATCAACAGAGCTGAGTATTTACTCTTTTTAAAATTATGTTACTTTTCCAGCACATTTTTGTTACAGATGGCATCAGGGAACGTACCATGAAGCTCAATAAAATTTATTCTGCTATTTTACTTAGCACTTTACCTCTTTCTGCAGTTCAAGCAGCTGGCCTAGACCGTTCTGGTCAATCTATTTCTGCTTTTTTACAGCCGGGTAATTATGCTGAAGCTGGTATTACTGTCATTGATCCTGATGTAAAAGGTAAGTCGACTGTTAATAATCCAATTGCTGATCTCAGGGGCGAAAAAATTGGTGACATGGCCGAAGACTACTACTTCCCATCCGCTGCCATTAAAGTTCAAGCAACGGATAAAATATCTTTAGGTTTAATTTATGACCAACCATATGGTGCGGATTCAATTTATCCAACAGGTAATGAAAGCTTTTCACAAGTAAATCCCGTTAATTTAAAATTAGAAAGCACTCAGGTAGAAGTAAAAACCAATAACCTTACAGCTTTAATCGGTTATCAACCGACTGAAAACTGGAATTTTTATGCTGGACCTGTTTGGCAAACTGTAGAAGCTAAAATTGCATTACGAGGTGCAGCTTATGGAAACTCAGGCTATGACATTAAAGTTGATGAGGAAGAGGCTTGGGGCTGGCTTGCTGGTTTCGCTTATCAAATCCCTGAAATTGCTTTAAAAGCAGCTATTACTTATCGTTCAGAAATCGATCATGAAGCAAATTCAACAGAGAGCTTTGGATTTGGCAATATTTCATCGTCTCTTTCACCAAATGTTACAGCCACAACACCTCAATCTGTAAATTTAGATCTTCAAACAGGTATTGCAGCGAATACTTTAGCCTTTGCTAACGTACGCTGGGTAAATTGGAGCCGATTTGCAGTAACACCAAATTTATTAAAATTACGCTCAGGCAGTAATTTGATTGATTATTCAGATGATCAATGGTCTGCAAATGTTGGTGTTGGCCGTAAATTTAGCGATAAATGGTCTGGCTCTGCTTTAGTAAGTTATGACTCAGGTGCAGGTAATCCGGTAACCACACTAGGACCAACCGAAGGTTACTGGGGTGTAGGTTTAGGTGGACAATATAGCCCAGCAGAAAATTACTTTATTCAAGCGGGTGTCCGCTATATGTGGTTAGGTGATGCTGATGCTAAAGCAGGTCCTAATCTTGCAGGCGAATTTACCGATAACACTGCAATCGCATATGGCATGAAAATCGGTTATCGCTTCTAATAAATCGATCTCATAAAGAAAGGGCGCTATAAGCGCCCTTTCTTTTATTCCAATGTACTTAAAAGATTAAGCCGGAATGTCACGCACTGAAGCATTACGAATCGCTTCTTTTAATGCTTCATAGCCACGAATTGGCGGGAATTGCGGAAATTCGGCAATGACATTTTCAGGTGCATCAAACAGGAAACCAGCATCTGCTTCGCCCAGCATGGTTGTATCGTTATAAGAATCCCCTGCTGCAATGACACGGAAGTTCAAACCATGTAACGCTTTCACTGCTTGACGTTTTTGATCTGGCTGACGCAATTTATAAGCAGAGATCATGCCTGCTTCATCCGTTTCTAATTTATGACAGAAAATAGTTGGCCAATCCAGTTGCTTCATCAATGGATGCGCAAATTCATAGAACGTATCTGAAAGAATAATCAATTGAAAATGCGTACTGACCCATTTTACAAATTCTTTTGCACCCGGGAAAGGGCCCATTTCTGCAATCACATCCTGAATATCATTTAAGCCTAAACCGTGCTGTTTTAAAATATTCAGACGTTGGGTCATCAGCACATCATAGTCAGGAATGTCACGAGTCGTCGCTTCAAGCTCTTTAATCCCGGTTTTTTTGGCAAAGTTAATCCAGATTTCTGGAACCAACACGCCTTCTAAATCTAGACATACGACTTCCATGAACATTCCCTCTGAGTTGTATTGAAAAAATTTTGCACTATCATAGCTGAAGAAATAGATTTTGCACTGTACTTTTTTAAATCTATTTTTTTCATAAGTATTTATTTTTTAGTGATAAGTCAACTAAATCAATTCTATTAAAATAGATGTGAAATTAATTAATATAGGCCATGTCCTTTCCAAGCCTATATCGCCAGGACTCTCATGACCATCATTCCTACTATTGATCGTATTGATGCACTTGCATCTGAATATGCAGATAAATCGCCTAATGAAATCTTGGCACTTGCACTGAGCCAGCAAGGTGAAATTGCGATTTCATTTTCTGGGGCCGAAGATGTTGTATTGATTGATATGGCCTCTCATCTGGGTAAACCATTCCGGGTATTCAGTCTGGATACTGGACGTTTACATGCAGAGACCTATCAGTTTATTGAGCGGGTGCGTAAGCATTACAATATCGAGATTGAAATCTGCTTCCCCGAAACTGCAGACGTGCAAAATCTAGTGACGACAAAAGGTTTATTCAGTTTCTTTGAAGATGGCCATCAGGAATGTTGCGGTATACGCAAGGTTCAACCACTGCGTAAAAAACTGGCCACGCTGGATGGCTGGATTACCGGTCAGCGTAAAGACCAAAGCCCGGGTACCCGTAATGAAATTCCTGTGGTTCAGGCAGATCCAGGTTTTTCCGGTCCGGGTAAGCAACTGATCAAATACAATCCTCTGGCCAACTGGTCCAGTGCAGATGTCTGGAGTTATATCCGCATGATGGAAGTGCCTTATAATGCGCTGCATGAAAAAGGTTTTGTTTCAATCGGCTGTGAACCCTGTACCCGTCCTGTCCTGCCAAATCAGCATGAACGTGAAGGCCGCTGGTGGTGGGAAGAAGCCACACATAAAGAATGTGGCCTGCATGCCGGCAACTTACAAAAATGATCTAGCATAACCATCGATTCGTCGGTGGTTTTTTCATAAACCAATCATCTACAGAAAAATCAGTACCTTTCCGTGGCAAAATCGCTATACTTTATAATGTCAATATTAATAATTCTAACAAGGTTGTTCGGATCAGAGCAGCTGAAGAAAGTGCAGTGAGGCAATCTACGCTATGCGTCCATTACATCCAATTGATTTTATTTTCTTAACTTTAGAGAAACGGCAGCAGCCTATGCATGTAGGTGGGCTATTTTTATTCCAAATTCCCGAAAATGCACCAGCGTCCTTTATTCAGGATCTCGTCACTGATATTCAAAACTCCAAATCATCGCCGATTCCACCTTTTAATAATTATTTAAATGGCCTGTTTTGGGATGAAGACCAAGAATTTGATTTAGATCACCATTTTCGTCATATTGCCCTGCCGAAACCGGGTCGTATCCGTGAATTGCTCACTTATATTTCACAAGAACATAGTGCGCTGATTGATCGTGCCAAGCCTTTATGGACCTGTCATATTATTGAAGGGATTGAAGGTAATCGTTTTGCCATGTATTTCAAGATCCATCATGCGATGGTGGACGGAATCGCCGGCATGCGTCTGGTCGAAAAATCGCTGTCGCATGATCCGAATGCCAAAAGTATTGTGCCACCGTGGTGTGTTGAAGGGCCACGCGCCAAACGCCTTAAAGCACCTAAAGTCAATGCTTTTAAAAATGTCCTGCAAACCATTAAAGGCCAACTAGAATGCGCACCACGCGTCGCTTATGAGCTGTCTCAGACCGTCATGAAGGATATGGGGCGCAATCCGGATTATGTGTCCAGTTTTCAGGCACCAAGTTGTATTCTGAACCAACGTGTCAGTGCTTCGCGTCGTTTTGCGGCACAATCCTTTGAATTTTCACGTTTACGGCATATTTCTAAAGCATTGGGCGTCACGATTAATGACATGGTACTGGCCATCTGTTCAGGTGCACTACGTGAATATTTACTATCACAAAACGCTTTACCGAAAAAACCATTAATTGCTATGGTTCCGGCCTCGGTTCGAAGTGATGATTCGGATGTTTCCAATCGCATTACCATGATTCTGGCCAATCTGGGCACCCATAAAGAAGATCCTCTGGAACGTCTCAAAATTGTACGTGGCAGTGTACTGAGTGCCAAGGAACGTTTTAAACGCATGAATGCCAATCAGATTTTAAATTATAGTGCCTTTGTCTATGGTGCAGCCGGTCTGAACATTGCATCGGGTTTAATGCCGACGCGCCAGGCATTTAATGTGATTATTTCCAATGTACCCGGCCCTCAGGAACCGCTATATTGGAATGGTGCACGTCTCGAAGCGCTTTATCCAGCCTCAATTGTACTAGATGGGCAGGCTTTGAACATTACCATGACCAGCTATCTGGACAAACTGGAAGTCGGCTTAACCGCATGCCGTAATGCCCTGCCGAAAATGCAGAACCTGCTGACGCATCTTGAAGAAGAAATCCAGCGTTTTGAACGAATTGTAGATGGTGAACCTGTCCCAAAGTTACAGGCGGTGAGCTAGCCGCGGATCAATAAATAGAATATATAAACTGAAAAAAGTGTTGATCATTTTTGCCAGTCCTAGCGCACATAATTAAGGGGCTCATAGAGCCCCTTGGTTTTATTTTTTAACATCGTTTTAAATTTATTTTATATTTTTGGGATGATGCATCCATTTTTGATTGCCTAGAATTTATTTCAATCTGCACAAGATTCTGTATCGGTAGCATTAGCTTTTGATGGTACGACACTGTTGTAATAATTGATGGCAGGCATTACGAATCATGCTGGCGGTAATCTGGACTTCATTACCGCGCTCATCGACGATATATCCTGCATGTACAGTCTTTGGTTCTAATACGTGTTTTAGGCCTTTATTAATTACTGCTTTACTCATATTCATAACACACTCCTTTTGCTAAGCCTGAAACTGGGAGAAACGGCTTTGGCTAATTCATGCATCTAGTATTGTAAATAACAGCACCAATGTAAAATTTCAGATGTAACAAGTGTTTAACGATATTCTGTTACAATTTCAGCTGAGAATGATATCGTATTGCTCTTGCGTATACAGATTTTCTACTTGGAACTTAATCACGCGATTAATGAAATGCTCTAGATCAGCGACTGCTGGGGCCTCTACTGTTAGTAAACGATCAATTACAGCGGGATGCGCGACAACAGTAAAGCCACTCTGCGACTCATAAGCACGTGCATAACGCAGAATTTCTCTGAATATTTCGTAACATACTGACTCGGCTGTTTTGACATAACCACGTCCCTGACAAGTCGGACAGGATTCACAGAGTAAATGTTCCAGTGACTCACGGGTGCGTTTTCGGGTCATTTCCACCAGACCCAGTTCAGATACCTGAGTAATCTTGGTTTTAGCATGGTCACGTTCCAACATGCGCTCAAACTGTTTCATCACTTCTTCACGATGCTGCGCTTCCTGCATATCAATGAAATCAATGATGATAATTCCACCCAGATTACGCAGACGCAACTGACGTGCAATGACCTGAGTCGCTTCCATATTGGTTTTAAAAACAGTGTCTTCCAGTGAGCGACCACCCACATAAGAGCCGGTATTGACGTCAATGGTGGCCATCGCTTCGGTCTGATCAATCATCAGATAACCGCCCGACTTCAACGCAACACGAGTTTGCAGCGCCTTTTGCAGATCTTCTTCAACATTATATAAGTCAAAAATTGGACGCTCGCCCGGGTAGTGCAGTAAACGGTCTCGCATATTCGGCACGAATTCTTCGACAAACTCTTGCAGCTTGGCATGAATTTCACGTGAATCGACGTAGATTTTTGCAGTTTCTTCATTGGCCAGATCACGAATGATCCGTTGTGGTAAAGGCAATTCTTCAAAGATCAGCGAGGGAACTGCAATAATCTTCTGCTTACGCTGGATATATTCCCAAAGCTTGGCCAGATAAGCCATATCTTGGGCAATGGCTGCTTCTTCAATACCTTCAGCAGCGGTACGTACAATCACTGAGCCTGGCAGCTTATGCTCGGCCTGAATCCGCTCAATAATCGAACGCAAACGATTGCGCTCTTCCTCAGATTCAATTCGCTGCGACACCCCAATATGATTGCCATAAGGCATCAGCACCAGATAACGCGAAGGAATAGACAAATCCGTGGAAAGACGGGCACCTTTGGTACCCAGCATATCTTTCATCACCTGAACCGTGAGGATTTGACCGGGCTGAAGCAGTTCAAAGACATTTGGGGTGGGCTGCTGGCGCGGCCAGACCATATCATTGATATGCAAAAATGCCGTTCTGGACAGACCAATATCCACAAACGCAGCCTGCATACCCGGCAAGACCCGTACCACTTTGCCTTTATAGACATTACCGACCAAGCCACGCTTGGCCGTACGCTCGACAAACAGTTCATTGACCGTGCCGTTTTCAATCAACGCGACCCGACATTCCATCGGCGTGACGTTAATCAATAACTCGTCAGACATAATTACACTCAAAACATTATAAAAATTCTTTTTATCAGCAGTTAATTTAGTGCCTTAACTGTCTGTAATAACTGTACGGTTTCATAGAGCGGCAAGCCGACCACATTGGAATAGCTGCCTTGTATTTTTGGAATATAACGTGCTGCAATTCCTTGAATCGCATAAGCCCCGGCTTTACCCAGCGGCTCACCTGTGGCCCAGTAACTTTCCATGTCTGCGGCACTCAGGATTTGAAATTCGACCTGCGTACGTACCACTATACTGTATTTTTCATCTTTTGTACGAACACAGACACCGCTATAGACATCATGCCACCGACCGGAGATTTTTGTCCACATTTCAATGGCATGTTGCTTGGATTCTGGTTTACCCAAAATCTCACTATCGACCCCCAGACTGGTATCCGCAGCAATGATGATTGCATCTGGATAACGCTCGGCCACTGCATCAGCCTTGGCTCGTGCCAGACGTTCAACATAAGCCGCGACGGATTCACCTTCACGCACAGATTCATCGATATCCGGACTGTAGATATCAAAGCTCAGTCCGAGCTGCTGTAATAACTCACAACGCCGAGGTGAGCTGGAAGCGAGAATTATATGCGCCATTTTTTCAACATATAATAGAGGACAGGCCAAACCAGAATACTGGTCAGCATTGGAATCCAGTGCCGGGCAAAAGAAAATTGCACGCCTGCCACAATCTGGGCAAAAAAGATCATCAGCAAATGCGCAACAATTGCCAGCCCCGTAATCACCCAGAGATTATTAAAGGTCAGGATACGGCGTTCACGCGTCAGAAAACGGGCTAAAAAGGCAATAATAATAAAGCTGAGGGCATTCAGACCTAAAGGTGCGTCCAGCAGCAAATCAATAAAAATACCGGTACCAAAGGCAAACCAGATCCCACACCAGGTCGGCTGACACAACACCCAGAATAGCATCACCATCAGCATGAACAGCGGACGCCAGCCCGAGAGGGTATAAGAAAGTGGATAGACCATCAAAATCGAAGCCACGATCACCGAAATGACGATGGCAAATAAGGGATCACGATGCTTTCTGGATTTCATCTTAGCGATTGACATGCGGTTGCTCCATCGCCAATGAATCGGAAAATAACACCACCACATGATGACCACCGGCCAGCTGCGCGGCTGGCGTTACATCAATCTGGGCAAATTCACCTGAATTATGTCGTTGTACTTTGGACACCTGCCCCACCAGATAACCTGCCGGAAAATGTTGGCCCAAGCCGGAACTATAGACTTTTTCCCCGACCTTGATATTGGCACTGGTCGGTACATATTCCATTTTCAAACGTCCCAGATCACCCGTCCCCGAGACAATGGCACGCATTCCGGTATGTTCCAGACGCACTGACAATGAATGTTCTTTATCAGACAACAGCATGACCCGGCTACTATGCGGATAGACATTAATAATCTGTCCCATAATCCCCTTGTCATCCAGTACCGTTTGCCCGACTTTCAGCTCGTTATTTGAACCCCGGTTGATCACAATGATATGTCTTAAAGGATCGGCATCGGTGCCAATCACTTCCGCAATTTCAATACGCCCGTCAATGATCAGTGGTGTATCGAGCAGACCGCGCAAACGGGTATTTTCAGCAGAAAGTTCAGAGATTTTTTGTAAGCGAACTTGCGCCTGCAACAACTCAGCCTGCATCGCGGTATTTTCCCGACGCAACTGAACTTCAGACTTGGTTTGTTGATTCAACCACTCTCGCGACAATACCGGATAACTGGCCACAGCATAAATAGGATTATAGGCCGCGTACAGGACATCCCTTGCAGGTTGTACAACATGTGGCATGCGCCAATCAAAGAAAAGCACCACCAAGCATGTTACCAATGCAATGATAAAAGAGCGAAAAGATGGCGGTTGTCGAGAAAACAGATGTGCTTGCACCCGCCGAATCCTTTTCTTAGCCTACGAATAACATGTCATGATTTGGATTGTCGAAAAATTCGAGTACCTTGCCACCACCACGGGTTACACATGAGAGTGGATCTTCTGCCACCACAACCGGCAGGCCGGTTTCTTTGGCCAGCAGCTTGTCTAGATTACGCAGCAATGCACCACCACCGGTTAACACGATACCGCGTTCAGCAATATCCGAAGAAAGCTCAGGAGGTGTGTGTTCTAGTGCTGATTTCACCGCAGACACAATGTTTTGCAAAGGATCTGAAATGGCTTGAGTCACTTCGTCTGAGTTAACCACAATCGCACGTGGTACACCTTCTGCAAGATTACGGCCACGAACTTCAATTTCAAGCGGTTTAGCACCTTCATCTGGCAAGGCCATGCCCACTTCTTTTTTGATCACTTCTGCCGTGGTTTCACCAATCACACAGCCATGCGCCTTACGCACATAGTTAATGATCTGCTCATCAAAGACATCACCGCCAATCCGTAAAGAATCTGCATAGACACAACCCTGTAGGGAAATGATCGCAATTTCAGTGGTACCGCCGCCCACGTCTACCACCATTGAACCACAGGCCTGCTCAACTGGCATACCTGCACCAATGGCCGCTGCCATCGGTTCTTCGATTAAACGGACATCACGTGCACCAGCATTAAATACCGCTTCACGAATAGCACGACGTTCAACCAGCGTCGATTTACATGGTACGCACACCACCACACGCGGTGCCGGAGTAAACAGACGGTTTTCATGTACTTTGCGAATGAACTGATTCAGCATGGTTTCAGTGACTTCAAAATCCGCAATCACCCCATCTTTCATGGGGCGGATTGCTGAGATATTGGCTGGGGTACGACCTAGCATTTGTTTCGCTTCAAGACCTACAGCGGCAACAATTTTATGTGAACCACTATGACGGATAGCTACAACCGTGGGTTCATTTAATATAATGCCTCGTCCTGGCGCATAAATAAGTGTATTTGCAGTACCTAAATCAATGGCAAGATCTGGCGAAAACAAGCCTATTAGTCGTTTTAGAATCACGGGGACGTTCTCAATTAAACTTTATATGGACGCAAGGTGGCAACTTTAACTAAATGTGATGATTTGGACAAGTCAATCGCTTATCATAACGCATGATAATTTGAATTTTTTTAATACTGATTAGGTAATATTATGTCTACATCGGATGCACAGCATTCTGCAGATTTAAGTGCAGAAACAGTTTCAGCCATTGCCCACCTTGCAAGGTTATCTCTCAATGATACGCAATCTGCTGAATATGCTCAAAGTTTAAATAAGATTTTAGGCATGATGGACACATTGAAAGGCATCAATACCGACGGAATTGAACCGCTGAAGAGCCCTTTCGACCATCCTCAGCCACTACGTGAAGATGTGGTCTCAGAAAGCAATCATCGCGAGCAATACCAAGCAGTTGCACCTGCTGTTCAGGATGGTCTATACCTCGTACCGCGCGTGATTGAGTAATTACTACCCAGTTCATTCTTTTTATTAAATTAAACGTAAAGAATTATTTCTCATGACAGATTTACATCGCTTATCCATTCGTGAACTCAGTGAAGGTCTGGCAAATGCCCAGTTTTCATCTCGCGAATTGACTGAACATTACTTAAAGCGTATTGCAAAAATTGATGCTCAAGTAAAATCATATGTAACCGTTACGCCTGAATTGGCATTGGCAGAAGCTGATGCGGCTGACACACTGCGTAAGGCAGGTGGTGCAAATGTGTTAACAGGCGTACCAATCGCGCATAAAGACATTTTCTGTACTCAAGGCATCAAAACCACTGCCGGTTCTAAAATACTGGACAATTTTATCTCTCCTTATGACGCCACCGTTGTCGCGAAAGGCAAAGCTGCGGGCCTGGTGACTTTGGGTAAAGTGAACATGGACGAATTCGCCATGGGTTCGACCTCTGAAAACTCATATTACGGCGCAACGGCTAACCCTTGGAATTTAAACCATGTTCCTGGCGGTTCTTCAGGTGGTTCAGCAGCAGCTGTTGCAGCGGATCTGGCACCCTTCGCTACCGGTACTGACACCGGTGGCTCTATTCGTCAACCTGCGTCATTCTGTGGCCTGACTGGACTTAAACCGACCTATGGCCGTGTGTCGCGCTTCGGTATGATTGCCTATGCATCATCCCTCGACCAAGGCGGCCCGATGGCACGCTCAGCAGAAGACTGTGCCTACCTGATGAACGTGATGGCCGGTCATGATGCCAAAGATTCAACGTCAATGAATCAAGTGGTTGATAACTATGTGGCGAACCTGAATGATACATCCGTCAAAGGTTTACGCATTGGTATTCCAAAACAGTACTTTAATGTTTCCGGCCTAGCTGAAGATGTTAAAGCACGTGTCGAAGAATCATTGAAAAAGTTAGAAGACATGGGCGCTACGCTGGTTGAGATCGACCTCAACATGACCGAAAGCTACGTTCCGACCTACTACCTGATCGCACCTGCTGAAGCATCTTCTAACTTACAACGCTTTGACGGTGTGCGTTATGGCTACCGCTGTGAAAATCCAGTGGACTTGATGGACTTGTACAAACGTTCACGTTCAGAAGGTTTTGGTGCGGAAGTGCAACGTCGTATCCTGATTGGCACATATGCGTTATCCGCGGGTTACTACGATGCATATTATGTGAAAGCACAAAAAGTACGTCGCCTGATCCAGCAAGATTTCCTTAAAGCCTTTGAATCTGTCGATGTGATTGCTGCGCCATCTGCGCCAACCACAGCCTATAAAATTGGTGCGGATTTGACTCCGGTTGAAATGTACCTAGGCGATATTTATACACTTGCAGTGAACCTGGCAGGTCTTCCTGCGATTAATGCACCTGTTGGTTTTGACCAGAACAACTTGCCAGTTGGCTTACAGTTGATTGGGAATTACTGGTCAGAATCGCAATTGTTGTCTGTGGTGCATCAGTATCAGCAAGCAACCGATTGGCATACACAACGCGCGGCAATTGCTGAGGAGAATGCATAATGGCTCAAGCTCAAAAATCGGCTAAACCAAAATCTAACCTGATTGAGGGTTGGGAAGTCGTTATTGGTATCGAGATTCACACCCAGCTTGCCACCAATACCAAAATTTTCTCGGGTTCATCGACTGTATTCGGTAATGATCCAAACACCCAAGCCAGCCTTGTAGATTTGGCCATGCCGGGCGTATTGCCGGTATTGAATAAAGAAGTGGTGGATCTTGCGATTCGCTTTGGTTTGGGTATCGATGCCTATATTGATCAGGCTTCTGTATTTGCACGTAAAAACTATTTCTACCCGGATTCACCAAAAGGCTACCAGATTAGCCAGATGGACAATCCGATTGTGGGCTTGGGTCATATCGACATCCAGCTTGAAGATGGCACGGTTAAACGGATTGGCGTAACCCGTGCGCACCTTGAGGAAGATGCAGGTAAATCGATTCATGACCAGTTCGAAGGTATGTCAGGCATTGACTTGAACCGTGCCGGTACGCCGCTGCTTGAAATTGTTTCTGAACCAGATATGCGTTCGGTTGAAGAAGCGGTTGCTTATATTAAAGCGATTCATACGCTGGTGCGCTGGTTAGGCATTTCTGACGGCAACATGGCAGAAGGTTCGTTCCGTTGTGACTGTAACGTGTCTTTACGTCGTCCGGGTCAACCCTTCGGTACGCGTTGCGAATTGAAAAACCTGAACTCATTCCGTTTTATTGAACAAGCGATCAATGTTGAAATTGAACGTCAAATGGAAATTCTGGAATGGGACGGCACCATTGATCAGGAAACGCGTTTATTCGATCCTGTGAAGATGGAAACGCGTTCAATGCGTTCAAAAGAAGAAGCCAACGATTACCGTTACTTCCCTGACCCTGACTTGTTGCCTGTGGTGATTGCGGATGAACAAATCGAAGCAATCAAAGCCACCATGCCTGAGCTGCCTGCGGCACGTCGTGCGCGTTTTGTGGCGGACTTTGGCGTGACTGAGTACGATGCTCACGTTCTAACGCTTACTCGTGAAATGTCAGAGTTTTATGAAGAAGTCGTGAAAGCTGCTGGCGGCGCTGCACAAGGTAAGATTGCTGCAAACTGGGTGATGGGCGAATTCTCAGGGGCGCTCAACAAAGCAGGCCTAGATCTTCAAGATTCTCCTGTTTCTGCGGAAAAACTTGGCGGCATGATCGCACGTATTGTCGATAACACCATTAGCGGTAAGATCGCGAAACAAGTGTTCGGCTTTATGTGGGATGAAGGCAAAACTGCGGACGAAATTATTGCTGAGAAAGGCTTGAAACAGGAAACTGATACAGGCGCGATTGAAGCAATTATTAAGGAAGTGCTTGCCGCCAACGAGAAGATGGTTGAAGAGTACAAATCTGGTAAAGAAAAAGCTTTCAACGGTCTGGTTGGTCAAGTGATGAAAGCGTCTAAGGGTAAAGCCAACCCTGCGCAAGTGAATGAGTTGATGAAGAAGTTGATTGGTTAAGACTAATTGTTTTTTCAAAAAACCCGCTTTAGAGCGGGTTTTTTATTTATAAGTTTTCTTCCGCTTCTACTAAAAAGAGTATTGTTGATGCAGTCATATTTAAAGCATATTCGACAATATACCTTGGTATTTCTTTTTCTTCACTACCTGCGCCATGCCCACTCAATTTATTTCTAGCAGTGGGTACACCACTTTCTAATAAAGTTTTTAAAGACGTAAATTTACTTTCCCAAAATGCAGGTATCAGTTGCTTTTCAAAACACATTTTAATTAAGGTGCTAGCTGTTGCAGTACTTTTGACAGTCCATTTTTGCTTATCACAAATAATACGCATTGTACTTTCAAATGCTTTAAGACATTCATTTAAAGACTCATGATATGCACCCTTTCTATAGTGCTCATGAGCTTTATGAAACTCCAAACTTGCTCCTTTAAACCTTTTCCTAGATAAAATTTCTAAAGATGGTTTGATAATTTCTGAATGAGTAAAAGTATTATCTCTTCGAATAATTTGTCCTTCTACAAACTGATATCCTAAGCTATGTTCATCAAACCGATAGTTTAATTCTTTAATAGCTGTTTCATTTCTTTTATTAAAACCTGATGACTCAACTGCATATTTATAGTCGTCCATCGTAGCAATATTGTTTGAAATTCTAAAAGCTAGTTCAATATAATCCAAAGCTTTACTAGTATTTTTTTCTGATAAAAAGCCATTAATAAATTCTAAATTATATCCGTGATACTCATGCGTATAGTCTTGTGTGAGATTGAAAACACCAAAATCTCTTGCCAACATTTCTACCAAAATTTTATAAATATTATCTTCATTCACAATTGAACGTAATGTATCCCCACGTTTTCCAAATAAATCATTAAAAATATAAGTAACTTGAACTCGAAATGGATGTGGCAGGACATCGTATTCATATACATCATGATCTTTTTCTTTTTTATTTCTTTTAGAAAATAATTCCAAAACCATATTACTACCCGAATAAATTCGATATATTTTAATAGGTTATTTTATACACTTTGAGAATCATAACAAGCAACAAAATCTCCTCAATTACCTAGCTTAAAAACTAAGAAGTATCCAACTTTCAAATTCCTTCTTTATGCGTGATTTATAGAATCCCTCTCCTTGCGAAGCTTCACTTCTCACCTTTTACAAAGGGAGACTTGCCGTGTAATCAATTGGATACGCGGTGTTCCCTCTCCTTTTATAAAGGAGAGGGCTAGGGAGAGGATTATTAAAAGACCCCCTCTCCTGAGCAAGTTTTAAAACACTACTTTAAAATGCAGCGCAAGCGGTTACTAGCAAGATTTTTATTATTTATACTATAAAATCAGAAATATCCAAGCAAAACAAAAATGACACCTGAACTATTACTTACCATCATTCAAACCCTCATCGGATTATTTGCTCTGGTCATTATCATTTTACTGATAATGATCAAATGGCGTAAACGACTATCCGCAGCTCAGCCTGTACCATATAGAAAACAGCGCGGTTTGGGCTTAGCAGATGGGCTTGAATTTATTTTCTATCCTATTTACTGGCTGATTAAAATCATTATCGCTATTTTCAAATAAAACCAACTTACCCTCTTACAGCCCCAACTTATTCAACAAATCCGGTGTCAAAAAAGTCTGTGCCACACGATTCAAATCGATATAACGCAGCACACCTTTGAGCTGATTATTGATTTCAGGATTCTTTAAAATTTCCTCGCCTGTGGTTTTACCCAAAGCCTGAAAACTATCGCCCACAGCCTGTAAACCTTCAGCTTGAATCACCGCCTTGGTCTGTGCTGAACATTGCTCCACTAAAATGCGCTGCAACACCGTCCCTAGATTCTTGTCTAATACTTCCTTTTGAGTTGCGGTTACATTGCTAAAAGCCTTTAAATCGGGATGATTGCCCAATGCCACAAATGTCCATTGCAAGACCGTGGTTTTATCAGTGGCTGTAGTGGACTTCATCAAACAGTCACTCAGCTGATCGACCGTTGGGCCAGCCATCGTAACCTGTGCTGCTCCCAACAATGTTGCACCTAGAAAAAATAAACGAATACGAGAAGAATTTTTTAAACTCATCACCACTTCCTTTTAATATGACATCAGCATTTTGGCGCTGAAAATAGTTTCTTTGTATCATGTAAAAAGGAAATATACTGATAGAACTCTGTAAAACCTGAACTGGATTTAAAATTAATTCAGATGAAAAATTTCATCCCATCATGCTATTCATTAGATGGTGATATTGATCGAGTAAACTTAGCGTTATTATTCAAATTCAAACAATAAAAATAATCATGATGACTGCAAACACCTTCAACAGCATCCTTCCTTGGAGACTGGTTGTGTTCTTTAGCTTGACCGTATTGTTATTGATCCATCCTGTTTTTCGAAGATGGATGTTCGAATCGCGCGACCTGCCCAGCAAACGCAGTCGGATCTCATCCTCTATATCCGACCTGATTGAACTGATTTTTTATCCCATCTTCTGGTGAATCAAAATCATCATACGGATTCTGGATTAAATGCGTTTAATTCAGTGCTTATTTGATCTGTCTCAACATATTCTTCGCCCCACTATGATTATAGTTATTAGACAGATTCTGTAGCACACGCTTGGCCTGAGTTTTAGCATTCGGGAAACGGTTGGCATAGGCCGGAATCCCGTTCAAACAGCGAGCAACCAGCATACCAGATTCGGTATAAACCCGAGTTCCCTCAGTCCCCTGCAATTTGCCATAATTGTAGGCACGCTGCGCATTATTGCAGGCATTATTCAGGTTCTTGCCACTATTAATATCACGGCGTGCTGCCACATAGAGCTTCATCTGCTGCTGTTGGGGTGTTTCTACCACTGAAGCTCTCACGGGGACTACCCTCGTCGCGATCTGTTTTTTCTCTAACTCTTTTCTTTCTAATTCCTTTCTCTCTAATTCTTTCCTTTCCTGCTCTTTACGCGCTGATTCTTTAAGTTCATTCGTGCTCTTCGTTACAGGCGTTTTTATCGATGCAGCAGTCTTTTTCTGGGTAGCGACAGTGTTCTTATTTGCAGCAAGGTAAAAGTTTCTTGCCTCAGTCGCACTCATCAACTTGGTCAGCAATCGAACGCTACGGTTCTGGCTGGTTTTATCGACCTGTCGTTCAGAAACCGGCTCGATCGAGACGATCCAGCTTTCAGCCAGGCCATCCATACGACACTGATAGGCGCCGCTTCCCTGTACCACACCTCGGTTTGTACTCAGGCGTTTGCGTTGGGCAAGATCTGCCACGGCATTAAAATTACTTCTATACAATAGGGAAAATTTACCGCCTTGTTCATGACAATATTGCGTCAGGATCGAACGCGGATACATGGCCTGAGTGCTGTTATTTTTCTGTGCTTGCCCCCAAAGATAAATATAATCTTTTGCACTGCCATCACTTTGATTCAAAGCCCGCTTGGCGATTAGCTCTTCCGGACTGGCAAAAGGATGTAAAACCCCTGATTTCAGCCGACTCACGCTATTACATCCCGCCAAGCCTATTGCCCCTATTATTAGAATTATTACGTTTAGCTTCACAGCAAATATCTCAACCCCAGATTCCCGTATAACATAGCCTAAATATCAGCAAACAACAAACACAAGATATTGATAAGTATCAAATTTAAAAGATAAAAAGGAGGCACATCATTCACAACCCTATACATTATGCCAAGCCTCAGCCTATAAAAATTGAGATAAGCATCCTTCTGGCGCGTAGTTAAAGGATAAATAACAGCGGGATTGAATCAGAAATAAATAGAACACCACATAAAAAGCCGAAGAAAGATAGCAATCTTTCTTCGGCAGCTTATTCAGGATAACGGTACAGATCTTTATTATCATGTGTAAAAAATTACTTTTTACCCTCTATAGCATTGTCTGAACAAGATCAGCATCAGAATAATTTCCTCAACGTACACTTCTTATTTTTATACGTTAAACCGCTGGAAATTAAACTCCATCTTCGCTGGTCATTAAGATTCTAATCAGGAAAACCAGACCTGAATACCCCTATATTGGGATATTTTGCTCCTATTTGATCTGATCTAACCAACGGTCAGATCAAGCTTTTCGATTAGATATTAACGTCGATTTAGATATAAAAAGCCAAAGATAAAATCATTTGGCTTTTACAATCTAATGGGTAACTTAGAAAAAATTAATCCAGATGGGATTCAAATGCTTTTAAACGTTTATAGATCGACATCAGCTCAATAATGGTCGGCCACGATAAAATCAGATATTGGAAGGACTCACGTACTTTTCCAAATACATTCAGGATTTGCATCATCAAACCCAGGGTGATCGTTCCTGCTGCAATACTCGGAAACAGGATAAATAATCCATAGATATTGTCTAACTGTAAGTACCAGATCCGGACTAGGTTGAAATAGGCATAGTGAAAATACAGACGGAAATAATTCCAGCGTACCCGGCTAAACAGTTCTTGCAGTGTCAGCGGATGAGCCCGATCAGCATGATCCTCTCCGTACACCAGTTCTTTACGGTAAGCAGCCTCGACTTTCTGGTTATTAAACTCCAGTCCTGGCAGTTTCATCCCGACCACCATCAAAATGACGGTACCCAATACGGCCCATCCAATAGAAGCCCACATTAAAGCATGCGGTATTTCTCCCACAATTGGCAGAACCTTTACATGACTTGAAAGCTGGTACAGGATAGGCAGAAACGCCATCAATAACATCAATGCTTCAATCAGGGAAACACTCAGCTGTTCCGTGGTTTTGGCAAAGCGCATGGTATCTTCCTGAATACGCTGGGATGCGCCTTCAATATGACGCAATTGTTCCCAATGTGCCGTGTAATAGTTATTCATCGCGGTACGCCAGCGGAACACATAATGGCTGACGAAAAACATATTAAATACGGCCAAAGTGACGTAAATCATGGCGATATAAATAAAGGTTAAAGCTTCTTGATAGAGAAGTGAAACATCTCCGCCACCGCTGCCTAGCATTTTCTGGATCTGGTCATAAAACGGGCTATACCATTCATTTAAAACGACATTGACCTGTACTCCAAACCAGATATTAAACAGGATAAAAGCCGAGCCCCAGACTGACCAACGCTGCCATGGATGTTGTGCTTTCCACGTCCAGAAGAGAGCAAATATGGCAGTGGCAAGAAAAAACCAAAGGTAGAACCAGAGAAACTTGGCTGACCAGAAACGACTGATACCGATAGCGAGACTTTCCTCAGAATAGCCTTCAGGGAAACCCAAATAGACTCCCCATCCTGATCCGCCAGTATGCCAAAGCACAAGATTAAGGATAAACCACAAAATCAGGCTGCTAAAAAACCAGACGGGTTGCGGGAAAAATGACTTGAACATGCTGACCTAGTTCTCCTTCTATCTCTTGGTCATCCAAATGACGCCTAGTTTATTCTTATTTTAGACTTTTACTGTTATAAAGCATTAATTTTCAATTTAGTTTAAAAAATAACATAGCGATGCATAGTCCCTTATAAAATTTATTTTTATAGATTTTCAAAACGTATTTTTCTCTTAATGAGTCTTTTTATTCTTGATCAGCCTATCTAAAGCTCCAGAGGCAATCAGGTACATGAATCATCAAGTTTTTGCCTTATGTATTTTTAAATCCTGTACATCAGTACGGCCTGTCTGTTTTATTAAAAACGAATATAGCTTCTTAAAGTTCTATAAATATAATGAAATCAAATACTCAATAATGCCTTTATAGATGTTTAGATAAAGGTTTTGCTGCTACTGAAGTAAATAAATCATTGACCCAGTTCTCATTTTTTGCAGAAATAGTTAAATTTTCAAAAATCATGCTATGATTTAACTCTCGAAAAGTAATCTTATTTTGGAATAAAACTATGGAAAGTTCGGTAATTGAATTACTTAAACCATTGACCTTAGAAAAGGAAAATTGCACCCCGATTATTTTTGAGGCAGGCACTGTTTTGAAAGTGGTCATGCAGACTCCCACCAGTCTTTTGGTCAGTAATGATGATGACTTTAACTTCACAATTCCTTTAAAAGATGAAAATGAGCTGTGGAGAGAGCTCTAAGCACTTTCTCCATTTTGAACAGACGGGTTGTATCTGTGCCAGCTGCTGAATTGATATGATACGGCCCTCAACTAAGCTTCCTTTTGAATGTAAGTTATCGTTATTTTATTCCCTTCTTAAAATTCATTTCTCTTCTTTTCTGAGAAGTCTTTGGCAGTCTAAGCGAAATATGATTCGTGCAAAAAACACCTTTATAGTTGAAAATTCACCTATTTTTTGGTCTGGACTAAATAATTTGCACCCTATTTCCCCCTTTTATGTAAGTTCCAGTACTTAAAGGATCTTCTTTTCCTTACACACCTTTTCTTTAGCTTAACTTCATCTAAGCTCAACATCTTGATTTTGAAACTTGAATATTCTAGCTATTTATGACCAGTAAATTAAAAAAACCTCAGTCTATATGAAGGATTTTTTATACCAAATGATAAAATTAAAAATCTAATAATGAGAAAAACTTGAATCTGTAAAACTAATTTCAAAAACCCTAAAACATCGTCCAATTTTTATATCCAATCTAAAGAAAATTATAGAGCAATAAGTTCTTATCCTGTAACACTCTAATAGCCCCCATATCTTCATGACCTTTTATATATTTAAAAAATAATAATTTTCAACAGCTTGTCTTCTATTTTTTCACTCCAAGAATAGGGTTAATTATTTTCATCCAAAAAAATTATTTTAAATAAAATCAACTTATATTATCTACATCTAAAATAAATCAAATTTTAAAAATAAAATACTAAATTATAGCGATTAAAATTTCAAACAACTTAAGCAATCACATTGAATGTGATGTCTTAAATAAAAAATAATCCTAAATAAAGATCAATTAATAAAAAACAGTCAGAGCATTATCTTTAAAATTTATTAAGAATAATATCTTTTACATGAAAAATATTTCCAAATTTTACAAAGTAACTGTACTTGTTAAAAATGTTTCTTTTCTGCACTTAAATCCAGTCTGTTAAATGAAATATGCTATAAATTTATTAGATTAAAAATTAATCAGGCAGTTTTAAACTTTAAATTAATTTTATTTCAAATACTTAGGTAGAGTTTATGTCCGCTCAACACTCTGATCAAGATGTAGAAGATTCACTTATAGTGCCTTCTTCTCTATTAGCTCAAGTGATTTTAACTCAACTCAATCCAGTTATTTATTCTCATAAACTTATTTTATTTCTTGATATTGATGGAACTATTTCCGAATTCCATCCTGATCCAACACAAAATATAATTAAAGATGAAACCTTAAATACCTTGAAAGAGCTACAACAATATATTGAGTTGGTATTAATCACTGGACGTTCTATTGCACAAGCTCAAAAACTTATTTATCCCTTTGACTGGAATATTGCCGGCTCACATGGTCTGGAATTAAACTATCAATCGCATTTAAGTCATTTAATTGATTTAAATTCTGAGCAATTTGAATTATTAAAAAATTATATTACTGAACATAGCGCTCAGCTTGCTCAGATTCGAATAGAAAAGAAAGACTATTCGGTCGCACTGCATTTTCGTGAACATCCACATTTAGAAGATCTGGTGCATACATTTGCATTGGATTGTCTGACCCACTTTCAAGCATTTGAACTGAAGGCCGGGAAGTTTGTATTTGAGCTGGTACCCAAAGGTGCAAACAAAGGTTCAGCCATTCAACACATTCACCAGCAAGCTCATTTAAGTGATCATTACCCTATTTTTATCGGTGATGACCTGACCGATGAAGCTGGCTTTCAGGTGATTAATAGCTTAAAAGGCTGCTCCATTAAAGTCGGCACGGGCAACACCGTAGCACAACATCGGCTCGAAAACGTAACACAAGTACAAGCTTTTTTAACGGAGCTTTTAGCATTATTTAAAGCACAACAACAACAATTATTGGAGAAATCACATGTCAAAACTCATTGTGTTATCAAATCGTGTGAATCTACCTAACCCAGACAATACACAGGCAGGTGGATTAGCGGTAGCTTTGCAGGATGCTTTGCAGGATATTGGCGGCATTTGGGTCGGCTGGAATGGTTCCAGAGTCGATCATGGCAAAGAGCAGAAGTTTCAAATCCTCAAACATCAGAATGTTGAATATCATACGAGTCCTTTGACTGAGCCCCAATATCAGGGTTTTTATTGTGGTTTTGCCAATAATGCCTTATGGCCGCTGATGCATGATCAGCATCAACTTGTGGATTATCAGCCGCAGGATTTCAAAACCTATAAGGATGTCAATTTACGCTTTGCCAAGCATCTGAAACAGGTCGCCTCTCCCCATGACATCATCTGGATTCATGATTACCATTTTTTAAGTGTGGCGCATTACTGTCGAAAACTGGGTATGCGTAACCGTATTGGTTTCTTCCTGCATATTCCTTTTCCTGAACTGAAACTCTGGCAGACTTTACCAGCCTATCAGGATCTGGCGCATCATCTGGCTCACTTCGATGTACTCGGATTTCAAACCCCACGCGATCAGAAAAACTGTATCCAGTTTCTGGAACAGACCTTAAAAATCAAGCATCGTCATGATGAAATCCTGAATTATCAGTCAAGACGGATTTATGTGAAATGCTATCCAATTGGCGTGCATCCAGTTCAACTGCAAAATCAGGCGGCTGATAGCCAGCTTAGCAAATTGCCTTTTGATCTCGAGACAGTCCGTCCTTATAAACGCATTATTTCGGTCGATCGGATTGATTATAGTAAGGGCTTGCTTGAGAAAATCGGATCCTTGCAAAGCTTGCTGGAAGATCAGCCCGAATTTAAACATCAGTTTCAGCAACTGCAAATTGCCTGCCCATGCCGACTGGATGTCAAAACCTATAAAAACCTGTATGAGCAATTCCAGTCTGCCGTGCAGGAACTCAATACCCAGCATGGCACAGCAGACTGGCAACCTTTCGATTGCAGTTATGAAACCTTAGGTCATGAAGCCTTAATGCAACTGTATCGTAAGGCAGATATTTGCTGGGTAAATTCGATCCGGGATGGTATGAATCTGGTGGCGAAAGAATATATTGCGGCGCAGAATCCACTCGATCCGGGTGTTTTGATTCTGTCTAAATATGCCGGTGCTGCTGAACAAATGAAAGAAGCCTTACTGGTCGATCCTTATGAGCATGACAGTATGTCCAAAGCCTTGAAAAAAGCGCTGCGCATGTCTAAATCGGAGCGTTTAGAACGTTATCGTTATTTAAGCCAAGGCTTGAAAAACTTCGATATTATTCGCTGGCGAGATCAATTTATCACTGACTTGAAAAAATCACAGAGTGTACGAATCTATCGTCCGGTGGCTAGCGGAATTTCTACCCAGTTCAGTGTGCATGCTTAAATACACACCTGAAAAAAACACCAGCATTATGCTGGTGTTTCATTTTGTAGCGGAGAGATAAGCTCTTCGGCTGCTTGTGCATCTTTTGGATCTGCAGTCAGATGATTCAGGATCACAATACTGAATAGACCTATCGCAATCACACTAAACACCAGACTCAAGCCAATAATTTCACTGCCGAAACCGACCAATGCCGGTCCGATCAGTGAACCTGTGTATGCAAATACCGATACATAGGATAATACCACATGTGAAGCCAAGGTTTTTTGACGGCCTGCACGTGAAAACATTAACGGTACAATATTAGCACTGCCCAGACCGAGAATGGCATAGCCCAGCAACACTACTTGCCAGACTGGTGCAAAGACCACAGTCAATAAACCGGTTGCAGCCAAAATTGCACTCAGTAGAATGGTATTTTTTTCACCAAACTGTTGAATAATGAGATGTCCGCTGAAACGGCCCAATACCATCAAGGCCGCAAAGAAGCTATAAGCCAAACCAGTTTGAGCCGCTGGCAAATTGAACTGGCTGGCAAGATAAATCCCGCTCCAGTCCATCGCTGCACCTTCGGACAGGAAAGCCAAGAAACAGATCAGACCGATGCCTAGAATCGCCCAGGTGGGTGCTGCTTTTGTCGCTGACTGTTCTGATGAGGAGGTTTCCTCTAGCACTGTTTTTGGCTCAATCCCCAAGCTAAAAGGAATAGCCAATATTGCAATCAATAGCAAAATCGCACTGACAATAACTGCGCCAGTTAAAGGCGCTAGACCGAATCCCATTAACGTGGTCATTCCCAGCACACCGGCCAGACCACCGAGGCTACATACGCCATGGAAACCCGACATTAAACTTTTAGCAAGTTTTTTCTCAACCTGTGCGGCCTGAATATTGACTGTCACCCCCAAAGCACCAGCACTGGCCCCAAAGAAAAACAGGCTGATCGCCATCATCAAATGATTCGGGCTATACGCCAAAGCAGGCAAAATAAACAAAAATGCTGTTAACACCACAGCCAGAACAGCACGGCAACCTAATGTATTGGCGAGTCGGCCTGCCAGTGGCATCGCCAGCATGGATCCAATTCCGGCACAGAGTAATAACAGACCAAAGTCTGCATGATTGAGTAACAGGCGCTGCTGTGCATAGGGAATTAAAGGTGCCCAAGCTGCGGTACTAAAACCCAAGCTAAAGAAGCACAATGCAGTCGCTATTTTCTGCCATAGATGGGGTGATGGAGACTGAATTCGAGAAAGCAGAGTTTGATTAAACATTGTATTACCTAAAAAGAAGGCTCAGGCATCCATTACCGATCATCCATAGAAAAACCCCACTGACTTATAGCTGAAATGTATAAGTAGGCGGGGCTTAATTTGCGTGAATTATAAACAGAATAATTTTAAATGGAATAGCTTTTAGGCGCTAATTTCAAGATTTTTTACAAGTGGCTGATTGTATAAAATTTATAATTTTGTAATTTTATTTGCATAGGCTGATCGGTTTTTCAGCGGCTTGTTTAAGCTCCAGATTTTGCAGAAAATGTGCAAAACCGGCTGCAATTTTTGAGCTAAGCCGACTGCTGGTGGTCACTCTGAGCTGATTCGACCAGATAATCTTTGCCCCGACATGTTCTAGGCGATGGATGAAATCGACATCTTCATGACAGTCCAGTTGCTGAAAGCCGTTTACCTGTAGATAAGACGCGGCTTTAAAACATAGATTTGCCCCATGAATATGACGGTGATCCATCTTGTCCTGATAATGACTCAGATAAGTCTGACGGGCTAATGTGCTTAAATGCCCCCATTCATCCAGATCGACCACCCCACAAATCACATCCGCCGGTTGGTGCTGCAACATGACCTGAAACCAGTCACGCTGTACAAAAGAATCGGCATCAGTACAACAAATCCAGTCACAACCCTGCTCGATCATGTGCTGAACGCCTAGATGACGTGCCTTTCCTACATTTTTAAAATGACAACTGATCGTCTGAATTCCCGACTGCTGAACTTTGCTTGCAGTAGAATCGGTGCAACTGTCTAAAACCACCAGAATCTTGATCTCGGGCAGAACTGCTAATTTTCCCACATGCTGAAAGAAGTAAAGTCGTGCAGATTTTAATGCCTTCAGGCAACGTTCAATATAGGCTTCTTCATTACAGGCCGGAATCACCACCGCAATTTTCTTCATTTCAAGCCCTCCTGCTCAGCTACGGATTGCGCAGAATTCAGCCACAGATCGACCAGAAAGTCTGAATCCTGTACGCTGAGATTATGCTTATATTTTAACTGGGCTTTTAATTGTCGATGTACCTCTTCACCATTTAAGCTAAATCCTGCAATCGGCGCGCGCCAATGACAACTCAAGATACATCCACCCGGTTCCAGTGCAGTATGCAACCATGCCAGCACCTGTTGTAATGCGGCCGGATCTAAATAATATAGAATCTCACTGATCACAATGAGCTGAAATTTCTGTTGCGGCAAGTGATCTGGCACAATCCGCTGTAGCACCTGTACATGCGGATAAGCATGTAAACGCTGCCGAGCCAATTGAATAGCAGTTTCGTTGGCATCCAGACACATTAAAGTTACTGTTCGCTGTGCCAGTTCCTGACTGAAGATGCCATTACTACAACCAATTTCAATCGCGGAGTCAAACTGCAAACGCGGCAAGACCGCCAGACAAATCTGCCGTTTGCGCTGTTCATACCAGCGTTGTTCATAGTGCCAGGGATCTCCCTGATTCAGCGCATACAAGGCATCAAAATATTCCTGATCATAGGCTACTTTACTATTCATACAGATACACCTCCCAGGGTTGTAAAATACGCTGTAATGCCTGCTCTGGCAGAATGGGTGCCTGTTCTATGCTAGGGTCAAGCTCGATCTGACTCTTAAAACACCGCGCAGCTCGAGACTTATAGTGCAATTCTCGATCAGTCAATTTGAGTTGATGAGCGATGGTCCAGGGAATTCTGGTATCTCCAGGTGTGGCCCAATGCCAGGCCCAAATCAGGACCTGAATACAGGATAAGTGCCGTTCGGTTGCTAGCTGTTGGGTGACCTGCCCTGTAATTTCATGATCTGGATGTCCATCATGCACAAAGGTGGTAATGAGCACATCATTGGGCTGCAAATAAGATTGCAAATGCTGTTTCAGCAGTTCTCGCTGTTCTGCGACCTGGCCATCCTGAATATCCAGCGCAATCCGCAGAATATTCTGCTTCAATGCTAACTCTTCCAAAGCTGCTCGCGTTTCAGCAGGACGAATCTGGTTCAACTCTTCCGGGTTATACAAAATCGAGTCTGGATGGCTGGCGGTACCATTGGTAACGGCAAAAAGTACAATCTGATATCCCAATGTGTCCAGACGCTGAATCAGACCGCCACAACCCAAAATTTCATCATCCGGATGCGGGGCAATAATGCAGACTCGGGCATCTGATGGAATAATGCTGGGAATATCGAATTCCGGCATCTGTTGCAAAATCTGGCAAGAGCGCCATTCTTCAAGCCGTGTACCTTCGCCATGGATGACACGGTCTTCGACAATCTCGTGTCTTATAATGTCCATAACTCTTCCTCCTGCACACTCAATTCACCAATCCGTTCCAGATCAAAGGCGGCATGGCTCTGACGAATAAACACCGGCAGATCGGCTGCAAGTCGGGCAAAATGTGGCTGCTCGCAATACGGTGCAGCGCCAAGGGCCTTACCCACCTGAGTCAGCACGTTTAAAGCGGTCGCTTCAACCTGAGCACGCAAGGCCTGAATCTGTAATTGATGGGGAAATTTAGGCTGCTGATCAATTAAATCTGCGACTTGATAAAACAAAGCCTGTGTCGCTAAAAGCTTCCGACTGATTTCACCGAGATACATGGCCTTATAGGCATGCGGTTTTAACAAGACAGCCTGTTTTAAATATTCAGCCAAACGCACGGTTGCGCCGTACCAGCAGGCAGCCACGCCGGCAGCGCCATGCCAGAAGCCCGCCCGATCCAGATAAGCATTCGGCGCTGCAACTTTTTTAGCATTAACCTGATTCAGTTCAAGCCGGGCAGTCAAGGTATGCTGCATGCCCACCGCCTGCCAAATATCCGTATGATGCTGAATACCTGCTTGTTGCAGATCAAGAATCAGCAACTGTGATCGTTGCTGCTCATCACGATAAGTCAGCAGACCATATTGCACCCAGACCGAGGCAGAACACCAAGGCTTTATTCCTGTAAGTTTTCCGGCGTCTAATGTTAAAGGGCTTGGCCCGCCTTCTGCCGCCCAGACTGCCCATAGACCTTTTTGCTCTAGCGGAATATTCAGTTCATGCAAAATGGCCAAGGCATCCAGATGTGATTCAAACAGTTTGCCCAGACTCAGATTGCTTGCGGAAACCTGACTAAGCATCCGCCAGCGTTTTAAGGTGTTTCCAGAAGCGGGATAAGGAATCTGATCGGAAATCGATACCAGTTCCATCAGGGTCTTAGGAATTTTTTCTTCTAGCTCCAGCGGAGAATTTTCAAATCTTTGTAATATTGAACCGAGGTTCATGCAGGCTCTTCCTCATCAAATACGGCACTGTTGTTATGTTTTAAAGTCAGTTAATGGGAAAGTTTTCGCATTTGTTTTAACCGTGTGGTCAGGCCTAATACCTTACGGCGTGCCATGATTTCTTCTTCATTGAAACAAAGTTGCTGCATCAGTTCAGCTAAAGGCAAATGGTTATGCTCAATCAGATAGATGTCCTGTTCTCGATTCCATTTGGCTTGCTGTACCTGTGCCAATAACTTTTTGGCATCCGGTCTTACCATATTATTTATCCATTTTGAAACCAGAAGGATAGAAGCTAAGGCTCCTATCCTTTAGTGGTTTAGGCAGGAATGCTTTCTGCAACCAGTTCACGCGCCCAGACACGATGGTTCATGATCAAAGTCTTGAAGCTGTCTTGTACCGCGTCAAACTGTTCATGCGTCAAAGTCCCTTCATCCCTGATCAGGCGCAGATCTTCAATCAGCTTGGCTTTATCGCCCAGGAAGATAATCGGTTTCAGGTGCTTATACGCTTCCAGCAGATAATGAGTCGCCACACCATCTTTCATCACCACATCATAATTATCACCATCAGTAATCACCACGGCATCATAGGCAATCGATGGCTCGGCTTTTTGCATACCGTCAGAAGGAATTACCTCGCCTTGCTGACCCAGTACCGGACCCGGTTTCGGGGTCAGTACATCGACCACAGCACCCTCTGATTCTGCCCAGGCTTGAACGGCTTTGATACTGGCCTCATTGGCTTTATCGTGTACCAGTAGCGCGATTTTCCGTGCCTTAATATCTTCGGGTTTAAAGGCCTCGAAAGATAAACGCGGTGAAACCTTTACCTCTGGCAATGTTGCCGCTTTTTTCTCTGCCGGAATTTCAATGCCCAATTGATCCGCGACTTGTTGTGCCAAGTCCAAGTCGATGTTACACAGCACTTCCAGTACTTCACGCTCACGAATATATTTGCGTTCTACCTTGCTCAGTTCGAAGACATAGGCATCGACAATATGTTTTTGCTCATGGGGTGCCTGGCTGCGATAGAAAAGACGAGGTTGACTGAAATGATCACTAAAAGATTCACTGCGCTGACGGATCTTGTGACCATCAATACGTTCCTGATAGCTTTCAAAACCACCATCTTGTGCTGCTGGCGGAGCTTCAGCCGGCCAGTGATCATCAATCGAGTTTGGTTCATAACTGGCTTGACCGGTATGTACAATACGCTGATGTAACCCATCACGCTGATTATTGTGGAATGGACAAACCGGCTTGTTGATTGGAATCTGGTGGAAGTTTGGACCACCTAAACGGCTGAGCTGGGTATCGGTATAGGAGAACAGACGTGCTTGTAATAAGGGATCATTGGTAAAATCTAGTCCCGGCACAATATGTCCCGGACAGAATGCTACCTGCTCGGTTTCACCAAAGAAATAATCGACATTACGGTTCAGCACCATTCTGCCAATCGGCGTCACCGGCACAAGTTCTTCCGGAATAATTTTGGTTGGATCCAGCAAATCGAAATCATATTTCATTTCATCTTCTTCTGGAACGACCTGTACACCGAGCTCCCATTCTGGATAATTCCCGGATGCAATCGCTTCGTATAAGTCACGACGATGGAAATCCGGGTCTTTACCCGCCAGTTTTTGTGCTTCATCCCAGACCAGTTGGGCGAGACCCTGTTTTGGCGTCCAGTGAAATTTCACAAAAACCGCTTTATTTTCGGCATTGATCAACCGGAAGCTATGCACCCCAAAGCCTTGAATGGCTCTTAAATTACGCGGAATACCCCGATCTGACATGGCCCACATCACCGCATGCGCTGATTCAGGCACTAAAGAAACAAAATCCCAGAACGTATCATGTGCTGATGCACCGGTTGGAATTTCAGTTTGTGGCTCAGGCTTCACCGCATGTACAAAATCCGGGAACTTGATCCCGTCCTGAATAAAGAATACCGGCGCATCATTCGCCACCAGGTCAAAATTACCTTCTTCAGTATAAAACTTGGTCGCGAAACCACGAATATCGCGTACAGTATCTGCCGAACCACGCGGCCCCTGTACCGTAGAAAAACGTACAAATACCGGCGTTTGTACACTGGTATTGGTCAGAAAGCCTGCCTTGGTCAGCTTTTCATTGCCTGGATAAGCTTCAAAAAAACCATGTGCACCGACACCACGCGCATGCACAATACGCTCCGGAATACGTTCGTGGTCAAAATGGGTGATCTTTTCACGCAGAATAAAATCTTCCATTAAGGTCGCACCACGAACACCTGCTTTAAGACTGTTCTGGTTATCTGAGATTTTAACGCCCTGATTGGTGGTGAGTGTCTGCTCGGTTGCATCGCTACGATATACGTCAAGCTGCTCACTCTTTTTATTGGTATTTTGCTTATCTAAACCATTTTTGCCTGTGGCTGGACTATTCGCCTTAATTTTCATGATGTTTTCCTTGCTGAGATTGAGTTTAGTGCAGATATTTTTGTCTATCTCAAAGTCGCTTGAGCTTTATGTCTCGCATGGGTTGGCCAATAACATGATTCCCGCAAACCCAGTTGCTACAGCCCATGCTGTCTCAAGTCAGCACTTCATCTCAGTGTTCTGTCTCGAAGGATTTTGCTTTCTGGGATATTGTTATTGACTGCGCCTGTGTCCTAACATAACTGCATTTAGGAAAGAGGTTTATTATTCTTTGTTGTGCCTTGTTTAATTAAGGCAGCGTTGTGTTATTTTTTTATAACCCCCTCTTTTTTTATGATCTTTGCACACAGCCATCTCATTCATTTAAAAGAGATATAAAATTTTAGTCATGCTATGTTGCAATAAAAGTTCTTCAGGCAAGATGTGATAGTGCGTACAAATCCGTCATCATGAATCAGTGCAATATTTCCATTCTGAAATAGCTAAGGCTTTTTTCAACGTTCTAAATCTGTTGGGATAATTATCGCTAGGTTGATAAAGAGAAATAAGTTTATTAAATTGAAAAGTTACAATCCTCTCTGCAGGCTATACATAATGACTAAACTTCCTGCCTGTCTATTGATCTAATATCTATAACTTATAAACACTTAAATCTTTCAGCTTGTTCATATTGATGATGCAAATTAAGTTTCAATTCGGGAGTCATCATCAAGATCGAACCCTCGTTTGACTCGGACTTCGAATACATCTGGCTTTATTTTAATACACAGCATGTTGTTAAATTTTAAGGAGTAAGAGCATGGCCTCTTCTAAAAAAGAATCTAAAGCAATGAAAATTGATATCGGAATTTCGCATGATGATCGTGCCAAGATTGTCGATGGTTTATCCCGACTATTGGCAGACAGCTATACCCTGTATTTGATGACCCATAATTTCCACTGGAATGTCACCGGCCCCCAGTTCAATAGCCTGCATAATATGTTTATGACCCAATACACCGAGCAGTGGAATGCGCTGGATGTGATTGCTGAACGTATCCGGGCCTTGGGTTTTGCAGCACCTGGCACCTATAAACAGTTTGTAAAACTGACCTCTATTAAAGAGGTTGAAGGGGTGCCAAAAGCTGAAGAAATGCTGCGCCTACTGGTCGATGCCCATGAGACCGTAGCACGTACCGCCAGAAGTATTTTTGCAGTGATTGAAGACGCCAATGATCAACCAACAGCGGATATTTTGACCCAGCGACTAGATGTACATGAAAAAACTGCCTGGATGCTCAGAAGTAGTCTGGATCAATAAAGCATGATTAATCGCATTTAAGAGCAAGCGGATGAGCGGGATGACACGAGGGTGTTGCTTAGCCGATTAGAACAATCCCAAAGATATGACCTTTAAAATGAAGCACTAAAAACTTGGAGGATGTATGCAGTCGTGTACATCCTCTTCTCATCACCAGGTTTTAAGAATTGAGGCATTCAGGCATGAAAATAATTCAGCGGCAGTTTTAAATAGGAAATACCATTGGCCTCTGCTTCAGGAAATTGACCGGCACGTATATTGATTTGAATCGCCGGTAAAATCAGTTTTGGCATACCTAATTGGGCATCGCGTTGCTGGCGCATTTCAATAAATTCAGCTTTGGCCATCCCCCTGTGAATATGGATATTATGCTGCTTCTGGGTCTGAATATCGGTTTCACAGACAAAGTGATCACGGCTTTCCGGTAAATAGTCATGGCACAGAAATACCCGGGTATCATCCGGCAATTGATACAGTTTTTGCACCGAATCGAATAGCGTTGCCGCACTGCCTTTGGGAAAATCACAACGTGCAGTGCCATAATCTGGCATAAACAAGGTATCACCGATAAAGACTGCATTCCCGACCACATAACTCAGACAGGCCGGTGTATGTCCCGGCGTCGGAATGTTATAGGCCTGTAGTGAACCAATATTGAATTTTTCATGATCCGCAAACAGATAATCAAAAGGCTGAGCCAGATTGAACTGTTTCATATCCAGATGATAGATCGCGCCAAAGACTTCCTGCACAATAGAAATATGCTGGCTCATGGCAATCTTGCCGCCCAACTGTGAATGCAGATATTGCGCTGCGGTCAAATGATCTGCATGCACATGGGTTTCCAGAATCCACTCAACCTCAAAGTTCTGCTGTCGTATATAGGCAATAATTCGATCCGCATGTCTGGTCGATGTACTGGCAGAAGCGGCATCATAATCCAGCACACTATCAATCACCGCACATTTTCCAGTGGCCGGATCACCCACCACATAGCTAAAAGTATGGCTATCTTCATGAAAAAAATCTTGAATTACGGCGCTATGACTCATGATGATGCTCCTGACCATTGACGATGTAGATAAACCCCTGCCAGCATGGCCATAATAAAATAAGTAGCCTGATAGTGGCCTAAACCAATGAGTGTCAGACTGGGCGCTGGACAGATACCGGCAATTCCCCAGCCGATACCAAATAAAAGACTGCCGCTCATCAGTTTAGAATCAATTTTCTGATTAGTCGGTAACTGGATCGGTTCATGAAATACAGTTTTAGCTACCGGATTTCGCGTGGCTTTCTGAAAAGGAATAAAGGCGACCATAATCGCGCCCAGCATCACAAAGGCCAGACTCGGATCCCAGTCGCCAAAAACATCCAGAAAATCCAGAACCTTTTCAGGATTGGCCATACCGGAAATCATCAAGCCGACTGAAAACAAACCACCCCATAAAAATGCCAGCAGATTTTTCATTTTAGCGCACTCCAATCAGGTGACGAATCACATAAACTGTCATAAAACCAGCCCACATAAATATGGCTGTAGCCAAGATTGAACGTTTAGATAAACGGCTGATGCCACAAATTCCATGGCCACTGGTACATCCCGAGCCTAAACGGGTGCCAAAACCGACCAGTAAACCCGCAATCACCATCATCCAGGGACTGGTATTCAGTTCGATTTCAGGTTGTATGCATAGTCCATAAACAAATGGAATGATGATGAGACCCAATAAAAACCACAGAGCTGGCGTCTTGAAAATGCTTTGAGGATTAAGTACCTGTCCAATCAGACCACTAATGCCCGCGATCTGGCCATGAATATACAGATAGCCGACCACTGAAACACCAAGAAGTAAACCACCGAGAAAAGCGCTCAGGAAGTCATGCATCATATTTCACTTTCATCATTATATATTTTAATATTATATTTAATTAAATATTATTCAAGTTCTAGTCTGTTTAACTTATTTGATGGAAGATGATTATAGGGTCAAATCCAATGCATACTAATCTCTCTGGTTTCAGTTCTAGTTAGCTGTGACTAATAAAGAAATAATCTGGATCGGATCAATCTAATATTTGAAATATTGTCTAAGTTTCAATTGGATGAACCGTATGGGAATCACGTTCAATCCGGCCATCGACCAGATTAATGGTTCGATCACAGGTGGCGGATAGGCGCGGGTCATGCGTCACCAGCAGAACGGCGCAGTCGCGTTCACGATGCACTTTACGAAACAGCTCAAACATGTCGGCGGCGGTCTGCGTATCCAGATTACCGGTAGGCTCATCGGCCAGAAGTAAGGCTGGCTCTGTAATCAAAGCCCGCGCAATCGCAATCCGCTGTTGCTGCCCACCGGAAAGCTCGTTCGGTTTACGATCAGCAAACTTTTCCAGCCCCACTGCAGCCAGCAAATCCCGTGCCCGTTGTAAGTCTTGCTGTCCGGGTTTGCCTCGCGTCATCATCAAGGGCATTAAAATATTATCCAGTGCAGTAAATGCCTGAATCAGGTGATGGAACTGAAATACAAATCCAATACTATTGCCACGTAACGCAGTCCGGCCACGATCATCCATGGCACTGGTCGGCTGTCCCAGCAAATACAGCTCGCCACTACTCGGCTGATCCAGCAATCCCAGAATATTCAATAGCGTACTTTTTCCGGAGCCAGAAGGCCCAATCAGAGCAGCAAAATCCTGGCGTTCAATACACAGATCAATACCATGCAAGACCTCAATTTCATTGGGCTGACCAATATTATAAGATTTACGCAGCGCTTCTAAACGCAGGACTTCTTGAGATGGTTCAGACATGACGAATCGCCTCCACCGGATCGAGTGCCGCTGCCCGGCGTGATGGTACTGCAGCGGCCAATACCCCTGTTAATGTCGCCAACAATAAAGCCAGAAGTACCAGCTCGATCGAAATCGGGATATAAAATAATCCGGGGCCAAAATTATTAAATACCCAGACCAGACCATAACTGGCTGCACTGCCAACGACCGAACCCAGCAGACCAAATATGGCCCCCTGAAACAGGAAAATTCTTAAAATTTGTGACTGGGTGGCGCCTGTCGCACGCAAAATACCAATTTCCCGGGTGCGCTGTACCACGCTGACGGACATGACACTGGCAATGCCAAAAGCCACTGAAATGGCGACAAAAACAATAATCATATTGGTAGACAGGCTCTGTGCAGTAATCGCATTCATCAGCTGTGCATTGGTTGAAATCCAGCTTTCAGCCTTTAATGAGGTCAGGCGCCCCACTTGGGCCGCAATGTCATCAGCCTCAAAAATATCGTTAATGGTCAGATCAATGACAGTTACACCACCGGGCAGACCGAGTAAAGACTGTGCCTGTTTCAAGTCCAGATAAACATAACGCGCATCCAGTTCACGCACGCCCAGTTCAAATATGCCGGCAATATTTACCAAGGCACTGTTTTGCTGACCGGTATCCAGTCGCAATTTGCTACCGACCTGAACCCCCAGATCTTTGGCCAACTGACTGCCGATCAGTACATCATCCGCGCCAACACGTAACTGACCACTGGTTAAATATTCTTTCAATGGAATGATCTGCTGATAACGCTCCAGATCCATTCCGACCAAGGCCACGGATTCAATCGCATCACCGCGTTGTACAAAGGCCGGCCCGGAGACCACAGGCGACACAGCAGTTAATATCGGCAACTGATCCAGTGTTTCGGTAATCTGCTGCCAATTATTGATGGAACGCAGTCGTTGTGCGCGTTTATCTTCCTGTAACAATTGCACCGTCCCGGCAGGCGGCGGCACAATCCGGTTGACTTCATCGGGTGAGAGCAGACGGATATGTGCCTGTGTACCTAATGTACGTTCGACAATATTGGCCTGTAGCCCCTGAATCAGGGCCGTGATAAACACAATCACCGCCACACCAACGGCGACGCCCACCGTGATCATAATGGACTGCGCGCGACCTTCGCGCAAAAAACTGATCGCGATTTTCCATTCGATCCAAAGCCGCTCGAAAAAGTTTTTCAATCGAATTTCACCGGTAATTCATTCTTGCTATCGGTCGCGTCAGTCGAGCTCATCAATGAGCTATCTTGTGGCTTGAGACGGACTCTCGCACCCTCTTCCAGTAACGATTCGGCATTGGCCAGCACCTGATCACCCTCACTCAAACCTGAAGTTACTTCTGACATGGCCAGACCCCGTAAACCTAAAGTCACCGGTTGGCGCTGGATTTTTCTATCACGTACCAACACGACCACTGCCTTATTGCCTTTAATATTGCTAAGCGCATCGTTCGGAATAGCCAGTGCCCGCTCCCGTTTATCTGTCTCGACATTGACCGATACGGTCATGTCCTGACGCAGAAAATCTGGCACCGGGTTGACGGTTAATCTGACCTCTACCGTGCCCCGCTGCGGATCAATGCTCGGTGCAATAAAGTTAATGCGGGCCGGAAAAGACTGATCTGGATAAGCATCGCTAATCACGGTGGCATTTTGCCCTAAGGCCAGTTGCGGTAAATTCCGTTCATCGAGTGGCACCCGGATTTCTGTATTGCCCGTTAAGGCAATGGTAAATAAGGTTTGTCCTGGTTGAACCAGATCGCCTGGCTCGACATCCCGTGTCAGTACTGTACCTGCGACCGCAGCCCGAATTCTGGTTTTTGCCAGTTGCGCCTGCGCCACTGCCAGCTGTTCCCGAAGCGATGCTTCTTCAACTTGTCCCGTAGACAATGCCGCTGCTTTTAGACGAACGGTTTCATAATTGTTGCGGGCAACTCTTTCTGCCTCTAAGGCCTGTTCTATTTCTTCAGCCGACAGGATACCCGCTTCGGCATTACGTCTCCGTGCTGCTTCACGACTGGCCTGTTCCAGTTGTGCTTTGGCACTGGCCAGTTCTGCTGTCGCCTGTGGTCGTCTGCTGGTGGCCAATTCAGTCAGTGCCAGTTCAGCCTGTCGTACTTGGGCCAGTAATTCATCCGATTTCAGCACCACCAAGAGATCACCAGGTTTCACCTGATCTCCTTCCGTGACCCGCCGCTCAAGTACTACGCCACTAATTTCACTGCCCACCTGAGCACGCGAGACTGTCGCCACGCGTCCGGTGGCCACTACATTTTGTATCAGCGGCATGGTGTTCAAGGTATAGCTTGGTAGAACCGGCCCCTGCCACCAGCGGAACAGAGCAAAACCGACTGCCAGTAACAATAAGATGATGAGCAAAATTTTATAGCGGGCAGCGCGCAACTGAGAATCTCCGGTTGATGCATCGAATATTGAATAAGAAAGATAACGCTTTATTTATTTTCTTCGAGTGTCTAATTTACAACAGGTTCCTGCATAGATTTATAGATATTTTGTTGAGTTTAAATGAAATGTTGGATTCCTGAGCATGTTTAGCCAGCACTTATCGATTTCAGCTAAAGTGATCTATGGCAGCTGCAACATTTGAATGAATGAGCTAAAAGTCCGCTGTATGAAGCGACCGCCATGTCAAAGATCTGGATAGCATCAAAAACAGGCTAAAACATCGTTGATTTAGCCTGTTTTAATGAATGATTGATTTAATAATTTTACCCAATAACTGATCACGTTGCGACAGGCTTTCGCCCAAAGGCGCCAACCGGATTTCCTGATTAACTTTCTGCCAGTTTAAATCACGCGGATCTGCCTTCATGGTACCTAGGGATTTTACTTAAAAAAGCCCAGCAAAATAGAAACATTATTCAGCCTATTGAAAGGACACTATAATTTAGTGACGAGTAAAGCTCGGAGTATTTCAGGGTCTTTAACTGGCATCTATGCTTCGTTATGTGCATACCAATTAACCCATCGAAATAAGCCAACCATTCAAATTATAAAGTCATTGGCTTAAACAGGATGAGGGTTAAATTAATCTTTGAAATAAGCAAATACAGTTTCTAGCTATCTGAGAAACTATATTTTTCAATCTTATAACTAACTCTTATTATTCAAAACTTGCCGTTCGCTTGAATTGCAGAATTTCTCGTTCTGCCATATTATATTCACGCTGAACTTGCCCCAACTTATTGCTAGCTTCGTTATATTTTTCACGATAATACTTTCGTGATTCTTCCTTAAGATCAGAGTTATACATATTAGATTTTGCTGTCGCAATTGTATCTTCAATCGATTTTAAATTTTTATTCGCCACATAAAACTTATTCGCCACATTGTAATAAGGTCGTAAGTTATTTTGCATTTCCATTGGGCAACTCTGATATGTTCCTCTACCTTGTAATGCGTAATCAAAAATAGTTTGTGGATTGCAATAATTTTTTAGACCTTTTTTATAACCAGTGGTATAGGCTTCTGTGTCTAAAATAGCGTTGTGTTTCATACATGCTTGAGTACGCTTTTGCATGAATGAACCATTACCGTTATAACCATCATTCTGACCAATTAAACCCCAATTGGCAGATAAACACTCATTTTTAGACATAATTGCACAACCATTCAGCATAACAATACTGCCTAACAGCAACATTTTTAATTTCATGAAGTTCTCAAAATATTGGCTACAGTAAAAATCCCAATATGTATCAATACATATTGGGATTTCTAAGAGATTTTAGACTAATGTGATCGTACGAGTATTGTTTGCGACTTTTTTACCATTCACGAGTAATTCAGTATCAAGTAAGTATTGTCCTTTTGATACACTCGAAGGAAACTTCCAACTGAATGAATTTTCAAAATCGCCAGAACTATAGCCTTGGGCTGTTGAAACCTGAACATCTTTCACCAATTCACGTATCACTTTTCCATTTGCATCTTTTAGAACTAATTTTTCTTGGACACGCTGAAGAGGATCAGCAACACCTTCTACAACAGTCAAATCTGATTTTACTGTAATATTTTGGTTCGCTGCCACAGTTTGATTAGGTAAAATAACAGTAGAATACTGTTGAACCCTTGTTGTTTGAGGCAATTTCCCTTTATTGGCTTTCTTATATGCCGTTTCAACTTCAGCAGCTGATTTTTTCTGAATGGTGTGGGCATTAATCATTAAGCATCCTGCTGCAAAAACCGCACCGCCAATAGCAGCACCTGTTGCAGCATAACTACTATCACCCACAGATGCCCCAATTGCTGCACCAAGTAGTGCGCCTACTGCTGTAGACATTCCCGTATTACATCCCCCATTGGCTGACGTTGCCAATCCCCCTGTACTCGCACAACCTGAAATAACTAAAGCTGAGCTCAACATAGCAACAGATATTGTCTTTTTCATTAAATTTCCCTCTTAAAGTATAAAATGATTATTGAATTACCATATCGTCAAAGGCTGCTGATTCACCTGCTTCAGCCTGACGTAAAATACGTTTTGCTTGACCATTACTCGGAGAAGCAGACAATACTTCTCGAGCCAAAGATTTAGCCAAACCGTAGTTATTTGCATTTAATGCACGCTCTGCACGACTGAGCTGAGAATCAAAACGTGCTTCATTCTGACGACGTGCTGCTTCTGCTGCTAGTTTACGTGCAGCCTCTTCAGCTTTCTGACGTTCTATTTGAGCCTGTTCTGCCTGGCGTTGTGCATCTGCACGCTCACGCTCTGCTTGTGCTAAACGCTGTGCTTGCTCAACTTCTTGATGCATATTTTGCTGTGGAAAATTTTCAACTTCATTTTGTATAGTTTCACTTTCTATAGATGCTTCCAGCTCTTCTTCTTGTTGAAGATTAAATTCTTCAATCATCGATTCGATCTGTGGCAACAGCTCTAGGCCACCTACAAGTTCCGCATCAAGTTCTAATGCAGCAAGCAATGTCTGATGTGCTAACTCCAAGTTTCCAGCTTGCAAATACTCTTTTGCTAAAGTGAGTTTCTCTTTTGCAGAGGTGGCTTGCGCTTCTGCAGATACAACCAACTGCACAAAACTTGCATTAATTTTACATTCCGCCTGGTTGAGTTTGATGATACTCAATGCACGTGTCGGCATTTTTTCACTCAAAAAGCTACTAATTTCTGCATTTACATTTTCACAAGGATCAACCTGTGCCTCTTCGTCTATAGACACTTCTTCTTGTATATTTTCTTTACCACTAAACAAGAAAAAGATCACCATCAAAAGTACGATAAAGGCAATCGCAATATATTTAAAACTCGAGGTTTTTTGCTGTGGTGGATCTAACAGTGTAGGTTGACTGGTTGATGGTAGTTGTGGAGGGGTTACGATTGGAGCCGCAGGCTGTATCGGTTCAAGAGGCTCATCTGGTTCAGCATCTAAGACTGACAGATCACTTTGAAACTTGAGTTGATATTGTTCCAAACTTAAATATTCATTTGGAATATTTGCTAGATGCTTTAAACGTACAAAAATTCCTTCATTTTTTTTAAAGGCGTAGCGATCATAAGTTCGCATGTTTTCAAGGGTCGAACCAACAATGATGACACCCACTAGCTCTTTATTGCCCTGCTTTGTGATGTGTTTAACTACAACCGATGAGTTTGATTTTTCTTCGATTTGAGCTTCATTTTGGCTTTGACTTCCAATTGAATCTTGATTTTCACTCAATGACTCTCTTGGAATGATTGGTATTTCCTTTGACTCTACAGGCGGAGTTTGGAGTTGAACGTCATGCAAAGTACCACAAAAAGGACAATATTTTACCTTGAGCTGTAGCTTCTGCTGACATTCAATACAAACCATCTCTTCGTTCTGCTTAGCCATGTTATTTAACCTATTACTTCTTTTTTATGTTGAGCGTTGGCAGTATTGCCCTTTTTCAAGGACAATACTGCATGAGCAATTATTGTAAAATTGGCGGGATACTAGGAATTGGTGGCGGCACAGGTATTGCAAGCTCAGGGCATTGGGCAATTGCGATCCAATTAGCTAAACCTTCACGCCATACCATCGTTGCAGAGTTAATCTGTTGCTGCTGCAACATTTCAACTACTTTTGAATGAGGGTATGGTCCAAAGTTTTGCCCATTGATCGCAATATGATATTGATACTGGGGTTGCTGCAAAATTGGGGGTGGCATTGCGCCTGGAGTAGGTGGAGGTGTCATACCAGGCATCGCAAATGTCGCTATTGGTACTACATCTGCCATGCTATTTTTCACAAGAAGTTGTTCATGTATTTGTAGGATACTTGGTGACATATTCATCACCCACTTCAGGCGTCGACCTTTATTTGGTTCGCGAATTTCATCCTGATATGCATCTTCATCTGAATCTTTGAGTACTTCAGCCCATTTTTCCATTTCTTCGCGATATTCAGTTAATTCATATGCACGCTCGATCAATTCTTGAGGAATTTCCTTACGCTCAGCTAATTCGATCAGCTCTTTCTTTAATTCTTTTGCAATAGCACATGCAAAACCGACATGTTCAACTTGCGCACCCGTTTCATTTTGAACAAGACGAGGGGTATAAATCTCTCGTTCATAATGATCAACTAATGCAATTAGCATTGTTAAATTTGCATCACTGAGTGATTTAAATTTCTGCTGCACTTGATCATAAATGTTATCACGGTAAGTCTGAGGTAAACCATTTAAACGGAAACCACGTTCATTGCCTAAGCGACGCACATCGCCACGTGCGACCGCAAATTCATACTGCCCACTTGGAATCAAGCCTGGAACGTCACAACGTTTTAAAACACCCAACATCACTGCTTTTAAGTAGCATTTAAAATCATCAGCCAAGCTGTTTAATTCATCAGGTGTTGGTGCATATGGATGCTTGAATCGTGTTGAGTCAATATGCGTATGTAGTGGTGTTCTTTCACTTTCTTTACGGTAACTAGTACGCCAAGTCTCAATACCCCGTAAAATCGTAAGAGGAATACCTGATAGCTCGACATAGCAGACTGCTCGACCAGGTTCTCCGGTTTCGACAATCGACAATGCTTGAGCATTTAAGCCTAAACCACTTGGAATACATCCCGTCAGTTCATGTTTGTACTTTTTGCTAAATTGATCTGCACCATTCACACCGATAAAACATTTGAAACGGTCTGGTGGTGGGGTGAAATCACCGCCCATTTTGGCATCAACCCAAGGCATGGCACGCTGTAACCACTCAGTAAATACATTCTGACGTTCAACTACACTCATATTTTCAAGTGCTTTATACAATGCATCTTCTTCTTGATCATTTTGTTCAAAAATAACTAGACGACGCTCTGCCATGCGAATAATTTTAAGCAATAATGGTGTTTGCTGATCCGGGTCAACAAGAATTTTAAATAGCTCTTTTGAACCACCAAAATCCTTAAATGCTTCAGCCGCCCATTCACACATTAAACGAGGATCTATTTCACGCTCTTTTACATCGTCAGTTTCAATAATTTGTAAAGTTGCATGCTTGGTACGAATTTGTTGATGAATCACTTCGCGATCGTGATCAAGACGTTTCATCATATCTATGACAGACTCTTGACCACTTTGCAGGTCACCCATCACACCATTCCAAATTGTTTTTCCACTTTCATCCACACCCAAACTGTTACCTAACCAGTTTGAAATATCTTGCATCAGTTCAATGGCTTCTAAAGCTGCTTTTGCACGCAGGTGGAAAGAAAGAATATTTGCGATATCTTTACGCAGGTTATCCAACACTGCACGAGCTTGCTCTTCTTTATTCCCACCACCAAATATAGCTAAAAGCCCTTTACCCTTTGTTTCTTCTAAATCTTTCAGTTGCTTTTCATATTCATAAGTCAATAAGGCATCTTTAATCGCAGTATAACGATTGGCTGAATTTTTGAGCTGTAATGTAATACCTGAGTTAGCATTTTCAATACGGTCTTTAATTTGTTCGACTAGCGAAATCACATATTCGAAACCACCTTGTTCGTGATTATCTAAATATAAATATAAACGGCTTTCAATATCTTTTTTGAGACTTTCAAACAATGCTTTTCGACGTCGCATGACACGGTCTTCAGCTGTATCTGCCATAGCATCTGTATTACGAATGACATCACGCATTAAGCTTTGCATTGTTTTGCGGACTTCATTTGCCCACTGTTCACGATCAATAATACTGATTTCACTAATACGCTGACTAACACGCTGACGTGTTTCTTCTGCGATATCTACTTCGACACCGTTCTGACCTGAGCGTAATAAAATATCTACAATTTCTAAATCCATAAATTCGGTATTTAGTTCACGAATTTCTGGATTTTTTAATGTCGCAGCTGAAAACTCAGGAAGATTATTAAATGGCACCAAATTGAGATTCATATTTTCGGCCATGAATGCATCACGCTTTTTTTCACTCGCCCGGTTAGCAGCAGGATTTGCGCTTGCTACACCAAAGAAGGCTTTAAGCATGTCCGCTGCCAAACTGTACGCATATTCATCATAGCGAGCACGACCAAGTGTGTCCAAAGTCGATTGACCAAATGCTGAATATGCACATGAATAATTCAATTTCATGTCACCAAAACGACCTGTTGGTACAGGTGGCGCAAACATATGAATTTTATGTTGGCGTTGATTTACTGCAACCGAACGTTTACGGTTGGCAAAGTCAGCAGAACGAAAATCCTCAAACAAAGTATCCGCAATCATTGAATACACGTCATTCATATTGTCCGTATGCTGGCGTGCGAGGTTACCGGAATCAATCAAATGAACTTCATCATACGGCTTCGATGCAAGCTGTGGACGATCATAATCATCCCATTTTTCAACATACTTTGAATGCCCAACCATTGCAGATTCAACTTCCATCAACGCTGCATAAGCATTGGCCTCAGTACGTGCTTTATTGGCACTTGAATAACCCGTCGGTAAGAACAACATCAACTCTACATCAGCAGCTTCAACTTCGTTGCTTGCTACCCATTTAGATAACCACCCCATATCCAAAAATGAACCTGATCCTGTACCACCCGCCACAGAACCCAAAACCACGATACGGAATTTACTTGTATCCAGCTGTAGATTTAATTTTCTCAGCATGTCATCGCGTGATAAACCTGCTTTTAATGTATTTAATTTTGAGCGAATTTTGTCACGTGTTTTTGGATATTTATCAAAGAAATATAAACGTGATACAGATCGAATCTGTCCCGCACCTTTTGCAGGATCAATGCCTAATTCACGAATTTTTCTCGGTGTTAACGGTAACCAATTTTGAATATGAGGATAACGACTCAGTGATGCATCATCACGGCTATATTTCTCAATATCAAAAGACTCTACAATTTTTTCATCATCCGTAAACTTGACTAAGTTATATTGCAAATCTTCAGTTTGTGCACGGCCACTATCAATAATTGCACCCTGATCTAAGTCAAAATGCATAAATTGTGCAATTGGAAACTGTGATAAGTTTTCTAAGCGAACATTATCACTGCCCCAACTTGCATTTAGAATACGACGACGTACACGCATCATCACTTCCATACCTGTACCACCGACACCAATATAAAGTGTTGGGCGGAGTTTTACGGTCTGCTCTGCTGCTTTGGCTGCAGTGCCTGTGTTGACATTTTGCGTGTCCGTCATTTTCTTCCCCTATTTTTGCTTATTTTTTAATTACTTAACTTATATTCAGTGCTTAAGCACGGCTTGATGTGAATGCCAGGACAGCACTTAGCAATGCAACAACACCTAATGGCCCCAAAATAAGCAGAGATAAGAATTTCACTGGATTGACTGCTGCCAAGACTGCACCAATGGCAACTGCAGCAAGGAAAATAAATAACCACCAACCTGCCATACTTGCTTTGCTCGGAGAAATACGTTTTTTTACCAAACTATTGCTGAAACCACGTTTTGCAAAAAAGAAAGCGATGAGAAGAACAACGATAATTCCTCCAGCAATCATGAGATCGCGAGAACCAGTTTCTTCTTGAACTGTTGGAACATTCACTGCTTGAACAGTTTGCGCTACTGTAGCTGTTTCAGTTTGAGCTTGTTCATCTGCTGTTGGTAAAACAAAACCGTTATTTGTATTTGACTCTGACATATATCCCCCTGGATGTTTATTAAACTTACTATTTAACGAAGTATTACACTAAATTTTTTATCTATAACTTGAACAGATGCGTCTGAAATACCACGTTTCACAATCGCAATTTCTTCCCCTGAATCACCATAAACACTCATCTTGGAAAATGGTTTTAATTGGATGGTTTGTTTTTTCAAGCCATTAACCCAAACATCGTATTTTTTACGTTTTGAACTCAATGCCAAAGCCAAAATGCCGAATACAAGTGCCAATAAAACCCCTGCAATCATGACTACAACTGGCCATAATGGATATTGCAAACGGAATTGCACAGGAATTGTGGCTGTGGAAGACTGAATACTTTGTGGTGCAACAAAGACATCCGATAAGGGGTCACCAGGAAATAAATTTTGCAAATTCTGTTTAAAATCTTCAGATAAGCTCAGCTTCTGCTCATACAGAGTCACGTCAATATTGGCAGGAATCGTAACTGCCTTACCCATTGCCTTAAACACTTCCCAAGACCATGGAGACACAATTAAATGCGAAGGAATTGGCACTTGAAATTCTAGCTTCGTGTTGTCTTTGGTCATCAAACGAATATCTGATTCAGAAATCTGAATCGGTGCTTGCATACCATTGGCCAATCTCAACTTTGCTTCAACGCGTGTTGCAGCAATGTTGTAAGGATAAAATTTGTTTTTTAGATCTGCTGTTAGCTTCAGTTCAGGAATAACATCTTTAGGTTCTAAATTAAAAACCAAGGTTTTTTGATCAGATGCTAAAGAAGCATGAATCGTAGACGAGTTTTTCACACCTGTTGGAATGAGTTGAACTGGTTCTTTGTCTAAAGGTTTTAACAATGCAGGTTGCTGGGTGAAGACCTTTTCCATTTGACCTGATTGAACCAAATGATTTAATTCAGTTTCAGCCTGATCACCATAAGCCAGGGCATAAACCATTAAGCCAGATGCATTAAAATGTTGTCCTTGCACAGGCATTTTTAATGGATATGCCATAACTTTGTTAATGGCAGGATCTAAATGTACCAGCTCATAGAATTCTTTATTGCGCTCAGCCGTAGCCGCATCATTATTTGGACTATTTTTATTGTTAGTAAAAATCCAAATAATGCCTGACTTTTTCGCAAATGGACCTGTAATCGTGGCAACGACAGCTTCTTTAAAATCGGTATCTGCATAGGCTTTATCAGATTTTTTCGCGATGCTCTGTTGGCTTAATTGCTGACTAATATTTTGTTTACCGGCGCCTTGATAAATCACCGTAGGTGATTTAGACACAGCATTGCTTTGGTTAAACATTGCTACCGCAATAGTGTCACTCGGTTGCGTGACGGTTTGAACCACAGCATTTACAAGTGGTTTTAATTGCGAGTTTTGATCTTGGTAAAAGGGTTCCATCCAACCAGAGTTTTGGACTAAAAATGCATGTTGTCCTGCACAAGTCAAAGATGATATAAGGCTAACTAAAGCCATTAATCCTATTTTCTTCATGCAGCAAGCTCCCAGCCTAAGATTTCAGTTAAGCTAGGGTTATAAAAATACAAAATGTTTTGATGAATAAAGAATCTTGACTGCAACGGCTTTTCAACTTGAACACGATGAAAATCTATGAGCCCATCATGCGTATCTATAAATAGCATAATATCCTGTTTAGACTCATCTGCAAGTTTCTGCTCAATACCTATATTTGTATCTGTATCAAAACTAAAACCTAAAATTAGTTGGTGCTTTTCATCCTCAATAAGTGGAACCGTAAAACGATGTGTTGGTTCAACACCAACTTTTTCTTTCCAAATATCTTTTACGTCAAGTTTGTCACCCAGGTAGAATTTTGAAAAGCCAGTGGTAAAACGAAATAAAGAAGGTTGTACATGTGGTTTTTCTGCATCGAGCTCGATATAACACCAAGGTCCTTTCTCAGCATTCTGACTTGTACAGAATTGGTAGAAATTACCTTTTCTATCATCATAAGGTGCGCCAAAACGAAAATCAGGCTTATATCCTGGTATCCACATCTCGTAAACGACCCTTAGCTCTTGATTATCAAGCCCCTCAAATTTTAAAATCAACTGGCCTGATTTACCAATCCAAATAATACGTCTATTGTCATACACTACTTTTTCAAAATAAATTTCTGATGCTGGATTATTTACTACTACTGATGTCTGCCGAGTAAGTACATCAACAACCTGCAGCTGATTATTGATCAACATTGGTTGTAATATTTTTTTATTCCAATATACAGGCATACCCAAACATGGATTATGTTCAGTCACATACTGCGTCTGATATCTCAACGATAACCCATCAATAATAACTCGTGCCAAACCAGCTTTAGTCGGAATATATAAATGAGGTGTTCCATCTGCACTCATAACACCTAAAAGGTGTAAATATTCTTCTATTGGTTCTGGGCAGCGCTCTAAACGCGGACCTTGATTACTTAAATCTAGCCATTCATTATTATATTGGCTCCAAATTGATAGACTTCCATTTACTTTATTCAATGCTATTAGCTGAGGAATATCTGTACCTGTTTTAATAGACACAAATTCAAAAATTCCTCTTGGCGGCATTTTAATTTTCAGTAGCGCATCATTACTGACATCAGGTTTACGTTCTAATTCTTTGAGTTGGCTACTCAATTGCAAGCCGTGATTATCCACATATTGACGACCATCATCATAATGTAAACTTTGCCCATAAGGTGCAAGCCAATATGAATCTGAATTGATTTTTGCTTTTTCTAGACGCTTACCCGTTTCAGGATCATACAAAAATTCAGAAGGATACATTTTCGCACCCAAACTTGGCAAATTAAGTAATTGCTTAACAAAGTGAGGATTCACATGATCTGCAATTCTTAAATTCGGCGTATTTTTTAAGGTATAACCGACTTTGTCATCTTGAACCCAAGTTCCGGATGCTAAATTCCACACTACTTTATCCTGATTATGAATCAAGACACACCCCATATTTTGAGTTTCTTTTGCAACATTCTAGACAGTTTTTTTTACTTTCAAACTATTTATTTGATTTTTTTTTAATAAAATTAGATAGTTAATATAACCTTAACAATGGACAAATATTATTTAACAAAAACTAACAAATTGTTTCATGTTTTATTTGAATTTTCCCATATAACGATTTAGTCAAAATAATCATCATTACATGAATCATGTTTAAGCCAATGACTCCATAATCTGAATTGCTGAATGATTTCAGTGGCTCAATTTATATGCACATAGTGAGATATAGATCTCACATAAAAAACCATTAATATTAGGTAATGCTGATCAGTTAAGGAGTTTAGAAATAGACTCTTTAATTTTTTAGTCATTCAAGGCGGAGTATTAATGTTATAAATCAAATTCTTGTAAATTATTTGTTACTTTGGTTTCGCCCAAAGTAACCAAAGGCATTTGTCATCCGCAAAACTCGTCAGCCACCATCGACTAGTAAATTTGTCGCAGAAACAATCATTTTTAAATCTAGTCCTGCCTCAAACAGTTGCGGATGACTTTTCTATCTATCAGATATAATTATGAATTTGAAAAAGAAAATCCGTGTGGTGTCTGCCTGCCTTCATATCCCATACGGCGCAAAGCCATAATAAAAACGGTGTCTGATTTAGGCTTATTCTTATCCGATCTGCTCGGAAATAAATAATCTGAATTGGTTTGGTAGGTCTGCAATTCTTTTAATATCGTCACTGCTTGAGTAGATAAAGGCACAACATGCTCACGCCGTTTCTTCATACGGTGCTCTGGGATATTCCATAGCCCTTGTTCAAGGTCGAACTCCTCCCATTTAGCTCCCCTTAACTCAGTAGGTCGGCAAAATAACATTGCTAAAAGCTGCAATCCCATCCGAACATCTATAGTTGGATAATTATTGATTGCTCTTAGTAGTGCTGGTAACTCCTGCTCAGTCACATGAGCCATATTTTCTTTTTTGCCTTGTTGTAGGTATTTTCGGATGCCTTCCACCAGGTTGTAATCCATTCTCCCAGTTACTTTGGCAAAATCGTATATATCACGACACATAGCACGAACTCGGTTCACCTGTTCATATATATCCTGCTTCTGCTGAATACCTTTTAAATGATTCATCCATTCAATCGGTTTTATGCTGGTGTACAAGCGTTTGCCAAAAACAGAAAATACATGTTTTTCCAATGCACTTTTATTTCTGGTCATCGTGTCCTGCACCCAAGTATTCGCTTTGGTGTCTAACCATTCACGGGCCAGAACTTCAAAGGTGGCATTGTGCTGTTCTAGTTCTTGCCGTTTACGTTCTTGCTTGGTGATGATTGGATTATCGCCGTGTGAAATATCCTTAATGATTTCTCTGGCCTTTTTACGTGCGCCAGCTCCCGACAATTCAGGATACGTACCGATGCCAAGCCGCGACCATTTGCCATTTGCCTTCTTGTATCTGAATAACCACGCTTTTTTACTATCAGGCTTTACACGGGAATATAAGCCTTCGCCGTCCAGCTCCCGATACTCTTTTGATTCAGGTTCCAGATTAGCTAATATGGTATCTGATAGCGGCCACTTTTTAATATCGGATCTTTTCATTTTTGTATCACTGCGGTTTCAATAATTATTGAATGACACAAAGTGTGATACATGATAAGCAATGCTATAGATATTTATAATTCGTTATAAGTACCCGTAAAAAAAGCCCTGAATCCTTTATAGATCTGGGCTTTCCAATTCATAAGTCATTATATAACGTCATGTGAATTTATAAATTTGGTGGAGGTGGCGTCAATTGAACTCAAAAACCAACCCATTCATTTTAAACACAATTTTATAAATATAAATATTAATTGACCCAATTTTGACCCAAATTAGATTTAGTGCATTGAATCACTTTAAAATCCTGTTCAAATCCGAATTCAGGATTTGAAATGGCGTACAGCATTATAGCAGAACATTATACTGAAAAATAATTGCAATGTTATAACGTTACAATTAATTCCTTGTGATATTAATAATCACCTTAACCTCATTATGACTCAATTTTTAATTTGTATTTTTGCTTAGGACTCTTAGGCTTATCAGGAAGGGTGCGTTCAACCACACCTGCTTCTAATGCTGGAGTTAAATAATTTTTTTGGAATGTTGCTCGGTGGGACAAGTCTAAAAGAGCCATCAGCTCAGTTAAGCTATATTCCTTCTGCTCCATATTCTGGATGAGACGTTTAACTTGATCGCTAACTTGTACGCTAGCTTGAGCGGTATCTTGATCGCTGGCATCGGAACTGAGAATTGCATCTAGAATCATCTGCAAAATAAACTCAATAAAAGGTGCAGAATCTGAACGATCTGTGCTCGCTTGCAATGCATCGTAATAAGCTTTTTGGTTTTGATAAATCAAGCTTTCTACAGGGATATTGAGAAAAATTGGATTCCACTGGCTTAAGATTAAAGTTTGCCATAAACGCCCCATACGCCCATTGCCATCAGCAAATGGGTGTATAAACTCAAACTCATAATGAAATACTGAACTCTGAATTAATGGGTGCTCATTGCCTTCATCCAACCACTGCAATAACTCTCCCATTAAACGGTGGACTTGATTTGCAGGCGGAGCCATATGCACGACTCGATCCCCTGACATCACACCAACCCCACCATGGCGGTACTGTCCAACCTCATCAATCAGTCCTGTCATCAATATTTGATGTGCTTTCAGCAAATGAGATTCTTGATCAGGATTCCAATCTTGAATTTCTTCATATGCCTTTAGGGCATTACGTACCTCTTGAACTTCTTTAGGTGGAGCGATAATGGTCTTGCCATTCAGGATCGCTGTGATTTGCTCTGTACTCAAGGTATTCCCTTCAATTGCTAAAGACCCTTGAATCGTTCGAATACGATTAGCTTTTCGCAATTGAAGGCTATCTTGGATTTGGGTTAATGCAGTCAAACGCCCTATTGATTCACTAATTTGTGCAATCAAGTGAATAATTTTAGAGGTGATCGTATAAGGCGGTTGATATTTCATGCCATTCCTAATTGATGTAAAAACAAAGCACAGTTGATTAAACTCTAAAATATTAATATTTCATAGCTTAGTGAGTAATACCTACTACAAGCATGCTGTTTTTTTCTATCCTGAAACAGTGTGATAACTAATCAGTTATTTTTTAAAATTCTGCTTTGCTTTATCTATATTTTAAATATAGGCAGGAAATTGCATTGTTCAAAGTTATTGATAGGCTTAAAAAATTGGCATTCATTCATAAATAGGAATGACTGTACCTCTCACCTACTCATGAATTTAAAATTAATGAAAGCTGGCTATCCGCTTTGTGTGATTACTGTAGAAAATCGATTGGCTTACTATGAAGCTATTGATCAGTGAATGGCTTATAGGAAAAACGAAGCATTGATCGAATGCACCGCTCATACAGTTTTGTAGGAGTTGTAGCCCTCTCCATTCATCTTGGACATTCAATCAAATTTATAGTCCAAAACATTTTCACCGCAACATGGTTTCAGCCCACTATGGCTAACAAAATATACAACTTATACAACTTATACAGAGTATTTTCATGCAATAGGGCTAACTTATATTTGTTTTTGTGATATAAATCACATAGCTTTTCTCATTAAAAGTTTGAATTCACTACAATGGTTTTAGATCTCCATGCAGACATATATTCCTTATCATCTTAGGGTACAGTTAAAACAAATCGACCCTATTCTTGATAAACATTGGCAGCAACAACTGGATTCTATTCTATCTACGACACCACAAGCACTACATCAAAAAATAGAAGACCAGTATCTAAAAGCAAAATATATATCGTGGAATTACCTGAACCAAACTTTTGAGTTTAAAGGCCATATCAGCCTCAAAGAACTTCAGCTCAACACGCAAAATTTCGAGTTACTACAACTTGCGCACAGAATTAATACAACCTTTAGCTATCTACAAAGCTATCAAACTGACTTCCAGATTGCCGATTACTTAGAAACTATTGTTCGTGAGATCAATCAAATCGATTTGGACAATCCAAAAGACATTCAAGCCCAACAACTGATCAAAAAAGCATTTCTGTATGATACAGCCCTCATCATTCGAGAATTAAATTTTTCTGTTTCTGAAAATCACCGTCACTTGAATATTGAGCAAGTCCGTACCTTTATCTTTGAAGTCTTCATGAAAAGTGAAATTTTGGGAAGCTGGTTTGCCCATATTTTACCGAGTGAATATGCTGATCAGGAACTGACCATTTTTCAGGATTATTTTATTAGTGAACAACAGGTGCGTGATTTTGAAATTATCAAAACCTTTCAATATTATTTTGTCCTGAGCAGCTCTTATAACAGTTCAATTTCCGCTTATTCAATTCGCCGCTTTTTAACCGAAGAAAGCTTTGGTAAAGAGGACCGGTTCTATATCAGTGGTTTGGTTCTGGATCCGCAACAGCTTAATCAAGCAAATTATTTTGAAAATTTCAAACAGCTCATGACCCGAATTATTGGCATTCAGAGCCAAATGAATCCACATATTGTAGAGCTAGTTGAATCGCTACACGAGTATAACCATCAACGGCTCATCCCGAGTTTGAAAGAAATCTTAAATATCCAAAGTTTTTCCATCGAGCATTTGGTCAAAGAACATCTAGAAATTTTAGAGAAAGATTTATCCTTAAATATTCTCGAACCTTTCCTAAAAGGATTAAAAAACAGCGTTCAACATACTGATGAATTAGAATTTTGTTATTTAAATATTTTAAGATTAATCAATGAATTTCTACATCAACTTGAAATTTTATCGCAGGAGCCGATTCTGCAGTTTAATCCCCATGCACGCCTGTTTAAATATCGGTTAATTGCCTATTTAAAATTATTGGAACAGCGACGAGCACAAATTTTTGTACTCTTTCATGATGAGTTTCACTATCAGCAACATGTGCAAGAGGTTTCAGCACCCACTCAGGAAATGAGAGAATTGCTCAATGATGCGATTGAGCAAACTCGTCAAATCCAGCAACACATACGCCAATTAGAACGTGAAACGCAAAATAAACAAAATGCCAGTTTCATTAAACGGCTCTTTAAAAATCCTGAAAATCATGAATTTAAGATCAATGAATTAAAACAGAATATTATTGATGTTCGAGATCGTTGCTATCTCAGAATTATTGCTCTTCAAAAACAGACCACTCAGGTAAGTGTGTATTTAGAAGCAAAAAATTTAATTCCGGTGGGCTCCAAAATGCGCCATTATGCCTTTGCCAATGGTGAAAATGGGGTGACACGTTTACCGCTGCTGTTACAGCTGCCTGAAGAGCGTAATAGCTTCAATATGCAGAGCATGCTCTTGGCTTTAAACTATGAATTTATGCTGTCTGCGAAAAGCTGGGGAATTTCACAGAAGACTTAGAGCCTGTTCAATTAGCAACCTGAGTAGCTAACAAAGTTAGTGGTTACCCAATCAATAGATTTTTCTCAATAATGTATAAGGAATTAGAAAAAAATTAACTATACTTTTTTAATATTTCCAAGAATTTTTCTAATTCTTCTTGATTATATTCACCTTCTAGCACATGAGTCTTTAAATGCTATTCTATTAACTCATTCATAAGACCATTGAGCGCCCCTTTAATAGCAGCTACTTGCTGTAATATTGCTATACAAGGTACATCTCTATCCGTGACTGCATTATGAATAGCATTAATCTGCCCCTGTAATCTTCGAATTCTATGTAAAACTTTTTTGTCACTATATAAATGACCCATGGCTTTGCTCTGCAATTTTTAATGTATTGAGATTGAAAATATTTCATTTCTCTTATAATGACTAATAACATCTGATCTTTTAAACCCTACGATGGGTTTGATAGAATCAACCTATTTTAATTGAAATATTGAATAATAAGTGTGATAATTTTCACTATTTATTAAAATTTGTATATCTACCTCTCATGTATAATAAATTTAAGGGTTTTACACTTATAGAGCTCATGGCGACTATCGCAATTGTGGCAATCTTGGCCGCAATTGCCCTCCCTTCATACCAAAATTATATTAAAAGGGCTAACATTAAAGCTGCTCAGACAGACCTAGTTGCTTTGAGCTTAGTCTTTGAAAATTACTATCAACGTAATTTATCTTATCCTAATCAGGACTATACAACTACAAGCGCACTTAGTGCTTCCACTGCGTTCCCGCAATGGTCTGCAAGTAAAATAGATATTTTTGAATTCTCTAGCACCAAAGTAGATAGTGGAAAAGGTTATGAATTAAAAGCAACTGCGAAAGATTCTAACAATCTTAAGGGATGTATTTTAAAACTATCAAATACCAATTTGAGAACTGCAACAACTAGCTGTGATGGTAAAACCACATGGTAAGTTTTAAGCTAAAAGAACGTGGTGTAAGCCTTATGGAGCTTATGATTACAATCACGATATTAGCTATCTTAGTCGTAACTGGAACTTCATTAACAGCTTTATGGTCAAAACAAGCAGAACTAGATAAGGCTACAATGTCTTTAAAAAGTGCGATGAGTTTAGCCAGGTCAACAGCTATTCGGAACGAGTTTTCTCAAAATTCAGATGACGCTGCCAGTCAAATTTGTTTTGATCAAAATAAGAATGAACTTTCTGTACATAAAGCTACAGCAACAGAATCAGCCAGTTGTACTACTACTGTTGTATTCAGTTACCCATTAAGTTCGACTATAGAAATAAAAAACGCTAACAACACTGATTTCAAATGTTTTTCTTTTAACAGTTTCGGTCAAATTACGACTGAAATTACCGGAAATTGTAAAACCAACTTATCGCTTACGATAAGTAATGGATCTCTCAATGAAACCAATAATCTCATCTAAATCAAACCAAAAGGGTGTTGGCTTATTAGAAGCTCTTATTGCAGTAGCATTATCAAGCATTGTAATTTTGGGTGCTGTATATAGCACTGGTCGGATGCTGAAAAGCCAGCAGCAAAATAATTTGCAATACATTGTAATTAATGAGTTACGTACCAAACTACAGAGTGCGACAGTTGAACAAAAAGAGGCTTGGTGTACAGGTACTTCACATCCCACTATTACTCTGCCCAACGAAACAGAAGCTATTGAAATAACTGTAACTTGTGAATCAATTGAAGTTACTGTTAATAATGCTGCTAATCCGACTTATAACAAAACAATCACTGAAAAACAGCCTATTAAATTTGAAATTGAAAGCGCTTCTTTAGGTGGGAAAGTTACTGTGGGAGAGGCACTAAAATGAAGTATCAATCAGGCACAACATTAATCAGCTTATTAGTAGGTTTATTGATTGCAATGCTATGTATCCTTGCCCTACTCAGTTCTTATCGCACGATAGTTAAAACTGGTGTTGAGTCTCGTATTGCAGCAACTCATGATACACAGTTACAAGCTGGCCTAACTACAGCACAGATGTTTTTGCAAAATGCAGGTTTTGGCTTATACGGCTCTAATAATCTATTAACTACAACCATTCAAGTTGGATCAAAAAATATGTCAGCTGTGTTATGGCGTTATAAGAATGGCACCCAGATGATTTGCCAAGGACTTGCTGATACTGAAAGTTCAGATAATAAAAAAAGACTATTTGTTTTACTTGAAGGTTTTGAAAATGATAGTGATGCTCCGTGTAATGAAACACTAAATTTAGGTTCATTTAAGTGGAAAGTAAAAAGTACCTTGGCCCATTTAGAAGATTATTCTACTGACAAATCAAATCCTAAGCAGATCACATTCAACCAAACAACATCTACCTGCACTCCCTTTGGAGCAGGAACAGTAGAAGAAAGTCCCCAGCACCCTTTGATTATTATTTCTGCAAAAACAAGTACTCAAAAAAATGCAGGATTAGAATCAGTTCAAGTTCCTGTTTGTCTTTTAAACATTCAGTCTTAATGGGGAAATCTTATGACAATAGAAAATAAACTGATTCCACATACACAACGTGGCTTTGCGACGGTTCTCGTAGTTCTACTTGTTGGATTGGCTGTTGCTGCTTCGGCATTAGGAACAGCTTATTATATTAACACCTCTCAAAAAAGTTTAATTTCAAGTCATGCTTTAACTAATGCTCAATCCGGGGCATGGACGGGTGTAGAAATTTTTAGAAAGTACTTAAATCGTCTTGATGCTGCAGGTATCTTATCATTAGATGGACAAAATTTAACTCTTAATGTCCAAGATGGACGTGAACTAAAAGTAAGTAATATCGCTATCCAAACAGTTACTGATGCTGAGCAATACCGTGTGACTGCAAATATTCAAAATATAAGTACCTCCTCAGATGCATCTTCAACTATACAAACTGTTTATGAGGTTTCCTTAGTTCCAGAATCCTCTACAGAAGATTCAGATACTGGAAATACCATTTCATTCCCAAGTGCAATGAATTTTTATGGAGATCTTGATGCAAATGGTGGTATTAGTTTCTCAAATGCTGGGGATCGCGCTGTAGTAAATGTTGCTGGAGACTTTCGAACAGGTTCAGGATTATCAGGAATTAAAGAGCTCAAAGTGTTAGGGGATGTTGATATCGCTGGTGGAGGAATCACAGGGTTAGAAAATATTTATTCAAATGGTAATGTTACTTTAAAAGCTAGCGGAACAGCCTCTCTAGTTTCTGCTAAAGGTAAGGTAACAACAACTGGTAGTGTAGCTGTTAATGATATTTATGCTGATGAAGATGTAAGCATTGGTAGTAGCGGAAACTTTAATAGTATTGATACTAAAGCTTCTCTTTCAGTTAATGGAAATGCCAATATTACTAAAGCAACGGCAGGAAATAAAATCACCGTTAAAAATGGAACTATTTCAAATGCATTAGCGAATTCAGATATTGAATATAATGTTTGGAATGAAATAGTTGTAGCTAAAAGTGGAAATATATTCAATTGTGTAAGTAAAAATTGGAACAACTATAAACAGATATCTGCAGTTGGTTTTAAGTCTTGTCCTGATGATAAATCTGGGAAATTTACTTATTTGACCGCTGGCACGAAAGTAGCATTTCCAACTGGCGCTCTAGTCACAGTTACAATGGCCCAAAAGCCGCTCATTAATGCACTAGACTATGAAGAACAGGCTAACTATGTATTTAGTGTTAATAACAACAATCAAATTATGGTCTATGTTCGTAATGTTGAAGGTATTAGTGAAGGGAATTACCATCTTGGAAAAGTAAATATTAACTATTCCCAATCATGGGGCTATTTATGTAAGAACGTAGATGCTAATAATTTCTGTACAAGTACTGTTGTTGGTAATTTTGCAAAAAAATATGGCTGGGTAAATGAAATTATCACATATTCAAATGGTGTGTGGACACTAAAAGATACACAAAATACAGAAACTTCGATTGCTAGTGGGGTTTTGTTATTTAAAGGTACATCAGTTAATTTGAGTATGGGTAATTATGCCAATACTATTATTTCTACTGGTGACATCAGATATGGTGGAAGTATTACTCTAAAAGCCCCTAACTACGCAGGTGCACCAGTAGTTTGTGGTTCAAATTATTTTTCAAGGCCACAAAATTTATGCAGTTCACAAAGTAGTCTAAGTTTAGCGAGTATAGGCAATATCGCATTAATTGCAGGTTCTTGTACTGATGCAAGCTCTTTAGAAACATGTAGTGCGAGTTATGTTGGCGGCAATATTAAAGTAACAGCTCAGGCATCAATTGAAGGAAATATTATAGCTGGCAATAGTTTAGATACATCAGGACAAACAGTTATCAAAGGTTCCATCCTGGCTGCTGCTCTAGGAGCAAATAATCAATCTAAAATGAGTGGGTCAACCACTATTGATTTTAATGGTACAACCAGTACGGATACGACTATTAGTGTGCCAGGTAAAGAAGATCAAGAAGAAGTAGAAGACGAGACCACAACTCAAAGGGTTAGAATCAAATGGGCTAGATATATTTGAGAGGAAAGCCATTGCTAGAATATACAGAAGTTTAAGATAACATTTAGGTAACTAGATTTCTCAAAAAATGGTAGCACGGTTGCCATTTTTTGGACCTGTAAATAATTTTTTTGTATTTTCTTTTTTATAAATTAAAGGTAAGTATCTCGTTAAATACGATATCGCTGATCAATTAAAGTTAAAATGATTTCTGAGATGGTGGCAGCTTAACTGACGATCTATTATGAATTCCTATAGATAGTAATTGTTTTTCATTATTCAACTTTTACCCATAATTTACCCAATTATCATAAATTTATGAAGCCCATAACGTAAGTTATGGGCTTCATATTTTGTATCGCCTGCGTACAAGAGAAACGCAACTGAAAAGGATTTTTGACTTGTATATTTTACTTGCCTAAAAAATTAGGCTGTTTCCTCCGCTCTCGAAACATAAGCAAGTTCAACCGACATATACCAGATATTAGCAAAAGCAAAACATCACTAAAGACTACTTGCTAAAAATAAGATTAATCAATTACTTATCAGCCTACAAGCGTTAAATACTTATTCATTGAAATTAGCCTACCAACGCCTAGGTGATAAAATAATAATTAAAAATCATATAGATATAACTAGAATTTTTGTGTTTTAAAAATTAAAGAATTTCATGTTGCTTAAACAATGCTGTAAAGAAATCTTTTACAACTGATACCGCATTATCTCCGGGTGTATTTTGATCATTATAGAACTCCGCACCACCGAAGCGGTAAACCTCATACC
>NZ_CP078068.1:1312513-1392714 GCF_019195275.1 Acinetobacter sp. F9
TCATGAAGTAAAACCTAATTTAAAAACAATTTCAGAAAGACACATTTCAAGATTTAATTTAGTAGAAGAGATTTTGAGTAATTACAACATTAAATTTAGGATTTATGACCAAAACAATCTTCTTTCAAAACAAGATAGTCTTTTTTTAAAAATAAGTTATCAACGGGCTAACTATCAAAATATAAATAAATCTGATTTAGATGAAGCTAAAAAATCATTAAAAATAATAAATTTAAGAATAGAGAAGATTTATATTATTTAATGAAGAATAATAATTTAGATCCAATCATTGCTGATTATTTTATTTTTTATAAAAAGATTTTAGGAGTTTAATTATGAAAAATAAATTTAACATAAATATTGGTGACCGAATTTTATACTTAAATGAGCAATTTGAAATATGTCATATAGATAATGATGTAATTCGCTATGCGAATTTCATTAATGGGAATATGTATATGATTACAAGAGAGGATTTAACCCAAAAAATCTTAAATGGAGATGTAAAATTAACAAGCTTGAGTATCCCACACGTTCACAAAAATAAAGCTCTGACAATAGAGGAAATTTTTAAGTATCTCAACTACGTTTTTTCTAACAAAATTCCATGTTCAATCAATCATTTAAATACTGCGATTATAAATTTAATCAATGAAAATCCCAATCTTAGAAAAATATCTGCAAGCACTTTGGCAAGGTATATAAAGACCTATCGAAATAACTCAGATTCATTTCATGGTTTTTATAACGTCACTGGTGGAAACAAAAGTTTAAGATTTCCGATTGAAGTAGAAAAAATTATTAACGAGGTCATTTCAGATTTCATCAAAGAAAGAGAAAGTTTCAGTCCAAAAGATGCACATTTAATTATTAAAAGTCGAATATTATCCATTAATCCAAATGCTAAAATACCAAGTGAACGAACGATATATCGGCGTTTTGAGAGAATCGACCCTTATATTTTAGCTAAGAATAAAAATGGATCAAAAGAAGCAAACAAACAATTCAAGGCATCAGGCCAGAGCTTAATATCTCCGGGTTTACTCGCAATTGTTGAAATTGATACGCATGAGATTGATTGCATCATCTTAGATCAAAATGGAAATGTACTTGGCAGACCAGAGCTATGCATTGCGATAGATGTCTATACACGAGCTATAGTAGGTTGGCACTTGTGTATGCTACCTCCATCAGCTACAAAAACATTGCTAACGCTTAAAAATATGTTGATGAGACCACATCTCGGAAAAACAGGAGGTCTTCCAACAGTAATAATTCCTGATAATGGTTGTGAGTTTAATAATAATGCTTTGGCTAATTTCTGTAATAACTTCAATATTACAAAATCAGAATCCCAGCCATACTGTCCTGATAATAAAGCTCATATTGAAAGTTTTTTTAGATCATTAAATCAAAGCATTATCCATAAACTTAAAGGTACTACGTACTCGTCACCAATCCATCGGGGAGATTATGATTCTGTAGGAAATGCCTGTTATACACTAGCTACAATAAGAGAATTAGTGAATGAATGGATCGAGAATATTTATCACAAAAGAGTTCACTCTGGCACACAACAGCGTCCGGAAAAAATGTGGGAAGATGCCTCAAGAATTTTTCCAGTACTAACAGTTCCTGAGCTAGAAATTGAAAGAAAATGTCGGACAGTATTTCGTTATAAAATAAACAAGGGGCAAATAAATTTAAAAGGTCTACGTTATAAATCTCATGCTCTTGCAACTTTAAATGATCGGTTTAAGGACAAAGTTACCATCTATGTTAACCAACTGGACCTAAGCTCAATTTATGTACAAGATCCATTTAATCAATATAATTTAATCCAAGCTGATTCAATATTTCCAAATGCAACTAAAGATTTAACTTTAGCCGAATGGCTAGAAGCAAAGGAAATATTACGGGAAAAGTATAAGTCTAATCCTGAGGAGATTAAAAATGAGGAGACATTATATCTTGCACGTTTAAATTTTTTACTAAAAATACAATCAGTTAACAGAAAAATAAAACGTTTTAGTCAAGTGAAAAATGACTTACCAACAATGATTGAAAGCTTTGAGAATCATTTAAATTTAGCAAGATTAAGAAATGAAGAAAAAGCTATCGGAGCGCAAAATAATTCAGAAATAACTTCTAATCTTACTTATGACAATTTACCTCCAGATTTAACAGAATTTTTTTATGAGGAGGTTAATTTCGATGAATAAAAATATTAAAACTCTCTCTAAATTACGAAAATTCGTTTGTCATCATTCTGATTTCTCAAATGCTTTAACTGGTATTAATGAATGTATGCAAATGAGTTACATGGATAATCAGCCAATTGGCTCCTTATTACTCGGTGCTGGAGGGGTAGGTAAATCTACAATATGTAAGCTTATTAAAAGCCGATACAAACCCTATAAATGTATTGAAGATAACTTTGAAAAGTTAATAGTACCTGCTTTTTACTTTCCTATACCGTCACCAATCACTATTAAAAGTCTAACAATTCGAATGCTTGAAGAGCTTGGATGTAAAGATCATAGAGGTACAAGTGAGCAGCTAAATTATCGATTACGTATTCTCTTAAAAGAATGCAAGACACAACTTATTATGCTTGATGAGTTTCATCATATTTATAGCTCTAGTGCCCAAAAGAATAAATCATCTGAAAATGTAGCTAACTGGATTAAGACATTAGCTGATGAAACAAAAATATCTATATGTTTAGTAGGGTTGCCTACTATTCAAGATAATTTGTTTATTGACAGTCAACTAGCACGTAGATTCTCTTGTGTTTTACAGCTCAACCCTTTGACTTTAAATATAAACGATCAATCTGGGACACTTATTCCCTTTTTGAAACAAACCTCTTTATATATATCAAAGAACTTTAACCTTACGTTTGATCCAGAAATTTTCTCAAGAGATATAGCCAAGCGCATATTTTTAGCTACTAGTGGATATCAAGCCTATGTTATGCAGCTTATACATCAAAGTTGCCTAAGTGCGATGAACAACAACCGTATAGTTGTTTCAATGAGCGACTTTCATACAGCTTATGCTTTAAAAAGTATCTTGTATAAACCTCAGACTAAGAAAGATATTTTCCGACTTAGCTCTTCTCAAATTACTGAAATCCTAATTTAAAATTATGAAAAAACTATCTCTTTCCCATACTCCAATTCAATTCTCTGATGAATTCATAGGTAGCTTTTTACTAAGAGCATCTTACGCTAATGGTTATGAATCACCTAAAAAAATGTTGAATAGTGCCGGCATTCCTGTTTATACGTCATCTTATGAATCAATATTTACGGATGAAACTAAATTTAAAAAAGTCATTGTGCATCTAGGGCTTTCAAATGACTTAGTAGATCTTGTATTAAGAAAGTCGCCTCCAACATTTCAAAATTTTTTCTGGACTAACACTCAAGTAATCCAAACTAGATTAGTTAAGATTAGTCTTAATAAATTTTGCTCGTCATGCTTAAAAGATAACGGCTATTGGAAGAAAAATTGGTTATTGAACCCCTTAACAGTATGTCTAGAACACAATATAGATTTGACAACTAATTGTCCGAAGTGCCTTGATCAACTAACCATTGATCGCAGATCATTATATGAATGTCCTAATTGCAATTTCGATCTTCGAACTCACACAAGTACTCCTGCTACCATTAATGATGTTAAAACTAATAATTGGTTTTTAGAAAATCTCACTTTGAATGATGAGGATTTTTTAACAATATTTTTTGATATATGGATTGCACTGCTAGAATATTTTTCAAATTTAGGTATTCAGATGAATAAATCTTATATTTTAAATTTATGCTATATTTTCTTCAATAATGAAGATTTTTTTATAACATCGCTTATTAAGGAAATAGAAAAAAATTTAGTTTATGCTCACCCCCGCATACAACTCCTCCCATTTCTTAAAAAAGCATCTAGATTTAAAGTCATATTAGATATAATTCTACCTAAATTTTATAAATATAAAAAAAGTTCATCAATTAAAATTAGTAAAATTTTTAATAAAAATGAAGTTATTAAAATATTAGATATTAGCTTCATATCATTTAACAAGAGACTAAAATCTGGAATTTTATTTAAAAATGAATTAATAAGAAATGATCAAGTTAATTTTAAATATGAAATCATAGAGGACTGGATAATAAATGATAAAAGCAACATAAATGAAACTTACAAATATTATCATCCACAATATCTCAAGGATGAATCAGAAAATTATTATGATGTTAATAAAATTTCTCAAATACTAGGTATTAATATCGCTACAACTCGCCAATTCCTAAAAATCCCAGATATTCCTACAACAAAAAAATATCTGAATTATCATACTAAATTATGTCTTGATAAAAATTTTTTGATTGACTTTAATAATAAGTATATTTTTTTAAGTGTACTAGCCTCAAACTTAGATGTTCCTTTAACCACACTTAAAGATAAACTTTCTAGCATAAAAATAAATCCTATTTTTAACGAAAAAATTTACCCTGCCTACTATTTAAGAAATGATATTGCTCATTTAAATAAATCAATGATTAACAATATAGTAAAATTCAAAAACAATCGTGGAAGAAAAAAGAAAGGAGAAAAATCATCTATCGTAAATAGTTTATTTTTAGGAATAAATGAAGCATCTAAAATTTTAAAAATATCACCACAGCAAGTTGCTCAATTAATTCTACATCAGTGGCTTAAAGTAAAAGATCAAAATGAACGCCCACACCAAATATATAAAAAAAGTATTGATAGTTTAATACAACAAATACTAGACCCTACATTTGTGGATCTAGACGAAGTGCTTCAAACCCTCAACTGCACATTCGATCAACTACAGAAAAATTGGATAATGACTGGTTATCTAGATGAAAGACATATTGGATATTGGCGTTCATTTCAGAGGAAGCAGTTCAACTACGTAATTGAAATTCGTAAAGAATTTTTTACTGCTGCTGAGGCTAATGATTTCCTTGGGATGCATCGCACACATATTACTAATTTAGTAACTCAAGGATTAATAAAGGCTTATTTATACGGTAATAAAAATTATTTCATTAGATTATTCAAAAAGTGTGATGTTGAAAAATTATTACAAGCAGGTTATGGTAATCAACATATTAATGACTTATAAGTAGTGCCAATAAACAGTTAACTTGTATTTCAAAGAAGCTGACTTAATTTTTTTAAAATCATAATTATGAATGTCATCGATCAACTATTTTTTTTCTTATCTTTACGAGGCTTTGTAAAGTCTCGTAAAGAATCACATCATCCTTCACCAATTTGGTCAAATAAAAATAATATTAGTTATGATGATGCTTTACGCTTAGATATCTTAAGTGATTTATCGACTAATAAAGATCCTAGAAACTTCTATCAATCTAACAACTTAAAAAGTGAAGATTTTATTACCCTACGACAGTCTTTAAAAGATTTATTTTTGTTTAAAACTATAAATGAATTTCTCGAAATTCAAGATATTACAGGTCTTTGTGCTAGTCGAAGCGACATCAAAAATCGTATTTCGATGGAAGATCTTGTTGAACAAGACTGTCTTGAATATTTCAAAATAGATGAAGAACATTTCCGGAAAAATTTAAACCACTCTGATATTAATATAATTCATGATCCTAATACTCTTGATCATTTTTTCTTATGCGGCTGGAATCCCACCCTCTACTTAGTGAATGGTCAAGGTGGATCTCATCATTTTGCATCAATGCGTTATATCGCTGCTAAGTTAAATATCCTATTCTATTTAACAGGTACTCTTAAGCTGATTTATCTTAATAAGTATGCTGTATCAAACTTTAATAATCACTACAAAGCTTACCTATTGAGTCCCAACGATCAATCTAAAATACGGGAAATTGTTGATATTTATAATCTTCCCTGCCTTTTTTTCTTTAATTCAAAAAATCTTCCTCAAAATTACTGCCTATTATTTTTCAAAAAAGTACATTGGAAATTATTCAGTTTTCAAGAAAATGCCCTAAATACTGTATTGAATAGTTTTAATACTGAGCTAGAAATGCATTTAGCTGCACAACAAAAAAATTATGTATTTCAAAATATTATAAAAGATAAACTAATTCAGGAGATTAATGATGCTCACGAAAATATTTGTACCAATTAATAATCACTATGGATACTTAAAGAAGCTTGAATGTTTCAAGTTGGAAACGCAATTTTCCCAAAACTATATCTCACCTCGTCCCTCAGAAATGGTATCAATTAATCACAAAAGAGCAGTCTGGAATATTAATTTGGGCAATACTAAAACATGTCGTATGCGTAATGAATTCGGATGTATTGATGATAAATTTTATATAGTTCATGTAGATGCATTGAAATTTTACTACTACTGGTTAGTTTCATCTATTTATCTAGATGATCAACATCGGTCCAATCATTGTATTTTAAGAAAGGATATGCCAAATGATTATAAATTCAAACATGCTATTGATGGTTTTTCTATAAGTGAACACAATCCTGTTCCTCTTGCATTTGTTTCGGCTCGATTCGAATGCGGTAATCCTTATATTGGTTTTATAAATGGGGTTACACGTACAATGTGGTTGTTAGCGAATGCTGCAAAGTCATTCCCTATTGAAGTTCATGATAAAGAATCTGCAACACATCTGTATGAATTTGCAGGAGTTGGAGAACCTCCAATAACTTATCAAGAATTAAGAAATAAATTCAATGTAAACGTACCTTATTAGGAAAGTAGTGGGTTTTTAAAGAACCTCTATCATGAAACTTGAATAGCTTTTTAGATTAATGTATCAAAAGATCTTAACTTATATCGCGAGGATTTAAGAATAGTCTTAACTTATGCGACAAAGTAAAGCTGAGATCTTGTGTCAATAAAATTTATAAACTATTGGTTTTATTTAATAATTAAATCTTAAATTATCCGTCATTTAACGTTAAAAAATCCCGCTCCTGTAGCGGGATTTTTTTATATACAATTCAGTGTAATTCAATGCATAAAAAAATCTGACCAATCATAGTAATAATCATATAAAAACAGGCATGCAAATATGCTATTATCCATATGAAATTAAAAATAATTTAAAAATTAAACACAAAGAAAGAGGACAAAAATGAAAGGGGTTATTTTAGATTATTCTATCCAGCATAATGCTGGTGTGATTAGTGGGGATGATCAAAATCGCTATAACTTTAAAGGTTCTGACTGGCGTGGTCAGCGTCCCCCGGCAAGCGGAGACAAAGTAGATTTTGCAATTGATACTGAAGGACAAGCGATTGATGTATATCTAGCAATTGGGAATGCAAACAGTACTATTCAAAATTTATCAGTTCACTTAGACAAGATTTCCAATCAAAATCAGTATGAAGAAAATTTCAATATAGTTGATTGGTTTGTAAAATGTCTAAAAAACTATGCAAATTTCACGGGTCGTGCACGTCGTAAAGAGTTTTGGTTCTTTGCCCTCACCCAATTTATTATATTAATTATTGCTCAAATTCTTGATGCAATACTTGGTTCTGAATTCTTATTTTATGTGCTAACTGTTCTTGCTTTATTTATACCAGCCCTTGCCGTATCTATACGCCGATTACATGATATTGGTAAATCTGGTTGGTGGTATTTAATTGGCTTAGTACCCTTAATTGGATTTATTCTACTGATTATTTGGTTTGCCACTGAAACAAAACAGAATAATAATGAATGGGGACAACCTGCTAAATAAAGCAGACAAAAAAAGGGCGATATCGCCCTTTTTCAATCATCATTTAGCCATATTTTCGGGCAAAATCTTCTTCTGAAGTACATAAATAAATAATAAACTCAATAAATGCGACAATCGCTGGGATAAATGTCCAGCAGAAAATCAGATAGACAATTCCCCAGCCTATACGACCTAAATAAAATTTATGAACACCAAATCCACCTAAGAAAAGTGCAAGCAGTGCCGCAACAATTCGATTTTTTTGCCCGACTTGATTGGTAAAGGGATTAGGAGCCGATACTAAATAAACGTCTTTGGCTTGTCCCTGCCCTAACACCTCAAAATCTACACGTTGTCCACGTGCTGGTAGCGCTTGGCCTCTCCATTCACTACCAGTAAATTGATAACGATTCTGATCATCCCCACTAATAATACCGGTATTATGCTGCACTGAATAATCTAAAATAGATCCTTGCATTATTATCTCTTTTTACGTGTTATTTACATGTTAAATTATAAGCATTCCACTATAGAAAAAATACTATATTTCAAATGACTATTGAAATAAAAAGATTTTCTACTTACTTCTTCTCTACTTTAATTAAATATTATGAATAAAAAAACCGCCATTAATGGCGGTTTTTTTATTGAATGATTATTAAATTATTTCATCTTTTCAACGATTTGTTCAGCTTTCTTCAAATGTGCAGCAACCGCAGTACGGGTTTGCGTCAGCATATTCTTTAACTCTATATTTTTAGCATTTGGAATCAACTGCTTGTCGAGCATTGTCACCACTTTACGATGGACTTCAACTTGACTCATCATATAGTCCTTATCTGTTACGGATGACTGACTCAGTTTGGCCACCACCTTATCACTATCATTTTGCAATCCAGTACTGAGAGTGCTGGTTTGTGGCGTTAAATTTAAACGATTTGCCAAGGCTTGAGCTTTTTTCTCATTTGCTGAATGATCATTAATCATCATTTGGGCATACTTGCGGGCTTCATCTGTCTTCAGTTTAGGCAGGGCTGTTTTTGCCTGCTTAATCTCACCGTTGTTCGCTGTACTTAATACCTTAATCACCTGACTGTCAGTTAAAGTCACACGACTGTCATTCGACACTTGGGAATGCTGTTGAGCAGTATTCTTAGATTGTTGATTCATTGCCATAGTTTGGCCTGCAGCAAAAACCAATACACCACTGACTGCAGCACACTGAATCATCTTCTTCATTAAAATAGCTTTCATAATGGCATCCTTTTAAGGTTTTATTGATTAATTTTGCCTTTATAAAATAGGTGAATTAGATTAAAAACAGTGTAATGTTTGAGTTGTTTTTTTAAGCAATATATAAAGCGTTTATTAAGTTAAGCAAAGACTGTTAGTGATTAGTTTATTTATTTCAGGTCAGTAAAAAATGGACTTATTAAAATAATCAATATGCGAATGGCAAGTTTTATATATTTTGACCCAGATTTCAAAATATACCAATCACCTGTCGTTTTTTTATTTTCTAGACACATAAAAATAAAGTAACTTTTAATGCTTTGAATTAAAATACTTTTGTCATACTCACCCCCGCACTCCAATGACGCCCTTCTGCCGGTTCATAGAAACGACCATTACTTTCATTGACGATGACTGAACCCGAATAGTCTTTATCCAACAGATTGTCCACCCGTGCAAAAGTATTCACTGCCCAATCCTGCATTTTCCAGTGATAGCCAACATTCGCACCTGTAACGCTATAGCTTGGCGCGTATCCGGCATTGGTATCATTGACATAAATCCGGTCTGAATAACGCACATCAAGGCCAGCCCTTAAACCATTTTCAGGCTTCCAGCCCAGACTTAAAAATGCCTGATTTTTGGCAATACCCGGAATATAATTTCCTTCCGCAATCGCAGCAACCGTACCAATAGCTGGAATATCTGCATCAAAAGTGGCATCAATATAGCTGTAGCTGGCTTGTGCAGTCAGATCTTGCCACAGGTTTTTGTTCCAGGAGAGCTCTACACCTTCTCTTAAGGTTTTATCTGCATTACGGAAGGTAGCGCGCCCACCCTCATTTCCCGCAGAAACAATATCATTTTCGGTTCTGGTCTGAAAGGCGGCTACGGTGAAATCCCCCCAAGCATTGGCAGATTTCAAACCCACTTCATAGCTTTCACTTTCTGCTGCTTTTAAACTCAAGCTGCGGTTCTCAGCAGTATTTGCCGGATAAGACATTTCGGTAAATGTGGGGGTTTCAAAACCTTGGGCATAACTAGCATAAGCCATCAATTCGGGTAAGAGCTGCCAGCTTAAAGCTAAAGAGGGCAATAACTTTTGATAATCGGTTTTACCGGAATTATCGCCATTGGAAAGGAATTTATCTTTAGATTTAAAATGCACATTGCTATAACGCAAACCAGCATCGAATGTCCCGTTTGGCAAGAATGTATAAGATGTTTGTAAATAAGGATCAAGATTCCACAAGCGATTGTCTTCATCTCGGCGTAGTTCACCTTTTACCCCCAAGGTATCACCGACAAAGTTTTGGTAGCCTTTGCGCTCTTCGCTCATGGCATCCACGGCAATACCAGCAATCAATTTAGTATTTGGCAAAATATCTTTACCTGTCCAGCGCAGGTCAGTGCCGTAGAAATGACGGTCAAAATCAATCACGCCACCGGCATGATTGACTCCACCTTGCGCTGTACGAGGAATCGACTGGTACTGGGTCACTGCCCGTTGTCCCCAATAGGCCATCCCGTAGAGTTCATGCTGATCATTGATCAGTTTATTCCAGGTTATCCCGGTTTGCAGCTGTTCAGTTTCCTTACGTGCATTATATAAAAGGACATTCTCAGCGACCTGTTTAGGATTGGCTTGCCACTGTTCGCGAGTTAAACCACCGGGATCATCCGCAGCAATTTTAACGTAATTATTAATCCAGTTAATTTTAGAGCCGTCCTCCAGATCCCAAGTCAGCTTGGCATTACTCAGGACTTTATGCGCACCGCTATGATCCCGAAAACCGTCAGTATCAAAATAGGATGAACTGATCATATAGCTCGGCTCATTGGCATTTTCTGAACCGCCCTGCAAAACCAGCTTGGTCTGACCTTTATGTTGACTGCCGGCAGAATGACCCAGTTCGATCGAATCAGCACCTTGCCCTTCCCGTGTGGTGGTTAAAATTGTCCCTCCGGAAGAATTACCATATAGCGATGAAAATGCACCGCCTAAAACTTCAATATGCTCCAGACTGTTCAAGTCAATATTCGAGGTTTGCCCCTGCCCATCCGGCATGGTCGCCGGAATTCCATCGACATATAAACGCACGCCGCGTACCCCAAAACTGGAACGTGCGCCAAAGCCACGCATTGAAATTTGCAAATCTTGGGCATAGTTTTCACGATTATTGAGCTGTAGCCCTGGAACACCCTTTAAGGTTTCCGAAAGATTCACATTCAGGCTGTTCTGTTGTTCCTGATTGAGATAATACACTGAAGCGGGTGTGCTTAAACGCTCCCGGTCAGTACGGGTCGCCTGCACAATAATCGGTGCAAGTTTTTGTACTTCTGTTACCGCATTTTCGGCATAAAGCATCTGAGTCAGACAAGCGATTAGACAGGATAATGCGATTTTTATAGGAAAATATTGAAGTCGATGCTGCATAATTTTTGGTTCCTGTTTTTCGATATGACTCAGAAAAATCTATATACTGCTGGAGCAAATCAGGTTATTTATTCTTTAAACCGGATTGATCTTTAATGACCCGTAAATTCAAATTTTCTTTATCAGAATATGAATAGAAATTTTCTTCTTAAGCCGCGTGATCAGGTGTTTTTTGACATCAAAGCAATTTATAAAAGTCTTTCTTTGAATTTTTCAATATTGTGCTGTATACATATTTCTCTAGCATTCTAGAGAGTTATAAAGATATTTATAAGCTTAGGAAACAAATCAACAGCATTTCTACAGAACCTTGTTCTGCTGTATTTTCTGAACAAACATAAATAACTTAGAATCTCAAATGAAGTGCAACAGAGATTAAATCATTGAAAGATGCAAGATGAGCTAGCATGCTGTTTCCGACTGACCAAAGTCAAAATTGCATCATGAATTACACTCATCTTACCAAAGAAGAAAAATATCAGATTTATATATTAGATCAGTTTATGTCTGCACCCTCGGGCAAATTCTTCGGTAAATGAAAAAGACAGGACTGAATCAGACAGTCTTCAGCATAACGTACAATTCCTGAGGCTCTGGGCTCTAAAATCCTATCATTCGTAGCAACGTGAAATAAAGTTTGGTATTCGCGCCAATAGTCAGACAAAAAATGACTTTATCTGAGTAGTCTACATCGAGTTAGAATGCGTTCCTTGCTGCTTAACCACTCGATGAAATCTCGCTAGCATTTACACTTTGGTTCCGAAAGCTTCTTGGAGTCGAGGTACTTCATCCGCAGATAATGCATGAATGCCAAGAAAATTAGAGTACAAATATCAATCAAAAAAGTAGTCGTTTTCTGGTTTATGAAAGCGATCTAGTTATTAACAAATTCAATTAAAAAACCCCTCAAAAAATAATTTTTTAAGGGGTTTAAAATAAATTTAACCACAAAAATAAATATTTATTTTAAATAATCTAACAAGTCATCAAAGTTTTCTATTTTATATTCAGGTTGTGCACGTTGTAATTCATTTGCACTGCCATAGCCATATGTAACTGCAATAGATTTGATTCCATTGCGGCGTGCACCCAAAATATCGTATTCACGGTCACCGACCATGATGCAGCCTTCGGCCTTTAAATGTTGCTGTTCTAAAATATACTGAATCAGCTCACCTTTATTGGTTCTATCACCATTGAGTTCGCTGCCATAAATTTCAGTAAAATACTGAGCCAGATCAAAATGCTCTAAAATCTGTTTGGCATAAACCGTCGGTTTTGCCGTAGCGACAAACAAACGATAACCACGGCGTTTCAGTTCTGCCAACGTTTCTGCCACACCCTCGAAAACGTGATTTTCATATAGGCCTTTCACTGCAAAACGTTCGCGATAAGCCATCAACGCCTGCTCAGCCAGAATATGATCGGTCTCGATATTTAAAAGTTTGGCCAGCGAGGCTTTTAAGGGAGGACCGATAATCCAGTCGATATTGATCTCATCGCTAATCGGATGACCCACCTTTTCCAGACCGTAACGCGCAGACGTGGTGATCCCCACTTTAGGATCAGTTAATGTCCCATCCAGATCAATTAAAATATTCTTAATCACAGCCCATCCCCTCTCATCAGCACCGATATAAATTAATATCGAGAGTTCATTCAAATTTGCCTATACTAATGTAATTTTAGTGAATGAAGGACATCATTTTGCGCCCTACCGTACTTTGCTTTTCCGGTTTAGACCCTTCAGGTGGAGCCGGTCTTCAGGCAGATATTGAAGCCATTGGTCAAAGTGGTGCACATGCAGCAATTGCCTGCACAGCCCTCACCATTCAAAATTCACAGCAGGTTTTTGGTTTTGAAGCGACATCTAAAGAGCTGCTGCTGGCTCAGGCCAATGCCGTGGTGAATGACCTGCCAATTCGCTGTATTAAATCTGGCATGTTAGGCACCACAGAGAATATCGCAGCACTGGCGGAGTTTTTGACTGCACATCCGGACTATCTGTATGTACTCGATCCGGTTCTGGTGGCAAATAGTGGCGGTTCATTGGGCAATCAGGCGACACTGGTCAAAGCATTTACCCAACTAATTCCATTGGCTACCCTTCTAACTCCGAATACGGTTGAACTGCGTGCTTTAACAGGTGAAGAAGACCTACAGCTGGCCACTCAAAAACTATTTGATATGGGTGCACAAGCAGTTCTGGTTAAAGGCGGTCATGAAGATACGCCGGATTATATTCAGAACAGTCTGTATATCGCGGGCAAGTTGATTAATGAGACCCGCTGTCCACGTCTGGAGGGTGAATATCATGGTTCGGGTTGTTCACTGGCCAGCTTTATCGCCGGGCGTCTGGCCATGGGTGATCAACTCAAAACGGCGGTACAGCATGCAGAAACCTGGTTGTTTGGGGTATTAAAAATTGCCGACATCCCTGTTCCGAATGGTCAGAGAATTCCAAAGCGCTTCTAAGATAATATTTTTTTAAATTAAAAAGCCTGAATGATTCAGGCTTTTTTTATAGCGTTTATTTTTATGCAGGATATGACTATTTAAGGGGAATGACTTTGCTCACATAAGTCGGCAAATTCCAGGCACCGCCAGCAAAGCCCTTGCATTGTACGGTTAGGCTACTGAAACTTTTGACAAATGCTTTATCATCCCATGCCCATTCGTCCTGACTCAGACAATCACCCAAACCACGTACTTTATGCCCGGAAAATATCTGGCCTTGGCTAAAGGTTTCTCCGGAGGTGGTCACCAGTTGTCTCGGTTGCTTGTTTTGATCTATCAGCCAAAAACCGCTGCCCATATTATAGGCTCCACGCCAGCAAGGGATCTGAATCAGCTGATTTTGAGCATTGATGGGATAAATCGTCATGACATCATCCGACATAAAATGTTGGCTAAACAGCAAATCACATTGATCTTCGTTAGTGGTTGCTTGCAGTTTCCGAATCATCTGCTGACCCGCCGCCGTATTCAGTTTCGCTTGAGTGATCTTGCCTGACTGATATTTGGGTATCACAATTTGCGGGATCGCTGCGGCTTTAAGCACCGCTTGACTGGATTTTTTTCTAGGCTTGATCAAGGCTGAGGGCGTAGAGAGGCGGCGCTGAAATTCATCCATCTTGAGCAAAACGGCACTGGCTCCGGCTGTTGACAAAGTCCAGCGTGATTGTGCATTCTTAAATATCACTGGATCCGTGCCTTGAACTGCTTTTAATAAGGCTTGTGTTTGTGTACGACTCAGTTGACCTATCCCTTGCTGATCTAAACGAATAACACCATAGGGCTTGCCCGCGATTTGTAACTGAAGCTGAGCTGTCGATGCTGCAGCTTGCAGGGGTAAAATTTGGACTTTTGCTTGTACCGCACTGGTCGTTCCTGCTGCGCGTGTTAATAAAACCGAAACTGGTCGATCAATCTCCTGATCCGACTGATAACCAGAAGCGCGGCAGGTACCGGTATTGTCGCAGGCCATTTCCCAATCTTTATGTGAAAAATGCAGCCCCTGAATAGCAGCAAGACTTAATGAGCTGATACTGGCCAGACCAAATGCGACACTCATTATTTTGATGCTGTATCTCCATTGTTGTTTCATCATTTAGTCCTTATTTAAAATGCTTGCCGAGGTGGCTGACTGCATCTCTTTACCATTCAGCAAAATCAGCACCATGAACAAAAACACAATCCCGATCATGGCCAGTGGATTCAGAATTGTATTCAGCTAATCCAGTGCGGCTTCTTCACTCGAAGGTTCCAGCCGACCACTTTGACATTCTGCACATTTGGATTCCTCGCTTCCTGCTTCGGGGTATCGATCGAATTTTCTAGCCTGTCAAAGGTCTGAATTGCACCGTCCCACATCCCGGCTCCCTGACGATAGTCTTTGAGTATATTCAGTTTTTGCTGAATGGTGTCCTGATAAAGCATGCCTGTAATCATTTACCAAGATATTGCACTTAATTTTTTAAGCTTATGACTTAACTGACGCTTTTGATCCTGCGCATCTTACGGGTTTCTAGCTGTACCGGTACTGAGGTATGTTGATGCAACAATTGCCATCGTCCCTGCTGCTTGCTGAGACACATACTGACCCGGCACCAACCCAACTGGAAAATTGGCTCAATTACCGCATAATTCACCCGAACATAGCCATCGACCAAGGCTAAATCAGTGCTCACATGAATATTGACATCTTGACGCTCTATCCGGATTCCTTCAGGGATAAAAGGCCGATATTGCAACCAGAGTGCCTGATAGGCATCTATGCCTTTTATTTCAGTACTGACATCGACCAGACGGATATCTGGCCGGCATAATTGAATAATATCCTGGATCTCCAGACTGCATATGGCATGGTCCCATTGCTGAAGAAATGCCATGACTTCCTGACTCAGTTGTTCATCCCCAAAAACCTGCATAAAGTCCCCCTCAATCAGGTATTCAGACCTGAAATCGGAATTAAAATTGTCCCCAATTTCTGGTCTTTTGCTTTTCTTATTTTGATTATGCTCAAGCACTATAATTGCTTGGCTATCCCCTTTGTGTTATTCACTGCAATTCATCTGAATATTATTTAAAACATTATTTTGATTTCAATCTTTAAGTTAAGTCCAAAACTTCATGCAATCTGCATAGACATACCACATTACAGCCCTATCAATCTTTATTTTTATTTAAATCAGGAATAGAGAGTTATCTGAACCCACTTTAAGACTTCTGCGGTATTATTGTAAATGATCAAAAATGTCATTTATAAAAAAAATATGTTTATATTTTAATAAGATGAAATGAATTTAGGAATAGTATTCATGTTCGTTCGTCTGATTTATTTTAGACTGAGCAATTGTAAAGAGTTTAAATACAACTCTTAAGCTGTCGCGATGCCACACAGCTAAAAGCCAGAATTTAAATCGTGACTTTGCTATAGGTCTGCTTTGGCATTTCAATAATTTCGACACAGAGCTGAATTTTTAATTCGGGCTGTGGAGCAATAGATTGCTGCATCACCTCAAGCACCAATGCAGAAATCGCCTGACGCACTTCGACACTACGTCCACTCAATAGTGAGACTTTGGCATGTGCATAGGCCTGATCTGTCTGTGGACTCAGTCCAATCACATAATCCTGCTGCATAATTGCACGACTTTTTAAATCATCGGGATCGGTGACATAGCCTGCATTGAACAATGCCTGATGCATGGCTAGCAAGAGCGGCTGAGTCTGGAGCAGATGTTGAAGATTGTCAGAATATTCCAGATGCAGATGTGGCATACGAGTGATCTCGAATCAAAAACGTGAGGATTGGGACTATATAAAAAATAAACGCTGAATTTTAGCAATGAGACGATTTATCCACCGTCTCATGTCCAGTTAAAATTCTAGTCTGATGCCAGATTTAAGCTTTCTTTACATATTCAGATTTTAGCTTCATCGGGCCCATTCCCTCGATTTTACAATCGATATCATGACCATCAGCAGCATCGGGCAATAGGCGGATACTTTTGACTTTAGTACCCACTTTCACCACTGAAGATGAACCTTTGATTTTCAGGTCTTTAATCACCGTCACGCTATCGCCGTCCGCCAGCACATTGCCATGAGCATCCTTAATGATCACTTGTTCTTCAGTAATTTCGCCTTCTTTCCACTCATGTGCACATTCAGGGCAGATCAGTAGATCGCCATCTGCATAGGTATATTCAGATTGGCATTTTGGACAGTTTGGCAGACCCATAAGAACCTCGAAAAAGAGAAAAATTAAATAAATGAAACAAATAAGATCACAGTATAGCATCTTTGCAGAGATGCGCTTTTGAACAGGAGTTTCGTTGAAGGTCAGCTCATAATCATCAAGCATTAATTATCCGGGATATGCGGATTCACCAGCAAGGAAAGTAGCTGGAATGATTCCTGCCAACTTAAGTGACATACCGCAGGCGGCACTAAATCCGGATAGCCAACCTGAATAATATGCAGGCCTGTACCGACTGAAACCTTTTCAAAGATCACAGTGACTTCTATTTCACCTTGCAGATCTGGCGTCGAAAACTGATCGGTATAACGCAGTAACTGATTGGGAATCACCTCATGATAAATCCCATGAAAATGGTGCTGGGTACCGGTGGAAAAATTGGTAAAGGTAGTTTTATAGCTGCCGCCGGGTTTGACTTCCGCATGTTCTACCTTGGCAATAAAACCATGTGGTGCCAACCATTTTGCCAGTGCATCCGGATGAACAAAAGCACGATACACCCGCTCCGGAGGTGCACTAAACACTCGATGCATTTTTAGGGTGTAACTCATTTTGCCTTGTCCCTTATTGTTATTATGTATTTTTATTGAGGGATATTGCCCTTCTCTTGTATAGACTGACCAGACCAAGCTGAGCATCCATAGAACTGATTTTACGCAATCCTCAATCTGGTATATATAATGACTATGTATCTGTATTAAAGTCCTGACATTCCGATATAACTAAATATAAAGGATAAAAAAACCCGGCAGCACCGGGGTTTTTTTATTTAAATACAGGCACAATCAGCTATTACGTAGACTGCTTTCTTCTTCATCCAGCTCATCATCATAGACATAGGCCATGCAGCCCCAACCATCATATTCACCCTGAAATTCTGCAGCGATTTTGCTGAACCACTGTTCCAGATCCACAATATCCTCGTAGGTTGGTTCCATATAGACATAAATCGTGATAATCCATTCCAGGGTCGCGCTTTCTTCATCCTGAAACAGGCTGATTTTTTGTTCTTCCTTTAAGAGATACAAGGCACAACGATCTGCCTGCTCTTCATCACTAAACACCAGCGAAAATTCGATTTCATGTGCTTCTTGCAGGTCGTCGCCATCCTGATGCATTTGCCACAGTACATTGCCATTTTCATCGTCAGGGAATTGATTGTAATCACGTGACATAGAAGTATCCTTATTATGATGCTGTTTTATTCTGCATCTAAGATTAGCTGATTTTTAGACAATTATCGAGATCCGGACAAAAAATATTATCTTTTAACCATAAATAAACATATGATTTTTATAAATATAAAAATTATCTGTCAAATGGGTATTTCTTAAATATTTACAGCCTATCACGTCCGGGAATATCGATCTTTCGCTAAAACCCTATTCGTTATCAGCTACCATCAAGACTTAGTGCGCTTGATGCCTATCAAAACTATACGGTCTCTGGATGCCGGCCTTCTTGCTTCATGTGCACAACCAGTGCAGCAAACTTGAATTCCTGCAAGCGTAGATTGAGATAGGATTCATGAATCATGGCCTGACTCAATTGTTGCCCGGTATGATTGAGCAGGACATACTCATCTCTTAAAGCTTGTAGCATCTGGCCAAGATTTTCTCTGTTTAATTGAGCAAGATATAAATCTGCCTTACTGTTAAAAGCCAGACTGAGCATGTCGATGGTACTTCTACGGCGCCTGTCGTCAATATAATTACAACTGGCGATCTGTTGTGTTGCTATAGCCTGCTGAATTTTTTCACGGACATCCAGCAAATGCCGAGCGGCATCTGTTTCGCTATAGCCTGCTATCAGCTGGTCTAATAATTGCGGCACAGGAAGATGCATCCCGTAGTGCCTGGTGTGTATTTTATGTTCTAAAGCCGTCAGCACTTCCTGCAAACGATGCTGTTGCCTGGCCTGTTCATAATAACCCTGCAAAGTTTTTCTGGCCTGCTGTTCAACTTCGACCAAGGCTTTTGCCTGAAACTGGGCGATATAATCTTTCACGCTTTTAATATAAGCCTTGAGATCGTCAATCATGATCGAAGCATCCAGCTTGGTGACTTCAACAAAGTTTTCGACCTGCAAGGTCCGGTTGATAATATATTGCTCGATATCACAGATATCCTGATATTTTTTAAATTTATTCAGTGCAATAGTTAAACCGCCATGCTGTACCCGCAATTGGGTCATGTCATAATTCAATTCATCGACCTGAGTTTCATAATCTGCCAATTTGCCGCGCGAATGATCCAGGTTTTCCTGTAAAGACCGGATATTGTGGCGTAATGAAGCCTGCACCTTCAAGCTCCAGAGCAATGCACATAATAAGATACTCGCGAGAACGAAGAGAGCCATACTAAGCATCGTTCTTTCCTTTAACCCCGGGCATTGCCCTAAAAAATAAAATTAAAAATTTATTATCAAGTAATGGTTGATTTTGCATCATTTTGACTAGCGAATCAAAGTCATTGATCGCTACCAAGCCATTCATTCATTTTATTTTTCTGTGAATTTTTTCTGTACATGCCACTAATGACCGAGTGATTTCCACTTCTAATCCAATCTATTCCAAAACAGGTGATCATCTTGTTTTTATATCAAAGGATATAATTTGACAGTTTCAACCCAGTCAAAGAGAAATTAAAAAATCATTAAAAATAAAGATATTAAGCTTAGAAGAAGAGATAAAAACAATAAAGATTATTTAAGCGGATTATTCAGACAGGCAACGAACATTAAAATCCATGTTCTACCGCGGCAGTGGATCAGGCCATGTATAAGCATCCGGATTCAACCAAAAACTATTGAAAAATCATTAACATTCAGCGTGTGAGTTGAAATAAATTCTCACACTTTCATTGGAACAGCTTGATTTAAGGCTCTGATCTGCATCATATTTATATTTTATAACAAGTATGCACTTAGTTGGATCTGACTATTAAACAAGATTCAATCAGAAAGGCACTGCGACTTCAATCGCAACCGGCACACCACTCAGCGGCTGGGTAAAAGCCAGATAACTGGCATGCAAGGCCATACGTTTTAAAGGACTGCGCTGTGGTTCTGGATGATAGATTTTGTCGCCAGTAATAGGATGACCCAGATGCAGCATGTGTACCCGCAACTGATGCGAACGTCCGGTAATTGGCGTGAGTAAAACCCGACTAATATCTTGCTGCGGCAAATACTCTATTGCCTGATATAAGGTTTTAGCAGCTTTGCCCAGTTCATAATGCACCATTTGACGCGGACGGTTTTCCCAGTCAGTTATCAAAGGCACTTCGACGCTGCCCTGGCCTTCAAGTTTGCCTTGTACCAGCGCCACATAATTTTTATGCACGCTGCGCGCCTGAAACATTTTACTCACTGCCACTTCTGCATCGCGGTGTTTGGCGAACATCAAGATACCCGAGGTGGCCATATCCAGACGATGGGTAATCTTAGCCTGCGGATATTGCTCTAAAACCCGTAAATAAGCACTGTCATGATGTTCAGGTAAACGCCCCGGCACCGACAATAATCCGGCCGGCTTTTCAATCACCAGCAGATCATCATCTTCATAAACAATCTGCAGCGGCTCTTGCGGCGGGCAATAAATAAAGTCGGGGTTAATCGGCATGTGGATGTAGGATCTGGGGCAATGCGCGCAAAATAACAAGCTGGATTTAGCCTGTCAATCACTGCGCAGAGCCAGATAAATTAATCTGCCAGATAATAATCGACCGTCGAGACCACGCGGACTTTCTTCAAATAAGGCGTATTGCTGTCACGATCTTCAATACTAAACAGGCCCTGATTGGCAGATTTGATTTTGCCCAGACTGCTTTTTGAATCGGCAGCAAATTTTTCTGCCACACTGCGGGCATTTTCGGTGGCTTGTTCAATCATCGCCGGCTTGATGTCATTCAGCTTGGTAAACAAATATTCGGTTCTTTGACCTGAATCATCTCCAGCAAAGGCAATGCCTTTTCTGCCCAAAGCCACCAGACGGCTTTGCGCCTTGCGGACTGCATCAATATTGTGGGTATAGACGGTAATGGTCTGGCTGGCGGTATAGCGCAGGGCGACATTGGCATCACCGCCATATTGCTGCGCGTATTTATCGGTAATACTCGGTGAGGCACTGGTGATCTCTTCGGCACTAAAGCCTTCATTTTTTAGAAAGTCTGAATTTCCTGGGTATTGCTTTGCATGGTGTCATACAACTCGGCCAGATCCTGACTACCAGCGTTAAAGCGGATCGGCCATACTGCTACATCAGCCTTGACTTCACGTTCCGACAAGCCTTTGACCGAAACAATACGTTCATACTGTTTAATTTTCAGGGCACTATTGCCTAGAATCCAGCCAGCAAGCATCATCCCTAAAGCAATCAAGGCACCCAAAATCAGTGCTGGTTTGACTTGATTCATCTGCATCCACTCCTTTGAAATCCTGTTTTAATTGTTATTTAACTGGACTAATCCAAAGCTATTTTTGTCATTGAAAGATTCAGTTCAGGATCGCGCTTAACTTTGTTTGATCAAATAGATTGCAATGAAAGGCGCCAGGTTAAACAGCAAAATTCCAATTTTATACAGCGCCATACCCGAATAATGAATCACATCGAAACTGGCTTCAGACAGCCGGAACCATTTTCCGTGTACTTGTTTCATCCAGTTTCGGGCAAATACAAAAACCGTGAACCAGAGCATAAGAATGACGTAATTGATGAGCAAGGAAAATAGCAAAAAACGACACCAAATATCGAGATTCATCACGATTCCCCACCGGGCAGCTGATGCTTTAAAAATAACAGTTTTGATCTGGGAAAATGAGAACTGATTTGTATCCTGCTCGAATAAATATTTTTCTTAAGTTTTTGATTTATTATTATTTTAATGCTTTCTTATGTTGCATTGCCGGAGAATTTTTTAGGGTGTTGGGAAAACGTTTAATGGTTTACTTCAACTATCAATCTTTGTAAGACTTGATCTTATAGCCTATAAACTTGTGGTCTATAGCGTCCTAAGCCGGATCGAGACCTTTTGGGTTCGTACTGCACTCGCGTTTTGCGCCGCTCACAGCATGCTACTCTTTCCGATCCCATCACACCCTTGAAAGCTATATTAGGCAAAAATGAACGGGATTAATTTCCTATGTTTTTTTAATTTTTAGATTTTTTGAAAATTTATTTCATTATTAATCTAATTTAAGGGAAATAAACCCTATCCTTCAATTTTTACGCTTTTTTCTTCGATAAAAATGGACTTTATTGCAATTTATCTTCAAGACATGATGACTATTTATTAAAACAAAGCAGCCTGAATCCATTGTGCACTAAACCACCAGATACTGATCGCCGACATCCCGCACAGCAGATTAGCCAGAACCTTATTGAGTCTCGTCAGTTGAGAATTATAGATTTTCAGATTTACCAAATATGCCATCACGCCGTAGAGCAAGCCAATCGCGCCCCCAAACAGGATCAGAATTAATGGCCATGCAGAATAAAAATGGGCTTTTTTGCTTAATTTGCCTGATTCTGGTGCGTAGTCTCTGATTTCCATATGCGCTTGCCCTCTTTCCAATATGTGCACATGCACTATTTCAAGGCAGATATTTAGCTGTTATTAAATATTTGCCGTCTCAGACTTGGATTGAAGCAAGAAGCAGACCAATTTTAGTGTACAAAGAGCTGACGGGTATGCTGGTTAATATAGGCATTTAGCCCATCGCCATATCGGGCAAGCTGTTTCATGTTCTCGACATGCTGATAACCGGCACTACTATAGCTGTAAGTATAGACTTTCGAGGTTTTCTTAAATTGCACACGAATAAACTCGTTACCAATCTCGTAATTGGCGACACCTGAGTCATGATTAAGATCAAGATAATGTTGCAATTAAGCTGCCCTAAACACTGTGAATCTAGGGTTTTAGATGGGGTTGTAATGGTTAGTTTTCAATTAATCTTAAACTATAAATAGTGATGTTTGGATAACAAAAAGCCCTATCGAGTAATAGGGCTTTCGTTCAAAACAGAGGGTAACTGTTTGAGTTGTTTTGCTTAGGCATTCTTATTGTTAAATTGATTGCCTTGGCATTTGGTACACGGTGGTAAACGATCAGTACCAATTTCTAAGTAGGTGCGGTGTCCGCATTGAACACAAAAATAGAAGCCTGTTCCGGGTTTTTCTCCAGCAGTAACCATCTTTGTTCTCCATGGTTTTAGAAATGGTCTGTCTAGTATAACCCTCTGGTGATGAATGTCTATTGTCCATTTTTGTAAATGATGATGTCGTTTGGGCTAACCCAAATTTTATGAAATTTGGGTTCTGACAAATTCCTGTAATGATTCCTTTACCTTGATACCTCCATGTAAATAACAACATTTTTTATATTTTTTACCTGATAAACAAGTACATGGATCATTAGGCTTAACTTTTTGGCTTATATTCCTAATCGGCTGCTTTTTGTTTTTATTTGCAGCTTTATCCAAGGCATCTGCAAAGGCTTTAAGCCCTGAAGCTAAGAAACCTTTTAAATCATTAAACTCAATCATGTAATAATTTCGCCCTAAAGCACTTCCTAAATGTATTGATTCTTTTAAATACCGTTCTGCCTTTTCATCATCTTTAGTCAATAAAATGCCTTTATGATATTCCATACCTAATGTTGCTAATGAATCTGGACATCCTAAATCAATTGCCTTTTCTAAGTAGTCTATGGCCAATTCCTTGTCAAAGACACCTGTATCAACATCAGAGTAGTAATAAAATAAAAACCTTAAAGCCATAACATCATCTTTTGCTTGGGCTTCAATCAAATATTTAAGAGAATCCTCATACTTTTTCAATTTGTATAAATAAGCTCCATATAATCCTTGGGCAGGTGAATAGCCTCTAAAAGCAGCAGCTTCCAATCTTTTCCAAGCGATTGAATTGGGGTTTTCTTCTATATCTTGTGTAGTTAAAAGACTATTTGCATATCTATATAGAGCCTCTAAGGCTGCACATTTATTAATAGCTTTTTCTTTATCACCTTTAAAAATATAAATATTTTTATCTAAATCTGCAGAAATTTTACATGCTGCATCATAAAAGTTAATTGCAATTTCATTTAATGAATCAGTATGTGCACTAAATGCTGAACTTACGACTAAACCTTTATCAAATGACTGTTCCTTTATAATTGTTTCACAAGCAACACCTGCTATTAACTTCTTTTTATAATCCAACTCTGTAGTTGCTTGGAACAAAATATCTTTAAATTCTAGCTGCTTAATATTTGTAAGTTGAATATCTTTAATACTTATATAGAGACAACGTTTTAAAATATTTAGAGTATCCACAAAAATTACTATCAGTTTCTGCCTAACCTCATGTGATTTTTGAATAAGCAATTCCTTACTTTTTTCATAAAAATCATTTTCATCTTTATCATATTTGCTATTGCTATTTTTATGCACTCCGCTATTACATAATTTTCTTACTAAATGTAGATTATCTCTCAAATCTTTATTAATAATTTGAATATCATATAATTCTTCAATTTGGTTAAAAATAATTTCTGTATCAAACTCAATTTTTTTACTCTTAGCTATTTCATTGATAGTATTTTCTATAATGAGCCTAAATTTAAGAAGACTATAATCTGGATTATGATTAAGAAATTCTAAAGCTACACAATAATCTTCATATATTTCCTCTGTGAATTCACTCGCTAATTTTAGATCACTAATTTTATGAGACATTTTATAAATTTTAAAATAAAAAAACTTACCCTAAAGTAAGTTTTTTCATAATATATTTCAATAAGTTTTCACTTAAACCATCAATGTACTAGGCCTTCCAAAAAATCCTGTGCAAAGCGTTGCAACACCCCACCCGCTTCATACACATGCACTTCTTCTTCAGTATCCAGACGGCAAGTCACAGGCACTTCAATAATCTGGTTCTTACCATCATCGGTTGAACGCTCAATCACCAAAGTCAAAGTCGAACGTGGTGCGATATTACCAATCACGCTATACAGCTCAGTACCATCAAGACCTAAAGTCTTACGATCTGTACCCGGCTTAAACTCAAGCGGCAATACCCCCATACCGACCAAGTTGGTACGGTGGATACGCTCAAAACCTTCCGCTACAATCGCTTCCACACCAGCCAGACGTACACCTTTCGCTGCCCAGTCACGGCTAGAACCCTGACCATAATCCTTACCGGCAATAATGATCAACGGCTGTTTACGGTTCATGTAGGTTTCAATCGCTTCCCACATCCGCATCACTTCGCCTTCAGGCTCCACACGTGCTTTCGAACCCTGCTTGATGCTGCCATCAGAACGCACCACCATTTCATTAAACAGTTTCGGGTTGGCAAAAGTTGCACGTTGCGTAGTCAGGTGATCACCACGATGCGTTGCATAAGAGTTAAAGTCTTCCTCAGGCACGCCCATTTTTTTCAGGTATTCGCCTGAAGCACTGTCGAGTACAATTGCATTGGATGGTGACAAATGGTCGGTGGTGATGTTATCGCCCAAAATCGCCAGTGGACGCATATTGGCTAAGGTACGCGGTGCAGCAAGTGCACCTTCCCAATACGGCGGACGGCGGATATAAGTACTTTGCGGACGCCAGTCGTAGAGAGGACTTGCCGCCTTTTCATTCACACCCAAATCAAACATCGGAATATAGATTTGACGGAACTGTTCCGGCTTCACTGCCTCTTTCACCAGTGCATCAATTTCTTCATCCGATGGCCAGATGTCTTTTAGATAAATCGGGTTGCCATCTTTGTCATTACCAAGTGAATCCGTTTCGATATCAAAACGAATCGTACCGGCAATCGCATACGCTACGACCAACGGCGGGGAAGCCAAGAAGGCCTGCTTCGCATAAGGATGGATACGGCCATCGAAATTACGGTTGCCCGACAATACCGCTGTGGCATACAGGTCACGGTCAATAATTTCTTGCTGAATTTTTGGATCTAGCGCGCCCGACATGCCGTTACAGGTAGTACAGGCATAAGCCACGATACCAAAGCCCAGTTTTTCTAAATCTTTGAGTACGCCAGCTTCTTCAAGATATAACGCCGCAGCTTTAGAACCCGGTGCAAAAGATGATTTCACCCAAGGTTTACGGATCAAGCCCAATTCATTGGCCTTACGCGCCAGCAAACCTGCCGCCACGGTATTTCGCGGGTTTGAGGTATTGGTACAAGACGTAATCGCCGCGATAATCACCGCGCCATCTGGCATTAAACCTTCAGCTTCTTGCGCACGTGCAGCCTCTAGATTACCTGCAATGCCTTTTTCTTTTAAGTCAGATGTCGATACACGAGCATGCGGATTGGATGGGCCAGCAATGTTACGGGTTACTGTTGAAAGATCAAAACGCAATACACGTGGATATTCTGCCTGAGTCATATCCGATGCCCACAGACCAATCTCTTTGGCATAAGTTTCAACCAGTTTGACTTGCTCTGCTTCACGACCGGTCAAAGTCAGATAATCAATGGTGTTCTGATCGATATAGAACATCGCAGCGGTTGCACCGTATTCCGGAGTCATGTTGGAAATCGTGGCACGATCACCCACTGACATGCTGTCGGCACCTTCACCGAAGAATTCTAAGTATGCCCCGACCACACGTTCTTTACGCAGGAATTCTGTCAGTGCGAGCACAATATCGGTTGCGGTAATGCCCGGCTGACGCTGACCAACAAACTCCACCCCAATAATATCCGGCAGACGCATCCAAGACGCACGCCCCAGCATCACGTTTTCGGCTTCGAGTCCACCAACACCAATCGAGATCACGCCAAGCGCATCAGTATGTGGGGTATGTGAATCTGTACCGACACAGGTGTCCGGGAATGCCAGGCCATCACGGTTTTGAATCACCGGAGACATTTTCTCCAGGTTGATCTGGTGCATGATGCCATTACCGGCAGGAATCACATCGACATTTTCAAAGGCAGTTTTGGTCCATTCAATAAAATGGAAACGATCTTCATTACGACGGTCTTCAATGGCACGGTTTTTCTCAAAAGCATCCGGATCAAAACCGCCAAATTCCACTGCGAGCGAGTGATCGACAATCAGCTGGGTCGGTACCACTGGATTGACTTTAGCCGGGTCACCGCCCTGTTCTGCAATTGCATCACGTAAGCCGGCAAGATCGACCAAAGCTGTTTGTCCCAAGATGTCGTGACAGACCACACGTGCCGGATACCATGGAAAATCATGTTCCTGTTTACGCTCAATCAGCTGGCGCAAAGACTGTTCTAAAATGGCAGGATCACAACGACGAACCAGCTGCTCAGCAAGCACTTTGGAGGTATAAGGAAGTTTGGCATATGCGCCTGGCTGAATATCTTCTACGGCCTGACGCACGTCATAATATTCCAGCTGGGTGGATTGCAGCGGTTTACGGTAGTTGTTGTTCATAGCTTGCCTGCCCTCGTTTATTACTCTTTTTTGCACATCAAAATTTATTGATGACTTGTTTTTTAATCAAGGCATTGTACGCTGCCGAAAGTCCATTTCCCAAATCTTATAATTTTCAATAGTTTAAATATATAAATCGGCTTATTTTAATCAATTTGTTATCTGGCCTTTAGAATTTTGGCTCTAAACTTCTATTTTTTTGAAAAATCGTAGAAAATTCATCTCATTCTTTAGTATGAGACACTCACAACAGCATAAAAAACAATCAACATATAGGCGCAATAAACAGGCTTTATTTCATATTCATGCAACTTTTATGAGCTGTATTTTAAGCAGCGAATAGACCCTATAACCGATTAAAAGCCAACTATTAAAAGCCAAATAAATTTCTTCTCTTAAATTTAGGTCTTTATATGCAAGCGGCTTGTTGATAAAAACTGGCTATTAAGCATATCTTCAAAACATCCTTATACAATAATTCCGAAAATCATCGTATTTCAGCGATAGAACCATTTAAAAGCTGTGTCCTGATTCAATTCCATAAATTCCGTAAGACTTTCTTACAAATTTTATAACTATTTTAATATGTATAAATATTATCGAATAATTAAAGATTTACATACAAATTAGCAATTTCAACACCAAAGAAAGAATACTTTAGACATACCGTTTATCTCCTTCCCCCTAATTTGGTGATAACAGTTCTTCTCTCAATTAAGTAAATCTAAACAGTAATTACTTCACAACAACAATACTCATCACAAAAGTAGATAAAGGTGATTACGATGTTACAGCTTGCGATTATCGGTGTCATAGCAGCGGTCATAGCCGTACTGGCGTCAAACTGGAATGGAGCTAAAAACCCTCCTAACCCCTATAACCCTTCAAATCCAAATAATCCGTCAAATCCAAGTAACCCGAACAACCCGACTCAGCCACCACCCGTTCCAACAACTTCGGATTCTCTGATCAGTAATCCGCCATTGCTACAGAAAAATGCCAAAGGCAAATACGAACTGATCATCGCGTATAAAACGGATAAGTTGTATAACCCCAGAAAAGGAACATGGGATCAACTGGTGCTCCGTGGCTATGTGACCAAGCCAAGTGTATTTAATAAGAAAAAAGCAGGTGAATATGTCGAAGACCGGCTGGTCGGGCCCCAGATTCGGGTCAAACAGGGAGAAACCTTTTCTGTGCATTTGAATAACCAACTGCCCACGGAGTCCACAGCAACCTGCCCAGAACATATTCTCGATGCGAATGACCCACATTGTTTTAATACCACCAATCTGCACACTCATGGCCTCTGGGTCAGCCCGCAAGGCAATAGCGACAATGTTTTCCTGAAGTTCAAACCACAGGAAAAATTTGACTATCAATTCAAAATGGAACCAAATCATCCTGCGGGTACTTACTGGTATCACGCTCATCTACATGGTTCAACGGCTATTCAGGTCTCTAGCGGCATGGCTGGCCCATTAATCGTAGAAGGCAGCCGTATTCCTCAAGTCAGGAATGGCAAAATCACATCGACGGGAGACATGGATATTCTGTGGAAAGATAAAGGCAAGAACAGCTATTCTAATGAAAATATCCTCCTGTTTCAGCAAATTCAGTATCGATGCACTCACCCGGCAGGTACAACCAATCTCAATAATTGTGATGCTGGTGAAGTCGGTATGCTGGAAGATTATCAAGGCCTGAATGCCTTTAATTCATGGGGAGCAAATCATTATTACACCTCGATTAATGGCAAAGTACATGGCGAGATTCAAGTTGAGCAAAACCAGTTTAAGCGCTGGCGTATGATTCATGGTGGTGTTCGCGACACCCTTGGTCTTATTATTAAGGAACTGCCAAAATCACAAAAATTTACCGCTGAACAAACCATTAAAGCTTGTTCTGAATTTCAGGAAGAAGACAAAAAAGCAGATTTTGATCAGCTCACCAGCTTGCCGGTCTATACCATTGCTCAGGATGGTTTAACCATGGATCATGTGCAGACACGTAGAATCTCGATATTTCAACCCGGTTACCGTCACGATGCGATGGTCGCCTTCCCAAGCACGAATAGATACTGTATTTTTGACACCAACTTGAACATTGATGATGAAATCAATGCCATCCCTACATCCGGACAAATTACCCCTCAACTCGCTCCGGGTAATACGTTAAATGCCCAACTACTGGGATGGGTGAATGTCAAAGCGAGTAAATTAAAAGCGCAAACGCCAGCCCAGTTTTTACAAGCTCAGGCACAGAAAATTGGCTTAAACAAAGAAATTCAGACCCAGCTCTCACAGTTAAAACTTTCTGCCTTTATCGACCATCCATCGCTGATGACCACTGAAATTGAAAATCGCTTAAAGAACCGTCCACCACAACGCTCAACCTTCGATGCCAGCTTTGGTCCAAATGGTAAGTTTGGCTACCGTTACAGTGATATTGAGGGAATCTATAGTTTTGGTGACCTCTTTACCGGCGCGGATGCAGTAGAAGGTGCATATGTACGGAAACTGGAATTTGGGCAAATTGATGAATGGATTCTTAGCAGTAATAACCTGAATCATCCTTATCATATCCATGTGAACCCCTTCCAGATTGTAAAAGTACTGGATCCAACGGGTAAGGATGTCAGCGATATTCCGCTGGCAGTAGATCCAAATCCTAATCTGGAAGATATTCAATACCGCGGCTTAAAAGGACAGTTTAAAGATACAATCTTTGTTAAACAGGGATATCAGGTAATTGTCCGCAGCCATTACAAGAAATTTGAAGGTGATTTTGTGCAGCATTGTCATATTCTCGATCATGAAGATCAGGGCATGATGGAATATGTTCGGATTTGTGGCGGTAAATTCCCTTGTGATTCGCCATTACCGGCTAGCCATCACCACTAAATATTATCATTCCATAAAAGCCGATGATTTAGATTGTTGGCTTTTTTGTTTGCCTCTATTTGATGCTTGCTGCACAATAACTGCATTGATTTATAGTATTCAAACTGGGGCTTATCATGGCAACGTCTCCTGCTTTTACATTGTTTAGTCTGAATGGTGTTGATGCACAAAAATTCCTTCAAGGTCAGGTGACTTTGAATACTGAAACATTGGCTGAAAACCAGACACGTTATACCGCGATCTGTAGCTTGAAAGGCCGTATTCAATTTGGCTTATGGCTTAAAAAGCTCAGTCCGGAAAGCTTTGAAATTGTAAGTACTGACGATCAGGCCACTGAACTGGCGAATCATATTAAAAAATTTGGTGCCTTTTCAAAAATGAAACTGGAACTGGTCGGTGCGGTTTATCCTGTGATCAATGATATTCATACTGACTTTGTTGCAACTGAAACCGATGTGGCGACCTGGGAGCAGCAAGCCATTGAATCAGGTCAGGCCTGGATTCAGGCGGCCACTGCGACCCTGTTTCAACCACAGGAATTGCGCTTACATCAACGTGAAAGCATTCACTATGACAAAGGTTGTTATTTAGGTCAGGAAGTCATTGCACGCTTATGGTTTAAAGCCAAGCCAAAACATTGGCTGCATCTGATTCAAGCGACGGGTGAAGCACCTGTAGTCGGCACTCAGCTCAACAACAATGTTGAAGTCGTGAATAGCATCAGTCTGAAGGATGGCTATAAAGCCTTGGTCGTAGCCAAACCTGAAGCATTGGCCGAGTTGGGTCTAGAGGTTCTGGAACTTCCTGAAGCTTTGAGCGGTGATGTAGCACGTCCGCAATAATTCCGGTTTAGGCCCTAAAAAAGCCAAGACTTAACTCTTGGCTTTTTTTGTTTTAGAAACCATGAAACAGCTTATTCATATCTTTCACCACATAATCTTTGAAGTGATAAGCACGAGCATGTTTGGCATCAAATTTTGTGGTTAATTCACCTTTTTGAAAGGTGTAAACCCGGTCTTCCTGACTAATCAAAAATTCTGCACCGAGCTTCATCAGCAGTACATCAATCTTGTCTTCATCCGCAATCGTTTCATCTACGTTAATTCTGTCATAGTGGCGTTTAATCGTTTTGACAAACATGGTTCAATCCTGGGAGGCTGATTTAAACCGAGATTTAACCAGAGAAGTTCCTTTAAGCAAAGTAATCCTTTCAATACCTGAATGATTGATAGGAAAGTTATCCAGATCAGTGATCTGATTAAATCGGTATATCCTGCTTTGATGATTTATTTTGAGTAAATCCCTTTCCTAACTCAAGAAATGATAACTTTATTCATATTTAAATAGATGTAGATGTTGAACGCCCCCTTCTCCCTTCGGGATGAGGAGCATGCTGCGCAAGTCTCCGACAAGAAGATAGAATTTCATTTATAATAATTAAAAAATGATTTATGAAAGAACTCTAATGACAAATTGTATATTTACAAAGCACAAAATCCTTTTATGATGTAAGTGAAAATGATTAAAACCGCACCAAGGACTTAGGTGCCAGCAATAATAAGGTTATAGGAACCATGAAAAAGTTAATACTCGCTACCGTTCTTGCAGTTTCTGCGCAATTCACTCTGGCAAATACTGTAAAAGATCAGGCTGACCCCCAGTTTGTAAAAATTGAAGCCATGGTGAAAGCCAATAATTTCAAAGGCGCCTATGACGCTTTAAATCAATTGGCTAGTCAGGGAAATGCCCAAGCCATATATAACTTAGGCTATTTAACCCAGACCGGCCAGGGCACTGCCAAAGACGAGAAAAAAGCCATCCAGCTCTATGAACAGGCAGCCAGCAAAGGTTACCCTGTGGCCAATTATGTACTGAGCAAAAATTATGCGGCGGGTACATTAGGACTAAAGCAGGATTTAAGCAAAGCCAAACAGTATCTGGAACGTGCCTCAGCAGCCAACTTTGATGATGCCAGTGTAGATCTGGCTGTGCTGTTATTTGCTGAAAATACCCCTGCCTCAAATAAAATCGGACTACAAAAGCTGCAACCATTAATCACAAAAGGTAATATGCAAGCGATTCACGCCAAAGCCTTATATGACATCAGCTCTGGTTTTAAAAACAAAGATGAAAAACCGATTCAGCAAGGTTTAAGCAGTATTCAGGATCTGGCGAAAAAAGGCTATATCCCTGCCCTGATGGCTGTCGGCAATATGTTTGCCAATGGCAGTATCGTGCAGCAAAACTTGCCTGAAGCGAAAAAAATCTTTGCTGCATTGGCACAGCAAAATATTCCGCAGGCTAAAGAGTCTTTGGCAGCAGTAGACAAAATGATGGCGGAGCAGAAAAAAATACCTGCCAAAAAGAGTTAATTTGGTTTCGCCCCAATGAAAAGCGGAGCTTCGCAAGAAAAGTATCTTGCGGAGCCATACTCTCATCGCAAAACTCGTCAGCCAGCATCCACTGGTAAATTTGTCGCAAAAACAATCATTTTTAATCTTGCGGTACAATACACCGTATGCCTCAAACAGTTGCGGCTGACTTTTCTACCTGTAAAATATAATCATAAATTTAAAAAAGAAAATGCCAATATGGGGCTTTTTATAAGGAGAGAATCAATCCTGGAATGAGCTATCCCCACCACAAGGCAATTAGGCCGCTGGTCACGATAAAACCAGCGATGGTGCTCATCAGCAGTGGTGTTAAGGCTCGATCATTTAAACCATAGGCCTGTCCCAACATACCGAAGATTGTTGGCATCGGTAAGGCAGCAATCAAAGTACCCGCATGAACCATTTCCTGACTTAAACTGGTCAATTGACTGAGGCCAAGATACATCAGCAGCGGCATCATAATGTTGTTAGAAAACACCAGATAGAAACTTTGCAGATTAACGTATTTCAGGCTCATTCCCACAATACCGCCACCAATTGCAAACAAGGCCAATGGCGATGCTGTCTGCCCGATCAAGGCAAAAACCTGATCGATATAGAGCGGAATTTTAATCTGGAAAATCGCACAGGCCATACCCAGTACGACCCCCATAAATAAGGGGTTTGTTACTAAAGTCAGCACCACACTTTTAAAAATGGAGCCAAGATTTGCCTGATGCTGTGTTCCCAGCGCAGCCATGACCAGTACCAAAGGAATCAGCAACATACTTTCAATGATGACCACCAGAGAAGTATAAGTCATGGCCTGCTGCCCGATTAACAGACTAAGCACGGCCGTACCAATAAGTCCGGTATTCGACATCGCGGCGCCCAGCGACAATACTGCACTCTGCGAATGCGTATTCTGAAAATAACGGCGCATCATCCAGAAACCGCTACCATAGAGCAGTAAAGTTACGCTGCTATACACCGCAAAGTATTCAAAATACCAGATTTCATGCAGGTCTTTAGAGGCGAGAGACTGGAAAAACAGCAGAGGCAACGCCACTTTAATGACAAAAGCACCGACTGTACCCACTTGTTCTTTGTCTAACACTTGACTTTTTACAGTCAGATAACCCAGTGCCAACAATAAAAAAATGGGCACAATGACCGCAAAAATCATAATGCAGCGTCCTCATTTGCAATGAGTGACTATTATACGACCTTCCTGCTTAGAAAAGATTGTTAAAAAGGCTCAAACAAATGGTTTAGACCATGCGGAGCACTGCGAAGATATTGGGGTGAAATTTTTAGTTTTTCTTCAAGTGCCGCAGCTGCATGCCAAGGCCAATGTGGATCGTAGAGAATCGCGCGTGCAATAGCGATGGCATCGGCCTGCCCTTTTTGCAGAATATGTTCTGCCTGTTCTGCTTCGGTAATTAAACCTACAGCAATTACCGGAATATTGACGGCTTTTTTGATGGTATCTGCAAAAGGTACTTGATAGTTCGGTTTCACATCAATGTTCTGTTTGACATGTAAACCGGCACTGGAAATATGAATATAAGCTGCGCCCATCGCTTCGAGGGCTTTAGAGAGTTCAACCGAAGAATCAATATTCCAGCTATCCTCATGCTCCATCCAGTCACTCGCTGAAATACGCACTCCGATTGGATAATCTTCCGGAACTGCTGCCTTCATCGCTTGCAATACTTCCAGCGTCAGGCGAATCCGGTTTTCCAGTGAACCGCCATATTTATCCTCACGCTTATTGGAAAGTGGCGACATAAACTGATGTAACAGATAACCATGTGCTGCATGTAGTTCAATCAGGTCAAAGCCTGCATCAACTGCGCGTTTGGCACTTTCTGCAAAGTCTGCAATGACCTGATCAATCTCTGCCTGATTCAGCGCTTTAGGAGGATGTTCGTCTGCCTGAAAAGGAAGATCACTGGCAGAAACAGTTTGCCAGCCATGTGCCTCATCCGGTTTAAACTGGCCTCTACCTGCCCATGGTTTATCTGTAGAGGCTTTACGTCCGGCATGTGCAAGCTGGATAGCAAATGGCATTGGCGATATAGATTTAACTTTGGCCAATAATGCTTTGATCTGGGCAGCTTGCTGATCATTCCACAATCCCAGGTCTGCATAACTGATACGACCTTCTGGTTGTACAGCAGTCGCCTCGACAATACAGAGTCCGGCGCCAGAGAGCGCATAATTCGCCCATTGCTGCTCATGCCAATACGTGATTTCACCCTCATCTGTGGCTGAATATTGACACATGGGTGCAATAATAATTTTATTGCTGAGTGATAATGAACCAAACTTTAGCGGTTGAAATAATAATGTCACGTGGCAATCCCTCTTTATTCATGTGAAGTATGATCGGGCAATAAAAAACAGGCTTTAAAAAGCCTGTTTAGTTATAACGTGAACGATCACTTTTTAGAAGATGATGCGGCTGGTTAAACCAAGTAGCAGTGCATTATCTACGTTGTTGGTTGCCCCTGGATTGACTACATATTGCAGGTTTGGACGTAGCATCAGCCACTTTGTTGCATTATAGCTATAGTTAAGTTCGATATTGTATTCTGCATCGGTATTGAAAGCTGGACGCGACTCTGCAAAGCGATTATTCACGTGCACACGGTTAACTGCCAGACCCAAAATATCATTCGGTTGACTGTCGAGCAGGCCAATATATTTCACCCCAAGCTGTTGTGAATGATCGACTTTATTGGTTACACGGTCATGCCAGGTGAAATTGGCAAATGAATGCAGGCCCTGACGCCCCTGACCTGTTGAAGTTAATTGCTGTTCGATGGCCAACCAGCCTGCAAAGGTACGATCTTCAGCTTGGCCAGTGACAATATCTTTTTGATTGATTGGATCATCCGCAGTATTGTACATCCCACCCACACGGTAGCTACCCGGCAAGTTATTGATGAGTGATTTGGGTGTCCATACAATTTCTGCTGGAATGGTCACGCCATCGGCATGCGTAGTATCCAAACTCCAGCCTTGACCTTCTTTAGCACCATTGCCATTGTCCGGATTAAACTCATAAACACCGACTTGTACTGCAAGTTCAGGGTTTAGTTGCTGCTTTATACGTGCACCCCATTGTGATACTGGCGTATTCATCCAGATATTGCCTTGCCATTTACCCATCTGCGCAGCACAAAATGCTGTACTGGCAAAGTCACAGGCCATCACATTAAAGTCCATGCCCAGACCCAAACGGCCAGCCTTAATACTCAGTCCTTGCTCTTTATAATTCTTTTCAATCGAAAGTTCACTCAGACGGCTATCCTGATTGCCACGCCCAAACGTACCTTGTGCATTGGCCATCTGTGGCGCTGATGGATCTTGCAAATCACGGATAGACGTACTTTGGCCTTGGCGCGCACTCATTGCAGCACGTACCGTGACACCGTTCCATCCCGCCAGTTTTTCTAGGTCCAGTTGAGTTCCCACCCATAACTGGGCAGAAGTTAATGGATCTGCGCCTGCATTCCGGCCACCATCCGCAAGATAGGCTGTATCAGTTAGCAGATTGGCTTCAAATTTAATCCCTTGCTGAGCCAGTTCTGTACGTTGACCATTCCAACCCCCTAGTAAATATTGACCTTGCGGATCAAATGCAGATTCTGCCTGCGCGGTTGTCATGGCAGCCATTAATGGCAATAAAGCGAAACCTAAATATTTCATGTAAAACCTAAACATTCGGAGAGAAAAACAAGCAAGGTTTTTAAAATTGCTATTAGGTGCATGAATTTACATAACTTTTCCTATAAATTCTTATTATTTTTTTTATTATTGATTAAACTTTTAGTTATGCCTTAATACAAAAAATATAATTTTATTTCAAAATAGTTAAATTATTTATATGTTTTTCAAAAACTTAGGATTTATTTATTTTTTCATTCCTTTTATTTCTTTAATTTTTGGTCTAAACATGCAAAAAAACAGCTTATTCTTTAAGCTCTTACACCTCCAATAAACATGAAATCCCCAGTCATTTTCTAATGGTTGCATCCCCATTAAGACTTGTAATCTCCGTAAATTCGCCCAATATTAGCTGCATCTCCCTCGCCTCTGATGTGTTATGCCTGAATTACCAGAAGTAGAAACCACCAAAACCAGTTTATTACCCTTGTTAGAACAACGTGTAAAACGGGTTGAAATCCGTCAGTCAAGTTTGCGCTGGCCCATTCCCGAAAATATACAAAAGCTGGTCGGGCAGAAATTACTCAACCTGTCGCGCCGTTCCAAATATATTCTGGCTGAGTTTGAGCACGACACCATGCTCTGGCATTTAGGCATGTCTGGCAGCTTTCGTTTGTGTGAAACAACTGAAGAATTACGCAAACATGATCATCTGATTATTCAGTTTGATGATATTGAATTGCGTTATCATGATCCGCGTCGTTTTGGCTGTATTTTATGGCTGGATGCGCAGTCACAAAGCAAACTGATTGATACGCTGGGACCAGAACCCCTGAGTGAAAATTTTAATTCTCAGTATTTATTTGAAAAATTGAAAAATAAAAATGTTGGCACCAAAGTTGCGATTATGGATAACCATGTGGTGGTAGGTGTCGGCAATATTTATGCAACCGAAAGTCTGTTCAATATGGGCATTCATCCAGCACAACCCGCCTCGACTTTAAGCTTGGCACAGATCGAAAAATTAGTGCTGGAAATCAAGCGCATATTAAAACAGGCCATTGATTTAGGCGGGTCGACATTACGGGATTACACCAACGCCATGGGGGAAAATGGCTATTTTCAGCAAACGCTGCTGGCCTATGGTCGTGCCGGGGAAATGTGCGTGAACTGTGAGACCACGCTTGAAAATATTAAACTGGGACAACGTGCTTCTGTGTTCTGTCCAGAATGTCAGCCTTTGAAAAAGATGCAACTCCCTGTCAAAAAACTGGCAACTGTACGAGGGGAAAAGTCATGAAAACAGCCATTGTGCGTCATATTCTGGTTAAAGATAAAGAAACTGCCGAGCAGCTTAAAAAGAAGATTTTGAGTGGCGCTGACTTTAATAAAATCGCCAAACAATATTCAACCTGTAATTCTGCCAAGCGTGGCGGAGAACTGGGCGAAGTAAAAAAAGGCCAACTGGTGCCTGTCATTGATAAGCTGGTGTTTACGGCTGCTGAACGGGTCTTACATGGTCCGGTCAAAAGCCAGTTTGGTTTTCATTTGGTAGAAATTAAGTTCCGGATGGATTTTTAATCTTATAAATCTCTCCCCACCTCCCTTTAACAAAAGGGGGGATTTAGGAGGATTAAAAAAACGGCACAAGAGGCGCCGTTTTTTATTTGTGTCAGAACGCTTATGCTTCAGGACGTTTTTTCAATTCATCACGAATTTCACGCAATAATTCGATATCTTCAGGGGTGGCTTCAGGTGCAGGTGCTTCTTCTGCCTGTTTACGACGAAGTTTATTCATCATTTTCACCAGTAAGAATACCACCCATGCCAACAACAGGAAATTAATCAGAATCGTTAGGAAGTTACCATAAGCAAATACATTCAGGCCTTCAGCCTGTGCATTTGTCAAAGAAGTGACATTATTAGGATTATCACCCAGTACCAGGAACCAGTTAGAATAGTCAACATCCCCACCTAAAATCCAGCTAACGATTGGCATGATGATATCTTTTACAAAAGAATCAATAATTTTACCAAATGCTCCACCAATAATGACACCGACCGCGAGGTCCATCACATTGCCTTTGACAGCAAACTCTTTAAATTCTTGAATAATACTCATTTTTTCTCCAATAATTCATTTTAAAGTTTGTGATGAATTATACATTAATTATAAGTGATTGCATTTTCATATAAGGTGATGTTTTTTATAAGTTTTATGGTTCTCGTTAAAATTTTAATACAAAAAAACCGCAACCTTTGAAAAGATTGCGGCTTAGAAATCTTAGATCAATAATCTACAGATTATTTACCTGAACGGTTACGTTTACGTTCGTTTTCAGTCAAATAACGCTTACGGATACGGATTGACTTCGGTGTTACTTCAACTAGTTCGTCATCTTCAATGAATTCAAGCGCTTGTTCAAGCGTATATTCAACTGCAGGAACAAGTGTTAATGCTTCATCAGTACCAGATGCACGTACGTTGGTTAACTGTTTTGCCTTAGTCGGGTTCACAGTCATGTCGTCAGAACGTGAGTTAATACCAATAATCATACCTTCGTAAACTTCTAACTGAGGCTTAGCGAATAGACGACCACGGTCTTGTAATGTGAACAATGCATAGCCCAGGCAAGTACCTTGAACCATAGAGATCAACACACCGTTTTGACGTTTCGCAACTTGGCCTTGTTTCATTGGACCATAATGCGAGAAGCTTGATGTCATGATACCCGTACCTGAAGTCATCGTCATGAATTCAGAACGGAAACCGATCAAGCCACGTGAAGGAACAGTTGCTTCAATACGGATACGGCCTTTACCGTCAACTTCCATATTGGTCATCTCGCCTTTACGGCTGCCCATTTGCTCCATTACAGAACCTTGGTGCTGTTCTTCAACGTCAAACGTCACGTTTTCGTACGGTTCTTGCATTTGACCGTCAATTTCTTTCAAGATGACTTGCGGACGAGATACACCCATCTCGAAGCCTTCACGGCGCATGTTCTCAATTAAAACTGAAAGGTGAAGTTCACCACGGCCAGACACTTTGAAACGGTCAGGACTGTCAGTGTCTTCAACACGTAATGCGACGTTGTGGATCAATTCGCGATCTAGACGCTCACGAATGTTACGTGAAGTTACGAATTTACCTTCTTTACCAGCAAACGGTGAGTTGTTTACCTGGAATGTCATTGTGACTGTAGGTTCATCTACAGAAAGCGGTGGAAGCGCTTCAACAGCTTTCGGATCACAAATCGTGTCAGAAATGTTCAATGCATCGATACCTGTTACGCAAACGATATCACCTGCATTGGCTTCTTCGATGTCCACACGATCTAAACCATGATAACCCATGATTTTTAAGATACGGCCGTTACGTGTCTTGCCTTCTTTGTCGATTACAGTCACTTGCGTGTTCAATTTAACTGAACCACGTTGAATACGACCAACACCGATAACGCCTACGAAGCTGTTATAGTCAAGTGAAGACACTTGCATTTGGAATGGACCATCAACGTCAACTGCTGGCGGTTCAACGATGTCTACAATTGTTTGGAACAATGGTGTCATGTCGTCAGCAAGTTCTTCTGGAGAAGGACCCGCCACACCACGAAGACCAGATGCATAAACGACCGGGAAGTCTAACTGTTCGTCAGAACCACCTAAGTTATCGAACAAATCGAATACCTGGTCAATCACCCAGTCTGGACGTGCGCTTGGCTTATCAACTTTGTTAATAATTACGATTGGCTTCAAACCACGTGCGAACGCTTTTTGCGTTACGAAACGTGTTTGTGGCATCGGGCCTTCTTGTGAATCGACAAGAAGAAGTACGCAGTCAACCATCGACATTACACGTTCAACTTCACCACCGAAGTCGGCGTGTCCCGGGGTGTCCACGATGTTAATGCGATATTCAGTATTGGTACGTGCATCCGTCCATTTAATTGCAGTGTTTTTTGCAAGAATGGTAATACCACGTTCACTTTCGATAGCGCCAGAATCCATGACACGCTCAATCTCACCCGCGCGATCACCGAGAGCACCTGATTGTTGCAAAAGTTTGTCTACAAGAGTGGTTTTACCATGATCGACGTGCGCAATAATGGCGATGTTACGGAGAGTTTTAATATCTGACATGTAAATTCAATGCGTATGTAATTTGAGGGCAAATTATACAGAAAAATACAAAACTTTTATAGTCACTGTTACCACACTCCTCAACTTTTTTTAAGGAGATGGGCTTTTTTTGATTTTGTAAAGGCGTGTAACTCGATTAGAATAGCGCCACCCTGCCCTAATTTGCATTGACACATGTCTGATTTTAATCAATCTCCTCCTCCTAAAGATCAACTCGACCTGGTATATGGTCTGGATGATCGTCCAAAACCATTTATTGCTTTTTTAGCTGCATTCCAACATTTATTGGCAATTATTGTCCCGATCGTGACCCCTGGCTTGCTAATTTGTCTGGCACTTGGGGTATCCAAAGAAGACACCAACATGATTTTGTCCATGTCCCTGGTGATCTCAGGTATCGCGACTTTTTTACAGTCTAAAAAAGTCGGACCTTTTGGTGCCGGTCTGTTGATTGTTCAGGGAACCAGCTTTAACTTTATCGGCCCAATTATTGGTATTGGTTCAGCCATGGTTGCTGCCGGTACGCCAGTTGAGTCAGTCATGGCAGCAATTTTTGGTGTGGTGATTGCAGGTGCATTTATTGAAATGGGCGTGTCCCAGATTCTGCCTTGGATAAAAAAACTGATTACCCCTTTGGTGACCGGGATTGTCGTCCTTCTGATTGGTTTAACCTTAATTAAAGAAGGTCTAATCAGTATGGGCGGTGGTTATCAGGCCATGAGCGATAAAACTTTTGCCAATGCAGACAACCTAATCATGTCCTGCACAGTCTTGGCGCTGATCATTATCCTGAACCGTATCCGGATTACCTGGGTAAAAAGTTCTGCCATTTTGATTGCTTTGGTTTGTGGTTATATCCTGGCCGGCTTTATGGGCCATCTGGATTTTTCCGGCTTAAAAGATGCCCCACTGGTACAGATTCCAACTCCAATGCATTTCGGTTTAAGCTTCTCCTGGAGCCTGTTTATTCCGATGGCATTCATTTATCTGGTGACCTCTTTAGAAGCGATTGGCGATATCACGGCGACCTCAAAGCTTTCTAACCAGCCAGTCGATGGGCCAAAATGGATGCAGCGCATTAAAGGCGGTGTATTGGTTAACGGTGCCAATTCATTCCTTGCCGGTATTTTTAACACCTTCCCAAGTTCGGTATTTGCACAAAATAACGGTGTGATTCAGTTGACGGGTGTAGCGAGCCGTTATGTCGGCATCTGGATTGCTGCTTTACTGATCATTCTGGGTTTGCTGCCTGCGGTTGCCGGGATTATCCAGGCGGTTCCGCAAGCGGTACTGGGTGGTGCAGTGATGGTGATGTTTGGTGCAGTAGCAGCTTCCGGCATTAATATTCTGTCTGGCGTACATCTGGATCGCCGTGCCCTGCTGATTATTGCGATTTCACTGGCACTGGGTTTAGGTGTTGCACAAGTTCCACAAATTCTTGAGCATCTTCCTGAGTTATTCCGTAATATCTTTAGCTCAGGCGTTGCCACTGGCGGTATTGCTGCCCTTATTCTGAATGTTGTACTTCCTGAAACAAAGAAGTAATTTCATGTCCAAAGAACACTGTCTAGGTCAGACTTAGGCAGTGTTCTTTATATTGGAGAGATACCTATGGATCCTAAAAGCGAAGTTTTATTAAGACAATATGATTTTTTGTCGGGTCGCATCTTACTCATTAATGCACCGACAGATGATCTACTCGCTGAATTCGATGCCTCTATCAATCCCGCTGTCTGGACATGGAATTTTAATGATTTTCAATATTTCCAGTTGCAACAAGCAGATGTCCACTTTGGCGCAGAGATGCCTGAAGCTGAGTTTGATCAGGCGGTTATTTTTGTACCCAAGTCTAAAGAACTGCTCAATTATTTACTGCATAATGTGGCAGCACAACTTAAACCGGGCAGCAGTATTTTCCTGGTTGGTGAAAAGAAAGGCGGGATAGAGCGTGCAGCCAAACAGTTGCAGCCTTATGGTAAAACCCTCAAACTGGATAGCGCACGTCATTGCCAGCTTTGGCAACTGGTTCTAGACCACACGGTCGAGAAAAAATCACTTGCAGACTGGGCACAGCGTTATAGCGTCTCGACCCCGAATGGTGACCTGAATATTTGTGCCCTGCCGGGCGTGTTTAGTCAAAACCGTTTAGATATTGGGACTGCCACCTTATTACCTTATTTGTCACAAGTTACCTCGGGTAAAATCGCTGACTTTGGTTGTGGCGCAGGTGTGATTAGTGCGTATCTGGCAAAGTTGAATCCGAAAAACCGGATTTTTGCCATGGATGTTGATGCCTTTGCGCTGGCCTCCACCCAAATGACCTTTGATGAAAACCAGCTTAGCCCTGAACAGATCGAAATTAAAGCGGTCACTGGCATTGCTGATGCACCCTTGTTCTTGCATGCCATTGTCAGTAATCCGCCTTTTCATATGGGAATCGAGACCGATTACACGGCCAGCGAAACCTTGTGTAAAACTTCGCGTCGTCATTTAAAATCAGGTGGCGAGCTTTGGATCGTGGCCAACCGTTTCTTAAACTACCCGACCCTGATTGAACAAAACTTTGGTCGCTGCACAGTGAAAGCGGATCAACAAGGCTTTAAAGTGCTGTTCGCTAGCACACAAAAAAATGTTAAGGAATCATGATGAGCGAAACGCAAAATACGATGCAGCTGCAGCGTAAGCTGGGTGCTCGTCATCTGAATATGATCGCCATTGGCGGATCCATCGGTACAGGTCTATTCCTGGCCTCGGGTGCGACCATTGCCAATGCCGGGCCAGGCGGAGCACTACTTGCTTATGCACTGATTGGTGTCATGATTTATTTCTTGATGACCAGTTTGGGCGAACTCGCCACGCATAATCCCACCTCGGGTGCATTTTTCACTTATGGCACTAAATATGTCGAGGGCGGTTTTGGTTTCGCCTTGGGCTGGAACTACTGGTACAACTGGGCCATTACCGTAGCTTTTGAGCTGGTTGCCGTTCAGTTCATCATGAAATTCTGGTTTCCCGATATTCCTGGTGTTTATTGGAGTGCAATTTTCCTGGCCATTATTTTTGGGATTAATGCCCTGACAGTTAAAGGCTTTGGTGAATCTGAATTCTTCTTCTCTCTGGTGAAAGTTGTCGCGATTATTGCCTTTATCATTATCGGTATCTGGATGATCGTGAAGATTATGCTGACCCCAGGCGCAGAAGCATTTGCCAACTGGAGTATTGGTGACGCACCTTTTGTCGGTGGTTTCCAAGCCTTAATTGGCGTGGCGATGATTGCCGGATTCTCCTTTCAAGGAACCGAAATGGTCGGGGTGGCTGCGGGCGAATCGAAAGATCCAAAGAAAACCATTCCGGTGGCAATCAAGCAGATTTTCTGGCGTATCCTGTTATTTTATATCGTGTGTATTTTCATTATCGGCACATTAATTGCCTACAATGACCCACGCTTATTACAGGCGGCTGCGACCGACAATATTGCGCTTTCTCCTTTTACCCTGCTCTATGAAAAGGCCGGCTTTGCCTTTGCTGCGAGCATTATGAATGCGGTGATTTTGACAGCCATTCTGTCTGCGGGTAACTCAGGCATGTATTCATCTACACGCATGCTATTTGATATGGCACGTAAAGGTAGTGCGCCAAAACTGTTTGGCCGTCTGGATCCACGTGGTGTACCGATGAATGCCCTGTATGCCACCACTGCGATCGCAGCACTGTGTTTCCTGACCACCTTCTTCGGTGAACAGGAAGTCTTTAACTGGCTACTCAATATGTCGGGCATGTGCGGCTTTATTGTCTGGCTCGGGATTGCGATTTCACACTATCGCTTCCGCAAAGGTTACTTGGCTCAAGGCTACAAACTGGAAGATCTGGCTTATCGCGCCAAGTTCTTCCCCTTTGCTCCTTGGTTTGCTTTTATTCTCTGTGCGATTGTCGTCCTTGGTCAAAACTATCAGGATGTTCTGGCAGGTCAATGGATGGGGGTTCTCTCGACCTATATCAGTATTCCATTGTTCTTGGCAATCTGGTTCGGATACAAATGGAAGAAAAAATCCAAACTGGTGTCTTATCAAGAGATGGATGTACAACCTATGAAACTTGATCAGGAATAAACCATCATAAATTAAAAAATCAGTCTACGGGCTGATTTTTTAATTTCTTAGATTAGTTATGCCGCATGACAAAATTACGGTCATCAATCACAATCACTTGCTGACAGATCCCCTCTGCCTGACGCTGCTGCTCGAATACATCTGCCGGCATCGCATCAAAACTGTCAAAGAAACTGATCTCATGTTCATCTATTGCATAGATCAATGAATGATTACCGACCCCTTCTAAGGTATCGTAGAAAACAATCACGAAACGGCCTGCTTCCACCTGCTGCTGGATTTCTGTATAAGAGATCACACGCTCTTCAACAGGTATTTTAAGTGTCTGTGCTTGTTGATAAAAATCAAGCTCGACTGGCTGTTTATCTGCATCATATTCGCTAAAAAAAGCAACATGCAGTCCCAGCGTCTGCAAAGCCACTGCAAGGCCAATAGTTGAGGCTCCCATCTCGGGATCATGGCGACAGAGCTGAACCAAGTCCGGAATATGCAGATCAATCCCATAATGATGAAAAATCATCCAGATCGAGAAAATTCCGCTATTGGCTTCCAGATTTTGTAAATCTTCCGGAATTTCTATACTCACGCTTTTACTCAACTACATTTTCAGTGCCTAGGTAGTGTAGTCAAAATTCAGATATAAAAAAAGCGGCTCATAGGAGCCGCTTTTTTAACAATTCAATAATTAATTATTGAGCTTGTTGTTGACCTTCAACTAGTACAGTACGGCTACCAGTGATCGTCGCGAATACACGACGGTTCATAGCACGACCTTCTTTAGTGTTGTTGTCAGCAATCGGTTGATCCCAAGCGAAACCTTGAGTAGACAAACGAGATGCATCTACGTTGTATTCGTTCACAAGTGAAGATTTAACAGAGTTAGCACGAGCCAGAGACAAACGTTCGTTTAGTGCACGTGGACCAGTGTTATCAGTATGACCTTCGATGCGAGCAGTAGCGTTTGGATATTCAACTAACTTCTCAGCAACTTTCGCGATTTCAGGTTTGTATTGATCTTTGATGTTTGATTTGTTGGTATCAAAGAACACACGAAGTTCCATGTTCAGGTCTTCAGTCAACTCTTGTGGAGCTGGAGCAACCGGAGTTACAGGCTCAACTGGAGCAACTTCTACTACTGGAGCAGCTGGTTTCAGACGGCCACCTAGAACTACGTTAAGACCAGCAAGCGCTGTATAGTTCCAGAACTGTTCGTCGAAGTGATAAGTACCACGAGCTTCTGTACGGAGCGCCAATGCATCGTTAATGTGCCAGAATGCACCGATACCTGCATTACCTAGAGTACCTTCTTCAGTGTTACCACGGTCAATCGCATTTGCTGCATTTACAGAGTTCTCACGACCTACGCCATCAAATTTGTATTTGTAGTGACCGGCACCCGCTAATAGATAAGGCTTCACTTTGCTGTCATAGTTGCCAGTGATTAAATCAGAAGTAACATAGAAGTTACCATTGATTTGAGTTGATTTGTACTCAGCACCAGGTAGAACTTGTGTATCAGGACGTTGTTCACGATTACGCGAACCATTCATTTGGCTAACATCGCCTTTCACTTGGTTATATTCAGCTTCAAAACCTAACCATGGAGTCAATTCAACACCAAGCGCTGCACCAACGAACAAGTCGTCTTTCATTTCGCCTTGACCAAGTTGTGATGATAACAACTGTGACTGACCATTGTTGTGTTTAGTGTCTTGCCAAGTATAACCCAGCATTAATGGAGTAACAGTTACGCCTGCATTTGCAGCAGCAAAAGGTGCAGCTACAAGCATAGCTAAAGCAATACGACTCATTTTCATGGATTTATCCTCCAGAGATAACAATTGTTGTTCAAGCTCAAGCCCGTAATAGGCCATCCTGAGATAGGCTTTTTATTACCCCAGTTTTATTCTTAAGCTATTCACATGGCATCATACAAACACTTTATTATTTTTCCAAGTGCTTGATTAATTTAATCAAGTAAATTATTGACAAAATTACTTACAATTTCCGTTGTAATTCAGTAATTTTTTACTCAATTTTTTATTCTGAATGGCCTATTGTGATTGCCAATTATTTTTTAATAGCTTTCTTGAATTTTGAGTAACAGCTAAATTACACGCTCAACAAAGCATAAAAAACGCATAATTAATAACATGTTTCCTATAAAAATAATATATAAATCAGGTAACTCTATGTATAGAAAAATAACAAGAGCGTTCACTATTGTTGAATTGATTATCTGTATTGCAGTGCTTGCAATTTTGGCCAGTATTGCCCTGCCTTACTTTCATGAATATCAGTCCAGACAGGAAGCCAAACAGATTCCTATCAAATTATCTGCGGTTAACCGTTATGCACGTAGTCAGGCTGCCGTGTTTCACCAGAATATTGTGATCTGTCCCAGTCAGGATTCACTCAGCTGTCACCCCAATCAATGGAATAAAAATATACTGGTCTTTATTGATAAAAATAAAAACCGGCAAGTCGATGCAGGTGAACAAATTTTACACATTGATGCACTGAATCTTAAATATGGCAACCTGAGCTGGCGGGGTGCTTTAAGCTCACCGAGTGTCACTTATCAGGCACATACAGCCCTTCCGATTGGTTCAAATGGCAGTTTCTATTATTGTTCCACTCAGCTTTCGAGCCAACAGCGCATCGTGTTGAGTAAAATGGGGCATATCCGGGTAGAAAGCCTCTCCTCATGCTAACAGAACTATCCAGTTTAAGATTAACTGCGATTAACCCTTCAATCCTGGGTTTTTTTCAATATACTGCTTATGTTTGAAAAATTGATTAAAACTTATACGGAGATATAACAATGACCGACATCGTGATTGTCAATGGTGCACGTACAGCCATGGGTGGCTTTCAAGGTAGCCTTGCCAGTGTAACGGCTCCTGAACTTGGTGCCGCTTCAATTAAAGAAGCAATTGCTCGTTCAGGTTTACAACCCGCAGATATTGAAGAAGTCATTATGGGTTGTGTTCTTCCTGCAGGTTTAAAACAGGGACCTGCACGTCAAGCGATGCGTCAAGCCGGCCTTCCGGATTCAACGGGTGCTGTGACCATTAACAAACTCTGTGGTTCTGGCATGAAAGCGGTGATGCAAGCAGCCGATATGATTAAAGCCGGTTCTGCAAATATTGTGGTTGCAGGGGGGATGGAATCAATGACCAACGCGCCTTATGTATTGCCAAAAGCGCGCGGCGGCTTCCGCATGGGACATGGCGAAATTAAAGATCATATGTTCCTAGATGGTCTTGAAGATGCTGAGACAGGTCGTTTGATGGGTTCATTTGCCCAAGATATGGCAAATACCAAAGGCTATACTCGCGAACAGATGGATGATTTCGCCATTCGCTCATTGAAACGTGCACAAACTGCTGTGAATGAAGGCTATTTTTCTGATGAAATCGTAGCTGTGACGGTAAAAACACGTAAAGGTGATGTGGTTGTTGATAAAGATGAACAACCCTTCAATGCCAATATTGATAAAATTCCAACCCTGCGTCCAGCCTTTGCCAAAGACGGCACCATTACCGCTGCCAATGCCAGCTCAATTTCTGATGGTGCATCAGCTCTGGTGATTAGCTCAGCGGATCATGCCGCAGCAAAAGGTTTAAATCCTTTGGCCAAAATTGTTGCCTATGCTTCAAATTCACAGCATCCTTCTGAATTTACCATAGCGCCAGTGGGTGCAATTCAAAAGGTTCTCGATAAAGCAGGTTGGAATGCTCAAGATGTCGACCTCTGGGAAATCAATGAAGCCTTTGCCATGGTGACCATGTGTCCAATGGATGAGTTCAAGCTTGATCCTGAAAAAGTCAATATTAATGGCGGTGCCTGTGCCCTCGGTCATCCTGTCGGTTCAACCGGTTCACGTATTATCCTGACTTTGATTCATGCGCTGAAACGTACCGCTGGTAAACGTGGTATTGCTGCACTTTGTATCGGTGGCGGTGAAGCGACTGCTGTGGCGATTGAGTTGCTTTAATTAAAAGCCTCCCCTTTAAAAGAGAGATTTAGAGGGATTTTAGAAATCCTCCTCTCTTGCGGAACATCGTTCCTCATCCTTTAATAAAGGAGGGGGAATTTTAGAAATCAAAAAGCCTCCGATTGGATAATACCAGTCAGTTAAGAAATTGACTGGCATTTTCTTGGATATTTTTGTGCTTTAATTTTCACTACTCGCGGACATTGCCTTTGCCTTTTTTCAGGTAATACAAATATTTTAGATTGTTCAAATAATTGTGCTAAATGTTTGGGCAGGTTTCCTGCTGATTCTAAAGGTGTATGCCTTAAAATATTGATAATACTCATGGATGCAATATGGAAACTGATCCTTAAAGGACTCACCTTTGCATGTTCAGCGATAAACCTCATCTGTCTTCTTAAGATATTATAAGCAATAAATACTCCCCACAATTCTTGATAGACCAAATCAGGTTGTTTGCTTCTTAAAATCCTTGCATCCTGTAAATCACTTTTAATTTCCCGATAACACATTTCTATTTCCCAACGCTGGATATAAAGCATTGCAAGGTCTTTGAATGGATAAACTTTAGAATCTGTTAATGATGTAATGTAACGTCTTATTTTCCCTGCATATTCAACTTCAATTAAACGTGCTTCCCAATAGTCACCCAATGACGGATTTATCTTTTTTGCTCTTGCTGAAACAGGCATTTTGATCTGAAAGTCATGGGCCGCATTATGATGAATCACTTCATAACGCAGGTTGTCCTTTGCTCGCATCAACCAATGACTCTCTTCTGCCTGAGATTGCCAGCTCACTAAAAAATCAGCAGAGAAGTAAGCACGATCAAATAGGGTAATACTGCGAACTGGTGCTTTTAATTGACTGGCTAAGGTGCAGCTGCTGTTTTGCCTTTGGATGAACCAAAGTGCTTAAAGTTTTCTTCTGTATGAGGCATAGACCAAACCACACCATCTACAGCACAAACGCATAGACCGTGAAAGTTGCTATATTGTTGTTGTGAGTCTTTAAACCATGCCTGACTTAATGTCGCAAATAAAGCACTCATGAGTTCTAAGCCTAAGCACTGTCTTGCTTGTACGGATGCACTCGGTACACAGTATTCTGCCGTACCGAAAACAAGTCGCAATTGTTGAACCACATACCAAATCGGCTGATTTCGAAATAGAGCAAGTCCGATTACCAGCCAAACAACATGTTCAGCAGGCAGTTTTCTTTTTCGAATTGATGCTTTACCTGTTTGGTTTAAACAATCTTCAATCCAGTTTAAATCAATCAATTCACTGAATTGTGAAAGTGAAGGTAGGGTTTGTTTTAATGTTAAATCTAAATTCTGAGATAAATTCATAAAAAAAGAGCGTATTTACATACGCTCTTTTTACAGCATTTTAACTTTTTTTGCTTAACTGACTGGCATTACTCCGATTGGAGGCTTTTTATCGTCAAATATTCAAAGCTGTACTTTAAATGATAAGACTTAAAGAATTTCTTTACGAAGTTGCTCAGGTGATTTCATTGACAACAAGCCCGGTGCCACATCAAATGCTGTTTTTGCACCATACTGCTGCATTTGATTTAAACGATAAGTTGCACGTGCATAAGCAACTAAAACGCTGGCTGTAAATTCTGGATTACTTTCTAGTTTTAATGAAAACTCAAGCACTTGTTTATGTGCATCACTGGTGTTTCCACTACGAATCACAAAACCACCATGCGGCATACGCTGGTGATCTTGTGCTAAAGTTACTTCATCAATGAAATTCACAGTCGTGTCATAGTCGGCAAAATAATCCGGCATGGTCACAATCGCTTGCTTCACTGCTTCTGCATCTGCACCCTCTGCAAGCACCACATAACACTCACGGGTATGTTTTTCTTTGGTCGTTAATACTGGACGAACACCACTACGTACTTTCTCAATTGCTTCTGTTGAAGGAATGGTATATTGCACCCCTGCTTTCACACCTTCTACACGACGAATGGCATCTGAATGACCCTGGCTTAAGCCTTTGCCCCAGAAAGTATAGGTTTCACCGTCTGGCAGTAAAGCTTCACCAAATAAGCGATTGATCGAGAACATGCCTGGATCCCAACCAATGGAGATCATCGCAGTTTTCTTGCTGGCTGTTGCAGGTGCATCGACCGCTGCATAATATTCAGGAATACGTGCGTGGGTGTCAAAACTATCGACAATATTAAACTGGCTGGCCAAGATCGGACCTTGTTGCGGTAAGTCGTCTTTTGAACCGCCACATAAAATCAGCACATCAATTTTATCTTGGAAATCTGTCAGTGAGTCCATATGGAACACTTGGGTTGCTGCGAAACAAGGAGATACCGTTTCAGGCGCACGACGGGTAAAAATACCCACAAGTTGTAAATCTGGATTCTTTTGAATGGCGGTTTCAACGCCACGACCCAAGTTGCCATAACCAGCAATACCAATACGGATAGAATTTTGCATAAAGACAAGTCACTTCATCATGAAAAAATTAAAAAAATAAATCAGATGACGATCCCATTAAAATCGCCCTCTTGATTGATTTTGCATACTCGAAAATTAGCGCTCTGCTCGCGTTACTCTCAGCATAAAGATACTTATGCTACAGCAATTCGCAGCAATTTAAAGCATTCAGGATAGTATAGAAACAATCATATCTATCGTCTAAAGCAAACAAAAAGCCTGCATTGCAGGCTTTTTGTTTATAAGAAAAATAGACTTATTTACAGACAAGCTTTTTAACTCTCAGGTTAGGCACCTGTTTGATAATTTGCCTGATTCACCGCGGTCGATGCCTGGTACGGATTTTTAAAATCATTTAAACCGGCAGCCGCCTCCTGAATGTCTTTACCTTCTTTAATCACGAAAGTATCGAAACCAGAACGCTTCATGTAGTTCAACACATCTTTGAATACATCACCAGTGGCACGAAGTTCGCCTTGGAAACCTTGACGGCGTAAAAGTGCTGCAAATGAATAGCCACGGCCATCATTAAAACCGGCGAATTCAATAAAGATTGCATCTAATTGAGCTAGCGGAAATTCATTGCTTTCAGGTGAAGCATCAACGGTTAAGTACAATGCTTTTTTACCTGAAACATGGCGAAGTTGATCTAACTGATCTACCGTCAGAACCACATCACCTTGTGGTAAAACACCCTCTTCACCGATGAGCTGGTAAGTATTTTCTGTCACTGTGCCATCTTTAGAGAGCACTGCGAGTGCGGTATTAAGCATATGCACGCTCCTTGAATGGTTGGATGCCAACACGGCGATAAGTATCGATAAACTCTTCAGCATCCTGACGTAGATCAAGATAGGTATTAAGAATTTCTTCTACAATATCCGGCACTACATCTGCTGCAAATGACGGCCCAAGAATGTCGCCAATTGAGGCATCATGGTCTGCATTACCGCCAAGCGTGATCTGGTAGAATTCAGCGCCTTTTTTATCAACACCCAAGATCCCGATATTACCGACATGGTGATGACCACAGGCATTCATACAACCAGAGATGTTCAAGTCCAGTTTACCCAAGTTGTAAATGGTATCCAGATCATCAAAACGGCGTGAAATCGCTTCAGAAATCGGAATCGATTTTGCATTGGCCAATGAACAGAAATCACCGCCCGGGCAGCAGATGATGTCGGTCAAGAAACCGATATGGGCACGTGCCAGGTTGTTTTGTTCAAGAGTTTGCCATACAGCGAACAAATCTTTTTGCGGCACATCGACCAGCGAGATATTTTGTTCATGCGTGGTACGTAATTCACCGAAAGTGTACTGATCGGCAAGGTCTGCAATCAGGTTCATTTCTTCGGTGCTGACATCACCCGGTGCAATGCCGGCACGTTTCAGTGAAATCGTCACAATACGATAACCTTTCACTTTATGGGCATTGGTATTGATATTGAACCACTGTTTGAATTTTGGATATTGCGCAAACAATTCAGTAAAATCTTCATCTGCATAATCTTGATAATCAAATGGGGTGAAGTTCTCATCCATTTTTGCCAAGGTGTCTGCATCGATTTTCAAAGTCTTAACAGTATGCGCAAATTCAGCTTCAACTTTCTCAGCAAATACCGCTGGCGTTAAAGCTTTGACCAAAATTTTGATACGGGCTTTATATTTGTTGTCGCGACGACCATGCAAGTTATACACACGAAGCACTGCTTCAAGATAAGCAATCAGGTCTTCACGTGGCAGGAACTCACGGATAAAGCTGCCAATCACTGGCGTACGGCCGAGACCACCACCCACTTTGATTTTATAGCCCATTTCGCCGGCTTCATTACGCACAATATATACACCGATATCGTGGAATGCAGTGGCGGCACGATCGGTTTCTTCAAGCGCAGAGACTGCAATCTTGAACTTACGTGGCAAGAAGGCAAATTCCGGATGGAAAGTTGACCATTGACGGATCAATTCACAGGTCGGACGCGGATCGGCAATTTCACCAGCCACTACACCGGCATACTGATCCGTCGTGGTATTACGGATACAGTTGCCTGAAGTCTGAATCGCATGCATTTGCACGGTCGCCAGTTCAGCCAGCATATCTGGCACGTTTTCCAGTGCCGGCCAGTTAAACTGGATGTTTTGACGGGTCGAAATATGCGCGTAACCACGGTCATATTCTTTAGCCAAATCAGCCACTTTACGCAGTTGCTTTGAGTTCATCAAACCATAAGGCACTGCAATACGTAACATCGGCGCATAACGCTGTACATACAGACCATTTTGCAGACGAAGCGGACGATACTCATCTTCGGTGAGTTTACCGGCTAAATAACGTTCCGTTTGGTCACGGAACTGTGCAACACGTTCATTAATCAGTTGCTGATCGAAATCAGTATATAAATACATGGCGTACAGCTGCTAGTAGTTTCTATTATATCGAGCGTAAGGATAGCGAGATTAAACCTATCAATAAAATGCTTTTTATACATATTTCATAGCTGTTTTATTGATAAGCCTGCCAAAGTTTCACTGATATCACGGTTTAGCGCATTTAGTGTAGTTTTAAAGCAATAATGCTTTAATTCATCAATCATTAGCAGTTATTTTCATATAGTGATATTTCTATATTTTTATCCTTTTTTGTCTTTTAAATAATTAAAAATATTACCATTTTTCACTCTCACCCAAAAACTGACCGACAAAATCATAACGTATCTTTGAACGTGAAAATTTAATCGGACAGGCCAGTTGTGCTTCGGTCTGCTGACTATCGGGTTTTAATGGAACCTGAACTAGCCATTCTCGCTGTTGCGCTAAATCAGAATGCAAAGCTTCTTCAAGTTTTAGCACCGGCTCAACACAGACATCCAGCGCTGCGAATAGTGTTTGCCATTCCGCTAATGATTTTGACTTTATTCTATTTTGAATTGCCTGTTTCACCGCAGCACGATCTTCTGGAGCAAAAGAATTGCCTTTTTCTAGAATAATCGGCAGCTCTAAAGCCTGTGCCAATCCCTGCATAAATTGAGGTTCCAGACTGCCAATCGACAGATAACGTCCATCCTGTGTTGCATAATAGTCATAGAAAGTCCCGCCATTCAGATAGCCAGACTCAGGTCGTTGATGCTGATTGCCGGCCAGACTAGCAGATGCGGCCAGATTATTCATGGTGACCACACAATCGGTCATGGAAATATCAATATATTGACCTTTACCGCTGCGCTGGCGTTCGATCACCGCTGCCAGAATTGCAATCACGGCATGCATGGAACCACCGGCTACATCGGCAACCTGAATGCCTAAAGCAGGTGGCCCACTTTCGATCCGGCCACTGTGTCCAGCAATACCGGACAAGGCCAGATAGTTAATATCATGTCCTGCTTTCGCTTTATAAGTACCGGTTTGGCCATAACCAGTGATAGAACAGTAAATTAATTTGGGGTTAATTTCGCTTAAGATTGAGTAGTCCAGTCCAAGCCGTTGCATCACGCCGGGACGGAATTGCTCAATCACAATGTCATAATCTGCAATCTTGGATTTGACCAGTTCGATATTGGCCGGATCTTTCAAATCCAGTGCTACCGATTGCTTGTTTCGGTTCAGATAACTCTGTGAGGTGGCCTGTCCATTGGCAAAGGGGGGCATTAATCGCAACAGGTCCGGGCGGGTCGGTGATTCAATATGCACAACCTCGGCGCCGAGATCAGCCAGATATAATGTCGCGAATGGGCCTGGTAATAATGTAGAAAAGTCTAGAATTTTCAATCCTTTTAAGGTATATGACATTGGAGTATTTGCTCTACTTATATTGCTTTTTTCAGCATCATAGAAACATAAATGCATAAAAACAATGTCATGTTCAGCCATTTACCTTGATAGTTTCGGCAATCTAATATGTAAGAAAATGGCAAAGGTGTTCTTGTAAATTGCCATTGCTTTATTATTTTTCGTCATTTAGGTCAAATATTAGTGAACATTAAAGAGACTGAAGGATTAAACATGAGTCGTGATACGATCAGTATCCATTTCGTCAATGCAGCCTTATCTGGCGTCAAGCGTCTAGGCATGGATGTCGATACTTTATTGTCTCACGTCGGAATTGAAGCAGAACTGCTGCATCAACCTAAAGCCCGTATTTCACCTGAACAATATACCCGCTTTATTAAAATGTTATGGATGGTGACCCAGGACGAGCATGTTGGCTTTGACAAACAGCAACGCCGATTGGGCACTTTTGCCATCATGTGTCAGCTCATCATTCATGCCAAAACCCTCGGTGATGCACTGGAACTTTCCTCACAGTTCTATAAACTCTTCGGTGATGACTGGTCGGTGACCCTGGAACGTGACAAACACGAAGCACGTCTGGTGCCCCTCATTCCAAATGCAATGGATCCGGATCATTTTATTACCGAAAGTATGCTGATGATCTGGCATGGTCTGGCATCTTGGCTGATTGAACGTCGTTTACCGCTGGAACGTGTGCATTTTAGCTATCCACGTCCAGCCCATGCCGATGAATATGATGCCCTGTTCTTTGCGCCGGTAATGCAGTTCGACATGCCACGCACCGAAATCACCTTTGCTGCGGACTATCTGGACCTGCCGATCCGTCAGAATGAAGAAACCTTAGAGGAATTCTTGAAAGCTGCGCCTGCTCAGCTCTTGGTGAAGTTTAAAAATACCAACTCGCTGACCTCAAGAATCCGTGATGTATTGAAGAGCCAGATTGGCGAAGAAATGCCGACATTAAACGATGTCGCGTCAATGCTGTATTTATCTCCTCAAACCTTGCGCCGCCGTCTGGCAGCCGAAGGTAAAAGCTATCAAGGTGTGAAAGATGCCTTGCGCCGTGATGCCGCGATTCATCTGTTATTGAATCCAGATCTAACCCTCGAAGATGTCGCGCAGCAGGTCGGTTTCAGTGAAACCAGTACCTTCCATCGTGCCTTCAAGAAATGGACCGGTGTAACCCCAGGTCTATATCGCCAGTTGCATGGTTATCATTAATTAAAATTCTGGATATCCTCTTCTCCAGCCCAGGTTTCCAGACCTGGGCTTTTTTTATTGGCAAAAATCATCAAATGATCTGGTCCGTTCTCGTCATTGCACTTCAAAATTTAAGTATTACACTCGAGTCATTAGAATAATTTTCAGCAAATTAATAAAAGGGACATGCTATGAGCGAGGCATATATTATCGACGCCATTCGCACGCCACGCGGAAAAGGTAAAAAAGATGGATCTTTACATCAAGTCAAACCCATTTCATTACTGACTGGCTTGCTTAACGAACTTCAGGCACGTCATCAATTTGATACATCAAAAGTCGATGATATTGTGCTGGGTTGTGTCACTCCGATTGGTGATCAAGGCGCCGATATTGCCAAAACCGCGGCGATCGCAGCGGGTTGGGACAATGATGTCGCCGGTGTACAAATCAACCGTTTCTGTGCTTCCGGTCTGGAAGCTGTCAATCTGGCTGCACAAAAAATCCGTTCTGGCTGGGAAGATCTGGTCGTTGCAGGCGGCGTCGAATCCATGTCCCGCGTGCCGATGGGTTCCGATGGCGGCCCTTGGGCACTGGATCCCGAAACCAATATGGCCTGTGATTTTATTCCGCAAGGTATTGGCGCGGACTTGATTGCCACGATTGACGGTTATAGCCGCACCGACGTAGACCAGTTTGCCGAGCAATCCCAGAAGAAAGCCGCTGCCGCACAAGCCAATGGTTATTTCAACGCTTCTGTTATCCCGGTCAAAGACAAGGCCGGTGTGGTGATTCTGGACAAAGACGAATTTATCAAACCGACCACAACTGCTGAAGGCTTAGGCAAACTCAATCCTAGTTTCGCGACCATGGGACAGATGGGCTTTGATGCCATCGCCCTACAAAAATATCCTGAAGTTGGCACGGTGAATCATGTGCATCATGCCGGGAATTCTTCCGGAATCGTCGATGGTGCAGCCGTGGTTCTCATCGCATCGGAACAAGCGGTCAAAGAACAAGGTTTAAAACCGCGTGCCAAAGTACTGGCCACGGCGCTGGTCGGGGCTGATCCTACCATTATGCTGACCGGCCCTGCCCCGGCAGCACGTAAAGCTTTGGCTAAAGCTGGCTTGACGATTGATGATATTGACCTGTTTGAAGTCAATGAAGCTTTTGCTGCGGTGGTGATGCGATTTATTAGCGAACTCAATGTTGATCCAGCGAAAGTGAATGTGAATGGTGGTGCAATCGCTATGGGTCATCCATTGGGCGCAACAGGCGCGATGATTCTGGGAACTTTACTGGATGAGTTAGAACGCCAAGGCAAAAAACGTGGACTAGCCACACTGTGTGTCGGTGGCGGTATGGGCATCGCCACCATTATTGAATTGGTTTAACTCAAATATTTAAAGTGTTTGATTCACGTTTTAGTCATATGCAACCTGAGCAAAACCAAAGCACTGCTTTGGTTTTAGCGCAAGATCATTGTTTTACAAAATTAATAGATTTTGCGTATGACAATGGTTTTGCCTACTTTTGCTAAATGAGAAATACATTTCGTAAGGCAGGTCGAACTGAAGCTTAAACCAAGAATTTAGATGAATTTGGAAAGGCTCCGGAATAAGGAAAATTTCTAAAATCTAATCAGGATATTAATTCCAAATTCATCCCATTATGATCTGGATAAAAATTTATGAGCGCAATTCAATATCAAAAAACTGAAGATAATATCGTCATTCTGACCTTTGATTCTCCAAACCAGTCTGCCAATACCATGAATGCAGATTTTCGTAGCGCTTTGGCTGAAACCGTAGAAAAACTCAAAGCTGATGAAAATATTACTGGCATCATTTTCCGGTCTGCGAAAAAAACCTTCTTTGCCGGTGGCGATCTGGATGAACTGATTCAAGCTACACCTGAACATGCGACTGAATTCTTCAACATGATTGAAGAGATGAAAGCGCAGATGCGTTATATCGAAACCCGCGGCATTCCGGTTGTGGCTGCACTAAATGGCACAGCACTGGGCGGTGGCTGGGAGATTGCTCTGTGTGCCCATCATCGTATTGCCTTGAATGACCCTAAAAGCAAGTTTGGCCTGCCTGAAGTCACACTGGGTTTACTACCCGGTGGTGGTGGTATTGTCCGTAGCGTGCGCCTGCTCGGCCTGCAAAATGCCTTTCCCTTGTTGATGGAAGGCAAACAGTTGGGTGTAGAGAAAGCCCGATCTTTAGGGCTGATTCACGATGTGGCAGACAATACCGATGAACTCTTAGACAAAGCCATTGTCTGGATCAAAGCCAATCCGAAGTCACAACAGCCTTTTGATGTAAAAGGCTACAAAATTCCGGGTGGTAGCCCTTCAACGCCAGCAGTTGCACAGATGCTGGCGATTGCCCCAGCGATGCTGCGTGATAAAACCAAAGGTTGCTATCCTGCACCTGAAGCAATCATGTCGGCAGCGGTAGAAGGTGCTCAGGTCGATGTCGATACGGCGCTGACCATTGAATCGCGTTACTTTACTTATCTGGCCACCGGTCAGATTTCTAAAAATATGATCGCTACTTTTTGGCATGGATTGAATGCGATCAAATCCGGTGCCAGCCGTCCCCAAAAGATTGCGAAATGGAAAGCCACTAAAGTTGGCATTCTGGGCGCAGGCATGATGGGTGCAGGCATTGCTTATGTGACTGCCAGCAAAGGCATTCAGGTTATTTTAAAAGACATTTCGATTGAAGCGGCTGAAAAAGGTAAAGCTTATAGCCAGAAACTGCTGGATAAAAAAGTAGCTCAAGGACGTTTATCTGCTGATCAACGAGATCAGGTTTTAAGCCTGATTCAAGCGACTGCATCCAATCAAGATCTGGCCGGTTGTGACCTGATCATTGAAGCGGTGTTTGAAAATCCCGCACTGAAAGCTCAAGTCACACAAGAAGCAGAACAGTATCTTGCCAGTCATGGCGTGATGGCATCGAATACTTCGACCCTGCCTATTACAGATTTAGCTCAGGCTTCAAAAAATGATCAGAACTTTATCGGTCTGCATTTCTTTAGTCCAGTCGATAAAATGCAGCTGGTCGAAATTATCAAGGGGCAAAATACTTCAGCAGAAACACTGGCCAAAGCCTTTGACTTTGTCCAGCAGATTGGCAAATTACCGATTGTGGTAAATGACAGCCGTGGCTTCTTTACCAGTCGTGTCTTTGGTACGTTCGTTCAAGAAGGTTTGCGCCTGCTGGCAGAAGGCGTGCATCCGGCACGGATTGAAATGGCCGCACTCAAAGCCGGTATGCCAGTCGGGCCTTTGGCCATTCAGGATGAAGTGTCCTTGACCCTCTCCGAACATGTGGCCAATGAAAGATACAAAGCCTTAGAAGCACAAGGTCAGACCATCACCAAATCACCCGCAGATGAAGTTATTCACAGTATGATTCATGAGTTTAACCGCAAAGGTAAGGCTGCCGGGGCAGGTTTTTATGATTATCCAGAAAATGGTAAAAAGCAGCTCTGGACGGGTCTCAACCACTGGAAAAAAGAGGTTGATCTTTCTGAACAGGAAATGATGGATCGTTTGCTGTTTGTGCAGGCACTGGATACCGTGCGCTGTCTGGAAGAAGGCGTGCTGGAGTCTGTGGTCGATGCCAATGTCGGTTCCATTTTTGGCATTGGCTTTGCAGCCTGGACGGGTGGCGCGGTGCAATTCTTAAATCAGTATGGTCTGGCCAAGGCGCTGACCCGTGCCAAGGTACTCGAAAATAAGTATGGTGAACGCTTCAAAGCACCGCAACTCCTGAAAGACCGGGCAGCAGAAGGCCAGCCAATTCAATAATTTTGAGCTCTAAATAAAAAGAGGAACTGAGTTGCTCTTTTTATTTTCCGGATCTAGCTGAATCACTGGATACACTCGTCTAATGACAGATTTTGATCTGCTTTTTGATCAATTTATGTTATAAAGTTACATAAGTTTGATATCCACGTGGGTAAGACCTATGACTGATCACAGTTCACCTGAAAAATCCCCTTGGGGTTGGAAAGCACTTATTATCTTCTGTATTTTAGGTGGATTATTCATGTTTATTTTTTGGCTTGCGGTGACGAATGAACCGGATTACATGCCAAGCCAGCAAAATAAACAAACCACCCAGCAGCATGCTTTTAAAAATGCACCGACCATGTCTCCTGAAGCAATTGCGAAGGCTCAAGCAGATCGTGAGGCACGTGCGACTGCCAATACGGCTCATTCCGATACAACAGCGAATGAACATAATATGTCAACTGAAGAACATGCCAATATGGAGAGTGCCGAGCATAGCTCAGCGCATGGCCACTGATCTTGATTCAGTAAGGGCGTAAAAAAGCGAGGTCAATGCCTCGCTTTTTTGTATCTCAATAACTAAAAAATTAAAGGTTTAAATACATATTAATATGCGGGATGCCGCAATCCAGATAGTCTTCGCCCTGAACCTTAAAACCCAATGCCTGATAAAAACCGATGGCATGTACTTGCGAAGACAGTTTTAAATCTTTTCGATGATCTGCTTTGGCATAATCGATAATCGCCTGCATCAATTGCTGCCCGATCTTCAAGCCACGATGTGGCTTTAACACTGCAACACGACCTACACTGTTATTCGCCAGCAATCTTGCAGTGGCTATCGCATGCCCCTTTTCATAGACCACAAAATGGATGGAAATGGCATCTTGCTCATCCCATTCTTCTTCAGCAGCGATATTCTGTTCTTGAATAAACACGGCTTCGCGAATGGTTTTGGCATGCTTCGCTAAATCCTCCCAACCACCCGAAACAATTTTAAGCTCTGAATCCTTTAGCATTTAGAACCAATCCCCTGCTGATCCCACTGATTATTCAATAACAATTCCAGTGAATGTTTTTGGATAGCGTACATTTCTTTCAAGTCCTGAATCTGTTTCAAGACCTCCTGATCGGGTTGTTGGTAATCTTTGCGTTTCGTCGCCAGAATCATTTTATTTTTACTGGTATGTTCCAGTGCCACAAACTCAAAAACTTTGGTTTCATAACCATAGGCTTTCAGCAATAACGCACGAATGGTATCGGTCAGCATTTCTGCCTGTTGACCGGCATGAATACCAAATTGCAGCATCGGACTCAGCACTTTTGGCGCCTGTAACTGTGGGCGCAATTCCTTATGGCAACATGGCGCACACATGATCATCTGTGCATTCAGGCGAATACCGCTGTGAATCGCAAAATCCGTTGCCACATCACAGGCATGCAAAGCGATCATTACATCCAGGCGTTTCGGTGCATAAGTACGCACATCGCCCTGAAAAAAGTCGAGCTGATCAAAGCCAGATTGTTGCGCGACCTTTTGGCAGAACTCGACCATTTTCGGATTCAGTTCCACCCCTGTAACCCACGGCGTCTCACCATGTTTTTGCATATAGTCATATAAAGCACAGGTCAGATAGCCTTTACCAGAGCCAAAATCCACCACACGCAGACCTTCGACTTGTGGCTTGAGTTGCGCCAATGCACCCGAAAAAATCTCGACAAATTTATTAATCTGTTTCCATTTACGCGCCATGCTCGGAATGATCTGCGCGTTATGATCGCTAATGCCGAGATGCTGTAAAAAGATGCTGTCCTGATCAACATAACGTTGTTTAATCCGGTCATGACCCTGTTCAGCGGACTTGACCTGAAGCGTCGAGTTTTTGTTTTTAGTACGGGTCAACATGGCTTTTTTCTTGTTTTTTTTCAGCTGTAATTCTTCATCTAGCGTCATTAAATTGGCTTGCTTGCAACATGCTAATAATACTGTCACCTGTGCCAGTGCATCCGCTAAAGGATAGTTTTTGGTGACATCCTGAGTTTTATGGCGATACAAACAGCTCAGTACTTTTTGCCCATTTAATGAAATGACTCGCAAGGTCATTTTCTCTAAATCCTGCAGTTCACCTTTATACTGGCTTAAGATCAGACGATCAAATTGATCACTTTCAACAGCTTGCTGAAATACATCTAAAAACTGCTGTTCTTGGTCTGAGAGAGTTGCCAACGTTGACATAGATAAAACCTGAAATGAATTGCCCCTCAAGTTTAAATCTTCTTAACCTAAAAGCAAAATTGAATTACTATACAAATGTATATTTTAAAGAAGAATGACAATCATGCAGAATGCGCCGCTGGTTCCAGATTATGATCACACTGAGGAACGAATTAATTATATCAGTCATGCTGTGGGTGCTGGACTATCGGTAATTGCTGGTATTCTTTTGATTATTAAAGGGTCTTATCTCAGTACTGGACAATGGATTGGACTTTGGGTCTACGCGCTGAGCATGATCTTGCTGTTCTCTGCGTCGATGCTCTATCACATGGCCACCTCAGCAGACCGTCGTTATTTTTATAAAAAAGTTGATCATACTGCAATTTATTATTTAATCGCCGGAACCTATACGCCTTTCCTGTCAATTGCCATTCCAACAGCCAAAGCCCAGTATTTATTGATTGCACTCTGGGTGATCGCCCTCATTGGTACACTGTTCAAGTTCGTTTTCATTCATCGTTTCCAGAAAATTTCTTTGGCGGCTTATCTGGCCATGGGCTGGCTGGCGCTACTGGTGATGGATGATATGCAACAATATCTCAGTGCTCAATCTTTGACCTTTCTGATCATTGGCGGATTGGCTTATACCGTAGGTGCATTGTTTTACGCTTTAAAAAGAGTAAGATATACCCACGCTATCTGGCACATATTTGTATTGATAGGCGCAGGATCACATTTTCTGTCTATCTATCTTTACGTGATTTAATCATCTTCTTTTTCATTTCAGTGACCCTGAGCGAGTTAAAGCGAGAAGATTGCAGTTGTTTTTTTAAAAAATTACGCCTTTTTTAAAAAGATTACGCTTTTAAAACTAAGCTTTTTTATTTTTAGTAAGTGTAAGGTTCTTCATGGCGTCGTCTAATTCTGCTGCTCAGCCAGCACAAAATTCAAAATTTCGCGTTTTAACCGCGAGCTTGGTCGGTACTACAATCGAGTTCTTCGATTTTTATATCTATGCCACTGCTGCTGTCATTATTTTTCCATATCTGTTCTTCCCTGCAAGTACAGATCCGATGACTGCCACCATTCAGTCGCTTGCCACTTTCGCCATTGCCTTTATTGCCCGCCCGATTGGTGCGGCACTCTTTGGTCATTTGGGTGACCGGATCGGGCGAAAAGCCACATTGGTCGCTGCCTTGCTGACCATGGGTATTTCCACCGTTGCGATTGGCCTCTTGCCCACTTATGCGCAAATCGGGATTGCTGCACCACTCTTGCTTGCACTCTGTCGTTTAGGTCAGGGCTTGGGGCTGGGTGGTGAATGGTCAGGTGCAGTACTTCTTGCCACCGAGAATGCACCTGAAGGTAAACGTGCCTGGTATGGCATGTTCCCGCAACTGGGTGCTCCAATCGGCTTTATTCTGGCAACAGGTTCTTTCCTGACGTTGGGCGCTTTCATGTCTGAGGCTGACTTTATGGCTTGGGGCTGGCGTATTCCATTTATCTCAAGTGCCTTGCTGGTGATTGTCGGTTTATGGATTCGTTTAAAACTGCATGAAACCCCGGCATTCCAAAAGGTGCTAGATAAACAAAAAGAAGTGAACATTCCATTTGTTCAAGTCTTCAAAAAACATTCTCGCATGCTGATACTCGGCACCATCGCTGCAATTTGTACCTTCGTGGTGTTCTACCTCACCACAGTATTTGCATTGCAATGGGGTACTAAACAGCTAGGTTATTCTCGTGAAGAATTCCTGCAATTGCAGTTGGTTGCAACCCTATGTTTTGCTGCCTTTATCCCACTTTCTGCAGTATTGGCCGAGAAATTTGGCCGTAAAACCACCTCGATTGCAGTCTGTGTTATCTCTGCCATCTTCGGGATTTTCTTTGCAGATATGCTGGAATCTGGCAGCACGCTGGTGGTATTCCTGTTCTTGTGTATTGGTCTGGCGATCATGGGCTTAACCTATGGGCCAATCGGTACTGTATTGTCTGAAATATTCCCGACTTCAGTACGTTATACCGGTTCTGCATTGACCTTTAACCTGGCAGGCATCTTTGGTGCATCCTTTGCTCCGCTGATTGCCACCAAACTGGCAACAACTTATGGTCTGTCTGCAGTCGGTTATTACCTGACTGCAGCATCAATCCTGTCACTGATTGCATTTCTGTTGATTCGTGAAACCAAGAATGATGATGTAAATAATCAAATTTAAAGTCTTAGTTTGATTTAAAAGCCAGCATTCGATGCTGGCTTTTTTATGATTTCACAACAAAACTCTGCTACTTATCTCGTTAAATTTGCTCAACAATCAAATGGACTCAACCAGACAATGAGGCAAGGCAATGCAGGAACTTATTGAATCCCTAACCCAGGAACAGTTGGTCAATATTATTATTTTGCTGGAAGATGATAAAAAAATAGAGGCCGTTCGCTATATCACCGAGCACACGACCTTGGATGAAATCCAGGCGCTGCAAGTGATTGAGGAAATTGTCCGTGAGCACGATGTGGTCATGAAAACTGAAAGCACAGGACCGCGCTTTAGTGATGATGCGGGTGAGATTGACCTGGTAACGCCTCCCCTTGAAATTCCGACCCATCCGAGCCTGAATACCCCCACAGAAGCTGAAATCACCGCACGACAATTACGCGAAGACGTCCCAACCCGAAAAATTGAAAATAAAATCTGGATTCTGGCAGCCATTGCAGTGCTGTTATTGATCCTGATCTGGATCATCAGTTAAAGCTGAACAGGACAATATCTCCATTTAGATCAGTTCAATAATATCAATGGTGGGTGGTACTCGAAAACGAAAAGGTACGCCGACCAAACCGGTGCCAACCGTGACAAACACATCTGCATGTTCATGACGGTACATGCCCTTCTTGTGCCCCAAAATTGATACTTTTTTCATGACATAATCGGTCAGCCAAGGCAATTCCACCTGTCCGCCATGGGTATGTCCAGCCAGCATGAGAGGACGTGTCGGCAATTTGGGAATCATATCCACCGTATCGGGATTATGCGACAAAATGACCCAAGGCTTGTCCTGAGGTAAATCTGGCAGACTGCGCATATCGGCTTTACCCGCCCAGAGATCGCCCACACCCAAGAGCCGAAATTCATCAAATTCGACAATTTGCCCTTCAATATCCATGACCTGATTGACTTGCAGTGCATAATGCAACAGTTCCTGAATCGGTGGTCCCGGATATTGCTCGTCATGATTGCCATTGACGGAATAGACTGGGGCATGAATTTCTTTTAAAACTGCCAGTTCTTGTGCCAGTTTATTTTCCGGCTCATAAGTCCAGTCTCCGGCCACCACCACCAAATCGGGTTGAACATGATTTAACTTATGCACAATTTGTCGCAACTGCCGTTCATGACCAGAAAACAGACCGATATGTAAATCTGCAATCAGGGCAATCCGGACGGGTTGCTTTAAGCGTTTATCCGCATTGATCTGATATTGTGTCGTTTTCACTTGAATTAAATGCGGCTCGATAAAGCGTGCATAACTCAAGACGGCGCTGATCAAAAATACAAAAACAGCTTCATGCAAGGAATAATAACCGCTCCATCCGGCATAAATACTGAAGAACACCAGTGGAACCAGTAAATAGGACAGGTAAAAAGCCAACAAATGACAAAATGCTTTAAATGGATGAATAGTCTCGGTACGAGATTGACTAGACCATGCCTGGTACACAGCCCAGATGGCCAGAATGGCCATGCCTAAATAAAAATAAAAAAGTACGGAACTGGTATCCCACATAGATTTGCCTTGTCGAGTCGAGAAGCTGATTACTGGCTTTATATTTATCTTTTCATAGCTGGCAATTATACTCAATTCTAATTTTTCATTCTTCGACTTATATGGCCACTGCTCCCCACGTTCAAGCTCATTCAAAATTTTCCTGCTTTTCATCAATTTACCGCTATAAAGCTGGAATTTTACTGAGCTGTAGCATGATCTTGGGTCTTCCTGCATGCAGTACTTTGCCCAAGCAAACTGAGCAGCCTAGCCAGATGGCATTTGAAACAGATACCTCACAAACCAGTTTGGCGCAAATTGTTGAACCTTTACGTGAACAGAACATCGGCCTGACCGGTTATCGTGTGCTCTATGACCCACTCGAAGCACTGGGTGCGCGTATCCAGCTGATTAACAAGGCCGAGCGTAGTCTGGATCTACAGTATTATATTTGGGACAACGACCGGATTGGCACCCTTGCCCTGCATGCGATTATTCAGGCGGCAGATCGTGGCGTAAAAGTGCGTCTGCTAATGGATGACAATAATGCCAAGAAAATGGAAGGTATTTATCTGGCCTTAAACCAGCATCAGAATATCGATGTTAAACTGTATAATCCCTACCGTTTTCGAAAATATCGTGCCATGGACATGGTGCTGGATTTAAAGCGTATTAATCGCCGCATGCATAATAAAAGTTTTATTGCCGACAACCAGATTGCCCTGATTGGTGGACGCAATATGAGTAACCAATATTATAATGTCAGTGAAATTTATCAGTTTTCCGATGTCGATGTGATGCTGGTCGGTGCAGCATCGGATGAAATCATTCATTCCTTCGATGAATACTGGAATGATGATTATGCCTATCCGGTGCAACAGATTGTCAATCCGCGCCATCATGGCTTACGCTTTCCAAGCCTGAAACAACAACTGGAAAAGCACAGTCAGGATCAGGCCACACAGAATTATCTGGATCTGGCAAATCGTTCCAGAGCATTTGACCAATGGCTGGAACAAAACATTCAACTGGATTGGGTCGAAGCCGAAGTGGTCAAAGATCCTCCAAGCAAAATCAAGGCCAAGGCCAAAGCCGAAGAACATCTCAACTTCCAGTTATTACAACATCTGGAAAAACCTGAACAAAGTGTTGATATTGTCTCTGCCTATTTTGTTCCGGAAAAAATTGGCGCAGATCGTTTAAAGAAACTGGCGGATGAAAATATCGAGGTCCGTGTCTTGACCAATTCGTTTAAAGCCAATGATGTTGCCGTTGTACATGCCTTTTATGCCAAATATCGTCAGGATTTATTGGAAAATGATGTGCAGCTATATGAGTTCCTTGCAGCGCCAGATGCCGATCATCTCAATGCCAATACAGCGGAAATTTCCAAAAAAGCCAAAGTCAGCCTGAAAGGTTTAAGCCGCTCCAGCCTACATGCCAAGCTGATGGCAATCGATCAAAAACAGGTGTTTATTGGTTCTTTTAACTTTGATCCACGTTCTGCCTATCTCAACACTGAAATTGGTGTCTTACTGAATAGTCCATCTTTAGCACAGGCAGTGCACCAAACCATGGATCAGAACTTAAGTAAATATGCCTATAAACTGGTGCTGGATGCCAACCAGAATATTAACTGGAAAATCAAGAAAGCCAATGGAGAGGTTAAAACCTTCACCAAAGAACCCGGAATAAGATGGTACCAAAAAGCTGGACTCAAACTGATGTCCTGGTTGCCGATCGAAGGGTTTATGTAAGTGACAAACAGCTTGAGTTGAACTATTTAAAATAGCCTCTTATTTAACACTGCCTGCTTCTCATGGATTTGCCCCAAGTTTCAGAGATATGAGTGTGGCAAGGATGCCACACATTATCCATCACGACAGGACGTCGTGTATGGCTAATAAAGACTTTTGCCTACTTTGGGTCTGTCAAAAGTAGAGTTTTGCCAACACAAAGCCATTTAAATGTTTAAAGCAAAGATGAGGCTATACACGTCTATTCCCAAGAATAGATATCAAATGCCTAAATTTCTCATCCAGTTGTTTTTTATTAAGTCTTTTCTACTACACGCGATTGCAACTCCACCAAGCCAGCCTGCATGGTTTGCTGTACCACACGGGTCAGGCTTTCAACAGTGTGCCCCTCAGTCGCGATTGCAGGTAAAGCCACTAAATGTGCAATCACTTGTGGCATTTCCAGTACTTTTTTGACATGGGCTGCAAAACTGATGTCATTGATAAACGGCGCAACCACATCGAGGTCGCCCTGCTGATTCACATAACAAATCAGGCAAATTTGCACAGGACGCTGTGCCTCAATCGCAGCACCCAAAATCCGGCCGTGTACTTTTTTAATGGCTCGCCCATCTGAAGTGGTGGCTTCAGGAAAAAATAATACGGGAATATTCTGTTTTAAAAATCCGGTAATCTGTTCGCGGATACGCACCGAATCACCAGAACCACGTTTGATAAATAAAGTGCCGCCACCTTTGGCCAATTTACCCAGAATTGGCCAGTTTTCAATTTCTGCTTTGGCCAGAAAAAATACGCGTGCCCCTGAACCTAAAACTGCAATATCGAGCCAGGACACATGGTTACTCACCCATAAAGCGGGTTCGCGCGGAATTTCACCGTGCACCTGGACTTCTATGTTGAATACTTTGCACAACTGTCGACAAAAATGTTGCACATAACGGGTATTGGTTGGATTGTTCGGATTTTTGTATAAACCGTGACGGAAAACCAAATAGAACCCTTCACTGATAACAGCCAGTGAAGCTGTTACTTTTCGCGTATAAAGCCAGAATTTTGCCAAGCCATGTCGGTGAGATGTTTGATCTTGTACAGTTGGGTTCATAAAAACGTCACTAAATCCTAAGCTAGATACAGGGAATATCCACGAATTAAACTCATTCTATACTGTTCATTCGCAACATGCATTGATAATAAAAACCGACCAATAAGATCTATATCTTCAATTTTAATTGGATTAACAAATCATTTAAAATAAAAACATCGGAATATTAGATTAAAAAGGATCGCTGCCATGCCAGATCAAACCCAGCCTGCGAATGAAAAGCTTCAGCCTTTACAAGTGCTCAAATATATTTTGGGTGGTACCTGTATCTATGCCGCTGTACTGGTAACACTTGCACAACTGTTTGTCACCGCACTTTAAACCAAAGCCGCGCTAATTCAGTATCTGCCTCGCTCTTTTTCAACTACACTAAAGCTTTCAAGTGGAGATTGGCCTGAGTGGAATATTTAGAACAACATCGGGGGAAAGAACGCGTCATTCTGGTGAGTGTCAGCGTACAAATGCTGGATGACCTTGATGCTGAAGAGTTTAATCTGCTGGCGCAATCTGCAGATGCCGAAATTCTGGAACATATTCATGCTCAACGCGTCAAACCGGATGCCAAATTTTTTATCGGGTCAGGCAAAGCAGAAGAAATCGCCGAATGCGTAGAAGAACTGGACGCCAATCTGGTCATTGTTGATCATGCCCTGACACCGGCCCAGGCCCGCAATCTGGAACAGGTCATCAAGTGCCGTGTGGTCGATCGTACCGAACTGATTTTAGATATTTTCGCCCAGCGTGCCCGTACCTATGAAGGCAAGCTGCAAGTCGAACTGGCACAACTGCAACATTTATCATCCCGCTTAATTCGCAGCCGTGGCAATCTCGACAGCCAAAAAGGCGGCATTGGCTTGCGTGGCCCGGGTGAAACCCTGCTTGAAACTGACCGTCGTTTACTGCGTATTCGCATGGGACAACTGAAAGCCAAAATTGATAAAGTCCGCCAGACCCGAATGCAAGGTCGTATTGCCCGTCAAAAAGCAGCTGTCCCAACTGTGTCTTTGGTCGGTTATACCAATGCCGGCAAATCGACCCTGTTTAACCGGCTGGCCAAGAGTGATGTCTATGCAGCCGATCAGCTTTTTGCCACCTTGGACCCGACTTTAAGACGTCTGGAATGGGATGGCATCGGTAATCTGGTACTGGCAGATACGGTGGGTTTTGTTCGCAATCTTTCCCACTCGCTGGTTGAATCCTTTAAGGCGACCCTGGAAGAAACCGTAGAAGCTACCCTGTTGCTGCATGTCATCGATTCAAGTAGTCCAGAAATGCTGGAGCAGATTGAAGCGGTTGAAAAAGTCCTGAAAGAAATTGGTGCCGATGTTCCGATCCTGCAGGTTTACAATAAAATTGACTGTAGCGGCGATGAGGCCAAAATTATTTATCGACGCCCGGGCGAGCCAGAACGTGTCTATGTTTCAGCACATAGTGGCGAAGGGATCGACCTGCTGCGTAAAGCGGTACATGAAGCCCTGATGGGACAATTGCAATCCTTTGACCTGATTCTGAAACCCGCCTACGGCAAGCTGCGCAACCAGCTTTATGGTTTAAATGTAATCCAGTCAGAACATTATGATGATGAAGGTCAGCTGCATTTACATATTCGGATTGCAGCACAAAAACTGGAGCAGCTGATTAAACAGGCGCATTTACCTTTAGATGAAATTTTGGGAAAACAGGCACAGCAGTTTCAACGTCCACTGGAAGCGTTTGAAATCCGGTCAAAGATCGAGTAAAACTTGATAAGTAAACTTAATAATTGATCATACGAATGAACTGGATAAAACGAATAGACTGGCCAGCATGGATCGGCACCCTGTTACTTATTATTGTCTTTCGGGAAGCATCCGTCTGGCTCATGACCCAGCTGGATCATCCTGAATTGGGCAATCTGGTAGGGTTACTCAGCTTATTGATTGCCCTTTTTACCTGGCGCTATTTCGGTAAACTTCCCGCTCGTCTCGTAGACACCAATAACAAGCTGATGAAGGAAAGCGCCTTTGCTTTCCTGCCTGTCAGTGCAGGTGCACTGATGATGCTGGTCCATATGGGCCAGAAAATTCCGGCATTTTTGTTCATCATGTTTTTCAGCACCCTGATTCCTTTATGGATTTACGCCAAAATGGCCAAGCGCTGGTTATAGGAGTACCGCATGTTATCTATTTTATATGGCTTTGCGGTCACGCTGATGGCCTATCTGATTGCCAAACCCTGTAACCGGATCATCCCGCAAATTCCTGTCATCGTATTTAGCATGTTCTTTGTGCTTGCAATTTTATTTGTGCTCGGGATTCCTTATCAAAATTACATGGATCAAGTGAATCCGCTCTTCAATCATTTACTTGGCTATGTGACCGTCGCCCTGGCCATTCCACTGGCTGCAATGCGCTATGATGACTTACCACTAAAAGCGATTATCGGTATCTTGGTTTTTGCCAGTATCAGTGCTGTCGCCCTACCAATGGGACTTGCATATCTGCTGCATATGTCTTCCGCAGATATTATGGCTTTCGCGACTCGGGCGGTGACGACACCCATTGCGATTAATATCGCCACCTTGCTGGATGCTCCAATCAGTATGGTGATTCTGATTGTGATTCTTTCCGGAGTGATTGGCGCAGCATTTTCACCGTTTATCCTGCGGCATATCAATGATGAACGTGCTTCCGGACTGGCCTTAGGATTGGCAGCACATGCGATTGGTACAGCTCAGGCCTGGCAGCGTGGCAGTGTTGCGGGACGTTATGCCGCTTTCGGTATGGCAGTCAATGCGGTGTTTACTGCCATCTGGCTGCCTACTTTTATACTTTATTTGCAAAAAATGTGACTAGTGAATCATTTTAATTGTTTGTTTTGTGCTTTAATCGTTCCTAATATACAAACATAAAACAATTTTATTCAAGGAACAGAAATATGAAAAAGGTTCAATTATTCTCGGCTTTACTTTTAACCTCTTTCAGCCATCTGGCCTTAGCTTCGGATCTGTCAGGGACATGGCGCAATATCGATGATAAAACCGGTTCACCTAAAGCATTCCTGGAAATTCGCGAAACAGCTACAGGCACTTATACGGCCAAAATTACCAAAATCACGCCGCGCCCGGGCTATACCCCAAAAGAAAATTGTGTCTCTTGTCCTGCACCTTATACCAATAAACCGATTCTTGGACTGGATGTACTGACAGGCCTGAAGCACACCGGCAATAATAACTTTGCTCAAGGCAAACTACTCGATCCATTATCCGGGAATGTGTATAGCACCAAGGCAAAATTAAGCAGTAATGGTAAACGTCTGACTTTACGCGGCTATGTAGGCGTTTCGGCCCTGGGTCGCAGCCAGACCTGGATTAAACAGGATTAATTCATACTCTATTGAATAAAATGTGATGAGTTTAAAATTTAGCAGAGAGAAGCTTGCATTTTCATACATTAAGTTGTATGAATATTGAACATATGCTTTTCTCATGGATTATGAAAGTATAATAAGTAGAATTTACATAATATGTATCAAATGGAATTTGATGCGTTGTCATAAGGATATCGTATGCAGAAAATTGCAATTTTAGGTGTATTTACAGCCTCTATAGTCACCTGCTCCATGGCATTTGCGCAGGAGTTATCGGGTTTCTGGCAACAGATTGACGATAAAACCGGCTCACCTAAAGCACTGATTGAAATGAAAACTCAGGCAGATGGTTCTTATACTGGGAACATTCACAAAGTTACACCGCGACCAGGCTATACGCCACGGGAAAAATGTATAAAGTGCCCACCCCCATATACAGACAAACCGATTTTAGGACTAGAGATCATTAAAGGGCTGAAACCAACCAGCAAGAATAACTATGGACATGGTCAAATACTCGACCCTTTAACTGGCAAAATTTATGATTTAAAAGGGCGGATTTCTGCCAATGGGAAACGACTGACTCTACGTGGATACATTGGGATATCTGCCATCGGCCGTACACAAACCTGGATTCGCCAGGATTAATAAAGCAGCACATTTGTGTTGGAGATATTTTATTTCATCTATAAAAAAAAGGGATAAATATAATGAAACAATCTAAATTAGGATTAATATTCATCGCTGCCATGATGACTGGCACTGCGTATGCACAGGACTTAACAGGCACCTGGCAACAAATTGATGACAAAACCGGTTCACCAAAAGCAGTGATTGAAATTCGCCAAAATGATAACGGTACGTTTGCCGGAAAAATTATTAAAGTTACGCCACGTCCGGGCTATACCCCACAAAAAACCTGTAATAAATGTCCTGCTCCCTATACCAATCAACCTATTCTGGGCATGGATGTACTGACTGGCTTAAAACATGTGGAAGGCACCAATAACTATGAAAAAGGCCGTGTGATCGACCCGCTGGCAGGTAAAATTTACGATGCCAGAGTACGTCTGAATGCCAATGGTAAACGTTTAACCTTGCGTGGTTATGTCGGCGTTTCTGCTTTAGGCCGCAGCCAGACCTGGATTCGTCAGGATTAGTATCCAATTCTCAATATTAATAAAAGCTGCCAACTTGGCAGCTTTTTTTAGTACATTAACTCTATAGTATTCAGATAATTATTGACTATTTAATCATAATTCCTAACATGAGGGCGCGATGACAAAAAACTCTCTGGAATGACTCTCTATGTTAAAAAAAATATTACTTGCCGCATTGACCACAGGGTTTAGCATGACCCTTTGGGCGGAAGATATTACTGGAACTTGGCAACAAATTGATGATAAAACGGGAGCTGCCAAAGCGATTATCGTAATTAGCCAAGAGCCTAACGACACTTACTCTGCTAAAATTGTGAAAGTTACCCCGCGTCCGGGCTATACACCACGTGAAAAATGTAATGCCTGCCCTGCTCCCTATACCAATCAGCCCATTTTAGGTATGACAATTATCAAGGGCTTAAAACATGTTAAAGGCACCAATAACTATGAAAAAGGTAAAGTGATTGATCCTTTGGCAGGTAAAATTTATGACGCAAAAATGCGTTTAAACAACACTGGCAAACGTTTAACCCTGCGCGCCAGTGTAGGTGTTTCAGTACTTGGTCGTAACCAGACCTGGATACGTGCAGACTAATAGATAGTTTAAAAAAGCCACGTGATCACGTGGCTTTTTTTATTGGATTTACTTAGATCACCGGATTATCAACCGCGAACATCTGCTGATCTTCCAGACGGAATGCCATGAGTTGATTGCCCCAGACACAGCCACCATCGACATTCTGAATCTGGTCCGAAATGGTTTTACCATTTAAGGCAGCCCAGTGACCAAACAGAATCTGATGGCTTTGCGCTGCTAATGACTCAAATTCAAACCAGGGTTTAAAGCCTTCCGGCATTGGATCATCTAGCGCATCTTTAAAGCTGTATTCCAGACGCCCCTCTGCATCAGTGAGACGCATCCGGGTCAAATAATTCACGATACAGCGAATACGCTCATGGCCCTTTAGCTGGTCTGACCACAGTGCGGGTTCTTTCCCAAACATCTCTTTCAAAAAATCATCCAGCACATCGAAGTCATCATTAGAAATGATGGCTTCAACTTCTTGTGCCAATTGAGCAGTTTTTTCTGCATTCCAGATATTCGGAATCCCTGCATGCGTCAGAATAGTCTGCTCATTTGGAAATAGACACAGCGGCTGTCTACGCAGCCAGTCAATCAGGTCATCGCTGTCGATGGCATCAATCACATCACGAACATTGTCTTTTTCTTTAATCGGCTTGATGCCGCGGGCATAGGCCAATAAAGTCAAATCATGATTACCCAAGACTGTTGCAGCCGATCCCTGTTCGGCCAGCTTCTTGATAAACCGCAGTGCAGCAATTGAGTTTTCACCTCGTGCCACCAAGTCTCCAGCAAACCAAATAAAGTCCTGATCTGCATCGAAGCGGATTTCTTTGAGCAGAGCTTTCAAGGCCTCAAAACAGCCTTGCACATCGCCAATTACATAATTATATCGAACAGTGCGGTTCATCGTTATTTAAGCCACCATTTGATCTGAAAGTGCAACAAACTGTTCAAGGGTCAGAGTTTCTGGACGTGCCATCGGGTCAACACCCGCTTTTTCAAAACCACCTTCAACCAGCATGCCTTTTAAGCTATTGCGCAAGGTTTTACGACGCTGGGTAAAGACATGAGATACCAGACGTGCCAGCGCTTTTTCATTTTTGGCCACAATCGGCTTGTCTGCATAAGGCTCTAAACGAAATACCGCCGAGGTTACTTTTGGTGGCGGATTGAAAGATCCCGGTGGTACTTCAAACAGGAAAGTCGGTTTGCAGAAATACTGGATCATGACTGACAAACGGCCATATTCCTTGGTATTTGGTAATGCGGTAATCCGATCAACCACTTCTTTTTGCAGCATGAAATGCATGTCTTGTACTTTGTCACCAAATTCCAAGAGATGGAATAACAGTGGCGTTGAAATATTATAGGGCAAGTTACCGACGACACGTAATGGACGATCTTCCTGAAACAATTGAGAATAATCATATCTCAACGCATCGGCTTCAATAATGGTTAAACGTTCCGGATGCGGTACACGACCCGGCAGACCAGCAGCCAGATCACGATCCAGTTCAAGTACGGTTAAGGCATCACATTCACCAATCAAAGGTGAGGTCAATGCAGCCAGACCCGGCCCAATTTCCAGAATGTTCTGACCTGGACGTGGATTGACTGAGCGTACAATTTTGGCAATGACACGTTGGTCATGTAAGAAGTTTTGACCAAATCGTTTTCGAGCCTGATGCCCTTCTTCTTTTGGGTTTAAGGCATTAATTTGATACATAAAAACATTTCCAACGTGAGTGATGAACAATAATCAGTGGCGCGCCAGATCGAGGGCTAAATCGACAGCAACGTGCAGGCTGGAACTTTTCGCAAGTCCCGTACCCGCAAGGGAGAGTGCTGTGCCATGATCTACAGATGTACGAATAAAGGGTAAGCCGAGGGTAATATTAATGGCTTCACCAAAGCCCTGTGATTTTAACACAGGTAAGCCCTGATCGTGATACATCGCCAGAACCGCATCGGCATCTTTTAAGTTTTCCGGGGTAAATAAAGTATCTGCAGGCAAGCTTAAACTCATATTGATGCCTTGAGCACGGTAGCTTTCAAGTACCGGATTAATCACTTCAATTTCTTCCATACCCAAATAGCCACCCTCGCCTGCATGCGGATTGAGACCGCAGACCAAAATATGTGGATGTTCAATCTTAAATTTGGATTTCAGATCGTGAATCAGAATATCGATGACTTGATGCAAACGCTCTTTGCTAATCGCATCGGCAACGGCACGTAAAGGAAGATGCGTCGTTGCCAAAGCCACACGTAAAGTCTTGGTCGCCAGCATCATCACCACCCGCTCAACGCCTGCAAATTCTTGATAATATTCGGTATGACCGCTGAAATGGATGCCAGCTTCATTCATCACAGACTTTTGCACCGGTGCAGTTGCCACGCCGACACTTTTAGCTGACATGGCATAGTCCGCAGATCGTCGCAGTTGTTCTAATACATAAGCGGCATTGTTCGGGTTCAATTCACCTAATACCACAGGCCGATTGAGTGGCACATGTTCAACATACAGCTGACCTTTTTTTGAAGATGCGTCCTGTCCGGTATATTCAATCAACGCCACAGACAATTTCAATTGATCTGCACGGGCTTTCAGCATATTCAGATCGGCCAATACTATAATCGGACGTTCATCCACACGTTCTGCCAGACTCAGGCAAATATCAGGACCAATTCCGGCAGGTTCTCCGCTGGTGACATATAAAGGCAGCATCATCTTCTCAATTTGGCAAAGCTGAGAAATATTATAACCCGATCATATCCAGGCTGCAGCGATCATTGCAAAGCGTCCTTATAAATCAATATTTTGATACGATTGAAAGGATGGTTACAAATATAGTCATCGTTTTTGCGAGATATTCAGGTTTATGCCTTTCCTTATTTCAGGAGATTAGATAAAATACAGCGCTTGAAATTTCAATTTTCATTTGTGATTCTTCACGTATTCGTTTAGAATCGCGTCTCCTTTAGTTTGGACAGATTCCATAGTCCAAACCAACTATAATAGGTAGTGGTTTAATGAAAACTCTCAGCGCTAAGCCAGCTGAGGTTCAACACGACTGGTACGTTGTTGATGCTTCTGGCAAAACTTTAGGTCGCCTTGCGACTGAAATCGCTCGTCGTTTACGCGGTAAGCACAAGACTTCTTATACTCCTCACGTTGACACTGGCGATTATATCGTTGTAATCAATGCTGAAGAAATCACTGTGACTGGTAAAAAGTCACAAGATAAGAAATACTATCGCCACACTGGTTTCCCTGGTGGTATCCGTGAGACTAACTTTGAAAAGTTAATCGCTCACAAACCAGAAGCAGTTCTAGAAAAAGCTGTTAAAGGTATGTTACCTAAAGGTCCTCTTGGTTATGCAATGATCAAGAAAATGAAAGTGTATGCAGGTACTGAGCATCCACACGCTGCTCAACAGCCACAAGTTTTGGACATCTAAGGGATAACAGCACATGGCTACTAATTATGGTACAGGTCGCCGTAAGACCGCAACTGCACGTGTTTTCCTATCAGCTGGTACTGGTAAACTCGTAATTAACAACCGTACTCTTGAACAGTATTTCGGTCGTGAAACTGCTCGTATGGTGGTTAACCAACCTCTTGAGCTGCTTGAAGCAACTGAGAAATATGACCTTTACATCACTGTTGCTGGTGGTGGTATCGGTGGTCAAGCAGGCGCAATCCGTCACGGTATTACTCGTGCATTGATCGCTTCTGACGAGACTTTAAAACCTGCTCTTCGTCAAGCTGGTTTCGTTACTCGTGATGCTCGTGAAGTTGAACGTAAGAAACTTGGTTTACGTAAAGCTCGTAAACGTCCTCAGTTCTCTAAACGTTAATTCGTTTACCGAACCGGACAAAAAAGCCTTGGATTATTCCAAGGCTTTTTTTATAAGTATTCATTTTCAATATTGAAGGATATTTCTGCGGTTATTGTTCATGTATATCTTTACCCCAGACTCCGTCATGGCACCAAAATGATTTACTCAGATAATAATTTGCTACGCCAATAACAATAAATAGCAGGATGATGAGCAGTTTAATAAGCATGCTGTTTTTCTCCAGATATTTTTCTTATAATCTACCTTGGCTCAAGCCGATTGATCTTTGATGCTTGGTGCTTTTTAGGTTGAATTTTAGTATCCTAGTCTATTCATTAGAACTTCATCAGGATTTATGTCAGTCGAAAGCGCGCCTCTTCAAGGAATTACCTTATATAGTCATGCCGATGACTTCCGTTCCCATTGGATTCGCTATGTGCTTGCCGAGAAGCAAATTAAATACAACCTGATTCTGGTAGATACAGATGACGAGGATCTGGCCAGTCTCAATCCTTATAATCAGTTGCCGATGCTGATCGAAAATGAACTCAAATTATTCAATACTTCAATTATTTCTGAATATGTAGATGATCGCTATCGTCAGAATAAACTGTATGCCGATGCGCCGATGCCGCGCGCGGAGCAACGTCAATACATCTGGCGCTTTGAAAATGACTGGCTACAACTGGCCGATATCATGTTACGTCATCCAGACACCCTAGATAAAAAAGCCAAAAACCAGGCACAGAAGCAGTTACAAGATATCCTGACCTCATTGATGCCACTATTCCAGCATTTTCCCTATTTTATGTCTGAACAATTCAGTATTCTGGATTGCATGTTGGCGCCAATTTTTATCCGCCTGAAACAGATGGGCATAGAATTACCGCAGCAGCAATGCCGTCCATTTTATTTATATTGCCAGCGAATTTTCAGTCGTCCTGCCTTTGTAAAATCTATGACATTGCAGGAAAAAAACCGTTATTCAGCACAAATCAAGAACCTGTAGAGAAACATCATGTCCGAACAAGAATTCAACCTTAGCCCTACTCGTCCCTATATGGCACGCGCAATCTATGAGTGGGTTTGCGATAACAATATGACGCCCTACTTGCTGGTCGATGCGACACGTCCAAATACCATGGTTCCTGAGCAGTTTATTAAAGATGGGCAGATTGTGCTGAATATTGTGCCTCATGCGGTACATGCGCTACATATGAGCAATGATGCAATTAGCTTCTCTGCTCGCTTTGGTGGTGTCTCTCGTGATATCTATGTCCCTATGGCAGCCGTGCTCGGTATTTACGCACGTGAAAACGGCCAAGGTTTATTCTTTGATCCAAGTGAATATGAACATACACAAACCGATGAAGATGCTTTAAAATCAAGCACTGAAGAAAAACCTGAACAGCCAAAGAAAAAACCAACTTTAAGGTTATTAGATTAAAAAATAATGGAGCAAGTGAATGGCTTTTGATTTAGTACAATATTTTGTTGAACAGATAGAAACTCAAAAGCCTGAGCTTCTAAAAGACCATACGAAAGAAGAAAGACGAAAATATATAACTGAAATTAATGCCTTAACTTTAGGCAAACTGATTACCGAGTGGCGCAACAATCCACAAAAAATTTATAACGAAATTAATCATCCTGATGAATTATATATACTGGAAGTCGTGCGTCATCTGGCCACCCATTCGGAAAACCAGTCAGCTCTGGATCGAACTCAACTAGAACAAAGCACCTCGGAAATTTTCCATTTACAGCTCACTGAATTAAAACAGTTACATGATACCGGCAATCATAATCTTAACAGCATTCAAGAACTGCTCACCGGCCAGATTGAACATTTATCCGGTCAAGCAGATGATTGGGTTTGGACAACAAACAACCTAACAGAACTCAAAGGCTCTAAACCAATTGTACAAGAAGAGCTATCATTGGAGGCATCAATGAAGGAGTTTAATCAAATGGTAAGCCAGAATCATCAGCATCAAGATGTTGAAGACGTCGTTCTTGTAGAAACCCCAACATGGGCAAAGATTGTTGAACCCATCATCGCCATTGCAATTCTTTGGGTATTAATCGCAGCCGTAATGCGCGTATTTGGTTAAAATGCACTGCAATCAAAAACCAGCATTTTGCTGGTTTTTTTATTTGCCAAGATTTATAAGATCGGCCTATCAATTATTTTAGAGCAAACCCAAGATTCAAGATCTCCTATCACTCCTATAAGAACAACCCTCCTAAGAAAGTTTTGATCAGCTTTGAAATATAAATATATTTAAGCACTTCAATAAGTTTGAGAAGCTCTAGTAGTTTCAATATTGCTTATTAAAAGTTCTTAAAAAT
>NZ_CP078068.1:1392814-1414230 GCF_019195275.1 Acinetobacter sp. F9
TCCAACAAAACCTAATCTTAACACTTTGTGCTAAGTTACTGTTTTATCAGAAGTTTTAATCTTCATCACTGCCGATGGATGTGCATTCTACAGGATTTCACACCCAACACAACCCCTATTTCTAAATAATTCAGCAAAAACCCAACGACTGTTTATTTATTCTACAAAAAATGCAGTTTTTCCTATTTCCTGAGTAAAAAATATACACTCCAAGGAGGTTTATAGTGTTTATTTACTTATAAAAGCTATTTCTGGTGGATTTCAGATTTATATTTTAATTTATCTTTTCTTTAGCAAGAAAAATATAGATATCAAGACTGATAAATTATTTATATTTCCCTTTTATATAAATGCTGAGGAACTCATACACTTCACCAAAATAAAATAATACGAAAATGAGAATGCCTCAATATTCCTCCACCCTTAAACGCATCATAATCCTTCTTCAGCAAAAGACATAAAATAAAAAACCCATCTCACCTGCATAAGCTATATTGAGTGAAAAATAAATTGATATAGAGATACAAGTGATTACATAAACAATTATTAAAAAGGCGACTATAAATAATATTGTGTATTTTTTATACTTATTAAATTTTAGGCATAAAAAAACCGCTTAACGCGGTATCTTTTATCTCGACCATCTTTAAGGAGATGGTCGGAGCAGTAGGATTCGAACCTACGACCCCCTGGTCCCAAACCAGGTGCACTACCAGGCTGTGCTATGCTCCGATTTCAACTTTAAAAGTTGGGGTGAATGACGGGATTCGAACCCGCGACAACTGGAATCACAATCCAGGGCTCTACCAACTGAGCTACATCCACCATCATTTTGATTCTTAACATCAAGCGACCAAATGGCGCGCCTGACAGGATTCGAACCTGTGACCATCCGCTTAGAAGGCGGATGCTCTATCCAACTGAGCTACAAGCGCGTTACTGATGCAAACATCATTTGCCTTGAAGAATTGGTCGGAGCAGTAGGATTCGAACCTACGACCCCCTGGTCCCAAACCAGGTGCACTACCAGGCTGTGCTATGCTCCGATTCATCTCAGCTTTCGTATCGAACATCGTTCGGTACGGTGTGCATTCTAGGCGTGACGCCCGGAGACGTCAACACCTATCTTAAAAAAAAACCTAAAAAACGCGCCAAGCGTTTATTTATCAAGCGCTTCAGACATTTTTTATACAAATTTTAACGTTTTAGTCCGGCACTAAAATTCAACATGCGATCTAGAGGCAGTTTTGCGCGTTCAGCCAGTATAGGATCGACATGTACTTCCTGATCCTTATGCTGTAATACATGCAAAATACCATCCAGCTCATTCATTGCCATCCACGGACAATGCGCACAAGAACGACAGGTTGCCCCTTCCCCCGCAGTTGGTGCCTCAATCAGGATTTTATCGGGAACTGCTTGCTGCATTTTATAGAAGATACCACGATCCGTAGCCACAACTAAACGCTGATGTGGCAAAGTCTGTGCGGCTTTAATCAGTTGCGAGGTACTGCCTACTGCATCGGCAATCTCGACTACAGACATGGGGGATTCCGGATGTACCAACACCGCAGCATCGGGATAGAGTGCTTTCATATTGACAATACCGCGTGAACGGAATTCTTCATGCACGATACAGGCACCATCCCAGAGCAACATTTCTGCACCGGTTTTGCTTTGGATATATCGGCCCAAGTGCTGATCCGGCGCCCAGATAATTTTTTCACCGAGACTATCCAGATGTTCAATAATTTCCACTGCACAGCTAGAAGTCACCACCCAATCGGCACGTGCTTTCACCGCTGCGGAAGTATTGGCATACACCACCACGGTATGATCGGGGTGCGCATCGCAGAAAGCTGTAAATTCATCAACCGGACAACCAAGATCCAGTGAACAGGTCGCTTCCAGGGTTGGCATCAGCACGGTTTTATCTGGAGATAAAATTTTTGAGGTTTCACCCATAAATTTCACTCCTGCCACTACCAACGTAGAGGCTGAATGATCGCGACCAAAACGTGCCATTTCCAGAGAATCCGAAACACAACCACCGGTCAACTCAGCCAGTTCTTGTACTTCAGGATCGCAATAATAATGCGCCACCAAAACGGCATCCTGTTTTTCCAGTTCAGCCTTGATTTGTGCAAATTTGTCTAATTTTTCCTGCTGGCTCATTTGATGTTCTTGAGGAACGCCTAAACGATCTAAATGCGCCTGCACAATCGACTTTGCTTCATTGGCTATTAATTTGGTCGCACTATTCATAACAACTCTTACTCTACCCTAATTATCCGTTATGACACGGACATTTACCCTACACCCTAATCACAATTGGCAAAATGCCATTTTTGACCAGTCATTAAAAATCATAAGATATAAAAAAAGCCCCACAACGGAGGCTTTAGAAACGATCTGAATTATGAACGATAATCTGCATTAATCTTGACGTAATCATAAGACAGGTCACAGGTATAGACCGTATCTTTCGCTGTACCACGTCCAAGATCAACACGAATCGTCATTTCAGCTTGGGCCATCACACCTGCACCAGCTGCTTCAGTATAGTCTGCCGCCGCACCACCATCTTTACAGATTTGTACATCATCTAACCAAACCTGAATTTTTGCAACGTCTAAATTCGGCACACCAGCATAACCAATCGCTGCCAGAATACGCCCCCAGTTTGGATCAGAAGCAAAAATCGCAGTTTTAACCAATGGCGAATGTGCAATGCTATAAGCCACATCACAGCATTCCTGAATATTAGCACCACCTTCTACCGCAACTGTAATAAATTTGGTGGCACCTTCACCATCACGCACAATCAGTTGCGCCAAGCGTTTCATGGTACGCATTAACACATCAAGCACGACTGCATAACGTGGATCTTCAGTCGAAGTAATTCCAGCCCCCCCGCCTTGACCTGTGGCAATCAAGATGCAGGAATCATTGGTTGAAGTATCACCATCGATAGTAATGCGGTTAAACGACACATTTACTGTTTCTGTTAATAACTGCTGAACCAGTTCACGGCTGATTGGAGCATCGGTTGCCACATAACCCAGCATAGTCGCCATATTTGGACGAATCATGCCGGCACCCTTGGAAATACCGGTCATGGTATAGGTGACACCATCCAGCTCGAACTGCTCTGAAGCGCCTTTCGGTGTAGTATCTGTGGTCATGATTCCCGTTGCAGCATCGACCCAGGCATCATCACGCAATGAGTCTAGCGCAGGTTGTAAACCGCTGAGCAAACGCTCCATTGGCAATTGCTCGCCAATGACACCCGTAGAGAATGGTAAAACTTCAGCAGCCTGTACCCCTGCCAGTTCAGCCAGCTTGGCACAGGTGGCTTCTGCATTTGTCATGCCTGTAGGGCCGGTTCCTGCATTGGCATTGCCGGTATTGATCACCAGGTAACGCGGATTCCCTACCTGTAAATGCGCTTTAGATACATGCACAGGGGCTGCACAGAAGGCATTTTGAGTAAATACCCCTGCAACATTGGAGCCTGGAGCCAGTTCAAATATCACCAGGTCACGTCGGTTCTGATAGCGCACATAGGCTTCAGCCGAACCAATTTTAACCCCTTTCACCACATGCATCTGTGGCATAGATACGTCACCAACTGCCATTTTAAAGTCCAATATTGAAGTTTCGGAAAAATACAGCTTAGTTGATCTGCAACAAAAAATCGAGCCAAAGCCTGAGTAAGCTTGAGATTTATGATGGATTTTCACAATAAAAAACCAGTCATCAAGACTGGTTTCTGCATTTTCAAAAATCGGGGATTTTAATTTTTCGCAAGTTGCCCTGCTTCATTTAATAAAGCCTGCTTCGCTTGCTGCTGACTCGCGGCAGAAAGTGCCGGATTAGATGCCACAATACGATCTGCATTGGCCGCATTGGCCGGTGCGATCGCAGCGGTCTGCAACACAATCGGGCGATTCTGATTGGCAAAGGTATAACGAATCCCGGTACGCGGGCTGGCCACGGTCACTTGTTCATCTGTACGTTGTACTTGAGCTGTAGTAGAACCCACTGCTTGCTGAACTTTATCAAGTGTCGTGGTGGCTGCAGTTTCTGCAAAACTTAAAGCAGGCATGGCCAAAGCGGCAATCATGAGCGTTTTTAATACTTTTTTCATTCAGGTTATTCCACTTTTCGGTGTTGAATGAGCCATTAAATACCATTTAATCCGCAGGACTGCAAATAGTATTCAGTTTCTGAAAAATCTTTATACATAAAAAATCAGAGCCATGTGGCTCTGATTTTCAATATCGCTTAGATTCTGCCATGACACTGTTTATATTTCAGGCCTGAACCACATGGACAAGGTGCATTACGGCTTGCCGGCGCTTCAAAGACTGGCGCTACCGGATTTGCCTCAGCATTTTGTTCAGTCGTATTTTCATGTTCATCTGCCAGTAAACCGTCGAACTCATCATGAGATAACTGCAAACGCATTGCCTCAGCCTGTGCCAGCTGCTGCGCTTCCATTTCAGCCAGCTCTTCAGGTGTTGGAACATGAATACGCGATAAATCTGTAACGACATCCGATTTGATGACACCCAGCATATTCACAAACAGGTTATAGGCTTCTTTTTTATATTCCTGCTCTGGATTTTTCTGTGCATAGCCACGTAAATGGATGCCCTGACGCAAGTAATCCATCGCTGCCAGATGTTCTTTCCAGTGACGATCCAGAGAATTCAGCATAAAGTGACGTTCAAGCGATGCTGCAGATTCCGCACCCATTTGTTCACGACGTGAACGGTAACGATTCAGTACTTCATCGCTAATACGCACCACCAATGCCTCTTCATCGAGACGACGGTCCTGTTCCAGCCATTGTGCGATAGGAAGATCGAGTGACATGTCTTCACGCAAGGCCAATTCCAGACCTTCAATATTCCACTGGTCATGAATCGACTCAGGCGGAATATAATTGGCAATTACACCCTGCATCACTTCACGAATCATTTCTTCAATATAATCTTGCAGCGAATTTTCTGCCAGAATGTCATCACGCTGACTATAAATAATCTTACGCTGTTCGTTATTCACGTCATCGTATTTCAGCAAGTTCTTACGAATATCGAAGTTACGTGCTTCGACTTTACGCTGTGCATTCTCAATCGAGCGAGACACCATTTTGTGTTCAATCGCTTCATCTTCCTGCAAGCCCATGGCACGCATCATACCAACCACACGGTCACCGGCGAAAATACGCATCAAGTCATCTTCAAGCGACAGGTAGAAACGCGATACACCCGGATCCCCCTGACGGCCTGCACGACCACGCAACTGGTTATCGATACGACGTGATTCATGACGTTCAGAACCGATAATATGCAAGCCACCCGAATCCAGAACGGATTGATGATTAACATCCCATTCCGCTTTCAGACGCGCTTCGTCATCGCTTGTCGGATTTTCAATTTTGGCCAGCAATGCTTTCCAGTTACCACCCAGCAGAATATCGGTACCACGCCCCGCCATGTTGGTGGCAATGGTCACGGCACGCGGTGCACCGGCCTGCGCAATAATATCCGCTTCACGTTCGTGCTGTTTGGCATTCAGTACTTCGTGGGTAATACCGGCAGCTTTCAACTTATCGGATAGAATCTCAGATGCTTCGATGGTTGCCGTACCAATCAAGATTGGCGCAACACCGGCTTCATGCACACGCTGAATTTCTTGAATAATCGCGTTATATTTGCCTTCACGATTTAAATAGATTAAATCGTTCTGGTCATCACGGATCATTGGACGATGGGTCGGAATCAGCACCACATCCAGACCATAAATTTCTTTCATTTCCGCGGCTTCAGTATCAGCAGTACCGGTCATACCCGATAATTTTTTATACAGACGGAAATAGTTCTGGAATGTTGTGGTTGCCAGGGTCTGGTTCTCTGGTTGAATTTCCAGATCTTCTTTGGCTTCTACCGCCTGATGCAAACCTTCAGACCAACGACGGCCCGGCATGGTACGACCGGTATTTTCATCAACGATAATCACTTCACCATCATTGATGATGTATTGCACGTTACGTTGATATAAATAATGGGCACGAATTGCCGCAGTCACATGATGCAACAGATTCAGGTTCGAAGCCGAGTACAGGCTCTCACCTTCAGCCAGCAAGCCCATTTCAATCAGTTCACTTTCAATGGTTTCAAAACCCACTTCAGTGATTTCAACTGAACGCTGTTTTTCATCAATCCAGAAGTGACCACCATCCGGCACTTTCTCTTCTTTTTGCGGCTGTAATTTTGGTGGAATATTATTAATGGCTGCATAAAGCTGCGAAGAGTCTTCACTTTGACCCGAAATAATCAGCGGAGTACGTGCTTCATCAATCAGGATCGAATCGACCTCATCAATAATCGCATAGGTTAAACCACGCTGCTTTTTCTCAGCCAGCGAGAACACCATGTTGTCACGCAGGTAATCAAAGCCAAATTCGTTATTGGTACCGTAGGTAATATCGGCACGATAAGCTTCCGCTTTTTCCATCGGATTTTGCATGGAATAAATAATCCCGATGCTTAAACCCAAAAATTCAAATAATGGACGGTTGAGCTCGGCATCACGTTGTGCCAGGTAATCGTTCACGGTAATGACATGCACACCTTGACCGCTGATGGCATTCAGGTAACAGGCCAAGGTACCCATCAGGGTTTTACCCTCACCGGTACGCATCTCTGCAATTTTACCTTCGTGCAAGGTAATACCACCGATCAGCTGCACGTCATAATGACGCATGCCCATGACCCGCTTGGCGGCTTCACGACAGACTGCAAATGCTTCAGGCAATAATTTATCGAGGTTTTCACCCTTATTATATCGTTGTTTGAATTCTTCAGTTTTTGCAGATAAGTCTGCATCGCTAAGGGTAGATATCGTCGGCTCGAGCACATTAATCTTGTCTACGATTTTACGCATGCGTTTGAGTTCGCGCTCATTTTTGGTACCGAAGATTCCTCCGATCAGACTTGCCAACATGAATAGACTCTCTAAATCTTGCTTGTCAAATGAATATGTTCTTAGTCGTTATTATGGTGCTAGAAATTTGAACTACAAGGGTTTTGCTATAAAACCACTGAAAAAATCTGATCCTGAGTTCTAGCCCCGAGATCTAAGGCAAAGTAATGTAGCAAACTTTAGCTGTGCAATATAGTCAATTAGACGACTGATTTGTTTGATTCTAGATAGATAAAACAAATAACTTATGCATTTTATTCATAAAGAAAGCTAAAAACACTATTTTTAATCATAAAAAAATTAGTTCATATTAAATCTCATCTCTACATTAAAAGACAAATTGAGGCAAAAGATGAGTTTACGTCTAGGCGACACCGCACCGAATTTTGAACAGCAATCCAGTAAAGGCCTGATTAATTTTTATGATTTTCTGGGCGATAGCTGGGGCATTTTATTTTCACATCCGGCGGACTATACGCCGGTATGTACCACTGAACTTGGCTATACCGCAAAGCTGAAGGATGAATTTGAAAAACGTGGTGTCAAAGCCATTGCCTTATCGGTTGATGATGTTGAATCACATAAGGGCTGGATTAAAGACATCAATGAAACCCAGAATACCACAGTCAATTTTCCGATCATTGCCGATCAGGATCGTAAAGTGTCTGAGCTATATGACTTTATTCACCCGAATGCCAGTGAAACGCTCACAGTTCGCTCTTTGGTGGTCATCGATCCAAATAAGAAAGTACGTTTAATCATTACCTACCCTGCATCGACGGGTCGTAATTTCCATGAAATCTTGCGTGTGGTGGATTCATTACAACTCACCGACAGCCATAAAGTCGCAACACCTGCCAATTGGCAGCATGGCGATGATGTGGTGATTGTGCCATCGCTAAAAGATGAGACTGAAATTGCACAACGTTTTCCCAAAGGGTATACCGCGGTCACGCCTTACCTGCGCTTAACGCCACATCCTGAGTGAGGATCAGCAAGGCACTGCTTCGCCCTGAGGAATATATTCCGCAAGAAGACGAGAAGCTACGCTTCGAGTGACACAAATTAAAAGGACTCCTTTTTAATTTTGCGCAAGACAAGCGAAGTGCGTAGCACGGGATAAAACGGAGCACTGCTCTGTCCTGAGGACATATATTCCGCAAGAAGACAAGAAGCTAGGCTGTGACTGTAAGAATAAACGAAGCACTGCTCTGTTCATAAAGAATATGTATAAGTACATCCACTCTTAACGTTGATGTATCTATATAAAAAGCAGCAAGATTAAAACTGAATTTCTAACCCGAATGACGTGCCGAGTTCGAAGTTCATCACCAGCCTATCTTTAGATAGGCTTTTTTAATCCTGAGAGCTTTGTCACCTTTTTAATTTTTGCTCCCCAATAAAAATGGATCCAGGCATAACCTGAATCCATTTTAAACCAAAGTACAGTAATACGCTGTCTTAGTTACGCTTATCTAAAGGCACCCAGTCAATCACCCAGGCAGATTTCATATTCAGACTGTCATCTGCAGCGATTTTTTTACGCGAAGCATCAGCAGTTTCCCGATCCTTTGATGGACCGACCATGATGCGAATCCCTTTAGATGTTGGACTCTTGGTCACTTTATAACCCTTGGCACGCAGTTTTGCCGCAACCGCATCTGCATTGGCTTCATTGGCTGCCAGTGCAACCTGCACCATCCACTGCTTGTCACTTTCACCTTCCAGCAATTTACGTGCCTGCTCAGCTTCTGCTTTCTTTTTGGCGTCTTCTGCTGCCTTTTTCTTGGCTTCTTCAGCCTTACGTTTGTCTTCGGCTTTACGTTTTTCTTCGGCGGCTTTACGTTCAGCTTCTTTCTTCTCGGCTGCCTTACGCTCTTCCTCAGCCTTACGTTTTGCCTCAGCCGTCTTACGTTCTGCTTCGGCTTTTTGCTGTTGCTCCAATTTACGTTTTTCTTCAGCCGCTTTGCTTTCAGCGGCTTTACGCTCCGCTTCTTTCTTGGCCGCTTCAGTTGAACTGTTGGCTTTTTGCTGCTCAAGCTTCTGCAGGGCTAGCTTTTTGTCTTGTGCAGCCTTTTCTTCAGCCAAGCGTTTCTGTTTGGTCTGTTCGTCTTCGACCAGTTCTGGTGGAATATTATCCGAGCTTTGCTGTCCCATACGATGCGCATTAAGTGCAGCATATTCTTCAGCCGCTTTACGCGCCGCATCTGCTTCTGCCTGCTGCTGCATCGCTAAAAATTCAGCCGCACGAGCCTCCTGCTCTGCCACAGATTTTTCCCGATCACGGCGTTGCTGTTCAAGTAAACGCTTTTCTGTTTCCACATCGACCGTCAAGGAACCCAGCGAATGATTCACTGCATCCTTCGTTTCCACTTCCGCAACCTGTGCCGGTTTCTGCTGACGATCCTGCTTGATTTCATCTTGACCTTTCAGGAGTAATGCTGCCAATAAAACACCACCACCGAGTAAAACAACACCGCCCATCCAGCGCTGTTTGTTATTCATTGACATTCTTCCAAATACTCCCATACCGCTTCTAAGGTATGAAATGATCCACATACCAAAATCAGCTGATTATTATCTGTTTGATCCAGTGCTGATTTAAAAGCTAATTTCACATTGTCAAATTGTTCTACCGCCTCACCGCCTAGAGCTTCAGCCAAAACTGTGAGCTCTGCCGCACGTGGGACGGATAATGGTGCAATTTTCCACAATTGAACCGTGTCTTTCAATAACTTGGTGACAGAATTTATATCTTTATCTGCCAACATTGAAAACACACAAACGATATTTTTATAGTTTTGATTGTAATTTAAATAGTTTCGCAACTGTTTCAGCAGAAACTCGACCCCATGCGGATTATGTCCGGCATCAAAAATCACGGTTTTATTCTGGATTTGACAGACTTCAAAACGTCCCGGCAACTTTGCCGTTTGAATCCCTTGTGCAATCGCCTGCTGACTGACGTTTAATCCGCTCAGCAGAATGGTAGCCACAGCGGTAGAAATATTATCTAGCGCCAGTGAACCTGTTGGGAGTTTTAAGGTCGTACCTGAAGAAGCAAATGCCCAGCTTTGCCCATCTTCAAAGGCTTCATAGAAATAATCACGATTCACCGCATATAGGGGCGCGTTGCATTGCTGAGTTTTAGCTAAAATGGCTTGTGGAATCTGTTGCTGTCCACCAAACACCACCGGAATATTCGGCCGGATAATTCCGGCTTTTTCAAAGGCAATTTTCTCGATGCTATCACCGAGCCAATCGGTATGATCCAGACCAATATTGGTAATCACTGCTACATCCGGATTAACCACATTGACCACATCCAGACGACCGCCCAGACCGACTTCCAGCACCCAGACATCACATAACTGATCTTTAAAAATCACAAAAGCGGCCAAAGTGGTCGCTTCAAAGAAAGACAGGCTCAAATCACATTCGCGACGAGCCTGGTCCACCTGAACAAAAGCATCCACCAACAACTGATCTTCAACTTCAATGCCGCGCAATTTTACCCGCTCATTGAAACGGTACACGTGTGGAGATTGATACAGCCCGACCTTGAAGCCTTGTGCATTCAAAATCGCAGCCAATGTGGTGGTGGTTGACCCCTTACCATTGGTTCCAGCCACCGTCAGCACTTTGGCCGCCGGACGTGTCACACCGAGCTTTTCAGCCACCGGAATAACCCGTTCCAGACCTAAATCAATACCCGTAACGTGAACATGGCTCCAATAATCGAGCCATGTACTTAAAGAATCTGTTGCTAGCGGTGCTGTGTTCAATGCAGGTTCATCAATTTCGTAACAATACGGTAAACTGTATCACGTAATGCGTGACGGTGAACAATCTGATCGATTACCCCATGATCAAGCAAATATTCCGCGCGCTGGAACGGTTCTTCCAGTTTTTCACGGACAGTTTGTTCGATCACTCGTTTACCGGCAAAGCCAATCATCGCCTTCGGTTCAGCCAGATGTACATCACCCAGCATCGCCAATGATGCAGTGACACCACCGTATACCGGATGCGTCAATACCACCACATAAGGCAGGCCTGCTTCTTTTAAACGCTGGATAGCAGCCGAAGTACGTGCCATTTGCATCAAGGACAACATGCCTTCCTGCATACGTGCACCGCCTGAAGCAGCAAAGCAGATCAAGGGCTGACGGGCTTCAATCGCACGCTCTGCCGCCTGAACAAAACGGTCACCGACCACTGTCCCCATAGAGCCGCCCATGAAATCGAATTCAAATGCACAGGCAATCATTGGGACATCTTTTAGCAGGCCTTGAATCACGACCAACGCTTCGGTTTCGCCGGTTTTCTTTTGCGCTTCTGCCATACGCTCTGGATAAGCTTTGCTATCGACAAACTTTAACGGATCTTTAGCCTTAAACTCCTGACCCAGTTCAGTCTGTACCTGGTCAAAGAACCAGTTCAGGCGATCACGGGCTTTCATGCGTAAATGCTCATCACACTGCGGACAAACATAGGCATTGAATGACATCGCGGTACGGGTCACCAAAGCATGACATTCAGGACACTCGACCGTAGGCTCGGTAAATGTCGCTTTGTAGATCGTTTGCTCATCAGGTACATGAATGCCTGGAACAATGCGTTCCGTCCATGGGGTCGATGGGCTCAGAATTTTGCCTGATTTCACGGGTTGACTCATACTATAACTCATCGAGCGCTGCTCGAAGCTCCTTGACTTTATTCACCGTCGCAATAACGGCTTGTTCTGGTGCAAGCGTTGCAAACTGCTTTACAAACGCACTTCCCACAATAACTGCATCGGCAGCAACACCCATCGCTTTCGCAGATGCAGCATCGCTGATACCGAAACCTACGCCTACAGGAACATCAGTCACAGCTTTAATCTTTTGAATGCGGGCAGCGGCTTCAGAGACATCTAAAGTTGCTGCACCGGTCACGCCTTTCAAGGATACATAGTAGATAAAGCCAGTGGCCTGTTTCGCTACGTGTTGAATACGTGCATCGGTTGAAGTGGGTGCCAGCAGGAAAATCTGATCCATGTCATATTTTTCCAGTACTTCACCCAGACTTTGTGCTTCCTCTGGCGGTAAGTCCACCAGCAGCACGCCATCTACTCCACATTCGTAAGCATAAGCCACAAACTTTTCATAGCCAATCACTTCGACCGGATTCAGATAACCCATCAGCACCACAGGTGTTTCGCGATCTTTCAAGCGAAATTCTTTCACCATGTGCAGTGCGTCCAAAGTATTGGTTCCGCCTGCCAGCGCACGTTCAGCCGCTAAAGCAATTACGGGACCATCTGCCATCGGGTCTGAGAAAGGAAGACCCAGCTCAATCACATCGACACCCGCCTCTACCATTGCATGGAGCAAAGGTACAGTGACCTCTGGATGCGGATCACCAGCCATCACATAAGAAACTAAAGCTTTACGCTGTTGAGATTTAAGTTGTTCAAATTGTGTGGCTAAACGTGACATAGGGCTGAGCTTTCCTTAACGTGTTTCAAACTTGAGGCATTGACTATGTAAAAATACAAGACGTCGCATTGTAACGCTATTTTTTGTCCAATGAACAGTCTGCGATACCGACCTCGAGTATTTCATTTCCTGTACGAAGATTTCAAAACAATTCGGAAGGGTCTATTTACGATTATTTTGATTTTTTTCACAATGATCAAAGATGCCTAATTTTGCTATTAGCTAAAATCCTGAATATTTAGATAAACTTATTTTTATCATGCAAAAATTAATAAAAATGCAGATGTTAGCGCATTCATTTAAAGTTTTCTGAAATTGCAAAACCTGCTTTATACTAGTCCTATTCTCTTACTTTTTTATCTCCTATGCAGACTGATTCTGAGGCTACAGTGCAGGCACGCGCCATTGCACTGCTGCCGCTTATTGTATTTTTAACCCTATTTTTGGGTAGCGGGATCTATCATTCCCTGATTGGAACCGAATTTGCGTTCTATCAGGTGAAAGCGCCTGTTGCTGCCCTGCCTGCGATTATTTTGGCTGCATTGGTGTATCGCGGCAAACTCAATCAGGGCATTGAAGCCTTTCTAAAAGGGGCCAGTCATCCGAACTTAATTTTGATGTTTATGGTGTTTATGCTGGCCGGTGCCTTTGCCAGTGTCAGCAGTGCGATTGGCAGTGTGGATGCCACGGTACAACTGGGCCTGTCGATTATTCCGCCTGAATTTATCTTGCCGATGCTGTTTATCATCTCGGCATTTATTGCCACGGCGATGGGCACCTCCATGGGCACCATTGCAGCTTGTGCCCCGATTGCCTTTGGTTTTACCCAGGTCACCGATATTAATGTGATCTACGCCATTGGTGCAGTCGTAGGCGGTGCCATGTTCGGTGACAACCTTTCCATGATTTCAGATACCACCATTGCAGCCACCACCAGCCAGCGGGTGCAATTACGTGACAAGTTCAAAGTCAATGTCTGGATTGCTGTACCGGCCTCTATCAGCACCATTGTGATTTATATTTTAAGTACAGGCAGCTCCAGCCCCGTAGAATATAAAGATTTTAACTGGTTACTGGTCTTACCTTATATTGCGGTCTTTGTTTTGGCTTTTAGTCGCCTGCATGTCCTCGCAGTACTGACCATTGGTGTTTTGCTTTCGGGTCTGTTCGGCCTGTTTGCGACGCCTGAATTTAACCTGCTCAAACTGAATACTTCGATTTATGACGGCTTTGTCGGCATGTTTGAAGTGGCATTACTGTCCATGTTTCTGGGTGGCCTGTCGGCGATCATGCAACGTGAAGGTGGTTTACGCTGGCTAATCGAGCGCATTTATAGCCTGACCCGCCTGTTTAAAGTTGGGCAGCAAAGGGCCGGCGAAATCGGGATCAGCTTTCTGGTGGTATTTTCAAATATCTTTGTGGCCAATAATACCGTCGCAATTATTCTGTCGGGTGATATGGCACGTGAAGTCGCCAAAGAATACGGCGTGGATCCCAAGCGTTCTGCAGCACTGATGGATATTTTCTCCTGCGTGGTACAAGGTCTGATTCCTTATGGTGCACAGTTGCTCCTCGCCTGCTCGATTGCAAAAATCTCACCGGTTGAACTGATTGGCGGCTTGTACTATTGCTGGATCCTGGCCATCTTCGCAATTGCTGCGATTGCGTTGAGATTCCCCAACCTTAAAGCAACCGCTTAATCTCTGTATCATCCTCACATCAAAAAGCGATCTGATTGGGTCGCTTTTTTATTGCTGTGCATGCTTTAACTGTTTCTTGCGCTGGAACAAAGTCTGTCCGGTGGCTGCTTTATAGGCGCGGGCCAAGGCCGACTGGTCGGAATAATCCAGCGCTTCAGCAATCTCGCTCAGACTAAGCCCCTGCTGTAACAAAATCTCACAGCGTTTGATGCGCTGCTGTTGCAGCAGTTTTTTAAATGAAGTTTGATATATGCTGAATAAGCGTTGCAAGCTTCGGGTCGACATCCACAACTGCTGGGCAAGCTGCTCAATTTTGATCGCCTGTTGCCTGGTTCGCAACTGTTCGGCAATGATTTGCTGTGCTTGCTGCAAGGTATTTTCAACAGGTACTTTTGCTGCAATCGCCTGTTCCGCCTGAAGAGTCAGCAACTGCAATAATATGGGGTCAGCATGCTCAGACCCATGAGCTAACCCCTGTACATCCAGTTCCAGAGCATAATAATCTTGAGAAAACTGAACCTCACAGGCAAAGAATTTTTGATAATGCATTTGTGCCATTTCAGCTGCATGAGCCAGTCGTACACAACGCAATAAAAGTGGCTGCTCTTGCAAAATAACCCGTCCCAGTTGCACCATTGCTGCCATGGTGAGCTCATTTAACAAATTATATTTTTCATCTAAATAGCCCCAATAGAGTTCCATACTGTGTTCATGCTGCTTCAACTGTAAAGGCACGAATTCACTGCCATCAATCACCAGCCGCTGAAAGCGCATGCTATAGCCGATCATTTCCGCGACACTACTGCTACGTGAAACCATATAACCCAGTACACCAAAATGCTCAGGACGAATGACCTGCACGATTTCAAAAATCAGCTGCGGACAGTTCAGATGTTGCCGAGTAGTTAAAATAATATGATTCAACAATTCCAAAGGTACTTGTGTATCAAAAGGCTGATCGATGAGGGTCACAAGCGAGTCATGCACATCTTGCAGAAAGTCGGCAGTTAAGGGTTCAATCCCCACATCACGCAAATAAGTCGCCCAGAGCTGAAGATAACCATTGGATATTTTTATGTCTTGCATGTGCGATTCTCGCTGGCAGCTCTAATCTGACCAGTTTTATTTTCATTTGGCATAAAATGTATAAAAATTGGCAAGCTCTGTCAAAACAATGGTGAGATTCGCCGACATACTGTCAGCATCGTCACAAAAAAGAATCTACAAGATGAACGCCATATTAAAATCCGCCCTACAGCCTGTGGTTCGCACCCAACTTGATTTTAAACTGGATGAAATTCCACGTTACTGGTTCGGCGGCGATCCCTTTATGACACGCATGTTCGATGCCCTGAGCCTGACCTTTCCAGACGGCGAGCGCTATTTTATTCAGAGTGTCCGCCTGTTCCGCGATCAGATCCAGGACCCGGAGCTGCAACAACGTGTCGCGGATTTTATCCGCCAGGAAGCCCAGCACGGCATCGCGCATGACAAAATGAATCAGTTGATGCGCGAGCAAGGCATGCCTGTAGACCAATTTATTGAACGTTTAAATAAAATTTTCAATTATGATCTGAAGCACCGCTCACCCCAGTTTAATATTGCCATTACCGCTGCGGCAGAACATTTAACGGCGCTTATGGCAGAAACTTTTTATGGACAAAAACAGACCCTGAAAGATGCCCATCCTTTTGTACGGGCATTATTGGCCTGGCATGCCATTGAGGAAATGGAACACCGCGATGTAGCTTTTGATGTGATGAAAAATGTGGCTAAAACCCCAGAATTTACCCGTCGAGCCACCTTAGTCAGCACGACCATTTTAATGTTTAGTTTTACCGTCTACCGTGCCAATGTCATGCTGAAACATGATGGCTTTAGTCTCTTGCAACGCTTGCAGATGAATCTCAAGAGCTTACCCTGGTTTTTTGGCCCAAAAGGCACATTGACCCGAATGGGCAAACAGTATCGAGACTGGTTTAAAAAAGACTTTCATCCGAGTCAGCACCCAGTGATTGCCCAATACGATGTCTGGATCAACACCCTAAATGAAACCGGCGATCCGATTCAAGCCGGTGAAGCCTTCTGGCAGGCCGCGAAAGACTAAACGTGAGCATCGCTTAAATCAAAAAACCTTCATTAACTTGAAGGCTTTTTGATTTAAGATGATTTACCATTTGGCATAATGCTGCTCAAGCAAGGCATATTCATTCAGTAAAATAATTTCCTGATCATCCTGCTGAATGGTGCCACAGACTTTGGCCTGCCACTGGCTAAACTGGCTGCCGACCAGACGCAAATTCAGATTTTCATAACGTCGCCAACCGGTTGTCACCGTTAGATTCAGCTTTTCATCTAGCGATTGAATCGTCCATTGAGTTTCGGATGCCTGCTGAAAGAGCACATCAGCCAATGGATAAATTTTTCCGTTGATCCATAAACAGTTTTCATTACCAAAGCTTTCGTTAACACCGGATGCTAAATTAATTCCAATCCGCTGATTGGTCGCATCCCAAAAGTTACACGACAACCAAAACCAGGCAGTTTCTGGACGTAAAAAGCCACAGGTGTCATCCAGCAAGGCAAAAGTTCGTTCGTTAAATTGAATCTTTTGTTTTTGTTTATTTAAAAAATAGCCTTCGCAACCTAAGGTCGTGAGCTTTTGCGTATAAGTCCAACCGTTGATACCAGTTGGGCTACACATACTTAAAGGATCGGTTCCTGCACAAAAGATTCGTGCACTGAGCTGAATTTCGCCGTATTTACTGACATTGATATAGCGCACACCGTTGGCATGCTGAATATCGACCTGAAAAGGCGATTTATGAAAATAACTGTGATTGAATAATGGTTGTTCATCCAGCACAGTATGGCGAGACAGGAAATTAATCGCATTCCATTCCAGAACGTCATTGGTCATATGGTTGTAGACATAGACAAAACTGTGCCCTGCCCATGCAATATCGGCAATCGCCAGCCCAATGGTATAATGTTCGTGCTGAATACTACAAAATTTGAATTTCTTATATTTTAGATGCTTACGCCAGCCTGACAGCACCTGACCATAAGGGTTCTTGTATTGATATGCCTGATAGTCAATACTTTTTGGAAGTTCCTTGAAACGTCCATAGTGCGGTTGTCCATTTGCCTGAATTAAATCCATTTAAGATGTTCCATCTCAGTCAAAAGCTGTTTTTCCTTTCCGGTATTATGCAGATTATTGAACTTTGATAAAGATTTTTTTTAAGTCACTCGTCGAATCCTGACCCTCAGCCACGCTATAGCCCTATGCTTCAGTTTTAAATCGTGAGATAGGTATTTTCCCAGCGATTCGCACTAAAATGTCCCTCGACCAGCTGTACATATCGGCCATACACCTGATCAATCGCAATGCAATCATCGACATCCAGCACCCGGTCAGTATGCTGTTTTTGCCAGTGCTTGGCGAAATAAGCTTTACCGCGCTGTTTTGCCACCATGGCATTCTGTGCCACCACCAGCACATAACGGTGCAGCTCACCAAATTCACGTGCATCATAACCACCTAAATTAATCAGCCAAAGCTTTTCGGCAGCCTGATTCGGAGCAGCATCGCTAAATTGAACGTGATAATTTTTCCCCTCGAACTCCAGTCCATTAATTTGCGCCCAGGCATCAATATGCAGCCCTTTTTGCTCGGCAAACCAGGCATTTTTCAGTTGAGGATAGGTTTCTTCCAGAGTTTCGCCTACTGCCAGTACCACATCATGAACTTCTGTATTGGCACGGGCATGACGGCCACCAAGCATCACAATAAATAAACTGGGCATTCGATTTCCTTATTTCGCTGCAATTTTAAGAATGATTTGATCAATACTTAGAAGTATATCGCAAAGTAATTCAATGATATTGAGGTGATGATTCGTCAAGACAAATTTCCTCAATTGACCCGAAGAAATTGTCCCGAAATAGTATCTGCTTACTCAACATTTATTTGTATTTCGAGATCATCACGATCCCGCCCAATGCTCAAAAACTCATCTTCAGTGAATACAATCTGGTAGCATAAAATTTCTTTCCAGCACCACAATGATTTCTAAGCGCCGAAAATTATTTTTTTGTACAAAATACAAACACAGCTAAACCATACAAATCTGTACAAATTTTCGCCCAAATTTCAATCTAAAAGCATATTTCGTTGACTGAAATGCGCTGAAAGACGATACTCTCAATGTTTTTATTTAAGCAAATCGGTTCAATGAGGCTGGACCAAAAGTTCGGTCCTCAGAAACTCAATCCAACGCAAGGGGCTATATATGGCTGGTGGAAAGTCAACTATCATTTACACACTGACCGACGAGGCGCCATTACTGGCGACTTATTCTCTGCTGCCGATCATTGAGACCTTTACTAAGCCAGCTGGCGTTGAGATCGTCAAAAGTGACATCTCTGTAGCTGTGCGCGTGCTCTCTGAATTTACAGATTACCTAAGCGAAGAGCAAAAGGTGCCTGACACTCTAGCTGAGCTAGGTCGTCTTACACAAGATCCAGACACGAACATTATCAAACTCCCAAATATCAGTGCTTCTGTTGGCCAGCTAACAGCGTGTATCAAGGAACTCCAGTCTAAAGGCTATGCCCTTCCTGACTATCCTGAAAACCCGGCCACTGAAGAAGAAAAAGCAATCAAGGCACGTTATAGCAAATGTCTTGGTTCAGCAGTAAACCCGGTACTACGTGAAGGTAACTCAGACCGTCGTGCACCTGCTGCCGTTAAAAACTATGTGAAAAAACACCCACACTCTATGAGCGAGTGGAAACAGTGGTCTCAAACTCACGTTTCACACATGGACGAAGGCGACTTCTACCATGGCGAAAAGTCGATGACTTTAGACCGTGCACGTAATGTGAAAATGGAATTGATCACCAAGTCTGGTAAAACCATCGTTCTTAAGCCAAAAGTTGCGCTTCAAGATGGCGAAATCATCGATTCAATGTTCATGAGCAAAAAAGCGCTTTGCGATTTCTATGAAAAAGAATTAGATGATTGTAAAGAAGCCGGCATCTTGTTCTCACTTCACGTGAAAGCAACCATGATGAAAGTTTCACACCCGATCGTATTCGGTCACTGTGTGAGAATTTACTACAAAGACGCATTTGAAAAACACGGCAAGTTATTTGATGAGCTTGGCGTGAACGTAAACAACGGTATGGCTGGTCTTTATGAAAAGATCGAAACTCTACCAACCTCTGTACGTGAAGAAATCATTGCAGATCTACATGCTTGCCAAGAACATCGTCCAGCACTTGCGATGGTTGATTCTGCCAAAGGCATCACGAACTTCCATTCACCAAACGACGTGATTGTAGATGCTTCTATGCCTGCAATGATCCGTGGTGGCGGTAAAATGTGGGGCGCTGATGGCAAACCTTATGACTGTAAAGCAGTTATGCCTGAATCAACATTCGCACGTATTTACCAGGAAATGATCAACTTCTGTAAGTGGAATGGCAATTTTGATCCACGTACAATGGGTACCGTACCGAACGTTGGTTTGATGGCGCAAAAAGCGGAAGAATACGGTTCACACGACAAAACTTTCGAGATCTCTGAAGCGGGTATTGCCAACATCGTTGATCTTGAAACTGGCGAAGTGTTGATGTCACAAAACGTGGAAGAAGGCGATATCTGGCGTATGTGTCAGGTGAAAGACGCACCGATCCGCGACTGGGTGAAACTTGCAGTAACGCGTGCACGTAACTCTGGCATGCCGGCAATCTTCTGGCTTGACCCGTACCGTCCACACGAAAATGAACTGATCAAGAAAGTTGAAAAATACCTGAAAGATCACGACACTGCCGGTCTTGATATCCAGATCATGTCACAAGTACGTGCAATGCGTTATACGCTTGAACGTGTTGCGCGCGGTCTAGATACCATTTCTGTAACAGGTAACATTTTACGTGACTACCTGACTGACTTGTTCCCGATCATGGAATTGGGTACATCTGCAAAAATGTTGTCAATCGTGCCGTTAATGGCGGGTGGCGGCATGTATGAAACAGGTGCAGGCGGTTCTGCGCCTAAACACGTACAGCAGTTAGTTGAAGAAAACCACTTACGCTGGGATTCACTCGGTGAATTCATGGCGCTTGCAGTTTCTCTAGAAGAAATGGGTATTAAAGAAGGCAATGACAACATCAAGTTACTTGCTAAAACTTTAGACCGTGCAACTGGCAAATTGCTAGATAACGACAAGTCACCTTCTCGTCGTACTGGCGAACTCGACAACCGTGGTAGCCATTTCTACCTGGCGAAGTTCTGGGCTGAAGAACTTGCTGCTCAAGACGAAAATGCTGAATTGAAAGCGAAATTTGCACCACTTGCAAAAACTTTAGCTGAAAATGAAGAGAAAATCGTTACTGAGCTTGCTGAAGTTCAAGGCAAATCAGTAGACATCGGTGGTTACTACGCTGTTGATCAAGAGAAAGTAAATGCAGTGATGCGTCCAAGTGCTACTTTGAATGCAGCACTTGCTACGATCTAAGCTTTTGCAAAACTGACTTGATCAGTAATGTAAAATAAAAAAACCGGCGTCTAGGCGCCGGTTTTTTTTAATGTGTTTAAAATAATTTATTAAAATCTACCTCGTAACCAAGGGATTTAATTTCTTTGGCAAGTTGAATTTCCCAGCCATTATCAGACATGTAAACCATTCCACTAATATCTCCTGGTAGTTCAATATTATGATCAACAACTAATGGAATTACTTTATCACGTCCTAACTTTCCAACTAAAAGACCGTGTTCAAATACAACATTTTGTCTCGCTCGCAGTTTTAGATTAGCCTGCTTAGCAACTGCCTCACCAACATCATCTGGCGTATATAGTACAATGCCAAATCCAACATCGATAAATTTTTCTAATTTTTCAATAATAGTTTTCCCACTACTAGCTTGCTCATGCAAGATAATAGCCTCAAAACCTATTTTTTCTAAGAAACGTGCTGTCTCAAGCTTTTTAGCTTTATCATGACCATGAACAATAAAAGCTTTTCTTAATAGTGTATTCGAATTTGTATCAGATTTACTAAGTTTGACTTTTGATTTACTAGAATCATCAGCTAGTACTTCATCATTCTCAATATCCATAATTAGAGAATCAATAAAGGAGATTGAGGGTTTATACTCGTCCTCCATAAATTGCTTAATTGGATCATGATAACCCACCATAACTAGAGGATGAAGTTTTGAGTGTAATTTA
>NZ_CP078068.1:1414330-1460617 GCF_019195275.1 Acinetobacter sp. F9
CCTAGTATAAGCAGGAAAATATTTTTCTAAAAAATTTTTGTATTGCTCTTTCCCATGATTTAAATCTTTCCCGCCCATACTCCCTGCCTTTCTCTTTATAAGCACCATATACTTCTTCGCTAAGCCTATTTTTAAACTCATTTAATTTTTGAATCAGTTCAATTTTCTCTACGGTCATACTTAACTCTTTAATTTAAGCTTGATAATTGTTTTATTAAATTAGTGATAACAGTTTCTTCATTATTCATTATAAACTAGTTGTTATATTTTTCATTAGACAATAAAAAACCCCAAGACTGAATGTGCTTGGGGGTTTTTTAGAATTTTGGTCCCGAGGGTCGGACTCGAACCGACACGTCATCTCTGACAGCGGATTTTGAGTCCGCCGCGTCTACCAATTTCACCACCTCGGGAGTGGATGAAAGGTATAATACGCGATTTCTCGGCACTGTCAACGCAGAATATTTACATTTGTTTATTTTTAAAACAAATGGCATTTTTTCGTTTTAAAATCGAGCAATTCCCACCATAAAAAAGAAAAAAGTTTATACTAGCCGCAGTTTTTTTAGCGTAAATCATCATGCAACTTTCTGATTTTAATTTTGATCTCCCCGATGAGCTGATTGCTCGCTATCCTCTGGAAACACGCAGTGCCTCTCGCCTGCTGCACCTCGACGCACACGGTCAATATCACGACCATCAATTTACCGACATTCTGGACTTGCTTGAAGACGGCGACTTACTGGTATTAAACGACACCAAAGTCATGAAAGCACGTCTAAAAGGCAAACGTGCCTCAGGCGGTGCGGTAGAAGTACTAGTTGAGCGCATGATGGATCAGTTCATTGCACATTGTCATATCAAGGCCAGCAACTCACCGAAAGCCGGTGCAGAACTGTTTATTGGCCCAGATGCAGTGAAAGTGACCGTGCAAGGTCGTCATGAAAATCTGTTTATTGTGGAATTTTCACAGCCGATTTTAGACGTCTTAGACAAATATGGCGCCCTACCCATTCCGCCCTATTTCAACCGTGAAGCAGAAGAAATTGATACCGAACGTTATCAAACTGTGTTTAATGATCCAACCAAGCTGGCCAGTGTCGCAGCACCTACGGCTTCTCTGCATTTCGATGAAGACTTATTGAAAAAGTTAGCAGCCAAAGGAATTCAGACCACCTTTGTCACACTACATGTGGGCGCAGGTACATTCTTACCAGTCCGCACTACCGATATTGAAAATCACATCATGCACAGCGAATGGTGTCAGGTGTCCGATGAGTCGATGGAACTCATCAAAACAACTAAAGCGCGTGACAATAAAGTCATTGCCGTTGGTACAACGGCTACCCGTGCCACAGAAAGTGCGGCGCAGGCCAATGGCGGTGAGCTGAAAGGCTGGACCGGTGATACCCAGATTTTCATTTATCCGGGTTATCAGTTCAAAGTGGTCGATCGTCTGATTACCAATTTCCATTTACCGGAATCGACCCTGCTGATGCTGGTTTCTGCCCTATCCAATCGTGACAACATTCTGAATGCTTACAAGCATGCAGTAGACAGCCACTATCGCTTCTTCAGTTATGGCGATGCCATGCTGATTGATCAGGCACAATAGCGAGAATAGCTGCCCATGCCGATCGAGTCTGTACAACAGTCCATTCATATTCGCCGCAAGAAAAATGCAGTGGTGTTTCAGAATATCGCCCGGCTGTGGGATTTGGGCCGTCAAGCCAAGAGTCATCAAGACCTGCTGGACGGATTGCATCCCTGGAATGGCCCGATAACGCTAAAATTTGAAAATAATCTGCCATTGGCGCTGGCTGGTATTGGTTTGTTGCTCATCGTCAGCATTTTTATTGCACCGGAAAATATCTGGATTCAAAGTGGCGTTTTTCTGGGCGGTCTGCTGCTGTTCTGGGCCTATCTTTGCTATGAGCAACAACAACCATTAGATGAAGTTATTGGCTTTCTGGAAGATGCAGCACTGGCCAAAAAATATCAGCTTGCCTTTCAGCAACAGCCACAGCATATTTCAATTCCTTTAAATCCCCTGCATTTTATTGGACATTTAAAACGTTTATTCCCCTTATTCAATCAAGGTTCTTTGAGTAATGAGATTACACGTTATGCCAGCACGGTATGGGAAGATGAAAACGGCCAGCAACATCAGGTGCTGCTGTTTCAATATCACTATATTGATGAAGTACAGGTTCGCAACAAGCAAGGGCAGCCGGTTAAATTAATGCAGGTTCACAAAGACCTTTGGGGCGTGTTTGTCTTTGATATCCAGATTCAGGGACTGGCGGTCACGACTTCTCGACGTAAATTTTATTATCCTTATAGCCATCCCTGGCATAGTAGCGATATTCGTACCAATCAACGCTTAAGCTTTTATGGCAGTGATCCGATGCAAACCGCCAAATTACTCAGTCCGGGTTTTGTACTGCGTCTGGCCGATTTTTTTGCACAGCGTCAGGGGGATTTACTGTTTCATCCGGAAAATCGGATGCTCTGCTATCTGGGGCCTCATGATTTATTTCAGGTGTCGAGCAAGCATCGTCATATCAATGATATTTCGACATTTCGCGGCCATCTCAGAACGTTTAAATTAAGACAACTCGAACAGTTACAACATGATCTTGTGCAGTTTTTAAAATAACTGCTTTTTTTTAAATCAATATTTTCAGAATATAAATATGAATTGGGGATATCTCGCATGGGATTTTTGGTTTTATGTTTGATCATTATTGCGCTGATTGTGCTGATCATTATGATCCGCAACAGTATTGTCCGTCATCACAACGCGACGATTCGCGCCTGGTCGGATGTTGCCAGTTATGAACGGCAGAAACTGAAAATTCTGGATGGACTGCAGCCGCTGGTCGAGCAATATTCTTCTTTTGAAAAAGGCACACTGGAAAAAGTCACCGAACTGCGTCAGAACATCATGAATTTAAATATCAACGATGCCGACATTTCTCAGTTACAGCGCATTGAAAGCCTGAACAAACAACTCATGCATAGCCTCAATGTAGTGGTTGAAAACTATCCCGAGCTAAAAGCCAATGACATTTATCTGAAAATGATGGCTGAAATTGAAGAACAGAATGAAAATGTCGGTGCGGCAATTACCATTTATAATCGCAATGTGGAACTGTTTAATAACCAGATCCAGATTTTCCCACACAATGTGATTAATAATATGCTGTTAGGAAAAAAAGCAGTTCGCCCTTTTCGCGATCAGAGCGCAACCCAGAGTTTTGACTATCGTCCAAATTTTCACTGAGCAACTATCTCATCTGATCGACTTTCTCATCCTGGCGTACTCAACTTATAATAAAATGCCCCAGGATGAAGCTACACCTTTATAAAACCAATAAAATAAAGAATAAAAATTATGCTGAATTATGTAGAGCGCTTAGAGCAGACGCTGGTGGAAGAATTTTATCCGCTTTATGACCATTATCAGGACGATGGAATCTATGCCTGTAGTCTGGTCTTTGACGAATTTTTACTGCTGGATGATCTGGCTATTTCGACTGAGTGCAGTATTTTTAAAGATCCGGAAGATCAGCGGCAATATCTGGCTAAACAAGATCGCTGGAATGTCCCAAAATGGCGTTATCGGGCACAAGCTGCGCCCGACTCCGGACTGATCCCGTTCAAAACTTTGCTGGCCGATTATTTTAAAACCCAGCATAGTTTTGGTCATCCGCTATTGGGACAGCAACAGCTCCACACAACACATCTGGACTTATTACTGCAAACGTTCAAACAGGCCAAATATCGCCTCTCCGAAGCCTATGGTCTGGATCTGGGCAATATACTTTTTTTCCTGAGCCTGCCAAACCAAGTCGAATTTGAGCGCCGATCTGCACTGGAAATCAACCCAGAAAGCGCCTTATTGCAAAACTTTTTAGTCTCCCGACATGCCCAGCCTTTTTCTGAAATCAGCAAGCGATTAAAACTCTCGCAAAATGACAAGGACATTCTGATTGATCTGGAACAAATGCTGGTGATGGAGCCTTATGATTATCTGCAAGTGGCGCACGATGCCTATTTGCTGACCTTGGAATCCTACTTTATCGACAGCAATATCTATATCCAGAAACTGATCCAGCATATCGCTGCCATGGCCTCTGAGCCGGATGGCAGCTGTGCTCTTAGCCGGGAAGATATCCAGCAGCGCTTGCAACAGTTTTCTGCAAATTCGACTATTTCACCTGATCTTGCATTTATTCAACGATAAATAAAATTACAGAGCGAATGCTCTACAATGCTGGCGTTTAGCGTAAGAATCAAGGAAAATAGCGCCCTTTAGCTATGAACTAGCAGCGAACTGTTTTTTCGCCTGGATGTGGAACTCCTATGAAGTTTGAAAAATTAGGTCAGTCGGGTCGCGCCCGTCGTGGTCGTTTAACGCTTGAACATGGTGTGGTTGAAACCCCGATGTTTATGCCTGTCGGCACTTACGGCACGGTGAAAGGCCTGTTGCCGCGTGATATTAAAGAGATCAAGTCTCAAGTCATTTTGGGCAATACCTTCCATTTGTATTTACGTCCAGGACTCGATGTGATTCGTGAACATGGTGGCCTGCACGAATTTATGAAGTGGAATAATCCCATTTTGACAGATTCCGGCGGCTTCCAGGTGTTCAGTCTGGGCGCAATGCGTAAAATTAAAGAAGAAGGTGTCACCTTCCGCTCACCCATCGATGGTTCAAAAGTATTTTTATCGCCTGAAATTTCAATGGACATTCAGCACACGCTGAACTCTGACATTGTGATGATTTTTGATGAATGTACGCCCTACCCTGCGACGCATGAAGAAGCGCAAAAATCCTTGCAACTGTCTTTGCGCTGGGCGAAGCGCTGTAAAACCCAACATCATGAGGTTCTGAAAAACCGTAATGCACTGTTTGGGATTATTCAGGGTGGCATGTATGAAGACTTACGTGAAGAATCGTTAAAAGGCCTGCTGGATATTGACTTTGATGGTTACGCGATTGGCGGTCTGTCCGTTGGCGAGCCTAAAGAGGAAATGATCAAGGTACTGGATTATCTTCCAGAACAAATGCCGGCAGATAAACCGCGCTATTTGATGGGTGTCGGCAAACCTGAAGATATTGTGGAAGCGGTGCGCCGTGGTGTCGATATGTTTGACTGCGTGATGCCAACCCGAAATGCACGTAATGGTCATTATTTTGTCACAGATGGTCTGGTACGGATCCGTAATGCGAAATATCGTCACGATCAAAGCCCGCTTGATCCACATTGCGATTGCTATACCTGTACCAACTTCACTCGTGCTTATTTATTCCACCTCGAAAAATGTGGGGAAATGCTCGGTTCGATGCTCGGTACCATTCATAACTTGCGTTATTACCTGCGCTTGACTGAATCCATGCGTGATGCCTTGGACAACGGTACATTTGATGCGTTTGTGCAGGACTTTTATGCCCGTCGTGGCCTGGAAGTACCCCCTTGCCCGCAAGATTAATCCATCAGCATTTGCGCTGAGGAAAAAGACAATGTAAATTGCAAGAATATGTCAATTTATTATCAAGTTGATCACCAGTTTTTTTATTTTAGGAAAATGTAATGAGCCTTTTTATTTCGACTGCTCACGCTGCAGGTGAAGCTGCACAACAACCCAGCATGATGGCGAACCTTTTGATGATTGCGGTTTTTATTGCAATCTTCTATTTTTTGATCTGGCGCCCTCAATCTAAACGTGCCAAAGAACATCGTGCTTTGGTTGAAAGCCTTGGTGTTGGCAGTGAAGTCGTTTTTGCAGGCGGATTAATGGGCAAAATCACCAAGATTGAAGGTGACTTCGCAGTGGTTGAATTGAACCGTGGCGTAGAAGTTAAAGTTCAGCGTGCGAGTGTGATTTCAGTCCTTCCTGAAGGCACTTTAAATAACCTTTAATCAAAAATAGTCGTGCCCTTGCACGACTTTTTCATTTTAAGAAGAAAATAAATGCGTTACCCAGCATGGAAATATGTACTGATTCTAGTTGTACTAGTCATCAGTACCTTATATGCCCTGCCAAGTTTGTATCCAGATGAACCTGCTGTACAGATTTCGGGTGCCAAAGCCGGTACTCAAATTGATGCAAGCATCGTACAAAAAGCAGAGCAAATTTTAACAACTGAAAATATTGCCACCCATGACAATAGCTTTAGCAACAATGCTGCCTTATTACGTGTAGATTCAAGTGAATTGCAACTTAAAGCCAAAGAAGCTTTACGTCGCGGATTAGGTGATGATTACGTGGTTGCATTGAACCTTGCCCCGACCACGCCGGAATGGCTGCAAAAAATTGGTGCCAAGCCAATGAAGCTGGGTCTGGATTTACGTGGCGGTGTTCACTTCTTACTCGAAGTGGACATGGACAAAGCGATTGCGCAGCGCATGGAAACCTCTGCGACAGACCTACGTCGTCAGTTGCGTGATAACAACCTGAAATTTAATAGCCTGAACTTAAGCAGCAACACCATTGTGGTGCAGTTTGCCAGCAATGATGATCGTGCTGCAGCGATGGACTTCTTGCGCCGTAATGGCAATGAGTTTACCCAGCAGGCTGTTGCGACTGATACCGGTTCGACTTTACGTTTGACTTATACTGATGTACGTAAGCAAGAAATCGAGTCTTATGCAGTCAACCAGAACTTGACCACGTTACGTAACCGTATTAACGAGTTAGGTGTGGCAGAAGCACTGGTGCAAACCCAGGGCAGCAACCGTATTGTGGTTGAATTGCCGGGTGTACAGGATACTGCAGAAGCAAAACGTGTCTTGGGTCGTACCGCAAACCTTGAGTTTCGTCTGGTTTCTGACCTGAATGATCAATATATTGATCCATATACCGGTCAGGCGACTGGCACATTGCCACCAGGTACAGAAGTATTCGCTTATGAATCCCTGGACAGTGGTCGTCAGCTGCTTTTGAACCGCAACCGGATCTTGACTGGTGAACGTGTTCAGAATGCATCTTCTGGCTTTAGTCAGGACACCGGCGGTGCTGAAGTCAACATTACGCTAGACAGCGCAGGCGGCAAACTGATGTCGGATGCGACCCGTAATGCGGTTGGCAAACGTATGGCGGTACTGTTCATCGAGAACAAACAGCGCATTAGCTATGTGGAAGACCCTGCGACCGGTACTCAAACTGAAGTTCGTACCCCATATACTGAATCTGTCGTGATTAATGCTGCAACTATTCAGGCGGTACTCGGCTCTCAGTTCCGTATTACTGGTCTGGATTCTCCGCAGGAAGCTGCTGAACTTGCCTTGATGCTACGTGCAGGTGCTTTGGCTGCACCAATGTACTTTGTCGAAGAACGTGTGATTGGTCCAAGTCTGGGTCAGGAAAACATCGACAAAGGGGTACTTTCAACGCAAATCGGCTTCATTCTGGTGGCGATCTGGATGGTGGTATTCTTCCGTCTGTTTGGTGTGATTGCCAACTTTGCTCTGGTCTTTAACCTGGCCATGCTTCTTACCGTCATGTCATGGATTGGTGCTTCTCTGACCCTTCCTGGTATTGCCGGTATCGTGATTACCATCGGTATGGCGGTCGATGCCAACGTACTGATCTGTGAACGAATACGGGAAGAGATGAAATGGGGTGCCTCGCCGAAACAGGCGATCGTGGCGGGTTATGATCGAGCCTATAACACCATTTTTGACTCGAACCTCACCACCTTCCTGGTTGCATTCATTCTGTTCGCGATTGGTACAGGTCCGATCAAAGGCTTTGCCGTGACCCTGATGATTGGTATCGTCTGCTCGATGTTTACTGCCATTACAGTAACCCGTGCCGTGGTACAGATCATTTATGGCAAAAAACGTAACTTGAAAAAGTTGAGCATTTAAGGAGATCGATGATGACTGAAAATACTCAACTGAATCAGAAACAGTATGGTCGCCCTGAAGACGAACGCGTCATTCCGTTTATGAAGATTGCTTTGCCTGCGGCATTGTTGTCTATCTTCTTAACGGTTGCGAGTCTGTTCTTTATTGCCACTAAAGGTCTGAACCTGGGTCTGGACTTTACCGGTGGTGTGGCAGCCGAGCTGAACTATACCAATCCGGTCAAACCGGAGGATGTTTCCAAGGCACTGAGCCAGGCTGGCTTCAACGATGCCGTGGTGCAGACTTTAGGTTCAGAACGCGACCTGATGGTACGTATGCCCGTTCAGGAAGACATTGAAGCTGAAGACCTGACTAAAGCGGTCACAGCAGCGGTTCAGCTGCCAAATAATGCGGCAGAGGTACCGAAGCTTGATGTAGTCGGCGGACAGGTGGGTAATGAGCTGTATGTCCGCTCTGGTGGCGCGGTGGCACTGGCACTCTTGCTGATGCTGGTCTATGTCACCATCCGCTTTGAGCTCAAACTGGCGATCGGTGCAGTACTGTCGCTATTCCATGACATCGTGGTGACCCTCGGGATTTTTGCCATGACGCAGTGGCCATTTGACCTGACGGTACTTGCGGCACTCCTTGCGATCATTGGTTTCTCACTGAACGATAATATCGTGGTCTCTGACCGTATCCGTGAGAACTTCCGTAAGATTCGGGGTGCAGAACCGCTTGAAGTGATTAACATTGCCCTGACCGAAACCTTACGCCGTACCATTCATACCTCTATGACGCTATTGCTGGTTGTTGTTGCAATGATGCTCATGGGTGGTGATGGCCTGAAATGGTTCTCGATTGCGATGTTTGTCGGCGTTTTTGTCGGTACCTACTCTTCAATCTATATCGGGACTGGATTTGCACTTTGGCGTGGTTTAAACCGTCAGGACTTTATCGTACAAGTCAAGCCAGAATTTGAAGACGAAAACCAGATTCCCTAATCTGATATTTCATTTTCATCGTTCAGCCCGTCCTAGGATGGGCTGAATTATTTCTGCTGTTTGAATGTTGAAGTAGCCGGCAGAATCGCAATCACTGGATGGATTTTTTCAATATCTGTTTTTTGGAAAATGACTTTCCGATTTTCATCCAGACTTTGAAATTCATAAGTATCTTGAGCTTCCCCCACCCCCTCCAAAATGAGCTGCAAGCCGTTGGCCAGATACACACAGCACATCCCAAAAACTGGCAACTCTTTATCACAAACCAGCCACCAGTCCGGTTTCAGAATGGGAAAATAATAGCGCTCTGCCACCTGAATCGCATAATGCTGTACTTGCAGATGAAAAATATCTTGATTGAACGAAACCATAGAATCTATGGGATTGAGTTTAAAGGCCTGCTGCTGTACCACCTGCATCTGAAATAAAGCGACCTGTTCTATAGCTGTAGCAAGTTCAATCTTCGGTTCGACCGTCTGATCCAGAATTAAATGAGCTAAGCCAAGTTGCTGTTCCAGTTCTCTTGCCACCTTCTCTCCGATCTGGCGTTTGCTATTCAGTAACTGCGCGATATAAGCAGCAGACAAGCCAAAATGCTCGCAGATCTCTTTGCCGGTTTTAAATTGCTGGGTGTCAATCAGCTGATCAATCACTTTTGTCAGATGATGTCGTCTTCGTTCAAATATTTCTGGCGCACTCATATCGGTCTGTTGATCTATTTTTATCCATTTTGTTCAAATACCTTACAATAAAAAAGCCCACAATTGAATTGCAGGCTTTCTTCAGCTTAGAAATAAAGAATTAAGTGCCCTGTACCAGACGGCGGGCGCTGATAATGCCCGGCTGCTGTTCAAGACGCGCCAGCAGTTTGGAAAGTTGTGCCAGGCCTTTAACTTCAATCAATAGCTTCATATTGGCAATACCGTCCGCTTCCGAAATAGTATTGACCTGACGGATATTGATCTGATCCGAGAAAATCACCTGAGTCAAATCTTTCAGCAAACCACGTCGATCATAGGCTTCCACCACAATCTGTACGCTCTGGCCACGTGTTGGCTGCATTTCCCAGTCGGCTTCTACCGCACGTTCAGGCTCTTGGGTGATCATGCGCACATAGTCCGGACAAGCCACCTTATGAATGCTTACCCCACGATTCAGGGTGATATAGCCAGCGATCGACTCACCATGCACCGGTTGGCAACATTGCGCGACATGCAGCTCTACGTTATCCAGCCCGTCAATCAGAATACCGTGCGCTGACAGCGTATGACTGGCACGCGGATTCAGCGCTGGCTTCAGCACCAGCTCAGGTTCATCCTGATCCAGATGCATATGACGATTCACCTGATTAATCAAGGCATGCAGGCTGATATCACCATTGACCAGATTCACCAGAATGTCATCACCGGTTTTGACATTAAAATGATTGCAATAATCACTCAAATCGATCGATTTTGGATGAATCGCCAGACGTGACAATTCTTTATTCAGCACTTCACGGCCGACTTCCAGGTTTTTACTGCGGTCCTGTTGACGGAACCAGTGACGCAACTTGTCACGCGCACGTGCAGTCTTGATATAACCCAGAGAGTTAACCAGCCAGTCCCGATTCGGCTCACGGTCTTTTTTGGTCAGAATCTCGACCTGTTCCCCGGTTTTCAGGGTATAGGTCAGTGGCACATAGCGCTGATTGACACGCGCCGCATAGCATTTGTTACCAACTTCGGTATGCACATGATAAGCAAAGTCGAGCACAGTTGAATCACGCGGCAACTCTTTGATATCACCATCACGACTAAACACATAAATTTTTTCGAAGCCTTCGAAGTCTTGAATATGTTCGAAGTTTTCGATTTCATCTTCTGCTTCTTTATGTGCACTGGACTCATTGCGTTCCTGATAATGCTCGAGAACTGCGCGTAAGGAATGCAAACGATGGTTAAAAGAATGATCGGTGGTTTTCGCGCCTTCTTTATAATTAAAGTGCGAACACACCCCCAGCTCTGCTTCTTCATGCATGCTGTAAGTACGAATCTGCACTTCAAGTGATTTGTTCTCGGCAATTACAGCCGTATGCAGGGAACGATAGCCATTGGCTTTTGGATTGGTAATATAGTCATCAAACTGATGCGGAATGTGGCGCCAGATCTGATGTACAATCCCTAAACTGTGGTAACACTCCGGTACGCTCTTGACCAATACCCTTAAGGCACGAATATCATAGAGCTGGTCAAAACTCAGGCTCTTGCTTTTCATTTTTCGATAAATCGAATAAATGTGTTTTACGCGTCCGTTAATTTCAGCTTCGATGCCATATTCAGATAATTCATTGCGTAATTTATCAATCACGAATTGAATATATTGCTCTCGCTCTAAACGTTTTTCATTCAGTAAAGAAGCAATTTCTTTATAACGTTCTGGCGCAAGATAACGGAAGGCCAAGTCTTCCAGTTCCCACTTTAACTGGGCGATGCCTAAACGGTGCGCCAGTGGTGAGTAGATCGTCAGAATTTCTCGGGCCACCCGTTCCTGACGCTCACGCGAGGAATTGGTCAGCTCACGCAAGGCATAGGTACGCTCTGCCAACTTCACCAGAACCACACGCACGTCTTCGGTCACTGAAATCAGCATTTTATAAATGCCGGACAGATGTTCACGCTGATTATTATCGAAATGGTCTTCCAGACGTTTATTTTTTTCGATCAGTTCAGACAGTTTACCCATGGCCAGCGTGCCCTTGACCAGGCTATGCACTTGCTCGCCAAACTTCTCTAACACTTCAGTCAGTGGCATGACGCCTTCACGCACCGAACGATAGAGCATGGCCGCGGACAGGGTATCTTCATCGACATGCAGATGTGCCAAAATATCCGCCATCTCAATACCGGTATAAAAGGTATTGGAACGATGCTGAACCGTACTTTGCAGCTCTCTTTCTAATGTTAAGTGGGCGACTTCTTCGAGCTGCTGTAAAGGTGCCCCATCTAATATGCCACGAACCCGATCCAACCACTCAGTCAGATCGTGGTGTGCTTGTTCGGCATGTTCTACAGTCGTCTCCTGTGACAACTCATTGAGTCGTCCAGGGAGTTGCTCACGTACTGTGACCATACCCTTCTCCTACTTGTAAATACATCATTTCTTCAATCGTTCATTTAATTTTCTTTTTCGAACAATGCAATCGATTCAACATGCCCAGTATGCGTGAACATATCCATCACTCCGGCTTGAGTGAGGCGATAACCCTGTTGTACCAAGAGCCCTGCATCTCTTGCGAGTGTCGCAGGATTACATGACACATAAACGATTCTTTTTGCGCCAAACTGAGGAAGATAATGCATGACTTCTTCTGCGCCAGCACGTGGCGGGTCAATCAATAATGCATCAAAACCTTGATTTGCCCAAGTCTGGTGCGAGAAATCTTTGGTTAAATCTTGTGAATAAAAAGCAACTTGGGCAATACCATTATTTTTGGCATTTTCCGCACCGCGTTGCACCATTTCTTCACTCCCTTCCACTGCAATCACCTGACCAGATGTGCCTACACAGCGTGCCAGTGCTAGAGAAAAATTTCCTAATCCACAAAATAGATCCAGAACCCGCTCACCCTGTTGCAGCTGTAGCAAATTACATGCCAGCGCTACCATTTGCGGATTGATAGTCGAATTCACCTGAGTGAAGTCCACAGGATTAAAACCGAATTTCACATCAAAGTCATCAAGACTATAGTGCAAGCGCGCCGCGGCATCTGGAGCATCAATTCGCGAGAGTGTATCTTTGCCGGCAGGCTGCACATACAGTTGCCAGCCTTTCTGTAACGTAAATTCGCGCAATTGGTTGACATCAGCCACTGATAATTTTGCAGTTTCACGCACCAGTAAGGCAATATCCTGATCCCCCATGGCCAATTCTATATGACCAATGTCAGCCTTGCCATTGAGACTTTGCAGCAATTGTTTAAGGCTTGTAAGCGATCCAAATTCACGATCCAGAATCATGCAGCGATCAATCGAGGTTAATTTATTGCTTTGATTCTCACGAAAACCCACCACCAATGTGTCTTTAGCCGGCAGATAACGCACTCCGATCCGGGCTTTACGGCGATAATCTTCACGCTCGGAACGTAGCGGTGCAAGCCACTGCACAGGCTGGATGCCAGCAAAATGCTGTAAATGCGATTTCAGCACATTCTGTTTTAGTTCAATCTGTGCATCGGCTGCGATATGCTGCATATTACAGCCGCCACAGACCCCAAAATGTGCACAGATCGGCTTGACGCGAATTTCGGAAGCTTCGCTGAGTAATTCAAGACTGTCAGCTTCTTCCAGTTTTTTAACTTCACGGGTAATGCGAGCACGCACGGTTTCACCGGGCAAGGCATAACGGATAAAGACTTTCTTGCCGTGTTTATGCGGTGGATGATCCGGGTGTGAACCATAATGAGCGATGCCACGTCCCTCATGCGAAAGTGACTCAACCTGAAAAATGTACTCGGGTTGCTGGGTAGGACGTGTGTGTGCTCGATGCTTCATGAAAACCTAGGATGTGGGAGTTGGAAAATCAAAACGGGTAAAGTCAGTTCTTTGTGACGTTTCACGCCAAACCGATAAAAAGTCCGCATGCTGCGGTTGGGTATGCAAATATTGAATCGTACTGTGCAGCAAATGCTGATAATCCGGCAATAACAGCTGTCCTTTTAACAACAGCCAGCGGATATAGACCAGCCAGGTATTCAGCACATCGCCTTCACAATAAGAGGTCAGTTCGGTCCATTGCTGATTGCGGACATATTCAGGAACCCGATAGGCCCCGTCACCGCGTTTACCCGGATAACCCAGCAAATGTGCAACATCGTCCAGCTTCTGGAAATGACGCGCATGGAACATGGCCATCACATCCATTAAGTCGACATGACGATGATGGTAACGATTCTGGTAGTTATTATAACGCTTTTGCGTGTCAATTTCGCCCTGATCGAATAGACTCGGTGCAGAGAGTCCATGATACATGGCACGGTATAAAATCACCGGTAAATCAAACTGTGAACCATTCCAGCTGACCAGCGTCGGATGACGCTTATCAAAAATCGATAAGAATTTTCTTAAAATTTCCGCTTCAGAATGCTGTTCCCGGCTAAAAGAAAACAGCTTCATGCCCTGCTCATCGATCCATAAACCGGAAATACAGACAATTTCATGCAAGGGCGGACGCTGAAAATCAGAGCCTGAATCCTGACGGCGCAGTTTGGTCAGGGCCTGATCCAGATCTGCTTCAGGCAAGTCCAGACCAAATAAATGCGCGCCTGATTTGAGATCGGTTTGGGTTTCAATATCGAAAGTTAAAACAGGCAGGCGCATAACACAGTGCTCAAATAATTATTCAGAATCTTGCACAGAGAATAACCCTGTAGACAAGTAACGGTCACCACGGTCACAAATAATACACACAATGACGGCATCCGGATGTTCTTCCGCCAGCTTTATGGAAGCCCACACCGCACCACCAGACGAAGTACCAGCACTGATGCCTTCTTTCTGCGCCAGCTTGCGCATGGTTTTTTCAGCTTCAATTTGTGGAATATCAATAATACGATCCACGCGACTGCGGTCAAAAATGGTCGGCAGATATTCTTCCGGCCAGCGACGGATTCCGGCAATGCTTGAACCATCAGATGGCTGTAAACCCACGATCTGAATCTCCGGATTCATTTCCTTCAGATATTTCGAGACACCCATAATAGTGCCGGTGGTACCCATAGAACTGACAAAGTGGGTAATCTTGCCACCGGTTTGCTGCCAGATTTCAGGACCTGTAGTCAGATAATGTGCTTCGACATTATCCGGATTGCCAAACTGATTCAGTACCAGACCCACGCCATCATTTTGCATTTGAGCGGCCAGATCACGTGCACCTTCCATGCCTTGTTCTTTGGTAACTTCAATCAGCTCGGCACCATAAGCACGCATCGCATCCTTACGTTCCTGACTCATATTGTTCGGCATGATCAGCTTCATTTTATAGCCACGCATCGCTGCGACCATCGCCAATGCAATCCCCGTATTTCCGCTCGTTGCTTCAATCAGGGTATCACCCGGCTTGATCTGTCCACGCTTCTCGGCCTGCATGATCATATTATAGGCCGGACGGTCTTTGACCGACCCTGCCGGATTATTGCCTTCGAGTTTCGCGAGTACTGTAGCTTGAGTGTGACTTGCCAGACGCTGTAAACGCACCAGTGGCGTTTTGCCGACATAGTGGTCTAACAAAAATTCATCTGCTTGAAAATCGGGGGTGGTATTACTCATTGTGTGCACCTATATCGAGGTGCGGCTATTGTATGAAAAAATGCTTTTCCCTGCATCCATTTAGCACTGCTTTTTCAGGAAACTCTCTAAAACGGACTCAGTATCCCGCTATAAACTTCATTTCCCTGTGATTTAGCAAGATCAAGCAGCTCAGCTGTGAATATAAAAGCGTTATTTTCAGCCCCGGATTTTCAGACGACTGAAGTCTTCATCGCCCGCTTTTCACTGTATTTCAACAATCATTTAACTGAAATCTCTTGTATTTTTAAAGGTTAATCTGAACCCTTATAAAAATAATGCTTAAATTTTAACTGTCGATTTAAAGCATGCTAATATGCCAGACATAAAGAAAATACTGCTTAAATCATGTCAACGATCAATAAAAAGCTGTTTAAACGCCTACACTTAAATCACGCCTATGGACAGTTGATTGCGCTGATTTTTGTGCCGATTACTATTTTGGCCTGTGTTGGCGCGATGCTGGTGTTGACTGAAACCTCGAATGCCGCACGTGCCCAGCAAAAGCAGATGGCGATTGCCATTATGACGCGTTTTCAAGGCACGTCTGAGTATGCACTGGATATTTTAAGCCTGTATCCCTGGCAATATGATCAGGCCCACAATGCCATGCAGAATATGCTCAATGAAAAGCATCTGGTTCGGGCAGCCATTCTGGATGACAGTGGCAAGAATCGTTTAGGTATCGGCTTTCAGGAACAGGCCGCTTGGCCCGATTTTGATAAAAGCGGTAACTTTATTGGCCCGATTCTGTATAAAGACAATCATATTTATGCCATTAAAGTGAATGAAAACAGTTTCTCTAAAGGCTGGCTGGCAATTGAACTGGATAATCAGCCGCTGGCCATTGCCCGCTACCGGGTATTGATCGTATTGATTGCAACGGGTCTATTAACCTTATTATTGTTATTACTCTGTCTGAACTTTTACTCACGGCGCTGGATTGCACCGATGTATGAAATTCGCATGCAGTTGCAACGCCTGAATGCCGATACCCTCGGCCAGCATATGGTGATTAACAGCACCGGAGAGCTGCGTTTACTACAACGGGATATTGCCAATGTGGTAAAACGTCTGCATTTTAGTTTTCTGGAACTGCGCGAACATACTGAACAGACTGAAGATGATTTACGTCGTACTTTAGATACGCTCGAAGTACAGAATATTACTTACCGTCAGGCACGTGACCAGGCGATTTCAGCCAACCAGGCCAAGTCGGTGTTTCTGGCCAATATTTCCCATGAACTGCGTACCCCACTCAACAGTATTGATGGCTTTATTCATCTGCTCTTGCGTCAGGGCAATCTCAGCAATGAGCAAAGTCTATATTTGCAGACCATTCGTAAATCTTCCGCACATTTACTGGCGCTGATTAATGATGTGCTGGATTTTTCCAAAATTGATGCCGGCAAACTGGAACTGGAAACCGCAGCTTTCGATCTGGAAGAAGCCATTTTTGATGTGATGGACATGCTCTCACCCCTGGCGGCACAAAAACATATTGATATGGCCTTCTACTACGCAGATAGCGTACCGAAACATGTGATTGGCGATGCGCTACGCTTTAAGCAGATTCTGACCAACCTGATTTCCAATGCGATCAAATTCACGCCGGATGGCGAAATCATCGTGCGGGCACGTATGGAACATGAGGGGATCGATCGATGTGTCTTGCATTTTAGTGTACAGGACAGCGGCATTGGCCTGAGTGGTACCGATCGTAAAAAATTATTCGAGTCTTTCTCACAGGGCGATACCTCGGTCACCCGTCAGTTTGGCGGTACAGGACTGGGGCTGGCCATTTCCAAACAGCTGGTCAGCCTGATGCATGGCCAGATTGGTTTTGAAGATAATCAGGAACGTGCCCCAACCGAAAAAGGCTCGACCTTCTGGTTTACTGCGCAGTTCCTGGTCGATGAAGATACTGTAATTGAACATCCAGATTTCAATGAATTGACGGTGGTGTCTTATCTGGCCCATCCGGCAACCGCGAACGTCTTGCGTCATTATCTGGAAAATTATCAGGTCAAGCATATTGAATGCGCATCGATTCTGGATCTGTTTAGCCGCCTGAATCATCTACAGAACTCTGAAAACACCTGGCTCATCGTCGATCATAGTGGCGACAGCGAAGTCCTGTTACGCGAGATCCGCTCGCGTTATCAGGGTCATTTGGCCGTATATGGTTATCAGATGCAACTCGATCCAAGCATGCTGAACGACCATCGTGCCCGTGCTCTGCATCAGCCACTCAGCCGCAGTGCCTTGATTCAGCTGCTGGGCAATCAACCGGTCTTCGATCAGGAACAGCATGAAGACTTTAATGGTCAGGGTCTGCATATTCTGGCCGTCGATGATCATTTGCCCAACCTGATTGTTCTGGAAGCATTACTCGCTGAACTGAATGTCACCACCAGCAAAGCCCTGAGCGGACAGGAAGCGATTGATATCATCCAGCGCCGTTATGAGCAGAAACAGCCAGCTTTTGATCTGGTCTTTATGGATATTCAGATGCCGGTGATGTCGGGAATTGATACCACACGTGCGATTCGCTCACTGGAATCGACCTTTGAAAACCATAACCGACTGCCGATTATTGCCCTGACTGCACATGCGCTGTCAGATGAAAAACATAAGCTGCTGCAAAATGGCATGGATGATTATGTCACCAAGCCGATCCAGATCGAGCAGATTGTGCAGATTCTGACCCACTGGACCACCGAACATTTTAAACGGCTTCCAGTGCTGGAACGCGCCCATGTGATTGATGCACTGGATCCGAATATTCTGGACTGGCAGCAAAGCCTGCAACTGGCAGCCAATAAGGAAGATCTGGCAGTAGACCTGTTGCGCATGCTGGTCGACAGTTTTGCCGATGAACTCACTGAAATGCAGCAGTTAATTGAGCTGGAAGATTTCCCGCAACTGGAACATGTCTTGCATCGTTTATATGGTGCAACCCGCTATGTCGGCGCACCAACTTTACAGAAAGTCACGGGCAGATTTGAACAGTTCGTTTCAACCCTGCGCAAAGAACGTCGCAAGGCCGACGAAAACTTTGTTCAAGACGTGCTGAAACATTTTGATGAACTTAAAGCCGTGGTCGAACAAGTTGAACAGGCCGCCCAGCAAATTCTGAAACAACATTTGAATTAAAACTTGAAGCTGCTCAGTCCGTGACTTAGAAAGTATGACTGAGCTGTCATGCAAGCTCATAGGCCGCATGCTATGCTCGGTTCAGGAAAATAAGGAAGAATGCCATGTCACTCGTGCGCTTGGAAAAAAATAACGGCATTGCCACAGTTACACTGAATCGCCCGGATAAACGCAATGCCATGAGCTTTGCCCTGCTGCGTGAACTGGTTGCGACTGCGCAGAAAATCAAAAAAGATAAAAGTATCCGTTGCGTCATTTTAACCGGCGAGGCGCAGGTGTTTAGTGCCGGCATTGATCTGGCCGATTTAAATAATCCTAAAAATCGTGCCTATGCGGCCTGGGAGTTAATCCGTCCGGGTCAGAGCCTGTTCCAGAAAGCCTTTCTGGTCTGGCAGGAATTACCTGTGCCGGTGATCGCTGCGATGCAGGGCTTCTGTTTTGGCGCTGGTATGCAGCTTGCTCTGGCTGCAGATATCCGTATTGCACATCCTGATACCAAAATGTCAATTATGGAAACCCGTTGGGGACTGGTACCAGATATGGGGCTCAGCCGTTCGCTGAAAGGTCTGATTGGGATTGATCTGGCCAAAGAACTGACTTTGACTGCCCGGATTTTTGACAGTGCCTATGCCAAAGAGATTGGTCTGGTTACCCATGTGGATCAAGAACCGTTGGCACGCGCACAAGCATTGGCTGAGGAAATGCTGCAACGCTCTCCGGATGCCCTGATGGCCTCTAAGTTTGTACTGGATGCCATGCAGCATCGCCCAAATAAATCTTTACGTATGGAAAAAATCTGGCAGCTCAAATTATTGCTAGGTAAAAACAGTCAGCTGGCTCGCAAAAAGGACAAGAATCCGGAAGTCCAGTTCGTGCCACGCCAATATAACTAAATCGAGTTAGAGTCCAAGCAAGGAATAAGAAAAAGCATGCAGTTAAATCGCGATACTAAGATTGCCTTTTTGGGTATGGGCCTGATGGGACGCCGGATGGCGACCCGTCTACTACAGGCAGGTTTTCAGGTCGCGGTATGGAACCGTACCTCGGCGGCTTGCCATCCCTTAATCGACTTGGGTGCAACTGCGCTGTCTTTGAATCAGATTGCGGATTATCCAGTGATTTTGACTTGCTTGGCAGATGATCAGGCGGTGCAATCGGTCTTTGAGCAGATCGTGCCGTATTTGGTTGCCGATCAAATCATTGTGGATTTTTCCAGCCTTTCGGTGCAGCAAACCCACGCGCTTGCAGCACAAGCACAGACCAGACAGGTGAACTGGATTGACTCCCCAGTTTCAGGCGGTACCGCAGGTGCTGAACAAGGCAGTCTGGTGATTTTTGCCGGTGGTGATGCCACAATGATTGAACATCTTGACCCAATTTATGCAGCACTTTCACAGCGCGTTACCCGTATGGGCGACACCGGTACTGGTCAGGCGACCAAAATTTGTAATCAGCTCATTGTCGCAGCCAATAGTACCCTGATCGCGGAAGCAGTGGCATTGGCGGGCCTTGCAGGTGTAGATACACGCCTACTGGCACCTGCCTTGGAGGGTGGTTTTGCCGATTCCAAACCTTTCCAGATTCTGGCGCCACGTATGGCCACACAAACTTTCGAACCGGTGCAATGGAAAGTGCAGACCTTATCTAAAGATCTGAACAATGCCGTGCAACTGGCCCAAAGTTTTGACCTGGATGTTCCGGTCGCGACTCAGGCCTTATCACAGCTGCAAATCCATCAGGCCCAGGGCTTTGCCGAGGCTGATCTGGCCACTGTGATTCAACAGCTCAAGCACGCATAATTTTTACTTTTGTAATACCCTGAATGTATAAGGAAAATACATGATTAAACTCGCCGTTAACCTGTCGATGATTTTTACCGAAGTGCCACTCATCGAACGCTTCGCACTGGCTCGAGCACAGGGCTTTAATCATGTCGAAATCCAGTTTCCTTATGAATTAACGATTGGCCAGATTCAAAATCAGCTCAGCATCCATCAACTGAACTTATGCCTGATTAATGTGCCTGCCGGTGATTTAATGCAGGGCGGCCATGGCCTGGCCGGTATCCCGGGGCGGGAAATCGAGTTCCGTCATGCTGTTGAACAAGCCATCCAGTATGCCACGGCCTTAAATGTACCTCGGGTCAATATTCTGGCAGGCAAACAGCCTCTGGATTGTGACCTGTTGCCCTGCCTGAATACGCTGGCAAGTAATCTGAAAATGGCCTGTTCAATGCTGCTTGAGCATCAAATTGAACCGGTCTTTGAAATGGTCAATGGCACCGATATGCCACGTTTTTTGATTCAAAATGTTGCACAAGCTCAGGAAATGCTGGAAGCAGTCAATCATCCAGCCTTAAAAATGCAGTATGACTGCTATCACATGGCGATGATGGGCGAAGATGTACTGGAAAGTTTAAAAGAAAATATTCACCTGATTGGTCATATCCAGTTTGCGGATTGTCCGGGACGACATCAACCCAATACGGCGTCCATTCAATATCATGATATATTTCAGTGGTTAAAACATAGTCAATATCAAGCTTATGTCGCTGCCGAATATAAGCCGATGCAGCATTCCAATGACTCCTTTGTCTGGAAAGCCGAATTCTTTCCGGAGCATGACTGAGTGGACTGCGGCTTCATTTGAAATTCAGCACTAAAACCGCTATATTAGACCATGCATAATTGTTAGGAAATTACACACCCCATGAATTTAGAACCATCGCCCAGCGCTTCTAATTCTCACGATCTTACTATGAATTCAAATTCTCAAGCTGTACAGGACTGCTTAAAAGTCGTACATGCTGCACTTGAAGATGTAAAAGCAAAAGAAATTGTTGAGCTTGATGTCAGCGGTATCAGTAATGTGGCTGATGCTATGGTCATTGCAAGCGGCACATCGACACGTCATATCAAATCACTGGCCAATAACGTTGCTGAAGAAGCACGTAAAGCTGGCTTCCGTCCGCTTGGTATTGAAGGCGAACGTGATGCTGAATGGATCCTCATCGACCTCGGTTATGTAGTGGTTCATTGTATGCTTCCAACAGCGCGTAAATTCTATGACCTAGAAAGCTTATGGCGCAATCCTACAGATACTGACTCTGTAGCGTAAAAACCGAATATTCAAAAAAGCGACCTGTATAGGTCGCTTTTTTATTGCCTGTTCATCGGACTTTATAAGCATTAATACAACTCAATCTGTTAACTATTTTTCTTTAATTTTCATCTTGTCTTATGCACCGATTTGATGGGTATTTTAGGATAAATTCATCATAAACATAGACGTTCGATGACCGCTCAATCATCCTTTTTCCAAAATATAAAATATAAAATAAAAAATCCCCCTTTATTAAAGGGGGACTTAGGGGGATTTAAATGATTAGTGACCCGTACCATTAATCGCTTTGGTCATATCTTCCACCACTTTCTTGGCATCACCGAAGATCATCATGGTCTTGTCGTTATAGAACAAGTCATTGTCCAGACCCGCATAACCGGTCGCCATTGAACGTTTGATTACCATAATAGTACGTGCTTTATGCGCTTCCAGAATCGGCATGCCATAAATCGGCGATGTTGGATCATCTTTGGCTGCCGGGTTGACAACGTCGTTTGCACCAATCACCAGCACCACATCCGTTGCCGGGAAGTCAGAGTTGATCTCATCCATCTCTAAAATATCTTCATAGGGTACGTCAGCTTCAGCCAGCAATACGTTCATATGACCTGGCATACGACCTGCCACCGGATGAATTGCAAAACGTACGGTTACGCCCTGCTCTTTTAAGATGTTCGCAAGTTCTTTGACCGCATTCTGTGCACGACCTTGCGCCATACCATAACCCGGTACAATCACCACGCTGTCCGCATTTGACATGAGGAAGCCCGCATCATCTGCTGAACCAGAACGGTGGTTACGTGGCGCTTTATCGCCTGCATCAGCTGCTGCAACCGCTGTACCGCCCATTGCGCCACCAAACAGAACGTTGATGATTGAACGGTTCATGGCTTTACACATGATATAAGACAGAATCGCACCTGAAGAACCGACCAGTGAACCCGCCACAATCAGCATGTTGTTTTCAAGCGTGAAACCAATCCCTGCTGCAGCCCAACCAGAGAATGAGTTGAGTAGCGAGACCACCACCGGCATATCACCACCGCCGACAGGTGCAATCCAGACCCAGCCAAAGATCAGTGCAAGTGCTGTCATTGCCCAGAATGCGGTCATATTCCCTGTTGAGAAGAACATGAAACCAAACACCAACATGGCAATAAAGATGATGGCCTGAACAGGTTTTACCCATGCGCCAGAAATGGTTTTTGCCCATTTCTTCGCAGCCAGTTTTCCATAAGCAAAGACTGATGCTGTAAAGGTAATTGCACCGACAAAACAACCCACGAACAGTTCAAATAAATGAACACGGCTCATTTCATGGAAATTGACACCATTGGCCGCCAAAAGGTCTGGACCGAGTTCAATCAGTTTGTTGTTATGAATAATTGCAGCAATCGCAATCAAGACCGCAGCCAGACCCACCAATGAGTGCATCAGCGCCACAGTTTCTGGCATTTGGGTCATAGGGACAGTACGCGCACGGGCAATACCCACCACCGCACCTGCTACCATTGCGCCCACAATCATCCACACCACAGGATTATCTGCAACAAAGAAGGTGGTCAATACTGCAATCGCCATGGCGATCATACCGTAACGGTTACCTTGAATTGCAGTTTTAGGACCTGATAAACCACGTAGCGTCAGGATAAAAAGAACGGCACCAATCAGGTAGAACCAATCCGCATATTCTCGAATCATTTCCATGGATTAACCCTCTTTTTTCTTTTGCTTAGGTTTAAACATTTCCAGCATACGTGCAGTCACGGCAAAGCCACCGAAAATGTTAATGCTCGCCAGGAACACCGCAATCGCGCCAAGTACGCTCACCACGTTAATGGTCTGGAAATCCACGCTGCCTTCAACACCGATCACCGGCAGACCAACAGTCTGGATCATTGCACCGACAATAATGATCGATGACAAGGCATTGGTGACCGCCATCAACGGCGTATGCAATGCTGGTGTTACACCCCACACCACGTAGTAACCTACGAAAATGGCAAGGACAAAAATCGTAATTGTTTCAACCATGAGTCTTCTCCTTAACCACGTTTTAGCAGCACTTGGCCGGCATGAGTGACAAGTAGGGCTTTTTGAATTTCTTCTTCTGGATTCAGGACAAAATTCTTGTCGGCATCAAACAGCGTTTCGACAAAATTAAACACGTTACGTGCATATAAAGCCGATGCTTCAGTCGATACAGTCGAAGGAATATTGGGAATACCCAAAATTTTGACGCCGTTGTCGGTATGCACAGTTTCACCGCATTTCGAACCTTCAACGTTACCGCCCGATTCCACTGCCATATCTAAAATGACTGAACCCGGTTTCATTTTCGCAACTGTTTCAGCACGGATTAAACGCGGTGCATCACGGCCGGGTAAAAGCGCTGTGGTAATCACAATGTCAGCATTTGATACGGCTTTATCCACAATGGCAGCCTGATCGCGGATGTATTCCTCACCCGGCATCCAGCCATAACCATTCTTGGCCGCATCCGCCGCTTTTTGCTGCTCTTCCGCAGACATCGGCACATCCAGCCATTTACCGCCCAATGATTCCACTTGGTCTTTTGCTGTTGGACGCAAGTCTGTGGCTTCCACAATAGCGCCTAAGCGTTTTGCAGTGGCAATGGCTTGCAGACCCGCGACCCCGACCCCCATGATCACCACACGGGCTGGTTTGACCGTCCCCGCAGCCGTCATTAGCATCGGGAACATGCGCTGGTATTCAGCCGCAGCCAGAAGGACTGACTTGTATCCTGCAAGGTTGGCTTGAGAAGACAAGACATCCATATTCTGCGCACGAGACAAGGTCCGTGGCAAAAGCTCCAATGCAAATGCAGACACGTTCTGTGCCGCAAATTGGTCAAGCTCAGTATTACGGTAAGGATCAAACATTGCCACGATGGCGGTGTTCGGATTGAGTTTTTGAATTTCCTCACCTTTCGGTGCACGAACTTTTAAAATCAATTGACTGCCGGTGTAGGCATCATCCGTAATTTTGGCACCAACTTGTTCATAGGCACTATCGATATAGGCAGCTTTAAGCCCTGCACTACGTTCGATAATCACGCTATGTCCTGCGCTGATCAATTTCTTTACTGTCTCTGGCGTCGCAGCGACGCGATTTTCACCGACAACAGTTTCGGCTGGAATTCCGATCTGCATGAGCGTTCCTCAAGCTAATTTTTCTTAAGTAAACATCGCTTAAACGATGCTTCCCCTCAGGATGTGTTCTTGTTGAATTTTTGGATTCTAATCAAACTGTTTGAAATTACTACCTACTATTTATTTAATAAATGCCTATATATTGAACTGATGATTCATAAAAATGTTGCTGTACTGGTGCGTGGCTTATATACGCCAAATATTTATATTTGATTATTTTATAAACGATATTCATTCACCTGAATGAAAATCTGAAAATGCGCTCGGCTGATAAGCCGCCTACTTGAGATTTATTTTGTTACATTGATCTTTCTGACCAAAATTTCTGTTTTGGTTCTTTATGCTACCCGTTTCTGAATAGGTCTCTCTGCTAAGGACAGCGGCACTTTAGCTTTCCAATTTTTCTAAATTTGACTTTATTGACAAATAAAGAACTTATTCCCGATAAGCTATCTGATCTGTAAAGTAATACCTTTTATTCAATTTAGTTATGATTTAACACCCATCGAGCTAGGGTTGAATTGATGGATGTGACACAACGAGATCTGTGGGTCTAAGGATCAATTATCTCTAAAATGATCAGACCAAGAGGAACAAAAATCTTGCTGACCATTTATTATATTAATGTCATAAACCGAATAAGTGACTAAAATAAAGTTTATGCACCATATCTGCGCATAAAATGAGAGCCATTATTTAATTTTTTTCATTTTCAGGGGATTTTCCGTTCTTTCTTTGTCCTATGCGTTGTAATAAAGCCAACTATTGATCAAAAATCTGGAAACCTGATCATTCCTGACTGGTTTTCTAATTCAAGTCTTGTGTAGTCCTTGCGATCTAAGATCTTTTCATTGAGTCATTGTAATATTTTTCTACTTTTAAAGCCTAAAGTTCTCACTTATAGTGCCTTTCATTCCTGCATCAATGCGCTGCTTGTTTTAAATTCTCCTCGGCTTAGATAAGGTTGCTGCTATGAACACGCCCCTCGATATCAGTCAAAACAAGCCCTTATTATGGCTGATGGCGATTGCCTGTGGTTTATGTGCCGGCGCCAACTATTATTGCCAGCCACTGATTTCATCGATTCAGCAATATTATCAGGTGCCGGAATCACAAGTGGCACTCACCGTTACCTTTGCTCAAATCTCTTATGCATTAGGCCTGCTGTTTATTGTACCTTTGGGCGATATGCTGAATAAAACCAAGCTGATTCCCTTTCTCATGCTGGGTGCAGCTGCAGGTTTATTTATTTGTGCCAGTGCGATAAACCTGCCGATGCTGTGGGTTGGCACCATCATTGCCGGACTGTTTTCCGTGGCTGCACAGATTCTGATTCCCTTGGCCACCATGGCAGTCAAACCGGAAAAAACTGGAGAAGTAGTGGGTTTCCTGATGAGCGGCTTGCTGGTCGGTATTCTGCTCTCGACCAGTATTGCGGGATTATTGTCCGACCTGTTTCACTGGAAAATGATCTATATCGTCAGTGGCATCAGCATGCTGGCTTTAAGTTTTTATCTGCGAGGAAAATTACCGAGTCTGCCACGCCTAAGAATCAGCTATGCAGCGATTTTCAAATCTATGGCGAGCTTATTAACACATGAACCACGATTGGTCTTGCGCTCTCTTACCGGTGCCTGTGCTTTTGCCGCCATGAGCATGCTGTTCTCGACCATTGCCCTGCTGCTGACCCAAGAACCTTTCCAGCTGTCTGATGTCATGGTCGGTCTGGTGACACTGGTCGGCGTCTTTGGCGCATTGTCGACTCAATTCATTGGTAAATGGGCCGATCGGGGCCATATCAAAACCTTGAGCTGGATTGGCTGTTCGATCCTGATTGGGAGCTGGCTGTTCCTATATTTTGGTGCGGTATCGCTGCTGAGCTATATTCTGGGCTATGGACTGATTAATCTGGGGTTGGCGATTACGCATAGCTGTAATCAGAATGTGATTTTCCGCCTGCGCCCGGATGCCAAATCACGGGTCAATTCACTGTATATGACCCTGTATTTTATTGGCGGTGCCTGTGGTTCAGCCTTAGGGGTTTATGCCTGGCATCATGGGGGCTGGAGCATGACCTGTATGGCAGGACTCGGGCTGGCCCTAGGCGCTACCCTATTCGCCTTACTGGATCAATGGCATCACGCCCGGACAGCAGCCTAGATGCTTAACTATACTTAGCTGACTTGAGCCGCTGGATAGAAAGGTTTATTTAAATCTAGAGCAACTGAATTTTCCAATAAAATACAGATAAAGACCGGCAGCAAAGCGGCCAGAATCCGGCAGCTTTCCTCGAGTGACTTGTGATTCAGGGAACTATGATAGGTAACTCCGCCCTGCATGAGCTGATGATGTAATGTATATAAACGACGAAACACCCCGACTAAAATTTCTACAGAATTTCGCTCATTTAAAGCATGCTGTATGATTTTTTTCTGTGTTTCCAGTTCAGCATTACAGCGTTCCAGACTAATTTTCTGGTGACGATAATCCCAAAAACTTTGTTCCATATAGGGGTTCACTAAGAGTGAGTGAATTGGCTGACTGTACTTATCCCAGACAATATGATTAATCTTCTGGTCCAGATCATTTTGGCAAAGTATTTCTAGAAATTGACGCAGCTTATCCCTTCCCTGAACCCGATCATCTTCCTCTGCATAAATAGCCTGAAAACCAATCCATAGACTGATGAATTTAAAATCCAGATCTTGATCCAAGTCTAGCGCTTTTTTAAACCAGCCTAAGCCACGATGAATTTTTAAGTTAAAATGTGCTGAATTTTGTGCTTTATGGCTTTTATAAATCTCCTCCAATAACAGCATAATTATTCTCCTTATTTCTATCATTTTTTATATTGGTGTTTCTACTATCAAAATATACCATTCTGGAATGACTTGGAATTCTAATTTTATTTCTTGTTTCATGTCCTGGACTTACTGGCTTGACTCAAGTTCGCCGGGTTGTTCTGCTGATTTTATGCTAGTATTACGCCCTCTTTTTTTGCGATATTGGCCTAGCGGGCTTGGGCAAAAAAATAATCTTTGGGCGATTTATTCATCCCTTCTTCTTCCATTTCGTTAAGGCGTAATTTTGAATGACTGATCTGACCACCATTGAAAATAAACTTCAACCACGAATCAGTGTGGCGCCGATGATGGATTGGACCACCAAAGACTATCGCTTCTTTGCCCGTCTGTTTAACCCAAATGTGATTATGTACACTGAAATGGTCACCACAGGTGCCATCATTTATGGGGATGCCAAACGGCATTTGGACTTTAACACCGAAGAACAGCCGATCGTACTACAACTTGGTGGCTCGAATCCTAAAGATCTCGCGATCTGTACCAAGATGGCACAGGATTGGGGTTATAACGAAGTCAATTTAAATGTGGGTTGCCCGAGTGACCGGGTACAGAATAATAAAATTGGGGCCTGCCTCATGGCTGAACCCGATTTAGTCGCGGAATGTATTGCTGAAATGCAGCATGCGGTGGATATTCCAGTGACTGTAAAACACCGGATCGGGATTGATGATATGCAGTCTTATGAAGAAATGCTGCATTTTGTCGATACCGTAGCCAAAACCGGCTGCAATAATTTTATCGTACACGCGCGCATTGCCTTATTAAAAGGTCTATCGCCTAAAGAAAACCGCGATGTGCCGCCCCTGCGTTATGAAGATGTTTATCGCCTGAAGCAGGATCGTCCTGATCTGCTGATTGAAATCAATGGCGGGATCAAGACCTATGCCGAAACGCTGGAACATCTCAAACATGTCGATGGCGTGATGATTGGTCGTGAAGCCTATCATAATCCGTACTTATTGGCTGAACTGGGCCAATTGTGGAATCTGGATGCACCGGATCGTTTCGAGATCATGCAACAAATGCTGCCTTATATTGCCCAGCGCATGGCAGAAGGTGCACCATTGTCAATTATTAGCCGTCATATTTTAGGACTGTTCCAGAACTTGCCGGGTGCACGTAAATGGCGTCAGGCACTAAGCGGTGGCAATGCCAAAACCTTGAAAGATGTGGAAACTGCGCTGTTTAATATTCAAGAAGCAATGCAACGTACTGAAGACTATGTGCGTGAACATCAGCAAGTTGAATCCTAAATACGAATTTAAAAGTCTAATCGATATAAAAAAGCACCGATCATCGGTGCTTTTTTATAGAGATGAGCGAAGGAGTTATTGAGTATATGCGGTGATATTGCCGACCGGAACCGGTTCTTCCTGATAAGAAACACCTTGAAATTCTGGCTCGGCAATGGGTGTGACCAGAGAACCGCGCTCATGCTCTTTTGACTCATCTACAGGTTCCAGGTCATCTAAGGCTGCAGCCAGCTGCTGTAACTCCCGATCCAGTTGCTGCCGGTATTGCTCTATTTCAATTTCATCAATAAAAGCAAAGGCATCCTCTTCGATCGCCCACCTATAGCCTCCATCGACCTTAAAAATTTTGACATTGACCGGATATGCCTCCCCCTGATAATTCAGATGAGAAATCGCTTTAAATTGATTGCCCTGCCGCTGGACAATTTTGACCTTCTGCACAGTAAAACGATAGCGTTGATAATCCTGATTGGAATTAAATTCCTGTTGCATCTGCGCTTGAATATTTCTGGCCAATTCATCCATCGAGACAAAGTAACTGCATCCAGCCAGACAGGCGATCATCCATAACACAATGATTGTTCTCATAGCGCCTCCTTCTTTTTCTTTCCTGTTCCTGCTTATAGCTGATATATGCAGTATTGTTATGCTTGCTTATTCTGTGACCTATTTTATGCTTTTTTGAAAAAACAAGAAATAAGCAGTGCATGAATCATGACTAAATTATTTAAGATTTCTACAGCTTTTTGAATAAATGATAAAAATTTACTCATAAAAAAGCCCTGAGTCTAACAGGGCTTTTTTTTGTGAAGATTCTTTTAAAAATCGTCATCACTGGATGGATCACGATGCAAGGCATCATGAATCGCTTCGATCAGCTGCTGGGCAATTTCCTGCTTGGAGGCTTTTTCCAGATCACGCTTATCCATCTGATACTGTTCGGCAAAAAATACGGTCATGGCATTTTCATCCGACGCAAAACCGATATCGGCACGTGAGACATCATTGCAGGCAATCATATCCAGTTTTTTCGCGACCAGTTTGCCCGCGGCATATTCTTCAATATTGCGGGTTTCCGCCGCAAAACCGACCATAAACGGACGTTTCTCTTGCTGGGCGATGGTCGCAACAATATCCGGATTTTTCACAAGCGCCACATTCAGCTCATCGCCAGATTTTTTAATTTTGTGTTCTGCAACTTCCGCCACGCGGTAATCCGCCACCGCAGCAGTTGCAATAAAAATATCACAGCCATCTTCCAGCATCTGCATGCTTTCATTGAGCATTTTTACGGCAGAACTGACATTTTTGCGTTTGACGCCATTTGGTGTATCCAGAGTCACTGGCCCTGCAATCAGGGTCACATCTGCCCCAGCGGCATAACAGGCAGCTGCCAGAGCAAAGCCCATTTTACCGGTACTGTGATTGGAAATATAACGTACCGGATCAATCGCTTCACGGGTTGGACCGGCGGTGATGGTGACACGTTTACCCGCAAGCTGACCAAATTTTTCTGCGATCGCACGCTGTGCTTGATGGAAATATTCTGTGACTTGTCGTGCCAGATCTTCCGGCTCAGGCATACGGCCTAAACCCACATCGCCACAGGCTTGAGATCCGGCATCCGGCATGATCACATGCACACTATCTTCAATTAAAGTGGCCAAGTTGCGTTGTGTTGGCTTAGCTGCCCACATTTGCTGGTTCATGGCAGGCGCTACCCAGACCGGTGCTTTGGTCGCCAGATATAAAGTACTGAGCAAATCATCTGCCAGACCTGCTGCAAACTTTGCCAAGGTGTCACAACTTGCAGGTGCAACCAGTAACAGATCCGCCCAACGTGCCAGCTCGATATGCCCCATACCTGCTTCCGCTTCAGGATCCAGTAATGCCGTATGGACCGGATTGCCTGATAAGGCTTGAAACGTTAAAGGTGTAATAAAAGCCTGTGCCCCTTGGGTCATCACCACCCGCACATTAAATCCGGCATCTTTCAGACGACGAACCAGAATCGCACTTTTATAGGCAGCAATGCCGCCAGTCACAGCTAAAATGATATTTTTATGAGGAATTACACTTACGTCGAAGCTCACAAACAGGCTACCTTTCTGTTGCAGTGGGGCTCACAATAGCATTAAATAAGGGCATTCCCAAGAGATCAGCTTCAGGGAAAACACATAATTCATAATAAATAAGTCTAATAACTATGCAATTTTCTATTAAAAACTGGCCTGAACAAGAACGCCCGCGCGAACGCTTAATTCAATATGGTGCAGAAAGTTTATCCGATGCCGAACTACTGGCAATTTTCCTGCGTTCCGGCTCACAGCAACATTCCGCAGTCGAACTTGCCCGACTCTTGATTCAGCATTTCGGTCATCTCACTGCCTTACTGGATGCACCCTTAGAAGACGTCAGTCGCTTTCATGGCATGGGTATTAGCAAATATACCCAGCTCATGGCGGTCAAGGAATTAGGACGGCGTTATATTTCCGAACATCTGAAACAGGATGCGCTGGAGCTCAATAATTCCAAACGGCTACGCGATTATTTACGTTTTGAACTGCTCGGTGAAACTCAGGAAGTGTTTGCAGTGCTGTGTCTGGATGCCAGTTTAAGAAAAATCAGCTTTAAAAAACTGTTTTATGGCTCTGTGAATGCATGTGATATTTCGATTAATCAATTACTGCGCTATGCAATTACCCAACAGGCAACCTCAATTGTAATTGCGCATAATCATCCACTCGGCCGGGCCTATCCCTCTCCAGCAGATCGGCATCTGACTCGCCAGATTCAGCAAGCCTGTCAACTGGTCGATATTTATTTAATCGACCACTGTATCATTGCCCTAGAGGGCAGTTTTTCTTTTGCCGAGCAGCAACTCATTCAACCCGAAATACACAGGTGATTAGCACTTGACAAAGCTGGCACAAGTCAAGAAGATCATGAAAAAACTGTGATGATTCCAATAAATGATTGTACGTGACCAGCCAAGTCTTTTTAAATTGCTGTTTTCCTGGCGAGGTACAATTTTGCCGAAAGTTTTGCCACCTTTAGGCGTAGTGATGTTGATCTCGGCCATTATCGGTGGCTTGTCACATATTGGCTCTTTTCATTTTCCAGAATTACCTCTGGTCGGCTTTACCCTGATTGGAGTGGTACTGTCGATCTTTCTCGGATTTAAGAATTCGGCCTGTTATGACCGCTGGTGGGAAGCCCGCAAACTATGGGGTATTCTGATTGCCAATTCACGACATTTTGACCGGGATTGCCGGATGCTGTCTCAAGGTCGCCGTGAACGTGTAATTCAGCACGTGATTGTCTTTGCCAATGTTCTCCGTGACCGGCTACGCCATCAGACAGCCAATCCGACCGAACTGGTTGAAACCAGCGGCATGAGCCAGCAAGCGGTGACCCAGCTCTATCAACAGGCCAACGCGCCGCAATATACCTTAAGCCTGATTCAATGGGAGTTAATGCAGGCACTCAAAGAAGGTGAAATCTCAGACATCATCTATATGCAGATGAATAATCATGTGGCAGAACTAAGTATTGTCCAGACTGGTTGTGACCGGATTGCGACAACGCCTTTGCCTTTTGCCTATTCGGTCTTGCTGAATCGTACCGTCTATTTTTTCTGTTTTATTTTGCCTTTTAGCCTGGGTTCAACATTGGGTTTATTTACGCCTTTGCTGGTCGGAATTTTGGCTTATACCTTTTTAGGACTAGATGCCTTAAGCTCAGAAATTGAAGAACCTTTTGGCACGCAAAGTAATGATTTGCCACTGGACTCAATGGTGCGTACAATTGAAATTGAACTCTTAGGCACGCTGGGCAAACCAACCCCACCACCGATTCAGGCCAAAGATCATAACCTACTGTAATTTATTCTTCTCTTGCCCTTTTCTATCAGCAAAAGGCACTTCTGCTTTGCAAGAACAAAGTTCGAGTAAAGCACTCAATCAACAAAACTCTCCCAAATCCCGACTTGTCCCGGTTTTAGGCTCGGCACATTCCCGAGTCTGATCCATGGCATATGGTCGCCATGAAAGTCACTGCCAATCGAAACTTTCAGACGATGCTCCGCAATCATCCGATCGACCATCTGGCGAGTGGAACTTGGATCTACCGCTGGCGGCAGTTCAACGGCGTCGCCACCAAACTTGGCAAAGATCTCGATCAGGTAACGAATGTTGGTCGCAGATAGGTCATATTTGGTCGGATGTGCCAGCACTGCAAAACCGCCACTTTCATGAATCACCTGAACCGTGTCTTCAAGACTCAAGCCATCAAATTTGACATAGGCTTTCTTGCCTTCCTTGATGTACTTATCAAAAGCCTGTTGCGGGCGAGTCACAATACCTTTTTCTACTAAGGTTTTGGCAATATGCGTCCGTGTTACCCGATCAGGGATATTATCGACTTTGACCAGTACATCGGCATAAATATCCTGACCAATTAAAGGAATCAGTAAGTCACAGATCTGTTTCGAGCGTTCAGCCCGGATTTTCTTCTGCTGATTGAGGGCTTTTTGTAAAGGCTCAGGATTTTGCATATTCAGTGCAACAATATGCACGCCATAATTTTTCTTGGTGGCTGGACGTGACCACTGGCTGGAGATTTCCACCCCAGAAATGATCTTAATCTCATGATTTTTAGCGGCTTCTTGTGCCAGTTCCAGGCCATCCATAGTGTCGTGATCTGTCAATGCCAAAGTATGCACCGATTTCTCTACGGCAGCCTCGACCAATTGCTGTGGAGTTAAAGTTCCATCAGAAATATTGCTATGTGTATGTAAATCTACGCCGTGCATCTCTATACTATGACATTTATTTAATCAGATTTAGATACTCTAACATGAAAGCACTTTTAGACTTTGTGCCACTCATTATTTTCTTTTATTTATATAAAACTGTAGATCCAAAAGACACTGACCATCAACTTTTGCAATTGATCGGTTCTGCGGGGGGTGTCGACAATAATAATATTCTTGTGGCAACCACTGGTCTGATTATTGCTATGCTGGTGGTCTATGGTGCGTTATTTGTCATGCAAAAATTCCGCCTGGATAAGCAGCAATGGATTGTGCTGTTTATGACCGTGATTTTTGGTGGGATCACTCTGATGCTGAGCGATGATTTTTATATCCGTTTAAAGGCGGTATTGCTGAATCTGGTCTTTGCCGGCGTATTCCTGCTGTCGCCTTGGTTTAGTAAAGATAAAAAGCCACTGATTCAGCGTCTGTTTGGCCCGGTTTTCAACTTAAGTGAAAAAGGCTGGATCAAACTGAACTATGCCTGGGTCGCCATGTTTGCACTGATGTCATTTTTACATACCTTCTTTGCCTACTTGTGGCTGGATGGAAAATATTGGGGCGAATTCACGGCATTCGGTGACATGATCGTGATGTTTTCCTTTATCATTATCCAGTTTATTGTATTGCGTAAATACTTTAAGACTGTTGAATAAATCCAACTACAAACAATTGAGAATCATCATGCCATTATTTGTCGTTAGCTGTACCGATCAGGAAGGTACAGTGGAGAAACGTCTTGCCATTCGTCCACAACATCTTGCCCGCTTGCAAAAGCTGAATGATGAAGGCCGTCTGATTGTTGCAGGCGCGATGCCGAAAGATCCGAGTAATCCACAAGCCGGCTTTTATGGTAGTACCATCATTGTCGATTTTGACAGCCGTGAAGACCTGGATACCTGGCTAGAGGATGAACCCTTCCTGAAAGAAGGTGTATATGCACAGATTGATGTGAAACCGTTTAACAAAGCATTCCCTCAAGGATAAGGTTTATGCGTGTTGTTCTTGCCAGTGTTATTGGCCTCTGTTGTACCTTTCATTCTGTATGGGCAGTAGAAGTTGCCACAGTTCAGACAACACCAAACAGTGTCGCCGCTGCTGCTGTACAAGCTGCGGTCGCAACCCCCACTGCTACGCCAAAACCTGCAATTATCCCTGTGGTTGCAACAGCATCTCAAGCCCTTCCGGCAACTGCAAATAAGCCACTGACTGCTGAAGAACTTGCCAGAAATAAAGCTCAGCAAGACGCCAAAGTAAAAGCTTTGGTGAAGGATCAGGCGACGCGTCTGCAACAGCTGGAAAAAGCCAATCTGGAAGCGTTAGCACAAAATCAGGAACTACAGCTCAGAAATGACAATCTTGGCGTGCAAGTACAGGTTTTACAAAGCGAACGCAGTGCGCAGATGTTCCTGTATGGTGCTGCCACTTTGGCCGTGGGCGTTTTGCTGGGCTTTCTGATTGCCAGTTACGTTTATACCAAGCGTCGCCGTCAATGGTAATCTATTCCCCTTTCGGACTTATTTAAGGTTGTAGTCGTTTTGTCGCATGCAATTCAAACCGCCGATCTCGATTGGCACTTGGTGGATGGCATTGAAGTGCCTGTCTCTAAACAGTTTGGTGATGTTTATTTTTCTAAAGACAATGGTTTGCTGGAAACCCGCCATGTTTTTTTAAATGGCAATGACCTGCCGACCCGCCTGACTGACTTAAAACCGTTTGAATATTTTTGTGTGGGCGAAACCGGCTTTGGCACAGGCCTGAATATTCTGGCGTTATGGCAGCTCTGGCAACAGACCCGTCCGGACAATCACAGTCATTTGCATGCGATTTCAGTGGAGAAATTTCCGCTCTCTAAACCCGATCTGATTCGCGCTTTAAATGTCTGGCCTGAACTCAAGCCATTGGCAGATCAACTGATTTCCCAATATCCGATGCCAATTGCAGGCTGCCACCGTTTAAGCTTCCGGGAAGAACGTTTCTCAATCGACTTGTGGCTTGGAGATGCCCATGATGTATTTCCCATCATGGAAAAAACCGCACCTGTGAATGCATGGTTTCTGGATGGTTTTGCGCCGTCTTGTAATCCAGACATGTGGGAAGAAAATGTTTTAAATAATATTGTGCGTTTATCCGAGATCGGCACCACTTTCGCTTCTTTTAGTGTCGCAGGTGTCCTGAAACGTGGCCTAAAGAATCATGGGATTTCTATTTCACGTCCAAGAGGTTTTGGGCATAAACGTGAAATGCTCAAAGCCATCTGGAATCCATCTGAACCGGCCAATTCGGGTGCAGATCAGGATATTACTCAAAAAAAAACAGCATTAAATCCTGAGCTTGAATTTAACATACGCCAGATTGCGGTTATTGGCGCTGGAATCGCAGGTTTAAGTACTGCCTGGGCCTTTGCACAGCGTGGCCACCAAGTCACGATTTACGATCAATCAGCGCCACTTGCTGGTGGTTCTGGTAATCCGCTTGCGCTCTTGAACCCAAAACTCTGCCCGATTGAGCAGAGTGCAGAACATTTAATGACCTTGGCTTGGCAACATGCCCTGACTCATTATGCAAAATTCAAAGCCTTTCGACCGATTCAGGTCAGTCAATTGGCACTCAAACATCCCGAGACTCTTTTAAGTCTGGCAGATGAATATCCAGCACATATTTTTTCAGTGCAAACGACGGATGAGCAGAAACTGCATACTGAATATTCAAGTTTAAAACTTTTAGCAGCAGGAACTATTTCTCCGCATCAATTGCGTGATGAAATTTTACAGCATCCGAATATTAAATATATCCAAGCAAAAATCACCAAAATTGAGCAGCTATCTCAACCCGAACTTTTTGAAAATGAAAATTGTTTGGGTCAGTTTGATCATGCGCTGGTTTGTAGCGCGCGCGAGACAGCACAATTCTTTGAGCATTATCCGGCACTCAAGCCAATTCGTGGACAAGTGAGCTGGCTAAACAATAGCGCTCAGCCTTTAAGCAAAGATACTGCTTATAACTACGGTGGGTATTGTATGCAACTGGATGATACACATTTAATTCTCGGTGCATCTTTCCATCCCGGCCGGGAGGATACAGAGGTGCTCCCAGAAGATCATGCACATAATCATGAGCTGCTCCAGAGCGTCTTTCCAGATTATGCCGCGTCATTAGCACCGATGGACACCTGGCAAGGCCGTGCAGCGCTACGTGCCCAAAGTCAGGATTACTTTCCTTTACTCGGTAAAATGCAGCCTGAACAGGAAATTTATAGTTTTGCCGGTCTAGGCTCCAAAGGCTTTTTATTTGCACCCCTTTGTAGTGAAATTCTGGCCGCCCAGATTCTGGGTGAGGCCTGTCCTGTTCCGGCAAGTCTGGTTAAAAAACTCAGCGTGAGCCGCTTTCAAAAGAAAGTAAAAGCCAAGAAGCCTTATTTTAAGCCTCAGGTCTAATTCTCCTGCCGTTTTAAATAGAAAAGTTCCCTCTCCTGAGAAAATTTTAAAGCACTGCTTTAAAACGCAGCGCAAGTGAGGGCTCGGATGAGGGTTTTATTTTATTGTGAATATTTTACCTCTCCCTACCCCTCTCCTAAAAGGAGAGGGAAAAATATTAGCCCCATTAAAAAAGCGCCTTGCGGCGCTTTTTTTTAACAGAATGCTTATGCACCCTGTTCAAGCGGTAAGCCTGCATCACGGGCGGCACGAGTACCCCCCATCAGAATGACATATTCACGTGAACTGTCAAAACCCTCTAGTTTTTCAGCAGCACGTGGAGCTTTACTACCCCCACCACACAAGATGTAAATGGGTTGATCCGCTGACACCTGAGTTAGGCTCTCTGCTGAAAGATCGTTAATGGGCTGATTCACCGCCCCTTTCACGTGTGCTTCAGCAAAAGCACTTGTATCGCGTACATCCCAGATAATTGCATTTTCTGGGAACTCAAATGTTGTAATTTCTTGTTTACGGATCATTGCGCACTCCTTTGATGTAAACAACACTTGGCAAATGAAGAAAACATCCCTAGCATCTCAGATATTCTTTCCATTTGTAAAGGTCTAAACCATGCCTTCTTTCGATATTGTTTCTGAATTAGAAATTTTTGAAGTAAATCATGCAGTTCAAAACACCCAAAAAGAAATTGCGACCCGCTTTGACTTCCGCGGTCAGGACGTTTCTATTGAACTGAATGAAAAAAACAAGGAAATCAAGATTTCGACTGAAAGTGATTTCCAGTGTGAACAAGTGTATAGCATGCTCGAAAGTCATTTCTTTAAACGCAAAGTTGATATTCAGGCACTCGATCCACAGAAAATGACGGCTTCTGGTAAAAACGTGATTCAGGTGATCAAGCTCAAAGACGGTCTTGACTCTGATACCGCAAAAAAAATCAATAAAGCCATTAAAGAAAGCGGCATTAAAGCGCAATCTTCTATTCAGGGAGACAAGATTCGTGTAACGGACAAGAAGCGCGACACTTTGCAACAAGTGATGACCTTCTTAAAAGAACAGCAATTTGGTTTGCCTTTACAGTTCAATAACTTTAAAGATTAAGACCGCACAGTGTCTTAAAGAAGGAATTATGACGCATCGCAATCGACTGACCAAACTGGTAAAAGCTACTTCCAGACTACCTCAAGCTATTCGTAGTACTTTATTGAGTAAAACCTTTGGCCGGATTATTCCCATGGTAGGTTCTGCCAAGATTCGCTATGTAGAACTCAGTGGAGCAAAAGTGGTGGTCACAATCGCCAACCATAAAGCCATGCAAAACCATATTGGTCAGGTACATGCCTGTGCCATGGCCTTAGTGGCAGAAACTGCGACCGGCTTTGTGACGGCAATGAATGTGCCGGATACCGCGATTGTATTAATCAAAAGTTTGAAGATTGATTTTAAACGTCCGACCAAAGGCGCCATGACTGCAGTCGCTACCTTGACGCCGGAGCAACAAGCACTCATGCAAAGCTCCGATAAAGGCGAAACATTGGTTCAGGTCACGGTCACGGATGAATCCGGAGAAACGCCGATTCAATGTGAAATGCTCTGGGCCTGGATTGCCAAAGATCAGCTCAAGCAATCATAATTCTTTCTAAGCAAGAAAAATCCCAGAGATCATCTCTGGGATTTTTTTATATCTCATTCAATCATTGGGCTGCTTGAGACTCTAAAAACTTCTGTTTGGCTTCCTCTGGAATCAGACGCTTATTGCCTTTTACATCGACTGCGACAAAGGTAAATACTCCTTCTGTGACACGAATCGGCGCACGTGAATCATCATGACTGTCCCAGACTTCAATTTCCATCTGAATAGAGGTCTTGCCAACTTTTAAAATCTGGGTATAACAGCTAATGACATCCCCGACTTTCACTGGAACCAGAAAGGTCATCTGGTTAATCGAAATCGTGGCACAACGTCCCTTTGAAAATCGTTCTGCGTGAATCGCGCCTGCCAAGTCCATTTGTGAAACGATCCAGCCACCAAACACATCACCACTCCAGTTGGTATCTGCAGGCATTGCGATCGTTTGTAGGGAAAGAATCCCCTCTGGTTTTACTTGAGAATCTGACACATTCACTCCAGGCATTTGAATTAGGGTTGGGTATTTAACATCTGATCAAGCCATTTTTGTAGTTCGCTTGATCGTAATGCACCGCTTATTCTAGCAATTTCGTTGCTTTTATTCATCAACACCAGCGTCGGAATACTGCGAACATTAAATGCTGAACTTAAGCGCGGATTCGCTTCGGTATCAATTTTTGCAAAAACCACGTTTGGATATTGCTGCGCGACAGTCGCAAAATGCGGTGCCATCATTTTACAGGGGCCACACCATTCTGCCCACAGATCAATCAGGATTGGTAAATCACTATGGGGGACAAACTGGCTGAAATTCTGCTCATTTAATTCAATTGGCGCCAATGGAATCAGGGCCTGATGACATTGACCACAGGCAGGGTTGGCGGTGAGTTTATCTTCAGGAACACGATTTTTGGCCTGACATTCTGGGCATACAATAATCATCTAGCGTACTCCAATATGTTGATGTAGGAATTCTAATTGGGTTGAAACGGCTTTTTCAAACCATTCACCATGATAAATATCAAAATGCCGGATATTCCACTCCTGATATTGTACAAACGGTGCAAGATTGGTTACGGTTTCGCGACTGGATTCAATCGGAATTAAACTATCCAGTTTTGCTGCAATAAACAGCACCGGAATGGTGATTTTTCTAACTTGCTGAATCGGGCGATAACGCATTAAATTAAAAAAGACCCGCGCAGGAATTTGACCACTCCAATAATAATCCGGATTCACAATCGACAGATAACCCTCGTAGCTGTCCTGTGTCGGCATAAAACACAGCTCGTAAGGATCGACCACCGGCAAGGTTTTGGGCTGTATACCGACCTTGCTTCCCATATAGTCCTGACTAGAAACTTTAAGTGCCTTGGGGAGTTGCTGCAAAGGATAAAGCCTGGCACTTTCAGCCCCATCGACAAAAGGCACCTGTACCATTGCGGCCTGAATATTTTTCAGTTCTGCTGCCAGGGTGAGTACATGCCCTCCGCTTAAGGCAGTTCCCCAGAGCACGATCCGTTGACTGTCAATCGACTTACGTGCCTGAATATGCCTGATCATGGTTCGCCAGTCATCCAGCTGGGCAGAAATCGAGACCAGCTCACGCGGACGCCCGGTACTGCCGCCCCAATAGCGATAGTCAAATAAAACCACCGCATAACCGGCACTGGCAAAACGCTGGGCATAGTGCACCAGTTTAAATTGACGTAAGGCCGCCAGACCATGGGCCATCAAGATCACGGCTGGTTTTTCTATATTTTTAGGCCGATAAAAATCTGCAGCAATCACATCCTGACCGCTTTTGACATACAGTGGCTCAACTGTATAAGCCTGCATACGCGCTCCATTGCGTTATCTTATGGTGATCATCATTTATAAAAATTTCACAACAGCTTCAGCATGTTTTCCGCTTAATGCTATCATAAAGCATATCGATATAAATGAAATGATGGAGTGGCGTCATGAGCGAAAATGTAGGCTTTGCTGGTCAAATTGGTCCGGAACACGTGACTCAGGTGGTCGAGAAAGGTTTTAAATCTATTATCAATAACCGCCCGGATATGGAAGGTGGTTCTGAGCAGCCGACCAGTGCACAAATTGAAGAAGCTGCACGCAGTGCCGGTCTGGATTATGTCTTTCAGCCTGTCGTCGCTGGTCAGATTACTGAGCTCGATGTACGTACTTTTGCCAATCATTATAATGAATTACCGAAACCTATTCTGATGTTCTGCCGTACTGGAAATCGCTCAAATAATTTATATCAACTGGCAAAACAGATGGACCTGCTGGATGACTAAGTCTTTTTGGAAAATTGTAGTACTGGCAAGCTGTTTAAGTGTCAGCTCACTTGGTTTTGCCGCAAATGATCTCAGCCGTGCAATGACCTCTTCGCTGAGTGTGTCAGGTGAAATGACATTAAGCAAGTTTCAGCAATTGATTCAGCAAGGTTTCAAATCTGTGATTGTAAACCGGCCGGATCAGGAAACTGGCAATAATGTCACGGTGAGTCAATTACGCTCCATTGCGGAGAAATCTCAAGTGAGTGTGATTTATCAGCCTGTGGTGAGTGGCCAGCTTTCTCAGGCCAATATTGAGGAATTTGCTCGATATTATAATGAGCTACCTAAACCTATTTTGATGGTTTGCCGGAGTGGTACACGTTCAGCGACCTTGTTTAACCAGGCTAAATCTCAAGGATTGATTCATGAATAAAATCTTGGTTGTGTTATGTCTGAGCTTGACCTTTATCGGCTGTAGTTCAATGAACTTGAAGCCAACTGTAGGCGTAAGTGTGGGAACTTCGATTTAAGTTTTCAAATTTCAGTCCCCAATAAAAAAACAGCGCCGAAGCGCTGTTTTTTAGTTTAAGAACAATTACCCATTTTACCAAATGGGCTAATCAAGTTAGGCCCATACGTTCCATTAGTACTAAAATCAGTAGATGCTGCATTTAATGGAATACTTTCCACACCTTTGATTGTATTGGTACCAGTCATCGTGGTTGCACTTAGTTCAATCCCTACCCAAGTCGCATAGATCTTTGGATAACGAACTTGTAAATTAAATTTACCCTTACTATCCGTTTTATAGCTTAATGTAGAACCCACATTCTCTTCTTGACCAATCAATGTAGCAACTTGCAGTGATTTACCATTTACAACAGTTTTATTGCTTGCACTACAAGTAGTTGCAATATTAGATAAAGGCTTAAAAATTTTAATTTCTTTACCATCGGAATCTATACCCATGGTGAAATAAGTACGATCATAATAAGTTGAGTAGGTTAGAGGGTGGAGCCACTTTGGACTTTCCACATCGTCAGGAATAGCAGCACCCCATACGTATTCACCAAACCTGTATAATGTAGGTGTGATAGTCATTGTCACGTTTTGATTTGCCAATGGCTTACCATCTTTATCTGTGACTGTAACTACTGCATTTTTCGCATAAAAGTTACCCTCATCAGGATCATACTGGACAATTTCTGTTGGATTATAAGCAATTACAATCGTACCATCGGCGACTGGTACGGCAGAATCTATAACGTTAACTTTATACGTCTGAGTAGTAACTTGACCATTCGTTCCCGTTACAATAGCAGTTAGATTAATACCCGCAGTAACTAATTGATTCGCTGTTAAACCTTTTCTCAAATTTTCATTGATAATCAAATCAAACGTTGCATTTCCATTTGTATCTGTTGTAGGTGTCATATTTGTAAGATATACACCATTATTTTCCGCATCCTCTACACGCAAACTAACTTTTTGCTCTGGCAAGGTTTCCCCATTTTGATTTAATACTTTAACAGTGATTGTTGATTTATCATCACGGACATTGACTGTGTTTTTAGTAGCATTTAGAACAACAATATTCTTCTCTACAATCTCTGAAGTATCTGAACCTGAGACGTTAATTTTCTGTGTTTGAGAAATATTTTTTGAAGCTACAAATGCTTCAATTGAAAATCCATTTTTAACTAGTTCAGAAATATTTAAATTATTTAAAGTTTGCAATGTAAACTGCGCATTACCATTCTCATCTGTCTTAACCGTATCAATTCCCTTATTTAAAACCAGATTGGTTGAATCAATTATTTTCAAAGTTACAGGCATATCTGCTAAACCACCCTTATTAACGCTAAGAGCTTTAACAGTAACTACTAACGTATCATTCACAGCCGTCAGTGTTGGCTTATCCAAATCAATACGTAAAGAATCTAATTGATTAATAGCTTGCGGTTGTTCTGGATTTTCCGGAGTAGAAGAACTATCTGTCCCAGAATTAAAGTAGCCCTTACTACCTCCGCCGCCGCAGCCTGCTAACATTAGCGCCAAAGTAAGAGCAGATAATTTAATACCTAATTGTTTACTAATCATTTAAATCCCCAAGACCCTCTATTATAGAGTTTGTTATCAATCTTTATTTAATTATGCGTTATGTAACCATAGTTAAGCTTTTATGTAAATAAAGGTAAGCCAAATGTTTTGTATGCTAGCTTATATCAATAAAGTGATTTTGATAAGAGTGATCAATGTACGACCTCATCATTATTGGCGCAGGCACTGCAGGAATCAGTGCTTATAACGAAGCCATCAAATACACCCAAAATATTTTAATTATCAATGATGGCCCTTGGGATACGACTTGTGCCCGTGTAGGTTGTATGCCAAGTAAATTGCTAATCTCTTCTGCAAATCGTATGCATGATATTCAAACTGCTGAAGAACTTGCTTTAAAACATAATGCTGTCATTGGTTCTTCAGATGTTATGCAACGTGTGCATGTCCTTAGAGAACGTTTTATTCGTGCAACCTTGAAAGGTGTTGATCGATGGGAGGCTTCACATAAAATTTCTGGTCATGCAACGTTTATTAATGCCCATACAGTTGAAGTCAATGGACAAGCTTATCAGGCTAAAAGCTTCATTATTGCGGTTGGTTCACGACCTAATATCGATAAAACATTCAAGGAAGAATTAGGAGATAAATATCTAACTTCTGATGAGATATTTGAACTTTCTCAATTACCCAAGTCTTTAGCAGTGATCGGAAGCGGTGTGATTGCCATTGAACTGGCACAAGCCATGCAACGACTGGGCGTAGACACTACCCTGTTCGCTCGTAGCCAAAAAGTAGGTGCCTTAACCAGCCCTGCTTTACAAAAGCTGGCACAGGAGCAATTGAGTAAAGAACTCAATATCAAGTTCAAAATCTTGCCAGATCAAGTTAAAAAACAAGCTGGTCATATCCAGATTAATTTTACTGAAAATGATCAAGCTCAAACTATTCAAGTTGAATATATTTTGGGCGCTACAGGCCGTCAGACTAATCTGGATCGATTGGGTTTAAATCAGTTAGATCCTAATTTTGCTGATATCAAAAAATTGCCTATCAATAAAAAAACCAAACAACTCGCAGATATGCCGATATTTATAGTGGGTGATGCCGCACCTGATGCCCCCATTCAGCACGAAGCTGCTCATGCTGGTAAAGAAGTGGTTCATAACTGTTTAAATTATCCCGAGATTAAGCCGATTCCCGCACTCACCCCACTGGCAATCGTATTCTCTCACCCGGAAATGGCGATTATCGGGCAAAGTTTTAAACATTTAGAACAGCAAAATATTGAGTTTATTCGAGGATTTGCCTCCTATGAAAATCAAGGACGTGCACTGGTTCTTGCTGAAAATAAAGGTGGTATTGAAGTTTATATTGATAAAAAATCAGGCAAATTATTAGGCGCAGAACTCTTCTGTTCACAAGCTGAACATCTTGGCCATCTTCTGGCCTGGACCATTGATGCAGATCAGGATATTCCTCAAATCCTAGCAAAACCTTTTTATCACCCAACACTGGAAGAAGGTCTCAGATCTGCTCTTAAACATGCTCGTCGTCAATTTGATGCATTGTAAGTGTTTGCTGACGCTCATTGAGTACATTAATGAAACGGTAACTGTGCGCAACTAAGCGATCTAACCAACGCTGAGCAGCCAATAACTCAAAAGTTTTGGCTGCATTCAGCTGATACGTTGAGGCATAAATATTAGTTTTTTCACGTAATTCGCTACGATGCTGTTTACTCCACTGTTTTAGATGTCCCATTTCAATATACAGTTGGCTCAAATCTTCAGATGAGCGAGTATCTAGCATGCTATTTCCAGCATTTTCCAGAATCTGGATAAAATCCAAGGCAAGTTGATGAATCGCGGGTTGGGTACGAATACTCACAACATGCTTTAGATTTTCCAAATCACTACGCAACACTTTCAGATAAACCATCATCCTTAATAAGCTAAATAGCCGACTTTGATCAGCGCTATTTTCAGGCACAACAATTTTTTCTAAATAATCCTGTAATTTGTAAATTAATTCGTCTTGCTGTTTTAATTCATTGGCCGAAACCAATTCTGCTGACTTGATGGCTTTTAGAATCCAGGAATATTGGGTCAATATGGTTTTAAAGATCACTTGTTCTGCCGTATTAATTGCGACCGCAGGTACTGCCAAACTGGCTTCATCCAAGGCCTGTAATAATGAATCTTCATGTGCCGGGATATATTTTACCAACAGCTGTTCAAAGGGGCGAATCAATGGCATAAAAAATAAGGCACCAAATACACTGAAGGCTGTATGAAAGGCTGCCACAATGACCACATGATCCCAACCAGATAAAAAATACTGTGGTTGATACAGCCATAAAAACAAGGGAACCAAAATACAAAATGCAAAAATTGCACTCACGACATTAAAACAGACATGCACAGCAGCAGTTCGTTTTGCATTGGCATTTGCACCGATGGCTGCCAGTACTGCAGTTGCAACAGTACCAATATTCTGGCCAATGACGAGCACAAGCGCTTGATCGAGCTGAATCGCCTGACTTGCTAATGCAGCAAGTGTCGCTGTAATGGCGGCACTAGAGGACTGCAAAATCACAGTCATGACCAAACCGAAAAGTACCAATAACAGCTTTGCAGCAAAACTTTCGGTCGAGAAAATTGAAAGATCGAAATGTTCTGCGACACCTGACATTGCTACTTGAAGCAAATCAATTCCAAAGAAAATCAGGCCGAATCCCGCAAGCGCCAAGCCGGTAAGCGCTGTACGTCCATGTGCTAATATTTTAAGTAAAGCACCTATGGCAATGAGGGGCAAAGCCACTTGTCCAATAGAAAACTTTAAACCTAAAAAAGCAACAATCCAGCCAGTACTGGTTGTCCCGATATTGGCGCCAATAATTACACCAATGGCTTGCGAAAAAGAGAGTACGCCTGCACTGACAAAGCCAATGGTTGCTAGCGTCGTGGCTGTGGAGGATTGCACAATCAAGGTCAAGGCAATACCTGAAGTCATTGCTTTAAAAGGAGAACCAGTAAACCGACCTAACCATTGTCTTAATGTTTCACCTGCAATATCTTTAAGGCTCTCGGTCATTAAAGTCATGCCAAGCAAAAATAAACCGATTCCACCACAGAGCTGTGTAAATACCTCAAACACGCAGATTCCTAGGCTTTAAATTTTAATGATTAAAACATAATCAGGCTGATTTAAAAACAGCAAATAACCTTGAGTAAATTCAGAATATTATTTTTACTATATTTAATTTTGCTATAAACTCCCACGCACAAAAAAACACCCCCTGCTCAT
>NZ_CP078068.1:1460717-1505195 GCF_019195275.1 Acinetobacter sp. F9
TGCTGAAAACAATCAGGTGACTTTGGGCATGATCGTGGATCTGTCCTACACCAACCCGCATATGTATCCATTCATGGAAATGCAGCGCTGGAAAACCCATCCTTTAATCAAGCAGTATTTAGAAGGCGGCAAGCGTATTTCTTATGGCGCCCGCGCCGTGACCAAAGGTGGCTTTAACTCGTTACCGAAGTTCACTTTCCCGGGTGGCTCACTCATTGGTGATGATGCCGGCTTCCTGAACTTTGCCAAAATCAAAGGCTCACATACCGCAATGAAATCCGGCATGCTCTGCGGTGAAGCGGTATTTGAAGCGATTGCGGCTGGTGTGGAAAAAGGCGGTGATCTGGCGATTGCACGTGTGGTTGAGGGTGACGATTTCTTTGTTAAGGAACTCACCGCGTATACCGACAAGTTCAACAACAGCTGGCTCAAAGAAGAGTTATACAATTCACGTAACTTTGGCCCGGCGATGCACAAGTTCGGTCAATGGATGGGTGGTGCATTTAACTTTATCGACCAGAATGTGTTCAAAGTACCATTTACCCTGCATGATCTGGTGCAAGACCATGCCGCACTGAAAACCCAAGCCGCTGAAAGCTTCAAGCCAAACTATCCAAAACCGGATGGCAAGCTGACTTTTGACCGTTTATCTTCTGTATTTGTCTCGAATACCGTGCATGAAGAAAACCAGCCTGCGCATTTAAAGCTGACTGATGCCTCTATTCCGGTAGAAGTAAACCTGCCTAAATGGGATGAACCGGCGCAGCGTTACTGCCCGGCGGGTGTCTATGAAATCATGGAAAATAATGATGGTTCAAAACGTTTCCAGATCAATGCAGCCAACTGTGTACACTGCAAGACCTGTGACATTAAAGATCCGTCTCAGAACATCACCTGGGTAACACCGGAAGGTGGCGGTGGTCCTAATTACCCTAACATGTAATTCGGATAGTCCTTGCGCGAGCTCATACCCTAACATGTAATGTTAGGGTAATCTTGCGAATGAGGAATATATTCCGCAAGTTCTCATATCCGAATATTTAAGCTCTCATGAGAACAAAATAAACCCGCTCGAAAGCGGGTTTATTTTCTGGAGAATGGCGATAATATTATTTTTAAGATCGAATAGGAACTCTTATCAGATCATAAATTTCAAAAAAAATTCGGCCAATTTAGCCGCCCTTTTTCACCAGATAATGAAATTCTTTATTGCCGTTTTCATCCAGACACTCTTCCTGCAACAGCAATTCATGTCCCAAGTGCATGCAAAATTTTGGAATATCCCAAGAGGTTGAATTATCGGTAGCAAACACCTCAACCACATCACCGGCTTTAGATTTACGAATGGCCTGATGCAACATCATGACTGGCTCAGGACAGCGTAAACCTCGGGTATTTAATTGCAGGCTTGGGATAATTTCAGTTGGGGACATCGATAGACTCAAGAGTGGAAGACTGAAAATATTTTAGCATAATCCCGCTCGGGCATTGCGGCTTTGCCAAAGTACACACGACTAAACGCAGCCCTGACTGATACGATCATGCCTGCACATCATATTTACAATAGACAAGCGTATTTTCTGCGGTATGATAAAACCACGTTTTTTTAGATATTAAGAGTCTTCAGGAAAAATCATGCACGAGGAATCAGGCCCGTCGTGGGGTATGCGCGGCTTACGTAAATGGCTGGGAACTGCACCCGAAACTCGCGACGAACTGCTAAAATTAGTACAAGATTCACGTCGATTTTTAGAACCCGATACTGTTGCCATGCTTGAAGGTGTACTTGACCTTCCGGCAACCAAAATTCGCGAAGTCATGACGCCTCGCACGTCGATGATCAGCTTACAGGAAGATGACCAACTGCTGGATATCCTGCATGTGTTGGTCGAATCTGCGCATTCGCGTTTTCCGGTCTTTTCCTCCGATCAAACCGATAATGTGGTCGGCATTCTATTGGCCAAGGATTTATTGCCTTTTCTGACCGAACCAACCTCCAAAGTCGATATTCGCGCACTGATGCGTCAACCCTTATTTGTACCAGAGAGCGCCCGTTCCGATCAGGTGCTGCGGATGCTGAAAAACACCCAGACCCATATTGCCGTGGTGATTGATGAATACGGCACCACCTCGGGTCTGGTCACGCTGGAAGATATTCTGGAAGAAATTGTTGGTGAAATTGAAGATGAACATGACAATGCCGATGAAGAGGCACAATTCATTGTTCCGGATAACGATCCAAACACCGCCAATACCTGGATAGTACAAGCTCTGACCCCGATTGAGCATTTCAATAATATGCTGGATGCGAATTTTTCTGACGATGAAGTGGAAACCATGGGTGGCTTGTTATTACAGGAAATTGGTCTGGTGAACGATCTTGAAGGCCAGACCATTGAACTGGAAAACTGGCAATTTACCATTCTTGAAGCAGATTCACGCTCTATTCACCTAATTCGAGCCGTGCGCCAATGAGAGCGTATTTCGACAAGCTGTTGAGTTCTGATCAACAGCAAAAACCGTTGCCGCTGATCTATCCTGTTCTAATTGCCTTATTTGCAGGTGCTATCTTTAGTTTGGCACTGGCTCCCTATCATTACTGGTGGCTGGCCATCCTGTCTCCGGCACTGCTCTATGCCTGCCTGCGTGGACGTAGTGCCAAACAGGCCTTTGGAATTGGCTGGGCCTATGGAATTGGCCTATGGTTTGTGGGCGCATTCTGGCTGTATACCTCTATTCATGTCTACGGCGATACTAGTGCATTTCTCAGTGTTGTAATGATCTTGATCATGGCACTGGTGATGGGCCTGTTTAGCGCCGTTCAAACCTTTGTCTATCGCCGCTTTTTCCCGGAAACCCCTTTGACCTTTGCCCCGCTTTGGGTTCTGTTTGAATGGTCTAAAACCTGGGTCTTTACCGGTTTCCCGTGGTTGTTTGCCGGCTATGCTTTTACCGAACGCTACCTAGATGCCTATGCACCTCTGTTTGGGGTGTTTGGAGTATCTTTTGTGGTGATTATTCTAGCCTGTGCACTGGTCGAAATTCTGAACCGACGTCTGTTCTGGGCGGTTCCTGCTGCAATTTTACTATTCGGTGCCTGGGGCGCGGCTCAATTGAGTTTTGTGCAACCAAAGAATGAAAAGCCGCTTACGGTTTCTCTGATTCAGGGCAATATTCCGCAAGATCTGAAATGGCTGACTGAATATCAGGTAAAAACCTTATTGATCTATGCCAATCTGAGCAAGACCGAATGGGGCCGCGATCTGATTGTCTGGCCAGAGTCCTCGATTCCGATGTTCCAGACTGATATTGAAGCCTTTCTCGAAGCCATGAAAGTACAGGCTAAAAAATCGGGTACGGCTTGGGTGACCGGCATTCCGTATTGGGATTTAGCAGAATCACAGGCTGCGGGTTATCCAAAATATTATAATAGTATTATGGCCAGCGGCGATGATTCTGATGGACTGTACAAGAAACAACGACTGGTGCCCTTTGGTGAATATATCCCGCTGTCAGGCTGGTTAAGCTGGGTATTGCCAGGTTTACAGAATGATCCCTCTATGAGCGGCTTTACCCGTGGTGCGGACAATCAAAAACCATTGAATGTGAAAAACCATCCTTTAGGTTCCGCAATTTGTTATGAGGTTGCTTATCCAAACCTGACACGCCGCAATGCCAGTCAAAGTGACTTTTTAGTTACGGTCTCGAACGATGCCTGGTTTACCGGCACGGCAGGACCTTTGCAGCATCTACAAATGGTACAAATGCGCGCCAAGGAAAATGGCCGCTGGTTTATCCGTGCCACCAATACCGGCGTGACCGCCTTTATTGACCACAATGGCCATATTGTGAAAAAAGCCCCGATGGATCAGGAAGCGGTACTGCGGGGTGAACTTCCAGCCATGCAAGGCGAAACACCTTATATGAAACTGAGTGATTGGCCGGTAATGATCTTCTCGATTCTGCTCTTGCTGGTGGGCTGGCGCTTCCGTCCCCGTAAAGTGGATGTCAGCTTTAAGTCGAGAAGATAATTTCTTCAAGTCCCTCTTTTACAAAAGGGGATTTAGGGGGATTATTAGATATAACATCTTATCAATCTCTCCTAAGCTCCCTTTACGAAAGGGATGGACACTCAAGGCAATAAAAAACCGAGGTCAATGCCTCGGTTTTTTATATTTCAAATTTTAGAACTGAACTGCTAGATAAGAAATCATACTGGCGAGGGATAACATTGGAAGATAGCGGTAAGTTTGCACCATCATATTTTCGAATACAGACGTCTGCCGTTGTTTTAATTGCAATACCGAGGCTTTCAGTGCTGACCAGAAGCACAATGCAAATAATGAACTCATCAAACTGATGGCAAAAAAACCTACCATAATCTGGCTGCTACCCTCAGTAGTCTGCCATAAATGCAGAATGCCCTGACTAATCGGTAACATGCTTAAAACCAAAAGAACAGATTTCAGCATCGACCAATGAAATTGGTTTATTTCATCCCCTAAGATTAATGCTTTCATATTCTTCTCCGTTGGCTCGTCAAGTGCCTTTCAGATCATTATGAGCCTTTTTGGGTAAATAGAAAGTCTATATTTATTCATATTTTACGATAATTGTAATAGATAAATATGGGAATAATTCTTATTATAACTCGCATATACAAATTATTAATTAATTACAATAAATATCAAAAACTTAGATTATAATTTATAATTAAGAGTTATTATCACTTCACTTAGTCTTGAAAACGTCTATTAAGTGAAGTGATATATTTCATCTATTGAGAGTTTATATTGATTCTCAATCAAGGCTGATAATAAATATCAGCATCGGTGCCTTCACCACCCGACTGACCATCTGCACCGAATGAATACAGATCAAAAGTACGACCATTGGTGCCCGGCATCACATATTGCAGATCATTATCCCAACTGTCTTTAGGATAGCCGCCCTTGACATAGCCGCCCGGCAACCAGTTTTTCGCAGTCGCTGGCTGATTCACCAGTGCATCCAGACCACCTTCCTGCATGCTTGGATATTTGCCATTGTCCAGCTTATATTGGTCCAGTGAACCAGCAATACTCTGTAACTTGATCACAGTGGTATCCACTTTGGCCTTTTCACCGCGTCCCATCACGTTCGGTACAATCAGTGCAGCAAGCACACCGAGAATCACAATCACCACCATCACTTCGATTAAGGTAAAGCCCGTCTGTTTATTTAATTGATTTCTTTTCATTCAATCTCTCTCATTCATTTGCATCATTCACAACATTCAATTTAATTTTAATACCACGAGAATTTTAACTTGATTCTGTTTAAATCATATTATTCATATTGACGATTGGCAGCATCACCGCAATCACAATGACCAAAACAATACTGGCCATTAGCACCAGCATTAAAGGTTCCAATAAGGCCAGTAAAGTCGAAATCAGCGTGGTGACTTCCCGATCCTGCATCTGTGATGCACGCTCCAGCATGCGATCCAGTTCGCCCGAGGCTTCGCCACTTTTGATCATTTGTACCATCATCGGCGGAAAATAACCACTGCGCTCCAGCTGGGTTGCCAGGTTGCCGCCTTCGGTGACTTTTTCCGCTGCCAGATTGACCGCATCACGAATCACCCAGTTATTACTGACTGCAGCGCCAATCCGTAGGGCATCGACCAAAGGCACGCCTGACTGGGTCAAAATGGACAAGGTACTGGCAAAACGTGCGGCATTAATCCCGCGTGATAATTTTCCAAATAAAGGCAGTTTCAGGGTTAAACGGTCGAAGGCATAATGCCCGGCTGTGGTTCTCAAGAATCGTATCAGCAGGGAGATGCCCAAGAAACCGCCAACCAAGAGAAATGGCCACGCAATACGAATAAAATCACTGGCTTTCATCAAGGTGACCGTAATCCACGGTAAGGCATCTTTGCTTTGATCAAAAGTCTTGACGATATCTGGCACCACATAAGTCATCAGCCCCATCACGATGGCAAAAGACATCAGCATCAGAATAATTGGATAGACCATCGCGCCTTGAATTTTTTTCTGCATGGCAAAACGGTTTTCGGTATAGTCAGCCAATTGATCCAGAATCAGATCCAGATGCCCGGAACGCTCACCGGCCGCAATGGTGGCAATATACAATTCTGGAAACCGCCCGGACTGTTGCAGACCCTGCGCCAGACTATGCCCCTCCAGAACCTTGGAACGCACCGACATCAGCAGATTTTGTACATGTACTTTTTCGCTTTGCTTGCCGACGGCGCGGATGGCTTCTTCCAGCGGAATCGCGGCAGCGACCAGTACAGATAATTGCCGGGTCATTAAGGCCAGATCATAAGCGGTAATGCTTTTTTCAAACCATTTCCTACGATCATGTTTGTCTTTTTTCTCGACAGGATCAACAGAGACCGGAATAAGTGCTTTATCCCTTAACTGTTGCCGGATCTGACGTGCAGAATCCCCCTCCAGCACGCCTTTTTGCTGCTTTCCTGAAGCATCAAGCGCAATAAACTGATATGCAGGCATTGTAATGCTCTAATTTTCCAAAATTTTGCTTAACGCTGTTGCGTCAGACCACCGAAATCATTCATATTCTTTGATATAAATTATCTGCTCACTCTACCATAATCGAACTTTAAGCACGACGAAATTTCTTCAGGATATCCAGCACCAGACATGCAAAATTCTCATACCGATTCTAGTCCACTTTGTCGCGTACGCGTTGCTGTACCTGTGCATGTATTCGATTGTTTTGATTACAGTATGAATGCAGAACAATTTGAGCAGGCCCAGGTCGGCGCACGCGTATTGGTATCTTTTGGACGACAGAATCTGGTTGGGGTGATTATCGAAAAGCTCTCCGCAGATACTCCGGTCGACCCACGTTTTAAACTCAAGCCAGTCACTGAATTGCTGGATGAACGTGCCATCATAGACCCTAAAGTTTTAAGTTTGTTGACATGGTCGGCACAGTATTATCAGTTTCCGATGGGTGAAGTGGTGCACAGTGCCCTGCCAACGCTGTTACGCCAAGGTAAGCCTTATAACCTGCTGGCCCGCACCTGGAAACTTCTGAACCCTGATGCTGAAGCTGAAATACGCCGTTCGGAAAAGCAGCAGGAAGCCTACCGGATTTTAAAACTGCATCCGGTTGGCACCACTGAAAATGTATTGAATTTGGCCGGAATTGAAACTGCGACCTTAAAAGCACTGGAGAAAAAAGAGATTTGTATCTGTGTGCTGGAGCCACAAGATTTCAGTCCACAGCCGATGCAATTGGCGCAAATGCCGCTGACCGCTAATCCTGAACAGAAACATGCCATTGATCAGGTATTAAAGTATCGCAATCAATATCAGGCTTTTTTACTGGATGGTCTGACCGGCAGCGGCAAAACCGAAGTCTATCTACAAATCATGCAACAGGTGCTGAAACAAGGTAAGCAGGTCTTGGTGCTGGTGCCGGAAATTGGTCTGACCCCGCAAACGATTAGCCGTTTCCAGTCGCGTTTTCAGTGTCATATCGCGCTATTGCATTCAGGCCTAAACGATACAAAACGTCTGCAAGCCTGGCAGGCAGCAGAGACTGGCAAAGCTTCAATCATCCTCGGCACACGTTCCGCCATCTATACCCCCATACCGAATTTGGGTCTGATCATTCTGGATGAAGAACATGATTTGTCTTTTAAGCAGCAGGAAGGTTTCCGCTATCATGCCCGCGATGTGGCGCTGTACCGCGGCCATTTACAGCAATGTCCAGTGCTGCTGGGATCAGCGACACCAAGTATCGACAGTTATGCGCTGGTTGAACATGGCAAAATGCAGGTGCTGGAGCTGAATCAACGTGCCGGCACAGCCTTAATGCCGAAAATCCATATTCTGGATTTAAAGGTGGCACAGAAAAAGCATGGCATCAGTCTGCAACTGATTCAGAACATCAAAAAGCGTCTGGAGAAAAAAGAACAGGTACTGATCTTTTTAAACCGCCGTGGCTATGCCCCCGTCCTGCTTTGTGGCAGTTGTGGCTGGCAGGCACAATGTCCGCACTGCGATGCCAATTTTACTGTGCATCGCCAGCCTTATCAGCATCTGCATTGCCATCACTGTGGCACCATTCACCGGATGCCGGAGCACTGTCCGCAGTGTCAGCATCAGGAACTGGTCACACTGGGTATGGGCACTGGCAAGGTCGAAGAACATCTGAATGAACTTTTTCCGGATCATGAAGTGATTCGGGTCGATCGCGATTCCACCAGCCGGGTGGGTAGCTGGCAAAAAATCTATGACAAGATTCAAAAAAGTGAACCCGCGATTCTGCTCGGCACCCAGATGCTGGCCAAAGGGCATCATTTTCCTTATGTGACGCTGGTGGCGATTCTGGATATTGATTCCGGTCTGCTCAGTGTGGATTTCCGTGCCACCGAACGTACCGCACAACTGATCGTTCAGGTCTCAGGCCGGGCCGGACGTGGCGAACACAAAGGCGATGTCTATTTGCAGACGCTCAGACCGGATCATGCCCTGCTGAATACCTTGGTCAATGAAAATTATCGTGTGTTTGCCCAGCAGACCTTAAAGGAACGGCAAATTGCCCAGATGCCGCCCTATCGTTATGCCATCCTGATTCGCTGCGAATCCAAGGATCAGGCACAAAATACCGAATTCTTACAGAAACATGCGGCATTCCTCAGGCAATATCCTGATCTGGCGCTGGACATCTGGGGGCCCATTCCTGCGCCGATGGAACGTAAGGCTGGGCGCTATCAGTCGCATATGGTGCTTTTGTCAGCAGATCGTCCACGTTTGCATTACTATGTGCGCAGCTGGTGGCAGAATATGCTGCAGGACAAACCTTCCAGCATGAAGCTGACGCTGGACATTGACCCGCAAGAACTCAGCTAAGAGAATTGCATCTGAGTCCATGTCCGGGACATACGCATCAACGTCTTGATCAAGCATAAAATTTAGGACAGGAAAATGTCGATACTGTTACAAATAACACTGGTTTTGGTGGTCGCACTGTTAATAGTGCCACTGAGTAAAAGGCTCAGACTACCAAGCGTACTGGGCTATCTGTTAACAGGACTGATCTTAAGTCCCGGTGTTTTGCATCTGATTCAGACTCCAGACCTGATGAACAGTTTCATGAACGTCAGCCTGTTGGCACTGCTGTTCTGGATCGGGCTGCAACTCAGACCACAACGCATCGCCCAGATCAGTCAATCTCTGTGGATGACGGCTGCTTTGCAGGTACTAATGAGCACCTTGATTTTTAGCCTGCTGGCCTGGATTTTTCTACAACAAAGCCTGCTGGCCAGTATTGTGATTGGACTTGCTGGCAGTCTGTCAGCCATGACCTTGGTGATTCAACAACTCCACAATCAGGAACAGTTTGCCACCAGCTATGGTCAACAGACCTATTCAATCCTGCTGCTGCATGCCCTGCTGGCCATTCCTGTGATTGCCGCCATTCCTTTATTTGCCGGGATTCGTTCGACCGAACACGGAGTGGCTTATTTTGCCGCGATGATCACTACTTTTACCGGCTTGTTCCTGTGTAATCGCTATCTGATGCAGCCACTATATCGCTGGATTACAAAAAGTGGCAGTCACGAACTGCATGCCATTGTGGCGATTGCGGTAACTTTGGCACTGCTGCTCTTGATGAGTACGCTTGGACTGAATCTGTTTCTTGGCGCTTTATTTGCCGGGATTTTACTGGCAGATACAGATTTCCGGCCCGCGGTAGAAAGCACCATTCGACCTTTTCAGGGCTTATTGATGGGCCTAGCCTTTATCAGTCTGGGTATGTCACTGCAACTGCCCGATCTGTTGAATTTCCGTTGGATCATTTTAGGCGGCACTCTAGCTTTAATCTTGGTCAAGTTTGCAATCAGTTTGGTATTGGCGCGTTATCATCAAAATAGCTGGCGCAACAGTAGCTTGCTGGCAGCCAGCCTGGCACAAGGTGGCGAGTTTGCCTTGCTGGCGCTGGTGATTGCGGTATCCGACCAGATCATCGCAGCCAATCTGCTGTCTCCCTTGCTCTGGATGGTGAGTTTCTCATTATTACTTAGCCCGGCATTTTACTGGTTATTACACAGTCAGGTTTTACCGCGTCTGGATCAAAACAATCATCTGGCTGCGACCTTTGAAACCGATTCCAGTCCTCAAGCCAGCCCCCCTATTTTGCTGATTGGATTTGGCCGCTTTGGACAAATTATTGCCCGGATTTTACTGCAACAACAGCATGTATTTAGTGTCATGGACAGCAATGTGCCAGCCACTGAACTGCTTGCGCAGTATCAAATTCCTTTCTATCAGGCCGATGCGACAGAGCCAGAAACTTTGGCACATGCAGGAATTGCGATGGCCCAGCAAGTGATTATTGCCATTGATGATATTGAAGATTCGATGCTGATCGTGCGGTATATCCGGCTGAATTATCCTGAAACTTGTTTATGGGTACGCGCACGTGATCGTCATCATGTGCATCTGTTACAGGATTTAGGTGTAGAGAAAATCTGGCGTGAAAACTACTTTTCAGCACTGGAAATGAGTGAGGCTTTGTTAAGCCAGTTGAATACTGCTCCGGAAGAAAGTCAGCAACAGATTGAATACTTCCGCGCACATGATGAAAAATTACTCAACAGTCAATACCATCTAGATTCGGATCAACACGCAAGTTATGAACATCACCGCAGTAGCTTGGCAGAACTCGAACATCTGTTTGCGCAGGATCAACGCAACAAAGTTCAAAAAACAGATACACAGCCGCAACAGGATACAAACGGCGCAGGAATTGATGCGTTAAGAGATGATCTGTCATAACTTGTGTTTTACAATAATGACACCATTAAAGCAGGGTTATGGAGAATTTTATGTCTGATTTACGCCAACGCTTTTTTATTGAAGATAGCCCTGTTCGTGGTGAAGTGGTGCATCTTGAAGAAGCTTTACAAACCATTTTAGCGCAACGTGACTATGCACCTGCGGTCAAGATTCTGTTGGGTGAAATGCTCACTGCGACTGCACTGCTTGCCAGCACCTTGAAGATTAAAGGGCGTATCAGCCTGCAAATTCAGGCATCAGGCACATTTAAATGGGCAATGGCTGAATGCAACCACCTGGGTGAAGTTCGCGCTTTGGCGGACTATGAAGAAGATCCGCACTTTCTGGTGGGTGAAGATAGCAGCACCATCTTAAAGTCACTGGTTTCTCCAGTGCTGTTTATCAATATCGAACCAGAATTTGGTGAGCGTTATCAAGGTATTGTGCCGCTGGACAAAGAAAATCTGGCTGGCTGCCTCATGCAGTATTATGACCTGTCTGCACAGATTCCAACGCGCATTGTACTGGCAAGCGACTATCAGCGCGCCGGTGGTTTACTGATTCAGCTATTGCCACGGAATAGTGAAGAAGAACAGCGCCGTGTTGATGAAGATTTATGGCCGCGTCTGACCATGCTCACTGAAACCTTGAAAACTGAAGAACTAATCGGCCTGCAAGCCACTGACATTCTTTACCGTTTATATAATGAAGAAGAAGTGCGCTTGCCAGAAACTGAAGCCTTGAAATTTGGCTGTACCTGCTCTAAAGAGCGCTGTGCAGTGGCCTTACAACAGATTGGCGTAGAATCAATACGTGAAACACTGGAATTCCAGAATCCGATCAAAATGGATTGTCAGTTCTGTAATAGCCAATATACCTTTACAGCCGAAGAGGCCTTAGGTCTATGTGGTGAACATCTAAGCTAAGCGGTGCTAAGTATGGATTTAAAAAAGCATTCCTCAGGAGTGCTTTTTTATGTTTTAAAATTTACATGACGAAGCTCAACAGAGCATATTTACCTCCAGTAGAAAACCTGTTGATTCACTGAATCAGATCCTCAGATAAACCCCACCCCAAAATCCCATTTAAATTATAAGACTATTCACATTAACAAAGACCAAATACTCATCGTTTTAAAAAAATTATGAGAATACAATCACATTTTATAGTATTGATTTAATTATGCTTTTAAAATAAATTAGAGTAATAATTCTAAAATGAATACAGTATCAAATTTAACAGGTATGTTATGAAAAAATTATTGAACACTCTAGTGATGGGGATAAGTTTAGCTGCGGTTTCTAGCTTGGCCTTTGCCTATGAAGATCCATTAGTGGGTAAATGGAAAACCATTGATGATCAATCAGGCTATTCTCGTGCGGATGTAGAAGTTCGTAAGAAAGCGGATGGTAGCTATGAAGGAATAATTGTCGCAACACGTAGCCTGCCTGGCGCGGAGAAAATGGGCATCTGTCATAAATGTCCAGGTCAGCTCAAAGATAAACCGTTTATAGGCCTGCCGTTTATCTGGGATTTTAAAGCAGATCCGAAAAAGCCACGTGAATACCATGACGGCAAAGTGCTTGATCCGATCAGTGGCAAAATTTACAAAGGCAAAGCACGCCTAAGTGCCAATGGCAAACGCCTAACCTTGCGTGGTTATGTCGGTGTCTCAGTAATTGGCCGCAGTGTAACCTGGATAAAACATTAATTTCAGAAAGATTTTCAAAGCCTCTGTATCAGGGGCTTTTTCTTTGTCATGATTTGAAACAATAAGGTACAAATAAAAACTGTTTTGGCGCAGCTAAAGTCATAATAATGGATCGAAGACGGTTATTTTTTATCCATTTATGATGATCAATCTTCAGCCTTGTTTAATTCTGTCATCAGGTCTGCTTTGCTGTCCTCATAGGGCAGCGTATATTCAACACAGGAAAGTGTTTGAACACACTCGGTCAATAAAACATAAAACTATAAAAACAGCGTTCACTTTCACCTTCTCTTATTCGCGCGTTCCTGATGCATTGAATACCGGAACATACCGATTTTTTTCTCGTGATCATTTGAGTCATCACTCTGAGTCTGCATATCCGAAGAATAGAAAGCGTTTTACTTCAGTACCTTTTCATTCTCTCAATTTTGCACACTTGGCTGTTTAAGGAGTAGAGCCATGACTACAATTCAGTACCAAGAAAGCTTTTCACAGGACTATACCCCGTCAGAAATTATGGACGATCACTCATTTGACCTCATCCACTTCGCAGAAGCATGCGGACAAAGTCCGGAATGGGTCATGCAATTGATTGAACATGGAATTCTGCCCGATCGTTCTCCTGTCACGCCAGCCAGCACTTTCCTCGGTGAGGATATTTCACGTGCACAACGCGCCTATCGCCTGCAACGCGATTTTGATGCGTCATTTACCGCAGTCGCGATGATGCTGGACCTCATCGATGAAGTGCAGGAGTTACGCCGCGAGGTCAAACATTTGCATTTTAAGTAAGTCCTTTGATGCTCTGTCTATCTGCATCTTTCGCTGCAGATCAGGACATATTTATTTTTAATTTGATGATTAGAGTATAAAAAGCGCTATGAAAACCAAAGATTGTAATAAAAAAATGAAATACATGTTTCCCGAATACCGCGACTTGATTGTGCAACTTCGCGAGGAAAACCCATACTTTGCCAAATTGTTTGAGGAACATAATGAGCTGGACAGGAAAATTAGTCAGCTTGAACTCGACCCGGTCAATCATATCAACAATGATATTGAAGCGATCAAGCGTAAAAAGCTAAAATTGAAAGATGAAATTTATCGTCTGCTAAAAAGTTCTGAAGCCGATCCCCTGACCTAAGATCAACTGCTTACTACAGACTCAGATCGTTCAATACCATCGTGCGACAATCGTTGACAGCCTGTGGCCGATTCAAACATTTTGGCCAGATGTGCGGAGATTTTCCGAAGCATAAAAAAAGCCCTGAACAGCCAAAGTAAGCACTTTGATCAAGCTCAGGGCTTTTGATATTTCATTCCCATGAGCTAACTCATGGGAATATTCAGATGATTAAACTTGTTCGATGTCTTTCATGGTCAATTTGATACGGCCACGGTTGTCAACGTCTGCAACCTGTACCTTCACTTCTTGACCTTCTTTCAATACATCTGCAACGTTCGCAATGCGTTCGTTCGAGATTTGAGAGATATGAAGTAAGCCATCAGTACCCGGAAGAATATTCACGAACGCACCGAATTCAACGATACGAATCACTTTACCCACGTAAATTGTACCTGGTTCGATCTCAGCAGTTAATGCTTGAATTTTAGCAACTGCAGCAGCGGCTGCCGCTTTAGTTTCACCGAATACGCGAACTGTACCGTTATCTTCAATATCGATTGCAGCTTTCGTTTCTTCAGTAATCGCACGAATCGTCGCGCCGCCTTTACCGATTACATCACGGATTTTGTCCGGGTTGATGTTGATTACCTGGAAGGTTGGTGCATGCATCGAAATTTCAGGACGAGCGCGTGAAATTACTTGGTTCATCTCATTAAGAATGTGCATACGACCGGCATAAGCCTGGTTCAATGCAGACTCCATGATCTCTTCAGTAATCCCTTCGATCTTGATGTCCATTTGCAGTGCAGTAATACCGTTTGCAGAACCTGCGACTTTAAAGTCCATGTCGCCAAGATGATCTTCATCACCCAGGATGTCAGAAAGAACTGCGAAACGCTCGCCTTCTTTTACTAGACCCATTGCGATACCCGCAACTGGTGCTTTAAGTGGAACACCTGCATCCATAAGTGATAGAGAAGCACCACATACAGAAGCCATTGAAGATGAACCGTTCGATTCTGTGATGTCAGATACGATACGGATCACGTACGGGAAGCGGTCAGCTGCAGGAAGAACTGCTTGAACACCACGACGTGCTAGACGACCGTGACCGATTTCACGACGCTTAGGACCAGATTCACGACCCGTTTCGCCTACAGAGTATGCAGGGAAGTTATAGTGAAGCATGAAGTTGTCAGTTTTAGTACCTGCAAGGGTATCAACCATCAACGCATCACGGGTGTTACCCAAAGTTGTTGTAACCAATGCCTGAGTTTCACCACGTGTGAACAATGCAGAACCATGAGCACGACCTAATACGCCCACTTGTACATCGATTGCACGAACAGTTTTAGTATCACGACCATCAATACGTGGCTTACCAGACAAGATGTTGTCACGAACCGTGCGGTATTTAAGATCTTCGAAGAGTTCGTTTACTTCGTCAGCAATACCTGTTTCATCTTCTTCAGGAACGAATTGGGCAACAGCTTCTGCGTGAAGTGCATCAAGCGCCGCATAACGGTCTTGTTTCACAGCAATTGTGTAGGCTTCAGAGATTTTCGCTTCGAATGCATCTTTTAATTGACCAAGAAGCGCTTCATTTTTGCTTGGAGCAACCCAAGTTGACTCAACTGCGCCAGCTGCTGCAGCAAATTCTTTGATCGCTTGAATCGCGATTTGCATTTCGTCATGACCGAACAATACAGCGCCCAGCATTTGGTCTTCTGAAAGTTCTTTCGCTTCAGATTCAACCATCAATACTGCAGCTTCAGTACCTGCAACAACCAGATCAAGATCAGACTCTTTTAACTGTTCGTGGTTCGGGTTCAGGATGTATTCACCGTTGATCAAACCAACGCGAGCGCCGCCGATTGGACCACGGAAAGGCGTACCTGCAATCGACAATGCAGCAGAAGTACCCAGCATTGCAGCAATGTCAGCATCCATGGTTTTGTCAGATGAAATTACTGTTGCAGTCACTTGAATTTCGTTGAAGTAACCTTCTGGGAACAATGGACGAATTGGACGGTCGATCAGACGTGAAATTAAAGTTTCAGCTTCAGACTGACGGCCTTCACGCTTACCATAACCACCCGGGATACGGCCTGCAGCATATTGCTTTTCTTGGTAGTTAACAGTCAATGGGAAGAAGTCTTGACCGGCTTTTGCTTTAGGTTGCGCTACAACAGCAACAAGAACCTGTACGCCGCCCATGGTAATCACAACAGTGTTTGCTTGACGTGCAACGCGACCTGTTTCAAGAATCACGTTGTGTTGACCGAATTGGAATTCTTTACGAATAATATTAAACATCGACATGTTTTATTTTTTCCTAGTTCTTGTGAACAATTATTCTAGTGGAGACCCCTAAGGTTTGGCATTCACGACCATATAGACGAACAAATGACAAAGCTTAGAAGCCGACCTCACCAGATTAAATACTATTTTTAAACACAAAGAAGGAGCGAAACATTCGCCCCTTCCACTGGCCTAGCCAAAAGCTAAACCGACTTTAGTTTTCAGCAATAAAGCACAAAGCATGCAATAACCCGAAAATAAAGTTTAAATCGAATTAACGACGTAAACCTAAAGCACCGATCAATGCTACATAACGACCGTGGTCTTTACCATTTAGGTAGTCAAGCAGCTTACGACGTTGGTTAACCATACGGATTAGACCGCGACGGCTATGGTGGTCGTGTTTGTGCTCTTTGAAGTGACCTTGTAAGTCATTGATTTGAGCAGTCAAAAGAGCTACTTGAACTTCTGGTGAACCAGTGTCGTTTTCAGCGCGTGCGAATTTAGCAATGATCTCTGCGCGATCTGCGTTAGTTAAAGCCATTCGATTTCTCCGAGATGCTTATATATTTTGATAAAAATCAATGTAATGAGAATTCAAAACTTTGACTGCCGTGCATCACTACAGCAAGTTGCATATTTTAAGGGAAAATGCGCCAAATTGCAAAAATAGATCAGCACTTTTAAATGTTTTCAATCGGTGATTTATTTAAAGCGAAGCTGTTGTCCATTGATCCTGAGTTATTCAAGATCTGTACTGTTTTAAGCGAGATCATCTAGACCACTTAAATAGAGAAATCGACCTAAGCAATTAGAACGCTTTTTCTATTGTTTTAATGTACCGTCGTCTGTCTGAATAAAAAATAGATAAAAAAAAGCCCGAGTTTAGTCGGGCTTTTTGGCGCTGTAGTTCTTTCTCTTATCATTATTATTTATTGTGTTTTTTATAGCGTTTTACGCTTGTTATTATTTTCAAACATCCTGTTGAAAAATCACCTTCCTTGTGTGGTAGATTTTGCCATATTCTACAAAGACAAGTAGAGGCATTTAGCGTATCTTGCTGTAAGCTATTTCGTACAATAACCAGCCTAAAAGTTGCATAATATTACATTAATACCACTTTATTTAACCTAATTCGCTTAAATCCAGCCATTCCACAACAATATCCAACTTTAGAATTAAGGTAAATATCTAGTATTTTGAAATATAAATTAATTAAATATAAAAAAGCCTTGTAGTCTCTCCCAAAACTACAAGGCTTAGCGGCTGTAAGTTTCCTCTTTTTACTTACCTCACTGTAAGTTCGCTGTCTACTGACATTCTTTTTATAATTATACGATTATGCTCAACTTTCCGTGTTGAGTTATTTTGTATGACCAATCTTCTCAAAAACTGAGTAAAAGCTCTATGCGGCAATTTCTTGAATCCGTGTAAGCTTTTACCTACAAGATCTGATTATTTTTTGCCAATAAACTAGTAGATTGTTCAAGTATTTTTTGACTTAAACCACTTTTACGTGTGGTTCGTACGCATAAGGCTTGTGTAAAAGCGTCACAATCTACCAATAAACTGACCACTTTTTTAGCACGGGTAATTGCAGTATAAATCAACTCTTTACTTAATAGATTTTGCGCATATTGATCCAGCACCACTGCGGTATGTGCAAATTCTGAACCTTGAGATTTGTGAATGGTCAGTGCAAAAGCGGTTTCTATACTCTTTGGCAAACGGGTGGCTAAGACCCATTTTTCCAGACTCGGAAAATAGACTTCAAACTGGCACTGACCAGACTGCTCACGTAAAAAACAGATGCCAATATCACCATTGGATAAACCCAGTTGATAATCGTTATAGGTCATCATGACCGGCCGCCCGACATACCAGTCACCCTGCTTCAGTTGACCTTGAGCGGCTAAAAAGCGTTGTTCAATCTGTAGATTGATTTTGAATAAGCCCAGATCACCAGAACGAATCGCAGTTAAAATACGGTAATCATCAAATGATCTCACCACCTGTTGTACATATTGCTCGAAATTATCTAAGCCTTGCTTATTTTTGACAACCTGTGTATAGGCCTGATAACCATACATCAACTGGTCATAATATTGATTCAATGTAGTGGCCGTCTGTTCAGCACCAGGCGCTAAATATTGCAACTGGATCTGGTCAATCTCAACCTGATCCAAGGCGATGGCTTGTAATTCACTGGCAGTGACAATCTGCTGCTCAAATTTTTGCAGGACACTGGCAGCTTCATGCTGCTGCTGAATAAAATCAGCCATTGCACCAATCTTGGCCCCTGCTTTAAAACGTCGTGTGGTAATTAAGTTGACCCGATTATCCTGCAAAGTCGCAACCTGTTGCAGATCTGCCAGAACGGTGCCGACATCCACAGAAGCCAACTGGTCTGCATCGCCAAGTAAAATCAGACGTGCCTGAGATGGCACAGCGGCCAGCAACATCTGTGACAGACTTAAATCCAGCATCGAGGCTTCATCGACCACAATTACGTCATAGGGCAAAGGCTGTTTGGTATGAAAACGTGGCTGTCCGCGCGTGCCCAATCCCAATAAACGATGCAGGGTCACGGGTTGTAACTGTTGTAGTGCAGCTATTTCAAACTGCTGCAAAACTTCAGTCTGTAAGGCTTTTTGCAGCGCTTCTTTCATCCGCTGTGCAGCCTTTCCGGTCGGCGCGGCCATGGCAATCCGGATATTCGGCAGCGCGTCATATAAAACTGCAATAATATGCGCCAGCGTATAAGTTTTACCGGTTCCCGGCCCGCCAGTAATAATACTGAAGGCTTGCTCTGCCACCATTTGCAAGGCTTTTTGCTGCTGTGGATCTGAGAGCAGACTGCGGTCACGTGCTGTTAACTCCAGGGCTACAATAGATTGGGTCTTGATTCGTGCTATATGCGTTGCCACTGCCTGTTCCAGCTGCCAGTAGCGGTACAGATATAAATGCTGATCTTCAAACACCAAGGGGGCAATACCCGTGCCTTGCTGAGCATGATCACGCACCAGATTATGCAATAATGCCATTTGTTGAGGAAGCGCTTCAATGCAGCTATCGCCGGCCTGCATCGCCTCAAGCAATTGCTGAATCAGTAATTTTGCTGCCGGATCAAATGTAGCCGAGCTAAATGGTGGCTGACATAAATAGTCAATCCAGGCCATCAAACTGACGTTTTGTTGCGACACGTGATTCTGCTCATTTTCCACACAGTTATCCTCAAAGTTATCCACAGGATAATTTTCTGTTTAATCTCTATATATTTTATCAGGCAGCAAAATTATGCTGTTTTTTTCTGCTCAAAATAGCCCAAAATCTGATCCAGTTTTTCAACGAATTCGATGTCTGGTTGCCAGTGATATACACCTTGTTCCATCTGCCCGTGCATACCGCGTAAATATAAATAGCTTGCGCCGCCCAGATGCTGCTGCATTGAATACGCCTGCATATTTGCGTTCAGATAACGATGCAGGGCCACCAGATACAAGGCTGCCTGCAACCAGTAACTGGACTGGCTCATATTCTGCTGAATCGCCTCAGTTGTATAATGCTGTTGATCTGGGCCGAGAAAGTTACTTTTATAATCGGCAATATGGTAACGCTGGCCATCAAAATACACCAGATCGATGGAACCGGTCAGATAACGTGCCGATTTGGCTTCATTAAAATCGCTCATGACAATGTCATGTTCAACAAAGAGCTGATGAATTTGTCGGATCTGCAAAGGCGCATCGGTCAGTGACAGATAGAACGGGAATTCTGACAGATACTGTTGATCACCCAGTTGTGCCAAAACAAAATCTGCCTGAATCGGAGTGACCAGAATGTCATGCACCCAGTCATGCATCAGATTGAGTAAAATATCTTCCCTAATTTCATCAAGCAATCCATCTAAAGCAGTCTGGAAGATGCTTTCGACATTGAGCTGTTCAGGACTTGCAAGGTGTGCAATCTGGGCCATTTCCTGTTCAAAAAACAGGATAAAGCTGTCATCATCCAGCTCGGTGAAATAACGCTCAAACTGGCTTAAAAAGAGCATCAAGGCTGATCGGTCTTGCTGTGCCGATTGAAATAACTGTCGCCATTGTTGACGATAAGCTTCGCTCTGATCATGCAGGCGAATGCCGCTCAGCAATTTATAGTTCAGGCTGGACAAAACGCGTTGCATACTCTGTTGCAACTCATCTGCTTTGAAATTTGCCTGCGCTGCGGCTTGAAAAAGGCTACGCAGATTCACCGCTGCGGCCTGATAATGCGGCGCAAAGGTCTGCTCCAGCACAGTACGCAACTGGAAGGCCTGTTCAAATTTTTCTTTCAGTTCTTGCCAGATTTGCGGTGCAGTATTTTTAAAACGACGGCGAATTTCCAGATTCCAGTAACTGCTATCCTGAAAATTGATATGTTCAAAAATACTGTGCAAGAAAGTCCCGGCCACCGTACCTTTGGGGAAATTCAGCTTGATCCAGTCTAGCGGTGTGACAGCCGGCTGATCTGCTAAAGCATTCAGATTGATTTCATCCGCTGCACTATCCGGGTGTTCCTGTGCATTGACCAGATCATCCTGCAAAACTGGCGCATGTGACTGGTGTTGCGACAATGCGGTAAAACTGGTTTTGGTGCGTGGATAGAACTGTCGCTCTGGCAAAGGTTGCGCCAGCATGTCGATCTTATGATTGTGTGACTGCTCGACCAGACGTGCCGGTTCCTGAGACAGCGGCTGCTCGACCAGAGTTAAAGCATGTTCGAAGATGGCATCGCCCTGGCCACGCCAGAACGCCAAGCCCGAATCGGATTGTGAAGCGTGGTCTTGCAACATGGCATACACCCGATGACTGGCACGGGTCAGCGCCACATACCAAAGCCGGTGATTTTCCGCTGCATTACGCGCTGCATTCTGTAAAATCGCCTGCTCGTGCAAATGCTTATGATTGACTGCAATCACCCGGGATTGTTCTAAAATACTTTCAGACAGTGTGCCACTTAATGAAAAGTTCAAGTTGCCTTTATTTACATCAAAAGCAGCATCTGCGCCCAATAAAAATACCACTTTAAATTCCAGCCCTTTAGAGGCATGGATGGTCATCAGCTGTACCCCATGATCACCAGACAGCTTGCGTTCTTTTTCATTGTCTTTGCCTGAAGGGGACTGTAACTGACGCAAATACCAGTGATAGAGTTTTTGGGCACCCTGATAATATTCACTTTGCTGGCTCAGAATTTCAGTCAGATGACGCAAATTCACAACCACCCGTTCATTATCCAGACTTTGACTGGCCACCAGATGAGTCCAGACCTGAAACAGGTTTAAGGCATAATTCCATGCCGTGAGAAAACCTTTTTCGAACCACATTTCCCGAATTGCATCCAGATCGGCAATATAGCGACTGAGCCCTTCACTCTGCGCCTGTAACTCAATCAGTTTTTTCAGGTTGAAGCCCAGCAGGCGGGTCAGTAAGGCACGTTTGACCTTGGATTCATTAAAAGGATCCATGATTGCAGTCAAGACGGCCGCGACATCCTGCGCAATAGCACTGGCAAAAACACTTTGTTTGGACTCTTTATAACAAGGAATACCCATACGCTGTAGGCGCTGCTTGACCTGCTCAAGGGCAAAATGTCCAAACCCCAGCACTGTAATATCATCGGCTTTCAGGCTTTGAATACTGTTCTGCTGCTGAAAATATAACTGCTGTTGAGCAGACTGATTGAGGAGTGCACGGATTTTCCAGGCCACCTGATCGGCTTCTACATCCGACTCACCTAACTGAATCCAGCGTAAGGGCTGCGGATTGCAGACAGCGCTATCGATGAGATCCGGATGTGGCCGACTACCGGCCTGAATCAGGGTGTACTGCACCTGTTCACCAAAATCCATCTGGCATTGAAATAAAGCATCGACCACTTCGACCAGCGCTTTGACCGAACGATGGTTCTGCATCAGGGTATATTCGCGGCCCTGCTTCTGCCGCACGTCAGCATGTGCCTTGTTATAGGTCAGCATGTCGCCACCACGGAAACCATAAATCGCCTGTTTCGGATCGCCGACCATAATCATGCAGCCGGATTGAACCCGGCTAGCATCCCGCCAGATCTTGGCCAGCAGGTCATCCTGATCCTGATTGGTGTCCTGAAACTCATCCACCAGAATCAGCGGATAACGTGCCTGTACAAACTGGGCAAAGCGCTGACCCTGCTGACCCTGCAAGGCTTCCGCCAGTGTGCGGATTTGCTGGGAAAAAGTCGTTTCACCCTGCTGTTGCAGGGTTTGTGGTAAACGGGTCTGCACACTTTGAATAATATGAAATTCCAGATAGGTCGTGAGCTGCTTCAACTGCTCATCCAGATCCTGTTTGACCTCACACAGTGCATCAATTGCCACAATCAGGCTGTGTTGCAAAATCAGCTGCTGCTCCGCCTCCGGACAGCTCTTGTTAAAAACCTGAGTGGTCGGCTGGAAATCAGTTTTTTTACGGCGTAAATGGCACAGATTCAGTAAAATCGGTTGCAATTCTGCATCAAAGAAACTCATGCCACCCTGAGTTTGCAGGGCTGCGCTCCAGGTCATAAAGTTTTCACAAACGTCGGTTAACTTGGTCAAAAAACTCTTGTGAAAATACTTTGGACTTTCCTGACAATAGCGCCGCATGACTTCGAGATCATGCTCATGAATATTCAATAATTGGGTAATACAGGCTTCTAATTTACCTAGATCACATTCAGCCGGCTCGACCTTCTGGAATTGCTGCTTGCTAAAATTTAGGGCATCCCGAACCAGCCCGGTATAATGCTCGACCGGTTTCAGCAGATTCTGCACATACAAATGATTGACCATATATTGGGGCTGCTGCTGAATCCAGTCACGCAGCACATCATGAATCAGTTGCTGGATATATAAATCCTGATCTTCGGTCAGTTCTGCACGTTCAATCTTGCCACTTTCAAAAGCAAATTCACGTAACAGTTTCTGGCTAAAGCTGTCCAGCGTCCCGACAAACAGTTCATCCAGCTGGTTCAGTACCAGACGCAAGCGGCGACGGGCATAGTCCATCCGTGTGCCATAATCTTTCAACACCTGCTGAAATAAAGGATCAGTTTCGCTCTGAATCTTCGCTGCAATTTCCACAGAATTGAGCTGCTGATGACGCTGGATATAGGCCAAAGTTTCTTCGACCCGCAGCCGTACCCGGTTTTTCAGTTCGGCCGTTGCCTTGCGGGTGAAGGTGGTTGCAATCACCTGATGCGGATAATACTGATCCAGAAAAATCCGCACCATCAAACTGGATAAAGTATAGGTCTTGCCGGTTCCTGCCGATGCTTCAATCCAGTGCAGACCACGGAACGTCATGTCCTGAATCGGATTGGTAGAAATGGCTTTTTGCATCTGCTGCTTTAACACGGTCATATTGCTATTTCACCCATTCCAGATGTTGGTGAATCGGCGCATACAGAGCATGGGCGAAATCATGACAGCAGCGCTGCAAGGCCAGATCCGGGTCCTGATCCTGCAAAATAAACTGCCAGTCCTGATGCAGCAGACTGGATTCATCCGAAGCCAAAGGCTTGGCACTTTCATAGCTATTGTTCCAGGCTTTTAGCAGTTCCGGCATTTCCACAATGATCATTTTGCCCTGTTCATTTTCGGCCCACTGCCACTCTTTTTTCATCAACAATTCCGCTGGCAAGACCAGCGGCTGCTGTTGACCAATTTCCCAGGCTTTGAACCAGAACTGTAAATATTCTCGCGCTTTACTCGAACTCAATCCGGAAAATTTCAGGGTTTTATTACTAAAAATCACAATACGCTCCAGTTCCGGCGAGCGTGCATCATCATTTAAGTAAGCCAGCCATAACAGATATTCCAGCCAGATCTGGGCACGGCGTTTTTCCGAGGCCGAAGAGGATTGCATACTCAGCCAGTAGCTACTGTGTGAAACCTGAGGCACGTTAATATGAATGATCAGTTCAGGACTAAATTGCAGGGATTGCTGGGTCACCGGCGTCAGTTCTTTGCCAAGCTGTAGCAATCGTTCTTGCAACAACTGCTGTTCCTGCTGACTGCTGAGCCAGGTGGCTTGCTGGGTTTTGCCTACTGGCAAACGGTCTAGCATCAAGCTCGGCTCAATCTGCTGATCTTGTTGTAATAGAAAATCCCGCACCTGATATTGTTCCAGCTTGTTTAATAACAAGGGCTCACGGGAACTCGGCAAATCTGCATAGCGAATTGTGGAAATTCCGACACTTTTCAGAAATAAACGTGCCGGGAAAATCATGTCCCGAATCCACTCATCCCCTTTCAGCACCCGTAGTTCTTTTTGTTCAACTGCCGGATAATGCGCATTGATCCAGCTGCTGCGCTTGCCTTCGGCACTTCGGATATATTCTGCCACCGCAAACCACTGATCCCGATAACGCGGTGTTTGCGCATCTGCAAATCCGGCTGGATCAAAAGGCTGCAAGGGATGTACATGATAAAGCTGCTGGATATGTTGGGCGACTGACAGACCATTGATTTCCACCACAGGATCGACTTCGGCATCCGGCTGTTCCGACTGACAGATGAATGCGATATGCTGAATCAGTTCCTGCAAGGCAGTGGATGGATCTCGGGCCTCGCCATCGTTCAGATCAAAGCCATTATAAAACAGCCATAAATTATCCTGCGCCAATAGTAAGGCATCCAGAAAAGCACCCTGCTCATCATCCAGACGCGAACGATCGCCGAGTTGCGGCTTCAGGCTGCGCATCAGATCAAACGGCACCTGCTGATTCCGGCTCGGAAACTTACCGCTATCCAGATTCAGCATCACCACCAGCTGATAAGGGAGTGGCCGGATCTGGCCAATCTGGCTAAAAGTGATCTGTCCGGTTGGTTCGGCCTGATCCAGCTGCATTTCTAGCGTATTCTGAATTTCTTCCAGCACATAAGGCAAAGGCAAACTCAGTGCCACCAGCTCCTGACTGGCATGTGAATCATCCTGCTCATGATAATCGGCCAGGGTCAGCATCCGCATCTGCTTGTCGATAATCTCGGCCACAGTTTTGAGCGATTCCACCCCGGCATCACGAAATTCATTCAGATCGGCGCGCAAATATTCCAGCCAGGTTTTCACCGGCGTGCGCTGTCCGGTCTCATGCAAAGTCAGCCAGTCACGGCGCTGCACCAGATCCTGATAAATCTGGATCAGGGTTGAAATCAACGGGAAATCACTGGTCAGAACCTTGGCATAACTCAAGGTATCCTCAAACATTGTATGTTCAGGAATGGCCAGGCCCAAAGCCAGACGGTCTAGCGCGAATTTAAAACTAAAACGGTAATCATCATCGCCTGCGCTCAGGCTTTGCTGTAAATGCTGCTGGTCCAGACCGCGCTTGAAGCCAGCCTCCGTCAGCAACTGCAACATCCGTTCTACCTGACTATAGTCCAGAGCATAACGTTGCTGGGTGGCATTCAGGCTGAGCCAGTCGGCAAAGTCCTCAATACTGAAACGGCGACGTACCCACTGGATCCGGCCCAGTACCGCGCGCCAGGCATTGCTAACATCCAGACGCGACACCCCGGCAATCTGGATCGGTAAATACAGGTTATCTTTCTGCAACCGTTGGCTGCCGATCTCACGCTCACGTGGTGGCGGGGCAAAGACACTGCGAATCGCCGGTTCCAGTTCTTTCAGATTCGGACTCAGCACCAGAATGTCGCTCGGTTGCCGTGGCTGCTGTTCCGTGCCTTGTGCCAGCCAGTGAATGAGCTGTTCTTTGAGTACTTCCAGCTGACGCAACGAGGAATGACAGACATGAATCTGCACCGAATCATCGGCCGGACTTAAAGCATATTGATGCTGTTCAGGTTCGAGTAAATATAAAATATCTGACTGGATTTTTGCCAGCAGCTTGTCCTGATAGTCATCGACAAAAACATCGGCCCAGAGACCTTCTTCTCCAGAAGACAGTTTGGAGAGTAAAGAGAAATGATCCCGCGCCTGCTTGCCAAATCGGGTCAACAGCGGATGCCGCGATTCACGATCTTCGGCATTAAAGTTAAGCTGCTTGATTCGAAATTCTTTCAGTTCAGCATCATTCGGTTTACGTTGGCGAGTTTTTTCAAAGCGCTGAATAAAGCGCTCTTCCCGTTGCAGATTAAATTTGGCTTTCCAGTCCGGATCGACACTGTCGGCCCAGTATTCCTGCGAGGGGTTAAAATGAAAGATATAAATGTCTATGTATTGCCCCAGCCGGCGTAAAAAGTCCAGCTGGCTGGGCGGAAGTTCCAGCAGGCTAAATACCACTATCTGTGCCGGCAAGCGTTTCAGAGCCTGGGCGCGGGTTTCTGCATTTTCCAGCCGTTCCCAATACAGGCGCTCAATCTCCAGAATTTTGGCATAATCCTCCTGAAATACATGCTGCCACAACCAGCGTTGCCAGGCTTCCAGTTCACGCGCCTGAATTTTGACGAAATCGGCCACCTGTATTTCATGGCCATTTTCATCTTTGGGACTATAGATCATCTGCTCGATATCCAGCGCAATATCCTGTCCCCAGGCCTCTAGCCAGTTGGTCGGGCAGCTGCAGCTTTGCGGTGGACAGTTACGTGCACAATAACCGCGATAATCCATATAATGGCTGAACAGGCGCGATACCTGTTCGGCCACCCAGTACAGCATGCTCTGTTTTTTCAGCTGTTTTTCTGTGCCCTGTTCCAGCCGGTCGGCACTGTCGTAAATCCGCTTTACAATTGAATACAGCGGATGATCGACGTCTAAGGGAATCTGTTCTGGCAGAATACATTTGCGCAGTGCCTGAAACACCCGCCATTTGATGATAATACGCGGAATATTGGCTTCTCGAACCTGTTCGACTTCTTTAGGCGCATTCAGCACCCACTGATAAGACGTCCACTGAAACGCACGAATTCGGTGATGGAACTGGCTATTGGCACTGATGCCTTTCTTCTCGGCAATTTTTTGAGTCAACCAGCTTTCTACGGCCGGAGACGGCACAATAAAATGCCGGGGCTGTAACACTTCAAACGGATGCCGGGCAGTTTGATTGACAATACGCAGCATACTATCCAAAAGCACATCAATGCGTTGACTCTGAATAACATGGATTGCCATCGTTTCCCCTGAACTGCTGAACTAGTTTTACTACAAAATGATAAAGATTAGTTACTATACATCTCGAGCGCTGTATGACACTTTAAAACCACACTTCAGTCGAAAAATTTCTTTGAAAAAAGCATCTTAATGATGCTTGCATAGAAAAAAACAACATAGAGCTTAGGTAGTGCCCATGAAATTAGATAAAATTCCTGAACGTATCGATCCAAGCTTAGATTTGGAACAAATTCGTGCCGAGTGCCTGGAACTCACCAAAAAACGTGCCTACTATTCTGCGGGTGCCGCCATTATTCCAGTGCCGTTTATGGATGTCGTCATTGATATCGGCATCTTGTCGCAATTGATTCCCGAGATCAATGCCCGCTTCGGACTGGCGCCTGATCAGATCAGTGTCTATGATCCCAAAACCCGTCAGGTGCACTGGAATGAGCTGCGTAAACGCGGCGTAGAATTTTCTGGTCTGGTGGTCGCGCGAACTGCCGTCAAAAAATCTTTGAACAATGTTGCAGCGAAAGTGATCACAAAGCAAGTGACAAAATTCATTCCCCTGGGTGGTCAATTGATTGCCGCCAGTCTGGGCTATTTTGTCATGAAAAAAATTGCCGAAGCCCATGTCGAGGAATGCTACCGTGCGGCTAAAAATATCCAGCAAAAACAGGTCGCTCAAGGTTAAGCACATTTGAGCTCAATATTTTAAACAGCTGAGCCCGTGCTACTTCAGGCAGATTATTCTGCCTGAAGCTGTCTTAAAATGGCCTTTAACACCTCGACCCGTGCGGTATTTTTATCATCGGTCGCAATGATATGCCAAGGTGCATAATCGGTCGAGCTACGTTCAAACATGTCGGCTGCTGCTTTCAGATAATCATCCCAACGTTCCCGGTTACGCCAATCATCCTCAGTAATTTTAAAACGCTTATGCGGTGTATCTTCGCGTGCCTTGAAACGTGCAGCCTGTTCATCTTTGGAAATGGCCAGCCACAGCTTGATCACCACGGTTTGATGCTTGACCAGACTTTGCTCAAAACGGTTAATTTCCGCATACGCACGTTGCCATTCTGCGGCACTGGCAAAACCTTCTATCCGCTCTACCAGTACCCGCCCATACCAGGAACGATCAAAAATACAGATATCATCATCGCTTTGCAGTTTGGTCCAGAAGCGCCATAAATAGGGACGGCTCAGCTCATATTTTTCTGGTGCGGCAATGGTATGAATTTCATATTCACGCGGATCCAGTTTTTTCACAATGCGCTTGATCGCACCGCCCTTTCCAGCCGCATCCATGCCCTCAAACAGAATCACCACATTCCGCGGATCGGACCGCATCGCCTTGGCTACCTTAGCCGTTAATTTTTTCAGCTCCGGCTTGTAATCCTCTGCCTTGGCTCGAGTTTCGGCAGGATGTTTTAACAGTTCGGGAATCTTGGCCTGTTTCCATCGTCCACTGGCTCTGGCCGGATGATTGGGGCAATGCTTGAGAGCACCCAGAATATGCTGGGCAAATTGCTGGTCACGCTGCTGTTCATCTTCACCCTCAATAATGAACCAGTCTTCGGTAAAATGCTGACGCAAGCGCTGCAAGGTGTCGTACTGTTTTCTGTTGCGCCAGTCCAGACCATGCAGCTGATGCCAGTGCGCTTCACTCGGATCCATGGCATCCAGCCGTTTTTGCAGGGCTTTCCAGGACAGGTCAAACCAGACCTTGACCACATCGACATGATTATTTTTCAGGTCCTGTTCAAAGGCTTGCATCTCTTGCAGATAATGATTGAACTGTGCATTAGTGATCGGATCTGAAACTTGCATAGCGCTGCTCAGTAGGTCGCTGTACCAGTTGCCAAACAAGACCATGATCTGTCCTTCGGCCGGAATAAACCGCGCATAAGGCTGCCACAAAGTCTGTTTAGGCCCGGCCACTTGTGGTGCATCCGCTTTCACGCGCAAATAGCGCGGATCGACCCATTCACGCAGCTGCTTGACCGCTTCACCCTTACCGGCCAGCTCAATCCCGTTGACCAGAATCAACAGGCTTTTGGCATTTTTCTGGCCGCGTGTTTTTTTTAAATCATATTGAGCATCAATCAGCTCGACCGATAACTGATCTTCATCCATTAACTGAAATTGTGGTTGTTCCATGCGTATCTTCAACCCTGATGTTTTATTCTGTTTGCAGTATAACGATGAGTTTTGGCGCAAAATAGCTCTGGCAACGTTTTTCACACGATTAAATTGGCTATTTAAACAACACATTGACAGACAAATGTCCGATCTGTGTTCAATTTGTCATAGCAGGATTGTCCGGCAGCCTCTAAGATTCTTGCATTCTCAAACTATAATTGAAATCTCATGTCCAAACTTGCCGTTCTCGATGATCTGTTAGCGCATTATTATCAGCTGAGCTATCATACCCAACCGGACATTCTGAGCCGTTTACAGGATGTACAGGCCTGGCAGAAAGTTCGCATGCAGCGAACTCATCGCGCGCATTTTGCGGAAAAACCCAATCAGTTGATGGCCGAATATTTCCTGAACCGTCTCTATGGTGGTGCCGAATTTGATGCACTGGCAGCACAGATTGCCCGGCTGATGAAATATGCCCATAAAGCAGAAAAAGTGATTCCTGAAAATGCCATCAAAACCGGGACATTGGGTGTAGAACTGGCGATTCTGGCGGTACAGCTGGATGAGCAGGTCGCGATTCAGTTATTACAGGATTATCATCCGCATGAAACACTGACCGATGAGATGATGCGCCTGACCTATCTCAAACTGGATCAGGGTCAGGCACGGTTAAAACAACTGGCCTTGCTGGATCAGCTCGGTATGAGTCTGGATAAATACATGCGCTCCTTTGTGGTCTATGCGGCCTTCAAGATGTGTAAAGGCGCGGCCAATAAATATAACTTTCAGGTGATGTATGCATTTATGCAAGATGGTTTCCTGGCCATGAAGCCGCTGAAATCGGCAGAAAAATTTGTCCGTGAATTTACCGCAACCGAACGCCAGATTATTGAGAAAGTGCATTCTGGCGATGCGTTGCCATTTCAATAAATAGCAGTGCAGTATTTCTGCCAAGCGCACATTTTTCTGTATATTATTCATAACAATTGCATCATGATTGCTGAATAAGCCTTTAGAATCTGTCATGATGCAGAGAATGCAAGATTAACCCGATTGATATGTTAGGAGTGACTCCAATGTCGAATGAAAATACAACGCCTACCCCTACCCCTGAGTCGGCACAACAGACAGACAAAGTGAGCCCATTCTTAACTGAACCTCTTCCACAAGGTACGCCGCAAGGTCAGCAACAATCCCTCGAACAACGCCTGACTGATACGCCGGTCACAGGCTCGGTGCCGAAATATAACCTGCCACGCGGTGCCAATACCGGCAACGTGGGTTCAACCACACATTTTGGTTATCAAACCGTAAACAGCGAAGAAAAAGCCCAGAAAGTGGCTGAAGTGTTCCATTCGGTGGCGAGCAAATACGACATCATGAATGACCTGATGTCTTTCGGGATTCACCGTCTGTGGAAACGTTTTGCAATCAATATGTCCGGTGTACGCCGTGGCCAGCAGGTGCTGGATATCGCCGGCGGTACCGGTGACCTGGCCAAAGTGTTTAGCCGCGAAGTGGGCCCGACCGGTCATGTGGTGCTGTCTGATATTAACGAATCGATGCTGAATGTCGGTCGTGACCGTCTGATCGATGCCGGCTGTACCAATGTCGATTTCGTACTGGCCAATGCTGAAACCTTAGAACCATTTGCAGACAACAGTTTTGATCTTTTGACGATTTCATTCGGTCTGCGTAACGTGACCGATAAAGATGCCGCACTTGCATCGATGTATCGCGTACTCAAGCCAGGTGGCCGTTTACTGGTGCTGGAATTCTCTAAACCGGTGTTTGAGCCATTCTCTAAGCTTTACGATCTGTACTCATTCACAGCCTTGCCAATCATGGGTAAAATCATTGCCAATGATTCTGAAAGCTATAAATATCTGGCTGAATCGATTCGTATGCATCCAGACCAGCGCACCTTAAAAGGCATGATGGAAAATGCCGGCTTCCAGAATTGTGACTATCACAACCTGACTGGCGGGATTGTTGCGGTTCACCGCGGTTTTAAACTTTAAGGTTCATTCCCTATGTGGTCAATTCTGGCACTCGGTGCTGTTGAACGCGTGATTCACCATGTGATTGATCTGGATGCGATTACCCGCATCCAGTTAAATGCCTTGTCTGGTAAAATGCTGCGGGTGGTGATCGCCTCGCCGCAGCTTTCGGTTGATGTGTTTTTTGATGAAGGCAAAGTTCGTCTGGAACCAACGGCAACCGGTCATACCGAAACACCTTCGGTCTTTGAACAACGTCCATTTGACGCAAGTTCCGCGACAGTTACCGAAGCGACCGCAACCTTGCAGGTCAGCAATGTGGTGGAATTACTCAAGCTGCTGCTTTCCGATGAAGTCGGCAATATTCCATTGCAAGGCGACTACAAGTTATTGCAGGAAATCCAGCGCATCATGCAACAGGCGGAACTGGATCTGGCAGCGCACTTAAGTCCTTGGATTGGCCCGACGCTGGCGCATGAAATTGGCAAATTGCAACTGCTGCCCAAGCAACTAAAACGCACCTTGCAAAGTCAATTATTCTTTGCTGAAGATGCCTTAAAAGAAGACAGCGGTCTGTTTGCTCCCCGCTGGCAAATGGATGACCTGAATCAGGACACCCGTATCCTGAATCAAAATTTAGATCGGGTTGAAGCAAAAATCTATCAGCTTCAGGCTCAAATCGATGCCTCAAACAATTCTACTCAAGACTAGGTACACAGCTTTATGATTCCGCATGTTTCACGTTTACTCGAACTTTGGCGCATCGCCGCGCACTATCGACTCGACACGTTGTTTCCTGCGGAAGAATTACCAGAAAAATCCCGGCATGTGCTGTCCCTCATCCGGATGCATCCGGCCGCCTGGTCCAGTCGTGAACGTAAAAATCCGCTCAAGCTGAAACTGGCTTTAGAAGAAATGGGGCCGTTGGCGATTAAGCTTGGCCAGCTACTCTCGACCCGTCGTGACCTGATTCCACCTGAAGTCTTACAACAACTGGTGTTGCTACAAGACCGAGTCAAGCCGTTTGATAATGACGTGGCCAAGATGCGCATTCAGGAATCACTGAAAGCTGATATAACTACCCTCTTCGCGCGTTTTGATACCCAGCCACTGGCAGCGGCTTCGATTGCACAGGTGCATACCGCAGCCCTGCATGATGGCCGTGAAGTCGTGGTCAAGGTGACCCGCCCGAATATTCGCCAGCAGATTTTGCAGGATTTTGAAATTTTGGAATGGCTCGGTCAATTTCTGGAAAAACGTCTGGAAGCAGCACGTGCTCTACACTTATCGGAAATCATTCAGGATTATCGACAGATCATTCTGAATGAGCTGGATCTGACACTGGAAGCCGATAATACCCGCCGCATGCGCCATCATTTTACCGGCTCGAGCATGATGTATGTGCCGGAAATTTACATGGACAGCAAAGATGTTCTGGTAGCCGAGCGTATTACCGGGGTGCCGATTTCAGATATCGCGACCTTTGACCGGTTGGGCATGGATCGTGCCGATCTGGCACGTAAAGGCCTGACCATCTTCTTTACCCAAGTTTTCCGCGATAACTTTTTCCATGCTGACATGCATCCGGGCAATGTTTTTGTCGAAACCATCAATCCGAGTAATCCGCGTTTTATTGCGCTGGACTGCGCGATTATGGGCGAGCTGTCTAAGCATGACCAGATGACCGTAGCACGCATGCTACTGGCGGTCATGAACAGTGACTTTATGCAGCTGATTCAGGTGGTGCATCAGGCCGGCTGGATTCCACCGGGGACTGATCAGGATGCTTTGGCACGTGAAATGCGCCGTAGTGTGGGGCCAATGGTGTCCAAACCGATGCATGAACTGGATTTTGCCGGCATTCTGATTGAAGTCATGGACATCGCTCGTCGTTTCCATCTGGAAATTCCACCGCAACTGATGCTGCTACTCAAAACACTAGTGCATGTCGAAGGCTTGGGAACCGATCTGTATCCGGAACTGGATATCTGGAGTCTGGCCAAACCGATCCTGACCGACTGGATCAAGGCACAAATGAATCCGCAGAAAAACCTGAAAGAACTGGGACAAAAAATTCCGGATTTGCTATTAGGGGCACAGGATCTACCAACCTTGATGATTGATAGCCTGAACGGTCTGAAAAACCAGTCAGCCTGGCATGCCAAACAGCTCAATGAACTGCAAAGCATGCGCCTGCAAATGGAACTTCAGCAAAAACGTAGCTGGATGTTTGGCAGTATCATGGCCATTCTGCTGTCGATTGCGATTATTTCACCATGGTTTGTGTCGGTGCTTCTGATTGTGCTAGCGAGTGTTCTTGCCGTCTGGCGAATTGCGAAATAATTTTTTAAATAGCCTGATTCGTCAGGCTTTTTTATGCTTAAATTATTGAAAAAATAAAACAAGAATATCCAAATGAAATATAGTTTTTTATGGGCACTGTATCGCCAGAATAGACAAAAAACCTTTCTCACTGCACTACTTTACAGCTTCCCAACATGGATAGATATTTTTTTCTATATCAACCAAACAGCCCATTGGCTGGCATGGTCCTCTGCTGCCAATACCACATTCTACCTCCTGATTCATAGTGACTATTTCTGGCTCATTGTCAGCTTTAACCTGCTTCCGTTGTTATTTCTATTCTGTCTACGACAAACACAGCTAATACTAGCTTTAAAAATATGGATAGGTATTGCAGGTAGTTTGTTTCTAATTCATGCTTTTTACTGGCCAAGCTATCCTATAACCACGCTTTTGATTATTTCATTTAATCTACCTTTTTTAAATTTACGCAATAAAGAACTCATGCACACTTACATCAACCCGATGCCATGACTCTCAAGTCACCTTAGGACATATCTTGCCATTGGGTCTAAAGACGCATCGATTAAAATAAGCACACACTTGGCTGGTATGGATTGAATCATGGTACAGATTTTACAAAAACGGGCGCCTGCGCTGACGATTCGTGCTGGCCATCTGGCACGTGAGCTGATTTTGCAACAAGGATTACAACCTGAACAGGTCGATATTATCCCCGGTGCTGCAGGTGGCCCAAAAGGAATCGGGATTCAGGGTCTGGATCAGGCGATTTTTGGCGAGTTTTTCCCACGTGCCCCACAACGGCGTACTCTCGTTGGTTCCTCGATTGGTAGCTGGCGTTTTGCCAGTATGGCTGCACATGGGGCTCAACAGGGAACCGAGCGTTTAGCTGAGCTGTATACCAACCTTTATTTCCATAAAAAAATGACCCGCCAGGAGGTCAGCGAAGTTTGCCGCGGCATGCTACTTGATCTGGTACAAGGCAAGGAAAATGATCTGGTCAATCATCCGGATTATCATCTCGCTGTGATTTCAATTAAAGCCCAGCACATTTTCCAGAGTGACAAAGTGCTGCCTTTGCTGGCCTCTGTAGCCGGAATTGTCGGAACAACTGCTGTTGCACGTAAACACAGCCGTCATTTTATGCAGCGTGTGATTAGCCAGCCGAATATGGGAGAACAATTTCAAATCGCGGAAGATGGATTTACTACACATTATCATGCCCTGACCGAGCAGAGTGTATTGTCCTGGCTGATGGCCTCGGCGTCGATTCCCGGGGTAATGGCAGCGGTGAACAATATTCCGGATGCACCGCAGGGTTATTACCGCGATGGTGGTCTGATTGACTATCACATTGACCTGCCCTTTCAGAGCAAAGGCATTGTGCTCTATCCACATTTTACTGACAGCATTACTCCCGGCTGGTTTGACAAGTTATTTAAACGCACCTCAAATCCGGAAAATCAGGCACGCACCTTGTTGCTTTCTCCATCGCAGGACTATCTGCAAAGTTTGCCTTTAGGCCGCTTACCGGATCGTAAGGATTTTACCCTGAAGGGCCTAGATCAGGCAGAACGGATCAAATTATGGAAAGCCTGTATTGCTGAAAGTCAGCGTTTAGGCGATGAGTTTCTGGAGCTGGTCGAGAAGCAGAATTTTGCTGAGGTCATGAAAAGCTTGTAATTGACCGAGAGTGCCCGATTATTTGTATAATTGCTTTCATTTTGTGAACTGTTGAGATTTATGCAGAAGTTTTTAGTGGTCCTGCAATACCTGTGTCTGGCCTTTGCCGTCTATCTGACTTATAGCGTGAGCATGTCGCTGTATAACCAAGATTTTGTCCTGATGGAGCTGGTCGCTGATATTGGTACGATTCTGATCTGTATTGACTTGGGCGTGTTTTTATTTAGCAGTAAAACCAAAGCAGGCATTAGCATGGAAGAATATGCCAAACGACTGGAACAGCCACCGTCGAAACTGGTTTATGTGACACGAAAAATGGGGCATCTGGGTATTTTGCTGATTATTACCAGCTGGATTGTACCGATGATCAATTCATAAAAATCAGATATAAAAAAACCTCCCGATGGGAGGTTTTCTTTTAGCAATTAAAGATTACTTTGAACCTTTAATCCCTGCTTGTAATAACAATGCGCCTAAACCACCAATTTTTTGCTCTTGTGGTTTAGCCACTTGCGGTTTCTTGCCCTGAGGACGCTCACCTTGCGGACGCGCTTGCTGTGGACGTTTGCCTTGAGGCTTACGCTCACCGCGCTGTTCATTGTTTTCACGACGTGGCTGACGTGGTGCTTTTGCCGGCGCTTCAGAACCTTCAGGACGCATCGATAAGTTCACACGATTACGTTCAGCATCCACATTCAAGACCCGCACTTGCACGATTTGACCCGGTTTCACTACTTTATGCGGATCCGCGACAAATTCATTGGCAAGTTCAGAAATATGTACCAAACCGTCTTGATGCACACCGACATCGACAAATGCACCGAAGTTAGTGACATTGGTCACCACACCTTCAAGCTGCATGCCTTCAGACAATTGCGCAACTTCAGTAATGTCATCACGGAACTTCGCCGTACGGAATTCTGGACGCGGGTCACGACCCGGTTTTTCCAGTTCGCTTAAAACATCTTTGATAGTTGGCAGACCGAACTTCTCATCTGCAAATTCTTCAGCATTGACCTGACGAATGATTTCAGTATTGCCAATGATATCTTTCACTGTCGTCGCTTTCGCTTCAACAATTTTAGATACAAGTGCATAAGATTCTGGATGCACTGCAGATGCATCTAATGGCTCAGAACCATCTTGAATACGCAAGAAGCCTGCTGCCTGCTCAAAAGTACGCTCGCCTAAACGTGGCACTTTCTTCAAGGACTGGCGATTATCAAAACGGCCATTTTCCTTACGGAATTCCACAATTTGCTGTGCAATCGATTTATTCAGACCTGCGATATAACCCAAAATCGCCGCAGATGCCGTGTTGACATCGACACCGACCGAGTTCACACAATCTTCTACCACTGCTTCAAGGGTTTTCGCTAAACCGGTCTGGTTCACATCATGTTGATACTGACCCACACCAATCGATTTCGGATCGATTTTTACCAGCTCAGCCAATGGATCCTGTAAACGGCGTGCAATTGACACTGCACCACGAATCGACACATCCAGCTCTGGCAGTTCTTGTGATGCCAGTTCTGATGCTGAATATACCGAGGCACCTGCTTCAGACACAGACACACGTGTCATTTTCAGATCACTGTTCGCAGCCATCATTTCAGCCACTAAAGCTTCAGTTTCACGGCTTGCCGTCCCATTACCCACTGCAATCAGGTCAACATTGAACTCGCGGCATAAACGTGCCAGTTCAGCCAATGAACCTGCTTTATCATCTTTGGGTGCAAATGGATAAATCGTGCTGTGCGCCAGCACATCACCCGATGCATTCACCACAGCCAGTTTCACACCGGTACGGATACCCGGGTCAACGCCCAGAGTGGTGCGCGCGCCTGCAGGAGCAGAAAGCAGTAAATGACGCAAGTTTTCAGCAAAGACGTTCATGGCTTCTGTTTCAGCAGCCAGACGTTTTTCAGTCAGCAATGAATGTTCAATGCTTGGACGCACTTTGCCAAGCCAGAACAGTTTTGCGGTTTGCTTCAAGAAATCCTGACGTGCTTGCGGCTGAATCGTGTCTAAATTGTATTCAGTCTCAATGCGTGCCAATGGTGCAGCATCTTCGCCATCCACTTTCAGGCCCAGAACGTTTTCTTGACGGCCACGCAGCATCGCCAATAAACGATGTGAAGGCACTTTGTTCAGGTTTTCAGAGAAATCGAAATAATCACGGAATTTTTTACCGACTTCTTTCTTTTCTTCAGAAGCAACCAAACTTTTCAGCACGGCAGTTTTGGCAAAAGTGGCTTTCAGTTCAGTGGTCAGCGCGATATTTTGTGCCCAGTCATCAATCAGGATGTGCTGGATCGCATCAAGCTGGCTTTCAGTATCTGGATAATCGTCATGGCTAAAACCGGCCAATGCGTCGCTTGGATCTACCGCTTCAGCAAAGATTTTCTCGGCGATTGGGCCTAAACCGGCTTCCTTGGCCTTAAATGATTTACTGGTACGTTTTGGACGGTACGGTGCGTAAATTTCTTCTAATGCATTTTTGGTTTCAGCGGCATTCACACGCGCCAACAAATCATCAGACAATTTATCTTGTTCTTTGAGTGATTCAATCACCTTGTCACGGCGCTCATACAAATCACGCAAGTATGATAGACGCGTATCGAGTTGACGTAGTTGCGTATCGTCTAAGCCTTGCGTTACTTCTTTACGGTAACGTGCAATAAAAGGAACACTGGCACCTTCATCAATAAGCTTGATGGCAGCTTCAACTTGGTTTGGACGTACGGCAAGTTCTTTTGCCAACTGCTGAACTAAGTCAGTCATCGTGTTTGATCCCACAAGGATAAGTACTAAATGGCATGATTATAAAGACCGGGCCTATAAAATCCACCATTGTTTTTATTAATTTGTCTCAACTTTATATTATGAAGTGCCATAGTTTTCAGCTTTTCTGAATATAGTTTGCATGAACTTTGCTTTTTATGTTGCTCCAAATCATATTTTTTGTCCATTTAGATGTATATATTTGGTATCTATGTCTTGATTTTAACTGCAATATTTGGTGCTTTAGAGCATAGTCAATTAATATCAATGAATCGTATACTCAAAGCATATTTCATTTTTTGTTTATGACGACAATAAAGAATAAAGGAGCATCTCATGAGTTTAGTTGTACCTGCTGAAAAAGCCGATGCCGTACATACCGAAACAGACCGAGTCGAACGCATCTTGGTTGTTGATGATGATGTTCGTCTGCGTACCCTATTGCAACGTTTCCTCGAAGATAAAGGCTTTGTGGTGAAAACTGCACACGATGCCACGCAGATGGATCGACTTTTACAGCGGGAACTGTTTTCTCTGATCGTGCTCGACTTTATGCTTCCGGTCGAAGACGGTTTAAGTATCTGTCGTCGTTTACGCCAATCCAATATCGATACGCCTATTATTATGCTGACCGCGCGCGGCAGCGATTCTGACCGTATTGCAGGGCTTGAAGCCGGTGCGGACGATTACCTGCCTAAACCGTTTAATCCGAATGAATTGCTGGCGCGTATTCGTGCGGTATTGCGTCGTCAAGTCCGTGAAGTACCGGGCGCACCAAGCCAGCAAATGGAAGTGGTGTCATTTGGCCCCTGGTCACTGGATTTATCAACCCGTACATTGACCCGTGAAGGTCAAGTCGTGACTTTAACCACAGGTGAGTTTGCGGTATTGAAAGCTCTGGTTCAGCATCCACGCGAACCGCTCACCCGTGACAAGCTGATGAATCTGGCGCGTGGTCGTGAATGGGGTGCCATGGAACGTTCGATTGATGTTCAGGTGTCACGTTTACGCCGTCTGGTTGAAGAAAATCCGGCGCGTGCGCGTTATATCCAGACCGTTTGGGGTGTGGGTTATGTGTTTGTTCCAGATGGTGCGGAGTAAATTAATACCTTGATTCATGACGGAGTCTGATGGTTTAAGCTCATTTATAGGGTTTAACCTGCGATTCGCCTTACTTTTGTTTCGACAAAAGTAAGCAAAACCATTGTCATCCGCAAAACTCGACAACCTCCGTCATTCAAGCAATTCTCTCGCAGAAACATCATTGACCATCTTGAGTCCTGCCTCAAACAGTTGCGGATGACCTTAACGTGTATCCAACTACGGGGGAAGCCTCCCCTTTTGAGCAAAAGGACGCAGTGTGAAACTCGACCCCATCGACCCACAAAAATTTACCGATTTTGTTACCTACTCAGAAAAAAAACGCACGCGTGGGGAACGCTTTCTGGACAAGATCAAACCGCGTTCTGCCGCCATGCGTACCACAGTTCTGGTGGTCTTTGTGGTCTGTTTCAGCCTGTTCATGTCTTTGTGGTTCTTCTGGCGTACCTTATTTTTACCTGAAATCCAGCAACATGCGCGCTATCTGGCCATGGAACTGGAAATTCTCAATAATCCCGATCTACGCCTGTATCATAAACAGCAGGAAGTCGATATTGATACCTGGTTAAAAAACCGCGTTGGTATTGAATATGTGACCAATCCGGCAGAGTATCCCACTGTCCGGGAAAAAGTGATTGCAGAATTTTTTACCCGGCAGATCGAAACCAAGCTGGCCAAAGAACTACGTATTGAAGAGGCCACGGTCTATTTCCAGTTTAAACCAAGCCCGCGTATCTGGATCCAGACCCCTGAAATGAATGGTCACTGGGTGCAAGAGCCTTTAAAAACCTATGCCAATTATAGTAATGAGCTGATTCTGGGCTGGTTACTGGGCACGCCGATTATTGTCGGCATTATTATCCTGACCCTGGTGCGTCAGCTCAACCGTCCTTTACGCCGCTTGCAGAATGCCGCCAACAGTTATAGCCGCATTGGTTCAGCACCCTATCTGGACACCAATCATGGCCCACTGGAAATCCGTCAGGTCAATCATGCCTTTAACCAGATGATTTATACCCTAGACCAGACCGAGCGGGAACGCCGCATCATGCTGGCCGGCATTTCACATGACTTGCGCACGCCTTTAACGCGGATTCGTCTCAGTGCCGAAATGATGCCCGATGAAGACTTTCTCAAAGAAGGTCTGATTTATGATGTGGAAGATATGGACGCGATTCTGGATCAGTTCATTTCCTATATGCGCGATGGTTCCGATGAAGAACCACAGGACACCAATGTCAATGTATTGCTTCAGGAACTGGTCAAGCAGTTTAAACCGCTCGATATCCGTTTCAGTCCGCAAGAAATACCGTTGATTCAGGCGCGCAGCATGTCGCTAAAAAGACTGATTGGCAACCTGATCAATAACTCAAAACGCTATGGTTCAGAACCGATTGAAATCTCTGCACATGTCGAGGAAAACCAGCTGTTAATTTGTGTTGCAGATCATGGCGAAGGCATTCCGGAAGACCAGATTGAAGCGCTGATGCAGCCTTTTGTACGGGGAAATTCAGCACGAACCGTCCAAGGCAGTGGCTTGGGACTGGCCATTGTGAAACGGATTGTCGATATTCACCAAGGTCAATTACGCATTCATAATCGCCCTGAAGGCGGACTTGAAGCCATCATCTCACTCCCCTTGAATCAGCTTAACCCAGAGACGCCTCCCCCAGCCACCACACTTGATAAAATCCGCCAAACACTGACTGATCGCTTTTAAGAAACGATCAGTCAGTGAGCAAATGATTTTGTAGTTTTTCTATACAATTCATTTTATATTTCATTAATTCAATCACTTAAAAATCATCATTTTTTATTATACCTACATTTAGCTAAAAAATTAGACCTTAGCCTAACACCTATGCACAATACATTTTTTGAGCGGTACAATCCGTCTCATAGTTTAAGAATTAATGAGAGTTAAAATGTCTTTAGATCGTATCCGTTTAGCCTCCCTACACAACAAAGTCATCAGTCCAGAACAAGCGGCTGAATTCATCAAAGATGGCATGACTGTGGGTATGAGTGGCTTTACTCGCGCGGGTGAAGCGAAGGCGGTTCCTTTAGCTTTAGTTCAACAAGCAAAAGCAAATCCATTAAAGATCACGTTAATTACTGGTGCATCACTAGGAAACGATCTAGACAAACAACTGACTGAAGCTGGCGTACTGGCACGTCGTTTACCGTTCCAGGTCGACAACACTTTACGTAAGGCGATCAACAACGGCGAAGTGATGTTCATCGACCAGCATTTGTCTGAAACTGTTGAACAAATGCGTAACCAACAGCTGAAAAAACCAGATGTTGCGATCATTGAAGCGGTTGCAATCACTGAAGATGGCGGCATCATTCCAACCACATCTGTAGGTAACTCTGCAAGCTTTGCAATCTTTGCTGAAAAAGTAATTGTAGAAATCAATACCAACTTAAGCCCGGCATTTGAAGGCTTACACGATATCTATATCCCGTCATACCGTCCAACGCGTCAAGCGATTCCTTTGACTCAAGTGGATGAGCGTATCGGGACACATGCGATCAACATCGATCCAGCAAAAATTGTCGGTATCGTATTCAACAATGACTTGCACGACTCACCATCTACAGTGACTGCACCAGATGATGAGACGCAAAGCATCGCCAATCATTTGATCGCTTTCTTTGAAAAAGAAGTGGCTGAAGAGCGTCTACCGAAAAACTTAGGTCCATTACAGGCGGGTATTGGCTCAATTGCCAACGCAGTATTGACCGGTCTGAAAGATTCGAACTTCGAAGACTTGATCATGTACTCAGAAGTACTACAAGACTGTACCTTTGAATTGATTGATGCAGGCAAAATGAAGTTTGCTTCAGGTTCTTCGATTACCCTGTCTGCTAAATATGGCGAGAAAGTATTCAACAACCTGGAACAATACAAAGACAAACTGGTATTACGTCCACAGGAAATTTCGAACCATCCTGAACTGGTACGTCGTTTAGGTATTATCGGTATCAACACGGCACTTGAGTTTGATATTTACGGTAACGTGAACTCGACTCACGTCTGCGGTACCAAAATGATGAACGGTATTGGTGGTTCAGGTGACTTCGCACGTAATGCGCACCTGGCGATCTTCGTGACCAAATCTATTGCGAAAGGTGGCGACATCTCTTCTGTAGTGCCTTTTGCTTCACATATCGACCATGCGGAACACGATGTAGATATTCTGGTAACTGAACAAGGTTTGGCAGATCTTCGTGGTTTAGCGCCACGTGAGCGTGCCCGTGCAGTGATTGATCACTGTGCACACCCAATGTATCGTGATGCCCTGAATGATTACTTTGACCGTGCTTCTGCAAAAGGCGGCCATACGCCTCATCTGCTTCGTGAAGCGCTGTCTTGGCATTCAAACTTCGAAGAAAATGGTCACATGCTGGCTGTTGAAGCTGCAGTAAAAACTGCATAATTGACTGCATTCGAAAAACGCCCTACGGGGCGTTTTTTTATGGGATTTTTATCTTTCTTGAATAGCCATAAGCAGACTCTCTGGACGAAATCATCAGGCTATCATTCATATTCTCGTCCAATCTTCATGCTGCCAATATGCTGTAGAAATCCCCTTCTGATGCTCAGGGACTTTAAATTCTGATTCTTCACCCTCATACTTAAACACAAGAGTAAATTAGAGACATGACATGCGCGTAGATATCTGGTCAGATGTGGTTTGCCCCTTCTGCTATATTGGTAAAAAACGTTTAGAAGCAGCTGCACAAGAAGCAGGCATTGAACTTGAAGTGCATTGGCACAGTTACCAGCTCGACCCTGAAGCACCAGTGCGCCAGGAAGTGTCCAATTCTGAGCGTCTGGCACAAAAATATGGTCGTAGCGTAGCTGAAGTCGAAGAAATGCAGCGTAATATTGCCGAGATGGCCAAAGCTGAAGGCATTGAATTTAACTGGGAAGGTGCCAACTCAGGCAATACTTTCAATGCGCATCGTATTATTCATCTGGCGCAAAGCAAAGGTTTGGGTACTGATGCACAGGAAGCTTTCTTCTATAGCTATATGACGCAAGGCTTGGCCATTGGAGAGCGTGAAACACTGGAAGATGTCGCAGCACGTATTGGCCTGAATCCGGTCGAGGTCGATGACTTACTGGACTCTGATGAGTTTTCTGATTTTGTCAAATTTGATCAGGAAGTGGCACAGGATCAGCTCAAAGTGACTGGTGTACCTTTCTTTGTTTTTGATCAACGTGTGGCCTTGGCAGGCGCGCAGCCTAAAGAAGTGTTCTTGCAGGTTTTTGAGAAAGCGCTGGAGACTGCAGCAGAAAATCCGGCTGAATAATACTCAACAGAGAGTTGCAATACGCCTAGGCAATCGAACTCAGAAAATTTATAAAAACATCCCCATTTCAGATGGGGATGTTTTTTGCATGTCATTTACACTCATTGACTTAGTCGACCAGAAAACTAATTTTTAAATTTACACGATATTCCGTGATTTTATTTTCTTTGATGACCACCTTCTGTTCATTGATCCAGGCACCTTGTACATTTTTGATGGTTTCTGTGACTTTTTGAATACCGGTTTGAATCGCATCTTCAAAGCTTTTCGTACTGCTTGAATTAACTTCCACCACTTTTGCAATTGCCATAATGAAACTCTCATTGTAAACATGAATGAAAATCCATCTTAGTTCATTCCCACAGGATTGCAGCAGCGCGTAAACAAGCGACAGCAAAAACTTACATGGATTGAACAAAGCTTTCATCTGAGCAGATGAAAATCTATTGACCTTATTTTGGCAGTTCATGATATTCAAATTTCCATTGTGACTAACAACCATAAAAGCCCCGTAAACAGCCGAAACCCAGACTAGAGCAAATACACTAATATATTGTTTTGTAGAATAATTTTTCTAATTTTTAGGTGCTGCTTTTGCCGAATCTATCATTTTCTATTCAGCCTTATTTGCTATGATTTCACCCGAATCAAGTTTAAATACTCTCCCCTCTGTTCAAGTTGTTGAACACCCTGATATTAAAGGTCGTCCCATGAATGCTCTTAAATTTGCTTTCGCAGCAACTGTTATGGCTTTTTCTGTTCAAGCATCAGCGCAAATGGCACAAGTGGTTTATCTGCCAGACTTTCCGGCAAGCAAAGCACCTGCTGAAACTGTAAATACAGAAACTGCAACGCCGGCAACTGAAAAACTGCTTAATACCCAACAAGTTTTTATGCAAACAGGCTGATTGATTCAGCCTGTTTTTTTATATCGATTTAATTTAGCTGCTCTCTGAAGAAAATCTGTATTTTAAAAATTATCGATCATTTCATATTTTATTATTTTCCATTGATATTGATCGCTTTTTTGTCATTAAATTTA
>NZ_CP078068.1:1505295-1684536 GCF_019195275.1 Acinetobacter sp. F9
AGTTTAAAATCAGTAGTGCCTAAAGGACACCAATCTTGGCTTATCAATTTTCTGACAAATATTTCTCAAATAAACTTCGAGTAATTTCTACCATCAATCAATGAAAATAATTTCGATCGATCAACCAGTAAAAATCCACACAAGTTGTTCTTCATAATCTCTTAATGATCTTCTTGCTACTTCGTCAGCAGCAAGCTAGGTCGGCTATATTACTCTTTATTCCGAAAGAGTCAACAGGTTTAGCTGATTATTTTCAAACTTCTTCAAGACTTCCAGATTTAAACCCTTTGAGCTAAATCCTTGTTTCTAAACAAGTTTTAATCAACATCACCGCCAATGGATGTGCATTCTACAGCATTTCAGATGCGTTGCAACACTTCTCGCAAAGATTTTTGATCGTGTGTTTATTTTTCAATCCAATAAAAATATAAGTCATTGTTATATATGTTTAATTTATTTTAAATATTTTTTAATTTAATTGAATTCGCCCAATAAAACACACTTGACTTCAATCTAAGCTATTGTTTCACATAGACTTATAAGATAAAAACAGTTATTACGTGACTTGTATTGCTTAAATCTCCTTCTATTCTTGTTTTATTCTTCACCAACTTGGCGCTTATCTATACAAAAAATTATGAATCTGGCCTTATGGCGAGTGATAGACGATCTATTTAAAAAATTGAGGAAATGAATTACAAAGCTAAAAATTAAAAAACCACTGCGATTGTGCAATGGTTTTTTAAAATACTAAATAACTAACAATTAGAACTTCATACTGACACGTGCCCAGTAGTTACGGCCAATATTGTTAAATTGCTCTGTTGCAGATAAGCCAACACCCGCATTACCCATTTTGTTTAAATGTTCGGTATAGGTTTTATCTAAAACGTTATCGACCCCCACAGAAAGATCAACACCATCCGCAATGTGATATGTGCCATTTAAAGACAGTGCGCCAAAGCCTGCACTTTTCTTAACATCATAACCAACGATATTCCCTTCACGCTCACTAATTCGGTTCTGACCATCGACCAAACGCCAGTAAGCACCCAACGTATAATTATCCTGGACATAACGTAAATTCACCCGAGCCTCTAAAGGTGCAATCTGTGGCAACGGCGTATTATCAGTGGTGTTTTCACCCCATGCATACATGGCGCTGACATCGGCTTGAATTGCATCGGTAAACTGATAACCCATCCCTGCTTCTGCACCTGCGATGGTAGCGTCGACATTGCGGCTATGCGCATCCAACATTCCCATCATGCCAGCAGGTTTATATGTCGTTAACACATAATCATTAATCAAACCTGCGTATGCTGATGCCCATGAACTAAACTGACCATGCGCATGCTGATAGCCCAGATCAAGCTGTAAAGTTTTTTCTGTATCGATATTATTAAAGGTATTTAGATCACCATTACCTGATTTTGGACTAAATAACTCCCAGTAATCCGGCATGCGCTCGACATAACCTAAACCGATATAAGTTTTGCCATCATCATGTTCAGGATGGGTATTTTCAAAACGTACAAAGGCACTCGGTAGAGTTTCTTTACGTTCCTGATTTGACTCCACTGCTTCTACATTGACCTGATCCAGACGCAAACCAGACACTAGCTTATTGTTATCACTAAGCTGATAACTGAGCTCACCAAAAGCCCCAACAGACTGGAATTCCATATCTTTAGTACGTGACTGATTTTGATACGGCGTCATCAGACTTCCGTTACGTTTAGTATGTTGGTTATTCTGACTATCGATACCAGTAATCAGCTGTAATTTATTCCATTCATTGGTCATTGCCATACGAGCATTCAATGTTTTACGCGCAACATTGCTCGCCATGGGCATACTCATCATGGGACTAGCCTGAAACTCACGCAGACTATAATCATCCATGACATGATCATTAAAGTTATAGTTCACCTGTGCTTCAATCTTTTGAATCACATCGCTAATATTTTTCTTTTCGAGCTTTAGACCGAGACTTTCACGGGCAAATTTCGATCCATCCATAGCCCGACCAGCATAGACTGCTTCAGCATCCGCTTTACCACCGGTCAGTTCTACCCAGGTATTTTCATCAGGTGTCCAGCCTAAAGCCAGATCCGCATTCCAGCGCTCCCAATCCGAAGGAACAATGGTGCCATTTCCATCTTTATAACTGCCAGATACAGAACGGTTGCTATTCAGACGGATATATTTCTGCTCATCGCCTGCTGCCACTTCAATATTCTGATCCAGTCGGTCAAATGAACCCATCAAGACACTTGTTTGACCACGATAGTTTTTATCTTCATCAAACTGTTCCGGCCTGCGCTCAAAAATTACGGTTGCGGCAGATCCAGTATTGGCGTATTGAACCGTTTGTGGCCCTTTAATCACTGAAATCTGGTCATAGCTTTCTGGAGAAATATAAGAAGTCGGTGAATCCATACGGCTTGGACAGGCTCCCAGGTTTTCGGTGCCATCGGTCAGGATTTTAATCCGGGAACCAAACATACCCCGGAAAGTTACATCACCATTGGTACCGGCACCACTATTCACCGCACTAAAGCCGACAATACTCTGTAAATAATCGGCACCATCGCTGGCAGGAATCGGCTGAATTGGCTGTTTCGGATCAGCACGGACAATCAGGCCATTGGCATCATTACCCGCAGCAGAAGTCACCACAATCGGCGCCATAGTGTGCACAGGAAGGCTTTCATTTGCCATGCTGACTTGTGAATAACAGGCAACACAGATCGCAGCCGCAAGTGGCTGTAAAAAGAATTTAGGCTGAGCCATTTTTTTATCTCACTGAATACATAAATAAAGCATGGCTTGAGTCAATAACAACCCAAGCGGAAAAATGCAGATTTATGCAGGCAGTGGTGGTGCCCGTCCCTGAGGAATTAAGAAGAGCTGCTGAAGGACAAACCAGACATGCTTAAAGGTTTTTTGATAAGCAATCAAACGTACATGAATCCGGTCAAGTACCTGCTGGATCTCCAGGTTAGGCGGCAAGATCAGATTGGCATAGACGGTACAGTACTGGCATTGGTGATTGGCATCATGATGGTCATGCTCAGCATGGTCGGATTGAGCTTTGAAATGGGTATGTTCGCTTATACTATGCTGCGCATGCGGGTCTGTTGCTACAAAAAGTGCACGCGTGATGGTTTCACAGACCGGCGCAACCTGATATTGCTTCGGTAACAACGGCTGTAGAAATACAGCAATCTGTAGAAACACAGCTGCACATGCCAGTAGCAGCCCACCTCGTAACAACACAGATCAACCCTAAAATATGCTGATGCCCAGTATAACAAAGCCCAATTGAAATTGGGCTTTGTTTGAGATTAAATTTAACGGAAATAATGGACTTAGCGCTTGACTGCGACCTTGTCTTTATTACGCTGGCGGACCAGTTTTTCCACTTTTTCACGTGCCCGTTGACGTTTTAATGGTGATAAATAATCAACAAATAATTTACCATTTAAGTGATCCATTTCATGTTGGATACACACAGCGAGAAGTCCGTCAGCATCAAGCTCAAATGCTTGACCTTGCAGATTAATTGCCTCGATTTTTACACGTGACGGACGGTCAACTTTATCGTATATTTGAGGAACTGATAGACAGCCTTCTTCGTAAGGCTGCGTTTCTTCAGTCAATGGTGTAATTTTGGGGTTAATAAACACCATCGGTTGATCTTTATCTTCAGACAGATCCATAACAATCAGCTGAATATGACGATCCACCTGAGTCGCGGCGAGTCCGATACCTGGTGCTTCATACATGGTTTCAAACATATCTGCAGCGAGCTGACGAATTTCATCAGTCACTTCTTCGACAGGTTGTGCAATGGTACGAAGACGGGGATCCGGGAAACTTAAAATAGGTAATAAGGCCATACTGCGTCCTCAATTATGCCATTGATCAAAAAACCAAATGAAGGGAATGCTTCATCAAAAAAATGTGTGTAAGATCGTTATTATAACGCAACTACGCACATAATTTTAGGAATTATGATAATGAAAAAGGTTTTGAAGGGCATGCCATTTTTTAGTGCCTTGGGGTTTAAAAATCAGATGCTGGCACTTGCTGTTTGTGTAGGCGTCAGTATGGGGACCATTCATTCTGCCGAGGCAGCACCTGCACGTAACGTCAATCCACCGGCATTAAAAGCCAGTGCGCCCAATGTTTATGTGGTAAAAAAAGGTGACACCCTTTGGGACATCTCGAAACGCTTCCTGAAAAATCCGGTACGTTGGCCTGAAATCTGGGCCAGCAACAAGCATGTGAAAAATCCACACTGGATTTTTCCGGGTGACCGCCTGTTGATGTGTGATTATCAGGGCCGTCCGATTATTGGCAAGGATGAAGGTGATGGTTGTGAAGGCATTATCAGCCGCTATCTGGGTAGCACCTCCTTGCAACCTCAGATTCGGGTTGAATCGTTAAACAATACCATTCCAGTAATTCCACTAGAACATATCAAGCAGTGGCTGGAACGCTATACCCTGATGGCACCTGACTCAGTTCAAGGTACGCCATATATTCTTGGCACTGCCGATCAGCGTGTACTGGCAGGTAAAGGCCAGAAGGTCTATGTACGTGGTAACGGTCTGGAAGTGGGTCAACGCTATGCCGTGTATCGTGAAGCTGAACCGTATGTATTTACCGATGCGAATGGCAAGAAATATACCGCTGCACTCGAGCTGCAACAGGTAGCATCCGGTATTGCAGTACGTAGCGAAGGTGATGTGACTACCCTTGAACTGACGGATAGTTACAATGCGGAAGTGCGTCGCGGTGACCGCGTACTGGCTGAATACGATCCGATGTTACCGACACTGTTCTATCCGACCAATGCAGAAAATATTGTGTCTGGTGGTCAGATTGTACGGGTACTGGGATCGATTGGTACGGCGGCACGACATAGCGTAGTGACCATTGATCGGGGCAGCCGTGATGGTGTGCAATCGGGCCATGTCTTTAGCGTAAACCAGAAAGGTGAAGTCGTGACTGATCCGAAAACCAAAGAACGGGTGCAATTGCCGGGTGAGCATATTGGTCAGGTGATGGTATTCAAGACTTTCGACCAGCTCAGCTATGCCTATGTGCTTGATAGCGAACTGCCAATTAAAGTGGGTGCCAACATTCAGCCGCCACTATTAGACGATTAAGCTTTTACACGGGATGATGTGGATTGATCGACATCATCCCTTTTGTTTCAACTCATACCCATAATAAGAAGACACCGAAATAGGTCTCACCATGTTGAATACATTGTCGACAGCGCAAATCCATGCCATTACGCTGTGGTATTTACTGCAACACTCCCTCAGCAGCTTTTATAAAATTAGTCAGCATTATGCAGACCTTGCCCATGCAATTGATGGTTCTCAAACCGAAACCTGGCGCAAGCTGGGCATTCATAAAAACCACATTCAGCGCCTGCGAGATTTCCAGTCAAGTGAGTCGCAGCTCCATTTTCAGCGCAGTCTTGAGCAGATCCAGTTGCACAGTGACTTTGTGCTTTTGCACACAGATGCCGCATATCCACAGCAACTGAGCCATTATGCGCATAAGCCGCCCATCCTGTTCGGGCAAGGACATGCTGATCAATTGCTGCAGCCACAGATCGCGATTGTAGGGAGTCGCAAGCCCAGTCTGCACGGCCGGCAAGTCGCTTATGACTTTGCTTTTTATTTGAGTGAGCAGGGTTTTTATATTAATAGTGGTCTGGCACAAGGAATTGATGAAGCAGCACATCAGGCTGCATTACAACATCGGCGAACGATTGCGGTAATGGGCACGGGCATTGAACAGACCTACCCTGCTGCCCATCAGGCCCTACGTCAGCAAATCATTGAACATGGAGGTACGGTCATTACTGAATTTTTGCCATTTACCCCACCCTTACAGCAGCATTTTCCACGGCGTAACCGAATTGTCAGCGGCTTAAGTCTTGGAGTGATTGTGGCAGAAGCCGCTTTAAAAAGCGGTTCATTGCTGACCGCACAATGGGCAACCGAACAAGGCAAGACCATATTCGCCATTCCGGGGCATATTTACAGTGAACATCATCAAGGCTGTCATCAACTGATTCGTGAAGGTGCGACTTTAATTGATCATCCACAGCAAGTGATCGAGGATCTGGCCCTAGCCACCCAGTGGCAATCGACGGCAAATCATTTAAAAGAAGACAGTCCGCCTGAGCCAGCAAGTACCATCCCACCGCATTTAATTCATCTTTATAATCAACTTGATTGGGTCGGACAGACCCTGGATCAGCTCAGTCTTCAGTTACAGCAGGAAGTATCCTCCCTGACCAGTCAACTGATGGAACTGGAACTGCTTGGCTTTACTACTCAACAAGCCGGCATGTATCTGCGTTGTCGTATCCTTAAATAAAGTTCACAATAGGACTTTGTTATTTTGTATAAGGTATTCACATGATCACTACCTCTGTTGCTGAAGCAGCAGCATGTCTCAAAGACGGACAAGTCTTGGCATATCCTACAGAGGCTGTTTGGGGCTTGGGTTGCGACCCCTACAATGAACAGGCATTTCATCAGATTTTGACCTTGAAGCAGCGCCCGATTGAAAAAGGCGTGATTCTATTGGCAGCTCATCTTTCACAGGTGGAACACCTGTTGCAGGATCTGACGGAGGAAATGCGTGAACAGGTGATTGAATCCTGGAGCAATGACAGACCCGCTGAACGCGCCATCACCTGGCTGCTTCCCGCGCATCAGGAGATTCCGGCCTGGATTAAGGGCGATCATCCCAAAGTGGCGGTTCGCGTTACCAACCATCCACTCTGTATGGCACTATGTCAGGCCTTTGGCGGTTTTATTGTGTCTACCAGCGCCAATCCTGCCGGAATGGAACCGGCGCGCTCACTTCAAGATGCCATCCGCTATTTTGACCAGAATCTGAATTATCTGAATGGTGACTTAGGCTTAAGCCAGCAACCAAGCCGGATTATTGATGCTGTTAGCGGCGCGATCATTCGTGACTAAGTTGGTTTTCAATCGACTCAGATATTCAAGCTCGACTAAAGTTTTAAGACAAAAAAAAGCTCAACCATATAGGGATGGTTGAGCATAAAAAGGATGTGCATAAATCACATCCAGAGGGTCTAGCAAATCTCTGGGAGCCTGATAAAACAAGGAAATTTTTGTTTGATCATTCTCGATGGGCGCATTATGAGAGAAAATTAATCTGACCACAAGTACAAAAAAAACATCAGTTAATACATTTTTCCTATTAATACAAGATGCTTTTTGGGAAAAATTCAAAATATCTTGCTCTTTCTATTCCAGTTTTAAAATAATCAGATATTTTCCTATGCATTTTTACATTTAAAAATTAAGAATTAACAGCATCTTTCAATTAAAAAACCTGAACCATTTGATCAATAATTAAACAATTAATACTTTAATAAATTATTCTGGCTGCTTATGGCTTTATTCTGCCCGGATATTGCGCCCATAAAATACCCAGCAAAATGATCCCTCCACCAATACTGTGGTACATGGTCCAGGCCTCCCCTAGCCAGAGATAGGCGACTATGGCGGTAAAAACCGGCATCAGGTTCATAAAAATACTGCTGCGATTTGGACCGAGTTGCTGTACCGCCATCATCCAGAATAAGGGGGCGGCAATTGAAGGGAAAATTCCGGCATAGACAATACTGGCTGCATTATCGCTATTGATGCTGTCCAGTCCGAAGTAAAGTACCAATGGAATATGATAGAGACAGGCCATAAAAATCTGGATATACAGACTCAGCAACAGTGGAATCTGAATCTGCCATTTTTTCAGCAAGACACCATAGCAGGCATAGAAAAATACTGCGATCAGCATCAGCAAATCACCGATATAACTGTCACCTAGCGTCAGAAATTGCAGCCCCTGCCCTTGTGCCATGACATACATCAGGCCAATAAAAGACAGGATACTGCCCAGCACTGCAGCCTGTGTCGGGCGAATTTTTAAAACGAAAATGCCCACAATAATGGTGAATATGGGAATAAAGGCATTGATCAGCCCCATATTAGTCGCAGTGGTAAAATGCGCAGAGCTATAGGCCAGCCCTTGATACAGCAACATGCCCAAGGCACTTAAAACGGCAAAATGTCCAAGATGCGGGCGGATTTCTGGCCAGGCAGCTTTAACTTTGGGCAACAGAAACGGGCTTAAAATCAGCAGTGCCAGTACCCAGCGGTAGAAACTGATACTGATCGGAGAAATATAATCCGCCACATAACGAGTCACCGTCATATTTAGCGACCAGATAAAAACTGCGGCCAATGGCAATAGCGTCGCCCACCAGACTACTTTTTGCTGCTGTGTCATACCCTCATCCATGTGTCGCCAGTATTATTATTTTCGCCTGCTAGCATAATAGATTTTTCACACAATATCAGGAAATTTAGCGGCTGAAGTCTCTGCTCTCACCTGTTTCTACTTGTACTGAACTCAAATACCCGTTAAAACAAATACCGATTCAGTCTGAATAAATAGGAAATCTCATGACTCGCTCTGTATATGACATTCCAGTCAAAACCATTCAAGGAACGGAAACCACCTTAAACCAGTATCAGGGCAAGGTGTTACTTGTAGTCAATGTGGCATCAAAATGTGGTCTTACGCCGCAATATGAAGGCTTGCAAAAACTCTATAACGACAAAAAAGCAGAAGGTCTGGAAATCCTTGGCTTCCCGGCCAATAATTTTCTGGAGCAGGAACCGGGTAGCGAGGCAGAGATTCAGGAATTCTGTTCTGTGAATTATCAGGTCGATTTTCCACTGTTTGCGAAAATTTCTGTGGCGGGCGAAGACAAGCATCCGCTCTATGCCACACTGACTCAGGCTGTACCAGAGCGGACCGGTGAAGGCCCGTGGTGGAAAGATCTGGTCGATTATGGCCTCACTCCAAACCAGCCACCTGAAGTGTTGTGGAACTTTGAAAAATTCCTGATCAATAAAAACGGTGAAGTCGTGGCACGTTTTGCACCCGATATTACTGCCGATGATCCGCGAATTGTGGATGCAGTAAATGCCGAACTGGCCAAATAATTTTTAGCAGCACTGTAGGGATCTATTTCCAAATGGATTCCTACTTTTTTAATTAAAATAGCTGCTTAGATACTTCATTAATATAAAGCCGCCACCTTTCAGCAATTTTGTTATAACTTTGCAACAATCTTTTTTATCTCCATAGTTTGTCCCTATATTAGAGAAAGAAATATCTTTACCTGCACCGAGATCCCGATTCCATGTCCAAAATTCTTGCCAATGCCGTTCTCCCCTTTGCATTATTTAGCTCAGGAATTTTACTGATGGGATGTGAACAGGCCGTTGAAGCACCGGTTGAACAAGTAGAGAACCACAGTTCCGAGCTTGAATCTGCACAGCAGCCGCAGACTGGCACTACAGCACAGACCGAGCTGAGATCGGGCAATATGTTTTATATGATTCGCGATGTGGCTGATTTGCAGCTTAAGGCCGGCAGTTATGTCGAACAGTTAAAGCAGACCCAGACTGAACTACAAACTGCAGTCGAAACCAAAGATACCCAGCAACTGCAATCCACCGCGACCCAGTTGCAACAGCAACTGAACAGCTTTAATCAGGTACTTGGCAACCTGAATTTAAAAAGTCAGGAAATTGACCAGATCCGTAGCAATATCATGAATGCCAATCAGCAGGTTCTGGCCTCGCCGCTGTTAAATGGTGAGATGGATTTTAGCCAGATCGACCTGAAAAAAATTGAATCGCAAATGGTCAATGTACAAGCTGAAATGGTCAAACTGGCTGGTCTGCTGATCCAGAATCCGGAGCAAAAATCAGACAGCCAGACTGAGCAGGAAAATACCTAAACTCTCATTCAGGGCGATTGATCGGAAAGTTTCTTCCTCAATCGCCTTTCTCGCTTTACACTGTTATTTATTATAAAAATCAATTTAAATTAAAAACTTATATTTAAAAAAGTGATCAGGAGTTCAATCATGTCGAATTCAGTACTCTATGCTATTGTTCCGGTCGAATCCCGGCTTGACCTGAAAGATCCTTTTATTTTTACCGCACATCATCAGGATCATTATCCGCAAGGCAATTCCGAATTAGGGCCTGTGACAGCGCCGCATCAGCATGAATATGACATGTATTATGGCGAAAGTATTCCCGGCTTTCCCGAACATCCACATACCGGTTTTGAAACCATCACCATTGTCGAACGCGGTTATGTCGATCATTTTGACTCGCTTGGAAATTCGGGACGTTATGCCGCGGGTGATGTGCAATGGCTGACTACTGGCAATGGAGTACAGCACTGCGAGATGTTCCCATTGGTTCATCAAGATCAGGACAATCCGCTGGAGCTGTTTCAAATCTGGCTCAATTCCTCACCGGAACAGAAAAAACAGCCTGCAGATTATAAAATGTTTTGGCGTGAACAGATTCCGCATGTATTTTCAGTAGATACGGCCGGACGTAAAGCGGATATTCGCATCATTTCAGGGCAGTTTAAAACAACTGAAGCACTGGACCGTCCAGCACATTCCTGGGCAGCAGCCGCTGAAAACAGGGTCAATATTTATATGATCACGCTTGTACCTGAGGCAGAGCTGATTATTCCGGCAAGCACTGCGAGTGCAACACGGTTTTGTTATTTCTATCAAGGTAACAGTCTGGAGCTGGAAGGACAGAAAATACAGGTCAAGCATCTGGTAGAACTGAAACCAGATCAGGACATTCAGCTCAAAGGCGGTTTACTGGAATCGCATATTTTATGGCTGGAAGGTGAACCGATTGGTGCGCCTGTGGCAATGCGCGGCCCCTTTGTATTAAATACTCCGCAGGAACTGGATGCTGCTTTTCGCCGTTATCGTGACACCCGCTTTGGTGGCTGGCCCTGGGCGAAGGCTGAGCCAGCTTTTCCCCAGAATCAACCCCGGTTTGCCAGTTATGAAGGTGGCAAGCGCGAAGAATATCCCGAAAAAGAAGCCACTGAATAGTGGCTTCTTTGTTGAATTACTCTCTTATTTTTTCGGGCTTTTAACCACGACCAGTTTCTTTTGCACAAACTCTTTAAAACCGTCAATCGACAGTTCATGGCCATAACCGGAATTTTTAACTCCACCAAATGGTAACTCCGGCGTAGTATCGGTAAACCAGTTAATCCAGATCATGCCGGTTTCCACCCGTGAAGCCAGCTGTTTAGCCCGCTCAATATCCTGAGCATGAATCACGCCGCCCAGACCATAATTGGAATCATTGGCAATCTCGACAATTTCATCATCATCTTTTGCAACATAGATTTGCGCCACCGGACCAAAGAATTCTTCATACCAGGCATCGTTTTCACGCGTGATATTTTCCAGAATAGTCGGTGCATAAAAATTGCCTTGGTGTTCTACGGCTTTAGCACCCGTCACCACAGTTGCACCCTGCGCTACGGCTTTTTCCACTTGTTCAGTGAGCTTTTCCAATGCATCTTTTGAAGACAGCGGCCCTAAGGTCGTTTCCGGATCGAGCGGATCGCCCAGCTTTAACTGTTCAAAGGCTTTGAGCATGCCAGCCTTGAATTGTTCAGCGATTTTTTCATGCAGGATAAAGCGTTTTGCCGCCGTACACACCTGCCCAGCATTATTCACCCGTGCCTGACAGCCCAACTTAATTGCTCGTTCCAGATCGGCATCATCGAGTACGATGAATACATCATTCCCGCCCAATTCCAGTGTGGATTTTTTAAGATGTTTCCCGGCCTGCTCAGCCACTGCACTGCCTGCACCTTCTGAACCTGTGAGTGCTACCCCGCGTACGCGTTTGTCTGCAATCACATCTTTAACCTGATCGGAGCTGATAAACAGATTGGTCCAGACACCTTTGGGTGCACCTGCCTCTAAAACCAGCTTCTCAAATGCTTCGGCACATTGCGGCACAATTCCGGCATGTTTTGCCAGGACTGGATTACCAATCGCACAGTTTGGAGCGAAGACCCGCATCAGTTGATAAAACGGGAAGTTCCACGGTTCAACTGCCATGATAATACCCAGTGGATGATGTTCGACCCAGGCTTCACCCAGATCGGTTTGATAAGACACTGGCGCTAAAAATTCTTTGGCATGATCGGCATAGTATTCTGCAATTTTGGCGCAGGTTTCGATTTCCCCTTCACTCTGCTTAATCAGTTTTCCCATATCTTGGGTCATAAGCTTGGCCAGTTCAGATTTTTGCTCTCGCATGTTCGTAGCCAATTTACGCAGTACTGCAATACGGGTATCGACCTGCTGTGACCATTCTGACTTTAGGATTTTTTCTGCAGTATCGAGTGCATCTTGAATATCTTGATCGCTATGGAAGGGGTAGTCTTTCAATTTTTGATTGGTAAATGGATTAATAGATTGATAAGCCATGATTTTCCCTTTTTAAATTATAAGTTTTGCATGTTCTTAACCCAGTCAAATGAAGCTATAACAAGCGGGTATCTGTTCGAATTATTTAACTTATCATTGATTTTTTTATAGCGTGTGTCTGCTTACAGATTGGTTCAAAATATTACTGAGAAAGGGTAAAAGTTATATCGAGCGGTACAAAATGAAATTTATTTAAGAATCGGAAATGTAAAACTAACACTCTCAAGATCAATACTTGCAAAAATTCTAAGCTAAAACAAATAATCTAAATCAGCTGTTTTAAGGTGATGCTAAAAAATATAAATTTCAAATTTTCAGGTGTGTAGTACATTATCTATATATTTGAAAAAAGAAAATTTATCATGAGTCAAATAAAATCTAATATCATTCAAACAGCAGAAAACTATTTTGATAATACAGTTTTAGAAACGACTGATACTATTTTTCAAGAAATTTTAAAAGCTTTTCCAATAGCATCATCAGGTTTAGCTATTTATCAAGTTTTTAGGAGCTATAATGAAAAGCAAAAACTGAAAAATATCTTGGAATTTATAAAAGAAGGTGAAAAGTTAGCATCAGGAACATTACTGAAAATCTTCAAGGATCAAAATAACTTAGAAATAGGTGGTGAATTACTTAATGCTTTAGATAAAGCCTATTTAATACATCAATCTAAAATGCTCGCTCGTTTAGCTCTTTTATATGATGCGAAAGAAATAAATCGTGAAACTTTTGTAAGATATGCTCATATTATTCCTCAATTTACATCATTTTTATTAGAAGGGTTAGAAAAAGCCTACTTATCATTTGAAATGAACAAATCCAAGAAGGATTACCACCTTAAGAATAATGAATGTAACTTTTCAGCATCTGAATTAGAAAAGTTTGGTTTTTTGTACGTAGTAGCTACATTTGGTTCTGGCAATAATTATGGCAGAGAAAAAGACTTAATCTTTTTTTATGAACACATATATAAAAACAAACATGATAAGAACCTATGAACCAAAAAAAACCACCCTTTCGGGTGGTTTTTTCAATCTCAAACCGTCTCTTATTGAGCGCGGTTTTTGATTTTGCGGATCGTTTCCAGCTGAGCTGCAGTTTCTGCAAGAGCAGCCAAAGCAGCAGCAGAGTCCAAATCGCTCTTTTGATTCGCAAGCAATGCTTCAGCGTGTTTACGCGCTTCAACAATAGCTGCTTCATCTAAGTTTTCTGCACGGACTGCAGTATCTGCAAGAACCGTAACAACATGCGGTTGAACTTCTAGAACACCACCAGATACATAGATCAACTCTTCTGTACCGTTTTCCAAAATAACGCGGATCGCGCCAGGTTGGAGCAAAGTTACCAACGGAGCATGGCCAGGCATAATACCCAACTCACCGCCAGCACCTTTTGCAATTAGCATAGTTATAGTGCCTGAGTACAAGGACTCCTGAACACTTACAACATCACATTGCATAGTCGCCATGAGAATCTCCTAAATTAGAGTAGCTAATTAAAGTTTCTCGGCTTTAGCAATAACTTCGTCAATACCACCAACCATGTAGAACGCTTGTTCTGGGATGTGATCGTATTCACCAGCTAGAAGACCTTTAAAGCCACGAATCGTTTCTTTAAGAGATACTAATTTACCAGGAGCACCAGTAAATACTTCAGCTACGTGGAACGGTTGAGAGAAGAAACGCTGGATTTTACGCGCACGGTAAACAACCAGTTTATCTTCTTCAGCAAGCTCGTCCATACCAAGAATCGCGATGATGTCTTTAAGCTCTTTATAACGTTGCAATACGTTCTGTACAGAACGTGCAATTTCATAATGCTCTTGACCAACAACTAACGGATCTAATTGGCGTGAAGTTGAGTCTAGTGGATCGATCGCTGGGTAAATACCAGAAGATGCGATGTCACGGCTCAATACAACAGTTGCGTCCAAGTGAGCAAACGTTGTAGCAGGCGATGGATCTGTCAAGTCATCGGCAGGTACGTATACCGCTTGGATCGACGTAATAGAACCAGACTTAGTCGATGTAATACGTTCTTGAAGAACACCCATCTCTTCTGCAAGTGTAGGCTGGTAACCTACTGCAGATGGCATACGACCTAGAAGTGCTGATACTTCAGTACCTGCTAGTGTATAACGATAGATGTTATCTACGAACAATAGTACGTCACGGCCTTTACCGTTTTCGTCTTTCTCGTCACGGAAATATTCAGCCATGGTCAAACCAGTCAACGCTACGCGTAAACGGTTACCCGGTGGCTCGTTCATCTGACCGTAGACCATTGCTACTTTGTCTAGAACGTTAGAATCTTTCATTTCGTGATAGAAGTCATTACCTTCACGAGTACGCTCACCAACACCAGCAAACACAGATAAACCTGAGTGAGCTTTCGCGATGTTGTTGATCAATTCCATCATGTTTACAGTTTTACCAACACCGGCACCACCGAACAGACCAACTTTACCACCTTTAGCGAACGGGCATAGCAAGTCGATGACTTTAATACCAGTTTCTAAAAGGTCAGTAGAAGCTGCTTGTTCTGCATAAGAAGGTGCAGAGCGGTGAATTGGTAAACGCGCTTCAGTCGCAACAGGACCAGCTTCGTCGATCGGGCGACCAAGAACGTCCATGATACGGCCTAGAGTCGCTGTACCTACAGGTACAGAAATCGGCGCACCAGTGTTAACTACGTTCAAACCACGCTTAAGGCCTTCAGTAGAACCCATTGCAATAGTACGAACTACGCCATCACCAAGCTGTTGCTGAACTTCTAAAGTAGTTTCAGTACCATCTACTTGGAGAGCGTCATAGATCTTAGGAACGCTGTTGCGTTCAAACTCGACGTCGATAACCGCGCCGATGATCTGAATGATACGACCGCTATTCATTGCTGTCTCCTCAATTCAAAATAATGTTAAACGGCAGCGGCACCACCAACGATCTCAGAAATTTCCTGAGTAATCGCGGCTTGACGCAGCTTGTTATAAATAAGTTGCAGGCTCTTAATGATCTCGCCTGCGTTGTCTGTCGCTGCTTTCATAGCGACCATACGTGCAGACTGCTCACATGCGATGTTTTCAATCACACCTTGATACACCACAGACTCGATATAGCGAACCAACAAGCCATTTAAAAGCTCTTCAGCTTCAGGCTCGTAGATATAATCCCAACCGTATTGACGGTTAAGAGTCTTGTCTTCTTCAGCAGCAGCCAAAGGAACAAGTTGTTCGATCTTTTGATTTTGAGTCATGGCATTGACAAAGCCGTTTGACACTAGATAAATACGATCTAACTCGCCTTTATCATAAGCATCCAACATCACCTGTACAGAACCAGATAACTGCTCAAGACTTGGAGTATCACCGACTTGCGTCGTCGCCCCAAGCACTTTACCGCCGTAGTTTTTAAAAAACGAAACCGCTTTTTGACCAATTAAAGCAAATTGAACTTCAATTGACTGCTCTTGTTGCTGTTGAACGTGTTTTACCACTTTCTTGAACAGGTTAATGTTCAAACCACCAGCAAGGCCACGATCTGAAGACACAATGATATAGCCAACGCGCTTAACCGGGCGTTCAACCATATAACGGTGTTTGTATTCAGGATTCGCTTGGACCAAATGAGCAATTACACGGTGCATATTTTCGGCATACGGACGGCCTTGAGCCATGCGCTCTTGCGCACGACGCATCTTAGAAGCTGCTACCATTTGCATCGCTCGAGTAATCTTCTGCGTGCTCTTGATACTAGCTACTTTGGCGCGAATTTCTTTTAAATTTGCCATACGCTTAACCTAGTATTCGAAAGCCCTTGCGAGCTTCCGAAGGTTGATTCCGTGAACCAAACCAACACTAATCTAGCAAGTTGCTAAATTAGTAAGTTTGAGTCGCTTTAAAGCTTTCAATACCTGCTTTGATTGCAGCTTCGATGTCTTTGTTGTAATCACCAGAGGCATCGATTTGTTGCATTAACGCAGCATGTTCTGAACGGAAGTAAGAAATCAACGCAGCATCAAAGTCTACGATTTTCTTAACGTCTACGTCAGCCATGTAGCCTTCGTTAGATGCATAAATTGAAACAGCCTGGTCAGCAATTGAGTATGGAGCATATTGTTTTTGCTTCATTAACTCAGTTACACGTTGGCCATGTTCAAGTTGCTTACGAGTTGCTTCGTCAAGATCAGAAGCGAACTGAGCAAATGCTGCCAATTCACGGTATTGCGCCAAAGCAGTACGGATACCACCAGACAATTTCTTGATGATCTTGGTTTGCGCTGAACCACCAACACGAGATACAGAGATACCCGCGTTCACAGCAGGACGAATACCTGCGTTGAATAATGATGTTTCAAGGAAGATCTGACCATCAGTAATCGAAATTACGTTGGTTGGTACGAATGCAGATACGTCACCCGCTTGAGTTTCAATAATCGGCAATGCAGTTAATGAACCAGTTTGGCCTTTAACTTCACCGTTAGTGAATTTCTCAACGTAGTCAGCAGATACACGAGAAGCACGTTCAAGTAGACGTGAATGTAGATAGAACACGTCACCTGGATAAGCTTCACGACCTGGTGGACGGCGTAAAAGCAATGAAATTTGACGATACGCAACAGCTTGCTTAGACAAGTCATCATAAATGATTAACGCGTCTTCACCACGGTCACGGTAGTATTCACCCATTGTACAGCCAGAGTACGGAGCCAAATACAGCATTGCTGCTGGATCAGATGCACCTGCTGCGACAACAGTGGTATACGCCATAGCGCCAGTTTCTTCTAGCTTGCGTACCACGTTAGCGATAGTCGATTGTTTTTGACCGATTGCTACGTATACACATTTAATGCCAGAGTTTTTCTGAGCGATGATCGCGTCGATCGCCATTGCTGTTTTACCAGTTTGACGGTCACCAATGATCAACTCACGTTGACCACGGCCTACAGGGATCATTGTATCTACTGATTTATAACCAGTTTGTACAGGTTGATCCACTGATTGACGCCAAATTACGCCTGGTGCTACTTTTTCAACAGCATCAGATAATTTTGCATCAATTGGGCCTTTACCATCAATCGGGTTACCCAAAGCATCGACTACACGGCCTAAAAGTTCTGGACCAACCGGAACTTCTAATACACGACCTGTGCAACGCGCTTTTTGACCTTCTTGAAGGCTTAAGTAGTTACCTAAAACAACGACGCCCACTGAATCCTGTTCTAGGTTCAGTGCCATACCATAAAGGCCGCCGTCGAATTCGATCATTTCACCGTACATTGCATCAGCAAGGCCGTGAATACGCACAATACCGTCGGAAACCATAACAATGGTTCCTTCGTTCTTAGCGGTTGCGCTGGTGTCCAGATCGCCGATACGCTGTTTAATGAGCGCACTGATCTCGGATGGATTCAGTTGTTGCATTGCGCTATACCTCAATCTTTTTAAAGTTCAGTCTTCTTATTTCTTAAGCAAGAAGACGAGTACGCATTTTCTCAAGCTTGTTAAGCGCAGAATCATCTATCACTTGGTCGCCTGCACGAATAACTACACCAGCAATAAGCTCTGGTTTCACTTCTACAGAAACACTTACTGCAGCTTCGAATTTCTTCTCTAATGCATGCGTCAGTAATTGTTCCTGAACAGAAGTTAATGGGAATGCTGATTCAATCACAACATCCACAGTATTGTTATTCTGTGATTTGAGCTGTTCATATTCTGCAGCAATTTCAGGAAGAAGCGTCAAACGGTTGTTTTCAGCAAGCAATGTCAGGAAGTTAGACACTGCTGCAGTTTGGTCTTCACCTAAAACTTTGGCAAAAAGAGACACCTGCTCAGCAGGTGTAAGCTCCGGGCGATTTAGATAAGCTGAAAATGCTTCGTCTTGCACCGCAGCACTGAGCAATTCAAGTGCAGTTGACCAAGAGTCAGTTGCACCCTGCTCAGAAGCGTAAGCAAATGCTGCTTTTGCATAAGGGCGTGCTAACGTCAAGAGTTCAGCCATAATCTGCCTCTCTTAAAGTTTAGCAGCCAGCTGAGTCAGCATGGCATTGTGAGCTTCTGCATCAACTTGCTGGCTAAGAATTTTCTCAGCACCAGTCACTGCAAGAGCAGCCACTTGTTGACGCAATTCTTCGCGAGCAGAATTGATTTCGGTATCAACAGCTTCTTTCGCTTGTTGACGAATACGCTCACCTTCAGCAGATGCTTGAGTACGCGCTTCTTCTACCAACTGTGCTGCACGACGGTTCGCTTGTTCGATCAATTGAGCCGCTTGTGCTTTTGCCGTGTCCAGTTCAGCTTTCACTTGTGCTTGCGCATCTGCAAGGTCAGCTTTCGCTTTTTCAGCAGCATTTAAGCCATCAGCGATACGACGCTGACGTTCACTAATCGCATTGATTAGTGGTGGCCATACAAACTTCATGCAGAACGCGACAAAAATCGCAAACGCAATCGCTTGGCCAAACAATGTGAGGTTGATATTCATTGCAAATTCCTCAAATAGTGAATTTCGGAATTAAGCTGATTAACCTACAAATGGATTAGCGAAGATGAAGAACAAGCCAATACCAACACCGATCATAGGCACAGCATCAAGAAGACCTGCGATTAAGAACATACGAGTTTGAAGTTGCGGAGCCAATTCTGGTTGACGAGCAACAGCTTCAAGGAAACGGCCGCCTAGAAGACCAAAACCAATCGCAGTACCTAAAGCACCGAAAGCGATCAAGATAGCAGATGCAATTGCAACTAGACCTAAAGTGAGTTCCATGATAATTCCTCAGAGGTTAGGTTTTATACCAAATTAAGTTAAAAAATTGTGTGCCCAACCATCCGTTGACAGTTAGGCAATACCATTAATGCTTTTCGCTTGCCATACTCATGTACACGATAGTCAACATCATGAAAATGAATGCTTGTAGCGTAATAATCAAAATGTGGAAAATCGCCCAAGGCACAGACAACGCCCACTGGATCCAGAACGGTAATAACGCGATAAGAATGAAGATTAACTCACCCGCATACATGTTACCGAACAGTCGTAGAGCCAATGAAACTGGTCGCGCCAAGAAAGTGGTCAATTCCAACAATAAGTTGAATGGAATCAAAAGCACTTTAGCAACTGGGTTACTTGGGTTAAATGGGTTCAGTGCTAACTCACCAACGAAGCCGCCAACACCTTTCTCACGAATACTATAGAAAATGATCAAGAAGAATACAGAAATAGACATACCGAGGGTAACGTTTGGATCTGTAGTCGGAACAATTTTAAAGTAAACCTGATGAGGGTCTACACCCAGCATAGAAGCAATCGCGTGTTGAGCTACATAAGGAATAAAGTCAACAGGGATCAAATCCATCAAGTTCATGAGGAAAATCCACACGAAAATGGTTAAAGCTAAGGGTGCAATTAATCGAGACTTCCCGTGGAAGGTATCACGTACACTTGAATCTACAAACTCGATAATCATTTCAATTGCAGACTGGAACTTGGTAGGAACACCAGCATTAGCCGCTTTCGCAACCAACCAGAATAACAAACAGAAAATCAGACCCAGTCCGATAGACCAACCCATTGAATCCAAGTGAATAGCAGTGAACCCCATCTGTTGAGCTTCAGCACCGCTCTCGGCCAATTTCCATGTACCATCTGGCATTTTGCCATAGGTCATGTTGGTCAAGTGATGCTTGATATACTCGGTCGAAGTAAGGGCATGTTCTTCAGCAGCCATAAATCACACCTGGTCAATGTCAAAAAACTAATAGAACAAACGAATATCGCGTGCTGCTTGATATCTCGCCTGCTCCTGAAAAACTTTTCAATTTCTTGTTGTGTCTATACTCATTTTTGTAGACGTGACGCCCAAAACGGAGCGACCCACGACATGGCTTGAACAAGTATAAAACCACAAAACAACGCCACCGCTGACAACGGTTCGACATTGCTTAAAATTAAAATGAAACCAACAATCACAATTGCAAACTTTCCCATTAAGCCTTTATACATGTTCGAAAGAACTTGTTTAGACGCGCGGGCTCCTGCTGCTCGAAACGATTGCCACGAAAAATAACAAGTCGCGAGCCAACAAACGAGCGCACCTAATGCTGCACTCAAGGCTGCGGTTGAGTCTTTCACGACCCAGCCGATCAAGGCTGAAACAGGGATCATACAGGCTTGCAGGAGGACCAAAGCTTTCGCTAATCGTCGGTCAATCAAGCGACTAGTTCGGCTCATTATTTATTCACTCACAGCAATCATGCTTGACAAGTTTAACAGGTGATTATTTTTAATCGCAGGCATTATAGAGTTACACCCCTGAACATGCAATCTTTTCCCGACCTTAGTCGTGTTTTTTTAAATCGGGGCAATGCTGTTAAACTAATCAAAATCTGTCTATTTTTTAAATCATTAGCGCGCATTTAATACGCACTTCTGGGTTTCTGCTGCTAATTGCTGCCAGGCTTGCACAAAGTCCCCTGCCCCGCTCATGCTTTCATCGACATGCTGAAACACCACCGGTTTGAGTTTTCGGTACTGATTTTCACTGGCATGACCTTCGGCCAGAAGGCACATTTTAGGCTGTGGGCGATGATCCTGTAAGAACTTGATTTGTGCCACAGTTGGCGAGACATGTGGATCATCGGTCAGTGCGCCCATGAATTTCAGATTCAAGGGACGTTCCAGATATTGATAGGCATCATGATACGACCAGTAAGCTTTGGCTTTAGTGCTGGAACTATAACGCTGGGCCGTCGCAAACATGCTTTGCGCAAAGTCGCGTGCATTTTTCCAGTACAGTTCACGGTTCTCCGGCAATTGTTGCGAACGCAGCGCCGCAATAAAGAAACCAATCCTTACGGCATTATTCGGATCGAGCCAGACATGCGTATCTACCGTATTTTTTAAGGCCTCACCACGCGGGTTACGCATCGGCAATGTGGTCAAAATACCGGACTCTAAAATAGCGATACCTTTATAACTGTCATTCAGCACTTTGGCCAGCGGTGCCTCATGCGCCTGACCCAGCCAGATCACCAGACCGGCATCCTGAATGATTTTACGATGTGCCGGGGTCAGACTGACATCATGTCCGCTCTGATTGGCCAGTAATAAAGTCGGCTGTTCCACGCCCTGAGTAATTTTCTTGGCAATCAGATAGATCGGCTGAGTCGAGACCACCAGACTTTGTGACCAACTGAGTGTGCTGAACAAAGCCAAAAGACCCATTGCAAGGAGACGGAACATGAGTAGAAATCACTTAAAAACGAGAAAATTAGTGAGTGTTATAATATAACAAAAATACAAAAATACCTATGCCCAATCGAAACTCTGAACGCTTCATGTTAAGATTTGAAATCTATTAATTTTCAGTTTCGCACTTGAGGTGAACTATGGGTTCTTGTTCGCACGAACACCACAACGCATTGCACGGCGTGCACGACCATCCCAATGTCGCACAACGTCTTGCTGAAGCGGAAAGTCTTTGTGCAGCAACAGGCGCACGCCTTACCCCTTTGCGTAAAGAAGTGCTGGAACTCATTTTAAATGCGACTGGCCCGATGGGGGCTTATGATTTACTGGCACAAATGAAAAATGCCAGTGATCGTCCTGCGGCGCCACCTACGGTATACCGAACCTTGGATTTTTTATTGGGTAAAGGGCTGATTCACCGCCTGACCTCGATCAATGCCTATATTCCTTGTTGCCATCCACGTGAAGGGCATCAGGCGGCTTTTTTAATCTGTACCGAATGTAAAGCGGTGACAGAAGCATCAGCGCAAGGTCTGCTTGACCAACTTGATGCACTTGCAAGCTCGGATGACTTTAGCGCACATCACAGCATTATTGAAATTTCAGGAATCTGTCAGCAGTGTCGCAACAAAGCCTAAGTGCCTTCCCCCTGATTCAGCTCTCCCAGATCTGGGTCAAGATTGATGAGCGTGATATTTTAAAAGCCATTGATTTTTCATTGCAAGAAAAAGAGATTGTCACGCTGATTGGCCCGAATGGTGCAGGCAAGTCGACTTTAATTAAAGTCATGCTCGGCATCTTGAAACCGCAATCCGGTGAGATCAAAACTGCACGTAAACTGAAATTCTCTTATGTGCCGCAAAAATTCAATCCATCGCATAGTCTGCCACTGCGTGTAAAAGACTTATTGGCTTTGGAAAAATGCCCATCCAAAATCAAAACCGAAATTATTCGCGATACTGGCATTAGTAAACTGCAAGATTCCAAAGTTCAGCAACTCTCAGGCGGTGAGCGTCAGCGGGTGCTCTTGGCACGGGCCTTATTACGCCAACCCGATATTCTGGTACTGGATGAACCGATGCAAGGTCTGGACATTCAATCCGAAGCTGAACTGTATGAATATGTGCGTAACTTGCCGGAAAAATATGGCTGTGCCGTATTAATGGTGTCACATGACCTGCAATGGGTGATGCAAGGTACGACTCGGGTGGTGTGCCTGAACAAGCATATCTGTTGCAGCGGCCTGCCGGAAAGCGTGCAGCAGCATCCAGAATATCAGGCAATCTTTGGCACCAACCGGGTGTTTTATCAGCATCATCATGATCATTGTGCGCATGGCGATTCTGCTATGCCGTGTCAGCATGATACGCGCCCTCATATTCACCCCGAGCCGGAAGCTTAAACCATGATGGATTGGTTACAACTCCTTTTACCTGCATGGATTATGGGCACGCTACTGGTGTTTCTGACGGCACCGCTAGGCTGCTTGATGCTGTGGCGTCGTATGTCATTTTTTGCTGATACTATGGCACATGGTACTTTACTGGGTGTTGCGATTGCAGGCGCCTTAAGTCTACCGCTGTGGATGGGCGTGACCTTCTTGGCATTATTGCTGGTTGCCATTCTGTGGGTGCTACATGATCCCCGCCTCCCCAATGATGCCCTGCTTGCACTGTGTTCAGCGACCTTACTTTGCTCGGGTTTATTGTTTATTCAACATTTACCAAGTTTAAGACCTGAACTGCTCAGCTATTTATTCGGTGATCTACTGACCATTTCCTGGACGGACTTGCCCACGTTCGCCATTGTGATCATTCTGGCCTTAGGTGTTTTATATAAAAGCTGGCAAGCCCAGATTCAGATCGCGATTGATCCGGATATGGCGGTCAGTGAAGGGGTAAATGCCAAATGGCAACGCCTGATCTTTATGTTATTGCTTGCGCTATTTACTGTACTGGCTTTACGCGCGGTCGGTTCCCTATTGATGGGTGCATTGTTGGTTATTCCTGCTCTGACTGCTCGCCTTCTGGCAAACTCTCCACGCCAAATGGTGATCTGGGCATTCGTGATTGCACAGATTGGTGTGACAGTAGGCCTCTGGTCGAGCGCAGGCCTTAATACTTCAACTGGGCTGACCATTGTGCTGACCATGGCAGTGTTATTTGCAATGATGTTTATCTTTCAGAAATTTAAAAAGCTGAGCTAGGACATGGGGACTAAACGCTACTTTGTGAGTGCCTGTTTGCTCGGTCAAAAAGTTCGTTACGATGGCAAGGATTGCCTTGTCAAAGAAGTGCTCGAATCTTTAGTTCCAAATCAATATATCAGTCTGTGTCCTGAAATCTCAGGTGGACTACCGATTCCACATCCACCTGCCGAAATTCAAAATGGTTCAGGCTTAGATGTACTTGCGCAAAAATCTTTAGTTATAGATATTCTAGGCAATGATGTTTCTCAAGCTTTTATACAAGGTGCATATCTCGCTTTAAAAGTTGCGCAAGACTTTCACGCCACACATGCAATTCTTAAAGCTCACAGTCCCTCTTGTGGTAGTGATTTGATTTATAACGGATCATTTTCAGGACATAAAATTCAGGGCGATGGTGTTACCGCTGCACTCTTTAAACAACATGGCATTGTTGTGATGACTGAAGATGAATTCTTGGCGCAATTATCACAGACTATTCTTTAATTTATAAAAGCGAAATTCAGGATTAAACAGCCCAATCAAAAATAAAATCGTGAATGCAATCCAAAAGAACCACGCCATCATAATTACCTGATCTTTCGTCCATTCTTCAGATTGAGATGTGTTAAACACAAACCATGTTTTCCAGCCTCTAATATATGCTGCCCCGCCCCACGAAATAATCCACTTGGTTAAAATGCAGTGTAAGACATAGATCAAAATCCATAATGGCGTTGACATGCTGCTTTGCCTATTATTGTTTTCATGCGATCAAACTAGATGAAATACGCTTAAAAATCAATTAATAGACTTAAAAATGTATTCCATACTGTTATTGATGTACCAAGCTTAATAAGCTCGCAGCACAAGCAAACAGCACTGCAAAACTACGGTTCATAATTTTCTGTTGTTTTGGTGACTTGAGCAATCGTAAAACTTTTGCAGCAAGCCCCGTGTAGCCCGCCATCACAATCAGATCAATCGTGATCATGGTCAGCGCCATAATCACATACTGAATCCATTGTGGTTTGGATAAATCCAGAAATTGTGGCAATACAGCCAGTAAAAACACAATGGCTTTGGGATTACTCATATTCACCAAAAAACCATATAAAATCAGTTTTCCCGCAGATTTACGTGCCAATTCATGTTTAATTTCGATGGATTGTAGTGGCGCTTTCCACTGTAAAATAGCCAAATATAATAAATAGCCCACACCAAACCATTTCACCACCAAAAATGCCCATGGCGTGGTCGCAAACAGCACCCCCACTCCGGCTGCCACCACTGCAATCTGCACCAGTAATGCCAGTTGCAGACCCAATGCATTCCAGTAGCCATGTCGAAAACCATAATTCAGCCCACTCGACATCGAGGCAATTGCCCCTGCACCGGGTGAAACACTAATCACCCAACAGGCCAGCATATAGGCAAACCACATTTGGTAGGACATGAACATTCAACTCTGGAAAACTTGCACAATATTATAGGACTTATCCAATAGATTCAGGCTAAAAAATTGCTTAAATATAAGGCGCTGCACTGTTCACTCTGCAGAGCTTCAGGCACAATATGTGCATTAAAAAACAGGATTTATCATTACAGGAGCCATGAATGACAGCCCAATCGGTAATCTTGCCCCTCCCCTCAGATCATGCTCGCTTTATTGTATTGCGTCTTAAAGACTTAAATATTGAAGCACTCAAAGAAAAATTAGAACATCTTTTTACTTCTCGTGATCGTCTGATTACGCAACATCCTCAAGCACAAATTAAAACAGCTGTCGCTTTTGGTCCTGAGCTTTGGTCAAGACTTTATTCACAAAGCCCTGCGGGTTTCAAACAGCTTGAACCGATTCAGGGTTCATTTGCAATGCCGGTTGTTCCGGCAGATATTCTGATTCATATTGCCAGTGCACGGGCGGATATCTGTTTTGCGCTGAGTCAGGCTTTTTTTGAAGGGATTCAGGATCAGGTTGAAGTTCTGGATGAACGTGTCTGCTTTCGCTATTTTGATGGCCGTGATGTGACAGGCTTTATTGATGGCACTGAAAATCCGCAATTCCCAGATGATCGTGCTGAGGTGGCATTACTCGGTGAAGATACGGGCATTTTCCAAGATGGTTCATTTATTTTTGCCCAGCGTTATGCGCATGATCTGGAAAAGTGGAAAAAGCTGAAAGTCGATACTCAAGAGCAAGTGATGGGTCGTACCAAACTGGAATCGATTGAACTGGAGGATGAGGTTAAACCGGCAAATGCTCACGTTGCACGTACTGTAGTGGAAGATGAAGAAGGCGAAGAAATGGAGATTCTCCGTCATTCCTTGCCTTATGGTGATGGCCGTGGTGACCAAGGTCTATTCTTCATTGCCTATACCAAAGATTTAACTATTATTGATGCCATGTTAGAGCGTATGTTTGGTACGTCTGGCGATGGGATCCATGACCGCTTGCTACACTTCGTCACTCCACTAGATGGAGCATATTACTTTGCACCGAGTGAAGAGTTGTTGGAAGAAGTTTTGGAAGGGTGAAGTTAAAAAAGATTGCTACATTAATGATGTAGCAATCTAGTAACTTATTTTTTCAGTAATTTCTTAGAATTTATATTTTCACAACCTAATGTATAGAATAAACATTTTAATTCTAAATTCAATACTAATTTATAATTATTAATTTTACCGTTACCTTCGCTAATATCCGCCTCATATAGATATTCTCTTTCTTTGACAAAATAAGAAAAATTATCACCAGCCAATATATTTAAATAATTACTTTCTAAACTCTTAGATGAAGAATCTACTACTGGAACCTCGACTACTAAATTTGATAATTTATTATATATAAATATATTAGAACTAAATTTTTTATAAGCTCTTTTCACATAATCTATTTCACTAAATTCTCTTGTTCGAAAAGCTACTATTTTTTCATCTTGATATAGTATCTTTAAATCGACACTAGATTTTAAAGGCACTGTACTTTGGAACAAAGTATATTCTATTTGATTATTAAAGACCTCAACACCATAACTTTTAAGAATATAATTTCCACCAGAATATTTTTTATTTTTATTACCGTAATCAACCAAACCTAACTTTAAGTTTTCATTTAATTGAGAAAAACTACCAAATTGATCTAAAAACAAAATTGGCTCATTGGTTTGTATAGCACTTTGCTGATAATCATTCCAATCTATATTATTCGAATGACACGATAATGAAAAAAAAGTACTAATTATTACTAGGAATTTAATTATTTTCATATTTTTTAAAAAGCCTAAATTAATTTATTTAAAAAAAAGGGGATAGGATCAAATCTTCCTTGTAGGCCTTTACCCAATAATGGCGAGCTTCTTGTCTCAAAATGTAAATGTCCACCCTTTGAAATAGTAGTCATTCCACTCGCATTTCCACTAGAACCTGTTTTACCTAAAACTGTTGTAACATCCACAGCATCTCCCTTTTCAACATTTATTGTAGATAGATGTGCATAAAAAAAATAAATAAAATTACTGTTTATAATGTTTTTTAATGCATAATTTTTTTGTTGTATAGGCAGGTCATCAATGTTTACTTCTAATACAACAATTTTACCATATGGCCCTCCACTATCCTTTGCGACAGCAATAATGCCACTACATACTGCAAAAATATTTGTACCTGAGTCAGCAGCTAGATCTATACCCTGATGATTTCTTGTACCTCCATTTCTAACCTTCCCAAAAGTGGCACTTTTGATATTTGCAAGACCAGCAGTTCTTAACTTATTTACTGCTAAAGGATCTACCCATATTTCACTTCCTCCTACAGGTTTATTTTCTTGTACTTCTTTACTTAAGATTGGTGTTGGTGTTGGTGTTGGTGTTGGTGTTGGTGTTGGTGTTGGTGTTGGTGTTGGTGTTGGTGTTGGTGTTGGTGTTGGTGAAGAAGTTTGTTCTAATAAAATTTTTATTGTTTCTTCTAAAGATAAATTTACCCCGGAAGTTTTTGATTTATCCAGTACATAATCATAAATATTAATATGTGCATCAATATAAGCTCTTAACCATGCTCCATAGGCAGCTTTTGCATCATCATTATATCTTTTCAAATAATCTGAGGCTCTTTGTTTACCTTTACTTCCAAATTGTGCAAATAACAAATTCTTCGCTCTTTGTTGAGAAAAACTATTTTGTATGAATGACCTAGTACCACCCGCTCCTTCATGATGTAATAGATAAGCAAATTTCGCTATTGAACTTGGTTCTGTTAATTTTTGATAAGGCAATTTTGACCATTTAAAGTTAACGACTGCATAAGCTGCTGCTGCATCAATAGAGAATTCAGGAATGAATCTCAAATTGAGAAGTTGCTTCTCAGTGAGCTTCTTATTTTTTGAAGCATATTGTCCTATTAGAGTATGTTGATTTTTACAAATTTCAAGCCAAGTACTTTTTAAAAATTGTGTTAGTCCAGCAGCATTTGTACTTGCATTAAAACTTTCCGGATCCCATTCACCATTACTTTTTTTTGCAGCCTCAGCATGAATTAAAGCTGCGAGGCTATGAGGTGTAAAATTATGCCGCTTCGAAGCCTCTATAACGAATTTTCTATATTTATTATTGACGCTACTTAGAATAAAGTTTTCTTCTGTAAATTGGCTTGCAATTATATGAGTACTATTACCTGAATCAGTCCTTTTTTGATCACTTCTTGGCTCCGGCAAAGATGATTTATTAGTATGTAGCTCATCTATTTTTTTACTTCCTCCCATTATAACTGGGTCTGCTAAATTTTTTAATGATTGTTTAATTTCATCTAATGTCTGTTGGGCTATACCAGACTTAGGATAATGTACACCTGAAACCTTCATTTGTCTTGAAGTTAATCTTAAAACTTTTTTTCCTATAGGTAATTTTTTATGATGAGCTATTAGATCAAAGGCACCTTTAATATTTTTATAATAAACTTTTAGTCCTTTTAAATGGTCTAATATTTCTATATTATAGATTACACCATCTTTAAAAATTATTTCTTTTGACTTATCATCATATTCTAGCTTTACAGTACCTTTTGGAATTGACTTAAAAGATAAATCTAATAATATGATTTTTAAAACCACTTCAGCATTAATCTTATTCTTTTCATTAATATAAATTTTTTGACCTATTCTTATTTTATGGATTATAGAAGTATCTAATTCATTAATTTCTGCTATTTTTTTCACAGTAATATTAAATTTTCTCGAGATACCCCATAATGTATCTCCTTTTTTTACGATATAATAATTCACAGAGACTACCTTTATAATTATTCAATATCTTCCAACTGAATTCCATGCTCTCCCACATCAAACTCATCTTCTATATCAGGCACTTTAAATTCCAAATCTTCAAAGCTACTAGACCATTGTTTAAATCCTACTAATGCTTCATAAGCTAATGATTTTTGAAAAATAGATAATTCAGACTTACCCTTTAAATCAGTTTTACCTTCCCATAAAATTTCCTTATTTTCAGGTGTGAACATAGTTACCTCTGCACCTTCAATTCCTGTACCGCCCAAACTAGTAAATAAAAAATCTACAGCATATGGACCAATTTTAGGCAACTCAGGTAAATCATAAAAAGTTTTAGCCCCTCCCATAAAACTATGCTGCCCCGCCTTACATTCAAACTTCCCACCAGTTGTGATACATACTCCACTGCTATTAATCTTTATTTGAGATCCTCCTGCGGTTAGCAGGATCTCTTTCGGACTGGTGATCTCAATCTTGTCTTCAGTTGAAATCAGCTTAATCACCTTCCGTGCAATTGCTTCGATGGCATCATCTTGGGCCTGCATTTCAATTTTACCTTTGCCTGCGTATAAGCGTGCTCCGTTCTGGGCAGCAAATAGGCTGATCTTGTGCTGCGCATGTGCAATCAGAGACTGTTGAGTCGATAGATGGATATTTCCCCCTGCACTGTAATTTATCTGCTGGTCTGCAGATAAATGAATATTTTCATTTGTACTCAGCGCAATCGAATGTGGTGCCGTTAATAACATAACAGCCTGTTTAAATGCAGTGGCTTTGCTCGCATCTTCAGTTTCTAGTTGATTCAGAAATTGTTTTAAGCTATTAAAAAGCTCAAGCGGATCAGTTTGCTGAGCTTCTGCCATGTCACTCAGAACTTTGGTGTTATTCAGATTTGATTCCATCTGGTTCTTGGCAGGCTTAGCATCCAGGTGATTACCTGCTGCTGTATCTTGCGAATAGGTCGAAATCAGTAAGCCTTGCCCTGCTCGTACTGCCCCCCACTGATCTGTCCTCAGTTCAAACCCTTCCCCACGACCTTCACTCGATTCGGTTTCTTTAGAATAACTGAGATTTCCTAAATTCAACTGGCTAACCCCATGACTACTGTGTAACTGCGCACTAATCTGATCCGTCGTATCATCAAAACGCAGCTGGTTGAAACCCTCACCCTCTACTTCTTGGGAACGGATCCCACTGAGTTTTCTGGTGGCTGGTAACTGTCCCTTCGCATCAAACATCACTGGATGTCGTTCTGCTTCGTGAATCCGTCCCATAACAAAGGGCCGATCGATATCGCCTTCAAAAAAATCAATCACCACCATTTCACCAACTCGTGGATGCAATCTGACTCCATAACCTTCACCAGCCCAAGGGGTTAATACATCAATCCAGGCCGAATCGCTATCATTGTCATTGCTGCCTGCACCGGCATCATGTTGATGGTCATCGCTTCGGGTAAATAGAAAACGAATTTTCACTCTTCCCCAAGCATCGACATGGATTGTTTCACCTTCAGGCCCGACCACTCGAGCTCGCTGCGGATATGCAGCGGGGCGATGTACAAAAGGCTGATATTCAGGTACGACCGGAATGTCACGGCGGACGATATACAACTCATTGGCCTGCCGTTCTTCCTCCGAAATTTGCCAATCACTTTGACCGAGCAAGCTGTCTAGCTGCAATAAAATATCTTTAGGTAAATTATTCTGGTTATAGAAGCGTTTACCCAAAATCAAAAATTCACGCTCATGCACGGGATGCTGATCAATTTCAGCATGCTGTTTTAATTCAAACCAATACCCGACCTGAGCATCACGTACACTGCTGCTGGCTTTAAAATATTTGGATTGCAGCGCATGATAATGATTGAGCTGCTGATTCAGTCGTTCCAGTTGTGCCGTACCAGATGCCGTCACCTGATCCTCGGCATTCAAATCACCTGTCCAGGCCGGACTAATGTTCCAGGCATCTTCAAGATTCAGACTGGCCGTATCCTGCACGCTACTTTGCTGATGAGTATTTAATAAGGACTGGCTTTGATCCTGCGCAAGGTGCTGCGCTTGCCAGCGCTGGGTATGGGTACTGTTGGAATTAAGCTGACGTACGGCAATCAGACTGGTCAGCGTATCAAACTGCTCGGTGGCATGACTGCGATGGAAGCGGATTGAACGGCGTTTTAAAGCTGAAAAGGCTTGAGAATGATCGATTAAACGCAGGTTCTGCGGCTGAATCTCAGTAGCGGACACCGGAACAATGGAGTGCTTTTCATCAATCAGCCAGTTTATTCCTTCACTACGCCATAAACGTGTTAAAAAATCATAATCCGACTCATTGGACTGCATCACAAAAGGGCGTACATCGTAATCCCGATTTAATCCGGTCAAGTCAAGACTAAGACTGGCTGCAAATAATGCACTTCTGCTTTGCCATTCACTAAATAATATTTCACTGATTTCGCGCACGCTCTTATTCATAAACACCCGACTATTACGGCGTTTGTGCCAGAGTGCAGTAGCATCCTGCATGGTCAGTTTATACAGACTCAAGGCACCGTCGCTGTGTCCCTGACTGGCTGCGGTAATAATGCCACTGGTTCGAAAAAGTTCGCCACGATCTGTCACCTGATCTACTGCCACCTGACAACCTATAAATTGCTTTAAAGCAAGATTGGCCTGCGTAGAAAGGCAGATCAGTTCTGCCTGCAGACCCTGATTAATCTGATGCTGGCCATCAACCCGCTGAATCAGGACCTGATGATTTAAGGGCAGATGTGAAAACTGCAGATGCAGCGCACGATGCTGCCGGTTCAGCCCAAGTTGCTCCAGTAGCAGATGAATATGTTTTGGCATTTTATAGTTATAGTTTTAAGCATTATTATTGTGGAGCAAATTCTAGGAAAAGTTGCCCATTTCGTCCAGCTCGGTGTGCATTTCACATAATTAGGCATTTGATTTTCAGTAATTCAATTGCACCTATTCAATAAATCTCTGAAAAATAGAAGTAAAAATAATGCCAAATATTTCAGAATTTTCTGATTATTCAGAGTAGAACTTGCTGCTACACTGGATTCAATCTTATTTTCAAGGCCAAGGACATGCTGGAATTCCCCTCTAAACTGCCTGATCTAGGCATCACGATTTTTAGCACCATGTCGGCCCTGGCACAAAAACTCGGCGCATTGAACCTTTCACAGGGATTTCCAGACTTTCCTGCGCCACCGGCATTGATTGAGGCTTTGAGCCGGGCCAGTCATAACGGATTTAACCAGTATGCACCTGGAGATGGCTTGCCGATATTGCGCGGGCTGGTGGCCGATCTGTATCGACAGCGCGATCAGCTGAGCATTGACCCGCTAGAAGAGATCACGATTACTTCCGGCGCCACAATTGCGATTTTTTGTGCGATTCAGGCCACAGTTCGTGCGGGTGATGAAGTGATTATTTTCGATCCGAGCTATGACAGTTATGCACCTGCAATACAGCTGGCTGGTGCAACCCCCGTACATATTGCATTACAGCATCCAGAGTTTTCTGTGGACTGGAGTCAGGTGAAAGATGCCATCAATGACCATACCCGCATGATTGTGGTCAACACTCCTCACAATCCCAGCGGTAGTGTCTGGTCCAGAGCAGACTGGCAGCATCTGATTGAGCTGATCCGTGAGCGCAATATTGTGGTGTTATCCGATGAAGTCTATGAACATCTGGTTTTTGACGGCGTTCAGCACCATTCAGCCTGGTCATTTCCTGAACTGCGCGAGCGTAGCTTCGTGATCGGTTCTTTTGGTAAAACCTTTCATGTCACCGGCTGGAAAACCGGTTTTTGTATTGCGGCACCGCCACTCATGAGAATGTTCAGACAGATTTATCAGTTTGCCAGCTTCTGTGGCGTGACTCCGATTCAGGTGGCTTTGGCGGAATACATGCAACAGCATCCTGAACATATACGTGAACTTTCACGGTTCTATCAAAACAAACGTGATCTATTTAATTCATCAATTGAAACATCACGTTTTAAATGGACGCCCTCTCAAGGAACTTATTTCCAGAATCTCGATTATTCGGCTATCCGGTCTGATTTAAATGATGTAGAGATGTGTCATTTTCTGGCAGAGCAACACGGGATCGTGGCAATTCCAGTCTCTGTGTTCTACCAGCAAGCGCCTGCCGATTTACGCCTGCTCAGGTTCTGTTTTGCAAAAAAAGAACAGACCCTGATTCAGGCAGGTCAAATTCTTTCAAAGGTTTAATTCAAATTTTAACTAAAATTCTTATAAAATAAATGCCTTAGTTACTTAAAAGCTAAGGCCTTTATTCCTGCTTTATTCAATAATAGCAACATAATTAAATAGATGAAAAATCAATAACAGGATAGGGCATGGTACAGCAATCACTGATCCAACAACAGAATTTATGGAAGGCCTTTCTGGTATTTCTGTTGCCATTAATTGCAACCAATATCCTGCAAAGCCTTTCAGGCACGATTAATACGGTTTTTGTCGGGCAAATGCTGGGAGTCAATGCCATTGCTGCGGTTGCGGTATTTTTCCCGATCCTGTTTTGTTTGATGGCTTTTGTCATTGGCTTATCTGCCGGTTCTACTGTACTTATTGGACAGGCCTGGGGCGCAAAAAATATCGAAAAAGTGCGCTGTGTGGTCGGTTCAACTTTATTTATGACCTTGATTGGCGGAAGCTTGATCGCGCTGTTTGGTGTGATTTTTGCCGAAAATATCCTCTTGGCGCTCGGTACAGATCCGGAGGTGATGCATTTATCCTTGCCCTATGTGCAATGGATGCTGGCAGGTAGTCCCCTAATTTTTATTTATATTATTTATACCTCTATCTTGCGCGGTGTAGGCGACAGCACCACACCGCTGTTTGCTTCCGCACTCACCATTGGCGTGGGCTTGGTAGTCACCCCGATATTAATTGCCGGATATTTTGGCTTTCCCCAAATGGGCATTATCTCGCCGGCAATTGCCACCATTTTGGGTAATCTGGCCGTATTGTTGTTTCTAGTCCTGTATTTAAATTATAAACAACATCCGCTCAGGCTGGACTGGGCATTATTAAAACATATCCGCCATCAGCCTAAATTAAGCAAAATTATTTTAAGTCTGGGCGTTCCGACTGGAATACAGATGATCACGACTTCTGTCGCCGGTCTGGTGATTGTCGGCTTGGTCAACCGCTATGGCGCAGAAGCAACGGCTGCCTATGGTGCGGTCAACCAGGTGTTAAATTATATCCAGTTTCCTGCTCTGTCGATTGCGATTGCAGCTTCTGTGTTTGGTGCACAAGCGATTGGTGCAGGAAAATCCGATTTGCTGAATAAAGTCACACGGACTGCACTCAGTATGAATATTCTGTTTACTGGCGGTTTGGTGGTTTTGGCCTATCTGTTCTCAAAATATTTAATGGCACTGTTTATTACTGATCCTCAGGTCGTGGTGCTGGGTCAGCAACTTTTATTCATTGTGCTTTGGTCTATTTTATTCTTTGGTGCCAGCGCCATTTTTGCGTCAATTATGCGTTCAAGTGGTACGGTAACTGCACCGATGCTGATCAATATTTTTGCAATTCTCTGTATTGAAGTTCCTGCCGCTTATCTGTTTAGCCGGTGGTGGGGGCTGGAAGGGATCTGGTATGCCTATGCATTGGCCTTTGTCAGCATGTGTATTTTGCAGGGACTGTATTATCAGTTGGTCTGGAAGAAAAAAACCATTAAAATATTGGTTTAGCTTCATTATTTTACATGCCTACAGCCTTACAGCAACTCACTCCTGATCTACAATAAAAGATTAAAAACCCGCTTTTGCGGGTTTAATATCCAATGATTTAAGCAGATTTTTTCTTCTTTTTGCCGAATTGGCTTGCCAGTGCAGTGACATGCTGATAGCCGCTTGGTAAGATCCGTTGAATCAAATCAACAGCTTTGGCATCGTTACCAATTAATAAACGGCGTTTGTCTTTCTGTACCGCCTCCAGAATCTGACGAGCGGCTTCTACTGGCGGGCAACGCAGCAGTTTATTAAAATTACGGGCGGCTTTTTCCGGATTCATGCCCAGGGTCAGCATACTGTCATTCATTTTCGCAGCATTGGCAATATTGGTACGGATTCCCCCCGGATGTACACAAAGTGCGCTCACGCCACAATTTTGCAAATCCAGTTCCTGACGCAAGGATTCGGTAAAACCACGCACTGCAAACTTGGTCGCGTTATATGCCGACTGGGTCGGCTGCGCGGTTAAACCAAACAGACTGGAAATATTAATCACATGACCATCGCCGGTTTTCTTGATTAAAGGCAAAAATTCTTTGGTGCCATACACCACGCCCCAGAAATTAATGTCGACGATCCATTCCAGATCTTCATAGCTCGCACCTTCTACGGTGCAGCCAAGTGCCACGCCGGCATTGTTAAAGATTATATTGACACTGCCATGATCCTGCTCCACCTGTGCTGCCCAGCTGCGTACCTCTTGTAGCTTGGCCACGTTAACTTTTTGACTCGTCACCCGAACATCACTGCCCTGCAACAATTCAACCGTTTGTGCCAGTCCCTGTTCATTAATATCACTTAGTGCCAGATGACAGCCTTGCTGTGCCAGCAAAACTGCCAGTTGCTGACCGATCCCTGAACCGGCACCGGTAATGGCAGCGACTTTATTCTTAAAATTTTTCATTGAATTTCCTTATGTAAATAACTGCTCTTCCATGACAGCAGGATCTTGTTCTGTTGTTTCAGGAGTTAGCACAGATCCTCAATATAATTTTGACAATATAGATTGTCAATAATTATCCGATGTCCTTAGCGGCCAAATTCCTCTGCTGAATTTCGACATAGGTCAAAGCGTGATTTATTGCTAAGATATTCAAAATCTTCATGCAGATGAGTAGCCAGGCCTTATGACCGATTCAATCAATGCAGCAACACCATCACGACCACCCAAAAGCAAGGAACGTCAGTTTAAAGGCCTGTCGATGGCTGAGCGACAGCAGGTACGTCGTGAAAAGCTGATTGAAGCCGGCATTGAAGCTTATGGCAGCCATGGCTTTTTTTCAGTAACCGTAAAAGATATCTGCAATGAAGCCAAACTGACCGAACGTTATTTTTATGAATCTTTTAAAAAAAGTGAGCACCTGTTTCAGACCATCTTTTTAAAACTGATTGATGAACTGCAACAGAATGTCATGCAGGCCATGATGCAGGCATCCACTGATCCGAAAAAAATGATTGAAGCGGGGCTAACCGCCTTGCTTAGCACCTTGCGTGACAATCCGCGTATGGCACGGATCATTTATATTGATGCCATGCTGGTACAGGAGTTGCATAATCAGGCCACCATTCATGAAACCATGTCGCGCTTCGACCGCATGATTCATGCCTTTGTCATGTTAATGATGCCGCAGTTAAATCGTAGTGAGCAGGAAATTTCACTGGTGTCGACCGGGTTAAATGGCTATGTCACCCAAATTGCCATTCGCTGGGTCATGAGCGGATTCAAGCAGTCATTGGAGGAAGTTTTATCATCGTGCAGTGTGGTATTTTTGGCATTATTGGAGTCATTTTCCGACAAAAAATAGCTGTTAAATCGAAGGCTTAACCAGATTTTCTGTATTCTAAAACAGGTTGCTAATTTCTGCTGAAGCACCGATAAAAGTAAAATTAATTTATGATATTTTAACAAGTTTCTTTACTAAAATTGTCACAAATCTTTGCGAATTTCAGCAGTTTTTCCCTTTCTGCAATGATACTGTCATAATTAGTCTTTGTAATAAGCCTGTCATAAATATAAAACGGTTCACCGTTTACATGAAATAGGGTATTGCGTTGTGAAAGATGACTACATATTAATCGTCGATGACGAACTCCCGATTCGGGAAATGATCCATACCTCTCTGGATATGGCCGGTTTTCAATGCTTACAGGCCGAAGATGCCAAGCAGGCGCATCAGATGATTGTGGATCAGCGTCCGGCACTGATTTTGCTGGACTGGATGATGCCGGGCGGGATCAGCGGTGTAGATCTATGTCGTCGTCTGAAACGTGATGAAAGCCTGTCAGAAATTCCGGTGATCATGCTGACCGCACGCGGTGAAGAAGACCACAAAGTACAAGGTCTGGATGCCGGTGCCGATGATTACATGACCAAGCCGTTCTCGACCCGGGAACTGGTGTCACGCATTAAAGCTGTCCTGCGCCGTGCCAATGCACTCAGCGGTGAAAAAACCATTGATGCCAATGGCCTGATTCTGGATCCGGTCAGTCAGCGGGTTAATTTTGGTGATAAAATTCTGGAAATGGGGCCCACTGAATACCGTCTATTGGCGTTCTTTATGACCCATCCGGAACGTGCCTATACCCGTGCGCAATTGCTGGATCAGGTTTGGGGCGGCAACGTCTATATTGAAGACCGCACTATTGACGTCCATATACGCCGTTTGCGCAAAGTGCTGGAACCTTATGGCGCAAACCGCTATGTACAAACCGTACGTGGAACCGGTTACCGTTTTTCAACCCGTGCAGATGTGGCTTTAGGTTAACGTCTTTTAAGGTAAATCTTGTTTTATGTATGAACCCTACCCTGTCCCCGAACTGGCACGTGAGCACAAAAGAATCCGTTACAGCAGTTTATGGGATTTTGCCAAACAGGATTTACGCTTACTGGCTTTTTTCCTGATCATCGCCAGCCTTATCGGTTTTGGGATTGGGTATTTCTGGATTTGTATCGTCATTGCCTTTGTGGCGTTCTTTAGCACCCAGATGCGCTCTTTATATCTGGTCAATGAATGGATTTCTAATCGCCCTTATGATGTTCCACCGAATATCGGCGGGATTTGGGGCGCACTGTTATTTAATGTTTATCGCGCTCAGCGGCAGGAACGGATTGTGCAGGCAGAAATGGTGGAACTGATCGATCGAGCACAGTCTTCACTGGTGGCCTTGCAAGAAGCGGTGGTTTTAATTGATGAAAACCAGCAGATTGAATGGTGGAATCCAGCCGCCGAACGTCTGCTAGGGATTTCCAGTGATGACCGTCGCCGTAATATTTTAACTTTGCTGCGCCAACCGAGTTTTATTGAATATTATCATCATATTGATGAGTCACCAGATGGCCTGAAAATGCGATCTTCGCTGTTCGAAGATCATTATGTCCAGGTCAAAATGACCCGCTTCGGCGGTGAAAGCCGGGTACTGGTCGCCTATGATGTGACCCGGATGCACAATCTGGAACAGATGCGTAAAGATTTTGTCGATAATATTTCGCATGAGCTGCGTACGCCTTTGACCGTACTCAGTGGCTATATTGAAACTTTTACCGACCAGGAAGACATCAATCCGCGCTGGAAACGCGCCTTTGATCAGATGCAGTCGCAGACCCGACGCATGAACGCGCTGGTGAATGACCTGCTGCTGCTGTCACGTCTGGAAAATGACAAAAATATTGCCAAAAACCAGATCATCGAAATGCCAAGTCTGATGAATCAGCTATTTGATGATGCACAGGCCTATAATATCGATTATGGCCATACCCTGAATCTGGACATTGACAGTCATTGCGATCTGATCGGTTCAGATATGGAACTGGCCAGCGCCTTTAGCAACCTGATCACCAATGCGATTAAATATACGCCTAAAGGTGGAATCATTACCATGGGGTGGCATGATGATGGTGAATCTGCCTATTTTGTAGTGGAAGATAACGGCATCGGAATTGATCCCAAACACTTGCCACGTCTGACCGAACGTTTTTACCGGATCGATTCAGACCGTAGCCGGCGCACCGGTGGCACCGGTTTAGGATTGGCAATTGTTAAGCATGTCCTGATGCAACATCAGGCACATCTCGAAATTGAATCCAAGGAAAACCAGGGTTCCACTTTTAAGGTAATTTTCCCTAAAGAGCGCCTTAGCTTTCCAGACTGATATCCCCCATTAAAAAAGCTGCCATCGGCAGCTTTTTTTTCAGGATGCTATCTGTTTTTCTTTGGCCAGTGCACGCGCATAGGCTGCACGTTGCGATACCCGTTTCAGATAAGCCTGAATCGCTGGATAACTTTGGCCAGTCCGGCTTTGCATGGCTTCCAAAGGAAAACTCATCTGAATATCGGCAAAACTGAAATGTCCGGCAAAATAATCATGCTCACTCAAATAACGTTCCAGAAACTGGATATGATCTTTTAAGCGGCTTTGTACAAACTGTTTCTTCACGCCCTCACAAATTTTCTTGGCTACAGGCCGAATCAGCAACGGGGTATGTTTCGGTACAGTAGTCATCACCAGTTGCATCACCAGCAGCGGCATTAATGAACCTTCTGCATAATGCATCCAGTAACGGTACTGGGCCTTATCGGCAGGATCTTCTGGGCGAAACTGCTGCTGTTCATCATAGCTTTCCTGTAAATACTCCAGGATCGCCGCAGATTCCGCCAGTACCTGCTCCTGATCGGTCAGAATTGGTGCCTTACCCAAGGGATGAATCTGTTTTAAGGCCGGTGGCGCGGAAAGATTAGGCTGGCGCTGATAATATTGCACTTCATAATCCAGTCCTAACTCTTCCATGGCCCAGAGAATACGAAACGATCGTGATTGTTCGAGATGATGTAAAACACACATATTAGACTCATGATTTTATTGTTCTTGCTTGCTGAGCATAGCAAAAAGCAGCGGAATGTAGCGCAATTTTTGATGACTGTAATGCTCTGTTCCCTAGGTTGCAGATTTGCCATTTTCAGTTCAAATCCGGGTTCCACCCACCCCTGCAATTCTGATCGTTTATCTGGAAGCACGCATCCGGTCTGGAAATACGGGAGCTTCTAAACGTGGTCCATCATAGGCCGGAATCGAACCGAAGCGTTCATGGCCTTCAATCCATTGTTGCCGCGCAATTTTAAGTTCCTCGGTGGTACGTCCGACCAAATTCCACCACAGTAAAATCGGGCTTTCAAATGGTTCACCCCCAATGAGTAATATACGGCTCCCGGCATGAATATCAGCATTAACCTGCTCTAATCCCGGTTCAAGGATCAGCATGTTATCTTCCGTCAGTTCATGCCCATTAATGCTGGCTGTTCCCTCAAGTACCATAAAACCATATTCAAATTTTGGATTCAGGGCTAAGCGCGCACTGGTACTTTCTGCTGCATACAGGTCTACCCCGAGCAGTTCACTATGCACTTTTACCGGTGAAACGGTTTTTAAATATTCACCGACTAAGACGGTAAATTCGATGCCCTGATCATGCACTGCCGGCAATTCAGGATAATGCTCAAAAGCCGGTGCCATATTGATCTTGTCATCCGGTAAGGCAATCCATAACTGCGCCGCATGCATATGCGTTTCGCTTTCTGGAGAAACTTCCGTATGTGAAATGCCATAGCCCGAGGTCATCAGATTGACCTGTTTGGGACGAATCAGCTGCTGAGTACCTAAACTGTCATTGTGCATCATGGTGCCTTGCAGCATCCAGGTAAAGGTCTGCAGACCAATATGGGGATGTGGCCCAACATCCAGGCCATCGCCTTGTGGAAAGCTGGCCGGACCGGCATGATCCAGAAAACACCAGGCACCAATCATGCGTTTATGCCGGCTGGGCAAGGCACGTTTGATTACGGTACCCTGTCCGATTTCGGCACGGCGTAAAGGGAATTCCTGAATAAACTGATTGACATATTTTTCACAATCATCCGAATTGGACAGTTCAATATCACTATTATTCGACATGGCTGAGCTCACCTCGGCATTTTCATTCTAAATCTTAAATTATGTGAAACATTCTTCCCTTGGACTGCTGCAAGATGTCTCCCTATTCAGGACAATGTACAGGGTCTATTTGCAAAATCTATCTTTGGAAATATTTAGATACGTATAAAACCCTTAACATCGCTTGATCGATCTAACTCCTGTTCAAGCGATAAAACCTGAATTTCGCAGTGTAACAGCCTGAGTGGAAGTGGCTCAATGCTGATTAGGGTGCTCTCAAGCCTGCGCTAGAAGCCATTTCGACATTGCTGGCCCAATTACCCAATGTTTCACGTGAAACGAATGATTTTAATTTCCTAAGCCCCTACTTTTATAGGGCTATAACGAATAGCAAAAAAAGCTAAGATTTTACGGTGAACTTTTGGGAAAGTTTAATACCTAGACTTTATTCAAGAGTGAAGAAGTAAGACCCGAGACAACTGCTCAATATAAAATAAAAATTCTTGAAGCAAGAAAAGAACTCTATAAAAGTCTCAATAAAGTAATTTAACTTGAGTTCGACGAAATCTGCAGACCTCTTGCGAAAGTAAAAACCACCTCAATATAAATTTCATGAGATATCAGAAATTAAACCGTTTTTCAGATTCTGAATTCAAACGTTTGGTTGGCGTACCTCGACAAGTTTTTACTGAAATGATAAAGATTTTAGAAAAAGCAGAATCACTCAAAAAGAAATCAGGTCGTCCTCATACTTTAGAGATAGAGGATCAGTTGTTATTAACTCTCAATTACTTACGGAATTACAGCACTCAACTGGAATTGGCGGCAAATTACCATATCGCTGAAAGTAATGTGAATCGAACCATTAAAAAGGTTGAAGATGCATTGATGAAATCAAGACGTTTTATCCTGCCAAAACGAAGCATTACCACAGCAGACAAACAGTTTAACTGGGTCATTATTGATGCAACAGAATGTTCAATAGAGCGCCCGAACAAAAATCAGAGTAAGTTCTACAGTGGTAAAAAGAAGAAACATACGCTAAAAGCACAAGTGATCTATCATCCGAAGAGCAAACCAATCATAGGGCTAGATATCTCGAATGGCAGTCAGCATGACATTAAATTGGCAAGAAAAAAACGGTTAAGAAATTCAAACATTGTGAATATGTTATGATCGATTTAGGGTGCTACGGATTAGAGCAAGATATCTTTAAATTATTGATGCCAATAAAGAAAAAGAAGAATTTCCCCTTATTTGATGTTGAGAAAAAGTACAATAAAATGATTGGAAAAATACGAATTGTGATCGAATACATTAATAGTCAATTGAAAACATTTAGAATATTAAGTGAACGCTATCGAAATAGACGGAAAAGATTCGGTTTACGCATTAACTTAATCGCTGCACTGCTAAACCGGATAAACTTGCAATAACGACTTTCGCAAGAGGTCTATTGCTTCAGACAAGCTTAAGGCTGACTTTTTCAGTCTAGGTTTTTGATCAGAAATTAAAACTTTCTCTAAAGATTAAATGTTTTGCAAAATCGTCCAAAATACGAAATAATTCGGTAATATGATCCATTGAAAAGCCTTGTTTTATAGCATTTTTTTGAGAACCAATATGTTATAAATTCAGAGATTTTTTTTACTCTTTTTTATATCGAATTCAGGTTAATTTATTAGTTTTATACAACTACTCTATTAAATACATTTGGCTACTTTTGTGCAGTCAAAAGTAGAGAAGGAATCTTTTAGACTAAACCTCTGCCACCACATTCCGTCCCTTCGCTTTGGCTTTAAACAAAGCATCATCAGCATTTGACAACAAAGCTATCCAGGAGCCAGCACCAATGGCAACCCCGATACTGACCGAAACCTGAATCTCGTCTCCTGCTGCAGTCACAATATGACGCTCAGCCACTTCAGCCCGGATTTTATCAGCCACAATCAGTGCCTGCTGCATCTGGATATTTTCAATCAATACCAGAAATTCATCGCCGCCATAACGCACCAACAAATCTGTAGCACGGACATTGGCCTGTAAACGCTCGGCCACCAGTTGAATCACCTGATCGCCAATAATATGCCCATATTGATCATTCACCTGTTTAAAATGATCAATATCAATAATCATCAAACAGGTCTGGCTCAATTGACCCGGCTGATTTTCCATAAAGCGGATATATTCTTCCAACGCAAAACGGTTGGCCAGCCCGGTCAAAGAATCGGAATGAGCAATATTTTTTAAACGGAATTCTAGCGCATCGCGTTCTTGCAACATTTGTTGCAATTTCTGAATGGCAGCGAATAAGGAATCAGAATGATTCACTTCACGCAGCCGCATATCAATTTTCTGACGACCCGAGTTTTTAGACAAACTCAACAACATGCGGCGTGCCTGAATAAGTGGCAAAAATACTTGTTTGCGTGCAAAGATCATGGTGGAAATCGCGGTCAGTAATGAAATCAACGATACCAACACGCTCCAGATCAAACGCTGCATATTGCTGTTCATTTCCTGAATAGCGGCATCTCTGCTGTATTGCAGCAGATAAGTTTGCAGATCTACCACAGTCGCAAATTTATCTACGATCGCTTCAGTCAGCTCTGTTCCGCTCAAACGGTAGTCACGTTGCTCCAGACTGTCACTGATCAGCTCACTCACAATCGGTAAGCCTTGCTGAATAAACTCGGTTTCTACCCGCCGATGTAAACGGATGAATTCCTCAGTCTTATCTTGAACAGGTTGAATGGTATCAATCAAGGCCCACAAATAACGCACCTGATGTTGGGTCTGTAAAGAGCGGGTAATATTTTCAGTGGGAAGCGGAGCTTCAAAAGTCACATGTGCCATGATAGACGAGGCCACACGACCGGCCTGATCACGTAAATCTGATAAAAATAGAATCTGGCTAATATAGTTATTCAGAGGGGTCGATGAGCTATCTGAAGCCACCGCCACGTCACGCAAAAGTTCACGGCAACTTTCCCAGGCAGCAAACATCGCCAGAATCGCCTGATCAAGTTCCTGAGCACTGCGCAGCTGACGCGGCATCTGGGTATAAGCATCAACCTGTGCACGCCCTTTTTTCAAACTATTCTCAAGCTGTGAAAGTTGCTGACTCAGGTTGTTAAAACCGACCTCCGTCAAGACATCAGCCGTCTGGGAGAGCTGCCGATCCACCTGTTGACGGTAGCTGATTAACTCTTGCTGATGCTGGGCAAATTCCTGCACCGAACTGGACATGGCCTTATTGGCAGGCGCACGCTCACGCGAAATTTTATTTGCCAGGTCAGCGACCTGCTGCAATGCATTCAATTTTTGATAGGTTTGTCTGGATTTTAAATAACTTTGACTGCTACTCACAATTAAGGGAATACAGATACAAAGTAAACATAAAATAATAATCGACATCGACCAGTACAAACGTTTACTGATCCACTCAGAGCGTAAGGTATTCATGCTGTTGTATTACGCCCCAATATGACAAGCAAAGCTAAATAGATTGATTATTATACAAATAAAATGAAATACTCTTAAAGTAGGTAATTCAACTTAGTTAATGTTTTTTCTATATTTTTTTGATTTTAATTTTTAAAAGCGCTACTTTTTAAATTCAGGCTAAAGTTTTATGGGTTTTATCCTACAAAAAATACAACACAAATACAGGACTTTTAAGCATTAAAAAAAATATCAAAACTTGCTTTCCGCACTATTTACACATGCAACAATTGGGTGCATAATGCACCGCATTAGGGCGAGTTAAATTATTCCTCAGCAGATATTTTAGTTTACCCGCAAATTTTGGCGAAAAAACCCCAGTTTTCTATGAAAACTGGGGTTTTTTTTAGTGCTTATATTTTTAGGTCATCTATTAATGAATTAATATGCACCATTTTAGTGCTTTATTTTTACTATTTTTATTGCTGAAGTTCATTGCTACAGAACAGTTTCTATCTTAGAAGATGAATAGAAAGTAAATAAAAAATGCGGATAAAAAAAAGCCCAACCTTGGGGAAAGCTGGGCCAATAAAAAAATTGTGGAGAATCACGTTAAATCATGATGAAACATCAACTTTAACCTGATACTGATATTATGTAAAAATCTATTAACAATGTAAAGCCGATTGGCCTAGTCGAGATTAAAAAGCATCACATTTTGGTTCAAAAAAGAGACATTTATGCTAATTTTAAACAGATTTTGCCTTAAATTCGTGCAATTTATGATAAAGCGTGATGAATTAGATAATTTATCTTATATTTTTTGACATATTTATGAATTTATCCTTAAAACATGAATTGAATTTTACGATAAAAAATCAATAATCAATTTAATTAATGAATAATAATATCCACACATTTTCTTCTTAATCTTTGACGTAGTGTTCTATTTTTAAGCTCTAGCTTTTTGTTATAAAACAAATTTTACATAAAATTCAATTTCAAGCTAAATAGATGAATATTACACAAAACTAATACATTATTTTAAGACGAAAAAATACTAAATTCAAAGCGGATTGACTTAATAAATTGTTACAATACAATATGTTCTATGTTGTACATCTTTTGTAACAAAATGGTAAATATCATGAAAAAACTAGGTTTAGCCACTGCTGTATTATTAGCGATGACCGGTGCTCAAGCATATCAATTCGAAGTTCAAGGTCAGTCAGAGTACATCGATAACACTGCAAATGACAAAGACTTCACTGGCGCTGTTCAAGGTACTTATTACTTTAAAGATGTAGATGCGTCTAAAGGTCCTTTAGCTGAAGCTGCTTTCCTAAACCAAGCGTCTAATGTTGCTCTAGCGTATAGCTATGGCGAAAATGGTCAAGAAGAAGCTGGACGTTCACGTACTGTAAATCATACTTACGGCGTGAAAGGTGAAACTTATATCCCAACTAAAGTTGTGCCTGTTTATGCAAGCGCTTCTTATAGCCATACAATTGCTGATAATAAAGCTGGTGAAGCAGATGACAATGGCGACCGTTATGCATTAGAACTTGGTGCATTATTGATTCCTAACTTCTTGGTTGCTGTGGGTTATACCAGCGTTGCTGATCAAGCTTCTTTAGATGCATTCAATATTGTTTCAAACGGCGTTGCTAAAGCAGGCTTAGAAGCAGTAACAATCGCTGATAAAAAAGATGCTATTACTGCTCGTACTAAATACGTAGGCGCGATTGACGGTACAAATATGGCTATCGGTTTTGAAACTGGTTTAGTCTATGGTCGTGATACTGCTTATAACCTAAAAACTGATCTTTTCTTAACACCTAAGTTAAGCGTTGGCGCATCTTATATGGAATCTAGCTACAACGATTCTCCAGATAAAGCTTGGGGCGCAAACGTAAACTACTTCGTTACTCCAGCTGTCTCTGTTGGCGCTAGCTATGTAAATGCTAACTTTGAAGCTGTTAAAGCTGCTGAAGAAGATGCAGTTGCTTTAGACACACAAACTGTTGGCGTAAATGCTAAATTCCGTTTCTAATTTTTAATTAGATGCTGAATAGAAAAAAGGACGCTTGATGCGTCCTTTTTTATTATTGCTTGATTTTCAGATTTAGATACGCTTATTCCGGTGTACGCACCAGACTTAAAAAGTGCAAATGTCGCTCATATTGATCAATAATATCCTGGAGCAGATCTTCCTGCGTCCATTCCATCACGTCATAACTCTGCCCGCCTTCTCTCAAGAATACTTCGGCCTGATAGGAGTCTGCTCCTGCACACTCCGGCTCCGACATAAAACTTGGCGTTAAAGTCTGGGTTGCGACCACTTGATAAATAAAATTGATTTCATCCTGATGATCAACACGAAGCTGTACTCCATGTTCGAGTGCACTAATACTCACCTGGAGTTGACGCCGCTTCAGCTCACTTTTAAAACTGATAAATGCCTTGTTGACTGTGCTCCTAATATAATCCTGTACCTCTTTTTCAGTATGCGGATAATGCATAATCAGGCCCAGTCGCTGCTGCCAGCTGCGTGGATTCTGAATCGCACGTGGGGTAATGCGTGCTGCTTGCAGTGCATGCATTTTGGTGACATCCAGATGCAAGGCTTTGATGAGACCCCAACAGATCAGCAGCATGATCATAGTAAAAGGTAAGGCACTCATGATGGTGGCAGATTGCAAGGCTTCCAGTCCACCGACCAGCAGCAGTACAATCGCCAATAATGCCATCAATACTGTCCAGAACAGGCGCTGCCAGGTCGGAGAATTCTCACTTTTCGCTGTCAAATAGTCCGTCACTAAAGCACCGGAATCGGCAGACGTGACGAAAAATAACATGACCAGCAAAGTCGCAATAATACTGGTCACTGAACTGAAAGGCAGATGATTAAGGAACTCAAACAACGCGACTGAAGAATCACGCTGAACTGCTTCTAGCAAGCTGGTATTGGCTTCATGCATAATGCTGTACAGTGCGGCATTGCCCATAAAACCCATCCAGATCAGGGTAAATCCAGTGGGAATCAGTAGTACGCCAACGATAAACTCACGAATACTTCGCCCTTCCGAAACCCGGGCGATAAACATGCCGACAAATGGAGACCAGGAAATCCACCAGGCCCAGTACATGATGGTCCAGCCCCCAATCCAGCCACTTGGCTGATAGGCATACAGATTAAAGGTCATATTAAACAGATTCGAAACATACTGTCCGGCATTCTGAATAGTGGTCTGCAACAGGTAAATACTCGGACCTGCCACAAAGACAAAGATCAGCAACAATAGTGCAAGCACCAAATTTAGTTCAGATAAGCGTTTAATTCCTTTATCCAGACCAAAAAACACCGAAGTTGCAGCCATGGCACTGACCACAATAATCAGGATGACCTGAGTACTCGGTGCCTGTTCAATCCCGAACAGATAATTCAGACCCGAGTTAATCTGGGTCACGCCAAAACCTAAAGTCGTGGCTACGCCAAAGACTGTACCAATGGTGGCAAAGGTATCAACCCCGTCTCCAATCGGGCCATAGATTTTTTTGCCAATCAGCGGATACAAGGCTGAGCGAATTTTTAAGGGGAGTTGATGCCGATAAGCAAAATACGCCAGCGACAAACCGACGAGCGTATAAATGGCCCAGGCATGCAGCCCCCAGTGAAAGAATGTCACTCGCATGGATTGCTGTGCAGCCATTACCGTTTCTGGCTCGCCGGCAGGTGGCGTGACATAATGCATTACCGGCTCGGCCACACCAAAGAACATTAGTCCGATGCCCATGCCTGCAGTGAATAACATCGCAAACCAGGAGGTACTGCTATATTTAGGCTGACTATGATCAGGCCCCAGTTTGATTTTACCCATGTCTGACAGGGCAATATAAATCAGAATGATCAGAAATAATGCCACTGACAATACATAGAACCAGCTAAAGGAATTGGTAATCCACTGGTTTATTTGCTGGGTCAGCAGTGAAAAAGCATCTGGTGCAAAGACGACTAAAGCTAAGAAAATTGCAATAATCGTGACGGTACTAATAAAAACATTTGGATTGATATTGGCAAACCAAGATGGTTTTGTGGAAGGCATACATCCCCCATTTTTAATAAATTGAATTGCCGTGAGGCTTACATCATTATTGACAAGTACAAACGATCTCGCAGAATTTACTGCTGTAATAGATACGTTTGATTTTCAACATTTTAAAATGTAAAGACGAATAAAGCAGTGAAGTTACTGTAACCCGATCATTCCAAGGGTTGTCTCTTACTCATCCGGACTTCTATGTTGATTTTCTGCACTATTTTGTTTAGGCAGATGGGAAATATAATGTAAGGCAATCAGGCGAGAAACAATCAGGGCCAAATACATCACCCCGACAAACATCTGGATAATTGCCAGCATCCGTGCCAGCGGACTGACCGGCATCACATCCGACAAGCCCGTGGCGGACTGGACACTAAAGCTGAGAAAGATCAAATCCAACCAAGGCTGATGGGCTTGCAAGTCAGGATCTGAAAAGCTATAAGGCACCCATAACTGGCAGACACTATAAAGAAAAGCAAAGCCCCAGGCCAGTAAGGTAAATACCGCTCCAGCTGCAAAGAGTTCATCTTTGGTAAGATAGCGGTCATGAAACATATAACGCAACAGGCCATAAGCAGCACTAAAATATGCACTGGCTTCAAACAGATTCGCCGTCACATAGACCCAGGTATAGCGCAGGCCCAAAACAATCAGTGAAGAAAATAGAATTGCGCCGGCCACAAAGCTGAGTCCTAAAATGGTAAACATCGGCGTCTGGCGAATGACCTTGGCAATGACCAGTAACACCAGGACACCGAGCATCCAGGTGACTGCTCGATAGGGCAGGTTTTCATAACTCAACATGGACAAGATCAAAATCAGCAATTGCAAACAAAGCAGCCATGCTGAGGGCAGATGGGTAAAGCTGTGCCAGAACTGCTGCAAAGATTGCTTCATACTGCCCTTCTTGTTTGTCTAGTCATGCACGCATGTATTGTTATTTTATCAGGCTTAACATAGCATGATTAAAGCAGTATATAGCTGTACGATTTGTATGCAAAGATTGAAAAAATCAAAGCAAAATCTAGCGCACCCAAATTCAGTACGGCGCTTGCTCTAAAAAATTTGGAGCATAAGGGCATAAAAAAAAGTCCCTTACGGGACTTTTTTTATAGGATATCAAATCTTAGTGATCTGATGCTCCTGAGATACCGATACCGGTTTGTGAACGTACAAACTGAGCATCAAAGGCTTTGCGTTCTGCTTGAGCCTGTGCTGAATTATCTGTCACAGAGAACAACCAGCAGCAAAGGAATGACAATGGCATCGCAAAAATTGCAGGGCCATTGAACGGGTTCACCGGCGTATCCGAAATACCCAAGGTGTCGACCCATACTGCTTTAGAAAGCACAATTAATGTTACTGCGGTTACCAGACCAGCAACACCGCCAATCACTGCACCGCGTGTCGTCAAGCCTTTCCAGAACATAGACAGCACCAGCACCGGGAAGTTGGCACATGCCGCAACCGAGAATGCCAGACCTACCATGAACGCTACGTTTTGTTTCTCGAACAGAATACCGAGAATCATCGCGAAGATCGCAAGACCTAAAGTTGCAATTTTAGACATGCGCAGTTCAGATTCAGGTGTAGTTTGGCCTTTTTTCAAGACGTTGGCATACAAGTCATGCGAAATTGCTGAGGCACCTGACAGGGTCAAACCTGCAACCACCGCAAGAATCGTTGCAAATGCGACTGCAGAAATGAAGCCCATGAACAGATCACCGCCCACTGCATCAGACAAGTGCACCGCAGCCATGTTATTACCACCAACCAGCTCCAGCTTGCCAGTCAATGCCATTTTCGCAACATCAAGGAATTGCGGGTTGTTCGATACATACAGAATCGCACCGAAACCAATGATGAAGGTGAGCAGGTAGAAATAACCAATAAAACCTGTCGCAACTACGACTGATTTACGCGCTTCTTTAGCATCTTTTACCGTGAAGAAACGCATTAAAATATGTGGAAGACCTGCTGTACCAAACATCAATGCCAGACCTAAAGAGATCGCATCAATCGGATTAGACGCCAGACTACCCGGACCCATGATCTTGGTGGCATCTGTCAGGCTTAAATCATGTACTTTTGAGTAGACACCAATTGCCTGTTCAAACATGTTGGTAAAGCTGAAGCCCACGCCTTTCATGACCATGAATGCCATAAAGGTCGCACCGGACAATAACATGACTGCCTTGATGATCTGTACCCAAGTGGTTGCCAACATACCACCGAAGATGACATAAGCCATCATCAACAAGCCAACAATCACGACTGCAATGTTATAGTTCAGACCGAATAGAAGTTTGATCAGCTGACCTGCACCCACCATCTGTGCAATCAGGTAGAACGCCACCACAACCAGTGAACTTAAAGCAGCCAAGGTACGTACCGGTTTTTCCTGCAAGCGGAAAGATACTACGTCTGACAGGTTGTATTTACCCAGGTTACGCAGACGTTCTGCCACCAGGAACAATACGATCGGCCAACCCACCATAAAGCCCAGTGAGTAAAGCAAGCCATCAAACCCAGACAGGAATACCATCGCGGAAATACCCAGGAATGATGCTGCTGACATATAGTCACCGGCAATGGCTAGGCCATTCTGAAAACCGGAAATACCGCCACCGGCCGTATAGAAGTCTTTGGTACTGGTGGTTTGTTTGGCTGCCCATTTGGTAATAAGCAATGTTGCCCCAACAAAAATCAGGAACATGATAATCGCAGGCCAGTTGGTTGCCTGCTGTTCTGCTGCACCCAGATCAGGTCCAGCCAGGGCCAGACCTGAGGTCATTGTGGTTGCAGCAAGGGCGATAAGAGAATTCCATTTCATCTTAATGTGGTCCTTTTTCATGAGCAATTGCTTCTACTTCACGTATGGCTTCTGCCGTCAGTTGGTCGAGAGTGTTATTTGCAATATAGGAATACACGCCACACAAAATGAATGACAAGACAATGATGCTCAGACCCAGCGGTATCCCCCAAGTCGTTACACCACCTGAAAGCGAAGACAATAAAAACTCTTTGTTGTAGCCGACCAGCAACATGAAACCCACATAGACAAATAGCATAATGCCGGTTAAGGTCCAGCTCAGCATACTTTTCTTGCGGACCATTTCTTTGAATTTTGGATTTTGTAGAATTCGATCTACTTGTGCCTCATCCATAGTTACACTCCTGTAGCCCAACCATGGGCTAACTATTTTTAATTCGAATTATCACTATTACAACTTAACAAGAATCCTATGTTCTTGTAATTTAGACTTTGGTCGTTAAAAAATGACCAATTTAAACTGCAGCGTTCATGATGCGCTATCATAGCGGCATGCTCAGCACACATCAGGCTATATGAACAGTTGGCTCATCATAGGGGTACTTGCCCTCTATATCGCATTGCTCTTTATCTGCGCTTTTTACGGGGAAAAACATGCCAGCCGGCTGAGTACCCGTGGGCGCATGCTATTGTTTAGTTTAACTTTAGGGGTGTACTGTTCATCCTGGACCTTTTATGGCGCTACCGGCGCTGCGGTACGGGAAGGCATTATTTTCCTGCCGATCTATCTGGGTCCGCTGTTATTCGTTGCCGTCGGTTATGATATCTGGCGCCGATTAGGACGGGTACGACAGCATCATGCGATTTCCTCAATCGCGGACTTTGTCGCGGCGCGCTATGGTAAAAGTGGCCCGCTGGCATCGCTGGTCACCATTCTGGCAGTGGTCGCGATTGTGCCTTATCTGGCCTTACAGCTACGCGCCATTGCCCTGAGTGCCGCAGTCATTCTGGAACCATCTGCCGGAATTGCCAACACCACCAATGGGGTGCTGTTTTTGACCGGTGTACTGGCCATTCTGGCGATGATCTTTGGCACCCGGCAGATTGCCAATACTGAACAGCATGGCGGTCTGATGCTGGCCGTGGCCTTTGAATCCTTTGTCAAGCTCTTTGCCCTGCTGGCAGTCGCCTGTTTCTTTATGTTTGAAGCACCAGGAAATATGGCACAGATCAGCACAGATATCAGTACCACCTTCCGTGATGTCCAGCTGTTTGGGGTTCCGCAAAGTTTCTGGGTTCAGACCTTGCTGGCAGCCCTGGCAGTTATCTGTCTGCCACGCCAATTCCATGTAGCAGTGGTGGAGCTGCGTGATGAAAAACATATCCGCGGTGCACGGCGCTGGTTTGCGGTTTATCTGATTCTGACCACGCTGGCGATTATTCCGATTGCCAGCTGGGCATTGCATGCGGCGCCGCAATATCTGGCAATTCCAGATGTGGCGGTCCTGTCCTTACCCCTCAGCTATAATCAGGACTGGCTCACTTTATTGGCATTCTTGGGTGGCTTTTCCGCATCTACCGGGATGCTGCTGGTGTCTTCTGTGGCACTTTCCATCATGCTCAGTAATGATCTGATTATGCCAGCGCTATGGCGTTTGAAACTGATTTCCCGACATGATAAACGCTTGCCGCTGGTACTGAAATTTACCCGCCGGATCTGTATTCTGGGCGTGATGTTAATGGGCTTCCTGTTCTTCAACTTCTTTAATGATATTGATCAGCTTTCTGTTTTTGGCCTGTTGGCCTTTAGTGCGGTAGCACAATTCGCCCCTGCCCTGATCGGCGGCCTGTACTGGCGCGGTGGTAGTAAGCAGGGCGTATATGTGGGTCTGTTGACCGGTTTTGCCTTGTGGTCCTATACCCTGCTGTTTCCCACCATTCTGCGCAGCCTGCCAGAAGCCTATCACCGCTTTAGCCAAAGTCTGCTCACTAACGGCCCTTTTGGCTGGAACTGGTTACGTCCTGAAGCACTGATCGGTTTCGAATCGTTTGATCCGCTGACGCATGGGGTGGTCTGGGCACTGGGCCTGAATACAATCCTATATATTTGGGTTTCGCGGATTTTTCGTCCGAGTATTGCCGAACAGATTCAGGCTGAAAGTTTCTTCTATTATGAAACCAAGCCACTGCCATCGCAGAGTCCCTCAACTGAAGTCAGTTATTCGCATCAGGATGTGGCCCGTTTAAAAGTTGGCGATCTGATTACCCTGGCCAAACGGATTACCGGTGAAGGACCGACCACACGCGCTTTTCAGCAATTTTGCACCCAAAACAGTGTCGAACTGAATGAAAACAGCAGCGCCAATGGCATGTGGTGGCGTTTCACCGAACAGTATCTGGCCGGCACCATCGGGGCAGCTTCGGCCCGTACCCTGCTGACCACGGCCATGGTCAATAATGGTCTGGCCTTGGGTCAGGTCGCCAATATTCTCGATCAGGCCTCGCAATGGCAACGTTTTAACCAGAATCTGATCATGACCATGATTGATCACATGACCCAAGGGGTCAGCGTAGTCGATGAAAACATGTGTCTGGTGGCCTGGAACAATCAGTATTTAAAACTGTTCGATTATCCGACCGATATTGTCTATGTCGGCTGTCCAATCGCGGATCTGATCCGTTATAACGCCGAGCGTGGTGAATGTGGACCAGGTTCGGTCGAAGAACATGTCCGCAAGCGGATTCACTGGATGCAGGTCGGCAGTGCCCATGAATTTGAACGGATTCGTAAAGATGGCCGGGTCATTCAGATGCGTGGTAATCCGATCGAAGGGGGTGGTTTCGTTACCACTTTCGCCGATATTACTGCCTTCCGTGAAAATGAAGCCGTCTTGGAAGCCCGGGTTCAGGATCGTACTCAACAGCTGGCCGATGCCTTGTCCGAACAGCAACTGGCGCGTGAACAGGCCGACAAAGCCAATATGTCGAAAAGCCGCTTTATTGCCGCCGCCAGTCATGACCTGTTGCAGCCGATGCATGCGGCGCGTCTGTTCAGTACTGCCTTGGAACAAAGTGTACAAAATGACGAAGACCGCAAGACCTTGCAGCAACTGGATCGTGCCTTGCATGGCGCAGAAAGCATGCTGTCTGCGCTACTGGATATTGCCCGACTGGAAGGCGGTACCATTCAGCCGAAACGTCAGGCCTATCCGCTACATGACCTGCTCAGTGATCTGGAACTGCAGTTTAAATCCATTGCGGCACAACGTGGCATTCAATTCAGTGTGCATGATGCGCAGTTCTGGATTGATACCGATCCACAATGGATTCGCCGGATTATCCAGAACTTTGTTAGTAATGCGCTGCGTTATACCGCCAAAGGTAAAGTGATGGTCGGTGTCTTACGCTCCAGTACCAAACCGAATCATATCCGCATTGGCGTCTGGGATACCGGACCGGGGATTGCCGAAGAACAACGTATCAAGCTGTTTCAGGAGTTTGAACGTTGCGGCCATACCTCTCCATGGGGTGAACAGGGCCTTGGACTGGGTCTGGCCATCGTGCAACGCATGACCAGCATGCTGGATTATCCTGTGCATGTGTATTCGGCGCTGGGCAAAGGCTCCTGTTTTATGATTGAAGTGCCTGTCATTGCAGCACCCAAAGTCGTCGATGCACCTGTTCAGGCCGTACCACTAAAAACCAAGGCGTTTAAAATCCTGTGTCTGGATAATGATGAAACCATTCTGGAAGGGATGGCGACCTTGTTGAGCAAATGGGGTTATCAAGTCTTTAAAGCCACCGAACCAGAGCAGGCATTGAGGCTGATTCAGCAGGAAAATATTCAGGTCTGGCTGGTCGATCAGCATCTCAATCAGAACAAGATCGGTTTAGACTTTATTCTGGAACAGCGCCGCAATGATGTTCCGGTGGCGCTGATTACTGCCGATTCCGATCCGGAATTGCCACAGCGCCTGAAAGAGCTGAATATTGTATTGCTGAAAAAACCACTGAAACCTGCATCCTTACGATCATGGTTATCCGGACTGAAAATTTCTGATTCCTAAGATTGTATTGCATTCATGAATGCCCATTTTAAAGCTTAAAATGGGCATTTTTTATACTCAACTGCCACAGAAAATTACCTAGCTTGCATAAAATTTATTCTAATGTGCTAAAAGCAGCAAATATGCCGAAAATACAGCCGAATAAATTGACCAAAATGTTCATTTTCTAATTCACCATGGCAAAAAATGACCAATCTGTACCTGTACAGCAGTACACTTATTTACAATTAATTATCTATTTGTTTTAACTCATAATTAAAGGGTAATTTTCCAGCACTATAACTTTAGTCGTATTTTTTATCAGCTATGCTTGGCTCTAAAAATAGAGGAATAAGAAACGATCAGTTTCCATCTCATACATGCCTTGATTATTTGGGTCGCTGATCTATTTCTGCATATCGGAGTTCTTCACATGAACATAGATCAAAACCATGGCCTGAATCAGACCCAGCAGTTTCACCGTCAATATGGCGCCAATGCCTTATTGCCAAGCATTGACTGGGCACAGATCTTTAAATACAGCAAGCTGAATGATGCCCAGTATCAGGCACTGGAAACGCTGTATCAGAGTGCAGTCCCCCTGGCACTGCAAGTCTTTGATGAATTACATTTTGATGTCTTTGAACCTTATGCCTACAAGCCGCAAGGTCTGGGCCTCTTTGAAAAGATTGCTGAACAGGAAGACAAGCTGATTCAGTCTTTAGAAGCCGAAACAGAGGATCTTCCGGCAAAAACCCGTCATCAGATCTGGAGCATGTTGCTGCGTGGTGGCGCGGTACTGGTCTTTAAGGCTTGGCTGGGTAAGGTCAAAAATGAAGAAGATTGCCTGGACACCAGCCAGTTTGATGAGCTGTCTGATCTGTTATTTATCAAAACCTGCCCACATGAGCTGGCGCAGCGTTTACATGTCGATCCGAATACGCGCGACGAACATGTCTTCCTGATGTATGGCAATGAAGTTTATCTAGACCGTTTTAACAGCCTGGAAACTGCAGCGCTGTTTGTGGATCTCGGTGTTTATGATGCGACTTTCCTGAGTCTGCGTGATGATCGTGTGGCGGAATATCTAAAATCGAAGGGTTATGTCACCGAAGAGCAGATTGATGAATTGCAATGTGCCTTAAATCCTTTGTTTTGTGATGATTTCACCCGCAAACAGGATTATATCGCCTAGCCTATTCAGGCATTTGCACTCAGTTTTGCAGATTTCGCCTATAAAAAAAGACCTCTAAGGAGGTCTTTTTCAATTCGGATATGCAGAACTTACATTTTCCGCTCTTCAATATTCAGTGCATTAATGGCCAATACCGCTTGTGTCCGGTTTTGTACGCCAAGCTTACGGAAGATTGCCGTCACATGCGCTTTAATCGTCGCTTCTGACACATCCAGTTCATAAGCAATCTGCTTGTTTAATAAACCTTCAGCCACCATCATCAATACCCGGAACTGTTGCGGCGTCAAAGACTGGATCCGTTCTGCCAAAGCCGTTTCATCGGCAGCACGCGGATCAAAATTCATATTGGCTGGCAGATTTGGCGGTAACCAGATTTCACCTTCCAGCACTTCACGAATCGCTTCACCGATATGGCTGGGGTGGGCAGATTTAGGAATATAGCCCATCGCACCATGTGCAATGGCACGCTGGATAATGCTGACTTCTTCATGCGCAGACACGACAATAATCGGTAAAGACGGATATTGTGCGCGGACATGCACCAAGGCAGAAAATCCGGAAGCGCCCGGCAGGTTTAAATCCAAGAGCACAAGATCAGGCTCAGGGCCATTTTCTAGACGTTCATAAAATTCATTGACTGCCGCAGTTTCATGAATCTGGGCTTGTGGCAGGCTATAACGTACAGCTTGAATCAAGGCATGACGAAATAGTGGATGATCATCAACGATTAAAATATTCATAGGCAACGTGAGAGAGATCTTGGCACGGTAGCCCCTATTCTAACCACACAACCCGGTTAAGGATATGCAAGACACTACAATTTTTAAAATAATATGCAGTTTTTCTTCAAAATTGCCCATTTTTGCACTATTGCAATAATTGTTTAATTCTCATCACTTTTTTATATATCACTTATTCCTCACTGAAAAAGCTTGTCTGCATTCAATATAAATATAAATATCATAAACTTAACCCTAAATTAATTTTAAAAAATCAGGTCTTTGTCGTATATCGCAAAATCAGATAACTTTTCAGCTTTTCGTTATTTTACACGCCTTCGCTGAATCGGGATTAATAGGGTCATTCCGAGATTATCCCTATTTTTCAGGTTCTAAATATGTCTAATTTTAATGCGCAAAAACCCTTAAATATTGTTGCCGTATCTGGCGGTTTAAATCATCCTTCAAAAACCGAAGCCTTGGTTCAGGCCATTCTGGATGAGCTGGGTGAAGCGACACCAATCAATGTGCATTTCATTAAATTTAGCGAAATTGGTTCGCTCTTGGGCGGTGCAATTTACCGTAATCAGTTGCCGCAACGCGTTCAGGATGATCTGGCAGCAGTAGAAGCCGCAGATGCGCTGATTGTTGGCACTCCTGTGTACCGCGCTTCATTTACCGGCCTGTTCAAGCATTTCTTTGACTTTGTCGAGCAAACGGCGCTGGTGGATGTTCCGGTATTACTGGCGGCTTCTGGTGGCAGTGATCGTCATGCGCTGGTGCTCGAACATCAATTACGTCCATTATTCAGCTTCTTCCAGGCTCAGACTTTACCGATTGGCGTGTATGCGACTGATCGTGATTTCACTCCTGAATATACCATTCACAGTGAATTGCTCCGCGATCGTATTACCCTGGCAGTAGCACGTGCCCTGCCTATTCTGGAATGGGCACCGGCCAAAGGACAACGTGCCGAAGTCGTTAAAGCAAAAACCCAACAGGCCAACCAGAACTTGAGCATCAATAAACAAATCGAACAAGAAGAAGTCTTGCCCTCTGCGGCTGTACCAAGTCTGGATGCAGCAGAATCCCGCTTGCACAGTAAAAAATCAGCGCAAACGCAAGTTGCTTGATCAGCGATTTTCACTTCGAGGGTTGAAATATGTCACAACAGCAAATACAGCAAGACATCAAATTTGCGTATTGGGTTCCGAATGTCAGTGGCGGTTTTGTCGTCAGTACCATCGAACAGCGTACCGACTGGAGCTATGAATATAACGTGCGTCTGGCACAAGCAGCAGAAAAAAGCGGTTTTGAATATGGCCTGACCCAGATTCGTTTTGCGTCAAGCTATGGTGCAGAAAACCAGCATGAATCTGTCAGCTTCAGTCATGCCTTGCTCGCACAAACCAGCAAGATCAAGTTAATTGCAGCAATTTTACCCGGGCCGTGGAAACCTGCGCTTGCGGCAAAACAATTGGCCAGCATTAACCAGCTCAGCAATGGCCGGATTGCGATTAACGTGGTCAGTGGCTGGTTCCGGGGCGAATTTGATGCGATTGGCGAAGCATGGCCAGAGCATGACCAGCGTTATGCCCGTTCAGAAGAGTTTATTCGCAGTTTGCGCGGAATCTGGAATACGGATCACTTTAATTTTGATGGCAAGTTCTATCAATTTAAAGACTATACCTTACGCCCACAACCGCTCCCGGATAAACCGGTCGAGATTTTTCAGGGTGGCAGTTCACGTGCGGCGCGTGATATGGCTTCACGTGTTTCAGACTGGTATTTCACCAATGGCAACACGCCTGAAGAGCTGAAAAAACAGATTGATGATATTCGCGAAAAAGCCCAAGCCAATAATCACACTGTGAAAATTGGGGTCAATGCCTTTATCATCGCACGTGATACTGAAGAACAAGCCAAAGCGGTTTTACAGGAAATTATTGATAAGGCCAATATCAAAGCAGTGAAAAATTTTGCTGAAGCGACACGTGAAGCCGGTGCCTCGACAACTGAAGGCGAAGGCAACTGGGCAAAATCAAGTTTTGAAGATTTAGTCCAGTATAACGACGGTTTCAAGACCAATTTAATTGGCACACCGCAACAAATTGCTGAACGTATTGTGCTGTTAAAAAATATTGGAGTCGATCTGGTGCTTTCCGGTTTCTTGCACTGTGTTGAAGAAGTTGAATATTTTGGAGAAAAGGTGTTGCCATTGGTGCGTGAGCTAGAAACACAACAACAGCAGGTTGTGCAGGCTAAATCCGCTTAAATCTAAGTGGTGCTTATGCCCAAATATTATAATAATGACGGCACATTGCAAATTTTCCCCTCAAGGCTCGGCTTGAGGGATTTTTTATCCGGACAGAAACCAAGCAGTCCAGTAAAGCGCTAGCCGGATTTAGCTTTCCTGCCTACAATGGGATGCAATTGCAAGAATAGACGTTTAACTATGTATACCGGTATTGTCCAAGGCCTGGAACAGGTCATCGAGATTCGCAAAGGCGATGGTTTTATTACTCTGTTGGTCAGTGATCAGCACAGCTTTTTTGCAGATGTGTTTATTGGCGCCAGTGTGGCAGTAAATGGTGTCTGTCTTACGGTGACCACGATTGACCGGGCGCAGAAACAGATTCATTTTGATATTTCCAATGTCACCTTGGCGCTTACCACCTTGAAAGCCTTAAAAATTGGTGATGAAGTGAATATTGAACGCTCTGCCAAAGTCGGTGCAGAAAACGGTGGACATAATCTGTATGGCCATATTGAAGGCAGGGCTAAGGTCATCCAGATTGAAGCTCGCGGTGAAACCCTGCATATCGATTTACAGATTCCAGAGGGCAATATCAAGTACTTCTTCCTAAAAGGCTTTATCGGGCTAAATGGCTGCAGCTTGACCGTGAACCGTGTCGATCGTGCCCACAGTGAAATTTCGATTGACCTGATTCCGGAAACCTTGCGCCTGACCACCTGGAAGCACATCCAGGTGGGCGATACAGTGAATTATGAAATTGACCAGATGACCCGTACTTTGGTGGATACTTTGGAAAATATTTATCAAGCCAAAGCTTAATGGTACAAAGAGACTGGTACGTGCAAAAATCAGTCTCCTATCATATTAATATTTTAATACTATTCCATCGGTAGCAGATTGCCTAAAATGCAGGCTAACTCCCTGATTTAAGAAAGTACCATGCATCTGATCTGGTTTCGCCAAGACCTTCGAATTCAAGACCATGCCGCTTTGTGGCATGCCACTCAACAAGGCCCCTGTGTGGCTTTGGTGGTGCTTTCTCCTGAGCAATGGCAGTTACATCAAGATGCGCCGATCAAAATCGATTTTTATCTGCGACGGCTACAGGTTTTCAAACAGCAACTAGAACAACTGAATATTCCTTTAATTGTGCGAGAAGTCGGCTTGTGGCGTAATCTTGCTGATGAGATGTTAGCACTCTGCCAAAACTTGCAGATTGATAGCGTGCATGCACATATTGAAGTTGGGGTCAATGAACTACAGCGTGATTTCAAGGTTCAGCAACGACTAGAACAGCAGCAGATTCGGGTCGAGCTGTATCATGATCGCACCCTCTTTCCATTGGCGAGTATCCGCAATCAGTCCAATCAACCCTATCAAGTCTATAGTGCCTTTAAGAAAAAATGCTATGAGCGGCTGATTCTCGATGTGCCTTCTGCTTATCCTGTGATTGCGTCTCAGGACTTGCTCGAATTGCCTGCAGAGCTGACACATTTTGATCTGGAAAAGTTTGCGGGTCGCTATTCAATAGAAAATTCTGAAAAACTTTGGCCCGTAGATGAAACTCATGCCCTACAGATGCTGGATGATTTTATCGAAGACCGCTTAAGCAGCTATCAAACAGATCGTGATATTCCAGCGCTTAATGGCACCAGTCAACTCTCGCCTTATTTAAATATCGGCATTCTCTCGATCCGCCAGTGCATTCAGGCGCTGTTTAAACAACATCATGGCTATTTCCAGATCGATGATCTCGGTCAACAAACCTGGCTGGATGAACTGCTGTGGCGTGAGTTTTATCAGCATACCCTGTTCGATTTTCCCCGCGTTTCCAGACATCGCCCGTTTAAAGAAAATACCGATAAAATCCAGTGGCGGCATGCACCTGAAGATTTGGCAGCCTGGCAACAGGGCCAAACCGGGATCCCGATTGTAGATGCCGGGATGCGGCAGCTACTGGCCACCGGCTGGATGCATAATCGGGTGCGCATGATTACCGCAATGTTCCTGTGCAAAAACCTGCTGATCGATTGGCGTTTGGGAGAAAGCTGGTTCATGCAGCAGCTGATTGATGGTGATCTGGCAGCCAATAATGGCGGATGGCAATGGTGTGCTTCGACGGGTATGGATGCGGTGCCTTATTTCCGGATTTTCAATCCGGTCAGCCAGTCACAGAAGTTCGACCCGAATGGGGATTATATCCGTCAGTGGGTGCCTGAACTGGCGCATCTGGATGCCAAAAGCATTCATGAACCCTACGCCAAAAACCCTGACCGTGAACTGGACTATCCAAAACCGCTTGTGGATTTAAAATCTTCCCGTGTCCGGGCAATCGAGGCTTTTAAGCAGCTTTAAAAAAGACCCGTCATCTTAAAAATAATAAAACAGCTTCTCATATAGAGGCTGTTTTATTATTAGGATCAGGAATAAAAACTTGGATCAGGCACTTTTCCGGTCAGCACCCATTCCCCCACTTCCTGATATTTATAATCCACCGGATCATGCAAGGTTTGAGTCCGAACATTACGCCAGAACCGGTCCAGATTCAGTTGCGCAGTCGTTGCCCGTGCACCCATGACCTGAAAAATATTCTGGGTGATATATAAAGAGCTATTGGTCGCGGCAATTTTGGCGGTGGCAATCGCAATCGAGACTTCACCACGCTGCTCGGCAGTCAGATCAGGGCCGATATTCCAAGCTTTCTGCAAGGTCTGAATGGCTTGATCTGCCAATAAACGCACGCTTTCCAGCTGCACATAAAACTCGGCAAAATGCTTTTGGGTAAAAGGATCATTCACTGCATGTTCAGCCAAGGATTTTGACCAGGCTTTTTGGGTTTGTACGGTCTGTTTGGCAACTTCAAAAGCCCCTTCGGCGACACCGAGAAACATATGCACAAATATCAGCTGCGCAATCAATGGACGTAAACTGGAATACGGCGTACTCAGTGGCCCCGGATTGAGCAGCAATTCATCCCGGTGAATGTTGACCTGTTCAAAATGACTGGTGCCGCTGTCAGTCTGGCGCTGGCCCATATTGTTCCAGTCGCCTAGAAAGCTCACACCCTGTCGCTGGGTAGGAATCACGCCAATCAGCAATTTTCCTGCTTCGTTATAACCTGAACACAGCAACATATCCGAATCGATCGAACCAGAACAAAAGCTTTTATCACCATGGAAAATATATTCATGTTCTGAGACTTGAGTTGCCGTGGTACGACGATCCAGCGGATTGAGAGTATTGCCCCAGAACAGATTATTTTGGACAGTCTGTGCAAACCATTTGCCATATTGCTCGGGTTGGGAAAATAGCTGTACGGTGGCAATCAATAAATGATGAAATCCATAAATATGCGCCAGAGAGCTATCGACCTGCGCCAGGGTCTGAATGGTTTTAAAAATTGTCCGCCAGTCTGCTCCCTGTCCACCATAGGCAACAGGAATAGACAAGCCGAGCAGACCACTGTTACGGATCAGGTCTCGTTCATGCTTGGGATTACCGCCCTGCTTGTCTCGCACTGCGGCAGTTTGGGCAAATTGTTCTGCCAGTTTCTGGGCAATATCGACAGGAGATTGATCTAAATATGGTGATCGTACATTCATTATTTTAACTCATGTTCAGCATGTGGGCAGCTTAGCAGATCAAGACGTTGCGCTATATTCGAAAGCATGCAGAGCTTATTCCTGATCTAAAAATACCGGCTGCGTGCAGCCGGTATTTTGCTTATGGACTTTAGCTATTTAACGAGGATTGGCTTGTACTTCTGCAATCAGATGATCCACCACTTGTGGTTCAGCCAATGTCGAGGTATCGCCCAGGCTATCCAGCTCATTGGCTGCAATCTTTCTCAAGATCCGGCGCATGATTTTCCCTGAACGGGTTTTGGGCAAAGCGGGTGCCCAGTACAGTGCATCAGGTGTCGCCACTGGCCCCAAAATCTTGCGCACCCAGCTCACCAGTTCAGCACGCAATTCATCTGAACTGGTCACGTCGGCCTGTAAGGTGACAAAGGCACAAATTCCCTGCCCTTTAATGTCATGCGGCATACCCACCACAGCAGCCTCAGCCACTGCTTCATGGGCCACCAACGCACTTTCAACTTCAGCTGTGCCTAAACGGTGTCCGGACACATTCAGCACATCATCGACCCGGCCAGTAATCCAGTAATAACCGTCTTTATCGCGACGCGCGCCATCTCCGGTAAAATAAGTACCCGGATAAGTCGAGAAATAGGCTTCGATAAAACGTTCCGGATCACCCCAGATGGTTCGCATCTGGCCCGGCCAGGAATCTTTAATCACCAGATTGCCTTCAGCTTCGCCTTCCAGCTCCTTGCCATCTGCATCGACAATCGCAGGTTGTACCCCAAAGAAAGGCCGTGTTGCAGAACCCGGTTTCAAATCAGTCGCGCCTGGCAATGGCGTAATCATAAAACCGCCGGTTTCCGTCTGCCACCAGGTATCAATGACGGGACAGCGACTTTCACCGACCACGGTGTAATACCAGTTCCAGGCTTCAGGATTGATCGGCTCACCCACCGAACCTAAAATTCTCAGGCTGCTGCGGTCACTTTCCCGCACAAAGGCATCGCCTTCACGCATCATGGCGCGGATGGCTGTCGGTGCGGTATAGAGAATGGTGACGTTATGCTTATCGACAATGTGTCCGGTACGCGCCCAGCTCGGATACTGCGGAACACCTTCGAACATAAGAGTCGTGGTGCCATTCGACAGGGGGCCATACAGCACATAGGAATGTCCGGTAATCCAGCCGACATCTGCGGTACACCAAAAGATATCATCCTGTTTGATGTCAAACACTTCACGGAAACTGCAATTCACATAAGTCAGATAGCCGCCCGTGGTATGCATCACGCCCTTGGGCTTGCCGGTCGAACCTGAGGTATACAAGATAAAGAGCGGATCTTCGGCATTCATCTGTTCCGGTGGGCAAATGTCATTCACCGACATGATTTCCATGTGATACCACAGGTCGCGCCCCTCTTGCATTTCAATCGGGTTGCCGGTGCGATGTACCACTATTACATTTTGAATGGAGTCTGTACCAGCCAGTTTCAGGGCTTCATCAACATTGGCTTTCAGCGGAATCGGTTTCCCGCCGCGCATACCGGAATCGGCCGTAATCACCATTTTGGCCTGACAGTCTTCAATCCGGCTGGCCAGAGAATCCGGTGAAAACCCACCAAATACTACGCAATGCACCGCCCCGATGCGCGCGCAGGCCAGCATGGCAATCGCGGCTTCAGAGACCATGGGCATGTACAGCATTACCCGGTCGCCTTTAGCAATGCCATTTTTTTTCAGCACATTGGCGAAACGGCAGGTTTCGTCATGCAACTCGGCAAAAGAAATAATCTTGTGCCGTGAAGGATGATCCCCTTCCCAGATAATGGCCGGCTTATAGGGATGTTCTTTCAGATGACGGTCCAGACAGTTGGCGCTGACATTGAGCTGACCATCAGCAAACCATTCAATTTTAAAATTGTCGGGATCGAAACTGGTATTTTTGACTTGGGTAAAAGGCTTGATCCAGTCCAGACGTTGTGCCTGTTCTGTCCAGAATGCTTCTGGCTGCTCGATGGAATGTTGATAACGTTCGAAATACTGGTCTTCAAGCGTGCGTGCTGTTTTTTTAAAATCTTCGGGTACTGGATAGATCTCTTGCATATGTCACTTCCTTGATTTTGTTCTATCTCATCACGAGAGGTTAATGCTGTGTTGTTGATTGTTTTTTATGCATAATGGCAGTATGGCCTGCTTATTTCGAATCCGGCAATCATGCTTTCGTCGTAGATTATTTATTCAAATTCAAACAAAATAAAGCACAACTTACAGTACAGAATATTCTGCATAACTGTGTATGATCTGTAGCAATGCCCTTTAAAAAATAGAATTTAGCTCTCGCTCTTATTTCGTCTTGTTCAGTTCAGGATCATATTTATGAAATCGCCAGAATCTCCCTATTTCACCCCTCCCGCTTTAGTGGCAACGGATCATCCCTTGTCGATAAAAGGCCGTTTCGGGCGTCTGAGTTTTATTGCGTGGTCAGCATTTCTACATTTCATCTTCCTGTTTAGCAGTATTGCGCTGGGCTTAAGTATTGATATTGTGAATATTGCAGTCCATTCAATGGATTCTAACTGGCTGCTTTCACTACAAGGCTTGGCCGGTATCGGCGTGCTGATCATGATTCTGGTCTATGCCTATTTCGCTTTAGTGGTGACCGTTCGCCGTTTGCATGACATGAACCGCAGTGGCTGGTGGGCGCTGCTGCTGTTGCTGCCCTTGGTGAACATTTTTGTATGGCTTTATATCGTTTTTGGTTCGGGAGATCGCGGCATAAATGACTACGGTCCTGCGCGGATGACCCTGCTCTGGGAAAAGATGCTGGCCTGGCTGATGATTGTCCTGATACTACTGAGCCTATCTGGGTCGCTGGCTTTATTGGGTTATATGAGCGGTGGAGAACAGCCACATATCCCGCCTGAGATCATGCAAAAAACCACACAATATTTTTAACAGCCGTCTGCTTATTTTTAGGAAATATCCATTCCTGGCGGATAGCGCTTCTTAATTTTTTGCTCAACATCAGGCAAAATAGGCAAAATTTAAATGATGGAATTTTTGTGGCAGAGCAAAATAATACCTTAAGCCAGGTCACTGAGGGCACCACGGAGTTGTTGCATCAGGCAACTGAAAAAACCACCCAGACCGTGATTGAACATACTGCCAAGTACAACGATGCCTATAGCACCATTGACAAGATCATGGAAGGTTTCTGGGAGCGTGTGCCTTATTTCTGTATTGCGCTGGTGGTCATTGTCATCTTCTGGCTATTGTCAAAACTGTTTAAGTTTTTTGTGCGCAAAACTTTAGAGAACCGCTCTTATACCCGCCAGAATCTGGTATTGGTCCTGAACCGTGTCGGCAGTACCTTTATTATTTTCTTTGGTGTTTTGATTGGACTGGTCATTGCCGTGCCTGGCTTTACCCCGGGTCAGCTCATGAGTGCCCTCGGGATTGGTTCAGTCGCCATTGGTTTTGCCTTCAAGGATATTTTCCAGAACCTGCTTTCTGGTGTGCTGATTTTACTCGGTGAACCATTCAAGATTGGCGATGATATTATCGTCAATGGCATGGAAGGCACAGTCGAAGATATCCAGATTCGTGCGACTTTTTTGCGTTCACCGGATGGCCGCCGTATCGTGATTCCCAATGCCACGGTCTATACCAGTGCCGTGACGGTAAACACGGCCTATACCCGCCGTCGCTGTGAGTTTGTAGTGGGTATTGGCTATGAAGATGATATCCAGAAAGCCAAAGACCTGATTACCGCCATTTTAGATAAAGACCCGACCATCCTCAGTCAGCCGGGCTTTAGTGTCAATGTCACGGCGCTGGCTGATTTTTCCATTACCTTAAAAGCGCTCTGGTGGGTCGATACCACTGAGACAGGCACAGGAACCTCAATCAGTGCGGTGCAGGAACGCGTGATTCAGGCGTTTGCCGAACATCATATTTCAATTCCTTATCCGGTACAGGAAGTCAAAGTCTATCGCGGCGAAGGCAATGAAGATGCCTCAGCTCGTGCTAAACAGACGACCTAGGACATAGGGAATCACGGTTTCAGTGCGGAGAATACGGTTGCCCAGACTCACAGCCTGACAGCCGTTTTTAACCAGTAAATCTACTTCATACGGAATGAATCCGCCTTCCGGGCCGATGATCATCGTACAAGGATGCGGAATCGCAAAAGGCATGGATTGTTCGGCATAAGGATGTGCCACATAAGCGGGTCGGTCAGCCGTAATCAAGCCTGGCAAAATATCTTCAACAAAAGGTTTAAAACGTTTATACAGCTCGATTTTCGGAGCTATTGTATCCCCGGCCTGTTCCAGTCCCAGCTCGATATAATGATTTAACTGCTGTAAAAATGGGGTTTGCCAGTAGCTTTTATCGACGCGATAACTATGCAGTAAAATGATTTTTTCCACGCCCAAGGTGACACTGTCCATGATCAAACGGCGCAGCACTTTCGGCCGTGGCAAGGCCACAATCAGGGTCACCGGTAATTTTTTTGGAATAGCATCCTCTTGAAGCGGTTTTAGTCGCACTGCTTTTTCAGAAATCTCGACAATCTCGGTGAGATAACGCTGACCTTCCAGCACCCCTACTTTTAAGGTATCTCCAACTTGAATCTGCACATGCTGCTGTAAATGTTCCAGTTGACGTTTCGATGAAATCGTCCAGAGATCCGATTGTGTTTGTCGATGGTCAAGCAGGACAATATTCATAGAAGATTTTATACCGAAGAACTGTTGAATGACCTCTATCCGCTAGAGGGTGGCGACATGGATGTCGCGCGTATCCCTGAGGGATAAGGACATCCCTTCAGTGATACAAAAGATTTTTGCTACTTTTCATCTTTGAAAAGTAGGCTAGATAAGCCAGCTTAGAAATATTGAAAAAACTTCAATCCACACAGCCTAACGACGGCATCCCTGCCGTCTTGGTAAATCCAATATCTGTTACTTATCAATATCAATTAAAGATACCGATCAATCACCTGAATATGCTTGGCAAGCGATCCCGTATTTAACTGCATAATTCTCTGCGCTGCTGTATTTAAACGTTGTGCCTTGATTTGATCTTGCAAAAGTTCCAGCAATACCTCTGCCGCCTGCTGCGCATCCTGCACAACTTCTACTGCATCTGCTTGAACGAATTCATCGACAATGGTCTGAAAATTAAAATAGTTTTTGCCTAAAACAGTCGGTACATTCAAGGCAATCGGCTCCAGAATATTATGCCCACCACCCGGCTCATTCAGCGAGCCACCGACATAACAGGCTTGACTCAAAGCATACCAGAGCCACATTTCCCCCATCGAGTCCGCCAGATAAACCTGGGTATCTGCTTCAATGTTCTGGGCCAAACTACGGCGCTGAGTTATTAAATTTAAACTCTGTGCAGCCTGAAACACCTCATCAAAACGTTCCGGATGACGGGGTACGACGATACATAAAAGTTTTGGGTTGCTATCTAAAGCCGATTTTAAAGCGCTTAGAATTTCTTTTTCTTCAGGCGCATGGGTACTGGCCAGTATCATAATTTTGCGACCTGCCAGTTGCCATGCTTGCTTCAAGTTTGCAGCATGTTCTACAAAACTTTGTGGTGCAGTAATATCAAATTTGATATTGCCCAAAACCTGGGTTTTTTCGGCGGTGATTCCCAACTCGATATAACGCTGCTGGGTGGCAGTATCCTGTGCCAAAAGCTGACTTAACTGCTGTAGCATGCTCCGGGTCAGACCTTTAACCCTGGCATAGCCCTTGGCTGACTTTTCCGAAAGACGCGCATTCAATAATATACTGGGCACATCAAACTCTGGTGCCTGATCCAGCAGATTCGGCCAAAGCTCGGTTTCCATCAGCAATAACAGTTTTGGCTGATACTGCTGATAAAAATCACCAATCAGTACTTTCTGATCAGCAGGTAAATAGACCGCTTGAAATAAATCCAGATAAGGTGCTTTTAAAAAAAGTGATTTGGCCCGTGCCTGACCGGTTTTGGTGGTATTGGTGACCAGCACCGGATGACCCGATTTTAAATAATGTTCGATGAGAGGCTGGGCAGCATTGGTCTCACCGACCGAGACCACATGAAACCAGATGGCATGCAGATTTTTGGGCGGCTGAAATGGGCCGAAACGTTCTGTCAGTTCTTGTTGTAATTGTTCAGGATCGGTCGCACGTTTACGAATACGCGATTGATATAAGGGTTTAATCAGAGCTAACGCTGCGTTATACCAAAATGGAGTAGCCAAATGCGCCTCGAAACAGATTCAATCGACAAAATATAACAGAGCCACATCGACATGTTAATCGATGTGGCTCATTTTTAGATTATTCTACAGTAGTTAAAGCGTCTGCTTCAGCCAATGTCGGATAATCAATATAGCCTTCTGCGACATTGGTTCCGATCATATTTTCCAGCTTTAGTTCATTCAGCGGTGCATCTTCGAGCAGGCGCTCGTATAAATCCGGATTGGCAATATAAGCCTTACCAAAAGCTACCGCATCTGCTTTGCCTGAAGCCAGCAATTCAATCGCATCGTCACGACTTAAACGCATATTGGCCATATACGGCACGCCGTTTGAGCGCTGTTTCATATACTCCGAGATACTGTCTTCCGCCAGATATTCACGGGTAAAGAAGAACGCGATCTGGCGCTTGCCCAACTGTTCCATGACATAACCGAAGGTTTCACGTGGATCATTGTCGCCCATATCGTGTTCATCGCCACGCGGTGCCAAATGAATTCCGACACGGTCTGCACCCCAGACATCAATCAGTGCATCCATGACTTCCAGCAGGAAACGGGCACGGTTTTCGACTGAACCACCGTATTCATCTTCACGCTGGTTGGTCTTGGTTTGCAGGAACTGGTCAATCAGATAACCATTGGCGGCATGCAGTTCAACTCCATCAAAACCGGCAGCTTTGGCGCAAATTGCCGCCTGTTTATATTGTTCGGTAATCGCATGAATTTCAGAAATTTCCAGCGCGCGCGGCAACACATAAGGACGTTTTGGACGTAATAAACTGACATGACCGGCCTGTTGTACACTGCTCGCCGATACTGGCGTTTCACCATTTAACAGTTCTGGATCAGACACACGGCCCACATGCCACAGCTGCGCCACAATCAGGCCACCTTGGTCATGTACCGCTTGAGTCACCTGCTGCCAGCCTGCTACCTGCGCATCAGTAAAGAGACCAGGAGTATTGCGGTAACCATTGGCTTCTTCAGAAATCACCGTGGCTTCAGAAATGATTAAACCGGCACTTGCACGTTGTGCATAGTATTCGGCCATCATTGGCGTTGGTACGCGGTCGTCAGTTGCACGACTACGCGTAAGCGGCGCCATGATGACACGGTTTTTAAGTTCTAACGCGCCAAGCGTTAAAGGAGAATTTAATTCAGCCATCGGTACTCCCACCTGTTGGATTAAAGGTGTTGTTGCATATAGTCGATATATTGCTGAATCAAAGCTTCATTACGCGAGAAATAAGACCATTGTCCGTGCTTGGTCGCGGTGATTAAACCGGCCTGCTGCAAGACAGACAAATGATTGGACATGGTGGACTGAGAGACTTGTCCTAACTTTTCAATCTGCCCTGCACAAACCCCGCGTTGAAAGCCGCCACACTCTTCCACAGACAGATATTGTTCTGGCGATTTCAACCATTCCAGAATCTGCCGACGTATCGGATTGGCTAAGGCTTTAAAAATTAGATCAAGATCCATAGGTACATCACAATCTGTGGCGTAACAAAACTTGTTTCAGCATCTAAACCGATTATATCGCATTTTATCGATTTATATATCGATAAATTTAGATATAAGAGTCACAGTCTGTACTAACTTGGTTACGCCAGCTATTTAAACGATTTCTTACAAGCTTAAACGATTTCTTACAAGCCCTGTTTCAAGCTTGCTTCGATAAATTTATCCAGATCGCCATCCAGAACCGCGCCGGTATTGGAACTTTCGACACTGGTACGTAAGTCTTTAATACGTGAATCATCCAGAACGTATGAACGAATCTGGCTTCCCCAGCCGATATCAGACTTGGTATCTTCCAGCGCTTTTGCAGCATCATTACGAATTTGCATTTCACGTTCATAAAGTTTGGCGCGTAACTGCTTCCAGGCATGGTCGCGGTTGGCATGCTGTGAACGCTGGTTCTGACAGGCCACTACAATCCCGGTCGGTGCATGCGTTAAACGAACCGCAGAATCTGTTTTGTTAATATGCTGACCACCGGCACCCGATGCACGATAGGTATCAGTACGCACATCTGCCGGATTAATTTCGATCTCAATATTGTCATCGACTTCAGGCGAAACAAACACAGCCGAGAATGAGGTATGACGACGGTTGCCCGAGTCAAATGGCGATTTACGCACTAAACGATGCACCCCAGATTCTGTACGTAACCAGCCATAGGCATATTCACCGTCTACACGAATCGTCGCTGATTTAAGCCCTGCAACATCACCGTCCGATTCTTCCATGATTTCTGCTTTAAAGCCATGACGTTCAATCCAGCGCAGGTACATCCGCATGAGCATGGATGCCCAGTCCTGCGCTTCAGTACCACCCGAACCGGCCTGAATTTCTAAATAACAAGGATTAGGATCCATCGGATTGTTGAACATACGACGGAATTCAAGTTTAGCCAGTTCTTCTTCAGCTGTAGTCAGTTCAGCCTGTACATCTTCCAGTAAGCCTTCATCATCCGCTTCCACTGCCAGATCAAGCAAGGCCTGCGCATCTTCAAGCTGTGTGGTCAAACCATCCAGCACATTTAATACGTTCTCAAGTTCGCCTTTTTCTTTGGCCATGGCCTGGGCACGACTCTGGTCATTCCAGATGGTGGGATCTTCTAATTCACGCAGGACTTCTTCTAAACGCTCTTTTTTCAGATCGTAGTCAAAGATACCCCCGTAGTGTTTGACCACGTTCGTTTAAGTCTTTTAATTGGTTTAGATACGGATTAATTTCCACGTGAATTACTCTCAATCAAAATTAGGCACAAATTATTTAGCCCGAGATTATAGCACAGTCTATTTCTGCTATTTTAGTGTGATCTATCCGGTGCAAAGCTCGAATGTCATCACAATTTAGAGTTATGTTTTCGTCAGGAAATTTTTGACAATTGAATCGGTTATTAAATGTCGTTTTGATCTGAAGCTTGATCGGATTTCGCATCTCGCATTCATTATCAAAATATAGTTTTTCATTTAATTTTATCGTCTAAAAATATCTACCAAATTGAATAAAAAATCAGCAAATTCAATACATTCCACAATATCTACACAGTTTTAATAAAACACTACATTATAAATTTAATTTTATTATTCAGTTACTTATTTAGAAAAGATTACATAAGATTACGCTATTCACATTGCTGTAACTTTCCTTTGATTGACGATCTTTGAAATTGCTCTAGACTGAAAGTTGTAACAAAAAGTGTAATGTTTTTAACTAAAGATTTGAGGGGTAGTAACCATGAAAAAATTAGCGATTGCTTCGGCACTACTTTCAGCGATGGCTTTGACTGGTACAGCAGCACATGCCTACCAAACGGAAATCGGTGCATCAGCAGGAGTAGTTGATCAAGATGTCGGCGGAACTAACGGTTCTTTCGGTGTTGATGGTACATATTACTTCAATCCAGTTCAAACACGTAATGCCCCATTAGCAGAAGCAGCATTCCTTGATCGTGCCAGCAATGTAAGTGCTCAATATCAGTATGATGAAGTTGGTAATAATGACCGTCATCGTTACGGCGTAGGTGCTGAATACTTTGTACCAAATTCAGATTTCTACCTAAGCGGTAATATTGGTCGTGATGATTATGAAAACTTTGATGAAACCGTTTATGGCGCTGAAATCGGTTACCTTCCAGCACCGGGCCTATTAATTGCTGCCGGTTTAAAAGGTTATGATAATGACTATGATGACGGCGTAGATCCAACATTACGTGCTAAATATGTGACTACACTTAGTAATGGTAAAGATATCAACCTGGAAGCTGGCGCAGGCTTTGGTGATCTAGATGAATACAATCTGGCAGCAGACTACTTTATCGATAAGACACTCAGTGTTGGTGTAGATTACGCAAGTAAAGATCTTGGCCCTACAGATACCAATGAGTTCGGGATCAGTGCTCGTAAATTCATTAACCAGCAAGTGAGCCTGGAAGGTCGAGTTGGTTTTGGTGAAGTAGGCAACAATGATTACAACAAATTTGGTGTAGCAGCGAAATACCGCTTCTAATCTAAAACCACAGATTAGCCATTTATAAAAAAACCCATCCTCGGATGGGTTTTTTTATTGCACTTTTAATCAGCATTTAGGTATTTTTTGCACATTGACTCGGCGAATATAAACTGTACAATTTGTTACAACTGTTAATAATACAGTCATATTTTTATAACAAAGAGAGAAAATCTAAATGTTTAAGAAACTTGCTCTTGCTACAGCACTTCTTGCTGGCCTGGGAACTGCACATGCTTACCAAACTGAACTTAATGTTGGGTATGAAAACACTGACTTTGAAAATAATCTAGGTGGATTTGAACTTGACTCTGATGGGGATTTATTTTTTGTTAACGGTAAATACTACTTAAATACCGTAAATACTAAAAATGCTCCTCTAGCTGAAGCTGCCTTTTTAAATAAAGCTAGTAATATTGGTTTAGGATACGTTAATGCTCAAAATGAATTGAGCGAAGCTGGTATTAATGCAGAAGAAGAGTTTGAGATTATTGGTGTTAATGGTGAATTCTTTATTCCTAACTCTCAATTTTATATTTCTGGTAGTTTAAACCAAGTGGATTATACAGCTAGCGCACGTGCTCCTGGGTTTACTTATGATGAATCTGATGACACTACTGGCTATTCTTTAGAAGCTGGTTACTTACCAGTTAATGGGTTATTGTTGGCTCTAGGAGTTGCTAAAGAAAGTGTAGATCCTATGCTTGCTTCTAAAATTGGATTTGCTAGCACCCTTGGTTACGGTGTAGCTGTAGGTGAAGACACCGCTGTTTCTTTGCGAGCTAAATATGTGACTCAAATTGGTAATCATTTTACTAATTTCGAGGGAGTAACATATTTCGGTGATGAAACTGCTTATCGTTTAGCTGCTGATCTTTATATTGATCCTACACTTAGCGTTGGTGTTTCTTTTGCTGACTCTACTGCTGATGAATCAGATACTATTTTTAGTGTTCGTACTCAAAAATTCTTTACCCCTGCAATTGCAGCTGGCGTTAACTACACAACTACTGACGGTGCTGACTCGTTTGGTATCAATGGTACTTTCCGCTTCTAATCCCTCCGATTAAAAGCAAAAAAACCGCTCACCCGAGCGGTTTTTTTTATGGCCTATTGTTCCAAATGGATAATCCGCATTTGCAAGCTGACATTACCATTAAAGATATTTTTATCCAGCTCATAAACCAAGCGCGTATCTTTCATCGGATCAAAGTCATATTTATCCGCTGCATTGAAGGCGATTGCATCCACGACCTGCCCATTCTCCAATGCCACACGTAATTTAAGATGCACATCTTTGAGCCAACGATAGTCCATGATTTTGAACACACCATCAAAAATCGGTTGGGGGAATTTTTGCCCCCATGGACTTAAATGTTGCAGGATATCGACTGTTTCGATCTGGAAAGCCGAAGCGGATAGCTCCCCATCCGTCCATAAAGTCGCAGTGAATAAATCCGCGTCCATCGTAGCAATCAGTGCTTCAAAGACCTGCTTAAATTCAGCAAAATTTTCTTTTTTCAGGGTTAAACCCGCTGCCGCTGCATGCCCGCCAAAATGACTGACTAAATGGGGATATTGCTCCGCCACCTGTTCAATCGCATCACGGATATGAATCCCGTCAATCGAACGCGCTGAACCCTTGATATGCATTCCATCTTCATCTGCCGCAAAGACAATACTCGGACGATGAAATTGCTCTTTTAAACGCCCCGCCACAATACCAATGACACCTTGATGCCAATGCTGTTCAAACATGATTAATGCAGCCGGCAATTCAGTTTCGTCCAGCTGGATTTTCTCAAGTTCGTTTAAAGCGTCCTGCTTGATTTTAGCTTCGACCTGACGGCGTTCAACATTCAGTTGATTCAACTGTTCGGCCAGTGGATAGGCGTTTGCCAGATCCGGCGCCAATAGACACTCGATCCCGATGTCCATGGTTTCCATCCGTCCGGCTGCATTAATTCGCGGCCCTAAGACAAAACCGAGATCTTGCGCTTTTAGACCTGCCGGATCACGTTTTGCAATATCCAGTAGCGCACTGATCCCTGCGCGGCACTGCCCTTGCTGAATCCGTTTCAGGCCCGCATCGACCAGAATCCGGTTGTTATAGTCCAGACTCGCGACATCAGCATAAGTGCCGAGTGCCACCAGATCAAGATAATTGGTAATTACAGTAGAGGATTTTCCAAGTTTTTTGCGATGGGTCGACAGATTGGCCAGCACATAAAACGCCACCCCGACCCCGGCCAGTGCTTTGCTTGGAAAGTCGCAACCCAGCTGATTAGGATTGACCACCGCTTCAGCTTCAGGTGTCGGCTTGGTCGTCAGATGATGATCGGTAATGATCACCTGCATGCCGTGATCCTGCGCCTGTTTTACTCCGTCATGGCTGGAAATGCCGTTGTCCACGGTAATCAGTAAATCAGGCGTGAAATTGACGAAAGCCAGATCGGCAATGGCAGCAGTCAGACCATAGCCATACTTAAAACGGTCTGGTACCAGATACTCGACCTTGGCGCCCATATCACGTAGAGCCAGCACCATGAGTGCAGTACTGGTTGCACCATCGGCATCGTAATCGCCGACAATCACGATTTTCTGGCCACGATCAATTGCCTGATCGATCAACTGAATCGCATCCGTCAGGCCTTTCATGGTCGGTGCCAGCAGATGCTTGAGTTTAAGCTCAAGTTCCTGCTCGGACTCCACCCCGCGACGGGCCAGAATTTCAGCCACAAACGCTGGAACACCCTGAAAATTTTCAGGACGGGTCAGAAAGGGGCGCTGTTTGATGTCAAGTTTTGGCATGATTTTTGGCATAATCAAGGCATCAAGCGTTGCAATTGCCATGCACCGTCAATTTTCTCATAGCTTAAACGATCATGCAGACGGTTCGGACGGCCCTGCCAGAATTCATAATAATCGGGTTCGAGACGATAACCGCCCCAAAACTCCGGTTTATCCAGCTGTTGCTGATTCGCCACCTGATTATGCAAATCCCAGAAACGCTGTTGCAGCTCTTCACGGCTGGCAATTACCCCACTTTGCGGGGTGCTGATATGCGCAGCAATCTGGCTGTCACGTGGGCGTTTATGATAGTAATCAGTCGACTCCTGTTCAGAAATCTTGATGACTTTACCACTCACCCGAATCTGACGTTCCTGATCCTGCCAATAGAACAATAATTCAGCATACGGATTTTCGGCCAGATCCAAACCTTTTTGGCTGTCATAATTGGTATAGAAGTCATAGCCGGCTTCAGTCGCCCCGCGCAGTAATACGGTACGCACATGCGGACGACCTTGAGCATCCGCCGTTGCCAATGACATGGCATAGGGTTCATGCAGCTTCGCTTCTAGTGCATGGTTAAACCATTGCAAGAACTGCATATGCGGATTCGGGTTGACCTGCTGTTCTTGCAGCTCGCCTTTCTGATAATTCAGGCGTAGCTCACTCAGATCTTTGATCAGATCACTCATTCTTTCTTCCTCTAAGCGGCATTGGCACGTACAGCATCAGCTAATGAATTTGCCAGTGCAGTCACTTCACTTAAATCTTCGCCTTCCACCATGACACGAATCACCGGTTCAGTGCCTGATTTACGAATCAACAAGCGGCCACGCCCTTTAAGCTGCTGTTCGGCTTTTTCAAATTCAGCGGCCAAGGCCGGTACTGAATAAGGATCAAACATGGCATCTAAACGCACATTGACCAGGACATTTGGCAACAGTTGAAAATCAGCCACCAGCTCATGCAGGGCTTTCTTCTGTTCAACCATGACTGTCAGCACTTGCAAGGCGGCAATAATCGCATCGCCGGTGGTGCTCTTGTCCAAGGTCAGAATATGCCCAGAAGGCTCGCCACCAATCGTCCAGCCGTTTTCTTCCAGACCTTGCAACACATAACGGTCGCCGACTTTGGCACGTAATAATGGCACTTGAGCTTTTTCCAGTGCCAGTTCCAGTGCCATATTGCTCATTAAGGTACCGACGATACCTGCCGGCTTTTTCGAGCTTTGCGTGGCAAGAATATACAGAATATGGTCGCCATCAATCAGCTTTCCAGACTGATCCACCAGAACTACACGGTCGGCATCGCCATCAAAAGCAACACCTAAGTCGGCCTGATGCTGGATCACGGCTTGTTGCAAGCTTTCAGGATGAGTCGAACCACAGTCTTTATTGATATTTAACCCGGTCGGTTCATTATGAATGGCAATCACACGTGCGCCCAGCTCACGGAACACAGCAGGCCCGACGTTATAGGCGGCACCATTGGCACAATCCACCACAATGGTGAGTTCATTCAAGTCCAGATGATAGGGGAAAGTCGATTTACAGAATTCAATATAGCGACCATTGGCATCTTTGACCCGGATACTTTTACCCAGGCTCGCGGTATCTTCAATGATGAAATCTTGTTCGAGTTCCTGATTGATTTCTTCTTGCAAGGCATCCGGTAATTTCTTGCCTTCCGCCGAGAAAAACTTAATACCGTTATCGAAATACGGATTATGCGAAGCAGAAATTACAATTCCCAGGCTGGCATGCAAGGCGCGGGTCAAATGGGCAATCGCCGGTGTTGGCAGTGGGCCTAAAAGATGAACATAGACGCCAGCCGCATTTAAACCTGCCTGCAAGGCGGCTTCCAGGATATAGCCAGACAAACGGGTATCTTTACCCAAAACCACCAAGGGCTTGGCTTTTTTACTATGACGCTTTAAAACCTTACCGGCTGCAAACCCCAATTTCAGGGCAAACTCAGGGGTAATCGGCAATTCGCCAAACTTTCCACGAATACCATCCGTACCAAAATAACTCATCTTTATCTCACTTCTTAGCGGATGATTGATCTCACCCATTTTTTCCCTGTGCCACACTTTACACCAAAATAAAAAAGCCGTCATTTGCATGACGGCTTTTAAAAATTTTAAATCACAGGAGATTAACCCACGCGATAGTTGGGTGCTTCTTTGGTAATGGTCACATCATGCACATGTGATTCCGACATACCGGCAGAAGTGATTTTCACAAACTTGGCATTTTGACGCAGGTCTTCAATCACGGCAGAACCGGTATAACCCATCGAAGAACGTAGGCCGCCCATCATCTGATGCACGATATTGCCCATTGGACCTTTGTACGGTACGCGACCTTCAATGCCTTCAGGAACCAGTTTCTCGGCACCGGCTTTAGAGTCCTGGAAGTAACGGTCAGCCGAACCGGTTGCACCCGCCATGGCACCCAACGAACCCATACCGCGGTAGGCTTTGTAGTAACGGCCCTGGAAGAATTCAACCTCGCCCGGTGCTTCTTCAGTACCGGCCATCAATGAACCGACCATAATGGTACTTGCACCCGCACCAATCGCTTTGGCCATATCGCCAGAGAAACGGATACCACCATCCGCGATCAAAGGAATCTGATCTTTCAGCGCATTGGCCACAGAATCGATTGCAGAAATTTGCGGCATACCAATACCGGCCACAATACGTGTGGTACAGATTGAACCCGGACCAATCCCGACTTTAACCGCATCCGCACCTGCATCAAGTAAGGCCAATGCAGCATCACCAGTTGCGATGTTACCGCCAATCACCTGAACTTGTGGATAGTTGGCTTTCACCCAACGTACGCGCTCGATCACACCCGCAGAATGACCATGTGCTGTATCGACAACAATCGCATCGACTCCAGCTTCAACCAGTGCTTCAACACGGCTTGGGGTTTCTGCACCGGTACCGACTGCAGCACCGACACGTAGACGACCTAAATCATCTTTACAGCTGTTTGGATAAAGTTCAGCTTTACGGAAATCTGTCACCGTAATCAAGCCTTTCAGCTCTTGCTGATCATTCACCACCAATACTTTTTCAATACGGTGCTGCTGTAATAAGGCTTGGATATTTTCTTTCGATTCGCCTTCGCGAACTGTTACCAGACGATCCTGACCAGTCATGATGTTGCTGACTGGCTGCTCAAGATTGGTTTCAAAGCGTGTATCGCGACCGGTGACAATACCGACCACTTTGCCATCTTTCACCACTGGTACACCACTGATATTGTTGGCTTGAGTCAAAGCAATCAATTCACGTACTGTGGTTTCAGGAGTAACTGTAATCGGGTCTTTGACCATACCCGCTTCGAATTTTTTCACACGGCGCACTTCTGCAGCCTGAACAGCGATATCCATGTTCTTGTGCAAAATACCGATACCACCGTTTTGCGCCATTGCAATTGCCATACGGGACTCAGTCACCGTATCCATCGCTGCAGACACAAGAGGAATATTCAGGTTAATGCCACGGGTCAGGCGTGTCTTTAGAGAGACATCTTTTGGGAGAACAGTAGAATAGGCAGGGAGTAATAGGACATCATCGAAGGTTAACGCGTCTTGAACGATGGTCAACATAACAGTCTCACTGGTAATTTCCGTGCACTATTATAAACAAATATCGACTTAAATTTCATTGCAATTGCAAAATTATTTTTGCATTAAAATAGTTTTGAGGGCTGGATTTTTTCCAGTGAATCAATTTGAGAAATACGACATCAGAAAAGAACTGACCACAGTAGCCTGATGCTTGAACTCAATCCCGATACTTTAAAAAGCTAAAAAGCAGAGCCTAAACTCTGCTTTGGGTCGATTTAGCTGACGTATTCAAAACTGTCATCATTGTCAGCTTCATCATTTTCAATCTGAATAAAAGGCAACATATTATGTGCCAAACGGGCTTTATTGCATTGATCATCGGCGATCTGTACTTCTTTACAGGATGAACTGCGCAGCTCATACATACCGCAACTGACCTGCTGGCCGATGGTGCCATCCAGTGCAATACAGCGTGGATTTTTTTGATTGGTTCCAGCCATACATGAATAAACTGCTGTTACAGGTTCCGTATAATGCTCAGGCATATGAATCCCTTCAGCCCAGTAAAACGAAACCCTGAAATAGGCGCAGCACGCCCCGCAGCTTAAACATGCATCTGGTGTTGGAACTTGAGATAACATTTCTTATAAGTTCTCATGATCAAAAAAAAGTTTTTTGGAGAAGAAATATAAAAAATGTTGTTTTTCTACACAAGAAAAATTTTATTTTTCTGTGAACTATTCAGGACAGGTAAAAACAGTTTCGTCCATCAGGTCGGTGCCACATTGCAGCGTTTCAATCCAGTCCAGAAACTGGGTGATCTGCTCTTTACCCATAAAAGGCGTGCCATGCTGCGGCACAATCATCTCGATATCCATGCCCCGCACCATGTTCACCCAAAGACGAATCACCTTGTTATTGCACATATAACGCTGATGAAAGCTTTTCATTTTTGGGATATGCGCCGCAAAGTTTTCCAATGGTTTGGCAGCATCATCGACCATCGATGCGCCCATATCTCCCGAAAACAGGATCTTGGCAATCGGATCATAAAACTGGAAATTGCCGACTGAATGCAGAAAATGCGCTGGTACCGCCACAATATTGGCATTACCCAGAGGAATGATCTGACCATGATCCGGGAGCTCGACCAGCCGATCTAGCCAGTTGCCTTTCATCCGGTCACTCATAAAAGCCGAGTTTAAATGTGGCAAGAAACGCGCCCAGAGCTTGGAAGCCACCACTTTGGCATCGGTATATACCAGCCAGCGTGGCATCGAAGTAATGATGTCAGGATCCTGATGCGAAGCCATGACATAATCCAGATTGGTCAACCGGGTGTATTTATTCAGTTCCATGGTTAGCGGAACATAGGTGAGATCACCACCCGGATCGAGTACCGCCGCCCGCTCGTTATCAATGATTAAAAACTGGTTTGCCTGAACGCCTTCACCTTTGACCAGACTGGTAAAACTGATGCATTTATGTGTCCCGTTATCAAACAGGACCTGCGATGTGGTGCGTTCAAAAACCATGTATATATTCCCCGATTTAAATTTAAAAGTGCTGTTTTATACCCATATAACATATAAGTATTTAGTTGAACTTACAATCAATAAAACTGGCCATATCACACTACTTATCAAAGTTTTAAGCTTATTTTAGGCATAAAAAATCCTGAGTTTTTAGCTCAGGATTCATGCAATTATTACTGCATTTTTAAAATAAATAATATTGAAGCAGAGTGGCGACACCAATCACCAGGAAAATGGCCGCGCCAATTTTATGAATCAGGCTGATCGGCAGCCTGTTCGCCAGTTTATCTCCTAGAAATACCGCAGGTGCATTGGCCAGCATCATCCCCAAAGTGGTACCGAGCATCACCCAGAATATACTATCGAAACGTGCTGCCAGCGCGACTGTGGCAATCTGGGTTTTATCGCCAATTTCTGCCAGAAAGAACAAAATGAAGGTCGCAGCAAATACCCCGAATTTTTGCCATTTATTGATACTGGCATTTTCATCTCCGAGTTCATCCGGAATCAGCATCCAGGCCGCCATCGCAATAAAACCAATCGACACAATCCACAGCAACACTTCCGGCCCAATCACCGTGGTGATCCATTGTCCCAATACCGCAGAAAGGCCATGGTTAATCAGCGTCGCCAATAAAATAGCAACTAAAATAGGAACGGGTTTGCGAAAACGTGCGGCAAGCAGCAAAGCCAGCAGTTGGGTTTTGTCACCCATTTCAGCCAGTGCCACAATTGCGGTCGACAGTAAGAATTCATACATGAGGTCTTTCTCTGGCTAGCATCCAATACCAATGACTCACCGCTCCTGCTAGCCAAAATCTGCAGAGTGGTAAATCAAAGGTCTTGCCAACAAAAGAAAGCTTCGAGAAGCTCATTTGGTTTTTTGCTATGATGACCATGTCCGGTTCAGGACAAATATGTTGACCATCACCCTTCTGCTTTGCGCAAAAGGCGGCTACTCCCCAATGAAGTGCGCCAAGTATAGAATCAAATCCATTATTTTTCAATGTGGCAAAAATAAACCCCGCCGAAGCAGGGTCTATGATTGAAATAATCTGATCAGATTAAATCAATAAAGTACGGATATCTTTGAGCAGCTGGGTCAGCTTGTTGGTGAAACGCGCAGCATCTGCACCATTAATCACACGGTGATCGTATGACAAAGACAACGGTAGCATCAAGCGCGGATCAAAGCCTTCACCATTCCAGACGGGTTGCATGGTGGCAGGTGAAATTCCCAGAATTGCCACTTGCGGCCAGTTCACCAGCGGCGTAAATGCAGTACCACCAATTGAGCCCAGGCTGGTAATGGTAAAGTTCGCCCCTTGCAGATCTTTTGGCGACAATTTCTTGTCACGCGCTTTTTGACCCAAGCTTCCCAGCTCAGTGGCAATCTGTTTAATCGACTTCTGATCGGGATGACGCAATACCGGAACCGTTAAACCATCTGGCGTTGCCACCGCGATCCCCATATGGATCTCGTTACGTAGCAGGACTGACTTGCCATCATCGGCCAAGTGACCAGCAAACTCGCGCTCTTCTTTTAACAAGTGCGCAACTGCTTTGATGATGAAGGCCATAATGGTCAGGCTCAGGCCTTCTTTCTTGAAGTTGCCTTTCAGCTCATTACGCCACGCTTCCAGTTCAGTAATATCGGCTGCATCAAACTGGGTCACTTGCGGAATGAAATTATTCAGCGACAACTGTGGAATAGACACTTGTTGCAAACGCGTCAAGGCTTTTTCTTCCACACCACCAAAAGCACTAAAGTCTGGCAATTTTGGTAGACCCGTGGCTTGAGCAGCAGCGGCTACAGGAGCCGCCTGTGGCGTAGTCAGGCGCGCTTTGACATAAGCCTTCAGATCTTCTTTCATCACCCGGGCATTGGAACCTGAAGCCTGAACTTCTGACAATACTACGCCCAGTTCACGTGCCAGTTTACGTACAGCAGGGCCGGCATAGACTTTCGAGTTGGCGACATTCTGCTCTTTCGTCAGCTTGTCGGCATTGTCAGAGGTCGCCACCGCTGGAGTAGAAGATGCCGCAGGTGCTGCTTTGGTGGTCTCTACTGGTGCAACAGCTGCTTTCGGTGCTTCCGCTTTAGCCGCAACAGGTGCAGCCTCTGCTTGCGCTTCAGCTTGAATTGTTATCAGTGCAATGCCTTCAGAGACATTTTGTCCCAGCTCAACATGAATCGCCTTGATCACCCCAGCAGTTGTGCTTGGCACTTCAACCGTGGCTTTGTCTGATTCCACCACAATGATGCTCTGGTCTTTTTCAACCGTATCACCGACAGAAACCAGAATTTCAGCCACAGCTGCTTTGTCTACACCCAGATCAGGCACCATCACTTCAACATCACCCGCAGGTGCTGCTGCAGCTTGAGCCACTGGCTCCGCTTTAGCATCTTGAACTGGCGCAGCTTCAGCTTTTGGCACTTCTGCTGCAACAGTCGGGATCGATCCTGAAGTTTTCACTTTTAGAATCACCACACCTTCTTTAATCGTGTCGCCTTCTTTAATGTCGATGGATTCCACCGTACCTGCAACCGTACTTGGCACTTCAACAGTCGCCTTGTCCGATTCCACCACCACGATGCTTTGATCCACCTCGATTTCATCACCGACAGAGACCAGAATTTCACCGACAGTGGCTTTCTCTACACCAATATCGGGGACTTGAACATCGACCACTTGTGAACTTGCTTGAGCCTCAGGCGCAGCAGAAACTTTTGGCTGATGTGATGCCAGTTCTTGCATGATTTCCTGATCAGGCAAAGACGTCGGCGTATTTTCTGAGGTTTTTTGTGAGGCATCTGCTTGCTGTGGCTCGACCACATCCGTACTGCCATCTTCAGCTTGCAGTTCAATCAGTACAGTGCCTTCAGCCACTTCATCACCCTGGCTGACCAGAATGCTTTTCACTACCCCTGCTGAAGTGCTGGGCACTTCAACAGAGGCTTTATCAGATTCAAGCAGCACGATGCTGTCATCAATCGCAATCGTATCACCGACTTTGACCAGAATTTCGGCCACGGTTGCCTGATCTACACCAATATCGGGAGTCGTAATTTGCATGCTTAGTTCTCCTCTTTGTAGTCAGCAACAGCATGTACAGATGGGGTGTCTTGCGGTGCCCAAGCCACCGGACGATCGGTATCCAGCTCAAACGTCGAGATCGCGTCTTTCACCAGGCGCGGATCAACTTCACCTTCATCTGCCAGTTTTTTCAGAGTTGCTACCACAATATGGGCAGCATCGACACCGAAGTAGCTACGTAAATTACCACGTGTATCTGAACGGCCATAACCATCTGTACCCAGTGCCACAAATGGGCGGCCATCCGGAAGATAGGCACGAATCTGTTCGCTATAGGCACGCATATGATCGGTTGCAGAAACCACAATACCTTCGGTACCGCGTAGCTGTTTCGATATCCATGCTTCTTTCACATCCTCAGCAAGTGGATGCAGGCGGTTGTATTCTTCACATGCCATACCATCACGTGCCAGTTCATTGAAGCTGGTGACACTGTAGACATTTGAGTGAATTTGATATTCCTCACGCAGAATCTTCGCCGCCTTGATCACTTCACGCAGGATCACACCCGAGCCCAGTAACTGAACCGTGGCTTTTTCATCTTCTTCCAGTAAGTACATACCACGCTTGATGCCTTCTTCAACACCTTTTGGCATTTCCGGATGCTCGTAGTTTTCGTTCATCACGGTCAGGTAATAGAACACACGTTCCTGATTCACATACATACGTTGTAAACCGTCATGCACGATCACTGCCAGTTCATAACCAAAACATGGGTCATAAGAGACACAGTTTGGAATGGTATTGGCCAGAATATGGGAATGACCATCCTGATGCTGCAAGCCTTCGCCGTTTAGTGTAGTACGACCCGCAGTCGCACCGAGCAAGAAACCTTGTGCCTGTGCATCGCCTGCTGCCCATGCAATATCACCGATACGCTGGAAACCGAACATCGAGTAGTACATGTACATCGGGATCATTGGCAGGTTATTGGTTGAATAACTGGTGCCTAACGCGGCCCAGGCACTCATGGCGCCGGCTTCGTTAATTCCTTCTTGCAACATGTGTCCGTCTTTGGCTTCACGATAATGCATCAACTGTTCTTGGTCTTCAGGCGTATATTTCTGACCATGCGCAGCATAGATACCGAGCTGGCGGAACATGCCCTCCAAACCAAAAGTACGTGCTTCATCTGGCACAATCGGAACAACACGGTCTTTAATTGCTTTCTCTTTAAGAAGCGCAGAGATTAAACGTACCATCACCATCGTGGTCGACTGTTCTTTACCATTTGAACCCGCCAAGACCGAATCAAATACCGAAAGTTCAGGAATCGCCAGTTGCTCGCTTTCCTTCCGACGTGCAGGCAGATAACCACCCAATGCTTCACGACGTGCTTTCATGTATTTCAGCTCAGGCGAATTTTCGCTTGGACGATAGAATGGTACTTCTTCCAATTGCTCATCGGTAAATGGCAGGTTGAAGCGGTCACGCACGTATTTCAAAGAGTTGATTTGCATCTTCTTGATTTGGTGTGTTTTGTTGACTGCTTCGATTTCTTCTGACAAGCCATAACCTTTGACGGTTTTCGCCAGAATCACGGTCGGTTGACCTTTGGCAGTACAAGCTTCAGCATAGGCAGCAAAAACTTTGTACGGGTCGTGGCCACCGCGGTTCAGATTATCAATATCTTCATCGCTTAAATCCTTGACCAGCTCTTTGGCTTCTGGGTATTTACCGAAGAACTTTTCACGTGCATAGGCCCCACCTTTGACCTGGTAACGCTGGAAATCACCATCAACCGCTTCTTCCATCACCGCTTTGAGTGCGCCAGATTTATCTTTATCCAGTAATGGGTCCCAATGACGGCCCCACACCACTTTAATCACACGCCAGCCTGCGCCGCGGAATAGTGACTCAAGTTCCTGAATGATCTTGCCATTACCACGTACCGGACCATCCAGACGTTGCAAGTTACAGTTCACCACCCAAATCAGGTTGTCGAGTTTTTCACGACCTGCCAGCGAGATTGCACCGAGGCTTTCTGGCTCGTCCATCTCGCCATCGCCCAAATAAGCCCAGACCTTACGATCTTCTTCTTTGATCAGGCCACGGTTCATCAGGTACTTTTGAATATGCGCCTGATAAATCGACATGATTGGGCCCAAACCCATCGATACCGTTGGGAACTGCCAATAATCCGGCATCAAATAAGGATGCGGATAAGATGGCAAACCTTTGCCACCGACTTCACGACGGAAATTATTCAGATGATCTTCAGTCAAACGGCCTTCTAAAAACGAACGCGCGTAAATACCGGGGGCACAGTGACCTTGATAATAGATCATGTCGCCGCCAAAGCTGTCACTGTTGGCACGGAAAAAATGGTTAAAACCGACATCATATAAAGTTGCGGAAGAGGCAAAGCTGGCCAAGTGACCACCGAGGTCATCACCGGTTTTATTTGCGCGCAATACCATTGCCAAGGCATTCCAGCGAACCAGCGCACGAATCCGGCGTTCCATATCCTGGTCGCCCGGCATTGCCGGTTGTTCTTCAACCGAAATCGTATTTAAGTAGGGAGTATTTAAACGCTGAATAGGAACATGCTTTGCAATTGCGCGTTGATAAAGTTTTTCTAATAAAAATGCTGCACGCTTGGTACCCATGTGTTGCAAAACAGAGTCAAATGCATCTTGCCATTCTTGGGTTTCTTGCGCGTCTGTATCGCCATAAAACGCCATAATCTACAGTTCCTAAAAGCCTAATTTAATGTCTTATATGTACCATATTTGAGACCTCAGCAGGTATGGCTCTGGCTGAATGCGATTTGGCAGTACTATTTAGGAACTAAATGATTGGTGACGTTTAATTACACAACATAACAAAAAATAGTCAATATAGGAGATTTATTATACATTCATTATAATAGTTGGTGATAATATCAGACTTAAAAGCGATTATCTGAAGAACCCTTCAATGTGGGTTGAAGAGCCTTAGCTTAATCGCTTTGAAATGCTTATTGGAGAGATGCTTATGTATAAAGAGCCTAATAGAAATTCAGGTCTATACTTAAGGTAACATAGCCAAATAAGTAGATGGGTTTTTACGTTGACCGTCTTTTACAACTTCATAATGCAAGTGTGGACCGGTACAGCGGCCAGTACAGCCAACGTTGGCAATATGATCACCTGCCTGTACCTGTTCTCCCACACGTGCAATAAGACGTGAAGCATGAGCATAACGTGTTAAATAGCCATTGCCATGATTGATTTCAACATATTGACCATAACCCGTACCCCAACCTGATTTGGTTACAATACCTGGGCCTGTGGCATAAATTGGTGTACCACTTGGCGCTGCAAGATCAAGACCTGAGTGATTTTCAGCACGGCCACCCATGGTACGACCACCGTAATTTGAACTTACGCGAGAATTGGGTAAGGGATGAGCGATCAGCCAGGAATAAGCACTATTTGCAGCAGCTCGATTAGATGAGGTATTTGCATACTTCTGTGCCAGCGTGCGATTGTTAAGCTCAACTGGCTTTTCACGTAGCTGGACATTCAATTTGGTTTGCGCTGGAATATCGATATCATCTGGATGAGTATATGCACCCTGTGCCAGAGTACGCGTCAATTGCTCGATACGATCTGTTGAACCATTTTCTTGATTTAGATTGACTAAATCTGCAAACGCTACCGAAGCAGCTGAAACTGATAAAGAAAATGCCAACAAAATACGTCGCATATGCATAAAAAACCTCTCTAAACTGCTTTAATCGAGTTCCTTGAAGATCTCTATCCTTGATATCCACTAAAAGAAGCGCATAAGATTAAGACATAAACATGTAGGAATTATGTATGTCGGAACCTGTCAACGTTTTTCAACAAACCAGAAAACAGATAAAAACAGGAAACTTTTCGTTTCTCTCATCACAAGTTGCTGCCTGGCAGAAACTTACGAAACTCGTACAACCGCTATTGCCCCAACCGGAACGCTGGCAAGTTGTGTGCTATCAAAATGGTGTGTTAACGATTACCGGTGAAAACCAGGCCATGATCAGTCAATTGGCCTATCTTCAAAAGCAATACATTTCACAACTCTCTCAAATAAATGAATTAACAGATCTTACAAAACTTCAAGTTTGTTTGCGGAATCCTTCACAAACGCAACCTGTTGCAGCAACACCTGAAAGAGCCTTAAATGCAGAAACACAGGAATTACTTCGTGGTGCAGCTGACTTTATAAGCGACCCTAAGCTTAGCCAAGCTTTGCTACGTTTGGCAAGCAATAAAAAGTAACATAGCAATCAAATGTAATAAATTAGAAAAGCAGTATTATGCGACAAATGTCACACTATTGACGCAATAACTAAAACATAAAGACACAAACACAATGACTTATGTCACATTCACATACATGATTGGACAATTGGCCTCGTCATCAAATGTTACAATTTCATAGCAGCTTGGATCACTTTTCACATTGCGCAACAGCTGATTATTCAAAGCATGTCCAGATTTATAACCATCAAATTTGGCAATGATCTGATGTCCAAGCAGATACAAATCCCCGACTGCATCCAAAATTTTATGGCGTACAAATTCATCAGAGAACCTTAGACCCTCTTCATTCACCACTCCGGTTTCATCCACACCAATGGCATTCTCCAAACTGGCTCCCAGTGCCAGATTATTGGCTTTGAGATAATCCAGATCTTTCATAAAACCAAAGGTACGTGCTTCACTAACCTCATAAACAAAAGTTTCAGTCGAGAAATCGATACTGGCGGACTGATGTTCTTTTTTAAAAGCAGGATGATCAAAATCAATGGTGAAATTCAGCTGGAAGCCATGGTGCGGACTAAAAATGGCACGCTTATCATCAATCAGTGCTTCAACCGGTTTAATAATCTTGACGAATTTTTTCGCAGCATCCAGTTCTTGCAGACCACCTTGCATGAGCAAATAGATAAACGGGCCTGCACTGCCATCCATAATCGGCACTTCCGAGGCAGAGACTTCGATAATCAGGTTATCAATTCCTAAACCGGCAATCGCACTCATGACATGTTCAATCGTACCGACTTTGGCATTTTCCTGAACCAGATTCGAGCACATGAAAGCTTCCTGAATCAGCATCGCATCGGCAGGAATGTCGACCGGCGGATTCAGGTCAATACGACGAAACACAATTCCCCCATCGGCATGGTGCGGCACAAAGTTAATCATGACTTTTTGCCCACTGTGAAGACCGATTCCGCTCGCTTTCACGATACGTTTCAGGGTACGTTGTTTCAACATGCTTCTTTCATCTGTTCATCAATAAAACCGCTATACGTTAGCATATTTGGCCATTGAGAAAAAACAAAAAGGTGGCTTAAAAGCCACCTTTCCTGTGTAATCATGGTAAACACATGATGTTACATGTTATTTACGCTGTTGATTCTTAAGATAATCCTGAATACTCATTGGCGTTGGACGCGGGCTCGAAACTGATGCTGCAGCATTCGCTGGCGTAGCGGTTTCATGCTGTTGGCGCTGAATCGCTGGTACATCGTCATCTTCTACCACAGCCTGTGAAGCTGCTGCTGGGCGCGTTGCCTGTACATTGGTACGTTTAGTCGGTTCAACTGAATCCGCTGCATGACGGGTTAAACCCGTTGCAATCACGGTCACACTGATTTCATCACGTGCATCCGGATCAAATACCGTACCGTAGAACACCTGACCTTCATCCAAATCGACAATCTGGTTAACAACATCGGTGATTTCTTCAATTTCACCAAAAGTGACATCATCGCCACCCGTTACGTTAATCAGAATACCTTTGGCATTCATGATGGTTACGTTATCGAGTAATGGGCTACGGATAGCCTGTTCAGCAGCCTGACGGGCACGGTTTTCACCACGACCTAAACCAACACCCATCATGGCATAACCACGAGTACTCATCGCTGTTTTCAAATCGGCGAAGTCAAGGTTGATATGACCCGGACGTACCACCAGATCAAAAATACTGCGTACCGCATTCAGTAGCACATCATCCGCTTTTTTATAGGCATCTTTCATTGAAATATCACGGAAGACTTTCAATAAACGCTGATTTGGAATGATGATCAATGAGTCGACATGCTGCTCAAGCGCTTCAATGCCTTTTTCCGCAGATTGTAAACGGCGCTTGCCCTCAAAGTTGAATGGCGTCGTCACCACACCAACCGTCAGGATACCCATTTCTTTGGCAATTTCAGCAACCACTGGCGCAGCACCCGTTCCGGTACCACCGCCCATACCCGCAGTGACAAAGACCATATCGGTCCCTTCAAGCTGCTGGCGGATCAGTTCACGGCTTTCTTCTGCTGCAGTCTGACCCACTTGCGGATTGGCACCTGCACCCAGACCACGGGTACTTTGCTCACCCAGCTGAATTTTAAATTCGGCTTCCATGCGATCGAGTGCCTGCTTGTCCGTATTGGCACAAACAAACTTTACGCCCTGGATATCGGACTGCAACATGTGTTGTACAGCATTACCACCCGCACCGCCTACACCAAACACAGTGAAACGGGCTTGACCATTGCTATCGCTATGATCGTCTTCGAAAAATTCAAATGAGGCCATGACCTATAAAATTCCTAATTCATAATTGGCAGTCACTAAGCCCGTACACTGCCTTAATCTTAATAAAATTGTTTTTAAGAATGCTGCTCATGCGTTAACTTGTCAAGTACAAGCCCGATTAACTACATCTTCTCAACAATATTCACAATAAAAATCGACTTAAAAGATTGATTTCAAGGTGTCATTAAAGCCAGACCAAGCCCGCTTGACGCGCTGAGTTAACGATAATCGCTCTACATCATCCTGTTCTACAATCGTGTCTTGAGTATCACTCTGACTAAACATCAGCAAACCCGCGACCGTACTATATTGCGAACGGCGTAGCGCCGCCTGATGCTGTTCATCGGCATACACCTGCGTTGGTGGATTACCCAAATGAGCTGACACACCCAAGGTACGGCGTACAAAACTCACCATACCTTCAATATGACTGGCATCACCGGTCAGGACCACACCATGATACAAGCCCTGGATCGCGCCATTTTTCACCAGTTCATCACGCACCAATCCAAGAATCTCGTCATAACGCGCCATGATAATTTCGGTCAGCTCAATCCGGCTGATGGTTTGTGGCCCATCAATCCCCTGGAACTGAATCATATGGTCAGGCTTAACCACTTTCAGGTCTACACAGCCATACAGCAGTTTCAGGCGTTCAGCTTCTTCGGTCGTGGTCTGTAACACCGCCGCAATATCACGGGTCACATGCTCGCCACCACGCTGGAAGGTATGGGTTAAGGCCAGACGACCATCCACATACACCGCCACATTGGTGGTGCCGGCACCGATATCGACCAGACAGACGCCATATTCTTTTTCATCTTTGAGCAGACTGGCCTCAGCAGTTGCCAGACTTGAGACCACCATTTTTTCCACACCAATATTGGCGCCCTTGAGGGCACGGTCAATATTTTGCATGGTGCTAATCGGCAGCATCATCAGATGATAATGACCAGTCATGCTATGTGCAGACATCCGAATCGGATTCAGCACCCACTCTGATGAGTCATCTAGCTCGAAGCCCAAAGGCACAGCACTGACCAGATAATGGTCTGAAGTCAAATGACTGGCTTTGGCCAACTCCAGTGCACGAACCACTTCGCTGGTGGTAATCGCATGTTCGCTATTGTCGATCGAGGTTCGACCTGAAGCATAAAAGCTTTTTAATTCGGCACTTGGAATAGAAACCCAAGCAGAATGCACCCGACACTCCGCCATATCTTCTGCTTCTTGGACGGCATTTTTAATTGCGGTAATAACTTTATCGAGACTGACAATTTTCCCTTTACTCATGCCTCGGTTACGAGCGGTAGCCATACCAATCACTTGGATATTGTCTGGCGCGTGTACCTTGCCAATCAAAACTGAAACTTTGTGTGTCCCAATGTCAATCGCCACAACCGAGGGAACAGCTTCACTCATTATTCACTACTACCATTACATGTTTGTTAGATTTATGGCTTGAATGCCTCTATTTTTTAAAGCCGATCATTATGGCTTTACTGTTACATTATTCTCAACGCCCGTGTCATCAATGGTTACAATAAAATGCCCATTTACAATTTTAGGCGGAATTGAATTTTTCCACTGTATCGACAATCCATTGCGATAACGCAGGTCGATGGCCGAAATTTTAGACCAGACCGGCTTTAAGTCGCTTTGAGACAGATGGCTCAAGCGCTGTAATTTGCTCATGGTCTGATCTTTATCAACAATTATTCTTAAACCCGAATCAAACTGCATAAACCAGGTCATTCGCTCGGTGAGATAGAGTTCTTTTAGACGAATGCCTTGTGGCAAAAATAACTGATTAATTTCATTATAACGACGCATCATGGTTTCTGCATGGCTCGCTGGCCCATGTAGTAACGGTAATGCCTCATAATTCTTGGGTGTGACTTCGGTGAAAATGACACCACTGTCACTCAATAAACGTCCTGTGCCCCAACGTGCAATCGCATGATGTGGCATGATCCGTACCCGAATGCCATTTGGCCAGGCTCGGGAAACCACCACCCGATCCACCCAGGACAGCTCCAGGGTACGATCGCGGATCGCTTCCAGATCCGAAGTAAAATAGTTTTCGGTCACAACCGGTGACACATATTGCATGACCTGACGCTGTTCAGCAGCCGAGCGCGTACCTAACACGCCCAGCTCTGCCACTTCGGTATTGGTCATGACTTTATATAAGCCCAATATTCCAAAGGCCAGCACCAGCACCGCAATACACAACAATAACCAGCCACCAAAATTGGACAGCTTTTCTTTGCGTGTCGGCGGCTTGTCGTGAATTGAGGTAATCGCAGCACGTTTACGGCGCATGGAAACAGGAAGTTGAGCCATATTTAGTGTGCCGACCCGGTCAGGGTCTGTTCCAGAATCGCAACACACAGGTCATCAAAACTATAATCGACTGCAGCTGCCGCTTTTGGCACCAAAGAATGACTAGTCATGCCCGGTACGGTATTTACTTCCAGCAGCCAGAAGTTGCCCTGTTCATCCTGCATGGCATCAATCCGGCCCCAACCGCTGGCACCGACTGCCTGAAATGCACGCAGACTCAGGGCTTTTAACTGTTGCTCTTCAGCTTCGGTCAAACCACATGGAATGCCATATTGCACATCATTACGGTTATATTTGGCTTCATAATCATAGAAAGCAACATCTTGAGGTGGTTCAAGACGAATCACAGGCAGCGCCTGACCATTTAAAACCACAATGGTGAATTCACGGCCGGTAATCCATTGTTCTGCCATCACCACGGCATCATGTTCAGTTGCCTTGGCAATTGCTTCTGCAAAGTCTTCAATTTTTTCGACCTTGCTCATGCCGATACTGGAACCTTCATGTACCGGTTTGATAATCAAAGGCAGGCCTAAAGAATTGACGATATCAGCCGCATCGGAATCTTTGGTAACAATACGGTAAGGCGCTGTCGGCAATTCCGAACCCTGCCAGACCTGCTTGGTCTTGACCTTGTCCATGCCGATTGCAGAGCCTTGTACCCCTGTACCGGTATAGGGCACATTTAGCCATTCCAGTACACCCTGAATCTGACCGTCTTCACCACCACGACCATGCAATACAATGAAAGCACGGTCATAATTTACCAGTTCTGTGACACTACGTTGCTGCGGGTCAAAAGCTTCCGCATTGACCCCTGAACGCACTAATGCCTCAAGTACCGCCGTACCACTGTCTAGAGAAACCTCACGCTCTGCAGATTTACCACCAAGCAACACGGCAACTTTTCCGAATTTTGAAGCATTTGACACGTTTATATCCTTAAACTTTTTTCAATCTGGTCAATTCAATTCAGTCATGCAAGATGACTATTTTATATATAAGTGATTTTGCGCAAGTTCGACTGAGATTGCTCCAACATTACCTGCGCCTTGGGTTAATAACAAGTCATTTGCTTGCAATACTTTTCTCATGATCTGATTCAGATTACCGTCCACCGCATCGACCAGAATTGGCTCAACTTCGCCACGTAAGCGAATGCTGCGGGCTAAAGTACGGCTGTCCGCCCCGACAATCGGTTTTTCACCGGCAGGATAAACATCCAATAACAATAACTGGTCTACAGTAGAAAGTACTTCCACAAAATCATCAAAACAGTCACGGGTACGGCTATAACGGTGTGGCTGGAACATCATCACCAGACGACGATCCGGATGACTCTGACGCGCGGCTTTAATGGTGGCTTCGACTTCTTTTGGATGATGACCATAATCATCCACCAGTTTTACATTACCACCATCAATTTCAAATTCGCCCTGAACTTCGAAGCGACGGCCTACCCCACTGAAACCTTCCAGTGCACGGCAAATAGAAGCATCAGACACACCTTCATCGGTCGCGACACCAATCGCAGCCAAGGCATTCAGGACATTATGTAAGCCTGGCTGATTCACGGTCACACGTAATGGCTCACGCTCTTTACGCAATACGGTAAAGTGCGTTTGCATGCCGTCCTGATCGACATCTATCGCGCGAATGTCATTGTCTTCATTAAAACCATAGGTCAGCACCGGACGTGCAATTCGTGGCATGATTTCACGAATATTGGCATCATCACCACAGACCACGGCCAGGCCATAAAATGGCAGTTTTTGCAGGAACTGGATAAAGGTATCTTTCAGCACATCGAAGCTACCGCCATAAGTGTCCATATGGTCGGCATCGATATTGGTCACTACAGCAGCCATAGGTTCCAAGTGCAGGAAAGAGGCATCCGATTCATCGGCTTCTGCCACGATATAACGGCTGGCACCCAGAGCAGCATTCATACCGGTACGGTTCAGCAAACCGCCGATCACATAGGTTGGATCCATGTTTTCTTCTGCCAGCATACAGGTAAGCAGACTGGTGGTCGTGGTTTTGCCATGAGTACCGGCAACCGCAATACCATGACGGTAACGCATCAGCTCACCCAGCATTTCTGCACGGCGAACCACGGGAATACGACTTTCAATCGCGGTTTTAATTTCCGGGTTTTCCTTGTCAATCGCAGTAGACACCACGATCACATTGGCCCCTTTAATATTATTTGCAGTGTGCCCGATATAAACCTTGATCCCATTTTCTTCCAGCTGCGCCGTGGTATTGGATGCCTTGATATCTGAACCGGAAACTTTATAGCCCTGATTTTTCAATACTTCGGCAATACCACACATGCCTGCACCACCAATGCCCACAAAATGAATGTGTTTGATACGGCGCATTTCCGGCACTTTAATTAATTTTTTCGCTTGTTCAGCTGGGGTTACTGGAGACATAGTTTACTCGAATGATAATTCTTGAATTAAACGGACCACATGTTGAGTCGCATCGGGTTGAGCCTGTCGACGTGCTTTTACCGCCATCTCCATTAATAGCTGGCGATTCAGCATCGGCTCTAATAAGGTTTTTAAACTTTCCGGGGTCATGCTGGCCTGTGGGCAGATTTTTGCTGCATTGATCTTGGCCAGAAAGCCGGCATTGGCAGTCTGGTGATCATCCACCGCACTTGGAAGCGGTACAAAAATCGCAGCCACACCTGCCGTCGCAATTTCAGTCACGGTCAATGCGCCAGCACGACAGATCACCACATCGGCATCACTATAGGCTTTGGCCATATCTTCAATAAAAGGCTGGACTTCGACGTGCAGATTTGCCGGAGCATTGGCATAACGTGCACGCGTCGCCTCAGCATGGTTTTGACCACACTGATGATAGACATTTAAAGGCACATTGAACTGTTTTAAGGCTTCAGGCACCCGTTCATTTAAGGCCTGCGCCCCCAAAGATCCGCCCACGATTAAAATGCGTAAGGGTAATCCTGCTTTTTCACGCTCCTGATAACGCCAGGACGGATTTAAAATGTCACTAATTTCTTGGCGCACCGGATTGCCCGTGGTCACGATTTTATCCTGTGCGGGAAAGGTGTCCGGAAACGCCTGACACACCGTCTTGGCAACACGCGACAATTGGCTATTGGTAAAACCGGCCACCGCATTCTGCTCATGAACCAGCACCGGAATGCCTAGGATACGCGCAGCCAGACCACCCGGCCCTGCCACATAACCACCAAAGCCGGCTACGGCATCGACTTTTAGCTGCTTCATGTATTTCATGGCACTAAAAGTCGCTTTCATAATTTTAAAAGGGGCCAAGGCCTTACGTACAAAACCATTACCACGCACACCCTGAATATCAATTTGATAAACAGGAATATTCTGATTTTTTAATAAACGATTTTCCATGCCTGCAGGCGTAGCCAGCCAAGACACTTCAATCCCTTGTTGTTGTAAATTTTTTGCAACGGCTAACGCTGGAAACACATGTCCACCCGTACCTGCGGCCATCATCATGACATGTTTAGGCTGTTTTTGCTGAGCGTCGGTCACGGTCTAATTCTTCAATTTAAAAAATGGAACAGGAAATCTGATTTAAGTGGTCAATTGTAATCACAATTGTAGGGCCTTGAAAGTTTATTTACTTTATTTCAACAAGGCATTAATTGTTTTTTTCATACGATTTTAAAGTTTAAACTAGTTTTGTTATCAGGCAGGCATTTTTCCTTAGACTTAAGTGACATATAAACACAATTTTAACCCTCTTTCATTTAATCTTTCCCTCACTGTATTTGTTAGATCTATTTGTTTTTCGGGATTTTCTCAGCAATTTCTATTCATTCACCAGTTTAATTGCTCTATTAACTTATGCCTAAATCATATAAATCTTAATAAAATTTTATGTTATCCATATCGCTATATACTTTTTTAGCTGTATTAGCGCATTGATTGAATGGATTAAATCATTATAAATGTCAAAAATATCAATTCGTGACCTATGGATTATTTTGGCCGGCTATTTGGCGGCTATTCATGTCGGGAAACTTTCTGCGGTTATTCCCATTTTACAACAGGATTTAGGTCTCAGCTTTACGCAAGCCGGTTTTTCCCTGTCTCTGGTTCAAGGCGCGGGGATGCTGTTTGCCTTGTGTATTGGTGCATTGTCAGAAAAAGTCGGTTTAAAACGCTGCCTGATCTTGGCGTTGATCATTTTAGGCCTCAGCAGTATGGCAGGCCTCTGGATTCAGCATGTCGCGGCGTTGTATTTCTTCCGTTTTACTGAAGGGATCGGATTTTTAACTATCTCCTTATGTGCCCCTGCCATTCTCAAACGTATCAGCCGAGCTGAAACACTCAATTTTAAAATGGGACTCTGGAGTTCCTATATGGGGGTTGGTGTCAGTCTTGCTGTCTTTACCATTCCCATGTTGCTTGAATACCTGAGCTGGCAAAGCATTTGGGCCATTTTAGGGAGTCTCTGTCTGCTCATTGCAGTGATGATTAAACGGTATTTATATCTTGAAGCGGTCACACCGGTACAGCCGAATCACCCGCAAGCCGGCACAGAAAATACCTCCTTCTGGCAAATTATTAAAGTGACCCTGACTCACCCACCGATTTTGTGTTTGGCCATTATTTTTGCCTGTTATACCAGTCAGTGGATAACCGTGACTGGATTCTTGCCTACCCTGTATGTCGAACATGGGATTGACTTAAAAGTCGCAGGGGCTCTGGTCTCGATGGTGGTGCTTGCCAATTTAGGCGGTACCTTTGGCGCAGGTATGTTGCTGCAAGGTGGCTGGAAACCCAAAACCCTGTTAAGCACAGGATTTATCGCCATGCTGTGCAGCAGCTTGCTGGCTTTTGCGGCAAGCTCTTGGCTGTTATTTGAATTACAGCTTGTGAGTGCCGTACTGTTTTCACTCATTGGCGGGATGATTCCGACCACAATTTTTGCGATTACCCTGCGCTATGCACCGCATGCCAATGCCGCAGCCGCCAGTGTCGGTCTGGTTTTACAGGTTTCAGCCTGTGGGCAATTCTTTGTACCTCCTCTGAGTGCGGCACTGGTATCCACGACACAACAATGGGCCCATATCGCGACAGTCACAGCCTGTCTTTCTATCTTAGGAATATTGATGACGCTGCTTTTATTTAAGCGTTATGCTCAATAAAAAAGAGCCTCAGATGAGTAATGCCAGTCAGTTAAGAAATTGACTAGAATTTTCTTTTTTAAATTCATGATCATATTTGACAAGTAGAAAAGTCATCCGCAACTGTTTGAGGCAGGACTAGATTTAAAAATGATTGTTTCTGCGACAAATTTACTAGTCGATGGAGGCTGACGAGTTTTGCGGTGAGGAGTGTTGCTCCGCAAGATGCCTTCCTTGCGAAGCTTCGCTTCTCATTTGGGCGAAACCAAAGTAACAAATAATTTACAAGAATTTGATTTATAACATTAATACTCCGCATTGAATGACTAAAAAGTTAAAGAGTCTACTTCTAAACTCCTTAACTGATCAGCATTACCTCAGATGAGGCTCTTTTTCTGTCTGGTTTAAACCTGCTGCGAACGGCCTGCCTCTAATACAGCAAACAGATCATCGGCAATTGAGGTTCCAAACTGGTCATCAATTTCACGAATACAGGTTGGGCTGGTTACATTAATTTCAGTGACATAATTACCAATCACATCCAGTCCTACAAAAATCAGACCTTTTTCTCTAAGATAAGGGCCTACTTTTGCCGCAATGGCGCGGTCATTTTCAGTCAGTGGACGTGCTTCTCCCAGACCGCCTGCCGCCAGATTGCCGCGCACTTCACCATTTTGTGGAATACGGGCCAAGCAATATGGTACTGGCTCGCCATTAATCATCAGGATACGTTTATCACCTTCGACAATTTCAGGAATATAACGCTGTGCCATAATCGGCTGGGTACCGTTATTGGTCAGCATTTCAATGGTTGAACCAATATTGATGCCATCCTGATACAGGCGGAAAATTCCAGTACCCCCCATGCCATCCAGCGGTTTCACAATCACATCGACCTGTTCTTTGAGAAACTCACGAATCAGGCTTTGCTGCGAAGTCACCAGTGTCGGAACTTGCAGATGCGGGAACTGGGTCGCAAACAGTTTTTCATTACAGTCACGCAGGCTTTGTGGCTTGTTAATAATCCATGCACCTTCGCGTTCTGCCTGCTCCAGAATATAAGTGGTGTAGACAAAATTCATATCAAAAGGTGGATCTTTACGCATCAACACCACATCATAAGCAGCGATGGATTCTTTCTTTTTTTCACCGAGTTCATAATAGTGATCATAGTCTTCAAACACCTGTAGCGGCGCTATCAAACCAAAAGCTTTGCCCTGCTCAATATATAAATCTTGTTGTAATGCATAACCAAGCTCATGCCCACGGCGTGCTGCTGCCCAAAGCATGGCCATGGTCGAGTCTTTCTTCAGGTTTACATTTTCGATGGGATCCATCACAACAAGTACGCGCATGTGTCTCTGCTCTTTTTCAAAAAATGACTTAGCAAGGAGTATAGCTTGTGTGGATTCTTTTGTTTATGGTGATTTTGCATGACTTGTTCTGTATAGATTTTTAGATAAGTACTGAGGCAGATTGAGCTCAAAAGGAGGTTTGCCATGCAACAGGCAATTATCGGTTTTCATTTGGATGAAGAACAGCATTGGGTTGCAGAGCTGGCCTGCGGACATGGCCAGCATGTACGGCATACCCCGCCGTGGCAAAATCGGCCCTGGGTGATGACCGAGCAAGGGCGCAAAGAAAAGCTTGGCATGCTGCTGGACTGTAAAAAATGTGAAAAGTGCGAAACTGAAACCTGAACCTATAAAAGTGTGATGTAGCTGACTAAAAATAATCTCGCACAGGATTTGCTAATTGCAGTCACTGCGTTTATGCTTTTATTGCTCAAACATGCAGCGTTTTTTTCAGGGTGGACTTTGCTCACACGGCTCGTCAAACAGATCTGGTTGGTGATGCTTATGGTTTTTGCCATAGGCTGGAGCAGTGTGTCTGTTGCTTCTGCAACAACCATGCATTTGGTCATGTCGTCTGAACAGATGAGCAGCCATTGTCTGGACATGGTAAAAGCCTCCACCTCTCATGCTATGCATGAATCTGCGCATAACTCAGATCAAGACCTGACACAGGCTGACTGTTTTCCGGATATGCCACAGCACTCACAAGACTGTCTGGATTGTAGTACGATGGCCTGTCAAAGCCAGATGAGCGGCTTGCAAATTTCGGCCCCTGAACTGACAGTATTCGACCATCATTCTCTAGAAAGAACCCTCCTCCCAACTTATCATGCCAAACACCTTGCCGGTTATTGGCAGGAAATCCTGCGCCCACCCAAAACTTAATCCTGAATATTCAATTTTTTATTAATTAAGGATTAAGTGATGTTAATTAAAATTCCCCAATGCCTATGTCTGGGCATTTGCCTGATGTCATCGTCTGCAGTTTTTGCAGCTGTTAAAGAATATCATCTGGTTATTGATGAAAGTCCGCTCAATCTCACCGGAAAGACGGTCAAACGGATTACCGTAAACGGAAAATTCCCTGCCCCCTTGCTGGAATTCGAAGAAGGTGATGATGCGGTGATTCATGTGCAAAATAACCTGAAGAATCAAGATACCTCGCTGCACTGGCATGGCCTGCTCCTGCCCGGCCTAATGGATGGTGTCCCTGGATTTAATGGTTTTCAGGGTATCAAACCGAAGCAGTCTTTTACTTATCGTTTCAAGGTTCGTCAAAACGGTACCTATTGGTATCATGCGCATTCCAAAGGCCAGGAACAGGACGGCTTATATGGTGCCTTGGTGATTTATCCTAAAGCACAAACACCGATGCCTGAGCATGAAAAAACCGAGCGGGATTATGTGGTGATGCTGTCGGATTTTCATGAACAGGACAGCCAGCAGATTCAGAATAATTTAAAAAAATCGGCTGAATATTATCAGAATCAGCGTGAAACCGTGGGCGATGTACTCCAGCAGGTAAAACGTGACGGTCTCAAGGCCACCTGGTCAGATCGCAAAATGTGGAACCAGATGCGCATGTTGAAAACCGACCTGTCTGATGTCAGCGGTTATACCTTTTTAATCAATGGCAAAACCCCGCAACAGAACTGGAGCGGCCAATTTAAACCGAATGAAAAGGTTCGTCTGCGATTCATTAATGCCTCGGCCATGTCGTTTTTCGATGTACGTATTCCCCAGCTTAAAATGACCGTGGTTAGCGCCGATGGACAAGCTGTACAGCCGGTCGCTGTAGATGAATTCCGTATCGGAACTGCTGAAACGTATGATGTGATTGTGGAACCAACTGCACCTCATTACCAGATTGAAGCCGAATCGATCGACCGTTCAGGCTTTGCCATTGGCAGCTTGCACAATGAGGCTGATCCAGCGACACATCCGATTCAATTACCGACGCCACGTCCACGTGCCTTATTGACCATGGAAGATATGGGACATGGCGAACCGCATGACATGTCTCATACCGCACACAGCAGTCAGACCACGAAATCTGCAACAGATACGCCTAAACATGATGAGCATGCCCAGCACGACATGCACGCAGGTCACAGTGCTATACCCAAGACAAATCCGTCTCATCCACCGGTTGAGGGTTGGGTCAATATGTCTACGCCTGCAGGGCATAAAGCATTGCAATATCAAGACCTCAAAGCCCTGACGCCACAAACCGATACCCGAGCCGCAGAACGTGAACTGGTGATTCGTCTGGGTGGAACCATGGAACGTTATATCTGGACCATCAATGGTAAAAAATTCAGTGATGCCGAACCATTGCAGGTGCAATATGGCGAACGGATCCGTTTGAAATTTATCAATGACAGCATGATGGCGCATCCGATGCATTTACATGGCATGTTTATGCAGTTGGAAAATGGTCAATCTGCTGCACAGATGCCAAATAAACACACCGTGATTGTGCCACCTGGAAAAACGCTCACAACCTTATTAACGGCAGATGAACTGGGAGAATGGGCGATTCACTGCCATCTGCTCTATCACATGAGTGCCGGCATGATGAATAAGCTGATTGTGGCACATGTGAATGACGATCAAGCTTCTCATGCTTCGCCGCAACAAATGCCGTCAAAGCCAGCAGTGGATCAAGGAGAAAGCCATGCACATCACTAAGCTCTTTTTAAAATCGGTATTAAGCAGTGCACTGCTCGTGGCGAGTTTCGGTATATTGGCAGCGGATCATCAGGATCATCAGGATCATCAGGATCATCAGGATCATCAGGATCATCAGGATCATCAGGATCATCAGGATCATCAGGATCATCAGGATCATCATCCTAGCAAAACCGCAGTACATCACAGCGCTCCTATTGCAGTGCCGGATCTACGCTCACATACCCAACAAGCTCGATCTTTATCTGATCAAGAATCTGTAGGGCACGAAAAACCTGTTGGCGCTACTGCGGAGCATGACCATCGGAAAGAACATGGTGCACAGATTTATAGCCAAGTCATTCTGGACCAGAAATGGCAAATCAATTCAGCTGGAAATGGCGCTTTTAAATCAGAGAATGAAGCCAGAATTGGTACTGATGAAAACAAGGTTTTTCTCAAGCTGCAGGCAGATAAATCTGAATCGAGTCAGGCTGACTATGCGGCCGAAATCCTGTATAGCCGTAATATTTCCGATTTCTGGGATGTACAAACCGGTTTGCGCTACCGTCAGGAAAATATAAGCCAGCATACAGCTTCCCTACAAAATGAACGTTTCGATGCAGTGCTTGGACTGCATGGCCTGGCCCCTTATTTTTTTGAAACCAATGCCTATCTCTATGTCGGTGAAGATGATTTTGTCGGATTCAAACTGGAAACAGAACGTGACCTGTTGCTGACTCAGAAACTGATTATGCAGCCCTTTATTGAACTGGATATCATTTTCAATGATCAAGCTGCGAGTGCGAAAAAATCTGGTCTGAGTCATGCGACATTAGGATTGGAAACCCGTTATGAGATCAGTAAAAAAGTCATGCCTTATCTGCAGGTTGGCTATGAATATAGCAAAGGAAACAAACAGGCTGTCTGGCAGCAGGCATCCGGCTCTGACCAGGGCTGGATCTATGCTTTAGGACTTAAAATGATGTTTTAAGGACGGATTATCATTTTTAAGATAAAAGGTAAGACCACGACGAAGTATGAAAAATCCATTCATACTTCGTCGGCTGTTATTAAATTGACTCAAGAGAAGGAGGCTGTGTATTGTCCAGAGAAAGCATTGCTACTGCCTGCTCTCTGTTTCTATTCCTCACTCTGTTTATCATTACTTTTGGCAATCAAGGTGCCTAACATAATCATAAAGGTGATTACCCCACCAATCACCAGACTCATCAGCCCAATTTCAAGCATAAAGTCAAGATTCCCGACTTCCCGGTGACCCCAAAGGAAATGCAGACTCTTTCCAAAGATAAAGTTGATGGCATAGATAATCAAAAAACTCATTATGGTCGAAATCAGTAAAGTGACGATCAGGTTTTTCCAGATTTTACAGCCGACCAGCAGGATAATAATCGTTAGGCCTACAACTGCAATAATGGAGATTAATAAAACACAATTCCAGTAATCCATGAGACTCACTCTTATTCTGGTTTTAAATTAAAATTAAGAAATTCTTATAGTTAATTTTTCCATATGTTTTTAATATAGGGGCCTTTGAATAGCTGAACAATGACCAGAACTATCTTAAACAAGCCAGCTACAAATTTACCCAATGTTATAAAATACATTCACTTAGAAAAATATTGCCGCGTACTGGTTCAGTTTGATTAACATAAAGTAACGTAAGTAAAATGTATGTTTGTTGTTTTGCTTGAGTAAATCTTTTATACAGTCAGTCATACTAAAAAAATTGACCAGCACATATTTAAAAAGAAAGATCCACGTATATTTATAAGAAAAATAAATAATAAATATAAAAAACTTGAATATTTGCTGATTTAGGTTATGCTGTACTCAACTAGAAAAAAGTGTTGTTTAGTTAAACTTCTTTAAGTACCGCAGTGTTATTTTATAATCCTCAGTTTTTTCAGATCTTTATTTCAATTCTTGTTGTTTTTCAAAGTTATCCATAGTCATTTCAATGGCTAAAATTATTAAAAATTTGATAGGTTATATTATGTCTACTACAGTTACCGGTACAGTGAAATGGTTTAACGAAACTAAAGGTTTTGGTTTTATTCAACAAGAATCAGGTCCTGACGTTTTTGCTCATTTTAAAGAAATTAGCAGTTCTGGCTTCAAAACATTGTTTGAAGGCCAACGCGTTTCTTTCAGCGTAGTTGAAGGTCAAAAAGGCCCGAACGCGATCAATATCGTTGCGCTATAATTTAGCCCAGCAATAAAAAAAGCACCTTAAGGTGCTTTTTTTGGCTCTAAAGATTAACAATCTTCAAAAGTGATCGGTTGGTGATACTCTCTAAACCTATTCCAGTCATTTAAACCAGTAAATCATCTTATTTATTCTCCCCGCGTCTAAGCCTGTTACATCTGGGCCTGCATGAATCGCTAAAAATGAAAAACCCCCAGCATCCTGCCGGGGGTTTTTCGTGTTGGTTCGCTGGGTATGACTCCTGTCTTACCTTACTTTCCTTGTATTTATCTCTTGTTATTCTTTTATGGAACATCCTGTTCCTGATGAATTCATTATAGGCAATGCAGCAAAGCTGCGTATAGACGCAAACGGCTTGAACTCATGTAAGCAAATGCGTACAGAATCACTGAATATTATTGTCAATTTCCAGTATTTTAAACTGTATTCATCTACATCAAGACTGAAAGTCTTTAATATTAAAAATCTTTGAATTACAGCACTTTGACTTAGTTTTTTAAGTATTCACCCTGTATTTGCATGCTTAATTTCTACATCAATTGAACTTTAAAACAAAAAAGGAAGCTGTAGCTTCCTTTACGATAAGGATCACCGCTTAGATCCCGTATTTAACTCGATAATCTTCCATTTTAGCTAAAGCTTCTTGATCGCCCTTGGTTTCCAGATAGTCCATCAAATCTTTCATGGTAATTAAGGCATGTACAGGAATCTCGAGCTCTTGCTGCACTTCCTGAATGGCTGATAAATCGCCCTGACCTTTTTCCTGACGGTCAAGTGCAACCAAAACACCTGCGATTTGTGCACCGGCATTTTTCAAGATTGTCACGACTTCACGAATCGCTGTTCCTGCCGTGATCACGTCATCAATGATCCAGACTTTTTTACCTGCTACAGAAGCACCGACTAGCACGCCACCCTCGCCATGATCTTTGGCTTCTTTGCGGTTAAAACCCCAAGGCACACTCACCCCATGATTTTGTGATAGCGCCACAGCGGTCGCTGCCACAAAAGGAATACCTTTATATGCAGGACCAAAAACCACTTCCACATGGTCACATGCCGTTAATTTTGCTGCATAGCCAGAAGCCAGCAATGTTAAGGCTTCACCATCATTCAGCAGACCCGCATTAAAAAAATAGGGACTCACACGTCCCGATTTTAAAGTAAACTCACCAAATTTAAGCACACCGCGTGATAATGCGAGTTCGATAAAAGCTTGCGGGTTAAACTGAGCTGGCGTTGGCATGAGGTGCTCCTAAATCCATTAATTAAGGTAAGACTTGCGCATGATACCAAAGAGTAGCTATCCAGGTGATCAAAAAATTCTTCGTGTCGTTTCAATTAATGTCAACGGTTTACGCTCATCGGTGAGCAAAGGCCTATTGGAATGGATGGAACAGTCGGATGCCGATGTGATCTGTATGCAGGAAAGCCGGATCACCCATGTGCAGTGGAACGATAAATTTAAACCGGAAGGCTGGTATACTCATCTATTCCCTGCCGAACGTCCAGGTTATGCCGGTACCGCGATTTATAGCCGCCTGCCCTTCGTCTCTTTAACCGATGGTCTGGGCTTTGAACTGGCAGATTCGCAAGGCCGTTTTATTGCAGCCGAATTTGATTTAGGCTTGGAGCAAACGGCCCATATCTGTTCATTGTATCTACCTTCCGGCTCATCAGGCGATGAAGCACAAGCGCGTAAAGATCACTTTCTGGAAGAATATGCCAAAATCCTGAAACAATGGCGCGATGAAAATAAATCGGTGATTGTCTGCGGTGATTACAACATCGTGCATAAACGGATTGATATTAAAAACTGGTCCGGCAACCAGAAAGCTTCCGGCTGTTTACCACATGAGCGCGCCTGGCTAGATCATATCTATGATGAACTCGGTTATGTCGATACGTTCCGCGAAGTACGCAAAGAAGCTGAACTGTATTCCTGGTGGTCAAACCGCGGACAAGCCCGAGCCAAGAACGTCGGTTGGCGGATTGATTATCAGGCCTGCTCACCAGACTGGAAAGAGCGTACCGTCAATGCCTGGGTGTATAAGGAACAATGGTTTAGCGATCATGCCCCAGTGATCATCGACTACAAACTATAAAAAGATACCTATCAATTGAGTGCACACCTGTTCACTCAATTAAGGCTTATTGCTTACATGACATGACGTATTTTTTGGGTTTATCTCGATGTCATAACAGAGCATTATAGCCTCACGGCACAGGGACATGTCAGGATGACAATATAAGGACAGGACGCCGTAGGAAGAAAATAAAACAAACTAAAACATTTAGCTTGTTTTTCATGGATGTGACAATGGACGTTGAATTGAGACCCGCATGATCAGGATGATTAAATGCGGGTTTTCTATTTCCACTGCCTAAAATTATTATTTTTTTTATTGTTGTTTTTCTGGTTAATCATTTTAAAGCGCATTGATGTCATTTTGATGACGATTCTGCCTCCCTATTTTAAATTGTTTTCTAATCATTCTATTTTGCATGGTCGACTGCTGCGAATTTGGTTAAGCTAGGCCATGATTTAAGATGTGTTAGATGGCGAATATGTTAAAAATTTACGGGATTAAAAACTGCAATTCGATGAAAAAAGCTTTTGACCTACTGACTGAGCTGGGGTTGAGCTATGAATTTCATGACTATAAGAAACAGGGCATCGATGCTGATACCATTAAAGTCTGGCTGAATGCGCTGGGTCAGGATGTGGTATTAAATAAAAAAGGAACCACATGGCGCAAACTGACTGAAGAACAGCAGCAAACGGCGCTGTCCAGTGAAGATGCTTTAATTGCCGCATTAAGCACTCATACCAGTTTAATTAAACGTCCGATCTTGGCCACGCCCACAGGTTTTATTGCCGGTTTTGATGACGCGGCTTATCGCACCTTAAGTAATTAATTATTATTCTAAATAATCCATACAAAAAAGCCTGACAGCAGTCAGGCTTTTATCTTTCTCTCGAACTGGATTAGTTTGCACGAACCCAAGTCTGGTTACGGCCTAATGCTGCCACACCAATAAAGCCACGAAGCTCAAGTTTCTTGCCACCATCTGCCAGTTGGCCTTTTAGTTTGTAAGTTTTACCAGATTGCGGATCCAGAATTGAACCACTGTCATAGCTGGTACCACCTGAATTCTTAAGACCTTTCACAATGGTCAAGCCTTTGAGTGACTTGTTCTTGTACGGACCTTCACACTTGGTACAGGCATTTTCTTCACCTGGTGTTAACACAGATTGAATACTTGCTGACAACGTACCGTTCTTTTGTTCAGTAAATTTAACCATGGCCTTAGGCTGCTTGGTTTTATCATCAATGGTTTTCCAAACCGTGCCATTTAAAGGATCTGCGGCATTTGCCAGTACAGATAAGCCTAGTAGTCCTAACATAAGCGCTATTTTTTTCATTTTTCTTCATTTCCTTAGTCTGAAAATAGACCTCTGTAGTATTAAAAAGTCACAACAATTTTTCAATTTTTAGCTGTGACTATTTAGTGTAACCTTGTAAATATGGTTGGTAAATAATCTACATGATCAATAAAAGCACAAAAAGATGGAAGGAAAATGAAGATAAGCCCGTTAACAAAACAATTAATTACAGAAAGCATCTTAAAGACAGTCATTCGTGCCCCGAGCAGATTCAATCTTCCACCGAGTTCAATGCGCATTGCACTGGAGCAGATGTGCAAACTCTTTCCACAAGACAAAACCGTACAAATTCGTTCGCTACGTCTGGCGGGTCTGCGCGCAGAGGAAATTAAGCCGCAGCAAGAGTCGACCCAGCTGATTTTTCATATTCATGGCGGGGCATTTTATTTAGGCTCTTTAAATACCCATCGTGCCTTTATGACTCAAATTGCGGCTCGAACCCAGATGCAGGTACTGCATGTAGATTATCCGCTGTCACCGGAATCTGCCTATCCAGAGGCCTTGGAAGCCTTGTTTGATGTGTATAACTTATTGCTCGATCAAGGCGTTCAGGCCAAAGATATCATCCTGTCCGGTGATTCTTGTGGGGCCAATCTGGCGCTGGCCTTGGCGCTCAAATTACAAAAAGAAAACCTCCCACAAGTGAGTGGTTTGATTCTGTTGTCTCCTTTGCTGGATTTGACCCTGACCAGTGAATCGTTGCGCTATAACCAGAAACATGATGCCCTGCTGTCTCTGGAAACAGTTGAAACTGGCATTGAATATTATGTCCCGCGTGCCATCGATCGGGGTGATCCGGAAGTTTCGCCCTTTTTCGCCGATTTAAGCGGCTTGCCCCCAACTCATATTCAGGTCGGTTCCAAGGAAATTCTACTGGATGATGCCAGTCGTTTTAAGGAAAAAGCCGAACAGGCGGGTGTCGATGTGGAATTTAAACTGTATACCGGCATGTGGCATAACTTTCAGATGTTCAGTACCTGGTTTGAGGAAGCCCAACAGGCGCTGAGCGATCTGGCAGCCTTCGCGCACCGTCTGGATCGAGATTAATCACTGTTCACCCATATAAAAAAGGCCAGCATAGGCTGACCTTTTGAGTTGTTTTTGGATATTTAGATGGCTTGAACCTGCTGCAATGCCGTCTCTAAGGCTTGTGCCTTGATCGTTTCGCCCATGTTCACGCCTTCCGCACGAATCACTTCAATATCGGTTACGCCGGTAAAGTTAAACACGGTTTTCAAAAAAGCTTCCTGAAAATCGGCAGGACTTTGCTCCCCATAAACTCCGCCACGGCTGCTGGCAATATATACTTTTTTATTGCCAGCCAGACCGACAGGGCCCTGTTCGGTATATTTAAACGTACGTCCCGCCACACAGATCCGGTCAATCCAGGCTTTTAAGGTCGATGGCAAACCGAAGTTATACATGGCCGCGCCAATCACCACGATATCTGCCTGTAAATACTGCTGCAGGATGTCTTCGCCTAATGCAGTCTGTTCTGCATTCTGACCCATTAAAATTTCAGCCGTGAGATGTGGAATCGGCTGTGCAGCAAGATCGAGATATTCAAGCTCGATGGCCTGAGCATGTTTTTGTTGTAACTGACTCACCAACGCCTGAGTCAGCTGACGCGAAATAGAGGCATCGCCTAAAATACTAGAATCAATCTGTAAAACTTTCATGGCTTCGCTCTCATCTATGGGGCTATCTAACTAATGCAGCCATTTTAAGGCTTAGGTTGCATGAAATAATTAGCACAGATAAAACACATCATTCTGAATTTAGAACAAAACCAGCTTTAATATTAGAAATTCCTATTTTGCAGACGCCTTAAATATTGTGGTTTATCAAGCGTTAAAACTTATGTTATCTTATGTAAATAAAGCTATAAATAGTCAATAAATCTTAAAAAGTTGCCATAATAATTTAAGTCAGACCGACAACATGAAGCGAATATCGCCTGTATTACAAAAAATAATCAAACACAGAATCACGAAATATCTGGTCGAAGATGAAGTCGTGATGAACTGGAGTATTCTCAAAAAGTGCATCCTGATGCTAACTTTGGGCTGCGGCGTACATCTGACCTGGCTCGGTTGGGATATCTTTGTTTTATTCAATCCAGAGTATTGGCAATATGTTCAGTTAGAACGGGTTCATACCCAAGTTATCCTGAACAGCAGCTTTTTAGCGATTTTATTAGCACTGATTTATCCCTGTTATAAATTTCAGAGCAATCCTCTGGTGGAACGTTATTTGCCCTATCTGGCAGTTGGTACTTTTGTGATTTCGCTGTGCCGTGATGCCTATGTCGTGGGGGTGATCAGTCCTGTGGCCACCACATCCTATGTCTGTTTAATTATGGTGGGACTGGTGCTGTTTCATCGCAGGCTGGTTTATAGCATGCTGATTCCAGCCTCGCTCTTTTTAGGCGGTTGCGCTTATTTGAGCTTCAGTCAGCAATTGCCTTATTCTCCTTTATTCAACATTCAGGACAAACATTTTTATAATGCTTTCTGGCTGTTTTCAATGCTGTATTTCATTGTCCCAATTTTAGCTGTATGCATGGTGTTATTTGAAATTTTACTCAGCCAATGGCGTCATCGTGAAGAACTCATCAAGCAGCTCAGTCAGATTGATCCGCTCACCAACCTGTTTAACCGGCGCAGTATCAATCAATGTCTGGATCAGCTCAATGCTACGGCTGTACCCCATTACGCCCTGGTTCTCTTAGATCTGGATCACTTTAAGAAAATTAATGATCTGTATGGTCATCATAAGGGCGATGAAACCTTGATTGAAGTCAGTGCTGTATTAAGCCAACAGTTACGCGAAAGTGATGTAGTGGGCCGCTTTGGCGGTGAAGAGTTCATTTTGGTGCTGAAAAATACCAGTCTGGAAAAAGCCAAACAAGTAGCAGAACGCTGCCGCAGCGCGATTCAGCAATTACAGATGATGAGTGATGAAGGTGAGCCGATTCCGGTGACTGCCAGTTTCGGAATTGCTATTTCCAAAGCCGAGTTACGCCCACAACAGCTACTCAGTCAGGCCGATCAGGCGCTTTATCAGGCCAAAGCCGGTGGACGTAATCGGGTCAAAGCCTATGCTGAACCGGTGACTGCACAGATGCAGGTTTCTTAAACGGGTTCAGCTTTTTCGATGATTATGAATATTATGGAGTTGAGCTTTGAGCCAGACGTTGCAGCTGGGCCAGCAATTCTGCTTCGCTAAAAGCACCGGTCAAACGTAAACCGCGAATTTCCTGCTGCTGCTCATTCAGAAATAAATAGGTTGGTGGTCCCAGAATTTCCCATTGATTTAAAAGCATTTGATGCGAGGCATTGTATTGGCTTAAATCCAGCTTGATCAGGAAATAAGATGCCAGAGCCTGCTGTACCTGTGCAGATTTTAAAATACGATGTTCAATCGGCTGACAAGCGACACACCAGTCGGCATAGACATCAATCACGATCTTTTGCCCTTGCGGTGCTGTATTCAAAATCTGCTGAAATTCTGCTGCGCTGCGTGCCACATGCCACTGGGCTTCTGTACTGGACTGCTCAACAAAAAACCGCTGACTATGCTGATATTGGCTATAGCTGATATAAGGCAGCGCTATCACCAGACACAGGATATATAACCACCTCAAGCCGGTACGATGCCAGAAAATCCGGAACAGTACATAGGTCACAAAGGCCATGCCCAAGCCTAAGGATAACCACTGTAAAGTCGCTTCTGAAATCAGTGGGCGAATAAAATACAGTGCCAGCGCCAGCATGATAAAGGCAAAGAGCACTTTGATCTGATTCATCCAGTGCCCGGCTTTAGGTAGTACTCGTGCACCCAAAATACTGGCCAACAGTAAAGGTGTGCCCATGCCAAAACCGAGGGTAAATAGCAGCAAGGCACCCTGCCACTGGCTTTGGGTCTGGGAAATAAACAAGAGTGCACCCGCCAACGGTGCGGTCATGCATGGCCCGACCAGCAGCGCCGAGATCATGCCCATGACTCCAGCACTGACCAAACTACCGCCCTGCTGCATGGCCTGAGCCCGATCCAGACGCTGAACCAGACGTTGTGGCAGTTTGATTTCAAACAGTCCAAACAGATTCAGGGCAAACAGGACAAACAATACACTAAACGCAATCAGGGTACCGGGTTGCTGCAACCAACGCTGGAAATTCAGGCCGGCCGAAGACGCAATTAAACCCAGCACCGCATAGACCGCGGCCATACTGCTGACAAAAGTCAGGGCGATCATCCAGGCTTTGACACCTTTGCTATCCCGTACAATCAGCGAGGTCAGGATCGGCAGCATCGGCAAGGAACATGGGGTAAAAGCCAGCAAGATTCCTAAGCCAAAGAACAGTAACAGTCCATAACCCAAAGAGCGTTCAAGCAATTGAGCTGACCATTTTTGGTCTTGTGCCGCACCGACTGCGGGTTGCCCGCTAGGGGATGCAGAAAATGCATCTGCTGTAGATTCTGAGGAATCCGCTGTATTAAACAGGGTATTGTGTTGCAGTGATGACCCGTTTAGATCAAGTAAGCGCTTGCTTCCTGGGCCGGCAGCTTCAAATTGCACCAGACCTGACAGATCTGTCTTGAACTGAATACTTTGCGGCGGATAACAGATTCGGTCTTTGGCACAGCCCTGCCAGCTCACCTGATAGGACTGGTTGGCCTGCGTCGGAATCTGAAACTTTAACTGCTGATAATACACCTGGGTATGCCCATAGTTGTCATCATACAGATCTTTAGCAGGCGGTAATTCAAGCAATACAGGCTGATTGCCCTGCCGCACTTCAATTTTATGCTGATACAGATAATAGTTATCCGGAATCTGCCAGCTCAGTTCAGCCTGTTGCTGACTGGTAGAAATCACATGAACAGGAAAAGCCTGCTCGGCAGACAAGAGCGCTGTTTCGGCCTGAACCGGACTGCTAAACACGAAGCTTCCCAAGATGACCGGGGCAAGTATTTTGCCCCAGCTCTGAAATTGCGGGTTTCTGATCATCACGAAACTGGAGTGTCCTAGAATAAGAAGGATACGCCTAAACCTGAAAAGTAGCTTCGCTCTGCACCGTCCAGATCAACTCCCACACTGGCATCCAGCTGAACCCGGTCATTAAGTGCATACATTACCCCAGTGCCAAGCGCGTATTCATTATCGATGCTTTCAGCTTTACGGTAAATCAGTTCCGAATAGCCTGACCAGCGATCGGTGATCTGGTAGCCGATCGATGGAATCGCAGCTATGGCCCAATTGCTGTCCTGCCATTCATAACGCATAGTCAATGCGGTACTGACCAAGTCATTATATTGGTACGATACGACAGAACCCAGGCTGTAAATATCTTCTTCATTACTGAAACCGGCATTGCCTGTCGCAATAACTGCTTCGGCCAGCAAGGCCAGACTCAGTTTGTCATCATCCAGATCAATGGCTTTTTTCAGACCAATACTGACATCGCCCAGACCATCATTTTCATTCGTCTGACCGTTGGATTTGACTTGTGACCAGACAGGGCCTTCCCAGCCCAGACGCAACTCCAGACCATCACTAAGTCCGGTACGTAACAACATATCTGCATTCAGTGTCGTTACCGTTTTCTCGCCCGACTTGCTGTAGCGGGCTGTGGGCAAACCTTGCTCCCAGGCAACATTTCCGACCGGGGTAATGCCTGTACTCAGACCTTCACCTAGTCGATCAAATTCAAAATCTGCTGCGAAAAGTGATGCACTGCAACCAGTCAGTGCAATTAAACCCAAAGTTTTTAATATTGTCATCTTGGTGCTCTTTATTAAAATTTAACCCAGTTCTTTGCTCATTTTTGCGCCATGACTACGCAGGAGTTCTAGCGTCTGTTTTTCTTCATCCAAGGCTTCTGACCAGTTAATTTCATCAAAATCACAATCGAAGAACAGGTCACTGATCGAAGATAAAATGGTCATGCCATCTTCATCTTTGCTATTTGGATCAACTTTTTCATCGAGTAAACGCTGCACGGCAGGTGCACATGCGGCACTTGCAGCATCCCATAATGGGCCATAAATTTCTTCTGCATCCCAGAGATGCAAATTCACTTTGGCCTGGATCAATTCTTCCAGAATTTGTAAATGTACAGCCAATCGTGCCTGTTTTTCTTCAGCTGAAAGTGGTGTGCCGGCTTCATATAACTCGCATACCTCTTCCCACCATTTAAATAAACCATCTGACCAGACCGAAATTACCGGGCCTTTGTCATGATCAATAAAATTTGGATTGAGTCCATCTGCCAAAAGCTGCTTTACCTGATCCAGATTTAATTCTTCGAGTGCTTGCACAAAAAGTTGTTGTTGCGCAGTTAACATGATGGAGCTCACTTTCATTCGTTTTCGACTATTATGCCGAATAACGTGCGGCTTTGTTGCGCTTCTCACTATTATATTTTTGTTTCATACAAAAAAAGCCCCGCAGGGCTTTTTAAAATCGGTCAGCATTACTCGTCAATCTCTGCTGCAGTATCTGTATCTGCCAGTGCTAAGGCACCAGGACGAACATTGTCTTTTTTCTCAATCACATGTTCCAGACTGCGTTTTAGCCGGTCAATCGCACCACGAATGGCAGTATCCACATTGTGAGCGCGATGATTGACGACCACGGGTTTTAACCCTGCAGGACGCGCTTCTATCATGCAGCGAATATCATCATCACCGCCTTTGGCGCCATTTTCATCACTGAGATGGACTGAAAAATGAGTAATACGCTCGCTATGGCGCTGGAATTCTTGATTTAATTCTTCACGTACATAATCAATTAAACGCTCACTATTCTGAATGTGTTTATCTGTACGAAGTTCAATATTCATAAATTACCATCCTCAATCTTTGTAACTTTTTGAGTGCAAAAATTTTTATCTTGGCACGTTTGTAGCTTGCTGTTTCGCATCGCATTTCACTTCTTCAAATGATTGGAATTACACCCTCCACTTTGAATGATGAACACATTTTTGAGTCTGCAGAACCGTGTCCTTATATCTCGAATATCAGCCCTATCTTGAAAATATGCAAGTCCTATTTTGGCTTTTTAGCAAAAGAATAATGGATTGTGACAACTGTTTACTCAGCTTAAAATAGGGTTATTGACCTCTCTCAATTACATTATCATTCATATGATTTCATCAAAAATTAATAGCGAAATATTCTTATAAAAAAGTACAAATAACATCCAAACCACTCTATTCATGAGCTGAAATAATGGCAAAATCTGAAGAGTTTATCTGAAAATCTCAGAAGCAATAATCAAGTAGATTTTCTGGGAAATATAAGCGTGACAAGCCTTACAATGATCCTTCCCTCTGCTAGGCTGGTGATTGTTTTCTACTCTTCTTAAAGATTTTCAAAAATTCTTATATCTTCCCCTAAACACAATGTTCTTATGGCTTTTTGTATGCAGGAAATGACCGGTCAGGATGATTTCTCCACAAGCCAAACAGTTTAATAAATAAACAAAAAACTTTGATTAAAGCTTGAATTTATTACACAAAATGAACAGGAATTTAAAGATTCTGGCAGCTATAGTCGCTTAAATACCGGCCAAATAGCTTCATCGAGCCAAACATTTTCATGCTTTTTAGCAAAATATTCGCCCTAAAAATACATCGCTATTGTGCTTTCTCTTTTTGATGAATGATGAGATGGCAATCTTGCAAACTCAAAACACTTAAAAAACAGTGAGATTTAAATTCGATTAAAGAGAGTTTCAGCTTTATTATTTCAATAAAGCTTTCTTGGTTTTTATACTGCCTGATTTAAATTTTTTTTAATAATAATGACTTAAAAACTCATCTCTTATTTTCGGAAATGTCTATCGATGAGATCAAATATTTCCTCATGCTGAAGACTTGGAGATATTTAGGTCAACGATCAATTTTAACTTTATTTTTACGCATTAATCTGTATGCTTACTCTGCTTTCTTGGGGGAGAGATTTAAATGAAATTGACACAACTCGCGGCACTTTGTGCATTGGCTACCACTGCAACATTTACCCAGGCAAAACCAATCTGGCAAGACTTTAGCCTGACCGGCCTTTATGGTGAAAACTATAAAGTACCATTTCCAACTCAAGATGAAAAAATTGAGCAAAGCACAGTTACTGCTGAATATGCCGCTGGTTTTAAATATGGCGATTTCTTTGCCTTTGCGGATCGTACCAACAATGATCCAAATGGTAACGAAACCTATTTTGAAGTTGCACCACGTTTAAGCCTTGGCGCGGTAACTGGCCAGAAACTTGAACTAGGCCCTATCACAGACATATTGATTGCAACGACTTGGGAAGGCAACAGTGCCAAGGGTAGTGATTTTAACAACTACCTATATGGTGTTGGTTTTAATTTAGCGATCCCTTATACCAACTATGCAACCATCAACTTCTATAAAGCCGACAATGATCTGCAAAAAGATGATTATCAAATGACGATCACTTATGCGGTACCATTTAAAATTGGCAGTGAAGAATTCCTGGCAGATGCTTTCCTGGATTGGTCAACTGCTGAAGGCCCCGATCATAAAAGTGAACTCAACTGGACCAGTCAATATAAATGGAATGTGGGTAAACACATTTCTCCCGAGACTAAACTTTATCTAGGTATCGAGCATTCGGTCTGGAATAACAAGTTCGGTACAAATATCGACCAACATGATGTCAGTGCACTGGTGAAGTATCACTTCTAATTGAGGTATGATCAAAGGCAGAACTTCGGTTCTGCTTTTTTCATCCCTTATTCAAGCCAAACTAGAACAAAAATATGCATCATTTTCAAATTCGACATGCCACCGAGCATGATCTTGAAACCATCCTCGAGATTTATAATCAAGAAGTGCTACATGGCACTGCGACCTGGAACAGAACAGCCTTTGATTTGAACTATTTTAAAATCTGGTTTAAGCAGTTGAAGAATCAAAATTTCCCGGTTTTTGTGGTTGAAGATAGACAAGATCAGCGTGTTGCTGGCTATGCCTGCTATGACCAGTTTCGTAGTATTCAAGGCTTTCAACACACGGTAGAACATTCAGTTTTTCTAAATCCGGATTATGCAGGACAAGGTCTAGGTTCTAGCTTATTAAAGCATTTAATTGAAGAGGCTCAAGCACAGCAATTGCATATCATGGTCGCAGCGATTGATTCAGAAAATATCTCGTCGATTCGCCTGCATGAAAAACTGGGCTTTGTGCAAAGTGCTTATATGCCGCAAGTTGGACAAAAGTTTGGTCAATGGCGCGATCTGGTGCTATTACAACTGAATTTGGAGCAGGCCGAAGTAACGGCTCTTTAAATCTCCTGTTATTTAGACCGGCTTCTCTTTTATTAAACTGGTATCGAAACAGACACTCTATTTACTTCCAAAGCTGGCTATGTTTTATTCAGATCAAAGCCGTCCAGAGTAAAACAATGTATAAATCTCTATGTTGTATTGGTATTTTAACTTTAAGTACACTAACTTTTGCCGATTCAGATTTTGAAAAAGAACTTCGTACAAGCTGCAGCAAAGTGAAGAGCTACGCCAATAATGGCAAAAAATTCTATGATCAAAAACACTATCAACAGGCCATAGCACAATTTAAGCAACAAGCTGCCTGGTCATCTTTTTGTGAAATGAACCGGGATGAAGCTAAAACCTCTTTCTCTGAACAAGCCATTACAACAGCATTTAATAATGTGGGTTTAAGCTATAGCAAACTTGGCAAGCCTCAATGGGCACGTGCCTGGTTCTCCGTTTACCCCGATGCTAAAAGTAGTCAATTTAATTTAAAACAGCTTCCTCCACCTAAAAAGGACACTGAACTTGCAGGTACTTATGTACAGCATGCCGGTTTTGGTGCCTGGAGTACGCTGAAAATTGTCAAACAGCAGCAACATTATGCGATCGAATATGAAGGTCTCTATATGGGCTTACGCAGTTTGATTTATGGACCAAATCTAGGTGGATTTAATACCACGATGCCACTGAATAAAACACAGGCACAATATCGCTCTGGAGACTGCAAAATCGATATCTCTTTCGGCTTTGATGCCAAACTCGGAAGTCGTGCAGTGCTTAAGCAAAATAGTGGTGATTCAGGTTGTGGCTTTGGGCATAATGTTTCAGCGGCAGGAGTTTTCTTAAAAGTAGAGAATTAATCGGTTTCAGATATAAAAATGTCAGTGCTCAGATCGAAAAAATAGGACTTAGATTCAAGCCAGCAAAAAGCCCGCAGTTGCGGGCTCTTGATCTAAAAAAGAGTGCTATTACACGATAATATCCGCCAGATTGCCTTTTTGCTCTAACCATTCCTTACGGTCACTGGCACGTTTTTTCGCAAGTAACTTGTCCAGTAAACCTGCGGTAAAATGACTATCATCCAAATCCAGCTGCACCAAACGGCGTGTATTTGGATCTAAGGTCGTTTCACGTAACTGGCTGGCATTCATCTCGCCCAGACCTTTGAATCGGGTAATTTGCGGATTTTTGCTTTTGCATTTTTTCAAAATACCATTGAGCTCGTCATCATCCAGGGCATAGTGCACGTCTTTGTTGTCATCAATCCGATACAAGGGCGGCATGGCAACGAATAAATGCCCTTCTTCCACCAAGGTCGGGAAATGCTTGACGAACAGGGCACAGAGCAAAGTTGCAATATGCAGACCGTCGGAATCGGCATCGGCCAGAATACAGATTTTGCCATAACGTAGTTCTGACAGGTCATCTGAACCCGGATCGACCCCGATCGCAATCGCGATGTTATGCACTTCTTGCGATGCCAAAACTTCATCCGAAGAGACTTCCCAAGTGTTTAGAATTTTACCGCGAATGGGCATAATCGCCTGGAAGTTTTTATCACGCGCCTGTTTGGCAGAACCACCCGCAGAATCGCCTTCCACAATAAACAGTTCCGACTGATCCAGATCATGTCCAACACAGTCGGATAATTTACCCGGCAAGGTTGGACCGGCCACAATTTTTTTACGTTCTACTTTTTTCGCGGCTTTTAAACGGCGACCCGCTTTGGAAATGGCCATTTCAGCCAGTTGCATCGCGATATCAGAATTCTGGTTCAGCCAGAGTGCAAATGCATCTTTGGCAATATTCTGCACCGTACCTGAGGCTTCACGACTCGACAGACGCTCTTTGGTTTGTCCCGAGAACTGCGGCTCCTGGAATTTCAGCGACAGAATATAGTTGACACCATCCCAGACATCTTCCGCAGAGAGTTTCATATTACGCGGCAACAGATTACGCAGCTCACAGAATTCACGCATGGCATCGGTCACGCCTGAACGTAAACCATTGACATGGGTACCGCCCTGCGCGGTCGGAATCAGGTTGACATAGGACTCCTGAATGCTATCGCCGCCTTCTACATTCCAGCAAATCGCAAACTCGGCACTGGCACGCTCAGCGTCACCTGTTGCAACAAAAGCCGGTGCAGGAATGATTTCACGATCCTCAAGCTCATCCATCAAATAGTCGACCAGACCATTTTCAAACTGCCAGCTGATCTTTTCGTCATTGATCTGGTCAACATAATTGATCTGTAAGCCCGCAGCCAAAACCGCTTTGGCTTTGAGATTATGCTTTAAAGCTTTTAAGGCAAATTTGGGTGAATCGAAGTATTTGGTTTCAGGCCAGAAATGTACCGTAGTTCCCGAGGCGCGTTTAGGCGCCTTGCCTGCCAGCACTTCAAGTGGAGCCGTCGGCTCACCATTTTCAAAGGCCATTTTATACAGGTTGCCCTGACGCTGAACTTCGACTTCTACACGGGTCGAAAGCGCATTGACGACTGAAATCCCCACGCCATGCAAACCACCGGAAAACTGGTAGTTATCGGTGCTGAACTTACCACCGGCATGCAGTTTGGTCATGATGATTTCAATACCACTTTGACCATATTCGGGATGAATATCGACTGGCATACCACGACCGTTATCTTCGACAGATAATGAACCATCTTTACAGACCGTGACGGTAATCTTGTTGGCATGTCCGGCCAAAGCCTCATCGACAGCATTATCAATCACTTCCTGCGCCAGATGGTTCGGACGAGAGGTATCGGTATACATGCCCGGACGACGACGTACCGGATCCAGACCAGATAAAACTTCAAGAGATTGAGCCGTATATTGAGACACGTTATTCGGTTTCCTTTTTTATGCAGTCCAACAAAAACTGTAAAAGCAGCGGAATTTTCTCCGCAAAATCATCCATCCCGTGACTGCCATTTGCTTCGGTCATCAGCATTGCAGGGGGACGCGCAGCACTATAATAACGATGTGCTTCACGATAATCCAAAACTTCATCGCCTTGTTGCAGCAGAACCAGCATTTTGTCTGCATCTTGTGCAACTGGCAGGGCCAATTGTTGCAGTTGCAGCAGATCTGCATCATCCAGACACCAGTTCGGATGCACCTGCAAAGGCAGTTGCTCGTCAAACAGTTCACGAAACAGTTGCCATGGTCGTATTGCCGGATTAATCAGTACAGCAGGCACAGCATGCTGTGCGACCAGATATGTCGCATAGAATCCGCCGAGACTGCTGCCCACCAGCGCCACATCTTGCATTGACTGAATCTGCTCGGAAAGCTGCTGAATCGCAGCCAGTGGCGACATATTTAAATCAGGCAAATGCACCTGAACCCCGGGGTATTTTGCACAGTAGTGTTGCAGCAATGTCCCCTTGATCGAGTGGGCATTACTTTTAAAGCCATGCAAATAAATAATATTCATGAACTACCAACAAAAAACCCATTCATTATCAAAATTTAATTTAAAAAATGTGAAGTACACTACAATATCAGACCCGTTAATTACTTAAATTGTCTGACAAAAAAGCCAGAAGTATTCTGTAATTCTCGCTATTTTAGAATGAGGCCCTCAATATCTGGAAACTCGACAAGAAAAAGAATTTATACCGCGAAGTTCTTTAAAAAGAAAGATGACAAATCATGCGGCTCATTGAAAGGACAGCATCAGATGCCAAGTTTGACACCGTTACATGAAACCTATTGTCGCTGGGACCGAACCCCACCGAGTCAGGCCGATGTACTGGAAGGTCTGGCGCAGCTGGTGACGACGCGCTTTAACGACGTTATTCAGGAACTGATCAAGAGTATTCAGCGTGAAATTTTAATGAGTATTTTTGGTTTAAGTGAGAATAATTCACAAAAAATTCAGAATATTCCGTCGATTGCCCGGCTCTATCAAATGTCCTATGACATGCTGTTTCATTATGGCAATACCCTGATTGCACCCGGTCTACGCCAGATTATTGAACGTTTTCCCAAACTGCATAATAAGCCGCTGACGCCTTCCTTGCATTTTCTGGTCAGTGCCTTAAATGGCATTATTGGGGATTATCTGCTGAAATATCAAAACCCTTTGGCCTTGCCCATGGTGATCTATGATCATTATGGCTCATTGCAAAATGGTGAGCTGAGCGGACGGATTACCCTGTTTGTACATGGCTTATGCATGAACCATTTAGACTGGTCAAATCGAAAATATGAAGGGATTGGAGAAAAATTACTGGCCCAGCGCGACCGCAATACCATGCTGTATCTGAATTACAATACTGGTCGGCGAATTTCAGCCAATGGCCGCAGTCTGGCCAATACCTTGCAGGATCTGGTCGCTCGCAATCCGAGAATTACCAGTATTGACCTGATCGGGCATAGCATGGGGGGTCTGGTCTCTCGTAGTGCGCTGTTTTATGGCAAGCAGAATATGTATGGCTGGATCAATATGGTGGAGAATCTGGTCTGTCTCGGTTCACCGCATCATGGTGCTGTTCTGGAACGTTTTGGGTTTAGCTTGCAGGACAAACTTGGACATTTCCCGCTGATCCGGCTGATTGGTCATCTGGTCAATATTCGCAGTAACGGAATTCTGGATTTACGCCATGGCAGTGTCCGTGATGATGACTGGGAGCATAATGCGCTTCGGATCGGCTTTATGGATGACAACCGTAAACCTGCCCCGATCCCGTCGCATATCGACACCTATCTGGTTGCAGGTACGATCGAATTTGAAAACCGCAAAAACAAGACCCTGCACGTGATTGGCGACTATCTGGTCAGTATCAAAAGCGCTTTGGGCGAGCATCCCAATCCGCGTTTCCAGCTCAAAGTTCCGGATGCCCACAAGGCTATTTTCTATGGCTTGAACCATTTCGAGATTCAATATCATCCGCTGGTCGCCGAACAGGTGGCACGCTGGTTCTATCCAAGTGTAGAAGATGAAGCCTTTGATCAAATTCGTGAATATACAATTGATCTGGAAAGTCTGGAAGGTATTGCCCTGACTTAACTTTCAGCGCATTAACAAGCCCTCAATTGAGGGCTTGTTAATGCGAACTTATTAATATTTATCTCTGAGCCGTTTAACCGGTGCAGTTTTATATTTGCGCAGCAGTTGCCATAGACTGACCAGCAATAAAATACTAAAGAAGATCAGAGACCAGACCGGCAAAGATTGCCCCAAGAAAATCCAGTCAATGGTGGCACACTCGCCAGAACCATTGAGTACCTGTTGCAATACCGACTGCATTGGCAAGGTTTCCAGCCAGTATTCCAGGCCAGGACCACAGCTCGGCACCTGATCCGGTGGCAGATTCTGTAACCAGACATGCCGGGCAGCGACGCCCACAGACCATAAAATACTCAGCGAACCTAGCAAGGCATAGAGCCGCTTCATGATATTGGATTTAGGGTTATGCAGACATGCGATGAGTGAGATGATCCCCAGTCCAATTAATCCCACACGCTGAAACACACACAGTGGACAAGGCGCCAGGCCTTGTACATGCTCAAGATATAAGGCAAATGCCATTCCAATGACAGCAGCCAAAAATAACATACCACTCACGAAGCGATAACCCCATTGCATGGTGAATCCTCTTATTTTTTATCGATATTGGGCTAAATAATCAGCAAAACTGACGCTGCTATCTTGCTCGAGTTGCTGTTGTTGCTGCAATGACTTTTGTGACATTTCTTCAAAATAAGCCAGAGTTTCCGAGCTGAGCTGGTGTGCTTCATAAACACTGCTATGTTGCTGAGCCAGATGCTGGCCAAAGTGCCACATACTGCCTTGAGTGCGTGTATCGCCCACCACCAGGGCAGATAAAGTCGCATCAACTTCATCGACCCGGATCTGCATCATTTTCATGGCATTGCTATACAGATCGGTTGCATAGGTCTGATTGAGCAGCTCGGCCAGAGGCTGCATGCGTTGCAGATGTATGGCACACCAGTCTTCAATCGGATAGCATTGACCATCTGCCAGAATTGCAGCATTCGGCGCACGGCCACGATTTACCACTTCGGTCTGATTCTGCTCAATGATCTCCTGCTCCTCACTGAAAAGTGCTGGACTGTCCTGCAATAAACAATACAAGGCCACCACCTCCAGGAAGCCGGCGGTGTCTTCATTGATGCCAATCGGGCTATATGGATTGACATCGACTGCACGCAGCTCGACATAGGCAATCCCGCGATTTTCCAGTGCTTGAGATGGGGTTTCACCCTCTTGTGGCACCTGCTTCGGACGTACCAGACTGTAATATTCATTTTCGATTTGCAGCACATGATCATTGATCTGAGTCGGCTGGCCATCTGCTGCATTCAGTCCAAGACGACTAAAGGGTTTATACGGCGTTTTGACTGCTTTTTGCAGTCCTTCTAGATAGTCTTGCAAGTTATTATAGTGAATGCCGAGCTGTTTCTGGGCTGAGTTCTGGTAGCCAAATCGTCCCATACGCAATGCTGTCGCATAAGGGGTATACAGGGTGCCTTTTACCAAGGGCAATAGATGATGATCACGACCGGTCATAAAGCACTGGCAGACTGCCGGACTGGCACCGACCAGGAACATCACCAGTGGGGTCAGACGAATAAAGTTACGGATCAGCCCCATATAGCGGTGGCTGCGATAATCCTGCAGGCTTAAGTCCTTGAGTGCTTCATCCTGCTCCTGCTGCTGTAAGGCTTCGAACAGATGATCCGGGAAAGACAGGTTATAATGCACCCCTGAAATGGTCTGCATACGGCGACCATAACGCACCCCCAAGCCATGACGATACAAGGTTTTAAATAAGCCGATATTCGAGCTGCCATACTGCGCCAACGGAATACTTTCATCGCGGCTATCCAGCATGCAGGGCATCGACATCGGCCAGAGTTTTTCCTCATTTTCCAGATGACGATGCACAATCGCGTGAATATCAGTGAGATAGTCCAAGGCTTTTTTGATCGTGTCCTGCGGCGGCGTAATAAACTCCATTAAGGCTTCAGAATAGTCTGTGGTGATATGTGGATGAGTCAAGGCTGAACCCAAGGCACGCGGATGCCCTGCCTGTGACAGGAAACCATCACTCTGCATACGTAAGCTTTCACGCTCAATACCACGCAGCATGCCTTTGATGAGTGACGACTCTACCCAGGTCGGTAACACATTTTGGGAAGTCGGTTCAGGTTGACTCATTACAATCTCGCTTAAAGGGGCTAAACTATTAAATTAAAATCATCAGTTTAATCAGTATAACGTGATTTCTGGCCGGCACATGATAGGCTGTCTAGTTTTCAGGCAAACCATTGATTTTTAATTTGGCAATTTTTTAACACAAAGTTCCTCTATAAGACATGTGAAATTTGTGATTTTATGAATAAATAAATGCTAATGAATTGTAAATGTTATGAATTATCAAGATATTTTAGACTTCTGGTTTCATGCTGACAGCCAGCCGTTGTGGTTTAGCCAGAGTCATGAATTCGACCAAAGTATCGCGCGGCAGTTCATGAGCACGCATCAGCAGGCCGCCCAGGCTGAACTCTGGTCCTGGCGTAAAACCGCCGAAGGCCGTCTGGCTGAAGTTATCGTTCTAGACCAATTTTCACGAAATTTATTCCGTGATTCGCCGCAAGCTTTTGCTCAGGACAGTCTGGCACTGGCCTTGGCGCAAGAAGCTATTAGCCTGGATCTGGATCAACAGCTCAGCCCGGAACAACGCGCTTTTTTATATATGCCTTTCATGCACAGTGAGTCTAAACTGATCCATGAATTCGCATTAAAGCTGTTCCAGCGTCTGGGCAATCCGACCAATCTGGAGTTCGAGAAAAAGCACAAGGTGATTATCGACCGCTTTGGGCGCTACCCCCATCGCAACCAGACCCTGGGTCGTGACTCGACCGATGAAGAGTTAACCTTCCTGACCCAGCCCGACAGCAGTTTTTAAAGCCTGTTTTTGTGACTGGATCATTGCATCAGGAGATCGAACATGAAAAATATGCTACTGGGATTGAGTGTGATCGCTGCCATCAACCTGAGTGGTTGTGCCACGACGCCTTCAAAACCATTAACGTTTGATCAGTTGGGCCGCTACAGTACCACGCCACTCAACAACAACACTTATCGGATTGGGTTTCAGGCCCGGCCCAATATGAGCTTTGGCACGGCTGAGGAAATTGCCCTGGTCAAAGCCGCGCAGACCACTGTGCAAAATGGCTTTCAGTTCTTTAGAGTGCTGAATGATCCAAGTAATCGTACCCAGCAACCGCCACGTCAGGCAATCGTCTATCCGGCACCGAGCTATTATCCATATGGTTATTACCGTCGCTATCCGGGGTTCTGGCCAGACCCGTTCTATGACCGTCCTTATACTGTCACCCTGGATCCTGCTCAGGTGGCCTATACCATTGAATGCTTTAAAGCCGGTCAGGCACCTAGCGATGCTTTCGATGCGCGCTTGATTTTACAGTCACTTGGGACTAAATATGGTCTAAGTCCATCCGGCGCAGTGCTGCAACCGCAACCGGCCAATCCCTCTTGACAGGATGATCTATGCAGACAGAGAGTATCTCACCGAACTTACAACGCAGTAAACGTTTTGCGACCATCGCGCTGGTGGTCGCGGTACTGATCTGGTTGGCACTCATGCTTGCTGCCAAGCTGCTGCCCGAATATGTCTGGCTGATTCATATCCTGATGCTCTCTGCAGAAGCCGGTGTGGTCGGTGGTCTGGCTGACTGGTATGCGATTACCGTACTGTTCCGTAATCCTTTTGGCCGCTTGCCGATCCCGAAATTTTTACGTGACCATACCGAAATCATTCCCCGCAACAAGGCCCGTATTGCAGAGTCGATGGGCCGTTTTGTGCAGGAAAATTTTCTCTCTCCGCAAATTGTACAGCGCAGTCTGGCCAGTACCGACCTGAGTCTGGCCGCGGGGCGCTGGCTGGCCAATCCACAGAATAATGCCCAGGTCACCCAGGTGATCCAGCAAACCGTGCCTAAAGTTTTTGAATTTGTCGGGCAGGAACAGATTGCCGGATTTATCCAGAATAATAGCGTGCAATGGGTCAAGAACACCCAGATCAATACCCTGGCCAGCGAGATGCTGCGCGCCGTACTCGAAAATGATTTCCATCAGGATGTACTGCAACGCGGCCTAGACGTGGTACATGCCTGGATGAGCTCACATCCTGAAGAAACCCGGGAACTGACCCGTAACCTGTTCAAGGAAATGGGAGTCTGGAAACTGGCCAAAGGCGCGAGCTGGATCGGGATTGATGTGCAGCAACGCAGCATTGATTCTGTCATTCAGAGGGTTGAAGCGATGCTGGCCGATCCGGATCATCCTTGGCGGCTTAAAATTGAGGAAACTGGACATCACTGGATGTTGCAACTGGCCGACAACCACAGTGAAGCCAGCCAGCGTCTGAATGAAACCAAGGATGCCTTGCTCGATAGCCCGCAGGTGCTGAATTTTATCAGTGGTGCCGTGGTGATTTTATGTGATGCCATTAAAGAGGATTTGCAAAAACCGTATTCCGGTATTGCCGAGAATCTCAGAATTGCGATTCAGCAGGTGGGGGAAAATATTATCTCGAATGCTTTAGTACGTGAGCTGCTGAATAAACGTCTTAGCGGGATCGCGGTGGATCTGAGTGATCAGTACAGTGAAAAAGTGATTCGTTTCATTAGCGAGCGCATTCACGAATGGGATTCGACCGAGATGATCGACAAGATTGAAAATGAAGTCGGTGGCGACCTGCATATGATCCGGGTTAATGGTGTCGTGGTCGGTGCCTGTATCGGTCTGGTGCTCGGGATTATCCGGGCGGCGGTGGAGCATCTGATTTAAAAACCATTTTCTCTTTGATACAGCTTGGCTCTTTAACAGATTCAGGCTGTTTGGGGACAGAATAAAATCAGCCCAACCTTAAAAATAAAACCTGCCTGCCCTATTTTTCACATCGGCATTTTTAAAAGGCTGAAACCCTTACTATTGTCAGAGTTGTTTTAATCAATCACTTCGGTGCTTGAGGGCCGGACATATCCACCAATAGTCCGGTAAATTTGCGGACAAAAGGTAATAAGGTCACCACGACTGGAAAGGCAATTGCCCAGGAAATCATCCAGTTGTGAAACCAAAGTGGCATGAATCCATCAATCCAGCCTAAATTGCGCAGCATATTGATCATGGAAATGATACCACTCATCAGACCAGACAAGATAAACGGCACAATAATCAGTGCCCATTTCGCCGGAAGTTTAGGAATATTGCCAATAATGGTCGGATGTTGTTGCGAATCCACGGACTGCTCTTTTTCTATATTTTAAGATCACTAATATAAGCCAAATTTTATACTTCTGAAGGTGCATTTTTATTAAAATTGATGTTATTTTCACCCGATTGATCACATTCTCCCAAAGACCAGATTGTAAAAAATCTGTGGGGTGATCGTATAAATTTTATTCCCTAGAAATGCTTTTACCTAAACAGCCTGAAATTTGCTATATTTGCTGTTTTTCTGCGATCTCTATTTTCGACTGATTATGAATACGGCAATACAAGCAGCTCTCGATCATGCAGTGCACACTTTACAGGCACAAGGCGTACTCCCATCTGACTGGAAAAACAGCAGTAGTTTGACGCGTACCAAAGACCGAACACACGGTGATTTCGCCTCAAATATCGCGATGATTGCCTCTAAAGCTGCGGGTATGAAGCCGCGTGATTTAGCAGAAAAAATGCTTGCTGTTCTTCCTGAAGTGGCGGATATCAGCAAAGCGGAAATCGCAGGTCCTGGTTTTATTAACTTCTTCCTCAATGCAGACCAGCGCTTTGTGGTACTCGATCAAATTCAAGCACAACAAGATGCTTATGGTCGCACCCAGGTCAATGCGGACAAACGCATTCAGGTTGAATTTGTCTCTGCCAATCCGACCTCTAGCCTGCACGTGGGTCATGGTCGTGGTGCCGCGTATGGCATGACCGTTGCCAATCTTTTAGAGGCAACTGGTGCCAAAGTAGATCGCGAATACTATGTCAATGATGCTGGCCGTCAAATGGACATTCTGGCCACTTCAACTTACCTGCGTTACTTAGAATTAACCGGTCAGGAACTGATGTTCCCGAAAAATGCCTACCAGGGCGACTACGTAAAAGAAATCGCACAAAGCATTATTGATCAGGATGGCGATGCGTATGTACGTCCTGTGGCTGACGTGTATAAAGACGTGCCTGAAGATGTACAGTTTGCAGCTGAATTAGATGCAGATGGCAATAAAGTCGTATTGTCTGGCGATAAAGAAAAACACATCGATGGTTTGATCTTTAATTCACAAGCGTTAATTGGCAAAGGCTACCGCGTATTCTTGCAAGCCGCGCTTAAAGCAATCCTAGATGATATTAAAGATGACCTGGGCGAGTTCGGTGTAACCTTCAATCAATGGTTCAGCGAAGAATCATTGACAGACAAAATTGAAGAAGCCTTACAGACCTTAGATCAGCGTGGTTTCCTGTATGAACTGGATGGCAACATCTGGTTTAAATCGACTGCATTCGGTGATGAAAAAGACCGTGTCGTGAAACGTCGTAATGGTCAGACCACTTACTTCGCGTCTGACATCGCTTACCACCTGAACAAGTTACAACGTGGCTATACCGATATTATTGATATCTGGGGTTCAGATCACCACGGTTATATCGCACGTGTAAAAGCAGCGATTGATGCGCTGGGCTATGACTCGAAAAAATTAACGGTTCTTCTGGTTCAGTTCGTGAGCCTATGGCGTGGCGGCGAGATGGTACAAATGTCATCCCGTTCAGGCCAGTTTGTGACCTTGCGTGATCTGCGTAAAGAAGTCGGTAATGATGCCGCTCGTTTCTACTACGTAATGCGTAAGTCTGAACAGCACATCGACTTTGATCTGGATCTTGCTGTGTCACAAAGCAAGGACAACGCAGTGTATTACATCCAGTATGCACATGCCCGTATCTGTCGTATGTTAGAAAAAGCAGCTTCTACCAACGTTAACTTTGATGCTACAGCGGCACGTAATTTGGCGGCTAAGCTGGAGCTTGATGCTGAAACTGAAATCCTGGCCAAACTAGCGGCCTATCCAGAAATTCTGGTCCGTGCAGCAAACAGCTATGAGCCACATCAAATTGGTAACTACCTGAAAGAGCTGGCAGCATTGTTCCACGGCTGGTACAACGACAATAAAGTACTCGGTGATGATGCTGAATTGACTCAAGCGCGCTTATTGTTATCAGTGAACGTACGTCAGGTACTGCGTAACGGTCTGGAACTGCTTGGTGTATCTGCTCCTGAAAGCATGTAAGCAAAACACTGTTTTGCATGCTCGCAAGGCGAGAGCTAGGCTCGAAGTGAGCATATAAGCAAAACCTTGCCGTTTATCTGCTAAGCAGATATTTTGTAACTTTAGCTACGTGCTTGAAGATACAGGTAAATTAAAATTCTGTGTGATTTGTGATCTAGAGGATGACTTTTATATCCTGATCACATAGGATGAAGTAATAGTAAGGGCATAACTGCTGTTATGCCTTTTCTATATGTCCCGATTAATAAGAGGAAAATCCCAAGTGTTTGGAAAAACGCAGCGCGGTGTATCTGAAAGACCGAATAAGCCTAAAAAGCCACTTATTCCAACCTGGCTTGGCACACTCGTGATCATTTTAATCGTGTTAAGTTTTTTGATGGCACTGATGCTCTGGAAGCCATGGGAACCGGTTAAACCGAAAACTCAAACAAGTGCTGAATCTGTCCAAGAAGAAGATACCAATAAAGATTACCGTTTTTATGATCTGTTGCCGCAGCAACAAGTAACGCCGATTCCTGAACAGGCCGTTCCTGAAAACAAAAATCAGGATACGGTAGTGATTGTAGAAGCACCTCGACCTGAAGTGGCTACACCTGAGGCGACTACAACTGAGCCTGGCTTAGAAGCCAGCGAAGCGCCTGTTGCCGCTCCGGCCAGTTATATTTTGCAAGTGCGCAGCTTTGATGATCCGGATCAAGCCGATGCCCGCCGTGCCGAAATTATTCTCAATGGTTTATCTGCCGATGTAGTACGCAGTGTAGAAAATGGCAAAGTCTGGTATCGCGTGGTTTCAGGGCCTTACGATTCTGCAGAAGCCGCGATTATGGCACAGCAAACCTTACAAAATAGCGGAATCGATTCCATCGTCGTGAAACGATAAATTTCTAGAAATAAAAAAAGCGCCTGATGGCGCTTTTTTATTTGGATCTCTCTCTAACCTTCTCCTGAATAGGAGAGGAAATCCCCCTTTGTCAAAAGGGGGACTGAGGGGGATTTTTATTTATTCTAAACGAGAAAATATTTAATCCCTCCAACCTCCCTTTAATAAAGGGAGGCTAAAATCTTTAAACCGTATGTCCCAGCGCTTCACCCATATTCACCAAAGAGTTGGCCTTGAATGCGGCATCCCACTGCATTTTATTTTCTTCAAATAAAATCACTGCAGTTGAACCGAGGTAGAAACGACCCAGTTCTGCCCCTTTTTCCAGGAACAGATCATGCTGATTAAGTTCGATCCGGCCTGAAGGCTTCACTTTGCCGGTTGCCACGGTTTCAATACCCGCCACAATCATCGCACCGACCAATACCACCGCCATACGGCCGATTTCAGTATCAAACAGACAGACCATACGTTCATTGCGTGCAAACAGGCCCGGAATATTTTCTGCGGTCACCTGGTTTACCGAGAACAGCTCACCTGGAACATACAGCGTTTCAGTCAGGGTGCCGGCAAATGGCATATGCACCCGATGATAATCCCGCGGCGATAAATATACGGTAGCGAACTCACCATTTTTGAATGGCTCGGCTAACTGCGGATCGGCAATCAGGGCTTCAACGGTAAATTTCTGGCCTTTAGCCTGAAACACATCGCCATTTTCAATTTTACCCAGCTGGGAAATCGCACCATCTGCAGGCGAAACAATGCTCGTAGCATCTGGATCAACCGCACGGATACCTTCTTTTAGGGCGCGGGTAAAAAATTCATTAAATGACTTGAATTTAAGGGCATTGGCCTGTTCAGCAATCGACATATCAATGCCATACTGCGCCTTAAAGGCAGTAATTGCAGCAGTTTTGATAATCGGGTTTTCGCTGGCGGCAATTTTACCCACCACCCGAGACAAGCGATGTTGCGGTACTAACCGTTGAGCTTTAATAAAAAATTGTTGTTTTAAACGTGACGTGATGCTCAAGATGGCAGCTCCCCTGTAGCGATTGGACTATCGAGGCGGTTGCCCCATTCACTCCACGCACCATCATAGGCTCGAATTTTCCAGCCCAGTAAACGACCCAGAATATAGGCCAAACCTGAGCGGTGATGGGACTGGCAGTACACCACAACGGGTTGATTCAAATCAAAGCCCTGTTGTTCCAGACGCTGCTGAGTACGTGGTAAAGGCTGTAATTTTAAATGATTTTCACGATTAAGGGCAGTACTCCATTCAAAATGACGTGCTCCCGGAATGTGACCGCCGCGTCGAGCCGCTAGACGTAAACCGGTATATTCATCTTGCGTACGGCAATCCCAAATTTGAACCTGTTGATTTTCAACCTGTTGGCGCAGTTCATCATAGCCAATCTGAAAATTCGCCTGATGCTCGAGATTGACCTGCAATACATCCTTCACTGGTGCAAACTGTTCCTGATTAGAAGAAGTCGGCAAACCGGCACCGAGCCAGGCATGAATCCCGCCATTCAATAGGCTGGTATTTTTAAAACCCAGACAATGCAGATTCCAGAGTAAACGCCCGGCCCATGCCCCGCCCTCATCATCATAGGCCACCACATGATGCTCAGGCGAGATATTCAGATAAGCAATGAGGGCCTGCAAGCCTTCTGTATCCGGCAATAGCCCCATCGTATGCTCTTCCTGACGAACCAGCAGCTTGGGTTGTAAATGCAGGGCATGTGGAATATGCAACTGCTCATACACAGAAGCCCGGCTGAGGTCGACAATACGAAGTTTTTCATGGCCCAAATAGGGAACTAAATCTTCTGCCTCGATCAGCAGACCAAAATTAAAAGCTGAAGCTGTCATCGTTATCATGGCTATGATGGGTCAAATTGTTTTGATCTTAGCACAGCTCATTTTTACACTTATGCGGTTTCTTTTAAGATGATTAGCAGGATTTTAGATAAGTCATGCTAAAAATCCATCTCGTATAAAAAAACCGCCCCTGTAGCGAAGCGGTTTTTAAAATTACTCATGTCTAAAATGTGCTTAAGCAGGTTCAGTGATCTCGAAAACCTGACGCAAATAAGCCAGGAAAGTATCATTATCGGTCATGGTTTTGCCTGGACTGTCCGAAATTTTTGCCACCGACTGACGGTTACATTCCACCAGTTTCAATACGATATTTAAGGGGGTTTGGCCCATGTCGTTGGTCAGGTTGGTGCCAATCCCGAAACTGACCTGAAAACGGTCTTTAAAGTATTGATGCAGTTTCCAGGCTTTTTCCAGATTCAGACCATCACTGAAGGTCAGCATTTTGGTTTTGCTGTCAATTTTCAGTTTTTTATAATGTGCATAGGCCTTGTCGCCCCAAACATAGGGATCGCCACTGTCATGACGCAGGCCATCAAACAGTTTGGCAAAATACAGGTCGAAATCACGCAGGAAAGCATCCATACCGACCACATCGGTCAGGGCAATACCTAAATCACCACGATATTCCTGTACCCAGGTTTCCAGCGCAGATTTCTGGAAATTACGCAGACGCACGTCAAGCGCCTGGAAAGCTTGCAGGAATTCATGCGCCATGGTGCCAATCGGGGTAATTCCCAATTCTTTCGCCAATAACACATTACTGGTACCACGGAAGACATGTGGTGCAGCCTTGTTGAATTCTTCTACCACATGCTTTTGCCATTCGAAACTATAACGGCGACGTGTCCCAAAATCCGACACTAAAAATGGCGGATCATGTGGATGTTGTGATGCATCGTATTCTTTTAATAATTGTATTTTTGCCTGTAAACGGCGCTCACCTTCAGCCAGCACTTCAGGACTACGGATCCGGCTAAAATACAGTTCATTGACAATTGCCAGTACGAAGATTTCAAACATCATCGCCTGAACCATCGGGCCTTCAACTTTAATGTCTAAACGACCTTCGCTATCGATACTGGCCTGAATAAAACGGCGTTTCAGTTGAAACAGTTCCAGATAATCGACGAAATCGCTCTTGATAAAACGCAGACTTCTTAAATATTGCAACTCGTCTTCTTTGAAGTTGAGCTGACACAACAGATCAAGTTGATGATTGAGATCATCCAGAATATCCGTCAGTGGATAGACTGTATCTTCCAGATTACGACAACGGAAATGGTAGACACTATGCGTTTGCGGAAACTTGTGTAATACCACTTGTAACATGGTGAATTTGTACAAGTCAGTATCTAACAGGGAACGGATAATTGGAGCCATAACTAAGGAAATATCGCTGTGCTTATCTCAACATTAAAGCATAAAATTTTATGTAATATTGCAGGATTTACGTACAGCTAGCTGAATTCGCGACAAAAGTATCAGAGTATAATGGGTTTTATTTTGACAACTGGCCTTGGGTTTTCCCCTGTTCCTGAATGATTTTCTGCAGCTGTTTTTCCTGACCAATCACCTTGGCAAATTCGGCTGTGGTCTTTTGCCCGGTCTGCTTGGCTTGGGCATCACAGTCGACCTGACGCAGCTGTTTGGCAATGGCAAATTCCATTTTAAACAGTGCCCCCATCAATGCGGTATTACCTTTATTGTCGCGGGCGCAGCGATCAGCACCATGATTGAGCAAGGTCGTCACAATAGTTTGATGGCCATAATAGGTCGCCATCATCAGGGGGGTAAAACCGGCACTATTGCGTACATCAACCGGAAAACCATACTTTAGAAATTCATGAATCACTTCGTGATTGCCGGTTTTGGCTGCGGCAAAAAACAATGCAACTAATTCCTGTTGTGAGCTCATCTGAACATTTTCCACAGTTTTAGCGGGGGAGGAGATCTCCTTGGCGGTGGCCACGTTTGCGAACATGGAACCTATCGCGAGAATACTGGCTAAAACTGCATGCTGCATAGCTTTCATGATGAACTCCAACAGAAATCAAATAGAGACATGAATCGAAAATGATTCTATTCAGATTAGATAAGATGAGTAAAACGGAGTGCCTGTAGAACTCCCCCTAGGGTGCAGGAAAGGTTTGGAGTTCTACAGGACTTTGCGGAGGTGAATTCTTAAACCCTAGTCACCAATCCTGATCGACCAATCGAAATCAGTCTTTGAGTTGTGCTGCTTTGGCTTTGACCGTTGCGATGTTGCCCTTCACCGCTTTGGTCATACGTGTACCGTAGTCGGCATCTGCCTTGTAGAAATAAGACAACATGATGTGCTTGGTTTCTGAATCTTTTACTGCACCTAAGTCCGCAGCCAGGTTCATAATCAGGTCATCTTTCTCTTTGGCAGTATACGAGCGGTACAGCTCACCTGCCTGCTTGAAGTTCTGCTCTTTCACACCGATTTGCTGTACATGACCCGATAATGGTGTTTGTACCGCACGTGCTTTTGCAGTTGCAGCTTTTGGCTCTTTGCGGCTTGGCTCATAGTTCACATCCGAGTCACGCTCAGATACGTTCATATAACCTTCCTGGTTGTTGTTATTTACAGCAACCACTGGACGGTTCACCGGAAGTTGCTGGTGATTCACACCCAGACGATACATTTGCGTATCTGAGTAAGAGAAGATACGGCCTTGTAGCAGACGGTCTTCCGATGGCTCAATACCCGGAACCAGATTACCTGGTGCAAATGCCGACTGTTCAGTCTCATTGAAGAAATTCTTTGGCATGCGGTTCAGGGTCAATGTCCCCACTTTCACTTCTGGAACTAAGTCAGTTGGCCAGATCTTGGTGGGATCAAGTGGATCAAAATCAAACTTGCCGAGATCTTTTGGATCCAGTACCTGGATATGCAGATCCCATTTCGGGAAGTTGCCGGCATAAATGTTGTTATAAAGATCATTGGTCAAGTGATTGAAGTCTTTGCCCTGTTGCACGGCAGCTTCTTTCACATTCAAACCCTTCACGCCTTGCTGCGAGCGGAAGTTGAATTTCACATATTTGTATTCGCCCTTGTCGTTATATAGCTTGTAAGCATGTACCCCGAAACCGTCCTGTTCGCGGTAGCTGGTGGGCACACCTTGTTTGCCGTACACATAAGTCAGCATGTTGGTAGCCCATGGCTGGCTCGACAGGAAGTCAAACACACGGTTGGCATCTTGTACGTTTGTCACCGGGCTTGGCTTCATTGCATGAATGAAGTCCGGGAATTTGATCGCATCACGGATGAAGAATACCGGTGTCTGGTTACCGACCAGATCCCAATTCCCTTCTTGAGTATAGAACTTGATCGCGAAACCGTGTGGGTCACGCAGGGTTTCCGGTGAACCTTTACCATGAATTACCGTAGACATACGTACAAAAACTGGAGTTTTAGTACCGGTCTTGAATAGAGAAGCAATTGTTAAGTCAGACAGGTCTTTAGTTGCAACGAATTCACCATACGCCCCTGTACCACGCGCATGTACCACACGCTCCGGAATACGCTCACGACCAAAACGTTGTAGTTTTTGTACCAATTGAACGTCTTGAAGCAAGACTGAACCATTTGGGCCTGCTGTGATTGAGTTCTGGTTATCACCGACTGGCGCACCATTGTCTTTAGTTAGAGGAGCAGCTTGTGTGGCTGTGACAGTTGCAAGCATTGCAACCAGTAATGAACGCTTAAACATTTCTAAATCTCTCAATTTATTACCTTTCCTGCAGGTGCTAAGATATATAAAAACTAAAAATTGTTAAAACAGATTATTTTTATTACTTCAATCGTTTTAATGAATTTATGAAAATTAATCAATTGATTTTCAAATATTTAAAACTCATAAAAATCAGTCTCTGATACTGCTTCAGGTTTTATTCTTGTTACAATCACGCCCATCTATCGTTATCAGTCAATATGTAAAATGCGTGCCTTATTACAAAGAGTTTTAGAAGCTAAAGTCATGGTCGAGGGTGAAACCACGGGCGAAATAAATAAAGGAATTCTGGTTTTTCTGGGCCTGGGCAAGGACGACAATCTGGAAAAAGGTAAAAAGCTGATTGATAAGATATTGAAATACCGATTCTTTGATGATGAACAAGGCAAAATGGGCTGGAATGTCGGTCAGGCCGGAGGTGGTTTACTGCTGGTTTCGCAATTTACCCTGATGGCGCAAACCCAAAAAGGTTTACGTCCAGATTTTGGCCCTGCCATGCCACCTGCTGCTGCAAAAGAGCTGTATGAGCAACTGGTTGACTATGCAAAGTCACAATTTGAACATGTACAAACTGGTATTTTTGCAGCGGATATGAAAGTACATTTGGTCAATGATGGGCCGGTGACCTTTAATTTAGAAGTTGAATAGCGACATTATTTTCCACATTAAAAAGCCCTCAGATTCAGTAATCGAGATCAGGCAGGAAACTGTCTGGTTTTTTATTATTGTTATTCATAATGATATGGGGTAGCTGGAAACCTCATCCCCAACGGTCTGGGGCATCAGGTGTATTGTACCGCAAGATTAGAAAATAATTGTTTCTGCAAAAGATTTAAAAAATTAAGGAGCTTAGATCTAAACTCCCTAACTGACTGGCATTACCCAGATTGAAACTGGCTGAATCCTGCCCTCAGCCCTCCTTGAAAAAGGAGAGGAAGTCAGGAGCAGAGTTTTATTTACCCGTTTTTTCTTTAATAAACGCCCGGGCAAATTTAATTTTTTCTTTGACCGGTTTGGGCAATTTGGGTGGAATCATCTTCGCCACCTGGTTAAACCAGACCAGCAGGCCAAAGTCACCTTCCATTTTGATGGTGCCATTTTGCATACCGGTCATGAATGCTGTCGGGTCACCTTTGACCAAGGTCTTTACACCCTGTTCACTATCAGCAAACTGCAATACAAAATCTGCTTTCTCTGCATCACCTGAAACCGTATCAATCTGGCCATTATTGACAATGATCTGACGTGCCATACCTTCATCTGTGCCAATCTGGATCCGGAATTGACGCTCATGTACCAGTTCAATAAATTTTGGGCTGGTACGTGCCAATTGCTTCATACGTAAAGCCAGACCCGCGACCAACAAGTCCAGTGGATCTGTACTCATATCAATAAGAGGAAGTTTTAACACAGGAATGGACGACAGTTTCATGGAGGATGCCTATTCTAATTGTACGAAAATTGACAAATATCCTAGCATAATTCTTGGCTAGGTTGATTAAGCAGTTTGTATCATATTTCTAAGCTAAAAAATGCACCCGTGGGTGCATTTTTTCTTTGCGATTTGTAGACTTAACGGCTCGAAAGCTGCTGCTGATCATCTTCATAGACTGGCGTATGTTCGATACAACGGCGTTTTGCCAAGGCACGCTCTGCACGACGGTCTTCACGCAATAATAAGAAAGTGACCACCATCATGACTGCTGTCAATGCACTCAGATAGCTATAGGTCATTGGCAGATCAAACCAGGCTTGTGTGCCTACACGAATCATCTCAATCAAGCCCCAGACCAACATCCCGGCTGCCATAAAACTTAACCAGCGACGATAAGGCGAGAAGAACACAGCAACTACAGCTGCAGCGACTAAACTGAAGCCCACGATCGTTGCTAAATTCGCTGTTACCATATAAACCCCTCCATCCAAATAGATAGTTTGCCTGTTTGATATTGCAACGGTTCTATCTATTGAATTTCGTTCAATCAATAAAATGGAATCTGTTGATTTGTATCTCTATGCCTGCATTATGCTGAGTTTTTTGCATAAAAAAAGTCCTGTGATCTGGTCTCACGACATACTTTGTCGCGATATTATATTGTCATTACATTTTTTGCTTTTGGCATTTTTGTGGATCAATGACTGCGTCAATGTTGGCGTGTCATTACAAAATTATCAGGGCTGTTATTGACTGAAAAAATTATTTTTTCGTTTAAGATGATCGATGTTTTTATAGTCAACCTTCTCTGCTGGCTTGGTCACCCTGGTTCAAAGACAATCAAAAAACGCGACCCTGAGGTCGCGTTTATTCTATCAAAAAGAGTGTTTATGCCTGATTCAGGTCTTTATCGTGTACCCCGAGCAGATACAGTACCCCGTCCAGTCCCACACTGGAAATCGCCTGAGTGGCATTTTGACGCACCAGTGGCTTGGCACGGAAAGCCACACCGAGTCCTGCAATCGATAACATTGGCAAGTCATTGGCACCATCACCGACTGCAATGGTCTGTTCCAGTGAAATTCCCATCTCTTTGGCAATTTCGCCAAGCAATAAAGCTTTGCGCGCGCCATCGACAATATGACCTTTGACTTCACCCGTGACTACACCATCCTGAACATCAAGCGCATTGGCATGCACTTCATCAATATCCAGTTTGCCTTGCAGATATTCGGCAAAGTACTGAAAACCACCCGACAGAATTGCAGTACGGTAACCCAATGCTTTCAAAGTCGAAATCAGGCGTTCAGCACCCTCGGTAATGGTCAGGCGCTCGGCAATTTTCGGCAGTACCGATGCATCCATGCCTCTCAATAAAGCCACACGGGCACGGAAACTGGCCTGAAAATCAAGTTCACCTTGCATGGCGCGTTCGGTGATTTCAGCAACCTGCGCACCGACTCCTGCTTCAATCGCCAGTTCATCAATCACTTCCTGTTCGATCAGGGTCGAGTCCATATCAAAGCAGACCAGACGGCGGTTACGGCGATAGGCATTGTCTTCCTGAACCGCAACATCGACATTCAGTTCACTGGATAAACGCAAACAGGCAGCACGCATGGCTGCGGCATCCAGCATTTGTCCTTTTAAACCAAATTCGATACAGGCACGTTTCGGACCGGTACTGCTGCCATCCAGGGCCGGACGGCCAGACAGACGGGTTACGGTTTCAATATTAAAACCCTGAGCCGAGACAATCTGGGTCACGGCCTGCAAATGAGAGGCATTTAATTCAGGGGCCAATGCCGTTACGATATAACGTGTGCGCCCACCCTCTTTGACCCACTGATCATATTCAGTCGCAGAGATCGGTTTAAAGCGCACAGTTAACCCGATATCATGTGCTAGAATCAGGATTTCCTTCATGGCTAATGCTGTCGCCGTCTGGTCATCAGACGCTACAACAATACCTAAGGTTAACTGATTATGAATAACCGCTTGCCCCACATCTAAAATCTGTAGGGAATGGGCGGACAAAACCTGCATTAATCGTGTAAATTGATTAGGCTGGTCAGGTCCTAAAAATGATATAAGAATGATTTCTCGCATGAATTGACTCGGGTCTGAGCTACAACTATTGTTAGAATCATAATCGAAATTGAACAGAATTGCCTTGGAAGTTTACGTTGAATGCGCCTAGACAAGGGCTATTTGCTAGCCTATTGATTGTAAGTTTTGCTCTGCATACCTTTTTACTGGTATTGGCAACCACTCACCAACTGAATGAAAACCGCACCAGTCAGGGGCAGCTGATCACCAGTCAACTGGTGACAGACAGCCTGTCCGAGCTGGAACCGGCCAATCGTGTTTCCCTGGCTTTGCTGGCAAATCGTTATGCGACCAACCCGAGTGTGGCTTCGATTCGAATTCTGGATGCGAAAGGTCAGGTTTTAGCCACCGGTGGACTGACCAAAACTCGTGATGGTGAAGTTTTTGTCCGTGATGCACTGCAAAACGAGAAAAAAGTTGGTCTGATTGAAATCACCCTGATTGAGCCAAGTATGGGTGAAATTCTGCGGACGCAATGGCTGGCGATTCTGTTCTCTTTCATTATTCATGCTTTGATTTGGGTGGCATACCGCGCGATCGCGCGTCCTAGCCGAACCGAATATCTGGCACGCATTAACAACGAATCCCGTTTGAAATTCGAGATTCAGACCCTGACCCAAGCTCTGGAACAGGAAAAGCACAATGCTGCACTGGCCATTGCCCAAGCCCAGCAGGCAGTAAAAAATAAAGCCAAAGAAAAAGAACATAAGCCAGCTGTACTAGAAAGCGATAGCCTGAGCTTGAATATCCAGTTCTATGATCCAAAACAGTTACTCGATAGCGTGAATAAAACCGTATCGGTGCCTTATTTCAACCTGTGTCAGATTTTCCTGAATAAAGCCACTGAACTCTGTGTGCAGCGCTACAAACTGAATGGCAGTGATATTAGTACTGTGCATAAATTTGATGAAAAAGGTGCCACTATCAGCATTGCGGCAGACAAGCCAAATGCCTTGGCCTGCCTGACCATGATCAGTGCGGTATTCCAGTTACTCTCGGAAGTACTGTATAAACGCTATCGTGAAGAAAAACGTTTTGTACTACAAACCCGTAGTGCAATTGCGTCTAAAGTCGAGGAGATGCAGCTCAGCTCGGTGCAGGCCTCTGAGCGTCTTAGCCAGCACCTGGTCGCAAAAGAAAGTGCCTTACATGTCCCGAATAGCTTGCTGAAAGATGTGAGCGAACATTTCCAGCTGGTGAGCATGCCGAATCCAACCAATGTCCTGACCCGTCATGCCTTTGTAGTGAATGGCATGGATGCAGAAACGGCTGAACTGGCACAGACTTTTAGAACCGAGATTTTAAAATCCAAACAGTCCAAAGCCTCATAAAGGTTGTACAGTACAAAGCCCGACTTTAAATCGGGCTTTTTTATGCGCAGAATTTTCAAGCTGTTACTGGTCAAGTTTTATTATTCAGCGCCTTGCAGCAATTAAAATCACTGCCGCATTTTAAAACTCTAGCTGTCTGTATCCAGATTTTGCTTTGGCTCTAATGTCGTTGCCCTGCTTTTGGCTGCCCAATAGGTGGCCAGAGCTGGCCCTGAAATATTGTGCCATAAGCTAAAGATCGCACTGGGCAAAGCCGTAAGTGGAGAAGCTGCAAAATGGGTCGCAGCCAAAGCCACACCCAGACCCGAATTCTGCATTCCCACCTCAATCGATACCGCACGACAGTCTATTTCCGCCAGCTTAAAGATACGACTGGCCCAATAACCCAGCAAATAACCGAGACCATTATGCAAGGCCACAACTCCCAAGATCAATAATCCGGATTGCAAAATCTGAGCTTTGCTGCCGGCAATAATCGCTGCCACAATCGCGACAATGGCAATCACAGAAATCAGCGGCATCACCTGAATATAGGCATTTACTTTTTGCTTGAGCAGGCCCCGTACAATCAAGCCCAGAAGAATTGGAAATAGCACCACTTGTAGAATCGACACCAGCATGGATAAGGCATTGATCTCGATCCATTGGCTGGCCAAGAGATAAAAAATCGCAGGGGTCAGAATCGGAGCCAATAAGGTTGAGACGGAAGTACAGGCCACAGACAGAGCAGTATTGCCTTTGGCCATATAGGTAATGACATTGGAGGCAGTGCCACCCGGACAGCAACCGACCAGTATCACCCCGATCGCAATTTCCGGCGGCAACTGGAACAATTGACACAAGAGAAAAGCCAGACCCGGCATCACTACAAACTGGGCCACGACCCCAATCCCGACAGCTTTCGGACTTTGTAGCACACTTTTAAAATCGCCTACGGTCATGGTCATGCCCATACCAAACATGATGATGCCCAGCATCCATGGAATATAAGCGCGTAACCAGACAAAGCCCTCGGGCAGCATTAAGGCAATGCCGGAAAACAGCAGCACCCATAAAGCAAAGGTTTTTTGGACAAATTGGCTAAACTGGAGCAAGGCTGACATGGGGTTCATCCAGGGGTACAAAGGGAGAATAATAACAAGATAAAACAGGCATCTCTCAATACCAGAAATCTGAAGATTTAAATGCGCCGAAGATCAAATAAATATCCGAAGCGCATCATGATAAAATTTTAAACCGGCTGAACGATATCTTTGATATAGATGCGTTTTACCCCATGCGCCAGCATATCTTGCCAAGCATGTTGCAAGGAACCATTGAGATCAATGCCCTTGCTGGCATCGGCAATGACAAAGGTCTTAAAGCCCAGTTTGCAGGCATCGATGGCGGTCCAAGCCACACAGAAATCGGTAGCAATCCCAACCACAAATACCGTATCAATACCACGTTCACGCAGATAGCCGGCCAAACCTGTTGTGGTTTTCTGATCTGCTTCCATAAAGGCGGAATAACTGTCAATCCGGGAATCAAAACCCTTGCGAATAATCAGTTGCGCTTGCGGTAAATTTAAATCCGGATGCAACTCGGCATCTACTGTCCCCTGCACACAATGCTTTGGCCATAAAACCTGAGTGCCATAATCCAGCTGAATGCTGTCATAAGCCGCTTTAGCGGGGTGATTGTCTGCAAAAGAAATATGGTTTTCTGGATGCCAGTCCTGCGTCAGGATAATATTTTGAAAATACTGCCCCAATAAATTGATATTGGGGATAATCTGGTCAGCATTGGCCACTGCCAGATTACCCCCTGGGGTAAATCCTCTTTGTACATCTACGACCAGCAAAGCGATATTATTTTGCATGTATTTTCATCCATTGAAATCTCGATTTATGTCCAAGCATAGCGCAAATTGTTATCGGATTTTTAGAGCGACTGCTAAAAACCCTGTGACTGCATATTCTGATTCTGCCTGTTTTTAACCGCACTGCGGATCTGATTCCTTGAATTTTAAACACAAAAAAGCCTGCAAAAGCAGGCTTTTTCAAATCTTGGCTTATTACACTTTGGTACGGTTCACCAGGAATAGCATACACAGTGCAGAGATGATGATACATGGGATTGCGGCTGTAATTACCCCTGCGGCACCAAAACCTGCCACCAGGAGCTGACCTGCGATGACTGGGCCTAGCATGGCACCAATACGACCGACTGCAGAAGCAACACCGACACCGGTACCGCGCACTTCTGTTGGATACACGATACTACCGAAGGCATAAAGTACACCCTGACAGCCAATTACGAAGGCACCTGCCAATGCTGCTGCCATATACATCTGGTTCAGTGAGCTTGCACCATTTAGTGCCAATAGACCTGCAAGAATACCGCCGTACATCAACAGGATCACATACGCTTTTTTCCAGCGATCGGTCAGCATACCCAGGATAATTGTACCAATCGTCGCCGTAACCATGAAGTAGAACTGTGCGGTTGAACCGTCCTTACGGGTAAAGCCAAGTTCCATAAACAATGAGGGTAACCAGCTCAGCATGATGTAAACCACCATCAGCGTGAAGAAGTAGCTGATCCAGATGCACATGGTACGTAACAGGTTGTCCGAATTAAACAGGTCCTTAAATGAACCTTGTGGTGCAACGGCAAGTTCTGCTGCAGTTTTGTTCTGTGTTTTCAGGTATTCCTTCGATTCAGGCAAAAATAGCATCATCAATGGAATTGCAAAAATCGGTAACAAGCCGCCCAGATAGAAAACATTTTTCCAGTTGGCACCAAATTCAGTCGCAGCAATTAAAGATAAAATCGCAGCACCCACAGGCATACCGCAATACATCAAGCCGACTGCACGACCACGATTTTGCGGCGATACCGCTTCAGAAGCGAGTGTGATGAGAATCGGCATCGCACCGCCCAGACCTGCTCCGGCCAGAAAACGTACTGCCAGCAGACTGTTAAAGCTATTGACCCAAACTGTACATAAAGTGAATATGGCAAATGTTGCTGTCGACCAGATCAACACTTTCTTACGGCCGATACGGTCTGCAAATCGACCGCCGATCAGTGCACCGGGTAATAAACCCAGAATCCCTGCACTAAAAAACACACCCAACTGGGAACTATCGAGACCGAAGTGTTCACGCACACCGGCTGCAGCAATACCAGCAGCCTGAATATCCAAGCCTTCAATCACCGCTATCAGAAAACAGATGGCGACCGTGACGATAGCATGCTTATTGTCTGATTTTTCCATTGGATTATCCTTGTTCAATCAGCGTTACAAAAGAAAGACCATCATCTATGAGCCTGAGCGCAGAAATAACTATCAATAAGTTGAACGTTTTACTTGGATATCCCCACAGCAGCTGAAGCAGCTCCATGCAATAGACCTTGAGATAAAGTCGCAAAAGCAATTAATCCAAAAGTTTTAAAATTCACAATTTATGCTTTAAGACTTATACATCAAGTTAAAAAACCAACCGATTAGAAAAATATTATGCAATTCATTGATATTAAAAAAAGATTAATAGATTCAATTTTTCAACCTGTTTACATCAGCTTAGCCTCCAGACAAAGATGTTTTACATATAGATTCATCCAATAAAAATATTAATTCAGCAGCTAAAACAACGAAATTCACGACTTGGCCGAGATTTTTACTCAAATCGAGCTAATTTTGCAGACAAAATTCCATAATATCTTGCTGAGCCGGGACTTAAGTCGCAGTTTGACCACAGTATTTCGCCGGATAAATCATCTAATTTATTACTTGATTGTTTTCAAAAGGCTTTGTATAAAGAATTGAGTGGCTTTGACTAAAGCATATTGTTCTTATGCGTTTGATCAGTCATAATTTGCATAAGCAATCTTCAATTCAGCGCAAGTCCATTGAATTTGCTATAAATCAAAATACAAATCCATCCCAATTTATGTTTTCTCATTCCTTTCGGATGGACAAATAGGATAGTTTTTTAAAATGACTCAGCAAGCACAGACCATTCAAGGTTCCATAGTCGCAATCGTCACCCCTATGTTTGAAGATGGCAGCGTAGATTGGAAGGGTCTCGAGAAGCTGGTTGAATGGCATATTGCAGAGGGCACCAACAGTATTGTTGCCGTTGGAACGACAGGCGAAGCCTCGACCCTGAGCATGAGTGAACACACCCAGGTGATCAAAGAAATCATTCGTGTGGCCAACAAACGTATTCCTATTATTGCCGGCACAGGCGCAAACTCGACCCGTGAAGCCATCCAACTTACCCGTGAAGCCAAAGAGCTCGGCGCCGATGCTGCTCTTCTGGTGACGCCTTATTATAACAAACCGACCCAGGAAGGCTTGTACCAGCATTATAAAGCTGTGGCTGAAGCGGTCGATCTTCCGCAGATTCTGTATAATGTCCCTGGCCGTACCGGTGTCGACATGCTGAATGAAACCGTGATTCGTCTGGCCGATATTCCACAAATCGTCGGGATTAAAGATGCGACGGGTGATGTACCGCGTGGTGCTGAACTCTTGCAAGGTCTGAAAGACAAAGACATGGTGGTCTACTCAGGTGATGATGCAACGGCATATCAGCTGATGGGTCATGGCGCCAAAGGCAATATCTCGGTCACAGCGAATGTGGCTCCGAAAGCCATGAGTGAAGTGTGTGCCGCTGCCATTACAGGTAATGCTACAGACGCTGAACAGTTAAATGCTCAGGTTGCAAATTTACACAATATTTTATTTTGCGAATCAAACCCAATTCCTGTGAAATGGGCACTCCATGACATGGGCTTAATTGGTACTGGCATTCGCCTTCCATTAACACCACTTGCAGAACAATATCGCGCTCCGCTTCATGAAGCACTGGTCGAAGCGGGCGTTATTAAATAAAAGAGCACAAGATTATGCAATTACGTTTAGGACTTAGCCTTACACTTTCAGTATTCAGTTTGGCAGGTTGTAGTTCAATGGCCTTTAATAACGGCACTTTAGACTATAAAGAAACTACAACTCTGGACGCTTTACAATATCCTGAAGGCGCCATGGTACGTCCTGCAACGCCATTGTATCCTGCTCCAACAGTCGATCCGCTTGCAATTGAAAATGCACCGAAGCTTGAAAACCAGCGTGGCAACCGTTTTGCCTTGCCACGCCCTCAGGCCCAGACTGAGAACACCGCTCAAGCTGAGCTGACTGAAAGCAATGCTGTTGGTAAACCACAGTTGGTCACAGACGGAAATCTTAATCCGCTGCTTAAAATTGACGGAAATTCTGCTACAATTTGGCAATATACGCTTGCCACCCTCAGCAGCCTGAATCATAGCATCGTTGCGCAGAATAAAAACCGTTACGAAGTCACGATTCGGGTCGACCAGCAAACCTATGTATTAAGATTATCTTCTGTCGGTTCAAGTAATAACCTCGCTGTGTTCAATGCCGATAACAGTTTTGCCGACCGTGAAAAAGCCGCAGAACTGCTCAACCAGATTTACCAAAATTGGCCAGCCTAGACATTTCTAGGCATTTTTTTTTGTAAAAGGTTCCCTCATGTTAAAACAAACCTTGCTCTATACTGGTAAAGCGAAATCTGTCTACACCACAGACAGTTCAGACCATCTGATTTTAGTCTTTCGAGATGATGCCTCTGCATTCAATGGCGAAAAAATCGAGCAACTAGATCGTAAAGGCAAGGTGAACAACCGTTTTAACGCCTTCATCATGGAAAAGCTGGCAGAAGCGGGTATTGAAACTCACTTTGAAAAGCTGCTGACTCCAAATGAAGTGCTGGTGAAAAAACTGGATATGATCCCGGTTGAATGTGTGATTCGTAACTATGCAGCAGGTTCTTTATGCCGCCGTTTAGGTGTTGAAGAAGGTAAAGAACTGACTCCATCTACATTCGAATTGTTCTTTAAAGACGATGCGCTTGGCGATCCAATGGTCAATGAATCGCAAGCGATTGCTTTAGGTTGGGCGACTGCTGAGCAACTGGAAAAAATGAAAGAATTGACTTACCAAGTCAATGATGTGCTAAAAGCATTGTTTGATGCCGGCAACATGATTCTGGTCGACTTCAAACTTGAATTCGGTGTATTCCATGACCGTATCGTTTTGGGTGATGAATTCTCTCCAGACGGTTGCCGTCTATGGGACAAAGACACCAAGAAAAAACTGGACAAAGATCGTTTCCGTCAAGGTTTAGGCGGTGTGGTTGAAGCCTATGAGGAAGTTGCGGGCCGTTTAGGTATTAACCTCGACAATATCTAATGGCATAGTCCATTGCTTCAAAAAAACCGAGCTCAACAGCTCGGTTTTTTTATCCCTGATTTTTTGTGGCTGGGCCAGATTGACCTTTTAAGCTTTAATCGAAAAAACAAATATTACAGATGAAAATGATCGTTTTTACATTGGAAAGCCTATGGCTTAATATCATCACATACCAGGCAAATCAGTGAGCTGATTGATTTAACTCAAGGTTTGCCGACCAGATTGATCGCCTACCCTCTAGGATGTTCTCTCCCTTGAAAAAACATCCTAATTTATGCCCAATTCGCCTTGAATTGGGCTTTTTTTGCCTGAGTTTAATCTATTTGTGTACTGATATTATTGCTGCTGTTGCTGTTGTTGCCAACGGCGTTGCTGTAAGCGCTCTCCTTCAACTTCACGTTTATTGCGTGCCGACTCATACAGTTTGGTATCTTTCAGTTCTGGCGGCATATAGTCTTGCAGCACAAAATGCTCAGGATAATGATGCGGATACAGATAATCCACCCCGTAGCCCTGTTCTTTCATCAGCTTGGTCGGTGCATTTCTCAAATGCAAAGGCACCGGCAAATTCGAGGTTTTATCTGCAAGCTCCATCGCCTTGTTAATTGCCAGATAGGTGCTGTTACTTTTGGCACTGGTGGCTAAATACACCGCACATTGTCCTAAAATAATCCGGCATTCCGGCATGCCGACGGCCTGCACCGAACGGAAACATTCACCCGCCAGCAATAAGGCATTCGGATTGGAATTACCGATATCTTCAGAAGCTGCAATCAGCATACGGCGGGCAATAAATACCGGATCTTCACCGCCTTTGAGCATGCGTGCCATCCAGTACAGCGCTGCATCGGGATCACTGCCGCGAATTGATTTTATAAAAGCCGAGACCAGATCATAATGCTGTTCACCGGACTTGTCATAACGGGCAATATTTTGCTGTGCCACTTTCACCACCCCTGCATTGGTGATGATATTTTCCATATCCGGTTCAAAAGTACTGGCAATCAGATCAAGTAAATTCAATGCTTTACGGGCATCACCTGCTGCGAACTGCACCAAGGCATCAAATTCTTCAATCAGGATATGTCGTTCCTGCAAAAAACGGTCATTTTGCAAGGCTTGTGTGAGCAAAGTCTGAATCGATTCCGCACTCAACGCATTCAGGCTATACACCTGACAACGTGACAATAAGGCACTATTCACTTCAAAAGACGGGTTTTCGGTAGTGGCACCAATTAAGGTAATTTTCCCTTTTTCGACCGCATTTAACAGTGCATCCTGCTGGGATTTATTAAAGCGGTGAATTTCATCAATAAACACCACTGGCGTCAGCAGATCACCACCATCGGCAATCACTTCACGCAGCTCTTTCACTCCGGTATTCAGGGCAGACAGACTGATAAAAGGCCGATCTACCGCTTGTGCCAACAGTAAGGCAATGGTGGTTTTTCCAACGCCGGGTGGTCCCCAGAAAATAATCGACGGTAGATGACCCTGATCAATCATCTGGCGTAAGGGCGCCTGTTCCCCCAGTAAATGTTCCTGCCCGATAATCTCTGCAAGGTCACGTGGTCTTAAGCGTTCTGGAAGCGGGATATGACTATCTGACATGTTATTATTGGCTCAAACTAAATTCTGATCTCATTCTAACACCAGCAGTTTTGATTCCAAGATTGCAAACATAAAGCATAAAAAATTAATTTATGTAGAAATCCTCTATTTTTTTAATTCTGAATGAATTAATCTTCATAAAAGCAAGTAATTTGAACATGATTAATTGTGAATTAATTACAGTGTAATTTTCATATTGTTTATTCTAATTAAAAGAAACTTATGTCGCCCTTTGGGTATTTTTTGGGTTGTATTGGTGAATGCATGAAGCATGATAAATTTGAACAGGGAGCTGTGAGCCAGTCGGAACCTCTGCTGGCAACATCACTGAGTTCAACCCCTGTTCATCTGTCTGAATTAATTCAGCTTCAAAAACTGATTGATGCCTTACCCCAACCTCTCTGGGTCAGTAGCAAAACACATCTGCACTATTTTAACGCCGCCATGACCGATTATCTTGGTGTGAACCTGAATGAACCGGGCAATATATCGTGGCAGAGTTTCATTCATACCGAGGACTTACAGCTGTTTTCGAAGCTGTGGCATGCGGCACTGGATCAGCATCAGAATTTTGAAACCCAATGCCGGATTAAACGCAGCGATACTCATTATCGCATGTGTACGCTGGCGGTAAAATTTCATCATGATCCGGAAGATGTGTTGCAGTGGGCGGTTTCACTGACCGATGTACATGATTATTTTGAAATCCAGCAACAACTGTCTCAAATCGTTTCAACCCAGGAAAATATGCTGGATGCCAGCGCAGACTGCATCCATATTATCAGTCCTGAAGGTCAGATTCGGCATAGTAACCAGTCTGACGGTCTGACACCAGAAAGCGAAACAACAGCGCAAGATCAGGACAGTTCTTTGTCCTGGCTGAACCGTTTAGCACCTGAAGCCCGAAAATCTGCGCAACGTGCACTGAAACAGGCAGTCCTAGGCTTAAATAGCCGTTTTTCTAGCAAAACTCAGAGCAAAGACCAGCCAATCCAATATTGGGATCATCTGCTGACCCCGATTCTGGATCAGCACAATATTACCCAAAGCATCCTCTGTGTCTCACGCAATATCAGTCAGCAAAAAATTGCAGAAACCCGCTTAAAAGAAGCCATTAAACGAGATGAACTGACTGGTCTGTATAATCGCAGTACCTTCTATAAAACCTTTAAACAGGTGCTATTAAAAGCGCAACAACAGCAGACCAAGGCGGGTCTACTGCTGATTGATCTGGATTATTTCCGGCACATCAATGACACCTTGGGCCATATTGCTGGCGATCATCTACTCCATGTTCTGGGTCAGCGTTTCCAGGCCTGTTTCGGCCCGAATACCATTGTGGCCCGTTTGGGTGGAGATGAATTTGCTGTTCTGGTGAAAAATCTGGAAAGTGAAGAACAGCTGCTGGCCACGGCGCAACTGGCCTATAGCCAGCTGGATCAACCGATCAATTATATTGGCGACAGTATCAGCAGTGCTATGAGTATTGGCTGTGCCATCTATCCACGTGATGCCCTGAACACCTCGAATCTGTTGAAGTGTGCCGACATTGCCTTAAATGATCTGAAAAATAGTGGTCGTGGCGGCATCCGCATGTTTAATCAGGACATGTGTGGTTCGCTGGAAAATATGACCAAGCAGCTGACTTTGGCCCGCAAGATTATTCTGGCCGATCAGATCATTCCCTACTATCAACCCAAAGTCCGTCTGTCTGATGGTGTGGTGATTGGTTTTGAAGCACTGTTACGCTGGCAAGATCAGGATCAGCAGGTGCAACTGCCTTCCGAGATTTTTGGTGCCTTTCAGGACTATGAGCTGGCCTCACGTATCAGTGAAACCATGCAACTGAAAGTCTTTGCCGATATGAGTCGCTGGCAGGCCCAAGGACTGGATCTGTTACCGATTTCAATCAATGCTGCACCGGTTGAATTTTTGCGCGATGACTATGCTGAAAAAATGTTGGCCCGCCTGTCCAATTTTGATATTCCTGCGCATAAGGTGGAACTGGAAATTACTGAACAAAGCCTGTCCGAGCATGGTGCCAATTATGTGATCCGGGCCCTGAACCTACTGAAACAGGCCGGAATCCAGATCTCACTGGATGATTTCGGCACCGGACATTCTTCACTAACCCGTTTACAAGACTATCCGGTGGATTGCATCAAAATTGACCGCAACTTCGTCGAGCGTATGAACAGTGACCCGTCCGCCTTGGCGATTGTCAAAGCCATTACCCAGATTGGTTCCAGTATTGCTTTGGATGTTCTGGTCGAAGGCATCGAAAATACCGAACAACTCGATACCCTGATCCATTGTGACTGTCAGATTGGACAAGGCTTTTATTTCTATCGTCCGATGGCCGGTGCTTCGGCTCAGGCCCTACTGCAGCCGGCAAATCAATAGCTACTTATCGCGGCAAATTAACGCACCCAACGCACGATATAGTCTTCGATGTCGTCTTCAGGAATGTCGGCTTCACTCAGGCAGCGCCCTGCTGCCGACTTGCGTGCCTGAATCACACTTTCCCGTGAACCGCTGATCAGATAATGCCAGGATGGCAGGCTTTTGCCCTGCTCGACCCGGCGATAAGCACAGCTTGAAGGCAACCAGTGAATCGTTTCCAATTTTTCTGGCGTGAGCTGAATACAGTCTGGCACATAGTGCAAACGCTCTGGATAATTGGAGCAACGCGCAGTCGTACAATCCAGCAGTTTGCAGGCCACTTTGGTATAAGCGACTTCCTGGGTATCTTCATCTTCCAGTTTAATCAGGCAACAGAGTCCGCAACCATCACACAAGGCTTCCCACTCGGCTTGCGTGAGTTCGGCAAGGCCATAGTTTTTCCAAAATTCGGGACGTAAAGTATCGGTCATGATCAGGTCGGCGCACTCAAAAATCAGCTGATTATAGCAGCCCAAACCGCGCAGACCTACCGCTCAAATTCTTATTACCATCACGTAAACTATTGTTAAATCATAGACAGTTCGTCAACAAAACACTAACAGTCGCTGGAATCGTTTATTTCTATACTAAATTTGAAAATAAAAACACATGGAGAATATATATGTTTCGCTGGGCTATTATTTTTGCTGTTATTGCATTAATTGCGAGTCTACTTGGTTTCGGTGGAGTAGCAGGCTTATCTAAGGATTTTGCAATTATCTTGTTAGTAATTGCGGTGATTCTTGCGATCGTTGGATTTCTTTCCCGCGGTAAGGTCTAGATTCAGTTTAGATTGAGTCGAAGCAAGTATGATCCTTCGAAAAAAACAAGAGCCTTCTGGCTCTTGTTTTTTTATGGCTTTATTAAGCGAATATTAAGTTCAATATTCACTTAAGGTTTTAAATGACGCGGTCTAAAACCTGCCGCCAGCAAGGCCGCCAGATAGGCCACCACACCAATGACACATAAGATGAGTACTTCTGCGACACGCATCCATTGCGACACATCGGCATTGTACCAACTTAAGGCATAAGCCAAAGCTGCGATCATCACCACATTGGCAAACATGAATTGCAGGAAGATTTTTTTCCAGTGCGGGCCGAAGCGGAAAATATGACGCTTATGCAGATAATAATAAAGCAGGCCGGCATTCACCATGGCTGAACCGGTCGATGCCAGCGCCAGTGCCATATGTTCTGCTTCCCAGTCAATCAGCTTGAAGATACCGATAAAAATCACGTTCAGGATTGCATTGGCAGCCACAGCCATCAGACCGACACGCACCGGTGTTTTGGTATCCTGCTGTGCATAGAAACCCGGGGCAAAGACTTTAATCAACATAAAGGCAATCACACCACCGCTCATACATTGCAGCGCCAGAGCCGTCATTTGGGTATCTTCAAAGCTGAACTGACCACGTTCAAACAGGGCCTGAATGATCGGGGTCGACAGCATAAACAAGGCAATACTGGCCGGTAAACCTGCCATTACAATCACTTTAGCGGCCCAGTCCATCATGCCGCGGAATTTTTCCGGATTCTGCTCGGTATGTCGTGCCGATAAAGATGGCAAAATGACAGTACCAATCGCTACACCAATCAGGCCAAGCGGCAACTCGGTCATGCGCTCGGCACTATACAGCCAGGACACCGAACCATCCTGCATAAATGAAGCCCAGATGGTATTCAGCAGCAGGTTAATCTGCGTGACGGATACACCAAATAAAGCCGGCAGCATCAACTTCATGATGCGATCCACGCCTTCATGCTTGAAGTCAATTTTAGGTGGGATCAGCAGGTTTTTACGCCACAGTTCAGGAATCTGAATCGCCAGCTGTAAAATACCGGCAATGATGACTGCCCAGCCCAGTGCCATAATCGGCTCTGCCATATGCGGAGTTAGCCAGAGCGCACCAGCAATCATGGCGACATTGAGTAAGACCGGTGCAAAGGCCGGTGTACTAAAAGAACCATAACTGTTCAGAATACTGCTGGCAAAAGCCGTCAGTGACATGAACAGTAAATAAGGAATGGTCAGGCGGAACATGTCAGTCGCCAAAGCAAATTTTTCAGGATCGCTATGGAAACCGGGCGCATAGATATACATGATCAACGGTGCAGCAATCACTGCGAACATGGTCAGCAGACTCATTACCGTTGCCAGACAGCCAAATACCCGGCTAATCAGAATCTGCACTTCAGCATGGGTACGACTGGTTTTGTATTCGGTCAAAACCGGAATAAAGGCCTGTGAAAATGCCCCTTCAGCAAATAAGCGCCTGAAAAAGTTTGGAATACGAAATGCGACCACGAAGGTATCGAAGTCCTTACCCGCACCAAAGACATTCAGTAAAACAATATCTCGAACCAATCCCAGTACACGTGACAACATGGTCATCGCACTGACAATGACGGTCGAACGCCAAAGCGCCATCCTATTCACCTAATGTATAAATTTGTGGCTATTGTAATGAAACCTCTGTCAGAAGTTCATTGCTTAATTGCATCCCTCAAGCGAGGTTGAGGTATTTTTATAATGCTGTAACTGGCGACGAAAATCAGCCCAGTTAAAATACGGTCCCGGATCGGTCTTACGGCCTGAGGCAATATCCGAATGTCCGGCAATATGCTGCTGAATTTTAGGATAATAATCTTGCAAACAGGCAGTGACTTTGATCAAGGCGGCATACTGTACCGGTTCAAAAGGCAAGTCGTCACTGCCTTCCAGCTCGATGCCAATCGAATAATCATTACATTCTTTTTTACCCAAATAGGTCGAACGTCCAGCATGCCAGGCACGGTCATTAAAATTGACGAATTGCAGTACCTCACCAGAACGTAAAATCAGTAGATGGGTCGAAACCTGCATCCCTTCAATGCTTTGAAAATAGGGATGGACTGACCAATCCAGTTGATTTTGAAAAAACTGTTCAATATAACCGCCGCCAAACTGTGAGGGTGGCAGACTGATGTTATGCACCACAATGAGCTGAATCTCGGTATTGTCCGGACGCTGGTTAAAATTGGGAGAGGGAATGTGACGTGCACCGATCAGTTGTCCATTCTTAACCTGAAACTCGGCTGCCTGTTGCATAAAACCATTCTCTCCAAAAATAAAATCTGCACGATCAGGGTTGCAGCCGGCTTCATGCTAAAACTTTCAGGCACAAATCTCAATTCATCCCGGCAGACTGTAGGAAAAATCGCTCATTTTTTATGTAACAGTGCTAAGATAAGGCGCAATTTTCACGGCTTAAAAGATACGGAAATACTCATGCGCATATCTCAAGCGTTGCTAGACCAGTCGATTCAGATCAATATCCAACAGGCACTTTCAGAAGATATTGGTGACGGTGATATTACTGCCCTGCTGACCCCTGAAGATGAACAGGCCACTGCCACGATCATTAGCCGTGAAGACATGGTCTTGGCCGGGCAGCCTTGGGTAAATACTTTGATTCAGGCCTATGATCCAAGTATTGAAGTGATCTGGCTGAAAAATGATGGGGATCATGTTCAAGCCAATCAAGCCTTTTTAAAACTGGCTGGATCTGCGCGCAGCTTACTCACTGTGGAACGCCCTGCGCTAAACTTTGTCCAGACGCTGTCTGCGGTTGCGACTAAAACCGCCCACTATGTCAAAGAGCTGCAAGGTTTAAACACCAAATTGTTAGATACTCGTAAAACGCTTCCAGGCCTTCGTATCGCACAAAAATATGCCGTAGCCATTGGCGGTGGTCAGAACCATCGTCTGGGCCTGTTTGATGCCTTCTTGATTAAAGAAAATCATATTATGGCCGCTGGCGGAATTGTTCAGGCGATTGCCAAGGCACACCAGATTGCGCCGGGCAAACCGGTCGAAGTGGAAGTCGAAACCTGGGATGAACTGAATCAGGCCTTAGAGGCCAATGCGGATATCGTGATGCTGGATAATTTCAGCCAGCAGCAAATGATTGAGGCAGTACAGCATGTGGCCGGCCGCTGCAAACTGGAAGCATCTGGCAATATCACGATCGAAAATTTACGTGAAGTTGCCAGTAGCGGTGTCGATTATATTTCGATGGGTGTCTTGACCAAAGATGTCAAAGCTGTGGATTTATCGATGCGATTTAATGCTGAAGCCTAAATTCGATAGATGACCATTGAGGGTGCGAAGCACCCTTTTTTGATTTTTAGAAATTTTTTTGCATATATTTTGCTCAATTTTCTATTTTAGACCTTAATCATCATCGTCGTCCCGATTACCTCGACGATCGCGGTCATCATCGTCACCATCACGGTCGTTATATCTCCCATTATCCTCATCACGATCCTGATTTAACACCGAACGCTCGTCATCCTCCCGCTGATTGCCCCAGTCACAGGCGCTTAGTCCAAACATTCCCAGCAAAAACATTGCACAAATCCACTGTTTCATCTCGCATTCCTCATGGTGATCTCGCCTGATCCAATATCGATGCAAAACCGGTGCAGATATAGCCGATTCATGTCGGAATTTTGTCAGGAAGTTTTGTGCTGCATTTTCTATGGAGCTGTATTCTGAAATTTCCGGCATAAAAAAACGCATCCTGAGATGCGTTTTATATTTGGCAGCAATGAATTACCAACCTAAAGCTTGTTGCTGCTTTTTCACCAGCTCCTGAATGCCTTTCTCGGCCATTTCCAGCATGGCATCCGATTGGGCACGGGTAAATGGTTTGTCTTCCGCAGTGCCCTGAATTTCAATAAATTCACCGGCCTGTGTCATCACCACGTTCAAATCGGTTTGACAGTTCGAATCTTCTTCATAGCAAAGATCCAGTAATACTTCATCTTTGAAAATACCAACAGAAACCGCAGCCACCAGACCTTTTAATGGATCATGTTTAATTTTCTTTCTTTCCAGCAAAACATTCATGGCATCGACCAGCGCCACCGCAGCACCGGTAATCGCTGCAGTACGGGTACCGCCATCAGCCTGAATCACATCACAGTCAATGGTAATGGTATTTTCACCCAGCTTTTTCAGGTCAACCATTGAGCGCAGGCTACGACCGATCAGACGCTGGATTTCCTGGGTACGGCCACTCTGTTTGCCACGTGCTGCTTCACGGTCACTACGGGTATGGGTTGAACGTGGCAACATGCCATATTCAGCCGTCACCCAGCCCTGGCCCTGACCTTTCAGGAAACGTGGAACAGAACTCTCTACACTGGCAGTGCACAGTACTTTGGTATGACCAAACTCAACCAATACCGAGCCTTCCGCATAACGTGTATAGTTACGGGTAATTTTCACTTCACGTAATTGATCTAATGCTCGTTGGTCGATACGCATGATAAGTCCTGTATAGGCTAAAAATAATTGCGGCTCAGTATAACAGAAGCCTTTGCCAAGATTGGTCAGCCGGATGATTGATTTACAAAATCGATGCATCAGAGTGCGGTTAAATATCGAAATTCTGCCGATCTATGACACTAGGATTTGCCTTAATTTTTGCTAGACTAAATCTCCCCTTGAGGAAACCCATTTATGTCCTTACGTGAAGATCGCAAGCAGCAAAGCCATCAGGCGCTACTGGATGCCACACTGGCCTTGAGCAGTCAGGGTCGCGCTTTTAGCACCATCAGTCTGCGTGAAGTCGCGCATGCCGTTGGACTGGTGCCCACGGCATTTTATCGGCATTTTCAGGATATGGAGCAGTTGGGACTAGAGCTGCTGGATCAGGTCGCGATTCATCTCAAGGGAGTGCTGAATCAACTGGGACAGGCCTATCTGTATCAGCCCAACACCCGGACTAAAACCGGAATTGAGCTATTTTTTCAGGCAGTCGAATATCACCCTGAACCCTGGATTTTTTTTGTTGCAGAACGCTGGGGTGGCTCGGCAGTGTTACGTGCCGGAATAGAACGGGAAATTCGTTTTTTGACTGAAGATGTCATGCATGAACTGGAAAAAATGCAAGCCGCCCAGCATATCCAGTCTTCGCAAGATTTGCAGGCACTGGCACAGATGCTGATTGATCTGTCGCTGAACTGGGCCATGGGCTGGATTCATCTGCAACATCAGGCTGATCCAGAGCTACGCCGCACCCTATCCAATGTCTTTAAAACCCAAAGCGTGCTACAGATGCAGCTTTTATTGCGAGGGATTTTGCACTGGCATCGAATTCCGACAAAAACAGCAGATCCGTCAATCAATACAGAAACAAGTACTCCCCCCATCTGAATAAAAAAACCTGCATTATTGATGCAGGTTTTTTACGGATACTCGGTTATTTCTTATTTGGCTTTACGCTCTTTTTCAATCAGGTAATTCACCACCTGAATTACTTTGGCATCATTGCCCTGCACAATATATTTACCATTGACAGTCACCGCCGGTACGCCGCTTAACTGATATTGAGCAGCCAGATTTTTGGCCTGGGCAATTTTTGACGAAATCGGGAATGATTTATAAGTCGTGTTAAATTTTGCTTCAGAAATACCATAACGGGTATAGAACTTGGCCAGTTGTGCCTGTTCTAAAATTGGACGCTGCTTGTCATGAATATCATGGAATAACTGCAAATGGGCTTTTTGGCGCACACCCAAAGCTTCAGACACATAATAAGCACGTGCCGCCTGTTCCCAGAGTGGATTCATCGCAGCAGGTGTACGTACAAAACGAACATCTTTAGGTAATTTTTTCAACCAGCCCTGCATATGTGGTTCCAGCATGAAACAGTGACCACAGCCATACCAGAAGAATTCACGTACTTCAATTTTGCCCGGTTTTTCGACTTTGACTGGTTTTGCGACCACCTGATAGTCCTGACCTGCCACAAAATTGGCCATCGCACTGCCAGAAAAGGCCAAAACAGATGCGGCAACAGCGCCTAAAAGGAATTTTTTCATTGGGATTATCGTCCTCTAAATCATTATGTTTAGTGTATGGGTTCACTATAAATCAATTATGCCGATTTCGTTTTCATTCTGTGAACTTTTTTGCTGCTTTTATCGCTTTTTCTGCCAGAAACGCTACACTAAAGCATCGGACTGATTTTCAAGGTTAAATCAGTTTCTCTGGCCATTTGGCCTCTATATTTTTAGCTAATCACAACTGATTGAGGTGACCACGATGTCGCAATTGAATGTTGATCCACAAGAAATTGCCAAGTTTGAAGCATTTGCAGCTATATGGTGGGATCAGCATTCCGAGTTCCGCCCCTTGCACATGATTAATCCACTACGTTTAAACTGGATTGATGAACATGCGGGTGGCCTGAGCGGCAAGAAAATCCTCGATGTTGGTTGTGGCGGTGGCATTCTGGCCGAAAGCATGGCGCGTCGCGGTGCCGATGTACTGGGGATTGATATGGGTGCTGCGCCGCTGAATGTGGCGCGGATTCATGCCGAACAGGAAGGCGTGACCAATATCGAATATCGTCAGATCCCGGTTGAACAACTGGCCGATGAACAGGCTGGCCAATACGACATCGTGACCTGTATGGAAATGCTGGAACACGTACCCGATCCGGCCTCGATTATTCAGGCCTGTCACAAGCTGGTCAAGCCAGGTGGCCATGTGTTCTTCTCGACCATTAACCGTAATCCGAAATCGTATTTATTTGCCATTATTGGTGCAGAATATGTGCTGCGTATGCTGGCCAAAGGCACCCATGATTACAGCAAATTTATCAAACCGTCCGAGCTGGCGCACGATATTCGCAATGCCGGCTTAAAACTCAAAGACATGACCGGTCTGCATTATAATCCCTTGACTAAACGCTACTGGTTGGCACCGAATGTCGATGTCAACTATATGGTCTATACAATCAAAGAAAGCCAGAACGAGACCAGCGCATGAAAGCCGTTTTATTTGACCTCGATGGCACCCTGATTGATACCGCGGCCGATTTTATCCGGATTATCCAGCAGATGTGCCGTGAAGAAGGCCGCGCGCTGGTCGAACCCGAACTGATCCGGACTCAGGTCTCCGAAGGCGCACGCGCCATGGTGAAACTGGTCTATCCGGAAATGCAGCTGGAAGATCCGGTATTTCTGCAACATCGTCAGCGCTTTCTGGACAGGTACGGCGCAGATATTGCAGTCGATACTGATCTGTTTGACGGCATGTATCCTTTACTGGAACAACTGGAAGCACAGGATATTCCCTGGGGTATCGTCACCAATAAACCACGCTGGCTCAGTGAGGCTTTACTGAAAGCACTGAATTTAAGTGAACGCTGTGCCGTGCTGGTCTGTCCGGAAGATGTCACCCGAACCAAGCCTGATCCTGAACCGATGTATCTGGCTGCCAAGCAACTGAATCTTGCGGCTGAAGACTGTATTTATATCGGCGATCATCCGCGCGATATTGATGCGGGGCGTCATGCCAAGATGCCAACCGTTCTGGCAGCTTATGGTTATTTACCACTGCAATACAAAGATGACTTAACAGCCTGGCAAGCCGACTATATAGTGGATACTGTTGCAGAATTACATCAGCTGATTCAGACCTTGCTACTCAAACAGCCGACTGCGGTATCTTAAAAGCTTAAAACTGAACAATAAGAAATGAGGAGGTAGATAATGAAATATTCAGCATATCAACCTCGCCCCGATCTGCTCAAGGATCGTATTATCCTGATCACAGGTGCGGGCGATGGCATTGGACGTGCGGCAGCAATCAGTTATGCCTTGCATGGTGCAACCGTGGTGCTGCATGGACGTACCCTGAATAAACTGGAAGTCATCTATGATGAAATTGAAAGTTTAGGTGCACCGCAACCTGCCATCTTGCCGCTACAGCTCTCCAGTGCTTCGGAACAGGATTATGAGCTTCTGCTCGACACCCTGGACCGTCAGTTTGGCCGTCTGGATGGGATCTTGCACAATGCCGGCATCCTTGGTGAGCGTACAGAACTGGCGCATTATTCGCCTGAGGTCTGGGATGATGTCATGGCAGTCAATCTGCGGGCGCCTTTTGTCATGACCCAGGCGCTATTACCGCTCTTATCCAAATCTGAACATGCTTCGGTGGTATTTGCCAGCTCGGGTGTAGGCCGCGAAGCCCGGGAACGCTGGGGTGCATATTCGGTATCTAAAATCGCGATTGAAGCCGTAAACCAGTTATTTGCCAAGGAACAGGTACATCCGAATATCCGCTATAACTGCATCAATCCCGGGGCAACACGGACTGCCATGCGTGCCAGGGCCTATCCCAATGAAGATCCCAAGACCCTGCCAACACCAGATTCGATTATGCCGGCTTATCTATATTTGATGGGTAATGACAGCCTGCATATGAATGGTCAGAGTATTGATGCACAGGATTAAAATCATCTTGGTTTAATATCAGCAAGTGCCTGCTGTTGCTGTCCCACAATTGCATTGAGTTGATTTTGGATACGCGAGTGTGACAGGAATGTCACACCTTAGCCATCACGACAAGGATGTTGGGTATGGCGAACAAAAGACTTTTGCCTACTTTGGGGCTGTCAAAAGTAGGATTTCGCCGACACAAGCCATTTAAATATTTGAAGAAAAGATGATGAGACAGCAGTGCAGTAATCGCTGCCTTTTCATTTCCGTTTGAGCTTCGCACAGTGAATAAATCTTCCGCAGCCTGATACAGCCAGCCTTGAGTTCCCCTCAAATTACCGCATACTAAGCCCCAACAAATTTCACTCGAGTGCATCATGACTGAATTAAACAATATTACGGTGACCAACTTAGACGATGGCATGGTGTCACTGCTGATCGATCAGCAGCCGATTTCAGAAAAATATGACACCAAGTTTGAAGCCAGTATTGTGGATGACATCAAGGCACTCGAAAATGGTCAGAAACTGAAATTATTCGATCAGTTTGTTTTTTCACATAGTGATCTGAATTTTGAACATGCGTATTATTATGTGACCGGAATTGAAAAATTAGACGATCGCTATCGTCTGGCCAAGCATTTTGTTTATCGCATTAAAATTGAAGGTCAACCCGAAATTGAGCATGTGATCAGCAATCAGGGGAAAGCCATGACTGCCGAAGATGTCCGTAGCTTTATTCAGGCACATGTACAAAAATCACTTAACGATTATACCGATCTGAATTACGCGTATTAAAAGCCACGCAATTTATATCTACGAGGGCACTTCCTAAAAGTGCCTTTTTTTAGCCTGTGTTTTATCAGCCTGACAATCAATCGATTTTTTATATCAAATTTATAAAATTATTCGGTTTTTCAAATAAATTGTTCTGAGCTATGCTTTTCTGATCCCGTATAGCTTAAATCAGAACACAGCATGGCTGACCAAAAACGTAAAATTGACACCATTCGCCGCATCGAACATTTGCAGTTATCCGAGGCTCTAATTGTAGCACTCGATGATGCAGTTCAAGCTGAATCGGTGGCTGCAGCGATTCAGTCCTTGCAAGGTTTGACCGAGCAATGGAATTAATATCCAGAAAGTTTTTAGAATTTTCTGTGTTTTAAGCCGATCATAAATCGTTTCGGTGTGACTTCAATGCTGTTTTTTTGAGCTAAATCATCGATTTTAGCTTGCATGTTTGCCCTCACTTTGATGTGATAAGAACCAGGCTCAGCCTGTCGGGTCATCGGACAAATGCGCAGCCTAAGCTCATGTAAAATCATGACATAATCATAATATCTCTGCATTTGTTATAAAACTGGTGCCTGTTCTTCACAGTTTCTCTGTAATCTTTCCGTATATTAGACACAGTAGAACATGAACAATTTAATGAGGGTTCAACATGAAAAAGGTTTTGGTGGCATTAGCGATCTCCTGCAGTACATTCATGCTGAGTCATGTTGCAATAGCCTCCCCTCATTTCAATGCTGAATTACAAATGGATAGCCGTCATGGGCATGGCAAGAAAGGCCGTGAATTCCGTGAAAATGATCAAGGGCAACATGATAAACGCCGTATGCGTGAAGAACGCGGGGTCAAACGCCTGCAACAGCTCAGATGGCAGCCTGGCTATGTCATGCCGCAGCATTATCGTGGCAATGGCTATAAAGTCGAATATAAAGAGCATAACCTGCCTCGACCAGATCGCAAACAGCAGTGGTATAAAATTAACAATGACTACATTCTGGTCAATTCTGAAAATAACAGCATTATCCGGATTGTGGGGGATTAATTCACTATCCTGTTCAAGCTCCGATCCTCGTATCGACTCAACCATGTTTGGGTCTTTTTTTATTTTCAGCAATTGAAAATTTTTGAACTAAAACTCCTGCTGATTTTCACACTTTTGGTTCAAGTGATTTATCTTCTAAATTTCTTCATGAATTTAACAATTTAACTAAATAGCCCTCACGCTTTCTATGTACTTATTCGCTAATTTAATCTCATCGAAATCAGATCTACATTTTAGGTGAGAGCCATGAAAAAAGTCCTAACTACAATTGCGTTATCCCTAAGTGCTTTGTTCGCTACTTCTGCAATGGCAGCACCACAGCATGACTCGCGTTATGACCATAATCCGCATAAACCGGCACCACACTGGAATGCCAAAGATAGCAAGAAATGGAATGATGACCGCCGTCATAACAACCGTATAGTCAATCCAAGCCGTGACTGGCGCGTAGGACAAACTTTACCACGTCAATATGACAACAACCGTTTTGAAGTGAGTGATCGCGAAGCACGCCGTTTACCAAATACCGGCCGTTTCCAGCAATGGTACAAAGTCAACAATGACTACGTTCTGGTCAATGATCGTACCAATAAAATTGTACGCATCATGAACTAAGCTTTCTCCATTACTGCTCGTCTCGCAGACACCTGAAGTCCCCTTCAGGTGTTTTTTTATATCTGCACTTCCACTTGCGTTTTTTTTCATTAGAATCAAAGCTGGATCTCCAATCATTGAAATAGGCACAGCATGACTTCAGCAGAAACCTCACAAAGCACAACCTTGCAATATGTGCACTGGTTTCGCCATTCTGCGCCTTATATCAATGCGCACCGCAACAAAACCTTTGTCATCATGTTTGATGGTGAAGCCGTATTAAATGACAACTTTCAGCATATTATTCACGATATCGCCTTATTGCATTCTTTGGGCATTCGGCTGATTCTGGTACATGGTGCACGTCCGCAAATTAACCAGAATCTGGCTCAAAGCCAGATTACGACGCCTTTTTACCAGCAGCGCCGGGTGACCACACGTGAATCTTTAAGCTGTGTGATGAATGCCGTCGGCTCAATCCGCCTGCAAATTGAAGCACTGCTGTCTATGGGACTGGCCAACTCGCCGATGTATGGTGCCAGGATTGATACCGTTTCAGGGAATTTTATCACTGCAAAACCTTATGGCATTCGTGATGGGGTTGATTTTCAGCTCACCGGCGAAGTCCGTGCGGTCGATACTGACGCCATTCAGCGCCATCTGGACAGTCATAATATTGTGGTGCTTGGTCCGACCGGTTATTCCACTACCGGAGAAGTCTTTAATCTGCTGGCTGAAGAAGTCGCGACCAAAACTGCGATTCGCCTCAAGGCAGATAAACTGATTTTCCTGGGCAAGCAGCATGGTCTGATGGACAGTAACGGTCAGCTCAAACGCGAAGTCACCCCGCAACAGCTGGATGACTATATTCCGGCAGAACAAGATGGGCTTGAAAGAGGCTTGCAACTTAAGGCAGCACAAGAGGCCTCCATGAACGGCGTACATCGGGTGCACCTGATTTCCTATGCCTATGATGGTGCGCTACTTGAAGAGCTGTTTACCCGTGATGGTTCTGGCACCTTGGTCACTGACGCGCATTATGAAGAAGTGCGAATGGCAGATATTCAGGATGTCGGTGGCCTGATCGGTTTGCTGCGACCGCTAGAGGAAGAAGGGATTCTGGTCTATCGCTCCCGTGAACGTCTGGAAAATGAAATTAACCAGTTTGCCGTGATTGAACGGGACGGTATGATTCTGGCCTGTGCCGCGCTTTATCCGATCCCCACCACGGGCAATGAATTACGTTCCGCAGAAATTGCCTGTGTCGCAGTACATCCAAGTTATCGCCAGTCCAATCGGGGTAGCCAGATCCTGCATTATCTGGAAGAAAAAGCCAAAAGCATGCAGATTCAGCAGCTGTTTATCTTGACCACGCGTACCGCACACTGGTTTCTGGAACAGGGCTTTGAACCGGCTTCGGTGGATGACTTACCTGATGCCCGTCAGGCCTTTTATAATTATCAGCGTAACTCAATCGTATGTAAAAAGTCACTTTAAAGTGGCTTTTTTTTGGATGTTTTAGCTTAATTTTAGATAAATATATCTTTAAATACCGAATTAAATTCAAGAAATACATTGCTGCTTTGCAGCTAAGCATATCACTATATCTTATTTAAAATATTTATTTTATATTTCATTAGTTTAAGTAATTTTAATAATAAAGTTTCACTATTCTGCACATCACTTTTTTGCATAAGTTTTGCACTTTTTTATTTATCTTTTTTCTTCATTAGAAATTCCTGAATAGTTATTTTTTTAGAAAAACAAAAACGATTAGCGTATGCCTAAGTTTTTCATTATCTATCTATTCTGTCGGGAGTTTTGATTCATGCGCCAATCTACTGTCCAATTTTTAGCAAAGACTGCAGTACTGAGTACTGCAATTGCTGGCGTCATGATGCTTTCTGGCTGTTCAAAACAACAAGAAACGCTCACCCTGAATATTGGTTTCCAAAAATACGGCGTATTACCGATTCTGAAAGAACGCGGCACGCTAGAAACTTCATTAAAACAACAAGGCGTGAATGTGAAATGGGTAGAATTTCCGGCCGGGCCACAGTTACTGGAAGGCCTGAATGTTGGCAGCGTATCTTTTGGTGAAGCAGGTGAAGCACCCCCAATTTTTGCCCAGGCTGCAAACTCCAATCTGGTCTATGTCGCGAACCAGCCACAAGCACCGAAAGCGGAAGCCTTAATTGTACCGAAAGACTCGCCGATTCAATCCATTCAGCAGCTGAAAGGTAAGCGTATTGCCCTGAACAAAGGCTCAAACGTGCATTACTTACTGTTGAAAATTCTTGAAGCCAACAATCTGAAACTCAGCGATATTGAAGTGATTTACCTGCCGCCTTCTGATGCACGTGCTGCCTTTGAACGCGGTGCAGTCGATGCCTGGGTGATCTGGGATCCGTTCTTTGCTGCTGCTGAACACCAAATTGGCGCGCGTGTGATTGCCACAGGTGAGAACATCGTCAGCAATCACCAGTTCTATCTGGCAGATCGCAAGTTTGCAGAAAGCCATCCTCAGGTCGTGGAAGCGGTGGTGAATGAACTTAACTTGACCACAGAGTGGGTAGCACAAAATCAGGATGAAGCAGCCAAACTTCTGGAAAAACCGACAGGTCTGGCTTTTGATGTCCTGAAAACTTCGATTTCCCGTATGGGCTTTGGAGTCAAACCTTTATCTAACGATGTCATCCAAAAACAACAACAGGTGGCAGATGCTTTTTATGGTCAGCAACTGATTCCACAGAAGCTGAATATTGATGCAGCGATTATTAAATAACGCCAGAATAATTCGAGAATAAAGATGAGTAATTTAAAAACGGTTTCCTCTATCAGTTTAGCGTTATTGGGCTTTGCTTTGATCGGTTGCCAAAAACAGGAGCCACAGCAAAACACTGCTGCAGAAACTGCAGTACCACCACAGATTCAAACTATTGCCATTGGTTTTCAAAAATCGGCTTTAAATCTGCTGGTTGCGCGTGATGAAAAACTGATGGAACAGCAGTTTCCAAATACCAAAATTGAATGGAAGGAATTTCCTGCCGGTCCGCAAATGCTGGAAGCTCTAGCAGTGGGTGCGGTCGATTATGGTTATGTCGGCAATACCCCACCCATCTTTGCTCAAGCGGCAGATAAATCCCTGAACTACGTGGCATTTGAAAAAGTGGCTGGCAACTCCTCAGCTGTGATCTTACCCCATGACAGTGATATTCAGACCATCCAGCAGTTGAAAGGTAAACGCATTGCCGTTCAGAAAGGTTCAAGTGCACATGAACTTCTGGCAAAAACTTTAGAAAAAGCCGGATTAAGCTGGTCAGAGATTCAAGCGGTCTGGTTACCACCTGCAGATGCTCGTGCTGCTTTTGATAAAAAAGCTATTGATGCCTGGGCGATTTGGGATCCGTTTCTGGGTGCAGCTGAAGTCGACAGCAACGTAAAAGTGCTGATTGAATCCAGTGTCTTTCCACAGACTTATGCCTTTTATATTGGCAATCCAGAATTTATTCAGAAGCATCCAGACAGCCCGGAAAAGTTTATTCAGGCTTTAAATGCATCAGATCAATGGATTATTAAAAATCAGTCCTTAGCTTTAGATGTTTATCAGAAAAGTACCGGTCTCAAACCAGAAGTGGCAAAGATTGCCTTTGAACGTCGCCTTAAACCCTCCCCTGTACTGCCATTAACTGCAGAAGTGGTCGAAGCGCAACAGCATATTGCTGATCTGTTCCAGCAGGTTCAACTGATTCCCAACAAAATAAGTGTCCAGCAACACATTTGGACGCCAACAGCTACACATTGATTACCGAGCACAATTACTTAATTTAAGGAATTTCACATGAAAATTTTCTGGTTTATCCCGACACATGGCGACAGCCGTTACCTAGGTACCAGCAAAGGTGCGCGCCAGGTCGATCATGCCTACATGAAACAGATTGCAGTTGCGGTCGATAACTTAGGTTATGAAGGTGTCCTGATTCCCACAGGCCGTTCATGTGAAGATCCTTGGTTAACAGCTGCCAGCCTGATTGATGCAACGAAAAAACTAAAATTCCTGGTGGCACTGCGTCCCGGGGTAACCACGCCTGCTTTGGCAGCACGTATGGCTGCAACCTTTGACCGTTTATCCAATGGCCGGGTGCTGCTAAATCTAGTTACTGGTGGTGATGAGCAGGAGCTAAAAGGTGATGGCGTCTATGAAGATCACAAAACCCGCTATAAAACGGCCACTGAATACACCACCATCTGGCGTGAAATTCTGAAGCGTTCCCATACTGGTGAAAGCTTCACTTTCCACGGCGAACGCTTAAGTGTCGATGATGCCAAACTCCTCTATCCACCTGTACAACAGCCACATCCGCCGCTCTGGTTCGGTGGCTCTTCGGATGATGCGGTTGAGCTGGCCACCGATCAGGTGGACACTTACCTGACCTGGGGTGAACCACCTGCTGCCGTCAAAGAAAAAATTGAAAATGTGCGTGCCAAGGCAGCCGCTAAAGGTCGTGAACTGAGCTACGGTATCCGCCTGCATGTGATTGTGCGTGAAACCAATGAACAGGCTTGGGCGGCAGCGGAAGAACTGATTCAATATGTCGATGATGCCACCATCGCTGCGGCCCAAGCCAAGTTCAAATCTATGGATTCGGTCGGTCAGCGTCGTATGGCTGAATTGCACAACGGCGACCGTAGCAAGCTGGAAGTATCGCCAAACCTCTGGGCCGGTGTAGGACTGGTGCGTGGTGGCGCAGGGACTGCATTGGTCGGTGACCCGGAAACTGTCGCAGCACGTATTCAGGAATATGCGGACTTAGGAATTGATACTTTCATTTTTTCTGGTTACCCGCATCTGGAAGAATCCATCCGTTTTGCCGAACTGGTGTTCCCATTCCTTCCACTGGAAACCCAGAAAAAATTGGCTCAACCAAACTTGACGGGTCCATTCGGTGAAATCGTAGCGAATAACTACACACCGGATGAGAACAAGCAGGCTGAGAAAATTCAGGAGTCTGTTTAATGTCGAAAGTCGTTTCCGTTGAAACCCTCTCAAAAAAGCAGGTTTCACGTGGAACAATTCTGGGGCGGCATTTGCTGCCCTGGCTGGTTCCAGTTGTATTGATTGCCATTTGGCAAATTGCTTCCAGCACAGGTCTACTGGAAAGCCGGATTTTGCCTGCACCCACTGCAGTAATTTTGGCCTTCTGGAATTTATTGCTCAGCGGCGAACTCCAGACTCATGTACAAGTCAGCGCAGGACGTGCCATCAGCGGCTTATTGGTCGGTGGTGGTTTAGGTCTGTTATTGGGTCTGTTAAATGGTTCATCCAAAATCGCCTCTACCCTGCTCGATACCACTTTGCAGATGATCCGCAACATTCCGGCGCTCGCGCTGATTCCATTGGTGATTCTCTGGTTCGGCATTGATGAATCCGCCAAACTGTTTTTAGTCGCGATCGGGGTATTTTTCCCGATTTATATCAATACCTATCACGGAATTCGCTCAGTCGATCCACAATTGATCGAGATGGGTAAAAGCTATGGCCTCACGCGTTGGCAGCTGTATAAAGAGATTATTCTCCCGGGAGCAATGCCTTCCATTTTAGTCGGGCTACGCTTTTCTCTAGGGCTGGTCTGGGTGCTTTTGATTGTTGCCGAAACGATTTCTGCCCAGTCCGGTATTGGCTATATGACCATGAATGCACGCGAATTCCTGCAAACGGATATCGTCCTGGTCGGTATTTTACTCTATGCCCTGCTCGGTAAACTGGCCGATGTGCTGGCAGTCGCCTTAGAACGATTCCTGCTGCGCTGGCATGCCGGCTATCAAAAATAAATTGAAATGAGGAGCATGTAATGACTGATCTGAGTTTAGGGCGTCATGTCAATGACCCGATTGCACCACCCGAGCAACCTGCGAAAGATATCAATCCGAATGCAGCCCTTGGTGCCGAAATCATTATTGAACAATTGCACAAATTTTATGGTTCAGTCAAAGTTCTGGAAGATCTGGATCTGCATATTCAACCGGGCGAATTTCTAGCGATTGTCGGTCGTAGTGGTTGTGGTAAAAGTACCCTTTTGCGCCTGATTGCTGATCTGGAAAAACAGAGTTATGGCGAAATCAAGTTTAAATCCGCACGGCATATCCGTGAAGGAATTACTGCAGATGATATTCGGGTGATGTTTCAAGACCCGCGCCTGCTGCCATGGCGTAGCATCGAACAGAATGTACAATTAGGCCTCGGCAAAGAGCAACATGCCAAAGCTTCACACATGCTGGAAAAAGTGGGCTTAAAAGAAAAAGCCGGGCTGTGGCCATCACAGTTGTCTGGCGGTCAACGTCAACGGACTGCCCTAGCACGTGCATTATCGCATCAGCCCCGTATTCTGCTGCTGGATGAACCACTCGGCGCCCTGGATGCCCTGACACGTCTGGAGATGCAAAACCTGATCGAACGCTTATGGACCGAGCAAGGCTTTACCGCGATTCTGGTGACTCATGATGTCAGTGAGGCAGTGCAACTGGCAGACCGGATTATCCTGCTGGATAAGGGTCATATTGCCAAAGAGTTTCGGGTTGGCTTGCCACGTCCACGGCAAAAAAGTCTGAAATTTGCAGAACTGGAACAGCAAGTCTTACAGGCAGTTTTGGCCACCTAAATATCTGATGAAGCCCAGAATAGGGGAGTTTTGGGTTTCATCTTCAAGCCAAGTCCTGAGCTGAATTTAAAACTGCAGGCTAATCTGGGTCATAAAAGCATTCATTTTCTGACTCTATTTCAAAATAAAAATATTTCAATAATTTAAGTATTTTCATAAACTTGCATTTTTTGCTCTGGCTTGATGCATTTAAGCCATTTTAAATATTGATCTAGAGAATAAATCATCATTATTCAAAAAATTAGCCATGGACTGTGTGCACAAATCTGATGATTTGCCGTACAATTGAGGATTCCCATTTTTTCATTGTTTTTTATATTTGCTAATGGAACAAAAAAAGAGTACTCAAAAACGCAACCAGCTGCTGAATGCTGCACTAGATGTATTTTCCCTGTACGGTTTTAATGGGGCAAGTCTAGATGAAATTGCACAGATTGCAGAAATGCATAAGTCGAATATTTTCTATTATTATGAAAATAAAGAAGCCCTCTATGTAGAGGTATTGACCACCGTTCTACAAAAATGGCTGGCACCTTTACAAACCCTTGAGGCCGAACTTGAGCCTGAAGAAGCGATTACCAACTATTTAATGCAAAAAATTGAAGTATCGCGTACCCAGCCTAAAGCATCTCGTTTGTTTGCTTTAGAGGTGATCCAAGGCGCACCGCATATACTGGAAATTTTAAAAGGCCCGCTAAAGAAACTGGTGAAGCGTAAAGCCAAAGTCATTTCTAACTGGCAGGAACAGGGCAAGATTTCAGCAGATATCGATCCTGAATTGCTGATTCTGAATATTTGGGCCCTTACCCAGAACTATGCAGATTTTTCGACCCAGATGGAAATGGTGACAGGGAAAACCTTGCGTAACCGCAGTATGCAGCAACGCATTATCCAGCATACGGTCAATATGATGTTATACGGCGTGATTCCACGTACGGATAAATAAGCAAGCGCTTCTGATTGGCATACGACCATAGCTGCTATGGTCGCCGAGCAAACTTACCCTTCTCTCTTATTTTACCATTCGATATAAATCTAATAACTTTTTCGCACCCAGTAACAGGTTTTCCTCCCAGTCCAGATGCGCAGTCTCATTGGCCCCATCCGTAATATACTTGACTGAAATCAGGCGAACACCGAGCTTCTTACACACTTTTGCCAGGGCATAACCTTCCATATCGACCAGATGACATGGCACTTTCGCACTACCGGTTTCAAAACTGTCGCCTGTCCCGCAAATTCCTTTGGGTAAATGTTCAAAGAAAGCCTCCAGTTCAATCGCGGCAGGATAATCCTGATCCATGGGTGTTACACCGACTTCAAAACCAAGTGGTGAAACATCCATATCACGCTGTACAAACTGACTGACTTCAATCAGTTCATGGGCATTAAAATGCGAGCTGCCAGCTGTACCCAAATTCAGCAAGGTTGTGCAGCCCGTTTTTTGAATCACCTCGAAGGCTTTAAAGGCTGCATTCACTTTACCAATTCCGCTGTAATGTACATTTATGCCTTGAGCTTCAAACAAGCCTTTTGATTCATTGGGTAGCGCCATGATGAGTGCCAGATTGGACATTTGAAATACCTGATACAAAGAAAAATACAAAGAAAAGCGCTGACATTAGAAAGCAAAATTCGCTGAATGAAAAGCAGGAATGCGCTGATCGGATCCATTTGAAGCGTCGAAAAACAATCTGATTTGGTATTCAGGAAAATGAATTTTCAAGAAAAATATTGCATAAAAACACAACAACAAGACGAAACGGCGAGATTATGGCAATATATAGCCTCTCGATATTTCAAAGCACTTGATTTGCCCATGCAGCTGCTCCGTCTAAATGCTTTAGCATCTCATTCTGAACTACCCAAAACGGCCTTGACGATCGGCAATTTTGACGGCGTGCATTTAGGTCATCAGGCGATGATCCGTCAGCTGCAACAGGTGGCTGAAGCACAGGGTTTAAAATCTGTTGTAATGATTTTTGAGCCGCAACCGCTTGAATACTTTAAGGGTTATGAAGCCCCACCGCGGATTTCTTCCTTACGTGAAAAAGTCGAATACCTGACTGAACTCGGTGTGGACTATATTGCGGTGGCGAAATTCGATCATACTTTTCGCAGCCTGACTGCAGAAGCCTTTGCCGATATTTTAAAAGAAAAACTCAATGCACAGCATCTGGTTTTAGGTGATGACTTTCACTTCGGTAAAAACCGTCAGGGCAATAGCGAATTCCTGCGCAATTATGGTTTCCAAGTCACCAATTTAAGCACCATTGCTTTAGAGGGTGAACGGGTCAGTTCAACCCGGATTCGTCAAACTTTACAAGCAGGCGATTTAGCCCTTGCTGCCAGATTACTCGGCCGACCCTATAGCATTACCGGACGGGTGCAATACGGCGATCAGATTGGCCGAACCATTGATTTCCCAACCATTAATGTACGACTAAACCGGCATAAGCCCTGTCTGAATGGCATTTATGGGGTTGAAGTCATCTGTGAAACTGAATCCCTCAGGGATAAAGTAAAACATGATCATGCTACTAAAACAGGCATTGCGGGTTATGACCCCACTGCCCTGTTTGGTGCGGGTCATGTGGGAACACGCCCAGCCATCAAACAAGCCCATCCAGAATGGCGATTAGAAGTACATTTTCCAGATGTTTCTGCTAATCTGTATGGCCTGTTAATGCGGGTGACGTTCTTAAACTATTTACATGGCGAAAAGGACTATCCTTCGCTTGAAGCGCTAAAAGCCGGAATTGATGATGATGTCGAGAAACTGCTGGAGTTTCGTCGAAATCATCCTACATTTCCCTTTTAATATCCCATATTTTTATTGTAAAACGTGTCAGTAACATAACTGATTAGATTGGAAGACGACTTGCATGAGCGATAAGCAAACTCCTGAAAATGCAGTGGACTATAAAGCCACGCTAAACCTCCCAGGTACTGAATTTGCAATGAAAGCAAATTTGGCAGTACGTGAAGCGAAATGGTTAGAAGAGTGGTATGCCGACAACATTTATCAGCAGATTCGTGCGTCGCGTATTGGCAAGAAAAAATATGTACTTCATGACGGCCCTCCCTATGCAAATGGTCAAATCCATTTGGGTCATGCGGTCAATAAAGTATTAAAAGACATCATCATCAAAAGCCGCGTGATGGATGGTTTTGATGCACCCTATGTACCGGGCTGGGACTGTCACGGTCTGCCCATCGAACTCAAAGTTGAAGAAAAAGTCGGTAAAGTCGGCGTCAAGGTAGATGCCTCTACCTTCCGTAAAGCCTGCCGTGAATATGCCTACACCCAAGTTGAACTGCAAAAGAAAGACTTCGTGCGTATGGGTGTATTCGGTGATTGGAACAACCCTTACCTGACCATGAACTTCAAACAGGAAGCGGACATCGTACGTTCATTGGGTGCGATTGCCAAAGCCGGTCATATCGAGCCGGGTCTGAAACCGGTGAACTGGTGTCTGGACTGTGGTTCGTCGCTCGCTGAAGCTGAAGTTGAATATGAAGATAAAAAATCAGATGCCATTGATGTCGGTTTTACGGTGGTTGATTTAGCGGATTTATCTGCACGTTTGGGTGTAACTGTTAGTGATTCAACAGACATCGTCATCTGGACCACCACGCCTTGGACACTACCTGCCAACCAGGCCGTTGCCGTACATGCCGAAATTGAGTATCAACTGGTTAAAGCACGTGGTGACGAAAAAGCAGCACAAAACTTTATCCTGGCCAAAGATCTGGTGGAATCTGCAACTGAGCGTTATGGTTTTACTTCATTCGAAGTAATTGCAGGCTTTAGCGGTAGCAAACTTGAACACCTTGTTCTGCAACATCCTTTAATTAGCGATCGTCAGGTACCGGTCATTTTGGGCGAGCACGTGATTGCCACCAGTGGTACCGGTGCAGTACATACGGCTCCGGGTCATGGTGTGGACGACTATAAAGTGGGCTTATTGTACAACTTGAAGGTTGACAATCCAGTCGGCGGAAATGGGGTATATTTACCGACTTCGCCACTGTTTGCGGGTGAGCACATTTATAAAGCCAATCCACAAATTATTGCGGCGCTGGGTGAAGCCAATAAGCTGTGGGCACATAAGCCAATCAAGCATAGCTACCCACATTGCTGGCGTCATAAAACCCCGATTATCTTCCGTGCCACACCACAATGGTTTATCAGCATGGATGCCAAAGGCCTGCGTCAGGGCGCGTTGAATGCGATTGAAAATGACATCCAATTCGTTCCAGATTGGGGTAAAAACCGAATTCAGGCCATGATCGAAGGTCGTCCGGACTGGTGTATTTCACGTCAACGTACTTGGGGCGTGCCAATTCCGTTCTTCGTACATAAAGACACCAATGAATTGCACCCACGTACACCTGAATTGATCGAAATCGTAGCAAAACTGATTGAACAAGAAGGCATTGATGGTTGGTACAATCGTGATGCATCTGAATTCATCGGTGCGGACGCGGAGCAATACAATGCTGTACGCGATACGCTAGACGTTTGGTTCGACTCGGGTACCACCCACTATGCGGTATTGCGTGAACGTGAAGACTTAACTGATCCTGCTGATTTGTATCTTGAAGGTTCAGACCAGCACCGTGGCTGGTTCCAGTCATCGTTATTGACCTCGATTGCCATCAATGAACGCGCACCGTATAAAGGCTTGCTGACTCACGGTTTCGTGGTCGATGAAAAAGGCCGCAAGATGTCGAAATCAATCGGTAATGTAATCACACCGCAAGACATCATTAAAGATATGGGTGCAGACGGCTTACGTTTCTGGATCGCCTCTGCGGATTACCGTTATGAAATGACCGCGGGTAAAGAAATCTTCAGCCGTGCATCCGATGGTTATCGTCGTATCCGGAACACCTTGCGTTTCTTGTTAGCCAACTTGAATGGCTTCAAACCTTCAACAGATGCATTACCAGTCGATCAGTTGATTGCACTGGATCAATACATCCTGCAACGTGCAGCGGAAGTTCAGAAAACCGTTCAGCAAGCTTATGAAGATATGAACTTCCATATCGTGACCAGCGCATTAACTAACTTCTGCATCAACGACCTCGGTGGTTTCTACCTCGACATCATCAAAGACCGTCAATACACCACCAAAGCGGACTCAAAAGCGCGTCATTCTGCACAAACTGCATTGTATCATCTGGTACAGGCCTTTGTGCGCTGGATGGCACCGATCCTGAGCTTTACTGCACAAGAAGCATGGCCACTGATTCCTGAGCAATCAGAGAAATATGTATTCACCACTGAATGGTATGACATTCCGGTCGCGTCTACAGCCAACGTGATTTCAGAAGCAGAATGGCAAACCCTGATTGCGGTGAAGTCGGCCGTGAACAAGTTTATTGAAACTGCACGTGGTGCCAAAACAGTCGGCTCGAACCTGTCGGCGAAAGTTGAACTGTGGGCAACAGCAGAACTGAAAACCGTACTTGACCGTCTCGATGATGAATTACGCTTCGTTCTGATTACCTCGCAAGTGATCGTGAACGAGTTTGAGGCTACACAAGGTGAAGCCTCAGATCTTGAAGGGCTTAACGTGAAAGTCTCTGCGGCAGATGGCGAGAAATGTGTACGCTGCTGGCATGTGCTTCCGGATGTAAATACACATAGCTCACATCCAGGACTCTGTGGCCGTTGTATTATTAACCTTCCTACAGGCCAAGGCGAAGAGAGAAAATATGCCTAATACCCAGACTAAAAAGGGCTTATTCCAGTTCTATCCACATAATTTATGGTGGATTGGGCTGGCCATTGTGGCGATCATTCTGGATCAATGGACCAAATGGATTGCAGTGACGAATCTGAACTATGCAGATCCTATCCCTGTGCTGCCCTTTTTAAATTGGACACTATTGCATAACTATGGCGCTGCCTTTAGTTTTCTGTCCGATGCGGGTGGTTGGCAACGTTATTTCTTTACTTCACTGGCAGGGATTGTGTCTGTGATCTTTGTTTTTTGGCTGATGCGTATGCCAAAAAACATGAAGGTTTTACCGCTAGCAATTGCCCTGATTTTGGGTGGTGCAATCGGTAATTTAATCGACCGGGTCAGTCTCGGCTATGTGGTCGATTTTATTCATGTGTATTACCAGAACAGCCACTTCCCTGCTTTCAATATCGCAGACAGTGCCATCACGCTTGGCACTATTCTGATGCTAATTGATACCTTTTTCTTAGAAAAACATCGAATTCAACGGGCGCAAGCACAACATGACTGATTTTATTCATCCTAATGAAGAAACCCGGGTTGCAGACGGCTCTAAAGTCGAGCTGCATTTTTCTGTCGCGATCGAAAATGGCGTAGAAATTGACAATACCCGTAGCCGTGAAGCCCCGGTCAGCCTCACGATTGGCGATGGTAATTTATTGCCAGGCTTTGAAAAAGCACTGTTTGGTTTACGTGCCGGTGACCGTCGTACTGTAAGTCTGCCTCCGGAAGATGCTTTTGGTCCGTGGAATCCGGAAAACATCCAGAAGTTCGATACGGTGAAGTTTGGAGAACGTCCGATCGAGGGTCACATGATCGAGTTTGAAGACAAAGCCAAGGCGACCTTGTATGGTGTGGTACGTTCAGTCAATGATGACATCACCGAAGTGGACTTTAACCATCCACTGGCAGGCAAGAACATCACCTTTGAAGTGGAAATCTTTAAAGTAACCCCTGCCGGTCAGCAAGGCCTAAAGTTGATGTAAAACATCTGCTAATCGCATGATTTTTAAAAGCTCCTTCGGGAGCTTTTTTATACTCAGGATACAAATCATCTCTAGTCACCTCTCTGAAATCTGATTAATTTAATTGGATGATAAGAAACCCAGAAAGGAATAGGTATGAAAATTTATATTGTGGTCGGCAGTGTACGTGAGGGGCGTACCGCGCTTAAAGTGGCGCACTGGGTACTACAGGAAATTAAAAGCTATGGTTTTAGTACGCTTGAAATTGAAATTGTCGATTTAAAAGAATGGGCTCTTCCACTCTTTAGCGGTGCTCATCCGCCACTGACCGGGATCTATGATCAGCCCAAACAGCAAGACTGGGCAGACAAAATTGCGCGCGGCGATGCCTTTATTTTTATCACACCTGAATATAATCATGGCTACAGCCCTGCGCTAAAAAATGCGCTGGATTACCTTGCCAAGGAATGGCAAGGCAAACCGGCAGCCTATATTGGTTATGGTGTCACCAACGGTTCACGTTCAATAGACCAGATTCGTCAGGTCGGGACTCAACTTGGACTGATCGATACCAATGCCGTGATTGAAATCCGTGACATCTTCGCAAGAAATAAGGATTATTCGTTCCAGGGCAATGAATTTGATACTAAAAATCTAAAAGTAGTGGTGGATAAATTAATTCAGTATGTCAGTGCTTGAGACTTTAGCCGACAGCATCGTAGGTTTTCGCCTACAGCGACCGCTGCATTTAGCGGCTATGTACTACGCTTAGTTAGGACTATAGTCACTACATAGACAGACAGGACGTCTGCAAAGCGATACGACAACAATAACAAGCGCAAATCAACAGGACGTTGACAGATTAGACAGGAGTCAGATCTGAGAAGCAAATCCAGAAAAGCCTCAACAGGATGTTGAGGCTTTTTTGTTTTAAAGCTTAGATCCTGCTCAAACTAAAATATTCAGGTTGGGTTTAATGATTGATTTAATAAAAACGATGGACTGCTGCTTTGGTTAAATAGTCATTCTTTCACTGCTATTTTTGAAATTCACCTGTCAGCTTTGACCTACAATCGATGCAGTTAAATGCCCTATTGGGCTACACTACTTCGGGCTATATTCGAGTCATACCAAGACAGGCAGTCTTATCAGAAAAATAAAAATATTCACCAAGCAGGATGCTGATCGGTATAACAGACATTATACCTTTGCCAGAATATGAAAAGGCCTTCACAGGATGTCGAGGCCTTGTTCTTTCATATCAGGATCATCTTAAAAAAAATTTATTCAGATCGTCAGCAGATCATGAGCATTCTGCCTCGCTCGATATTTCATGTTCAAATGCAGCTTTTCAAACAAAGGATTAAGGTGCGGTCATTTTTAATAACTTGGCTTGTGGGCCATCCTGAATTATCCAAAGCGTACCATCACTGGCCTGAATCGCGCCACGAATCCGCTCCTTCATATCCACACGCTGGACTTCTTTGACCGGATTCTGTGTCGTATCCACAATCACAAGCGCCTTGGAAGACAAACCAGTCGTGATCGCTTTATTTTTCCATTGTGGAAATACATTTCCTGTATAAAACAACAGATCTGAAGGAGAAATGACCGGCGTCCAATCCAGTGCTGGCGCTTCAAATTCCGGGCGGGTAGCATGGTCGGGAATTGGCTTGCCATCATAATGATCACCATTTGACACCACTGGATAGCCATAATTTTTAGCTTTGATGATCTTATTCAGCTCATCCCCACCTTTGGGACCCATTTCAATCACCCAGAACTGCCCCTGTGGATCAAAAGCCATGCCTAAAGGATTGCGGTGTCCAAGACTCCAGATCTGCTGGGCAATTTTACCCTGATTCATAAAAGGATTATCAGCAGGAATTGAACCGTCATCATTTAAACGAATAATTTTACCGGCATTGGACTGCATATCCTGTGCTGGAGTAAATTGCTGCCGTTCCCCTGAACCGATCCAGAGCTTACCATCCGGTCCAAATACAATCCGGTGTGCATAATGTCCCTGCCCTGAAAATTTAGGGACTTGAGTCCAGATCCGTTCAATTTGAGTCAATTGAGGGGCAGTCTGGTTTAAATCCAGTTTGCTACGGATCACCACTGCGCCATAGCCACCCTGACCTTGTTCAGCATAGCTGAGATAGACCCACTGGTTGTTTGCAAAATCCGGATGTAAAGCGACTTCACCCAAGCCTCCTTGGCCACCATAGGCAACTTGAGGAATACCTTTAACTTCGACTTTCTGCTTGGTACGTGGATCAAAAAGTTGTAATTTTCCTTTACGTTCGGTAATCAGTAAACGGCCATCTTTGAGTGATACAATTGCCCACGGCTCATTAAATTGTGCCACCTGTGCGATCTTATATTTTTGTAAATTTGAGGCTATAGCTTCAGATTTAGAAGATGAGGCGGAAGCCTCTTGAATACTGCCAGAAGGTGAGTTATCGGCATGACAAGCAGTCAATGCCAAAGCACAAAAACTGAGTAAAATTTTTATTTTAAATTGCGCTACCATCATTTTCTCCACGCTTCTTTCTTCTCTAAATTAATATTACAATATAGAAGTCTTCACAGAAATTCAGCATAGAAAAGTAAACAGATATATTTGAGCAACAGCAGAGACTCGTTTTATAGTATTTAAATGACTTTGATTTTACTTTTGGATCTAGAATTTAAATACCTGCCCCAATTTCATCTACTTATAATATTATCCCGCGCACAAAAAAACACCCCCTGCATAA
>NZ_CP078068.1:1684636-1804714 GCF_019195275.1 Acinetobacter sp. F9
TTAATACTCCTCGTTTACGTCGAACACAATTCTGAGTAAAACCCAGTTCCGACATGTCGTTTTAAAAAACCAAATACCAAATACTTGAAAAGCAGACTAAATAGCCTGCTTCTGGAATATTGTGCAATAAAAATTGCTAAACTGTAATCTGGAGCTCTTATCGAGATTTGAACTCGAGACCTCTCCCTTACCAAGGGAGTGCTCTACCACTGAGCTATAAGAGCAAATATTAGCACTTCAATGGAGCGGGAGACGAGGGTCGAACTCGCGACATGCAGCTTGGAAGGCTACCGCTCTACCAACTGAGCTACTCCCGCACGATGTTGGTACAAACCACTTATTGAAGTATTAAAATTGGTGGTGAGGGAAGGATTCGAACCTTCGAAACTTTCGTAGCGGAGTTACAGTCCGCCCCCTTTGACCGCTCGGGAACCTCACCATTTTACACTTACATCAGTGCTGTTCTTTACTCAACCCTTGAAACTCTCTAAGATGGTGCCGGCACACGGATTCGAACTGTGGACCTACTGATTACAAGTCAGTTGCTCTACCAACTGAGCTATGCCGGCGTTTCTTAGTGTTTCGTACGTTTCGTATCGGAACGGTGTGCAGTTTAGCAAAACTCACAAACCATGCAAGTGTTTTTTTCAAAAAAAACCCCAAAAACTCATAAAATCAAACCATTTGATGATAATTCAACCGCTTTGATCACTGCGCGAGCTTTTATTTGGGTTTCATTCCATTCAGATTCGGGATTTGAGTCGGCAACCAGCCCTGCTCCGGCCTGAACATAGACCTTATTTTCACGGATCACACAGGTACGAATCGCAATCGACATGTCCATTTCACCATGCCAGCCTAAATAACCGACAGCGCCACCAAAAATTCCGCGTTTTACCGGCTCAACTTCGTCAATAATTTCCATGGCACGAATTTTTGGTGCACCTGAAAGCGTACCGGCAGGGAAAGTTGCCTTGAAAACATCCAAGGCATCGACATCGTCACGCACTTCACCCTGTACATTCGAGACAATATGCATGACATGCGAATAACGTTCGATCACCATTTGATCAGTCACTTGAACTTTACCAATTTTTGCAATGCGTCCGACGTCATTGCGACCCAAGTCAATCAGCATGACATGTTCGGCAATTTCTTTTTCATCAGAGAGCAAGTCTTGCTCAAGGGCCAGATCTTCTTCCTTGGTTTTGCCACGTGGTCGTGTGCCTGCTAAAGGACGCACTGTGGCAATGCCATTTTCCAGACGTGACAGAATCTCTGGCGAAGAACCGACAATATGGAACGGTGTATTGTTTTCCAAGGTTTGCCCTTGTACCAGAAACAGATACGGCGAAGGATTCAGATGACGTAGCGCACGATAGACCTGCAAAGGATCACCATCGAAATCTGACACCATACGATGCCCGGGCACCACCTGCATCACATCGCCGGCACGAATATATTCTTTGACCTTTTCAACCGAGGCAATAAAGTTGTCATGTCCGGTTAGAGATTCAAAATGTGGCGGACTATGTTTTTCAGCTTTCAGGCTAATCGGTGTTGCCAGAATATTTTCCAATTCATTCAATTGTTCATGTGCTTTTTCATAAGCAATCGGGTCAGCTGCATCGGCATGCACAATCAGAAATAAGGTATCTTTTAAATTGTCAAAGACAATGACGGTTTTAGACAACATCATCCAGATATCAGGCAAGCCAACCGGATCTGCTTCAGGCACATTTTTGAGTTTGGGTTCAATATAACGCACGGCATCATAACCAAAGTAGCCCACCAGACCGCCAGTGAAGCTTGGCAATGCAGGCAAGTCCTGTTGGGTCGGCACTTTAAACTGAGCCTGAAAGTCACGAATATAGTGAAAAGGATCTGCACAGTGCTGCTTTTCAAGCGAGCCGTCCGCATGCTGTACCGTCAGTTCACCGGCATTACAGGAAAATACCGTAGATTCGCCCAGCCCAATAATCGAATAGCGCGCCCAGTTTTCTCCACCTTCGACAGATTCAAACAGATAAGCCTGCTGATGCTGCTTAAGACGCGCGAAAATAGAAAGTGGGGTATCCGTATCGGCCAGACGCTGACGGTACACTGGAATCAGGTTATAGCCTTGTGCAGCAAGTTGCTGGAATTGTGCTTGTGTGGTCATGCGGTTTTTCTCTTTAAATTGGGTTTACTCAGTGTATAAATAGACTTGAACTGAGCGACGCCATCGAAAAACCTGATCACTATTCATTTTATTTTCCTAACACCCTAATTAAGCAAGCAATTCACGTAGATCATCTACAATTTCTTGAGGATGACAGTCTGCTATATTTTCACCGTGATTATAGCCGTAGCTCACCACAATACAATCAATCCCGGCGCGACGTGCAGCCTCCACATCATTGGAAGAATCCCCGATCAGTAATACCTGTTCTTTCGTTACACCATACTGTTCGACACAGTGCAATAATTGACGCGGATGCGGTTTACGTTCGCTAAAACGGTCGCCACCAATGGTCTCGGCAAAATAATGTGCCATATCCAATGTCTCTAAAATAGCACAAGCAGGAAGCTCCGGCTTATTGGTGACGCAGATCAGGGTTTTGCCCTGCGCTTTGGCCCAGTCGAGAAACTTCAGAATCCCGGGAAATGGAACGGTGTCGACACAAGGATCGACATTATAAATATCCAGAAAAGTATTCAGCAGCTCCTGATGCTGTGCGGGTGTAACTTCACCGACCAGATGTAGCAATACACTTTCACAAAATATCGAGGTGCCCTTGCCCACCCAGGTACGAACCTGCTCTTCCGTGACCAAAGGCAATTGCAACACATTCAGGCTCATATTCATGGCACGATACAGGTCATGCGCCGAATCAACCAAAGTACCATCCAGATCAAACAAGATCAGTTCACGCTGTTCTAATTGTGCAATAGACATCCCGACCCTCTTTTATATTATTCGCAGCCACAAAAAAGGCATGCGCTGTGCATGCCTTGATTGTAACCAATCATCGGCTTATTTAAACATTACCCAAGCCATAATTGCCAAAATAATCAATACAATCACTGAAATCAAACCAACAGACACATTTTTCTGGGTTTCTTTTTCCTGCTCTACCCGTGACACAGGCTGCTCAACCGGCATTCGCGTAGGTTCTGGTTTCACTACAGCAAGATCGACGCCTTCAGGAATCGGCGCTGGTTTTGGAATCCCAACATGGGTTGGCATACCATCTCGGGTCAGCTGGACTGAGGCATCTCGCTGTGTCAGTTCCGGTATACCCTGTTCATTCATTTGTTGTGCCGGCGTTGGTTCAGTCACTTCTACCTGTGCCACGACTTTTTCTGCTGTGACTTCTATTTCTGCTGGAACCTCTACCGCAGCCGCAGGCGCCAGCACGGAAAATTTCAGACTGGCAAACTGAACGATATCATCCTGTTTTAATAACGTTTCCTGTGCAATCTGCACATCATTGACGAAAGTGCCATTCGATGATCCTAAGTCCTGTACCCAGAGCGCATCATCTTTGAGCAAGAAAGCAGCATGTTTGCGCGAGATCTCTGCGGCCTGCAACACAATGTCTGCGGCCTGATGACGTCCCACCAGCATATCACGGTCAATGCTAATCTCTTGCCCTGTCAAGTCACCTGTAATCGCGTGTATTTTCCAAGTCATGAATTTACTTCTCTTTTCTCTTTGACATTATCATAACATGCTGTTTGTTCATGCTACATCACCTAGCTTTTCGGTCTAAGTGTTGTGGTGGTCACGGTATTTTTACGCTTTTCGACGTGTTGTCCGGGTTGTGACTGCAACACAGGCTCAATCGCGACAGGCGTGACTACCACAGCAGCTGGCTGAGTCGGCACTGGAGCCGTCGGCACAGTTTGATAAGACGAATTTTGTAAAGGTGTTTTCGAAACCGGAATACGCTGTTGATAGACATCACCGACCTGTTCCGGCAGCTTGGCAAAATTACCATCAGCATCCAGGGCCAGTTGCAGACTATACAGTTGGCTATAACGTTGCTGGGTCAGTTTACTGACCTCATTTTTATCACCCACAATCGTTGGATGGATGAAGATCAGCAGATTACGTTTCTGATTAGATTTACCTTCAGAACGGAATAAACGCCCAAGACCAGGGATTGCGCCCAGACCCGGAACTGCCTGACGGCCATAACTGGTGTTATCCGAAATCAGACCACCCAGCACAATGGTTTGCCCATTTTCGGCCAGAATCGAAGTTTTAATCGCACGCTTGCTGGTTACCAGATCCTGCGCTTGTCCACGATCCCGATTAACAGCCGATACTTCCTGCTCCACTTCCAGACGCACCGTACCATCTTCACCAATATGCGGCACCACTTTTAAAGTGACCCCGACATCTTTACGTTCAATCGTGGTATAGGGATTGGCCACCCCAGCAGCGCCAGTTGAAACCGAACCTGTCACAAAGGGTACGTTTTCACCGACCACAATATAGGCTTCTTCGTTGTCCATAGTCACAATGGATGGCGTAGACAACAGATTGGACTTGGTGCTTTCTTTTAAGGCCTGAATCAGCGCACCATACAGACGGCGTGAACCATCACTGCCTTCACGATAATCGCCGAGCACCAACGAAGTCCCAGCTCCCACGGTACTTGCAGCACCTGCACCACCGCCGGTGAGATAGCCGGCTGCCACATTTTTTAGACTGGTACCAAAATTATCAAAGTTAATCAGCCCAATACCGCTACTGATATCTCCCAAGGCCCATTGCACCCCAAGCTGATCGGCATCTGTACCTTCTACTTCGATAATGGCAGCTTCAATCAGTACCTGTTGACGGCGAATATCCAGCTGATTAATTGCTGATTCGATTTCCCGCATCAATTGCGGATCGGCCTTAACCACCAAAGAGTTTTGCGTGGCATCGGCAATAATACTCACCCCGTTTGCGCTAAAGCTGCTAATTCCACCCTGCTCGGCGTTCATGCCGGTATTCAACTGAATAGCGGAGGAAGTATTATTTCCGCTGGTGTTGCTACTGTTGTTATTGTTTAAACTGTTATTCGAACTTAGGGAAGATGAACCCGAAGACGTGCCAGTGGAATTTGAACTACTGTTCACCGCCTGCCCTGTCACCAGTCCCTGCAAGATCTCTGCCAGATTCTTGGCACTGGCATATTTCAAACGAAAGACTTTCAAGCCGCCCAGACGGTCTGCCGCCGGCACATCCAGGGTTTCAATCATTTGACGCAGCCGCTTACGCGTCGTCGGATCACCTTTAATGATAATCCGATTGGTGCGGGTATCTGCGATGACACGTACCCGCGAACCACGCACATCTTTGGCTGCACCCGTGGCTGTCATGGACTCGATCAGCTCGATCATTTCCTCGGCCTGACTCGATTGCAGACTGACCGCTTCCATATCATTTTGACCGGTGCCATCCAGATTACGAATGATGGTTTCCAGCTGATAAATATTATTGGCCCGATCTGATACGATCAGCGCATTGGTGCCCGGCACTGCTGCCAGATGGGCAAATTGCGGCATCAAAGGGCGCAGTGCTGGAATCAGATCATTCGGATTGGTATTTTCCAGCCACAATACCCGAGTCACGATCTGGTCACCACTGGCACGGCTTCTGGCATCATAGGGAATGCCCGAGCTTTTGACATTGCTGTCCGGTACCAGCTTGATGGTATTGCCTGAAGGAATCGCCACCACACCATTGACATTGAGCACACCTAAAAACAGGTCATAGACTTCATTTTTATTCAGTGCTTTATTGGAAATAACGGTAACATTACCACGCACCCGCGGATCGACTGCGAAGTTCTTGCCGGTAATGTCAGCCACTTCATTAATGAATGCGGTGAGGTCAGCATCCCGCAGGTTGATTTTCCAGGTTTGCGCATAACCCGCCGTACTGATCATTGCTACGAGCGGGGCGGCCACACAGCATGCCCATGCTGATCGATTATTATTAAATAAAGCCATAAACTTTTGTGTTTCCTAACCCTATGCGTGATGACACATCACTTCAAATCTTGTTGTATGGTCATCGTCTGATCACCACGTTTTATTTCGAGTTTGACCTGACCTTCACGTCGAGCCTGTTCCAGTAATTGCGCCTCGGTTTGCCCCTGCGATAGCGTCTGACCGTTTAAAGATAAAATCCGGTCTCCCGGTCTTAAACCGAGTCGATTACGCAGTGCAGCTGGTGTCCGGGAAGTGATTTCAAAGCCTCCATCCGACGCACTGACCCCCATATTCTGTAAATACTGATCCTTGTTTTCCTGCATCTGCTGGATTGCCCGACCGATTTCATTTTGCGCTGAAGGCAGATTTTGTGCTTCAGCTGCGCTATTCATAATCGAAGATGGAGCAGACATCGTATTAGATGCTGGGGTTGCCGGCACGATCGGCTGATTCAAGCCATTTTCCAGACCCTTGAATAACACTTCATGAGTGGCACCGGTTGCTCTGCGCAGAATGACCCGATCCCAATAGACCTCGGCCAGCTCAAAACCACTGTTGCCCAGCATTTCTCCAACGCGATAACGATCCACCTGATCATTGACTTTCAGCACCGCAGAAGAGTTATAGCTTGGACTGGCAACCACCACGCCTTGCAAAAGAATATTGGCAGCTTCTGCTCCTGCTGCTGTTTGTCCACTTTCCTGAAACAGCGAAAATGCACTGATATTGGGGATTTGCGCCTGTTGTGAACCCAGTTCTACCCGATCCAGCTGCATAGCTTGAGGTGGCGCAATCAGCAACCAGAACATGGCCGCCAGTTTCCAGCATAAATATAGAATCAACAACAGCAACACGACAGGCGCAACACGATTGGCCTGTTTCAGATCGATATTTTTTAGATCGCCAAGAGAAATGGCCATTAGTTCAAGCCTCCCATTAGGGGTTGGCGGGTACTAATCACATAAGTATCCAGGCCAGCTTTACCTTCATAGGAGGGTGCATTCATTAAAAAGCGCTGGGTAAGCTGGATATCGAGCATCAGACTGGGATCAAGCTTGATATTCAGCATACGTTGCTCTCGGTTATCCCGAACGTCGAGTAAGAGCTGTCCGCTCTCATCTGCCAGTTGTCCGGTCATGGCCGGTACATTCATACGTTCCTGACGCTGGGCAAAGCTATAAATCAGCTCACCACCCGCCCATTGCATTTGCCCGGTCACCTGACTGAAGCCTTGTTCCTGTTTATATTTAAAATCCACCTCTTTAAACTGAATAGCAGTCGCTGGCCATTGCCAGTCTGCCACTTTTTTTAAGGTTTCCGGCGCGAGCTGACCCTCAAGATTTTTGACGATCAAGGCTTTATTCAGCCCATAGCCCATGATCCCTAAAAGCTGAGTATTGCCGCTATGCAATTCAACATCTGCCCCAACTCGCAGCAATAGCAAGTCCAATGGCCGTACTTTCCAGTTCAGGCTGCCCCGCAAATTACCTTTTTTCCAGTCAGCACTGCCCTGCCAGATATTCCCGTTTACATTGTGCAAGGCCTGATTATTTTTATAAAATTTTGAAATCAACCAGGCAGCTGGCACTTGCAGGATCACAAAGACAAAAAACGCCACAAGAGCAAGGATGAACCATCTTAAAGTTTTAGGTTTATTGCTCATCCCACCACGACCAATATCTCAAGTCTAAATCCCCATTTATAATGTTTTCCTTATACAGACACATTATGCACACTTTTTTCCCAACGCCAATTCATAGATATAAAAAAACCAAGCAATCATGCTTGGTTCAGCAATCTTAGACTGTCTGTATGACAGCCTAATGACGAGATCAAATCGAGGCTTAGATCAAGAAATCTTCAAGCTTGGCACCTTTGTCCAGCTCTGCCACCAACCAGCGCGGCTGCTTGCCACGACCCGTCCAGGTGTCATCTGGGTTGCTTTTGCTACGATAACGTGGCTCTACCGATTTACGTGATGATTTCTTGCGTTTAGACGCGCCAAATTCAAGTAACTGTTCAACCGTCATACCTACTTTGTCAGCAACGGCCAAGATTTGCTGATAAGCATCTTCGATCTCTTGGTCTTTTTTTGAAGCAATCAGTGATTCTGCTTCGGCTTGTAAACGCTTTAACTCTTCTACTGATAAATGAGTAATATCTGGCATAATGCTCTCCGATTAAATAATATTATTTGTTTTGTTAAATAATACCCCATCATATTTATATTAAATAAAACATTCAATATAAATATTTAAATCAATAACAATAAAGTTTAGAAATAATGACAAAATTAAATAATCAATTCATTTTTTAGATTTCATGTCCGGCTGTTAATTCAAGTGCTTCGATTTTCTTTCGGATATGTTCTGGAATTTGAGTTTTCTGCAGGGTTTTTTGATCAATACAAACAATAACCGCTTCAGAAGTTGCTACTATACTTTGCTGTTTTTCACTCCATAATAAATAATGCATGCGGAATGCACTATTTCGAATCTCTTCAATACGCGCTGCAACTTTTAAATGATCTGGGAAAACCACCGGCTTTAAATAACGGCACTGATTTGAAGAGACCACGGTAGATACCCTTTCATTCAGTAAATCCAATGCCCCCAGATACGCCAGACGTGCATTTTCGATATAGCGGTAATACATGGCATTATTTACATGTCCCAAGGCATCCATATCTCCCCATGCCACATTCTGTGCATAAATCACCGGATATTGTTTTAATTCTGACATCATGATTCTCAAATTTTAATTTCGATAAAGTTTACATTGGATTCAAATACTGCATTTAATTGCTGGAGCAGGTCTTCCCGGTCTTGCAAGGCCGCTTTAATTCTCAGATAACTCATACGGATATCGTCTGGATACAGGTGAAGCAGTTGCTGGGCTTGCTCGGTATAACCTGTGGCCTGTAATACATGCCATTTGGTAAAATTCAGAATTGGCAATGCCGGATACCGGGTTTCCCAATGTGAAATCTGCTGTGCAATACAGTCATAATCCGGATTTTGTCGCAATAACTGCTGCTGGAACCATAAATAAAATACATCCTGGTTAAACTGCTGTTCCAGTAAATGCACTGCCAGGGTTTCATGCTCGGCACTCATTTCCGGCATTCTGAATAATAATTTTAACCATAATAACTTGACTGCGTAGTCACGATTAAATACTTGCTTTTTTAAATCTAAATAGCGCTGCTGTAAATAAATCAAATCATCGGGTGTGGCTTGATCATAGACCAATAATAATTGTTCCAGCCATGATTTTTTTACTTCTTGGTCTAAATGTCCATATTTAGTCGAGCGTAAATATAACCAGGGAAACTGTAGGGCAAATACACCCCATAATGTGGTGAGTCGCTGTTCATAGGCTGGTTTCACCTGTATTAACCATGGTGATAATTCATGCTGATTTAAAAATTCTAAATGAGTCAGTGCTTGCTCACCGTGCTGTTGCGATAAATAAATTTCAATTCGCTGCAATTCTGCCAACTCAAATGCCATCGGGTTAGACTGATTTAAAGCAGTCAAGGCATCTGTATATTGCTGTTGCCCCCAAGATAATCGTGCATCAATAATATGTTTGAGTAAGCCCGACTTGCTAAAAGACTGCTGAATAAAATCCCGTTGATCCTGAGCTGCATTTAATAACCAGATTACAGCCAGTTGTTCATAAGGATGTAAATGGGCAAAACTAAATACGGTTTCATTTTTACGCTGTTCACGGCTGCGATACTGTTTGATCGCGTACCAGAGGCAATGGATCAAAAAACTGAACGTGACCAGTGAGGCCGCCAAAAACCACAATGTGGTTTGTAACTGCCACTCACGCCAATATAAATAGACATAGCCGGCCCCATGCCCATAACTCAGGATGCTCAGCCCCGCTATACCCAGTAGGCAGATAAATAAATAGGCCAGCAAAATCTGTTTCATAAGCAATTAGCCAACTAAGGTGCGTGTATTTAATAAAGGCGTTGGAGTGACCGGTGTGGCCTTGATTTGATGCAACTGCTGAATCCAGTACTGACTACGTGCATCCGGTAATTGCTCCAAGACATCAATCACCGCATTCAACGCTTGCTGAAAGGCGACAGATTGATCTTGCTGCAACGTATTTTGTGCAATGAGCAAGCGCAACTGAGCTTCTTTCAATACCAGATGCCGTTGCATTAATACGGTACTCGGCTGCTCTGCAGCTTCGATCTGAATCCAGCGCTGCCAGAAAGAGCGTTGAGTTTCCAAACTTTGAAGATGCGGAGCCTGAATTTCTTTTTCAATTTCAGCATCCATCTGCATCAATACTTCTTTTAATTTATTTTGCTGCACCAAGCGACTATTGACGAATTTTTTCAGCATGTCCTGATCTTTCGCAATTACTTGCTGCAGACTACTGACCAAGGCAGGCGCCAAAACATACTCATCCAACTCATTCTGCAGGTGGTTTAGTTTTTCAATGGCGGTGGCATATTGTTGCTGTTGCAGTGCAAATTCAATCAGATCCAGCTGCTGTTGTACGAGAGCAATATCATTCTGCATGTCAGCAGTTAGCACTGCAGCTGCTGCCTGAGCTGAGGGAGTGCCTGCATTTTGCTGCTGGGCGGTAAACTGGCGTTTTAATGCCACAAACTGATCATTGAGATTGGCATTTTGCTGCTGCAACTGTTTAACACCTTGATGAAGTCCAGTCTGCGCTGCATTGAGAACATAAAGGTCATAGCTGAGTTTGATGAGCCACACCACACTCAAAATGAAAAATACAATAAATAGTTTCTTCATGCGTTCCCTAGTATCAGTCTCATTTTTTGCAAGATCGTATTCGCCTCTAAATCATCAATTTGCACAAATTCAAACCCTGCCTGATGCTGTTGTTGATATTCCCCAAGAAGAGTGGCCAAACGCGGCCCCAAAACCAAATAACGGGCCTGATGCATTAAATCCGAATTATCCTGCATTAATGTCAGCCAGTTTAACCAGCTTGCTTCACTGCTGATTAGCACGGCAAAGCGCTGCTGCGCTTCAAGCAATGCCAGGTTTTCTGCCAAAATCATTGCTGTGCTTGCGGGGCATTGCCGCCGATATAAAATAAAATTCAAAATTTTGATATTATTTGCACGCAGATAATCCATCATAAATTGACGACCACCTTCTCCGCGCCAGAAGGCCACAGCTGAGCCAGCAGGCAGTTGCCTTAACACGGGTAATTGCAACATGCCTTCCGAAGTTTCAAGTTCAGGCACATGACTTTGAATACCATAACCAGCTAGCGTCTGCTCAGTGGCTTTACCCACCGCCACCCATTGCACATCTGCCAAGCGCGATAAGGTAATTTCCGCCTGCTGCAAATATTGCATGCCAATCTGGGCGGCAGTCGGACTGACCACCACAATGATTTTGGCCTGATCCAGCTGGCGATACAAGCGTAACAGCTCGTCGGAATAAGGCTGTGCGTGCAATTCCAGCAAAGGCAATTCTAGTACAGAAATCTGCGCTGCCTGTAACTGCTGAGTCAAACTCGCAGCACGCTCACTCGGACGGGTATTAATCAGTAACATCAGTTTGAATAAAGTGCTTTCAGCAACTCGCCTGCACCTTGATCGAGTAAATTTTTGGCCAATTCCACCCCTAACTGTTCAGCTTCTGCAATTTTTCCAGTGTGCTGTGCACGCAGCAAAACCGTTCCATCAACACTGCCAACGCGACCTTCGATTGAAATCACATCATTCTGGAGCGTGGCATAGCCGGCAATCGGCACCTGACATCCGCCTTCCAGATAGGCATTAAAGGCACGCTCAGCACGCACGCAGGCATCCGTTTCTGCATGTAATAATGGCTGAATCAAGTCCAGTACCGCCTGATCATGGGTACGGCATTCCAGCCCCAGTGCACCTTGACCTACGGCCGGTAGACTGATTTCAGGAGTCAGAGTATGACGAATACGTTCTGCCAGACCTAAACGTTTCAAACCGGCACTGGCCAGAATAATCGCATCATACTGACCGGCATCCAGCTTGGACAAACGTGTACCGACATTCCCGCGCAAATCAATGATTTCGAGATCAGGGCGCTGTTTTAAAATCTGGGTTTTACGGCGCAAACTGGAAGTGCCCACTTTGGCGCCCTGTGGCAATTCATCAAAGCTGGCATAGGTATTCGAGACAAAGGCATCCAGTGGATCTTCACGCTCACAGATCACCGCAAGGCTCAGCCCTTCCGGCAATGCCATCGGTACATCCTTCATGGAATGTACGGCCAGATCGGCACGGCCATCGAGTAAAGCAGCTTCTAATTCTTTTACAAATAGACCTTTACCACCAATTTTGGCCAGCGGCGTATCTAGGATTTTATCGCCCTGTGTAACAAAAGTGACTAACTCGACCTGCAAACCAGCGTGCAAATCTTGTAGGCGCGCACGGATATGTTCCGCTTGCCAAAGCGCAAGTGGACTTTGTCGAGTTGCAATTTTTAGGGTCTTCATAAATTTCAATAACAGTAAATGAGAACAATAGTCTAAACTTAACCTGCTCACTTTAAAATGCAAGTGAATTTATACAAGTTTCAACTGAATGCTCTCATTGATTCCTGCTATAGCTTTTGAATCCGATCCCTTAAAAATGGCAAATGTCGCCGACTGACCGCTAAACGGTCGTCCAGCTCACGACAACGCACCTGATACTGACCTGAACTGACCACTTCCAGACCATCCAGATAATTCACCGAGATCAAGGCATTACGATGAATACGGATAAACTGGTTCCCAAACTCCTGCTCTAGCTCCTTTAAGGTTTCATCAATCAGTACACTGCCGTTTTTATGACGTACAGTGACATATTTCTGATCCGCCAGAAAATAATAGATATTTTCAACTGGCACCAATTCGACACCACGATAGGTCTTTGCCGCAATCTGCTGGCGGCTGATATTGATTTCGTCCATATTTTCTTTTTGTTTTAGTTGGCTCATCTGAGCTTGGGTAAGTTTAGTTAAGTGCTCCAAAACCTGTGCCAATTCCTGTTGCATCACGGGTTTAAGCAAGTAGCCTTCGGCATTTGATTTAAATGCATCCAGCGCATGTTGGTCATAGGCCGTACAAAAGATAATTGCCGGCATCGGGTCCAGCTGACGCAAATACTGCGCACAAGCAAGGCCATTCATTTCAGGCATTTGAATATCTAATAGTATGACATCGGGTTCGTATTGGTGAGCCAGATCAATCGCTTGACGACCATGACTTGCAGTCGCCACCACATCATGCCCCAGCTGAGAGACCAAACGTGATAATCGCTCGACAGCCAAAGGCTCATCATCACAAATCAGGATGTCCATTGCTCCTCCTTACCCAGTTAACATGATCAAATACATGATAAAGCTAACTGCGATTTCTTTGATTTATTTTTATTTATATTGATATCGCACTACCGTCGTAAACATCCCTTCGCCGGCAAAGGTTTGAAAGGTCATACTGGGTCCGTAATAAGCTTGCAGACGCTGTCTGACATTTTCTATTGCAATACCATGCCCCTTTTTTAAAGTTTTATTATCCTGCGTATAAGGGTTAGTAATGATGATATTAATTTGATTTTGCAATATTTCAACCAATATGCTTATCGTACTCTTTGTGAGAATTTTTTCAACTCCATGGAAAATACTATTTTCTAACAAGGGTTGTAAAGTTAATAATGGGATTTGTACTTGTGAGTATAAGTCTTTGTTTTCTAACTTCCATTCGATTTGCAGGCGTTCACCCAAACGGATCTGCTCAATCTCCAGATAGCGCTGGCACAGATCAATTTCCTCTTGCAGACTGACCAGTTTCAACTCCTGAAAACTGGCACGAAATAAGCGGGACAGATTCAGCAGCATATGTTCGGCTTTATCCGGATCGATGCTGATCAGGCTAATCACACTGTTCATACTATTGAACAGAAAATGCGGTTGAATCCGCGCTTGCATGGCCTGAATCCGGGCATTCAGTTCACTATGCTGCTGCTGTTCCCATTGTTCACGCAAATACAGGTAGCGAAAACAAAACATACCGAGCAAAACACCCAAACTGAGATGTAACCCAACCTGATCCAGGGCAATTGCCAGGTTTAAGCCCTGAAAATTAAAATTCATTCCAAAATGTATCACAACATTCAGACTGATGGTGGTCAGCACCACAATGGCCTGTAGTAGCAAAAAACCGGAAATGAGCGCCAGCTTAATCCCCATATGCTGAAAGGCCTGATGGAATAATTCCACCAGTGCTGCAAAACATAACAGTACCCAGTTGATATACAGCATATATTGCAGCAGATGCATCGCATTTAAAGCTTGCCACGACTGTGCTTCTGCGAGCGCTAGAATCATGGCCAGAATATTGCCGCCGACAAACAGTTCCAGCAAATAGCGAAGATTGCCAATCTGGCTAAAAAAATAGGAACTTTGTGTTTGCCCGTTTATCGATGCGAAAGATTGAGCAGATGTGACTTCGGCAATGGGCTTTGAATTTGTTATACTCTTTTTCGTTCTACTGCTTTTAATCTGATTGAGCCGACATGACCACATCTTCTAATTCCTCTAATCCATCACAAGCCCAGACTTCGGGTATGTGGGGTGGTCGTTTCTCTGAAGCGACTGATGCTTTTGTTGCTGAATTTACAGCATCTGTTCAATTTGACCAACGTTTTTATAAACAGGATATTGCAGGCTCGATTGCCCATGCAACCATGCTGGCCAAAGTAGGCGTACTGACGGCACAGGAACGCGATGACATCATCGAAGGTCTGACTGCCATTCAAGCCGATATTGAAGCAGGTAAGTTCGAATGGCGCATTGACCTAGAAGATGTGCACATGAACATTGAGTCGCGCCTGACTCAGCGTATTGGCATCACAGGCAAGAAATTACACACTGGCCGTAGCCGTAATGATCAGGTCGCAACTGACATTCGTCTTTATGTACGTGATGAAATTGATGCGATTTTAAAATTACTCGAAAAATTACAAAAAGGTATTTTAAGCTTGGCGGCTAAAAATACCGATACCATCATGCCGGGCTTCACCCATTTACAAACCGCTCAGCCGGTGACTTTTGGTCATCACTTAATGGCCTGGTTTGAAATGCTGGTACGCGACTCTGAGCGTCTGATTGATTGCCGTAAACGTGTCAACCGTATGCCACTGGGTTCTGCTGCACTTGCAGGAACCACCTACCCGATTGAGCGTGCTTACACCGCTGAGCTGTTAGGTTTTGAAGCCGTTGCTGAAAACTCTTTAGACGCAGTATCGGATCGTGATTTTGCAATTGAATTTAATGCCGCTGCATCGTTAATTATGATGCACTTGTCTCGTATGTCTGAAGAACTGATTCTATGGACTTCAGCGCAGTTCAAATTCGTGAATATTCCAGATCGTTTCTGTACAGGCTCTTCAATCATGCCACAGAAGAAAAACCCGGATGTGCCTGAACTGGTACGTGGTAAAACCGGCCGTGTCTATGGCGACCTGATGAGCCTGCTGACCCTGATGAAAGGCCAGCCGCTGGCGTACAACAAAGACAATCAGGAAGACAAAGAACCCTTGTTTGATGCGATCGATACGGTACGTGGTTCATTGATGGCATTTGCCGACATGATTCCTGCACTGGTTCCAAACATTGCTGAAATGCGCGAAGCAGCGCTACGTGGTTTCTCTACTGCGACTGATCTGGCAGATTACCTGGTGAAAAATGGCGTGGCATTCCGTGATGCGCACGAAATTGTCGGCAAAGCTGTAGCACTGGGTGTCGCAGAGTCGAAAGATTTGTCTGAGCTGACACTTGAGCAACTTCAACAGTTCTCTGACCTGATTCAGGCCGATGTATTTGAAAAAGCGTTAACACTTGAAGCCTCGGTAAATGCACGTAACCATATTGGTGGAACTGCACCTGCGCAAGTCGAAGCTGCTATTGCCCGTGCTTATACTCGCTTAGAAAATCTTTACGCTTAACTTTTTTAGCTTAAATTCGGAGTATTGATATGTCTCGACAAGTATTTTGCCGTAAGTATCAACAAGAAATGGAAGGCCTGGACTTTGCACCCTTCCCAGGCCCCAAGGGTCAGGAACTGTTTGACCATGTGTCTAAACAGGCTTGGCAGGAATGGCTCAAACACCAGACTACGCTGATTAATGAAAAGCGTTTAAACGTATTTGAACCGGACGCGAAAAAGTTTCTAGAAGAACAACGTGAAAAGTTCTTTAGCAATGACGAAACTTTGGAAAAAGCTGAAGGGCTAAAGCCTGAGTGAGGATTAGTGGAGCGCTGCTCCACCCGAACGCAAGACAAGCAGCTATGCTGCGCGTAGGCTTTAATCTAAAAGAGTCTCTTTTGAGGCTCTTTTTCATTTCTGAAATTATAAATCTTTCTTTCCAATAGCGCTTTCAAATTTCAAGAACAGAGTAATAGCAGCAAGCTAAGTTATTGATGTCTTGAATTCAGGGTTTTGATTGGGCGGCGGCCGGTATTCTGTACTTTTTAGACAAAAGCTGAAGGATTAAAAAGCATTTTTACCTAGCCTATCCCCCGCCAATAGTCAGCCACTATCCTGCTGAAAAACATTCATATTTGTATCAAAATTATAGATTGTAAATCTTACATACAGACTGATCACAAAACACAACAATCTGCTACAAGAAGTCATATGATTTTGTAAAATGGTCTCTCTATAATGAGCTCTAAGAAGATGAGATATCTTTGAATAACTATAACAATAAGCAACAAATACCCCGATTTCATCCCAGTTCTTCCCCCAAAGGCTGGGTATTTTTTTGCCTGTGATTTATCAAATTTTGATAATTTCGGAGCATAAAAAAAGCCCCTTTCAAGGAGCTTATTTTTTTAATTTTGCTTAAGGCTGTTTCAAATAGGGCCAAGCCGCTTTCAGATAAATAAACATCGACCATAAAGTCAGGATGACTGCTGTGTACAACAAGGCATAGGCCAGCATTTCCAGTGGTGGCCAGTTCAGCAAAAACACGGTAATCGCAATCATCTGAAAAGCCGTTTTGTACTTACCCACGGTTGATACTGCAACATTGGTTCGTGCACCCAGTTCTGCCATCCATTCACGTAATGCTGAAACAGTAATTTCACGTGAAATAATCACAATCGCAGCAAAAGCCATCGACATTGAAGGTTGCCATTGCACCAATACAATCAGCGCAGCTGCGACCATCAATTTATCTGCGACCGGATCGAGAAAACGGCCAAAAGCAGAGGTCTGGTTTAAAGTTCGAGCCAGATAGCCATCAAACCAGTCCGTCACTGCAGCCACTACAAAAATCGTGGTCAAAATAATATGCCGTGTCATGTCGGAATGGTTGGCTTCAAAGCCCATTGCAGGCGGCCAGTAAGCCACCAATAAAAATACCGGAATAAGAGCGATACGCGCCAAGGTCAAGATATTTGGAATATTCAGGATACGACCTGTAGTCATAGACACCGCCAATTGTTCCCCTCATGTACGATGAAAATGCACACTTTTTTAGAGGTTTGATCCATCATTAATAGGCTTCACTTTATACGAATTGGCTGTCAGTGTCACTAGGCAAACACCGTCACTGTTTGTCTTGCCATCGCAATCAGGCGATTTTCTGCATCCCAGAGATAGGCATGCTCGGTTGCATAACCATCCGCAGCATGATCCGTAAATACTTTATATTTAAACCAATCATGCAGTTGATGCTGAAGCGGATGCACATAGGTCACGCTCCAGGTCAGACTACTCGCGGGTGCCATACTTTTAAACATCGGCAGTACACCAGGTGGCCAGATGTCGAAAATTGCCATCAGGTCAGCGATCAGGAATTCACGATTGCTATGCTTTTCAGGATGAAAACGGCACCAGCCGCCAAAGTCCGGACGTGAGCTGGCACTACAAGGCAGATTGACGTCCGCCCAGGCGATTTCAAAATGGTCATAACATTCTGGCAGGCCATAACCCGCAGGAATCTGCAACAGCTGCTCTGGTGCAGCATAGTCAGGTGCCTGTTCTTCTTGCTGCACCTGAATTTCCGAGTCACGCGAGATACCAAAACTGGCAATCAGAATACTTTGTACTACCTCGTCTTGCCATAGACGTACTTCGATGGTGGTGACCGACTTACCTTCCCGCAAAATTTCAGCACTCAGTCGCACTTTCGCCTGTTGGATCGGCCCAACAAAGGTGACGCTGCAACTGAGCAGATGTTTGGCCGGATCATTGATCTGAATAACCGCTTTTTGCATCATCATTGCTGCAGCCAGACCACCATACAGGGTGCGCCCCTGTAACCACCCTGATGGAAATTCCACCCATTCCTGTTCGGAAATTTGTGCATAAAGCGCCTGCAAAGACATGTTGATCCCTCAGTGAGTCTTGATCCTCAGTATATTGAGTCAAGCTTGCTCTGCTGTGAATGATCAATGACCCGTGCGTCAATGTGCTCTTTTGCCCTTGCATTGGGCTTGATGATTATTCATGCAGCACTTTATAGATCATCCGTGCCATGACTGAACCCAATCCCGGCACCAGTTGCAGATCTCTTTCTGAGGCTTTCAGTACCCCCTGAATCCCGCCAAAATGGGTCAACAGGTCACGACGGCGTTTTGGCCCAAGGCCCGGAATGACTTCTAATACCGATGAACCGCGTTTTTTATCGCGTTTGGCGCGGTGCTTGGTAATCGCAAAGCGATGCGCTTCATCCCGCACCTGCTGAATCAAATGGAGTGCCTTATGATCTTCTGGCAACTGAATCTTGCGACCATCGGTAAAGTGCAGGGTTTCCAGACCGGGTTTACGCCCCTCGCCTTTGGACACACCGACCATAAAGGCCTCCAGTCCCAGTTCCTGCATCACTTCCATCGCCATATGCAGTTGCCCCTTGCCGCCATCAATCAGGAGTAAATCTGGCAGCATGGCTTTTTTATAGCGACGGGTTAAGGCCTGACGCATGGCGGCATAGTCATCGCCCGCCTGAATATCATGGATGGAAAACTGACGATAATCACGTTTACGTACCCCACCACTATCAAATACCACACAAGATGCGATAGTGTCTTCACCCATGGTATGCGAAATATCAAAACATTCGATCCGGTCCACCGGGCGGCCGACCACCTGTTCCAGCTGATGGAAACGGTCATTCAGTTCAAAATGATTGGCCAGCTTGCCCTGAATCGCATGCTGTACATTCATTTGTGCCAGTTCCAGCCATTCCGCGCGGGTTTCACGAACCTTGGACTTGATCTGGATTTTCTTGTCAAAATGCTGCGACAAGGCAGCTTCCAGTTCCTTGCGATCGGCCACTTCGACATTGACAATCAGCTCGGCCGGAATTTCATCCGCCACCTGAAAATAGAAATTGGCAATAAAATCGGCAAGCATCTGCCCTAGATCATCACTGAGCATATCCGGGAAATAGCTTTTTCCGCCGAGCATTTTACCGTTGCGCACATGCATGATCTGCACACAGGTCACCCCGGCCTGATAAGCAATAGACAGGATATCGGCTTCGCCTTTGAGCTTATAAATCGCCTGCTGTGACTGCACCTCTCTTAACAGTGCCATCCGATCGCGATAGAACACGGCTTTTTCAAATTCCAGAGCTTCGGCTGCCGCTTCCATTTTTGCGATCAGTTCCTGATTCAGCTCCTTGGTATCGCCCTGCAAAAAGCGAATCGAGTTATCCACATCTGCTTTGTAGTCTTCCGGAGAGATAAATCCGACACAGGGCGCAGAACAGCGCTTGATCTGGTATTGCAGACAAGGACGGGTTCGGTTGGCAAAAAAGCTGTTTTCACAGGAACGCACATTAAACAGTTTTTGCAGCACCACCAAGGTATCCCGGGCGGTATAGGCACTCGGATAAGGCCCAAAAAACTTGCCGACCTGATGCTTGCCCTTGCCGCGCCCACTGGCCAGTCGTGGATAAGGTTTATCTGCGGAAACAAAGATATAGACATAAGATTTATCATCGCGCAGCATAATGTTATACGGCGGATGATGCAGCTTGATCAGGTTCTGTTCCAGCAACAAGGCTTCGGTTTCAGAGCGCACCACCAAGGTCTGAATATCATAAATCCGCGCCACCAAGGCCTGGGTTTTGGGATGATCCAGCGTTTTGACAAAATAGCTGGAGACCCGGTTTTTTAGATTTTTGGCTTTCCCCACATACAACAGTTCGCCGTCTTTGCCATACATCCGGTAGACCCCGGGCAGGCTGGTCATATTGGCCAGAATTTTCTCGATATGAGGACGTGCGTTTTCGTTCACCTAAAGCCTATTTTTTACATGCAATCTGCAGATATATGTGATGATTATTCGGTTATTTTCAAGCGAAAACACAAAATTCCCCTCAACTTGACACCCAATTTAAAACTATAGCTCAGCCATCTTTGCAATCTATAGCTTTCTGCGCATGATCTGATTGCTAAAAGCTCTAAATTTCAACCTTTAACTTTGCTATGCTCGAAGGGTCTAGTTTTGAGATGATTCGCATGACCATGCAGCAATCGGGCATCCATATTGTTCAACCATCCAGCTCCACCCATCACCCCTCTGAGCGTGATCGCCGGATTGGCAAACCGCGTTTTCATTTCGAGCCGAATCACGTGATGCAATTGCTGCGTGAACGGATGATTGGACAGGATGCCGCACTGAATGAAATTGAAAAAATGCTGCATGTGGTCAAGGCCGATTTCTCCAGTCCGGAGCGTCCACTCTCGGTCACCTTGATGCTCGGCCCAACCGGCGTGGGTAAAACTGAAACCGTGCGTCTGATTGCCGAAGCGATTTATGGTCGTCCGGATGCTTTCTGCCGGATTGACATGAACACTCTGGCACAGGAACATTATGCCGCAGCACTCACCGGTGCGCCGCCAGGTTATGTCGGTTCTAAAGAAGGTCATAGCCTGTTTGATGAAACGGCGATTGCCGGCAGCCATACCCGTCCCGGCATCATGCTGTTTGATGAACTGGAAAAAGCCAGTAACGAGGTGATTCGTGGTTTGATGAATGTGCTGGATACTGGCAGATTGACCCTGACAGCTGGAACCAAAACTATTGATTTTCGTAACTGCATGATCTTTATGACCAGTAATGTCGGCGCACAGGCGGCACAGCAATATCTGGAAAAACTCAGCTACCTGCCACAGCAAATACAGGCACTGTGCCTGAAACATGTACCCACCCAGCGCATTATTGAAAAAGTCATGCAGCGTAAATTCGATCCTGAATTTCTAAACCGGATTGACCGCAGCCTGCATTATCAGGCGGTACAGCATGATGCCCTGCCGCGTCTGGTCGAAATTGAACTGGAAAAACTCAATAAACGCCTGCAACATCAAAACCGACAAGTACATTTATCGGATGCAGCCAAAGCCTATTTTTATCAAGGGCATGATATTCGTTACGGCGCCCGGCATTTGGGCCGCAAGCTGCGTACCGAACTGGAACCGGTTCTGGCGCTGTATTTTTTAAGCCAGCCCGAGCAGTTCAGTCTGCATCTGGACTGTGTCGATGGACAATTTGTGGTTCTGCCTGAGCAAGCAAAAGCTTAAATCATGCAGACTCAATATCCGGTTTATTTGCTTGAATCGCTTGTCTAAAAGTGGTCGGATCTTTAGGTGAAACCAATACAAATTTCTGCACGCCGTCTTCCGTATAGTCAATCCGCAGACGCTTTAAGGACAAGGCCGGTGCAATAATGGAATGATCCGTCGGCTGAATGGACTGGATGGCGCTCAACGGAATCTGCCAGCTCAACCACAGGCTTTTAATGCTCAACACCCCATTTTCCAGCACATAGCGCGTACTCCACAGCGGCCACCACAGAATAATAATGGTCAGAATGTAGATGGCAGTGTGCAGTGGATATTGCTGCAGGGTGCCTTTGGCCTGCATGGTCAGCAGCAGTTGCAGTAACAGGCCACTCATACAGATCAGAAAAGCGACCAGCCACCAGTCTTTTTTGGAACGAAATACCTGCATCGAGATCCCCATATCTATGTGCCTAATCATCATAAACAATTCTGTGCCAGATGACAGAGGTCATATCCAACAGAAGCACTGTTATTTCAGGCCTAGCATCAACATAGGCATGCTGGGGCTGAAATCCTCAGAAAACCCTCGACTAAAACAATCAACTGCAGTTTTATTGCGGCTGATCCGAAAATATCTATACATGCCTGCACGCCCTGTACTGAGCGAGATTCAGCCCTGATTTCCCTTGTTCCACAGGCCGATAATTGACTGAATTGACCAAATAGCGGTAAAGCCTGCTCTTGAATATTGTCCACCCTGCTCCATATCAATCAGGCTAATCGATAAAAAATAATGAATTGAAACAGAATCTTTAGTTCAGGCTGTGGTTAAAAACGGCAACAAAAATACAGCGCAGATGGAATCGATTCGGCAAAAATTGATGACCCTTGCGTCACGGCTTGATACAACTTGTTATGTTCTTTTTGGATATAGTTATCGTAAGATTAGCGAAGTCTAAAAGTGCGCGGGATATGCGCATTTGCTTCACAACATCAACTTAGAAGTCCTCCAAAATAAAGGAGATCAGGGCATGATCCACGCTGGCAATGCCATTACCGTCCAAATGCTAGAGGACGGGATTGCAGAATTCCGCTTTGACTTACAAGGTGAGTCTGTTAACAAATTCAACCGTGCAACGATTGAAGATTTCAAGGCTGCTATTGAAGCCGTCTCCCATGCCGATATTCAAGGTCTGATTGTCACTTCAGGCAAATCTACATTTATTGTCGGTGCCGATATCACTGAATTCGGCGATAACTTTGCTCAGGGTGAACAAGCAATTGTTGACTGGGCGATGCCGGTACATGAAATTTTCAACAGCTTCGAAGATCTCGACATTCCTAAAGTGGCGGCCATTAATGGTATGGCACTGGGTGGTGGTTTTGAAATGTGTCTGGTGTGTGACTACCGTGTCATGTCAGAACAGGCGCAAGTCGGTCTGCCTGAAATCAAGCTGGGCATTTTCCCGGGCTTCGGTGGTACAGTGCGTTTAAGCCGTCTGATCGGTATCGACAACGCCGTAGAATGGATGGCCATGGCCAACCCGAAAAAGCCTGCTGCTGCACTAAAAGACGGTGCTGTAGATGCGGTGGTTGCTGCTGACAAACTTAAAGATGCTGCACTTGATCTGGTCAAACAGGCGATTCATGGCCGTTTAGACTGGAGAACCAAGCGTCAGGAAAAACTGGATCCGGTTAAACTCAGCCCGATTGAACAGATGATGGCGTTTAACTCATCGAAAGGCATGGTTTTGGCCAAAGCCAATCCGGCTCAATATCCGGCGCCAAAATTACTGCTTGATTCATTACAGGCCGGTGCGAGCCTGCATCGTGATGACGCGTTAAAAGTTGAAGCTGAAGGCTTTGCCAAAGCTGCAGTTACGCCACAAGCAGGTGCATTGATCGGTTTGTTCCTGAACGACCAGATCGTGAAAAAAACCTCGAAGCGCTATGAAAAAGGTGCGCATCCGGTGAACCAGGCGGCGGTACTTGGCGCTGGGATCATGGGTGGTGGTATTGCTTATCAGGCGGCGAGCAAAGGCACACCAATCATTATGAAAGATATTGGTAATCCACAGCTTGCATTGGGTATGTCTGAAGCGAACAAACTGTTGACCAAACAGGTTGAACGCAAAAAAATGACACCAGCAAAAATGGGTGAAACGCTTGCACGTATCCGTCCGACTTTAAGCCTGGAAGAGTTTAAAGAAGTGGATATCGTGATTGAAGCGGTAACTGAAAACCCTAAAATCAAAGCTGCTGTACTTGCTGATACTGAAAAATCAGTACGTGAGAACACCATCATTGCTTCAAATACGTCTACGATTTCGATCACGCGTCTGGCTGAAAGCCTGCAACGTCCTGAGAACTTCGTGGGGATGCACTTCTTTAACCCGGTACATATGATGCCTTTGGTTGAAGTGATCCGTGGCGCGAAGACCTCTGACGAAGCCATTGCAACGACTGTGGTACTTGCTCAGAAAATGGGTAAAACACCAATCGTGGTGAATGACTGCCCGGGCTTCCTGGTCAACCGCGTATTGTTCCCTTACTTCGGTGCATTTGACCTATTGCTTAAAGATGGTGCTGATTTCCAGCAAATCGATAAAGTGATGGAAAAATTCGGCTGGCCGATGGGCCCTGCTTACCTGATGGACGTTGTCGGTATTGATACTGGCGTGCATGGTGCAGAAGTGATGGCTGAAGGCTTCCCGGATCGTATGAAACCGGACTTCAAAGGTTCGATTCAAACCATGTATGAGAACAAACGTCTGGGTCAAAAGAACGACGTGGGTTTCTACAAGTATGAACTTGACCGTAAAGGCAAAAAAGCCAAAGTGGTTGATCCAACTGCATATGAGCTTGTGGCCTCTGTTGCAACTGTGGAAAAACGTGAATTTGATGCTCAGGAAATCATTGATCGTATGATGCTGGCTTTCTGTAACGAAACGGTTCGTTGCCTGGAAGACAACATTGTCGCGACTGCTTCTGAAGCAGATATGGCCATGATTATGGGTGTCGGTTTCCCTCCATTCCGTGGTGGTCCATGCCGTTACATCGATCAAACCGGTGTAGCTGAGTATGTTGCGCTTTGCAATAAGTATGCGCACCTTGGTAAAGCTTATGAAGCGCCAGAAATGTTGCGTGAAATGGCTGCTAACAACAAAAAATTCTACGGTTAAGGAGCAACGTGAATGGCTACTTTAAATCCACGTGACGTTGTCATCGTCGATGGCGTACGTTCAGCAATGGGTAAAACCAAAAACGGTATGTTCCGCAATGTACGTGCGGACAGCCTGTCTGCTGAACTTGTCCGTGCCCTGATGGTACGTAACGAATTCGACCCGAATGAAGTTGAAGACGTGATCTGGGGCTGTGTCAACCAGACTCTGGAACAAGGGATGAACATTGCCCGTAATATCGCATTACTGGCAGACTTGCCGAAAACTGTGGCTGGTCAAACCGTGAACCGTTTGTGTGGTTCGTCTATGCAGGCGATTCATACTGCGGCTGCGCAAATTGCCACCAATCAGGGTGATATCTTCATCATTGGTGGTGTCGAGCACATGGGTCACGTTGGCATGATGCACGGTATCGACCTGAACCCGGAAGCGTCTAAGCATTATGCCAAAGCATCAAATATGATGGGCTTGACTGCGGAAATGCTGGGTCGTATGAATGGCATTAGCCGTGAGGAACAGGATGCCTTTGGTGTGGAATCACATCGTCGTGCCTGGGCTGCGACTGAAAATGGTCTGTTCCAGAACGAGATTGTAGGTATTGAAGGTCACAACGCTGATGGCTATAAAATCCTGTGTGATATCGATGAAGTGATCCGTCCGGATGCCAACATCGAATCATTCCGTGCTTTACGTCCAGTGTTCGATCCGAAAGGCGGTACAGTGACTGCGGCAACCTCTTCAGCCTTGTCTGATGGTGCTTCTGCAATGTTGCTCATGTCTTATGAGCGTGCACAAGCCTTAGGTCTTAAGCCACGTGCTGTAATTCGCTCTATGGCGGTTGCAGGTTGTGATGCTGCGATCATGGGTTATGGCCCAGTTCCGGCAACGCAAAAAGCCTTGAAACGTGCTGGCCTTGCGATTTCTGATATTCAAACTTTTGAATTGAACGAAGCCTTTGCTGCACAAGGTCTGTCTGTTCTTAAGGGCTTAGGCATTTATGACAAGCAAGACATCGTGAACCATAACGGTGGTGCGATTGCGTTGGGTCACCCACTCGGTTGTTCTGGTGCGCGTATTACCACGTCTCTGCTTAACGTGATGGAACAGCAAGATACGCAAATTGGTCTTGCGACCATGTGTATTGGTTTGGGTCAAGGTATTGCGACCATTATCGAACGTGTTTAATTCTTAAATACCGAGATAAAAAGAAACCCCGCTTAGTGCGGGGTTTTTTATACAAAAAAAAGAAATTGATGCCCTTTCTTTTTTTGATGATGAATCAGGCTCACCGTTTATTTTTTTGAATGATACAAAATCTGCCGAACGGGTAAGATTCGATTGTGCGCATGAATTAGGCCACACCGTTATGCACACACATAATAAATATGTCCGCAATGAAGTAGACAATCGTATTTTAGAAACTGAAGCAGATAAGTTTGCTTCAGAATTTTTAATGCCTACTGAAGGTTTTTTAAGTACAGTTCCTTCTTATTTAACGATTGAAAATATGATCGACTATAAGAAAGTATGACGAACATCTTTAAAGGCTATAAATTATAAATCGCATAAATTGCAACGTATAACAGATTGGTTTTATCGAAGTAACTCTATGAAAATTAATACCTTAGGTTATCACATTAATGAGCCTAACGAAACTCACCGTGATGAAAGCGTAATGCTTCCTAAATTAATTTTAACATTAGCTTCAGATCCAAAATTTAGTAAGCAGAAAATGCTCGATGAAATTCGTATATCTGAAAAAGACTTTAATGAACTAACATTTGATTCTTTAATTAAATATGAAGAATCTAAACCTCGACCAAAACTTTATGTCATTAGTTAAAGCTCTTCGGAGCTTTTTTATTTAAACTAGAATGTTATCCCTTTGTAAAATTGGTTTATTTTTCCACCATTAAAATCTTAATTATGAATCGCTTAAATTTTATCTGTGTATGATCAAGCCTCTTTTTTCCTACTTCCTTAAGGGGTTTATATGAACATGCTTAAAACAATGCTTGCGACTGCAATCGTAGCAACTTCTGCATCTGCAATGGCAACTGAAGCTCAAGTAGCACCTGCTGCTACAACCACTACAGTTCAAACTGTTGCTACAGAAGCGGTTGCGCCTGTGCAAGCAAAAGTTGAAGCTGCTCAAGCCACTGCTACAGATGCAAAACAAGCAACTGAAGCGAAAGTTGAAACAGTAAAAGCTGAAACAACTGCTCAAGTAGAAACTGCACAAGCAACCGCAGAACAACAAGTTGAAGCTGCAAAAACAGAAGTAGCAGAAGCAAAAGAAGCAACTGTTGAAACTGCTGCTGAAGTAAAAGAAGCGGCTGCTGAGAAAGCCGAAGCTGCTCAAGCAGACGTAAAAGCTGAGAAAAAAGGCTGGTTCTCTTGGTTCAAAAAAGCTGCTTAAGATTTTTTGAGCATAAAAAAGATGTCATTACGACATCTTTTTTTGTTTTGAACACTCTCATTTTAATTCAAGAGTTTAACAGCAGCTTAAAGCACTTATTCGACCTTTTGCGCTAACATGGTCGCAAAATGCTGTTTAATCCGTTGGCCCTGCGCATCCACCCGATGCAGCTCACCAATATTTTCATTGTATTTCACAATCTTCCAGTCCTCATAATAAGCCCGTAACTCGCCCGGCTTAAAGCTAAATGAAAAATCGGGCTGTACCGGAATCTCTGGCGTATCCATCGCACAGACAATCAGATTATAACCACCCGGCACGGTCGCCTGCTGCATCTGTGCAATGAGCGGTGGAATGGTTTTCGCCTCAAGGAACATCATCACCACGGTACAGTAAATGAAGTCATACTGGCCTGTAATACTGGTATCTGTGTTGAGATCACGGCGCTGGATCTGCAAGTGATCAATGTGCTCCGTCTGCACAATCTGTCTTAAGGTCTGCAAACTGTTTTCATTGACATCCCAGGCTTCGACATTAAAACCATTCTGACTTAAATACAGTGCATTACGTCCTGTACCGCAACCGACGTCCAGCGCACGGCCACCCTTTAAATAGGGCATGGCAGCCAATACTTCAGAATGGGTAGGATTCAACTGATATTTTTTGATGAAGTAATCTTCAGGCCGGCAATAAAAACGCAGCTGGCATTCGACATCCTCGCTGGCAGAAACAATCTTGTGCCAAGCCTCAGGTTCAATAAATGGCGGTTGCTGTTCTGGTGTAAATACATGTTCAGATTGCACCGCACCGGATGCTTCCAGCATGGCAAAACGCAACTCACCTTTAAGTAGTGTCAGTTTGGCCCAAGTCCCGGCTTTGGTATTGTGCTGATTCTTGAAGCCCTGAGGAATACTCTTTTCTGTCCAGACCGGAAGTTGCTTATAACAAATCAGTTCTTGCATCAATATCGCCCTCCATCTCATGCATGCGCCGCCTGTCATGCTTATAGCGACGGTTTTATTCATTTCAGCATAGCTGGTTCAGGCCGGAATTGGAATCAGCGCTTATTTACGCTGTGCCAATACAGCAGCAAGATGCAGACCAAATCTGGAAAAATAAAAAAGCGGCCTCGATCGACAGCTTGAGTTTAGCCAGAGAATGAATAGGGTGACTGGATTAATGCAGTAGTTCTGATTGTAGCCAGCGCATATAATTTTCCTGATCCATAAAATCCGGCGCGCCTTCCAGATCCAGACTGAAATACTGCTGATTAAACTGGATCACAATCTGTTCAGTATAGTGCCAGTCCTCTATCAGCTTGAAATATTGATTCAAGAAAAATCGGCTCCTGCCCTCATTATTCAGACTTTGTAGTTTTGGACATATTTTATTTGCGACAAACTCACCGTACACCTGCTGAATATCAGCAAAAACCTGAATTGTTTGCATGACTCACCTGCTTAAATGTTATGTCGTGATCTGTGCGACACATTCAATTTAAGCACTGAGTTTGAACAGCAGATGACAGTCATGTGGCAATCCTGTGATTGCCTACAGGGTTATAACTTGTTTTCAACCGCTTTCTGGTTTGCTGTCGCAATCTGTTGCATCTGTTTATTCAGATTTAATATTTCTTTATACAGCGCATTAAACTCTTTCACTGCTTTATCTTCATAAAACATGAAAGTTTTATTTTTCTTTTGCCATTTATGCTTTTTCAATACGGCAAATAAGGCATCTGCCTTGGCCAGACTTTGTTTCTCAATCTCAAAGATCGCATGGGCATTACTTTGCTGTTGATCGGCTTGCAGGTTCGCGGTCAGCTGCTGGCGATAACGGTTTTTAATATCCAGTTGCTGTGCCTTATTGATCAGCTCGGCATCACGCTGCTGAATTTGCTGCTGATAGCTGTTCACAATTTGATGCACTTGCTTGAGCATGGCTTCGGTTTCTTTATAGTCTTGTGCCTGATCCTTGGCCAGACGGTCAATATCCAGAAAATTCTGCCAGTTGGCCGCTTTCAGGTCGCGTAGATACTGATTGCGCTCCTCGGCACTGTCCCGTAGTTGACCCAGCATAAATTCGGCCATGATGGCATAGTCCCCATCCAGACGATCATCCTCAAGCTCAAGCTGAATCGGTTTAGACCAGTCCTGTGCTTGCCTTACAATGCTCTGGGTTTTTTCTTCCAGCACGGTTTCATACTCGAGCAACTCGGCCTGATGTTTTTGCTGGACAGAATTTTGATAAAACAGTCCAATAAAAATTGCCAGCGTAACAGCGGCTAATATCATAAAAACACGCGGCATGTACACGCTCCAGCTCTGTCGGTCAGATCTTATTGATAATACACACTATGCTTATTTTTTAGACACAATTCAAGAGATTTGGTTTGACCGCTCATATGGCATGCTCAGGCAAGAATCATCGTGCCCGGAAAGTAATTTAATCCAAAATCTTCTGCTGGCTGATCCTGCAGACCCAAGCCTTCAGGCTGTCAACAACGATTATCTGGAATCAAATGGCAAGCTCAGGCTGAGTCGATTTGGGTCAAATTGTTCACGTACGATTTGCACGTTGGTGGCATCCCGGTTAATACCAAAGGGTTGCAGCAAGACATACACACCATTTCTTGGGTCTGAAGACTGTAAACCCTGTGCTATTGCCAGTACATATTCACGAAATACCACAGGCAGACTATCCAGATCAGGGGCGACCGGCGACCGCATTACATCAATATTCGCAGCAATGTCGCCATCTACGCTATAGGCCTGAATATCACGTTCGATTTTCATCAGACGCATTTGCAGGGCCTTAAGTTGGCTGTTCTGTTCCTGATAAGGCATCATTTTTTCAGTCACGGCGCGCAGTTCCGGTTCGGCCATGACAGTGAGTGTCGGCAATACCACCGGATCAGACACAGTGGCAGGTGCAGCATGGCTGGATATCGGCAGTGTAAAGGCAGCACAGGCCGTGATCAGGCCCAGTATGCTCGGCTTTAGGAGATTCATGATTTAGCCCTCATTTGGACAATAGGAAAGCTTCAGATTGAAAGCTTACAAGTAATACAAGCGCCTATTGTTAAGTTTGATAAACGGTCAATAATGAATAAACAGGATAAAAAATAGAAAAAAATACGGCAGGAACAATAAGAAAATATAGATTTAATTCTGATCTGATTTTGTTGTAGGCAAACATTACAGACAAAAAAAATCCCCAAACATGGTTTGAGGATTTTTTGAATATGGTGGCGAGACCCAGGATCGAACTGGGGACACACGGATTTTCAATCCGTTGCTCTACCTACTGAGCTATCACGCCGATGCGGTGTATTAAGCCGTATCTGGCTGCATTAGTCAATCAAAATTATAAAAAAAATAATTGAATGACTGAATTTTGGTCTAAAAAAAATCCCTGATGGGATCAGGGATTGAAAACTTTAAAATGTTTTAAAATATGGTGGCGAGACCCAGGATCGAACTGGGGACACACGGATTTTCAATCCGTTGCTCTACCTACTGAGCTATCACGCCGATGTCGCGTATTAAACAGTTTCAGCTTTAAATCGTCAAGAGCGCAGAGAATAATTTTCATCAAATGTTTACTTTTCCATCAACTCGCATCAATTTGAGTCATAAATTAAACAGTTTTTACCAAAGACTTCACCAATAAAACAAATCTGCAGTCTTATTTACAAAAAAAGCAGCCCGAAGGCTGCGACTGCTTGATCTATTTTTAGATTTTTTCCAGATTGGCCAGACAACGATGGATGGCACCACACCCCGGCACAAAATTCTTGACCCCTTTTTCTTCTTCCATGCGGCAGACTTCACTGACCAGCCTTTCTGCAACGCCACGCCCGCGGTTGGCCGGATGCACCACGATATTTTCCAGAATCCGGCTTTCTCCCTGTCCGGTGCACCAGATTGCCCCGATAATCTTGGTATTAAATTCTGCACTATAAACTGAGGTATACTGTGTAAGGTTTTGCTCTAGTTGTTCCATGGCATCTGCCCCATCGCTAAATTCAGGGCTAGTGTCATACAGTCGCTCAAGCTGGCTGCGCACTTCATCATTTTCTAAAGAAGTATAGGCATGTACGGTAATAGGCATTGATAAACCCTCCTGAGCAATCTAATATGCGGTGACGTCGTCACGGCGAAAATATTTTCTACATCAATCATTTTGACGTATTTGAGGAACGTGTCTATGACAGATCGTATCAGTGAAGTGGTAAGAAATACCAACGAAACCAAAATTCGAGTTCGTTTGAATCTCGACGGTACTGGTCAAGGCACCTTAAACACGGGTATTCCATTTTTAGACCATATGATTGATCAAATCAAGCGTCATGGTTTGTTTGATATTGATATTCATTGTGAAGGCGATCTGGAAATTGATGACCATCATACTGTGGAAGACTGCGGTATTACGCTGGGTCAGGCATTTGCACAGGCATTGGGCGATAAAAAAGGCCTGAAACGCTATGGTCATTTCTATGCGCCACTCGATGAGTCTTTAAGCCGTGTCGTGGTAGATCTGTCTGGCCGTCCGGGTCTATTTATGGATATTCCATTTACCCGTGCCATGATCGGCCGTTTTGATGTGGATTTATTCTCTGAGTTTTTCCAGGGCTTTGTAAACCACTCCTTGATGACGGTACATATCGACAACCTGAAAGGCAAAAACAGCCATCACCAGATCGAAAGCGTATTTAAAGCATTTGCGCGTGCGCTGCGTATGGCCTGTGAAGTGGATCCACGTGCTGCGAACACGGTAGCTTCAACCAAAGGTACACTGTAATGACCCGTATTGCCCTTCTTGATTATGGCATGGGAAATTTGCACTCTGCGGCAAAAGCACTCGAACATGTCGGTGCCACAGTAGATGTCACCAATGATCCAAAACTGATTGCACAAGCAGACAAGATTGTCTTTCCGGGCGTAGGCGCGATGCGTGACTGTATGCAAGGTATGCATGAAGCGGGGATTGATGAAGTGGTACGCAATGCCGTATTTAACAAACCGGTATTGGCCATTTGCGTGGGTATGCAAGCCTTGATGCAGCATTCGGAAGAAAATGGCGGTACCGATGCACTGGGTATTTTCGAAGGTGCGGTCAAGCATTTTCCGGAAATGGCAGGCTTAAAAGTGCCGCATATGGGCTGGAACCAGGTGCATCAGGCTGATCCAGAGCATCCGATGTGGAACAATATCGAACAGGATGCACGTTTCTACTTTGTACATAGCTACTATGTAGAGCCACAAGATTCAGACCTGGTGGCAGCTACTTGTACCTATGGCATCGAGTTCTGTACCGCAATTCATCAAGAAAACCTGTTCGCGACCCAGTTCCATCCGGAAAAGAGTCATACCGCCGGTTTGCAGTTATTGAAAAACTTTGTGGACTGGAAAATCTGATTTTCCTTTCGCCTAAAAAGCTCGCAGATTGCGGGCTTTTTTGTTGATTATTTTTTACACTTTTCATTTATAAAAAATCTCTTTATCATAGACTTGCTTATAAAAAATCTAATGAAAACAAAGGAAAAATAATGAGTAATACAATTCAGGATTCGGGGTGGAATGCATCAGGACGTTTTGGGCGACGTTCTTATATCGCATGGAATATGCTGCTGGGTTTTTGCTTTATGATCATCGGGATCATTGCTGCTTTCATTTTACCTGGAATGAGTCCAGAGACTTTAGATGGTAAAATGTCCATGCCTTTAATGGTGCTGTTGGTTTTGATCTACGGCGTTGCGATTTATTTTAGCGTGATTTTTTTAATTCGTCGTTTACATGACCGTAATCATAATGGCTGGCTTTCTTTACTGATTTTTGTGCCGGTCGTAAACCTTGTCTTTACACTTTACCTGTTATTGGCACCCGGTCACAACGAAAGTAATGAATATGGCCCTCCACGCACGACACGTGGCTGGGAAACGCTTTTGGTGGTGCTGTATCTGGTACTCGCGGTTATTTTGGCCGCCTTTGCTGTCCCTGCTTATCAGAATTATGTTGAACGTGCTCAACAGGCGCAGATGGAACAGAGTAGCTATCACACTGATTAAACCTATTTAAATTCTGCATAAAGCCCATTCTTCATGGGCTTTATTTTTGCCTAGAACAGGAAAAGTGATTAAGCTGAACGCATTCATTTCATGATTGAAGCTTATGCAACAGCTGCTGGATACTTTACCAAGCAAGGAACAAATTCAGACCTTTCCTGTATTTAAAAATCTTCCGATGCAACAGATTCAGGTGATTAATCGTCTGGAACAGTGTCATGCCCTTGCACAGGAGCTAAAAAGCCATGCAGTCCTGGGTTTCGATTCTGAATCCAAACCGACCTTTAAAGTTGGTGAGGTTTCTACCGGGCCACATCTGATTCAGCTGGCCACTTTAGATAAAGCCTATTTATTTCAAATGAATGATTCGATCTGGGATTTTCTTAAACCGATCTTTGCCAGTCGCGAGCAGATCAAGGTCGGTTTTGGCCTGAAAAATGATGCGCACCTGTTCCGTAAAAAAGGCATTGAACTGAATAGTGTGATTGAACTGTCCAAATGTTTTAAAGCTTTTGGTTTAAACAATCCGGTCGGATTAAAAAATGCCATGGCTTTGCTATTTCAAGTAAATTTTCCTAAATCCAAACGGATTAGTACCTCGAACTGGGCCAGCAAGAAGCTAAGCCCGGCACAAATTGATTATGCAGCCGCAGATGCCTACGCGCCCGTGCTGGTATTTGAAGAATTACTACGTCGGGATTTATTACCCAGAGAGATTCCCAATACTTCATTAAAATTAAGAATCCGTCCTTCATCGACGGCTTAAGCGCTTAAGTGGCGTGTTGGTTCTGGTAACTTGATGTACGCATAAAAGCTGTGATGAGCGCGTTCGATGAGAGAGCTGTGACTTTAGCAGATCTTATAGCTTCGATTATCGACCAGCTCAGAACACGAACCGTTGTGGAACATCTGATCACCATTCAAGAGACGAATCATTAAAACCATTAAAATAAATTACCTCACTGCTACCTATCTATGGACAGCTTTTCTTTATTCATACCGTTTAAGAGTTAGAAATTTCGACTTTATTTGCTAAGATGAATACACTCAAATTCATTCTAAAGATTAAGCAAGGAGCGAAAGCATGCTGATCATCCCTGCAATTGACCTGAAAGATGGCAAATGTGTCCGTTTAAAGCAAGGTCGTATGGAAGACGATACCGTATTTTCAGACGATCCGGTCGCAACAGCACAGCATTGGGTAAATGAAGGCGCTCGCCGCTTACATTTAGTAGATTTAAACGGTGCTTTCGCAGGTACACCAATCCATAAGCCAGTGGTTGAAGCCATTGTCCGATCTCAACCTGATTTGCCGATCCAGATTGGTGGTGGTATCCGTTCTCTGGAAACCATTGAGCATTATCTGCAAGCCGGTGTTTCTTTTGTGATCATTGGCACCAAAGCAGTTCAGGATCCTGAATTTGTTGAAGAAGCATGTCGAAAATTTGCCGGTCATATTATTGTTGGGATTGATGCCATGAATGGCATGGTGGCAACAGATGGCTGGGCCAATGTGACTGATGTTAAAGCCACTGACCTGGCGAAACGTTTTGCCGATGCTGGCGTGTCAAGCATTGTCTATACGGACATCGCACGTGATGGCATGATGCAGGGTGTGAATATTGAGCAAACCGTGAATCTGGCGCAATACTCAGGTTTACCTGTGATTGCATCTGGTGGTGTGACCAATCTGGATGACGTACGTAATCTGAAAGACCAACCGGGTATTTTGGGCGCAATTACCGGCCGTGCGATTTACGAAGGTACATTAAGCTTGCGTGAAGCACAGTTATTGCTAGATGAGCAACAGGCGCTATAATTAAGCCTGCTGTAAAAGAGGTCTTCGGACCTCTTTTTTATTTTTTATTTTTCTGATCTCCTGGCATGTCTACACTTATTTCTAAAAATCACTCCGGCTGGATGGTGAAAGCACCGCAACTTGCCCTGATCCTGATCACCATTATCTGGGGCGGCAGTTTTATTACCGTGCAATACGGGCTGAACTTTAGCAGTCCGATTATGTTTGTCGGCCTGCGCTTTGCTGCGGCAGCGCTTGCTGTCACCCTGATTTCCCTAAAATCGCTAAAAGGCATGAACCTGAAAGAAGTGTTCGCTGGTGCGGTGATTGGCGTCATGATCGCCATCGGCTACGGCACCCAAACTGTAGGCTTGCAGACCATCAGCAGCAGTGAGTCGGCTTTTTTAACCGCCTTGTATGTTCCGCTGGTTCCGATCCTGCTCTGGCTCATGTTCCGTAAAAAACCGCATGTCATGACCTGGATCGGAGCCCTGTTTGCCTTTATCGGTCTGGTGTTTTTGACAGGCAATGGCTTTGCTGCAATTCAGCTCAGTTTCGGACAAACCCTGACTTTGCTTGGTTCGATTGCGATCGCACTGGAGATTATTTTTATCAGCTATTTCGCCGAGCAGGTCAATGTCCGCCGGGTCACGGTGCTGCAACTTATTTTTGCGTCCCTGTTCTGCTTTATGATTGCACCCGTATTAGGTGAATCTCAGCTACCTGAATTTCACTGGCATCTGACAGGAATTTTAGTCGGTTTAGGCATTGCCAGTGCCTTGATCCAACTGGTGATGAACTGGGCGCAGCGCATGGTCGATCCATCACAGGCGGCAATTATCTATGCCGGCGAACCGGTATGGGCAGCCCTGTTTGGCCGTCTGGCAGGAGAACGCTTACCGTCACTGGCTTTATTAGGCGGATTGATGGTGGTACTTGGCGTGATTGCCAGTGAATGGAAACCGAAGTTTTTCAGAAAACAACCAACAGAAGAATTAAAGCAAGATCTTTCTTAATTCCGCTAAAGTCCCCTTTTAAGAAAGGGGAATTTTTTATATTTGTATTTAATTTTAGAAAGATACCATCTTGCCCGGATTCACCAATGCTCCCAGTCCATAGGCAGTTTTGGCAATTGGAATCACCACAGGGGCAAGTGTGCGACCAAACAACATATCCTGATGCTGAATAGTGGTCAGCATATTGAAATCATCTGCCTTGCCACAGAAATCATCTGCAATTGCTTTACCGATACGCACCGTTTGCGCCACACCATGCCCACTCCAGCCTTGCACGGCATAAATCGGGAATTTATGGCCAAATTTACGGCTGTCGGCTGCACCATTCATGGTCAGATCCGTGGTTCCACTCCAGACAAAATCCAGCTCAACCTGTTTTAATTGTGGGAATACATGCTGAATTCGACCTAACAAATACTGATGGGTTTTTTCAGGACTCCAACACGAACCTGTCCCTTCACCACCAAATAAAATTCGGTTTTGAGACACACCCCGGTAATAATCAATCTGGAACTGGGTGTCGTAGACAGGCGCATCGGTTGGCAATAGCTCTTTTAAATTTACTTCTAAAGGCGCTGTGGTACATACATAAGTATAAAATGGAATTGTGGTTCGATTGTTCTTTTGCAGCAGTTTAAACGAAGCATGATGTACGCCCATGACCACACTCTTACGCGCTTTTATTACGCCACTTATGGTCGTGACATAAATCCCATCTTCACGCTCTTCTACTGACACCACTTCAGTTTGTTCAAACACCTGTCCACCGTTTTGGCAGAAGCCATAAACGAGGCCACGGTTCAGTGCGAGTGGATGGATATGTCCCCCCAGCGAGTCAATTAGACCGCCACAATAATTCTCTGAAGCAATATGCTGTTTCAGCTCATGCTCACCGACAATTTTGGTGTGGTCTTCACCTAAAAATTTACGTGCATCTACCCCTTGAGTTAAACCAACCAAGTGCCCTTCATGCACTGCTGCGGTAATATGTCCACGTTTACGCTGTAGCTCAAGTTGGTATTTTGCTGCAATGTCATCGATTAAAGACATCGCTTCAGTAGAGCTAAAGTGCCAGAGTTTTTTTGCATCTGCATAGCTGAAATGCTCAATCATTTCTGACGCTTCCCAACGCGCTAGCCCCGGTGTGAGCTGTCCACCATTACGTCCTGAAGCAGCGCCACCAATGCGATTTTTTTCTACCAAAATGGTATCTATGCCATGTTCAGACAGATGGAGTGCTGTCGATGCTCCAAGTAGCCCACCACCAATCACCACCACATCACATTCAAGATCGGCATTTAAACCTGGAAACGCATGCCCAGTTTCGAGTGAGCTTTCATAGTAATTGGCAGGATGTTCAAAATTGCCATGTTTGGGATTAATCCAGTTCCACTCTTTGCCACTCTGTGTATTAATACTGACTTTAAACTCGACATCTTCAATAAATTTTGGTTTATTCATTTCATCTTCTCACTATTACTTCAATACAATTGATTCGATCTTAGTAAGCACTACTAATCACAATATTCTGTTTACGCAGACGCTTATACATATAGAGCAGCACGCCTACTGCGAGCCAAATACAGCCACAGATCAAAGCTGACATTTCCAGGTTGATCCATAAACCCAACATCACGCCCACCGAAAGCAGGGGCAAAACCAAGTTAAGGAAGACATTTTTTAAGCCTTGACGCTGTTTGTCCTGAACAAAGAATTTTACAAATACCGAGAAATTCACTGCAGTAAAGGCAATCAGGGCACCAAAACTCACCATACTCACCACTGTCGCAAGATCAAGGCTGATGGCGAGGAGTGAAGTTAAGCCAATGAACAGCACGGCATAAAGTGGTGTACCCAACTTGTTATGCACTTGACCGAATGTGCCTTTATGGAAAATTCCGTCACGTCCCATGATATGGATTAAACGCGAGGCACTGGCATGAGTCGCCAAACCTGAAGCAAAGGTATTCATGATTTGCGCGCAGAGGAACACCGCCTGAAATAGTGCCCCACCGACATACATCACAATTTCAGGCAATGCTTCATCGGGGTTGTTAAAGCGGACATTGCTGGGGAAATACAACTGGATAAACCACGATGCCGAGAAGAAAATCACCCCGCCTGTCAACGTGGTCAGCATTACAGCACGTGGAATATTTTTTTTCGGGTCTTTAGTTTCGTGTGATATTGTCGTCACGGCATCAAAGCCCAGAAACGAGAAACATAAAATTGATGCCCCGGCAATTAACGGCAATATACTGCTATCGCCGTTCAATAATGGCGTCATGGTCAGGACGTGATGATAACCTTGCTCCGTACCTATGCCCTTGATCACCAGATAGATAAACAGCAGCATTAAAATCAAGGGAGCCACCACAAAAACCAGGCTTAAGTTCGCCAAGATATTAATGCGGAAACAGTTAATCAGGGTCACCAAACCGGTAAAGATACAGACCCACACCCAATATGGCACGCCTGGAATCAGGGCTTCCAAATAGATCCCGACCAGTAAAGCATTCACGAGCGGCAGCAATATATAATCCATTAAGGCACACCAGCCAACAAAGAAACCGGCTTTCGGCCCGCAAGATTCCGCCGTATAAGTATAAGCCGAGCCCGGTTTTTCTGTCTGGCGACTAAATCGCGCATAGCTGAATGCCGTTAACAGCATGGCACCTAAGGCAAGGATATACGCGAGTGGAACACGTCCCTCAGTGATGCCGGAAACAATCCCAAAGGTATCAAAAACAACCATCGGGGTCATATATGCCACACCAATGATCACGACCTGCCACAAAGACATTTTTTTGAAAGCAACTTGTGCTTTTTCCATTGATGTCACCTGAACATTATTTATTTTCGTTATTTGTTCAATTGCAATGACTATGCCATATAATAAAAATATAAATAAATTGAGTGAGGATGAAAAATGCCAAAGTACAATTTAGAAACTCGAATTGCAGCCATTCAGATGTATAAAAAGACCGATTACAAGGTGGCTGTCTGTAAAGAATTTGGCATCTCTCGGGTGACTCTGGATGCATGGATCAGCCTTGAAGAAGAAACTGGCGACTTGGTCCAGAAACCTGTAAAAAACCGCGGTGCACCGGGCCATATTAAAGATTGGAATGAATTTCAAGTGTTTGTAAGATCTTTAAAATTTCAAAATATTAGTGATTTGGTTCCAATATTTGAACAGCGCTTTGGTTATGCAGTTTCTTATGCGGTTTTGGTGCGTGCTATTCATGTTTTAGGCATGCGTCGCCGTCGTGGTCGCTTTTATTCTTAAATTAAAAATGAGCCCGACAATAAAATAATTCGACCCGTTAAATTTAAAAAAATAAATGTACATTAATGTAAGTTTATTTTATTAAAAACGTAAACTATATTTATTAAAAAAGTAAATTTATAAAACAAAAAAGTAAAGTCTAAATATTAAAAATGTAAATTTATAAAATTAAAAATATTTAGCAATGTTCGTCATTATGTTCAATGATGATAAGAATTGCTCCCTAAAATGGAGCAAGCTTGAATAAAAGTGGTGCGAGTTGGTAATTTTTTCAGCCTATGCAGACAGATGGAATCCGTTCTATTGCATGAGGCATAAAAAAGCAGCACTTTGGCTGCTTTTTCTACAATAAAATTTAGGATTTATACATCGGTCGATTGTCATTCAAGCGCATGATGCCACGAATCGCCCGATACACAATCCAGATCCAGGCCAGAAAGACCACCAACAAACAGAAAGCGGATGCACCAAATGCCACGCCTGCAAACAGGTTCGGATCTTCGCCAGTAAAGAACAGAAACAAAAATGGAATAAAGGCAATGATATTCCAGACCAGATACCACCAGAAACTGCGGATCTGCCAGGTGAAGTGGCTTTCAAAAATTGAACCACGTACATCGCGACGTTTGACATAGTTAATGATCAACGCCACGACAGCCAAGAGGCCAGCACTAAAAATGGCCACAATATATAAAATGTACAGTGCAAAAGTCAGTGTGCGATTTGGGTCTTTATCAATGGAATAGTTCACGTCCCCTCCTGATCTTTCCCCTAAATATTTAAACTGTTAAATGGGGAAATTAGCCATATAATCAAAATGATGTTAAAGGCTATAGTACAAAAATATATCTGCCGGAACGGTTGTTTTTGTGTTTTATGTCGCAGTTTTTGCTGGGCTAACCAGGCTGCTGGCCAACCACCTAAAAAAGCCACCAGATGCAGGGTATTTTCCGGAATACGTTGCTTACCCGATTGCGCCGCTTCCTTGTCCTGCGCATACAACCAGTAACTCAATGCATTCATCAAACTGATCAGCAACAAGACCAGTCCACTGAGCAGACCGCCCAAAGTCAATGCGGTCAGCAACAGAATATAAACCACACAGGCAATCTGCATCGGTTGTAATTTCTGTGACTGCTGTTGCTTGTAGGGTTTGAATTTAGCCTGAGACGTTTTGGTTTGCGATGCTTTCAGATACATGACCTGCTGTGCTTTGTATCGTCCGCGCTCATCTAAAATGACCGTGTACTCTAAGGCACAGCCGACGATCGGACGCGGACCTTGCTTGGCAAAGTCCTTGATATGCAGAAATACGCGATCTTTGGCCGAATCATTGGGCTGAATAAAGCCATAACCCTTGTCATCAAACCACTCTACTAAACGTCCCTGATCGCGCATATCCCCTGTCCTTTTGTCTTTATAAATTTTAAATATTTAAGCTGTAACGAATTTTAATCGCTCAATCAACATATTACGCATCTCGACTGGATTTTTTTGCAAAATATCTTCGCCAGTACGACCCAGTGCCGCGTTACGCTGTGCCACCTGTAAACGCATCATCCAGAAACGTCCTGCGGCCATGGCCAAGTACAACTCTAAACATGATTTTTCATCTGCTGTTAAGGGGCGGACGCATTCATAGGCATTTAAAAAGGCAATGGCTTTTTCTTCGTTTAAAGTGACATCCGGATAGTTGGTGCAAAAGTCATTTAAAGTAATCGCGATATCAAATAAAAATTCATCTTTATTCAGTTCATAAAAATCCAGAATACCGTTGAGTTGATCACCATCAAATAAGGTATTGTCCCGGAACAGATCGGAATGAATAAAGCCACGTGGACGATCTGGATAGACTGCTGTTAAAGCGTCATACAGGCCTAAAAGCTTGCCGAGCAACACTTTATCGGCCGGACTTAAACTTGGTTTGATTTCTTGGGACACTGCCAGCCAATACGCATGATCACGCACGAAATTACGTTCTAATTTGAAGTCCTGCAATGCCACATGCATTTTTGCCTGAGCGATAGCAATCGCTTCAACTTGTGCCACGGTCGATGGCATGGGATGCTCACCCAACAGGCGCGGTGCAATCTGTGCCGGTTTATCTTTAATACTGTGAATAGCCTTGCCTGAATGCGATAAAGGCACCGGAACGGCCAAGCCTGCTTTGCCCAAATGTTGTAATACAGGCACAAGTTCCCCTGCCGCCTGTTCATCCATATCCTCAAACACCGTTAGCACATAGTGTGCGTCTTCGCAGACCAAAAAATAGTTGGTATTTTGAATACCGCCTTGAATCGGAATCAGATCAACCGCCTTTAAACCGTAGGGCGCTGCAAAATCCTGAACTTCCTTTAAAGTCAAAGTGGTATAAACCGACATAGAAAACCTGCGAAAAAACTTACATAATTTTGCTAGAATACCGTTTCCATCTGCCAAGGTGTAGCGCTTGCGTGGGTGAGTTTCATAATCGGCTGTAATAATTGGAAAAATTTATGCTAGCTAAACGTATTATTCCTTGCCTCGACGTTGATAATGGTCGTGTGGTCAAGGGTGTTCAATTCCTTGATATTCGTGATGCAGGTGACCCAGTTGAGGTCGCACGTCGTTATAACGAACAAGGTGCCGATGAAATTACTTTCCTTGATATTACCGCTACACATCATGGACGCGACACCACTTACCGTACTGTAGAACGTATGGCTGAATCGGTTTTCGTCCCCCTGACGGTCGGTGGCGGTGTGCGTAAAGTCGAAGATATCCGTTTGCTACTCAATGCTGGTGCAGATAAAGTCAGCATCAACTCGGCAGCAGTATTTAATCCGGAATTTGTCCAGGAAGCATCACAACGTTTTGGCGCACAATGTATCGTGGTCGCCATTGATGCCAAAAAAACCGGCGAAGATAAATGGGAAATTTTCACCCACGGCGGCCGCAAACCGACCGGCATTGATGCCTTGGAATGGGCAGAACAAATGGCCAATTACGGCGCAGGTGAACTCCTGATTACCTCAATGGATGCCGACGGCACCAAAGCCGGTTATGACATCGCCCTGATGCGTGCCATCAATGACCGCGTCACTGTACCGACTATTGCCTCTGGCGGTGTAGGAAATTTACAACATCTGGCAGACGGGATTATTCATGGCGGTGCTGATGCGGTACTGGCAGCGTCAATTTTCCATTTTGGTCAACATACCATTCCTGAAGCCAAAGCCTATATGGCAGCGCAAGGCATTGAAATGCGCCTTTAATTCAAAAACGAATTCCTATTTAAAAAAAGAGCATCACAACGATGCTCTTTTTTATTTCTACAGGATAAGCCTAGGCAATAAATCATTTGGAAAATACTCTCATCATCTGTGGCACATCCGGGTTTGCTCTAATGATGACTGCTTTGAAAAAGTATATCCATCGTTCTGTGGATTAAAGCAGAACAGCAAACACGACAAAAAAGAGTTAATAGAAAAGGACTTGTATGTTCAAAATGATATTTAGGGATTGTTATTGATCAATAGCCGCCGGACAGCACGAAGCTTTCCAGTGCTGAGCAGCTTAAATATAAAGGACGTTATTTTCTTTCAATATTCACCCCAGTATGAGGATGAACAAGATCGCTCTATTTTGACCGATATTCAAAAGTAAAAATTAAATAAAAAAAAAGGAGTCTCGCGACTCCCTGTAAAAACCAAGATTAGACCACAGCGCTTGGTATTCAAAATAATTCATTACACCTAAAACATATCAGTATGTGGCTTCACTCACCAACAACCGTGAATATAGGCCAAATCAAAAGGACAATATTGACAATACATCTGCATTTTATTGACAAATCACGACAAGAACCGGGTTTTAGCGATTTAATGGCCTATTTAAGTGATTGGTCGCAGGATTTTTAGCAATTTTAGCCGGAGTTTCTGCCCACTTGGCTGGAAAATAACGGTCTGCCCAATAGTTCAGTTTTTTCGAGATCGGTGCAGGCAATACCATACCTAAAGGGTTCTGCTCCTGTAAATCTGCGGAGGAAATCACCCGGGTACCCAGCAGATAGTCGAACCAGGGTTTGGTCACACACCAGTTGGCATCCTGATTACTATTCATGTGATGATCATAATGCCAAGGCAGCTTTTTTTTGGCCCATTCTGGCTCCAGATGGGCACGACGATGCCGATAATAATAATTGCCTGCACTATATAATACGGCCAGCGTCATCCCTTTGGAAAAAGGATAAAACGTCAATCCAAAGACTGTAGCAACCACGGCAAGAGAAGCAATTTCATTGCGGGTACGCCAGTTGTTCAGTCCTTCTACATAACCGAAATCGGAAAATTCCGTTTTACGCACAATGCGGTGATGTTCCCAATGCGAACACATGCTTTCTGGAACCGGACTATAGCGGCTCTGTCCTTGGCGGTGAATTCCATGTAACACATATTTATGCGCAAACCATTCAAATCCATTGGCAACGACGAGTCCTGCCAGAAAACCTTTCCACATGATCTTTTACCTCTTGGTCTATTTTTCAATATAGGCTAAGTAAAAGACTAGATATTGACCAAAATATTCAATATGATTGACAAAATACGACAAAATAAAAGAATTAAAAAATGCTGGTTCTAAAAAACTACGTAGGCTCGATATACGGTGGTTTAGGACATTTACTTTTGGACTATTATCAGCTGAAACAGCTCGAAGTCCCTGAGAAATTATTGGCCATTCAAAATCTGGAACGCTTTGATTTTACTCTGTGGCGTGATCTGCTGACGACACTTGATCAACAGCTGCAGCGCCCGGCTTTGGGCCTGGAAATTGCGCAACTGGTCGAGACTAAACATCTCGGGATTATCGGTTATCTGGCACTTTCCAGTGACACGCTGGGTGAAGCCTTCATGCGCTATCATGACTACCATCGCCTGATCTATGATGGTAGCCCGCTACAAATCCAGGGGCAAGGAGATCATCTTTCGATTGCCTGGGGTGAGGTTCCTTTTAAGATGAGTACGCAACTGACCGATGAAATCGCGATTGCACTCATGATCGAATTTATTAAATCGAATATTCTGGATAATAATCATCTGCATCTGCATGAAGTGCATTTTCAGCATCCAACACCCAAAAATATAGCATTGTATGAACAGTATTTCCGCTGCAAGGTTCGTTTCGGTCAAGCCAAGACTCAAGTCCTGATGCCGGTCAGCGAGCTGTCTACGCCTTTAAAACAGGGTGATCAGACCCTACAAAAGCTTCTGAAACAACAAGCTGAAGCTTTACTGGAAAAATTCCCCAATTCCACCCAAGTTGACCAGCAGTTACAGCAGGCGATTCTGGTGGGCCTGCAAAAAAACCAGTTCCAGATTGAACATATTGCCCAGCAAATAAAATTCTCTGTCCGTCAGTTACAACGACATTTGCAAAAGCAGGGTAAAACCTATCAGCAATGCATGCAGGAAATCCGCTCTATGATGGCAATGCAATATCTGAAAGATCCGCATTTAAGCTTACAGGAAATTTCCATGCTGCTTGGTTACTCCGAGCAGAGTGCATTTCAGCGGGCATTTAAGCAATGGACCCAGCTGACGCCACAACAATGGCGCTTAGAATCTTTGGCTCAGACAGCTTGAGACGCTGCAATGCTGAGACTAAAAACAGTAAAAAGCCCAATAGGAATATTGGGCTTTGTGTCTGGTTCCAGATGGAACATTCTCCAACAAATGAAAAAATCTTATAAAAATGGATTTTCAATTTCGTCCAGATCATCCCGCTGCAGCTTTTCTGGCAGATCTACAGTATTTTCCAGTTGCTGCACCACATCATTTACAAAAGCCTGCAAAACCTTGGCAGCCTTAAGACCTTCCTGATCCTTGGTGATCTGCAAGTTTCCATACAGGCTGACACAATCCAGATCATTTTCCAAGGTCAGATCATGAATGGCATGGGATTCACTGCCATTTTCAAATGCTTTAAACATATCCTCTCCACCTGTCTTTGTTATTTTCAATAATGGGTGAGATCGATGCTACTCGAATCCCACTTTTTTCAGCAAGTTTATTTCAATAACTGCAAAATATATTGCAATAGCGCATCTATCAGCTGTTTTACAATCGTATTTTGGGTGTCGTTATCGATTGCACCACCAGTCGCTGAGGACGTCGAGGTATTTGAACCTGAAGATTTAAACTCACGTTGCAGTGCCTGCAAGTTTTCTTTAGAGACATCTTCCGCACACTGGCTTTCTGCATCCCAGTTAGAATATTCGATTTTCTGATTGGCTTTGACCGCCCTGGCCGTCAATGGCAAACGATAGGTATTGCGCTTCTGCTCTTCGGTCAATTGTGGAAACAGGTTAATTCCGAGCTGTTCTTCCAGATAACAGACACTAACAATACGCACTTTGAGCGAATTATCATTCGGCGCATAATAAGCACCAATCGCACCGGTTTTCGGCAGGTAAACTGCCTTATACACCGCCGTCGGTACAATCACGCCATTACCAATGGTTTTTAGTTTTTTCGCCGCAAATACCGGCCCGGTAACCACATAAACATCCTGCTTCTGTTTGGTTACAATGGCACGGGTCGCTTCTTCCAGTTCACGCCAGACCTGCTGATTGTTTTTCGGTGCTTGCGGCACCATATTGGCCAGTGAGAAACTGTCCGACTGTGCAGCCTTATTGGGCATATCCGCATTTGGCGCCATATGCCCGCGGTCATAACCGGAACCACGATAATCCGCCAACGTCGCCCGATGCGCAGGTTTAACCTGGGTCTCTTCATGAAAATTATCTTGACGCGGAATTTTCTGGCTTAAGCGTGCCGGTGTGAGTGCTTCAGCCACCCAAAGTGGGGTTTTCGAAACACCGGAATAACCAACGTTAAAGCCATTAAAGCACAGTGAATAACTGTCTTTTTTCAGGCTGTCTTTCATCAGATACGGCGGAACATCACGATAAAACTGTGTCAGACAGGCGGAATCGGATGAAGATGGCAGAGACACCCATTGACTGATTTTTTCCTGCCCAAAGGCGATGGCAAAACTACTCGAAGCCACCACACCCAGAATGACTTTAGTACTATTTTTACTTAAAAACTGAAAAAGAGAGTTCTTGGATTTACGCTGCTTCTTGGCCATTATTACACGTACTTTTTAGATCAATACCGATTTTTCCCGAGCTTAACAAGCTGTGTATATGAAGTATATCTTGACCCTGCCATTCGCTTAACAAATAAACAATAATGGCTTAAAAGCCACGAAAGCTGTAACAAACTGTCTATTTTTTATTTCATTTTAAATGAGGTTTCGCAGTCTTTGAGTAGCTTTGATTGGAGCTGCCGGATGAGTATGTAAAGCTAAGCGCCTATCCCAATTCGTACAATTATTAGCAGTGGTGTCAATCATGAATTCCAAACTCTCTAAAATATTAGGTTTAGGATTATTCACAAGTGTAATCAGCGCAGGCGCATTTGCCGAGCCACCGGTTCAACCGGGTGAAACACTTGAAAGCTTGTCTAAAGCTAAAATTAGTACCACGGTAAATGGTCAGGAAGGCTCTTTAGAAACTCTAGTCAACTCTGGTCAAATCCGCCTTGTCGATCCGCGTACAGCTGCGCCACAGCAACCAATGCCAAATACGCAGCCAGCGATGCCAAATGATCCAGCGATGATGCAGGCGCCTGGTAATTCAGACATGGTTTCTCCACAACCTCCTGTGGCAGAACCGGGTATGAATCAATCAGACATGCCGGCCAATCTGGCTGAACCGGCCAACAGTACTGAAGTCGAGACAACTACATCTATGGCTGCACCAGAACAACAGCCTGTGCTTGAAGAGCAACAGCAAGCCGCTGTAGTTGAAGCCAATATGAATGAACAAACTGAAATTGCGGCTCAATCTGATGCAGAGCCAGTGCTGATGGAAGAACCTTTGAATGCTGCACCTGAAATGCCAGCAGCTGCGGTAGAACTTGAGCAATAATCTGAAGCTCATTTATTATTTCTCCCATAAAAAAACCAGAGTGTGCCTCTGGTTTTTTTATGCTTTTTTATTTTATTTACATCTGAATCTGGGTGCCCAGCTCGACCACACGGTTGGGTGGAATCTGATAGAAATCACTGACCGGACTGGTATTGCGTTGCATAGAAATAAACAGCTTTTCCCGCCACGGTGCCATACCCTCACCCACAGTATGCATAATCCGTTCACGTGAAATAAAGAAACTGATCTGCATCAGGTCATATTCAAAATCCCATTGCTCATAGGCCTGCTGTAAAGCTTCCGGAATATTCGGCTGATCCTTAAAACCATAATAGATAAACACCCGGTAAAAATGTTCACTCAGTTTTTCCAGTTCAATCCGCTCCTGCCTGTCAACAAAAGGAATATCCCGGGTAATCACTGTCAGCATGATATTGCGTTCATGCAAGACCTTATTGTGCTTAATATTATGCAACATGGCATGCGGAACAATATTTGGTGTACCGGTCAGGAAAATGGCATCGCCTGGCACAAACTTGGTGCCTTCCCCCATCGAAATACTTTTAATAAACAGATCAATCGGCAAGGCATCCTGTTCCAGCCGGTTCAGTACCAACGCACGCCCATCTTTCCAGGTCATGAGAATCGTAAACAGTACCGCGCCAATCAGAATCGGCACCCAGCCACCCGAAGCAATTTTCAAGGACGTTGAGGCCACAAAGACTAAATCCAGTGCCAGGAATGGCACAGCAAATAAAGCTACTTTCCAGACCGGCCAACGCCAGAATCCATAAGCCAGAATCGAGATCAAAATGGTGCCACAGAGCATGGTCATGGTCACCGCAACGCCATAAGCACTGGCCAGATTGGCACTATTTTCAAACAGTAAAATCAGGATCAGCACCGAGATAAACAGCATCCAGTTAATGAAAGGCAGATAAATCTGGCCGCGTTCCAATGCAGAGGTATGCTTGACTGACAGGCGCGGTAAATAACGCAGTTGAATGGCCTGATTGACCATAGAAAATACGCCAGTAATGACCGCCTGTGAGGCAATCACCGCCGCCGCAGTCGCCAGTCCAATCATCGGGAACAAAGCCCAGTCTGGCAGCAGCATATAGAAAGGATTCGCCAGTGCTTCAGGACTACGCAGTAACAAGGCGCCTTGCCCGGCATAATTCAATAATAAACAGGGCAAGACAATAATGAACCAGGCCAGACGAATCGGCAGACGGCCAAAATGCCCCATATCGGCATAAATCGCTTCACCCCCAGTCATGGTCAGAATCACCGCCCCCATGGTCAGAAAAGCCACATAAGGCTGGTCAACTACAAAATGATAGGCCCAGTAAGGATTCACCATCCAGAGTACAAATGGGGTCTGGATAATGCTCCACAAACCAAAACCGCCAATGGACAAAAACCAGAGCATGGTTAAAGGCCCAAAAAATTTGCCCATCGTGGCTGTGCCGTGTCGCTGTACCATAAACAGTCCGGCCAGAATCCCTATCGATAAAGGCACCAACCACTGATTGAAAATGGGCGTGGCAATACTCAGGCCTTCAATGGCTGATAGCACGGAGATTGCTGGGGTAATAATCCCGTCACCGAAAAATAGCGATGCGCCGACAAAACCCAAAGCGATCAGGAATATTTTCTTTTGATCAGAGATTCGTGTGGTACGCAGGTTTAATGCCAGTAGTGACATGATCCCGCCTTCGCCGTTGTTATCGGCACGCATGATCACCATGACGTATTTAAAGCTGATGGTAAGCATCATGCACCAGAAAATCAGGGACAGGATGCCGAGTACAGAAGCTTCGCTAATGGCGAGGTGTGCGGTGAGGAAGCATTGGCGCAGTGCATAGAGCGGACTGGTACCAATATCTCCGAAAACGACCCCAAGCGCAGCCAGTGTAATCACTGGGAGAGCTGCCTTTTGTGCAGTGCTTTGCATATATTGTCTTCGTTTTTTAACAAGCATTTTTGCGAATCATAGCACCGCATTAAAAGTTTTTCTGCAAATCAATTGTTTCAGCTTGGCACAGCTGGTTTTTTTCGCTATTATCCTCGGCCTATGGTGAGGTGTCCGAGTGGCTGAAGGAGCACGCCTGGAAAGTGTGTAAACGTTTATAGCGTTTCGAGGGTTCGAATCCCTCTCTCACCGCCAAATTCGATGTTTACGGTAGTCCGCCGTAGTGTAAAAGACTTGATTCCAAAGGGATTGAGTCTTTTTTTATGCCCGATACACTACGATGGATAACGGTAGTATACCGACAACTTTGTCGGTATATTTGTCGGTATAAATTCCAATCAGCTATTTTTTAACCTCCCCTACTAAAAAAAATGCTGATTTATACCGACAACCAGGAGAAATCAGTATGGCAAAACAGTCTAATAAGCTGACTGCTAAACAGGTTAAAAATCTTAGCTTTGATGTGGCAGGCGCAAAGAAGCAGAGACACCCAGATGGCGGTGGTCTGTATTTATTGATTGATGAAACCGAAGCTAAGTATTGGCGCATGGATTACCGCCGACCGGTAACACAAAAATATAACACCTTGGCAATTGGCACCTACCCAACGGTCAGCCTCGAGCAGGCAAGGTCCAAACGTGATGAATTTAAGAAGATGCTGTCAGATGGTATCGATCCAGCCGAGCAGCGCAATAATAAGAAACGTGAGCAGCTAGAAACTCTAGAGAATACTTTTAGTAAATTTGCTACCGAATGGTTAGAGCTGCGCAGACGTGAAGGAAAGGTGGACAGTGAAACAATACGCAAACTTGATAAAGATATACTCCCCTTTATTGGAAAGTTACCAGTAGCACAACTGACCACTGAGCAACTGGAGCGTGATGTGACCGATGCACTTGTAGAACGTGGTGCGCTTGAATCGGCTAGACGTGTGAAGTCAATTATAAATATGGTGCTTAAACTTCCATTAAAGCGCCGAATCATCACCTATAACCCTGCTCCAGACATTAGCCTACCTCAACCAATAAAGGGCAATCACAATGCTGTGACAGATGAGAGAGAGTTAGCCGATCTACTCCGTAAAACGTGGCGCTTAACCAAAGACTTTCCACGTACACGGATCCGAACTGAGTTAGCAATAAAGCTATCAGCGTATATTTATCAGCGCCCAGGAGAAATCAGAACCTTACTATGGGAATCGGTAGACTTTGAAAATAGATGCCTATCATTTGCAGCAAGTAAAACCAATCAAGACCATATCGTGCCGTTATCAATTCAGGCTTACGACATTCTCAAAGAGCTTGAGGGCATGCGGACCACTTCAAAATACGTCTTTCCAAGTGTCAAAACCTCATCTGAGTGCATGAGTACAGATACCCTTACCCAAGTATTAAAACGATTAGGTTTTAAAGGGAAACATACAGCTCATGGATTCCGCGCAACGGCGCGAACCCTGCTGGATGAGGAAATCGAATACAGAACCGACATTGTGGAGCATCAGCTTGCACACAAGGTTAAAGACCCAAACGGTACAGCTTATAACCGAACCAAGTTTTTGCGCCGTCGACGCGAAATGATGCAGCTATGGGCTGATTATTTAGACACACTTCGTCAAGGCGGGGATGTATCAAGGTTTAAGCCAAATGATGATGGTGAAAATTTGATTCAATTTAAGCAGAGCATCAAAACTGCATGATTATCAAGATTATAGAATTGCTAGGTATAGGAAGCATCCGACAAGCAATTACCCAACTTGTTTACCTAGTTACTTTTTTTGGGTGTGTCGTGGGAGGCATAAATAAAAATGAGTGATATTAAACACCTAACCCCTTTTTATTCTCTTAAAGAAGCTGTTGAACACCTTAATGAAAAATATAAAAAGTATTTGTTTACTGATAGTTCGTTATTGAAGCAATTGTTAGCTTATAAAATCCCCACTCATGTTTATAGCTTTGGTTTGACTACCTTTGGCAGTGAGTTCATTTTTAAAAATGATTTTCTGCCAAGAAAGGAAACACTAGGATGGCTAGATAAAAAAGAGAGCATTGTTGCTGATTTAGGTGAATTTTTAAGAGTAGAAGGAAGCAAAACTGGTCTATTTTTAGAATTAAGACATCAAGATTTAGTACAAATTTATATGCAAAAACAGGTAATAACACATTCATTTAAAGATGTTATTCCATTTGAATATATAAGTAATGCAACCAATTTAAGGGAAGTTATAGATGAGATATGGAAAGCTACTATTAACTATGTAAATGAAAAATCACACCACAATTTGAAAAAACAAGTCGATGATACGAAAGAACTATTTGATAATTTTATTTCGGTAGAGGAAATTCTCAACACTAAAAATATGCAGGACTTTTTATATAAGGAACAATATTTAGATGTAAAACCACAAATAATAGAAGTTGATAAAAATATTGGTCATCTAAAAGATTTCTGTTTTTTTAAAATTATTCCTGAAGATGTATTTATATTAAGCAAAAACTTAGCACTTCTTGAAAAGTATTTAACTGGAGAAGAAGTATATGCACAAAGCCAAAAACCCTTAATTAAAATTACACAATCTCCAAAAGGTAAGAGCAAGGATAAAGAAATGGCCCAATTAGCAGCTAAAACCTTAGCCAATTATCTTTGGAATCAAGATACAGACAATAAAATTAAAATTAAAGAAATGGCTATCACAGTTCACGCTGAATTAAACCGGACCGAGCATCGTAACGAACTACCCGACCAGTCCGTATCATTAAAAAAATGGATAGAAGATATAGCACCCGAATATGCGAGGGAAGCTGGCAGGCCAAAAGAAATATAGAGCAAGTGAAACTCAATCTATATTAAGTGCTACTTACTTACTATTAACACATAAATAACAACAACATACTACCTCTAACGCCGTTGCAATACGGTATATAGTTAGAGGTTTTTTATGTCCAATGAAAAATTCAATCATCCCCCAAAAGGTTTTTACCGTATGTCACAGCTTGCGACTACGGCTGCACGTAAAGAACGTAAGTACACCTCCACAGATGGCACAACTCGAATCATCAAGGCACGTCCTGAACGTCAAGGCGTTCTTCCAATGGGTGAAACAACTATCTGGGACAAAGTACGTGCTGGCGAGTTCCCTGCTCCAATCAAGCTAACCGAACGCATCACCGCATGGCGCATTGAAGATATTGAAGCATGGATGGCTTCAAAAGGATTGGAGACTTAAACATGATGCAGCAGCACAAAGAACCTGCGCTTCCTACCAATGGCTTTTTGATTAATGCCAACGTGAACCCGATCCAGCGAGTGCAAGAACATGAATAACACCCAATTGCGGCAAGTTTTAGACCATTTAAAACAATTCAAAACCATTACACCAATCGAAGCATTAGATAAATATGGATGCTTTCGTTTAAGCGCCGTCATTCTAAAGTTACGTGATGCAGGCTATGACATAGTGACTCATCGTGAGCGAAATAATAAGTGCACTGGTACATATGCTCGCTATGAATATAGAGGGCTGCAACGGTGAAGGATTTATTTTTTGACCTTATTAAAGGTTTATTAATGGGCATTTGTTTTGTTGTGATTTGCTTAATTCTTGCAAGTATAAACAGTTCTGTTTATTCTAAAACCGTTCATCTACATGATGAACTAGCTTTGGTCGGCTATAAAAGTAACATAGGCGCACAGTCCAAAAGGGCTTTTTTTGTGCGTAATATCTCTATGCGCTCGCATGTTATGGTGGAGCTGGAGAGGGACACCTTCGGGTGTGCAGGTTCCCTATGTTGCCTGTCGACCAACCCTTTTCAGCTTTGCCACCCTCACTTGGTCGTGACTGGCAAGGCTTCTATTAAAAACATAGGAGCGCATTCTCATGCCTAAAAATATCCATCAAATTACACGCCAACGCATCAATTCCGCAGACTTTGCACAAAAACAGGGACTATTTAAGCGTATTTCCTCCATTCTAAAAAAAGTACGGGGAGAGTAATCATGCCTAATCAAATTAATACCGAGTCATTTGTTAATCCTGAATATCAATCAAAAGAAAGAATCCAAGCATGGATTAAGACAATGTCCGATGACATAAGTTATTGCTCTTATATTGCTATCGGCATGGTAAATAGTGAAATTTCTTATCCTTTAGGTAATTGGAATATTCCTTTTTATTCTTTTGAAGAGGCATATCAGTTCAAAAAAGCCGCTCAGTTAAAATACCCAGATATTAATTTTGGTTTTATTACTGGAGCTTTGCATACCGATAAAGCAATGGAAGCCGTTTCTTGTGTGTTCTGGGCTAAATGGCAAAAGAAACATAATGAGCGTATTTCTTTATTAGATAATAAAAAGGCGGTGTTACTGTGAATAACACCGCCCAAAACTTTCAGCAAGACTATGATAAGCCTGGTGACATTCTAACGCATTGCACACAGCTTGTATCATTTGATGATGCTTATTCATCACATCCATTAATACAGCGTTTTGGCAGTCCTGAGCAGCCAATCTATGTTGATGATGGCAATGTGGATATAAACGGCGTTACCTATGTACAGCCTTTGATTCTGCCTGTCTATGATGGGCAAATGGAGCTTATACAGTGTGTCGTCATGCAAGATGGGCAGCGTGTGTCTGCCATCCCTGATGAATTAGCTAAGGGCTTTGCCAAGTATGGTGACTTTCATCATAACAAGCCTGTCATTATCACGTATAACCTGGAGGCATTCTTTAAGATTGCCCAAACCGGTTACGCCGTGGCTTTGGTGTTATTGCCTACCTTATGCAGCAAACATGGGACAGAACTCAAGCCGTTTGATTTTGAGCAAATCCAATTTGTGATTAATCAGTTATCAAAGGCAGGTTATTCAAAGCTATATATACCTGTCAGACCTGAGCAATTAAACCTTGAGCCATTTCAAAAGTTAGAACAAAACACGGCTGTAAGATTGCTTAACCAGTATTTAAAAATTGGTGTGAGTGAGTTTTTTTATCAGTTCAATAAAGAGGATAACACCGCCGATATACAGGCATTTATTGATGAAGCGATAGAGCGATTAAATAAGCCGGCTGAATGGGGCGAATTATTGCCGTTATCCCAATCAGAAACCACTTTAAACCCTTACCCTATTCATGCACTGCCACCACTGGCACAAGAGGCAATAATAGCTATATCTGAACACGTACAGTCACCAATTGCCATGACTGCCCAATGTGTTATTGGTGCAATGTCGCATATTGCTCAGGCGAAAGTAAATGCACCTCATCCGTTTAATGCACACGGCGAGCCATGCAGTTTATTTCTGCTGACCGAGGGACAAAGCGGAAGCCGTAAGAGTACAAGCCGAAACCTAGCAGATCAGGCAATTATTAAGCATGAACGCAAACAGTACGAGGCATACAGACAAGAGCTGGAGCAATGGAAAAGCGGACAGGCTGCGCTACCTAAAAAAGACCGTGAGGCATATTATGCAGAGAATCCGCCACCGAATGACCCTAGCACCCTATACAGTGACATAACCCTTGAATCTATTGCAGGGCTTTTTATTGATGGTGTTTTAAATAATGCGTCTATTGCCAGTGATGAAGCAGGGCAATTTTTTGGCGGTCATAGCATGAAAGCCGATACACGTAATCAAGCACTAGGAGGCTATGCCAAGTTATTTGATGATGGTTTTGTGGAACGTACCCGATCTAAATCTAATTTGAACGGCAGTGGTCGGGCTTATGACGTTCGGCTCACATTCAATTTACAGGGGCAGCATGAAGTTCTAGCAGAGGCATTAAAAGACCCAGTGTTAAGGGGACAGGGTTTTTTACCTAGATTTATTCTGACTATCCCTGAAAACCTAGCAGGCACACGCCTACAGGATGCAATCTATCGAAATAAAAACGCAAGCACTGACCATAGACTTATAGCCTACTGGACACGTTGCGAATATCTACTTGATAACTGCCCACACGTGAAAGCAGAGCATGAGCTACATAATGGCCGTTATGTTTTGCCTATGAACGATGAGGCAAGAGAGATAGATCAAGAGTTTTATAATATGTTTGAGATGCTACAAGGCAAAGGAAAACGCTACGAGTATCTGCAAGCGTTCGCCAGTCGTGCCAGTCAATTAGCGCGCCGTCTAGCTACTGTATTTGCTTATTTTGAGGGCTTACAGTGGATTGATGCCAAAACCTTAAAAGGGACTTGTGAGGTCGTTAAGCACTCTTTAAATGAATGGGCAATGTATGCAGATATTGAGGTTAAAACTGAAAGTGATGCAGAACGCCTAATTAAGTGGATGACCAAAAAGTACTATGAAAAAAAGACTGACCGTATGACTTACTCATATGTTCAAACTTCATGCCCTAGACCAATGCAAAAGAATAAAAATCTCTTGGAGATGGTTATCGAGCAGTTGATAGATTCGAACTATATCAAGGTCGAGTTAATCGGGCGCACTAGATACATTGTAATTAACCCTTGCCTAATAAAATTATGACTAAATGACTAAATGACACTAAAAGCATTGCTAAAACATGCTTTACATTTAGCAATCATTATCTAATTAAGTGACTAATTGACTAAGCACAAAATTTAAAGCGTTATTAAATTTAGTCGCTTAGTCAGGTAAGTTTTAGTTAACTACTAAACTTAAAGTCTTACCCATAAATGATTACTGGGATAATTAGTCATTTAGTCAGGCTTTCAGAGAACAGAGAAAAATTAAGAATGAAATGTCAAAGTTATCATTGTGAAAAAGATTCCCATACCAAAACCAGTAAATTAAGAAATTAGACCAAAAACAAAACCATTGTGATGGCGATACTAGACCATACTTCAAAATCTAAAAATTTTCTTGGATAGTAGTATTGCTAACGACAGCGCTACAACTTCCACATTCTGGAAGGATAGGAGAACAAATAAACTTAAAGCTACTATTTACCGACACATAAGCCTCAATAGCCTATTAATCAAGATTCCTAATAAAATCTTTTTAAAAGCAGAAAAAGCTACCCCCAGAGTAGCCTGCGTATTAAAAAACAGAAAGAATACCGCTAATAGGGGGTACAGTCTAAATGTGTAATAACTTACTACAATTGCCTTGATGGTTATAAGTTGTTTGTTTTATTTTTAACAATCATAACTTATTGATATCTAATAAATAAAATCACACCTTCTTTTCTTGACATTATATTTGACATTTTTTTTGACATTTTAACAATTAAAAATTGACTAACTAATTGAAATACAATATTAATGTTTTGACATTTTCTTTGACATTTTCACTGACAAAATATGCCTGAACAAAGTAAAACTTGGGTTGATGATACTACCCTTAGAGTTATGACCTATAGGTCAGGCTCTTTTACATTTCAGCTGGGTTTTGAACTACAAGAAGTTCGACCTCTACTTGATAGAGTGAATGATTCACAAAATCGTTTTAATAAAATTCCTAGCCTGTCTTTAATTATTGATGAGGTACAAGAAAAAGTACTTGCCAGCAGTGTTTATAGCACCAACACTATTGAAGGAGGTCAGTTTACAGAACAAGAAACAGCTAATATTTTAAAACAAGACCCTAAAAATATTCAAAAATCCGAAGAAAGACGACTTACCAATTTAAAAGAGGCTATTAATTGGGTTAAAAATGCTAGTTCAAAGCAATTAAATCCTACAGTCGGTAAGCCTTTTGAGCTTGCTACTATGTTTCAACTACATACGTTAGTATCTCAAAATTTAGAAGACCAACATAACCCAGCTGGACAATTACGAAATAATCAGCCAACACAAAAAACTATTGTAGGTAATGATGCCCATGGAGGAACCTATAGACCACCTAAATGCATAGAAGATATTGAGTATTTAGTTCAAGCATGGGTAGATTGGTTAAATAGCCCTAATATCATTAATCAACCAGCAATTGTTCGTGCATGTTTGGCTCATTATTATTTCGAGTTAATTCATCCATTTTGGGATGGTAATGGACGTACTGGCCGTTTAATTGAAATGTTTATTTTAGAACAATCTGGCTATAGATTTAGTTCTTCGGCTATATGGAAATACTATCAAATAAATATTCATCAATATTTTGCATTATTTAATTATTGTCGAAAACAAGCTGATAGAAAAGAGGAAAAATCAAATCAACCCTTTATAGATTTTGTATTAAAAGGAATGTTTGAAACAATTGAGTATTTACATGATGAAAGTAATAAATTAATTGAATTATTACTGTATCAAACAGCTCTTACTCATGCCAAATTTAGTAAGAAAATTTCTGATAGACAATTTAATTTAATTCATAACTTAATGAGAGCCGTTGGTGAGAATAATAAATTCTTATCTAAAGCTGAGTTATACCGAATTCCACAAATTCAATCGCTATACAACGGTAAGGTAGAAAGAACATTCTATCGAGATATTGATAAGTTAATTGATCTAAATTTTTTATCTGAACAAGATGGACTTATTCTTGTAGGTTGTAAATAAGAGCTCTTTAAGCCCTCCTTTCGATGAGGGCTTTTTCTTGACAAACATTTTGACATATTTTCTTTATTAATCCATGTAAATACTTGATAAGAAAAATTTTTCTATTGACATTTTTATTGACATAAACTACCAAGAAATAGTCTCAAAACGAGCTTTTTTAACATCTAGCTTTTACGCTGTAAATTACTAATATAAAACAATAGCTTATATGGATTTAAACTGAAAACTTAGGGTTGTTTTAGCTATTTGAGGAAATAACCCCATGAAGCTCCATGTCAAGTACTTTTTTATGATGGATTTTACTGGCAAAAACTTTCATTAAAAAGATGGATAGGTAAAACAAACAATCAGCGTATATACTTCGAATTGGTTAGGGGGTAACCAAGCCATAATAGGTTTAGCAAATAGAAAATTTTTATTCAGTTCAGTTGAAGCTAATAAAGCAAAATATTTATGTGAGGGTATCTGTGTCAATTTCACGCAATCAAATCATTAAGAATGCCCGTAAGTTTAGTAAAGATTGGAAAGATGAGATTAGTGAAAAAGCTGAGTCTCAAACATTCTGGAATGAGTTTTTTGCGGTTTTTGGCATTAGCCGTCGTCAAGTCGGGATATTTGAAGCCAAGCTTACTAAGCTTAATGGGCATCGTGGTTTTATTGATGTGTTCTGGCCGGGTAAATTGGTCTGTGAGCAAAAAAGTCGAGGTCAAGACTTAGAAAAGGCTTTCCATCAAGCTATTGGATATTTGGAAGCGACTGCGAAAGTCGATCCTGCTCAATTACCTCGTTATGTAATTGTCTGCGATTTTGAATTTCTTCGATTGTGTGATTTGGAAACACAAGAGCACACCCAAATTCCTGTTGCTGAGTTAGCCGATCATGTCCACCTCTTCGGTTTTTTACATGATCAAATTACCGAGATTAAACAAGCCGAAGAAGCTGCCAATATTGAAGCAGCCGAGAAGATGGGAAAGCTGCATGACCAGTTAAAAGCAATTGGTTATGATGGTCATGCACTCGAAGTCATGCTAATTCGTTTGTTATTCTGTCTATTCGCTGAAGATACTGGAATCTTTGCTAAGTACCAGTTTACAAACTTCATTCAGCGTAAAACCAAAGCGGATGGTTCAGATTTAGCCCCTCAAATAGCTATGCTGTTTCATGTATTGAATCAACCAGAACAACAACGCCTCAAAAACCTAGATCAAGACCTTGCAGACTTTGCTTATATCAATGGGCAGCTATTTGCAGAACCATTACCCCCAGCATCATTTGATGATGAAATGCGTAACTTGTTACTTGACGCTTGTGAAATGGACTGGAGCAAGATTTCCCCTGAAATCTTTGGGGCTTTGTTCCAGTCGGTGATGGATGCTGAACAACGCCGTAGCTTGGGCGCACATTACACCAGTGAAGAAAATATTCTCAAAGTTATTTCATCTTTATTTATGGATGACCTTCGAGCTGAATTTGAAGAGTTAAGAAAAAAAGGAAGGGGAAAAGCTAAAACTGCTGCGCTTGATACCTTTCATGAAAAATTAGCCAATCTAGACTTTCTAGACCCAGCTTGTGGTTGCGGAAATTTCCTAATCGTTGCTTATAGGGAGCTACGTTTACTTGAACTGGATGTGATTGAAGAAATCTATGCCAAAGGCCAGTTACTCGATGTATCTACGATTGTGCGCTGCAATGTCAGTCAATTTCATGGCATTGAAATCGAGGATTTTCCAAGTCAAATTGCACGTGTAGCCATGTGGTTGATTGACCATCAAATTAATATGCTGGTTTCAGAACATTATGGAACGCACTTTGCACGTATTCCATTAAAGTCAGTAGCAGATATTCAAAATGCCGATGCTTTATCGGCTTTATGGCCTACAGTTGATTATATTTTTGGTAATCCGCCATTTATTGGTAAGAATTATCAAACACCTGAACAGAAGCAATCCTTAGCTCAGGTAGCCTCAGATTTACCAAATTTCGCCTCTTTAGATTTTGTAGCAGGATGGTATGTTAAAGCAGCAAAGATTATGCTGAAATCTCAGTATGTTCGGACTGCTTTTGTTTCAACTAACTCAATCTGTCAAGGTGAACAAGCACTTCTGCTTTGGAGTTTTATTTTAAATAAAGGATTCTCTATTGATTTTGCTCATCAAACCTTTGTTTGGCAAAATGCTGCGAGAGGAAAAGCAGCGGTACATTGTATAATTGTAGGATTCTCTATTAATAACTTAAATAAGAAATACTTATTTGAATACAATAATCCTAAAGAGACTCCCGATAAAAAAGAAGTAAATAATATCAATCAGTATTTACTAAATGCTCCTACCAATTTTATTGTAAAAAGGCCTAAAGCCTTACCTTATGCCCCACTTATGACTAGAGGTAGTCAACCTACTGATGGTGGAAATTTATTATTAAATTTAGAGGAAAAAAATGAACTCGAAAAAATGAATCCAATAGCAAAAGAGTTTATTAGGCCTTTTGCAATGGGAGATGAGTTTATTAATAACACACCTAGGTTTTGCTTATGGTTAGTAGATATAGCGCCTTCTCAATTAAAACAAATGCCTCTGGTTATACAGAGAATTGAAAAAGTAAAAATGATGCGTCTTGCTAGCACCAAAGCATCAACTAAAAAATGGGCTGATAGAGCACACTTATTTACTGAAAATCGTCAACCTACAACAAGTTATTTAGCATTACCTCGGGTTTCTTCTGAGCGTAGAATTTATGTACCTATCGGTTTTTTAGGTGCAGATTTTATTGCAGGAGACAAACTACAAATTATTCCAAATGCAACTCTATATGATTTTGGAATTATGTGTTCAATTATGCATAATGCTTGGTTAAGGGTGGTATCAGGACGTTTAAAAAGTGATTATCAATATTCCGCATCAGTTGTTTATAATAATTTTCCTTGGCCTTCAAAACTAACAGATACTCAGAGAAAAGCTATTGAGGATGCAGCTCAATCGGTATTAGATGCCCGTGCTAAATATCCTGATAACTCTTTAGCAGATTTGTATGACCCATTACTAATGCCTAGTGAGTTGCTTAAAGCTCATCAAGCTTTAGATAAAGCCGTGGATGCTGCGTACTCACGCAAAAAGTTCAATTCTGAGGCAGAACGAGTTGCTTTTCTATTTGAACTCTATGAGCAGTATGTTGAAGTAGAAAAAGCGGAGCAAGAGAAATTAGTCAAAACTAAGAAGCCAAAGGCAAAAAAAAGACAATAGAAAGTTAAAAAACCCTTATTCATTTTAATGAGTAAGGGCTTCCTGAAAAGATGAATTCTTTTCAACTTTAAAGATAAAAAAAAAGCAAGTTTAATACTGGCTTTTTGTTTCTAGGCTGTTTGTTTTTTAGGGGTTAAAGCCATATGGAAAATCATACCCATAATGATTGATGTACCAATACTGCTAAAAAGATGCTGCTCAATAGCGAAGTTTGGTTGCATTGCTTTAATGCCTAACCACACCATTACGCTTAAGAAAAACCAGACTAGCGTTAAAGCTTGTTTTTTGTTTACTGACCAATTGGCTATTTCTGGCTTTGAATTAACAACCACTTTACCAACAGCAAACGAAACCACAGCATGAATGACTAAAAGAATAAGCCCCATATATCCCCCTATTTTTTATGATTAAAAAAAAGCACTTTAAAGTATTTTTTATGGGACAGTTAGTATCAATTCTTTCTTTTGGTTGTTACCGGTTTCATCTTCCCATTTTATGAAAATACTATGCTTCCGCGGAGTTTCCCAACACATGGCAGCCAAAAGTTCAACTGAATATTTAGAAGTCATATCAATTGGGAACTTACTTTCAATATCATCCCAAAGTAATGGAATACCGTCTTGTGCATTAAAATCTATCGAAACATTTTTAGCTGTCCCCAATCCGTCATTCCATAATTTTAAGCGATGCTGATTAGTTCCAATTTTATGATATCGACCTTTTATATCTGCTTTTAGCTTAGATACTACTTCTTCTTGCTCCTTTTGAATCAAGAATTCATTTAGCTTTATTTCCATATCTAACAAACCAGCTTGACGCTGGTTTGTTTTATGGTTTTGGTAAATTGCATATATAGAAACTATCAATGCTAAAAATGCAATAATATCCCCTGTATCAATTGTCATTATTTCACCTTGAAGTTTTTACTATTTTTAAAGATATTTTTAATATCTTTTTGGAACTGTTTTTTTACCTCATTAATTGCCTTATCAACCATTTCTTTTTTATGTTGCTCAATATTTTCAGTATTAGCTTCTTTCAACTCATCTCTAGTAAATTCAGTTGAACATGAATTACAAACAATTGAACTGTTTTCATCTTCATTATGCTTAAACATATTATCAGCACAAACTGGGCAATTCATTTCTATAGAGCGGCTTTTTTCTTTAAATTTCATAATCTAATCCTTATAAATATTTTTTAGAAATACTTGCAAAATGGAACTTGGGAGAAAAGAAAATTTTCACAAAGATTCCTAGTAACAAAGAAAATAACTAGAATAAATATGGCACCAGTAATCATTAGAAATATACTTGAGGTCTTCCAGTTGACTACATCCTGATTCCCGCAGTGTCCACAGTAATAATAGTAATTTTTTAATCTTCTGCCGCATTCAGGGCAATTTTTATGGTTTATTAGATAATTTGACATTTTAAAACTCCATTATTTGTATAAAGCACACAGGCAAAATTACCTGTGTACCTAGATCATTTAAGCTGCACATGGAACTAGAAAAGCCCATGCCTCATAACCATACTCATGCGCATCTAACACCTTGCCAGAATTGCCTCGTACTTTACGAAATCTACAAAAGATCCATTTCATGCCTTTCGGCGGTTCTTGAGTACCTAACTTCTTAAGCACATAGCTCACCTCCTCTCCCAAGGAGATTTGAAAAGCTTACTTAAATGATCTACAATGAAGTTCCTTACGCTTTACTATAGTCATCTAGGCGAGCCGAATAGCCCTTGGGTGTACTATCCGAAACTGATATGAGAGATAACTTTCATATCAGTTTTTCATTTTAATGAGTTAAATTTATTTCTTGCTGCTTTATAGCCAACCTGAAAATTCTCTTGAATTTCTTCAATTGATAAGTCGATACATGCTTGTGTTGGCATTAGTAGCTCAGCTGCAAAAGTATCAGCCTGCCATTCAGAATCTTCATAGTGTTTATGTCTGATCGCCCCACGTGCTAAAGCAAATCCTTCGTGGAGAATAAGATGCCCAATTTCATGGGCCACAGTGAAACGAGCACGAAAATGCTTTGGGTCAGTTACATCACACAAAGCATCATAGGTATCAACACGAAGAATAACTGTCATTGCATCTGGATTAGTTAAAGCCTCCACATCAGGCATATCCTCAATTTCCCAGATATCTAAAACCACTCCCAATTCATGCAATCTATGCTCTAAACATCGACTTAAATCTATTGGCTGGTTCAGTGATAGTTTAAAAATCCTGTCACGAATGATTAATGCTTTTTGTTTTATGCTTTGTTTGCTTAAAGGTGCGACTTTAACTCCTCTAGGCATACGTCCAGATGTCATTTATTAATTCTCCTCAAGAATTTTTCTAAGTTTAGCCATATCCAAAGTATCATCTTGAATTCTTCTAGCAAACATAAGAGCAATTTCTGCTTCTTCTGGATTGCTTGTTCGAACACTCACATTATCAATACTTTGACTTGCAGCATGCGTTAACAACTTTTCTTCATCTTTCTTTAGATCTAAAGCATTTGTAATTTTTTTAATTAATTCAGCACTTATAGGCTTTTTACCTGTTTCAACAGCTGATAAGAAAGCTGAACTAACACCAATAGAAGTCGCAAGTTCATTAAGATTGATATCGTAATCAATCCTAAGTTTTCTCACTGTTTTTCCAAATTCTGTTAGCTTAGACATTTTCATAACCCTATTGCTTAACTCATCCTCTATTGAATGAGTAAATACCATCACGGTATAAACACATAATATAGATTATTGTAATAAAATCAACCTCAAGGTTAATTTATTTTTTTATTTACTTTTACATCACCATTCAGGCTCAAAATTTATAGAAATCGTGACAACTGAATAACTGATTTAGATCGAAGCAGTCTAATTAGACAAACCTCAAATTTGCGTTCACCTGATAAAAAATCACTTGAATTCCTACTAGATGTAAAATCTTAAAGGGCAACACTGCAGACGTGGATCGGGAAAAAACAGTAAAATCACTTATATTTTTTTAAGCTAAAAAATCAGTTTTATGTTCAAAAACACTCGAATCGAGAAATAAGGAATCTAATTGATGATACGTGTACTGATACTTCAACTCTGAATACTTGTCGGTATATTTGTCGGTACATATGAATTTATAAAAATTTATATTTATTTATTTCATATGCTTATAACTTGTTTAAGACTTCCTCTCTCACCGCCAGAATTTAAAAACCCGAATCACATGATTCGGGTTTTTTATATTTAATTTTATCCATCATCTGATTAGCAAAAAAATCATCTGCCTATTTTATAAAATATTGTTATACATTACTTTAATCAGAGCATTGAATTGATATCAATCCTCGTTCATAAAAATCTTTTGCAACACAACACTTACGTTCAATTCTATTTTTAAAAATCTTCATTTTTCATCAGCCAAAAAACTGATAAATTGTGCAGTTTCTGTACGCCATTTATTTCAGGTTTTTATTTATGTGTTCAAACAAAAAACTGGCACAGAAATAGCTTAATTTTATTGTCATCAAAGCTATGTTATGTTGCTTATAAATCAACTAAAAGGAGAATAAAAACCACAGGATAGAAAGAAATAACCAAGTGAACCGGGCCATTCAAATTTGAAGTTAAAAAATAGATACACTGCTATTCGGAGAGCGAACATGAATAACAGCGCAAACTATGCCAAACAGATTAAAAATGCAAAACGTGGCGGTTACACCCCAACCATTGCCAAGGACATCAATAAACATAAAATTCAAAAAGCCTTGAGACTCATCGAACAGTGGAGAAGCCTCGCTCAAGAACTCAAACCTCAAATGCAGTTTGATATGGCCTTTACTTTAGAGGAATGTGCACAAGAATTAGATCGCATCCTAAAAAACAGATAAACCGTATAACTGACTCATATCCAGAACCAATCCTGTGCTTTCACCCTCGCCCATATCTACACATATGGGCGATTTCTTTGCGCATAGCCAAAAACAGAACTTTCCATCCATCGGGTCAAAATAAACAAATCCTGCCGAAACAGTTTAAACGGTTATTTTTTGGCTTGCGTGACCAAAAAAAATCTGTAAAATGCACTCCACCATGCCGGCATAGCTCAGTTGGTAGAGCAACTGACTTGTAATCAGTAGGTCCACAGTTCGAATCCGTGTGCCGGCACCATATCTTAGCCTCGCTTTTTAGTGAGGCTTTGATGTTTCTGGGTTTTGGTATTTTCAGCTGAGTCTTCTTGCACTTTCTAGTGCTTCGATTGTGCTGTCACTTGCACATATCTCACGATCCCTTCCTGATATAATTTTCGGCATAGTTTCGCTGTCATCTGAATTTTAAAATGATCCAGTTTTGAGCCTTGAGCCTGATCATCTGATGCTTTTGAATTCAAAGTTTTTTGCACGTAATCCGCAAAGCCGGAAAATACCGGTTCGGACAGATCCTGAATCTGAATATTTTTAAATTCAAAACGGTCCAGACAGGCATACAACGCACCGACAGACATTAAATCTTTTAAATTCACATCGGCAGATTTCAATAAAAACTGATATTTACGCCGTTGTAATGCATTTAAATTTTCCCAACGCTCGGACAAAACCAGATGATGAAAACCAATCCGCGCATTTGAATTTAAAACACTGCGGATCTGCTCCAAGAATAAAGGCACAGGACTGTGATAGGCTGCATCTAGGCACAACACCACATCAAAATGCTGGGAAAATTGTAATTCGTTTAAACGCAGAAACGAGGCCTGATAGATGGCATTCAGTTCTGGCAGATGTTGCTGAATAGTGGCCACGCAAGCCGCTTGTAATTCGACACCGGCTAGATATTGCACTCGGTAGTGCTGTTGCCAGTGCAATAAACTTGCACCCTGACCACAGCCCAGATCCAGTAATTTATCTTTTGAATTCAAATTGACACACTGCGCGAGCTGATCGGCCAGCGTGCGACAGGCAGCAACATAATCCTGCTGTCCTGCCTGCCAATAGCCCAAATTACTCCAAGGCAATTGCGCCTGATCCCCCAGCGCCGCTGCATGAATTGCATATTTATGCTGAGGAAAGCGCTGACGCAGTGCCTGAAGCCATTGCATCAATTAATAACCCAGTTGCGGAGCAACCTCGACCACAGGTTTTAAACCCTGAAACGGTAAAGGCGCACCGAAAATTTCCGCAATCTTCATCGCTGAGGTCACAGCCGATTCTAGAATGGGCAAACCGTCACATGACCATGAACCGCAGAAAAAGACTTTGCGATTGGCTTCCAGATGACGCTGCTGTAATTCCTTGTTCAGCGCCACGGTATTGGCATCGACCACCGCACGCGTCAGCATGACCGAGGTAATCACTTTTTTCGGATCAATCTCGGTCACCGGACGCCAAGTCTGGAACACTGCCGACTTGCCGACCAGAGAAGGTTCAATCGAGTTGAGCCACACTGTAAATTGCTGACGGGTAAACTTACGATCCATCATATAGCTGAGCACAGCCCAGTCTTTACGTTTTGGCGGCATCACGCTGGCATCGGTATGAATCACCAGTTCACCCTGTTCAAATTTGAATTTCTTCAATAATTCAATTTCACTGGCAAACTGGGTTGGATCCAGGAATTGCTCAATTTTAGTGGTTGGCGTCGCGACAATAACCCGATCAAACAGTTTTGAATAACCGGCCGCATTTTCAACTTTGACCTGATCGCCCTGCTCTTGAACCAGTGTAATCGCTGAACCATCTTCAATATGAATACCTTCCACCAGTTTGTCGACCAGCGCCGGTGTTCCGCCTTGCAGGCGTAGTAAGGCATCGCCATCAGTCAATTGACGCAGGAAAATCAATAAAGGTTTCGCCGGCCATTCACCAATGGTTTTCGGATTGCAGGTACAAATGGTATACAGTACCGGCATTACGGCGCCATGCCAGAACACTTCTTCAATCTCATTGCGATTGATAAATTCCGCCAGGCTGATGTCCTGATTTTTCGACTTAAAAAATTTGGTTAATGCCACTTTGAGCTGCAACAGGCCCTTGACCAGACGCCAGCCGTACTGCTGCAAGCCTTTACGGTTATTGATAATTGGAATATTGCCGATACGGCTACGCGATGTGGTCAGCCAGGTTTCAGTTTTATCTTCAAATAACCAGCTGCAGGCCATATAGGTACGCACCGGATAAGTTTTAATGCCCAGATACGTGGCCAGACTCAGGGTGTTTTTCCACAGATAAGGATTCATCACACGTAAAGGTGCATCAATTAGCCCCCCTTCAAATTCAAGGCTATGACTGTCCATGCCACGACCTGGAAGTGCTTCAAAAATCGTGATGTGATGTCCTGCATCCTGGAGAATTCTGGCTGTTGCCAGTCCGGCCATGCCACTACCAATTACTGCGATATCCAAACTGATCATCCGTCATTGAAAAACTACAGAAATTATGTACCATGCGCCAATCAAACAGGTTATTAAAATCTTCCAGAATATATGTTTTTCGTAAAGGCAATTGGACGGGATAAAATCTGCTTTTCACTATTTTTTTGAACAGGTTACAAAATTCACCAAACTCAGGATTTTATTCATATTTTTTCCATATAACCAGAAAAATCACTTTAAAAACAAACATCTTAATTAACCATTTTTATAACCTTTGGTTGACAAACGCCCTTGAAAAACCTATGATTCACAGCATAATAAAACCATAAACCCATCAGATTCCACCAAGATGAGTTTATGCGTAAATTATTTAAAACGACAAGAAACTACAGCGCCTTATAAAATAAAAGCCTCTGCGAAAGCAGAGGCTTCTTTGTTTAACCGCTCGGTGTACTATTCAGCCTGCACCGCAATTTCACCAAATTTACCCTGATTAAAATCTTGAAATGCCTGCATAATTTCTTCCTTGCTGTTCATTACAAACGGGCCATAACCTTGAATGGGCTCATTGAGTGGCTCGCCTGTCAGTAACACAAACTGGGTATCCTGATAGGCTTGCAACTGAATCGCCGGATCTCCATCACGGGCAAACATTATAATTGAGCTGTCCAGGACTTTCTGGCTCGCATTGACCACCAGCTCACCCTTCAGCACGACTAACAGTGCATTATGCCCGGCAGGGATATGTAATGTGGTTTCATATTCCGCTTTCAGTTCACCATCCCAGACATTGATCGGACTAAAAGTATGAGCAGGACCTTGATGACCAGCAAACTCACCTGCAATCACCCGGATATGCCCCGCCTCTTCATCCATTTCAATCCGCGGAATAGCTGCCGCAGTGATCGCCTGATAACGTGGTGTGGTCATCTTGTCTTTGGCCGGCAGATTGACCCAGAGCTGTACCATTTCAAAGAGACCGCCATGTTTGGCAAAATCTGGAGAATGAAATTCTTCATGGACTACACCTGAGCCTGCGGTCATCCACTGCACATCACCTGCCTGAATCGTGCCGCCACCGCCACTTGAATCTTGATGCGTCACTGCCCCCTGATAGGCTAACGTCACTGTTTCAAAACCGCGATGTGGATGTGAACCCACGCCATGTTGTACAGTCGTCGGATCAAAATGATAGGGCGCAGCATAATCCAGCAACAAAAACGGACTGATCGCCTGACCTAAACGGTCATAGGAAAACAGATTTTTGACCGGAAAGCCATCACCGACCCAATGCATGTTTTGATTACGGTAAACACCAATTACTTTTTTCATCTTTTAACTCCTATTACGATAGGATGAACATGCAGCCAGTTTATGCCGGGCCAAGATGCGCTGATAGTCCTAAGCTGGAATACAGTATCTTATATATAAGACAATCTTTGCTTTAACTTCCCGAATTCAACACAAATAAACTAAAATTTTGGTCTAAATTTTTAATTATCCTATTTTTAAGATTATTTATCCCAGAATTTGGGCTTATTTTGTCCTGTTTTTAGCTCTAATATAAAAATCACCACGTCCCGGAACAACCTGGGTTTGATCCAAGACGGGATGCTAATTTTATAGAGAGGAACAGAGAAATGGCAAAACCTTATGTACGTTTAGACAAAGACAATGCAGCCGTATTACTTGTAGACCATCAGACTGGTTTGTTGTCACTGGTTCGTGATATTGACCCAGATAAATTCAAAAATAATGTATTGGCGCTTGCGGCAGCAGCAAAATATTTCAATTTACCGACCATTTTGACCACCAGCTTCGAACAAGGCCCAAATGGTCCGTTGGTTCCTGAGCTGAAAGAGCTATTCCCGGACGCACCTTATATTGCTCGTCCAGGGCAAATTAATGCCTGGGATAATGAAGATTTTGTTAAAGCGGTAAAAGCCACGGGTAAAAAACAGTTGATCATTGCTGGCGTGGTGACTGAAGTATGTGTCGCCTTCCCGGCGCTGTCTGCACTTGAAGAAGAATTTGACGTATTCATCGTGACAGATGCATCTGGTACCTTTAATCACCTGACACGTGATGCTGCATGGAACCGCATGTCACAGGCTGGTGCACAGCTGATGACCTGGTTTGGTCTGGCTTGTGAACTGCACCGTGACTGGCGTAATGATATCGAAGGTCTCGGCAGCTTATTCAGCAATCATATTCCTGACTACCGCAACCTGATGAATAGCTATAGCCAGAATACTGCACAGAAATAAACCATACACATCTCTAAAATAAGCGGCCTTCGGGTCGCTTTTTGTTGGAACAATTAAATTAATCTGGCTTGGAAACAGTTTAGCCTGGCCCGGATTTCCCCTATGATGGGCATTGTATGAGCGCAGGGCGATTGAGGTGAAAGGTGCATTCTTTTGATGACTATTATTATTTTTATCTGGTGGTCAAGCATGGCGGCTTCAGTGCAGCCAGTGACATCTCCGGAATCACCAAATCCAAACTCAGCCGACGTATTTTAGAGCTGGAAGCCCGTTTCAATGTCACCCTGATTCAACGCTCAACCCGACATTTTAAGGTGACCTCACTGGGCCAGGAATTTTTTGAGGAATGCGAAAAGCTGATTCAACAGGTGGACTGTGCCCGTAATGTCTTGCTCAAGCAGAAAAGTGAACCACAAGGCCTGGTCAAGCTGAGTTGTCCTTCGGTGATGATGCGCTACCAGATCCGCAGCCTGCTGAATGAATTCCTCAAGACTTATCCCAAGGTTCAGGTAGAAATGGAAATTACCAGCCGGCGTGTCGATGTGCTGCATGATGAGATTGACCTGGCGATCCGCACCAACTTTGAAGCCAATGAAGATTCCAGCATTGTCGTTCGCGATGTGATTAAAACCACGCATTGTCTGGTTGCCAGTCCGGAGCTGTTGCAAGGCCGTTCGATACACTACCCCACTGAGATCAATGACTTTCCGACCATCGTTTTAGGCACGCAGAAAAACCACTATCAATGGCATCTGCATCGTATCGACAGTCATGAACAGATGGATATCCCCCTAGAACCCCGCATCAAAAGCAACGATCTGGCCGGCGTATACTATTCTGCCCTGGATGGCCTGGGTATTGCCGATCTACCCTTGTTAACCGTAGAAGCAGATCTCAAAGCTGGTCGCCTGACCCATCTGCTGCCAGACTGGTGTTCCAATATGGGAACCGTACAACTGATCTATGCCTCACGCAAAGGTCAGCGCCTGGTGATGGAAAAACTGATTGAACATTTGGTCGAAGGCTTACGTGCCCAGGCAGAAGGCCATCAGGGCTATACCATTTAAATTGCGCTGTCATGCTGAGCAGCCAATAAAAAAATCCAGCACTGAGTGCTGGATTTTTTGCTTCGAAAGCAAGTGAGCGAATTAGATTTTACCCACTAAGTCAATTGAAGGAGCAAGAGTCGCTTCGCCTTCTTTCCATTTCGCAGGACATACTTCACCTGGGTGAGCGTGTACATATTGCGCTGCTTTCACTTTGCGAAGCAGTTCAGCTGCATCACGACCAATACCACCAGCATTGATTTCAACGATCTGGATTTTACCTTCTGGATCGATCACGAAAGTACCACGATCTGCCAGACCTTCAGCTTCAATCAATACTTCAAAGTTTTTCGCCAAAGTCCAGGTTGGATCGCCGATCATTGGGTACTGGATTTTACCAATTACGTCAGAGGTATCGTGCCAAGCTTTATGGGTGAAGTGCGTATCGGTTGATACACCATAAATTTCTACGCCCATTTTCTGGAATTCAGTATATTGATCAGCAAGATCGCCTAATTCAGTTGGACAAACAAAAGTAAAGTCAGCAGGATAGAAGAATACAACCGACCATTTACCTTTCATGTCCTGCTCGGACACTTCCACAAATTGACCCTTGTGGTAAGCAGTGGCGTTGAATGGTTTGATTTCAGTATTGATTAAACTCATGAGACCTTTCCTCGTATATTGGTGAGATTATTCATTCGATGAAGATAGAATACGAAAATTTCTTAAATAGGTAAAACCGTAAGTTTTTATAAAAATAATCGTTTTTTTAGATTTAAGATTTCTATGAGGATTACTGATCTGATTGATTTGCTCAATATGGAGCCTAGAATTTGGAACATAAGCCGAGCAGTTAAAATATAATTTTTTGTAACTTAGGTTAGCAATGATAAAGCTCTGAGCTCTATCCAAACTAAACAAAGCAAATTCAAGACATAAAAAACCCACCGGATTCAGGTGGGTCTTGGATGAAGATTTACCGTTCTGATAAGTTAAAACGGAAGATCATCATCTAAATCAGCTGCAGGCGCTGCTGTTGGTGCAGGTGCAGATTTCGGTGCAAAACCACTCGGGTTATTGTTGCCATAACCGCCACCCTGATTGTTGTTGAAACCGCCTTGCTGCGGCGCTGAACCATAACCCGACTGCGGATTATTGCCATAACCGCCACTTTGGTTGTTACTCGCCTGATTATTGTTATTAAAACGTGGCTGGTTAAAACTGTTGTCGCCCTGCTCGCCTTGTGAACGATTCGAGTCCAGCATCTGCATTTGATCACCACGGATTTCCGTTGTATAGCGCTCCTGACCATTTTGATCAGTCCACTGACGGGTACGTAATGAACCTTCAATATATACTTTAGAACCTTTACGCAGATATTGCTGCGCAATTTCGCCTAAACGGTTATGCAACACGATACGGTGCCATTCCGTTTGTTCTTTACGTTCACCGGTACTTTTATCTGTCCACGAATCGCTAGTGGCGATCGAAAATTGAGTGAGAGAACCACCATTTGCAAAAGTTTTGGTTTCCGGATCTTTACCCAAAGTACCCACTAAAATGACTTTATTTACACCACGCATTTGCTGTTTACTTCCTATATATTTCTGTATTTTACTTTATAAGAGTTATGCTTAAATGGCTACCTCTTTACCTAACAAGTGCGTTAATTGTTGTCGCGAAGCATCATCAATCTGCTGTTTATCGACTTTTATATAGGCAACTTGCTGTTCAGCCATCACCACGACTTCTTCAATACCACGAATCGCCAAAAGCTGAGAAGTCCATTCGTCAGTTTGTCTGCTTTCCGGCAAACGCAGCACCAGTGATGAAAGATAGCGTGGCTGAGCTAGCCCGAAACTCATCAGCAGCCAAACAATCGCAATCCCGGTCAGGATACTCCAGCCCATCGAGGTATTATTGAGCAGCAACAATTGACCACCGATCATCCCACCAAAGAAGGCACCCAAAAACTGGCTGCTGGCATTCACGCCCATTGCCGTCGCTTTAGACTGGATCGGTGCAGCTTTAGACAGCCAGGAAGGCAATAAGGCCTCCATCACGTTAAAGGCAATAAAGAACAGGCCCAGGCCAATGAGCAAGATATATTTGGATTCAAAACCAAAGACCATCACCATTAAACCCAGAATAATACCGCTAATCGCCACCAGAAAAATCGCGCGCATTTTGTGGTATTTTTCTGCCAGAATGATACTCGGAAAAGCAAAGAACAGACTTAGCACCAACAGGGGTAAATAGACCAAGCCATGACTGGAAAGCGGCAGATCTGCAAACTCGATCAGCTGCGAAGGCACATAAATAAACATGGCTGTGAGCAATAAATGCAGGGTAAACACAGATACATGCAGACGATTCAGATCGCCAATCTGGAGCACCTGTTTCAGTTGGGTCAGATAACCCTGTTGAAAGTTTTTATGATGCCGCGTGACTTTAGGCACCATAAACAGCATCGCAATGGCAGCCAATCCCATCACCGTAGTAACCCAGAACAATCCCGAAATGCCAACCAGACCTGTCAGCCAAGGCCCGAGACTAAATGCCACCACAAAAGACAGACCAATACTCATGCCCATGATTGCCATGGCTTTCATGCGGTTTTCTTCACGCGTGACATCGGCCAGCAAGGCCATGACGACAGCGGATACTGCGCCACCACCGGCAATGGCACGACCGATAATCACGCCATAAATGCTGTCAGACATGGCTGCAATCGCACCACCCAAGGCAAACAGCAGCAGTCCTAAAACAATCAAAGGCTTACGGCTGTAGCGGTCTGCAATCAGGCTAAATGGTATCTGTAATAAGGCCTGAGTCAAACCATAGACCCCGACCGCCAAACCGATCAGTGCAGGCGTTGCATCATCATAGGCCTGCCCTGCCACAGAAAACACCGGGATAATCATAAACAACCCCAACATGCGCAGTGCAAAAATACTGCTCAGGGCAAAGGTTGAACGACGTTCTAAAGCATTCATCATAAATTATGGCGATTGGGTTAATTAATCTGGAGCCCAGATTATAGGACATTCAGCTCATGAAGAAGACATGAATTTTATTTGAAATAAAGATGATGCCAATCTAAAAACAAAAAAGCGCAGCCGGAGCTACGCTTTTTATTCAGGAACAGCGCTTTATTTGTCTAAAGCCGCCTGACGCTTTTTGTATTGAATCGAGGCAAATACTGCCCAGACAATAAAGGCTACACCGATCAGACCGGTTACCACTTCTGGCACATGCAGACCGGTTCCGCTGGCAATCATAATGAAAGCCAGTGCACCGATGGCATAATGCGCACCATGTTCCAGGTAGATATAAGCATCCAATGTGCCCTGCTCAACCAGATAAATCGTCATTGAACGGACAAAGATCGCACCAATTGCCAGACCCAGCATGATGATGACCACGTCTGAGGTAATCGCAAAGGCACCGATCACGCCATCAAAACTGAAAGAGGCATCCAGGACTTCTAAATAGAGGAAACCACCAATACCGGCTTTCACTACACCCGTCGGTACGCCATTTTCATCATGACGAATCGCATTGCCTTCTTCATCGACTTCCGGTTCACCACCGAGCATATGGCTCAAGACCTGCACCCCAATATAAATTACGATGCCCCAGATTCCCGCCATAGTCACTGCCAGACGCTTGGCTTCATCGACATTGGCTGCCATGATTAACAAGGCCACCAGTGCGATAAACACCGACATCGCTGGTACATTGGCCAGATTGGACAGACGGCGTTCCACCCGTCTGAACCAGTGCGTGTCTTTTTCTTCATCCAGGAAGAAGTTCAGGAATACCATCAACAGAAAAGCACCACCAAAAGCTGCAATTTCGGGATGATGTGCCATTAAACGTGCTGAATATTCTTTCGGATCATTCAGGGCCAGACGTACCACTTCCATAAAGCCCAGGTCTGCAGTCACTGCAACAATGACCACCGGGAAGATCAAACGCATTCCGAAGACTGCAATCAGAATACCGACTGTCAGGAACAGCATTTTCCAGAAATGATCCCAACCCCGTAGGACTGAGGCATTGACAACCGCGTTATCAAAGGACAACGACACTTCCATAATCGCCAGAATAGCGGTAATGGTCAGCGCTGTGAGCATGGTTTGCAGGCCTGCGTCAGGACCATGGGTATAACCCCAATACGCAGACAAACCAAGACACACGATCGAAAATGCAATCGAGAAACCAAAATGTTTCAACATACACAACGACCTTGGATAAATTAAATAAATGTATGGCTGCGAAAGAGCAGCAATACGAATAGGAAAAGTTAAGCTAATTATGAAACTTTTAGCGCATAAACCAAAGCACTTCCTGAGCTGTTTTAGCTTATTTTCTGTTTTTAAAATCTGCCGTTCTTTTCAACAGCCCGATCTTTGCTATAGTGCTGCATGGTTTAACTTGAACTGCGAAGGATTTCCGCATGAGTTTTTCACAAGAGCTATGGCAACGTAATCTAGGGCTTTATCAGAAGACCCTGGCTCTGCCCTTTAATCAGCAACTGGCACAAGGCACATTAAGCCGTGAGGCCTTTAGTCATTATGTGATTCAGGATGCACATTATTTATTGGCTTATGGCCGTGCACTGGCAGTCTGTGCCGCCAAAGCATTTGAGGCAGATGATGTGATTCAGTTTGCTGAAGCCGCCAAAATTGCGATTGTGGTGGAGCGTAGCCTGCATGACGGTTTTATGCAGGATTTTGGCATTAGCAAAGACCAGTTCGAAAGTACTCCTCTGACGCTGGCTTGCCATCATTATACCTCTTATCTCACTTCGACTGCATGGTCGGAAAGCTACCCGGTGGTGCTGGCCTCGTTGCTGCCTTGTTTCTGGATTTATGCTGAAGTTGGTAAAGATATTGTCGACAACTCTGCGCCGAATAATCCGTATCAGGCTTGGGTGGACACCTATTCAGGAGAAGAGTTCCACACTGCGGTACGTAATGTGATTGCGACTGTTGACCGTGTTGCGGCGCGTGTTGATGCCGATACACTAGAAAAAATGCATGCAGCTTATACCCATGCTGCCCGTCTGGAATGGTTGTTCTGGGACAGTGCCTTTGAGCAACGCCAGTGGCCTGGTCTGGATGAATAAGACGAATAAAAAAAGCCCTGTTTAAGACAGGGCTTTTTGGTTATAGCCGTTTAAAAAATTTCTGCTGTCATAAACTGATCATAAAAACGGCTTAGTCTGAAAAAACAAGGATAGAACGGGCCGGTATGCTAGACCTAGCTATAAGCCCAAAATTGCCGCACAATAATTGAGAATAATTATCAATTAATAAAATCAATCCCGGAAAGAGGCAGATAATATGGACACTTTAGGCACCGAAGCGATTCGGGCATTTTTCACCCTGCAATGTTGCTGGTTCAACAATGAAGAAATCTATCTGGAACAGGGCTGCCTAGATTGTGGTTCGGCAGCGACTTATCTGATTTACCATACCAACACGCATATCCAGAAACATCTACTGAAATTTATTGAAAAGTATCGCTGTCATCAGGCACGCCGTAATGATTTGCTTGACTTGGATTTTTTCCAAAAAGACTATGAGGACTTTCTGCACATTCTGGAAAATGAAGTGAATTTTTATGCACGTCTGCATCATGATGTGCCACGTGACCGCTACTTTAAAGATATTGAATCTATCTTTGAACGCCGCTATGCAGCGGCTTGTTAAGAACTTCCCTCACGTCCAGTCATTCTGAACAGTGAAGCGATCTACTGTGATATTTCTCGGTATTGTGATGAATTGACCAATCACCGACATAACTTGACGTTTAAAATACTTTTATTTGCACTTGAACATTTTTCATCCGGTATCATATAAGGGTTTTTGATGAATATTCTAGGATCCTTGCATGAGCCAAAGCCACATCCGTATTCGAGGCGCACGTACCCATAACCTGAAAAATGTGAACCTTGATATACCACGCGACAAGTTTGTGGTGATTACGGGACTGTCTGGTTCAGGTAAGTCCTCGCTTGCCTTTGATACCTTATATGCCGAAGGTCAACGCAGATATGTAGAATCGCTGTCTGCCTATGCACGCCAGTTCCTTTCACAAATGGAAAAACCGGAAGTCGATTCGATTGAAGGTCTCAGTCCAGCCATCGCGATTGAACAGAAATCGACCAGCCATAACCCGCGTTCTACCGTGGGTACCATTACCGAAATTTATGACTACTTACGTCTGCTGTATGCACGTGTCGGTACACCCTTCTGTCCTGAACATGACCTGCCGATGGTGGCACAAACCGTCACGGAAATGGTCGATGCAGTCAAAGTGCTGGAAGAAGGCACAGCCTTGATGCTGCTTGCCCCGGTGGTGCGTGAGCGTAAAGGTGAATATACCGCCTTATTTGAGCAGTTACAGAGTCAAGGTTTTGTCCGTGCCCGCGTCGATGGCGAGATCATGGAAATTGATCCGCCACCAGAACTGGACAAAAAGAAAAAACATACCATTGAAGTCGTGGTCGACCGCTTTAAAGTCCGTGATGATCTGGGCAACCGTATTGCAGAAAGTTTTGAAACTGCACTGCGCCTCGGTGGCGATATTGCGATTTTATCCTGGATGAAGGGCGAGCATAACGATCGTGTGTTTTCAGCCAAACACTCCTGCCCGGAATGTGACCGTGCAGTGGCTGAACTGGAACCACGCCTGTTTTCATTCAACAATCCTTTTGGTGCCTGTCCGGTCTGTGATGGTCTAGGGACCCGCAGCCATTTCAGTGCCGACAAACTGATTCCTAATCCTGAGGTCAGCGTTAGCCAAGGCGCGATTCGTGGTTGGGACCGTCAGCGTCCTTACTATTACAGCATGATCCAGAAAGTCGCCGAGCATTTCGGTTTTTCGCTAGAAACGCCGTGGAATGAACTGGATGCCGATACCAAGAAAAAATTTCTGTACGGCACCGGCAAAGAAAAAATTGATCTGAGCTATATCGATGAGCGTGGTCGTCGCCATAATCGGGTCATTCCTTTTGAAGGAATTTTGCCGCATCTGGAACGCCGTTATCGTGAAACTGAAAGTAATTATGTGCGTGATGATCTGGCGCAGTATCTGTCCAATGCTGCCTGTGATGCCTGTGATGGTTCACGGCTGAATGAAATCTCGCGGAATGTGAAAATTCTGGACAAGACCATTGCCGACATTACCCGCATGTCGATTGGTGATGCCGAAAGCTATTATCAGGACATTAACCTAGAAGGCGCACGCGGAGAAATCGCCGACAAGATTTTCAAGGAAATCCGTGAACGTCTGCACTTCCTGGTCTCAGTCGGTCTGAATTATCTCAGCCTGTCGCGTTCTGCCGAAACATTGTCGGGCGGTGAAGCACAGCGTATTCGTCTGGCTTCCCAGATTGGTGCCGGCCTGATGGGCGTCATGTATGTGCTGGATGAGCCTTCAATTGGTCTGCATCAGCGTGACAATGACCGTCTACTGCAAACCCTGATCCGTCTGCGAGACTTGGGCAATACCGTCTTGGTGGTCGAGCATGATGAAGATGCAATTCGTGCCGCCGATCATATTATTGATATTGGCCCGGGTGCAGGTGTACATGGTGGACATGTGATTGCTGAAGGGACTTATGATGAAATTCTGGCCAATCCTGACTCGCTGACCGGACAATATTTGTCTGGCAAGTTAAAAATTGAAGTGCCGAAAAAACGGATTCAGCCACCTAAACCTGAAGAACAGATCAAGCTGATGGGTGCATCTGGGCATAACCTGAAAAAAGTCGATCTGACCATTCCTTTGGGCATTATGACTTGTGTTACCGGGGTATCGGGTTCGGGTAAATCGACCTTGATTAACCGGACATTGTTACCTTTGGCGGCGACCCAACTGAATGGTGCAACCACTTTAACATCGGAAAAGTTTGAATCGATTGATGGCTTGCAGTTCCTCGATAAAGTTGTGGATATTGACCAGAGTCCGATTGGACGAACCCCACGTTCCAATCCGGCCACTTATACCGGTTTATTTACCCCGATTCGTGAACTGTTTTCACAAACTCCGGAAGCCAAAGCACGTGGTTATGCCGCGGGTCGTTTCTCGTTTAACGTGAAAGGTGGTCGCTGTGAAGCCTGTGAAGGCGACGGCATGATCAAGGTGGCGATGCATTTCCTGCCGGATATGTATGTGCCTTGCGATGCCTGTCATGGCAAACGTTATAACCGTGAAACGCTGGAAGTGAACTATAAGGGCAAGAATATTTCCGATGTGTTGCAGATGACCGTTGAGGATGCCATGCATTTCTTCGATGCAATTCCGGTGATTCACCGTCGTCTGGAAACATTGCATCAGGTGGGTCTGGGTTATATCCGTCTTGGTCAGTCTGCTACAACTCTTTCTGGTGGTGAAGCGCAACGTGTCAAACTGGCGCGTGAGCTGGCCAAACGCGATACCGGTCAAACCCTGTATATTCTGGATGAACCGACCACGGGTCTGCATTTTCATGATATTGCCAAACTGCTGGACATCCTGCATCAGCTACGTGATAAGGGTAATACCATTGTGGTGATTGAGCATAACCTAGACGTGATTAAAACCGCCGATTGGGTCGTGGACTTAGGCCCTGAAGGTGGTTCGGGAGGCGGTATGATTGTTGCTGAGGGAACGCCTGAACAGGTGGTAAAAGTCAAAGCGTCACATACGGGTAAGTTTTTGAAAGCGTTGTTGAAATAAGCTATCCAAGATTTATCAGCCCTTCTTTATCTTGCGCTATATATAGCTCAGACTTAGGGGGAGATTTTATCCATCTAATCAGTGTGATAAAAAACGGTGATTGAATCACCGTTTTTTATTTTAAATGAATTATATAGATGTTATAAATATGGCCATAAAAATTGGCTTAGAGGGTGTTGATCACAAGTGATATTGCCTATTTGAATCAAAAAGTAAATATCTCTGCGGCTCCCGCTAAAGACAAGCTTCAATTTAAAAAAATTATTTTTATGGATTTCAATCACTTTTGCAGCTAAAAAATATAATTTTTGTTACGTTTTAAAGTCAAATTTAAGTCAGATACCCAATTTTAGGGAGGTTATTTTTCATCCAATCACGGCATAATAGGCACCTATAAAAATAATACTGGACCAGGACATGTCTGCTCAGCATGAGAATATATATTCAACGGCGAATATATCTTTTCAAAACTCGACGACCGATAAATCACTGAAATTATCTGAATGTGATCTGCAAAACCGTCAGCTGATCGAACAGGCGCTGACAGATCCTCATGCCCGTATTCCTGCCCCGTTTCAGCAATATTTTCACGATTATGTCTATACGCATAGTCATACTGATTTACGTCAAATCAACTATCTGGCACAAATTGCCTTTTTGCTGTATTTCTTTGCCGATATTCTGATTATTCCAGACATGTTTTTTATTTCTGGTCTGATGCGCGTCATCTTGGTTCTAGGCGCTATGCTTTGCTGTTATTACTTGTTTAACACATATAAAAACATTCAGATTCTAGATAGAATCCTGCCGATCGCCACCACTGTGGCTGCAGCTGCATGGATTGGCCTGCTGGTGCTTTCAAGCAGCCCCCATGTTGCTACCTATATTTACGCCTCTGCGATCTTTATTCTCATCGCCAATCTGTGTATACAGACCCAATTTAAAGTTGCGGTCTATTGTTCCATCTTGATTGCCCTGTTTATCATGATTGGAGTGACCCAGTTAATGAGTGCATCTCAAGCCTTTATTTTTACTGTCGTGTTTAGTCCACTCTGGTTTTTTAGCATTTATATTAACTGGAATAACATTCTGAATGTACGGCGTTCCTTCCTGCGCTCTTTGCTGGACGAATGGAACTATCAAACCTTAAAAAATCTGGCACATACGGATGATTTGACCCAGTTATACAACCGCCGCCATTTTGTCGATATGGCTGAACGTTCTATTCATCAATGGCCCAAACATGCCAGCACCTGCCTGCTGATGTTTGATGTCGATCATTTTAAAAATATCAATGACAACTATGGGCATGACATCGGCGATCGCGTACTACAACTGATTGCTGAAGTCACCCGTAAAGAAATGCGCCATAGCGATGTACTTGCACGTTTTGGTGGTGAAGAGTTTATTGCTCTCTTGGAAGATACCCAGCTGCCAGACAGTCTGGTGATTGCAGAGCGAATTCGTTGTGCAATTCAGAAACAATTTGTTTATGCCAAACCGAACCAGCCCATTCGTTTTACCATTTCGATTGGTATAGCAGAACTGGAGTCGCCTACGCAAAAGCTGGAGGAGCTGATCAAGCAAGCCGATATCGCTTTATATCAGGCGAAAAAATCAGGCCGAAATCGGATTGAAGTTTATCATTCCAAAATGCTGGAAAAGCCCAAACCTGCTCCAGCCAATCCCTGGAATGCCTTTAAGCCCGTGACCCAGCAAGGTCATTCAAAGGCCAATCAAACCAAGCAGTTCTGGTCCGCCCTTTAAATAATGAAATCAGGAATATTAGTGAAAGCTTAAATTTTTATAAACTTTACATGGAAAAGTTGCATATTCTATCACGAAGAAAAAATCCTCATAAAAAAGAGCACCGAAGCGCTCTTTTTTATCGGGATATCTCCGATCAACCAGATATTTACTACGTGCATAGCGCTTGGCATCATTCAGGCAAGAAGCCGTGCTACTTGAAACACTGACTGGCGCAGCCATAGCCTTGGCAGTAATTCAGGCAAGAAGCCGTGCTTCGTGAAATCCTGATTGGCGCGAGCATAGCCTTTGCCGTAATTTAGGCAAGAAGCCGTGCTTCATGAAATCCCTCACTGCCGCGAGCATAGCTCTTGGCGTAAAATCGGCTAAAAGCTATCGCTTTTAGAAATCCCTCACTGCCGCGAGCATAGCTCTTGGCGTAAAATCGGCTAAAAGCTATCGCTTTTAGAAATCCCGATTTTACTCCCATTCAATAGTTGCAGGTGGTTTAGACGATACGTCATACACAACCCGAGAAACATCTTTAATTTCATTCATGATACGAGTCGAGATTTTATCGACTAGATCATAAGGAAGATGCGCGAAACGAGCAGTCATAAAGTCCACAGTTTCTACTGCACGCAGTGCAATCACCCATGCATAACGGCGACCATCACCGACAACACCGACAGATTTCACCGGCTGGAATACCGCAAATGCTTGAGCAGTCTTGTCATACCAACCGCTGGCACGAAGTTCCTGCATGAAAATGTCATCAGCAAGACGTAAAATGTCTGCATATTCTTTTTTCACTTCACCCAAGATACGCACACCTAGACCTGGGCCTGGGAATGGATGACGGTAAATCATGCTGTGTGGCAAGCCCAAAGTGGTACCCAATTTACGTACTTCATCTTTAAACAAGTCACGTAATGGTTCAACCAGTTCAAAAGCCAAGTCTGCTGGTAAACCACCCACGTTGTGGTGCGATTTAATCACATGTGCCTTGCCCTGTTTGCTTGCAGCAGATTCAATCACGTCTGGATAAATCGTACCTTGAGCCAGGAATTTTACCCCATCTAATTTACGTGCTTCTTCAGCAAAGACTGCAATAAACTCACGGCCAATAATTTTACGTTTTGCTTCAGGATCAACTTCGCCTGCAAGTGCAGTCAAGAAACGCTCTTCTGCAGCAGCACGGATGACACGAATCCCCATATTGTCAGCAAACATTTGCATCACTTGATCACCTTCGTTCAAACGAAGCAGACCATTGTCGACAAACACACATGTCAGCTGATCACCAATCGCTTTATGCAACAGCGCTGCAACAACAGATGAATCCACACCACCTGAAAGACCAAGTAATACTTTTTCATCACCGATCTGTTGGCGAAGCTGTTCTACACGTAGATCAATAATGTGTTCTGGCGTCCATAGACCGCGGCAACCACAAATTTGATGAACGAAGTTCGACAGTAATTCTGCCCCTTTAGAGGTATGTGTCACTTCAGGATGAAACTGAATGCCATAGAAACCACGAGTTTCGTCAGACACCATCGCAATTGGACAGCTTGGAGTTTGTGCAGTGATCTGGAAGCCTTCTGGAATACGGGCAACCTTGTCACCATGACTCATCCAGACATGCAACTGGTTTTCACGGTCCTGTAAATTACCGATCAGCTTGTCACGTACCACGATATCTACTTCTGCATAACCGAACTCATGCACAGTACCTGGCTCGACTTTACCGCCAAGCTGTTCGCACATGGTTTGCAGGCCATAACAAATACCCAATACCGGCACACCGAGCTCGAATACCACTTGTGGCGCACGCGGGCTGCCTTCAAGGTGAACGCTCTCAGGTCCACCAGACAAGATGATACCGTTTGGATTAAATGCACGAATGTCTTCTTCAGACATATCATAGGCATACATTTCAGAATATACACCAGCTTCACGGACACGGCGTGCAATGAGCTGACTATATTGAGAACCGAAATCCAGAATCAGGATACGATCTTCAGTAATTTGAGTATTGGTAGTCATGACGAACAACTATGAAAGGCAAACGAAAGATAAGCGCCGTATTCTAGCATTTTTCTTGTGTTTAAGCACACTATTCCAATTGGTTTAAATATTAAACAGTTAAGAAATTTCAGAAAATAATGCCCTCATTTTTGACTGGTTCACAGGAGAGCAGAGTTTCGCTGCTTTCCTGTTCCAGCCAAATGAATGGTTTATTTCACGCGTTCAATCTGAATCACTTCAATATCGGTGGGTTTGTTGCGGTGCGTATCGACCTCGCCCCAGACTTCTACCCGATCGCCTGCTTTGAGCTTTAATCTTTTCCAGTGGTCGTCATCCACATCAATCATGATGCTGCCGGTTTTATCTCTTAATTCAAATTCGTCACTTTGTGCTGCACGCTGTTTGACGATCTGCCCCCTTAAGGTCACGCCGGTTTCATCTTTCATTTTATGTGCCTGAGCAATACTGACTACATTCTGTTTTGCTTCCTCCAGAATAGCCTGATCTGATTTAGCCCAAAGTGCCGGACTGGCAGCTGCCAGAACCAGTGTCGCCAGAATATATTTTTTCATGTGTTTTGACCTGCCATTTTTATGATGATTCTATGATCTAAACAGAAAGCCGAAATAGATGCCGCAAACGTTGTGTAACGCCATGATGAACTTGTGTTGTCTGCTCAAAAAGCCCCAATAAAAATATGCTCATACCCTGATACATCCATTTTAAAAGTGAAGGGATTCGCCCGACAGCAGAAAAATAAGCCGCAAAATAGTCGACTTTTATTACTGACTTTATAGGTGATCGCTGTTAGGATTTGAGCACACTTTTGCTTGTACTGGGCTCATGGAACTGATTGATTTTATCTTGCATGTTGATGATCACTTGCTTGAATTTATCACCAATTACGGGATCTGGATTTATGCCATTCTTTTCCTGATTATCTTTGTGGAAACAGGTTTGGTGGTGATGCCGTTCCTGCCCGGCGACAGCTTGCTATTTGCAGCAGGTGCTTTGGCAGCGTCTACAGGTGTGATGGATCCCTGGGTACTGATTCCGCTTTTATTTGTTGCGGCAGTATTGGGCGATACCCTGAATTATCATATTGGTAAATATATTGGTCCTCGGGTTTTCGAGATCGAATCGCGCTTTATCAATAAAAAACACTTATTGGCGACCCAGCAATTCTTTGCCAGACATGGTGGTAAGACCATTATTTTTGCGCGTTTTGTTCCTTTTGCCCGTACCTTTGCACCCTTCGTCGCCGGTGCTGGCAGCATGAATTACAAATATTTCCTGACCTATAATGTGATCGGTGCATTTGCCTGGATTAGCTCATTTGTCATTTTGGGCTATATGTTTGGCAATATGCCGATCGTCAAAGACAACTTCACCTATCTGATTTTTGGCATCATTATCTTAAGTGTATTGCCAGGTGTGATTGGCTTTATCCAGCAAAAACTTAAAAAAAGCAAAACAGCTTAAAAACTTTTTACATTAAGATTCTTTTACAGCCTGTGCGTTTAATCCCAGAGCTTGATCAGGAGTGGGATCAGACAAAGCAGAACAAATAAAGCCGCGCCTTTATAAATAAGGCCGGCTTTTATTTTTTCAGATGGACTGGTCAAAATAGCCTGACCAAAGACCATCCAGAAAATCCCGACCGGAACGGTGCTCAAGCTAAAGGCAGCAAAAACCAGAACGAAGTTAGTCGGGCTTTGCCAGGTTTCCATCGGTAAAATTCCGGAGGCCAACAGTGCTGCTTTAGGATTTTTTAGGGTAGTTGTAAACATTTGCCAGGGGCGAATCTGCGGATGGTTCTTGCTGTAACGTTCTAACTGCTGAGCCTTATATAAATGCAAGGTCATCCAGCCCACACAGATGGTACTTAGTACATAGACCAAGCCTTTAAAATTTGGCCAGATCGGTGATGCCAGATGAATCAACAAAGCCCAGACATTAATGGCATAAAAATAGCCGAGCAAAATGGCAGGAAGATAGAGACTGGTTTTGGCCTGCCCCTGCTGATGGGCAGAGCTGGCCACCAAGGCATTGGCGGGCCCTGGAACCATCAGCACAGCAATGAGTCCTAAAACAAATAACCAATTTTCAATCATCGCGATGAACTATTCCGGACCAAGGTTGTAGCTTAATCAATATGGGAGTGTGATAACAAGCTTATAAATTTCAGATTTTTATACAGTCTGGTCAATTTCCAGTGAGTTTTATCTTAATTTAAGTCACACTTTTCTTGTTTAAAACAATAAAAAATGCCGACCTGAAGTCAGCATTTATTTGTTTTATATTGAATGATTTATTTAGGCGTCGCCTGCCGAACGATGATTGGACAGTTCTTATAACGCGCGGCCTGTACAATCGCTTCCTGCTCGCCTAAAAGCCGTGCCAGTTCGGTTCTTTTGGTATCGGATGACTGTCCCATATTAACTGAAACACTCGGACCAATACCCCAGCCACCGCGACTGCCCCAGCCACCGCCAAGACCAACGCCCACACCGACGCCAGTACGTTTCGGTGGCTCAACGCCATTGTCGATATACTGCTGAATACGGTTATATTCACCCTGTAGTTGCGAACAACCCAAAGTCTGATACAGGGTTGGCGACACATAAGTCGGTTTTACCGTCGTTGCACAGGCGCTCAGTAATGCAAGTGCAGCAATACTCAGGCTTATTTTCACAAGTTTCATAGCTCACTCGATCTTAATTCTGCTCTATCTCATTGAACAACGATTGATAGGCCTGAGTCAATTTATGATCAGTAGCCAAATGAATCAGGGGCTGATTTTTATGATGAGATTCTTTCATTAAGATGGAGGGCGGTAACATACTATTGAGTACGGGCAATCCTTCATCTTTCAGTTGCTGCACCACTTCACGCGGCAATTTGGCCTGTGCCTGAAACTGGTTGACGACAATACCTTCAATTTCCAGCCCTTCATTATGGTCATCTTGGGTTTCAATCACATTTTCAATCAGGGTCTGCAGGGCGCGTTTAGAAAACACGTCACAGTCGAAGGGAATCAGCACGCGGTTTGCCGCAATGAGTGCAGAGAGCGTAAAGAAATTGAATGCAGGCGGTGTATCAATAAACACCCGATCATAATGTCCTGACAGTTGTTGCAAGGCATCTCGTAGCTTATAAATCTTGTGCTTGGACTCAAGTGCATGGGCCAATGCACCCAGCGTTGGACTGGCCGGAATAACATCGAGATGTTTAAAAGAGGATTGATGCACATAGCTTTCCAGGCCTTTACTTCGGCTTTTTAAGATCGAGCCAATCGCATTACCAAGCAAGCCCTTGCTTTGCTGATTACCAAGTACATCTTCAAAATAGTTTTCGATATTCGGTTCGAGTGCCGGCTTGTCACTAGAATACGTCGCATCATCGCCCAGCACATACTGGCTGGAATTGGCCTGCGGATCCAGGTCAATCAATAAAGTCTTTAAGCCCTGATGTGCACTGATCGCTGCCAGATTGACAGTAATACTCGACTTGCCTACCCCACCCTTTTGATTAAATACCACACGTGTACGCATGTCCCCCTCCTCACATTTTTAATTACTTTTACAACATTTGTATTTTTTAATTATTTGCATGGGCTGGCTGTGCTGATCATCACAGCCAGCCTGCTTTTAGCCAAAATTCGGCTTGATCATCACCAAAACCAGAATAGACACCAATGAAACTACAGCAATAACTAAGCCAGCACGACGCTGCGACAGCAAGATCGAATCATCTTTTTTATAGGCTTTGCCTAGCGAGGACACCAGTACCAAAAATAAAATGACTTTGGCATAGAACCAAGGCTGTACATCAAAGTCTTTCAGGACGAGCGACATAATACCGGTCAGTGCAATTACCGTGATGGCTAAATGCTGTAAGGCCACGAGCGCTGTACGTGCCACCGGATTAGGTAAATTCCCTTGTGTACCGACAAACAAGGTCAATGCGCGGGCAAGAATAGCGACAATGGCCAGTCCTGCTGCCGACATATGAATAATCTTAACTAAAAGTTGGGTTTCCATCATGTCCTCTTAGTTTTTTGGTGCGTGTGCACAAGCCGGACTGGTGGTGTCCTGACCTGCCCATTCTTCAGGCAAAAATGCATGAATGGCCAGCGCATGAATCTTGTCTTTTGACAGCAGATCACCCGCAGCAGCATAAACTTTCTGATGACGCTGGACTGGACGTAAACCGGCAAAAGCCTGACTCACAATCACGGTTTTAAAATGCGATTCTTTTCCCGGAAAATAACCGCCATGACCCGAAGATTCATTCACCACTTCCAAATGGGTTGGGGATAATTGCGCCAAACGGTCTTTCAGTTGTTGTTCTAAGCTCATGGCCGGACTCCAATTTTGAAAAATATGGTTTCAGTATACCTTGTTCTGCTGAGTATTTCGGTAATCTGTTCAGGTGCAATCCGTTGATTGTGGCGAAGTTTCATTGATTTTCATATGAATATTGGTTATTTATTGTCTGGTCTACAGCATTTTGCTTTTATTTTATGCAATTGATGCAAGATTTTTAACAAAGGTGTTGACCACATTTTTGCATGCTGTATTATACACGGCATGCGGGAATAGCTCAGTTGGTAGAGCATAACCTTGCCAAGGTTGGGGTCGGGAGTTCGAGTCTCCTTTCCCGCTCAAAATTTTTTAATTTAGTTTTTTCATTTAAAAAACTTTATAGACTCCGCGGGAATAGCTCAGTTGGTAGAGCATAACCTTGCCAAGGTTGGGGTCGGGAGTTCGAGTCTCCTTTCCCGCTCCAGATTCTAAAAAAGCCCTGATCGAAAGATCGGGGCTTTTTTATTGTGTTAAATCTCTTATTATCATTATTTTTTTAGTAAAGATTAAACAAAAGTACTCAAGGATCTTTCCTAGAAAAGATCCCTAAATTTTATAAATAATTACTTATATAAACCAGTAATGATCTCATCTCTATCAGATAGAAACAGGATTATTGGCTTGTTGCATTTCAACATCTACCTCGATATGTGATAAATCATAATCACCCATCCAAGGAGAATCACCATAAAAAGCCCCATTCAATTGGGAATAATTAATCAGCTCTTCACGGAAATAGTTGAAATACACCTGATCGACCTTGCCTGGATTTCTCCAGAATTTAGCCAATGGACGTTGGTTGGTCAATTTAGGTAAATTATAAAGTGCATACCCCAATACCTTGACAGGAATATGGTGATATAAAGCTTGAATGCCTGTCGTACTGTTTACTGCAACAAAACCCAGACTATTTTTTAATAATGTAGGCAAATGAATATCACAAAAATAGTGAACACGCCCTTCAACATCGTGAGACTTCGCTAGCTTACGAATATAAGATGCATAATTACGATAGCCCCGATCCATCGGATGATGTTTGAGCACCAAATGATGATATGGATCTGCATGTTGTGCAAAATCCTGAATGACCATTTCAATGTACTTTTTCATGCATTTTAAATCAGAATGGGTACGAATTTGAAAGTCATTATGTACTTGTAGTGCAAACACAAAATAACGTTTTTTATAGGCCTGTATAAATGCATTAAACCGCTTTTCTTCTACGAAAGAATTTTTAATCCGTCGCACACCCGACCAGACCCAATAATAAATTTCTGACCAGATACTCATCTGCCGATGATGTTTATAATGCGGGTATTTCCAGGAGAAAAGCAGCATAAATACATAATAGACCATGACACTGATCAGCATTGAACGATAACTATTATTGACTTCAGATACTTTTTTCACTTGGGTATTTTTAGGTTTTTTTGTTTTTAATTTTAAATGCGATAAGAAGTTGGAAAAGAAATTTACCCCATCTTGCTCAAACGTAATATAGTTCGGCCGAATATAGCCTTCCTCAAAAGCAAAAAAGTTAATTCGATGCTTTAAGGCAACTTTTTTTGCAGCTTGATGATACTTGCGGCAGTCTCCAAAACAGACCACTGCATCAATCTCTTGAGACAAAAGCAAGTCTTCGATCCAGGTCGAAAAATCGGCATACGTGCCGGTAAAATCAAAGTTGTATTCAAAAGAACGTGAAAAAAATTGATCTCCACCGTTCAGATTCACTTTCAAGCATTGAATGTCATGATCTTTAAGCCAGGCAGAAAAACGATTAAAAAAGTTTCCCATCGGTCCCTGTAATAACAGAACCCGTTCAGCAAGCAATAAACGATTCACATGAACTGACATAAAGAAATTAACCTATTTTTTTAACTTGTTATATAAATATAATAATACACGCTTATACTTATGATCATGAGCTACCGGTTGGTCTAATTGACTTTTGATATAAGCGATCACATCCTCGGGACGCACCAATGGAATACCCGATGCTCGAGTATGCGGTAAATTATATGTAGGATATTCTACTAGAGTTACATATAACAAAGTTTCTAAGGTTATATTTTTATTGTTGCGTCTTTGTGATGAATACAAGTCCTGTGTTAATCCCCAACCTGCATAGAAAGGTAAGCCGTAGCAGTATACCTTCAAGCCTCTAATGAGTGCTTCAAAACCACTGAGCGATGTAATGGTATGCAGCTCATCTACAATTTCAAAACATTCAAGGATAGAAGCATCTAACTCTACCTGATCTGCATAACGCAATATCTCGGCAGCAGGAATATTCCCCACCCTTAAACCGGTTTGCACATCAGGATGTGGCTTATAGATAATATAGCTATCGGGATTTCTGGTTCGCACTTCTTTTAACAGTGCGAGATTGGTTTTTATTCCCACGCCACCAAGCTGAATAGACATATCATCTTCGACCTGCCCCACAACCAATAAAACCCGTGGATGCTCAGGTCTGGCTAAGCGCTTAAATTCGCCCACATTATATTTGGAAATATTCAGGTCTATCAGCATCTGTTGCAAGCGTGTAGCCCGTTGCACTTGTTGGGCATTGAGTTCGACCTGGTTTAATAACCGCTCAAGCCGTGAAGGTTGTGTGGCATCGTAATAAATACCAATGTCATCAAAGACTAGGGAACACGGCCGAATCAGCTTTGCTCCCAGTCCTACGGAGCGGATAAAACCATCTTCCACTGTAGTAATGTGATTGTATTGTTTATCTTTAAGCTGTCGAGCCTTCTTGCCCCAGGCCAGCACATGTTCAGACTTTCTTGGTTTAAGATAACGCTGGAATTCCAAATCCAGTTTTGGAAAGCCTAAAAAGTCAGGAATAAAGCGCTTTTTCCAAGGGGAAAACCCATAAGCGATATAACGACTCTCTAATCTCTTTTGTACTTCAATATTGGGAATAAGCAGCTCTAGAATATCTTCCAGTTCACAACGCTGTCCGGTGACCGGATTTACATAGCGTGCATAGTGAAAATAGGCACAGGCAAATAAGTATTGCAAGCTTTTTTGCCGGTTTCTGCGGCCATTCAGAATATCCAAAGGCGCATGAACATCATTGGTTAAACCCCAGCCTGCATACCACGGCACGCCGAAACAATGTACTTTTTTTCCACATAACAGTGCTTCAAAACCAAGCTGAGAACTCACCACATACACTTCGTCCATCTGCTGCAGCAGCTCGACAGGATTATAGTGCTCCGTGAGCAACCGGATATTGGGATGATTGAAATCCTCTGGTGTAAAATGAGCTTGAGCTTTCCCGGCCAGTACATCTGGATGGGTTTTTACCCATATAGTCGCATCTGGGTGGTCAATACAGGCTTGTGCCAGCATGGTTTTAAAGGTTTCTGGCGTAGCACCTGCGTACTTGATGGATTGATCTCCAAAGGTTTGATCAACCACCAGAATATGTTTAGTTTTCTGGTTAAACTTTTCTGAATCTAGAGTTTGGAATTTTTGATTATATTTGGTGATTCCAAATTTTAAAATTTGGTCGATGGCATGCTGGGCACGAAGATTATCTTTAAGACTCTCATCTTTTAAAATGAGGTTTTCTAGATCTGAAGGCTGCAAGGCATCAAAATAAATACCAGTTTCATCAACAACAAGCGATAGAGGTTGATACCCTTCTTTACCCAAGCCTAGAGAACGGACAAAGCCGTCCTCCAAGCAAAGAGCTTTCAGACCTTTTTGTTCGGCTAAGGCTTGGGCTTTAAAGAAACTTTTTTTACGGCCCCATCCACAGCTAAAACTCTCATACCGAAAGTCAACTGGATATACTTGCATCAATTTTTCTAAATTTTTGGAGCCAAAATAACGCATAAGATAGATTTATAAGCTATAAATATAAATAAATATGAAACACATTGTAGAATACACCACCCAAATAACACATATAGCAACTTCAGGTAGTAGATCATTCTATGAAGAAATTACGTATACTCAGTATTCTAGATGATTTCACCTACAATACATTAAAACCAGAATCGGATATAGAGCTATTAAGTCAAAAGCCCTTTTGGTACCGTTTAAGCCAAAAAATTGACTTCTTACTTGTAGAATCGGCCTGGCGTGGAAACAATGATGTCTGGCGGCATAAAGTTGCTCATTATCCCAATCATCCCCAACGCAATAATAATGCTTTGAAAAAATTAGTTTATTGGTGTAAAGACCATAATATTCCAACTATTTTTTGGAACAAGGAAGACCCTTATCACTATGATCAGTTTATAGAGTCTGCCAAATTATTCGATTATATTTTCACTACCGATGCCATTAGTGTGCCACGTTATCAGGTCGATGCACCCAATAGTCAGGTTGCTGTTGCGCCGTTTTTTATTCAGCCGCAGATGCATTTTTCAACTTCAGAAGCCCCATTAAAACGCAGTGTGTTTATGGGTACTTATCAGAGCAATATGCATGATCAACGCACCCAATGGCAGGATCAGACTTTTTTAGCCGCTGCACCTTATGGTCTGGATCTGTTTAATCGTCATGCCACACCCTCTATGGAATATAAATTTCCCTATTATGATGGAGATGTGAATTATTATCCGCCTGTACCTTATCCAGAAACACCGGCCACCTATCGCCGTTATCAGCAAGTGTTAAATGTGAACACCATTACCGATTCTCCGACGATGTTTTCACGGCGTTTGATTGAGGTGATGGCCTGTGGTCGTTTGGTGATTTCTAATCCAAGTCAGGCCATTGATCATTTATTTCAAGACATGTGTATTCAGGTGGATGATTTCGAAGCGACACAAGCGCTGTTTTCTCAGTTACAGTCCGGTTATACTGCCGAGCAGCAAGAGATGGTCGCCTATGCCCATACCCATGTACAGCAGCATTATACTGCAAAGACCTGGCTGAAATCGATCTTGCAAACCTGTAATGTAGATCATCCTTATTTGGCAAGCTGAGATTAAACGTGCACACACCTGATTTATCGATTGTTATTCCGCTTGATTTCCATCGCCGTAGCTGGGATTTGTATCGTCGTGTTAAACGTTTTGTGCATATGTTTGCAGGTCAATCTGTGCAGCTCATTTTTGGTTGTAATGCAGCACCACAGTTCTGGGTCAAGTGTTTACAGCGTTTAATCGCCAAACATGCCAATATGCATGTATGTTTGGTCGATGCCGAAGCCAGTAGTTTATCCAAACTTAGAAATGTCGCTATTGCTGCTGTAAAAACAAAGTATGTAATGTTCTTGGACATTGATATTGTGCCTGATCTTGACTTGGTAGATTTAGCCTACCAACAGACTCTCAATCACCCTAAACAGATCTCGATGTTTCCATGTTTATATCTCTCTAAGCAAGGTAGCAAACTAATTTATAAGCAATCAGCTCAAGAATTTATCGAACAATTTTTTGATTTTCGCCGTGATTTAATTCTACATCTCGCTTTTCCTTCTTCTATTATTATTTCTGATATTGCCAGTGTGCGTGAAATTCATGGTTTTGATGAGCAGTTTGTGGGGCATGGTTATGAAGATTTTGATTTTATGCTGCAATTATTTCACCATAAAGGTTTAATCGAATATTCCGCCGATATTTTGGTCGATGAGCCGTATTTAGCGCCATTAATGAGTGTGGGTTTACGTGCGGCTTTGGCAAAGCCTTTTTTAGACAGTTTGATTCAGCCTATTTATTTCTTACACCAGTTTCATAAGAAAGATAAAGAAGAAGGTTATTATAAAAAGCGAGATTTAAACAAGAATAAATTTATCGAAAAATATCAACGACTTAAAAAAGAAAACATTCATTTTAGCAAGCTTACTTTATTAAATTGTTTTTTTAATGAAGTAATTGAGGAAAAAAATAGCCCAAAGTATGGGGTACTTTGGGCGGAATTAAGAGGTGGATCTTTTAGAAAAATTAAATTACCTAAATAAGACTTAAATACACCTTAAACCTTTTTCTTTATACGGAATTCAAAATCCTTAACAATAAATGATTTCTTAATATTCCACTTTGATATCTTAAATAAGCAGATACCATTACTTTTAGATTTAAGTAAAAAATTTACATAAGCCACGCCCTTTTCATCCGAAGGAACATACTTAAATCTATTTCCATTATTACCAATAGGAAATTGAACTAAATCAAAAACATTATCACCCAAAAACTCTAAAATAAATGCCTTATCCATATTAATTTTTTCATCAACCTCAATTTTAAGATCCAATTCATAAAATAAGTTACTGTAAATTTCAAATTTATCAGAAAGATAAGTTGAACCACCATAGAAATAATAAGTGTTATCAGTAGTCTCTCTAATTAAATTTACAGCATTCTCTAATGCCTTATCGAACTCTTGAATCTTATTTAAATATAGAATGTTAGGATCTAGTGATGATTTATCATTAGTGGAGGTTAATTCACAATCCATTACTTCAGATAATTTATTTTGAATATAACTATGCTTGCTTTTATCAAAAATATCAACACCATATTCAATATGTATTATTGAAGTTAAAACAGATAAAACCCCGCCTAACTCCATAACATTCATCTTATAAACATCTTTACTTAGCAATCTTTCTAATTTACTTTTATCAATAAAATCAAAATATGTATCAGAATATTGATAAAATTTATCCCTAATAAAAGGAATAAACTTTATACACATATCTTGACGCCACTTATAAACACCAAATCCAGTTGCATCTGGTAAAAAGTCATAAAACTTATATTTATCTTCAGCTTTCAACAATAAACTATTATCCAAATTATTCTGGATTAAAAAATCTTTTAACTTAACAGGCCAAGCATCATTGCAAAACCCCACTAATTCTAACTCTTTCTCAGACATTTGGGTTAATTTATATAATATCCACTGAACATTTTTACTATCATCATCAGATGATAACATTATCTTCATAAATTCTCTATTTAAGAAGGGATGATATTGATTAGCACCAACATTGGATGCCTTAAGAGCACCAGCTACATATGTACCATTTCTAAAAAAAAGAGCTTCTAAGTGGGGATAATATTTTAAAGGAACATCTCCCAAATATTTCTTAAAATTTTCTAAATGGTAGCTCAATTGAAGCTTTTTATTATTTTCTTTAAATATATTAGCACCATCCACCCACCACTTCCTTGAATCCAAATATTTTTCCAATGGCAATTTATTAGCTGGTGTTTTTAATCCATTTTCATGTCCACCTATATATAATGTATTTTCTTTATTTTTAGAAATTTGTGCCAAATCAGAAAGTCCACCTTCTCCTTGTCTTGCAAACAAAGTTTTTACGATTCTATTAGGAAAATTATACTGTGCATGCACAGATTTAGGCATTTCAACTACATGTTTATCTACAACACCTAATTTTTGCAAAACTTTTTTCGCAGACATAACCTCGGGTGAACTAAAATAACCAGTGGTAACTACCTTTTCTATTTTATTAGACAACTCACATTTATAAAATAAACTAATTATTGCTCGACTATCCTTCCCACCAGAAAGTGTCATTTTGAATTTACTATTAAACCCATCCAATATTTGTTTTTGCTTATAAACATACTTTTCAATTTCTTGATTCAATTTATCGAAAGAGAAATTATTAAACAATGAGCCTAAATTTGGCTTAATAAAACTAAGCTTATCCTCATTTTTATCATATGTAACTGTATAACCTAATGGCACCTGTTCTGTTTCATCATAAAGTGTACCAAAATCCGCCATATGATATCTTCCACACAACCACTTAATAGCAGCCTTTCGTAATGTTAATTTATTAAAACTGGATATTAAACCAAGGTGTGTGCTAACTATAAAATATTTTTCATTATTTAAATAAAATAAAGAATGTGTACCTGGTAAAGATACGAAAGAGAAAACTTTGTCTTTTAAAACCTTTAAAAAGCTACAACCTGCACTAATTTTCTCATCTAAACCATTGAAATCATTCTGAGTTGATAAAACAGAGTCTATTTGATTTAATTCAAAACTTATACCATCAAAAACAGAAAATCCATTTTCATACTGTTTTGGATTTCGATCAAAAACATCGCCCCAAGACCAATAATACATTTTTTCATTATTAGAGATTTGAAGAGAGATTTTTTTCGCATCTTCCACATTTAAAGGCAAAAAATTTTTAAAAGAACCATTACTTGGTATACCATTATTTCTCTTATCATATACATATATAAAACAAGCCATCTATACTCACCAATCCAGTAGCCAATTATCAAATAGAGTTTTCAATCATAGAAAAGTTGATACTATCAAACATTTTAAGAATTGATGTATTATCACATCTAGATTCTAAAATATCACCAACTCTACTTTGAGCATAATTAACAGTTAAAAAGTCCCTATTGTATTTTTTCTTTAGAATATCCACCAAGTGGTTAATAGTCGTTATCTTACCTGTACCTACGCAAAAAGATTGAAAATATGGTAACAAAATTGAGTCAGAGGTCATTAAACCAATATTGATTTCTGCAACATCCTTAACAAAAATAAAGTCTCTATACTGTTCCCCATCACCATAAATAGTGATTGGCAACCCTTGCTTTACTCTATTATCAAATATTGAAATGACACCACTATATTCACTATGCGGATCTTGGCGTGGGCCATAAACATTAAAATATCTTAAAGCAATACATTCCATTCCATATTGCTGGGAATATAGTTGTAAATACTGTTCAACAACTAATTTTTCCAAACCATATGGTGAAATAGGCTTAGTAAGAGATTTTTCATTTTTAGGTAGTGTTGGTTCATCTCCAAAAACTGCAGCACTACTTGCAAATAAGAATCTACTCACATTGTTACGACGTGCTGCTTCTAAAACAGAGAGCGATCCTTTTATATTTACATCATTCGTTAGTAACGGATTTTCAACTGAGACCTGTACCGAAGCAATCGCTGCTTCATGAAAAACATACTTAACAGTATGTTTTTCCATAATAGCAGACACTTCATCTTGATCACGAATGTCTACTTCATAAAAAATAAAATTTTTAGACAAAGATTTCAGAAGCTCAATATTTTCTGGTTTACCTGAGTAAAATTATCAATCCCAACAACATAATTATTAGGCTCTTTCAATAGCTCTTCACAAATATGAGAACCAATGAATCCAGCAGCACCTGTTACTAAATATACTCGCATCGCTACTACACCTTTTGAACTTCTAGAGTTTTGTCTTCATAAATGAAGTTTAAATAAGCTTGAATAGTCAAACCTAAATCAAAATTTTGATGAGCATATTTTTTAATTGACTGAATATCACGTTCGTTAAACGAACGGTTTTTCAATATATAATTTACAGCTTCACTAACATCATCGAATATTGGGGATGTTTTATATACCCCTGCAGCGCCAGGCCAATCAAATATAATAGGTTTTGCACCTGAAGCCATCGCTTCTGCCACAGCAGTATGGCACCCCTCAATATCACTTGTTGACAGCATCCAACCAATTTTTCTAAACCAAGCAGCGACATCTGCACCATATTGATCAAATATAACACCCTTACTAAGTATAGGATTAGCCTCTATACGCTGATATTGTGCTATAAAATAATCCTGCTCCTTTTTCTTATTCCAAACAAATGGAATTTCCCAAGGACGTCTAGATTTTATATATAAAACATATCGATCATCAATTTGACGCAATTGTTCTATTATATCCAAAGCTCTATCCAAACGCTTTAATGTCGGAACAGCACCTAATAAACCTAGATTAAACTCTGACATTTCAATTTTAGATCTATTAAAGATTTTTACATCCGCATACTGTGGAATAACATCTATTTTATCCACATCCCATCTATAGTTTTCTACACAAAAGTTTTTAATGTAATCACTTACAACTATAACTTTATCTACATTATCAAAATTTATCTGCTGAGGTTGTTGAGTGGTAATCTCAAATCTATGCAATCGTACAAGAAGTTTTTGATTAGGCTTCTTATTTTGGCTATAAAAAACAGCTGCCCCTACAGCCCATTCACATAGTATAATATCAGCCCATTCTAACAACTCTTTTGATTTCTTAGCATCATGCTTCAGTGTTGTTGTCCAATCATCAAACTTAACCTCTAAGTTACTATCTGCTAATAAATTATTAATAACTCGTGTTAAAAACTTATTATCATGAGAAGCAATAAGGATTTTCTTTTTAGAACCTAATACCTTCTTATCTATTTCAAAAGCAGCTTCATAAAAAGGTAAAAGTCTATTTTGATAGGTAAAGTCAAATGTATACTGCTGAGCTATCTTTTGTAACTTTTTAGCCCAGTCAACGTAAACATTCGGTTCTTTTAACAAACACTCAACCACATCAGGGATATTCTCAACTTGATTGGTAAAACAAGGATAATCATCGCCTAATAATTTCACATTAGCGGCTGTTTTCTTCAAAATAGGCAATGCGCCTACAGACATTGCTTCTAACAACTTTGTAGAAATTTCGTTGCTAGTGTCATAAATATCTTGTCTAACTGACAACATAAAGCTAGCCGATGCCACCTGTTCAATAGTAGCTGTACGTTCCAGTTGTTTGATCCAAATAAAATTTGGATTTTGTTCATATTGGGCAAGCTTTTGCTTTATACGATTTCCAAATTGAGGATCAATTTTAGATGTTGTTAATTTACTTCCAACATATTTTAAGCTGTATTTTTTAGACTCACTCGCCAAAAGAATATCTAAAAATTCTTCAACATAATATTGTTTATCTAATTTTCCAGCATAAATAACACAAGGTTTTTTAAGCTTATATTTTATTTCTTTTATAGTACGTGTTTTAAAATTAGGAACAACTGGATTAAGAACAATCACCCTACCAATTAATGATGGAAATACCATATCAAGATATGAGCGCATTTCTTCTGTTTGCACAATGATTCTAGCAATATATGGAATAGCTTTTAAAATAATTTGTTTTTCGTAATCATCCTCATAAATATTAATTTTAGGAAAATAAGCATCCACTTTTTCTAAAATATTTAAATAAGTTTGATTTTCAGATTTTTCAACAAAATCTTTTAGATATCTCGGTGCACGTAATATAATGTGATCCAATCCAAAATCTTTGTTCAAACCTTTTAAAATTGTAAACAATTCATATGAAGAGCATGGATTTTCATTGTTTTTATTCAAGTATGGAGTATTATAAATGTCAACAATATTGACATTTTTTAACTCACCTAAAAGAGTATGCGAGATAATTTTATCTCGCAGAATTAAATACACATTGAATCTATCTTTAGGAAAAATAGATGAAATCGATTGCAACCAGATTGATGAACCATCAATCCCATTCATTGAAATATCGCCAAAAATTGCAATATTTTTCTTAGATTTCATTATTTTCTCCCATTACAATCACTTTATCAAACAAATCAATTTGATCCAAAAATAATGGAAACAATCTCAAATTATTGCTATGAATAAGCACTTTTTTCATTTTTTGGTTCTGTTTCAATAAATTTAAAAATTCATTTGTACGCTGAATATCATCATAAGTACCAAAACCACGCCAACATGCCTCTTTCAGAAGATCATCAAGATTTAATTGCAGAACATCAGCATTAAGAAAAGAAATAAAATTCCGATAATTATTAGGAGTTAAGAAAAAATATTGATGACTATCATTAGCCACATTCGAATTTATACTAAGAACAATTTTCTTAGATTTCAGATGAGGAACATAATAATATTCACTCGGTGGTAAACTAGAAACATATACCGTTTTCGCTACTGTTGAAACTCCAGTTTTATGCACAGGGAGAGTGATTTTTATATCACTATAATGCTCAATATGCTTAACCTTTCTAGTTCCCTCAATAATATCTGAAATAAATTTCTTTATTCCCAAAATTTTATTGAAACCAACTGGCTGATCATAATATTTCATGATTGCCAGCCCCACTCTATAAGCATGAGTATTCTGTAAAGAGTTAATCTTCCGTTCTAAATCCCTGATATATTCCTGAATTTCATCCGTTGATTTTAGTTCTTTCACTTCAAATCAACCCTTAGTTACAAAAGAGATTACTCTTTGATCATTTTGAATATTCTTGAAAGAACTATGAGCCACACATATTGCGATTAAATCAGCATCATGCATTGCTAACTCTAGTGAAGTTAAACTACCAACCGTTATATTTTTTGGTAAAGTCTTAATATTTGGCTCTACCAATAACAATTCAATGTTTTGTTTTTGACCCATTTCCACTGCAATTTCCACAGCTGGGCTTTCTCGTAAATCATCAATATCTGGCTTAAATGCAAGACCAAGCAATGCCACTTTAGGTTTACGACCTAAATCACCCAATTGGGCGACCGCTTCTTCAATCTTAGACACCACCCATTTTGGTTTATTGTCATTCACTTCACGGGCAGTGTTGACCATACGGGCAAGATCTGGGGTTTTGTTGACAATGAACCATGGATCAACAGCAATACAGTGACCACCTACACCCGCACCCGGATTTAAAATATTGACACGTGGATGACGGTTGGCAAGTGCAATCAATTCCCATACATTGATGTTTAAACGATCGCAAATCAGCGATAACTCATTGGCAAAGGCAATATTGACATCACGGAAGGCATTTTCAGTCAGTTTGGTCATCTCTGCTGTACGGGCATTGGTTTCCACCAATTCACCCGTGACAAAAAACTTATATACTTCAGCTGCTTTTTTAGCACATTCTGGTGTTAAACCGCCAATCGTACGGTCATTTTCAACCAATTCACGAATAACTTGGCCCGGCAATACACGTTCTGGACAATATGCTACATAGATATCGAATTCAGTATCCTGCTCTGAGCTAGGGAACTTTAAATCAGGACGTGCAGCAGATAACCACTCGACCATTTGCTCCGTTGCCCCGACAGGTGAAGTCGACTCTAAAATCACCACATTTCCTTTTGTTAAAACCGGTGCAATCGTTTTAGCAGCAGATTCAATATAGCTTAAATCTGGCGTATGGTCGTCACCTTTAAATGGTGTTGGTACTGCTATCAAAAATGCATCTGCAGGCTCAGGTGTGAGTGAGGCTTTTAAATGACCAGAGGATACAACCTCTTTAACTATAGCTTCTAAACCTGGTTCTACAATATGGATTTTACCTTGGTTAATAGTATCAATTGCATGTTGATTGACATCTAAGCCGATGACATGTGCTCCGTAATGGGCAAACATGGTTGCTGTAGGAAGACCTATATAACCTAAACCACTAACTGAAATTTTCATAAAATACTTAAATACTTGATTAATTAACGTAAAAATATTGCGCAAATCTTGCTTTAATGGCATGAACAATCTGGTCACATGAAGTGCCATCACCATATGGATTATGTGCTTGTGACATAGCTGCATAGATTGTTTCATTGGTTAATAAAGTTGAAACACTTCTAACAATATTTTCGACATGGGTGCCCACCAACTTAACAGTACCTGCCTGAACTGCTTCTGGCCTTTCTGTTGTATCTCGCATTACCAATACAGGTAATCCCAAAGATGGGGCCTCTTCTTGAATACCACCGGAGTCAGTTAGAATTAAATGACTATTGAGCATAAGCCATACAAATGGGAGGTAGTCTAATGGTTCTATTAATTTGACGTTATTTAAATCGCTTAGTAAACGATTTACTGGTTCTCTGACTTGCGGATTTAAATGGACTGGATAGACAAACTCCACATCTGGGAATTGTTTAGATAAAACTTGCAAAGCCATACAAATATTTTCAAAACCTTCCCCAAAGTTTTCTCGTCTATGGCCAGTAATTAAGACACGTTTTTTTGAAAAATCTAAATCTTTAAATTTTTCTTGCATAGTAGCGTTAATGGTAATGTCTTCTGCAACTTTTGCTTTAATGATATGTAGCGCATCAATAACAGTATTACCTGTAATAAAGATATTTTCTTTTTGAACACATTCCTGCGTTAAATACTGGGCTGCAGTTGAAGTCGGTGCAAAATGCATGTCTGCAATCACCCCTGTTAACTGACGGTTACCTTCTTCAGGCCACGGTGAATATAACTGATAGGTTCTTAATCCAGCCTCGACATGTCCTACAGCTATACGTTGGTAGTATGCTGCCAAAGAAGCACATAAGGTCGTACTTGTATCGCCATGTACCAAAATCAAATCTGGTTTAAAGTCATTAAATACAGGTTCTAGTCCTAGTAACATATTCGAAGTCATTTGGGTCAGGCTTTGGCCAGGCTTCATGATATTTAAATCATAGTCAGGCTTAATCTCAAACAACTCTAAAACAGAATCCAACATTTCACGGTGCTGGGCAGTTACGCAGACTTTTGTAATTATTTTTTCTTCCTTCTGTAACCGCTTAACTAAAGGCGCCATTTTAATGGCTTCCGGTCTAGTACCGAAAACTAAAAGGATTTTTAACATAACACTTCCAACTTACCCTATTTAAAGACTTATAAATCTAGTGCAACTTTTGCTGCTACCGCAATTTGATATAACACTTGTGTAATACCACGTGTCAATTCAATCCCTTTGGTCTGTGCTTTAGGTAATACTAAGATTTCATCACCTTGCTTAATTTTTTCACCCTTACGTACAAGTTCAGCTTTACCATTCTGACGAATCACAATCACTTTAGATTTATTCGATTTCTGACTAAAACCGCCGACCTGCTCAATATAATTTTTAGCACTTAAACCATTTTGGTATTCAATACCATTCGGAAAGGCAACTTCGCCATGTACCATGACCACAGATGTTCTTTCTGGAATATGCAAAATATCACCCTGCTCCAGTATCACATCATGAAAACTGTCCGGGTTCAGTACGACTTGCCCTTTAGGCTCAACCAGTCTCGCTTTGGTAATAAACTGTTTAACCAGTTCTGCATCACGTAAACGTAAAGCGGCTTCTTCCTGAGTGCTTGAACGTGCATTAAATGTCGTTTCTTCCAATTTATCCAAGGCAATATTCAGCATCTCTTTTTGCCGCTTGGCCACAGAAGGACGGAACAATTGCAAAGATTCCACTTCCGCTAAAGCATTCGGTTGCAGTTGTGTCAATACATCACTCAGTTTGGCACCATAAGGCAGGACTACGGCATGTGCCCCATTGTGTGCGCCATCCACACGTACTTGGATCGTACCTGCATAGCGATCAGCCGTAACAGTGACAATATCGCCATCTTCAACCCTGACATTAGGTGCTTGACTCAATGAATAATATTCACTGCGGTATTCTGCCCCTTGTCGACGCTGAATACTGACATTGGTCGCCCCAGGTTTAAGCTTGGCAAATGCCAATGCCTGTGCCAAGCTAACCGCAGGCGAGTTAAACTCAAAATCATGCTGGTTATAGACTTCACCAGAAACATTAAAGGTATGAGTGCGCTGTCCTACCACAATCACATCGCCATCCCGGAAAGAGAAAGGGCGAATTTGACCTTGTAGCAGAAAGTCATATAAATCGACCTGCTGAATCGTTTGGCCATTGCGCATGACTTTAATATCAATATAGCTGCCACGCTCCGGATCTACCCCACCGGCACGATCCAAGTAAGCAATGACACTATCATTTGCCACACCACCATAATTACCGGGCTGATTGACAAAACCAGTCACCATGACTTTGACAGGCTGGGCTTGCTCAAGGGCTGCATACACGCCGACATTAGAGACATAAATACGGCGTACTTGTGCTTCAACCACCGATTGCAGACTGCCATTCCGAACACCTGCTACTTTGACCGGTCCGACATTCGGAATAAAAATATTGCCTTGTGGATCGACGCTTTGAGTGCCGTTAAACTGATAGGCACCCCAGAGGCGTAAATTAATATTATCGCCCGGATTTATTTGATAACTACTATTGAAGGTCGATCCCGCAGTTGAGGCAAAAGCCCCTTTAAAAAGCTGCGAACCAAACATCTTGTTTTGAATTGGATATTTCATTGAGCTGCTTGGAGAAAGCTCAACCACAGACTGGCTGTTTAACAGGGCAGTACTGTTAGCACTTGCTGTATCGAAATTTCCGCCACTGAAGGTCTGAGATACTTCGCTTGGCAATAAACTTGGATCAAATGCATAACCAGCCGTCGCACAGGCCAATGATAAAACTGATAATAACGCAATTTTTTTCATAATTTATTCTCTGTGCTCACGGATAATCGAATGGATCAGCAATCCAATACCAAAAATAATATTCAATAAAATAAATGAGGTCAGACTGATATACACTTTACGTGGATATAAAGCATCTTGGGCCAAGCGTGGTGTCGCAATCACCACCAATTTCTTGAGCTTACGTGAAGCTTCTAATCGAGCTTTTTCTAAAGATACCAAAGAGATTTTATAAAGATCAGCTGCAAATTCAACCTGTGCTTTGAGTGCCTCAAAGTCCGCTACATTTTTATTCAGCTTTAAATTATTTGGTGAAGTCAGCTTAGAACTTTCAGTATTAATTTGCTGTTGTAATGCTGCAATTTGACTGCGCAAAGCCACCACTTGAGGTGCTTCAGCGGTTAAGTAACTCAGTAAAGTCCGCTCTTCAGTTTTCAGTTGTGCCAAACTACTCTGTAAGCCTGCAATCAATGTCGCTACCGCTTTGGCTTGTAACTCAGGATCAAAAATTTCATTTTCATTTTGATACGCAAGCACCGCCTGACGTGCCTCATCTAACTGCGCTGTCGCTTCTGCATACTGTTTCTGTGCAAATACCTGCTGCTCTTGCGCAATGGTTTGTGAAATTTCATTAATAAACTGATCACTTTGCTTCAATACTTCCTGATTCAGTTTCAGTGAAAATTCTGGAGAGAAACCTTGGGCATGCACATGTAGCATCATGGTTTGCTCATCCAGTTCGACTTTAATCATTTTATTGAAATATTCGACCAGGTCTTCTACTGAAGCATCTTCCGACAATGCAAAAATCGGATCACGAACCGATGAAAACTCCTGACGCAAATTCAAGGTTTGATCTAACTGCTCAATCATATCGCGAGAGCCAATATACTCTTTGAGAATCTGAGAGTCTTCACGACTGGTATTGGGCACTCCCAACAAAGCTCCTAATCCTGCAGTATCAGCCACTGGAGTATCAGCCACCTGCTTTACCAGCAATGTAGAAGAAGACTCATAACGATCTTTAGCAAAGGCAAAAAGATAAAATACAATAACCAATACCGGAATGAGAACACAGCAGGTATAGGCAATCCAAAGCCGCTTATTTATTTTAGCTTGCATACGCTTTATATACCTCTACTGCATCTTGCACATTATCGAAATATTCTGCTTTGCCATCTCGCACCAGGAAAGCGACATCACAATTGCGGGTCAAATCTTTTAAATCATGGGAAACCATAATGATATTTGAGTTTTCTTTGAGTTCGTCGAGTAAAGCCTGACTTTTTTTCCGAAAAGAAGCATCCCCTACCGCCCCGGCTTCATCCAGCAAATAATAATCAAAATTAAAGGCCATGCTTAAACCAAAACCAATCCGGCTACGCATACCACTCGAGTAACTTTTCATCGGCATATCAAAGTATTTACCAATTTCAGCAAACTCTTCAACAAAATTTACCACATGTTCAACTTCTTCATGACTATTGACATAAAGTCTGGCCACAAAACGTACATTTTGCCGAGCCGTTAAACTTCCCTGGAAGCCCCCTGATAATGCCACCGGCCAGGAGATGGTCTGGTTGGTAATTACTTTACCAGAATCGGCATAGTCAATTCCGCCAATGACACGCAGTAAGGTACTTTTACCAGCCCCGTTTTTCCCCAAAAGGGCCACACTTTTATTTGCAGGTAAAATCGCATTGAGATCTTTAAATACATAATGCCGACCTTTCGGTGTGGCATACGATTTGGTTAAGTTTTTTAATTCAATCATTTTGATTTCACCATACGGCGTTCAAAGCGTGTATACAGGAGCAAGCCTATAAATAAAGAAAGAATCATCCATATTACAAAGTAACTTAAACTGATCCCCGGTACTAAATTATAGGTCGGTACGACAGCATGGCGCATTAACTCAAAGATATGAATCAATGGGTTATATAATAGATATTCGCGGTATTGTACTGGAATGATATGGATGGAATATAAAATACCAGACAGGAAATAAAGGATTAAAAAGAAAACCGAAAGAAATTTACCCACTTCTTTGGAAAAATCGCCAATCACGATAAAAATCAGGCTGCACGCCAGCATAAATATAAATAACAATATCCAGTAGCCTAAAAGCTGGGGAATCTGTTCAAAACTGATGCTATAACCAAACCATAAAAATGCGGCAGTAAAAGCAATATAAGCGGTAAATTTAAGCAAAAATTCAAGAATATTTCGTGCAAGCAAGGCATCAATCGGCTTTACCGGGCGATAGCTAAACAAACCTCGGTTAGATTCGGTAGCGCTAATCCCCAGTGTCACGCCTGTTCTAAACATAAAGAATGGAATAATGCCATTAATTAAAAAAACAGCATAATCTATACCCGGTAAAGTTCTTTGCATGACTGTACCAAACAGGATTACCATGATTCCAATGGTCAATAAAGGCTCTAGAAAGACCCATAAATATCCTAAACGGTATTGACCAAAGCGGGTTTGTAATTCCCGAAGCAATAATGCACGTATCGATGCATACATCACTTGTAAACCACCACGCGCTTTCAGTCGTGGGAGTTTTCTTAATGGCATCTGATGTTGTGGTTCCATTGCGATGACTTATAAATTTATTGTATAAAATTTTCGATATCATACAGCGATCAATAAAGAGAAGAAAGCTAAACTCCTGTAAATCTGTCTGAGGCAACTTAAGTTGTATCCGGCATAATCTACAGATGCTGAAATGAATACCTTTATGATATACAGAGTTTTGCATTTCATTAAAGATATATTCAGCAAACTGACTCAAGAATTTTTTATTTACTGGTCAAAACCGCAGGATCGGTTGCGCATTTTTTACCCACTTTCTTCCAGGGATTATTTCGTTGATATTTTTTTTCCAGAAAGTCCAAACCTGACCAATATAAGGGCACTAAATTTGATCTTAAAAAGGGCAAGGAAAGAGGATCGCCCCCTAACCAGGGCACAAATGGATTTCGACGTGCATAAGCCCATAGTTCGATTCTCATCGAGGGTCTCAGACTTTTCCCTCTGGCATGAAAACCATAAGTATCTGCAATGACTAAAGTATTAGCTTTGACAGAGAAAGATTTTGCTTTGGCATAGCCCAATTGGAGTACTTCTTCTTCTGACACTCGGAAAGAGCCCCTACGAGTCATTGCATCAGTTTTTGCCGTCATCGTCTCAGACTTCTGCTGTTCCCAAGCCAATCGTTCAGGACTTAAATGATGCGACCCTGGTACATAGATGAAAGGCCCCTCGTCTTCAGCAACATCTTCTAAAAATAACCAAGCTTTTGCACTTGAGTGAAAAGTATCGCTATGTAAATTTGTCTGAGGGTCAGTTTTGGCTTTTCTGACATGTGAAAATATCACTTGCAGATAACAGATGGGCTGCACTTTAAAACTGGCAACATAATTCAGCAGGTTTTTCCATTCATCGGAATGCAAGAATTTTTGAGTTATAGGCAATATATTTAAGCTTTTCGCATCTAATGCCATACGACGAGTAACTGTATCACCCTGTAAAGTTTCACGCGTTTCAAGCGGGGTCGTAAATAATTCTTTTTTTAATTGTTCAAACTCATCTGCCGCTAAAAAATTTTCTCTCAAAATAAAGCCATTGTTTCGAAAACTCTCGACATCTGTGGGGTGAATCAATTTTGACAGCTTTGCTCTACGCCGTGCGGCCATGTTTGCAGCAAGTTGAACCCGAAAACGATGTAAACCTAATTGATTTAACTTTGAATTTCCTAAGAGGTGATTAGATTCGAAAGATTTGGCCTGTGTGGCTAAAGCCATACTATCCCAGATAAACTTGCCTGGAGATTGAACAAAGATTTTTCTCAACTCCTGTCCAATCGCTCGTTTTTTTTGTTTTTGTGGAGCCAGTTTTTTAATATATCCAAAAACATTTTTTTTAAAGACGTTCAATTGAATTAACCCTATTCTATTTGAGCAATATTTTGAAAAATTATAACTAAAAATAAAGTAGGCGGTGAATACTTCTATTCAATCATTTCTGTTTCAAGAATTCATTGTATCAATTAGCTCCAGATTCAAAAAAGCCCTGATCGAAAGATCAAGGCTTTTTTTATGCATTGTCTATTTTAACCAATAAACGCTGACCAGCCCAAAACGAGTGCTTAGTCAGAGCTTGTCTTCATTTAAAATTAGAAAGTGACCCGCTGATAATCACGATATTGCGGTGTCCAGAAATTATGCTCAATCGCTAATTGCAAGTCCTCAATACTTACTTTAGGCGCCACCCCATCCTCAATTGCTGCAAGGGCGACTTTCAACGCAATCTGCTTTGAAATAGACTGCAAATGATCGAGACTTGGCAATAAATCCGCTTGTGGGTCTTGCAACTTAGGCGAACAATCCGCCAGAGCATTACTAGAAGCCATCAGCATATTATCTGTAACACGCTTCGCACCCGAAGCAATCACCCCCAACCCAATTCCGGGGAAAATATAAGAATTATTGCACTGTGAAATATGATGGATTTTTTCCTGATAATTCACCGGTGCAAAGGGGCTACCTGTGGCAATCAGCGCTCTACCCTTAGTCCATTGCAAAATATCTGCCGGTACTGCTTCTACCTGTGAAGTCGGATTGGATAAAGGGAAAATAATTGGCTGCACGCTATTCTCAGCCATAACTTCAACCACTTCCTGCGTGAATAATCCCGGTTGCCCCGAAACCCCAATCAGTACTGTTGGCTTAGCATGCTTCACGACATCTGTTAATGAAATCATGGCTTCAGCATCTACCCAGCTTTCTACATGTTCAAGAGGCTGTGCTAATTTACGCTGAAAATTCAGTAAATTTGGCTGATTTTCAGTGATCAGACCAAAGCGGTCAACCATAAAGATTCGTGCACGTGCTTCGCTATCGCTCAAGCCTTCCGCAATCATTTGTTTAATGATCTGTTCCGCAATCCCGCAACCAGCTGAACCGGCCCCCAGAAATGCCACCACCTGATCTTTCAACTGCTTACCTGCTGCACGCGAAGCGGCAATTAAACTTCCGACCGAAACCGCAGCGGTTCCCTGAATATCATCATTAAAGCAGCAGATGCGATCACGGTATTTTTCCAGCAAAGGCATGGCATTTTTCTGCGCAAAGTCTTCAAACTGAATCAATGCATCCGGCCAGCGCTGCTGAATGGCCTGAATTACCATTTCGACAAAAGCATAGTATTCATCGCCGCTGATCCGCGGTTCACGCCAACCCATATAAATCGGATCATTCAGCAATTGCTGATTATTGGTGCCGACATCGAGAGTGATCGGTAAGGTATACGCTGGGCTGATTCCACCACAGGCAGTATAGAGTGCCAATTTACCAATCGGAATCCCCATTCCGCCAATCCCCTGATCGCCTAAACCCAAAATGCGTTCGCCATCGGTAATCACAATCACTTTCACGTTCTTTTTATTAATATTGTGAATAATCTGCTCGATCTGATCGCGATCCGGATAGGAAATAAAGATCCCGCGATGACGGCGATAAATATCAGAAAAGCGCTGACATGCCTCCCCCACAGTCGGGGTGTAAATAATCGGCATTATCTCGCTAAGGTGATTTTCAATCAGGTGATAAAACAGGGTTTCATTGGTATCCTGAATATTACGCAAATAAATATGCTTATTGATATCACTATTAAAAGCACAATATTGCTGGTAAGAGCGCTGACTCTGTTCCTCGATGGTCTCGGTCACATGAGGAATTAAACCATGCAAATTAAAGCTTCTACGCTCTTCTTCAGTAAATGCAGAACCTTTATTGAGTAACGGGAGTTCTAATAAGGTATTTCCGGCATACGGAATATATAAAGGGCGTTTACTGTTCAAATTTTCTCTGGGCATTATTTAACTCTTCTAATCAATCCTCGGCACTTCGCCGAAAACAATGACATCACTATCGTTATTTTATATAGCCTATCCTGATTTTAGCCTTTTGGGGTATTTAGTAAATTGATAATACTTTTAGCAGGATTTTATAATCTGATAACGTAGCGTGATAGGAGAGATTTTGGTTAATTTTGTAATAAATTTCTTTTATCCATCAAAAATGCTTGTTCTATTTTAAAATCTCACTGATTTAAAATGGGTTATGGCCTATTTAAATAGTGTTGATCTTTTTCATACTGCTAAGGCAGAAGATTGATTTGACAAAAAGTCAAAGCTCATCAAGGATAAAGTATAAATTCAATAATATAAATGAGTATAAAAATGAGTGAATTCCAGCCCCTTTATCAAGCTGATATTTTAGGCATCGGCTATGAGCAAGCCACCTTGAGCTTTCCAGATGACTATGAGGGCAAAGTTGTAGCAACCCTGATACGTAAAAAAGCAGCGCAGCCTACTCCTAAAGCAGTTTTGTATATTCACGGATTTATTGATTATTTCTTCCAGACTGAAATGGCGGAACGCTTTAATCAGCAAGGTTTTGATTTTTATGCGCTGGATTTAAGAAAATATGGCCGTTCGATTCTGCCGCATCAGAACTATTATAATGTGCATGAGCTGTCTGAATATGATGCAGAAATTAGCCAGGCACTGGATATTATCGCAAGCGAGGGCCATGATGCTGCCCTGCTCTGTGGTCATTCTACCGGCGGCCTCATCACGACATTGTTCGCGGCACATCACCCTAATCATCGGTTAATCAAAGCACTCTGGGTCAACAGTCCATTTTATAACTTTAATATGAATCCAATAAAACGTGCGCTCGGCATCCCGCAGTTAAGCAAACTGGCGAAAATTTTTCCCGACCTTAGATTTCCGAGTGAGTTAAATAAATGGTATGCCACCAGTCTGCACAAGGATTTAAAAGGTGAATGGGACTTCAGTCTGGACTGGAAAAAGACCCGCTACCCAAGGGTACGGATCAGTTTTATTCGTGCCATCTATGAAGCACAAAAAGAAATTCATCGCGGCATCGAACTCGATATTCCGGTTCTGGTCATGCATTCGCATCAGACTTTATATCCCAAAAAATGGGGCAAGGCAGCGCAAACTAGTGATGTGATTTTGGGAGTTAAAGACATTCAGAAATATGCCAAAAAAATTAAAGCTGATGTCACGGTTCAAAGCATTCAGAATGGTTTACACGATCTGGTGCTTTCAGACAAATCTGTACGTGAACAGGTCTACCAGCAGCTGTTTCAATGGCTCAACAGCAAAGGATTATAATGCCGGCAAACAGGAAAGATGATTTTAGGCTCCTGTTTTCTGTTGAGTGTTTTGATTGAGTAAAATGGCCCTCTTGAATGTAATCCGCAACCATCAGAAATACATGAATCCTTCGATTTTTTAAGCACCAGTTAAATGCTTATTTCTTAGGATAAGCTTCGATTAAATATAAAATTTAATTCCTATACTTCATATTCCAAATGTTGTCTTTTGTAGCAAGCGTGTAATCAAAGCACTACCTGTCTTTTTCCCTCTTTATAGTAGAGCTGACTGCTGAAACTGTAGCATTTTCAATTGAGAAAATAGGGTCAGCATGTACCAATAACAATCATATAAAGGAATAGATTATGCGTTATGCAGACCCCAATACTGACGGTGCAAAAATTCAATTTAAAGCCCAATACGACAACTTCATTGGCGGCGAATGGGTCGCTCCAGTCAAAGGCGAATACTTTGACAATATCTCTCCGGTAGATGGCAAAGTCTTTACCAAAGTGCCGCGCTCTTCTGTAGAAGACATCGAATTGGCCCTGGATGCAGCGCACAAGGCCAAAGCACAGTGGAATAAGTCCTCGCCCACCACCCGTTCCAATATCCTGCTAAAAATTGCAGATCGTCTGGAACAAAATCTGGAACTGCTGGCGGTGGCAGAAACCTGGGACAACGGCAAGCCGATCCGTGAAACCTTAGCGGCCGATATTCCGCTATGTATTGATCATTTCCGTTATTTTGCCGGCTGTATCCGCGCTCAGGAAGGCGGCATTTCCGAGATTGATGAAGATACCATTGCCTACCATTTCCATGAACCGTTGGGTGTGGTGGGTCAGATCATTCCGTGGAACTTCCCGATCCTGATGGCGGCCTGGAAACTCGCACCTGCCTTGGCAGCAGGCAACTGTATCGTGCTGAAACCTGCGGAACAAACCCCGGTCAGCATTTTAGTTTTAGCTGAACTGATTCAGGACATTCTGCCGCCGGGTGTACTGAATATTGTCAATGGTTATGGTATCGAAGTCGGTCGTCCACTCGCGACCAATCCGCGCATTGCCAAGATTGCCTTTACCGGTTCAACCGCAGTCGGTCAGCAAATCATGCAATACGCCACCGAGAATATTATTCCGGTAACACTGGAACTTGGCGGAAAGTCACCGAACCTGTTCTTTGCCGACATTATGGATCAGGAAGATGATTATCTGGACAAGGCACTGGAAGGCTTTGCCATGTTTGCTCTGAATCAGGGTGAAATCTGTACCTGTCCTTCTCGTGCCTTGGTGCAGGAAAGTATTGCCGATGAGTTTCTGGCGCGTGCGGTAGAACGGGTGCAACGCATTAAAACCGGTCATCCGCTCGACACCGACACCATGATTGGTGCGCAAGCCTCACAGGAACAGCAGGATAAAATCTTAGGCTGTATTGCTACTGGCCGTGAAGAAGGTGCGCAAATTCTGACCGGCGGTGAAGCACGTCAGGAAGTGGGACAAGGTTTTTATATTGAACCGACCATTTTCAAAGGCACCAATGACATGAAAACCTTTCAGGATGAAATCTTCGGGCCGGTGCTGGCGGTGGCGACATTTAAGGACTTTGATGATGCCATTAAAATCGCCAATGACACCATTTATGGTTTAGGAGCAGGTGTGTGGTCACGTTCAGCACACACCTCTTACCGTGCAGGACGCGCGATTCAAGCGGGTCGGGTCTGGACCAACTGTTATCATATTTATCCTGCACATGCGGCTTTCGGTGGCTATAAAAAATCAGGGATTGGCCGTGAGAATCACAGAATGATGCTGGATCATTATCAACAGACCAAAAACCTGCTGGTGAGTTATTCAACCAAACCGGCTGGTTTCTTCTAAGTATGAATTTTCTCAAAAGCGAACTGCGGTTCGCTTTTTTGTTTTATTCAAGTTTTTTAATATCTGGTAAATTTTTCTGCTCTTGATCGTTGACCCGCAAAATAAAAGTCTGAAAATCACAAAAACAGGAATAAAACTGTATAAAAAACAAATTAATACTTTAACTTAGAAGGACTTCGCCTAAGTTTTTCATTTTTTATGCATTTTAACTGTTCAAAAAACCTGCATAAAGCCCTGGCTTTCATTTAAAGTCGGCTTTTCATGATTCCCAAGACTGTGTATAACATTGAACCACTATAGGGAAACTAATAAGCATAGGCAAAATTGCTTAAAAAGCGTTAGACTATGTACCCAATAATGTCATGATTCGGTCTGATCAAGATCAAAAAAGAAGGTGAAGGTTGATGCCGCTCAATACTGTTGAAGAGCTTGTAGCAGATATCCGTGCAGGAAAAATGGTCATCCTGATGGATGATGAAGATCGTGAAAATGAAGGCGACTTAGTGATTGCTGCCACGCACGTACGTCCTGAAGACATCAACTTCATGATCACCCATGCACGTGGTCTGGTCTGCCTGACTTTAAGCAAAGAGCGTTGCCAGCAGTTGAATCTGCCTTTGATGGTCGATGCAAACGGTGCCCAGCATGGAACCAATTTTACCCTGTCAATTGAAGCAGCCAAAGGTATTTCTACCGGGATCTCACCGGCTGAACGTGCGCACACGATTCAAACTGCGGTGGCTGCTCATGCCAAACCGGCAGATATTGTACAGCCAGGACACATCTTCCCGCTGATGGCGCAGCCGGGTGGCGTATTGCACCGTGCCGGGCATACCGAGGCAGGTTGTGATCTTTCTCGTTTAGCAGGACTGGAACCGGCTTCGGTGATTTGTGAAATCATCAATGAAGATGGCACGATGGCGCGCCGTCCGGATCTTGAAGTTTTTGCTGAAAAGCATGGTTTGAAAATTGGCACCATTGCCGACCTGATTCATTACCGCATGACCAATGAGCAAACGGTTGAGCGTCTCGATCATCAAAAACTCGACACCGAATACGGCACATTTGATTTATATCGTTATCGTGAACTGGGCAACCCGGATATTCATTTGGCCCTGGTCAAAGGCGAGCCTAAACAAGGCGTGACCACCGTTCGTGTACATGGTTTTAATCCGACCCGTGATTTGCTCAAACTGAAAAAACAGGACGGCGAACCGGCCTGGAATTTAGACCGTGCACTAAAAGAAATTTCCAATAGTGATCGTGGTGTACTGGTCTGGATTGGGCAACGTCATTTACAGGATTTGGGTCCAGCTTTAGATACCTTAAATACACCAAAAAATGTAAAATCAAATTCTGCACTGTCTCAGCAGTATCAGACCATTGGTGTCGGTGCACAAATTTTGCGTGATCTAGGCGTTGAAAAAATGAAGCTGCTCAGCTCTCCATTGCGCTTCAATGCCCTGTCAGGCTTTAACTTAGAAGTGGTGGAATACATCACCGCACAACAAACATCTTAAGAAATCATCGAGGTTGTTATGGCAGTTCGCCGTATTGAAGGTATGTTACATCTCGCGAACGAAGACCGTTATGCGATTTTAGTTGGTCGTTTTAACAGCTTTGTGGTTGAACATCTGTTAGAAGGTGCTATTGATACATTGAAACGTCATGGTGTATCAGAGGATAATATCACTGTTGTTCATGCACCTGGTGCCTGGGAACTTCCTGTAGTTGCGAAAAAACTAGCAGCTTCAGATCGTTTCGATGCCATCATCGCGCTTGGCGCCGTAATTCGTGGTAGCACGCCTCACTTCGATTTCGTTGCAGGCGAATGTGCCAAAGGTTTAGGCGTGGTTGGCCTGGACACTGGCTTACCTGTCATTAACGGTGTACTCACTACGGACAGTATTGAACAAGCGATTGAACGCTCTGGAACAAAAGCAGGCAATAAAGGTAGCGAAGCTGCCCTGACTGCGATTGAAATGGTTAACTTGTTAAAGGCTATTTAACGCTATGTCGCAAACACTTCAAGCAACTTATGCAGCAAAACGTAAAGCACGTCGCTTTGCTGTACAAGGAATTTATGAATGGCAAATGAGCCACAATCCGGTGCATGAGATTGAAGCACGTACGCGTGTGGAAAATGCCATGCATAAAGTGGATCTGAGCTATTATCATGAATTGTTGACTCAAGTGGTTGCCAATCATGAAGCATTGGATGCGCTCTTAATTCCGGTACTCGATCGTGAACTTTCAGCACTGGATGGTGTTGAACTCGCAACCTTGCGTCTAGGCGCGTATGAACTCAAAGAACATCTTGAGATTCCATATCGCGTGGTTCTAGACGAAGCGATCGAGTTGGCTAAACATTTTGGCGGTGCCGACAGCCACAAATACATCAACGGTGTATTGGATCGTTTAGCGACAACTTTACGTGCAGCAGAAAAGCAACAAGCCAACTAATTAAAGTCGAATTGTTGTATGGCTGAATTTTCGATTATCGACACCTATTTCAATCGCAAGAATACGCATTCTGTCGATTTAGGCGTCGGTGACGATTCAGCCTTGCTCACCCCTCCGCCTCAGCAACAACTGGTCATCTGTGCCGATACACTGGTTGCTGGACGACACTTCCCTCTCGATACAAATCCGCATGCCATTGGCTGGAAATCGGTTGCTGTTAATCTTTCCGATATTGCCGCGATGGGTGCAAAACCGCATAGTATTCTTCTGGCATTGAGCCTACCCCAAATTGATCATGACTGGCTCAAAGGCTTTAGTCAGGGTTTATACGATTGCTGCGATCAATTTGGCGTGAGTTTAATCGGGGGTGATACCACCCAAAGTCCGCATCTCACTTTATCTGTGACAGCCTTAGGCTGGGTCGATATTGGCCAAGCGGTGCCACGCTCAGGTGCAAAACCAGGTGATCTGATCTGTGTCAGTGGAACTGTCGGCGATGCTGCTTTTGCCTTAAATCATTTAGGTCATCCGCTACAGAAACGTCTGGACTATCCGACGCCACGTTGTCAGCTCGGTGCCTCCTTAAAAGGTCTGGCACATAGCATGATTGATGTCTCGGATGGTTTGGCCCAAGATCTTGGACATATTCTCAAAGCCTCGCAAGTCGGTGCCAAGCTACAACTGGAACACTTACCGATCAATCCTGCCCTGCAAGCTTTAAGTGAAGCACAAAAATGGCAATATGCACTGGCCGGTGGCGACGATTATGAATTATGTTTTACAATAAGCCCGCAAAATTACGAAAAATTATTGCAAAAACAACTTGATGTTTCGATTAGTATAGTCGGCACAATTCAGCAGCAGCACGGCTTAACTTTTGAAAAAGATGGCGTAGATCATTTGCTTCAATTTAATGGGTATCAACATTTTGCATAAACCTGCGATCAATTTTAAAGCCATGTCATGGACCGACCGACTGATTGTATTTAGTGGCGTTGGCTTCGGCTCAGGACTGATGCCTAAAGCACCAGGGACCTTTGGTTCGGCTTTTGCACTTTTATTTATCCCGATTTGGCTGCATCTTGATTTTTTAAACAGTCTTTTTGCCATTGCCATCATGTCCCTGATTGGCATATATATCTGCGGGCATACTGCCAAGGTCATGGGCGTTCATGATGATGGCCGCATTGTCTGGGATGAATTCGCCGGACAATCCATCACATTTTTACCCCTGATCTATCTCGGCCAGATGAACTTTCTCTGGCTGCTGGTCGGTTTTGCGCTATTCAGATTATTTGATATCTGGAAACCGTGGCCGATTCGGGTCATTGACCGTCAGGTCGACGGCGGTTTTGGCATCATGCTGGATGACATCATTGCTGGCCTGTGGGCGGCTCTTTGTATTTTGATTTATTTTTACTTCACCGTGGCATAAGCCATATTTAGGATTAGAACATGTCAACGACTGTTATTATTCTTGCTGCAGGTAAAGGCACGCGCATGCGTTCAAGCTTACCGAAAGTATTACAACCGCTTGCAGGACGTCCTTTACTGGGTCATGTCATTGACACAGCAAAAAAATTAAACGCAGATAATATTATTACCATTTACGGGCACGGTGGCGAGCAGGTTCAAGCTGCTTTTACAGCGCAAAAAATTAAATGGGTTGAACAGAGCGAACAGCTGGGGACCGGTCATGCCGTACAAATGACTTTACCTGTCCTGCCCCAAGACGGCGTATCGCTGATTCTTTCTGGTGATGTACCCTGTATTAACCCGCTTACCTTGCAAAAATTACTCGATGCCACTGCAGAAACTGGCATTGGTCTGGTCACACTCACCTTGCCAGATGCCAATGGTTATGGTCGCATCGTGCGTAAAAATGGTCAGATTCAGGCCATTGTTGAACATAAAGATGCAACGAACGAGCAACGTCAGATCCAAGAAATTAATACTGGCATTTATGCGGTCAGCAATGCCAAGTTGCATCAATGGCTGCCAAATTTAAGCAATGAGAATGTTCAGGGTGAATACTATCTGACCGATATTGTGGCGATGGCTCTGGCCGATGGTATGCAGGTTGCTTCAGTAGAACCGGAAATGGCCTTTGAGGTTGAAGGCGTAAATGACCGTGTGCAACTGGCAGCATTAGAACGTCAGTTTCAGGCATGTCAGGCCAAACAGCTGATGCAACAAGGTGTACATCTGATTGATCCGAGCCGTTTTGATTTGCGTGGTAATTTAACTGTCGGTCAAGATGTACAGATTGATATCAATGTCATCATCGAAGGTGATTGCGAGCTGGGTGACCATGTTGAAATTGGTGCCGGCTGTATCATCAAAAATACCAAAATTGCAGCTGGGACTAAAGTGCAACCTTATAGCATTTTTGACAATGCTATCGTCGGTGAAGATACCCAGATTGGCCCTTTTGCACGACTGCGTCCGGGTGCGAAGCTTGCTGCCGAGGTGCATATCGGTAACTTTGTAGAAGTGAAAAATACCACAATTGGCGTAGGCTCTAAAGCCAACCACTTCACCTATCTCGGGGATGCTGAAATCGGTGCCGGTTCTAATATTGGTGCAGGTACCATTACCTGCAATTATGATGGTGTGAATAAATTTAAAACCATCATTGGTGATCAGGCTTTCATTGGTTCGAACAGTTCATTGGTTGCACCTGTGAAAATTGGCAATGGTGCTACAGTGGGTGCAGGCTCGACGATTACTCGTGATGTGGAAGACAACAGTTTGGCGGTAGAACGTTCTAAGCAATTTGCCAAAGAAAACTATCCACGTCCGCAAAAAATCAAGAAATAAGGGGGAATAAATATGTGTGGTATCGTCGGTGGCATTGCAGAACGTAGCATTACCAATATTTTGATTGAAGGCTTAAAACGCCTGGAATACCGGGGTTATGATTCAGCAGGTTTGGCACTCATCAACAATAGCCAGGTCCTGCGTGAACGTCGTGTCGGCAAGGTCGCGAACCTTGAACAGGCCGTAAATGAATCACAGATCAGCGGCTCACTTGGCATTGCACATACACGCTGGGCAACCCATGGAAAACCGACTGAAGAAAATGCCCATCCGCATATTTCTGAAAATGTGGCAGTGGTTCATAACGGAATCATTGAGAACTATCAAGAACTTAAAGATGATCTTGAAGCTTTGGGTTATGTCTTTACTTCACAGACCGATACAGAAGTGGTTGCACATCTGATCAATGACGCCCTGAAATCTACCCCAAGCTTAATGGAAGCTGTGCGCCAGGTGGTACCACAACTCAAAGGTGCTTATGCCCTAGGTATCGTGCATACAGATCATCCGGATGAACTGATTACCGTACGTGAAGGTTCGCCACTCGTCATTGGTGTGGGGATTGGCGAGAACTTTATCAGTTCTGACCAGCTGGCGCTGCTCCCGATTACCAACCGTTTTATCTACCTGGAAGAAGGTGATATTGCGCGTTTGACCCGCAGCACGATTGAAGTTTTCGTCGATGGTCAGCTGGTCGATCGTCCGGTCAAGGAACTGGATGCTGCGGTCAGCAATGCCTCTAAAGGTGAATATAAGCACTACATGCTCAAAGAAATTTATGAGCAGCCTGAAGCGATCAAACAGACCATTTCTCAAGCCTTAAATGGCAATGACCTGCGCAAAGACTTTCTTGCCAGTGCGGAACAGGACTTCGCAAAAATCCAGCAAATCCAGATTATTGCCTGTGGTACCAGCTATCATGCCGGCATGATCGCCAAATACTGGTTTGAACAGCTGATTGATCTGCCGTGTCAGGTCGAGATCGCCAGCGAATTCCGTTATCGTACGCCAGTGATTGTGAGTCACACACTCTATGTGTGTATTTCCCAATCCGGTGAAACTGCTGATACCTTGGCTGCATTACGTGATACACAGAAACGTGCGGCGGCCAAAGGGCTAGACATCACTACGATGACCATCTGTAATGTCGCTACATCATCGATGGTACGTGAGACCCAGCATAGTCTGTTGACACTGGCAGGCCCCGAAATTGGTGTGGCATCTACCAAAGCCTTTACCACCCAGCTTGCTGCTTTAATGCTGTTGGTATTGAAAATTGGTTCGGTCAAAAATAGCATTTCTACAGAACAGATGACGAAGATCAGCACAGAACTCTGGCATTTGCCTAAAGTGATTCTGGACACTTTACGTCATGATAATGAAATTTTAGGTCTGTCTGAGCTGTTTGTTGAAAAGCAGCATTGCCTGTTCCTGGGCCGTGGTACGCACTTCCCGATCGCACTGGAAGGTGCACTCAAGCTGAAAGAAATTTCCTATATTCATGCTGAAGGTTATGCTGCAGGTGAGCTAAAACATGGCCCATTGGCACTGGTCGACAATGACATGCCGGTGGTGATTCTGGCACCGCAAGATGACATGCTGGATAAGCTGAAATCCAATATGGAAGAAGTTCAGGCACGTGGTGGCGAACTGTTTATCTTTGCCGACGAAAACAGCGGCATTAAAGCCAAAGAGCGTCAGCATGTGGTACATATTCCGGCAATCAATGCAGTGCTGGCACCGATTGTATATAGCATCCCGGTGCAGTTACTGTCTTATCATGTGGCAGTGCTGCGTGGTACAGATGTCGATCAGCCACGTAATCTGGCAAAATCGGTTACGGTAGAATAATTAAAATTGAATCAGGGCTGGTGTTGTGTTCGTATAATTAAGTTTGTATCAAATAATTAAGTTTAGATTTAATTATTTAAGTTTGTATATTAATGAAGTAAACGAACAAAACCCTACCCTGTAGACCTAGTGATTCTTCACCAAGTCTACAGGGTTTTTAATATAATTAAATTCAAATTAGAATCACACCAGAAATATAAAATTATTACTAATATATTCAACAATATAAAT
>NZ_CP078068.1:1804814-1864061 GCF_019195275.1 Acinetobacter sp. F9
GTATGAAACACTAAAGAAAAAGATAAAAAGAGGCAGAAAATTCACCTCTTATAAAGTGTTGATCTATGCTTCAAAGTAGAGGGATTTCTACATGAGTTCGGTCATTATATATCTATACTATAAAAATCATGTACAATGGCACGGGCTCCAAATCTATGTTTTTGATTAATCAGCCCCATGTTTAAATACCTTCCTTCATTTTCATTGGAGGTACCAAAGTCAAATATTTTAACAGATTTCTTACTTTTATTGATTAAAAAATCAATCATATAATCTAATAACTTTCCCTCTCTACCTTTATCATTAGTAGCCAGATACTGAGTATGGACTACTCTATCAGTTTCAAAAGTCACTGCTGCTGCAACAATATCCCCGTCAATACAACATTTATAAGCTCTTATGTTATTAGGAAATCTACTTTTCAATAAATCTATTTCAATTTCATTATGTACAGGTTGCTGATTATGATGTTGATGCAATACTTCACGAATAACCTTCCAGACAATACTGGGTTGATCGACCTCCTCACAAATAACTCCATTTTTTTTGAGCTTATTAACTGATCTTTTTTTGCTTTCAGAGTATGAATAATCTTCTTCTAAATCAATAGACATACTAATATCTCTACGATAAAGATTTGCTTCATTTAAAAACAAAGCATATAAATCTTCTTGCGCTGGATAGTTATGATAAATAACCGGGATACATTTATATATCATCTTTTCAATATTATTTTTTTTTAAAAAATCCTTTAATTGAACAAAAATTTCAAGCATATCATCTGCATGAATACCCCTATCAATCAAAAAACCACCAAATGTTAAACCTTGATGACTATAAAAAATATTATCTTTAATATTTCCAGGTAATAAAGCCACGATTTTATCTTTATCATTTTTAAACATTAAAGAAAAGTCTTCAAATCGATCAGAATGGTAGTCCATAAAATCCCGATTAAACATGAAATGATAATTTTTACAATTTAATAAAAAATCATTCCATACTTCTTTATCAACATCTTCATATTTTTTTATTTTAAAACTTACAGCTTCTTTCACCGTAATCTCCTTTATCATTATAAATTTTTATAAGGTATAAAATCTAAATAATATTTTTTAAAAATTATTATTAAAAAAATCTTAAGACTTATCAATTCCTAGCATTTTGGATAATCTATAATTGATCAAATCTGCATTAAAATTTTTTTTAGCATATAAAAATCCTTGATATCCCATCTTATTTACTTGTTCAGGATGCTCTATAAAATAAATCATTTTTTCCACTAATGCGGCTATATCCCATTTTGGAATAAGAAAACCAGTCACCCCATCTACTACAGTCTCATTACAGCCTGGAACATCAGTGGTAATCACTGGGCGTCCTATAGCCATCGCTTCTTGTGTGCTGCGAGGCATACCTTCACGATAGGATGGCAATACAAATACTGCGCTATTACGTATTCGTTGATCGACATCTGTGACGAAGCCAGCATATTCTATAATCCCTGTTTCTATCAACCGGTCTAATTCTGCCTGTTTTAAACTTGTCAGGTTTTCAGTGTCTAAGCCACCTATAATTTTAAATAGTATTTCAGGGTATTGTTTTTTAACTATTCTGGCAGCTTCTAAATACTCAAATATGCCCTTTTCAGCGATTAATCGAGCTACAAAAATAAAAGATATATTTTTTTGATTATCCCATTTTTTGTAGGCATACTCTTTTAAATTGAGGCCTATCGGTCCCAAGACTTCAATGGCACTTTTTTTATGATAAATATTATAGCGTTGTACTAAGTCCTTAGGATCATCATGATTTAAGAATATAATTTTATCTAAATAAGGAAATACAAGTCTGTATAAAGATACTTGTATAAAGCGTATAAATTTAGCTTTCAAACTTTGACCATGTTTATGCATTGTAAAAGGCGAACCCAAACCTTCAATCATGCCATAGATATAAGGAACTTTATTCTTATAAGCAGCCAAAGTTGCATAAATGACCGGCTTAGTTGAATATGAAAATACAATATCGGGTTGAATTTCTTTTATTTTCTGTATGAGTTGATAAGTTGAACGCAGATCAGTTAATGGATTTAACCCACCACGGCTAAGTTTATAGGTAATAGGAGTCACTCCAAGATTTTTTATTTTATCCAACCAGTCATTGCTATATTCAGATACGAAAGCATAAACATGATAATTTTTTGCTAAACATGACAACATGAAATCTTTACGAAAACCATAAAGATTATATGCAGTTGTTCCAATTATAATAATTTTTTTATTTATCATTATTTTAATCGTCCTATAAATTCTAATTGTGAAGCATAAAAAAGTTTATCCTCGTCTGAAACAGTGGTCATCCTGCGCTTATGTAAAATATGCATTAAATTCAAAAAACTTAATATTTTTACAATCATTTTTTTTATTTCAAATTTCAATACAATCTTATTTTTGTCTATATCAGAAATAACATTGCTATAATATTTTTTGATCACTTCAATTTGAGTATTATAACCACGAATCATTTTTTCTTTTTTTACATTTTCTACTTCTCTATAAAAATATAAGGGTTCTTGCATAACCACATAATTGAAATCATTTTTTATCGCTGCCGAGAGCCATAATTCATAATCTTCCGCTAGACAGTTATTAACTTGATAGGGATTTCTTTTACACCACGCCTTTCGTGCAAGCAGTGAAGGATGTAATAAATTGGTCAGGCCTTGCAAAATTTCTTTGGGTTGCATTTGATGATTAGAATAAATTCTTTTCCCTAAAATTTCATTTTTATTTCCAATCGAATACAAGCTGGTTACCACTAAATCAATCTCTGGATTTTCATTTAAGACTTTTATCTGTTTTTCCAGCCGGTCTACTGCCATTAAATCATCAGCATCCATACGTGCAATAATGTCATATTGTGCTTCATTAATAATTTGATTTAAGCGATAAGGTAATCTTCTATTGCATCCATCAGAAATGATACGAATCCGAGGATCGACAAATGACTGGGCTATCTCTAAAGACCGATCTGTTGATCCATCATCTACCAATATCAATTCCCAATTTTGAAAAGTTTGAGCTAATACAGATTTAATCGCATCTTCCAAGTATTTTTCTGCATTAAAAAATGGAATTCCTATAGAAATATACATATTTATTTTTCCTTCTTATTATTTGAAAATAGTAAAAAAGCTGCCAATAAAAACCAGAAAATAAGTGTTCTTGCACTATAAGTGGTAAACCCATATAACATTGGCCCTAATAATATCATTTTGTTTGAAAGTGAAAGTTTCTTGAATATTTGATATAAAAATATCAAAAATAAGAATATGCCTACAATTCCATAATAAAATAAGATCCCTAACCAGGTTGAATGAATTTCATTACCTGTGGGGTTATATAACCAGTAAGCACCTTGCCCAGCCCCAAAAATCAAATATTGAGGATAATCAAAAAAACTAAAAAGACCGCGTCCTTCTACTTGGCTATCTCTTTGATCTAATCCTTCTATAAATCGTAATACAACATTATCAAAAACCCCCATGTTATATAAAAAGTAGCTTAAAACACCAAAAAAAACCAAGGTCCCAAAGAATACAAATATTCTTTTATTCAAATTTCCTTTTTGACTAAAAATAAATCCTAATGTTAACATTAAAAATCCAATTGAAGCAGATCTTGACATGGTCAATAAAATCAAAAATAAGGCCAAAGAATAAACGATTATTTTTTTAAAGTTGCTTCCAGAAATATATAAATAAATTGCACAGGTACTGAGCACCCAAAATGCCATTTGATTAGGATCATTAAAAAGACCATTGTATCGTGGGTCAAAATCATAACGACCTAAGTTACTTGCCCAGATAATAATTTCGATGACATAGGAGAAAGGAATAAGAAACAAAAGTTTTTCATGGAAAAAATTAATCTGAGCCTGATTCAGGTTCATCATTAATAAAAAGAATAATAAATTGAAAATCCAATAAACAGTTGACATCATATAACTAGAATCTAGAACGATCAAATACCAAGCAAAATTTACACAAATTGCATATGCGACAAACAATAAAATTGTATTAGAGTATTCAATATTTATTGAAGAACTTTTATTAAATAATAATAAAATAGCCCCCATAATAAAAATATGACTAAGCTGTGGAATACCACTGGACCAAAAATAAAACTGGGATAAAAAAAATGAAAACAATATAAGATAAATAATAACTTTATCTTTTACATTACTATCACTTAAAAAAATAATGTTATTTTTTGAATTACTTTCATTTAAAATAATCATTATCCATTCCTTTTATATTATCTAATGCCTTATTAAGAGCAAAAGAATTGATTAATATTTTATACTATTAAATTTATTATTTTTTCTTCAATATATTTAAAACTATTTTTATCTATATAAAATCAATAATATTGATTAAACTTAATTTTTATTAAAACTCTTTTTTAATAAATAACCAGTAAAAAAATCTAAAAAAATCATATGTCAAAATTTCAGATGGATATTCTCTCAAAATTCCCAGCATTTTTTCTAATGATTTATTTTTGGATATTAGTCCTAATTCAAACGCATTTATCCATAAAGCTCTTTTTTTTGCTTTATTAAAAAGTATATGATTTTGGTACTCATTTAAAATCATCATTCTTGAATCATGCATGAGAGAGGTTTGCTTATGCATATTATTGTCATGTAGCCTATATTTAGCAAACAGGACAGGAAGATAACATAACTCCCCTTCTTGTGCTAAAAGCAACCACATATACCAGTCTTCAATTTTTACCTCAGCATCATAACCACCGATTTTTTTCAAAGCTTTTGAGCGAATCAGTTGTGTCGTGGCGGGTAACTCATGTTCTAACAATAAAATTTGTTCAAAACTATAGTTTTTTCTTTTTTTAATTCTATTTTTTACCTGATTAGAATCATGATCAATAACTGATATTCCTCCAAACACTGCAATACAATTTTTGTTATGCTTTAAAAACTCGGATTGTATTTTTATTTTATCTTCCAAGATTATATCATCAGAAGCGAGAGAAGAAAAATATTCTCCTTGCGCCCATTCTAAGGCTTCATTCAAGGTTGCACTCAAGCCCTTATTCGGTCGATGCCTAAATTCAAACCGGGTAAATCGTTTTTCACATCGTGGAATCAGTTCTTGTATTTTTTCTACTGAAGAATCTGTAGATCCATCATCAATGACAATTAACTCAATATTCTGATAAGACTGGTTAATGACACTCTGAATACTATCGCATACAAATTTTTCATGATTATAACTTGGTATAATGACAGAAACTAAAGCTTGGCCATTTATCATATTATCTCTCTTTGTTTTAATGATTTAAATATAAAAAAACTGATGACGACCCAATACATTCCATAGTTTATGAGGTGGGCTATTGAAACACCTTCAAATCCAAAAAGCTGGGTACATACATAGGTCAAAGCAATAAGAGATAAGGTAAATATAATCTCTGTAGAGATGTACAGTTTGGTCATTGCTTTACTGAGCATCAAATAAGCCAGTATCCAGCTTCCTATTTTTAGTGCATCCCCCATCATTTGCCAAAAGAACAGGCTTTGCATGGGTGCGAAAGATGGACTGAATAAGACATTGATAATCAAGTCACGCAGCACAAAAATGACTACTCCGCCTGCCACAGCCAGTGGAAAAAGAAATTTATAGCCTAAATAAACTTCTTTCTTAATTTCATCAATCATCTTGAGTTCTGACAAGCGCGGTAAGTAATAGACTCCCAATGTTGTTGTGACCAGCATCAGGTATACGGTGCTTAGACGGATCATGGCTTCCCAGTAACCGGCATACGCCAGGCCAAATTCCTGACTTAAATAGGCTCGAATTAAGATTTGCGATAAAGGCACACAGATCGCACTGACCAATGCCATCCAGATAAAAGAACTAAGTTTTTTAGTAATTTCTAAGTCTATTTTTCCAAACAGAGAGGAAAACTTAAACCAATCCGCTCGATAACACAGAAATAACGTCACTATAAACGCAATAGATTGATAAATGGATAATGCAATTAAGGCACCATATAAATGTAATTTTATTGCTAAAATACTCGTAACAATAAGCGTAAATAGACTACCCGCAATATTGGCAAGTACTAGCTTTAATATTTCTTTTTTGCCATTAAGTATCGCTAAAAACAGGGTATTAAAATTAAAGAATAATAAAAATACTGCAAACCATACAAAAACTGTTTGATATTCAAGTGTATGAAATATATAAAGTGATAGCTGCCTTTGGAAAATTAAAATTAAAAATGCGAACATCAGACTAAATACAAAAACAATACTGCCTGCTGTTTTCCAGATTGCACGTTGTTTGCTTTCATCTTCATGATATTCAGCAGTATATTTAATGACTGCGGTATTAATTGCACTACCCGCAAAAGTAGTCACCATTTGAATAAAATTTTGGAATTGACCTAAAGCTGCATATCCAGTCGGCCCCAGATATACAGCCAGAATTTTATTCAGTACAAACAGGGTTATGGTCTTAATCAGGACCGCCACCCCATTCAGTACACTGGTCTGAAGTAAGTTCATCTATATTTGAAAACCATTACATAACTGAACAACTTGCTTTGCTTCATCCATCGATAAAGTAGGCCCTATCGGCAAGCTCAAGACCTGCGCATGAATTTGTTCTGAAATTGGTAAGTTTAAGTTATTCCATGCTTTATAAGCTTGCTGCTTATGGGGCGGAATCGGATAATGAATCAATGTCTGTACCCCATGCTCTGCCAAATATTTTTGTAATTTCTCCCGATATCTGGTCCGGATCACAAATAAATGCCAAACATGCTGCATATCAGTTGCGGTATTTATACTTTTAAGTGGAAGCACAATAGCTGGATTCTGAATTTCTTTTAAATAGAGATCTGCAATCTGACGACGATGCTGGTTCTCCTGATCTAAAAATGGCAGTTTTACATTCAGGATAGCCGCCTGAATTTCATCAAGGCGACTATTTACTCCCATGACCAGATTTTTATATTTTTCATGTGAGCCATAATTACGTATAGCCTTAAGCATATGGGCCAATTCAGCATCATTGGTGGTAATTGCCCCGGCATCACCCAGCGCACCCAGGTTTTTTCCTGGATAAAAACTGAAGCCTGAGGCATCTCCCCAATTCCCTGCTTTTTTACCCTCGATTTCAGCGCCATGGGCTTGTGCCGAATCCTCTAAAACCAGTAAATTATGTTTCTTGGCAATCGCCATAATTTCTGGCATGGCAGCAAGCTGTCCATATAAATGGACAGGCAAAATTGCCTTTGTTTTGATGGTAATCGCGGCTTCAATTTTTTTAACATCAATATTGAACGTATGGATATCCGGTTCGACTAATACCGGTTTCAGATGATTCTGTGAAATTGCCAAAATACTTGCAATATAGGTATTTGAAGGTACGATCACTTCATCGCCTTCATTCAGTTTACCCAGTTCTTTCCATGCACGCAGGGTCAGAATTAGAGCATCCAATCCATTGGCGACCCCTATGGCATACTCTGTACCACAATAATTCGCAAAATTTCGTTCAAAATCCTCTAACTCTTTGCCACAGATATACCAACCAGAATCAATGACCTGTGTACAAGCTGCTATAAGTTTGTCACGGTATTGAGCATTTATTGCTTTTAGCTCAAGAAAAGGTATCATTCTTATCAATCCCGTATAAAAAATTTTTATTCATTTTTTTTAATTTCACATTTATCAAAACTAATCTCTTGATATGAATTAAAGTGAAAACCCCAATATTATTTATTCAGTTCATAATTCTTAGATTTAAAACTTGGCTCTAATAAAAATTTCTTCATCTTTCTATTTAGAGGCTTTTCAATATATTTATACATTATAAAGCTGGCTATTAAAGTCACAATAAATATAATCAATGAAAACAACATTAAATCCATATCAAATAAAAACATCTTTTTTATATAATTTAAAACTTGTATTTCCAAAACATGAAGCAAATAAAAACAAAAACTGATTTCTCCCGCCAAAACCATATATTTATTTGATAGAAACTTGGTAATAATACTTTTTTCATTAACAACATGAGACAATGCAAAAACAAGAATGATGGTGGCCATAGGTAACCAATAATAAATTGAGTATCTATAACTGATATCTATCTTGCTATGAAATACAAAGAATAAGACAAAAAGTAAAATCGCTCCTGATTCAAATACAAAAGTAGGTATCTTCACTTTAGAATAATTAACTTTTATTTTCTCATAAAGATCAAACAGGATAATACCAAGTAAAAAATCTGAAAAACGTACCCATGGTGAAATGTACAACCAATAGTGATTCTGGTTTTTATCAAGCTGCATATTCAAAACCAGAATACCTATAAGATAAAAAATAAATATATAGCTTCTTATTTTTTCAGAAATTAAAAATGTAAATGGAAAAAGTAAATAGAAGAACAATTCATCGGAAATGCTCCAGGATGGAGAGTTTAATGAAAAATGAATATTTTCTTCTAAAAAAAAGCTTTGTATTAGAAAAATGTGTTGAATTAAGTATTCCCATCCTTGTCCAGACTGGCTAAAGGTCAACAGAAGTACAATTGCCGTAGTTGCTATATGTACTGGATATACTCTTGCTAAACGAGAAATATAAAACTCTTTTTTTGAAATATTTCCTCTAAAAAATTTTTCTTTATAGTTATAGGATAAAATAAATCCGCTTAATATAAAGAAAAAACTGACGCCTAAAAATCCTTCGTCAAAAATACTGTTAAAAATATTTGCATAATGCGTGTCATTTTTTAAAAAGGCCAAATGACTAAGAAAAACAAATAGCGCAAAAAACATACGCAATGATGTAAGCGGCTTAATCATCTCATACATCTCCTTCATATTTATTATTATTTAAAATTCTATTTTCTGAAGTCTCTTGAGTAACAAAGCCATCATACTTGTGAATTATTTTTCTTAATTTTATGATCTAATTTTCTATGCAATAAAAGTTTTATCTGCTTCTTTTAAAAACTGGTCGTAATTACGGATATAGTCACTTTCATCATAATAATCGCTTGCCAATACCAACAATATGCAATCTTCAGAAAAATCATGCATTTCATGCCAAACCATGGGCGGAATTAATAATCCTTTATTGGGCTGACTTACGCACACTTCTTGTTTTTCTTTACTGTTATCCATTAATATTTTACAGCTGCCTTGAATACAAAACCCAATTTGTTGAAGCTCTTTATGTGCATGAAACCCGCGAGGAACATCAGGCTGAGCGCCAAAAATATAGTAGAGCCTCTGTATATGAAAGGGAATATTCCGATTGGCTTCAGCGACCACCAAACTGCCACGATGATCTCCCAGATTAGGTAAATCAATCCATTCAATAAGATTCATCATGATTACCCCACCAAAGAAATCAGATATTGACCATAGCCATTTTTACTCATCGTTTGACCAATGGCTAACACTTGTTCTTTGCTTAACCAGCTATTATTCATTGCAATTTCTTCTAGACAGGCAACTTTATAACCTTGACGCTTTTCAAGGGTTTCCACAAATTGAGCTGCCTCAAGTAGACTTCCCTGTGTACCTGTATCTAACCAGGCAAAGCCACGTCCCAGCAATTCAACATTTAAATCACCACGTTCCAGATATGCCTGGTTAATGGAGGTAATTTCCAGTTCACCTCGCTCAGAAGGTTGTACTTGTTTGGCAATCTGAATCACATCATTGTCATAAAAATACAGACCCGTTACAGCAAAGTTAGATTTAGGTTTTTCCGGTTTTTCTTCAATTGAAATAGCACGTTGCTGTTGATCAAATTCCACCACCCCAAAGCGTTCAGGATCTTTTACCTGATAGCCAAAAACAGTGGCTCCTTTTTGACGTTCAGCAGCCTGACGCAGCATGGGGGTAAAACCTTGCCCATAAAAGATATTATCGCCGAGCACTAAGCACACATTACTTTGCCCAATAAACTCTTCACCCAGAATAAAGGCTTGTGCCAAACCATCAGGTCGAGGCTGAATCGCATAACTCAGCTGCATGCCAAATTGTGAACCATCACCTAATAATCGCTTAAACCCATCAATATCTTCCGGGGTACTGATGACAAGAACCTCCTGAATACCGGCTAACATCAACACAGATAATGGGTAATAAACCATGGGTTTATCATAAATCGGAAGTAACTGTTTCGAGATTCCTTTAGTGATTGGATGCAAGCGTGTGCCCGAACCACCTGCTAAAATAATCCCCTTTGTTGATCTTGACATTAGACTGCCTCCCCTAAACGTTCACGCTGATAAGAACCATCCTGAACGCGACGGCACCATTGCAGATTATCCAGATACCACTGCACAGTTTTACGAATACCGGTCTCGAAGGACTCTTGTGGTTTCCAGCCAAGTTCACGCTCAATTTTTGAAGCATCAATGGCATAACGTAAATCATGACCAGGCCGATCACTGACGAAGCTAATCAGGCTTTCATATATTTGGCCATTGAGTCGTGGCTTAAGTTCATCCAAGATGGCGCAAATGGTTTTAACCACATCAATATTCTGTTTTTCATTATGCCCCCCAATATTGTAGGTTTCGCCTACCCTGCCTTTGGTCGCAACCTGATATAAAGCACGGGCATGATCTTCTACAAAAAGCCAATCCCGAATCTGCTGACCATTGCCATAAACAGGTAAAGATTTTCCATCCAGCGCATTTAAGATGATCAAAGGAATCAGTTTTTCAGGAAAATGATAAGGCCCGTAATTATTTGAACAGTTCGTAACCACGACCGGCAAACCATAGGTTCGATGCCAAGCACGCACTAAATGATCCGAGCTGGCTTTACTTGCCGAGTAAGGTGAACTTGGCAAATAAGCTGTGGCTTCAGTAAATAAGTCGGTTGTCCCCTCTAAATCCCCATAGACTTCATCTGTTGAAATATGATGAAATTTAAATTTAGACTTTTTGATTTCACCCAAATTTTGCCAATATTTTCGTGCGACCTCCAAGAGGGTATATGTACCTACAATATTGGTGCTGATAAATTCAGCTGGACCCTCGATCGAACGATCCACGTGAGACTCTGCTGCCAAATGCATGACGATATCTGGCTGAAATTCTGAAAATAATCGTGTTAAAGATACATGATCACAAATATCAGTTTGAGCAAATTGATAACGGGGATGAGCTGATATAGAAATTAATGACTCCAAGTTGCCTGCATAAGTTAACTTATCAACATTTAAAACATGATGTTCAGTCGCTTTGATGATATGCCGGACGGTAGCAGATCCAATAAAACCAGCTCCACCAGTCACTAATATTTTTTTCACCATTCCCAGTATTCCTTTTATTTTTATTTTACTTTTCAAATATTTCTTTAATTCATTGATGCCTTCTGGCATAGATATTCTTATTTGATTATTTATAACATATATTAATTTTATTCAACACACCACCTATAAAAATATTATTCTCAAATATAGTTACATTTTATGGATAATTATTTTTCTTATACCCCTTACCCAATACTTTATAATTATTGTTTTTTTAAAACACTTTTCAACCAATAAAAATCAGCTTAAGCTTTACAACTACTGATATATTACTTTCAACTAATGAGAGATTATTAATTAACACTTCATTTATATAATCTAGTTAATGCCGAATAAATATATGTGAAATTTAATAAAAATAGAATCTAAAAAACCTTTAAAGTATACACAAATAATATGAAAATACTTTCATTATTTCTAAGCTTTTGTTTTGCATAGTTATACTGTGATAATCACCTTAATCTGCAAGCAATAAAATTTATAAACAATACGTTTTACCTGAATAAACTAAGTAATACTTGTATCTCTACACCTTAATTTAATGGAAGTTTTAGATACTTTTTTTAATAAATGTTATTGATCTATTTTAATTCAAACGTATACTTAGAACTAAAAATAAGTATAGACAAGCTATATAATTTGTTATAACTTTTAGATGTTAATCACATAAACCATGTTAAAAAAATTAATAATTACGAATAAATACTAATTTTAAATATATAAAAATAAAGGGGTTTCAAGTGAACAATAGACACCTTATAGGCGTTTTAACCTTAAGCCTATCATTAGTCGGATGTGCAGCAACATCTGGCTTTCAAACCTATGATTTACCAGATGAAGGAATTTATCAAACCGAACTGGGAACTCAAGTTAATCTGGTAAAATTGACTCAGGACAATCTACCTGCAGTGCAGTCAGCCCAAACTCAACACCTGAATCATTACGCACCTTTATTTCAGCATGAAATGCAGGATTATCGTTTGAATCCAGGTGATATTTTATCCTTTCAATTATGGGCCTACCCGGAAATTAGTGCAGTTCCAACAGCAACTGATAATACCAATGGTTATCAAATTGACCGAAATGGTTATATCCATTTTCCATTAATTGGACGCTATAAAACAGTAGGGAAAACCCTTCCGGAGGTTAATCGGGAAGTACGCCGACTATTAATTCCTTATTTAAACAATCCAGATGTGGTGGTGAGAGTACTTTCTTATCAGGGACAGCGTTATTCAGTGGTGGGTAATGTGAAATCAGCTGGGCAGTTTTATTTGTCTGATCAGCCCGTGAGCGTTTATACAGCACTGGGTCTGGCCGGCGGCATTAACGAGCAAGGTAACTCTAGCTCTATTCAATTGGTGCGTCAGGGTGTGGCCTATGACCTCAATACAATTGCATTAGAAAAGGCAGGATATTCATTACATAAGCTGTTAATTCAACCCAATGACACCCTGTATATCAGTCCTCGTGAAAATCAGAAAATCTATGTCATGGGTGAAGCAGGCACGAATACCCCCTTACCCATACGTGACCAGGGGATGACTCTCGCGGATGTTCTCGGTGAAAGTGAAGGGATTAATCCCTATTCAGCCAGTGCTAGTCGAATTTACGTCTTACGTGACAATTCAAATAATCAGATGACTGAAATATATCATTTAAGTTTAAAAAACCTGGGAGATTTTGGCTTGGCCAAAAAGTTCAAAATGCACAGCAATGATATTGTCTATGTAGATGCCACAGGCCTGACTCGTTGGGAACGAGTGGTTAGCCAGATTCTTCCATTTTCAAATGTTGCTGGTACAGCTATACGCTAGCAGGTAGTTCAGCTATGCATATTAAAAAGATTTTGGGGAGCTGTTTTGAAAATATTAACCATCGATTAATGACTGAATGTTTACTAACGAGATCTGCCCGTATTTGTAGATTAAATCTATAAATATAGATGGCTGAAGTAATGCTCAGCGCTGATCACAAGACAGCATTTTTACGTAATAGCATGGGATCTGCCTGCAACTCCATGTAGTTCAACACTAAATATGAAGCAGATTGAATAAAAATAATCTTATCCTGATCATCATAAAAATATCTGGGTTTACCAGACTAGATTTTTTTTGAGGGAACAATAAAGCCAGCATATTTGGGATTCATTTTTGCAGGGGCAGCAGGTCTTTGATGAAGTTCTGTAATTTAATGCAACACGACGTCATCGACTGGAAAAATCACTTTTAAACTTTTAGAAAGCAAAATTATGAACAAAAATAACAATACCGAAAATATGATTGACCTAAAAGGGGTGTTATTTTCCTTGTTTGCGCAATGGAAACTTATCCTCGTATGTGCCTTGCTCAGCGTGCTTGCTGTCCTGCTCTATTTACGCACTGCAGCGATTAATTATAAGGTCGATGCCATCGTCCAGGTCGAAGAAAGTAGAGGTGCCTCAGCTGCTTTATTGGGTAACCTTTCAAGTGTCATTGGGCAAATGTCTTCATCTAATGCTGAAGTTGAGGTATTAAAATCACGCAATATTCTGGAATCAGTAATTAATCGCTTAAATTTAGATCTTCAGATTACCAGTACTGAAGACACTTTTGTTAAGCGACTATTTCAAGGGGTAAATTATCAAACCGAATATCAACCTGAAACTGTGCGCTTTAAAGAGGGTCAAAAAAGCTTCGACATTCGACAGTTTGAAGTTCCTGCCACCTATTTGGATAAAAATCTGCTACTGCAATTTCAACAACAGGGCTTTACTCTGATCAATCCTGTGACAGAAGAAACCATTTTCAAGGGTGCACTGAACCAGCCAGTACAATTCAAGACTGCGCAGGGCGACTGGAAAATCGCGATCTTTACTCAGGATCCGCTAGATAGCAGTTATCAGGTGCAAAAGCTCTCTTTACCCTCAGCGATTGATTCTATTCTTGCCAATTATTCAATTGTAGAAAAAGGCGAACTTAGCGGGATTTTGCAGCTTCGCTACCAAGGTCATGACAAACAGCACATCACCAAAGTTCTGAATACTATTTTGGCAATTTATAGCCAAAATAATATTACCCGTCGTTCGGCAGAAACTGCTCAGACCCTCGCTTTCTTGGATGCTCAATTACCGGATTTAAGAAAACAGCTGGATGATGCAGAGCGGGTCTTTAACCAATTCCGTCAACAGCATAATACTGTCGACATCACCCGGGAGTCAGAATTATATTTAAATCAGAGTGTGACTTTAGAAACACAACGAGCTCTACTCGAACAGAGACAGGCGGAAATAGGCGCCAAATATGCAGCAGCACACCCGACCATGCGAGAAGTTACTGCTCAACTTCGTGTGATTAATGGCAAGATTCGTGAGCTCAATACGACACTTAAAAATCTTCCAGAGATACAACGCCAGTATTTACAACTGTCTCGTGAAGTCGAAGTCAAACAACAACTGTATACCAATTTGGTCAATTCCTACCAACAACTGCGAATTGCCAAAGCCGGCGAGATTGGCAATGTACATGTTATTGATACTGCGCTTGAACCGATTGACGTGATTAAACAGAAACAGCCATTAATTCTGTTCTTAACTTTTTGCTTCGGTACTTTCTTGGGAATTCTGGTGGCATTATTCCGCAATATGTTCCGTTCTGGAGTGAAAGATAGTAGCCAAATAGAATACCAGCTGGATCTTCCCGTCTATGCCAATATTGCACACTCCCCTGTTCAGAAACCGGGGCTGAAACTGCTGAAAAAGAAAAAACTGCCTTTCTTATTAGCCCTTAAACATAGTGATGATATGGCGATCGAAAGCTTGCGCAGCATCCGGACAGCAAGTCATTTCGCTCTGTCTCAGGCCAAAAACAATATTATTATGATCTCGGGTCCAGCGCCTAGAGTTGGAAAATCATTTGTTTCCAGCAATCTGGCAGTCATCATGGCAGAAAAACATAAACGCGTATTGATCATTGATGCGGACTTGCGTCGTGGTCATATACACAAATATTTTGATTTGGATAATCAATATGGATTAACTGAATACCTGAATGAGCAAATTACCTTGGAACAGATGGTACAAAGCACCAATGTAGCAAACCTCAGCGTCATCACCTGTGGTGAAAATCCAGTCAATCCATCCGAACTTCTCAATTCGGTACGGTTTCAGGAATTACTGCAACACCTGACGCCACACTATGATCATATTATAATTGATACGCCTCCTGTCCTGGCGGTCACGGATGCGATCATCGTGTCCCGATATGTCGGACTCAATCTGGTGGTGGCCCGCTATGCAAAAACACAAATGAAGGAATTGGCACTGACAGTGAACCGTTTTAAACAAGCGGGAAGTACCGTAAATGGCTTTATCCTGAATGATATCCAGCGTTCAGCAGGTGGTAGTTATAGCTATGATTATACTTATAGCTATAAAACCAAAACAAAAACCAGTTGATCTTTTTGAATAAAAAAACCAGCCATTGCTGGTTTTTTTATTTTTTTAAAGCTCTACCAAACTGCGATATTTGCTTGCTAAAAAACCACCCATTCTGCAAGATTTCTCAAAATTTTCTGCTAAGATGGAATGAACCTCAACGATAACATTAGATTGGAATAATACATGAGCAAGGCCTTACCGATTGCTGTCGCTGTTCTTCTAGGCGGTGCCGCGCTAGTACCTGTTTACTATGCAACTCAAAACCCAGCTGCTCAAACGACTAAAGCATCTAAAGATGCCTCTGCTGTTTCTAAAATCAGCTATGCTCTCGGTTATGAAGTGGCTCATCAAACCCCACCTGAACTCGATATTAATAGCTTTGTGACAGGCGTACGTGAAGGACATGCGCGTACTGAACCGGCGTATACTGAAGAAGAATTACAGGCAGCTTACGAACAGTTCCAGAAAGAAATGCAGCAAAAGCAACTCGATAGCACTAAACAGGCACAAGCATCGAGTGACAGTTTCCTGACAGAAAATGCCAAAAAAGCGGGTGTAAAAACCACAGCTTCCGGTTTGCAATACCTAGTTACCAAAGAAGGCACGGGCAAACAGCCAGCTGCTTCTTCAATCGTGAAAGTCCATTACACCGGCAAACTGGTGGATGGTACTGTATTTGACAGTTCGGTTGAACGTGGCGAGCCGATTGAGTTTCCACTCAATCAAGTGATTCCAGGCTGGACTGAAGGTCTGCAACTGATGAAAGAAGGCGGTAAAGCGACCCTGTATATCCCATCTCAACTTGGTTATGGTGAACAAGGCGTGCCAGGGACGATTCCTCCACACAGTACTTTGATTTTTGATGTGGAACTCATTGAAGTCAAATAATCTATAAATAAGGAGAGCAATGCGCTCTCCTTTATTTTGAGAATAAATATGAAAATACAAATAAGCTTGATGGTTTTACTGCTAAGTTCTGGCAATCTGCTTGCCAAAGATGTGACCAATAAAAGCCCGGAAGCTGAACAGGTCGGTTATAGCTTTGGTTATCTGATGGGAAAAAGTAATGCCGACTCTTTGCAAGGGATTGATCTGGATGCTTTCAGTGCCGGTTTAAAAGCTGCTGCTGCCGGAAAACAATCCACTTTAACTGAAGAAGACATGGCTCGAGTGCTGACCCAGTTTAAACGTCAAAGTGAAGCCAAAGAGCTGATTGAATTAAAACAAAAAGCTGAAGAAAACACCAAAATCGGTCAGGCTTTTCTGACAGAAAATGCCAAAAAAGCAGGGATAAAAACGACTAAATCTGGCCTGCAATATCAGATTCTTCAGGAAGGCAAAGGCAAATCGCCAAAAGCCGATAGCAATGTCCGCGTACATTATGAAGGCCGTTTGATTGATGGCACGGTTTTTGACAGTTCAATTGCCCGTAATCAGCCTGTGGTCTTCCGTACCACCCAAGTGATTACCGGTTGGACTGAAGGCCTGCAACTGATGAAAGAAGGTGCCAAATACCGCTTCTTCATTCCTGCAGAACTGGCCTATGGACAAATTGGTTCAGGTGATGTGATTGAGCCAAACAGTACCTTAATTTTTGATGTGGAATTACTGGAAATTATGAAGTAATCAATACTGTTTTTTTAAATATTCAATCAGAGAGGCGCGATAGCGGCCTCTCTTTTTTATATGGATGAAGCATAATTAATCGAATGTTTTCATGTCACATTCAGATCAGTTTTGCTATGTTATATGTTAATTAAACGGTTCAACAAGAATAGAGGACGTCAGCATGGCAGCAATCAAGACCCGTGAAATTCATTATACTGCGCCGGATGGTAGCGCATTGATTGGCTATTTTGCCGCTCCAGAAACAGATGCACCCCTTGCAGGTGTGCTGGTCGCACCAGAATGGTGGGGTCGTAATGAATATACCGAACAGCGCGCTCGCGAACTTGCAGAACATGGCTATGCGGCCTTGGCGATTGACATGTATGGTGACAAAAAAGTGACCACCCATTCTGATCAGGCCTACCAGTGGATGATGCAGACCTTTGAAGATCCGGACACCATCGTTGATCGTGCGACAGCAGCTTTAAATACCTTGGCAGCACAGGATGAAGTCAATGCAGAGAAACTTGCTGCCATCGGTTTTTGTTACGGCGGTAAAGTGGTGCTGGATCTGGCGCGTGCCAATGCCCCTTTAAAAGCAGTGACCACCTTCCACGGGACACTTGCTGCCAAAGCACCGGCTCAAGAAGGTCAGGTTCAGGCCGAAATTCTAGTCTTGCACGGTGAGCTAGACAGCATGGTCACCTTAGATGATGTCGCCAGTTTCCGTGAAGAAATGCATGCGGCCAACGTCGAGCATGAGGTGATTGTCTTTGAAGATGCCAAACATGGCTTTAGCAACCCGCTCGCCGACGAACGGGCCAAAGCCAATGGCGTGGATCTTGGTTACAATGCTGAAGCGGAACAAAAAAGCTTGGCGGCGATGTATGCCTTATTGGAACGTCATTTGGCTTAAATAGATAATAGATATAAGTGCTCGACTTGAAATCAAGCTGAGCACTTTAAAGAATCATTGAAGAAAAGAACGATAAATCCTACCAGAGGAGAATGCTGACTATGGCTGAAACCAACTGCCTTTACTGTAACTATGACGAATATGATGTCATTGCTAAAAATGATTATGGTGTGGTGCTGCCTGAACCGAATTCATTATCCGAAGGTCACTGTGTAGTGATTCCACTCCGGCATGTGGCTTCATTTTTTGAAGTGACGGACAAAGAACGTAAAAGCCTGATGTCTTTGCTCGAACAGGCACGTAATGAGCTCAATTTACGTTACCAGCCCGCCGGTTTCCATGTCGGTTTTATTGATGGCGAAGTGTTTCAGGAAAAGGGCGAACATCTGCATATTCATATTATTCCGCGCTATAAAGACAAAGTATTGAAGCTGGATGAACGTTGGGGGATTAGCGACTAAGTCTTTGCTGTTTTAAAATAAATGCTCTTCGGAGCATTTATTGTTTGTGTTATTAAGCCGATATCCATACACACTACTCCGCAGTTTTTATCTACTTTTCACATTTCAGGCCTGCCGATTCCGCTATAATGGCTGCTGCTTATTCAGTTGCTATTTATCCATGTTTGTATTTTCAGATGCCCTGTTAGAATGGTTTGATGTGCATGGTCGTCATGACTTGCCCTGGCAGGTGACAGATGATCCCTACAAAGTCTGGGTCTCTGAAATCATGTTGCAACAAACCCAGGTCAAAACTGTGCTGCAATATTATGAACGCTTTATTCAGCGTTTTCCGACCGTTCAGGACTTAGGTCAAGCGTCTTGGGATGAGGTCGCGCCTTACTGGGCAGGACTGGGCTATTATGCCCGTGCCCGTAACCTGCACAAAGCTGCCGGCATGGTGACAGCACAGCAGCAGTTTCCTCAAACCCTGGAACAATGGATTGCCTTGCCGGGGATCGGCCGTTCCACCGCTGGTGCCTTAATGTCACTGGGTTTACGCCAATACGGCGTGATCATGGATGGCAATGTCAAACGGGTGTTGTCGCGTTTCTTCGCGATTGAAGATGATCTGTCCAAACCCATTCATGAACGTGCTTTATGGCAACTGGCTGAAGAATTATGTCCGGTCGAACGTAATCATGACTATACCCAGGCGATTATGGATCTCGGTGCTACGGTCTGCACTCCGAAAAAACCTCTGTGCCTATACTGTCCGATGCAGCAACATTGCAAAGCGCATCAGCAAGGTCTGGAAAATGAATTACCATTCAAGAAAGCCAAAAAACCGGTGCCAGTGCGCTCAGCACAGGTCTTGCTGATTCAGTCCGGTGAAGAATGGCTCTGGCAACAACGACCGAACAGTGGCCTGTGGGGCGGACTCTGGTGCTTGCCGATTATTGAAAATGCCCATGAATTCGAACAGCAATGTCAGCAGCTTGGCCTGAAAAATATCCTCAAAAAAGTCCAGATCAGCCACAGTTTCACCCACTTCACCTGGCAGCTTGAAGCAACCGTTTTCGCAGTGGATCAGGATCAGCAGGAACATCTGGCAATTGAACTGCAAGGCAACTGGATGCGTCCAGAGACAGCCATTGATTGCGGTCTGCCGACAGCAATGAAAAAATTGATCTCTGCCGTTAACCTATGACATAGTCTGGACAAAGCATCATATCGATCAGCTCAGAATGAGCATCGCCAATATTTAAGGATGAATAACGTGCGCCAATACCTTGCTTTGACCTGGGTGGCTTTGATTGCCATATTACTGACCGCCTGTAGCAGTACGCCGAAACAACCTTCTTCTGCACAGTTAAATCCGCTACTGGTACAAAAACTACAAAATAAGCGAATGCCTTCTTCACTGCCCATCCCGGTGGCACGTGTACAAGCACGTGAATTACAGGATACTTGGGGGGCGTCGCGCAGTCGCGGACGTTTGCATGAGGGCATTGACATCATGGCTCCACGTGGAACCAAAGTCTTTAGTGCCACAGAAGGTCTGATTGCAGATTTACGCAATAACAATTTGGGTGGTAAAGTAGTCTGGATTCTTGGTCCGGGCGGCTCCTGGCATTATTATGCACATCTGGATGGACATAAACGCGGCCTGAAAGTGGGTGATCCTGTCAAAAAAGGCCAGCTCATCGGCTATGTGGGCAATAGCGGTAATGCCCGACATACTGCACCACATCTGCATTATGGTATTTATTTACAGGGCAAGGGACGCGGTGTGGTCAACCCCTACCCCTATTTACGTTAATTTTAGGATATTTACATGTCAGAAACGTTGATCAACCGTCTGGTAGAATTTGCTGAATCAGGCAATCAACAAAAAATCGTGCTGAATGGTCAAAGCTACCAGGGCTGGGTGATGGAAATTACCGAAGATGCGCTGCTGATCAGTACCGGTTATACCGATAAAAGTGGTAAAGACATGTGGATTCAATTTAGCGATCTGGATCAGGCTGAACTGTCGTACTGGGACAATCAGCAGGATCAATGGGCTGTGTTTAAATTATAAAACCATAAAAACAAGGAGCATGGCATGACTCTGCAACGCTGTGGCTGGTGCTCCAATGATCCGCTGTATATCACCTATCATGATCAGGAATGGGGACAAGCCCTGCTGGATGAAAATCGCCTGTTTGAAATGCTGTGTCTGGAAGGACAGCAGGCCGGTCTAGCCTGGATTACCGTACTCAGAAAACGTGAAGCGTATCGTGAACATTTTTTTCAATATTCCATTCAGTCGATTGCAGCACTTACAGATCAACAACTCGAACTCAAGCTTAAGGATGCCCGCCTGATCCGTCATCGTGGCAAGCTGCATGCCATTCGCGAGAATGCCCAAGCATGGCTCAAGCTGCAACAGCAAGACATCAATGTAGGGCAATGGCTATGGTCTTTTGCCCAGCAACCACGACTGAATAATGATGTTGCGGATTATCGTCAGGCAGCGGCACAGACTATCGAAAGCCAGATCATGTCAAAAGCCTTAAAAAAGGCCGGTTTTAAATTTGTCGGACCCACCATTTGCTATGCCTTTATGCAGGCCGTCGGTATGGTCGATGATCACGAAAATCATTGTCACTTTAAAACAATATATTCCCATTCAAAGAAGAGCTGAATTTATGTCGAATAATATTATCCACGCTTATGCTGCAATGTCAGCAGGTGCTGCACTCGAACCCTATCAATTCGATGCTGGTGAACTACAGCCACATCAGGTCGAAGTCAAAGTAGAATACTGTGGCCTGTGTCATTCTGATATTTCAGTCCTCAATAATGACTGGGGTTCATCCGTTTATCCGGTCGTGGCTGGACACGAGATTATCGGCATCATCACGCAACTGGGTGGCGAAGCCAAAGGCCTGAAAGTGGGACAACGGGTTGGCATTGGCTGGACTGCGGAAAGCTGCCAGTATTGCGATCCGTGTATTTCAGGTCAGCAGGTACTCTGTACTGGCGGCCAAGTGGCGACTATTGTCGGACATGCCGGTGGTTTTGCCGACAAGGTCCGTGCTGGCTGGCAATGGGTCATTCCCCTGCCTGAAGATCTGGATCCTGAAAGTGCCGGCCCTCTGCTCTGTGGCGGGATTACCGTATTCGATCCGATTCTGAAACACCAGATTCAGGCTATTCATCATGTTGGCGTGATCGGGATTGGGGGTCTGGGTCATATCGCAATTAAACTGCTCAAAGCTTGGGGCTGTGAGATTACGGCTTTCACATCAAATCTGGACAAGACCGATGAGCTGAAAGCCATGGGCGCAGATCATGTGGTGAATAGTCGTGATGTTGCTGCCCTAAAGGCACAGCGTGGCAAGTTCGATTTATTGCTGAGTACGGTCAATGTCACCTTGAACTGGCAGGCTTATCTGGCCACTTTAGCACCGAACGGTACTGTGCATATGCTGGGTCTGCCATTAGAACCGATGCCGATTCCGGCGGGCATGCTGATTGGCGGCGCCAAGTCTGTTACCGGCTCTCCAACCGGTTCGCCGGCGGCACTACGTCAGTTACTCCAATTTGCCGCACGTAAAAACATTGCGCCACAAATTGAAGTCTTCCCGATGTCACAGCTGAATCAGGCCATTGAACATCTGCATTCCGGTAAAGCGCGTTACCGGATTGTACTTAAAGCGGATTTTGAAGCTTAAACTCTGCCTGTTTCAATCTGTCAAAAAGACCCATCGATTGGGTCTTTTTTATTGCAGTACTTCAGGCAAAACTGCAAGGCCTGAAGGCTTGGCCAGCTCTGCTTTCATCTTTTGCAACATCTGATACGGCTGCTGCTGTACAAACATATTTACAAAAGTTAAGGGAATCGAGCCTTCCGGATTGGCATAACCATAAGTTGAAACCTTGACCTGATTATTGGCCAGCTTTTGAAAAGTCCAATCCCCCTGATAATCGGTCAAACGTACATAGTTCGGATTTAAGGGATAGCCGGTCTGAATGGCTTTATTCTTGATGGTGATCTGTCCATTAGGTTGCTTGATCATCTTGCCCTGCACAATCAGATCACGGTCTTTTAAGGGAAATGGAAAATCCAGCACCATATACAAGGTAAATTCGCCTTTTTTATCATCGCGTGACAAGACCTTGATGCTGCCCATATAGGGTACCCATTGCACCGCCTGCTCGATATCCAGAATCAGCGATACGGCATTTTCAATTGGGGCATGGTAGGTGGTTTCAGCTTTATACAGAAAGACCGGGTTTTGCTGGTTCTGATAGGTCCAGACCTTGATATTATTTTTATCAATACTCAGTTTGGTATTCTCGGCCGGCTTTGCCTGCGCAATGGCACCAAGCGCCACTGCACAGAGCAGGAAAATCATTTTTTGCATTTTATTATTCGTCTTATTTTAGTTTTAGATCTTTTTTATAAATGATTTTGACTGGGTTTTAAACCTGAATATCGTTAAAACCCAGCACGTCTTTCATGTCATATTTACATGCATCACGGCCGACCACCCAGGCAGCAGCACGTACTGCACCGCTGGCAAAGTTCATGCGGTTGGTGGCTTTATGGGTAATTTCCACACGTTCACCATCAGCAATAAACATGGCGGTATGTTCACCGACGATGTCACCACCACGAATGGTCTGGAAACCAATGCTTTGACGCTCACGCGGACCGGTATGACCTTCGCGGCAGTACACAGCGTCTTCTTTCAGGTCACGGCCTAAAGCATCCGCAATCGCTTCACCCCACATAAGTGCAGTCCCCGATGGTGCATCCACTTTATGACGGTGATGTGTCTCAATCACTTCGATATCAACCGTATCACCAAAAACTTTAGAGGCCAGTTCAAGCAGTTTGATCGAGACGTTCACACCCACTGAATAGTTTGCTGCATAAACTACAGGAGTTTCTGTCGCAGATTGATCGAGATAGGCTTTTTGCTCGTCATTCATACCCGTCGTACCAATCACGATGGCAACACCGGCTTCACGGCAGATTTTCAGATGATTGACGGTCGCTGCTGGCGCAGTGAAATCAATCACTACATCACAGTCTTTGACTACATCGGTAAGGCTACCCACGACCTTAACACCTGTTGCGCCAATTCCGGCAAGTTCGCCAGCATCTGCGCCTAATAGTGTACTTTCAGGGCGTTCTACCGCAGCCGCCAATTGATAACCTGCTTCATGCACAGCCTGAATAAGGATACGCCCCATACGACCGCCTGCACCCAAGATCCCAATGCGTGGTGTAGCTGACATAACATAGTCCTGATGTTGATCCAAAATTGCTCTTACTATAGCAAAACTGCGGAATAACACTAAGATGCATTGCATAAAAATCAATGAAAATACTCAAAGATCGAAATCACTGATATTGATAAGAGTTTCAATCCGGTCTTTGGAATTATGGGCTAGATCTCATCCAGGTCGTCGGATATGGATCAATAGCACGCATGAACCTAACCCTCTTCAAAAAGCAGCTTTCAAATCAGATGAAGAACATTCAAGCTTCGGGGGCAGATTAGGATCGTCTAGAGTTTTTATTGTCTTTCAATTCAGCTCAGCTTATCTCTCACTGAAGCGATGAACCTAAGTCACTTAGGAATGATCTATACGATTTTGAAAATTTTTCCACTTAAGGTACTTTGAAAGCACATTTCAAAACTGGGACGAATATCTTCACCATCTACAGTGATATGTTTTATATTGGAATGAGATTGTGTTTTAGAAAAATGATGATCGACTGTTGCTTGAATAGCCTGTTGAGCCCCAAACTGATCCTTTACACTGATACTTTGTTTAAGCATATCTATACCTTTAATAATAGTTAAAGTGGCAAAATATCCACTAAAAATTTGATGTTTCTTAATTTTATCTTTAAATAACTTTATGATTTAGCTTAAATAATTGATTTAGAGAAGTATAGAATGTACGGCCATCTAAGTTTAAATCTACCTCAACTCCAGATGAAAGAAGAACTCTTTTACCCACTTCAATTCTTTTTAAACCCTGACGTGTATTTTGCATTTTATTGAGAGGAATTAATGAAACAATAATTTCAGTACCATTTTTAGATTTTGCAATTAAATCATTTATTTTTAACAACTTGAATCCTGTTTTTCTAAAGATTTTTCCAATTTGGAAAATAACTTAAAATTAAATTTTGAACGATAAAAAAAGCACTTATTAAGTGCTTTTTTTACTGTTTATTCTTGCTTAGATAGCAACAATATTTACAGCATTCGGTCCTTTTTGACCTTGAGCTACACTGAATTCAACCAGTTGGCCTTCCATTAAGGTTTTAAAACCTGAACTCGCAATTTCGCTGAAATGAGCAAAAACATCTGGACCTGATTCTTGTTGAATAAAACCAAAACCTTTAGTTTCGTTGAACCACTTTACAGTACCTTTAACAACATTTGAGTTTGACATAATATATCCTACTAATTTTTTAATAATTTTTAGTCAATTTATTGACTGAATATAACTTTGAAATAATAAAGAATGAGACTTAAAATCTGAAAAAAACGAAGGATTATGACTAAAACTGCGATACTTAAAGAAGATTTACCGAAACAAGACTTTTTTCTAGTTAAGTTAACTATACACGAAAAATTTAATTAATCAAGTTTTCTTATATATATATTTATTTTATTTATTAAAAAATGAAATTTTAAAAATTTATAGTGATTTCAACAAGATTAAGCTTTCATTGTCATGATAACAAAATAAGAGTAATCTGCTGTACTGGTAAATTTGATAAGTAATGAATGCGATTATATAGCTCTGTAATAATAATATTGGCCTTTTTAATTTCGGGAATGATGCTTTTTTCTCAATTACAAAATATCTATCACCCTCCAAATTTGGACTCATACTTTCTATTTAGATAATCAAATATAAAAACAGAAACCGCTTTTTAGGCGGTTTTTATGTTTAAGCGATACCTATCAAACAATAAATAGCATCTTCTAATCTAGAGTATCTTATCTACATAATAAAAAAGGACGCCTCAGCGTCCTTTTTTACTTTCACTCAATTAATCAAACAAGCGATCAAAGAATGATTTTTTCTTCGGTGAGGATTTGCTATCTTCGCCATCCATGGTTTCTTGCAGTTCTTTTAACAGTTCACGTTGACGTGCACTTAAATTAACTGGTGTTTCCACTACAATACGGCACAGCAAATCACCTTGCATGCTGGTACGTACCGGTTTAACACCTTTGCCACGTAAGCGGAACAGTTTACCCGTTTGCGTCCCTTCAGGAATTTTCAGGCTTACTCGACCGTCTAGAGTCGGAATCTGAACCTCCTTACCTAACGCTGCATCGGCGATTGAAACCGGCACATCCATATACAGGTCAGCACCATCACGCTGGAAGATTTCGTGCTCACGCACCACCACTTCGACGTACAAATCACCTGACTGACCATCACGAATCGCTTCACCTTTACCGGTCAAGCGTACGCGGTCGCCATTATCCACACCCGCAGGAATAGTAACTTCCAGCGTTTGCTGACGATCCGACACACCTGAACCATGACATTTATTACATGGGTTCTTGATGATCTTGCCCTGACCGCGACAGGTACTACAAGTTTGCTGCACCGAGAAGAAACCTTGCTGCATACGCACTTGACCGGCACCATGGCAGGTACGGCAGGTTTCTACATCATTTGGATTTTTTGAGCCTTTACCATCACAGGCATCACATGGTGCCGGTGCAGTAAAGGTAATGGTTTTCTTGACGCCTTTGACCGCTTCTTCCAGGGTCAGTTCCATCACATAGCGTAAGTCAGAACCACGGCGTGCGCGTTGCTGGCCACGACCACCGCCGCCACCAAAAGCACCACCGAAAATATCACCGAACTGGCTGAAAATGTCTTCTGCGCTGAAACCACCGCCGAAGCCGCCACCGCCGCCCATGCCACCTTCAAAGGCCTGATGGCCCATACGGTCGTACATGCTGCGCTTTTCACCATCAGAGAGCACTTCATAGGCTTCTGCTGCTTCTTTGAATTTCTCTTCAGCTTCAGCATTGTCCGGGTTACGGTCTGGATGATATTTCATCGCCAACTTACGGTAGGCTTTTTTGATTTCATCATCACTAGCGGTTTTAGCGACGCCCAAAACCTCATAATAATCACGTTTAGCCATGTCTGGCGATGCTCCTCACGGAATTTTGTTTAATATTCAACTGAGGTCTGAAATTGGGGTCAAACCGAGTTTTACAAGGGGAAATATGAAAAAAATTATACGCTTTAGAACACAGCTTTATTTTGAGAGAATTTATAGATACCTTTAAACCAGGCATTGATCAGGAAAATAAAGGCAATAAAGCTGAAAATCACCCCGGTCACCACACAGGCTTTGACCCATAACTGGCTGTCCCAGGCAAAGAAAAATAGTGGAATAAACCACAGCGCAGCGAAAATCGCCAAAATGGTATAAATCACGATATTACGCATGATCCACAGCGCCTGTGCCTGTAACCAGATCTCGGCATAATCAATCTGGGTGACTTTACGTGCGAACCAATAGGCCAATAGTCCACTAAACAGGGTAAATAAGGCCAAAAACATGAAGACATAAGCCATCGCTACGGAACGTCGCATCTTGGTTAATGTATCTTGAGTCATGTTTGGTTCAACCTCGTTACCGTATTGGCAGCTCGGCCAATGCAGCAATTACTTATTTTTTTAAATTATAAAAATCTCAGGTGCTACTATATTGAAAATTTCCAAATTTCGCACCTAAAATTATGACAAATTTAAACAGAATTTAAACTTTTTTTCACTTTAAACCACTGTGCATATAGTGCAGGCAGGAAAAACAGGGTCAATAATGTTGCCACAATCAAACCACCCATAATCGCTACCGCCATTGGCCCGAAGAAAATACTACGGGACAAGGGAATCATCGCCAGAACTGCAGCCAGTGCGGTCAATACGATCGGACGACAACGGCGTACTGTGGCATTGATGATGGCATCCCACTGCGACTCTCCTGCCTGAATATCCTGCTCAATCTGGTCAATCAAAATCAGCGAATTGCGCATGATCATTCCCGATAAGGCAATCGTTCCGAGCATCGCAACAAAACCGAAAGGTTTATTGAAAATTAACAGGAATAACACCACTCCGATAATGCCCAAAGGTGCAGTCAGGAACACAATAAAGGCCCGTGAGATGCTTTTGAGCTGAATCATCAGCAGGGTCATGACGACTGCGAGGAATAAAGGCATGCCGGCATTGACCGAGTTCTGTCCGCGAGCCGATTCCTCAACTGTGCCGCCCACTTGCAGCAGATAGCCATTCGGTAGCTCTGCCCGGATTTTTTCCAGTGGCTCTTTGAGTCCATTGACCACAGTGGCGGGCTGCAACTTGCTACGAATATCGGCACGCACAGTAATGGTCGGTAAACGATTCCGATGCCAGATCAGACCTTCTTCAAAGCTGTATTCAATTTTGGCCAGCTGCGCCAAAGGTACCGATGTACCGGTTGCGGTCGGAACAGCCAGACTGGCTAAAGATGCTACTTCTACCCGTTCAGCCTGAGCACCACGTAAACGGATTTCAATCAATTCACGTTTTTCACGGTACTGATCAATACCAGCCCCCAAAATCGAGCTGTTCAGCACATTGGCCAGTTCACTGCTGCTCACCCCAAGCTGACGGGCACGATCCTGATCAATCTGTAATTTGATGACTTTGCTTGGCTCTCCCCAGTCCAGATGTACATTGGTGGTATTCGGATTTTCTCCCACGGTGGCTGCAACTTTCTGCGCCCATTCACGGACTAATCCTAGGTCTTCACCCGATACCCTGAACTGCAGTGGATAACCCACAGGTGGGCCATTTTCCAGCAAGGACACCCGGGTACGCACTTCCGGCAATAACTTTCGAATCTGATCACTTAAGGATTTACGGATTTCATTTCGATCCTCTAAAGAGGATGCCAGCACTACAAACTGGGCAAAACTGGTTTGCGGCAACTGCTGATCGAGCGGTAAATAGAAACGCGGCGATCCCATCCCGACATAAGCCACATAGTTATCAATACCCTCTTGTTTCGATAAAAAGGCTTCGACTTTTTTTACTGCAGCTTCAGTGGCTTTCAGTGATGCACCTTCTTCAAGTTTGAGATCCACCAGAATTTCAGCCCGGTTCGAGGGCGGGAAAAACTGCTGCGGCACCAGCTTAAACATTAAAATAGACAGGATAAAAATTCCGACCGTGGCAACAATGACAGTTTTACGATAGGTCACACAGGCATCGACCCAACGACGAAAACCCTGATAAAACCGGGTTTGATAAGGGTCATAATGTTCGCCGGCATGATGCACAACCGGCTGAGGTTCTGGCTGTTTGCGCAGACGTGCCCAGAGACGCTGATACCACGGCGCTTTTTGTATTAAATCTTTGTTGAAATCCGGCAGAAGTTTATCGCCTAAATATGGCACAAACAGTACCGCGGCAATCCAGGACACCAGCAATGCGATGGTCACCACCTGGAAAATCGAACGGGTATATTCCCCGGTACTCGAGGCCGCAGTGGCAATCGGCAGGAAACCGGCAGCGGTAATCAGGGTCCCGGTCAGCATCGGAAAAGCCGTGGTGCGCCAGGCATGCCCGGCCGCCTGCAAACGGCTATAACCCTGCTCCATTTTAATCGCCATCATTTCAATCGCGATAATGGCATCATCGACCAAAAGACCGAGGGCTAAAATCAGAGCCCCCAGGGAAATTTTATGCAGTCCGACATCAAACAGCTGCATACCGGCAAAGGTCATGGCCAGCACCAGCGGAATCGAAAATGCCACCACCAGACCGGTCCGGAAACCGAGCGAGAAAAAACTGACCAGCAATACGATAATTACCGCTTCTGCCAACACTTTCATAAATTCGTTAATACTGCGTTTGACTGCCACCGGCTGATCGGAGACTTTTTGCAGCTCCATGCCGAGGGGCAAGGTTTTTTGCAGACGGGCAAATTCCTGTTCCAGATGTTTGCCCAGTGCCAGAATATCGCCGCCTTTGCGCATGGACACGGCAATACCAATGCCATTTTCAGCCATAAAACGCATCCGGGGTTGGGCCGGATCACTAAAGCCGCGATAGATCTCAGCGACATCTCCCAGCTGAATGGTTTTGCCATTTATCAAAAGTGGCAGTTGCTGTAATTCTTCAATACTGTTTAAGGCACCGCTGACCCGAACCTGAATCCGGTCTGAACCGGTTTCAAAAAAACCGGCATGGGTCATGGCATTTTGCTGCTGCAAAGCCTGCTGAATGGCGCTGACTGGAACTCCGAGCTGGATGGCTTTGGTGTTGGAAATCTCAATCCAGATTTTCTGGTCTTGCAGGCCGATTAAATCGACTTTGGCGACATCTTTGACCCGTTGCAGTTGTAACTGCAAACGGTCGGCGTATTCCTTGAGGGTCGCATAATCGAAGTCTTTGCCTTTGAGCACATAGATATTGCCAAAGGTATCGCCGAATTCATCATTAAAGAATGGGCCTTGTACCCCTTGCGGCAATTCATGCCGGATATCGCTGACTTTCTTGCGGACGTTATACCAGACATCGGCCACATCTTTCGAAGCCAGAGAATCCTTAGCAATAAAGGTCACCATGGATTCACCCGGACGCGAATAGGCCATGATGCGGTCATACTGCCCCGTGGTCATCAGTTCCTTTTCAATCCGATCCGTGACCTGTAAGGACACTTCTTTGGCACTGGCACCCGGCCAGTAGGTCTGAATCACCATCACTTTAAAGGTAAAAGGCGGATCTTCACTTTGCGACAGCTGGGAATAGGACACGATGCCAATCAGACCGAGCAGGATCATAAAATACAGTACTAGGCCCTTATTCTTTAAGGCCCATTCCGACAGGTTAAAGTTCATATTTAACTCCCTGCCTGAACGGTCACAGGACGGTTTTCACGATTAATCGGATTGATTTTTTGCTGGTCACGCAGCAAATGTACGCCGCCAATCACCACATAATCTTCCGCTTTCAGGCCACTGAGTACCGGTACGCTATCGCGACCATAAGCCCCTAAAGTCACCGGGACTTTGTGTACAGTATGATCCGGCTTGACCAGCATCACATAGGCTTGTTGATCTGTGGCTGAGACACTGGACAGCGGTACACTGAGCCTATTGTCCCGGCTGTGCTGAAAAAACACCCGGGCACTTTGTCCGAGCTGGATCTGAGCATTGCCTTCGCGCAGTGAGACTTTGACCCGGAAGGTACGGGACTGATCCGCAGCTGGTGATATTTCACGGACAAAGGCACTAAATTTTTCTTCAGGTTTGGACCATAAAGTCACCGTGGCAGGCTGTCCGACCTTGACCTCTGAAATGGCCTGTTCCGGCACGCCAATCACCACTTCACGCTCACCGGAAATGGCTAACTCATATGCCGCTTGCCCGGCTGCGACCACCTGACCCGTTTCGATATTGCGTGCCGTGATCACGCCATTTTTAGTGGCAATCAGCTGGTTATAAGTGGTCTGGTTTTTGGCAGTATCATAATTGGATTGCGCCTGTTTCAGACTCGACTGTGCAGCTTTATATTGATTATCGATGGCATCATATTGCGAGCGACTCACGGCATTGACCGGTAACAGCTGCTTGAAACGCTGTAGTTCATCCTGAGCAATTTTACTGGCAGACTGCGCGTTTTCCAGCTGGGCACGTGCCGCATTCAGCTGCAACTGGGCATCTTTTACATCCAGTGTGGCCAGCACCTGTCCGACTTTGACTTGGTCCCCGACATCAACGAAGCGCTGGGTCACCTGTCCCGCTACCCGAAAGGCCAGTGCTGTTTGCTGACGCGCCTGCACATCGCCGGCATAACTTTTCAGTTCATGCTGTGAAGTGCTCGGTGTGGTCACCATGACAAAGGGAATTTCCTGTTCTGCGGCGATTGTATCTTTACTGCATCCATTTAAGGTCACACTGCAAAGCATCATCATGCCAGCCAACACGCTGTAAATCCTGCTCATCTTATTCGCTCTTATCTGATCATCTTTTTTCGGGCAAACTATACTGATATATTGAATTGCTTATTTTTTAATTAATATACCACCCGGTACACTAATTACAACAGAACCCTCAAAGCAATGACCAAGTTGACTTTTTTTGGAAGAAATTGTGCAAATACCTGTAGGACGACCGAAAGATCTGGAGAAACGCCAACGCATCCTGAGCGCGGCCAAAGCGCTATTTTTAGCGCATGGTTATCATGCCTCCAGCATGAACCAGATTGCCCGTGAAGCAGGGGTGAGCAAACTGACGGTCTATAACCATTTTCAGGACAAGGCGACGCTGTTCAGCTGTGCCATTGAAGATACCTGTGAAGCCATTCTGCATGAGCATCCGCAGGTCTTGCAGCCAAGCAGTGACTTTGCTCAGGAATTTTATCGGGCCTGTTTACGCGCTTTGAATATTATTAGCCTGCCTGAAGCCATCAAACTGGACCTATTACTCATGGAGCTGGCCTCGCAGCAAAGCCCGCTGGCAGAGCAGTTTTATCAGGCCTCGCATGCCAAACTGGAGGCGGTCTGGCATGATTTCTTTGCGCTGGCGCAGCACTACCAGTTTATTCAGGTCGATCGCCCCGAGAAACAGACCGAACTGATCGTGTCCCTATTGACCGGAATACGTCATCAGAAAATCCTGCTCGGACTTACAGCTCCGCCCTCCAGTACAGAACAGCAGCAGATCATTAGTCAGGCGATTGAGCTGTTTATGCTGAAATACGGAATATCTGGCTAAATCCCTTCTGATCGGTTGAGTGCTGGCGACAGGATACTGGCTAAAATTTGCTAAAAAATCCGCAAAATATCTGCAAAATATCTGCAACTTTTGTCTGTAAAGGACTTGGATTGTCCTACAGTCGCGGTATAGTCAAAGCAAGCATTTAAGGGAATATAAAAATGATTCAACAAATTGATGCACCACTACGCGAAGACGTACGCTTACTGGGTAATTTGCTGGGGGAAACCTTAAAATTACATGCGGGGCAGGATTTGTTTAATCAGATTGAGCAGATTCGTGCTTTATCTAAAGGCGCACGTGATGGACAGGTCGAAGCAGAAAAACAGCTAGAACAATTATTTTTGAGTCTGGAAGATGCGGAAATCCTGCCTCTAACCCGTGCCTTTACCCATTTTTTGAACTTTGCCAATATTGCCGAACAATATCATGTGGTGCGTCGTCGTCGCCAAAGCGAATTCGATGACACGGCAGAATCCCCTAATCCTCTGGTACCGTTATTTGAAAAATTTAAACAGCAGGAGATTTCTGCCGACACGCTATACCAGCAAATTTGTGAATTAAAAATTGAACTGGTACTGACCGCGCATCCGACAGAAGTCAGCCGCCGCACCCTGATCCAAAAATATGATGGTATCAATAATGCCCTGTCCAAATTCGACCAGCAGAAACTCACGCCGCGTGAACGTCAGGCGGTGTTGGCAGATCTGAAACAGCTGATTAGCTCGGCCTGGCAAACCGATGAAATTCGTCAGCATCGCCCGACCCCGATCGATGAAGCCAAATGGGGTTTTACGACCATTGAACAGACCTTGTGGAATGCGGTTCCGAAATTTATCCGGGAATTAAATGGCATGGTCGAACAACAATGCGGCCAGAACTTGCCCTTAGATATTGCACCGGTACGTTTTGCTTCCTGGATGGGTGGTGACCGCGATGGCAACCCGAATGTCACCCACAATGTGACGCAAGAAGTGTTGTGGCTGTCACGCTGGAAAGCTGCCGATCTGTATTTACGCGATATTGAGAACCTGCGCTGGGAACTCTCCATTCAGCAATGTAGTACGGAAATCTCCGAGGCATTGGGTCAGGATCATCCGGAACCCTATCGTGAATATTTACGTGATACCCGTAGCCGCCTGAAAGCGACCCGACACTGGCTGGCAGAAAAATTAAAGGGCAATGATGCCGATGATAGTTTAGTCATTAAAAGTAAAGATGAGCTATTACAGCCACTATTGACCTGCTATCGCTCATTAATGCACTGCAATCTGGCCGAAATTGCCAATGGTAGCCTGCTGGACTTTATTTACCGGGTCAACAGCTTTGGGATTGAGTTACTGAAACTGGATATTCGTCAGGAATCAGGTCGTCACCGTCAGGCAATCTCGGCGATTACTGAATATTTAGGGCTGGGAAATTTTGACACCTGGACCGAACAGGCACGTCAAAACTTTTTACTGCAAGAATTGCAAAGCAAACGTCCCTTGCTCCCAAAACATCTGAATGAACCAGCCGGCAGTCTGATTCAGCATCCGGATGTACAGGAAGTCTTTGCCACCATGCGCACCCTGGCAGAACAGCCAAGTGAGTCTCTGGGTGCCTATATTATTTCCATGGCGGAATATCCAAGTGATGTGCTGGCGGTATTGCTTCTACAAAAAGAAGCGGGTATCAAGCACGCCTTACGAGTGGTACCGCTGTTTGAAACCCTCAAAGATCTGGACGGTGCAGCCGAGACCATGTCGACCCTGTTCAATATGCATTGGTATAAACAGCATATTCAGGGCAAGCATGAAGTGATGATTGGCTATTCGGATTCAGCCAAGGACGCCGGTTTTATGTCGGCCAACTGGGCGCAGTACCGTGCCCAGGAAGAACTGACGACGATTGCCCAGCAACATGGCGTTCAGCTGACCCTGTTTCATGGCCGTGGCGGTTCGATCAGCCGTGGCGGTGCGCCAACCCAGCAAGCCTTGTTCTCACAGCCACCGGGGTCGATTTCAGGCACGATTCGGGTGACTGAACAGGGCGAAATGATCCGCTTTAAATTCGGACTGGAAGAAATTGCCCTGCAGAATCTGGAAATTTATACTGCTGCGACCTTAGAAGCAACCTTGCTCCCGCCACCCGAGCCGAAACAGGAATGGCGCGACTTGATGCATCAAATGACCGAACTCTCGGTTCAGGTCTATCGCCAGACCGTGCGGGAAAACCCGCATTTTGTCAAATACCTGCGCACTGTCACTCCTGAACTTGAACTGCAAATGCTGCCGCTGGGGTCACGGCCGGCGAAACGTAAAGTCAGTGGCGGGATTGAGTCCTTGCGTGCGATTCCGTGGGTATTTGCCTGGACCCAGATTCGTCTGATGTTACCTGCCTGGCTGGGTACCGGTGCCGCGCTGAATAAAGTACTGGATCAGGGGCAACGGGCGGTACTCGATGAGATGCTGGCAGAGTGGCCATATTTTCAGACCCTGATTGATATGCTGGAAATGGTGCTATCCAAAGCCGATGCACATGTGGCCTTGTACTATGAATCACATCTGACCCAAGATGAAGATCTCAAAGTACTCGGCACAGAGCTGCGCCAGCGTTTGCAAGATGCTGTACAGACCTTACTGACGTTAAAGGGTGAATCCAAATTGCTCAGCAGCAACGGCGTCCTGGATCAATCCATGAAAGTCCGTAAACCGTATTTGTTGCCACTACATTTGCTGCAAGCCGAGCTGATGAAACGTCGCCGTCTCTATCTGCAACAGCAGCAAGCTGAAAATACCCCGGTCGATCATGCCTTAATGGTCAGCATTGCCGGCATTGCAGCCGGTTTACGTAATACCGGCTGATTTTTCGCCCTCGCATTCAAAGCACATCCTGGTGATGTGCTTTTTTTGTACATGAATTGGCCAAAACCACTCACTGCATCGTATTTTTTATAACTAAAATAACAAATCTTTATGAGTGAATTTTAAGCATAGCTATATGATTAATCCACTGATTTAACGCTACTTTTATATTAAAAATATTTACCAATTGATAAAAAATAAATAAAAGTCAATGAATTAACTTGAACAAAAAGTTGAAAGGAGTGATTAAAACTTCCAAAAAACCGGAGTATGATGTGCACAATTTATCTTTTGAGTGCTCATTTTATGTCCAGTTGGTTTCCCAAATGGCGCCCTTATGAGGGCAGCATCGATGCACGCCCAGTAGGTACCGCAGAGTATTTGCCACCCGCACAAACGGTCGTTTTGGGTGTACAACATGCCTTTGCCATGTTTGGCGCGACTGTACTGGCACCTTTTTTAATGGGCTTTGATCCTAACCTGGCGATTTTAATGTCAGGGATCTGTACTATTCTGTTCTTTTTAATCACCGGTGGCCGGGTTCCAAGTTATCTAGGTTCAAGCTTTGCCTTTATTGGTGTGGTCATCGCAGCAACTGGTTATGCGGGTGGTGGCGGACTGAATCCGAATATTGGCGTTGCAGCAGGCGGGATTATCGCATGTGGCATCTTCTATGCGCTGATGGGCTTTCTGGTCATGGCGACGGGCACCCGCTGGATAGAAAAGCTGATGCCACCGGTAGTGACCGGTGCCGTGGTGATGATCATTGGCCTGAACCTTGCCCCAGTCACGGTGAAAAGCGTGATGGGCAATACCTTCAATATGTGGATGTCCCTGGTCACTGTGCTGTGCATGGGTTCAATTGCCGTATTCACCCGCGGCTTATTACAGCGCCTGCTGTTATTGGTCGGCCTGTTATTGGCTTATCTGATTTACTTCGTACTTAGTAATGTCATGGGTTATGGCACTGCAATCAACTTCCTTCCCATTCAGCAAGCGGCCTGGTTCGGTTTACCGACTTTCCATGCACCGACCTTTGAATTGAATGCCATGTTGATCATTGCGCCGATTGCCTTGATTCTGGTGGCTGAAAATCTGGGCCATATTAAAGCCGTAGGTGCGATGACCGGTGAAAACCTGGATCCGCATATTGGTAAAGCCTTTGTAGCAGATGGTGTTGCAACCACTTTAGCCGGTGGTGTGGGTGCGCCGGGTATGACCACCTATGGTGAAAACATTGGTGTAATGGCCGTGACACGGGTTTACTCGACCATCATTTTTGCAGTGGCTGGTGTCTTTGCGATCTTCCTGGGTTTATCACCCAAGTTTGGGGCGGTGATTCATACCATTCCCACCGCGATTCTGACTGGTGCTTCGATTGTGGTCTTTGGTTTGATTACCATTGCCGGTGCCAAAATCTGGATTGAGAACAAGGTTGATTTCTCACAAAACAAAAACCTGATGGTGGCTGCGGTGACCATTATTTTAGGTACCGGTGATTTTGCCCTGACGTTTGGCAGCTTCAATCTGGGTGGTATTGGTACGGCGACTTTTGCCGCACTGATCCTGAACTGGTTCTTTAGTCTGGCAGATAAAAAATAACCGTAAAAATTGAAAATTTATAGCAGCCCTTAGGCTGCTTTTTTTATCTTTATATTTTGCAACTTTGCGATGAAAGAAATGAAAAGAAGCCCCGCAAGGCTTCTGTTAAAGCACAAGTCTGGTTAAGGGCGAAACTCTTTCAATTCACGTTGAATGAAATAATGAAACATTTCACGATACAGATGTTCAATAAATTCCTGATCGACGCCCTGCTGCTGCGCCAGTGCTCTGACATGTTCTACAATCTGTTCCATACGTTCCGGTGACTGTAAATCGGTTTCAGTTTTTTTAAAACGGGTGGTTTGATCAACATAAAATTGACGCGCAGCGATCAGCTCAACTAAAGCTGTATCAATGGCATCGATCTGTTGACGTGCATGTTCTAATGATTCAGCTTTGATCTTTTCCATGTTTTTTCAGTTCACTTTCAGTTTGATTATTACTCTTATACTTTTCTTCTAACACATTACTGAAAATACTTTCAATCATCCAGACCCGATATAAGCTATTAAATGTATAACTTTGATCATCTATGCGCAGTTCCAGTACCGGAAAATTCGGCTGCGACTTCATTTCACACAGCATATCATTGTCCTGCAGCTTGGCCAGAATATCGTCCTGGGTCAGATCTACAATATTTAACTGTTGCTGCAAATGCTTGAAATGGGGTGCATAAGACAGGTCTTCACCACGGGTCCAGACGGCCTGCAAGATCTGGTACATCGCCTCAATCCGCTGCTCCTCGGGACAGCTATAAAATAACTGTGCCATTGGCGCGATCGCCTGCTCGGTCGGTCGGCAGAACGGGGTAAATTCTACGTCAGTCCGTTTGGATAAACGTGTGGCCAGACTCCAGTCAAACTCATCCCGGCCACGATAGGACAAGGGATAAACATTCAGCTGGATATTATAATAATCCGCCAGTTCTTCCTTGATGTAAGCTAGGAGCAGCCAGGAAATCGGATCTTCCAGCGCGAGATACAAGTCCAGTTCCGGATCCATCGACTGGATCTCGTTCAGCTCTTCAGCATCACTGATCAGATGCTCACGCCATTCAATGTGATCGATCATAAAAATCGGATTACCGGTCAGCAGTTTTTGCTGCTCCAGACGCCGGGTCAGACGCAACAGGTCATCGACTGCCTGATACTGGCGACCGCCTAAATTAAAATAGCTGGCCAGAATCGGGGTCTGATCAAAAATACGTTCGGAAAAGTCCTGTGGCTGATGATGACGACTGGCCATGGCATAAAGGGTTCGTAATTTTCCGGTCTGTTTTTGCCAGAGCATATGGAAAACATCTTCCAGCAAATACAGGAAATCTTGTCCACGCAGAGGTGTATGCCGCAAAATCAGTTCAGCCTGTTTTAAGGCCTCAGCGCTCGGTAATTCCGGCGTATCATGAAAACTGAAACGATGCTGTTTTGACAAGATTTTTGCATCATTAATCGTGTAGTGCTGCCATTCATCAAAAGACATCTGGTTCGGCGCTTCGGCATGCGCACTGGAAATGATCACTTTCAGCGGCTTGAGTTCTGGACTTAAAATTTCTTCGAGCTGGGTCAGCTGCTGTACCGCCAGATAGCTGTACACATCATCCAGTCTTAAATGGATACTCAGCCCATCTTGAATAGATAACACCGTTTGACGGATTGGTTTCTGGTAAAACCAACTCGATCGGATTGGATCAAACCAACGGCGTAACAGGGACATGAGTTCGGCCTCGACAAAGATGACGGTGTGCAGTTCAAAAAATTGAATCTGTACAGAATAATCTATTTTTAAGATCGCAGAGCCAAAGCCCTGCATGGTGTAAAAACTTATATCAAGTCTTGACATACTCCCGCCACTTTCGACTAGCTCAAGTGGGGGATTCTAAAAGCAAAAGCTCTTAGGTGACTTCCTCACGGATTTCACTTGCTTTCTGCTTCACAGGGCGATCTTTACCGCATCTTCCCTCGACAGACAAAACGGTATGTCCCACCGCTAAAATGTTACGAGAAGCGTTAATATCTGCATTCTCGCTAAAACCACAACTAACACACTCAAACTTAGCCTGAGTAGGTCTATTTTCTTTTGCAACATGACCGCATGAACTACAAGTCTGACTTGTATATCTAGGGTCAATCTTAACGAGTAAACCACCTCGCCATTGTTGCTTATACTCCAACATATTGACAAGCATTGACCAACCTTGATCTAGGATTGATTTGTTCAAGCCTGATTTAGCTTTAACATTCTTTCCTTTTTCTTCGATTGAGCCTTTGGCTGACTTCGACATATTGGCTACTTTTAAGTCCTCAACTACGATCATTGCGTGGTTTTTGCTGAGAGTTGTCGTGACTTTGTGCAAGTAGTCATGCCGAATATTGGCAATATGATGATGTAATTTATTGATCTTTAAATTAAGTTTTTTCCAATTTTGACTAAATTCGGTTTTCTTTCTCAACTTACGTTGAAGCCTAGCCAACTTTACTTGATTGGCTTTAAAACTATTGATTGGGTCAAATACCTGACCTGTTGATATTGTAATTAATTTCTTAATGCCAAGATCAACACCAATTGCAGATTTTGATGGATGAATTGGTTGTTCGATTTCACGGTTAGTACAAAATGAAACATACCAAAGCCCACAAATTTTCTTAATTGTAATACTTGTGATTTTACCAACAATTTCTTGTGATTTTTTAAATCTTATCCAACCTGTTTTTTTAGGCAAAGAAACTCGATCACCAATAACCTCACAATCTGCAAATGGAAGTCTAAAAGATTGCTCACCATCTGATTTCTTCTTGAATCTTGGCATGAGTGGTCTAAGCTGAATCTCACCACCATCAGCCAATTTAAAAAAATTGGGTTTACGTGGTTTCCGCTTGTTTTGCTTTAAACGAGCTTGTTCTTTTTTGTTGTAAAACTTACCCCATGCTTGAGCAAGATCACGTATTTTTTGCTGTAAGCAAGCTGAATATGTTTGACCAAGAAAAGAAAATTCAGGTGTTTTTTTAAGGGGTACTAATTTTTTTTCAATGCTTTCGTAACGAATATATTCATCTTTAGCAAACATTTCAAATGATTTAGCGAGAATTTGATTCCACACAAAACGAGCAGAACCTATTGCTTGATTAAGCAATATTTCCTGTTCTTGGTTAGGCAGAAGCCTAAACTTGTAGTGTTGTAAAATCTTCATTAAATCATTGTTTATAAAAGAATTGTAGTGTTTGAATTATAGCAAAAATAAGCAATAAAACCAAGAAAACATTATCTTTAATATGGCTATCGCCACTCGCTTGTATCCCCCACCTGACTGTCGGTGAGGGTCTTACGCCCGATTAAGATAAACAAATGTTCAATGTTTAACAATGGATTAGAGGTCAAGATTCAAGTCAGTGACCGCCCCGGTTTCTGCACCTGAGGTCAGTTTGGCGAATTTGGCCAGTGCTCCATGGGTATAGTTCGGTTTTGGTTTGATCCAAGCTGCTTGACGTGCTGCAATCTCCGGCTCATCCACATGCCAGGTCATTTCCCGGGTTTCCGCATTAATTGAAATCTGGTCGCCATTTTGTACCAGACCAATCGGGCCGCCATCATAAGCTTCGGGGGTGACATGACCAATCACAAAACCGTGACTGCCACCCGAGAAGCGTCCATCGGTAATCAGGGCAACTGAAGCGCCTAAGCCCTTCCCGATAATCGCAGAGGTCGGTTTCAGCATTTCTGGCATTCCCGGGCCACCTTTGGGACCAACGCCACGAATCACCACCACTTCACCCGGCTGGACTTCGCCATCCAGAATACCGCGCATGGCACCCTGCTCACCTTCAAACACGCGAGCCGGGCCAGCAAAATGCAGTCCTTCCTTACCGGTAATTTTGGCGACCGCGCCCTTCGGTGACAGATTGCCTTTTAGAATCACCAGATGTGAGTCTTTTTTCACTGGCGCATCAAAAGGCAGAATAATCTGCTGGCCTTCCGGATAGTCCTGCACATCGGCCAGATTTTCTGCCAGCGTCTTACCTGTGACCGTCAGACATGAGCCATCCAGCATGCCGGCATCCAGCATGCGCTTCATCAGTGGTTGAATTCCACCAATCGCAATCAGTTCTGACATCAGATATTTACCTGATGGACGCACGTCGGCCACCACCGGAATATCTTTACCAATCCGCACGAAATCATCCAGACTCAATTCCACTCCTGCTGTATGTGCCATGGCTAAAAGATGCAGTACACCATTGGTCGAACCACCCAGCGCAATCAAGACTTTAATCGAGTTTTCAAAGGCGGCTTTGGTCATGATGTCGCGCGGCTTAATATCCAGTCGCAACAGGTTCATCACCGCTTCACCGGCCCGGGCACAGTCAATTTGCTTGTCTTCCGATACCGCTTCCTGTGCCGAAGAGCCCGGCAGGCTCATACCTAAAGCTTCAATCGCAGAGGCCATCGAGTTGGCCGTGTACATACCGCCACACGAACCCGGACCTGGCAAAGACACTTCTTCAATATGCTTGACCTGAATCGCGTTAATTTCACCTTTGGCATATTGACCGACCGCTTCAAATACCGAAATCATGTCGGTATGGCCTTCGCCTGGTTTGATGGTGCCGCCATAAATAAACAGACCCGGACGGTTTAAACGGGCTAACCCCATAATGCAGCCGGGCATATTTTTATCACAGCCACCAATGGCGATCACCCCATCATAAGCCTGACAGCCCACGACCGTTTCAATCGAGTCTGCGATCACTTCCCGTGACAGCAGTGAATATTTCATGCCTTCCGTGCCATTGGAAATACCATCTGAAATGGTAATGGTATTAAAGATAATCCCCTTGCCGCCTGCCGCACTCACGCCCTGCTCTACAGTTCTGGCCAGACCATCAATATGCATATTACAAGGCGTGACATTGGCCCAGGTCGAGGCAATACCAATAAATGGACGTTCAAAATCAGCATCTTGAAAACCTGTGGCACGCATCATGGAACGGGCTGGTGCATTTTCAATGCCTTCATAAACGGGGGCTGAATGCTCGCGGATATTATCTTTACTCATTATTTTCTTCCTGGGCGTCGACTGATTTGAAACTTCAGTTTCAGCAATTTATTTTAAGACCATTGTATAGAAAGCATTCGGCATGTAAAAGAAATTACCCTATAGAAAAACATTTTGATGAATACTTAAAAAATTTTAATCACATGATCAAGCGACATGGATGTCGCCGTTTCGCTACTCTACAGGGAAGTAAAGTTAGCGGAACAAGAGCGTTTTGTTACTTTTGCGCCGTCAAAAGTAAGATTCTGCCTGCACAAAGATCATCAGAACTTTTAAAGTTATTAACGCTTTGATTTTAAGTGGATCTTCGATTTTTTTACCATACAGCCTCAAATTACCTGAGTAATTTTTAATGCTATCTCGTAGGCACTTTTTACTTTTGACTGGGCAAAATGAGGAACACAGCTCCGCAAGAAAGCCCCTTTGTTTGCCCGATATGGCATCCCTGCCATACGGGCAAACGTGCGGCTTCCTGTCGCGCTCCACTGGGCAAAATTTGGAAAGTCTAAAAATAGTTTCTTGTATAAAAAAAGCACCTCATCTAGAGGTGCTTTTCTGTACTATAAGATTACAGCTTAGATATCACGTACCGCACCTTTCGCCGCACTAGTGGTATGCATTGCATAGGCTTTCAATGCTTTTGAAATTTTACGCGGACGCTCTTCAGCGGGTTTCCAGCCTTTGGCTTCTTGCGCTGCACGGCGTTCAGCCATCACCGAATCTTCAACCGCTAAATGAATGCTACGATTTGGAATATCAATTTCGATACGGTCACCATCTTCAACCAAACCAATCGCACCGCCTTCAGCTGCTTCTGGAGAAACGTGACCAATGGAAAGACCTGATGAACCACCAGAGAAACGACCATCGGTGACAAGCGCACAATCCTTACCTAAGCCTTTCGATTTTAAGTAACTGGTTGGATACAGCATTTCTTGCATACCCGGACCACCACGTGGACCTTCGTAACGGATCACCACCACATCACCTGCGGTAATTTTGCCACCTAAAATCGCGTCTACAGCAGAATCCTGGCTCTCAAAGACACGTGCTGTGCCATTGAATTTTAAGATGGAGTCGTCCACGCCTGCTGTTTTGACGATACAACCATCCAGTGCGATGTTGCCATAAAGGACGGCTAAACCACCATCTTGCGAGAAGGCATGTTCAACATTACGAATCACACCATTTTCACGGTCACCATCTAAACGGGTGTAGTAACGATCTTGTGAGAATGCAGTTTGTGTTGGTACACCGCCCGGCGCCGATTTGAAGAAGTTATACACCTCTTCATTTTCAGTACGGATAATATCCCACTTGTCTAAAGCATCTTTTAAGGTCGCTTCATGTACGGTAGGTACAGAGGTATCGAGTAAGCCGCCACGGTCTAATTCACCGAGGATTGACATAATGCCGCCGGCACGGTGAATATCTTCCATGTGAACATTTTTAACCGCAGGTGCCACTTTACACAGTACAGGCACTTTACGAGATAAACGGTCGATATCGTCCATGGTGAAGTCTACTTCTGCTTCGTGAGCAGCTGCCAACAAGTGAAGAACGGTGTTGGTTGAACCACCCATCGCGATGTCCAAAATCATGGCATTTTCATACGATGCTTTGGTCGCAACATTACGTGGCAACACGCTGTAATCATTTTGCTCATAATGACGCTTGGTGATTTCCACAATCAACTGGCCTGCACGCTCGAATAATTTTTTACGGTTGGCATGCGTTGCCAGCGTAGAGCCATTACCCGGTAAAGATAAACCAAGCGCTTCGGTTAAGCAGTTCATGGAATTCGCCGTGAACATTCCTGAACATGAACCACAGGTTGGACATGCAGAACGTTCATAGGCTTTGACTTCTTCGTCAGTATAGTTGTCATCTGCAGCCACGATCATCGCATCAACAAGGTCAATCGCCTGTTCATTACCACGGATTTGGACTTTACCCGCTTCCATCGGGCCACCAGAGACAAATACCACGGGAATGTTCAGACGCATCGCAGCCATCAACATGCCCGGGGTAATTTTGTCACAGTTTGAGATACACACCATGGCATCGGCGCAATGCGCATTGACCATGTACTCGACCGAGTCTGCAATCAGGTCACGCGAAGGCAATGAATACAGCATGCCGTCATGACCCATCGCGATGCCGTCATCGACTGCAATGGTATTGAATTCTTTTGCCACACCGCCTGACGCTTCAATTTGACGTGCCACCAGTTGACCCAGGTCTTTGAGATGCACATGACCCGGTACAAACTGGGTGAACGAGTTCACCACCGCAATAATCGGCTTACCGAAATCTTCATCTTTCATTCCGGTAGCACGCCATAAACCGCGTGCGCCAGCCATATTTCTTCCGTGTGTCGATGTTTTTGAACGATAGTCAGGCATTTTATATTTCCAACAAAGTTTGAGCTTGAAATGAACCGGACAGATCCACTCTGGCTAAATCATACTGACAATAAGCTTAAATCAGTTAAATTTTACACCTATCATACTACAAGCCCTTGTTTTACAAGATGACCCTTTGGTTGTAGATGCAGGCAAAAATGTCTATAGAGAGGTCGTAATGATCTGACGATAAAAATTTCTTGATGAAATCTACTATACCGTCATCATCATCAGGACAATACAAAACTTTCATGAATAATTTTTACAATTTGCATGAGTTTTTTTTATATAAAAATTCTACTGAAATTCAAGCACTCACCGGTCTTATCCAATAAGTTTTTGCAACGATTAGGCTGAAATTTGGCTTTTGGCTTATAATACGCTTTAAGTTTATTTGGAATTTCATGTGTGAAGATCATATTTGCAGGCACACCAGAATTTGCAGCGACTGCATTGGCTGCGCTGCTCAAAACCGAGCATGAAATTGTGGCGGTGTATACCCAGCCTGACCGCAAGGCCGGACGCGGACAAAAACTCACGGCATCTGCGGTCAAGCAGTTGGCGCTTGAACACAATATTCCAGTCTACCAACCGCTTCATTTCAAATCTTCGACTGAAGAAGGTCTGGCAGCGCAAGCAGAACTCAAAGCCTTAAATGCAGATGTGATGGTGGTGGCGGCCTATGGCCTGATCCTGCCACAAGTGGTTCTGGATACACCAAAATATGGTTGCCTGAATATTCATGGTTCCCTGTTGCCACGCTGGCGCGGTGCAGCCCCGATTCAGCGCGCGATTGCCACTGGCGATGCCGAGACCGGTGTGACCATTATGAAAATGGCGGCTGGTCTGGATACCGGGGACATGATGTACAAAACCATCTGTCCAATTACCGCCGAAGATACCTCTGCCAGTCTGCATGACAAACTGGCGCTACAGGGCGCTGAAGCGACGCTAAAGGTTTTAGAATCGGAACAGACCTTGCAGCACTATTTAGCACAGCGTGAAGTGCAAGATGACAGCCTGACGGTCTATGCACATAAACTGTCTAAAGCAGAAGCGCAAATTGACTGGACACAAGCTGCGGCAGAGATTGACCGTAATATCCGCGCTTTTAATCCTTGGCCAGTAGCCTTTACCCCGCTGGATGACAGCAACAATTTACGCATCTGGAACTCATCACTTTCTACGCACAACGCAAGCACTGCTCTGCCTGGTGAAGTGATTGCCCTAGATAAAGACGGCGTACATGTGATGTGTGGTGATCAGAACGCCATTTGCATCACCAATCTGCAATGGCCAGGTGGCAAAGCCCTGAATGCTGTTCAAATTAATCAAACTCAAAAACTATCGCTAGGATATAAATTCGCATGAGCCAAATTCAATCATCAGCTAAAAACTTGAATTTGCGCGCGCAAGTTGTCAAAACGCTATTGGCTGTACAAAACGGCCAATCACTTGCTTCTGTACTCAATCAACATATCAATATTGTGTCTGAACGTGACCGTGGCTTGTATCACGAGTTAACCTTAGGCTGTTTACGTCAATGGCATGGCCTGAAAGCCATTACCCTGCCACTGTTAACCAAACCTCTCGATAATCAGGCCTTGGAAAGCTGCTTATATTTAGGTTTATACCAGATTCTATGTACCCGTATTCCGGCGCATGCTGCGATTTCAGAAACGGTGACAGCAGCCAAACAACTGGGATTCGAACCTTTAAGTGGTCTGGTCAATGCGGTGCTGCGTCGTGTTTCACGTGAAACAGAAGAATTTGATCTGGCTTTAAATCAGGCGCATGGCCTGCCAAGCTGGTTATTTAAGCGTTTAAAGAAAGACTGGCCGGAACAGCTGGCTGAACTGTCGCATGAGTTAAAACAGATTGCGCCGTTGACCTTGCGTGTCAATGTCAATCAGGTCAGCCGTGATGAATATCTGGAAATTCTGGAAGAAGAAGGTTATGAGGCACGCGCCTGTACCCTGTCTGAAGTCGGCATTGTGCTGGAACAAAACGTGCATATTCCGAACCTGCCAGGCTATGAAGCCGGCGGTTTCTCGGTTCAGGATGAACACGCACAGCTTTGCGCAACTTTAGTGCCTGATCTTGAAGGCAAGGTCGTAGTCGATGCCTGCGCCGCGCCGGGTGGGAAAACTGCGCATATTCTGGAAAAATACAGCCCGAAAAAGCTGTATGCAATTGATCAGGACGCCAAACGTTTAGTGCGTGTGGCAGAAAATCTGGAACGCCTACTGTTAACAGAATATGCCGAAGTTGAAATTATTGCAGCCGATGCCATCAACTGGACAGCGCCTGAACCAGTCGACTGTATCGTACTGGATGCGCCATGTTCTGCGATTGGTGTGATTCGTCGTCATCCGGATATTCGCTTGCTGCGTCATTCCACAGATATTCCGCAAACCGTCGCGCTGCAAAAGCAGATTCTGGAAAATATGTGGCAGCAGCTGAAAGTTGGCGGCAGCTTGCTGTACATCACCTGTTCGATTCTAAAAGCGGAAAATGAACAGCAGATGGTCGAGTTCTTTGCCCAGCATAGCGATGCCAAAGAAATCAAGATTGAAGCCGATTGGGGCATCGAACAGATTCACGGTCGTCAGTTGTTACCAACAGCCGATCAAGGCGACGGTTTCTTCTATTGCCATATTGAAAAGACCGCATAAATCATTAGTTTACAATCAAAAAAAGCAGCTTAGGCTGCTTTTTTTATGGAGTTGCCGGATGGCAACAGGACTTACTGAATAAACTTAAAGATCACCAGACTGCTGGCCAACGCAGCCATACCGCTCACCAGTCCATATACCGTTTCATGCCCTTCGGAATAACGTTTTGCAGTCGGCAATAACTCATCGAGTGCCAGATAGACCATCACCCCGCCAATTAAACCAAAAACCAGACCATATACTGTATCGCTCATATAAGGTGCCAGAATAAAGTAACCCAAGGCGGCACCCAAAGGTTCAGCCAGTCCCGACACCAGACTGGCCCAGAGCGCATAATCTTTGCGTCCGGTCGCCATATACACTGGCAAGGCAATTGCCACACCTTCCGGGATATTATGAATCGCAATTGCCACCGCCAAAGGCGCACCCAAGGCAGGACTTTCCAGCGTGGCAAAAAAGGTCGCCAGACCTTCTGGCAGGTTATGTGCGCTAATGGCGAATAAAGTCAGCATACCGGTACGCAATAGTTGCGGTGAACTGACGCCCTCACTGGCATGCGTTTCAACAGTTTCATGCGGATTCGGCACAAAATGATCCAGCAATAACACCAGAATCACGCCCAACAAAAATGCAAAGGTGCCAAAGGCAAAACCGGTTTTTTCATCAAAAGCCAGACTAAAGGAGGCAATCGATTTATTTAGAATTTCGGTTAAAGAGACATAGATCATGGCGCCCGCGGCAAAGGCCAGACCAAAGGCCAGCAGACGGAAATTGGGTTTTTTTAAGAAGAGTATCAGTCCCCCACCCAACACGGTGGCAAGCCCAGCGAAGAAGGTCACGGCAAAGGCTGTATAGACTTGTCCATCTGAAACGGAAATCATGCCAAATCGTCAGCCATTAAAAAAGTCATTATCACCATAGATGATAATGACTTTCGTTTACAGTAAAACAGTAGGTTTATGTGAAGATTTTTAGTCTTCTGGTTCTTCCGGATTTTTTGCCAGATGAATCACGGACAGTACCAGACCACCCCACAATAAAACGATAGAGATGATCATCATCACCAGTGCAGATGTATTCATAGTCGCTCTCCTAGCTATGACGGTCTTTGACCAGACTAAACAGAATGGCGCCCAGAATAAAGAATGCCATGACACCTCCACCCACCATCCACAGGGTGCTGGCAGCATAGCCACCATAACCTTCTGCCATGATCGATTTCAGGGTCAGACCCAATGCCATTAATAAGGACAACGGCGTGATGACGGTCAGCATGAAGTTCCAGCTGCGACCAAGTTTCACGCTGGCAAACTGATTCACATGGCCTTCCAGCTGTTTCATCAATGGACGACGGAACCACGACAACAGAATAATGGAGATCAAACCACCACCGACAATACCGATATTATTGGCAAAGTAGTCAATAATGTCGACAAAGGTAATCGCACTATGGGTCGAGAACATCAAGGTAGAAATCACCGCTGAACCACCGGCAATAATCGTGACTGACTTGTTCTTCGACCAGCCCAGTTTGTCCTGGAATGCGGCAATCGGAACTTGCAGGATACTGACCATCGAGGTAATACCGGCAACGGTCAATGAAGCAAAGAACAGGAAGCCAAACAGGTCACCGCCTGCACCTAAACTGGAAATGATTTTCGGGAAAGCAATAAAGGCCAGACCAATACCGCCAGATACGACATCTTCAACATTTGCACCTGCGCTGAAGGCCATAAAACCAAGCGCTGCAAATACACCAATACCCGCCAGAATTTCAAAGGATGAGTTGGCCAGTGCCACCACGATCCCAGAACCGGTCAAGTTGGTTTTGCGTTTCAAATAAGAGGCATAGGTCAACATAATCCCGAAGCCCACCGACAGTGAGAAGAAGATATGACCAAATGCGGCCAGCCAGACTTTATAGTTGCTCATGGCCTCCCAGTTCGGCGTAAAGAAAGCATTTAAGCCGTCGACTGCACCCGGTAAGCGTACTGCCTGAATCACCAGAATAGAGAATAAAATCACCAGAAGTGGCATAAAGATTTTATTCGCCAGTTCCACCCCACGGCGTACCCCACCGTAAAGAATCAGCATCACCGCAGCCCAAACAATTACCAAACCGAAAAACAGGACAGGAACAAAACCTAAGGCCAGACCTTCGCCGTTTTGCAGATAAGTATTGAAAAAGAAGTCCTGGGTATCTGTGCCCCACTGCTGCCCAAAGGAATAGAACATATAACTGCCGGCCCAGGACAAGACGCTGGCATAATAAATCCCGATGATCAGGGTCACCATCACCTGCCACCAACCCAAGGATTCGGCATTCATGAGTTTTTTATAGGCCATGGGTGGTGCTTTACGGAACTTGTGTCCGACCGCATAGTCTAAAAACAATAAAGGCAAACCTGCTGCAAAAATCGCAATCAGGTAAGGGATCAGGAATGCCCCACCCCCATTTTCATAAGCCACATAAGGGAAACGCCAGATATTTCCCAAGCCAACGGCGGAACCAATCGCTGCAATAATGAATCCTGATCGTGCAGACCAATTCTCACGAGTTTCTGTCATAGAACACCTAAACTTTAAACCCCTTCAGATGCTGCTTGTTATGGTTATAGCGCAAGCAAATAAAGAAGCATTTCAATTATTTTGGGTGTTTGGATTAGAGCTGCACCTTTTGGGCGTCGAATTCTAATGTACAAACAGGTCAGCAGGTCTTACATCTTGCTTAAAGTCTGATCGAAAAGCTGACCTTGTAGATGGTTCAACAATACTGACTTTTTTAAATTTTTTCTGTAAATTCTGCTGAAAATATTCGTTATTTATAATCTATTCGAATTAAGCGTTCAATAATTCAACGAAACCTACCTGATTTTATAGGTTATATATTGACAAACTTTTTGGAATATATCTTTCTTAAGTTTGACTACAGAACCGTAGTCAAGCAAAGCTCATGCTGCGATCATCCAAATCGCCTTATATTTATAGAAGAATTAAAGTCAAAGGCTTATCGCGATGTGAGCCACTCTATAGCTGAAATGCGCGGAGCAGAGATCTGATCGCCCTGCTCCACGTGCATTTTTGACATCTAAAAATGGACTGCAATACCCCGGTCTGACCTGCAGCAAATTCATTATAGAATCTGAGCGATTGATGTCATTTACTTAAGATTTAATCACCAGCATCCGTTCTTCCTGCATATCGCGAATGGCAGATTGAATCCCTTCACGGCCTAAACCTGAATCCTTCACCCCACCATAGGGCATGTTGTCCACCCGGAAAGATGGAATGTCATTGATAATGACCCCGCCGACATGCAGATGATCCCAGGCATACAGCATCTTGTTCAAGTTCTGGGTATAAACTCCGGCCTGCAAGCCAAAACGGCTACGATTGATACAGGCAATCCCCGCTTCAAAATCAGGATAAGGTTCAATCATCGCCACCGGACCAAAGACTTCATCACGGTAAATTTCCAGATTATGATCCACGTTTTCCAATAAAGTCGGTGCGAACATCACTCCATCCAGCTCACCACCTACCAGAATTCTGGCATCCTTTTTCAGTGCTTTTTCCAGCCATTTTTTCAGGCGTTTGGCTTCTGCTTCCTTGATCATCGGCCCCACCAAAGTTGTGCTCAGATTTGGATCGGTGGCTTTCAGATGTTTGAGTTTTGCAAGCAGTTTATCTCTGACTTCGGCATAAATATCCTGATGCACCAGAATGCGCTGCACACTGATACAGACCTGCCCGGCATGACCATAAGCACCGCCAACCAGACGGGTAATCAAGGCATCATTAATTTCGGTATCCGGCTCGATCATCACTGCGGCATTACCGCCCAGCTCCAGAACCACTTTTTTGCGGCCAGCTCGCGCTTTCATATCCCAACCCACCACATCGGAACCGGTAAAACTGAGTAATTTAAAACGGTCATCGGTGACCAGCACATCGGCCAGCTCGCGCGGACAGGGTAAAACTGAAAATGCGCCTTTCGGCAAATCGGTTTCCGCCAGAATCTCGGCAATTTTCAAGGCAGAAATCGGCGTCAGACTGGCGGGTTTCAACACAAAAGGACAACCGGCAGCAATCGCCGGTGCAATTTTATGGGCGGTCAGATTTAAGGGGAAATTAAAAGGGCTGATTAAAGACACTGCGCCAATCGGCACCTGCTTAACCATACCCTGATACCCCGATGCTGCCGCGGTTACAGCCAAAGGCAGCATACGTCCCTGATCGATTTGAGTCACGGCATCTGCGGCAATTTGAAAGGTATTAATCAGACGCTCGACTTCGGCTTCTGCCGCTTTGCGCGGTTTACCGCCTTCTGCAATCAGAATTTCAGTCAGTTCTTCGCGTATTTCATGAAAGCGGCCTACACAATGCAGTAGAATTTTCTGTTTTTGAAAGGGTTCTAAAGCCGCCATCTCTGCCTCGGTGTCTAGGGCAGACTGAATGGCCTGCTCCAGACTTTTGGCATCGGCCAAAGCTACACGTGCATAGAGTGCTTGCGTATATTTATGTTTAACCTCTAGCCATTCTCCGGTCTGAACCGCCTGACCAGCCACATAGAATGAATAGTCTTTACACTGTTGTACTGCTGTAGATCGCATTTTTTAGTCCTTCAAAATCCTAGGATATACATTTTTGAAATTCTCTATATCATGCACTTGCTGATAAATATTAAGAAGATGTTTTTAAGTAACCAGACACGCTCAATTTTAATAAAGCTTTAGGGACTCACTGTCATGCAGACAAAAATACTCGCCACATTATTCTTCAGTTTTGGATTAAGCACGCTCAGTCATGCAGATTTCATCGGGGCAAAAGCCGATCTCAGCTACTGGAATTTTAACGGTTATAGCGAAAATAGCAGTATGAAACATGATCTGGATCGACAAGGTACGGCGCAGCTGTCCGTGGCTTTTGAACATCCGATTCCGCTTTTACCGAATGCCAAAATCAAATATGTCAATCTGGACAGCAACAGCGAACAAAGCACTCCGATCAATGCCTCAGAAATCGAACTGAAGAATATTGACTATATTCTGTATTACGAATTACTGGATACCGTGGTACATGCCGATGTAGGCGCAGGCTTAAGCAATCTGGAGGGTACGGTAAAAAACCTGAATACCGAGGCTTTCACGCAATACGATCTGGATGAATACACTCCACTGCTCTATGCAACTGCAGGGGTTAAATTGCCATTTACCGGACTGAGTGCCAAAGCAGAAGCCGTTTACAGTCATGGCAGCGATAGTAAAAAGACCGATGTACAGGCTGAGTTACAATATGATTTTATTGATAATCTGCTGGTCGATGTCGGTGCCAAAATCGGTTATCGCATGATGACGGTAGATTTTCAACAGGATCAATGTCCAGATTTACAGCTGGAATTTAAAGGCCCGTATATTGGCTTAGATGTACATTTTTGATGCCAAGAATTCAGCAGCTGGTCGTGCTCAATTTCTCTGCGTTCATGTAAGTCAAAGCGTACAACAATAAGCGCAATCTGCTGCTGGTACAAAATCTGCTTGTGTATTACTTTAGACACATAGAGAGCAGGATGCTCCGAAAACCTAAAAACAACAAGAATAAGCAAGCATCAGGACGTGAGGTACGACAGGAGTTATACCTAAATCACGAGATACGGAAAAAGCCCCAACAGGATGTTGGGGCTTTTTTTCTGCTATTTCTTTTTCTGTGCATTGCTTTATTTATCATTGCTTAACAGTTCCGAGTTAAAACTCCAACATTGTAAAAATCGGCTTGTTGTTAAGCTAAAAATCCTCACATTTTTTGGGAACAGCAATCATGGTAAAAAAGGTCCTCTTTATTACATCCAATCAAGGTATTGAACATGATGAACTGACTGAGCCTTTAAATTTTTTAAAGTCCAAAGGTTTTGAAGTGATTCATGCTGCAGAAAAAAATGAAGATGTAGCCACTGTCAAAGGTGATACCAAAGCTGCTACCCAATATACGCCTGATACCAGTTTCGACCATGTCGACCTGAATGATTATGATCTGTTGGTGATTCCAGGTGGTACAGTCAACGCAGATACTTTAAGAATTAATCAGGATGCCCAGAAAATTATTCAGCACTTTGCCGACAATCACAAACCGATTGCGGCGATTTGTCACGGGCCATGGGCCTTAATTGATGCAGATCGAATTAAAGACAAGAATCTGACCTCGTATAAGAGCATCAAGCTGGATCTGGAAAATGCCGGCGGTAAATGGGTCGATGAAGAAGTGCATCGCTGTAATACCGGCGGCTGGGTACTGATTACTTCACGGAATCCGGATGATCTTCCGGCCTTTAATGAAGCCATTTTAAAAGAACTTGAAGGCGATGCTGCCTAAGTTCCTACCATAAAAAGAGAATCTCATGATTGAGGTTCTCTTTTGCTTTAAATAGTTCCGGTCAAGCTTTTTAGATAAACCATCACTTCTTTATTGCCTGCCATTTCGGCCAGTTCTAGTGCCGTATGTGGACTGCGATGGGCAATATCTGCACCTTTGCTAACCAGAAGTTTGACTACGTCTAGATGATCATTTTCAGCGGCGGCCTGTAAGGCGCTATAGCCTTCTTCATCGGCGGAGTTGACGTCCAGACCTTCTTGCAAGCCCTGCTCGACCTGCTCGATGTCGCCTAAAGATGCCCAGTAGACCAGTTCAGGAAGATGCAGTTCATCATCTTCAGGGATTGGGGAGAATGAGTTGATGTTCATCTAAGTAATCCTATTTATTCAATATCTATGATTGATTCTAACGCGCTCTACTAAATAAAAAACTATAGCTATGAATATGTATAGGAAAATACGGTAAAACTATGTATTTAATGTTTGAAGAGAGAACTACTTGGAGAAGAATCAAAATCCATTATTTATTTTTACAATTACCGCGAAATACCATTGCATTGTCCATATAAGTAAAGGATTTGATAGGTTTACTTTGGTACTCCTCAACAATAAGGGAATATACATTGCTTCCTCTTCCTAATCCTTCCCCTATTTTTAAATAGTTAATGACTTTAAAACTATTATCTTTGGAGCCTGGATCAATAATAATTGGTTTATTAACATAATCATTTTTCAAAGCCCCACTTATGATTCCTGTACTACGATTAACATTGAAAATTTGACCGAGGTAATGATTCTCTAAATTTTTCACATCATAACTATTAGATATTTCTTCTATTACACATTCATAACTATTTATTTTTTGAGCATACACAAAAGAATTTGCTAAAAATATTGCACCTAAAATTAATATTCTCATAAAAGTTATATCTCTTTTTATAAAACTGATTCTCTTTATAGAATACTATTATTCAAAAATCAAAAAAGCCCCCTTTCGGAGACTTCTTATTTAATACTTAGCTTTAAGCTTTAGACACTGCTGGCTCGACTGAACCAATCTTTTCAGATTCATTGTCATGCATGATTAACGCAACCGCAATTGCAGTAATCAGAACCGGCAAACCGACTGCCATAAAGTTGAAGTAAGCTGGCAGGTTCATACCCAGTAAGCCACCAATCAGGATTGGGCCTACAATCGCGCCCATACGACCAATCGCAGAAGACCAGCCAATACCTGTCGAACGTACCGCAAGTGGGTAGAACTGCGCAACATAGCTATATAGCAACATTTGCGAACCAATCGACGCTGCACCCGCCAAGAACACCAAGATGTAAAGCAGGAACGAATTCGACTGGAAGCCCATCAGGCTCATCACAATCGCACCCATAATACCCAGGAACATCAGTACCGGTTTCAAGTGGAAACGATCCGCCAGAATACCACCACCCACAATACCTACAACCGCACCCACGTTCATCACCATCATGAACATCAGACTGTTGTCCATCGAGTAGCCCGCTGCCATCATCAACTTCGGTAACCAGCTGCTTAAAGCATACATGGTTAACAGACAAGTGAAGAACGCGACCCAGAACAATAAGGTATTGACCGCACGGCCACGACGGAACAAGCTCACCACGTTTGCTGCTTCAGGCACATTTTCCTGTGGCAGGGTAAGCGTTGTATTCTCGGTAACCGTTAGATTTGGTGCCAGACGACGTACGATTTGACGTGCTTCAGCCTGCTTGTTTTGCTTCACAATAAATGCCAGCGATTCAGGCAAAAATTTCCAGATCACTGGTAATAAAAATAATGGAATACCCGCGATAAAGAACATGATTTCCCAACCAAAACTTGGGGTAAACCATGAACCCAACAACGCAGCCATTACACCACCGACGGCATAACCACTAAACATGGTGGTTACCAAGGTACTGCGCATTTTTTGTGGCGCATATTCCGAAGTCAATGCCACCAGATTCGGCATGACCCCACCAATACCCAGACCGGCAAGAAAACGTAAAATACCGAATTCGGTTGGATTTGAGGCAAAGCCACCCGCAAAAGTTAAACCACTGAATAATACAATACAGATCATGATCACTTTCTTACGACCGATCTTGTCCGCGAGGGAACCGAAGATCATCGCACCAAACATCATGCCAGCCAGTGCGGTACTTGCAAGCATGCCCGCTTGCACTGCACTTAAGCCCCAGTCTTGCATCAGTAAGGGTAAAACCACACCATTGATTGCTAAATCGTAGCCATCAAATAAGATAATAAGTAAACACCAAGCAACTACATTGAAGTGGAAAGGCGTGAATTTCGCATTATCGACTACAGAATTTACATCTATTTTTTCCGTTGTCATCGTTCTCATCTCCCATGAGTACTTGTCCATAACATCTTTGTTGAAGATTGAAGGCAATCTTCAATGTCAGGCAATATACGCAAGCGGGATTTAAGGCACAATAAGACTAATTGATATTCTGCTATGACAAATGTAATGCCATTTATTTGCGTGATATGTCACATTATTATTAAAATTAAATTTTAAGCCATTAATAATAATGACTTTAATTTAAGCAGAATTTGTAGATTTTTTAGCTCAATCACTTTTTTTGAGTGGTTTTATTTCATACTAAAGATATAAAAAACCCCTTCAGACAAAGGGGTTTTTTTAGCTGAATGAATCTATGAGGATCGTTTAAATTTTGGCTGCTTTTAATTGTTTCACCTGAACGCGACCGGGTTGTGGTTGACGAATCATTGAAATAGCGATGATGCCAATAATACCCGGCATGGCAACCGCGATGAAATTCCATTTATGTGGTAATTCCATACCCAGCAGCATACCAATCACAATTGGACCCACAATTGCACCTGTACGCCCCACAGCAGACGCCCAACCAATACCGGTAGAACGTACTGCAACAGGATAGTATTGAGCAACATAGCTATATAACAAGATACTGGTACCAATAGATGAAGCACCTGCCAAACTGACAAGTAAATAAATAACAGGTGTTGGAGAGTTAAAGCCTAAACCAACCAGAGACAGTACACCCACAGTTAACATACTAATAAGAACAGGTTTAAAGTCAAAACGGTCTGCCAGAATACCACCGCTAATGGTTCCGATCACGGCACCAATATTCAGTGCTAATAAGAACATTAAACTGCTGCCTAAAGAATATCCCGCAGCCATCATGAGTTTTGGCAGCCAACTTCCAAGTGCATAAAGCATGAGCAAGCACATAAAGAAAGCAATCCAGAATAAGAATGTTCCCATTGCACGATTTTCTGTAAATAACGCTTTTACTGATGCACTTTGTGTCTGATCGCCTGTGGCTAGAACCAGTTCAGTGTCTGCTCGTACGTCTGCAGTTGGCTCAACTCGTTTTATAAAATGACGTGCCTCATTCATTTTTTGTTCTTTAACCAAGAAAGTTAGAGACTCAGGTAAGAACTTCCAAAACAATGGAACAAAAAGTAAGGGAATACCTGCAATGAAGAACATAATTTCCCAACCAAAACTTGGGGTAAACCATGTACCACATAATGCAGCCATAATCCCACCTACGGCATAACCACTAAACATGGTGGTTACAAGTGTACTTTTTAAACGTTTAGGCGCATATTCAGAGGTTAACGCAACCAGGTTAGGTAATACCCCGCCTATGCCCAAGCCGGCAATAAAACGTAAAATACCAAACTCTGTTGGAGTGGTGGTAAATCCACCCAAAAATGTAAAAGCACTAAATAAAGTGACACAAATTAAAATCACTTTTTTACGACCGATTTTGTCTGCAAGCATCCCAAACAGCATGGCACCAAACATCATGCCGGCTAGTGCTGTACTGGCAAGCATGCCTGCTTCAACAGCACTCATGCCCCACTCCTGCATCAGTAGAGGCAGAACGACACCGTTAATTGCTAAATCATACCCGTCAAATAGAACAATAAACAAACACCACAATACAATGCTTAAGTGAAATTTAGTGAATTTTGCCTGATCAATCACATCATTCACACTAACCGTATTTGCTGCCATTTTCGTGTTTTCTACCATTTTTACTCACCTCCTGTGAGTTATTATTCGTTGTTTTCAGCACGACACATGCCACTAACTCTTATTTATTATTTTTAATGATTCTTATCGCCATGTTCGTGCAACAACTTAGTTCAACACAGCTAATTTTCAGGCAATATGCGACTAAAGTCTTAAGCTTTACTCAAAATTCTAAACCCATGCGTCCAGTTTTTAATGATTTCTTAACAATTCAAGCTACTTCTTCGATATAAAAATCCCTGAGTTCTCAGACTCAGGGAACGTTTTAAAATTGAGAAAAAACTGAAATTAATATAATGCTTGAGCTAATCGGATCTGAATAATTTCATTATCATCTGCCAGATTTCGATTACGACCACTTGAACCGGGAAAGTTATTGTCATTCAAGACGGTAATTAAATCAGGCCCTTCAATAATAATGTCTTCAATGGTCTGAAATGGAAAACCAAAGCGCTGACCGGTGGCAAGATCTCCCGGACGTACCGGACCATAAAGTAAATCTGGATTGGCCAGATCCATTAAATTAACCAGTTCTTCACGTGCGACAGACTCACCGGACTGATTCAATCTGACCTTGATTAATTTTTTATAGCCGCCCAGATTATTTTCACTGTCATCACGTTCAATAATCACACCTTCTTTGGCACTAAATAACTGAAAATCACCAATTGCAGAGGCTTTCGAAGCCAACTCAAAATAATAGAAATTTCCAGTATAAACTTTCTTTTCCAGATCAAATTCTGAAATGATTAGTTGTGGCGTCGTGGCATTTAATAAAGGTTTTTCAAGTAAAGGATATAAATAGCGACCATTGGGGGAAATTGCCATACCTTCAAAGCCCCCACTCCGCTGTACCAAAGGTTCAATATAACCGGTAGTCCCCTTGTTTAGCTGATTTTGTGGAGATCTGAGTTCAGTTCCAGCTTCTAATGGATGCGCTAAAGCAATCGGCGGACTTTTTAATATTCCATCTGCACTAAAATGTAATAAATAAGGGCCAAATTCATCTCCAATCCAGATATCGCCATTGGGCGCGCGCTGCATAGATTCCGGATCAAAGTCAGCACCTGTCAATAAACGCTCTTGAGTATTCTGATGGACAATTTCAAAAGGAATCAGTTTGTTCGGATCACGAAGCTGAATATAAGATAAATGTTTGACAGTTGCTGTACCGCCCGCCTTGGTTCTGAAAGCGCTAGAAAGATGATGCAAACGCAATAAATAATCAGAAGAATTATCTTGCGAGCCAAAGCCATTATCCGACATCACCAGATAAGTTCCATCCGGCTGCTTTAATGCAGCAGAAAAACCCTGTACAGGCTGGCCTGAAAATGGAGGAAAAATACCATTTGCCCCACGTACATCTCGTCCTGAATCAGGGCCTTTTGCATAGGTCTCTACATCCAGTTTGGCAAAAGACACCAAAGTTGGTTCAGTTACGCTTTCGATGGGCTGAAGGGTTTTATCATCGGATTCATTGCATGCCGTCAGAGCGAATACAGAGACCGCCAGCAAACTTAAAGAAATTTTTCTCATACATCTATTCATCTTTTTATAAAGTCGACATCTTATTTAATACAGTGTGAATGACAGGACAGTTGCGATGAGATGAAGTTTTAAGGACAGTTTTATCTTAATAATTATAAAA
>NZ_CP078068.1:1864161-1867253 GCF_019195275.1 Acinetobacter sp. F9
GGGAAATCTTATCTTGAGGTAGGCTTCCCGCTTAGATGCTTTCAGCGGTTATCCCTTCCGAACATAGCTACCCGGCGATGCGACTGGCGTCACAACCGGTACACCAGAGGTTCGTCCACTCTGGTCCTCTCGTACTAGGAGCAGATCCTCTCAAATTTCCAACGCCCACGGTAGATAGGGACCGAACTGTCTCACGACGTTCTAAACCCAGCTCGCGTACCTCTTTAAATGGCGAACAGCCATACCCTTGGGACCTGCTTCAGCCCCAGGATGAGATGAGCCGACATCGAGGTGCCAAACACCGCCGTCGATATGAACTCTTGGGCGGTATCAGCCTGTTATCCCCAGAGTACCTTTTATCCGTTGAGCGATGGCCCTTCCATACAGAACCACCGGATCACTAAGACCTACTTTCGTACCTGCTCGACTTGTGGGTCTCGCAGTTAAGCGCGCTTTTGCCTTTATACTCTACGCGTGATTTCCGACCACGCTGAGCGCACCTTCGTACTCCTCCGTTACTCTTTAGGAGGAGACCGCCCCAGTCAAACTACCCACCAGACATGGTCCTCGCTCCAGATCATGGAGCAGAGTTAGAACCTCAATATTACCAGGGTGGTATTTCAAGATTGGCTCCACCAGAACTAGCGTCCTGGTTTCAAAGCCTCCCACCTATCCTACACAAGTAAGATCAAAGTTCAATGTCAAGCTGCAGTAAAGGTTCACGGGGTCTTTCCGTCTAGCCGCGGGTACACCGCATCTTCACGGCGAATTCGATTTCACTGAGTCTCTGCTGGAGACAGCGCCCCCATCATTATGCCATTCGTGCAGGTCGGAACTTACCCGACAAGGAATTTCGCTACCTTAGGACCGTTATAGTTACGGCCGCCGTTTACTGGGGCTTCGATCAAGAGCTTCGCTTACGCTAACCCCATCAATTAACCTTCCAGCACCGGGCAGGCATCACACCCTATACGTCCACTTTCGTGTTTGCAGAGTGCTATGTTTTTAATAAACAGTTGCAGGGGCCTGGTTTCTGTGGCTGCTCTCAGCTCAGGAAGCAAGTTCCATCACCAAAAGCAGCGTACCTTCTCCCGAAGTTACGGTACCATTTTGCCTAGTTCCTTCAGCAGAGTTCTCTCAAGCGCTTTGGTCTACTCGACCTGACCACCTGTGTCGGTTTCGGGTACGATTCCTGTGTAACTGAAGCTTAGAGACTTTTCCTGGAAGCATGGTATCAGCCACTTCACTGTACAAGTACAGCTTGCTATCAGTTCTCAGCATAGAGCACCCCGGATTTGCCTAAGATGCATGCCTACAACCTTTCACCTGGACAACCAACGCCAGGCTGACTTAACCTTCTCCGTCCTCTCATCGCATTACACAGAAGTATTGGAATATTAACCAATTTCCCATCGACTACGCCTCTCGGCCTCGCCTTAGGGGTCGACTCACCCAGCCCCGATTAACGTTGGACTGGAACCCTTGGTCTTTCAGCGTGCGAGTTTTTCACTCGCATTGTCGTTACTCACGTCAGCATTCGCACTTCTGATACCTCCAGCAGACTTCTCAATCCACCTTCATCGGCTTACAGAACGCTCCCCTACCACGCATAATAAATTATGCATCCGCAGCTTCGGCATATAGTTTTAGCCCCGTTACATCTTCCGCGCAGGCCGACTCGACTAGTGAGCTATTACGCTTTCTTTAAAGGGTGGCTGCTTCTAAGCCAACCTCCTAGCTGTCTATGCCTTCCCACATCGTTTCCCACTTAACTATAATTTTGGGGCCTTAGCTGGCGGTCTGGATTGTTTTCCTCTTGACTACGGACGTTAGCACCCGCAGTCTGTCTCCCGGATAGTACTCATTGGTATTCGGAGTTTGCATCGGTTTGGTAAGTCGGGATGACCCCCTAGCCGAAACAGTGCTCTACCCCCAATGGTATTCGTCCGAGGCGCTACCTAAATAGCTTTCGGGGAGAACCAGCTATCACCAAGTTTGATTAGCCTTTCACCCCTATCCACAAGTCATCCCCTGGCTTTTCAACGACAGTGGGTTCGGTCCTCCAGTTAGTGTTACCCAACCTTCAACCTGCTCATGGATAGATCACCTGGTTTCGGGTCTATACCCAGCAACTAAACGCCCTATTAAGACTCGGTTTCCCTACGGCTCCCCTATTCGGTTAACCTTGCTACTGAATATAAGTCGCTGACCCATTATACAAAAGGTACGCAGTCACCGAACAAGTCGGCTCCCACTGCTTGTATGCATGCGGTTTCAGGATCTATTTCACTCCCCTCACAGGGGTTCTTTTCGCCTTTCCCTCACGGTACTGGTTCACTATCGGTCAGTCAGGAGTATTTAGCCTTGGAGGATGGTCCCCCCATATTCAGACAAGGTTTCACGTGCCTCGCCCTACTCGACATCATCATATAAGCCCTTTCGTGTACAGGACTATCACCGTCTACGGTCGCACTTCCCAGAGCGTTCCACTAGAACTTATATGACTTAATGGGCTCTTCCCCTTTCGCTCGCCGCTACTGAGGGAATCTCAATTGATTTCTTTTCCTAAGGGTACTGAGATGTTTCACTTCCCCTCGTTCGCCTTGCAACACTATGTATTCATGTTGCAATACCTACCTTATGGTAAGTGGGTTTCCCCATTCAGACATCTCCGGATCACAGGATATTTGCCGCCTCCCCGGAGCTTTTCGCAGGCTATCACGTCTTTCATCGCCTCTGACTGCCAAGGCATCCACCACATGCACTTAATTACTTGACTATACAACCCCAAACAGTCGTTCATCCTTACAAGCAGGATGAGCAACAGATCAACCAATCACTCAGTCAATCATACAGTTGGCGTTTGTGCATTTAAGCACTGTACAGCTTCAATTAGATTCATATACCAAAACGCTTGATTCAGTTAATCGCTAGTTTCTCAGTTCTGCATCTTCATTCAAACATGTCACTTGCGTGTCACATTTCAATGTCAATTTAGTTCTGAGCCTTAAACAATTTATTTCAACTCAAATATATTCTGTTAATGATTGATCTAGCCTTCGTCAGGTCTAGACGCTGTGATAAATCACAGA
>NZ_CP078068.1:1867353-1915914 GCF_019195275.1 Acinetobacter sp. F9
TCTCTTAATGATCTTTCTAACACCTCGTCAGTGCCAGAAGCTGGACTTCGATATACTTAACAACTCAGCAATCTGCTTCGTTCGTTTCCGTCTATCTCGTCGGTATGTGCTCATTATAGGGCAATTTCTTACACGTGCAAGCGCTTTTAACGCACAGGAATCACGAGTGTTTTATTTTTATGCACCAAATTGGTTCAATTCCATACAATTCATTACATAAGTACATATTTTTAAAACAGAAATATAAATTAAATATTTCTGTTTTATTCTGTACCTAGTTTTTCACGACTGGTGCTTTAATCGTCACACTGGTGATTTTTACAGGGTTCACCGGCACATTTTGATGCATTCCATAGTTTCGGGTCGGTACTTTAGCAATCTGATCGACGATATCCATACCTTTAGTGACCTTACCAAAGACCGCATAGCCGGCATTTCTGGCAGAACGATCCAAGAAATCATTATCAACCAGGTTCACAAAGAATTGTGCTCGGGCAGAATCCGGCTGATTGGTACGCGCCATGGCTAAAGTACCGCGTTTATTTTGCAGACCATTCGATGATTCGTTTTTAATGGGTGCTTTGGTATTGGCTTTTTCCTGCATGTTCACATCAAAGCCACCGCCCTGCACCATAAAGCCTGGAATGACGCGGTGAAAGATCGTGTCCTTATAGAAGTTACTCTTTACATAGCTTTCAAAGTTCTTTGCCGAGATTGGCGCTTTGTCATTGAAGAGTTCAATTTCAATATTTCCTGATGAAGTCTTCATCTCAATAATCGTATTTGCAGCAAAGCTTGGTAGACTGAGCGCAGCAAGTGCGATCACACATAATGATTTCTTTAACATTTATTAACTCATCTACTTAGAAGTAATGGTTGTGAATGACTATATATTAATCTTTTATAACTCATAATGCAGTGATCTGCCGACTAAAGACAAGAGAATAAGAATGAAGCATGCATTATTACAGGAGCAAAATATCCACCAGTTTCCACCTTGGCGTTTGCAGGGTGAAGGTTTTATTCTGAATTATTGGCTGACCCCCAGCTTTATTGAGCAAGCGAAACAGTTCCGGATCGCACCATCTCCGCTGGGGCGGATGGTCCAAGTCTTATTGGTGCGTTATCATTCTTCGCCGATTGGCCCTTATGATGAGTTACTGATTCTGGATCATCCTTTAATTAGTAAACGGCACCTCAGCTCGATTCCTAAAATTTATGTGTCTACCCATGAGTCTGTGGTACACGGTCAGCATTTATGGGGCATTCCCAAAGAACATGCGCAATTTGAATGGCAGGAAAAGGATCAGGAAGTGCTGTGTCAGATTCAGCATCAAAACCAGCATATGACAATTCGGCTGAAGAAAACCAAATCTGCACGCCAGTTCTACATTAATAGTCATCATATTCCAGCATCTATGCTGAAGATTCAGCAAGCCTGGAAAGGTCAGCGTTTTCAGTTTAGTCCACAGTTCCGTGGTCATCTCTCCAAACTCTCGCAAGTAGAATGGCAAGATATCGACAATATATTTCCAGACTTTTCCAAAGCCAAATTGCTGCAAAGCTTTTATGTTCCCAAATTCAATCTGATCTTTCCTGAAGCGCAGATCAGCAGCAAAGTATAAGAATTGATAAAAACCTATCTATAAAAAAAGGTGTTTCATGAGAAACACCTTTTTGTATGCACATTTTGGATTTAACTATGTTTATCCCAAAATTTGCGAAAATCCTTGCTGATCTCGATTACATATTTTTTAGCACGGCGGGAAATCGGGGTTAAATTGATAAAACCATGGGCCTGATCGATATAGTCATGATAATAAACACTTACCCCATTTTGACGTAATTTATGTGCATAAATAGAACCTTCATCATGCAAAACATCATGTTGTGCGGTAATCACATAAGCAGGCGGCAAGTTTTTCAATTGACCATAGGTGGGAGAAACTAATGGATCATCCAGTTCAATCTGGTGGGTTTGGGCATACATCAAGGTCACCAGATCAATATCCTGATCTGACAATACCAAGCCATCTTTATAAGCATAAAAAGAGGGATGACGGCTTTTAAAATCAACCGCCGGATAAAGCAAGAGCTGGGCACGTGCTGCATAAGATTTGCCTACACTACGCTGCGCCACCACTGCTGCCAGATTTCCACCTGCACTGTCTCCCGCCACCGCAATCCGGTTTTTATACACTTTCAGCTGTTTACTATGCTGATGTGCCCAGGCCAGGGCATCTTCACAGACCTGTACCATTTGCAAGGGACTAAATTCCGGTGTCAGCGGATAAGCCACACTCAGCACCTGTACTTTGGCATGCACTGCCAGAAGGCGACAGAACTCATCATGGCTGTCCAGACCACCCACCATAAATGCACCGCCATGATAAAAAATCACCATAGGCAACTTCTTTTGCGGTGCAGGATGATAATGCCGGGCAAAGATGCTGCCACTTTGCAAAGGCAGACGCAGCTCTTCTACCATTTTCACAGCAGTCGGTCTGGCCTGAATTGTTTTCATGCGCGCATCAAATGCCACCCGTGCCTGTGCGACATCTTCACTCAGAAAGCTGCCATGCCCCTGTTTAAGCTGAATCGCCATCAGGCATTTGACCATGGGGTCTAAATTAGGATAGTGATGAGGATAGTCCAAAGCCTTAACCAATGCGTCTTGTGCAATACCAGGTAAGCGATCCAGCATACGCGCTGCTGTGCCTTGCCCTTTTTCGATTACACTTTTCAGTACTGGATGATTCACAGTCATTATTTTTAGTCCTTATTCTCTTAATTCTTCATAGTTTCTACACGATTAGCGTTTCAGTGACCATATTCTTATATAAGTCTTAATATCTACGTACATATAGTTTTATCCAATACGTTAACCTGATTTATAAAAGATGTCATTGACCATTTAAATGGTATTTTTGACGTAGTTTTGCGAGCTTCAGTATATTTTTTATTTCAAGTTGGGAGAATGCCTATGGCTGGCAAAATTATAGCTCTGTCTCTGGCGACTGCATTTTTGGCTGTAGGCTGTGTTGCTTTCCCTGAAGATGGTGGCTACTACGATGGCCGTTATGATCAGCGTTCTGATCGCCGCTATGAACAGGATCGTCGTTATGATCGGCAACGCTGGGAATATGAACAGCAACGTAAACGTATTGAACTGGATCGACGTAAACAGGAAGTGCAGCGTCGTAACTGGGAACAGGACCGTAAAAGACAGTTAGAACAGGACCGACGTAAAAGCCAGCTGGAACGACAACGCCAGGAACAGCAGCGTAAAAACATGATGAGCCAACGGCAAAAACAGGCTGAAACAGAACGTAATAAACGCCGCCTGGAGCAGGATCGTAAACGGATCACCGATCAGCGTGTCAGAAAAGCCCAGCAAAACCGTTCATCTAACCCACGCTGGAGCGATAATCGACGTCAACAGCAACAGCAGCGTCCACGCGATCGCCGTGATTAATACTTTGATTTCACTCTTTGTTAAAAAAGCCTGTAGCAGGCTTTTTTAATGGAAAATTTTATCTCAAGCTGATTGGATAAAAGCAGTATTTTTGCATGAAGGCCGGACTAAGCCGCCAAGCCATCATTTTTATCTTGATCAAAGCAAGAATGCTCAATTTTAGCAAAAAAAAAGGCCTATCTTAGAGAAAAAGATAAGCCACGAAAACACATTTCAAAATAAGAAGAAACTACAGCGATAGAATCTGGAATAAATATTAATCAAAAGTTCATCTATTGAGAAATACTTTATTGCTTAGATATTAATCGCTTTTATGTCTAATAAATAATCAGGCAAAAAAAAGCCGAGTCTTGGGGGAACTCAGCTTGAAAAAAGTAACTTGAAATAAGGCAACAGCAACCGAGTTCGGCTCTCTCCTCTGAACAAGGTCGCTGTCTATGTCAGTATCATGCAATTTTTTTACCAATATTTAAAACAGATTAAAATTATTAAATTTATTCAAAAATACGATTATCAATTTTTTATATTTATTTTCAAATAATTCATGTTTTATTTTAAAGCCCAGACTGTCTATTCAGCGACGTATACAGTAATGATTAGATGGCTCCTTGATCATTTACTTCAATTTATCTCCGCCTATATCGCGGTAAAAGCCTGCCATCTGCTCGCTGTTTTATTCAGAATTTTGTATAAATCTTAAATTTAATCTTGACTGACGCTTGAATTTTTACACCCTGCCCCGATTTCTTTAGGTAATCAAGAACTTCAACCATGGCAGTTCAGCATTAACGCAGTGAATACTGAGGCCTGAGGACTGTACATGTTTAAGAACCCATTTAAACGGAGTAAATCAATGGCGACTGAGCAAAACGAGCAAGCTCAAAAATTTGAGCAAGAGCAAGCGGAACAAGATACAGCGCAAACTCAAGCTGAAACCGAGCAGGCTGAAGTTTCCGTTGAGTCTTTACAAGAGCAGATTGCGCAGCTTGAAGGTGACTTAAAGTTAGAAAAAGCACGTACGGCCAATGCAGTCTACGAAGCACAAAAAAGTGTGGAGCGTATTCAGCGTGAATCTGAAAAGCATAAAGATACCGTTTTAGAAAAGTTCTCTAAAGAACTTTTAGAAACCGTCGACAATCTCGAGCGCGCCATTGTTGCCGCAGGTGAAGAGAAAACTCCACTGCTGGAAGGCGTTGAACTGACACTTAAATCTTTATTGAATACCTTAGAGAAATTTGGAGTCGTGGTGGTAGACACCAGTAACGGCTTTAATGCTGATCTGCATCAGGCAGTTGGGATTGATCCAAATGCCAAAGCCAATGAAATTGGCACTGTTTTGCAAAAAGGCTACACGCTGAATAACCGCCTGTTGCGTCCGGCGATGGTCATGGTTGGCGCTTAAGCCAAATAAATTCGGGAGTTTGTGAAATTTTTTCAACAATTTTACTTGAAAAAAATCGAACGGCTCTCATATCGGATAACAAGTAAATCCCTTTTAATTTCCCTTTGATAAAGGGAAAAGTTTGGGAATAAAAAAATTTTTGAGGAAACATCCAAATGGCTAAAATCATTGGTATTGACTTAGGTACTACAAACTCATGTGTTGCAGTACTTGAAGGCGACAAAGTTAAAGTAATCGAAAACGCTGAAGGCGCGCGTACAACGCCATCAATTATTGCCTATAAAGATGGCGAAATTCTGGTAGGTCAATCGGCAAAGCGTCAAGCGGTAACGAATCCGAAAAATACCTTGTTCGCGATCAAACGTTTGATCGGTCGTCGTTATGAAGACCAAGCGGTACAAAAAGATATCGGTCTGGTACCGTACAAAATCATCAAAGCTGACAACGGTGATGCTTGGGTTGATGTCAACGACAAGAAACTTGCGCCACAGCAAATCTCTGCTGAAATCTTGAAAAAGATGAAAAAAACAGCGGAAGATTACCTGGGTGAAACAGTAACTGAAGCGGTCATTACCGTTCCTGCTTACTTCAACGATGCCCAGCGTCAAGCAACGAAAGATGCAGGTAAAATTGCAGGTTTAGAAGTGAAACGTATCATCAACGAACCAACGGCTGCTGCACTTGCGTTCGGTATGGACAAGAAAGAAGGTGACCGTAAAATCGCGGTTTATGACTTGGGTGGTGGTACATTCGACGTTTCAATCATTGAAATTGCGGATCTTGATGGCGACCAGCAAATCGAAGTATTGTCTACTAACGGTGATACATTCCTGGGTGGTGAAGACTTCGATAACGCATTGATCGAATTCCTGGTTGAAGAGTTCAAGAAAGAACAAAACTTCAACTTGAAACAAGATCCGCTTGCGCTGCAACGTTTAAAAGAAGCTGCTGAAAAAGCGAAGATCGAGCTTTCTTCTTCGAATGCAACTGAAATCAACCTGCCATACATCACTGCTGATGCGACTGGTCCTAAACACTTGGTGATCAACGTAACACGTGCGAAACTTGAAGGTTTGGTTGCTGACTTGGTTGCGCGTACCATTGAGCCATGTAAGATTGCACTTAAAGATGCTGGTCTTTCGACTTCAGACATCTCTGACGTGATTTTGGTGGGTGGTCAATCACGTATGCCAATGGTTCAACAGAAGGTTCAAGAATTCTTCGGTAAAGAGCCACGTAAAGACGTAAACCCTGATGAAGCAGTCGCAATGGGTGCTGCGATTCAAGGTGCGGTACTTTCAGGTGACAAAACTGACGTACTTCTACTTGACGTTACTCCGCTGACACTTGGTATCGAAACCATGGGTGGCGTGTTAACAGCAATCATCGAGAAAAACACCACGATTCCTGCGAAGAAATCTCAAGTGTTCTCGACTGCTGCTGACAACCAGCCTGCTGTAGACATTTCTGTGTTCCAGGGTGAACGTAAAATGGCACAGCAAAACAAATTGTTGGGTAACTTCCAATTGGGCGATATCCCACCTGCGCCACGTGGTGTGCCACAAATTGAAGTGTCTTTCGATATCAACGCTGATGGTATCTTGAAAGTATCTGCAAAAGACAAGAGCACGGGTAAAGAGCAATCGATCCAGATTAAAGCAAACTCAGGTTTGTCTGATGCTGAAATCGAAGCAATGATCCGTGATGCTGAAGCGAATGCTGAAGAAGATCGCAAATTCGAAGAATTAGCGAAAGCACGTAACGAAGCGGATGCGTTAGTTTCTTCTGCTCAAAAAGCAGTGAAAGATTTGGGCGAGCAAGTGACTGCAGACGAAAAAACTGCAATTGAAACTGCGGTTTCTGAGCTTGAAGCATCAACTAAAGAAAATGATGTTGAAGAAATCAAAGCGAAAACTGAAGCGCTTCAAAACATCATCATGCCGATCACTCAGCGTGCCTATGAAGCAGCTCAAGGCCAAGGCGGTGCGCAAGGGTTTGATCCGAACGCATTCGGTGGTGACGCTGGTCAACAACAGCAAAAAGCGGACGACGGCGTTGTAGATGCTGAGTTCACTGAAGTAAAAGATGACAAAAAATAATTTGTCGCTTTAACTGAAAAACCGCGCAATAGCGCGGTTTTTTTATGTCCAAATTTTAAAGCATGAAGGTAAAATGACTAAAAATGGATCGTATGTTCAAGTAAAGCTGTTTAAGCTAAATCCAGCATGAAACGACCATCAACCCTGAAAATTCTGATTTTGCGGCCTTTCAGCAATGGGTTAAAGCCATGTTATTGCTACAGGAACGCCACGCTTGTCGACTGTATGCCAAATCCGGCCGGGGTATGGAGCTGGAAGCGCAAGTTGGCTGACGCACGGGCTGGATCGAAACACCACAGGCTGACATCGTGGCCTTTTCCCTGAATATGCAGATGCACAGTCATATGGATCCGGCGATTCGCCTGGACATTTTACAGCAAACCTTGGCCGAATTAGGACTTTATCCAAAAGCTGAGCAGGAAGGCAAATAAGCATGGGAAATGCCTTAAAATTAAGCTATATTTTTTAAAAATAAGCATCTCAATAGCAATATGCGCCTTCTATTTTGTCTGGTCATCGTTGGGTTAATCCTGTCTACCTCTATGCATATGCAGACCAAAGCTCATCCACAACTGCGCTACAACTCGCTTGCAGACCGGCTCAGTCATCCTTTTGACACACGTTTACGCTTTAAGGTCGATCAGGTAGATGCAGGCTTTGGGCTGAGTAAAGAGCAAGTGATTCAACTGAGCAAAGAAGCCGTCGAGATCTGGCATCAGGGCACCCATCGCGATGATCTGCTGCTCTATGATGAAAATGCCCAGCTGAGTATTCATCTGATCTATGATCAACGGCAACAGGAATATAATGCCTTAAAGAAAGTCGAAAAACAGTTGCTGGCAGATGATGCCCAGTATCAACGTCAGGTCAAAAATCTGGAAGCATCTTATCAACATCTGGAAAGTCAACAACAACGCTTGATCCAGCAAAGAGATCAGATTAATTATGAATTTCAGAAGCTACAGCAACGACGGCATCAGCCAAATTTATCTGCCTATGAGCACGAACAATTAGAATATGAATTTCAGGCTTTACAGCGCAAATCGGAAAATTTTAAACGGGAAGCCGAGTATCTTCAGCGACAGCAAAGTTCTTTTAACCTGAATGTTTCGCTGCATCAACATAGTCTTGAAAATCATCAACAGAATATCATTCAGGCCCAGCAACGTTTTCCTGCCCGTGAATTTCATAAAGGGGTATTTATGGGTCATCAGATTCATGTATATCAGTTTGATGCAGAAGATGATCTGCGTCTGACACTGGCTCATGAACTGGGGCATGCTTTGGGCCTGTATCATCATGATGATCCAGAGGCGCTGATGTATCCGGTACTGGGAAAACAGAATTTACAACACTTTCAGTTGCGACCTGCCGACAAGACTTTGCTGTATCACCGTTAAGTGATCAGCCTGAATTCCTTAATTAATTTAAGTGTATAAGTGTTATAAAAAACACTCTATTCGGATTTCATGTTATTGTGAACGGCTACATTGTTCAGGCCATCTTTGGAGATTCATGTGAGTTACTACCATATTTTAATTGAAGTAAATGACCACATTAGTACGATTGATGAAACGCGTGATATCGAGATCTTTGATATTGAGGATATTCAGCCACATCTTCATGCGATTTTATTGCCTTATTTCAATGAACAGCTGATTGAACTGGACGATGAGAATCTGGAATATAAAGATATTTTACATCTGGAAATCAAACAGACCCTCTTGCCGATCAATGACCTGATCGAAGAAGAGCAGCGCCTGTTGCCAAGTGATACCGATATTACCATTAGCGCTTATGAGATTTTTAATAATCGTGAGCTGAGTCAGGATGTCACATCAGTAATTTTTGACCTCTTGGAAGCGGTAAAACTGGAAAATTAAGTTTTCTTCAGATATAAAAAAGTCCTCATCAAGAGGACTTTTTTATTGTACGTGTTTAGATCGAGAATGAAGATCCACAACCACAAGTGGTGGTCGCATTCGGGTTTTGCACCACAAAGCGTGAACCTTCCAGACCTTCCAAATAATCTACAACTGAACCGACCAGATATTGATAGCTGAGTGAATCGACCAGTACTTTCACATCGCCGTTGGCAAATTCTGCATCATCTTCATTCTGACTTTCGGCAAAGTTAAAGCCATAAGAGAAACCTGAACAGCCGCCACCGGTAACATACACACGGAGCATTAAGTCTTGGTTACCTTCACTGTCACGCAACTGGCGTACTTTATTTGCGGCATTGTCGGTGAGCACAAGCGCTTGGGCATTCATGGCGGATTCCTCTGTTGAATGGAATGTCTTTAAAAAGAAAAGACCATATCGAAGTATAACACACTCAATATATGGTCAGTCTCTACAGATTAAAAGTCAAATCAGAGTAATTTTATCAGGATTATTTGTAGTTCTCATCCTGTAAGGCACATTCGAAGTTTTGCGGGTTCTGCTTACAACGGAATTGCCACAGCAGTTTCATCATGCGTTTATCATATACGCCGCGTTTGGTCAGGTCGATTCTGGAATCGCGCATCATTTTCTGATAGCCCGGTTTATCTGCAGCCGGAATATCCATCCAGTATTTTGCAGGAATATCGGCTTTCATTTTGCCCAGAATACCAAAAGCGCGCGGCAACTGGCTTCTCACCCATTCACGTGATTTTTGACCATAACCCGCCGGGAATTTATCGGGACGGATAATGATATTACCGGTCACTTGCAACACCGGATAATTCACAATCGCACCTTTTGTACCTAAGCCTTTGTGTAATTCTAGGGGTTTAAATACCGCAGCGGGTGCGCCAATGATATCAACCTGACCATTGTTAAACTTGGCGCCAAAGTTGGTGACATCGGCACTAACGGCTTGAGCACCAACCTGCTGCACCATGATTTTTTGTGCTTCATCATAGTCGAGTACCGCAATTTTTTTACCTGCAGCTTTGGCCACGGTATTAATACTACGGTCATTGACCAACAGAAAAGCATCACCGACAGGAATCACCCCCACCACTTCATATTTGCCATTGAGCATATGTTTGGCAAAAGTCGGACTCGCCAGACCCTGCATCACTTTAACGGCCAGATTCAGATCTGGAATCGCCCCGATGGCATCGAGTGAGCCGGTAAAACTGTTGAACTGACGCCCGCGCATTCCAGTAACACTAATCCCGTCACATTTTCCGGCTTTAAAATCTTCTGCAACCACGGCTTCATTGGTATTCACTCTAAGCTCGATATCAGCGCCCCAGTTTTTCGCTGCCAGCTGATAATCTTTCATGACGCTATACACATCGCCATTTTTGCCCACCAGATCAAATACGCACATCACCTGTTTGGCCTGTACCAGACCTGAAACAGTAAATGTCGCTGCGGCCAATGCCAGTATTTTCCATCTTCTTTGCATCATCCTAATGTCCTTATACCTTGTTTTTGTTATTGCGATTTCAGCCGCATCTAATTGTTTTTATATTAATCATAAGAAATCAATCTTTAGATCAAGCTTAAGCTATTTAATCAGCTGTACAATGGCTGAGCTGCCTCAGTTCAACCACAAAAAAAGCTTAGACTCAGCTAAGCTTTTTCTTTAAAAATCAAATTACTCACCCGGAAGTGAACACTCAAAATTGGCTTTGTCGACAGAACAGCGCGCGCGTTTTAACACTGACATCATGCCAGCATCATATATTCCGCGTTTGGTCATGTCCATACGGCCATCACGTAACATTTTCTGATACTTGGTTCTATCTTCCACGCTCAGATTCATTTTATATTTCGACGGAATTCCGGCTTCCAGACGGCCGATCATGGCCATACTTTTTGGCAGGTTTTTGATAAACCAGTCACGCGATTTTTGCCCAAAACCTGCCGGGAATTTTTCCGGGCGAATGACAAAATCAGACGTCACATGCAGCACCGGGAAATTAAACATCGCGCCGTTATTGCTGAGGCCTTTATAAATCTCTAGCGGTTTATAAGCATAGGCTGGTGCCCCCACCATATCCACCTGACCATTGTTAAATTTGGCCACAAAATTGGATACATCGGAAATCACGGCCTGTGCACCAACACGCTGCACCATAATTTTCTGGGCATCGTCATAGCCCAATACCGCGAATTTTTTACCTGCGGCTTTTTCGATCGAGTTAATATTTTTGTCACGGACAAAGATGAACGCCGAACCAAGTGGTGCAATCCCGGCAATTTCGTATTTTTTACCACCCAGATTAGTCACCATTTTGCTGGCATTGCGTTTGTCCAGCGCAAAACTAATGGCACGCTGTGCAATTGCATTGCTCGGTGCACCGCCCAGTGCATCGATAGAACCGGCAAATTTATTGTATTGACGGGCGCGCATGGCAGTCATAAATACACCATCACATTTTCCGGCTTTAAAATCATTGTCGGCAACAGCTTCATCCTGGCGGGCAATCAGATTGATTTCTGCGCCCCAGCCTTTTGCAGCCAGTGCCCATTCTTGCGCCATCTGGAAAGACTCACCCGATTTACCCAGTAAGTCAAACACGCAGATATCGACTTTTTCTGCATGCACTGCATTGGCAAAACCAAATGTAGAAAGTGCAGCCAATGATAAGAGTGCTTTTTTCATTGTATTATCCTTTGGAATCTTGTTATTCGCTGAGTGGCCGTACACGGAACAAATATTAAGCAAGTTTAATTAAAAAAAATAGAGCATTTACTCCATTTAAAACCCGTGTTTTGGCCTATAAAGATAAATCAGCGTATGTTCTAAATATTATTTTATAAAATATTTTTAAATATCAATTTCTTAATATTTAATAGAAGTTTCGTATCATTACATTTAATCCGTGAGAGTTACAAAGATATACATCATTTGAATTTTATTCGCCACTAATTGAACACTCAAAATTGGTTCTTTCGACGGTACAGCGGGCACGCTTCAATACCGTCATCATGCCGGGATCATAAATCCCCTGCCGGGTTAAATCGATGCGGCCTTCGCGCAGAATCTTCTGATAGGCAATGCGATCTTCACGGCTTAAGTTCAGCTTATATTTATTGGGAATTTCCGCTTCCATACGTTTCACCATGGCAAAACTGCGCGGCAACTGTTTCACAAACCAGTCTCTGGATTGTACTGCGAAAGAGTCAGGAAATTTATCCTGCCGGATGATCAGGTCGGCAGTGACATTGATTACTGGAAAATTAATCATGGCGCCTTTATTGCCCAGACCTTTTTCTAATTCGAGTGGTTTAAAGGCATAAGCCGGTGCAGCCACAATATCGACTTCGCCCTGATTAAATTTACGGATAAAATTGGAAATTTCCGACATTACCGGCACGGCTTCAATCCGGTTGACCATAATTTTCTGGGCATAGTCATAATGCAGCACGGCAAATTTCTTGCCTTTTACCTGTTCCAGTTTATTCAGCTCGCGATCACGGACAAAAATATAAGCCGGGCCAATCTGCCCGATCCCAGCCACTTCAAATTTTTCTTTGCCAATCTGGGTGATCAGGCGCTTGCTGTTGCGTTTGTCCAGTACATAACTAATGGCTTTCATGGCAATGTCATTATTTGGCACACCACCAATCGCATCAATGGAACCGGCGAATTTGTTATAGGCACGGGCCCGCATGGAGGTCATATAGAAGCCATCGCATTTTCCGGCCTTGGCATCCTGATCCACTTTGGCTTCGTCCTGATAGGCAGTCAATTGAACATCAGTATTCCAAGCTTTTGCAGCTAAAGCCCATTCCTCCATTAATTTAAAAGATTCGCCAGACTTGCCCAGCAAATCAAAAACACAGACATTTACTTTGGCATGACTTGAAGTCGATGCCAGTAGACCCAGTGCAGATAAAACTAAAAATCCCTTTTTCATTTTTATTTTACTCTATCGTATTTTTTGCTCGATCAGCTTCTACTATAAACAACTGTTAATGCTGAAAATAGAGCTTATACTCAACTTATGCGTCCATAATATATAAATTCACAGTATTTAAAAGCTGGCTCATTTCAGTAAAAGTCGCAAGATTTTTCATTTTCACAAGGCTTTCCTTTAGAATAGGCGCATCTTATTTCTTAGCTTTGATTTCTCAATGATTCAGTTAGACCAGTTATCTATACGTCGCGGTGGACGTGTTTTATTTCAAAAAGCGTCGATGCAGTTACACCCAGGATGGAAAATTGGCCTAACCGGTGTCAATGGTGCCGGGAAATCGACCCTGTTTTCAGCTTTGCTCGGCGGCATGGAGTCAGACACCGGTTCGTTGACCCGTCCTGCGGTATGGACCGTGGCGCATATGGCACAGGAAATCAAAGCGCTGAATATGAAAGCCATTGATTTCGTCTTGTCCGGCGATGAAGAATACTGGGATATTCAGCAGAAACTGGAGCAGCCAGATCAACTGGATGATGCAGAACTGGCGCATTTATATGGCCGTTTTGATGAAATTTCAGGTTATTCTGCGCCGGCCAAAGCTTCGCAACTGATGGCCGGTCTGGGCTTTTTTGAACATCAATCCCAACTGGATGTTTCAAGTTTTTCTGGTGGCTGGCGCATGCGCCTGAATCTGGCGCGTACCCTGATGAGCCGTTCCGATTTACTCCTTCTTGATGAACCGACCAACCATTTAGACCTGGATGCCATTCTCTGGCTCGAAGACTGGCTGAAAGCCTATGAAGGTACGCTGGTGCTGATTTCGCATGACCGGGATTTTCTCGATGCGATTACCGACCATATTTTACATATTGAAAATCAGGAACTGATTTTATATACCGGTAACTACTCGACCTTCGAGCGTACCCGCAGTGAACGTCTGGCGCAGCAGCAACAGGCTTATGAAAAGCAGCTGGAAACCCGCGCACATCTGCAAAAATATATTGACCGTTTTAAAGCGCAAGCCACCAAAGCCAAGCAGGCACAGAGCCGGATCAAACAGCTGGAGCGTATGCAGGAACTGTCTGCTGCCCATGTTGATACACCATTTACCTTCAGTTTCCGTGAACCGACCAAAATGAGTTCGCCTTTATTGCAACTGGAACATGCCGATATTGGTTATGGTGACAAGCTGATTGTCACCAATGTCAATTTACAGATCACGCCAAGCAGCCGGATTGGTTTGCTCGGGATGAATGGTGCCGGTAAATCTACCCTAATTAAATCGCTGGTCGGTGATTTAAAATTGCTTCAGGGTCTGCGCAAAGACTCGGAACTGCTCAATATTGGCTACTTTGCCCAACACCAAATGGATGCACTGGATGGCAATGCCAGCCCGATGTTACAGCTGGCCCGTATTGCCGATAAAAAAATCAGTGAAGCCAGCTTACGTTCTTTCCTGGGCAGTTTTGGTTTTAGCGGCGAACGCATGGATACGCCAAGTGAAAGTTTCTCAGGCGGTGAACGTGCCCGTCTGGCTCTGGCATTGATTGTCTGGCAGCGTCCAAACGTGTTGATTCTGGATGAACCGACCAACCATTTAGATCTGGATATGCGTCATGCATTAACCATGGCCTTGCAGGATTTTGAAGGTGCTGTGGTGCTGGTGTCGCATGAACGCCAGCTGATTGCCAGTGTCTGTGATGAATTGCTGCTGGTACATAATGGTCAATGCCGTGAATTTGACGGTGATCTGACCGCTTATGCCGACTGGTTACGCCAAGCCCGCATTGAGATGATCAAAAATGGACAAAAGCCAGCCGAGCCGGTGAAATCTCAGGTCGAAGTCAAAGCAACCATTTCCAAACTGGACAAAGAAGCACAGCGTAAGGAAGCGGCACGCCAGCGGGAACTGAGCCGCCCGATTCGTAAAAATATCGAAAAATGTGAAACACAGATTTCAAAGCTGCAACCACGACTGGCTGAAATTGAAAGCTTGCTCGGAGATAGTGCTTTATATGACGCCTCACGTAAAAATGATTTGCTCAAACTGATGAATGAGCAAACCGAGCTGAAAGCCAAACTGGAAACAGCCGAGGAACAGATGCTGGAACTGATGATGGAACTGGAAAGTCTGGAGCAGTCCTTCTAACGCTATTTCAATACCCCCCATTATCTGAGAGATGAGTAACAAGCGTTATTCATCTCTTTTTTTTTATTAAAACCACCCATTTTTAATATTTTCCTCCTGCTTTTCATCTTCGTGTAGTTCCTCGCTATTCTTGAGTGCTGCATCTCTTCTTCAAAACTCGACACATTTTGTCGTGAATTACGCAAGTGCCATATAAGTTTATTTTTTAAACAGTGGAGTGGCTTTTTTCATACATTAATTTACAGCGTCAGCTTGCATCCTAAGGCTCTAATACAAGTGTTTTTTAATTTTTGGCAGCCTTGATTCGAGTCTGTTTAATGTTGAACTAGAGAGAGGAAATCCGCATGCGTGCTCTTACTTATCACGGTACTCGCGATGTACGAGTTGAATCTGTTCCTGATCCAGTCATTCAGGAAGCAGATGATGTCATTCTCAGAGTAACTGCTACTGCTATCTGTGGCTCAGACCTGCATCTTTATCGTGGGAAAATTCCCGCAACCGAACAGGGTGATATTTTCGGTCATGAATTTATGGGGGTGGTCGAAGAAGTCGGTCCTGAAGTCACTTCAGTAAAAAAAGGCGATCGGGTGATTATTCCCTTTGTGATTGCATGTGGCCACTGTTTTTTCTGTGAACACGAGCTGATGGCTGCCTGTGAAAATACCAATAGCGGACGTGGTGCAATTATCAATAAAAAACAGATTCCACCAGGTGCCGCCCTGTTTGGTTATAGCCATCTGTATGGCGGTGTGCCAGGCGGTCAGGCCGAATATGTGCGGATTCCCAAAGGCAATGTCGGACCGTTTAAGGTTCCCGGTTCCCTGCCTGATGAAAAAGTATTGTTTCTGACCGATATTTTACCCACAGCCTGGCAAGCTGTGACCAATGCCCAGATTGGCCGAGGTTCCAGTGTCGCCATTTATGGAGCTGGGCCGGTCGGTCTGCTGGCTGCGGCCTGCGCACGCATGCTTGGTGCTGAACAGATCTTTATGGTCGATCACCATCCTTATCGCTTGCGTTTTGCTCATCAAACTTATGGGGCGATTCCGGTCAATTTTGATGACGTGGATGCAGCCGAATTCATCATTCAAAATACGGCAGGTTATCGTGGTGTCGATGCGGTGATTGATGCGGTGGGTTTTGAGGCCAAAGGGAGTATGCTGGAAACGGTAATGACCAATCTAAAACTGGAAGGTTCGAGTGGTTCTGCGCTAAGACAATGTATTGCGGCGGTGCGCCGTGGCGGTGTGGTCAGTGTGCCGGGGGTTTATGCCGGTCCAATTCACGGTTTCCTGTTTGGTGATGCCTTCGATAAAGGCCTGACCTTTAAAATGGGACAAACCCATGTGCACAAGTTCCTGCCACAATTACTGGAACATATTGAAAATGGTGATCTTTCGCCAGACCTGATTATTACCCATCGCATGAAACTGGAAGATGCTGCTGAAGGTTATCGCATTTTCGATAAACGTGAAGAAGACTGCCGCAAGATTATCCTGACACCATAAAAATTTAAGCAATAAGAAAGCGCCGTCAGGCGCTTTTTTTGTTTTTTACCGCATTTGATGAATTGTATTTTTTCTATTTTCAATTCACAAAACTTTGATGTCCTTTTCTGTTTTTTCTAAACATCATGCATAGCATGATTGTCAAAATGAAATTTAGACCTTAACCAGCAGATACAAATCTAAAGAGTTAAGAAAGGAAAGTAATAACACGATGATTTTAAATTAAAAAAATGAAAATTCACTTGATTGTTAAATTAATTATGTAGTTTAACTACACCCTCTATTTTTCAATCAAAATATATTTCACGCTCATTATTAAATAAAACTACAATAGATATATAAGTAATTAATTTTAAAAGTATTTATAGTTTTCAATAAAAATAGCTGCTCAAGCATGCTGACGAGTAGCTATTGATTTTGCAGGGTTGTATAACAGAGGAAATATAACTCTAAATAGCACTTTAAATTCAAAACGCCATTTTAAATTCAAAAGCACTTGCCCACAAGCCAAATATTTTTAAATTTAAAACCAGGAGCTAACTAGAGAGGGAGTTGGTTTGTGGATAAATACAATCTTATTCACATAATTAATTAGGGATAACTTTGTAGTTATCCACATATTTGATCATATTTAGAGCAGACCTTAAAATAATCCTATTCACATATTATTTGAGATACGGCAGGATATTTTAATAAGCCATTCAAATAATAGAATTTAAAAAAACCAGCTTTATCATTTTGTATTTATTATTTTCCAGCTCTATCGCTCTCCACTCTTCAATTCGGCCTTCGCTACGGGTATTTTTCATACACCAACTTTGGCTTCAATGGCTTCTACACGCTATTTTGCAGCACTTGTACAATTGATCCTAGTATCGGTAGTTATCCTTTAAACCCTGCTAAAATCTTCATATTTATAGTGGCACAATTACTTCCCCACCATGATAAATTGCATTCATCCAGATCTCATACTTGTCTTTATATTGCTTACTTATGGATAATTTTTTTAGGTCGATTAGCCACCGCTTAATTCGACTTTTTTTGCAGCTAAAATCAGCTGATCATTTGGCAGAAAAGCACAACCTAGGTTGGAATGCTTCTAAAATAATTCAGATGATATTCGCATAAATTTTGCATCAAAAAAGCGCCTCGAAAGGCGCTTTTTAAAATCATCTTAATCAGGTATCAATGTCTGCATTCAAGGCATTTTCTTCAATGAAGGCACGACGTGGTTCCACATCATCGCCCATCAGACAAGAGAACATGCGGTCTGCTTCAATCGCATCGGTGACTGTCACTTGCAGCATGTTACGGTTATCCGGATCCATGGTGGTTTCCCACAACTGTTCCGCATTCATCTCACCCAGACCTTTATAACGCTGGATCATCATACCGCGACGCGAGTCAGACAGAATATGCTGCCAAACCTGATGAAAATTGTTCACGTTAATCTTACGATCACCCTTTTGTAAATAAGCACCTTCTTCAAGCAGGCTGAACCAGCTCTTCGAATTCTTTAATAAACGTGCATATTCACTTGAACCTAAAAGCACAGAGTCTAATAGATAACTATGTGGCAGGTTATGCACATAGATGGTGATTCTTGGTAACCAGCTTTGAGTTTTCTGGCCATCTGCCAGTTCTTTCTCGAAAGATTCCAGCGTTAATTCTGGACGTAGCGTCGGCTGAATGGCTTCAATCGCTGCACGCAGGTTTTCACCCCAAGTTTCGACATAACTTTTATCTTCAAGCTGATCGAGTTTAAAGGCGTCCAGCGACAGCAAAGCATCGAGCAAGCTCGCCGGATAACGCTGGGTTAAACGCGCCAAGCTCTTCTGTGAGGTTTGATAATCGGCAATCACCCTTGCCAGTGCTTCACCACGAATCGCAGGTGCTTCAGCACTGATATGCAGTTCTAGCTCGTCAATGGCATTGGAAATCAGGTAAGTTTCCAGTGCATCGTTATCTTTGATGTACTGTTCCTGCTTGCCTTTTTTCAGCTTGTAGAGTGGTGGCTGGGCGATATAGATATGACCACGCTCGACCAGTTCCGGCATCTGACGGAAGAAGAAGGTCAACAGCAGCGTACGAATGTGCGAACCATCGACGTCAGCATCGGTCATGATAATGATTTTATGGTAACGCAATTTGTCCGGGTTATATTCTTCACGACCAATACCACAGCCAAGTGCAGTAATCAGTGTGCCGACTTCCGCAGAGGAAATCATCCGGTCGAAACGCGCACGCTCTACGTTCAGAATCTTACCTTTCAGCGGCAAAATCGCCTGCATTTTACGGTTACGGCCTTGCTTCGCAGATCCACCCGCAGAGTCACCCTCGACCAGATACAGTTCAGACAAGGCTGGATCTTTTTCCTGACAATCGGCCAGCTTACCTGGAAGACCGGCAATATCCAGTGCGCTCTTGCGACGGGTCATTTCACGGGCTTTACGCGCTGCATCACGGGCACGCGCGGCATCAATAATTTTGCCGGCAATCGATTTCGCTGCTTGTGGATTTTCTAAAAGATATTCAGAAAATGCCTTGTTCATGGCCTGCTCAACCGCAGTTTTCACTTCACTCGACACCAGTTTTTCTTTGGTCTGCGAAGAGAATTTCGGATCAGGCACTTTCACCGAGACGATCGCGGTTAAACCTTCACGCGCATCATCACCCGAGACTGCAACTTTTTCCTTTTTCAGGATATTTTCGCTGTCCATGTAGTTATTTAAACCACGGGTCAGTGCAGCACGGAAACCAGCCAAATGTGTACCACCATCCTTTTGCGGGATGTTATTGGTAAAGCAGCGTACGTTTTCCTGATAAGAATCATTCCACTGTAATGCCACTTCTACCGTAATGCCGGTGTCGAGCTGTGCAGTAGTGAAATGGAAAATATCGTTCAGATGCGTTTTGCCTTCGTTAATGTATTTAACGAACTCAGATAAACCACCTTCATAGTCATAGATATTTTCAAGGTTGACGCGCTCATCGCGAAGTACAATGCGTACACCTGCGTTCAGAAACGATAGTTCACGCAAACGACGCGCCAGAATATCGACATTGAATATGGTTTGGCTAAAAGTTTCAGCACTTGGGTAAAAACGTACAGTGGTACCTGACGTTTCGGTTGTCCCTGTTTCACGTAATTTATAAACAGGATCACCATGACGGTATTCCTGTTCATAGGTTTTACCTGCACGACTGATGTTCAACAGTAGTTTTTCAGAGAGTGCGTTGACCACAGACACACCTACGCCATGCAGACCGCCTGAGACCTTGTAACTGTTGTCATCAAACTTACCGCCGGCATGCAGAATGGTCAAAATCACCTCTGCCGCAGACACGCCTTCTTCAGGGTGAATATCGGTTGGAATACCACGACCGTTGTCAGAAACTGAAACCGATTCATCTTCATGAATAGTCACTATAATTTCATCACAGTGGCCTGCCAAGGCTTCATCAATCGAGTTATCGACTACTTCGAACACCATGTGGTGCAAGCCTGTACCATCGTCTGTGTCACCAATGTACATGCCCGGACGCTTACGTACTGCGTCTAAACCACGTAATACCTTGATGCTAGAGGAATCATAAGCCTTTTCAATGGTTTGTTCTGTTTGAGAAGCAGCTTGATCTTCTGAACTCATGGTTTCTCCCTAGTGAAAAATAGGTCTATCCCAAGATGGGTAAAACTAAAAAAATACTATTGCACAACAACCTGAACTGTACCGTTTTCAACATTGAATAACTGATATGAGATAGACAAATCATGTAAGTGCTTTTGTACTGATTCATGGTCTAAGGTGGTAATAAAAACTTGACTACCAAGTTGGCTCAATCGCTCAATTAAACGTTGTTGTGCGGTTAAATCTAATTCTGCTGTCACATCATCTAATAATACCACAGTTTCCTTATTACAAGAATGCAGCATTGCGATTTGCGACAGTTTTAACGCCATCATCAGCAGCTTTTTTTGCCCGCGTGACAGAATCACATCAGCATCCCCCAGAGGGGTTTTCAGACGCAAATCTGCGCGATGTGGACCGTATTCTGTATAACGTCTTTCCAGATCTTTTGCATGCTGATTGGTCAGATCATTCAGCAGGCCGGTTTCACTATGAAACCCCGGACTGTATTCCAGACTGATCTGCAGATCAGGCAATAGCTGCTGCAGATCATCTTCAAAAAAGGACTTCCACTGTTCCACGATACCCGCACGCTGCGAATGTAAAATCTCGCCATATTCGCTCAGCATCTGGTTCCAAGGCTCCAGATCGGACAGACTCAAGAAACGTTTGCTTTTGAGCAAACTATTGCGCTGCTTCAAGGCACGCGAATAATATTGCCAGGCATGATAAAACTCAGGTTCCACGTGGAACATTAACCAGTCTAAAAGTTGACGTCGTGGCTTGGCACCATGATCAATAATATCGGTGCTTTGTGGGTCAATCAGCTGCAAAGGCAATAGCTTGGCGAGTTGGCCCTGCGTTGCCACCAGATCACCATTGACCTTGATCAGCTGTTCCCCGCTGGCCATTTTTTGCATGCCGATTTTTTCGATCGCGGACTGTGCAAACACAATCGCGTCCTGTGCGCCATGCTGAATATAATTTTTCGGGATATGGGTACGGAAAGAACGACCGGCAGCAAGTAAATGAATCGCTTCTAAAATCGAGGTTTTGCCTGAACCATTTTGGCCATAAAAAACATTAAACGGCTGCAATCCGTGGAGAGCAACCGTCTTTAAATTCCGTACACGCTCAATATGTAAACGCGTAATATGCATGTCTTATACGAGTATCAATAGCCGCGACTTAAACACGCATCGGCATGACGACATAAGTTTGATCGGTATGTGCCGGGTCTTGTACTAACACAGACTGATTGGCTTCAGTCATGGTCATGGAGACATCATCACCATCCAGCACACCCAGCACCTCAATCAAGTACTGCGCATTAAACGACATCTCCAGCGGTGAGTCAGCATATTGAATGGCTAAGTCCTCAATCGCTTCATCCTGTTCCGGGTTATTGGCGCGAAGTTGCAGGGAATCGGCATTAAAATTCAGGAACACGCCACGGAGTTTTTCATTACTTAAAATCGCGACACGCTGCAAAGACTGCTTGAACACATCATGCGCAATCATCACGATTTTGTCACCGCCACGTGGAATCACACGACGATAATCCGGGAATTTACCATCAATCAGTTTGGTGGTAAAACGCACGGTAATATCGGCCTGTTCCTTGTCACGGCTTGGCATATTGATGGTCACATTCAGCAGTTCACGACCAATCAGCAAAGATAACTGCTCATCTTCAACACTGAGCAGACGCTGTAATTCCGCAACGGCTTTACGTGGCACAATCGCTTGAATCGGCTGGGTCGCAGTAGATTGAGCCGCAGTTTCACAAAGCGCCAGACGGTGGCCATCGGTGGTCACAGCACGCAGCTGGTTGGTATCAATTTCCAGCAAAGTACCGGTCAGGTAAAAACGCACATCCTGCACCGCCATCGCAAAGGCAGTTTTCTCGAATAAACGCTTCAGCTCACGCTGGGTGACTGTTACTTGCGTACCTTGGGTGTTTTCAGTATTCAGTAATGGATAATCATCAGCAGGCAAGGTACCCAGTACAAAACGGCTGTTACCTGATTTGAGAATGCAGCGCTGATCTTCAGTAATATGCAAATCCACCAATGCCGCTGAAGGAAGTGACTTACAGATATCAATCAGCTTACGCGCCGGAACTGTGGTCTCCCCGGCCTGCAAACATGCACCTTCAGCCAGTGTTGTACTGGCCACCAGTTCAACCTCAAGGTCGGAACCGGTAACGGTCAATGCCTGTGCAGTCACCTGAATTTTCAGGTTAGATAAAATATTTAAGGTATGGCGACGTTCAACCGCTCCTACGACATGTGAGAGAACATTCAGTAAGCTTTCTTTCGCGATTTTTAAACGCACGGTGCATTCCTCTAAAGCTGAAGATTAATATAGAAAAAGTGAATTTTTAACGGTTTACTATGCGGCAAAAGCAGCCGCATAGCAAGAATAGAATTTGAGCGATTTAGGTCAACTTTGCAACAGACGTTGCAGGTTTTTATAGTCTTCGTTAAAGATTGGATCTTCCTCACGCAGGCTCTGCACTTTCTCGCAGGCATGCATCACGGTACTGTGATCACGACCACCAAAAGCCATGCCAATTTCTGGAAAACTGTCGCCGGTCAGTTCACGTGCCAGACCCATCGCCAGCTGACGTGGACGGGCATAAATTCGGGTGCGTTTCGGTCCGACAATCTCTTTTAAGGGAATACGGAAATATTCACTGACCACACGCTGAATATTTTCAGTACTGATGGTGCGGGCACGAATCGCCAGCACATCTTTTAAGGATTCACGCACCACATCCAGATCAATCGGTGTGCCTTTAAAACGTGAAATTGCCACCACTTTGTTTAGCGCACCTTCTAGTTCACGCACGTTGGCCACCACCTGCTGCGCAATAAACAGGGCACAGTTACGCGGTAAATCCACCTGATTGCTTTCGGCTTTTCTTAATAAAATTTCAATCCGGGTTTCAATATCCGGTGGTTCAACCCCGACCGACAAGCCCCAGGAAAACCGTGAAACTAAACGTGGATCCAGTTCAGTCAGTTCTTTTGGATAGCGGTCCGAGGTCAGAATAATCTGCTTAGATTCATCTAAAAGTGCGTTAAAGGTGTAGAAAAACTCGACCAGGCTGGCTTCTTTACCGGCCAGTAAATGGATGTCATCGACCAGTAACAAATCCAGAGAACGGCAGTTTTTCTTAAATTCTTCCACTTTGCCTTGCTGCAAAGAACTAACAAAATCTTGTACAAAGCTTTCCGCGGTCATGTACATCACCCGTGCATTCGGCTTGGCCTGCAACAGTGCATTGCCCACGGCCTGCATCAAGTGAGTTTTACCCAGACCGGTCGGCCCATATAAAAATAAGGGATTATGCTGTGAAGCACCGAGTTGGGTCAGTACCTTGCGACAGGTTTCTGCTGCCATCTGGTTAGAACGGCCTTCGACAAACAGCGAGAAAGTAAACAATGGATTGAGCTGACGTCTACGGCTATTTTTAACCGTATCTTCTTTTTCTTTTTTCGGTTTTTGTACCGGCATTGGGGTTGAAGTCAACGCCGCGGTGGTGGTCGCTGGCTGTTCACTGGCCGATAAAATCGCACCAGGACGTGAATCGACCAAAATTTCGACCTTGCGTACCCGTCCTTCAGACAGCTGTTCGGCCAGAATCGTAATCAGTTCCAGATGATGCTCTTGAATGTAACGCGTCCAGTAAGGATTAGGTGCATACAAACGCAAGCTATCTTCCAGCTCTTCTGCAACCAATGGGCGAATCCACATTGTAAAGACATTTCCAGAGAGCTCTTGTCGCAGGCGATTTAAGCAGTCCGTCCAAAGCATGTGAATCCCCTATTCATTCCATTGTTCATTCAAAAAAGATGACCGCGACCAAAAGCGGGTCGCCATTCTAACCAAGTTATCCACATCTGTCATGATCATTTCCACAGAAACTGTGCAAAAAGCCATCATCGTGCATAAATTTAAATTTAAAACCCGGTGTGGATAAGTTTATCCGCAAGCTGTGGATAAAATATAGCACAAAGTTATCCACAAAGTATAAAATTATTAGAAACAGTTTTATCCACAACATAAATATATGTTTAATTAAATAAAAAGTGGCTTATCCATAGAAAAAGTGCTCCCTAATAATAATAAACTTAAATTTATAAATTTGAATTTATTTATAAGCTTTGAGTTTTCTGTGGATAAATCGAGAGACTACGAATTTAAACTCAAAAACAGAATCTTGCTTTTCAACACTGGATAGATTGTGGATAACTTTGTTGATAGAGTTGTTTATAAGTTATATATCTATGTATAACAATAATTTAATCTGTGGTTAAGTATAATTTAGTCATTTTAGCAACAGTTTTTTTGACAACTCGGGTAAAAATCTTTTTTAAGCTTATTTGAAAAGAAAAGTGCTTTTGCATTGACAGCTCAAGCAATGAGCACTAAAATCGCGGACCTTCATAGAAAGATCATTTTTTGGAGTTTCAATATGAAACGTACATTCCAACCATCTGAATTAAAGCGTAAGCGTGTTCATGGTTTCCGTGCTCGTATGGCTACTAAAGCTGGTCGTCAAGTATTAGCTCGCCGTCGTGCAAAAGGTCGTCATAGCTTAACTGTTTAATCAGTTACGCTAAGACGATTTTGGGTGTTATGACAAAACTTTATAGTTTTGGTACAGAGTTGCGATTACGCTGTGCCGCCGATTATAAAGGTGTGTTTGATGGTGCGCTTTTTAAAGTGCATCAGCCCCATTTCTTATTTCTTGCAAAACATTCCGAACTGCCAAATAGCCGTTTGGGTTTAGTTGTTGCTAAGAAGAAAGTGCGCCGAGCACACGAACGAAATAGAGTAAAACGACTTGCTCGCGAAAGTTTTCGCCTGCATCAACAGCAATTAGATGACTTAGACATTGTAATCATGCCAAAAATTGGTGTGGAAGCAGTGCCTAATGCAGAATTGCATCAGCAATTACAATTTGCTTGGCAAAAACTGAACCGTCTTGCCAAAAAGCATACAAAAATAGCCCCCTCCCCACAAAAGTAGAGTAGGCCAATGGTACGTTTACTACATTGGTTGATACGTTTCTATCAGATTGCGATCAGTCCTTTATTGGGGCCGCGCTGTCGTTATATTCCAACTTGTTCTCAATATTCCTTGGAAGCAGTCCAGATACATGGGGCTGGACGTGGAGTGTGGCTGGCTACTAAGCGTATTTGCCGTTGTCATCCGTGGGGGGGCTCGGGATATGATCCTGTTCCCTCTAAAGCGATTCGTTTTATTTCATTTCAGCAAATAGATTCTCAAACGCTTCACGTTGCTGTACCCTTTCGTGATCGTTTATTGAACCAAAATCACTCTCACCACTTGGGGTAATACATATGCAACAATGGGCCAGGATTGCAATTCTCGGAGCCATGTTTGTTGTCGCATATTTGCTCATTTTGGCGTGGCAAAAAGATTATGGAAATGCTGAAACCAAACCGCAGCCAGAAACTGCTGTTGTTTCGCATGACGTATCTGCAGATTTGCCAAATGCTCAGACGGCTACAGTTGCCTCTGATCTGCCACAAGCGAATATGCCAGCGCAGCAAGCCACGGATGCCACAGCACCTGTAAGTCAGCAGCTTATTTCAGTACAAACTGACCTTTATCATCTTTGGATCAATCCGAAAGGTGGTGATATTGTTCGTGTTGAATTACTCAATCATGACAAAAACAAGGACAGCGATGAACCGTTCGTGATGCTGGAAAGCGATGCGAAACGTACTTATGTCGCTCAGTCTGGTCTGATCGGTCTAAATGGACCGGACAGCAGCCGTAACGGCCGTCCGACGTATGAGCTGGAAAAAACCGCTTATACCTTGGCAGACGCGAAAGCAACCAAATCTAAAGAGGGTGAAAACCTTAAAGTCTTGTCTGTACCGTTGGTATTTAAAACCGCGGATGGTGTCGAGATTATCAAAACCTTCAATTTCACTGAAGGTGAATATCCGGTTGTTGTGAACCACAAAGTGGTGAACCGCAGTGCTCAGACCTGGCAAGGTCAGATGTTTGGCCAGATCAAACGTGATAATTCAGAAGATCCGGGTAAATCAGACCAGGGTATTTTCACGTTAGGGACTTTCCTGGGCGGTGCCTGGGGTACGCCAGACGAGCAGTACAACAAGCTTAAATTTGACAACTTTGTTGAAGAAAAAGTCAGTACTGAAGCGACAGGTGGCTGGGTTGCCATGGTACAGCACTACTTTGTCAGTGCTTGGGTACCTGGTAATCTGAAGTTGACTCAGGGTAATGGTGAAGCGTATAGCGCCAAGCTTGAATCACGTAAATCAACCGATAACATGAACATTATTGGTTTTACTTCTCCAACCTTTAATGTGCCTGCAGGTACTGTGGCCGAGATTGATGCGACCTTCTATTCAGGTCCAAAAATCCAGTCAGAATTGAAGGATTTGGCCACAGGTTTAAACCAAACAGTCGATTATGGCTGGTTATGGCCAATTGCGAAGCTCTTGTTCGTGGGTCTGGAATTCTTCCATGGTTTAGTGGGTAACTGGGGCTGGGCAATTATTCTATTGACCATTCTGGTGAAACTGATTCTGTGGCCATTGTCGTCGAAGAGCTACCGCTCAATGGCGAAAATGCGTGTGATTGCTCCAGAAATGCAGCGTATGAAAGAAGAGTTTGGTGAAGACCGTATGCGCTTCTCTCAGGAAATGATGGCACTGTACAAACGTGAACAGGTCAATCCGCTTGCGGGCTGTTTACCGCTGTTATTACAAATGCCAATCTTCCTGGCTTTGTACTGGGTCTTGATGGAATCGGTTGAACTGCGTCATGCGCCATGGATGCTCTGGATTCAGGATTTATCCTCAATGGATCCATGGTTTATCCTGCCATTGTTAATGGGTCTGACGATGTATATTCAACAGTCCTTAAATCCACAACCCACTGATCCAATGCAAGCCAAAGTCTTCAAGATTATGCCGGTGATTTTTACCGTATTCTTGCTGTTCTTCCCTGCGGGCTTGGTTCTATACTGGATTGTGAACAACTTGATCACCATCCTGCAACAAGGTTTGATTAACAAGTCTGTTGCTAAAGAACGTGCCAAACGTGATGAAGCAACGCCAGTCAACTAAGTTGTAATGACGGGCTGAATAAATCCGCTTAAGATGATACTCTTAGGCGGATTTTTTTTGGCTGAACTTTTGGATTTTTTAGGTGAATTTTATGCTCAACCGAACCACGACTATTGCTGCGATTGCAACGCCACCAGGACGTGGCGGCGTTGGGGTGATTCGCCTATCGGGTCCAAAATCCTATGAAATTGCCGAAGCACTTACAAAACAATCCCTTGCCGGTGCACGCTATGCTGCCTTTCGTAAGTTTTACGATGCCGCTGGTGAAGTTATGGATGAAGGCCTAGCCATTTGCTTCCCGAATCCGCATTCCTTTACCGGTGAGGATGTGGTGGAATTACAAGGTCATGGCGGTCCGGTGATTCAAAATGCCTTGCTTGCACGTTTGCTGGAACTGGGTGCGATTGCTGCCAAAGCCGGTGAGTTTTCCATGCGTGCTTTTGAAAATGGCAAGATGGACTTGGTACAGGCTGAAGCCATTGCTGACCTGATTGATGCCACTTCACAAGCAGCTGCGCGTTCTGCAGTTCGTTCTCTGCAAGGTGCATTTTCAAACAAAGTCAATACGGTGCTTGAGCAGCTGGTGCATTTACGTTTGCACGTGGAAGCCGCAATTGATTTTCCTGAAGAGGAAATTGACTTTCTGGCCGATGGCAAGATTCTGAATCTGCTCGATGGTGTGGCGACTGCGGTCACGCAAGTTCAGCAATCAGCACGTCAAGGTCAGTTATTGCGTGAAGGTTTGCAAGTGGTGATTGCCGGTAAACCGAATGCCGGTAAATCTTCATTACTGAATGCGCTGGCCGGGATTGAACGTGCGATTGTGACGGATATTGCGGGTACTACGCGTGATGTGCTGCATGAAAAAATCACCTTAAATGGCTTGCCAATTACCTTGACGGATACCGCAGGCTTGCGTGAGACCGGGGATATTGTCGAAAAAGAAGGGATTCGCCGCGCAATCAAGGAAATCGAACAGGCCGATTTGTTACTGCTGGTCTATGACCTAAGTCAAGGTGAAGATCCGCTGCAACTGGCCCAAGAATATTTTGCTGAACATATTGAAGCAAAACGCTTGATGCTGATTGGGAATAAGTGTGATCTGACTGGTGCTGAAGCTGCAATTGCTGATTTGAATGGTTTTCGGCATATCGCAGTCTCTGCCAAGCAGGAAACTGGTGTGCAAGCGCTCATAGAGGCGATTACAGCGCATGCAGGCTTCCAGCCTGAAGAAGATACCTTTATTGCGCGTACCCGTCATTTAGACGCAATGAAGCGCACTCAACTTTATTTGGCTGAAGCACGTGAACAATTGGTGGTGTACAACGCCGGTGAACTGGTGGCGGAGTCCTTACGTCTAGCCCAGAATGCACTGGGGGAAATTACCGGTGACTTTAGTGCCGATGATCTGCTTGGAAAAATTTTCGGTTCGTTTTGTATTGGAAAGTAAGCAAAAAATTATGCATAAATAGCCCTCATCAGAGGAATGCCAGTCAGTTAAGAAATTGACTAGTATTTTCTTTTTTAAATTCATGATCATATTTGACAAGTAGAAAAGTCATCCGCAACTGTTTGAGGCAGGACTAGATTTAAAAATGATTGTTTCTGCGACAAATTTACTAGTCGATGGAGGCTGACGAGTTTTGCGGTGAGGAGTGTTGCTCCGCAAGATGCCTTCCTTGCGAAGCTTCGCTTCTCATTTGGGCGAAACCAAAGTAACAAATTATTTTCAAGTATTTGATTTATAAGGTGAAGACTCCGTCATGAACGACTAAAAAGTTAAAGAGTCTATTTCTAAACTCCTTAACTGATCAGCATTACCTCATCAGAGGGCTATTTTAAGCTTTTACACTGAGCTTCTGGTGGCATAACCAGAGCACGACACATAAAGCACTCATCGCCACACAGAAGCTGATCACAGCGAAATTTAATCCAAAATGGTCGGCCAAGTAACCCACCGCAAGAATCGGCACAATGGTGCCCAAATAGCCAATAAACAAGTAGGTCGACATCACCGCGGCCCGGTTTTGCAAAGTGGTTATAGCATGAATTATGCCAAAAGCCCCCATCAGGGCAAAACCATGCCCAATACCAAATAAGAGATCGCTCACGAAGAATAAGAAACTTGCCTTAAGCAATATACACAATGCAAGGCTGAGCAGGCTAATCAGCATCATGACCAAGCCGATATTCAGACATTTTTTTGCAGCGACCGCTTTGGCCAGGTATTGCACCACTGCAGATACCAGCAGAATACAGGTAATGGCGGTACCACTTACTAAAGGACCATGCCACGGTAAAATATCTTGCACAAAAGAAGGCGAAAGTGAGGCAAATAAACTAAAGGCAGCAAAGGCATTAAATGCAGTGAACCCAATGATCATAAATACAGCATGATATTGAGCCTCAGGACGCTGTAATTTGGGGGCGATACTAAAGGGCTGACGCTCAAAAGCAGGCACTTTTAACCAGAATAAACCGATAAAACAAAGCACTGCTCCAACAATAATCGGAATATAGGGAGTCACCAGCGGGGCTTGAGAAAACTGCGCAATGACTCCCCCGATAAACGGACCCAGACCAAAGCCAATCGCAGTCAAAATAGAGACCCATTGCGGCGCAAGCTGCTTATGACTCTCCGGAATGGTCTGCATCATGCCAAGCATGGCAGAAGTCGTCATCAAACCAGAGGCAATCCCGATAATGAAACGGCCCAGAGATAAAATTAGGGCATTATTGGCAAAGACCGAAATAATCAAACCCAGACTAATAAACACGAGGCCAATTTGTAGAGTTTTTAAAAAGCCAATGCTATTGCTGGTGCGCCCCAGGAACAATAAGGTGCCCAGACAGCCAAACATATAGGCGACAAAAATATAGGTAATCTGGCTTGGGGATAAATTCCAGAGTTGTTGATAAATCGGATAGAGTGGACTCGCCAAAGCAGTACCAATCGTTCCCATGATTAAAGCCAGGCTGACCATCCAGAAGGGTCGCCAAGTGGTTATTGTTGTCATGAACATGCCGTTATAGTGTTGATCCTTGGCCAATCCATGTCAGGGCATAGCGAAGAAAAAGAAAAGTATATGCAGTGTAGAGCGGGCCAAGAAACATGGTCAAGGGCGAATCAGTAAAAGATTTTAAATCAAATAGATGTGTTTATATATTTCAATAAAATAATATATTATTTTATAAGATATAAAATCTTAACCAGAATTTAATCTCATACAAGAATTTATTTTTGTCCGTCATTTAAGCTTCTTTTATCGCTTCTGTTCCACGTGAAACATAATGCACTGATTAAACTTGGAATAAACAGTAACATAAATCCGTGGGTAATTTAAAAGCAGACCCATTAGAATCGAAGCATATTTTTATCTGATTCATGTAGAACATTCATGTTAAAAAAAACACTGATTATTGCTTTAAGTACATTTGTTTCAAGCTTCGCATTCGCTAATATTGATATGGTAAAAGCCAATCTGGCAAAGAATAGCCCCAATTTAAAAATCGAAAATATCCAGACCACGGAAATGAAGGGCATCTACAGTGGTTTTATGCAGGGTCAAGTGGTTTATCTGAATGAAGATGCCCAGCATCTGATTGCCGGGTCGATGCTGCGGATTCAGGATCAGCATAATCTGACCCGTGATTTGATACTAAAACAGAACAGTGTTGACTGGAAAAAATTGCCGCTTCAAGATGCTGTGAAAAGTGTAAGAGGTACGGGGAAACGTCAGATTGCGATCTTTTCTGACCCAAATTGCCCGTATTGTAAACAGCTTGAAGTAGAGTTGAAAAAACTCAAGGATGTGACGATTTATACTTTTATTCTGCCTTTAAAGCCACAATCGGTTGCGCCTTCAAAACAGGTGTATTGCGCGTCTAATCCTGCTCAGGCCTGGGAAGATCTGATCACTCAAGGTAGCCTGCCAAAATCGAAAAAAAGTTGTGCCAATCCGATTGAGCGAAATAAAAAACTGGCCCAGTCTTTGGGTGTGAATGGGACACCAGCAATTATTTTCTCGAATGGTTTTAAAGTCATGGGGGCCTATCCGGCAGAACAGATCGAACAGATTTTTAAGGAATTTTCACTATAAAGTTGAGAGATATACAAGAGCAAAAAGCACCCGACTGGGTGCTTTTACTGGAACTGCTCAGATTGAGCCAGAACCGCTTAGACCGTACGGCGTTTGGTCAGCATGTTATAAATAAACAGAATAATCACCGCACCAATCACGGAAGCAATCAGACCTGCTGCAGAATCTGCCGAATAAAGACCGAGCATACGACCAGCAAATGTAGCCAATAAGGAACCGGCAATACCTAACAGGGTCGTCATGATAAAGCCTGCCTTGTCATTACCCGGATGAATTGCACGTGCAATCAGACCCGCGATAAAACCAATGACAATCGCAACAATAATTGTCCACATAGGTATGCTCCTTATTATCATGTCTTTGTTTTTACATCATGTTTAATTATCTTGAAACAGAATAGGAAGCAAAAAAAGTTGAATCCTGAAACGAGATGTTATTTTTTGTTCCTGTTTTTCTGTCTATTTGAGACATAAAAAAAGTGGCCTAAGCCACTTTTTTAAATAAATTTTAAAGACCGATTTCACCAATAAATGGCAGATGACGATACTTCTGGTCATAGTCCAGACCATAACCTACGATAAATTTATCTTCAACTTCAAAGCCCAAAAATTCGACCTTTAAATCGATTTCACGACGTGATGGTTTACTTACCAAAGTACACAGTTGAATCGAGTTCGGTTGGCGGGTTTGCAGGATTTCCAGCACCTTGCTCAAGGTATTTCCCGAGTCAATAATATCTTCAACCACCAGCACGTCTTTGCCACGGATTTCGCCGTCTAAATCTTTCAGAATTTTTACATCACGCGAAGATACGGTGCCGCCGCCATAACTGGATACCGTCATGAAATCCAGTTCATGGGGTTTGGAAATCACCCGACACAAATCGGCCATAAAAATCACTGAACCACGTAATAAACCGATGAGCACAAGGTCTTTGTCACTATGGGCATAGTGTGCATCGATTTGAGCACCAAGCTCTTTGACTTTAGCTTGAATTTCTTCAGCGGAAATCATTACGCTCATTTGAACGGTCATGGGTAGATACCTAAAAAGTAAAAATAGCAAAATAAAAAAGGTGTTGACCTGCAACACCTGAATACACTGTAATTTTAATACATCCCTACTGCAGATGCACCTGTTTTGCATGCTGTAAATGTAATCATTTCTTTGCTGCCTGCGAATCCCTGCGCAGGATGAAAGTACAGGTCAGCAACATGGCGGAGACGATCAGCCAGCGATGGCGGTGCTGGGTTTTAGTCGTCTGAGCGGGTACATCGGGCTTTGACATAGACAGCTTCTCCGTAGACATAGGTCACTGCAATATTACGGTCATCGCCGAGCATGGTCAGTGCAAAAAATGCATCTTCAATATTTTTGGCTCTGCTTTGGCGTAACTGCTGTAAAGCAGTGGCATTTAGATCCAGCACCACAAAGTCCGCCTCCTTGCCGATATTAAAGTTCCCCAAACGATCGTCCAGACTTAAGGCTTTAGCACCGCCTAAGGTGGCATGATACAAGGCTTCAAAAGCAGAGAGTTTTTCTCCCTGCAATTGCTGCACTTTGTAGGCTTCATTTAAGGTCTGTAACTGGTTAAATGAGGTGCCTGCCCCGATATCGGTACCCAGACCGACTTTCACCTGCTTGTCCCACGCTTTCTTTAATGGGAATAAACCACTGCCCAGAAACAGGTTTGAGGTCGGACAAAAGGCAATCGCTGAATTGGTCTGCTGCATGCAATCCCACTCCTGCTCTTCCAGGTGTACACAATGTGCAAACACTGATTTTGCACCGGTTAAACCATAGTGATGATAGACATCCAGGTAGCCTTTACGTTCCGGAAATAACTCTTTGACCCAGGCAATTTCATTTTTATTTTCACTTAAATGGGTATGTACATAGACATCTGGATATTCGGCTTTGAGCTGACCTGCTTTTTCAAGTTGTTCATTGGTGGACGTCGGGGCAAAGCGAGGGGTAATGGCATACAGGTTACGGCCTTGCCCATGCCATTTCTCAATCAGCGCTTTAGAATCGGTATAAGCACTTTCTGCCGTATCCGTCAGCGCTTCCGGTGCATGTCGGTCCATCAAGACTTTACCGGCGATCAGACGCATATTTCTGCGGCTCGCCGCTGTAAACAAAGCATCTACTGATTCAGGATGTACGGTACAGAAGACCAGTGCCGTGGTGGTGCCATTTTTAAGCAATTCCTGCACAAAAAATTCGGCGATTTTTTCGCTATAGGCTGTATCTGCAAACTGGATTTCTGTTGGAAAGGTATAGGTATTTAACCATTCCAGCAGTTGTTCGCCATAGGCCCCGACCATCTCGGTTTGCGGGAAATGAATATGGGTATCGATCAATCCCGGCACAATCAGCTGTTCAGGATAATGGGCGACCTGGATATTTTCAGCTAGATGTTTCTGCCCTTCATCCCAGCTGCCAAACCATTGAATCTTGCCGTCTTGCATGATAATCAGACCATCTTCTACATAGCGCACCTGGTCATCAATCTCATGTGCCTGGGCAACTGTATGCTGGATATCAAGGAAACGACCGCGGACTGCCGTTGTTGCAATCTGAGAAGACATGTTAAAACCTGTGCTTTTAATTTTTTCAATAGATTGTAACCCACTTCAGTGGATTTATAACGTGATCATGCTGACTTCATTTGCCTGAGTTAAGTCGAAGCTGTGGTAAGGCAGTCGAGCAATAAAAAAAGTCCGCTCATGATTGAACGGACTTTTGTGACGCTAAAGATGATCGTCTATACAGTTATTAGAGCGTGGTTTGGTTATGTTTTTTACTGTGGCGAATCGACAGGATCGCCGTGATCGTCAAGACAATCACAATAAAGCTCAGTGAAATCCAGATTGGCATATGGAATACATCCAGCATCAGCATTTTAAAGCCGATAAAGACCAGAATAATCCCGAGGCCATAGGGCAGATAATGCATTTTTGATGCGGCACCCGATAACAGGAAGAACATCGCGCGCAGACCCAAAATCGCCATCAGGTTAGCAGTCAGTACAATGAAGGGATCGGTGGTCACAGCGAAAATTGCCGGAATAGAATCGACCGCAAAGATCACATCCGAGGCTTCGACCAGAATCAAAACCAGGAATAACGGCGTTGCCCACAGTAAACCATCTTTACGGATAAAGAATTTGTCAGCTTCAAGTTGCGGGGTAATCCGCATACGTTTACGCAGCCATTTCAGAATCGCCATATCTTCAATATTGCTTTCTTCTTCATCCTGACCACGCAGGAATTTAAAGCCGGTATACACCAGGAAGGCACCGAAGATATATAAAATCCATGAGAATTCCTGAACGAACCAGGCGCCAATAAAAATAAAGATGGTTCTGAGGACAATCGCACCGAGTACACCGTAGAGCAGCAATTTACGTTGCAGCGCGGGTGGAATGGCGAAAGCAGCGAAGATCATCAGCCAGACAAAGACGTTATCAATTGCCAGGGATTTTTCCAGCAGATAACCAGCGAAGTATTCCATGACCTTGGCATTGGCAATTGCAGTACCTGCGGTCTGCTCCAGATAGAGCCATAAACCACCACCAAATAAAGTCGCGACACTGACCCAGGCAATACTCCAGTAGGCCGCAGTCCGGACTTTGACCTCCTGACCATGCTGATGTTTAAAGCCGACGAAATCGATGATCAGCATGACTGCGACAATCGCGAAAAAGACAAGATACAGCCACAGCGTACCAATTGTTTCCATGTGAATTCTCCACATCTGACAATCGGCCATAAAAAAACCTTGACCTGTTGTCAGATGAAAAACATCTATACCAACATGATCAAGGTCTTGCCTACATCTTAGTGTTACACTTCTCATTGAAAGTGTCGCAGTAAGATGCTCAGATACCGACTTTTTGCAAAGTGTAATGACGATATTCTGACACGTTGAACAATCTGAACTACAATTGCTAAACGTTTGGAGGAGGCTACTCCCCTTGTTCAAACGAAATTCTGTTTGAGCAAATGCTCAATATGCAGAAGCATGACAGATTTTTATTAAGACTACAATTTCATTTACAAAAATGCATGATTCAAGCTATTTTTTGAGCAATAAAATCCGGACGGCGAATTAAATATAACGTGATGAGAAAACCCAGACTGGCCAAGATGGCCCCGAGCCAGCCAATACTGTGCAAGCCGATCTGTGCCGTTGCGATCCCACCGAGTAAAGCGCCAGCACCAATTCCAATATTATACAGGCCAGAATAAATCGCCATGGCCACGTCGGTGGCATCGGAGGCCAGATTTAAGGTCTTGGCTTGCAAGGCCAGACTAAAACCAATAATACTGACGCCCCAGAGTAAAGCCAGGGTATTTAACTGCAAGACATTGCTGGACAACGGCAGCAATAATAGCAACGAGATAGCCAGTCCAAGTGTGAACAGTGGAATAGTAAGTTTGGGAAAATGCGGTGCAAAACGGCCAAATAGATAAGAGCCGATTAAACCTGCCCCACCATAGACCAGCAATAAAGTCGTGGTCTGTACAGAACTGAGCTGGGCAATATTCAGTGAAAATGGCTCGATATAACTATAGGCGGTGAATTGTGCACTAATTACAATGACCGTCAGGGCAAATACCAGCATCAGGCTTGGACGTTTTAACAAGGTTTTCAAGCTGCTGAGTGAACCTGAATTGACACTCGGTAATAAGGGCAAGGTTTTGGCCAGTAGCAGGCAGACCACGCTGGCGACGATGGCAATCAAGGCAAAACTATTGCGCCAGCCATAGGCCTCCCCGATCATGCGACCAAAGGGAATTCCCAGAACCATGGCCATGGCAGTACCTGTGGCCAATAAACCCAAGGCTTGAAATTCTTTGCCTGCTGGTGCGACACGTACTGCAAGCGAAGCGGTAATTGACCAAAACAGCGCGTGCGCTACTGCAATCCCGATCCGGCTAAATACCAGAACACTGAAACTCCAGGCAAAATAAGACAGCACATGACTGGAAATGAAGACCGCAAATAAAACCATCAACAAGAAACGTCGTTCAATGTTTTTGGTCAGTAGCATCATCGGTAAAGACAATAAAGCCACGACCCAGGCATAAATGGTCAGCATCAACCCGACCTGAGTCGCCGACATGTCAAAACTTGCACCAATATCACTGAGTAAGGCCACGGGAATAAATTCGGTGGTGTTGAAAATAAAGGCGGCACTGGCTAACGCAATTACGCAGATCCATTGACGTCTTACCGATGAGCTAAAAGAAGGGCTGGACATAAATATCTGGCTTAAACAACAGACAGGCAGTTTAAACCTGTTCATTGCACGGTGATATCAGGAAAGAGCACAGATTCACAATCGTTTAAAGAAATCGAACAATATGCGACTGAAAAATATGTCAGTCTGGATTAAAAATACGGAGTTTAGAGGATGTTGATTGAGCATCAGCAACAAGGCAGTCAAGGTCAATGGTTTGTCGAGCCAAATGAAAAGCGTCTGGCCGAAATGAGTTATTTCTGGAAAGATGAGGATCGACTGGTGATTGAACATACCTGGGTCGATAACAGTTTGCGTGGACAACATGTCGGACATTATCTGGTCGAAGCAGCAGTCAAGTTTGCCCGTGAGCAAGGGGTCAAGATTATTCCGGAATGCCCTTTTGCTCAATCGGTATTTGAGCGTGATCCTAATTTCAGCGATGTGTTAAGCAGTTAAAAATGAAAATAAAGGTGGAGATCTATGCAGGTTCAATATCAAGATTCAAAACGCGGTGGTGTATTTTTTATGGAAGATCAAGGTCGACGTCTGGCCGAGATTACCTATCAATGGCGGGAAGCCTCGGTGATTATTGCAGATCATACCTGGGTCGATCATTCCTTGCGTGGTCAGGGCGTTGCCCGAAAAATGCTGGATATGCTGGTCGATTTTGCCCGTGAAAAAAGTTTAACCATCATTCCGCAATGTTCCTATGTGGATGTGATGTTTAAGCGTGACCAAAGTTTATCTGATGTCGCGGCCTCTTCTACTTAATCATTTAGATCGATTTGCCAAGAGCAAAACGGCCTAATGAGCTTTCAATACAAGCTGATAAGTAGTGCGGTGATATGCCCTATTTTTCACTCCAGCTACAAATAAAAAAAAGTCCGCCAAGCGGACTTTTTACTTTCCCGCATTAATTGAGTTCGATCATCACTTTCAAGGCCTTTTCATCGGCTGCATGCTTGAACACATCATAAGCTTTTTCAAATTCATTAAATTTAAAGTGATGGGTCGCCAGTTTTTCCAGCGGTAATTTACCGGAACAGCAGGTTTTGAGCAGCATAGCAGTGGTATTGGCATTGACCAGTCCGGTGGTGATGGTCAGGTTTTTAATCCAGAGTTTATTCAGTTCAAAATTAACTGATTTGCCATGTACGCCGACATTGGCAATATGTCCACCCTCTTTGACTACATGCTGGCAGATATTCCAGGTCGCCTCCAGACCAACCGCTTCAATGGCACAATCGACCCCTCGCCCATCCGTCAGCTCCAGCACACGTTGTATGGCATCTTCTTTCGCGGAGTTAATGCTATGCGTCGCTCCCACTGCTTTGGCGAACTCGAGTCGGTTGTCATCGACATCGACCATGATGATGTTGGCCGGTGAATAGAATTGAGCGGTCAGCAGGCAGCTCATGCCGATCGGGCCGGCACCGACAATCACCACATTGTCTCCGGGTTTGACATCGCCATATTGCACACCAATTTCATGTGATGTCGGCAAGATATCCGATAAAAACACAGCGACATCTTCATTTAACCCTTCAGGTAAATGATAAAGAGAAGTATCCGCAAACGGCGTGCGTACATATTCGGCATGAGTACCATCAATCATATAGCCCATGATCCAGCCGCCTTCATTGCGACAATGTGCATACAGCTGTTTCTGACAGTTTTCACAGGTTCCACAGCGGCTGACACAGGAAATAATCACCCGGTCGCCTTTTTTGAAGTTTTGAACGGCAGAACCGACTTCTTCTACAATGCCAATGCCTTCATGGCCTAAAATACGGCCATTAAAACTGCCCTGTTTGCGTGTGGCTTGCTGTTCAATTTCCGGGTTTTTACCTTTCCAGATCCCGAGGTCTGTACCACAAATAGTGACTTTAGTGAGTTTGATAACCGCATCGCTGGGATGCAAAATAGTGGGAATGGGACGGTCTTCAAACCGGATGTCGTTTTCGCCGTAATAGACCATGGCTTTCATTGTTGTCATGACACATCTCCTGAAGGAGTGAGGAATGAGAATGACCTGATTCTGATCTGGCTGTCAGGTCTATAAATACCTGTGTTCTTCTCGATTGTGCCTTGAGTGATGTGCTGCTGCAATCTATCTCGCGTTCAGATTGCAACAAAACATCATGCGTAATGACTAATGAGTGATCGGCATTTTAGGCCAATTTGACATCATGCAATGTGAAGGTCAAAACAGCCATTCTCTCTTTTTGCTAAAACAATTGCCCTAAAAAAAGAAGCCCGCATCGCGGGCTTCTTTTTTCACATACTTATCCACGCATCTATTTTATGCGTTTAAAGCACTGATCAATTTCTGATGCAAACCACCAAAACCGCCATTTGACATGATCACCACCACATCGCCCTCACCTGCCTCTGCTACCACGGTCTGAATGATGTCATCCAGTGTGCGTGCAATTTTGGCTTTATTTGGCGCAGCATTAATGACCGGTTGCAGATCCCAGTCCAGTCCTTCCGGTTGATACCAGATTACTGCATCGGCCAGACGTGCTGAATGAGCCAGACCCTCTTTATGACTGCCCATACGCATGGTATTGGAGCGTGGTTCAATAATTGCCCAGAGTTTGCGTTCACCCAGACGTTTGCGCGCGCCCTCCAAGGTCGTATCAATCGCTGTCGGATGATGGGCGAAATCATCATAAACCTCAATACCACGGACTGTGCCTAACAGTTCCATACGGCGTTTTACCCCACCGAAATTAGATAAAGCTTCACAGGCGGTTTCAATCGAGACGCCGACATGCTCGGCAGCGGCAATCGTCGCGAGCGCATTGGCCACCGAATGCTGTCCGGTCATGCTCCACTGCACTTCACCTTTCACCACACCGTGTTGCAAGACTTTAAAGTGAGAACCATCTGTCGATAACTGTTCGGCATACAGTTCAGATTTTTCGTTGGCATCCAGACTGGTGCGCACCACCGGTGTCCAGCAACCCTGCTCTAGTACTTCATCGATATTGCTTTCAGTAATCGGCGCAATGATGCGGCCTTCGCTAGGAATGGTACGAACTAAATGATGGAACTGCTTTTGAATCGCGGCCAGATCATCAAAGATATCGGCATGGTCAAATTCAAGGTTATTTAAAATCGCCGTTTTTGGATGGTAATGCACAAACTTGGAACGCTTATCGAAGAAAGCCGAATCGTATTCATCCGCCTCGACACAGAAATATTTGCCGCCACCGAGACGTGCACTCTCACTAAAACCCAGTGGCACACCACCAATCAGGAAGCCTGGCTCTAAACCGGCTTGATCCAGCACCCAGGCCAGCATGGTTGTGGTGGTGGTTTTGCCATGTGTACCCGCAACCCCCAATACATGTTTGCCTTGCAGAACATGATCTGCCAGGAACTGTGGGCCTGAAATATAAGGCAAGCCTTCATTCAGCATATATTCTACTGCATCAATACCACGCTTCATGGCATTGCCGACAATGATCAGATCTGGATGCGGCTGCAAATGACTACGCTCATAACCCTGCATCAAGCTGATGCCTGCATTTTCAAGTTGGGTCGACATCGGTGGATAGACGTTCAAATCTGAACCTGTCACCTTGTGGCCCAGATCGCGTGCAAGGAGCGCCAGCGATCCCATAAAAGTGCCACAAATACCCAAAATATGCAGATGCATCTACTTCACTCCGTTCCTGTCTGACCCATCACCTTATATTGGTGCGGTTATCATGATTTATTCAATTTGCAAGCAACGATAGCAAGGCTTACACGGAAAAGATAGTCAAAGTTCAAGCATTGCTGCGGGAATTTTTAAATCCTGTTTCACGGATAAATTCAGAGGAAATTTCAAATTTAGAGAATATCTTTTTGCAAAATAAATCGTAGAATAAACCCGATCTTTTTGCAGAGTACATGCCGATGTTGCCGGCTTTATTTCTTCTGGTAATTGCCAATTGCTTTATGACCTTGGCATGGTATGGGCATTTAAAATTTTTACCGCATGATGCGCCGTTGTGGCAGGCAATTTTATTCAGCTGGATGATTGCCCTGTTTGAATATAGCCTGATGATTCCGGCCACCCGATTACTGGCACAGCAGGGACTGGCCGTGGGGCAAATGAAAATCACTCAGGAAGTGGTGACCTTGCTGGTCTTTGTGCCTTTTATGATTTTCATGTTTAAGCAGCCCTTTAAACTGGATTATCTCTGGGCAGCCTTGTGTCTGTGCGGATGTGTGTATTTTGTCTTCAGAAGTTCCTGATCGAAAGCTTTGCAGACTACACGCCTATTTTTATTCCAGTTTTTAATATTCTGCTAAAAAAATAAGAAAAATCGAACCTTGCTTTGACCGTTAAATTTTATGAAGCCGAAAAATCAGTCTATAATAAGCACCTCCTATTAAAGCTTGGCTCTCTCGTCGAGATTTATTTTTTGTTACTTTAATCTCTGGAAAATTTGCAATGAATGCGGCTGCTGCACAAGATGCTCCTCTAGTAGGAATTATCATGGGTTCTCAATCAGATTGGGCAACTCTCGAACATACTGCCAACATGCTCAAGCAGCTTGGTGTTCCATTTGAAGCTGAAGTCGTTTCTGCACACCGTACTCCTGACCGTTTATTTGAATATGCTGAGCAGGCGCGTGATCGTGGCATTCAGGTGATTATTGCCGGTGCGGGTGGTGCTGCGCATTTGCCGGGCATGTGTGCGGCAAAGACTGATCTTCCAGTCCTGGGTGTGCCAGTCAAATCATCCATTTTAAACGGCGTCGATTCTTTGCTTTCGATTGTACAAATGCCAGCAGGTATTGCGGTGGGTACGCTTGCGATTGGCCCTGCCGGTGCAACCAATGCAGCCATTATGGCAGCGCAAATTTTAGGTCTGACCCGCCCTGATATCGCGAAAAATGTTGCAGATTTCCGTGCGGCACAAACAGATAAAGTGGCAAGCAATAACATTCCTGGTCAAAACTAAAACCAAGCTTCATACGGGACAGACATCATGGATAAAACCATCGGTATTTTTGGCGGCGGTCAGCTCGGGCGCATGATGGCACAAGCGGCATTGCCATTGAATATTCAATGTACTTTCTTTGAAGCAAGTACGGATTGCCCTTCTGCGGCACTCGGTCAAGTGATTTCCAGCAAGGCCGAAAATGGTCTACAGGATTTTATGCACAGTGCTGATGTATTCAGTCTGGAATTTGAAAATACCCCGCTTGCAGATGTGGATGTGCTGGTGAAAAATAAAGACCTGCATCCACCACGCCAAGCCTTGGCAATTGCACAGCATCGTCTGTCTGAAAAAGCCCTGTTTGATAGGCTCGACATTCCTGTTGCGCCGTATAAAGCAGTGACTGCACTTGACGGTTTACAGGCTGCTGTGGCTGAACTGGGCTTACCGATTGTATTAAAGACCTCTCGCGGTGGTTACGATGGTAAGGGTCAATTTGTCCTGCGTAGTGCTGATCAGATTGAGCAGGCTTGGGCGGAACTTGGCCCTGCCGGTGAACTGATTGCAGAAAGCTTTGTGACGTTCTCACGTGAAGTGTCGATCATTGCGGTACGTGGTCAAAATGGTGATGTAAAAACCTGGCCCCTGGCTGAAAATCATCATCACAATGGCATTCTGTCGCACTCGATTGTGCCTGCGCCGAACAGTGCAGACTTGCAGCCGGTCGCACAGGACTACATTACTCGCCTGCTGAATCATCTGAACTATGTGGGCGTCTTGACCCTTGAGCTGTTTGTGACAGATAAAGGTCTATATGCAAACGAGATGGCACCACGTGTGCATAACTCAGGGCATTGGTCGATTGAAGGTGCAGTCTGCTCACAGTTCGAAAACCATATTCGTGCGGTGGCCGGTCTGCCACTGGGTTCAACGGAAGTGATCCGTCCAAGCGTACTGGTGAATATCATCGGACAGCATCCAAAATCTGCAGATGTTCTGGCTTTAGAAGGTGCGCATTTGCATCTGTATAACAAGTCAGAGCGTGAAGGTCGTAAGATTGGTCACATTACCCTGATGCCAACCGACAGTACTCAGCTGACGACTTTATGCCGTCAACTGGCGAAGATTTTACCGAATCCACTGGCATTGAGCGAAGATATGACCATTTAAACGCTATCTTGCTGATAAAAAAAGCGATCACTTCGGTGGTCGCTTTTTTATTTATCCAGATTCAGGCATGATTGCGCCTCTTCGAAAATGCCTGCCATTTATCGGATCATGATATTTTTCAATTGATTGTAAAATAAACAATTGCGTATACATAAAAGAGTCTAAATGAAGATTCACAGACCACAGAGAAATACTTTGAATTTAAAAATTCAATGCTGGTTTGAATTCAAAATAATAAATTTAAAACAGTCTTTGAATTTAAAGTTTAAATGAATTCAAAATATGAATTTAAATTCAAACCGCTACTTTGAATTCAAAGTTTTAAATTTAAAAATAAACCAAGTCACCCTGTTTTTTAATTCACAAAACAAGACCTTGATAAATATCTGATTAATCCTGTTTATATTAAGTTATCCACAAAGAAGGTTTTGAATTTAAAGGTTGTTTCCTGGATTTTAAATTTAAATTCAAACAGCACCGCTGTTTTTTGAATTTAAAAACAAGTTGTGGATAAGTTATTTTAAATTTAAAACTACAAAATGAATTCAAAAGTGCAGAAATTATGAATTTAAATTTACCTATTTGAGCTTTAATTTTTAGATTGAGCTGCTATGTTAAGAACATAATTCAAAATCTAAATATTCAAGGGTCTTATGCAACGTTTTGCGCTTGTGGTTGGTTCTTTATTCTTGGCTGTTTCTCAGGCAAATGCCGAGCTGATTATTAATGGTCAGCGTGTCGACACGACTACTTTGCCTTCAGCGGCCAGCAGCCCGTCAAATTTCCCTGCCCAGAATAATTTTCAAAACTGTTTGGCGAATTTACGTAGTCAGGCTGTAGCAAAAGGTGTTAGTGCAGGCAGCTATGACCGTTATACGCAAAATTTAACGCCTGATTATTCCGTAATTGAACGTTTAAACTATCAACCGGAATTTTCTACCCCGATTTGGGACTATTTGTCTGGTTTGGTCGATGAAGAGCGGGTTCAGCTCGGCCGGCAAAAATTACAGCAACATCGCGAAGTCTTAAATCGTGTTTCCGCAGCCTATGGCGTGCCTGCAGAAACGATTGTCGCGGTATGGGGTGTAGAAAGTAATTTTGGTGATATTTCCGGTCGCTATCCTTTATTGCAGGCTCTGGGAACATTGAGCTGTGAAGGGCGACGCCAGAGTTATTTCCGTGGTGAGTTTTTTACCACGATGAAACTGTTACAGCGCGGTGATGTACGAGAGGATCAGCTGAAAGGTTCATGGGCTGGAGCTTTTGGTCATACCCAGTTTATGCCATCGACCTATGATGAGCTTGCGGTCGATTTTGATGGCGATGGCCGCCGTGATCTGGTCAGTAGTATTCCGGATGCTTTGGCATCAACCGCCAACTTTTTAAGCAAGCGTGGTTGGCAGGCCGGACAGCCTTGGGGTTTTGAAGTAAAAATCCCGCAAGGCATGTCAATCTCAAATGAAGGCCGTCGCAATAAAAAATCACTGAATAGCTGGATTAGCCGTGGTGTAGTGCGTGCCGATGGTTCCCCTTTAATTCAAGGGAATTTATCAGCATCTTCTCAAGCTGGCTTGCTTGCGCCTGCCGGCCCAAATGGCCCGGTGTTCCTGGTCTTTAGAAACTTTGATGCCATTTATAGCTATAATGCAGCAGAAAGTTATGCCTTGGCGATTGCGCATTTATCTGATCGTTTACAGGGTAAAGGGAGCTTCAGCACATCTTGGCCAACCGATGACGCGGGTACTTCGCGTTCAGAACGTCGCGAGATTCAGCAATTTTTACTAAATCGTGGCTATGACATTGGTGCGGTGGATGGTCTGATCGGTGATAAAACCCGTCAGGCGATTCGTCAGGAACAGCAGCGTTTGGGCTTGAGTCCGACCGGCCGCGCCGGCCAGCAGATTCTGCGTGCGTTCCGTAATGAAAATGCCAAACTGATGATGCAATAAGTAAGATTGAAAATGAAAAAGGTCTGTATAAATGCAGACCTTTTTTTATAACTTTAGATTGCTCTGGTCAGGTTTAAACAGCAGTAATGGTTCCCAGAACACGGTAGCCTAAAGCACCGGTCACCGCTGGCAGGTTACCATTCAGTTGCTTGATAAAACGCATCGCCAGCCAGGCAAAGGCGGTGGCTTCTACCCAGGTCGGACTGAGGCCCAAATCAGCCGTGGTTTGTATGCTCCATTCATGTTTGCGTAAGCGCCAGCGCAGTTGCTCAAGTAAATAAGAATTATAAGCGCCACCACCACACACGAAAACTTGTCCAGTATCCATGCCAGAACGATAAATGGCTTTTTTAATGGCACGGGTGGTGAGCTTTAATAAGGTCGCCTGCACATTTTCCGGGGTATCTTCCAGTTCATCGTATTGCAGGTCATTGCGCCAGTCGGCAATCTGTTCATCCAGCCATTCCAGGTTAAAGTCTTCACGGCCGGTACTTTTAGGCGGTTCTTTAGAGAAAAATTCGTGTGACTGTAAACGATCCAGCAGGCTGCGAATCGGCGTACCATAAGCGGCCCAATTGCCATTTTCATCATAAGGCTGGCCGGTATAACGCGCGCACCAGGCATCCATCAGAATGTTGGCCGGCCCTGTATCAAAGCCATAAACATCATCAGGCTTTCCGGCAGGTAACAGGCTGACATTAGCAATCCCGCCCAGATTTAAAATCACCCGGTGAATGCTGTCATGCTGGAAAATATCCTGATGAAAGGCCGGCACCAATGGTGCGCCTTGACCGCCAGCCGCCAAATCACGACGACGGAAATCTGAAATCACCGGAATCTGGGTGATTTCGGTAATAATATTGGGGTCACCAATTTGCAGGGTAAAACCATGCTCAGGGCGATGGCGGATGGTCTGACCATGTGAGCCAATGGCTTTAATTTTAGATTTATCTAACTGGTTGTTTTCAATCAGTTGGTTGATACCATGACCAATCATTTCTGCCAAGGCCACATCGGCCTTGCCCATACGGTCAATTTCATTGTCATCGGGCAAAGTCAGTGCCATCAGCTCATGCCGCAGGTCAGGATCGAATGCCAAAGTGAGTGTGGCATGAAGTTGTAAAGGATCAAAAGAAGCAGCAACAATATCGACACCATCCATGCTTGTGCCGGTCATTACCCCAATATAGATCGCTGTCATGGTTATTCTTAAGCCTGCAATATGCTGAAAAAGTGTTAGTATATCGCACAAATTGAGTAACTGATGTATTGGATTTTGTGATGTCAAATTTCCTGCCGGCTGAAGAACAACTTGCCCTCATTCAACGAGGCACCCATGAAATTATTTCTGAAGAAGACCTTCTTAAGAAATTAAAAAAGAATCGTCCATTAAAAATTAAAGCAGGTTTTGACCCAACTGCGCCTGACCTGCACTTAGGTCATACGGTTCTCATCAACAAGTTAAAAGTATTTCAGGATTTGGGCCACGAAGTATTCTTCCTGATCGGTGACTACACGGCGATGATCGGTGATCCAACAGGTAAAAGTGCTACACGTCCACCATTATCACGTGAACAAGTTTTAGAAAATGCAAAAACCTATCAAGAACAAGTGTTTAAAATTCTTGATCCAAACAAAACCAAAGTTGTATTTAACTCAGAATGGTTTGCACAAAAAACCGCGGCTGATTTAATTCAATTGGCATCACAGCAAACTGTGGCGCGTATGTTGGAGCGTGACGACTTTACCAAGCGTTATAACAGTCAACAGCCGATCGCGATTCACGAATTCTTGTATCCATTGGTACAAGGTTATGATTCGGTGGCTTTAGAAGCGGACGTAGAGTTGGGCGGTACAGACCAGACCTTTAACCTGTTGATGGGGCGTACGCTACAAGGTCGTTATGATCAGGAAGCACAAGTGTGTATTACGGTGCCTATTCTTGAAGGTTTAGATGGCGTGAATAAAATGTCTAAATCTTTAGGCAACTATATTGGTGTATTTGATGCGCCAGGTGCGATGTATCAAAAAGTGCTTTCAATGCCGGATGCATTGATTGAGCGTTATTTTGATCTGCTCAGCTTTAAATCAATTGAAGAAATTCAGCAGTTGCTAAAAGAAATTGCTGAAGGCCGTAATCCTCAAGAGGTGAAAAAGATTCTTGCGCTGGAGCTGGTTGAGCGTTTCCACGGAAGTGACGCTGCTGCGCATGCACATAAAGGTGCGGGTAATATCATTACTGAGGGTGAATTACCGGAAGGTACGCCAGAAGTCACTATTTCACGTGGCGAGTTTGGTGGTGAAATCTTTATTACTTCAATTTTACGTGAAGCAGGTTTAACCAAGAATGCGGCCCAAGCCAAAGATGCTTTAGGTCGTGGCGCGGTGAAAGTGGATTGGCACACTGTAGATAGTTCTTATTCGGTCAAGGAAAATCTGACCTTGATCGTTCAGGCCAGCAAAAAAGCGATTGCGAAAGTTACTTTCACCGATTAAAAAATTGATAAGTTATTGAAATAAAAGCAGGCTTCGGTCTGCTTTTTTATTGATGTCCTATATTCATAAAGCAAATAAGCAACTTCAAAAAAAACCCTATAAAAACAAGAGTTAAATTTTCCCAAATTGCTTGCTTTTCGGGTTTATTATCTATAGGATTTATTCATCTAGAGAATTGGTTCAAAGCATCTAGAGGGTGATAATAAGACAACTCCACAATTTATAAGGTCTCTTCCCCAAGAGACTCTTTTTTAAGCTTTAAAGTGAATAACTATAATAATGACATAATGGATCGGGTAAAGATTCAATTCTAAGGAGGAGATTTTGGGAGAGATCTCTTCCTTTTTTATTTGTAGCGATTTCATTCTGAACCTTTAAAACCGCAGGTATTATTTTCTTGGAGGACATTCCACCTAGAATTCATCCTCTAATTAAGTGTTGTTTTGCTAGCTAAAGAGTGGCTGACTATATTGGTTCGCAAAAGACACCACAATATAAAAAGAAAGCAGAGGGGGTTCGATGTATCGCTATCCAACAGAAAATATTTTTGATGAAGACATTGATTGTATTTTAAGTTTCTTATTTGAATATCAGTCTGCCGAACAAAAACAGCAACGTTATATCCCTGTCTATAACTTATTTATGCAGCTTGATCTGGCTGCGAATTACTATCTATTTTCCCTGATTGAAGAGCGTTTACCGCGACGTGCAAAACTATTTTTTGTTGCTGAAGACTATCAGGGCAAAAAGACATAATTATAGAAGTCATGCAATACTGGCTTGGGCAGCGCAAGCAGGAAAAGTAACTGAATAGAATTAACCTGCTGATATGTTCTATCTCTATATCTATATAGATAAGCAAGCTTGTGCGGCCTTATAGCCAAAAACCAAAATCATTGAATAATGCTCTATAGCCTAAGATACCGATACGCTTTTATAAGAAGTTTCACTGAAAAAGTGCGGATGAAGCTAGCCAGCCAAAAGGAAAGAATCGTTGGTTTCGCTAATATGTCATGATTTGGTTTTGTTTCTGGGGGTTGAACGAGATAAAAAGCATTATTTAAAGATAAAAAGTAAAAAATCACTACTCTAACTATTATTTTGATCGCTTTTAAGTCTAATTAAATTTTGGCTTATAAAAATAAAATGATGTGTTTAGTGCATTTATTGCATAAAAACGCTTAAAAATTAGATAAAAAAGCGATTTTTTAGGATTTTTTGTAGAAAAAAAAGACATACGTGAAAAATATAGTGAATTGGGGGTTGCAATGATTCTGAAATCCTCTAGAATGCACCCATACCGACGAGATAGACGAAAACGAACGAAGCAGATTGCTGAGTTGTTAAGTATATCGAAGTCCAGCTTCTGGCACTGACGAGGTGTTGGA
>NZ_CP078068.1:1916014-1980602 GCF_019195275.1 Acinetobacter sp. F9
CTTGATCGCAGCAGATAGACCTGCAGGGCCTGCGCCGACGATGACGACGTCAAACTCCATCGATTCTCTTGTTATATCTTCCATAATATAAAATCCAGTTTCGCTATACGATATTTATAGCATTATCCAGATGGCTTATGAAGTCTAATTTTTGTTTTTTATAGGGATAGATTTTGAGAGTCTTGGATTGCTGTAGAATGAATAGAATTGAAAAGATCCGGTTCAATATTAGAAAACGGTTTAATTGTTATTGGCTGCAACAAATAAAAAGAGCGACCTAAGCCGCCCGAATGAGAGGTTTTACTTACATATTATTCAGGTTCATGGCAATACTATTCACCATGTGAATCAGACGCGGGCCAATTTCATTTTCCAGTTTTTCCTGATTTAGCAAATAACTTGGTGCACCACAGTTAAAAGTTAAAATACCATGTTTGGGATGAATCAAAGGAACGGCCACAGAGTTCACATCTTTGGCCCAGTCTCCGAGAGATAAACAATAACCATAATCCTGATAATCGCGAATGGCGCGTTCTAGATTTCGTTTAATTGTTGTCCATTGATCTTCATTTCTTTTTTTAATGGCATCAAATAAATATTCACGTTCTTTCACGTCCATCGCCGCCAGACATGCACGCCCCATGGCACTCGAATGAATTGGTAAAGTTGAACCCACTGAACGGCGCATGGTTAAAGTCGTATCTGTATGTACCACTTCCAGATAGATCATATTGAGACGGTCACGTGTTGCCATTGCCACTGGCGCCTGGGCATAACGTGACATTTCTTCCATAAATGGATAGGCCTGGGTTCGCGCAGAAATATTGCTTAAGGCAGAATAGCCCAGAGCCAGTACACCGACATCGAGTAAATATTTAGTCGTATTTGGAAGTTGTTTCAGATAGCCTAAAGATACCAGCGTACTGGTAATACGCGCCACGGTTGGCTTTGGTAAATTGGTCATTTGTGCAATTTCTTGATTGCCCAACAACTGATTGGTCGCAGAAAAGCATCTTAGAATCTCAAGGCCACGCGCAATAGACGCAATAAATTGGGGATTGTTTTCGCGATGAATATGCGAGATTGGATCTAAGCGAATTTCATCAAAATTAGGTATTTCACCTGTTTTATTTTTAGTCATGGTCTACATAAATAGAGAAGTAAATTAATGAATATCATAGCAACTTAGTTTCACGATACAAAATAAAACATTTAAATTGTAGATGAATTATATGAGTAACGACTAAATATTATTCTATCTCATGTCTAAATGCTGCTATACATAATAAATAACTGCAAAAAATAGTGGAGCTATTTTTAAAATAAAGCCTTTAAATAAACAATAAACTTTATCACTTTTTAAGCTTTCATCTCTGGTCAGCTCCTTATAGAAAGCAGCGTTAGTAAAGCGAAATTTAAAAAGCAATAATTTCGTATTGTGAAATATTATTCTATATTAAATCCATTTTAAAGCCAGATAAATTTCGTTTTTTTATAAAAAATAAATTTTTTGACGAATTTGCTTGCTGAATTTTTATTTTTATGGTTATTTATTTCGTAATACGAAACTAAAAATAAAACGGTAAAGGAATTTACCCAGACCATATACATGGAGATTCATATGATTCGCGATCCGGAAATGCTCGATCAACTTCTGTCTACGATTCGAGATTTTGTAAAAAATGAACTGGTTCCTCTCGAACATGAAGTAGAAGAGAACAATGCCATTCCTGAACATATTGTGGAACAGATGAAAGAGCTGGGTTTGTTTGGTCTGACGATTCCAGAAGAATACGGCGGTTTAGGCATTACCATGGAAGAGGAAATTCTGGTTGCGATGGAATTGGGCCGGACATCGGCTGCATTCCGTTCTCTAATCGGGACCAACAACGGTATTGGTTCAAGTGGCATCGTCATTGATGGTACAGAAGAGCAAAAACAGAAATATTTACCGCGTTATGCAACCGGCGAAATCATTGGTTCTTTCTGTTTGACTGAGCCAGATTCCGGTTCAGATGCTGCATCTTTAAAAACCAATGCGGTAAAAGATGGCGATTATTATGTTTTAAATGGCACCAAACGTTTTATTACCAATGCGCCACGTGCAACGACATTTACAGTCATGGCACGCACCAATCCAGAAATCAAAGGCGCCAGTGGCATTTCAGCATTTCTGGTAGAAGCGGGCACACCAGGCTTGAGCCTAGGCAAAATTGATAAAAAAATGGGTCAACATGGTTCTTATACCTGCGATGTTATTTTCGATAATTGCCGGGTGCATAAAGACCAGCTGATTGGTGGTGTTGAAGGCGTTGGTTTCAAGACGGCCATGCGCGTTCTGGACAAAGGCCGTTTACATATTGCCGGCTATAGCGTGGGTATGGCAGAGCGTATGCTGGAAGATGCCTTAAACTATGCGGTAGAACGCAAGCAGTTTGGTCAGGCTATTGCAAATTTTCAGCTGATTCAGGGCATGTTGGCTGACTCTAAAGCTGAAATTTATGCAGCCAAATGTATGGTACTGGATGCAGCCCGACTGCGTGATGCCGGTCAGAATGTGACGACGGAAGCCTCTTGCGCCAAAATGTTTGCCACTGAAATGTGTGGTCGTGTCGCTGACCGCTGTTTACAGATTCATGGTGGAGCAGGCTATATCAGTGAATATTCAATTGAACGTTTTTACCGTGATGTGCGTTTGTTCCGTTTATATGAAGGAACGACACAAATCCAGCAAATTATTATTGCACGTGAAATGATTAAACAGGCCACAGCCTAAACATATATTTTTTAAAATAGGGAAATATAAAAATGACGACTAAAACTAGATTTGATTGGCAAGACCCGTTCCTGATTGAACAGCAGCTCAGTTCAGAGGAACGTATGATCCGTGATGCGGCAGCAGCATATTGTCAGGACAAGCTGATGCCACGCGTATTAGAACAGTTCCGCCATGAAAAAACCGATCCGGCCATTTTTCGTGAGATGGGCGAGCTTGGTTTACTGGGTCCCACCATTCCAGAACAGTACGGTGGTGCCGGTTTAAATTATGTCAGCTATGGTCTGATTGCACGCGAAGTTGAGCGTGTTGATTCAGGTTATCGTTCAATGGCCAGCGTACAAAGCTCCTTGGTAATGGTACCGATTAACGAATTTGGTTCTGAAGAGCAAAAACAAAAGTATTTACCAAAATTAGCCACCGGTGAATATATTGGCTGTTTCGGTCTGACTGAGCCAGATCATGGTTCTGATCCAGGCAGCATGATTAGCCGTGCCAAAAAAGTCGATGGTGGTTACCGTTTAACTGGCGCAAAAATGTGGATTACCAATAGTCCAATAGCCGATGTATTTGTGGTCTGGGCTAAAGAAGTCTCTGCTGAGGGTAATGTCGGTGACATTCGCGGATTTATTCTGGAAAAAGGCTGGGAAGGGCTGTCTGCACCTGCGATCCATGGCAAAGTCGGTTTACGTGCCTCGATCACCGGTGAAATTGTGATGGATAACGTCTTTGTACCGGAAGAAAATGCATTTCCAGAAGTGCGTGGCTTGAAAGGTCCATTTACCTGCCTGAACAGTGCCCGTTACGGGATTGCCTGGGGTGCCATGGGCGCAGCAGAATTTTGCTGGCATACCGCACATCAATACACCATGGACCGTAAACAGTTTGGCCGTCCATTGGCAGCAAACCAGCTGATTCAGAAAAAACTGGCCGATATGCAAACTGAAATTGCCCTTGGTTTACAGGTAGCATTACGTTTTGGTCGCATGAAAGATGAAGGTATCGCGTCAGTTGAAGGGACTTCACTGATCAAGCGCAATAACTGTGGTAAGGCCCTGGATATTGCACGTCTAGCACGTGACATGATGGGCGGTAACGGGATTTCTGATGAATTTGGTGTAGCCCGTCATCTGGTTAATCTGGAAGTCGTGAATACCTATGAAGGTACTCATGATGTACATGCCCTGATTTTAGGACGTGCACAAACCGGCATCGCTGCATTTTGTAACTAAGTCTAGCTATAACATCTAGCCAGCACATGCTGGCTAGAGCGCCGACTATTTGTTGCCGTTTGTTTACAAATACCAGGTTTTCAATAAGATACCCAATTAAAAATCAAGTGGAAACATGCACATAAATTAAATACCCGATAGGCAGATGATAGGATTATCACCCTGTTTCACTATATCTTTCATATAAATAATTACGTGAAAGATAAAAGTTATAAAAGCACCGGAATGCTCAAAATATTTTAAGGACGCCATGAATACGATCAGTGCGCAACACCCTCATTTGGAAAATGATAACCAACCCAAGAAAAAAGTCTGGATTCTGGCCTTTGTGTTCTCATTTTTGGCATTACTGGTCGATGGAGCAGATATTGCGTTATTGGCCTACAGTCTGACCAGTCTGAAACAGGAATTTTCATTAAGCAGTATGCAGGCAGGGGCGCTGGGCAGCTGGACATTGGCAGGTATGGCGATTGGTGGATTTTTTGGTGGCTGGGCCTGTGACCGGTTCGGGCGGGTTCGAGTCATCGTGATCGCCATTGCACTGTTTTCTTCATTGACTTTCTGGCTAGGATTTGCCGAAAGCTATGATCAGTTTAAGTGGCTGCGTTTTACGTCTGCGATTGGTCTAGGCGCCTTGTATATTGCCTGTAATACCCTGATGGCGGAATATGTGCCAACCAAGTATCGCTCGACAGTATTGGCCACACTGATGACCGGTTGGACCCTGGGCTCGGTCGTCGCCACTGTTTTGGCAGGCTGGTTATTGCCCGAATTTGGCTGGCGATATCTGTATTATATTGCGATTATTCCTATTGTACTTTCTGTCGCAATGTACTTTTTAGTGCCTGAACCCAAAGCCTGGTTAGATGCACGTCAAGCGCGCCTCGATGCCAAAGCCAGCGGGATTGTTCAGGAAAAACCTAAAAACACTTTTAAAATGGTTTTTGAAGATGCACTTAGCCGTCGCATGTTCATTCTCTGGTCATTCAGTACCGCATTTTTACAGTTTGGATATTACGGCGTCAGTAACTGGTTACCTGCCTATCTAGAGTCGGATCTGGGCATCAAGTTTAAAGAAATGACCATGTATATGATTGGTACTTTCCTGATCATGATGTGTACCAAAGTCATTGCCGGTTTTATTGCCGACCGTATTGGCCGTCGTGCAGTGTTCGCATTTGGCACCATGGGCACCGCAATTTTTATTCCGGTGATTGTGTTTGGTAATACCCCGGACAATATTCTCTGGCTGATGCTGTTTTTCGGATTTCTTTACGGTATTCCCTATGGCATTAATGCCACCTACATGACGGAAAGTTTCTCGACCAAAGTACGTGGAACTGCGGTTGGTGGTGCATATAACGTGGGCCGTTTAGGTGCTGTTTTTGCCCCACTGACGATTGGTTATTTTGCTCAGGGTGGATCTATTGGAACCGGTTTATTGATCATGGGAATTGCCTATTTTCTTTGTGGCTTGATTCCGGCTTTCTTTATTAAAGACCGCTTATTTGATCCGCAAAAAGCCGATTGATCTACCAATCAAAATATATAGAAAAGATGCTAGGAAGCAATATGATGAATAAAATCACGCAGGATATCGAAACAGTTCTCAAACAGATTCCTGATGGTGCACACATTATGACCAGTGGTTTCGGTCTGGCAGGCCAACCGGTGGAACTGATCGAAGCACTGATTGATCTGGGCCCGAAAGATTTAACCATTATCAATAATAATGCAGCCTCTGGAGATCGTGGACTTACCAATTTACTGTTATCGGGACTGGTCAAAAAAATGATCTGTTCCTTTCCACGCGCCAATAACTCTACTGTATTTGAAGACCTGTACAAGGCTGGGAAAATTGAACTGGAACTGGTTCCGCAGGGCAATCTGGCCTGCCGTATTCAGGCAGCAGGTGCCGGCTTAGGGGCAGTTTTCACGCCGACTGGCTTCGGCACCAAAATTGCAGAAGGCAAAGAAACGCGCCACATTAATGGCAAGGATTATGTGCTGGAATATCCGATTCATGCCGATTATGCCTTGATCTATGCCAATCAGGCAGACCGCTGGGGCAATTTGACCTACCGCAAGGCAGCGCGTAATTTTGGTCCGATCATGGCCAAAGCGGCGACAACCACTATCGCTCAGGTACATCAGATTGTGGAGCTGGGAGATCTTGATCCAGAGATTATCGTAACGCCGGGCATTTTTGTACAGCATGTGGTTCAGGTCGGAGATATCAAATAATGACTATTCAAAAACGTACTCGTGAACAGATTGTGGCAAAAGTCGCGCAAGATATTCCAAGCGGTTCTTTTGTCAATCTGGGCATCGGTTTACCGACCCGTGTGGCAGGTCATTTAAAACCGGAACAGAACGTGATCCTGCACTCTGAAAATGGTGTTTTGGGTTTTGCGGCCTTGAATGATCCTGAACAGGCAGATGATGACCTGATTAATGCCGGCAAGGAACTGGTGAGCATGCTGGAAGGCGGCAGTTTTATGAACTCTGCAGATTCCTTCGATATCATGCGCGGTGGGCATCTGGATATTTGCGTCATGGGGGCCTTTCAAGTGGCGATTAATGGTGATCTGGCCAACTGGCATACCGGTAATGCCGCTGCTGTACCTGCCGTAGGCGGCGCCATGGATCTGGCCGTCGGTGCCCGTTGTGTTTATGTCTGTATGGAACATGTCACCAAAAACGGTGCAGCCAAAATTGTTGAAGAGCTGACTTATCCGATTACCGGCAAGCACTGTGTAAACCGTATTTATACCGATTTGTGTGTGATTGAGCTCAAAGACCAGCAGGCCCGGGTCATTGAGATGGTGGAGGGGTTAAGCTTTGAGGAACTGCAACAGCAGACCGGATGTAAATTGCTGGATCATCGGCAGCAGTAGACAGCGCAGAGCTTCACCTTGTATAAATTACAGTATGCCTGTAACTTGTAAATCGTAGCTTAGGCTGCGATTTACGCATGTTTAAATGCTGAGTATTACATATAGATTTTGAATATCTGGAATAAGGCCGATCTTTACGCAATTTGAAGATATAAATACAAATTTTTGCTAGGGCGTGTCATCAATTAAGCCAAATGATTGTTGAAGCCAGGTAGATCGCTGATAAGAAGTTTTGAGCCAATTTATCATAGCGTGTGGCAATAGCACGATACTGCTTGAGCTTGGCAAAAAAGTTCTCGATCAGATGTCTTGCCTTGTAGAGATTTCGATCATAATCACGCTGATCAATAGAATTACTTTTCGCTGGCATCACAACTTGACCCTTCGCCTCTAAAATTGGATCAATGACTCGATCCCTGGAGTTGTAGGCTTTATCCATAAGCCAGGTCTGGCTCAACGATAAGTCCAGCAACACATCTGAACCGTTTAAGTCATGGACCTGCCCATCAGTGAGATAAAATCCTGTTGGGTTGCCTAAAGCATCAGTACGGGCATGAATTTTGGTGCTTAAGCCCCCTTTACTGCGTCCAATCGCCTGATTTTTTCCCCCCAGCGCTGTGTTGATGAGCACGTACAATGGTGGAGTCTAACATGGCATATTCATTATCACTGTCATGTGACAGTACTTCAAAGACTCTCTGCCACACACCTGTTTTAGCCCAACGACTAAAACGAGTATGCACGACTCTAAAATCACCAAAGCGTTGGGGTAAGTCTCGCCACGGGATACCTGAACGATACCGATACAATACCGCTTCAACAAATAGTCGGTTATCTTTGGCCGTTACTCCAACAGTACCCATTCGTCCAGGTAACAGATCTTTAATCTGTTCCCACTGCTCATCTTTTAATGCATAGCGTTTAGTCATAAAAGTATAATGGGGACAAGGCGGTTTTCCTCAAGCTAATTGATGACACGCCCTAATGATTGTTTTAAAATAAGTCTAGAATATTAGCAAGCTAAGGAAGGTGATATTCTGCATGGATAGTAACTGTGATGAACAAGATATTTTTCATATTTTCAACCTGATTGGCCGCCATACCGAGCTTAAACCTATTCTCGATATCATCAGTCAGTGGCTTGAATCGCGTATTCCAGATGCGTTTGTCACCATCATGCTCTATAAAGAAGACACGCAAACCTTAAGCTTTATCAGTGGTAAACAGCACTTTTCAAAAGAATATTGCAGCGCAATCCAGGATTTAAAAATCGGGCCAGATCAAGGCACTTGCGGTACGGCTGCCTTTTTGCGTCAACTCGTCATTAGTCCACACTTGATGAAAGATCCCAACTGGAGGTCTTACCGTGCTTTGATCAATGCAGAAAAACTGTCGAGCTGCTGGTCAACACCGATCATTAGCGCATCGGATGTTTTATACGGCACTTTTGCAACTTACTATCGAACGCCTAAAATACCGACAGAGTCTCATATCCGGCTGTTACAGCAAGCTGCGAATTTGGTTGCACTCGCGATCGAGCTTGATCATGAACGGCAGAAAGGACAGGAAATTAATGAAAAGTACTGTTCTTTCTATACCTATCATCCCGATATCATTTTTGAACTGGATTTACAGGGCTATGTGCTTAATACCAACATTGCCTGCCAGGAAATTACAGGTTTTTCCGAGGAGCAAATTCAAAACCAGCATTATTGTGCATTTATACCTACCGAATTCCAGGAACTTGCCAATGTTTCATTTTCAGAAACGCTGCAAGGTAAAGCACAACATTATGAACTTCCGATTTATAACGTTCAGGGAGATATTATCTGGCTGGATTTAACCAATTTGCCGATTATCCAGAACCAGAAAGTTACCGGTGTGATTGGTATTGCACGAGACATTACTTTACGCCGTAAAAATAAGGAAGCTCTACGACTATTAAAGCGTGGGGTCGAGGCAAGTCCAAATGGGATTTTTATCACCGATGTTTCGGAAAAAATGTCGATGGTATATGTCAACCCGGCTTTTCTGAAACTCACCGGTTATACCGAACAGGAAGTTCTGGGACGAAGTTGCTTTTTCCTATATGGAGCGGATACGGCAGCAGATCAGATTTTGTTACTCCAGCAAGCAGTAAAACAACAACAAGAAGCGCAGGTAACCATCAAAAATTATTGTAAGGATGGCAGCTGGTTCTGGAACCGTTTGACCCTTGGCCCGATTTTTGATCAAAACGGAAACTGCACCCATTTTCTGGGGATTCAGGAAGACATTACCCAGCAGCGTATTCATGAAGAATATATCAAGCATCAGCACACCCATGACCATTTAACCGGCTTGCCGAATCAGCATGCTTTCAAGCAGATTCTAGAGCAGGTTTTTGCACAGCGGCACGATAGCGCACAGCCTTTAATCCTGCTGTATATAGATCTGGATGACTTTAAAAATATTAATGATAGTCTGGGACATCTGGTCGGTGACCAGATTCTGAAAAGTGTGGGTGAGCGCTTGCAGGGTTTCGCTCAGGAAAACAATGTGCTATGCCGCTTTGCCGAAGATGAATTTATTTTACTCATGTCAGGTGAGTATGCGCAAAGTGAAGTCGAGGCTATTGCTGAAAAAATGCTGGAGCTGCTGTCCCAGCTTTTTATCGTGGATGAATACAAGATCCACTTGAGTGCCAGTATTGGTATTGTTGCAGATGACAGTTCGATTCAGCATTCTTCTGAGCTGATTTATCAGTCTGTTCTGGCGATGCAGGAAGCCAAAAGACAAGGCCGAAATATCTGGCAATGGTATGAAAAAACCAATATGAAACCTGCACCAGAAATAGATTATGCAAATCTGCGTATGGAACTGATGCAAGCGATCAACCAGAAACAGTTTAATCTTTTCTATCAACCGATTATTAATCCTGCAAATGGTCAGGTGACTGGCGTAGAAGCTCTGATTCGCTGGCAGCACCCGCAGCAGGGTTATATTTCTCCTGCGGTTTTCATTCCGCTTGCAGAACGAACAGGGCAAATTATCGGTGTAGGCCAGTGGGTTCTGGAAAAAGCCTGCGTAGATATTGCTGCATGGAACAAGCAGCACAATCGTCAGATCACCGTATCGGTCAATATTTCTCCGCTCCAATTCCGCAGGGCAGGTTTCCTGCAAATACTTAAACATGTCCTTGCAAGCAGTCAATTGCCTCCGGAACTGCTCAAAATTGAGATTACCGAAGGGGTGATTATTAATGGCGCAGATCGCACCATTGAAATTTTGAAAACGGTACGTGCTTTAGGTGTTCAAGTCGCGATTGATGACTTTGGGACCGGCTATTCAAGCCTGAGTTATCTACGGCGCCTGCCGATCAACCAGATCAAGCTAGATCGGAGTTTTATCGAGGAACTGACACTGGATGATCAGAATGCTGCAATTGTTCAATCCATCATTCATCTGGCCCATCAGCTTGATTTAGATGTTGTGGCTGAAGGTGTGGAAACCTTGAATCAAGCCCAATTACTTTATCAACAAGGCTGTGATTTACTACAAGGCTTTTTTTATGCGAAACCTGCGCCTTTAACTGAATTAAAGCCTCTTTATTTATCCATGGAATCTGATCATCCGCAAAGAAATTAAAAATTCAAGGTGAAAGTACAGTGATTAAGGTCTGGGCTGGATATTCACCAAATTGTGTTTTTGATTCAGGTCATAATAATTAATTACAAACATCAGCAAGGCAAATAGAAAACCGAGTGCTACACAGGCCGGCCAGCCATAGATTTTCCATAAACTTAAAGACAGAAATGCACCAAGCCCGGCACCAGAAAAATAACAGGTCATGTAGATGGCATTAATACGCGAGCGGGCTTGGACTGAAAGCCGATAGACCAGATTCTGGTTGAGTACATGTAAAGATGAAATGCCAAAATAGGCAATCATCAGGCCCAGAATATATAACCATAAACTGCGCTGTGCAAAAGCCAGAGGAATCCAGGCCAAAATCAGTCCAGCTGTCGCGAGCTGTGCCAGCCACTTCTCCCGATGGCGGCCAATCATTTTCCCCGTCCATTGTGAAGACCAGATCCCGATTACCCCCACGACGCCCATCAGACCAATCTGGAAGTCATTAAAATGGTAGGGTGCTTCTGCCAGAATAAAAGTCATGGTGGTAAAAATGATGCTCAGCATTCCAAAACCCAGACCGCCGATAAGACTCCGTCGCATCAACATCGGTTCGGTCTTGGCAAAGGTAAATAAGGAATAATAGATCTGTAAAATGCTCATCTGTAACTGGCTTTTCGCTTTGGGTAACTGATACCACATCGCAATACTTAAAAGTAAAATGGCGCAACCACTTAATAAGTACACGGCATGCCAGGACCATAAGGTAGAAATCATTCCTGATACAGTTCGGGCAAACAGGATACCGACCAGAACACCACTCATCAGCAGACCCACCACTTCGGCACTTTTTTCACGCTGCGATAAATTGGCGGCAAAAGGAATCAGAATCTGGGTGCTAATAGAACAAAATGAGGCAAGCAGGGTAAAGCCATACAGCATCTGCAAATTACTGCTGGCAGACAGTCCGATCAGTGCCAGGCCGGTACAGCACATCAGGCTACAGATATATAAACGCTTTTCAAATAAATCACCCAGAGGCACAAACAAAAACAGACCGGCTGCATAGCCAATCTGAGTCAGGACCACTGTCCAGCCAGACTGCGCCACACTTATATTTAAGTCCTGGGCAATCGAATAAATTAAGGGCTGGTTAAAGTAATTACAACCTGCGCAGAGCGCGCAGGTCATGGCCATCATAAACATGAAACGGCGTGAGGGTTGCCCTTGGGCTGACATCCTTGTCTCCTCAGACTTTAGAAGCGATAGGTCGCTGATAAATTTACCCGTGAAATATCAGCTTCTTTGGCATCAAAGGTTTCGCGTTTACCATAATGATATTCCGCGCCCAGATTGATATTCGGAACTGGAGAATAAATCACATTGGCCACATAGTCGGTTAAGCGTTTATTACTTTCCGGATTTGCTCTTGCATATTCACTTGAGTCATCAAAGTCGACCAGACTGCCGGAAATGCTGCTCCGCCATTTTGGTGTGAACTTATGGGTAAAGCCGATATTCAGACTGTTAAATGAATTCAGTAAAAGTTCATCATTCGCAGTATCAACTGAATAATCACCACCCCAGGCTGCGCCATCGGCGGTCGAGCCCTGAACTAAATAGGCCGCAATCCGCTGATCCCCGACGATATGAAAATAATTGCCCTGAACCGAGTTTTTATCATCAATAAGATAGCGTCCACCAACGCCCACGCCCCAGCCGATTTTATTAATATCACCTGTATCCGTTTGAGCCTGCTTTTCATTGACAAAGCCTTGTGCCAATAAATGTAAGGGACCAGACTGATGCACATATTTGCTGGTGAATGCCGGTAAGGCAGATGAGCGGTCGCCACTTGCCATATATTCCAGGCCGACATTCCAGGTATTTTCCGGATCAAGTTTGAAAGCATAACTGACTTGAGGCGTACGCAGAACCGAACCGCCGAGCAGTAAACTGTAGTCTACTGCTTCTGTACTGATTTCAGGTGTAGACATCAGTGACCAGGCCTGACCAAAAGTCCAGTTATAATATTTAAAATGGGCATGACGAATGCGTAATCCGCCATCACCTTTACCATTATTGGTCCAGAAGTCAGCTTCTACACGTGCCGATACATTTGGATTACCGCCAATATCTTTGGCCAGAAAACCAATCCGGCTGGCTGCTAAAGTGAAATCTGAACGTACCGAATCCGGTTCAGTAAAAGGTACTTTATTGATCTGGTTAATGGTACGGCCACGCGTTTCGGTAGTGCTCTTAAAATCTACTGCGCCATCCAGACGGATCAAGCCATAAACATCGACATTATCAAGCATTGAACCTAAAGTCTTGGAGTCTGCAGTTTTAGTTTGTTCCTGTTGGGCTTTTAAGGACAACTGGGCTGCTTTTTGTTGTTCCAGCTCAGCCTGAATTTGCTTTAATTGCGTTTCTAAAAACTCGATACGATCAGGAGAAACCTCTGCTGAAAATGCCTGTGCTGATGCGATACTGCACAGCGTAACTAATACTATTTTTTTCATTTCTTAATCCCTAAAGAAATTTTCAGATGTAAATAAGGAAAGCGCTTTCCTTTTGATTGCCTTAATTTTTAAATTTAAATAAAGGTGATTTTGACTTTCGAAGCATGAATATCGTGCTCGTCAAATGAGCAATATTCTGTTCAGCTAACAACAGATATTGGCTTGCAAGGTCAAAAAAGATGAAGTGTGAGGAGGGTGGTTTGTTGAGCCGCCCTCCAGGTGGTCAGTTATTCTGCTTTTTGTGGATCGTATAAACGGTCTTTAATAAACAGGGCAGGAATCAGGCCACACAGGAAATAAGCTGCACCCATCACCATCAGGCCGGTTCCGATTGAACCATGCATCGCCAGATAACCGATGGTGATTGGAGCAAAAACAGCACCAATTCGGCCAATATTAAATGCACCGCCTACAGCAGTACCGCGCACCCCGGTCGGAAAGCTTTCAGTTAAATACGTTGCATTAATGGCATAAGGAATACCGTACAGGAAACCGAAGATCAGCATTAAGACACCAATATTTTCAGGGGTATGCAGATATACCACCACTGGAATAAAAATCGCGGTGCCCATGGTGCCAAAAGCAAATACGATGCGGCGGCCAATTTTATCTGCCACATAGCCGGCAATCACTTTGGCAAAGATCATGGTCAGGAAAGTACCGACCATATAAAGGGCCATTTCCTTGAACTTGATGCCTAATTCAGCTTCCAGATATGTCGGTAACCAGTTGCTTACTCCAAAATAACCGAACAGCAGGAAACCGGAACTGAAAGACCACAAGATAAACATTTTGCCATGGGTCTTGTCTTTCAGAATGGTGACATATGGATTGCCTTTTTTGGCATCATTATCCACGATCTGACCCGTACGCTTCATTTCACGGACACGTTTCCATGATTCTGGCTCAGGCACCATAAAGTGCATCAAGACACCCAGTGCCAGTGGTGCAATGGTAATCCAGTACAGCATACGCCAGCCAAACTCGGGAATAATCCAGCCAGACAGCAGGGTAATCACCAGCGAGCCCAAGGTAAAACCGGTCATGAGTGTGGCCAATACTGTGGTACGGTATTTGGTTGGCACATATTCAGACATCAAGGTGTTGCAGGCAATATATAAACAGCCTAAACCCAGACATGAAAGCGTACGCAAAATTGCAAATTCAGTATAAGACTGGGCAAAACCTGAATAGGCAGACAGTAGGGAGAAGGTGATGGTTGCCAGTACAATCACACGAACCCGTCCAAATCGATCACAGGCCCATCCACCGACAAACCCGCCAATCCCCATACCCAATAAAGACCAGCTGCCTAAAGCACCCGCCTGCATCGAGCTTAAACCCCATTCTGCTTTTAAACTAGTCAGGCTGAAAGCCAAAATACCAATATCCGCACCGTCACACAGCAAGATCAGGAAAGCAAAGATAAAAGCTGTAATCCACAGGCGTTTTGGTGCCTGTTTAATGGTGTCCTCGGAAGAGACAGGTGTTTTATTGTCTCCTGTGACGATCGTGTCGCTTGTCATTCTTATATCCTCTATTTATTAAAAACAGCATTCCTATGCTGCCACTACATCCATTTTATTCCTCACGGAAACGTATTTTCCTTGATCTAAGGAGATTGCTTCTGTTTGCCTGAGCCGTATCCACCATCCGGCTGCAGTGATTTTTTCAATTTCCAGGCTGAAAAATCAGCATTTACTGAGGATTTATGTTTCACAAATCAATATTTAGTTTTGCTCTGTGGTTATTTTTTACTTAAATAAACAACCAAATTACATTTAAAATATTTAATTCCGTATTGCGAAATCAATTAATCATAAAATTACTAGCCAAACAAGAGTTTTTACTCTATTTTTAGTAAAAAATAACTTATTAGAGTTTATGGACTAAAAAAACTTGATTTAATGACCTAAAAATCATATGTTTTATACAAAATAAAGTTTCGCTATACAAAATAAATGGAGATTATAATGGAACAGGTCGTTCAAATAGAGCAAATCTCGACGCATGTGGCGATGGTTAAAATTCATCGGCCTGAAGCAAAAAATGCCTTGAATACAGAAGTACGTCAGAAACTTGCTGCTGCTTTTCTACAGCTCAATGATGATGAAAATATCCGTGCCATTATTCTCACTGGGGGCGAAACAGACTTTGCCGCAGGGGCCGACCTGAAAGAATTAGCGACTGCTGAAACTATCCAGATGATGCAGCGCCGTACTGAACGTTACTGGCAGGCTATTGCCCAGTGTTCAAAACCGGTGATTGCCGCTGTAAACGGATATGCACTGGGGGGTGGCTGTGAACTGGCAATGCATGCTGACATTATTATTGCCGGAAAAAGTGCCCAGTTCGGTCAACCGGAAGTGAAAGTTGGCGTGATGCCGGGTGCAGGTGGCACTCAACGTTTATTCCGTGCAGTGGGTAAATTTCATGCCATGCGCATCATCATGACCGGTTGTCTGGTACCTGCGCCGGAAGCTTATCAAATTGGCCTGGTCTCTCAAGTGACCGAGGACAATGAAACCCTTGCCACTGCCATCAAGATGGCCGAAGGTCTGGCAAAATTACCGCCAATTGCCTTGGAGCAAATCAAGGAAGTGGCATTACTGGCCGAAGATGTGCCGCTCAATGCCGGACTTAGCCTGGAACGTAAGTCTTTCCAGATGCTGTTTTCTTCAGAAGACCAGAAAGAAGGCATGCAGGCCTTTATTGAAAAACGTAAACCGAATTATCAGGGACGATAAGCATGAGCATTCAAATTCAGAAAATCGGTATTATTGGTGTCGGCACCATGGGTGCAGGCATTGCCCAGATTGCCATTCAGTCTGGGCATGATGTGGTGTTATTTGATGCCAAAGCCGGTGCAGCCGAACAGGCGCAGGAAAAACTGGCTAAAACACTGAATACACTGGCCGATAAAGGCAAGTTTAGCCACGAAAAAGCAGCTGAAGATATTGCCCATTTATCAATCGCGCAGCAGCTAGAAGACTTGAAAGATTGTGATCTGATTGTTGAAGCGATTATCGAAAATCTGGAAATCAAGCAAAAGCTGATGCAGCAACTGGAAGCGCTTGTAAAACCGGAAGCCATTCTGGCATCGAATACCTCTTCATTATCGATCAGTGCCATTGCTGCCAATTGCAGTCAGCCGGAACGTGTGGCCGGCTATCATTTTTTTAATCCGGTACCACTGATGAAAGTGGTGGAAGTGATTGAAGGCTTCAATACCCGCGCTGATATTGTGCAAGCCTTGACTCAATTATCTACCAAGATGGGACATCGCCCGGTCAAAGCCAAAGATACCCCAGGATTTATCATTAACCATGCCGGTCGGGCCTTTGGCAGTGAAGCCTATGCCATTCTGAATGAAAATGTCACGCCATTTTATGAGATTGACCGGATTTACCGCGATGGGATCGGTTTTAAAATGGGACCTTTTGAGCTAGGCGATCTGACCGGTATGGATGTATCGCATCCGGTGAGTGAATCGATTTATCACCAGTATTATGAAGAAGCACGTTACCGTCCAAGTGTGATTACCCGTCAACGCTTTATTGCCAAACAGCTCGGTCGTAAAACCGGTAAAGGCTTCTATGATTACACTTCAGGTAGCAAAGTAGGTGATGTGGCTCCAACACTGGTTGAAAAGCTCGATCACTATCCAGCAGTCTGGCTAGGCACAGAATATAGTGAAGATCATCAGGCGCTTGAGCAGTATCTGCAACAGTTCAATATTCAGATCGAACAAACTGAAACACCTTCGGCAGATGCCTTAATCTTAATTGCCACTTATGGTGAAGATGCAACTTCAGCCGCTGTCCGTTATCAGGTGACACCTCAGCAAGTGGTCTGCATCGACCTGCTCTATGGTCTGAATAAACATCGCACTTTAATGCCAACTCTTGTGACCAAGCCTGAACTGACTCATGCCGCACAATCGATTTTTAATCTGGATGGCGTGACTGCGAGCACAATTCAGGAAAGTGTCGGCTTTGTGGCGCAGCGTGCTTTGGCGATGATTGTGAACCTTGGTTGTGATATTGCCCAGCAAGGCGTAGCTACGGTAGAAGACATTAACATTGCCGTGAAATTAGGCCTCGGTTATCCGCATGGCCCAATTGAATGGGGTGATGTATTGGGTGCTGAAAAAATCCTGAAAATTCTGGATCGCATGACCGCGATTACCCGTGACCAGCGCTACCGTCCAAGTCCTTGGCTGCGTCGCCGTGTTCAGCTCGGTTTAGCACTTGTCCATAGCACACATTAATTAAAAAGTTAAAGGAATAACATTCATGTTAAATGCATATATCTATGATGGGTTACGTTCACCAATTGGTCGCCATGCAGGAAGTCTGGCAAGTGTCCGTCCAGATGATCTGGCAGCAACCGTAATTAGAAATCTGCTGGAAAAAACCGGTATTCCGGCAGCAGATGTAGAAGATGTCATCTTTGGCAGCACCAATCAGGCCGGTGAAGATAGCCGTAATGTGGCACGTTTTGCAGCATTGTTAGCCGGTATGCCGGTCACTGTGCCCGGACAGACCATCAACCGTCTATGTGCTTCGGGTCTAGGGGCAGTGATTGATTCGGCGCGCGCGATTACCGCAGGCGAAGGTGAGCTGTATATTGCCGGTGGTGTAGAAAGCATGTCACGTGCGCCTTTTGTGATGGGTAAAGCAGAAAGCGCGTATTCACGTGAGGCCAAAATTTATGATACGACCATTGGTACCCGTTTTCCGAACCGTAAATTCACTGAACAGTTTGGCGCACACAGCATGCCGGAAACTGGTGATAATGTGGCTGAAGAATTTGGTATTTCACGTGAACAGGCAGATACTTTCGCCGCTGCATCACAGGCAAAATATCAGGCAGCAAAAGAAGCAGGTTTCTTTGCAGGTGAAATTACTCCAATTGAAGTTTCTCAAGGACGAAAATTGCCGCCTAAACAGGTCACTGAAGATGAGCATCCACGTGCTTCTTCAACATTTGAAGCATTATCCAAGTTAAAACCGCTATTTGAAGGTGGGGTGGTGACTGCGGGGAATGCATCAGGTATCAATGACGGCGCTGCAGCACTGATGATCGGCAGTGAAAAAGTTCAGGAACAGTACGGCTTAAAACCTCTGGCGCGGATCCTGTCTTCAGCCGCGGCTGGGATTGAGCCACGCATCATGGGTGCAGGTCCAATTGAAGCAATCAAAAAAGCCGTAAAACGTGCAGGCTTAACGCTGGACGATATGGACATTATCGAGATCAATGAAGCATTTGCCAGTCAGGTATTGTCTTGCCTGAAAGGTCTGGATGTTGCTTTTGATGATCCGCGTGTCAACCCAAATGGTGGCGGAATTGCGATTGGCCATCCACTGGGCTGTTCGGGTGCGCGTTTGGCTTTAACCGTTGCGCGTCAGTTACAGCGTACCGGTAAAAAATATGCCGTGATCAGCCTGTGTATTGGTCTGGGTCAAGGCTTGGCAATGGTGATTGAAAACCCTGAAGCAGCTTAACCGCTTGAGTTATCACCTTCATGCCATGTATAGATGATATGCATGGCATTTTTTATTGCGCTATTTATATAGATAGAGAAATAAAAATCCCTGCACATGCAGGGAATGTTTAAATCAGTTCAAAGACTATTTGCGTCCAGTCACCAATAAAGTCGCTGAACCAAAGGCATAAACTTTACCTTCTTTATCGACAATCCGGCCTTCTGAAGTGAGTACATTACGTCCGATCCGGATGACTTCACCAATGGCAGTATAGGTTTCACCACTTTTCATGGCTTTCAGCATTTTCACATTCAGATCGATGGTCGAAAAACTTACCCCGGCATCAACCGTCGTATGCACGGCAGCACCGGTCGCACTGTCTAAAACCGTTGCACAAAAACCGCCATGAATCCCACCTTGTAAATTGTAATGGCGCTGATCGGGGCGTACTTCATATTCCACATAGTTCTCACGCACCAACGTTAGACGCATGGGAATAATTTCACTCATGGCTGAACTGGAAATTTCCCCATTCTTGATGGCAGTGAGATATTCAAGTCCGTTTAATTGTGATGTTGGCATAGCAACTCCTTGTAATGATTTATTTCGCCTTATGAAATAATATTCTGTTTTTCTAAAATTATGATATAACAGATAGTGATCAAAATGCTATATTTTTCCAGGATGGAATCATGACAATAAAAACTCTGGTTACAGATGCTGAATGGCAGGCACGTTGTGAGCTTGCAGCGCTTTATCGCATTATTGCGCATTACCGGATGACCGACCTGATTGATACCCATATCAGTTTAAGAGTGCCCGATCAGCCAGACTGCTTTCTGATTAATCAGTATGGCGTCGCTTTTGAAAAAATGCGTGCCTCAACGCTGGTCAAGATCAATCATGCAGGACAGGTCGTAGAAAGCTATGAACAGGACAAGCCGGTGAATATGGCTGGCTTCGTGATCCACTCCGCAATTCACGAAGCACATCCTCATCTGAATTGCGTCATTCATACACATACCGCAGATGGGATAGCCGTTTCTGCCCAGAAACATGGACTTCTGCCAATTTCCCAGCATGCGCTGAAATTTTATCAGCAGTTGGCCTATCACGAGTATGAAGGCGTGGCACTGTCAACAGATGAGCAGGAACGCCTGATTGAGGATTTAGCTGGTCATCGTGCCATGATTTTACGTAATCATGGCCTATTAACGGCTGGCGAAACCATTGCACGGGCTTTTCATGAAATTTATTTTCTGGAGCGCGCCTGTCAGGCACAGGTCAAGGCTTTAAGTGGCGGTGCTGAATTACATTATCCAAGTGAAGACGTGCGGATTAAAACCGCCAAACAGTTCGCCAGTCCGTTGGTAGAACCGATTTTACAGCGTGCCTGGCAGGCTGCTTTATCCCTGATTGAGCATCAATATACGGAGTATGCATCATGATTGTGATTTCCAGTACTGTGCCGAACATTGAAGCCATTCTGGTCAAGTCTTTTCAGAAATATGCCCCTGAGGACAGTTTTTGTACAGTGGACAGCCCGGAAGCAGAGCAGGCGACCACGGCCGCCTGCTGGTTTCCAGATCTGGAGAAATTGCAGCAACTTCCAAAACTTGGCCTGATCCATTCGATTGCGGCCGGGGTCGAGCATTTAAACTTGAATGAGATACGACCGGATCAAGCCGTGTGCCGGGTACTCGATCCGCATCATCAAAAAGGCATGTTTGATTATCTGCTTTGGGGTGTGCTGTATTTTCAGCGTTATTTTGACCGCATGATTCAGCAACAAAAGCAGCAGCTATGGAAGCAGTATCGTCAGAGTTATAGCCAGCATATCCAGATCGGAATTATGGGCCTTGGGCATATGGGGGCTTATGTAGCAGAACGTTTTGCCGACATGGGCTATCAGGTCTCGGGCTGGGCCAATTCCCCGAAAGAGATTAAACAGGTTAAAAGCTATGTCGGTTCAGAACAGTTGTCCGATTTCCTGGCTCAAAGCCAGATCCTGATTAACCTGTTGCCACTTACAGAAGAGAATACCGGCATTCTATCTACTGAATTATTCCAGCAACTCCCTGAACAGGCAGCTCTCATTCAGGTCGGGAGAGGCCAGCATTTAATCGAACAGGATTTATTGAAGGTGCTGGATTCAGGTCATCTACGAGGTGCAATTGTCGATGTGTTTGAACAGGAGCCACTGCCTGCCGAGCATCCATTCTGGCAGCATGAAAAAATTATCGTAACCCCACATGTGGCCTCACATGCGCCGATGTCGGTAGTGGTGGAACAGATTCTGGAGAATGACCGCCGTTTCAAGCAGGGTCTGGAGTTGTGTCATCAGGTAGATGTCAACAAAGGTTATTAATTGTAGGGATACAGATAAAAATAAGGAGATTGCGAATGTGGGATACGATTCAAACTCAGGTTCAGCAAGGCATCGCGACTTTAAGCTTTAACCGCCCGGAGTCACTTAACAGTTTTAACCGGAAAATGCATGAGGAAGTGCAGCAGGTGCTGAAAAGCTGGAATACAGATCCGGATATACGGGTGATTGTGATTCGTGGCAATGGTCGGGCCTTTTCAGCGGGACAGAACTTAAAAGAACGTGCCGGACAGCTCGGCAAGGTGCCTTTGCCACCACAAGGTTCGCTGGCCAAATATTATAATCCCTTGATTAAGCTGATCCGTGAGAGTCCCAAACCGGTGATTGCAGCAGTAAATGGAGTTGCTGCCGGTGCAGGTGCCAATATCGCGCTGGCCTGTGATCTGGTCATTGCCAAGGAAAGTGCCCGATTTATTCAGGCCTTTTCCAAAATCGGCTTGATTCCCGATGCTGGTGGCACCTGGATGTTGCCACATTTAATCGGTTATGCACGTGCCATGGCACTGACTTTACTCGGTGAACCCTTACATGCCAAAGAGGCTGCCGAAATGGGCATGATCTGGAAAATGCTTCCAGATACAGAATTTGATGTTTATATCGACGACATTACACAGCGACTGGCACAACAGCCGACTTATGCACTGGCTTTAACCAAACAGGCCTTGCAACGCAGTGCTGAAAATACCATCGACCAGCAACTGGAGCTGGAACAAAACCTGCAATATCTGGCGCTAAACAGTCAGGATTATAAAGAAGGCGTCCAGGCTTTTTTCGAAAAACGCCCTGCACAATTTACCGGATGCTAAGGAGAGCTTGCATGAACATTCAGACCCGTATAACCGAGCTTTTAGGGATTCGCTATCCGATTATTCAGGGTGGCATGATGTGGGTCGGTACAGCGGAAATGGCCAGTGCTGTATCTAATGCTGGCGGCTTGGGAACATTAACGGCACTAACGCAACCAACGCCAGAAGCACTGGTCAAGGAAATTGCACGTTGCCGTGACATGACTGATCAGCCTTTTGCGGTGAATCTGACTTTATTACCCGCTGTGAATCCGCCGCCGTATGCCGAATATCGACAGGCCATTATTGAAAGCGGTATCAAGATCGTAGAAACAGCAGGCAATAAGCCACACGAACATATTGAGGCATTTAAACAGCATGGCATCATTGTGATTCATAAATGTACCTCGGTTCGTCATGCACTTTCAGCGCAAAGAATCGGTGCGGACGTGATCTCGATTGACGGTTTTGAATGTGCCGGGCATCCGGGTGAAGATGATATTCCTGGCCTGATCCTGATTCCTGCGGCAGCAGATCAGCTTACTGTACCGATTGTGGCCAGTGGCGGTTTTGCTGATGGTCGTGGTCTGGTCGCAGCTTTGGCTTTAGGTGCTGAAGGCATCAATATGGGTACACGCTTTTGTGCCACTCAGGAAGCGCCAATCCATCCGAACATCAAACAGTTTTATGTCGACAATGATGAAAGGGCGACACATCTACTGTATCGGCAGTTTAGAAATACTGCGCGTGTTGCCAAAAATGCAGTATCTGAGCTGGTGGTGAAAATGAGTGAAGATCCAGGTCTGGAGTTTGAACAGATTCGTCCCTATGTCAGTGGTTTAAAAGGCAAGCTTGCGCTGGAAAATGGCGATGTAGATGCGGGCGTACTGACCGCTGGACAGGTGATGGGATTGATTCATGATATTCCGACCTGTCAGGCGCTGATTGACAATATCATGCAGGATGCCGAGCAGATTATTTATCAACGTTTGGCTCAATTTTTCCCGCGCTAGATCATCTAAGCGTTATCACTCAATAAAAAGCCATTCAAGCATGAATGGCTTTTTTTCATGTTGAATATTTTTATTTTTTAAATAGGAAATTTCACAGAATGACTAGATTTTATACTGGGACTTATATTATATTGGATTTAAAACATAATTTCGTATTATGAAATTTTAAGTCATAAATATACAAATTAAAAACTCATGCAAGGGAATTACGATGAGAAATTATATTGCGCCATTAAAAGACATGACGTTTGTGCTGAAAGACCTGCTCAATGTGGAACAGAAATATCAGGGCTATACCAGGTTCGCAGACAAAGTATCGATGGATATTATGGAGCAATATCTGGAAGTCGCTGCCGATTTTTGCCAAAACGAACTGCTACCGATTAATGCCACAGGCGATCAGCAGGGTTGCCGTTTACAAGATGGCGTGGTAACCACACCAGATGGTTTTAAAGCGGCTTATGATAAATATGTGGAACTTGGCTTTACCTCATTAACCGGTGATGAAAAATATGGCGGCCAAGGCTTCCCGACTTTATACCGTATCGCGATTTCAGAAATTATTACCGCGACCAACTGGTCTTGGGGCATGTATCCGGGCCTATCACACGGTGCTATGCGCACTCTGGAACACCACGGAAGCGATGAGCAAAAACAGAAATTTCTGGTGCCTTTAATTGCCGGCCGCTGGACTGGAACCATGTGTTTAACCGAATCGCATGCTGGTTCAGATCTGGGATTAATCCGTACCAAAGCAGTGCCAAATGAAGATGGCAGTTATAGCATCAGCGGTGAGAAAATCTTTATATCTGCCGGTGAACATGACCTGGCTGAAAATATTGTGCATATCGTACTGGCACGTTTACCCGATGCGCCTGCCGGTACCAAAGGTATTTCGCTGTTTATCGTGCCGAAATACAATTTGGATGAAGCGGGCAATGTGGCTTCGCGTAATGGCGTGGTCTGCAGCGCGCTTGAACACAAAATGGGGATTCACGGGAATGCGACTTGTGTACTGAATTTTGACAATGCCAAAGGTTTTCTGATCGGGCCTGAAAACCGCGGCCTGAACTGCATGTTTACCTTTATGAACTCGGCGCGTATTGGTACAGCGATTCAGGGTCTGGCAGCAGCAGAATCTTCTTATCAGGGCGCATTGGCTTATGCCAAAGACCGTCTGGCCATGCGTTCTTTGGAAGGTGCCAAGGCGCCCAACCAGCCAGCAGATCCAATTATTGTGCATCCGGCTGTACGTAACATGCTGCTGACTCAAAAGGTATTTGCAGAAGGTTCACGTGCGCTGGCCTATTATCTGGCGACCTATGCCGATATTGCTGAAGCAACCGATAATCCCGATGAGAAAAAAGCAGCTGAAGACCGTCTGGCATTACTCACCCCAATTGCCAAAGCACTCATGACTGAAACAGGCGTGGAAGCGGCGAAGCATGGTATGCAGGTCTTCGGTGGTCACGGTTATATTACCGAGCATGGCATGGAGCAGATTGCCCGTGATGCACGTATTGCCAGCCTTTATGAAGGCACCACTGAAATTCAGTCGATTGATTTATTGGCGCGTAAAGTTCTGGGTTCAAAGCTTGGCTTGCTGACTGCATTGACCGATGAGATTCAGGCTTATGTGAAAGATCATCAGCAACATGCCCAATTAAGCCAGCAAGTTGCACAAGTCAGCCAGCTAACCGAACAGTGGCTGGAGCTCACCAAAACCATTCAGACTCAGGCACAACAGTCTGTCAATGAAATTGGTGCGGCCTCAGTCGATTATTTATATTTCTCCGGTTATGTGGTGTCGGCTTATTTATGGCTAAAAATGGCGATTACGGCACAGCAGAAAATTGAACAAGGTCATACCGATGCGTTCTATGCAGCAAAAATCAAAACTGCACAATTCTTCTTTGCACGGATTTTACCAAGAACTGCAACGCATACTGCCAATATTCTAGCGGGTGGTGAAAGCCTGTTCCTGCTTGAAGCTGAAGAGTTCAAATTCGATTAAACCTTTTGACCCACGATCGCCTCTCTTGATCGTGGGTCTTTTTTTAATAACCCGTTTTGCATCTCAACTGTATTCAATATCAGTTTTTTTCTCTGCGGTTGAACAGACTATAAAACAACAAGATCAGGAGTCTATATGGATTTAGACGTGATTACTCGACAGTTTCCTTATGCTGATTTGCAACTTAACTATCACGAAGTCGGACAGCGTTCTGCATTTCCCAGCATTATTCTGATTCATGGCACAGGTGGAAATACCGACAAGCATTTTAGTTATATTTTTCCGATGCTGGGCATGCATCAGCGGGTGTTATCAATTGATTTGCACACACCTGATAAAGCTGATCTGGCGATTAGCGATTTCAGCCAGCAGGTCGAAGCACTGATTCAGCATGCAGTTGCAGAAGATGAAACTATTACAGTCGTAGGTTATTCACTCGGTGCCGTGATTGCTGCACAAGTCGCCGCGAGTCTCAAACAGCGCGTAGCGCGCTTGATTCTGTTAGCCGGTTGGGCAAAGACCAGCTCGGTGCAGCAACTGCGGACAAGCATCTGGCAACAGTTATTTAATGAACAATCCGCTGCCTTGCCGCATTTTGTCAATTATTGCCTGTATAGCGATGATTATCTATGTGCCCGTAGCGAACAACAGGTGCTTGATCTGGCACGCTTTGTTAAACCTTCCCAAGATGCAGCCAAACAACGTGAACTGAATTATCGCATTGATATTACCTCGATCTTGCCGGACATTTGTGCGGAGACCTTAATCGTCGCTTGCCATGAAGACCGCATGATACCTCTGGCTCAAGCAAAGCTGCTGTTTGCCTCAATACAGGACAGTCGTTATATCGAAATTGCGTCGGGACACGCACTGTATATCGAAGCGCCTGCAGAAGTGCTGCAACTGGTGAACCAGTTTAGCCAGCATCCACAGCAGTATCCGGCAAATCAAAAAATCCAGCCGTCGATGCCTTAAAACAGGAGAAAAATAATGCAAGCTCCAGTACAGCGCAGCAAGATTTTAATCGTAGGCAGCGGTTTCGGTGGTTTGGGCATGGCAATCCGTCTGAAACAGCAGGGCATTCACGACTTTAAAATCATTGAACGTGCCGCAGAAGTCGGTGGAACATGGCGTGATAATACCTATCCCGGTGTCGCCTGTGATGTGCCATCTCATTTATATTCTTTTTCTTTTATTAAAAATCCGGACTGGTCGCGTGTCTTTCCGCAAGGGGCAGAAATTCAGCGTTATTTAATCCAGTGCTGTGATCAGGAAAATATCCGGCCACATATCGACTTTCAAACTCAACTGGAAAAAGCTAGCTGGAATGCCAAAGCACGTATCTGGGAAATTCAGACTTCTCAAGGTCTGTATCAGGCAGAAATTTTAATCACAGCAACCGGACATCTTGCGGATGAACATCTCCCGCAAATTCCGGGTCTGGCAGAATTTCAGGGCCAGGTCATACATTCCGCGCGCTGGAATCATCAGCTGAATCTGGATAATCAGCGCGTGGTTGTGGTCGGTTCTGGAGCTTCAGCAGTTCAGCTTGTGCCGGAAATTGCCAAAATGGCCAAAAGCCTGACCGTCTTGCAACGTAGTGCGCCATATATATTACCGCGGCCAGACCGGGCTTATTCTGAGTCAGAAAAACAGCTTTTCCGCAAAGATCCGGACAGTATGTCAGCACTCAGACACTCGTTGTTCTGGGGCAATGAATACAATTTTGCCCAGCGTCGTAATCTGAAAAGCCAGATCGAGCGGGTCAAGAAAAATTGTCTGCAATTTTTAAAACATCAGATTTCAGACCCTGAGTTACAGCATAAACTCACTCCGCATTATGAGCCGGGTTGCAAGCGCTTATTGCTCTCTAATGATTATTATCCAACCTTTTTAAAAGCGCATGTCACGCTTGAAGACTCGGCCTTGGCAGAAGTAAGCCAAGATGGCGTAATAAGCAAATCCGGCCATGAATTTCCTGCAGATATCATTGTATTTGCCACTGGGTTTGAAGCAGCACGTCCACCTTATGCGGCAAAGGTCGTCGGTAAACATGGCCTAAGTCTGGAACAACAATGGTCTAGCGGCATGCAGGGCTATCAGTCAACGACCGTACATAATTTTCCAAACCTGTTCATCCTGAATGGACCCAATACCGGCAGTGGTCATAATTCAGCGCTTTATTTTCTGGAAACCCAATTTGATCTGGTGCTGGATGCCTTGCAATTTTTTGAGCTGAATCAGATTCAGGTTTTCGAGGCTGATCAGCATGCTGAAAATAGTTATATGCAGGAGCTGCAGCAACTGTCTCAAGGCAGTGTCTGGCTATCGGAAAGCTGTAAAAGCTGGTATCTGGATCCGGTCAGCCGCAAGTTGACTCTGGTCTGGCCAGATTATGCGCATTCATTCAGAAATAAAAATCAGCATTTTATTCGTAGCGGTTATCACTACCAGTATCTGGAGCAAATGCAGCAAAAACTGGTGTAAAAGCCTGCTAGGAAAATTGAAACCTTAGAGTTTTAACAATACGAAATAAATTTAAAGCAAAGATAGGAGTGCTGTAATGAAAAATCAGCCATGGATGGAAGAATATAAAAAGTGGAATATCAATCCGGAATTTACCCGGCCAGATCCCGAGAAAACCCTGAGCATGACGATTGCTGATAATTTAGTTAAATTTCAGGATAAAACTGCATTTATCTATCGGAATCGCAAGTTCAGCTATAAAGACATCGACGTATATAGCCAGAAATTCGCCACCTATTTGCAGGAGTTGGGGCTGGCAGCTGGTGGCCGTATTGCAGTAATGTTGCCGAATATTATTCAGTACCCGATTGCGACCTTTGCCATTATTCGTGCCGGTTATGTGCTGGTCAATGTCAATCCGATGTACACTCAGCGCGAGCTGTATCATCAGCTACAGGATTCAGGGGCAGAAGCCTTGATTATTCTGGGACAGACTTTGGAGCAATTAACAGCACTAGATGAATGTCCTGCACTCAAATATGTGATTTCAACGCATCCGATGGATTTTATTCAGGATCAGCCCGTGACAGTTTCTCGTCAGGCTGCAGAATATCCAGATAAACGGTTTTTTGACTTTAAACAGGCGATTGATCAAGTCGAAACGATCGATTTTAAGACGCCTGTACAGCATCAGAAAGATACGGTCATTCTGCAATATACTGGTGGAACAACGGGTGTATCCAAAGGTGCTGAACTGAGCCATCGCAATATTCTTTTTAATATCGCGCAGAACAGTACGGTCTTTATCAGTCATTTCGGAGATCGCTATGCTACCGAAGATGAATATGTGTTCTGTGCCTTACCGCTGTATCACATTTATGGTTTTACTATCTGCCTGTTCAGTTATGGTTTGAGTCGCGGTTTCGCCAATGTCCTGATTCCGAACCCGAGAGATCTGGATGCTTTGCTGGATCAATATCAGAAACACCCACCGACTGTTTTTCCGGGCGTGAATACCATGTTTAACGCGCTGGGACATCATCCTCGATTTCGTGAGCTGGATCATTCACGTCTTAAAACCACCACAGGTGGTGGATCGTCTATTTTAAAAAGCACTGCCGAGTTATGGCATGAAATCACAGGCTGCCAGATTTATGAAGGTTATGGACTTTCTGAAACATCACCTACTGCGACCTTTAATCCACCGCTGAGCCGACGCTTTAGTGGCACCATTGGTTTGCCACTGGCAGGAACTGAAATCCTGATTTTAAACGATGAGGCCAAGCCGGTTGAGTTTCAGCAGGCTGGAGAAATCGCCATTCGAGGACCTCAGGTGATGAAAGGTTACTGGCAGCAACCGGAAGCAACGGCTCAGGCATTTACGAAAGACGGCTTCTTTCTGACAGGCGATATCGGCTGTATGGATGAGCAGGGTTATATCACCATTCTAGACCGTAAAAAGGACATGATTCTGGTTTCCGGTTTTAATGTCTATCCGAATGAGCTGGAAGGCGTACTGTCCAAACATCCCAAAATACTGGAATGTGCCGTGATCGGGATTGAGGATGAAAAATCCGGACAGGTACCCAAGGCATTTATTGTGAAACAGGACGCCAACCTGACTCAGGACGAGGTCATGGCTTTCCTGAAACAGCAACTGACCAGTTATAAAATGCCAAAATATATAGAATTCGTATCTGAATTGCCAAAGTCTGCGGTCGGCAAAATTTTGCGTCGTGAACTGCCTCGAACTGTTCAGCCCAATACCAAAGCCTGTTAAAAAAGAATAGAAAATCTGGCTAATTACGGTGAAAATAAAAAAGGAATCATAAAGATTCCTTTTTTATTGCTTGCTAGCTTATCGCTGCTGGATGACTTTTTTGCTTTTCAGCTCATCTATTTCATCCGGGCTTAAAAACTGGCTTAAGACTACATCGGTATCTTCACCTAAACAGGGTGGCGCTTTTTTATACTCTACCGGGGTCTTGGAAAGTTTAATCGGTGAGCCAATCGAGGTGTAATCTTCACGTAAAGTGTGTGGCATCTGGATGACCATCTCACGTGCCAATACCTGTTCTTCTTTCAGAGTCTGCTTCAGGTTATTAATCATACCAACCGGAACTTTGACTGCATGAATCAGATCCACCCAGGTTTGTGCGGGTTGCTTATAGAAATGTGCCTGTAGCACTGTGGTCAGCTCTTCACGATGCATCACCCGTCCTGAATTTTTTAGGAAACGAGGATCTTCGGCGACCTCAGCCAAGCCCACTGCCTGACACAAGGCCTTGAATTGCAGGTCATTGCCACAGGCGATAATAAACTCACCTTGCTGTGCCTTAAACACCTGATAAGGCACAATATTGGCATGCGCATTTCCAAAGCGGCCCGGCACTTTGTCTGAAGTCAGATAATTCATTGCCAGAACGGAGAGGGAAGCCACCTGGGTATCCAGCAGTGCCATATCGATATGCTGGCCTTCACCGGTTTTTTCCCGCGACAATAATGCCGCCTGAATGGCAATTGCAGAATATAAACCGGTGGTCAGGTCAGCAAAAGCCAGACCGGCTTTTTGCGGGCCGCCTCCCGGCAAGTCATCGCGTTCACCGGTGACGCTCATCATGCCACCCATGCCCTGAATAATAAAATCATAACCTGGTTCGTGTGCACGTGGGCCGTTCTGGCCAAAGCCGGTAATTGAACAGTACACCAGACGCGGATTTAACTGACTCAGACTTTCATAATCCAAACCATATTTTTTTAGAGAACCCGCTTTATAATTCTCGATGACCACATCACTTTGCTGGGCAATTTTTTTAATGATCTCTTGACCTTCAGGCGTAGACAGATCCACGGCAACTGAATGTTTACCGCGGTTGGCAGAAAGATAATATGCCGATTCATGCGTATCTTCCTGCTTGTCATTTTTTAGCCAGGGCGGGCCCCAGATTCGCGTGTCATCCCCGTGATTAGGTTTTTCAATTTTAATCACTTCGGCGCCTAAATCGGCCAAAATTTGACTGCACCACGGGCCGGCTAAAATACGGCTTAAATCCAGTACGCGAAAGCCTGTTAAAGCACCCATCCTTACACTCCCTGTTTTATTGTATTCAATATCATCTAATTTCTAATCCTCATATCAAAATATCTTAAAATGATTTAATAATCAAATTAGCGATAACTAATTTCGTATAACAAAACTTAATATCAAATATTGTTGAAAATTCAACTTATCTTAATTACCTTGATTGGGCTCGACAGGAACAGCAAAAATAAAAGGAGATCTGAAAATCTCTCAGAGAAACCAAGAAAAACAGGAGCTAAAAATTGTCAGGATTGCATTTGTAGCAACCCGTCTATGTGCAAGATGGCAATTAAAACATCAATACGAAATAAGCAATAACAAGGATATTTACAATGACGGATCTCGCAACAGAATTAGGAAAAATCAAGCCCACGACCAAAAGAACCCAGCAAATTGCCTTTATATTTGCTTTTCTGGCCTTACTGGTCGATGGCGCAGACATGTTATTGCTGTCATTTAGCTTGAACAGTCTCAAAGCTGAGTTTGGCTTAAGCAATTTACAGGCAGGAGCACTGGGAAGTTTCACTTTGGCCGGGATGGCCATTGGCGGATTTATGGGCGGTTGGGCCTGTGACCATTTAGGCCGGGTACGCACCGTGGTCATTTCCATCCTGATTTTTTCTACATTGACTGCGGCACTGGGTTTTACCCAGAATTTTGAACAGTTCGCGCTATTACGCTTTCTGTCTGCATTCGGAATTGGCGCTTTATATATTGCAGCCAATACATTGATGGCAGAATATGTACCTACTGAATATCGGACAACAGTCTTGGGAACCTTACAGGCAGGCTGGACAGTCGGTTATATTGTGGCGACCTTGCTTGCTGGCTGGATTATTCCAGACTACGGCTGGCGGATGCTGTTCTTTGTCGCGATTATTCCAGCCGCCATGGCATTTTTTATCCAGAAACTGGTGCCAGAACCAGAGTCTTGGCAGCGGGCCAGACTGCAACGTTTATATGCGCCTGCAGATGTAACGGCAAATCGACCTGTTAAAAAAAGTACCACCAAGGAAATTTTTGCCGATCCTAGAAACCGCAGAATGTTTATCCTGTGGATTTTAACCGCTGGCTTTTTACAGTTTGGTTATTACGGCGTCAACAACTGGATGCCGGCCTATCTAGAATCTGAATTACATATGGATTTTAAATCGATGGCAGGTTATATGATTGGGACTTATGTCGCCATGATTTTCGGCAAGGTTCTGGCTGGCTTTACAGCAGACCGTTTAGGACGCCGTTTTGTCTTTGCCTTTGGTGCTATTGGCACAGCGATCTTCCTGCCGGTGATTGTACTGTTTAATAGCCCTGACAATATTGCCTATCTGCTGATTTTCTTTGGTTTCCTGTACGGTATTCCTTATGCGATTAATGCCACCTACATGACCGAAAGCTTTGCAACCTCGATTCGTGGTACTGCGGTTGGTGGTGCTTATAATGCCGGGCGTATTGGCGCCATGTTTGCACCTGCAATTATCGGGGCGGCTGCAAGTGGTGGCTCTATCGGTTTGGGCTTCCTGATTATGGGCGGTGCATATTTCTTATGTGGTGCTGTATCCGGGATCTTTATCAAGGACCGTCAATATGATCCGCAAAAAGCATAACTATTCATAAAGTCTGTAAAAATGAGCCTGCTCGGGCTCATTTTTATATGAATCAAAGTGAAGCATCGTGCTTCTCATTTTTTTATTCTGCATTCATTTCTTTTGGCAAATGAATATTTTTCAGGCCGTCATTGACTTTATTAAGAAGGTGAATCAGAGTAATGGCATCATCAAAAGTCAGCTTGTTCAAAGCCTGTCCATAAAAATCAAAAAAATCATTCTGCAAACTATCCCAGGTTTTAAAGCCTTCGCTGGTCAGCGCGACATTTTTAGCACGTCTGTCTTGCTCACTGATAATCCGTTCAACCAGACCATCACGTTCCAGACGTTTTAAAACTGCGTCCAGATTTTGCCGGCTTACACCGAGGTATTCGGTCAAATCAGAAAATGACATCCCTGATTTTACCCGCGGCCGAGACAAGGCTCCCAGTACAGCCCAATGCACTGGAGAAATTCCCAGTTCATTCGAGCATTTGCGATCCAGCGTATTCCCCACCTGAAACAGCCTGAAAAAAAGTCTATTGTGGGCAGAGTATAAGGATTGATCATATTTTTTTGACACAGTATCACTCATTTGATAAGCCACCCAGCTCAACACGTTTAAATAAAAAAGAGTATAGCTTAGAGCTCACTCGCATAAATCGAATTCCAGATTGCAGCGCGCATGTAGAACCCAAGTACACTGGCACCATATTAACTTGAGAAATCATGATTTTTTTCTCTTTATTCAGTCAGCTTGATTGAATGAAGCAACATAAAAAGTTTTTTCGATTCAGGTTGCATTATTCTGAAAATGAGCCTGTGATTGATAGTGCAAATCTAAGAGTAAAGCTGATATGTGTCAATGTCTTTAATTTGTTAAAATTACAAGTTATTGATAATAAGTTATAAAATAAATATATAAACTTATTTTATGTAAATATATTGACATAAAAATATTCTAATTCTATTTTAGTGATAACAGGCGATATATGAACAATAGTTAATCAGAATCAGATAAAAATATACCAGGGAGAGTTAAATGAAAGGGTTGAAGGATAAAGTCGTAATTGTGACCGGTGGCGCAGGTGGCATCGGTTCAGCAACCTGCCGCCGTCTGGCGGAAGAAGGTGCGAAAGTTGCGATCTTTGACATGAATATTGCAGCAGCAGAAAAACTGGCCGCAGAAATTAACCAGCAGAATGGCCAGGCCCTGGCTGTGCAGTGTGACATTACTCAAAATACTGTTGTGGAGCAGGCTGTACAGCAAGTAGAAGCCGAGCTTGGGCCGATTGATGGACTGGTCAATAATGCCGGTTGGGATATTTTCAAACCTTTTATCAAAACGAATCCGCAAGAATGGGAAAAACTGATTCAGATCAATCTGGTCGGTATGCTGAATATGCACTTTGCCGTTCTGAAAGGTATGGTCGAGCGCAATTCTGGCAGTATTGTCAACATTGCCTCTGATGCTGCCCGAGTCGGTTCTTCAGGTGAAGCGGTTTATGCTGCATGTAAGGGCGGACTGCTTTCATTCTCAAAAACACTGGCCCGTGAACATTCTCGTCATAACATCAAAATTAATGTGATTTGTCCCGGACCAACCGATACAGCCTTACTGGCAGGTGTCACCGAGGGTGCATCGAATCCAGAAAAATTACGTGAGGCTTTCACTCGTGCTATTCCACTTGGTCGTTTAGGCCAGCCGGAAGATTTAGCTTCTTCGATTGCATTCTTTTTAAGTGAAGATGCCAGCTTTATTACCGGGCAAGTACTCAGTGTTTCTGGTGGTTTAACCATGAGTGGTTAAGCAAAAATTGCTAGAAAATACGAAAAATAAGGTCAGATAGATAAATACAGGAAGTTATAACAATGAATTTTGAAGATATTTTATATGAAGTGAAAAACGGTGTGGCCTGGATCACCATCAATCGCCCAGAAAAAATGAATGCCTTTCGTGGCACCACCTGTGATGAATTAATCAAGGCCCTAAACAAGGCCGGCTATGACCGTGAAGTGGGTGCGATTGTACTGACTGGCGCCGGTGATCGTGCTTTCTGTACTGGCGGCGACCAGTCTGCTCACGATGGTAATTATGATGGCCGCGGTACCATTGGTCTACCGATGGAAGAGTTGCATACCGCGATTCGTGATGTACCAAAACCGGTGATCGCTCGTGTACAAGGTTATGCCATTGGTGGCGGTAACGTTCTGGCCACCATTTGTGACCTGACCATTTGTTCGGAAAAAGCCATTTTTGGTCAGGTGGGCCCGAAAATGGGCTCAGTAGATCCAGGTTATGGCACAGCTTATCTGGCTCGTGTTGTGGGTGAGAAAAAAGCCCGTGAAATCTGGTATATGTGCCGCCGTTATAGTGGACAGGAAGCAGTTGAAATGGGGCTGGCAAATAAATGTGTTCCTGCCGATCAACTCGATGCCGAAGTACAGGCCTGGGCCGAAGAAATCTGTCAGCGCAGTCCGACCGCAATCGCGATTGCCAAACGTAGCTTCAATATGGATACGGCACATCAGGCAGGAATTGCCGGCATGGGGATGTATGCATTAAAACTTTATTATGATACGGAAGAATCGCGCGAAGGCGTCAATGCCCTGAAGGAAAAACGTCAGCCTGAATTTCGTAAATTTTATAAATAAGGAAAATGACTGATGACTAAAAATCCTTATATCACGGAAGAGCTCGAATTTTTAGCAGAAACCGTTGAAAAATTTGCACAAAAATATATTGCCCCCGGCTTTTTAGAACGTGATCAGAGCCGAATCTTTGATCGTGATCTGGTCAAGAAAATGGGTGAAATGGGTTTTATTGCGCCGGAACTGCCTGAACAGTATGGCGGTCAAGGCATGGGACGTCTGGCTGCAGGGGTCATTCATGAAGCGGTGGCCAAGGCAGATCTAAGTTTTTCTTATATCAATCTGCTCGCTTCGCTAAATGGCCAGATTCTGGCTGAACATGGACAACCGGAAGTGGTAGAGCCCTGGCTGAAAAAACTCACTGCGGGTGAAGCGATTTTTTCAATTGCATTGACCGAACCGCGTGGGGGTTCAGATGCCGCCAACCTACGTTTAAAAATTGAACGTGACGGCGATGAATATATCATTAACGGCGAAAAAACCTCGATTTCGGCTGCCGATCAGGCCGATGCATCGGTGGTATTTGGCCGTACTGGTGCCAATGAAGACGGCGCACATGGCGTGACAGCACTTCTAGTTCCGATGGATTTACCGGGCATTAGCACCACGCGTTTTGACTGTCATGGGCAACGTGCCATTGGTCGCGGTTCAATCTTCTTTGATAATGTCCGTGTACCGGTCAATCATCGTCTCGGTGATGAAAACAAAGGCTTTGTGCAGGTCATGCAAGGCTTTGACTTTTCACGTGCCTTGATTGGTTTACAGGTTTTGGCCGTGGCTCGTGTCAGTCTGGATGAAGCCTGGGAATATGCAGCGCAACGTGAAGCCTTTGGCCAGCCCTTAAGCGCTTTTCAAGGGGTGTCACATCCATTGGCCGAGTATGAAACTCAGGTAGAAGCCGCACGTTTACTCTGTCTGCAAACCTTATGGCTGAAAGACAATCATCTGCCACACACCTCCGAGGCTGGAATGTGTAAATGGTGGGGACCGAAGCTGGCCTATGATGTAATTCATCAATGTTTGCTGACCTTTGGTCATGCCGGATATGATCGTGGTGTCATGGAACAGCGCATGCGCGATGTACTGGGTTTCCAGATTGGCGATGGTACTGCACAAATTATGAAAACTATTATTGCGCGTAAAAAAGCAGGTCGAAAGGCTGTTCCGGCTTAGTGCATTATTCAGTAAAGACTCAGCCCATATAATTAAAATTAGGAGTGAACGAATGGAATTCGATGCGGTTCTTATAGCTTCCAGAAAAGAGAAGATGCTGAAAGATGGCTACTGGTTAAATAAAACCATTATTGATTCTCTGCGTCAGGCCATCGACAAGAATCCAGATAAAACTGCGCTGGTCAGTTTTAAGATGGAACACAAAACCGAGCAGGTGTTTAGCTACAAGGATCTCTGGGAGATAACCAATAAAATTGCTTTAGGCTTAAAGCAATTGGGTGTTACTCAAAATGACGTAGTCTCGTGCCAGTTGCCGAACTGGTGGGAATTTACCTTGCTGTATCTGGCCTGTAGCCGCATCGGTGCTGTACTAAATCCTTTGATGCCGATTTTTCGGGAGCGTGAACTGGAATTCATGCTGAAACATGGCGAAGCCAAAGTATTTATCGTACCGAAAAACTTCCGTAATTTTGATCATGAACAGCTGGCAAATCACTTAAAGACTAAAATTGAGACTTTGCAACATGTGGTGGTGGTCAATGGTCTTGAAGAGAATAATTTTGACCGGGTCCTGGTCAATCATGGGCTTGAGCAGGATTCCGCAGCAATTGCAGGCCTGGATCAGCTTGAAGCTCAACCCGATGATATTACCCAGCTGATTTTTACTTCTGGCACCACAGGTGAGCCGAAAGGGGTAATGCATACTGCCAATACCTTATTTTCAAATATCGTTCCCTATGCCGAACGTCTGCATTTAAATGAAAATGATGTAGTACTCATGGCTTCACCCATGGCGCATCAAACCGGCTTTATGTATGGCCTGATGATGCCGATTGAACTGAATGCCAAAGTGGTGTTGCAAGATGTCTGGGATGTGTCACAGGCAGTGGATTTAATTCACCAGCATCAGGTCAGTTTTACCATGGCATCTACACCATTCCTGAATGACCTGTCTACCACCGTTGCGGAGCAGCAGAATCAGGTCAGCAGCCTGAAAACCTTCTTGTGTGCAGGTGCACCGATTCCAGGCTCATTGGTACAAAAAGCACGGGAAACCTTAGGTGTCAAAGTGATTTCTGCTTGGGGCATGACCGAGTGCGGCGCAATTACCACCACACGACCTGAAGATGAGGATGAACGTTCCTTTAATACGGATGGGATTGCTTTGCCCGGTGTAGAGATCAAAATCGTCAATAAAGCGGGAGAAATTAAACCGCTGAATGAGCCGGGACGCTTAATGATTCGTGCCTGTTCAAGTTTTGGCGGTTATTTAAAACGTGCACATTTAAATGATACCGATGCAGATGACTGGTTTGATACCGGAGATATTGCCTATCAGGATGAGCAAGGCTATATCCGGATATGGGGACGTAAAAAAGATGTAATCATTCGCGGTGGAGAAAATATTCCGGTCGCAGAAATTGAATCTCTGCTGTATAAGCATCCGAATATCGCCGTCGTGGCGCTGGTCGCCTATGCCGATGAACGACTCGGTGAAAGAGCCTGTGCGATTATCAAGCTTAAAGATCTAAGTCAGCCATTAGAACTGAATGATATCGTCAACTTTTTAAAAACCCATAATCTCGCGATGCAATATATTCCAGAACGCCTGGAGATTTGGGAAGATATTCCAATGACGCCGTCTGGAAAAATCCAGAAGTTTAAACTTCGTGAACTGCTGGCCAGTCATCTTGCCTCAGCCAATTGATCTTTAAAGATAAACTCCTGAAATATATTCAGGAGTTTTTGCTATAGATTGAAATGGGAAGCCAAACCTTAAATTGATTTATCGCGTTATTTTAATAACTTCAATAAAGCTTCAGCTGTCGCAGCCGAAGAGGCAGGATTTTGTCCGGTAATGAGCAGACCATCTTCTTGGACATAAGCCTGCCAATCATCAGCTTTGGAATATTGGCCAGCTTTTTCTTTGAGCATGTCTTCAACTAAAAATGGCACAATAGCGGTCAGGCCCACGCCGTCTTCTTCGCTATTACTAAAGCCAGTAACTGTCTTGCCTTCTATAATCGAACGACCTTCAGCATCTTTAACATCACGAAGTACGCCCGGCGCATGACAAACCAATGCCACAGGTTTATTGGCCTGCAAAGTCTGCTCAATCAAGGAAATAGAGTTCTGGTCTTCGGCTAGATCCCATAATGGACCATGACCACCGGGATAGAACACAGCATCAAAATCCTGATTTAAGACTTCACTTAATTTATGTGTATTGGCAAGCTGCTTCATGGCCACTTCATCTGCTTCAAAACGTTTGGTGGTTTCAGTCTGTGCATCCGGTTCATTACTTTTTGGGTCTAAGGGAGGCTGGCCACCCGCAGGAGAAGCCAGAATTAGCTCTGCACCTGCATCAACAAAGCTATAGTAAGGTGCAGCCAGTTCTTCCAGCCAAAATCCGGTTTTCTTGCCGGTATCGCCAAGCGTGTCATGTGAAGTCAGAACGATCAGAATTTTCATGTTATTTTCCTGTATCTCATTAAATATTGCGAATGGCTGCTTGTTAATTTAACAAGTCGCGGGCATCAGGAATGTTGTGATACGTTCATTTGCTGTATCGATACGTTTGTGTTTGAGTTGAATTAACTTAAGGCTGTATTTATGAAGCGAACAGTTTTTTAAGCGCAATTATCTGCCCATTAACAGGTCTTGCTGAAGGTCCGCCTGTTTACGCAGAAAATCCCAGACCAGTTTAATTTTCGGTTCGTGTTGCAGATCAACCAGCGTCAGCATCCAGAAAGTGTGGGTAAAACTGACCTGATCGCCCAGAACCTGTTGCAGTTCACTTTTATCATGGGCCAAAAATTTCGGTAAAATAGCTAGCCCGGCACCGGCACTGACCGCAATTTGCTGGGCCAGAATACTGTTACTGCGAAAACAGGCAGTCAATTGCAGCGGTAAACGTTCCAGCGAATACAGGGCCGAGCTATAGACCAGATCATCAATATAATCGACAAAACGGTGCTGCTTGAGGTCTTCCAGTTTTTTAATTTGCGGATTTTTCTGTAAATAATGCTGACTGCCATACAGTTTTAGACAGTAATTCGACAGACGGGTAATGATATAGGGGCCCGATTTGGGCCGGTCAATCGCAATTACAATATCAGCTTCACGATGTGAAAGTTTGATCGCTTTCGGCACCGGAATCAGGTCAATGGTCAGTAAAGGGTAGTGCTGGGAGAACTCGGCCAGTAAGCGCGCTAAAAATGCCGTACCAAAACCTTCTGGTGCACCAATCCGCACCCGGCCTTGCAAGGGATCGTTGCGTTTGTCAATCTGGATAAAGGATTGTTCCATCAGTTCCACACGCGGCACCAATGCCAGACCTTCCGAGGTCAGCTCATACCCTGTCGCTTCGCGTTTAAACAGTTGCGTGCCAAGGGTATTTTCCAGCGCCTGAATCCGCCGTGCCACGGTACTGTGTTCCACCCCAATCAAGCGTGCTGCATTGGTGAGTGTTTTAGCACGTGCCAAAACCAAAAAGAAACGTAAATGATCCCAATCTACTTTCATCTTCTATTTAACATCCTGTTAAATTCCTGTGCATATTTGCACATCTATCGTGCATCAATTTCTATTGGTGGTCAAAGTGTTCTTTGTTAGTCTGCTGAAACAGCGTAAAAAATAATACGTTTAAAACAGCCAGTAAAGGCAGACACAACGACAATAACAAACCAGCACGGAGCGACCATGAACGCCATTCATCATCCACAGCAAAGTACCGGATTCACCACTGCAAAACTCCTGATTAACGGTGAATTTGTCGAATCAAAAACCAGTCATTGGCAAGATATTATCAACCCTGCCACTCAAGAAGTTTTGGGTCAGGTACCATTTTCAACTGCAGAAGAAGTCAATGCCGCGATTGCTGCCGCACAAAATGCCTTTGCCAGCTGGCGCCAAACCCCGATTCAGGCACGTATGCGGATTATGTTGAAGCTGCAGGATCTGATTCGTACTAACTTAAAAAGTATTGCCCAAGTATTAACGGCGGAACAGGGCAAAACCCTGGCTGATGCCGAAGGTGACATTCAGCGTGGCTTAGAAGTGGTGGAGCATGCCTGTTCGATTGGTTCACTACAAATGGGTGAATATGTTGAAGGTGTGGCACGCGGTGTCGATACCTATACCTTGCAGCAACCACTCGGTGTCTGTGCGGGAATTACGCCGTTTAACTTTCCGGCAATGATTCCACTGTGGATGTTCCCGATGGCGATTGTCTGCGGTAATACCTTTGTGTTAAAGCCTTCGGAACAGGATCCGCTATCGACCATGATGCTGGTGGAACTGGCAATTGAGGCAGGCGTACCTGCTGGTGTGCTGAATGTAGTGCATGGCGGTAAAGAAGTGGTGGATCTGCTGTGTACCCATCGTGACATCAAAGCCATTTCCTTTGTCGGCTCGACCGCGGTCGGTACGCATGTCTACAATCTGGCCGGCCAGCACGGTAAACGTGTACAGTCGATGATGGGCGCGAAAAACCATGTCGTGGTGATGCCGGATGCCAATAAAGAACAAACCCTGAATGCGTTGGTCGGTGCAGCATTTGGTGCAGCCGGTCAGCGTTGTATGGCGCTTTCGGTGGCCGTGATGGTCGGGGACACCAAGCACTGGGTCGATGAACTGGTGGCTAAAACCAAAACCTTAAAGGTGAATGCCGGGCATGAACCGAATACTGATGTTGGGCCAGTGATTTCGACCCGTGCCAAAGCCCGTGTCATAGACTTAATTAACAGTGGCGTTGAACAGGACGCTGAACTGCTGCTGGATGGTCGTGATGTAAATGTTCCGGGTTATGAAAAAGGCAATTTTGTCGGGCCAACGATTTTTAATCAGGTCACGACCGATATGCGCATTTATCAAGAAGAAGTCTTCGGTCCGGTACTGGCGATCATACATGTTGATACTTTAGAACAAGCGATTAAGCTGATTAATGCCAATCCATTCGGTAACGGCGTTGGACTCTTTACCCAAAATGGCAATACTGCACGCACATTCCAGCACCAGATTGATATCGGTCAGGTCGGTATTAACATTCCAATTCCTGTACCTGTGCCGTTCTTCAGCTTTACCGGTTCGCGTGGTTCAAAACTGGGGGATTTAGGTCCTTATGGCAAGCAGGCAGTGCAGTTCTATACCCAGACCAAAACCATTACCAGCCGCTGGTTTGAAGATGACCAGGAAACCACCGGTGTCAATACCACGATTAGCCTGCGTTAAGGAGCATCAGCATGAAGATTGCATTTATTGGTTTGGGCAACATGGGCGGCTCGATGGCGCAGAACCTGCTCAAGGCAGGGCATCAGGTTTTTGGTTATGACTTGAGTAAAGTCGCTTTACAGCATTTTGCCGAAGCGGGCGGTATCGTTTGTGACAGTCCACAAGCTGCCGCAAAACAGGCAGATATTGTGGTCAGCATGTTGCCTGCAGCCAAGCATGTACGTGAAGTTTATCTTGGTGAGCACGGTATTCTGAACGTGCTTCAAGCGGGCAGTTTATGTATCGACAGCAGTACCATTGACCCGCAAACCATTCAGGAGGTTGCCGCAGCAGCGCAGGCCAAACAGATTCGCGTCTGTGATGCGCCAGTCTCTGGCGGGACTTTGGGCGCCAAAGACGGAACTTTGACCTTTATGGTGGGTGCAGACGATGCCACCTTTGAGGCCGTAAAACCGGTCCTCAGCTGTATGGGTAAAAATCTGGTGCATTGTGGCGCTGTAGGAACAGGACAGGTTGCAAAAATCTGCAATAACCTGATTCTGGGGATTTCCATGACCGCCGTTGCAGAAGGCATGGCACTTGGAGCCAAACTGGGAATTGATCCGCAAGCACTAGCCGGGGTAATCAATAGTTCCACCGGACGTTGCTGGAGTTCTGAAATCTATAATCCCTGGCCGGATATCTGTGCCAATGCACCGTCATCACGGGGTTATACCGATGGTTTTGCAGCACAGCTGATGCTTAAAGATTTGGGCCTGGCTGTCGATGCAGCGCAACAGGTGGACCAACCGGTGGTTCTGGGCAGCATGGTGCAGAAGCTCTATCAACAACTGTGTCAGGAAGGGGATGCGCATCTGGATTTTTCCAGCATCATGCATCAATACACCACGCGACCTGCTTAAAACTTAAAATATCCAGATGGAGCAAGGATTCGCTTCATCAACAATACCTTGTCAGTAATAACGATAAATTCAGGCTGAGGTTTAACATGTTAGATTATCAAAAAACGATTGAAAATTTTGATTTAGATGCAGTGGCAAAGCAGTATCTGTCCGGTTCGATGCAGGCGCTGAACGCCTGTTATGAATGCTGCGACCGCCATGCAGATTCCGATGCAATTGCTTTACACTGGTACGGTAAAGATGGCCGTAAAGAACAGTATAGCTTTCGCGAACTCAAGAAATATTCCAGCCAGTTTGCAAATTTCTTAAAATCTCAAGGCATTGGCAAAGGCGACCGCGTTTCCGGATTATTACCGCGGACTCCGGAGCTGATCATTACCATTTTAGCGACCTGGCGGATTGGTGCAGTGTATCAACCTTTATTTACGGCCTTTGGTCCCAAAGCTATTGAACATCGCATTCAGCTGGCGCAAAGCAAGCTGGTAGTGACTGATCTGGCGAATCGGGAGAAACTATCCAATCTTAGTGCTTGTCCCACGATCGTCACCGTACATGTTGAAACCGAGGCAGAGCGTTATCCACAGGACCTCAGTTTTTGGACTGTGTTAAATCGCCAGGCTGAAGGTTGTGAACTGGAAATGCTCAGTATCGATGAGCCATTTTTATTGATGTTTACCTCTGGAACCACTGGACCGGCCAAGCCCTTAAAAGTTCCACTTAAAGCCCTGATTGCTTTTGCTGGCTATATGCACAATGCCATCGGTCTAACCGAAGATGATGCTTTCTGGAATATTGCTGATCCGGGCTGGGCTTATGGTTTGTACTATGGGATTACCGGCCCGTTATTGCTCGGACACTCGACCCTGTTTTATGAGGGTGGTTTCAATGCCGAAAGTGTCTGCGACATTGTCAAGCAATATGGCATTACCAATCTGGCCGGTGCGCCGACCGCTTACCGCATGATGATGGCAGCAGATGCTGAACAGATGGCACAGCTACGGGGCAAGTTGCGCGTGGTCAGCAGTGCTGGAGAACCTTTAAACCCGGAAGTGATCCGCTGGTTTAAAGAGGTGCTGGATGTGCCAATTTATGACCATTATGGCCAGACTGAAGTCGGGATGGTGGTGTGTAATCATCATGCGCTACAACATCCGGTCCGTTCAGGTTCGGCAGGCTTTGCCAGCCCGGGTTACCGGATTGCAGTCGTCGATGAACAAGGTCATGAATTAACGGCTGACGTTCCGGGCGTCCTGGCAGTGGATATCAGTCAATCACCCATGATGTGGTTCTCGGGTTATGAAGAAAGCCGTAAATCGCCCTTTGTTGGACATTACTATTTAACCGGTGATACCGCGGAAATTCATGCTGATGGCAGTATGAGCTTTGTTGGACGTAGTGATGATGTCATTACCACCTCAGGCTATCGGGTTGGCCCATTTGATGTGGAAAGTGCCTTACTAGAACATGATGCGGTGATCGAAGCCGCCGTCATTGGCGTGCCTGATCCTGAACGTACCGAAGTGATTAAAGCCTTTGTGATTCTGGCGAATAATTTTACAGCTTCATCTCATCTGGAAGAAGAACTAGGCCAGTTTGTGAAAAAGCGTTTATCTGCGCATGCCTATCCGCGCTTAATTGAATTCGTCACAGAATTGCCAAAAACCCCGAGTGGCAAGATTCAGCGTTTCTTACTGCGTAATCAGGAAATCAACAAGCAGCAGGTAAAGACCGCATAACCAGCCAAAGCCAGCAGATTGAATAAAAATATTGAATAAAGAGATTGAAGGAAGCATCCATGCAATTTACGGAAGAGCAACAACTGATTCAGGATATGGCCAAAAGCTTCGCTCAGGAACAGATTAAACCTTTTGCCGGCGAGTGGGATCAAAAGGGCATATTTCCTAAACAGACCTTGTCTCAAATGGGTGAGCTAGGTTTTTTAGGCATGCTGATTCCAGAAGAGTGGGGCGGTTCAGGTACAGGCACGCTGGCTTATGTACTGGCCCTCGAAGAAGTGGCAGCGGCAGATGGTGCAACGTCCGCCATCATGAGCGTACACAACTCGGTGGGTTGTGTGCCGATTCTCAAGTTTGGAACTGAACAGCAAAAGCAGCAGTTTTTAAAACCTTTGGCTCAAGGGCAAATGATTGGTGCTTTTGCCTTAACCGAACCGCATACCGGATCGGATGCTGCAGCGATTAAAACCCGTGCAGTCAAAGATGGCGATCACTACATTATCAATGGCGCCAAACAGTTTATTACCTCGGGTCATAATGCCGGGATGATTATTGTCTTTGCCGTGACCGATCCAAGTGCGGGAAAAAAAGGCATGAGTGCATTTTTAATCCCACGCGATACTCCCGGTTATGAAGTGATTCGGGTCGAAGAAAAACTCGGTCTGCATGCTTCGGATACCTGTCAGATTGCTTTAACCGATGTCCGCATTCATGAGAGTTTAAGACTCGGTGCAGAAGGAGAAGGCTTAAAAATTGCCTTGGCCAATCTGGAAGGTGGACGGATTGGTATTGCCGCACAAGCAGTGGGTCTGGCCCGCGCTGCATTGGAAGAAGCGACTGTTTATGCACATGATCGCGTGGCCTTTGGCAAACCGATTTTTGAACAGCAGGCGATTTCGTTCAGGCTGGCCAGCATGGCCACCGAAATTGAAGCGGCGCGACAACTGGTCCATTTTGCTGCACGTAAAAAGGAAGCAGGTGAAAACTGTTTAACCGAAGCCTCTATGGCCAAACTCTTTGCTTCGGAAATGGCAGAACGTGTCTGTTCCAAAGCGCTGCAGATTTTTGGCGGTTACGGTTATCTGAAAGACTTTCCGATTGAACGCATTTATCGCGATGCGCGTATTTGTCAGATTTATGAAGGCACCAGCGATATTCAGCGTCTGGTAATTGCACGTAGTTTATAATTTTAAAGGGATTTTTATCATGCAATGGCAAACTATTTTACTCGAACAGCGTAACGGGGTCGGGCTGATTACTTTAAATCGTCCACAAGCCTTAAATGCCTTGAATAATCAATTGATCGTTGAAGTGAATCAGGCGCTGGATCAGCTGGAAAAAGACCCGCAGATTGGCTGTATTGTCATCACTGGTTCGGAAAAAGCCTTTGCTGCAGGTGCAGATATCAAAGAAATGGCAGATTTAAACTTTCCGCAAATTTATCTGGATGATTTTTTCAGTCTGGCCGACCGGATTGCCCAGCGCCGTAAGCCCTTAATTGCTGCGGTGAGTGGCTATGCCTTGGGCGGTGGTTGTGAATTGGCCTTAATGTGCGATTTTATTTACTGCGCTGATAATGCAAAATTTGGTTTGCCTGAAGTCACTTTAGGGGTATTGCCCGGCATTGGCGGAACGCAACGTTTAACCTTGGCGATTGGTAAAGCCAAAGCCATGGAAATGTGTCTGACTGCACGTCACATGGGCGCGCAAGAAGCCGAGCAAAGTGGGTTAGTGGCACGTGTCTTTGCCAAAGAAGAGTTACTAGAACAAACTCTGCAAGCTGCCGAAAAAATTGCTGAAAAGTCGCTTACGGCCGTGATGATGATTAAAGAATCAATTAATCGGGCTTTTGAAGTCAGTCTGGCCGAAGGTCTACGCTTTGAACGACGGATATTCCATTCCATTTTTGCCGGTGCTGATCAAAAGGAAGGCATGCAGGCTTTTGTCGAAAAACGCCCAGCCAAATTCACCCATCAATAAAACAAAAATAGGAAAATAAAATGAGTGATGAAAATAATTTAGCGATTCGGGTACAAGGACGTTTAGGCATTATCAGCCTGGACCGCACCAGTCATTTAAATGCCTTAACCCTGCGGATGATTCAAGGGATTCAGTCACAACTAGATCAGTGGCGCCATGATCCAGCGGTGCAAGCGATCCTGATCAATTCTAACAGTCCCAAGGCATTCTGTGCCGGAGGAGACATCCGTTATCTGTATGACAGCTATCAGGCAGGCAATACCCAATATCAGGATTTTTTTGCCACTGAATATAGCATGCTGAGCACACTGCGCAATTTTCCAAAGGCTGTCATCGTGATGATGGATGGTTATGTTCTGGGCGGTGGCTTTGGTCTGGCTCAAGCCTGTCATATTAAAGTGAGCAGTGAAAAATCACGCTTTGCCATGCCAGAAACCGCGATTGGATTTTTCCCGGATGTGGGAGCCACCCACTTTCTCTCCCGACTGGATGATGTAGGCATTTATATGGCGTTGACAGGGGAGCAGATCAGCAGCAGTGATGCGCTATATCTGGATCTGGTCGATTATCATGTACCGAGTGAAAATTTTGCTGAACTGGAAACCGCATTGATTGCTGCACCGGTATTAAATCAGATTGAAATCCAAAAAATCATCAGTGCGTACATTATCCATCCGGTAGAAAGCGAGTTGCAAAAACGTGCAGATCTGATTAGTCAGCATTTTGGCCATCCAAACCTCGATGAGATCGAACAGAGTTTGGCACATGCAAGTAGCGCCACCGATCAGGAGTGGGCCAATAAAATGCTGGTCATCTTGCAGCAACGTCCAGTCATGGCCAAGCAAACGAGTCTGAAGTTACAGCAGGCCGGACAAAACTTATCGCTGGAAAAATGTATGCAACTGGAGCGAGATCTGCAGGATGTCTGGTTAGAGCAAGGCGACTTTATTGAAGGTGTACGTGCACTGATTATTGATAAAGATAAAAATCCACAATGGCAAACCGATAATTCGAAATTTGAAAAAACGCTGGAAAAACTCTGGCCGGTTTGGACTCAACAGCGCGTAGAAAATACATATTAAAGATTCAGATTAAAAACCCTCTCATACGCAGTAATGAGAGGGTTTTTCGCCGAGCTTTCAACATAGGATTTTACCCTAAATTTCTATTCTTAATGGGATTTTTTCCTTTTCTTGCCACCGCCATCTTGCTTGTTGACAGTAGACCAGGCAATACGTTCGGCTTCCTCCTCAGAATGACCGCGTTCTTTTTCGCTTTCTTCAATATGTTCGGCCTGCCGTTTTTGTTTATCGGTATAGGCTGATTTGTCACCTCTAGGCATATTGCTGTCCTCATCAAGGTTGGCTGAAATTACTATAACAATGACCTGTTTCTATGGCGGTAAATATCTGTCATGTATTTGTTGAAATTATTTTATAAAACCAGCATCTTTTAAGTGATAGGAAACCTGAAGAATAAATGAATGAAGATAACGGTTCTCACTGACTGTTATCTTCAAATTCTAATTAACCGTTAATGATACTGCCTCCATTAACATGAATGACTTGACCGGAAATATAACTGGCTTCTTCACTCGCTAGAAATAAATACGCTGGTGCGACTTCACTAGGCTGGCCCATCCGACCCATGGGTGTCTGTTTACCGAACTCTTTGAGCTGTTCTTCATCAAAACTGCTTGGAATGAGGGGAGTCCAGATGGGGCCGGGTGCTACGCCATTGACCCGGATCCCGGTTTTATTTTTTAACAAACTGGTGGAAAGACTGCGGGTAAATGTGGTGATGGCACCTTTGGTACTTGAGTAATCAATCAGTTCATCATGTCCATGATAACTGGTAATACTGGTGGTATTAATAATACTGTCACCTTCTTGCATGTGCGGAATCACAGCCTGAGTCAAGTGAAACATCGACAGAATATTTACATTAAAGGTCTTAAAAAGTTGCTCAGGAGAAATATCGCTAATACTTTTCTGCGGATATTGAACCCCGGCATTATTGACCAGAATATTAATGGTTTTAAATTCCTGAAGCGTCTGCTCAACCATTTTCTTGATTTCATCTTGATCTTGTAAATCACACTTGATCAGTAAACAACGCCGTCCTGCATCCTCTACCATCTTTCTGGTATCTTGAGCATCCTGATCTTCATCCAGATAACAAATCACAATATCAGCACCTTCACGGGCAAACAAGACCGAGACTGACCGACCTATACCGCTATCGCCACCTGTGATCAGGGCGATTTTACTTTTAAGTTTATCGCTACCTTTATAATTCGGTTTGATGACTTCCGGTGCAGGATCCATTTTGGTTTGCACACCAGGTTGATGATCTTGAGTTTCAGTTGAAGCAGGGGTTTCAGGATAGTTATTCATGTTTTCCCTTTTTCTGTACAAAGTTTAGAAATATCTTAGAGGCTTTCTAGCTTTATGCATTCGGTCTCAACATTTAATAACAGAATGCATTCGAGATTTATCAATTATTCATAGAGCTGTGATTGACATGATTTTAAGTAAAACTAGATACCGCCATTGTCTAAATCTTAATAGAACAGAATACCGCCTATGGTTTACAGCATTCTATCTCTCACATTTTGAGCAACCATTTCTATCAGAGTTTTTATGTCCTTTTAGGATATGGCTCTAGATTTAATTAAGCATCTAAAATTATTGAATAAATTAATAATTATGATATTCATCAAAATTTATCTGATTAATAAATAGCAGAAAAATGCTTTAGATAAGGATAGGCCTTTACCAAGTTTGGCAGGGTCAATAAATATATTAGCAAGAAGATACACCAGTAAAATTACATGAAGGTGTTGAAGCAGCCAAACTAACATGATCACACTAAATGTAATAGCTAACGTAATAGCGTATGAGAAATTTCATTTGAAAAAAAGGAAATATGAGATTTACCTCATTAAGATTTTGAGGCATATCTCTATAAAGAAATGAGCTGTTGACATTAAAAAGTAATGAAGCTGAAAATTTCAAAATTAACTTTTATGAACAGTAGAAGATAGATGAACTTAAAGTATCATGTACTCAATTTAACTTATGTTCACCTAAAGTCCACTTCATAATAAAAATATGAGATTTAATTAATTAAATTAATAATTTATTGAAAATAATATTAAATTTATGAATAATTACTTCATGAACTAGTTCCAATCAACAATTTTGTTCAATGTTTTGATGTATCTATTTCATACCCTATGTCGAATTCATGTTGATGGAACAATAAATGGCACACATAGTTAGAAAATGTTTTCACGCTGTAGGCAATGGAACCTTATTTAGTGGACAAATACTAAGTGCACGAAACAGTGAAGTTTTTAATTGGATATATGATTGCGGTTCTACGAGTAAAAAGATCATTCTAGATACGGTAAATAGTTTACCAGTTTGGTTTCAATCCTCTAAAACGATTGATATGTTGGTAATTTCACATTTTGATAATGATCATGTGAATGGTCTTGAGATCTTACTGAAAAATTTTTATGTGAAAAGGTTAGTACTTCCTTATACTGAATGGCCACAAACTATACGAGAAATATCAATACTCGGAAAAAAAGGTATTACGCCTTCAGTAGCACTATTTCAATTGAACCCAGCTAAGTGGTTGCAAGTTAATGGTCTTGATAATCGGATAAGTGAAATTGTATTAGTAGAAGGAAGAAATGCCCAAGATTACGATACATTACCGCTAAATAAAGATTCATTAGACAGCCCAGATGTACCCCAAGATTATCCACCAGATGCAGCAGTCTCGGTATTTTTTGACTTTGATATACCGTTTCAGCATTCCGGTATTAAAGTAATGAAGATAAATCACCTTCAACCAATTAATGATTTGAGTAAATCATTTGAATTCATGTTCTATAATGCAGAAAAGAATTTTTCTGAACTTGGTCTTATTTATAAGTCAGGAGGACAAAGCTTTGCCAAAAAGTCAGGTAAAGCTCTGTCTATAGTGAAGGCTGATATTGAACAAATTATTATCTCATTAGGTTTAAATCAACATATAAATAAACTGCCGGCAAACTGGCGCAAAATATTAAAGAACTGCTATGAACAGCATTTTGGCCATACTGGGAAAGCTAAAAATAATATTTCTTTATGCATGTATGCTGCTCCATTAAAAACGAATTCAAATTTATATAACTCTCGTCATGCAACATTACTTACGGGCGATATAAATTTGTCATGTAACGTTGTAGATGATATGGAAATACATTTCGGGAGAAATCGTTGGCAATCACTCAAAATAGTTCAAGTACCTCATCATGGATCCAAATATAGTTGGACAGCAGGGAATACAGCTAAATTTATTCCAGCAAGATTTGTTCAATGTGTCACTCCCACAAAAAATCATCCTCATTTAAATGTAACAGCGGATCTAGTAAATTTTGGCGGAATAGTATATGAAGCTGACCGTAAATCAGCAGTAAATTATTCTTATACATATTAACGAGTTTGCACATCGAGAAATTTCGAGATTTCAATAGTAATTTTTTTAAATTTAATTCAGAGTAAAACATGACTGATAAGACTGTAAAAGAACTAGCTCTAAGCGTAGGGAGTCCAGCAAATAGAATTTTAGAGCTAATACAAGAAGCAGGATTACCACAACGTAAGGCTGAAAGCATCATTTCAACCCAAGAACAGGATGCCTTAGTATCTTATATAAAAGAGAAGCGTTCAGTCGATGAAAATCAAGGTCGTATTACACTTAAGCGCAGGACCACAAGTACTACAAGATTACCTAGTTCAGCTAAAAAAGAAAAAACTATTAATGTAGAAGTAAGAAAAAAGCATACTTTTATAAAACCTGATCCAAAAGAAATTAAACTCCAAGCACTACAAAAAATAAAAGAAGAACATTTGAATAAAGTCATTAATTATGTAGTAGATCATGTATCTAATATAAATATTATAGAAATAGAAAGCAGAGTAATTTTTGACGATAAGTCGAATATAATTAAGCTTGATTTATCAAATTTAGGAATTAATTCATTAGAATATTTTGATTTTATTGATTTAAGTGAAGTATTGGAGTTAAATTTTAATAATAATAACATTAAAGAATTTAATATAATAAACAAAATGCCTAATGTGCAACATATATATTTATCTAATAACCCATTAGAGAAAATTAATATTCAATCGGAAATTAGTAGATTTGATATTTTAGAGGGTATTGATCCCAAGAATATATTATCAATAGAATTAGAAAAAAATAAATTTACAAATTTCATTCTTAAAAAAAATTATGATAAACTCAAAAAAATATCATTGAAATATAATTTAGAAACAATAGATGAAGTTATAATTGATTGTAAATTTAAAGAAATAGAAGAAATAGATTTTAGCAACTCTAATATTAAAAAATTTAGTATAATTAAAGATTTACCTAAAAGTTTTTCTGCTTTAAATGTAGGGAATAATCTTATTAACTTTTTGAAACTACCATATAAAATATTTGAAATAAAACCTGATAATACTTATATCAAAGTAAATTTAGAAAAAAATAACTTACCAGACCTTATACTATCAGCATTAAAAAAAGATAAATTAAATGATCAATACAAGGAGTTGAGAGATATATTTTTTGATGTCATAACTGTAAATAGAGTTAAACTGATATTCTTAGGAAACACAGGGGTAGGTAAAACTACTCTTTATAAAATTTTGAAATCTGAAGATAATGATTATAACGAATATAATGGAAATAGTACTGAAGGAGTTAATATTTTTACTTTTGATTTTATAAGTGGAAAAAATAAAATTGAAGTAAAGGGATTTGACTTTGGAGGTCAAGACTACTATCACAATACTCATTACAGTTTTTTTTCATCAAATGCATTATATATATTATTATGGGGCAATAAACAATATATTTATCAGCGATCTTATTATAATAGATGTAATTCTGAAAATGAGAGTAAGCTAGAAATTACATATCCATTAAATTATTGGTTAGGTAGTGTATCTTATTTTGTAAATAAGGAAAAAATTGTATTCGATACAGAATTTGAAAATGAAAAAATAATAAAAAAAGAAAATTTAAAATTATATTTAGTCCAGAACCCTAACTTCATATCTAATGAGAAAAGTCTTACAAATTATGAACTGAATAGATTAAGTTTAAAAAATAGATATCCGTTTATTTCTGGATTCCATGATTTTCATCCTTTAACCTCTGAACATTTTGATAATTATAAGCAGGAGATTAAAGAAAACTTAAAATCAATAATTACAAGTTATTCAACTCAAGAAAGTTATCCTAAAATTTTAGCTCAAATAGAAAGATCTTTAAATAAGAAATTTAAAAAGAGTCAAGAAATCATTGTTTCAATAGATGATATACAAGAAATATTTTTGGAGGAAAACAAATACATTGCTTGGGAAGGTAATTTTATTCAAATACTAGAATGGCTTGATATTACTATGAGTATTTATTGGATTTCTCCAGATAAATTAAATAAATCCAATAAAAACAATACTTTATATCCAGATGAAATTGATATATTATCTAGATATGCTGTTTTAAATTTATCAAAGCTCAATGAAATTATTCATGATATTTTGAGTTCAAATTTATATAGGGAAAATCATAACGGTTATTATAAGAGAAGCGAAATAATTGAGATCTTAAGTAACTTTAATAACCATGATTTAGCCGATTATGTTTCAGCATTTATGCTATATAATAAAATTTATTTTGAAGCACCAAATTTAATAGATAATGATAAATTTTATATTGCTCCTAATTATCTTAATGAAAAAACAACATTATCTGAGGAACTTTTTTTAGAATCATTTGACATCCCTTTTATTGAATATAGATTTGAAGATTTTTATCATGTGAATATTTTTACTGAGGTTTTAGTTAGATATAAATATAATTTAAGTAGAGTGTCTTCATCAAAAAATGTTGACTATTTATTATGGAAAAATAAAGCAGTATTATTTGAAAATCTATCTATGAGTGCCACTAATCAAAGCAATAAAAAACAACCTTTAGTTTTTCTTGAGTTTGATTTAGGGGAAATACTAGATCATAACTCTAACAATCCTTTAGATGATAATTCTGACTTAAGAAAGCCTTCAATTCGTATTAGTAGTTATTCTAGAAGCAGACAACCTATTAATGATGTTTTTCTTAAAGATATAATTTCTTTTATTGATAATCATTTAATTGGTTATGAGTATAAAAAATTTGCTTTATCACCTAATCAAATTGATTATGTTGATGTTGAAAGTATAAATAATTGCCTAGATAATTTTGATGGAAACCCTACAGGTTTATTTACTTATAAAAATAAAATTTATCGTTCAGCAGATTTTAGTTTATTTACTAATAAAAAATCAGCTATGAAAAAAATATTTATATCTCACTCTACTGAGGATTATAAAGAGGTTCAAGAATTTATTACTCATCTTCAACCATTAAAAAGAGAGGGATTAATCGATCATTGGCACTGTAGCCAACTAATTCCTAACGATGTATGGGATGCAGAAATTCAAAAACACTTATGGGATAGTGATATTATTTGTATGTTAATTAGCCCGAATTGGCTGTCAAATGAGTATATTTTTAATAAAGAACTAATGGTTGCGATTGAGAGAAAAGAACTTTTTAAAAGTTCTTATCAAGGCCGAGACATTGTTATTTTCCCAATAATACTCAAACCGTGTATGTGGGAACGCATTAGAATTCTTTCACAATATCAAGCTGCACCACAGAAAGCTATGCCTATTTATAATTTTGCAGATAGAGATGAAGCTTGGTATGACGTTTTAAGAAAGTTACTTGATGTATTAAATAGAATGGATGATCCTGATTATGTACCAGATATTGGCGGTAGATTAGGAAAGTTTTATGTTAAAAAATATGAAGATAGGGCAACTAAATAAAATTAAATTTCAATATAACTCAAATTTAAAATTCTAATAATTTATATTGATTTATTAGTTAAATTTGAGTCTATGTATCTTAATTTTTCTTTATGTTTTTTTATTTTTAATGGGGAAATGAACTTATTATGATTGAAATTAATGAAAATCACTTTAAAAAAATAATTAATATTATTCCTGTATTAGCAATATTACCCCTAATAATTGGTATTTTTTTTAAGCTAGGTTATCTTATTCCTTTTGACTTAAAATTTCTTATTACCTCATTTTCATATAGTGAATTAGCATTAAGTTCATATTCTTCAGTTTTATTTGCTTTGGTTAGTCTATTCGGCACCTGCACATCAAAAAAATCTCCCCCCTGAGTACGGCTGTTTCTATCGGGGGCAGAATATTCATTCTGTTACTTTAGACTACACCCTAAAGTAACAGCCTAAAAGTTCGTAAAATTATGTACCATTTAAATGATTTTTAATCATATATAACATGTAACTTTGGTATTAAAAATTTATAATTTACGAAATTGTTCATTTTTCTTCAATTGGGGCGTGAAAAAGTGAAAGGCCAAAAAGTAGGGTATGTCCGGGTCAGTTCTGTCGAGCAAAACACTGGACGTCAACTTGAGGGAATTGAAGTCGACCGGATTTTTGTTGATCGTGCGTCAGGTAAAAATACCGACCGACCGAAATTTCAAGAAATGTTGAATTATGTCCGGGAAGGAGACCAGGTGATAGTACATTCCATGGATCGTTTTGCGCGAAGCTTAAAAGATTTGGTGACTGAAGTAGATAAACTGGTCAAACGAGGGATCTCCATCCAGTTTGTAAAAGAAAATATTACTTTTACGGCCCAATCCACTCCGATGGATAATTTGATGCTGCAACTGATGGGTGCTTTTGCACAGTTCGAACGTGAGATTATTCTGGAGCGGCAAAAGGAAGGAATTAAACTGGCATCAGCTCAAGGGAAGTACAAAGGTCGGGTACATAAATTGAAACCTGAGCAGGCTGAAGCTTTACGACAAGCATGGAAGGAAGGGAAATATCCTTCAAAAATGGCATTAGGTCAGGCATTCGGTATTAGTCGTCAAGCGGTATACCGCTATTTAAAAGCCGGGGAATAACTCAATTGAATTTTCGACTATATTTAGTTTAGCTTATGAAAATGAGGGAATGTGATAAATCTATGAAAAAGCCTATTCGAGGGGGGAGATTGAACTATCATACTGATTTTAGATGACCATTTAATCAATCACCCCAGATGTTTAGAAAAGAAAAAACCCCGGCATCCTGCTGGGGTTTTTAGTATTGGTTCGCTCGGTATAACTCTTGTTGTACCTTACTTCAAAGCCAAAATCTTTCGAGCACCATTAAGTACGAATAAAGAAACCAGTATACCAATGATTAAGTCTGGATAAGCTGATCCCGTCCATGCCACGAGTACACCGGCAAATATGACGCCCATATTTACCACAACGTCATTCGCTGAGAAAATCCAACTGGCTTTCATATGTGCGCCATCTTCTCGATGACCAGAAATAAGATATAAGCATGTCACGTTAGCTATAAGTGCGAGCAGGCCAATAACAATCATGAGCGTTGATTCTGGCTCGCTTCCAAACATGAATCGTCTAATGACGTCAACAATCACGATGACAGCGAGTAATAACTGAATCCAGCCTGCAAAATGAGCTGCTTTTACTTGATATTTCGCAGCTTTCCCGACGGCATATAGCGCAATACCATAAACGGCTGCATCGGCAAACATATCTAGAGAATCAGCAATCAATCCTGTAGAAGCAGCAATAATACCGCTGATGAATTCTATAAAGAACAGTAGAGCATTAATGCCTAATAACAGTTTAAGTACTTTAGCTTGTCTTACAGGATCAGGTTCATTGGGTAGGTCACCTGAAGAAAGCTGTGTTTCATCAAGTTTCGCCCCAAAACCCAGTCCTTCAAGTTTGGCCGTAATTTGCTGAATCCCTTCATTATGGAAGACTTTCAGTTTTCGATTGGGAAGATCAAAAGTAAGACCTTTAACTGCTTCAAGATCTGCAAGAGTCATACGGACCATTTGCTCTTCAGCAGAGCAATCCATTTTAGGAATGGTGTAGGTACTTGTTTGCTTGGCCTGTTGATTGCTTATATAAGTTTCAGTCTTCACAAGCTTTGCCCCAAAACCCAGTCCTTCAAGTTTGGTGGTTATATTTTCATCTTTTTGATTATGTAGAACCTTTAAAGAACGGTTAGGTAAATCAAAGATGAGTTTTTGAACACCATCAATTGAAGATAGCGCCATACGAACCATCTGTTCTTCCGCAGAACAATCCATTTTGGGAACTAAGTATTCACTCATGTAGTGCGAATCTTTTAAAACGTTTTCAGTGCTTAAATTTTCTTTGGGATCAGAACCACAACAGGATTGAGCGGTATCTTCACAACTGTTTGAAGTGTTACAGCAAGGAGATGAAGATTTTTCTTCTTCCTCTTCACCACAACAGCTAGGCGTATTATCACAATTCTTTGAATTGCTTGCTTCTGCAATTGATGGATGATTTTCTTGTTGAGATTTCTTATCTTCGCATGGTGTTTCTTTACTACATCCACAACCACTCATAGTTATACCCATTAAAAAAATTTATAAACTTTGAATATTAGAATCCCTATAGTTACTATAGAGTCAAGATTTTTTGGAAATACCAACTCAATGCATTTAAAAATTGGTGAACTCTCTAAAAAAACCTCATGTTCAGTATTAACAATTAGGTTTTATGAAAAGGAAGGTTTAATTCCGGAACCCGAAAGAACAGAAGGAAATTACCGCCTTTACGATATAGGCTATGTTGAGCGAATTAAGTTTATTTTGAATTGCCGAACTTTAAATATGAGTTTGAATGAAATTCGTCAATTACTCACCTATAAAGATAATCCCAAGAAAAATTGTTCAGATGTGAATGAATTAATTGACTTACATGTCAGTGCTATCAGAGAAAATATAATCAAGCAACAAAAGCTTATTGAACAATTATCTGATTTAAGAGGTACTTGTGATGGCTTATGTACAATTGACCAATGTGGAGTTCTAAAAAATCTAGCTTGATTATCTAGACCTATGCTTTTTTCAAAAATTCTGTATATCTTTACTTAAGGCTGCAAAAAGTTTAAGGTTACTCAAATTCTGTGATCAGATCTTTGATAGATCTGGACAGCTTCTTATTGGTGTTTTAAATACAGATTTGTGTATGAAGAGAAAAACATTTCTAATCCAGATATTGGTACTCTTATTCACATTCCAGAATATTTGGAGTGTGGCAGAGGCTGCGTGTCTGCATGAAATGCCAAACATACCCAATTCAATACTCTCTAATCCAATCGATTTAGACGAAAAGAGTGATAGTCCTAGTCAAGCACTTTATTCCTTAGAAAACTATAAAGAAATTTATGACTATTGTCAGAAGGTTTGTTTTAACGAAAAGTGCAGTCATTTCTCAAATACAATCGTGATTCAGATTGACCCACCCGATGATTTGAAGCTTAAAACTCATTTTGAGACAGTCCTTACACCATCTTATTTGGGAAGAACTTTTTATAAATCCCCTTATCTGAATCAATTAACACCCCCTCCTGATTTGCCCCTACTATTGGTGGGGTAGTCTTATAAAAGCCCACCACTCCTAATCTCATTATGTGTGGTGCATTTCATGTCAAAAAACAAATTATATCAGGATACTTCTATCCTGAATTTATCCTGGTCAGCATTCCGTACAGGTGTCTTGCTATCAGCAATGATCAGCTTGAGTACTTCTGTAGTCGCCAGTCCTCAAGATTTAACGCTGCGACAAGCCATTGATCAGGTCAACCAGTATCAAGCGTCCCAAAATTTCTGGGAAACGCAAAACAGCATTAATGCCACGAATCTTCAGCAAAGTAAGCTGTTTAAAAATCCTGAACTGTCAGTTGAACAAACGGGATTTGGTTCAAATAATGAAAAAGAGCTTACCATTGGCATATCACAACCCTTGGATATTTTTGGTGAGCGAAAAGCAAACCAAAAATTAGCCAGTCTCTCTACAGATAAAACAGCACTGAAGCAGAAGATTTATCAAGCGCAAATTGAGCTTGCAGTGAAATATGTATGGTCACAACTGGCCATTGCCGAACTTGAAAGAAACATTGTCAATGAACAACTTCGGGTGAGCGAAGAAAACCTTAAAGCGATCGAGAAGCGCTTTACTGCGGGCGGTATCGCGCAAGTAGATGTGAATCGCGCACGTTTAAGTCATGCTGAAAATATCCGTCTTTTTAGACAGGCCGACTTACAAGTCCAAGTGGCCACCCAACAATTATCAAATTTATGGGGAACCTCTGATAAGTCATTGCAGGTAAACCTCTCTTCACAAAAGCTCTGGCCAAAATCGACTCATCAGCAGGTTCAAGAATATTTAGCGGAAAACTACGTTGAGAAATATCGAGCTTTACTGGTATTAGAGTCTCAAGCAACGGTTGATCAACTAAGGGCAAAGGCACGTCCTAACCCCACTTTAAACCTAGGTGTCAACCGCACCCAATCCTTGGAAAACTCCACACAAAATCAATTAGTAGTCGGAGTCAGTGTACCGCTTAATATTTTCGATCGTCAGCAAAATGGCATAAAAATCGCGCAAGAAAAAATGAACTTATTAGAGCGTCAGAAAGAGTTTTATCTAAAGCAAAATGCGCTGCAAATAGGCACAATTTTAACCGAGTTGCAGGGTTTAGAGCTGCAATTCAAAGTCGTTGACGAGACTCAAATTCCTTTGGCGACTCAAGTTCAAAGTAAGACGCTACAAGGTTTCTTGGCAGGCAAGTTTGCTTTAACCGATGTTCAGCAAGCCACGCTTCAATTACAAGACATCCGTCTGCGTAAAGTCCAGTTGTTACGGGATGGCTGGCAAAAGGCCATTGAAGCAGAAAGTTTGAGCTTAGGCATTAGCCCAAGTGAAGTCATGTCGAAAGATGCTATTGCACAAATCAATCAAAACTTATGGCAAGACATACAGGCCATGCCTGTCATTGGTGGGGGAAATTAACATGTTCGATCTTAAAAACAGCTTAAAAAAACAGAGCGGAAAAATCTCTCAACCTCTACTGATTGGTTTGGTCATCGGCGCAACCGTACTACTCAGTATTTTCTTGATCTTGTCGGGTAAGAATAAATCTGAAACATCAGATGAACATGCAGAGGAAGAAGGCGCAGAGGAACATGGAAGTGAAGAAGGCAAAGAGGAACATGGCGGTGAAACCGAAGAGCATGCAGAAGGCGTGAGCCTGACGGCCAAGCAACTGGTGGAACAGGGCATACAGTTATCAGCAGTCGATCAAGGTCCGGTGGTTAAATTAAGTTCTTATCCAGCAAAACTTAACGTGAATACCGACCAGCAAGCGCATGTCTCTCCGAGTTTTAGTGGTCATGTCGAAAATGTCTATGTAGAACTCGGCCAAAAAGTTCAGAAAGGACAGTCTTTGGCCACGTTGCTTGTTCCTGATCTAGTTGATCAGCAGGCCAATCTTAAAATTGAACAAACCAATCTGGAACTGGCGAAACAAGACTTTGAGCGTGAGCGTCAATTGTGGTCACAGGGTATCTCAGCAAAACAGGACTATCAACGGGCTTATAACAGTTATAAACGGGCACAAATTCAGGTTCAAGCGGCCCAATCACGTTTAAGTGCATTTGGTGCTGTGAATGCCAGTAACGGGCGCTATATTTTAAAAGCCCCAATTTCTGGCGTGATCAGTAAAAAGGATTTGGTTCTCGGGGAAAATGTTCAGTTAGCAAGTCAACTCTTTACCATAGACCGGTTAGATCAGCTCTGGCTTGAATTTATTGTTCCAAATTCTGAAATTGTGGGCTTAGCCCCGAATCAAAAGATCGAATTTAAATCTTTGCAAACTGAAAAGGTCTACAGGGCAGTTATTCAAACCTTAAATACTGAAGCGGATATTCAAACAGGTCGTCTTCAGGTGCGAGCAAAAGTTGAATCGAATGCAACCGAATTACGTCCAAACTTGATGGTAAACGTACAGTTGCAACAACGCAGTGAAAGTACCGCACTACGGGTACTTAAGTCCGCAGTTCAGAATGTCGATGGAAAAGATGTGGTTTTTGTCGCCACTCAGCATGGACAAAAAGTTGAATTCACTCCGCAGCCGGTGAAATTAGGTCAATCGTCTGGGGATAGCCAGTGGATTGAAGTGGTAAATGGGCTTAATCAGGGACAAAAATATGCCGCTCAAGGCAGTTTCTTACTGAAATCTGAGATGGAAAAAGGAGAGGCTTCACATGAGCACTAAAAGCCCTCACATTCCAGACCACGAATCGGTAAAACCTGAAGGGCTGTTTGATCGGCTGATCCAGTTTTCTATTCATAACGCAATCTGGGTCATGCTGTTTATTGCAGCCTGGATTGCTATTGGTATTTATAGTTATCAAAAGTTACCGATTGATGCTGTACCGGATATTACCAATACTCAGGTGCAGATTAACACCTCAGCCAATGGCTTTACGGCTTTGGAAATGGAACAGCGGATTACCTATCCAATTGAGAATGCCATGTCAGGCATGCCGAAAATGGAACAAACCCGCTCTATTTCACGCTACGGCTTATCACAAGTGACCATCATTTTTGAAGATGGCACGGATATTTACTGGGCCAGACAGCTTATCAACCAGCGCTTGCAAGAAGCAATGGGAGAAATGCCTGAAGATGTGCAACCTAACATGTCACCTATTTCGACAGGTTTAGGTGAAATCTATCAATGGGTGATTAAAGCCGAACCAAATGCTAAAAAGCCGGATGGGACCGCTTATTCGGCTATGGATTTACGTGAAATTCAGGATTGGATTGTAAGGCCACAATTACAGCGCGTAAAAGGCGTTGCGGAGATCAACAGCATTGGTGGCTTTAATAAAACCTATGTGGTTGCCCCAGATCTGAACCGATTGCAACAATTACAAATTCCTTTGACTGATTTACAAACCGCCTTAACAGAAAATAATGAAAACCGTGGTGCTGGGTATATCGAGAAAAATGGACAACAGTTGACTGTGCGGGTGCCCGGCACTTTAAACACGATTGAAGATATCCAGAACATCAGTATTGCCAATAAAAACGGCTATCCGATTCGGGTGGCAGATGTCGCCAATGTCTCAATTGGTCATGACTTAAGAACAGGGGCTGCAACCTATAATGGTGAAGAAACTGTATTGGGTATTGCCATGATGATGATGGGAGAAAATAGCCGTACCGTTGCTCAAGCCATTGATGAAAAGGTGCAATCGATCCAGCAATCGCTACCTAAAGGTGTGATGATTGAGACTGTGTATGACCGTACGCATTTGGTTGATCGGGCGATCAAAACCGTTCAGAAAAATTTGATTGAGGGTGCAATCCTCGTCATTGTTATTTTATTTCTCTTTCTAGGTAATTTCCGTGCTGCGCTGATCACGGCTTGCGTTATCCCACTGTCAATGCTGTTTACCTTGACGGGAATGGCAGAGCAGAAGATTAGTGCAAATCTGATGAGTTTAGGGGCACTGGACTTCGGTATTATTATTGATGGTGCAGTGGTTATTGTAGAAAACTGTATCCGTCGGCTAGCAGAAGCTCAGAAGCTGAAAGGTGGTTTACTTAGCCGTTCTGAAAGATTTAAAGAAGTCTTCTTGGCTGCAAAACAGGCGCGTCGTCCTCTCATCTTTGGACAGTTAATTATTTTGGTGGTTTATCTACCTATCTTTACCCTGACGGGGGTAGAAGCCAAACTTTTCCATCCTATGGCAATGACGGTTGTACTGGCTTTAATTGGGGCCATGATTTTATCTGTCACTTTTGTGCCAGCCGCAGTTGCCCTATTTGTCACTGGAGAAGTCAAGGAAACCGAAAGTCGCTGGATGCATTGGCTTAAAACCAAATATGAATTGCTTTTAGATAGAGCCTATGAGCTTCGTTTATTTGTGACTATTGTGGCTGCCTGTATTTTAGTGCTTACGGGTGTGCTAGCCACTCAAACAGGTAGCGAGTTTGCACCTCAACTGGGTGAAGGTGATTTTGCTGTTCAGCAAATGCGTTCCCCAAGTACAGGGTTAGAACAGTCACTGAGAATGCAGGAAAATACTGAAAAGTTACTGTTGAAAGAATTTCCTGAAATTAAAGCAATCTTTGCCCGTACCGGTACAGCAGAAGTGGCCACAGATGTCATGCCACCCAACATTTCAGATGGCGTGGTACTGTTAAAACCTCATGATGAATGGCCTGATCCAAAACAAACGATTGATGAGCTTCGCCAAAGAATGATTACTTTCTTAGCGACATTGCCGGGAAATAACAGTGAGTTCTCGCAACCCATTGAACTGCGTTTTAACGAGTTAATTTCAGGGGTGCGAAGTGATGTGGGTGTCAAATTATTTGGCGATGATATGGAAATTCTGAATCGTGAAGCGAATAAGATTTCTCAGAAAATTAAATCAATTTCAGGCGCGACAGCCGTTAATGTAGAGCAAACCAGCGGCTTACCCTTGTTGAATGTAGAAGTTGATAAGTCCAGAGCCGCACAATACGGCTTGTCGGTAAGAGCAATTCAGGATCTGGTAGCTACAAGTGTCGGTGGCCAGAATGTTGGAACAATTTTACAGGGAGACAAGCGTTTTGATTTTGTCATCCGTCTAGATGAATCCCAGCGTAGTCCTGAACAGTTAGCGGTACTTCCTATTCAATTGCCGAATGGTGGTTTAGTCCAACTGCAAGATGTGGCACGCGTTGAAAATATCCTGGGTATTAATCAGGTCAGCCGTGAAAATGGTAAACGTCGAGTGGTTATTACTGCAAATGTAGAAGGACGTGATTTAGGCTCATTCGTAACAGAGCTTCAGAGCACGTTATCCAAACAGGAATTACCAAGCGGTTATTGGATAGATTATGGCGGTCAATTTCAAAATCTGATGTCTGCAAAAGCGCGTATGCAATTGGTGGTTCCGCTCGCATTGTTGACGATCTTTATTTTATTGATGGCTGTATTCCATAATATCAAAGAAAGCTTACTGGTCTTTAGTGGTGTACCGTTTGCCTTATGTGGAGGCTTAATCGCGTTGTGGTTGCGTGACATTCCATTATCCATGTCAGCAGGGGTTGGCTTCATTGCACTATCGGGGGTGGCTGTACTGAATGGCTTAGTCATGCTCACCTTTATCAAAGAGTTGCGACAACAATATGACCTTTATTATGCAACGTGGCAGGGTGCAATTTTGCGTTTAAGACCTGTGTTAATGACCGCTTGTGTTGCTTCCCTTGGGTTTGTTCCGATGGCTTTGGCAACCGGGACTGGGGCAGAAGTACAGAGACCTTTAGCGACTGTAGTAATTGGAGGAATTATCTCCTCTACCCTGCTTACATTGGTTTTATTGCCTGTACTGTACCGCTGGATGAATGAAAAGAAAGCTTCTTAATCCATTAGATTAAGCAATTTTTAGCAGAGATATTGGGTCTGTCTCAAGTATCTCTGCTAATCATGGATTGAATAAGGAAAATTTTATGTCAGAACATCATGATCATAGCCATGCGGTTGTTACTGAAGGAAATAGTAAGAAATTAATGTTTGCTTTGGGTTTAACGACTACTTTTTTAATAGTAGAAGTTGTCGCTGCTTTTATTACCCAAAGTTTAGCATTACTGTCTGATGCCGCTCACATGTTTACTGATGTAGCCGCATTAGCTATTGCTCTTGCTGCTATCAAAATTGGTAAAAAAGCCGCAGATGATAAAAGAACTTTTGGCTATCAGCGATTCGAAATTTTAGCGGCTCTGTTTAATGCAGTGATGCTTTTTGTGGTGGCGATATATATTGTCTATGAAGCTTACCAACGTTTTACGAATCCTGCTGAAATTCAAAGTATTGGAATGATGATTGTCGCAGTCATTGGTTTGGTCATAAATTTGATTTCAATGAAAATCCTTTCTGCGAGTGCTGAAGGAAGTCTAAATGTGAAAGGCGCATATTTAGAAGTTCTTAGTGATGCACTGGGATCGATAGGCGTGATTATCGGAGGAGTGGTCATTTATTTTACCCAGTGGATGTGGGTAGATACCTTAATCGCTGTGTTAATTGGCTTCTGGGTCTTACCTCGAACTTGGGTTTTATTAAAACAAAGTATCCATATTTTGCTTGAAGGGGTTCCTGATGAGATTGATATTGAGTCGTTAAGAAATGATTTATTGATGCTAGAGGGTGTTGAAGGGATTCATCAGTTGAAAGTCTGGGCTATATCTTCAAAAAACATTCATTTAACTGCTCATTTAGTTGCTCCTAATAGCGATCCAGATCAGCTCTATCAAAAGGCCTTAGACGTTCTAAAACATAATCATAGTATTACTGAAATTACGTTACAAATAGAAAGTACGGAATGTAATACATTGGAACAGCATAAACATTAAAGTGCTGCTCTTTCTACATAATGGACAGATGACTAGGCTGATAAACCTTACCATTTTCCTGTATTACACTTCTATTTATCACACGCACTTTAAACACCATCCTGAGACATTTTAAAATTACAAGAATGTAATTTATGAGTCCTCTGGGTGTTAATTCTTTAAAGTTAGAATATCTAACAAGTATTAAATGAGAGTAAATAAACATGCTATTCAAAAATAAATTTTGTACTAAATTACTGTTAATTAGTGCATTCTTTAGTATCGCAAGTTTTAGTTATGCAGATGGCGGATTGTTATTTCTTGAAAAAAATTTAAAAGCTTCTAAAGTTGAAAATTCTAAACAAAAACAAGTTAAAAATAATGAATCAAATGAATCAAATGAATCAAATGAATCAAATGAATCAAATGAATCAAATGAATCAAATGAATCAAATGAATCAAATGAATCAAATGAATAGTTGGGTTGCATAAATAAATCAATTAGACTTATTCATTCAGCAATATAATTCCTGAATGAATAAGTTTATAACTAAAACCTATCACACCATTAGTTGAACTACATATAATCATAATATTAAAAATAAAGTATTTTTTTTAATCCCATTTCAATGGGCACTGTTGCAAATAGAGATTTGAGTCGATGAA
>NZ_CP078068.1:1980702-2003697 GCF_019195275.1 Acinetobacter sp. F9
TGAAATGGTTATGCCTGGTGACAACGTTGAGATGTCAGTAGAGCTAATCCACCCAATCGCAATGGACCCAGGTCTACGTTTTGCGATCCGTGAAGGCGGTCGTACAGTGGGTGCTGGTGTAGTTGCTAAAGTAACTGCATAATCATAGAATAAGATAAACGGGTTGGGGTTTCGGCTCCAACTTGTTATTTTGCAGGTCAGTAGTTCAATTGGTAGAGCGTCGGTCTCCAAAACCGAATGTTGGGGGTTCGAGTCCCTCCTGACCTGCCAAGTTTTGAAAAAGACGCTTGATGTCGGCAAAATTGGTCATATAATAAGTCGCGAAACCTACGACGAGTACAAAAATGTCGAATGAAAAATCACGCGACGCATTAGGCGAAGCGGCAATTCCTCAAAGAAATAATCCTGCAGTAGATGTAAGTTCTGGTTCTCCATTAGACATGGTTCTATGGGTTATCGCCTTGATTTTATTGGTTGGTGCAATGATGGTAAACCAATATTTACCAGCATACTGGGCCCCTGCGAATGATATTTGGGTGCGTGTTGGGGTGATTTTGGCTTGTATCGTTGCAGCATTCGGTTTATTATACGCCACCCATCAAGGCAAAGGCTTTATTCGTCTGCTGAAAGATGCACGAATCGAGCTCCGTCGAGTGACCTGGCCTACCAAGCAAGAGACTGTGTCCACATCTTGGCAAGTTCTTGTTGTAGTCGTAATTACCTCCATTGTTTTATGGTGTTTCGATTATATTTTAGGCTGGTTAATCAAGTTTATTATCGGGTAAGAGAGCTATGAAACGTTGGTACATTATTCATGCCTATTCAGGTTATGAAAAACAAGTAATGCGTTCGCTTAATGATCGAATCCAGCGTAGCGCTGTTGCCGATAGCTTTGGTGAAGTCCTGGTTCCTACCGAAGAAGTGGTAGAAATGAAGGATGGCAAGAAACGTAAATCAGAGCGCAAGTTCTTTCCTGGCTATGTTCTAGTCGAAATGGAAATGAATGACGACACTTGGCACATTGTTAAAGAATGTCCGAAAGTTTTAGGCTTTATTGGTGGTACGGCGGAAAAACCGGCGCCAATTACACAAAAAGAAGCCGATGCGATTCTTGCGCGTGTACGCAATACTGGTGAAGCACCTCGTCCTAAGACGATGTTTGAACCAGGCGAAGAATTACTCGTAGTTGACGGTCCATTCACAGACTTTAAAGGTGTGGTGGAAGAAGTTCAGTACGAAAAGTCACGTTTGACGTTGACCATTAATGTATTTAACCGTCCAACTCAAGTTGAACTGGAATTTCGTCAAGTCGAAAAATCAGTTTAATTGGTTTGGGTTGAAAACGCCTGATTTGCGTGCAAATCAGGCATTGTTGTTGTAACGGTATCGTTACTTGAAATCATTGGGGAGCCTTCACCGGCGTTTGCACCCAGAGGTAATTTGAAATGGCTAAGAAGATTGACGGCTATATCAAGCTGCAAGTTCCAGCTGGTAAAGCGAATCCATCTCCACCGATTGGTCCTGCACTAGGTCAACGTGGTGTGAACATCATGGCATTCTGTAAAGAATTCAATGCTGCGACACAAAAAGTTGAAGCTGGTCTACCAATTCCAGTCGTGATCACTGTGTACAACGACAAGTCGTTCACATTCATCATGAAAACTCCACCTGCTGCTGTTCTTCTTAAGAAAGCTGCTGGTATCCAGAAGGGTTCAGCTGTACCTAACAAAACTAAAGTTGGTAAGTTGACTCGTGCTCAAATCGAAGAAATCGCGACTACTAAAGAACCAGATTTGACTGGTGCTGATTTAGACGCACGTGTACGTACCATTGCTGGTTCTGCGCGTTCTATGGGCTTGGAAGTGGAGCTTTAAGACATGGCTAAATTAACTAAACGTCAAAAAGCGATCGTAGCTGCTGTAGAAGCGCACAAAGTTTACACGCTAGAAGAAGCTGTTGCAGTTTTAGAGAGCCTTCCAGCTCCTAAATTCAAAGAATCTTTGGATATCGCGGTAAACCTAGGTGTTGATCCTCGTAAATCTGACCAAGTTGTTCGTGGCGCGACTACACTTCCTGCAGGTACGGGTAAAACTGTACGTGTAGCTGTATTCGCTCAAGGCGCTGCTGCTGAAGCTGCTAAAGCTGAAGGCGCAGACGTTGTTGGTTTCGATGATCTTGCTGAAAGCATCCAAGCGGGTAACCTTGACTTTGACGTTGTAATTGCTGCTCCAGATGCAATGCGCGTTGTAGGTAAACTTGGTACGATCCTTGGTCCACGTGGCTTAATGCCAAACCCTAAAGTGGGTACGGTAACTCCTGACGTAGCAACTGCAGTTAAAAATGCAAAAGCTGGTCAAGCACGTTACCGCGTAGACAAGGCGGGTATTATCCACGCTGCGATCGGTCAAGTAGGTTTCACTGCTGAAGCTGTTCGTTCAAACGTTGAAGCACTCGTTGCTGACTTGAAACGTTTAAAGCCTGCGACTTCTAAAGGCGTATACATTCAAAAGATCACTTTGAGCTCAACTATGGGTCCTGGTTTGATCGTTGATGTAGCAAACGTTTCTAAATAAGTCTCGACTTATACAGAATTTTAAAGCCCTGAGTAAGTTTTAAAGCACTGCTTTAAAACTTACGCAAGAAACGCTCCGTCGTATTTTGCAAACTTAGGCAAACTTTGAATTGATAAATGAAAATTTATCAGCGTCAAAGACCGCGGGCGAGGGGAGTTTTATGCTTCGCTCTTAATCGTCCAGCCTGCGTAGACGCGGTGGTGTGATTTGTTCATCCTCCGCGTGTTAGTCCAGTGATGGATTAACGAATTGGGAGTGTACTTCGCGTAAGTACATAAATCACCGTTAGGAGGTTTTACAATGGCTCTTCTTATCGAAGGCAAAAAACAGATCGTAGCTGAAGTAACTGAAGTTGCTTCTACTGCATTTGCCGCTGTTGTTGCTGACTATCAAGGTTTAACTGTTGAGCAATTAACTGCTCTTCGCGTTGAAGCTCGTAAACTAGGTGTTCACACACGTATCGTGCGTAACACTTTGGCTAAACGCGCTCTTCAAGATACTCAATTCAATATCTTGAACGACAACCTTGTTGGCCCAACAATCTTAGCTTTCTCGACTTCTGAAGACGACATGGGTGCTGCTGCACGTTTGTTCGAAGAATTCGCTAAAACTAATAAAGCATTTGAACTTAAAGCTGCTGCATTTGATGGCAAACTTTATCAAGGCGAAGAAGTTAGCGTTATCGCGAATCTTCCGAACCAAGAGAAAGCGCTTACTATGCTTGCAAACGTTCTTCAAGCTCCTATTTCGAAATTGGGCCGCTTACTTACAGCGCTTCAAGAGAAAAACGAGTCAGAAGCTGCTTAAGCTCAAACTTACACACACATCATTCAATACCCATTTGGAGTTAATCTCATGGCTTTAACAAACGAAGAAATCCTAAACGCAGTTGCTGAAAAAACTGTTCTTGAACTTGTTGAACTTATTTCTGCTTTCGAAGAGAAATTCAACGTTTCTGCTGCTGCTGTAGCTGTTGCTGCTGGTCCTGCTGCTGCTGCTGCTGAAGAGCAATCTGAATTCAATGTTGAATTGACTTCTTTTGGCGCAAACAAAGTTGCTGTAATTAAAGCAGTTCGTGAAGCAACTGGCCTTGGCTTGAAAGAAGCTAAAGACATGGTTGAAAGCGCTCCTACAGTTCTTAAAGAAGGCGTTTCTAAAGAAGAAGGCGAAGAACTTAAGAAGAAACTTGAAGAAGCTGGTGCTACAGTTACTCTTAAGTAATAGCTTAAGGGAGCCGGTTTTTTTATAATCAGCTCCAAAAATTGGCTGATGGCTCTTGGGTCATCAGCCTTTTTGCGTTACAATAATCGGCTCGATTTTTGTTTGCATGATATAAAAATCATACAAATTAAAAATAAACATAATGAACAAACGTTTACCAATATTTTTCAGTAAAAAATATTGATAAGCGTTTTAATACCACTAAAAATTGCAGCATTTGTAAAGAGTGGTGGCCATATCGGCCAGCGTAATTCCTTCTGAGCCCGTTCTGCAGGCGGGCTTGGTTTACACTTTCCGAGGACTCCAGATGGCATACTCATATACCGAAAAGAAACGGATCCGTAAGAATTTTGGTAAATTGCCTAGCGTTATGGATGCTCCGTACCTGCTCGCGATTCAAGTCGACTCGTACAGAACGTTCTTACAAGATGGCAAATCACCAAAAAACCGCGAAGATATCGGTCTCCAAGCCGCATTTCGTTCAGTTTTTCCTATAGAAAGTTATTCTGGCAATGCTGCTTTAGAATTTGTTGAGTATAGTCTTGGTAAGCCTGAGTTTGATGTACGCGAATGTATTCTTCGTGGCTCAACTTATGCAGCACCAATGCGTGTAAAAATTCGTTTGATCCTGAAAGATCGTGAAACGAAGTCAATTAAAGACGTACGTGAACAAGAAGTCTATATGGGCGAAATGCCATTGATGACGGATAACGGTACCTTTGTAATTAATGGTACCGAGCGTGTAATCGTATCTCAATTACACCGTTCACCAGGCGTATTCTTTGACCACGATAAAGGTAAGACTCACTCAAGTGGTAAAGTCCTTTATTCAGCGCGTATCATTCCTTACCGTGGTTCATGGTTAGATTTTGAATTCGATGCCAAAGACCTGGTCTATGTACGTATTGACCGTCGTCGTAAATTACTTGCGACTGTGGTGCTGCGTGCGCTGGGTTATAGCAACGAAAACATTCTCAACATGTTCTACGAGAAAGTCCCTGTATATCTTGACATGGGTAGCTATCAAATTGACTTGGTGCCGGAACGTCTGCGCGGCGAAATGGCACAATTTGACATCTTGGATAAAGATGGCAAGGCAATCGTTGAACAAGGTAAACGTATTAACGCGCGTCATGTACGTCAGATGGAAGCTTCAGGTCTTGAAAAACTTGCAGTGCCTGATGAGTATTTGTATGAGCGTATCACGGCTGAAGACATCGCATTAAAAGATGGCGACGTGATTGCTGCAAATACCGTATTGAGCCATGAAGTCATGGTGAAAATTGCAGAAGGCGGCGTGAAGCAGTTTAATGTTCTGTTCACCAATGATATCGACCGTGGTTCATTCGTTGCAGATTCTCTACGTGCAGATACTACGACCACTCGTGAAGAAGCATTGGTCGAAATCTACAAAGTCATGCGTCCGGGCGAGCCACCAACCAAAGAAGCAGCTGAGAACCTGTTCAATAACCTGTTCTTCTCTTCTGAGCGTTATGACTTGTCTCCAGTCGGTCGTATGAAGTTCAACCGTCGTTTGGGTCGTCCTTATGAAGTGGGTACAGACCAGAAGTCGCGTGAAGTTGAAGGTATTCTCTCGAACGAAGATATCACTGATGTATTGAAAACATTAGTTGAAATCCGTAACGGTAAAGGTGAAGTCGACGATATCGATCACTTGGGTAACCGTCGTGTTCGTTCTGTGGGCGAAATGACAGAAAACCAATTCCGTGTCGGTCTGGTTCGTGTAGAACGTGCTGTTAAAGAACGTTTATCTCAAGCTGAAACAGACAACCTGTCTCCGCAAGATCTAATCAATGCGAAGCCTGTTGCTGCTGCAATCAAAGAATTCTTTGGTTCAAGCCAGTTGTCTCAGTTCATGGATCAAAACAACCCGTTGTCTGAAATCACGCACAAGCGTCGTGTATCAGCACTTGGTCCCGGTGGTTTGACGCGTGAACGTGCGGGCTTTGAAGTACGTGACGTACATCAAACGCATTACGGTCGTGTATGTCCAATTGAAACGCCGGAAGGTCCAAACATTGGTTTGATCAACTCGCTTTCTGTATATGCTAAAGCGAACAACTTCGGTTTCCTGGAAACGCCTTACCGTAAAGTAGTTGATGGCCGTGTAACCATGGACATTGAATACCTGTCTGCGATTGAAGAAGTGGGTACTGTGATTGCACAGGCCGATTCTGCAGTAGATGCTGATGGTAATTTATTAGAAGAAGTTGTATCTGTACGTCACCAAGGTGACTTCGTACGCATGCCGCCGGAAAAAGTAACGCATATGGATGTATCTGCTCAGCAGGTTGTATCTGTGGCTGCGTCACTGATTCCGTTCCTTGAACACGATGATGCCAACCGTGCATTGATGGGTTCAAACATGCAACGTCAGGCTGTTCCTACGTTAATCGCTGACAAACCACTCGTAGGTACGGGTATGGAAGCGAACGTAGCACATGACTCTGGTGTATGTGTGATCGCTCAGCGTGGTGGTCGTATCGAGTTTGTTGATGCATCTCGTGTAGTCATTCGTGTGAACGAAGAAGAGATGATCGCAGGTGAGGCAGGTGTAGATATCTATAACCTGATCAAATACACCCGTTCAAACCAAAACACCTGTATCAACCAGAAAGTTCTGGTGAACCTGGGTGATAAAGTGGGTCGTGGTGACGTATTAGCTGATGGTCCATCGACTGATGGCGGTGAGCTAGCGCTTGGTCAAAACATGCGCGTCGCATTCATGACCTGGAACGGTTACAACTACGAAGACTCGATCTTACTTTCAGAGCGTGTACTTCAAGAAGACCGTTTAACCTCGATTCATATCCAGGAATTGTCATGTGTCGCACGTGATACTAAGCTTGGTGCTGAAGAAATCACGGCCGATATCCCGAATGTGGGTGAAGCAGCGCTTTCTAAACTTGATGAATCAGGTATTGTTTACATCGGTGCTGAAGTAACAGCAGGTGATATTCTTGTTGGTAAAGTGACGCCTAAAGGTGAAACGCAGCTAACGCCGGAAGAAAAATTGCTTCGTGCAATCTTCGGTGAAAAAGCAGCTGACGTTAAAGATTCATCTTTACGCGTTCCATCTGGTACCAAAGGTACTGTGATTGATGTTCAAGTGTTTACACGTGATGGTCTTGAAAAAGACGAACGTGCTCAAGCAATTGAAAAAGCTCAGCTTGATGCTTACCGTAAAGACTTGAAAGAAGAGTTCAAGATCTTTGAAGAAGCAGCACGTGAACGTGTAATTCGTTTGTTGAACGGTCAAGAGTCGAATGGTGGCGGTACTACTAAACGTGGCGACAAACTGTCTGAAGACGTGTTGTCTGGTTTAGAGCTTGTTGATCTTCTTGAAATTCAACCGGTTGATGAAGCAATCGCTGAACGTCTAACGCAAATTCAAGTGTTCTTGAAAGAGAAGAGCTTCGAAATTGACGAGAAATTTGCTGAGAAAAAACGCAAACTTTCTACAGGCGATGAGCTGACCACTGGCGTATTGAAAGTAGTTAAAGTTTATCTTGCGGTAAAACGTCGCATCCAGCCGGGTGATAAGATGGCCGGTCGTCACGGTAACAAGGGTGTGGTATCAAACATCTTGCCGGTAGAAGACATGCCACACGATGCCAACGGTGTACCTGTTGATATCGTACTGAACCCGCTGGGCGTACCATCGCGTATGAACGTGGGTCAGATTCTTGAAACTCACTTGGGTATGGCTGCCAAAGGTCTTGGCGATCAAATCGACAAGATGATGAAAGAACAGCGTACTGTACTTGAGCTTCGTGATTTCCTGGACAAGATTTATAACAAAGTTGGTGGCGAGCAAGAAGATCTTGACAGCTTGACTGATGATGAAATCTTGAAACTTTCTGGTAACTTGCGTGCTGGTGTGCCTTTGGCAACACCTGTATTCGATGGTGCTGAAGAAGGTCAGATCAAAGAATTGTTACAACTTGCAGGTCTATCAAGTACTGGTCAGACAGTATTATATGATGGTCGTACTGGTGAGCGTTTCGACCGTCCAGTGACTGTGGGTTATATGTACATGCTGAAACTGAACCACTTGGTTGATGACAAGATGCATGCGCGTTCAACTGGTTCTTATTCTCTAGTCACGCAACAGCCGCTGGGTGGTAAAGCACAATTCGGTGGTCAGCGTTTCGGTGAGATGGAAGTCTGGGCACTAGAAGCTTACGGTGCAGCATATACGCTACAAGAAATGCTGACTGTGAAATCGGATGACGTTGAAGGCCGTACCCGTATCTACAAGAATATTGTAGATGGTAACCATTATATGGACCCGGGTATGCCTGAATCGTTCAACGTATTGACCAAAGAGATCCGTTCTTTAGGTATCAACATTGAACTGAAAAATGGTGACTAATTAGTTCCATTGAATCTCCCTTGCGAAGCAGTGCTTCTCACCTCTTTAAGAAAGAGGGGAAAGTCCCTCTTTATAAAGGGGGATTTAGGGGGATTCTTGGGATTCCCAATTCAGTTAAAAACAATATTTGTGACCCAGTCGAGAAGTGAAAATCTCCTCGACACACGGAGAAAAAAATTGAAAGACTTGCTCGATATCATGCGCAAAAAGACGGATTCAGACGGTCATGCTCCTGTAGAGTTTGACCGCATTCGTATTGGTCTTGCGTCACCAGAAATGATTAAGTCATGGTCTCACGGTGAAGTTAAAAAGCCAGAAACCATTAACTATCGTACGTTCAAACCTGAACGTGATGGTTTATTCTGTGCCAAAATCTTTGGTCCAGTAAAAGATTACGAATGCTTGTGTGGTAAATACAAGCGTATGAAATACAAAGGCGTCATTTGTGAAAAATGTGGCGTTGAAGTAACAACTGCGAAAGTTCGTCGTGAACGTATGGGTCACATCGAGCTAGCTTCTCCAGTTGCGCACATCTGGTTCTTGAAATCATTGCCGAGCCGTATCGGTCTATTATTAGACATGACGCTACGTGATATCGAACGCGTATTGTATTTCGAATCTTATGTGGTTACCGATCCTGGTATGACACCATTTGAGAAATACCAGCTTCTGAACGATGAAGAATACTTCAATGCGTTGGAAGAACACGGTGATGAATTCACAGCGAAAATGGGTGCTGAAGCGGTTCAAGACTTGTTGAAAGACATCGATCTTGAAGCTGAAATTGCGCGTCTTCGTGAAGAAATTCCTGTGACAACTTCAGAAACCAAGCTGAAAAAAGCCTCTAAGCGTTTGAAGTTGATGGAAGCATTCAACGATTCGAACAACAAGCCAGAATGGATGGTGTTGACTGTACTTCCAGTTCTGCCACCAGACCTTCGTCCGTTGGTACCACTTGAAGGTGGTCGTTTCGCGACTTCTGACTTGAACGATCTTTACCGTCGTGTGATTAACCGTAACAATCGTTTGAAGCGTCTTCTTGACCTTGCAGCGCCAGACATCATCGTACGTAACGAAAAACGTATGTTGCAAGAGTCTGTCGATGCATTGTTAGACAACGGTCGTCGTGGTCGTGCAATTACCGGTTCAAACAAGCGTCCGCTTAAATCTTTGGCAGATATGATCAAAGGTAAGCAAGGTCGTTTCCGTCAGAACTTATTGGGTAAACGTGTCGATTACTCAGGTCGTTCGGTCATTACCGTTGGTCCAAACCTGCGTTTGCACCAATGTGGTCTTCCGAAGAAAATGGCACTTGAACTGTTCAAGCCATTCATTTTCGCGAAACTACAAGCATCTGGTCAAGCAACCACCATTAAAGCTGCGAAGAAAATGGTTGAGCGCGAGACGCCAGAAGTTTGGGACGTTCTTGCTCACGTGATCCGTCAACATCCAGTGATGTTGAACCGTGCGCCAACACTTCACCGTCTAGGTCTTCAAGCATTTGAACCGATCCTGATTGAAGGTAAGGCGATCCGTCTACACCCGCTCGTGTGTGCTGCGTTTAACGCCGACTTCGATGGTGACCAAATGGCGGTACACGTACCATTAACACTTGAAGCGCAGTTAGAAGCGCGTGCGTTAATGATGTCGACCAACAACATCTTGTCTCCAGCGAACGGTGAGCCAATCATCGTGCCGTCTCAGGACGTTGTCTTGGGCTTGTATTACATCACGCGTGATGCAATCAATGCCAAAGGTGAGGGCATGGTGTTCGCGGATACTCACGAAGTAAACCGTGCACTGGCAACAGGTCAGGTTGATCTACACGCTCGCGTTAAAGCACGTGTACACCAGACTGTCATCGATGAAGATGGCAACCGTGAACATCAAACCATTATTGTAGATACCACACCTGGTCGCTGCCTACTTTGGGAAGTTGTGCCTGAAGGTATGGATTTCCAGCAAATTAACGTTGAGATGACCAAGAAAAACATCTCTAAGTTAATTAACTCTTGCTACCGTAAATTGGGTCTGAAAGATACTGTTATCTTCGCTGACCAATTGATGTACCTAGGCTTCCGTCAGGCGACGCGTTCAGGTGTATCTGTCGGTATGGAAGACATGGTTATTCCACCGCAAAAACAAGTCATTATTGGTAAAGCGGAAGCTGAAGTTCGTGAAATCGAACAACAGTTCGAACAAGGTTTCGTAACTGCCGGCGAACGTTATAACAAAGTGGTCGATATTTGGGCACGTACCAATGACCAGGTTGCTAAAGCGATGATGGACAACTTGTCTTTCACGACTGTTAAAAACAAACAGGGTGAAGACGAGAAGCAAAAATCATTCAACTCGATTTACATGATGTCTGACTCGGGTGCCCGTGGTTCGGCAGCTCAGATTCGTCAGTTGGCGGGTATGCGTGGTTTGATGGCGAAGCCGGATGGCTCGATCATTGAGACCCCAATTAAAGCGAACTTCCGTGAAGGTTTGACTGTACTCCAGTACTTCATCTCGACACACGGTGCGCGTAAAGGTTTGGCCGATACAGCATTGAAAACTGCGAACTCTGGTTACTTGACGCGTCGTCTGGTAGACGTTGCGCAAGACTTGGTGATTACCGAGCCAGATTGTGGCACCTTCGACGGTCTAGTAATGACACCATTCATTCAAGGTGGCGATGTCATCGAGAACTTGGGTGCACGAGTATTGGGTCGTGTGGTTGCTGAAGATGTGAAACGTGTCGGTACAGACGAAGTTCTGCTTCCACGTAATACTTTAATTGACGAGAAACTGGCGACGTTTATCGAAAGCCAAGGTGTCGACGAAATTAAAGTACGTTCGGTTGTAAACTGTGCGTCTACTTTCGGTGTATGTGCGAAATGTTACGGCCGTGACTTGGCGCGTGGTCATCAGGTGAACCCGGGTGAGTCTGTTGGTGTCATGGCAGCTCAATCGATTGGTGAACCAGGTACACAGTTAACTATGCGTACCTTCCACGTGGGTGGTGCTGCAAGCCGAACGTCTGCTGCAAACAGCGTACAAGTTCGTAACCAGGGTACAGTGCGTTTCCACAACGTGAAAACAGTACAACATGCCAAAGGTCACTTGGTATCGACTTCACGTTCAGGTGAAATCGGTATTGCGGATGATTTAGGTCGTGAGCGTGAGCGTTATAAACTGCCTTACGGTGCGTCTATCTTGCTAAAAGATGGCGAAGCTGTAGAAGCAGGCGGTATCGTGGCGACTTGGGATCCGCATACACATCCATTGGTAACAGAAGTTGCAGGTAAAGTGCGTTTCAGCCAGATCGCTGATGGCGTGACCGTGACTTCGAAAACTGATGATGCAACAGGTATGTCAACCATCGAAATCTTGCCAGTGACTTCACGTCCTGCGTCAGGTAAAGATTTGCGTCCTGCTGTAGTGTTAGACACAGTTGAAGGCACTGAACAGTTCTACTTCTTGCCACAAAACACCATTCTTTCTGTCCGTGATGGCGAAACGATTGGTGTCGGTGACGTTATTGGTCGTGTACCACAAGAATCTTCACGTACCCGTGATATTACCGGTGGTCTACCGCGTGTAGCTGACTTGTTCGAAGCACGTAAGCCGAAAGAGCATGCAATCCTTGCAGAAGTATCGGGTGTTGTGAGCTTCGGTAAAGAAACCAAAGGTAAGAACCGTCTGGTGATTACACCGGATGATGGCTCTGAGATTTACGAAGAGCTGATTCCGAAATGGCGTACCATTAACGTGTTCGAAGGCGAACATGTGAACCGTGGTGAAACCATTTCTGATGGCCCACAGAACCCGCATGACATTTTACGTCTGAAAGGTGAAGTGGCGTTGACCAACTACATCGTGAACGAAGTTCAGGACGTATACCGTCTGCAAGGTGTAAAAATCAACGACAAGCACATTGAAGTCATCGTACGTCAAATGCTGCGTAAAGTGGATATCACTGATGGTGGCGATACCAGCTTCATCAAAGGCGAACAAGTGGATTACATCCGTGTTGTACAAGAAAACCAAGCAGTTCTTGCACAAAACAAGTTCCCTGCGAAGTTTGAACGTCTGTTGATGGGTATTACCAAAGCGTCGCTTTCGACTGACTCGTTCATCTCTGCTGCATCGTTCCAGGAAACCACACGTGTGTTAACTGAAGCGGCTGTAACAGGTAAAGAAGATGACTTACGCGGTCTGAAAGAAAACGTGGTTGTAGGTCGTCTGATCCCAGCGGGTACAGGTTTGGCTTACCATCTCGAGCGTCGTCGTCAAGAAGCAGAAGCTGCAGAATTTGAACTGCACAATGACTTCTCTGATGTTGATCAAGCTTTAAGTCAAGCATTTAACGAAGAATTCTAATTCAAGTTAAAGCTAAAAAAGAGACGCCTTCGGGCGTCTTTTTTTGTCTTAAATACATAAAAATTAAAAGCTAATTAAAGGCTAAACAGCGGAATAATCCATTGATACTTACAAAACTCAGCAGGAATACCGAGAGAAGTAACACGCTCCATGTTTTAGTTTTATAAAATGAAGATAAGCTAAATTAAAGTATGAAAAGGAAGGCCAAAGTCATGAAAAAATTAATGGGTGTGATGGCAGTTGCAACTCTCTCCACCTTTATGCTGGCAGGTTGTGAAAGTATGTCTGCCAATGAGCAGCGTATCGGTGCTGCCGCCTTAGGTGGTGCAGTCGGTGGTGGTGTAGGTAATAGTGTCGGGGGTGGTCTTGGTTCTGCAGTCGGTGGTGGTGCAGGCGCAGCCGTGGGAAGTAAGTCCCAAGGTGGCTCAAACCGTAATGCGACCTATAGTGGTGTCGGCGGTGCTGTAGGCTCAGCTGTAGGTAAAAGCATATTCGGTGGGAATGCTGGTGCTGCGATTGGTGGTGCAATCGGTGGTGGCGCAGGTGCTGCGATCGAACAGGATAACCGCCGTCGTTAAGTCTACACTGACTTTAAATCGATTCAGATCTAAAAGCGCCCATGTGGCGCTTTTACCTTATCCAGTTTTTTGAATTTTTCCTTTGCTTTGTTTGCGCCGGATATAAACCGTTTTTTGTACTTCGGCAATTCGAACGCCAGCCTCATCATAGATATTGAGCTGGTAATGGCGATACACTGGCGCATTATCGGCTGCCAGATTGATAATCGTGGCAATTTCTTCAGCAGAAATCCGAATGTCCGCCACCACTGTGCCGCGACCCGGTGCCAAAAACTGAATGCTGGCGCCTTTATCCCAGACCAGATATTTCGGCCCCAAATGATGCATCAGCAATAACATGTAAAAGGGATCGACCATCGAATACAGGCTGCCACCAAAATGCACACCGACAATATTCTGGTTTTTACGGGTCAGCGGCATTTTGACCCGAACGTGATAATGATTAAAATCAATCTTATTAATTTCAATGCCTGCACCACGATAAGGGGCATAGCGGTTCAGAATAAATTTTGAAACCAGAGGCAGTTTTTGAATTTTCTGGAATAGGCTCATACTGACATTCTTTTTGCGGCTGTGATTATGCATACTAGAGCAACAAAAATGCGCTGGCATTGATCAATCATGCCGATTTATAAACTAAGTGGTCAATAATAAAAACAGGATCAAAAGATGGAAATGCACATGCAATGGGTCGATACCACGGATCAGCAGCGTCTCTGTGTCAAAACTTATGGACAACCAGAACAGCCGGCCTTGGTACTGGTTCATGGCTATCCTGATCATCAAGCGGTTTGGGAGCCAGTCATTGCTTATTTGAGTCAGGATTATTTTGTTGTGAGCTATGATGTACGTGGCGCAGGTGAGTCCAGTATTCCTCAAAAAATTTCGGATTACCGCCTGGCACGCTTAAGTCAGGATCTGGAAGAGGTAGTGAGCAAGGTATTGCCGAATCGTGGTTTTCATCTGGCAGCGCATGACTGGGGTTCAATTCAGTCTTGGGAATCTGTCACAGATTTAAGATTCAAAGGCCGAATTCTGTCTTATAGCACGCTGTCTGGCCCTTGTCTGGATCATGCTGCTTTCTGGATGCGCGAGCAGTTCAATCAAGACAAAGCAAAATTTTTAAAGCAAATGAGCAAGTCCTGGTATATCGCGGTATTTCAGTTGCCTTTAGTGGCGCCATTGGCGTGGAATTTTTTTAATCCGCAGCGTTGGGGCAAGATCGTGCAGCAACTGGAAAGACATGATGATCTGCCACTCAACCAGCATATTGTCAAAGATGGAAAATATGGTGTGAACCTGTATCGGGCCAATTTTTTGCCACGCTTAACTCAACCACGACAGCGCTTTGCCATCTGTCCGGTACAGGCGATTGTGCTGAAATATGACCAATTTGTCGGGCCTGATCTGGTTGATGAGATGTCCAAATGGGTAGACGATTTCTCGAAAGTAGAACTGGCTGCCAATCATTGGGCGATCCTGAGTCAGCCGGAGCAAGTCGCTCAATTGATTGATGAGTTTATTCAGCGTAAATCTGTTGTCATCGCATAACAGGCCACTCAGCTAAACATGACCCAACCAGAAAAAAGTGGCGGAATTTTTATCCGTATTTTCTGATAAAATAGCCGCTTTCTCTCTATTCCGATTCATTATGTTCGCAATTCTTGCTGCTATTGGAGTCATGTTCGGACTCTCGTTGGCACGTGTACCTGTGGTTTTTGCCCTGGTCATTGGTGCTGTTACAGGTGGTTTATTGGCAGGTCTAGGCCTGCAGGGAACCTTGGACGCGTTTAACAATGGCTTGGGTGGTGGTGCTAAAATTGCCTTGGCTTATGGTATTTTAGGTGCATTTGCTTTGGCTCTGGCACGTTCGGGTTTACCGGATTTGCTAGCCTATAAAATGATCAGCACCTTAAAAGGTGAGGCCGATTTTAAAGCGCAAAACCGGGTGAAATATCTGATCTTTTTCACAGTCGCCATTGCTGCCGTGTTCTCGCAGAACGTTATTCCCGTGCATATTGCCTTTATTCCGGTACTGATTCCGCCACTATTGGCTGTATTTAACCACTTAAAGCTCGACCGTCGTTTGATTGCCTGTTTGCTGACCTTTGGTCTGGTAGGCACCTATATGCTGATTCCGGTCGGTTTTGGTGCCATCTTCCTGAATGACATTCTGGGTCATAACATCAATACCTTTGGTAAGCCATACGGATTTGAAATTAGCTATGACCAGATTCCATCTGCGATGGCAATTCCAGTATTCGGGATGTTTGTAGGCTTATTGGTGGCGATCTTTATTAGCTATCGCAAACCACGTCAATATCAAGATATTCATGTCCAGGAACAGCAAAGTATTTCCGCTGAATTGGGTGTGGCTGAGCAGGTTAAACCGCAGATTGCCAAATTTACCATCTGGATGGCAGGTCTTGCAGTTATTGCCACATTGGCGGTACAGCTTTATTCAGACTCGATGATTCTGGCTGGTCTGGTCGGTGTCGCGATCCTGAGTTGTGCCGGGATCTTTAAATGGAAAGAAGCGGATGATGTGATCATTACTGGTATGCGCATGATGGCGCTAGTTGGCTTTATCATGATTGCGGCACAAGGCTTTGCCGCGGTGATTGAAGCGACTAATCAGGTACCAACCTTGGTTGAAGCGTCAGTGAACTGGATTGGTAATAGTCAGGCACTGGCCGCATTTCTGATGCTGTTGATTGGTTTGCTGATCACATTGGGCATTGGTTCGTCTTTCTCGACTATTCCCATTCTGGCGATTATTTATGTGCCACTGTGTATCCAGTTTGGTTTCAGCCCGGCTGCGACTATTGCAATTATCGGGACTGCAGCAGCTTTGGGGGATGCCGGTTCTCCAGCTTCGGATTCAACTTTGGGCCCAACTTCGGGTTTAAATATGGATGGTCAGCATGACCATATGAAGGATAGTGTGATTCCAACCTTCATTCACTTCAATATTCCGTTGATGATTTTTGGCTGGATTGCAGCCATGGTTCTGTAAGTCAATTTCAATCTGCTCTGATATCTATTGGAGCAGATTTATCTGGATTTAAAATAAATAATAAGATGTATTTAAAATATATGTTTAAATAAAAATTAATATAAACCTGATTATTTTAGTCTGAATAAATTCATATTTATCTGATTAATATACTTGGTATTTAAAACCAACTAATTCAGTCAATTTAAAATAAATAACTTTTCAAATCAGTAGTTTAAATAATAATTAAAAATTAGTTTTATAATACTTATTGCATATTATTTTCCCTCGTGTTTATTATTAATTAAGATTTATTTTCTTAATAATTATTCTTCCTGTGGGGTATTTTAAAATGTTAAAGCAAGCTGCTCTAATTGCATTAATGGGTCTTTCTGCATCTGCGATGGCAGGTCAATGGCAGGTGAAAGTCGGTGCCAGTTCTTTAGCACCATCAAGTGACACTGAAATTGCACCAGGTTTAGTCGTAGAAGCCGATCAGGAATATGGTTTTACGCCATCGGTTGAATACTTCTTTAATGACAATATCTCGGCAGAACTTTTATTAGCGACGCCATTTAATCACGACATCTCTCTCCAAGGTGTGGGTAAGGTGGCTAAGATCAAACATCTGCCACCAACCATTACTGCTAAATATCACTTTAAAAATGCAACACGTTTTACGCCATATATTGGTGTAGGTGGCACAGCTTTTATTGCTTGGGATGAAGAAGGTTTGGCTAAAGACGTGAAAGAAGAGTTTGGTTTGGCAGGTCAGGTCGGTTTTAATTATCAGCCAGCAGATGCCAAAAACTGGGGAGTATTTGCTGACGTGCGCTATGCAGATTTGAGTCCTGAAGTGACTTTAGATGATGCTGATAATACTAAATTCAACTTAAATATTGATCCTTGGGTTTACACGGTCGGTTATAGCTACAAATTCTAAATTCTGGCCTTGCTTAACAAAAAAGCCTCATCTTGAATGAGGCTTTTTTTTCAAAATAACAACGATTTATAACTTATTGAAATTGAGCAGATCGGCAATGTTCAACTATATTAAAACGAATAAAGTAAATATTAATTGAATACGACTTAATAATTGAATAATAAGGAAGATCAGCATGAAGTTTTTAAGCCAAGGTATTTTGATCTTCTTTAGCCTGCTGGTAGGGTCTGCCTATGCGGCAAGTTTTGATTGTCAGAAAGCTGAAACCGTGACAGAGAAAGCGATTTGTGAACATCGTCTGCTTAATGATGCCGATGTCAAAATGAGTACCAGCTATCATATCTTACGGCGTATGGTTCCGATGGGCACGCGTTCAGTGATTCAGCGTGATCAGGTCAAATGGTTGCAGTTTCGCGACCAGTGTCTGGAATCGGTCTCTTGCCTGAACCAAGTCTATAATATGCGGCAACAGCAACTGGACTTGCAGTTTCAGCGCATTTATAAGCTTGGGCCTTATTAAGTCTGACAGTCGGTCTGGCAAAGATTAAAACCCTGCCAGATCAAGTGCTCAAAAATATCTTGTGAAAAATATACAACTGACTATTGAAAATTGAGGAACTCACTCCATTCATATAGGCAACAGTATTGACCTGTATTTAAAATAAAAGGAGTGATTAATGAGCGAGTCTAACGCACAAAAACATAGTTTCCAGGCTGAAGTGGCTCAGTTACTACATCTCGTGACCCATTCGCTTTATTCAAACCCTGAAATTTTTCTGCGCGAACTGATTTCGAATGCCTCGGATGCTTGTGACAAATTGCGTTTTGAAGGGATCAATCATCCCGAATTTTATGAAAATGATCCGGATTTACGCGTTCGTGTCAGCCTTGATGCAGAGAATAAAACCATTACCATTTCAGATAACGGAATTGGTCTAAGCGAACAGGAAGCCATTGATAATTTAGGCACCATTGCCAAATCGGGCACCAAAGACTTTATGTCTAAACTGACCGGTGACCAGAAGGCCGATGCCCAGTTGATTGGCCAGTTTGGGGTCGGTTTCTATTCCGGTTTTATTGTGGCAGACAAAATCACGGTAGAATCACGTCGTGCCGGTGCAGATGCATCTGAAGGTGTACGCTGGATTAGTGGCGGCACTGGTGAATTTGAAGTTGAGCAAATTCAAAAAGCAGGCCGTGGTACCGATATTATTCTGCATCTGCGTGAAGATGCGCTGGACTATTTGCAAAGCCATAAGGTTAAGCAAATTATTAATAAATACTCAGACCACATCAGCCTGCCAATCCAGATGCAAAAAGAAGTCTGGCAGGAGGAAGAAGCGGCTGAAGGTGAAACACCGAAAGGTGGCCAGTATGTCAAGACTGATGAGTGGGAAGCGATTAACTCGGCCAGCGCACTCTGGACACGGAGCAAGTCTGAAATTACTGAAGAACAATATGTCGAGTTCTATAAAAACTTAAGCCATGATTTCACGGCGCCATTGGCTTGGGCGCATAACCGGGTGGAAGGCAGTACTGAATATACCCAGTTATTGTATATTCCAAGCAAAGCCCCACATGACATTTTCACCCGTGAATCAAAAGCCGGCATCAAGCTGTATGTGAAACGCGTCTTTATTATGGATGATGCGGATAATCTGATTCCGAATTACCTGCGTTTTGTACAAGGCGTGGTAGACAGTGCGGATTTACCACTGAACGTCAGCCGTGAGTTGCTGCAAGAAAGCCGCGATGTGAAAACCATTCGTGACGGGAATGCCCGCCGTATCCTGACGATTCTGGATCATCTGGCCAAATCTGAAGATGAAAAAGATCAGGAAAAATTCAAGACTTTCCATCAGGAATTTGCTTCAGTCTTGAAAGAAGGCCTAGGCGAAGATTTTGCCAACCGTGAACGTATTTTGAAACTGCTGCGTTATGCAACCTCGAACAATGATGAAGTCAGCACTTCATTGGCAGACTATAAAGCAGGCATGAAAGACGGTCAGAAAGCCATCTATTATGTGACTGCAGACAGCCTGAATGCTGCAAAGAATTCACCGCAGTTAGAACTGTTCAAGAAAAAAGGCATTGAAGTTCTGCTCATGACCGAACGCGTAGATGAATGGGCGATGAACTTTGTGAATGAGTTCGATGGCACGCCGTTGCAAAACGTGTCTAAGGGTGCAGTTGATTTGGGCGATCTTCAGGATGCTGAAGAGAAAAAAGCACTTGAAGAAGCCGCAGCCCAGTTTAAACCGGTGGTCGAGAAGCTGACTGATTCACTCAAAGACAAGACCAAAGAAGTGCGCGTGACTACGCGTCTGGTCGATTCACCGGCCTGTCTGGTGACTGGAGAAGGGGAACTATCTCCACAATTAATCCGTATGCTGAAAGATGCAGGTCAGCCTGTACCGGATATGAAGCCGATTCTGGAAATCAACCCGGAACATCCTTTGGTGAAAAAACTGGATGGCTCAGCGCAGTTTGACGATCTGGCCAATGTGATCTTTGATCAGGCGGTGATTGCAGAAGGTGGATTACCAGAAAATCCTGCTGAGTATGTGAAGCGTATCAATAGCTTGTTGCTTGCTTAACACATGATGCTCTAAGCTAAAAAATCCCTCTACGGAGTAATGCCAGTCAGTTAAGGAATTGACTGGCATTTTCTTTTTCAAATTCATGATTATATCTGATAGATAGAAAAGTCATCCGCAACTGTTTGAGGCATGAGGTGTATTGCACCACAAGATTTAAAAATGATTGTTTCTGCGACAAATTTACTAATCGATGGTGGCTGACGAGTTTTGCGGTGAGGAGTGTTGCTCCGCAAGATGCCTTCCTTGCGAAGCTTCGCTTCTCATTTGGGCGAAACCAAAGTAACAAATTATTTTCAAGTATTTGATTTATAAATTTAAGACTCCGTCGTGAACGACTAAAAAGTTAAAGAGTCTATTTCTAAACTCCTTAACTGATCAGCATTACCTCTACGGAGGGATTTTTTAGCTTTGCACAGCGCTTGAGTTTAAAACAATGCCTCTAAACGCACCAAAGCACCAACATAATGATCACGATCTTCGCGATGGTCATTCAGATAGTTGAGGTCGGTCTGGACAAAAAACCATTCACGTAAAAAAGGCTGTCTCCAGGACACATACGGTCCCCAGCGATTGAGGCGTAGATCCTTGTCATTTAGATAACCGCCAGTATAAATACCATAGCTAAAACGGTTGTCCTGAAAAAACTGATGTTGCCTAAAGGTATAATTGTCCCAGGTCAGATCGTCATCTTGATCATCTGCATAGGTCAGGCTGAGCTGATTGGAAAAAAATGCCTGATTGGGACGGGCATGGATCAGTTCCAGATTGGTACGCAAATAGTTTTCACTTTGAATCCCGTAGCGATAAATCTGTTCGGCATGAAAAAAGTAGTCATTTTCCAGTGTCCAATCTTTACTGGCTTTGACGCGCAGGTAAATATCATCTCCGGAGCGTAAACCCAGATCCAGATCGGTTTCAAAAGGAATCCGGTCTGACCATTCCGACCAGCGTAAGGCGAATGAGCTGTTATCCTGGCGTGCGCGCTTGGTATCGAGACGCTTATCTCCAGATGTTGCCGGATTTTCATTGGTAATCGCGACATTACTGTCTAATTCATTGTCCAGACTGTCATCACCGAAGACCAGACTCAGCTTTTGTTCTAAGGTGGGAAGTTTGATTCTGCCACGGATACGGGGCTTAATCTCATAGCCCTCATATTCATCCCAGCGATTATCCAAAATGACACGCAGTGTGGCGGCAGCCGGCTGATCCGGATCAGTTTCACCAAACCAGTTATCAATTTTATGCGCAGTACGATCTGCCCATTCTCGGATGCTTTTCTGTTTCTGATCGGCCCATGAATGATTTTCCGTTTCTAGCGTTGGCGGGACGATGGCGGTATTCGACTGCTCTGGAAGAATGGTTGGTGTTGCATCAATCAAACGCGGAATTTGATCCAGAAGTCCTGAACGTGCCGGCTCAACACTCTCCGAGTTTTTTTCCTGGTCTGAAGAAGCATCTTTTACTGAATTTGCCCAAGACATGCTACTGCTGATTCCCATGCCAAGAGAGAGCAGGAAGATCTGAGTAATTCGATTTATTTGCATGAGATATTTATTACTCTTGTATTCTTTTATTCAGCTGTAGTTTTCTTAAATATAGCGATAAAAAGCAAGTTAAAGCTACAAAATAACAGCAATTATTCAATGATTTGAGTCTGAATTGCCTGATAAAGCTCCATGACCTGAATGGGTTGCGACATCATTAAAATAATCGTGTGAATTTTTTGCCAGTTTAGCTGTTGATCACGTTGCAGCAAGATAGATGGATAGGCCAGTTCATCCTCTGCGAGAGACAGGCGTTTTTCACCATGAATCACGCGTATTCGCTGATGTTCTTGCAATAAGAGTATCGGTGTAGAGAAATCCGCAAGGGCTTCCTCAAATGAGATAAATTTTTGTTTCTGAATCGAATCTGCCGGAATATAAGGATAATAATCGGGTTGTGTCCAGACTATTTCTGCTTGTTGCAAATAGGCTTTTGACAACAGATGCAATTGCGTGAAACCTGTACTTAATTGAGGCCACGACAGCGATTTAATCGCAGCAGCCTGATACTGATGCTGACTCAACCAATGCTCAATACAATAGTGCGCCTGTAATTGACTTGATGCACCCAAAAGCATCAGATATTTAATAAACTGGCCTTGCAGATTCAGCTGCTCCACCAAATAAACTTGGCGTGCCTGCCAGTGATCTTCTGCGGCATAATACAGCACAATATCCAGATAGGCTGGATGCCCGACATCAGGTTCCAATTCTAAAGCACAAAGCCGCTGGAGATTGGTATCTTCCGGAGTCAAAGGCTGAACCTGCGCAATCACGTCTCCCAGTTGAATCTCGGTGGGAAAGTCGATCACTTCTGGGACAATAATTTTTTCCTGCACAATCGCAGTTTCAGTGGGTAATGGATGATCTAGATACTCAGACGTGGCCTGTATCTGAATGTGTGGTTCATCTGAATGATTTAAGCTTAATGAGTTGATTTTTGCTTTTTGTCGGCCACGATGATATCGAGTCGTTGCCGCCGCTTTTAAGCTGGCTTCTGCTTCATTCAGGGATAAGGCCGGTACAGTCAATGGAGGAGCCGCTTGCAGACCGGTTGTCAATTGTTGCTGTGACAGCCAGATAGAACATTGTTGTAACTCATTCCATTCACTGTTTAGTGCAGGATGCTTCGGTGCCGGAATTAGCCAGACCTGCCAGCCACGCTCAGGATGATGTAGAATTGCCCAGCCTATATCTGGCTGGGTATACAGTGCCTTTTCCAGAGCTGGAATTTCAGTGAAATAACCACAAAAACTTAGATGATAGGGGGTACTGGCGGAAAATTGATAGGCAGCAAGTTCAGGCTGGGTCTGGGCTTTAAACGCTAAAATCTGATTTTTAAAAATAGGTTCATCACAAAGATTAAAGATATCACGAATTCTTTTTTTGAAACGGGCCACGTCGTACAGAGGTAGAGCCTGATGCTCCAGTTGCTGGATCAATTCATGTAATTCCTTGACTAAGTGTGCTTTTTTTAAAGCGTTCATTTTATATCTCTAGATATGTTTTAGCGCTTTATCCAAAGTTTGGGCCAGCACCATATTCAGCGCCAACTCGATTAATTTGTATTCAGCAGAATGAGGATCTGTATGGCGTTCTGCCATTTCAATCAGAAAATCAATAGAAATGGACTGAGGTGAAATTTTGCCCTGCACCAATGCCTGAAGTCTGTTCATAACAATGCTTTTGTATTATCAGTATTTTTATATTGCTACAATTATATGCGTAGATCACATGAAATAGTGATTTATTTTAACTGTTTTATATTTATAAA
>NZ_CP078068.1:2003797-2295930 GCF_019195275.1 Acinetobacter sp. F9
GAAACACCCCCCTGCATAAGCAGGGGGGTGTTTTTTTGTGCGTGAAGAAAGGCTTAGGTGATCACTCAGATGAAATCTCCACAGAAAAAATGAGCGAAAGGCGTATACTGGATCTATCTAAGGAGCGGATATGTCCTCAAATTCATCTTCTAGCCATATTGAATATGGTACTACCGCATTTAAAGCAGTACTTTTTTCCTTATTTCTTGCCGGCTTTGCCATTTTCTCATCTTTGTATTGCCTACAGCCGATGATGCCCATTTTGGCAGATTATTTTCAGGTCAGTCCGACTCAAAGTAGTTTTCCCTTATCACTTTCTACCCTTGCCTTAGCCATTGGTTTGCTATTTACCGGACTGATTTCAGACCGTTTCGGACGTAAACCGGTGATGGTCTGCTCCTTGGCATTGATTGCAATTTTGTTAATGCTCAGTTCGATACTATCTCTTTGGTCGGTATTCTTATTGATTCGGATCTTGATTGGTCTCTGTGTCAGTGGTGTGGCGGCAGTCGCCATGACTTATATCGGGGAAGAAATTGCCGGAAAAGATATCGGTTTCGCCATGGGCTTATATATTTCTGGCACGGCAATTGGCGGTATGGGAGGGCGTTTGATTGCCGGAGTTCTAGTTGATTTTATCTCCTGGCAATCTGCTACTCTGATAATTGGTATTTTAAATATCTGTATTGCAGGATTATTTTATTATCTATTGCCGGCATCGCAACATTTTAAGGCTTATCCGATCAAGTTTAATCGATTCAAAAACTCATTCAGGCATAATCTGGCCGATCCGAAACTTCGGATTTTATTTCTGCAAGGTTTTATCCTGATGGGCTGTTTTGTTTCGATATTTAATTATCTCAGCTATCGTTTGCTTCAGGCACCTTTTGAATTATCACAGGCCTGGATTGGTTTAATTTCGGTGACATATTTGGCTGGTATTTATAGCTCCCCCCGAGCAGCACATTGGGGTCGGCATTACGGTAAATTCAAGACATTGGTCGTCATGATGCTGATGATGCTCCTTGGATTAACGCTCATGCTGCTCAACCAGCTGGCTCTGGTCTTTATCGGATTACTAATCTTCACTTTTTCATTTTTTGCGGCGCACTCTACTGCAAGTAGCTGGGTGTCGATCCAGTCGCTACAATATCGGGCAGTCGGTTCTTCGCTATATTTATTCTGTTATTACCTCGGTTCCAGTGTGTTGGGCAGTTCGAGTGGACTGGTCTGGGAAAATTATGGTTGGAGTGGATTAACCGTATTTATTGCGCTACTGTTGCTGAGTGGTCTGGCATTCAGTTTCAAGCTCCGCTCAGATTAGAACATCGTATTTAGATTTTTCTCTATAAAATAAACCCTGTGCATTTATCTTGCGGATTATTTTGCTTTCAATTCTGATGATGACCAGGTTTTGATTTGCTTAGTTCCTGATTTTGTATAAATTATAATCAAGCAAGCTGGGCCTAATTCATGGTAAAATAATCGGCTTTCATCTTTGATCTTATTTTAGATCTCCTATCATCTGCCAGCCGAGAATTGCTAGCCATGTCTACTGCTTATACCATGCAGACTGCGCCAAAAGCGTTGTTTGATTACGACAAATATTGGGCGTCTTGTTTTGACCCTGCGCCTTTTTTGCCGATGTCACGCGAGGAAATGGATCAACTCGGCTGGGACAGCTGTGACTTTATTCTGGTCTGTGGCGATGCCTATATTGATCATCCGTCTTTCTGTTCAGGTATTATTGGCCGGGTATTAGAAGCCCAAGGCTTTCGTGTCGGTATTATTGCACAGCCAGACTGGACCAACGTGGATGCGTTCCGCGTTCTGGGTAAACCGAATATTGCTTGGGGGGTAACGGCAGGGAACATGGATTCCATGATCAACCGTTATACCGCCGACCGTAAAATCCGCTCGGATGATGCCTATTCCCCAGATAATCAGCCAAATAAACGTCCAGACCGTGCAGCAACTGTATATTGTCAGCGTGTCCGTGAAGCATATCCAGATGTGCCTGTATTATTAGGTGGAATTGAAGCTTCTCTGCGTCGTATTGCACATTATGATTACTGGTCAGATAAAGTCCGTCGTTCAGTGTTGATGGACTCAAAAGCCGATCTTTTGATGTACGGCAATGGCGAACGCTCAATTACCGAAATTATGCATCGTCTGGCGCGTGGCGAAAAAATTCACGAGATTACCGATGTTCGCGGTACTGCGTTCATTGTCAATAAACATAACCGTGCATCGAAAGCAAAGTTTGTCGAAATTGCCTCGAATGATGTTGATGCGATTGGCCGTGTCGATCCAATCATTAACCCTTATGTGATGACTGAAGATCTGGAAGGTTGTGAAATTGAAAAAGACAAAGATAGTCTGACTCAATATCAAGGTTTCCAGAAAGAGCCTGTCGCCAATCCGATTGTGCGGGCCGGCGATGAGCTAGATCCTGATACGCAAATTGTGCAATTACAACCTGCTTCAAAAGCAATTAAACATAAATTACCACCGCGTGAACTGGCTGTAATTCGCTTGCCTGCATTTGAAGAAGTGGCTGCAGATCCGGTGCTTTATGCCCATGCCAACCGAATTTTGCATTTAGAAACCAATCCGGGCAATGCCCGTGCCATGGTACAAAAGCATGGTGAACGTGATGTCTGGCTAAATGCGCCACCAATTCCGTTGACCACGGAAGAAATGGACTATGTGTTTGACCTGCCTTATGCACGTTTGCCACATCCTGCTTATGGTGAAGCGCGTTTTCCAGCGTTTGACATGATCAAGTTCTCTGTGAACATCATGCGTGGCTGTTTTGGTGGCTGTACCTTCTGTTCGATTACAGAACATGAGGGTCGTATTATCCAGAACCGTTCTGAAGAGTCGATTCTGCGTGAAGTGGAAAAAATCCGTGATACGGCGCCGGGCTTTACCGGGATTATTTCAGACCTAGGTGGCCCGACAGCCAACATGTACCGTCTGGCTTGTAAAGATCCAGAGATTGAAAAGAACTGCCGTAAACCGTCGTGTGTCTTCCCGGGCGTTTGTCAGAACCTGCATACCGATCATGCACCATTGACCCAGTTATACCGTAAAGCACGTTCTTTACCGGGTATTAAGAAGATCTTGATTGGTTCTGGTTTACGTTATGATTTAGCGGTTTTAAACCCTGAATATGTCAAAGAACTAGTAACCCATCACGTCGGTGGTTATTTAAAAATTGCACCGGAACATACCGAAAAAGGCCCACTCAATAAAATGATGAAGCCGGGGATCGGGACCTATGATCGTTTCAAACAGATGTTTGAACGTTATAGTAAGGAAGCCGGCAAGGAACAGTATCTGATTCCTTATTTCATCGCGGCGCATCCGGGTACGACCGATTACGACATGATGAACCTTGCGATTTGGTTGAAGAAGAACGGTTTTCGTGCTGACCAAGTGCAGACCTTCTATCCATCACCGATGGCAACGGCTACCACCATGTATTACACCGGTAAAAACCCGCTTGCCAAAGTGGCACGTTATACCGAGCAAGTAGATATTGTCAAAGGTGATAAACGTCGTCGTCTGCATAAAGCTTTCTTGCGTTACCATGATTCAAACAACTGGCCGTTGTTGCGTGAAGCTCTGAGAGAAATGGGTCGTCAGGATTTGATTGGTAACTCCAAACAGCATTTGATTCCGACTTATCAGCCTGCTGGCAGTGCAGAAGGTCAATACCAGTCTGCGCGCAAGAAAAACTCGACAGTGGCGGGTGATTCGCAGAAACGTACCGGTGAGCAGGGAAATCGTGGCAAGGCTGCACAAGCTCAGTCCCGTCCTTCAAATACCAAGAAGCGTCCTGAGCGTGGTCAAATCCTGACCCAGCACACAGGCCTACCGCCGCGTGAAACAGGGGATGCCAAAAAACCATTTGGTGGATCAAAGCCGAAAGCAAAGCCTAAATCACGTGCATAATTGAGTTAATAAAAAAGACACTTCGGTGTCTTTTTTTAGCACTTAGGTAAAGTAACGTAGCTTGAAACGAGGACTGAAAAATGTAAAAGGATGTATTATTTACATTAAGTCTGGCTTAAAAGTGATATAAAAATAACACTTTATCGGAATTGTTCTACAGTTGGGCAGATTTGTATTGCGATCAATTCTAGGGATGTTTTAGAGTGCATTATCAGTACTTTAAATCCACTTTCATTGACATAGGGAAAGATGTCATTTTAGGTAACGCAGAATCAGGTTTTGATACCGGTTGTATGGGTATCTAAGCAGATTAGTTGTAAGACCTATTTAAAATAAAGTGTGAGTTTATACTGCACCACAATAAAACAAAAATGATGATAAGAATGCAAGGATTGAGGCATGACCACCTATATTATGATTGGGAGTTTCCTGCTCTTCTGTGTCGTGCTCATGGCATGGAAAACGCTCGGAAATAATTCCAAACCACAAGACAGCGCGTTAAAGCAGCGTGCTATTTTTAACCTGAATGAGCAATTGACCTTCACGCGCTTGAAGGAAGTATTACCTGAATATATTGTTTTGGCCCATGTGTCCTATGACGCCTTAATGACCACCAAATTTAACCGGACGCGACATAAATATCGCAACCTGACTGCAGATTTTGTGATTATGGATCAACAGCATCAGATTATAGCCATTGTGGCTGTGGATGATCCTTTAATCTTGAAGCGTCCACAGCAGACTGGTTTTCAGGATGCCTTGTTGAGTATGGCCGGTTATCGGGTGATTCGCTACGATGATGTGCCGGAATATTACCAGTTGCGGCAAGATTTTCTGCAGGAGCAAGCGCAAATGAAGAAAATGCCCAAATATACGGTCAGCAATGATCTGAAAAAGTATTATTTATATTCAGATTTAGAGCGTAGTAAAATCAAAGCAGTAGGTTAAAATAAAAAAGCATGCCATGAGCATGCTTTTTTATGCATATCGATTTTGCCACATTATTCTGGTTTGACGGCCACGACTGTCATTTCAACCAAAACCCGTGGATCATAAAGTTTTGCCTCGACACAGGTACGAGGTAATGCTTCGATATCAGCCACCCATGCATCCCAGATTTCATTAAATGCCGCATAATCTTTTTCAATGTCTTTTAAATAGATGGTCACCGACATGATGTGACTTTTGTCTGTACCGGCATCTGCCAGAAACTGGTCGATAATATCTAAAGTTTGTTGGGTTTGACCTTTGATATCCAGCTCAACATCTGTGGCCAGTTGCCCGGCAAGATGTACCAGATTGCCCGTAATGGCAATTTCCGAAAAGCGTTTCGAGATATGTAAGCGTTCCACTGTCATATTATTCATCCTGCGTTTTGGGCATCAGGGCTGCGACCAGTGCAGTCAGCAAGCAACCCACTGCCAGATAGAGGGCAATATAATGCCATGAACCGTCTGCCCAAATCACCCATACTGCTGCAATAAATAGGGTAAAACTACCACCAATAGTACTGGCCATCTGATAGCCAACGCCGGCACCGCTGTAGCGATATTCGGTACCGAACAGGGAAGTGAAAATCGGTTGATGAACCTTGACCACCCTGTCGTATACAACATTTGCCAGTAAAATTGTACCAACAATGATCATTCAGGTGTTTTGTGCATCGAGTGCCATAAAGAATGAAAAGGCCGAGAGCGCACCAATCAAACCACCCCAGACACATATTTTTTGATGATGAAATGTATCCACCCGTCAGGCAAAAAAACGGAATGCTGAAACAGCGGATTGCACCGACCATCAAGGTGATATTCCAGAAGAACTGTTTGTCCATGCCAGATGACTGCTAAAAATTCCCATCAGGACGACGGTTAAGACCTGCATTTTCTTATGGCCAAGCTAGTGACCAAAGATCATGCCATCTAAGGGCAAAACAGAAAGCCAACACCAAAAGTGGCCAATGCCGCCAGAGTGTCCATATTCTCACCAATGCTGTGAAAACTGATCTTTAAAAATTAAGGTTGCAACAATGTCGTAAAGGAGAAAATCATATCAATCGACAACAGCACCCACAAAACTAGACAGCGCAGCTTTACGCGTGTTGTTTTTGAACTACAGAAGATTTACAGAAGACATGCAGGAAGGAAGTCCATGAGTTACATCAGAGTTGCCCTGTAATATTCGGATTTGATCGTCACGCCAATCACAGGACAGCATGCTGAAAGTAAAGGTGATTTTCAGCATCTCAGCATATACATGGATAATGCATTGCACAGATAGAGTACTCTAAAAAATCAAAATATAAAAATAAAGTTGCTGTATTTTTAAACTGATGTTCAAAACATGAACAAAAGTCGTTTAGAGCAGTAATAATTGGGTTTCAGTCTCGGGGGCGCTGAGTTGATAGACGCCGACACCGATCAGCCGGAATTGCATCTGCGGCGCGATATGCAGATCATCCAATAGTAAGTCCAAGGCTTGTGCTAATTCCTGCGGACTGCGCAAGAGCTGCTTAAAACTTTTACTGTGCTGCATCACCTGAAAATTCTTGAGCTTTAATTTGACCGTAACGCCGCGAGCTGAAAGCTGTTTTTTTTGCAAGCTTTGCCACAGTTGTGTAACTAAAGCTTCCCAATAGGGATGGCACTGATTTAAATAAAGATCATCATCAAAGGTGGTCTCTTTGGAAATCTGCTGGCGTTCCCGTTCTACTTCGACCGGTCGTTCATCAATGCCTTGCGCATATAAAAACAGCCGCCGTCCATATTTACCAAAATGCTGAATCAGGATGGCTTCATCCATCTGTTGTAAGTCACCCAAGGTATCCAGATTCAGGCTTTTCAGTTTTTCCTGGGTGACTTTACCCACCCCGGGAATTTTCTTCAGCGGCAGATTCTGAATAAAACGCTGCACCTGTGAGGGCTTGATCACACAGATGCCATTCGGTTTGTGCCAGTCCGAGGCAATTTTGGCCAGAAATTTATTCGGTGCCACGCCGGCAGAAGCAGTCAGTCCAGTCACTTGAACAATATCCTCCCGAATCCGCATGGCGACCTCGGTAGCACTCGGAATCTGTTGTAAATTTTCTGTGACATCCAGAAAGGCTTCATCTAGCGATAAAGGCTCAATCAGGGCGGTATATTGCTGGAAAATTTGATGGATCTGTGCAGAAACTTGACGGTATTTGGCAAAGTCCGGCTCAATTACGATGACCTGCGGACAGAGCTTGCGCGCCTGTCCCATCGACATGGCAGAACGTAGACCATATTCGCGTGCCGGATAGGAGGCAGCCGCAACCACCGCCCGGGGATGATGCGAGGCAATCACCACAGGCAGGTGTCTGAGTTCTGGACGTTCACGCAGCTCGACCGAGGCATAAAACGCATCCATATCGATATGAATAATTTTGCGCATAGCCGCTATCTTAAGGGGCTTTAATCGGATTGGGAAGCGACGGCTGAGTTGAGTAAATAGGGTTGCGGTCCGCTGAGCAGAACGACTTTTGTTCCTTGTGCCTCGGCGGCCTGAATCAGAAGATTCAAACTTTTTGGAGTGTCATCGGCAAGACGGGGTAAAAATTGTAGCGGCTGGCTTAAAGGCTGGAAAAAATCATCCCAATGTATCGGGATGACCACTTTGGGTTTGAGCGTTTGCAGGGTTTCAGCCAGATAGTGCCGCTGATAGTCATTGGATTGTCTGGAGAGCTGGGCAATACCCAAAAATAACGTATCGACCTGCAGGTTTTTAAATTGATCCGGGATAAATCCGGTACTGGCCTTGACCAGAATCTTGTGTCCTGAATGCTCAATCAGGTAATCAAAACTGCCGCCTTCCTTAAATTCGGAAAATTTGGCCGGCAGGGCTAAAGGTTGGAATAACTCTTCGCCTAGGTCATCATTTACCGCTGTGGCTGGCGTATGTTGTGAAGGAATTGCGGTTACTTGAAATTTGTTGACGTGCTGTATTTGCCTAGGCGTGACGGAGTGTAACTGCTGCGGACTTACTTTGGGATTTGCCCGGGCGATATTCAGGCTAGTGGGTGAACCGATGACAGCGGTTTCAGGAAGCATTTCCAGTAAAGCCGGTAGATCCAGAACATGATCATAATGCGAGTGACTGACCAGAATGGCTTTGGCCCGGTGCAGTTCATGCTCTTGAATTAGCTGCCTTAATAGCACGCTATCACTCTGAATTGGACCGCTAAGCACTTGCGACAACGACGGCCGGCTAAAGAAACCATCTATCAGGATCTGATCCTGACCATCATCCAGCAACAGGGTGGAAACACCGAAAAATTTAACGTTTAGTCCAGAACGAGAGGAACTGCTTTGCGGCTGCCAGTTCTGAAAGTCACTGAGCTTGCCTGAAGGTTGCAGTAGATAAGCCAGCGCACCCGCTATGAGCAGCAGAACAATCACCAGACTGAGTAAAATACCTTTAATCCATTTCAAGATTTTTATTTCCTTATTTTTCTACTTTTATAAAGCGCTTGTTTTCAAGCGATCGATTTTATTTGGCCTGATGAGTAGATGATGGTACTGCAATTGCATTCATTTTCAGAAAATCCAGCCACTGCTGTTCTGAGCCATAGAACACATTCAGATCCACAGTTGTACTAATGCCGGGAATTTTACCCTGATTGCTATGTTGCCAGAAGGTCCATTTGGGCTGGTTGTTTAAATCGGGCAGACCCTTATACTCGCGTACCCAGAGTGGCACTTCGGGAAAATATCCTGCCAGTACAATATTATAAAATGCTTTAGAAATATAGAAAATTGGCTGTTTGCCATAATGCTTTTGCAGGGCATCGTGCATGATCTGGATTTCGTTTAGAAGCTGCTCTTTGGAATAGGTATTGATGCAATTGCTGTCATATTCCAGATCAATCACCGGCGGTAAAGCATTGGCTTGCTTGGGGACGGAGTCGATAAAGTTCTGTGCCTGAATGCTGCCATCGCGACAAAGCCGATAGAAATGATAGGCACCGACCAGAAAGCCGCGTTCCCGCGCCTTGAGCCAGTTCTCTTGAAAACGCGTATCTTTAAAGTCACCACCTTCTGTGGCTTTCAGATAGACAAAACGGTATTTTTCCGGCGAAATCTGCTGCCATTGAATTTCTTGTTGATGGTGTGATACATCGAAACCCTGGATCGGATAATCTGCTGCATGCGCAGAAGGGGCTTTAATCAGGCAAAGATAAATCATGGCGATAATCATCACGGCGATCAGAATGCCAAGCCCGATGAAAAGCGGCTGTTTGAATCTGTTCAGAGCCAGATTTTTTTGCATTTTCAGTTCTTACCTGTATCTAAACCTGAGCTTAAAGGCTGCATTCGCCTGGCGTTAATATATCGTATTAAACAGGGGTGTTTTTAGGAATATGCCAGAAAATATAAGCCGCAATAATATTGATACAGCCTAAACAGATCAGTGACACATGAAAAGCAGCCACCAGATTGTCAGCGCCGTAATAGGCACTCAGCATGTTGACCAGGGTGCCTGCCAGCGCCACCCCAATACTCATTGACAGCATCATGATCATCGACAGGAAACTGTTGCCGCTACTGGCATCCTGCTGGCTTAAGTCCTTTAAAGTCAGGGTATTCATCGATACAAATTGTAGGGAATTTAAAATGCCGAAGATAAAGAAATGAATTGCACGCAGCCAGATCGGGGTGTCCGCCGTGGTCAGGGCAAAACTGGCAATACACAGACCCACCAATAAGGTATTGACCAGCAAAACCCGACGATAACCAAAACGCTGAATGATTTTTCGGATAATCGGTTTAGACGCCAGAGAGCCGAGTACGGTTGGAATCATCAATAGACCGGTAATAAAGGGCTCAAAACCAAAGGCGACTTGCAACATAAGGGGGAGTAAAAATGGAATCGAGTTACCGCCAAGACGGGCAAAAAAATTCCCCAGAATGCCAATCGCATAAATTTTATTTTTAAAGAGCCGACTGCGGAACAGGGCGTTGCTATGCGTATGCGAATGATAGGCATACATCAGGGCCGCCAAGATTCCGGCCAGAATCAGACTCAGACTCCACCACAGCGAATTTTGTGGACTGGCAAAATTTTCAATTCCCAGACAGAGTCCCACCATGGCCACAACCAGCAAGACAAAGCCCCAATAATCAAAGCGAGCGACCAGCGGTTCAATGACATTCGGCATGGCCTTAAAAGTAATCAGCGCTCCCAGTAAGCCAATCGGCAGATTGATCAGGAAAATCCATTGCCAGGACAGATATTCCACCATCCAGCCCCCAAGAGTTGGACCAATCAGGGGGCCAATCAGGCCGGCCAGACTCATCAGGCTCATGGCGGCCAGAAACTGGGTACGGGGAATGATCTTGAGCATGGCCAAACGGCCGACGGGGAGCAGTAAGGCGCCACCCATTCCTTGCAAGATCCGATAAGCCAGCAATTCATTCAGACTATCTGACCAGGCACAGCCCAAAGAGGCCAAAGAGAAAATAATAATTGCAGCAAAATAGATATTTCTGACGCCGAAACGGTCTGCCAGCCAGCCACTCAAGGGAATACAGGCTGCCACAGACAAGACATAAGCCACCACAACACTGTGCATGCGTAAAGGATCGGCCTGTAGGTTATGTGCAATCGCGGGCAGAGCTGTATTAATAATGGTGGTATCCAGCCCCTGCATAAAAAATCCGATCGATACCAACAAGACCAGCAGTCTGAATTCGGGATCTAAGGCTTGATGCATAGGCGTGGCATTCATAATTCTGGAAAACTGAAAATTTTGAATAGTTTAAAGGAAGAGTAAGGCACAGGTGTAGTGAATACGTGTGAACTTTTTTTCAAGATATAAATCAGTTATAAGTGTAAAACTCATAAGAAAGTGAGTATTTATCAGATCGGTGCCTCATATCTGTAAAGAGCGATAAAAATAAAATTAAAGCAGTACTTTTTGTTTATAAACAGCTTTCTCTGTCATTTTCATCTTTATCAAATGAAAATATGACAAAATTGTCATGAAAATGAAATAAAACCGTCATAATCTTGGGCCAACTTTTCAGCAATGCTGAAATCTCCTCGCGTATAGGTTTGTTTTTATGACAATCGAGATTTTGATGGTGATCGGCTTCTGTTTAGCCGCTTATTCTATTGTCGGAAATGATGTGCCTCAAACCTTAGGGACATTTATTTCTTCGAATGCACATCGTCCCTGGTGGGTGTTGTGGATTTATATCAGCTCAATTCTAATTGTCGTATTGGTCTATGGTTGGTATGCATCCGGGGTGGGTGATGCCTCATATGGCCGTTTAGAAACGATTCCTTTCCCTGAAGGTGGCATTACCTGGCTGTACATTGTGCCGCCTATTCTCCTGTTAATGCTCACCAAATACGGGATTCCAGTCAGTACCACCTTCCTGGTTCTTACGATTTTCTCTCCTGCCAGTCTAGGCTCGATGATGGTGAAATCGATGATGGGCTATGCGGTGGCCTTTGTGGTGGCGATTGTCATCTATCGTTTTGTGGTCAAGCAACTGGCACAACATTTTGCCAAGACACGTCATCAGGAGCACTCCAAGGTCTGGATGGGCTTGCAGTGGGTCTCTACCGGTTTCCTGTGGAGCCAATGGCTGATTCAGGATCTGGCCAACATCTTCGTGTATGTACCACGTCAGGTGCCGTTTGAATTCCTGATGTTTGCGATTATGGTATTCGTGGTCTTGCTGGGCGTGATTCTGTATCAACGTGGTGGGGCCATCCAGAACATTGTCGACACCAAAACTGGTGTCACCGATATTCGTGCTGCGACGATTATCGACTTCCTGTATGCCATTATCCTGTTGATCTTTAAAGAATGGAGCAACATTCCAATGAGTACCACCTGGGTGTTCCTCGGGTTACTCGCAGGTCGTGAATTTGCCATGTCGATGATTCTGGATGAAGTCAACAAACATCGTACTTCACGTAATGTCAGTGCAGATGCGATGAAACTGATGTTCGGTCTGGCCATGTCTGTGATTCTGGCAACAACTTTGCCGATGTTTTACGAGTTCGTGACGAATTATGGTCAATAAGTCCTGATATTAAAAATCCAATAAAAAAGCGAGCCAGGTGCTCGCTTTTTTATTAATTGGAACGGTTTAAACCACAAATCTTTGCGGATGGCCTAAATTGGTTAAAGTTGTATAAATTTCTTCTTCGTGTTCGCAAATGATCAGTTTGGCGCGATGCTGTGGTGGTAAAAAACCATCTTCGACTGCACGGTCCAGCTGCGCAATCAAGGCATCATAGAAACCATTCACGTTATACAGCATCATCGGTTTCTGGTGCTGGTTCAGCTGACCCCAGGTGGCAATTTCCAGAATTTCCTCAAACGTGCCCAGTCCGCCCGGTAGTGCCACAAAGGCACAGGCCCGCTCAGCCATCATAGCCTTACGTTGATGCATGCTGGTCACCACATGTAATTCAGTGAGCTGGTTATGGGCAATTTCATAATCCAGCATAAATTCGGGAATCACCCCAACGGCTTCACCGCCATGCTGGATCATGGCATCCGCGACCTGTCCCATCAGGCCAATACTGGCGCCACCATAGACTAGCCCGAAACCATGTTCTGCCAGTCCTTGCGAGAGATGAATGGCTTTTTCTAAATAAACCGGTTTGTTGCCTGCACGTGAACCACAATAGAGTGCCACTAGAGGGCGAGTTGTTTTTGGGGAGTTGTCTTTAAAATAATCTGTCATTTGAATTACGCTTTGCATTTATTTTCTTCACCTTATCATTTTTCTTTCTGGTGACTCTAGCTTAATTAATAAATATGACAATTCTGTGTGCGGCTACATTTTCACTGCAATAGGGCTCAGCAAAATTCATCGATAAACAGCCATGAAAACAGGTGAATTTCAAATTGATCTTGATATACTGAAAATTGGTTTCACAACAATAGAACGAAAATGGGTAGTGGTAGTTGGCCGTGTAACGCTATAAATCGCCATCAAATAATTGATATTATTCAATATCAAAAAGATTATGCTGTTTCATTTCAGCCTCAGTTCATTCAGTACAGCAGTCCTGAGTTTCAGGAGCCAAGCGTATGATCTTTGAATGGATGTCTGACCCCTCAGCCTGGGTCGGTTTACTCACATTAATTATTCTTGAGATTGTACTCGGGATCGATAATCTGGTTTTTATTGCCATTCTGGCGGAAAAACTCCCACCAGAACAACGTAATACCGCACGGGTTGTGGGCTTAATGCTGGCCCTGTTGATGCGTTTGATCTTGCTGGCTTCGATTGCCTGGGTGGTGACGCTCACCGATCCACTGTTCCAGATCTTTGATCATGCTTTCTCGGGCCGGGATCTGATTCTATTGTTTGGTGGGGTATTCCTGCTGTTCAAAGGCACCATGGAACTGCATGAGCGTCTGGAAGCCAAACCTGTCATTAAAGAAGAAAATCCGGTCCATGCGGTATTCTGGATGGTCATTGTCCAGATTGTGGTCCTGGATGCGGTATTCTCGCTCGACAGCGTGATTACTGCGGTGGGCATGGTCAAAGACCTGTCCGTGATGATGATTGCCGTGATTATTGCCATCGGGATTATGCTCTGGGCATCCAAAGCCTTGATGGATTTCGTCAATAAGCATCCGACCGTGGTGATTCTGTGTCTTGGCTTCCTGATGATGATTGGTTTCTCGCTGGTGGTAGAAGGCTTTGGTTTCCATATTCCAAAAGGTTACTTATACGCAGCGATTGGCTTCTCTGTCATTGTCGAATTTATTAACCAGACCATGAAACGCAATCAGGAAAAAATGGTGACCACCACGGATATGCGCTACCGAACTGCTTCTGCAGTGATGCGGATGCTCGGTGGTAAACCTGCTCAGGACAATGATTCTTCGGAGCCGGAAGATGTTCTGGCAACCCGTGCCTTTGCTGATGAAGTCTTTAATGATGACAACGGCATCTATCACAGTGTCATGGTGCAGGGAGTTTTGGGTCTGTCTGAACGTCCGGTAAAATCGGTGATGACGCCGCGTCCCGAACTGGAATGGATCGATCTGGACAATGATGCCGACAGCATCAAAGCACAATTGTTGCAGATGAGCCATTCGCGTTTGATCATCGCTCGCGGCGAACTGGACAATATTGCCGGTGTGGTGCTGACCCATAAAGTCCTGAATGAATATATTGAAACTGGGGTGCTGGACTTTGAAAAGCATTTACGTGAGCCAGTCATCGTGCATGAAAATGCTCAGGTACTGATGGTGATGGATCAATTGCGTCAAGCACCCTTACAGATGGCAATTGTGCTGAATGAATATGGCTCAATTGAAGGGATTGCCACGCCGATTGATATTCTTGAAGCGATTGCCGGTGAATTTCCAGATGAAGATGAGCTGCAAGTGGCAGCAGAAAGTCTGGATGATGGCAGCCTGATTCTGGACGGTTCCACCGATATTCGTCACGTTTCCTTGCTGCTGGATCGTGATCTGGTCAATGAAACTGAAGAATATTCGACCTTATCTGGCTATGTGTTATTCCATATGGCACGTTTACCGCACAGCGGTGAAAAGTTTGAAGCAGACGGGCATATCTTTGAGGTGGTGACCATGGACGGTCATAAGATCGATAAAGTGCATATCATTCCGCAGCTTCCTGCACAGGACTAGACTCTAGCCAGTGTTTGGCCTGTAAAGTTTGCTAAAATAGCCCGCATTGTCGGGCTATTTTTATGGAACTGAAATGTCAGAAGCATGTCCATGTGGACAAGGCGAATATCACAACTGTTGTCAGCCGCTGCATGCAGGACAACAGGTCGCAGAGACTGCACAGCAACTCATGCGTTCCCGTTATAGTGCCTTCGCCAAGCATGAAATCGATTACATCAAAACCACCACCGCGCTGGGTCAGCAACAGGCACTGGACCTGCAAGCGATTAGTGATTGGAGCAAGGCCAATCAGTGGTTAAAACTTGAAATTGTTCAAACCAATGAAAAACTAGATAAAAATCATGCCTTAGTCGAGTTTAAGGCGCATTTTCATGATGGTAAGCAGGCACAAGTGCATCATGAAGCTTCGCATTTTGTAAAATTTGAAGGCCACTGGTATTTTCTGGACCCGACCACGGAGCAGAAACTCAGCATGAAACAAGTTTGCATTTGTGGCTCGGGGAAAAAATTTAAGCAATGTTGTGCGGGATTTTTATAACTTTCACATAGATTTAGCTTAGAATAAGCGCCATCTCAAAGCCTCAGGTGGAAGCAGGGCGATGTTACTGACCGTCATCTATATTATTGCAATTACCGCTGAAGCGATGACCGGGGCACTGTCCGCTGGCCGGCGCAGCATGGACTGGTTTGGTGTCATGATCATTGCCTGTGTTACGGCACTGGGTGGTGGGTCGGTTCGTGATGTTCTGCTGGGACATTATCCTTTAACCTGGGTCAAACACCCCGAATATCTGGTGCTGACCTGTTGCGCTGCTTTCGTCACCATCCTGATTGCAAAATGGATGCGCCAGTTACGTAATGTCTTCCTGGTACTGGATGCCTTGGGTCTGATTGGTTTTACCATTATTGGCTGCCAGATTGCTCTGGAAATGGGACAGGGCTTTGTGGTCAGCGCCGTTGCCGGGGTCTTGACCGGCGTGTCTGGCGGGATTTTGCGTGACATTTTATGTAATGATGTACCTTTGGTTTTCCGTCGTGAACTGTATGCCAGTATTGCTTTTGTTTCAGTGATCTTTTACTGGCTCTGTAGCCATTACGGCTTGTCGCAGGACCTGACCATTCTTTCCACCCTGATTTTCGGCTTTAGCTTGCGTTTGATCGCCATCTATTTTGGACTGGAAATGCCAAAATTCATTTATAAAGAAGATGATGAACATTCGGCATCTTCCAAAGACGAATCCTGATTTGTAATCGTCATGAATGCGGCTATAAAAAATAGCCGCATTCAGCTTAATTCATAGTATAAAAAATACAAAGCAGCCTACCTGTTGAGAAAGCAGCATCTCCCGTTCCACCTGATCAGAGATTTTTGTTATGGATTTAGTTTCTCGCATACAACGCTTACCGATTGGTCGGTTTCATTACACCTTGCTGGTGGTGATTGGACTCGGTTGGATGTTTGATGCCATGGATACCGGATTGATTTCGTTTATTCTGGCAAAAATGGCTGAAGACTGGCAGATGACTGCGGATCAAAAAAGCTGGGTAGTGTCGATTGGTTTTGTTGGTATGGCAATCGGTGCAATCTGTTCAGGTGGTCTGGCAGACCGTTTCGGCCGTAAAACCGTATTCGCTGTGACACTGGTGATTTATAGCTTGGCTACAGCGGCCTGCGCTTTTGCACCGAATTTGACCTGGTTGTTGGTGTTTCGTTTTATCGTCGGTTTAGGTCTGGGTGGACAGTTACCCGTGGCAGTGACGCTGGTCAGTGAATATATTCCTGCGCATGTGCGTGGCCGTTTTATCGTATTGCTGGAAAGCTTCTGGGGACTGGGCTGGTTGGTTGCGGCTCTGGTATCGCGCTTTGTCATTCCGGATTTTGGCTGGCAAACCGCTTTCCTGATCGGTGGTCTGCCTGCGCTATATGCGATTGTGATCTGGAAAATGGTGCCGGAATCTATTCCATTTCTGATTAACCGTGGCCGTGTAGAAGAAGCTTCGGCACTGGTGAAAAAGATCGAGCGTCAATGCGGCGTTGAAGTTTATGAAATCTTTGAAGTGAAGCCGGTCGCAGAGAAACAGCATATTTCATTTACCCAGTTGTGGTCGGGTATCTTTGCACGTCGTACCCTCATGCTGTGGCTGATCTGGTTCGGTATTATATTTTCTTATTATGGCATCTTTACCTGGTTGCCAAGTTTGCTGGTCAAAGAAGGCTATAGCATCGTCCAGTCCTTTGAATACGTGCTGATTATGATTTTAGCGCAGTTGCCCGGTTATCTGGTGGCAGCATGGCTGGTCGAAAAACTCGGTCGTAAACCGACCTTGGCAGGTTTCATCGGCATGTGTGCCATCTCGGCATATTTCTTTGGCCAGTCGGGCAGTGTCACCGAAATTGTGATCTGGGGCTGTCTGATGTCCTTCTTTAATCTGGGTGCTTGGGGCGTGCTTTATACCTATACACCAGAACAATATCCAACCAATATCCGTGCTTTTGGTTCAGGCTGGGCTGGCGCAGTAGGCCGAATTGGGGGCATCGCAGCACCTTTTGCTGTCACCCATCTGATGGGCATGCCAAATGGTTTCAGTTATGTCTTCACCATGTTTACTGCGGTTCTGGTTGCCGTTGCAATCGTGATTCTGGTTTTGGGTGAAGAAACCAAAGGCAAGACCCTTGAGTCGATGGGCTTATAAACTTGATGAATTTTTAGTTGCTTAGGGTCTATAAAGTGGATATTTTTAGGCCATAAGACACAAATTGTCGCGCTGAGGCATTTGATGCTCTTGTGTCATCCCCAGCCGCGACATAGCATAAGAAACATTGATACAAAAACGAATTATTTAGGACTATAGGTTGTTATGACAAGCCTTGCGCATCATGCGACAGAAAACCGCTCCGTAGCAGAATTTACCGAACAAGCTTATCTGAATTACGCCATGTACGTGATTATGGATCGGGCATTACCGCACATCAGTGATGGCCTGAAACCGGTACAGCGCCGTATTGTCTATGCCATGAGTGAGCTGGGCCTGAAATGGACTAGCAAACCAAAGAAATCTGCACGTACCGTCGGTGACGTACTGGGTAAATATCATCCGCATGGTGACTCGGCCTGTTATGAAGCCATGGTGCTGATGGCACAGCCGTTTAGCTATCGTTATCCGTTTATTGAAGGACAGGGCAACTGGGGCTCACCCGATGATCCGAAGTCTTTTGCCGCAATGCGTTATACCGAAGCCAAACTGTCTCAGTACAGTGAACTGTTACTGTCTGAACTGGGTCAGGGTACCTGTGACTGGCAGGACAACTTTGACGGTTCGATGAAAGAGCCGGTGAACTTGCCGGCACGTGTACCGAATATTCTCTTAAATGGTACAACGGGAATCGCCGTCGGTATGGCCACCGACATTCCGCCGCATAACCTGCGTGAAGTGATTAAAGGCACCATTGCCCTGATTCGTAACCCGAATCTGACCGATGAAAAAATCTCAGAATATATTCCTGCGCCGGACTTGCCGACCAAAGCAGAAATTATTACCCCACCTGCTGAACTGTTAAAAATTCAGGTCACAGGTCGTGGTAGTTATCGTATGCGCGCGGTCTATACCGTCGATAAAAATGAAATTGTGATTACCGAACTGCCATATCAGGTCTCAGGCTCCAAAATCATCACCCAGATTGCCGACCAGATGCAGGCCAAGAAACTGCCTTTGGTCAGCGATGTACGGGATGAATCGGATCATGCCAATCCAACCCGTTTAGTGATTGTATTGCGTTCTAACCGGATTGATGCCGAAGCGGTGATGAGTCATTTATTTGCCACCACTGATCTGGAATCGAGCTACCGTGTCAACATGAATATGATTGGTGCCGATGGCCGTCCACAGGTGAAATCGATTCGTCGCATTTTACTGGAATGGATCGAGATCCGTAAAACCACGGTGACCCGTCGTCTGCAATATCATCTGAACAAAATCGAAAAACGCCTGCATATTCTGGGGGGGCTGATCATTGCCTACTTGAGTATCGATGAAGTGATTCAGATTATTCGTGAACAAGATCAGCCCAAGCCCGTGTTAATGGAACGCTTTGGCATTGATGAGATTCAGGCCGAAGCCATTCTGGAGCTGAAATTGCGTCATTTGGCCAAGCTTGAAGAAATGGAAATGCGCCGTGAGCAGGACGAGCTGGAAGCGAAGGCTGCGGTGATTCGTGAACAGCTGGCCAATCCGGAATCTTTAAAAGCGCTGATCATCAATGAACTGAAAGATGATGCCAAGAAATTTGGCGATGATCGCCGTTCGCCACTGGTGCAACGTGCCGAAGCTGCTGCGATTAATGAAAATGAAATGTTACCAGCCGATCCTGTGACCGTTATTTTGTCGGAAGCTGGCTGGATTCGCTGTGCCAAAGGCCATGATGTTGACGCTGAAAATCTGAATTTCCGTGCCGGTGATCAATATCTCAGCCATGCACAGGGCAAATCCAATCAGCGTGTCTATATATTAGATGAATCGGGACGTAGTTATGCCTTGCCAATCAATAACCTGCCGTCGGCGCGTGGTCTGGGTGAACCTTTAAGTTCAAAATTATCACCTGCCAGCGGCATCGGTTTTAAACAGGTCTTTGTTGCAGAGGATGAGACGGAAGTCCTGGCGCTGAGTAACAAGGGCTATGGTTTTAAAACGCAGGCCAAACAGCTGGATACCAATGCCAAAGCAGGGAAGGCCTTCCTGAACTTATCCGATGGGGCGCAAGTCATGAGCCTGCAGCCACTCGAAGATGCCACGCATGTTGCACTGCTCAGTTCAGCAGGACGCCTGTTGATTGTCGATTTGGCAGAATTGCCTGTATTGAACAAAGGTAAAGGAAATAAATTGATACAACTTGAAGGTGGTGATCAAATTTTGTCCATAACAATATTGAAGCTTGATGAAATAATTCAAGTGCTTGCAGGACAACAGCAGTTAAAATTAAAAGGGGATGATTTGCAGAAATATATCGGCAAGCGCGGTGCAAAAGGACAGCTTTTACCACGCGGATATCAAAAAGCAAATAAACTGTTGATTCAAAGATAAGACTAGCATCCATCCTGTAAAATACGTTATATATGAACAACGATTCAACAAGATGGATGCAATATTGCACATATACAAGTCTAAAAATGGCGTGTGATATTGAAAAAAACAGTTGAAAACACTAAGGATTATGATTGGAGAGATGGGCATTATGGAAAAAATTTGGTTGGCTGAATACCAAAAGACAGGGATTCCAGAAACAGTAGAATTACCGGCAGAGAATACTTCTCTAGTCGATGTTTTTGAACGTAATTTCCAAAAATTTGGTTCGCGTGATGCCTTTATCTTTATGGATAAGGCCATGACTTTCAATGATCTGGAAGAGGCGAGCCGTAAGTTTGCAACGTATTTACAAAGCTTGGGGTTGGCAAAAGGTTCACGTGTGGCGGTGATGATGCCAAACGTTCTTCAGTATCCGGTCGTGGCACTTGGGGTTTTCCGCGCAGGGTTGGTACTGGTCAACGTCAATCCACTTTATACTTCGCGTGAACTTGAGCATCAACTCAATGACTCAGGTTCCGAAGTTCTGGTGATTATTGAGAACTTTGCCTCTGTTTACCAAGCGATTCTGGGTAAAACCCCGGTAAAACATGTGGTTATTGCTTCTGTAGGCGATATGCTGGGTGCTTTGAAAGGAACTCTGGTGAACTTTGTCTTGCGTTCTGTGCGTAAGCAGATTCCAGCTTGGGACATTCCAGGCCACGTGAAATTCAATACGGCATTAAATAAAATTAGCCCGAGCAATTACAAACGTCCTGAGTTGAGCCTGAGCGATACTGCGGTTCTACAATATACTGGTGGTACTACCGGCGTATCGAAAGGGGCTGAACTGACACATCGTAACCTGGTTGCGAACATGTTGCAGTGTGACGGGATCTTCCAGAGTAAGTTTGGTGCACAAGATGGCCAGCCAGATGACCGTATTTTCTGTGCCTTGCCGCTTTATCATATCTTTGCATTCATGGTGTGCGCACTTTATGGCATGTATAAAGGTCAGGCCAACGTCCTGATTCCGAATCCGCGTGATCTTCCTGCGGTGATGAAGGAACTACGTAAATACCAGCCGACTTTCTTCCCGGCAGTGAATACACTATTCAATGCGCTGGTGAACAATGAAGAGTTCAAACAGCTTGATCATAGCAAGTTGAAAATGGCGATGGGCGGCGGTATGGCGGTACTTCCTTCTACAGCAGCAGCATGGAAAAAGCTCACTGGAACCAATATTGTTGAAGGTTATGGCTTGTCTGAAACCTCTCCGGTTGCAACGGCAAACCCGCCTGCTTCTGAAGAATTCAGTGGCACCATCGGTATTCCATTGCCATTAACTGAAGTGGCGATTCTGGATGATGACGGCAATGAAGTTGCACTGGGTGAGCAAGGTGAAATTTCAATCCGTGGTCCTCAGGTCATGAAAGGCTACTGGAACCGCCCAGACGAAACTGAAAAAGTCATGGTTAATGGCTTCTTCCGTACTGGTGATATCGGTGTCATGGATTCACGTGGTTATGTGAAAATCGTAGACCGTAAAAAAGACATGATTTTAGTGTCTGGTTTTAACGTGTATCCATCTGAGATTGAAGAAGTTGTTGCAACCCATCCAAAAGTACTGGAAGTGGCTGCGATTGGTGTGCCAGATGAAAAATCTGGTGAAGTACCGAAACTGTTTGTTGTGAAAAAAGATCCGTCTTTGACAACAGAAGAAGTCTTGGCCTTCGCTAAAGAAAATCTGACCGGTTATAAACGTCCACGCTATGTGGAGTTTATGGACGAATTACCGAAATCGAACGTGGGTAAAATCCTGCGTAAAGATTTACGTAAAACAGCTTAAACTCGATATTAAAAAAAGCGCCTGATGGCGCTTTTTTTATTTGCAGGTTTTTATTTTTTCATCAGCCAGCGGTCAAAATAAGGACGTCCTACACCGACTACTCCCAGAAAAATAAACATGGTGCCAAATTGGCGGGTAAATCCTGTCTGGTTAAAGTTGCCATAACTCAGAATATTGTCGACCACACAATAGACCAAAATGGCTACCATCCAGTGCCAGATTGGCATGCGCTTGATGCCGACGGCATAAAAGGCAATCCATAAAATGGCAAAGCTAAAGATCGGCGACCAGATATTCATATTGGCACAAATCACGGCCATCAAAAAAGCCACAATCGGCAGCACGATTTTTAATACGCGATCCACTTGACGTTGATGCTGGCGCTGTTTATCGAGGACATCGAACATTTCATTTTGCTCAGGCGCGACCATAGTGAATCCTTCTTAAGTAATAAAAAACACTCTATTTAACAAAATTTATTCACGAAACACCATGCTATGATAGATATAAAATTTTCATGAGAAAAAACAGATGCACAGCATTAGTGGGGTGATTTATCTCATTTTAGCCGCTTGTCTTTTGCCTTATGTATTTACTTTGATTGCAAAGAAATCGGCAGGCTTTAGCGCGAAAGACAATCAGAACCCACGAGAGTTTTTAGCAAAATCAACCGGGCTCTCGAGCCGTGCCAATGCGGTTCAACAAAATAGTTTTGAAAGTTTACCATTGTTTATTGCCGCTATTTTAATGGCTGAATATATGGTGGTCTCTCAAACCCTGGTCATGACCTTCGGGATAGCCTATCTGGTATTTCGTGTGTTGTACGGCATTTGTTATCTGGCCAATTGGGCGACTTTACGTTCGATCGTCTGGCTACTTTCAATCTTATGTCCTGTGGCTTTATTGCTGCTGATCATCAAGATCGTTTAAGCAATCAATTACAGTTCGCGGACATATTTACAGTTCGATATTTTAAAATCCAAACATTTCTTTAAAAACCGTTATAATTGTCGCGGTTTTTTAAAAGATATAACTTGTTAAAGAGTGATGCTATGAGCTACAGCAATATCCCAGCGGGTAAAGATGCGCCAAACGACATCTATGTCATTATCGAAATTCCTGCCAATGCAGCACCGATCAAATACGAAATTGATAAAGATTCTGATGCATTATTCGTAGACCGTTTCATGGGTACAGCAATGTTCTACCCAGCAAACTACGGTTATGTACCTAATACACTTTCTCTTGATGGTGATCCACTTGACGTATTGGTTGTAACGCCACACCCAGTAGAGCCAGGTTCTGTGATCCGTTGCCGTCCTGTTGGTAAACTGAACATGGAAGATGATGGTGGTGTTGATGCGAAACTGGTTGCAGTTCCACACGACAAATTGACTCCAATCTACAAAGATATTCAGGAATATACTGATCTTCCGCCATTGTTGATTAGCCAAATTGAACATTTCTTCCAGCACTACAAAGACTTAGAGCCTGGAAAATGGGTTAAGTTAAGCGGTTGGGAAGGTGCTGATGTTGCGAAACAAGAAGTATTGGACTCAATTGCTGCATATGCAGAAGCAAACAAATAATTGCTTTACGGTTTAGGTTTTAAATTTTTAAAGCCTAAAATAAAAAACCTGCACAATGTGCAGGTTTTTTTATGGCTTGAAATTCGAGTGAATTAGAATAATTTCACAGGAATGTCTAAGAATAAACGCCATTCGTTAGTATCTGGCATGTAAACATCATTATAGGCTTGGTCAGCACGGTAATATGAGTGACGTACACGAAGGCTCGCGTCTTTGGCAAAACCAGATTGAACGGTATATTTCACTTGGTTAAAGAATTCACGTTCTTGTGCATCATCAGTTGTAATAGTACGGCCAAGTAGAGCTGAATCACTATCATTTGGGTCTACACGAACAGCACGGCTTGCATCAATATCCCAGCCATATACAAATGCAGAAGTCCAAGATAGGCCAGGAACATTTATTGCACCAAAATCAAAAGTATATTGAAGTTGAACAGATTTTTCATCATTGCCTATGAAGTCAGATAGGTATGAGTTCGGCATATAAATAGTTTGATGACCATCACCTACACCTTGACCTAGACCGTAGTCATAACCTGTATTACCCGTATTTTGTTGGTAAGCAAGCATGACATTGTGTGGGCCTTTATTATAAGTTGTTGAAATCGCCCAGATTGAATTTTTGAATTTATCGTCTACAGAACCGATATATGAATAAAGACTATTATTAGCTTCACGATCCCAGTTCGTATGATAACCACTAAAGTCATGAGTTAAGGTGCTGTCATTAGCAAGTTTATAACTATAGTTGGCATTGACATAATGACGCTCTAGGCGGTCTTTAATGTCTGTACCGTAATAAGAAGCATTAACTGCATCATTAAATTTATATTTCGCACCCCAAACGATTGCGCGATCCAGTTCATTACCATCAGATTTGATCTGGCTTGAACGTTGATTTTCAGTAAATTTACCAGCAACTAAGTTTAAGTTTTCAATTTCATTGCTTTCAACTAACACACCTGTGAAGTATTCAGGAACCAAGCGTGCTGTATTACTTGCCAGCACAGGCAAGTCTAAAACTTGAGTACCATAAGTTGCAGTCGTGTTTGAAACACGTGCTTTTACATATGCGCCACCACGTGCCCAATGATCATAAGCATCTACACGACCTTGCGCATCTTGACCACCGTGTGTCGGGATCATGTCATTACCAGCATGTGCATTTTCACCTAGTTTGAAAGATGCATCGCCAATAATACCGGCACCAAAGCCTACGGTACCTTTGGTGAAGCCTGAGTCTAATTTTACAATTGCTGTCTGAGCAAATGAACTGCGATCTGAGCCAGGTGTAGTATCTTTATAGTCACGGCTGATATAACCGGTACGGAACAGTACAGAACCTTCAGCATCTTCTACAAAACCTTTCGATTCACTTTGCTCGCTAGCGAAAGCAGTAGAAACCAAAGCAGCCTGAATCAAAACTGCTAATGTTAATTTTTTTGAATTTTGCATTGGGAAGAGAGCCTTATACAAATTGATCGGAATTTTTTAGGAATTGTATAAGAAATGCTAAAAAAATGTCATTTTTTATTAGATATATTCCACTAAAGTTTAGATTTTTTTAACTCAATTAAACAATAGCAAGGATTTGAGGTGATTAATTTTTAAACTGTCGGTAAAAAGTGAGTAAAAACATAATTTTATTGGAAGATATAAATGATATTTCTGAAGGGGTGAAATGAACATAAGCAGCTTATTTATTTTAGAACGTGCAAAAAATGTGATCAAAAATTACGCACTATTTTTTAGCACAAATTTTAATCATTACAAAAATAGAATCAAAATGGGGCAAATTGTAAATGATTATGTATAAGTATTAAAAAATTGATGAAATACCCTTAACTACATTTATTTAAAAGAAAGCTTAGATAATTCATTTTTTCATAATTTTAATTTTTATTTAAAAACAATGGTTTAAATTTTATTTGTCTTTTTAGATTTATTATTTTGGTTCCTTTTATCCAGATTGGCATAGCTTTTGCAAAGTTTATCCCGAGTGCAATAAATGATCATAAAAACGTCTGAGGACGGTCTTGGGGAGCCATATAATGAAACTAATTTTAAAAGCCTTATCCGTTGCTGTGCTGGGTGCTGCATCTACTTTCACTTTTGCAGCTGAACCTGCATCGGAACATACATTCTCTGGAAATATTAGCGTACTTTCGAGCTATAACTTGCGTGGTATCACCAATGTACCTGAAAATAAAGGCGCGACATTACAAGGTGGACTCGATTATAACCATGCCTCTGGTTTTTATGCAGGATGGTGGGGTTCAACCCTAGATTATGGCAGCGATAATGGTAGCGAATTCGAAAATAACTTTTATGCAGGTTATAACGGTTCAATTAATGAAGATTTGGCTTATACCGTCGGTTTAACTTACTATTATTACTATGATGTCGGAAATACAGACTCGAATGGCTTTGAAACCATGTTAGGTCTGAGCTACAAAGATTTCGGTATAAGCGCTCAAACACTTTTGGAAGATACCGCTTGGGGCAATACTGGCGATACCTACATCAAAGGCAGCTATAGCTATGCCTTACCTCATGATTTTAGCCTGGATACCGCACTGGGTTTGTATATTTATAAAGAAAGTGGTGATTATATTCCTGACTCAACTGAAAGCTTTGGCTTCCGTCATTTTGATATCGGTTTAAGCAAGCCGCTTGCCGATACAGGCGTAACGGCAAGCATGAATTATATTCTGGGTGGTTATGATCGTAATGATGTAAAACAAAATAATAAAGTGGTCTTCGGGTTGGCTTACAGCTTCTAATTTCCTCCAGATAAAAAGCGACCTCAGGTCGCTTTTTATCTGTTGATTTAGATCTGTTGCTGTCCCCGATAAGACAAAGCTTCAGACAGATGCTGACTCTGGATTTCTGTGCTTTGATTTAAATCAGCAATGGTACGTGCCACCCGTAATACCCGATGATAGCCACGTGCGGATAAATTCAGTTTTTGTTGAGCCAGTTCAAGCATATTCTGGGCAGTCTGATCCAAGCCAGCATAATGTTCTAACTGTTTTGGACTCAAACTCATATTCAAGCTATTTTGCCGTTGCATCTGAATCTCATAAGCTGCTATCACGCGTTGTCTGACCGTTTCAGAGTCCTCTGTCGGCCGATTATCCTGTAACTCATACGCCTGTAAGGGCGGTACATCAATATGTAAATCAATCCGATCCAGCAGCGGCCCTGAAATCCGGTTCTGATAGCGCTTGATACTGTCAGGCGAACACTGGCAGCGAATATCCTGATTAAAAGCATAACCGCATGGGCAAGGATTCATGGCAGCCACCAGCTGAAAATTGGCTGGAAAAGTGATCTGACGTGATGCACGAGAAATCACAATTTCTTTGGCTTCCAGAGGCTGGCGCAAAACTTCCAGTACCTTTCGATCAAATTCAGGCAATTCATCCAGAAATAACACGCCCAAATGCGCCAGCGTAATTTCACCCGGTTTGGGGTGTGAGCCGCCACCGACCAGTGCAACAGCAGAAGCGGTATGATGCGGTGCTCGAAACGGCCGCTGGCCAAAAGGATGATTGGCATTGGCGACTGAATAAATACTGGCAACTTCCAGATTTTCCTGGGTTTTTAAAGGCGGTAAAATACTGGCTAATCGAGATGCGAGCAAGGTTTTTCCTGTCCCCGGTGGTCCTCGAAACAGCAGGGAATGGCCACCCGCTGCTGCAATTTCCAGTGCACGCCGTGGCCGCAATTGGCCTTTGACATCGGCAAGATCACATTTATAAAAATGGTTGGTATCGACTGGGATGGTTTGTATTTCTGCTAAGCACTGCGTCTGAGCAAGATGCTCACACACCTCTTTTAGATGATTGGCAGCAAAGACCTTAAAGTCCGGGAGTTGGCAGGCTTCTTGTGCATTCGGACCCGGCAGCATCAGTTGATGCTGATCATGTTGACAGGCAATCGCAATGCTCAGGATCCCTGTGACTGGGCGAAGTTGACCATCGAGAGCCAATTCTCCAATAAACTCAAGATCATCGGTGCAGTTTTCCGGAAGCTGTCCGGAGGCGACCAAAATACCTAAAGCAATCGGTAAATCCAGACGCGAACCATCTTTCGGTAGATCTGCTGGAGCCAGATTAATGGTCAGGCGTTTGGTCGGAAACTGAAAGCCACTATTTAAAATGGCAGAACGCACCCGGTCTTTACTTTCCCGGACTGCGGCTTCAGGAAGCCCCACAATCGTGAGTGAAGGCATGCCGGAACTGACATGAACCTCGACTTCAATTAAAGGCGCGTGCAGGCCAAGCAAGCCTCGCGTATAAATTTTGGCAAAAGACATTATTATTGTTCCAATTTAGTGCATTATTCTTATCGGTCTTAGGTCTTTTGTGCACTGTACTTGTGCTTATTTTTTATTCGAAATTTTATCTTCTAAGGCTTCAACCTGTTTCAGCAAATCATTGAGGCGATGATTGGCATTATCGAGGGCAGTACGTTGACGTTCAATTTCTTCTTTGGACACCAGATCCATTTTTGTCACAGCTTCATTTAATAGAGCACGAATATTCTGTTCCAGATCTTTTTTAGGTTGTTCAACTTGCTGCAAAATTGCTTGTAATAGGGTTTCAATCATTGTCTGATCCATCGCCATCGAAAGGAAGCGACAGTTTAGCATTGCTCGAATACAGACCCTAGTATTTCAGACAAAATATAGGCTTAATCGATAAGAGATATTGTAAAAATCCACATAAAAAATGTCGGTTTTTTAAAGATTCAAAACCTTTATAAGTATAAAATAAGGTATAAATAAACCGCATGCCGGGCTTTCTAATTTCCCCCGACCTTAGGAATCTTGGCATGAAATTTGAACGTAAAACCTTACTGGTGAAATAAGCCGAAGGAAAACAAACATGAAGCTCGTAACTGCAATCGTAAAACCTTTTAAATTGGATGATGTTCGTGAAGCATTGTCTGAAATTGGTGTTCAAGGCATCACTGTAACTGAAGTGAAAGGCTTTGGTCGTCAAAAAGGCCATACTGAACTCTATCGTGGTGCTGAATACGTTGTAGATTTCCTGCCGAAAGTCAAAATTGAAATCGCGATTAGCGATGACATGGTTGACTCCGTCATTGAATCTATTACGCGTGTTGCTAGCACTGGAAAAATTGGTGACGGAAAAATTTTCGTGACGAACTTAGAACAAGTCATCCGTATTCGTACAGGTGAAACAGGTGCAGACGCTGTTTAACTTGGCACGAAGTTTGCTGAGTACCTAAGAACTCACAAAAACTTGGTTGGGGGATACGAATGAAAAAAATGCTACTTGCGTTCGGCATGGCCGGCGCACTTTTTGGTGGTTCTGTTGCATGGGCTGAAAATGCTGCAACAGCAACACCACCCGCAGAAGACATTGTGCTTGTTGAAGAAACAGGCGAAATCACACTGAATAATACGGCAGATACTCCAGCAGCAATTGCTGAAGCAGCGCCAGTTGAAACAGCAGTACCTGCAGAAGAAGAAGCAACATTAGATACAGGTGATACTGCTTGGGTTTTAACGTCCACCGCATTAGTTTTACTCATGACCATTCCGGGTCTAGCACTCTTTTATGGCGGTATGGTCCGTAAGAAAAACGTCCTGGCGACCATGGCGCATAGCTTTATTGCCGCTGCAGTCGTCAGCATTGTCTGGGTGATTATCGGTTATACCCTGGCCTTCGGGGAAGGGAATGCCTTCATTGGTAGCTTGGACAAATTTATGTTGGCCGGTATTACCACAGAGGCGCTTTCAGGCACCATTCCTGAAATTCTGTTTGTCATTTTCCAAATGACTTTTGCCATCATTACTGTTGCAATTATTAGTGGTTCGATCGCAGAACGGATGAAATTTGGTGCTTTCGTTGCTTTCATTGCACTTTGGGTGGTGATTGTCTATGCGCCGATTACTCACTGGGTCTGGGGCGGCGGCTGGTTGGGTAATGACGGTGCGCTCGATTTTGCTGGTGGTACAGTGGTTCACATCAACTCGGGTGTTGCCGGTTTGGTAGCAGCGTATATGCTGGGCAAACGTATGGGCCTGGGCCGTGAATCGATGGCGCCACACAACTTGACCCTTACTGTGGTGGGTGCATCTTTACTTTGGGTGGGCTGGTTCGGTTTCAACGGTGGTTCTGCCCTGGGTGCGAACGGCTCTGCAGGTTATGCGCTGGTGGTGACTCAAGTGGCAGCGGCAGCGGCAGCGATCTCTTGGCTGATTACTGAAAAACTGGCACGTGGCAAAGCATCTGTATTAGGCGGCGTATCGGGTGCAGTTGCTGGTCTGGTGGTGATTACGCCAGCCGCAGGTTTCGTGACGGTCGGTGGTGCATTGGCGATGGGTTTGATCGGTGGTGTGGTGTGTTTCTGGGGAATCACTGCGCTGAAACGTGCCTTGAAAGCCGATGATTCTTTAGATGCGTTTGGCCTGCATGGTGTAGGTGGTGTGGTCGGTGCAATTTTAACCGCTTTTTTTGCCAGCGAATTCATTATGGGGGATGCTGCACCAGCCAACATGATGAGCCAGCTTTGGGTTCAGGTTGAAGGTGTACTGGCGACCATCGCTTACTCTGCCATCATGACGTTCATTATCCTGAAAGTGATTGACTTGATCATTGGTATCCGTGTCGCATCTGATGATGAGCGCATGGGTCTGGATTTGAGCCAGCATGGTGAACGTGTCGAATAATAATAAACACACAATAATCAATATATAGTGCAAAACAGCCCAAATGGGCTGTTTTTTTTCTATATGTTGCGTAAGACTCTACAAAGTTTGCAATTTTTGCTACACTCGGAATCCATCTGGATTTGTTCAATTAAACCGCTATGCATTGCCCATTTTGCAATACTGCAGACAGTAAAGTGATTGATTCACGCCTGGCAGCTGAAGGCTGTCAGATTCGTCGTCGCCGTGAATGTGTCAGTTGTAATGAACGTTTTACGACTTTTGAAAGTTATGAAGTGGTGATGCCGCGCGTGATTAAATCGGATGGCAAGAATGAACCCTTTGATGAAGCCAAATTACGTCGTTCCCTGATGCATGCCTTGCAGAAACGTCCGGTAACCCAAGAGCAGATTGAAACAGTTTTGAGCGATATCCAGTTACAGATTCGCCGTTTGGGTGAGCGTGATGTGAAATCGCGTACCATCGGTGAAATTGTCATGCAGTCTTTATTCGCACTCGATCACGTGGCCTATGTGCGTTTCGCTTCGGTTTATCAGGATTTCCAGGATGTTGAAGCTTTTCGTCATCAAATTGAACAGATGCAACAGCGAGAATCACAAGAATAAGCATGTCTGAACTGAATCAAGATCAAGTCTGGATGCGCCGCGCAATTCAGCTTGCCCAGCAAGGTCAATACTCGACCAAGCCCAATCCGAATGTCGGCTGTGTCATTGTCAAAGATGGCGTCATTATCGGTGAGGGTTTTCATCCTCAAGCAGGGCAGCCGCATGCTGAAGTATTCGCGCTGCGTCAGGCTAGTGAGCAGGCACGTGGTGCAACCGCGTATGTCACTTTGGAGCCGTGTGCGCATTATGGGCGAACGCCGCCATGTGCCAAGGGTCTGGTTGAAGCTGGTGTGGCTAAAGTGGTCGTGGCCTGTCCTGATCCAAATCCGCTGGTGGCGGGCAAGGGTGTACAGATTTTAAAAGATGCCGGTATCGATGTTGAAGTCGGGATTGGTCAGGAACAAGCGCATCAGCTGAATCAAGGTTTCCTGAAAGCCATGGCGACCGGCATGCCGTATGTGCGACTTAAAATTGCATCCAGTCTGGATGGCCGTACGGCGATGGCATCCGGTGAATCGAAATGGATTACCGGAGCCGAGGCGCGTCAGGACGTGCAGTATTGGCGGGCCATTTCCGGTGCAGTCATCACTGGGATTGAAACAGTTCTGGCCGATGACTGTCAGCTGAATGTGCGGCAACTCGATGGCATTGAAGATATTGAAACAGTAGTACAGCCCAAGCGTATCATTTTGGATCGTCAGGGGCGTTTGCCATTAACGGCGAAAATTCTAGCGCAAGCCGACACCGTGTTGGTGATGGGACCTTTTCGGCAAGAGCTGGCCGATCTGGGTGTGTTACAATTGCCGGTACAGCCTTTAAAACAATTATTGTCCCAGCTGGCTGAGCAGCATCAGATTTATGATGTCTTGGTGGAAGCAGGGGCGACCTTATCTACGGCATTTTTACAAGAACAATTGGTTGATGAACTGATCAGTTACGTTGCACCGACCTTATTGGGTCAGTCTGCACGTACTATGTTTAATGCAGAATTCAGCCTTATGGCAGAACAACTCCGATTTAAGCTGCGCGATGTGACCCGCTTGGGTGATGACGTGCGCTTCAGGTTAATTCCTTTTCAAGAGACACTATGAGTTCAGAGTCTACGGTTTATCATAAACGTCGCCATGCGGCACGTACCACCGATGAATATCTTTTCCATCAGCTGGTTCCTTATCTGGGCAACAAACGCCGTTTATTACATTTGATTCTGGAAGCACTTGAAATTACAGGAACTCTGAAGCGTGAAGATGGCCGTGCGCCGATTTTTGCTGATTTTTTTGCTGGTTCTGGTGTGGTATCACGCTTAGCCCGTCAAAATGGTTATCGCGTGATTGCCAATGACTGGGAACCCTATAGCCATGCATTGAATCATGCGGTGCTGGCCTGTACTGAAGCACCGGCGTTTAAAGAATTGGGTGGCTATCAGAAAGCCATTGATTATCTGAACCGTCTGCCGGAAGTGAAAGGCTGGGTCACGCATAACCTGTGTCCGCGCAATGATGAAATTTATGATCCCGCCCGTGACCGTTTGTTCTTTAAACGTCGTAACGGCATGCGTATTGATGCGATTCGTCAGCAGATTGCAGCTTGGCAGGCCCAAGGTGCCATTGACGATGTAGAGATGTCTGCCTTGCTGGCACCATTACTGTATTCAGCCAGTTTTGTCAGCAATACCTCGGGCGTTTTCAAGAGTTTCCACCACGGCTGGGGCGGAAAAACCCAAACGGCGCTGGAACGGATTGAATCTTTACTGTGGCTGACCCCAAGCCGCTTTTGCGAGTCGGATCAGAAGAAAGGTATGGCTGCCGAAATGTGGTGTGTCGATGCCCAGCATCTGGCCAATCAGATGAGCGGTTTTGAAGTAGATGTGGCTTATCTGGATCCACCGTATAATCAGCATGCCTATAGCAGTAATTACCATGTCCTGAATGCTTTGACCTTATGGGATCAGGCCGATTTACCGACGCCAGATACCAAGGGCTTCAAGAGCGGGATTGACCGGGCATGGCGCAAAGAGCGTCCGAGCCAGTACAACTCTTCCAAATATGCCAAAGAAGCCTATGAAAACTTGTTGGCGACCATCAATGCGCGTTTCATTCTGACCAGTTATTCAACGGATGGTAATATCAGCGCCACTGATTTATTGCAGGCCAACCTGAAACGTGGCCGGGTGACCTTGCTGACTCAGGATGTACCACGTTATCGGGTCAGCAAACAGCGCCAATCTGAACGTGCACGCGTACTGGAATTTATTGTGATTACCGATACCCATGCCAGGTCAGGTCCACCGATCCGTCAACTCCTCAGCCAGTTGCATCATTATGCAGAATTGGGCGGTGTGGATACCACTGGTGTCAGTACCCAGTTGGCACTCTGGTAAAAGAATAGAAAAGGAAATAAAAATGTTTACAGGTATTATCGAAAGCCTCGGCAAAGTAGACAGTCTGCGAATTGTGGGTGGTGATGTACGTTTACGTATCCAGACTGACCTGGACATGTCGGATGTACATCTGGGTGATTCTATTGCTACAAATGGCATCTGCCTGACAGTCATCGACTGGGGCGAAAACTGGTATGCAGCTGATGTGTCCCGTGAAAGTCTGAACCGGACGACACTGGGCAACTGGAAAGCCGGTCAACCTGTTAACGTCGAAAAAGCCATGTTGCCGACCACGCGTTTTGGCGGCCATATTGTTTCAGGTCATGTCGATGCAGTCGGCGAGATCACTTTGGTGCGTGCAGATGCACGCTCGATTTATTATGAAGTCACTGCACCGGCTGAAATTGCCAGATATCTGGCAGAAAAAGGTTCGGTCACAGTCGATGGTATTAGCCTGACCATTAATCACTTGCGTGGCTGTGTGATTAGTCTGAACTTGATTCCGCATACGGCTGAACGTACCAATATCGGTACCTGGAAAGTGGGTAGCAAGGTCAATCTGGAAGTGGATGTGTTGGCACGTTATATCGAGCGTTTATTGCTCGGTGATAAAGCCGCAGATACTACTGAACAGTCTAAGATCAGCATGGATTTTCTGGCTGAAAATGGCTTTTTAAAATAAGCGGAATGCTTAAATACTGAACAGTCTGATTGAAAAATTAGACTGTTTTTTTATTTTTCGGGATAATCAGCAATTCAATTTGCAAATATTGCCTTGGTGGACGGGTCGAATGCTCGATTTTTTACTCAACTTGGAACAGTCATTACCGCTATTGCTTGATCAATATGGGGTATGGATCTACGCGATCCTGTTTCTGGTGATTTTTGCGGAAACCGGCTCAGTATTTTTCTTTTTTCTGCCCGGTGACAGTTTATTGCTGGCTGTAGGAGCTTTATGTGCCAGCAGCGATATATTGACCCTGCATTCGATGGGATTACTGCTCTTTACTGCATCGGTACTCGGCTACACCGTGAATTATTACACTGGAAAAGTGCTGGGCCTAAAATATTTTAATCGGCATTCACGCTATTTCAAGCCAGAATATATGGTGAAAACCAATCACTATTTTATGAAACATGGCGGTAAAACCATTCTGATTGCGCGTTTTATTCCTTTTGTTCGTTCATTTGGCCCTTTTGCTGCCGGTTCAGCCCATATGAGTTTTGCCACATTCAGCTTTTATAATATTACGGGTGGTATTCTCTGGATTGGTACTTTATTAAGTATTGGCTATTTGCTTGGAAATGCTGCCTTTATGCTGGCCGATGTGCTCTAAAAGATCAAATTAAAAATCCGAATCAGCCGGATGCCAGTTAGTTAAGCAATTGACTGGCATTTTCTTTTTTAAATTCATGATTATATTTGATGGGTGGAAAAGTCATCCGCAACTGTTTGAGGCATGCGGTGTATTGCACCGCAAGATATCTTCCTTGCGAAGCTCTGCTTCTCATTTGGACAAAACCAAATTAACCAATGCTTTACAGATGTTTGATGTAAAACCTTAAGGTTTCGTCGTGAACGACTAAACAGTTAAAGGGTCTATTTCTAAACTCCTTAACTGATCAGCATTACCGAATGAGCGGGCTTTTTATATGAGTTGGGATTTTTAATCAGGTCTCACTTGCTCGGAAAATTCTGAATTTTTCAGTATATAGTCGATTTCTTCTTGGGCCGCCACACGCATTTGTTCTCTTAGTGCATTGATGGTCTGTTCAATCACCGTTTCTGCCTCCAGTTCCAGACGCAAACGCACACTCTCTAATTCAGATAAAATGGTGTGGTCTTGAATCTGGATACGACCTTGGGCAAAGTCAAAACTATGCTCAGGATTTTTCTGATAACGGGCAACATAGTGCTGCATTTCTGTCTCTAGACTGAGGTTTATGTCAGCGAGGGCTTGGGTCTGCTCAGTAAATTTACGCTGTTCATCCTGATATAACTGTGCAATCGCAGCCTGCTCTGCAGCACGTTTATCGGCCAAGGCCTGTTCGAGTGCCAGCTGTCTGCGAATACGTGCAGCCTCAATCAATTCAGCCTTGCGCTGCGCATAGGCTTCTTCAATCTTGCGTTCAGATTCCTGCTGTAAGCGCTGATCACGAATCTGCCATTCTTCTAAAGAGGTTTCAGGCTTTAAAATGTCACAGATCCGAGAGAGGTCATCGATAAAGGTCTGACGTACAGCTTCTGGCACATTTAACCAGCGCTGTTTAAAATCTGGACCTACATTTAATGCCACATGCCTCTCCTTGTGGGTGATATCGGTTAAAGCTTATGGGTGTTGGGCTCAATACCTAAACGACGATATTGTTTGAATTTTTCACGACCCAGCTGTTTAGCCGTTTCATGGTTTTCAATGATCTCAATAATGTGACTAAATTTTGCGTAAGGTTCAAGTGCTTCTGGATTAAAATTGAAAATAATCCAGTCGGACTGTTCAGGCAATGTTGCCGAAATACACACGCTAGCCTCAGGCTGATCAATACCATGCGGAATAAAACTCGCGCGATCAAAGCTCCACAGGCGTTCATCCAGCTGCTGTTGTAACGCTGCATCGGCACATAGTAACCAGATCCGCGCCGGCTGGCGCAGAATCTTGCGGCATAAACGACAAGCACTTTCGACTTGTCGTTCAGGACTTTTTTCAAATAAATAAAAGCTGACCTTAGCCATTCGTTTGAACGCGGTTGGCCAGGAACTGCATCAATAATGGCACTGGACGCCCGGTTGCACCTTTATTGGCACCTGAGTTCCATGCTGTACCTGCAACATCCAGATGTGCCCAGCGATATTCACGGGTAAAACGCTGCAAGAAGCAGGCTGCAGTGACAGAACCGGCTTTTGGGCCACCGATATTGCCAATATCGGCAAATGGTGAATCGAGTTGTTCCTGATAGTCATCTATGACCGGCATACGCCATACCCGGTCAAATGAATGCTGGCCGGCAGTTTCCAGTTCTGCTGCCAATTTATCATCTGGTGTGAACAGACCTGTCAGCACGGAACCCAAAGCCACCACACATGCACCGGTCAAGGTCGCAATATCAATCACCAGAGCAGGGTTGAAACGTTTCACATAGGTCAGGGTGTCACATAACACCAGACGACCTTCGGCATCGGTATTCAGGATTTCAACCGTTTGACCGCTCATCGTCGTGACGATGTCACCCGGACGAGTGGCTTTACCTGAAGGCATATTTTCTGCTGCGGCAATGGTTCCTACCACATGCAGAGCTAAGCGGGACTCACACAATGCACGCATGGTACCCAGTACAGAGGCTGCACCGCACATGTCGTATTTCATTTCATCCATACCTGCGCCAGGTTTGAGTGAAATACCACCGGTATCAAAGGTAATGCCTTTACCGACCAGTACCACTGGCGCTTCACTACGCTCTGATTGATATTCAATGCTGATAATACGACCCGGACGCTCTGAACCCTGGCTGACTGCAAGGAAGGCACCCATGCCTAAATCTGCCATCTGTTGTTCATCCAGTACCGTGACTTTCAGTAAATCCGGATATTCAGCAGCCAAGGCGATGGCCTGATCTGCCAGATATTCCGGGAAACAGATATTGCCCGGACGGTTGCCCAGATCACGTGCCAGGTTTTGCCCGCTCTGTACTGCTTGAACCAGTTGCAGCTGTTCTGTCGTTAAAACGCTATGCGTGGCAATCAGGTCGATCTGTTCAAGTACAAATTCATTCTTTTTCGACTTATATTCATCATAACCATAGCTGGCTTGAGTCAAAGCCAGAGCAAACAGATAATGCAATTCTTGTGGAAGTTGTGTCAGGTCTACAGAAATCTGTTTGAATTTTTTTTGAGTGGCCTGAATAATAGTCTGGGCAATTTTTGCGAGTTTTGCTGGTTGCAATTCAGCGACTTTGCCTAAACCGATCAGTGCTGCATGGCTGGACTGGCTGACTTGGCCAATCAGGCTCAGACTTTCAGCCAAAGCTGCTTTGAACTGAGATGCTTCAATTAATCTGTCTAAATTGTTGATTTGATAGGTTGAGGTGGTATTTTGAAGTTGTTCTGAGTCAACTAAAATCAACAAAGATTGACTTGATCCATTCTCTGGGAATGACGTATTAATTGTAAGTTTCATATTCTGTTTTCACGCCTGTCTAGATTTGTAAATCATTCAGTCATTGAACCATTTATCTGAATAGAGTTTCAATGGGTAGGGCCGTCTAGGTTTTATATTTTTGCTATTCGGGTAAACTAGCACTCGTTTTATAGACCTTATTTTGGAAGAATTAATTTGATTATTCGGCGTTATCTGGTCAAGCAAGTTGTCTCGACATCCTTGGTGGTGATTGCCTTATTGACCTTGATCATGATGGGTGGCCGACTGATCAAGTATTTTGGTGTCGCAGCGCAAGGCCGTCTGGATGCAGGCATTTTATTTAGCATCATTGGCTACCGTTTGCCTGAGTTTTTAACCTTAATTCTTCCGCTCGGTTTCTTTATTGGCCTGATGCTGGTATTTGGCCGTTTATATGTCGACCATGAAATGGCGGTGATGAATGGCAGTGGTGTCAGCCGGCATCAATTGGCGCGCCTTCTGGTGCCGATGACCTTGGTGTTTCTCATTGCCCAAGCCGGCTTGATGCTCTGGGCAGCGCCATGGGGAATCCGCCAGTTTGAAGCGCTGACCACCAGTCAGGCGGTACGCACCGGCTTTGATCTGGTACGACCCAAAGAATTTATTTCCTCTGGCCCCTATACCATTTATGCCGGTGATCTGTCTGAAGACCGTAAAAACTTAAAAGATATTTTCTTCTATCAGCGGGCAGAAAAACCCGGTAAACCGGATGTGATGATTCTGGCCCAGGAAGCCACCCGCATCGAGGTGCCAAATGATGCGGCCAATGTGGTCGATCTGGTTCAAGGTCGCCGTTATGAAATTTATCCGGGCACTCCGCAATATACCCAGGCTGAATTTGCAAGCTATCGTCTGCGTTTAGAAAATGATGAGGAAGCACAGTTTGCCAGTGCTGAAGTTGAAGCCCTGCCAACCTCGCAATTGTGGCAGAACCGTCAGGATCCTGTGGTGGCCAGTGAATTAGGCTGGCGGGTATTTGTACCATTTGCGATTCTGGTTGCTTTGATTCTGGCCGTGGCCTTGTCTGAAGTGAGTCCACGCCAAGGTCGTTATCTCAAGTTATTTCCGGCGCTCATGATTTTTGCCAGTCTGATTGTGGCGTTAATGGCCGTGAAAACCCGGATCAGTAAAGAGGAAATGGGGATCTGGGCTTATCCATTGATCCTGATTGCTTATGCGATTGCGGGTGCCTTGTTCTCACGTAAACAGAATTTGGCCCCGAAAATCAAGAAACAGATTCAGCGAGTGAGGTCTTAATAATGTTGGCACGTCGTATAGTTGCAAAACATGTGACCCAAACCACTGCGCTGGCGATGCTGGGTGCAACCGCTGTGTTGGCGGGTTTACAGGTGTTATTTACTTATCTGGGTGAGCTGGGTTCACTAAAAGAAGGTTATGGCGCCTGGGATGCCTTGAAATATGTGCTCTGGGGTGCTCCGAATTATCTTTATGAAATTCTGCCGATCTCGGCGCTGATCGGTGCGGTTTTAGGTTTGGGCACATTAGCCTCAAATAGTGAACTGATTGTGATGCGCTCGATCGGGATCAGTCTGTGGCGGATTGTTGGCTGGGTGATCCGTTCAGCATTACTGCTGGTGGTCTTGTCATTTGCCTTGAGCGAGTGGGTGATTCCTTATACCAATGAACAGGCCAAGAGCGTAAAAAGTTCGAGTAAAGCCGCGCAACTGGGCGAAGTGCGGGGTTACTGGACACGGGAAGGGCAGCGCTTTATTTATATTGATTATGCCAATTCGCAAGGTCAGCTGAAAAATGTGCAGATGCTGGATTTTGATGAAAATTATCGCTTACGCGGCACCTTGCAAGCGGATCAGGGCGAATTCGTCACAGATGGCTCCTGGACATTAAGCAATACCGAGCAGTTCGATATTCTGCAAAATGGTAGTGCTACCCTGATCAAGCAGGAACAGCAACCTTTGGCACTGGCATTACAGCCAAAATATGTGCATATGGTCACCATCGATCCTGAAGACTTGTCACCGAGCCAACTGGTCAGTTTCACAAGTTATATGCATGAATATAGTCAGGTGCCAAAAACCTATCAACTGGCTTTCTGGCAGAAACTCGGTTCTCCTTTTGCCCTGATTGCACTGGTGGTGATTGCCTGTTCATTTATTTTTGGGCCGCTGCGTCAGCAATCCATGGGTTTTCGTCTGGTGATTGCCTTATTTGCCGGTCTGGGCTTTTTCTATCTGCAGGATTTCCTCGGTTATGCCAGTCTGGTCTATGCACCATCTCCGGCATGGTTTGTCTTTATTCCGATTCTGATCATGTTCGGTATTGGGGGTTACCTGCTGTATCGGGCACGCTAAGACCCAGGAAAATAGAACAAATCAATCGCGATGAGTGGCTTAAACCATACTCTGGTCATGGCCTCTTTTTGCAAACTTCGCTAAAATAGAGCGATTAATTCGTAGACGAACAGAGTATTTCATTATGACGGATGCAACTGCTGGCAAAATCCCTCACGTTTTGGTGATTATGGATGGTGTGGGTCATCGCGAAGCGGTCGAAGACAACGCGTTTTTAGCAGCTAAACGACCAAATTTAACTGCAATGCAGGACAAGCATCCGCATGGTTTGATCTCGGGTTCAGGCGAAGATGTTGGTCTGCCAGATGGCCAGATGGGGAACTCGGAAGTCGGACATATGAACCTCGGTGCAGGTCGTGTGCTGTATCAGGATTTTACCCGGATTACCAAAGACATTCGTACCGGTGATTTCTTCAATCATGAAGTACTCGTCGATGCGGTGGAGAAAGCCAAAGCTTCAGGTGGTGCAGTGCATTTGCTCGGCCTTTTATCTCAAGGCGGTGTGCATTCGCATGAAGACCATATTGTTGCGATGGCTGAACTGGCACTCAAACGTGGTGTCAAAGTTTATTTGCATGCTTTCCTGGATGGTCGTGATACGCCGCCACGAAGTGCCCAGCCGTCATTGGAAAAACTGGATGCGCTGTTTGCACAATATCCAGGTCAGGGTCGTATTGCCAGCATGATTGGTCGTTACTTCGCGATGGATCGTGACAACCGTTGGGATCGCGTCGAACAGGCCTATCGTTTATTGACTGAAGGCGAAGCGGCCCGTACAGCTGCCACCGCAGTTCAAGGTCTGGAACAGGCTTATGCCGCAGATGAGTCGGATGAGTTTGTCAAAGCCACCCGCATTGGTGAGCTGGCAAAAATTCAGGATGGTGATAGCGTGGTCTTCATGAACTTCCGTGCTGACCGTGCCCGTGAAATTACCAAAGCCTTTGTTGAAAAGGACTTTGCTGGATTTGCACGTAAAGTGGTGCCGAACTTAGCCAAGTTTGTGATGTTGACGCGTTACCAAGCAACGATTGATGCGCCTGTGGCCTATATGCCAGAAGCGTTGGTCAACTCGATTGGTGAATACCTGTCAAATCTGGGTAAAACCCAATTGCGTATTGCTGAAACTGAAAAATATGCACACGTGACGTTCTTCTTTAGTGGCGGTCGTGAAGATGAATATCCGGGTGAAAAACGTATCCTGATTCCATCACCAAATGTAGCAACTTATGACCTCAAACCGGAAATGAGTGCTTATGAAGTGACTGATGAGCTGGTCGCTGCGATCAATTCAGGCGAATTTGACCTGCTGGTGGTGAACTATGCCAATGGTGATATGGTCGGTCATACCGGTGTTTTTGATGCCGCAGTGAAAGCGGTCGAAGCGGTCGATACCTGCTTAGGCCGGGTTTATGAGGCGGTGATGGCGCAAAAAGGTCATATGCTTATCACTGCCGATCATGGTAATGTAGAGCAGATGCAGGACTATCACAGTGGTCAGGTGCATACTCAACATACCACTGAATTGGTTCCATTTATTTATGTAGGTCCAACTCAGGCCACGATCGCAGAAGGTGGCGTATTGGCAGATGTCGCACCGACCTTATTAAGTCTGATGCAAGTTCCAGTCCCTGCGGAAATGCAAGGTCGCAACCTGATTGAACTGAATCAATAATTTTCGATAAGATTTTAAAGAAAGGTAAAAAATGGCAACAACACATTGGAAGTCTGTCGTTATACCATGCTTACTGATGTGTTTGAGTCATTCGGCCTGGGGTGCGGGCTCAAAAGAGCCGGTATTCGATGATATGGAAATGGATGGTCAGGTTTATACTGAAATTCCTGTGGCATCCATTCAAGAATTTGTACAAATTTACGGCATCGTCAAAGACAATTATATTCAAGACAAAAATGACGACGCCTTGTTCCAACAGGCAATCCAAGGGCTGGTCAGTGGCTTAGACCGCTATTCGCGTTATTTGTCTCCTGAAGATTATAAGCAGCTACGTGAATATACTGAAGGTGATCTGGCCAGCATTGATTTCGATCTGCAATTTAACTCGCAGATGAAGCAATGGATGGTGCAGGGATTGAGCGCCGATGCCGACTCTGCCAAGCAGGGACTGCGTAATGGTGTCACGGTCTATAAAATTGATGATCAGGTACTGAGTAGCCTGAATCAGGAGCAGGTGCGACAGTTATTGAGCGGGGCGGTCGGCTCTACGCTGAGCATACAGCTTTCCCCGCAAAGTCCGGTGGTTCGTCTGGTAAGGAATACCAAGCTTGATACTGAAATTAAATCCAGTCTGCACAATAATCAGGTACTGGTATTGCAGGTCAAAGTTTTCCAGCAAGATACAGCCAATGAAATCAAGCGCCTGATTGAAAGCTATTCTGACAGACGCTTAAAAGCGGTGATGTTTGATCTACGCAATAACCCGGGTGGCTTACTTTCTGCCGCAGTAGAATCGGCCGATTTATTTTTGAATCAGGGTGTGATTGTCTCGACCCAAAGCCGTTCGGAAGGCAATCAGCAATTTCAGGCGCTGCCAAGTTTTGAATTTCAGAATCTGAAAGTGGGCGTTCTGATTAATAACCGTTCAGCTTCGGCAGCTGAAGTCTTTACGGCAGCATTGAAAGAACATAGCCGGGCTTGGGTGGTCGGTGAGCAAAGCTATGGCAAAGGTGTGGTACAAAAGCTATTTCCACTGAGTAATGGTTCTGCTTTACAAATGACAGTGGCACAATACTTCAGTCCGAGTGGTCAGATGATTGAAGGGCGGGGCGTGCAGCCACATTTCAGTTATCCGTTTAAGCAGGAAATGCGTGAGGAGAGCTATCTGGAACACGTCACAGACCTGCTACTCCTGCAAAAATAATTATTCGTCTTCCTCAGTATCCAGTCCGAACTTTTTCAAACGATAACGTAGGGAGCGGAATGACATACCGAGCTTTTTCGCGGCCAGTGTGCGGTTCCAGTGCGTTAGATTCAGCGCATTGAGTAGAACTTCTTTTTCAATCTTTTCTAAATATAGCTCTAGGCCTTCTTCTGGGAGCTTTCTCGGGGCAATCAGGGTGTCAGTCGCAATAATCTCGCTCGTGAGCGTATTCATCTCCTGAGCGCTATTAAGAGCCTGACGTAACGGTGCACTTTGCAGGTGCTGAAGATCAATCCGCTCTTCATCACTCAAGGTAATTGCACGTTCCATAATATTACGCAATTCACGTACATTACCCGGATAATATTGTTCCAATAAAAATTCTTTACTGCGTTCTGTCAGTTTTTTATTGGCAATGCCCCATTCCTGGCAAATCTTCTGAATAAAATGTTCGGCGAGTAAGAGAATATCCTGACTCCGTTCACGCAGCGGCGGTAAAGTCAGATCCATCACATGAATACGGAAATATAAATCCTGACGGAATTTGCCTTGTTGTACCAAGGCTTCCAGATCCTGATGAGTGGCACTGATGACGCGGAAATCCACATCAATTTCAGTATCTGAACCGAGTGGACGAATACGCTTTTCCTGTACGGCACGTAACAGTTTGACCTGCATGGAAAGTGGCAGTTCTGCAATTTCATCCAGAAACAGGCTGCCACCATGTGCCGATTGAATCAGCCCCTGTTTGTCCTGAGCGGCGCCAGTAAAGCTGCCTTTCTTATGCCCAAACAGTTCGCTTTCCATCAGTTCAGTGGGAATCGCACCACAGTTAATTGCAATAAAAGGGCCTTCATTACGGTTGCTCAGGCGATGGACCAGATTGGCCACCACTTCCTTGCCAGTTCCCGATTCGCCAGTAATAAAAACCGGTGCCTGTGAGCGGGCAATTTTTTGTAAGGTAATACGTAAGTGCTGAATCGGTATCGATTGCCCAATCAGCATTTTATGTTCTAAAGCATCATTTGGATTATTATGGGAATAATCCACCGGTTTATTCAGTGCTTTTTGTAGCAGCTGTTCCAGATGTTTCTGATTGATCGGTTTGCTGACAAAGTCAAAGGCACCGGCCTTGAGTGCAGCAATCGCGATTTCCATGTTGCCATAGGCGGTCAGAACCGCGACCGGAAGTGCAGGGTAGAGATGGCCAATCCACTCCAGTAACTCCAAACCATTGCCATCGGGCAAGTTCAGGTCAGTTAAACAGGCATCATATTGATGATCTGCAAGACATTTTTTAGCATCTTGCAGACAATGTGCGATGTGCGTACGAATCCCCATCCGCAGCAACGACATTTGCATGAGGGTGCATAAATCTTCTTCATCATCCACCAAGAGCACCAGTGGCTGTTGTTCCACACTCATTTCCCTTAAACCCCTTTATACCGTAATACGTTGGCAGCTAATGCGAAAGCATGCGCCCTGTTCTTGTTGTATATAGTTTAATTGTGCCTGATTTGCTTCACAAAAACTATGTGATAAGTACAGTCCTAATCCGGTTCCACTAATCGAGGTGCTGAAAAAAGGTTGAAATAATAGGGCCTGGTCGTGTATGGCTACACCTGAGCCGAAATCCCGGATATCAATCCAGACCCGATGTTCATAGGGATGTATATTCAGCTGAATGTAATTGGCATCTGCTGAATTGTGACGGATGGCATTGCGAAGCAGGTTAATCAGGACTTGACGAAATTGTGCTTCATCGAACTGAATCAGCAGCGGCACATCAATATTAAATTGAATCTGATCGCAAATATCGGCCAAATCTTCCTGGATAAATAACGGGATAAATTCATTGAGATGAATCGGCACCGGATGGGTTTCTTTATTTTTGACCATATTCAGCGTGTCCTGAATAATCCGGTCGATCCGGGTCGCCTGTCGGCCAATCATCTGGTTGAGTACTTGTTGTTGTTCATTGTCAGAGTCAAGGTATAAATCATTGGCCTGCACAATAGCTGCCAATGGATTACGAATTTCATGCGCAATACTGGCTGAAAGCTGGCCCAGTGCAGCAAGCTTGAGTTGCTGCACCTGTTGATTGAGTTTTTTGGCATCCTGTAACACCAATAACATCAGGGTTTGATGCGGCACAATCAGCTTTTGTACCTGTACATGAATGTTATAGCGACTTTGCTGTGATTCAAATTGAAAACGCTCGCCATTTTCCAGCGTTTCAAACTGGATCAGTTCAAATAAATCTGGTTGTGACTGGTAGAGGGTAAATTTCTCATGCGCAAATTTTGCTTCGATCCCGAGCAGTGTACAGGCCGCAGGGTTACTCAGGACCACATGATAATTTTCATCCAGCACCAGATAGCCAGTTTCGATCTGTTCCAGAATATAACGGTTAATATTCTGTAAGCGATAAAGTTCCAGAGATTGCGAAAAGTTCAGGTTTTCCAGAATCTGAAAACGGCGTACCGCAATTTGCCCGGTTCCATAGACCACAAAGAACAAAAAGGCCAGCAGGGCACTATTACTGATATTGCTTAAGGAAGAAAATGCAAAAATACTGCCGATAAAATGTTGATATATGACACTAATCACAGCAATCAGCGTGACCACCAAAGCTTTTTTTGCATCCAGCAATAACGATGCGGAAAAGATGGTAATCACAAACAGCAAACCAATTTGCAGATTAGGCCCATCACTTGCCAAAGTCAGTAAACTTAAGACGCAGACATCGCTAAAAAAAATCATAATCAGCTGCGGCTGGATCAGGCGTCTGATCCATTTCAGTGCGAACAGCTGCGCTGTATTAATGGCAACACCGATTCCTAGCGCATAATAATACAGTTGTGGATATTGATAATCGCCGGTTAGCTCGGGGTAGGTCAGCAGAAAAATCAGCAGCAGGCCAGTGCTGATCAGCAGGCGATACGCACTATACCAGATCCCTAAATGATACTGATTGAGTTCAGAATAATTGGTTTTTTGTGCCATATGCAGCGCGACTCGCCAAAGGCTAAGGTTTAATCAGCCCATAGCGCATGGCCAGATGCGTCAGTTTGACATCACTATCAATATTCAGTTTTTCAAAAATACGATAACGATAAGTATTTACGGTTTTGACGCTGACAAAGAGCTTGTCAGCAATTTCCTGAGCGCTGATACAGTTCACCACCATCATCGCCACTTGCATTTCACGTTCTGACAGTGCATCAAAAGGCGATTGCTGTGTATCAGAAAGGTAAGAACTCGCTAACTGTTCTGCAATGTCGGCACTAAAATATTTACCGCCTTGCATGACTTTATTGATGGCGCGAACCATTTCTGAAATCGGCGCCCCTTTGGTAATATAACCTTTGGCTCCGGCTTTTAATAACAGCGAAGGATAGGGTTCTTCTGCCAGACCGCTGACAGCCAGTACTTTGGTTTCAGGGGCGCTCTGAAGCAGACGACGCGTGGTTTCTACGCCACCAATGCCCGGCATATTCACATCCAGTAAAACCACATTCGGATGATGCTGACGAACCAGAGAAATCGCTTCTTCACCAGATTCAGCCTGTCCAATCACCTGAACCTCCGCATGGTCTTCCAGCATTCTGCAAATTCCAGTACGTACTAATTCATGGTCGTCCACAACTAAAACTGTGATCACCTACGCTCTCCCTCTGTTAAAAAAATCATTTTTTTGTTACATAAAGCAAAATAAGCTTGCAATGAAAGTACAAAATTAGCAATCCTATTCGCAAGATAAAATCTGAAACTTATCACACAGTGTCAAGATCAAAAAATGTTCTGCAATGTGTTTAAATGTAAGGCATATTAGAGGTAATACGCAAATCAATCTTACCTCTGTTAGTTGAGTGAAGAAATAGTGAAGAAAATAAACAAGTCTTTAAGGCATGTATTGGGCCTGTCCGTGTTAGTCAGCATGAGTGCGACAAGTTTTGCTGAAATCATTATGAATTCTGGCACGACAGAGGGCGGATCCAGCATTAGTTGGTCTTCTGAGGAAGTCAATCAGCTGATGAGTGATGATTTCCGTGTGGCTGCTGATGAGCCTTCGCCACCCGGTTCAGCCACTGTGACCACGACCTTGCGTCAGAGTGTACCGAGCACCCAGCAGTCGGTCAGTGTTCAGCAACCAGCAAAAACAACACAGATTTTTGATACAAACATTTATAGCAATCAACCCTCTGTAAATGCCCGTGCTGCATTGGTTATGGATGCGCAAACCGGTGAGGTGCTGTTTAGCAAAAACACCAATACCGCTTTGCCGATTGCATCTATTACCAAATTAATGACAGCAGTGGTGATTTCCGATGCACGTTTAAACATGTCAGAAAAAATCACGCTGCAACAGGCTGATTTCTCTTGCGCAGGTTGTAAAAGCTCAAGCTCGACCTTACGTGCTGGCGATAGCATGAACCGTGCCGAAGCTTTATTGTTTGCTCTAATGAAGTCTGAAAACCCGGCAGCTGCAGCCTTGGCGCGAACGTATCCAGGTGGTCGCAGTGCATTTATTGCAGCGATGAACAGTAAGGCCAAGGCCTTAGGCATGAATTCATCCCGCTTTATGGAATCAACCGGCTTACACCCTGGAAATGTGGCATCAGCACGTGATTTGGGTATTTTAGTGAATACCGCTTCTCAATATGGTCTGATTCGTCAATTCTCGACCACACCAAGCTATGACTTTAACTTGGGTTATCGTGTACTGAAATCGAATAATACCAATGCACTGGTGCGTAACGGCGGCTGGAATATCAATATTTCTAAAACCGGTTTTATTAATGAAGCAGGGCGCTGTGTGGTGATGCATACGACCCTGAATAACCGTCCGGTGGCAGTGGTACTGTTAGGTGCAAATAGCTCACAGGCGCGTACCAATGATGCGACCCGTTTGATGAGCTGGGTGAGCCAGCAACCAAAACGAATCTAATCTCTGCGCTCATAAAAAACCCTGCAAATGCAGGGTTTTTTATTCTGGCTGAAATTACATGTTCGACAGAATAGAGTCTTTTACCTGAGCCATGGTTGCGTCGATAGACACCATCACCGCATCGGCACATTGTTTGATCGCGGTATCTGGATCTTTTAGACCATTACCGGTTACGGTACATACGATTACTGAACCTTCAGCGATTTTACCTGCTTTGATATCACGGATTGCACCGCCAACAGACGCAGCAGATGCAGGTTCTACGAATACACCTTCATACATCGACAGCAGACGTTGCGCTTCAAGAATCTCAGCATCCGTCAGTTCATCAAACCAGCCGTTTGAATCACGAACGACAGCTTTGGCATGATTGAAGCTTTGCGGATTACCAATACGAATTGCAGTTGCAACAGTTTCCGGATTTTCTACTGGACCACCACGCAGGAACGGAGCAGCACCAGACGCTTGGTAACCGGCCATGATTGGCAAGCCAGCCGGTTTAGGACCAGTGAAAGCATCGGTTTCAGCATCGTAAATCACTTGCTCAAATTCTTCTTTCGACTGATTGGCCACCGCTTCGGTATAGCCCATCCAGTGTGCAGTGATATTACCTGCGTTACCCACTGGCAGGCAGTGGTAATCCGGGGCACGACCTAAAGCTTCAACGATCTCGTAAGCAATGGTTTTTTGACCCTGCAGGCGGTACGGGTTGATTGAGTTTACAATCGTTACCGGTGCCTGATCAGCAACTTCCTTCACCAGACGCATGCCGTCATCGAAGTTACCACGAATTTGCATGGTGATTGCACCATACATCATCGCTTGGGCCATTTTACCCATGGCAATTTTGCCTTCCGGGATGAGCACGAATGCTTTGATACCGGCACGAGCAGCGTATGCAGCCGCAGCAGCAGAAGTATTACCAGTGGATGCACAGATGATGGCTTTAGAGCCTTCTTCAACGGCTTTGGTCACTGCCATAGTCATACCGCGGTCTTTAAATGAACCAGTCGGGTTTAAGCCCTCGTACTTCACATAAATTTCAACATCTTTACCAATAATGCGTGGAATATTCTCAAGCTTGATCAGTGGAGTATTACCCTCACCCAAAGAGATCGCACGAGTAGTTGCAGACACTGGTAAACGGTCGCGATAGCGGTCAACTAAACCAGTATAACGATTGGCATTCGACATGATGATGTTCCAATTGTGTGTAGAGCTTGGCAAGGGGAAATACTCCCCTTAACCCGATTAATTATCAAGCGATTCTAAACGAATTCGTACAATTTCGCCATGAATGACGGGTAATGCTTGAATTTGTGAGAGCGCTGCATCCATTTTTGATTCGACGATAGGATCGGTCAGAATCACGATCGGAATAAGGTCTTTTAAGCGAGGTTGCTGCATGATGGCATCAATACTGATTCCGGCACGACTGAGAATCGTGGTGACATCGGCAAGTACGCCCATTTGATCTTCGGCATTAATACGGATGTAATAGCCGGTGGTCATTTGTTCACGACTCAAGATCGGTAAATCGGTCAGGGCTTCAAAGGCCAGTTGCGGAATGGTTCCGGCACCGTCTTCGGTATAAATGATATCACGGACAATATCCACCACGTCTGCGACCACAGCAGAAGCCGTTGGGCCTGCACCCGCACCTGCGCCGTAGTAGAGCGTTGGGCCAACCGCATTGGCTTGTACCAGTACGGCATTTTTCACGCCATTGACGTTGGCAATCAGTTCTTCTTCAGGAATCAGGGTTGGATGAACACGGAGTTCAATCCCGGCATCGGTGCGGCGTGCAATTCCCAGGTGTTTGATACGGAAACCGAGGTCTTCTGCATATTTCACATCTTGTGCAGTGACTTTGCCAATGCCTTCAGTAAAGACTTTGTCAAACTGTAGCGGAATACCAAAGGCACATGAAGCCAGAATGGTCAGCTTATGTGCAGCATCAATACCTTCCACGTCAAAGGTTGGATCGGCTTCGGCATATCCGAGTTCTTGTGCTTCTTTGAGTACGTCTTCAAAAGTACGGCCTTTTTCACGCATTTCGCTGAGAATGAAGTTCCCCGTACCATTGATGATGCCCGCCAGCCATTCAATCTTGTTGGCCGCCAGACCTTCACGAATCACTTTAATAATGGGAATACCACCAGCCACTGCCGCTTCATAGGCAATCTGCACGGCGTTGTCTTCAGCCGCTTTAAACAGCTCATTCCCATGTTCAGCCAATAGCGCCTTGTTGGCAGTGACAATATGCTTGCCATGTTTCATGGCTTCCATAATAATTTCAAAAGCAGGATGAATCCCGCCCATGACTTCGACCACCACGTCTACGTCAGGTTGACGCACGATGTCCATCAAGTCTGCACTTTGTTTCACTGATGCAGGTAGGTCCAGATCAGGACGTGGACGACGGGTGCCTACATAGGTAATTTCAATTTCACGACCGGTGCGACGTTTAATCTCAGCAGCATTTTCTTTTAATAGTTTCAAGGCACCACCACCTACAGTACCAAGACCGAGGATAGCCAGACGAACTGGTTTCACGTCACACTCCAAATAAACAGTTTTTTACGAGAACCTAGATCATAGCTAAAAAAACGCCATGACTCTAGGGTCATTTCAGAATATCTTTATGTATAAAATAAAGTTAAATAACGTATTAAAATGAGTTATTTAAGTCGCTTCAATAATTCAGCGCTAGACAGATATCCGCCGAGGTAAACCCCTTCCGAACTATAAATGGCAGGGGTGCCATTGACGCCCATATTCAGGCCCATGTGATATTGATCTTGAACAGGATTTTCACATTTCTCTGCACTAATCTGTGCGCCGGCAATGGCCTGATCAAAAGCACTATGACGGTCAGCACTACACCAGATCGCTTCCATGGCCGGCATATGCTGTTCACCACGCGGCCAGGCGATATAACGGACCTCAATACCTTTACTATTCATTTCATCCATTTGTTCATGGAATTTATGGCAATACGGACAGCTGACATCGGTAAAGACATAGACCACATGCTTGGCCTTGCCTTTAGCCGGATAGATCAGCAGATCTTCTGCTTTCAGTTCGGCAAAGAGTTTATTGTTGATTCCGGCTTGCAGGTTTTCACTGACATTATGCAGCTGTTTATCACCGAGTCGGATCACGTCGCCCTGAATCAGGTATTTACCATCGCTGGTGACATAGACCGCAGACATACCTTCCAGACTGACCCAGAACAGGTTCGGTACTTCGGTGGTTTTAATATCGGTAATTTTGGCACTGATCCCCGCAGTTTTGAAATGCTTTTCCAAGGTAGAGACCAGACGCTGTTGTGCATTGCGTTCGGTCAGGGTAGAGGCTTCTCCCGTTGCTGGTGCACTTGCAGTCAGTGTATCTTGCTTTTTAGTGTTGTTATCGGAATTGGAACATGCGCTAAGCCCCAAACCAGCAGCAAGTGTACAAGCCATAAAAACTTTTGAGCGGGCAAATGTCATAAATAACCCTTTTCTTCTTGGACTAAAAACAGAGCATTAGCATAACAAAAAAAAATACAAACACGTCAAACTTCTCAGTTTATTCCATGTGTAGATATTTTAAGCCCGTGGATGATGCGCTGCATGCAGTTGCTGCATCCGCACTTGCGCCACATGGGTATAAATCTGGGTGGTCGACAGATCACTATGTCCAAGCAGCATCTGTACCACACGTAAATCTGCGCCATGATTGAGCAGATGCGTTGCAAAGGCATGCCGCAAGGTGTGCGGTGACAGCTCGGATGCAATTCCGGCCTGTAAAGCATAGCGTTTAATCGCATACCAGAAATTTTGCCGGCTCATGATGCCGCCATGCTGAGTCAAAAACAGATAATCGGTTGAGGTCTTATACAGTTGTGGACGGGCTTCATTCAGATATTTTTCCACCCATTCACAGGCCATGTGTCCCATCGGTACCAGCCGTTCTTTATTGCCTTTACCGACGATGCGTAAATAGCCCTGTTTTAAGTTAATCAGTTCCAGACGTAAGTTAATCAGTTCAGTGACACGTAAACCGCAAGCATACAGCACTTCAAACATGGCACGGTCACGCAGGCCTAAAGCAGTATTGATATCGGGGGCATCAATCAAGGCCTCAACATCGGCTTCAGACAGGTCTTTGGGCAAGGCACGGCCAAGCTTCGGGGTTTTATGCGCTGCCACCGGATTATCACTACGCAGCTTCTGTTCACGCAGAAATTTATAAAATGAACGCAAGGCTGACAGACAGCGGGCAATTGAGCGTGGGCTTTTTTGCTGTTTGGTCAGTGCAATCAATACATCGGAAATATCGTCATGGGTCCATTCTGGCAAAGGCTTGCTCAGACATTCTGCACATTGCAGCAAATCAGATAAATAGGCATTTCGGGTGTGTGGACTGACCGTTTGCGCAATCAGATAATCACGAAAACCCTGTAAATAGCTCAAGGCTTCAGGAATTTGAACCGGGGCGGGAATACGGGGTTTTTTATTCAGCATAGGGTGCAAGGATCTGATCTGAAAAAGCGATGAATTTAATAGGTATTCTCCACTGTAGTTTAATTTCACCAGACTGTCGATGTGATATAAAAACTAATTCAGCATGTAATCAATCTTATTTGTTAATTATTCTCATTTGTTTGTATACTGTACAAAATAGTTCAGGAATTTCACGGTGCGTTTGTCTGATTTAAAAGCAAAACAAATTGCCATCATTCGAAAAGTGAGTCGAACAACTGATGGTGAAAGTGCTCTACACGATGTCGTCGCGAGTCGTTTGGAAACTCTAGGCTTTGTGCCGGGTACGAAGGTACAGGTGATTACGAAAGGTATTTTTGGTGGAGATCCCATTTTGATTCAAGTTGGATTTACCCGTTTTGCTTTGCGTAAATCAGAAGCAGCCAAAATTGAAATCGAACAGGCGGTGTCGGCATGAGTGATACATTACGTATTGCCCTTGTCGGTAACCCTAATTGCGGTAAAACTTCATTATTCAACCATTTAACCGGAACACGCCAAAAAGTTGGTAACTATGCGGGGGTCACGGTTGAACGTAAAGTCGGTACGTTTCAGCTTGCTTCAGGCAAAGCGGTGCGGGTACTGGATTTGCCAGGAACTTATAGTCTGGATGCGACCAGTCCGGATGAAGAAATCACCCGTAATGTGGTGCAAGGTAAAATCGCAGAAGAACAGCAGCAGGATGCATTCTTATGTGTAGTAGATGCCACTAACCTGAAACTGCATCTGGGTCTGGTCCTAGAAATGATTGCTTTGGGTCGTCCGATTCTGGTTGTACTCAACATGATGGATGAAGCACGCCGTCGTGGGATGCAAATCAATACCCAGAAGCTGTCTGAACGTCTCGGCGTGCCCGTGGTGGAAACTGTAGCGGTACGCAGTTCAGGGATTGAAAACCTGAAGAATGCCCTGGATCAGGGAAAATTCTCGGTACCGCAGACTGAACTGAGTGGCTTAAAGGGTGACCCGCATCAGCAGGTAGAAGTCATTCTGAACGACGTGGTCAATTTCGTCGATCAGGAAGACAAACGTACTGATTTTCTCGACAGGATTTTTTTACATCCGGTACTGGGTCTACTCAGCCTGGCTGTAATGATGTTCGTGATTTTCCAAGCGGTATTTGCCTGGGCTGCGCCGTTTATGGATGGCATCGAAACCTTCTTTGGTTGGCTCGGTGAATTCCTCGGTGAATATATTGCTCATCCTTTACTGAATAGTCTGGTGGTGGACGGGATTATTGCTGGTGCCGGCGGGGTGGTGGTATTCCTGCCACAGATTCTGATTCTGTTCTTCTTTATTCTAGTCTTGGAAGAATCAGGTTATTTACCACGAGCAGCCTTCTTGCTCGATAAGCTGATGTTTAAAGCGGGCCTGTCAGGCCGTGCCTTTATTCCGTTATTGTCCAGCTTTGCCTGTGCCATTCCCGGCATCATGGCATCGCGTACCATCAGTGATCCGCGAGATCGTTTAACCACGATTTTTGTGGCACCATTGATGACCTGTTCAGCACGTTTGCCGGTATATGCCTTGCTGATTGCAGCTTTCATTCCACAGCAAACTGTCTGGGGTTTTATGAACCTGCAAGGTCTGGTGTTATTTGGCCTGTATATGGCGGGTATTGTCAGTGCTCTGGCGGTGTCTTTTGTACTGAAATTTTTCCATAAAGATAAATCCCAGCACATGCTGTTGATGGAGCTGCCAAGCTACCGTTTCCCGGATCTGAAAAACGTCTGGATCGGCTTGCTGGATCGCGGCAAAATCTTCTTGAAGCGGGTCGGCGGCATCATCTTTGCCTTATCGATTGTACTCTGGTTCCTGTGCACCTTCCCGCAACCCCCAGAAGGTGCGATTTTGCCGGCGATTGATTATTCACTGGCAGGTATGCTCGGTCATCTGATGCAGCCAATCTTTGCGCCGCTCGGCTTCAACTGGCAGATCTGTATTGCCTTGATTCCAGCTATGGCAGCACGTGAAGTGGTGGTTGCTGCATTGGGCACTGTCTATGCACTGTCTGCCGTAGATGACGATGCAATGTCCGAAGGTCTCTCTTCACTGATCAGTAGTGGCGGTGATCTGGGCTGGTCAGTGGCGACAGGTCTGTCTTTACTGGTGTGGTTTATTTATGCACCGCATTGTCTGGCAACTTTGGCGACAGTCAAACGTGAAACTGGTTCCTGGAAAACGGTCAGTATCATGACGGTTTACCTGTTTGGTTTGGCATATTTCATGTCATTCCTGACTTATCAAATTGCTTCATATTATTTGGGCTAATCTCAGGTTGGCCTCGGCCCGTTGAGCTTGCCTGAGTATATGCATGGGAGATTGAGATGATTGAAATTCTGATTGTGGCGGCACTGGTGCTGTGGAGTGCGCTGGTGGTATTTAAAAAGGTGTTTCCGAACACCTCTCACTCAGTCTTCCAGAAGCTGTCTGATGCCTGCGCAGCAAAAGGCTGGACGCGTCTGGCCAAATGGCTGCAACCGGCTATGGCTGCAGGCTGTGGTGGCAACTGTGCCTGTCCGGTGTCGGAGCAAAGTGCAAAGGAAAAGCCGGCCCAGCAAGCGGTCAAATGGAAATAAGTTCCTTTTTTGCTGTGATTCTAAAAACCGTCATGAGCATGACGGTTTTTTTACGCATGGACACAAAAAAAATATGCAGAAAGCTCAATCAGAAAAGGCATTCAAAACAGCAAAGTGCTACCATTTCGTCAGTTTCAAAATAGACCAAAATATGGGGCGAAAATGTTAATACAACGTGGTGGGTTAAAAGTCGTTGCAGGACTCGGAATATCAGGTGTTGCAGCAGTCAATTTCTTACATGACCAGGGCTACCGCGTTGCAGTAACGGATTCTAGAGCCACCCCCCCGGGACATGACCAGATTCCGGCCGAAGTCCAGACCAGTTTCGGCCAGTTTGATGCCGAGCTGTTGCTGTCTGCAGAAGAAATCGTGATCAGTCCGGGACTGGATCCAAAATTGCCAGAAATTCAGGCGGCGATGGCGCAGGGTATTCCTGTGGTGAGTGAAATCCAGATTTTACGCCGTGCTACGGATAAGCCCATTGTCGCGATTACCGGTTCCAATGCCAAAAGTACAGTGACCACTTTGATTGGCTTAATGGCAGCCGATGCTGGCAAAAAAGTCGCGGTCGGTGGCAATCTGGGACGTCCTGCACTGGATTTAACCAAAGATGATCCTGAGTTATATATCTTAGAATTATCCAGTTTTCAGCTGGAAACTACTTCAAATCTGGCGGCTGAAGTGGCGGTGGTACTGAACATGAGTGAAGATCATCTGGATCGGCATGGCGATATGATGGGCTATCACACCGCCAAGCACCGGATTTTTCAGGGTGTGAAAAAAGTGGTATATAACCGGGATGATTCTTTGACCCGTCCTTTGGTGCCAGATGTGACGCCGATGCAAAGTTTTGGCCTGAATGCACCCGATATGAACCAGTACGGGATTCTTAAAGATACCGATGGTGGCATCTGGTTGGCGCGTGGTCGTGAACGTCTGTTAAAAAGTACCGAGATGTATATGCAGGGCACGCATAATGTTGCCAATGCCCTGGCTTGTCTGGCACTCGGTGAAGCGATTGGTTTGCCATTGGACAGCATGCTAAACACTTTAAAAACCTTCAAAGGTCTGGAACATCGCTGCGAATTTGTCAAAGCAGTGCAGGGCGTACGTTATTATAACGACTCCAAAGGCACCAACATCGGTGCAACCTTGGCGGCTCTCGATGGTCTCGGTATGGCGATTGAAGCCCAAGGTGGCAAAGTTGCGATTATTCTCGGTGGACAGGGCAAAGGACAGGACTTTAAGGCTTTGCGTGAATCATTGAGTAAATATGCCAAGATTGCAGTGCTGATTGGTGAAGACCGTCCGATCATCGAAGCAGCGATTAGGGGCACGACTGAGCTGGTTCATGCAGAGAGTTTGCAGCAGGCCGTAGAAATCTGCCAAAAGCACACCCAGGCAGATGATGTCGTGCTATTGTCTCCTGCATGCGCAAGTTTTGATATGTTCTCGGGTTATCCTGAGCGTGGTCGCAAGTTTGTTGCGTATGTGAATGAACTCAATTAAGAATAACAAGGATTCGTGATATGGCTGGGTTTGCTCAGACTACGATCAATAAATTAAACCAATTTTATAGCCAGTGGGTACCCAAGCTCCCTGCTGAGCTAAATCCACGGAATGTACTAATTTTCTGTGTATTGGCTTTACTGTGTATTGGTTCGATCATGGTGGCATCAGCCTCGATGCCTTATGCTGAACGTATGCATGAAAATGCCTTTCATTATATTAGCCGCCATGGCATTTCGATTTTTGTGGCAGCGGTAGCCGCCTATCTAACCTATAAAATTCCCTTAAAAGTCTGGTTTAATAACACTTTCTTTTTGTGGATTATTACCATTGTACTGTTGGTGGCCGTGCTGGTGGTCGGGACTGAGGTTAATGGTTCCAAGCGCTGGATTCGGGTGGCCGGATTTACCTTGCAGGCCTCGGAAGTGGCGAAAGTGATGATGGCGATTTTTACCGCAGACTATGTGGTACGCCGTGCGGAAGAAGTCCGAAACAATATTAAAGGGTTGGTTCGTTTAAGTGCGATTATGGGTGTGACCGTCGGTTTGATTATTCTTGAGCCGGACTTGGGGGCAACCGTGGTGATTACCTTGACCATGCTTGGCGTGTTTTTCCTCGCGGGTGCGCCGTGGATTCAGTTTGGTGTGGCCTTTATGACCTTGGTCGGTGCATTTGCCGCAGCGATTTTATTAGAGCCTTATCGCTTGCAGCGTTTGATGTCTTTTTCAAATCCATGGGAAGATCCACTGGGTAGCGGCTACCAGCTCTCGAATGCACTAATGGCCTTCGGCCGTGGTGAGTGGGCCGGGGTTGGATTGGGGCACAGCATTCAGAAAATGTCCTATCTGCCTGAAGCGCATACTGATTTTATGCTGGCGATTTTAGGTGAGGAATTTGGCTTTTTAGGTATTGCCACCATCCTGATCCTGTCTTTTACCATGCTGGTCTGCTGTATCCGGATCGGACATCGTGCCTTGCAACATCAATATCTACGCGCCGGCTATCTGGCCTATGGGATCTGTATCATTTTCCTGTTACAGATTCTGGTGAATGCCGGTATGAATATGGGCGTGTTACCGACCAAAGGTTTGACCCTGCCATTTATTAGTTATGGGGGTTCATCATTGATTATCTGTGCGGTGATGATCAGTTTAGTGCTGAAAATTGATTCGACCACTCGGCAGGTCAATCCAAGCCGGGAAGAATCAAGCTTCTAGATTGGAGTTGGACCCGGGCTCCGGCTGAGCATGGTCAAGCACTGTGCTCGGCATTGCAGTTCCGCAATTGGAACAGGTCACAAAAGCAGTTTTAGGCTTGGAAAGTGGAATCAATGGAATAAAAAACAAAGAAAAATAATGACGTTGCTGTTTCAGCTCATAGCCTGTACGGGTTCGGCAGACTGGACACAGGAACTGGCTCTTTTCAATAGTTTTGGTTTTAGGGCCGAATCCAAAAATAAAAAACATCTGCTTTTCCTCTCTGATTTTAATTCTAGAATTCTAGCTTAAGCCAAAACAGGTTTTTATTGATAACAACCTTGTAGCGCTGTTGTATGTGGAATCCGTTCAATGTTCCATTGCGCAACCGCCTGTTGCAGCATGCGTTGTGGCGTATCCAGATCAACTTCAGCCTGATGCAAAGCATTAAGTGCCTGTTTTAAGAGTTGTGGGGCCTGACTTAAATCCAGTGCTTGGGCCAGATTCTGTTTTGAGAGTTTTTGTCCCTGATCATTCATCGCCAGGGGTAGATGCATATAATTCAGACGCGGATAACCGAGCAACTGCCCCAGATAGATTTGCCGTTCGGTATTGTCCAGCAGGTCAGCACCACGTACCACATGGGTCATGCCTTGCAGATAGTCATCGACCACTACCGCCAGCTGATAATTAATAATCCCGTCACGACGTTTTAAGACAAAGTCTCCCAGATCTTTCTTCAGCTTTGAGCAGTGTCGACCTTGTAATTGATCTTCAAAACAGATTTCGATATCTTCGACTTTTAAACGGATCGCTTGATTGTCGAATGCCAGAGCTAGGTCACGGCAGGTATCCTGATAGATATGATTGGAACCGAGCATTTTACGGGTACATTGACAGGCATAAACCAGACCCTGCTGACGTAATTGTTCGATCACATCTGCATAAATATCTAAACGGTCTTTCTGGAAAATGATTTCGCCGTCTGGCTCAAGCTGAAAGGCGTCCATGGCACGCAAAATATGCTCTTCACTGCCCGGATAAATACGCGGAATATCGGTATCTTCCACCCGAACCAGCCATGTGCCGTGGTTGGCTTTGGCATCGCAATAACTGGCAACTGCGGTAATGAGGGAGCCAAAATGCAAAGGGCCGGTTGGCGATGGCGCGAACCGACCCACATAAGCCATCCTATTGTCCCCCTCCTTTTTTAAAGGAGGGGTTAGGGGAGGATTATTCAACAGCATCATTAACCGTTATTTTGCTTCTCTTTGATTTCCGCCAGGGTTTTGCAGTCAATACATAAAGTAGCCGTTGGACGAGCTTCTAAACGACGCAAACCAATTTCGATGCCACAAGTTTCACAGAAACCATAGTCATCATTCTGGATCGCTTCGATTGACTGTTCGATTTTACGGATCAGTTTACGTTCACGGTCACGGGTACGCAGCTCAATTGCAAATTCTTCTTCCTGAGTGGCACGATCGTTGACATCAGGCAGGGCAGTATTCTCATCTTGCATCGTATTCAGCGTACGATCCACTTCTGACATCAACTCGGCTTTCCAGGCCAGCAAAATTTGGCGGAAATGCTGAAGCTGACCTTCAGACATGTATTCTTCATTTTTTTTAGGTTGATAAGGTTCAATACCAAATAAGCTAGCAGTAGAACCACCGTCAGTCGTTTTAGGCTTAGATTTGCGTACGCGCTTTGCAGCTTTCTCTTCTACAACATCAGTTTGATTGTCTAAGACTTGATTTTGGTTGTCATTCGCCATTTAGGGCATTCCTCATCATATGCGTATGATTGCTACGCAAAAAATATGGTGATATGCAATTTTTATCCACCCTGTAGAAGGATTATCCTCCTGTGGGGGCCGTCATCATATAGACTTTTTATGCTTATTGATAGTCTTTGATGTCTGGACTATGCATATCACATTTCCTTTGGTTGCAATAAAGTAATGCAAAAAAAACAAATTGAAAAGTTAATAACCTGAAATTTCAGTATTAATATTTTGCTGACTCAATGCCACCCGTTCAATATAGGTATCAAACTCACCATTTTGTTGCAAATGTAATACACGATAACCGGGCGCCGCCTGATCTAGCGCGAAATCCTGGCTTTTAGGTTTGAACTGCACACTGGTCGATGGCGTGGATAAAAAATAGATACCATGCCATTCATTACAGGAATCCTGATGCACATGACCAAACAAGACCAACTTTATATTCTGGTGCCGTGCCAGGACATCTTTTAAATCTTCAGCATTTTTCAGCCGGTGCTGATCAATCCAGTGCGATTTCATCGCAAAAGGGTGATGATGACAAGCGATGATGACATGCTGATGCTTAAACTCAAGCAATAATTGGTTCAATTGATCAAGCTGAGCTTGTTCCACCCAGCCATCAACCTTGCCTTGAACCGCACTATTCAACAAAATCATGGTCCAGCTACCAAAATGAATCGCATGTACCTGATTGGCATTCTGATGAAACGGAAAGATCCGGGTGTCATCATGATTACCCGGAATCTGATAATGCGGCACGTTTAAGGACTGGATAAAGTCTAAATAACGCTGATAAGTTCGTTCCACCGGCACCTGGGCCAGATCACCGGTATGAATCAGCGCATCCATTTTGCGAAAGCGCTGCTGAATCTGCTGCATCACTTCATGAAAACTCTGCTCCGGATTCATCCGGGCAAATTCCAGCTCTTCCCGATCCATCAAATGGGTATCAGAAATCTGGATAATGGTCCAGTCTGGCTGTTCGGTTGTATTTGACTGCGAAAAACTCATGTCTTTCCCCTTAGACATATCCCTGCAGTATGAATATGTTGTTGCAACCATTGCAAGGCCATAATGACCGGTGCATTCCTTAAGCGCCCATTGTTGAGTAGTGTGGAAATATCTGCATAATCCAGAATATGCAGCTGGATATTTTCACCTTCATCCGGCATGCCAAAAACACCGCCCTGTTCAGGCAATTTGGTCTGGGCCACATATAAATGAAACAGTTCGGAACATGCCCCGGCGGAAGGATAGAAGCTGAAAATGTGCTGTAGCTCATCCAGAGTACAGCCTGATTCTTCGAGTGCTTCGCGACGGATGCACGTTTCAGGCGCTTCATCGCCATCCAGAACGCCAGCAATCACTTCGAGTTGCCAAGGAGAACCGACATCGTCCAGTCCGCCAATCCGGAACTGTTCGATCAGACCGAATTTCTGCTGTTGATGGTTGTACATCAGCACACCTGCTGCTTCTGGCCGATGAATCAGCTCACGTTGCAAAATAGGGGTCGAGCTTTCCTGATTAAATAAACGGTGTTTCAGGCTGACTTTTTCTACCTGAATAAATCCCCGGTACAAGAACTCACGTGCCTCTACGCTAAAGTCTTTTTTATTATAAGAGGCCTGTTTAATAATATTCATATGCTCAGATAGAATGAATTGATTTATTTTCATCCTATCTGAGTTTTTTTTGAAGACAACTGTTTTTTTTACAGTTTTATAGTTTGTGGTATAAATTTTGACCAGAGTTATGGAAGCTGGCTTTCATCTGATCCATACCCGCTTCAATTTCGGCCTGAGAGCTTGCCGGCTGATCAGGATTGGCCTGTTGACTGGCATAATCACGAACATTCTGGCTAATCTTCATTGAACAGAACTTCGGTCCGCACATGGAACAAAAGTGCGCGGATTTATGCGCCGCTTTCGGCATGGTTTCATCATGCATGCTGCGTGCCGTGTCCGGATCCAGACTCAAGTTAAACTGATCTTCCCAGCGGAACTCAAAACGGGCTTTGGACAGGGCATTGTCCCGCGCTTGTGCGCCTGGATGACCTTTGGCCAGATCGGCAGCATGCGCGGCAATCTTGTAAGTAATAATGCCGTCTTTGACATCCTTTTTATTCGGCAAACCGAGATGCTCTTTCGGCGTGACATAACACAGCATCGCGGTACCGTACCAGCCAATCATTGCAGCGCCGATGGCTGAAGTAATGTGGTCATAACCCGGTGCGATATCGGTGGTTAAAGGCCCCAAGGTATAAAAGGGTGCTTCTTTACAGACCTCCAGTTGCAGGTCCATATTTTCCTTGATCATGTGCATTGGGACATGGCCCGGACCTTCAATCATCACCTGTACATCATGTTCCCAGGCACGGTGGGTCAGTTCACCCAAGGTTCGAAGTTCGGCAAACTGCGCTTCGTCATTGGCATCCTGCACACAGCCGGGACGTAAGCCATCGCCAAGACTGAAAGACACATCATAGGCTTTCATGATTTCGCAGATTTCATCGAAATGGGTATAGAGGAAGTTTTCCTGATGATGTGCCAGACACCACTGTGCCATAATCGAACCACCACGAGAGACAATGCCGGTCAAACGGTTGGCCGTCAGCGGTACATATCTCAAAAGCACACCAGCATGAATGGTGAAATAGTCCACGCCTTGTTCAGCCTGTTCAATCAGGGTGTCTTTAAAGATCTCCCAGGTCAGGTCTTCGGCCACACCATTGACTTTTTCCAGTGCCTGATAGATCGGTACGGTTCCAATTGGTACAGGAGAGTTGCGGATAATCCATTCACGGGTTTCATGAATATTCTGGCCGGTCGACAGATCCATAATCGTGTCTGCACCCCAGCGCGTCGCCCAGGTCATTTTCGAGACTTCTTCTTCGATACTTGAACCAAGTGCAGAATTACCGATATTGGCATTGATTTTCACCAGAAAATTACGCCCGATGATCATCGGTTCCAGTTCCGGATGATTGATATTGGCCGGAATAATCGCGCGTCCTGCGGCGACTTCCTGACGCACGAATTCTGGCGTAATTTCAGTTAGGTTTTTTGCACCGAAATTCTGGCCCGGATGCTGGCGCATATCGACACCATCGAGTTGACGCAGGTTTTCACGAATGGCGATGTATTCCATTTCCGGTGTGATGATGCCTTGCTTGGCATAATGCATCTGGGTGATGTTGCGGCCGCGTTTGGCTTTGCGAGGTTTTTGGATATGCGCGAAACGGATTGCGGCGGTACGGATATCGCGTAAACGCTGGCGGCCAAATTCAGAACTGAGCTGATCCAGAATTTCGCTATCATTGCGCTGTTCAATCCAGCTTTCACGAACATTCGGCAGACCTTTATTCAGGTCAATCGTCACATTGGGGTCGGTATACACACCAGACGTGTCATAGACCATCAACGGTGGATTATGTTCGCCACCCAGACTGGTCGGGGTTTCACTTAAGGAAATCTCCCGCATCGGTACCTGAATATCAGGACGCGAGCCTGGCAGATAGACTTTACGTGAAGCGGGTAGAATGCGCGTTAAATCACGTGCTTCCTGTTCATGAGCGGAGAGAGAAGTTTCAGAAGAAAGATTCGTTAACTGGTTCATGGCTATGATCCTTATGAATGACATCAACGAATCAAGCACGACCAAAAACGCGGGCAGATTTATCCTGAGCAGATAAAGCAGGGGCTGGGTTTTTAGCTGGCTTGATTCCTACGCAGGTATTAACCTGATCAGGTTCAACGGTACCCATGCTCAATTCCTGATAAAGATAAAAGGAATCACATGATCTCAGCGAGGGATTACTCGCGCTCCGTCAAGCGAGGCTAAAGCTTAGCTCAGTTTATGCCGAATAAACAGGTCTAAATCTCTCAACTTTAGCGATGGTCTCTTCAGGCAGGGGAAGCTGGACTCAAGCCAAATATTTCTAGCTAGATACAGAATGCATCCATAAAACAGTCTTTATCATATTTTTGTGAGGGTGGGCTGATCTTGGCATAATACAGAATCTGTTCAGCATCCGAACGGTTTCGATAGTCGGCAGGCAAGGCTTGCTGGCGCTGTTGTGGATTCATGTCCAGAAACTCCAGAAATTGGCGAGCCTGGGTCGAAAGCGTTGATTTCTGACCGCTGGATAGACCAATAATGGTTTCCAGATGACTGGTATCGACTGCATAACGGTCGCGATAATCCTCAGAAACGGGAGATGCTTCGGTGCCTCTAAACAAAAAATAGGTATATTGTTTCAGCAGGTATTCGGCATCCCGCTTATAGCTGCTCTCAGGATAGGTCTTGAGATAATCTTCCCAAAGCAGACTGCGGGCTGCAATGTCAGCCGCCTCAATTTGCAGGCGTTTTTCCACCAGTACCGGCTGCATATTCTGTTCAGCCAGATGTTCAATAAAAACTTTTTCAGCGTCGGGTAAATAAGGCGCAAAAATGCGGGCCAGATATTCCGGACTACGACGATAATGTAAGTTGCCATCGCCAAGATCCAGCAGTTCGACATAAGCCTGACCTTTGTGTTTTAACAGGTACTGGTCACGTGAGGTGAGCTGCTGAAAATGGGCTTGCTGAATGGTCGGATGCTGGGCCATTTCAAGCGCATACTGTTCAAAGGCGCGTTGCTGGAACTCGGTACGGTCGACGGCTAAAAAGCGCTGATACATTTCAGTAGAACGCAGCATCAGATGCTTCTGCTCCGCCAATTCCATCAGGGGCAGACACACTTTAAGATCCTGATTAACCTGTTCCAGCGCAAAAGTGGTGCGCTGGTCATTAATCTGGGACATATTTTTTTCAATATTCTTGCACATCAGGCTAAAGTCATTGACTGGACTTTGCTTCTGATTGGTCTCAGTCTGTTCAACCTGGATCTGTGGTTCTGACGGCTGCTGACAGCCTGCCAGAAACAGCAGACTGCCGGAAATTAGACAGGCTTTGAATATCGACGGGAATGGCATTAACACTATGTTTCAGGACTCTGTATAGGTGAATTCAGAAAATAACGGCCTTGCTGGGAGATATATTGTATAGATCAAATAAAAATACTATGTTTAGTATTGTGAATTGCTTTGTTACATTGCGGGTATAGATCTTGAAAATTGAATTAATCGTGGATAAAACCCGAGAGTTATATTAAAAAGTTAATAAAAATCATACGCAAAAATGCAAAAAATCTCTTTAGTATGGCTTAGCTTAAAGCGCCAGAATTTTTGATCTGAATGGCTGTTAGGGGTTAACACTATAAAATGAAACTAAAACTCAGTGTCATGGCCGGTTTATTGTGCAGTAGTCCGGCGATTTTTGCCCTGGATTTGCAACAAGCCTATGCGCGCGCCCAGCAAAACGATCCGAACTGGCAAGCGAATCTGTTGCAATATCAGGCCGATCAGCTCAATCTGGGGATTGCCAGCGGAAATTTACTGCCGACCGTGAGTCTTTCAGGAAATATCACCCGTAAAAACCAGTCTGTCAATAACTCGCAATCTGCAGGTTTGCCGCCTGAGTTTGGTGAGTTGCAAAGTTCCAGTACCACCAGCCGTCAGGTGGCTTTAACTGCACGCCAGCCTTTATTCCGCTGGGATGCCTGGCAGGGCTATAAACAGGTCAAAACTTCGGTCGAACTCAGCGAAGTCAACTTACGTCTGCAAAAACAGCAGCATATTTTACAGGTGGCAGAAGCCTATTTTAATGTCTTGCGTCAGCAGTCTTTGACCACGGCATATTTGCAGGAAGAACAGGCTCTATCTGAGCAGCTGCGCATGATGAATGCCAAACTAAAAGAAGGTCTGGTGGCACGTAGTGAGGTCAGTGAAGCCAATGCCCAGTATCAAAGTGCCCAAGCCAACCGGATTTCGACCCAAGTTCAGCTGGTTCTCGCTCAGGAGCAACTGGCTCAGCTGATCGGGCCTTATCAGGAAAATCTGGCGGTATTACGCAATGACTTCCAGTTTCAGAAACCGATTCCAAGTGACATGCAGTCCTGGACAGATTTGGCACAAAGCCAGAATCTGAACATTCTGCAAGCCCGTCTGCAAAAACGCTATTCTGAAGATGCCAAACGGGTTGAGCAGGCCGCTCTCTATCCGCAGGTTGAAGCGGTCGGCACCTATGGCTATCTGAAACAGACACCAGAAACGATTATGTCCAGCAATGGTGATTTCGACCAGATTGGGGTGGAAGTCAACTGGAACCTATTTAGTGGTGGCCGTACCCAGAAAAGTATTCGTCAGGCTGGGGTCAATGTACAAAAAAGTGCAGCCCAATTAGACGCTGCGATCCGCAAAGCCAATACCGATGTGAAGCAGTCCTTCATGCAGGTAGAAACCGATCAGGCCAAACTGAATGCGCGTAAAGCGGCGATGGAATCTTCGGAAATGGTTTCACAAGCCTCCAGAGCCCAATATCAGGAGGGCTTAAAGACCATGGTCGATGTGTTGCTGGCCCAGCGCAATGCTTTTTCTGCCAAAACGGATTATCTGAATGCCAAATATGATTATCTGCTGCATGTACTCCAGTTACAGGCTTCAGTCGGGCAGCTGACCGAAAAGGAGCTGGCAGAGCTGAATGCCTGGCTGATCGAATATGATTCACCTCAGCCCAGATGACGCTACGATTGTCATCAAACTTTCATCATAAATATGCTTTAATGTGCTTTATTATTGATCATCGCTATATGCCGTTTCAGGAGTAGACTTCCTTGTGTCCAAATAATCCTGTGTTAAGTCATCACATTTCTTCGCAATTTAATGAAGAGTTGCAGGACGTCAATACCAAATTCATGACCATGGGCGGACTGGTGGAACAGCAGGTGGCCAACGCCATTCATGCCTTACTGGATACCGATGTCGCCATGGCGATTGATGTGCAGTTTCAGGACAATGTTGTCAATCAGATGGAAAGAGACATTGATGAAGCACTGACCCTGATTCTGGCACGCCGTCATCCTGCTGCGATTGATTTACGGATGGTGCTTGCCATGTCCAAGGCCAATACCGATCTTGAGCGTATTGGTGATGAAGCGTCTAAAATAGGCCGGATTGCACAAAGCCTGAGCGAAGAGGGTAGCTCGCCGCGCGGTTATATGGAAACCCGGCATATTGGCAACCAGGTTCGGGTGATGATTCATGATGCACTGGATGCTTTTGCACGTCTGGATGTAGATCAGGCCTTAAAAGTGATGTTGGCAGATGCGGATATCGACCGTGAATACCAGTCAGCAACACGTACCCTCATGACCTATATGATTGAAGATCCGCGACATATTAGTCGTGTTATCAATGTACTATGGGTGCTTCGTTCACTCGAAAGAATTGGCGACCATGCCCGGAATATTTCTGAACAGGTGATCTATATGGTCAAAGGTTTTGACGTACGTCATACTAGCGTTGAAGAAATTGAGCAAAAAGTTCAGCGTTAAAAACAATTATCTCTCAATAAAAGACCTCCAGCTCGGAGGTTTTTTTATTGGCTTGGAAGAGGCTCTAACTATGGGTTTCTTCCTCGGCATCATCCTCAAAAGTCTTGGCGATTTTTTCAATATTCAGGCTCTTGGCCATGGCATCAAAAATTTCCTTATACACGCCTTGCTGATGATAAAGCTGAGCGTGCTCACCATGTTCGGCAATCCTTCCCTCTTTCATCACATAGGTATAATCCGCGTCAATAATTTGCGACAGGCTATGTGAAATGATAATCACGGTACGGCCTTGCTTGATTTGATCCAGACTTTGCTTGATCTGTTCGGTGGCGATGGCATCCAGACTCGCCGTCGGTTCATCCAGAAAAATAATCGGTGGGTTTTTCAGGAACATCCGCGCCAAGGCAATGCGTTGCTGCTGTCCGCCAGACAGCATGAGGGCATCACTATCATAGCCATCCGGTAACTGTAAAATCTGCGCATGAATCGAGGCTTTTTCTGCCGCCTCAATGATATCGTCCATCGAAGCTGTAGTTTTACCATAACGGATATTCTCAAAAATGGTGCCTTGAAAAATATGATTTTTCTGCAACACCAGACCAATATGATCACGCAAAAATTGGGTGTCATAGTCTTTCAGGTCAATGCCATCCAGTTTGATCTGGCCTTGCTGCGGCTCATAAAATTTATCTAGCAGGCTGATCAGGGTAGATTTCCCCGCACCGGATAAGCCGACCAAAGCCGTGATCTTATTCGGACGAATTTCCATCTCAATATTTTTCAGGGCGTGATGGCCATTCGGATAATAAAAATTCACCCCATTCAGTTCAAACTTACCTTGAACAGGCGGTTTTTGCTGGCCGCTTTGTTCAATTTCCTGATCCGCTTCCAGAATCTTAAAGAAGCTTTCTGAATAGATCATGGCATCATTTACTTCATCATAAATCCGGTGCAGTGAGCGAATCGGGGCGGAGACATTATTAAACAGCAGCACATGGAACATGATCATGCCGATACTCATCTGGCCATCCAGCACAAAGTAAGAGGTCAGAATAATAATCAGCACAATGCCGATCTGTTCCAGGAACGTTTTCAGACCATCAAACAGGAAACTGGTCTGGCGGGTTTTCATCTGGTTGTCGGTCAGTTCGCGTTGCAATCCTAACTGCTTTTCCGACTCAATCGCTTCCCGGTTAAAGGATTTGATCACGGTAATTGAATTAATAATACTGAGAATACCCTGACTCTTTTTCTCGCGGCCATCTCTTAAACTGCGGCGCCAACCACCGAGCTTTTGTGCCTGTTTATAGGTCAGCCAGAAATAGATCGGGACAATGGCGGTGGCCACCAGGCCGACATACATATTGGCGTAGTACATCAGGCCCAAAGCCACAATTGCGCTGGTAAATAACGGTAAAATATCAATAAAAAAGATCTGTACCAGACGGGTCAGTGAGCCGATACCACGATCAATACGGGTCTGTAATTTTCCGGCCTGATTATTTTCCTGATTAAAAAATTCCAGACGATATTTTAAGAATTTTTCAATAATTCCTTGGGCCAGATCCTGAGAAACAAAAATCCGTAGCTTTTCTCCATAGAACTTCTGGCCGAATTGGACAAAGGCATTGATAATCTCTTTACCGAGCAAGATCGCTGAAATCGTAATCAGAATATGCCAGCCTTGCTCCAGTCCCTGACCTTGTTCCAGCAGCGCATTGATACTATCGACTGCATATTGCAGGGTTAGCGCATTGACCTGTGCGGTAAAGGAACCGATCAGGGTCAAAATCAGCGTGGCAATGACCAGCACCCGATAGGGCTGAACAAAAGGACGAAGTTTCTGAAACAGCTGCCATAAGTTCATAAAGGATTATTTTTATTGTGAAAGTTAAATTCAGTTTAGGCAGGAACAGGACAAGTCACAAGAGCAAATCTTGTAGTCATTTGTGAAATTCGGTTGTACTTTTTCAAAGTCAATGTCAGTATTTTCAGTAAGATACTCGGTCTAATTGAGATGACTTTAGATTTATTTGTGCCCCAACCTGAAACGAATATCTTACCCTTTGATGGGGTGGTGGAGGACTATGGTCTGATTCTGGAGCAGGCACAAAGCCAGCAGTATTTGCAGTATTTTCTGAGCCAGTTGGCCTGGCAACATGATGAAGTACGGTTGTTCGGCAAGCACTATATCACAGCACGCAAGGTGGTCTGGTATGGCGATGCGCACTATCAATATCGCTATTCGGGGACGCTCAAGCAAGCTCAGTTGTGGCCCCCGGGATTATTGCGTTTAAAGCAGCATATTGAACAGCTGGTGGGTCATCCCTTTAATTCCTGTCTGGCCAATTTATATGAAGATGGTTCACAAGGCTTGGGTTGGCATAGCGATGATGAGCCTGCTTTATATACAGGAAGTTCTCGGGAAAATGTCATTGCTTCTCTGAGTCTGGGCGTGACCCGTAAAATGAGTTTTAAACATAAAACCCACGGGGATAAAGTCGAGTTGCTGTTACACAGTGGCCAACTGATTGTGATGCGCGGCCAGACCCAGCAGTACTGGAAACACAGCATTGGTAAAAGTAGCAAAGTTTTGACACCCAGAATTAATCTGACCTTTCGTTATTTTTATCCTTAAATCATGTTTTTAGGCATAAAAAAGCATCCCAAAGGATGCTGATTTTAAAATTTCATCAGCAGTTTAAGGGGTGATTCCGGCAGGATGGCGATACCAACTTTCAATCAATAAGGCTGCGGCGATACTATCAGCAGAAAGTTTCTTGCCGCGACCTTGCGCCTGATAATGATCCAGCTCATCGCGTGCTTCACGGGTGGTCAGACGCTCATCCACCATCAAGGTTGCAATATTGGTCTGGTGCCGTAAACGGCGCGCAAATTTACGTGCCCGTGTCGAAAGCTCCGATTCACTATCATCCATATTCAGTGGCAAACCGACCAGAAATAGATTCGGTTGATGGCTTTTTACTATTTTGAACAGTTCATCCCAGTTCGGAATACCATCTTTCATGGGAAATAAAGGTAGGGGACTGGCACTTGCAATCAGGGATTGTCCAACAGACATTCCCATTTTTTGTGTACCAAAATCAAACGCCATAATGGTTTGTGGCGTGTTTACATCAGGCATGTCCAATCTCGGAAGATAACCAGTTGCGGTCGACGCCCATCTTTTTATAGGCAGCATCCCAACGGTCGTTATAAGGTAAGTTAAAAATCAGATCCATATCAGAATCACAAATCAGCCAGTCACCACGGGCAATTTCCTGTTCTAGCTGGTGTTTGCCCCAACTGGCATAGCCGAGTGCGATCTGATAGCGACCCACACCTTCATTATGCGCAATTGCATCCAGAATATCTTTGGAGGTGGTGATACAGACATTTTCGCCCACCGCAATAGAGGAATGCCAGGTCGGCTGACCGGTATGCAGCACAAAGCCGGCCTCAGGGCGTAAAGGGCCACCTTGCAAGACTTCATGCGGATTGACATTGTCTGCTTCAATATCAAGATCATTCAGCAATTCTTTAATTTGAATACCGGCAGGGCGATTGATGATGATGCCTTGTGCACCATCTTCATCATGGCGAGCCAGATAGATCACCGTCTGGGCAAAAAAATCATCATCCGCATGTGGCGGCGCAATCAGACAACGATGTGTCAGAAACTGTTTGGTCACCTGAGCAGTTCTCCTTAAAATCAATTTCTTCGCAAAGAAATCGTATGATCCTAACCGCTACGTTACTCGAGCTTTATGGATTTACCAACTTTTATTTGTCTGGATTGTGATATTTAAACCTGCTGAAATTTCAACTGACGTAACTGACGGGCATGTTGTAAAGTCGTTTCACTGATTTCAACACCACCGGTCATGCGCGCGAGTTCATCAATACGTGCATCTTCTTGCAAACTCAGAATGGTGCTGCTGGCCGGGTCGGTTTGCTGCTTTTTCACGAGTAAATGCTGATCGGATTGTGCGGCCACTTGTGCCTGATGGGTAATACACAGAATCTGCACATGTTGGGCCAAACCTGCCAATAAACGCCCGACAATCTCTGCTGTACCACCACTGATCCCGACATCAATTTCGTCAAAGACCAGTACTTCGGCTTCGGTTTTTTCTGCATTCATGACCTGCATCACCAGTGCAATACGCGACAGCTCACCACCTGATGCCACGCGAGCCAGGGGTTGTGCCGGAATGCCTTTATTGGCAGTAAATAGGAGTTGAATAAAGCTGAGGCCTTCACTCGATGGCTGTTCCAAAGCTTCAAACTTAAACTCGAAATGGGCTTCTGGTAGTGCCAGTTGTTTAACCTGTTCTGTGAGCTGCTTGGCCAGAGGTGCTGCGGCTTCACGGCGAATCTGATCCAGATGTTGGGCTTTCTCCAGAAAATCCTGATAAGAGACTGCAACCTGTTCAGCCAGTGTTTCCGGGTCTTCCAGTTGATGCAGCTGTTCTAATTCGGTTTGCCAGGTTTCATATTCTGCCTTGAGCAATTCCGGTTGAGTACGATATTTACGAGCCAGACGGTGGAAAACCTCTAAAGTTGAATTCAGTTCTTCCATGCGTTCCGGGTCAAAACTCTGACGATCCATAAACTGACGTAAATTCGCCGCAGCATCTTCAAGTTCGCTTTGTGCATTTAATAAGGAATTATAAATTCCGGAAAGCTGCTCACTACGACCGGCATGCGATTCGACCCGACGCATAATTGATGCGAGTTCCTGGGTCATGTTCTGTTCAGCCTCATCGAGTACATTCAGGCTATAGACACAATCCTGCATGATCGCTTCATGATGGGAAAGCCGGTCAAATTCCTGCTCAATCTCCTGATAATCAGTCTGAACGATGTCTTCCAGTTCTTCCAGTTGCAGCTCAAGGGTTTCGATACGCTGTTTACGGGTGGCTTGTGCATCCAGTGCTGCCTGATGCTGGCGGATATTTTTCTGCCAGGTACTGTAAGCATCCCGTACCGCTTGCGCCGGCGCATAAAAATGATAATAACGATCCAGCCAATGCTTCGGATAAGGGGGTTCGAGTAGTTGTTGCTGACTGTGCTGGCTATAGAGTTGAACCAGTAAACGTCCAATTTCTTTTAGTTCGGACAGGCTGCTCGGTCGTCCATTGATCCAGGCTTTGCTGCGACCGGTGGCAAAAATTACCCGGCGTAAATGGATTTCACCTGATTCATCATCCAGCTCATGTTCTTTTAACCACGCGGCTTCAGGACTATGTTCCTGATAGCTAAAGCTTGCAGTCACATCGGCTTTTTCGGAACCATAACGCACATAATTGGTATCGGTTCGCTCACCCAGACAGGCAGACAAGGCATCTAACAAGAGGGATTTACCTGCACCGGTTTCACCGGTTAAAACGTTAAAACCTTTATCAATATCAATAGCAAGGTGCTCAGCTAAAGCAAAATTGATCAGAGTTAAATGTGTCAGCATAAACGCATCCGGGCTGCGAAAAGTTTGAGTGAAATAGCCTGATGTTGGATTGGGGTCACAACACGGCTGTGATTATAAATCAGGATGAATCAATTTCATTCTATCTTAAATTTTAGCGATTCATATATGCTTATTTCACTGTATTTTCGAAAGAAGCTGACTCAAAAGCCGGCAAATTCACTGCTTGTTTTCATAGTTTTGACATTGTCAAAGTTTAAGCTAGAAACCAAATCTGGCGGGCTGAATATACCATCAAGCCAGTAAACAAGCGGCCAGAATACCCCTTTCGCAACAGGCATTCAGGCGAGATAGAATATTTCACCGCTGCCGACAAACTTCGATTGATTAGTTGAGAGTGCACATTTAAACTACAGCAATCAAAATATTACAAAATGCTTTATCTGGAGAAATCGCATGTCAGCTCAGTTTGATCATGTATCTGTACTTAAAAAATCAAATGTATATTTCGGCGGTTTATGTATCAGCCATATTGTTCAATTTGAAGATGGCACCAAAAAGACTTTGGGGGTCATTTTACCATCAGAAAATGCCTTAACCTTTGAAACGCATGTGCCTGAGCGCATGGAAATTGTTTCAGGTGAATGTCGTGTTCAGATCGGAGATAGCGAAGAAAGTGAGCTGTTCCGTGCAGGCCAGTCCTTCTATGTGCCGGGTAATAGCCGTTTTAAAATCGAAACCGATGATGTGCTGGACTATGTCTGCCATTTTGAAGGTTAAGTACAGCGCAAGATCAGTGCAAACCGGGCAAGAAATTTCAGTGCGAATCGGTTAAACTAATCATTCTATAGAAATCCTGTGAAGTCAGCTTTACGGGATTTTTCTTTTATATATAAATTTAATTTAGAGGTCGTTCATGGCAAAACCTGAATATTTTTATGGCGTACATTCAGTGGAGTCATTGTTAGAGCTTGAGCCTGAACGTGTCTTGACATTATTCACTCTCAAAGGACGCGATGATCAGCGTTTAAAACGTGTACTGGAACTGGCTGAACCGTTTGGCATCAGTGTGCAGCAAGCCAGCCGTGACAAACTGGAAAAATTGGCCGGTCAACCCTTTCATCAGGGTGTTGTAGCAGCCGTTCGTGCCCATCCGGTCTTGAATGAAAAAGATCTTGAGACATTATTGAGCGCAAATCCGCAAGCCTTGTTATTGGCCCTTGATCATATTACCGATCCACACAACCTCGGAGCATGTGTGCGTACCGCCGCTGCGATGGGTGTTGAGGCGGTGATTGCACCACGTGATCGTTCTGCAAGCTTGACTCCGACTGCACGTAAAGTGGCTGCCGGTGGTGCTGACAAAGTCAAATTTATTCAGGTGACTAATCTGGCGCGTACCTTGGGGCAAATCAAAGAAGACTTTAATGTGCGAGTCGTCGGTACCATGCTGGATGAAAAAGCGCTGCCGATTCAGGAGTTTGATTTCACCGATACTGGTGTCTGTGTGGTGATGGGTGCGGAAGATACCGGTCTACGTCCAATTACACAAAGCCAATGCGATCAGACGGTGTATATCCCGATGGCGGGTAATCTGCAAAGCCTGAATGTCAGTGTGGCGACCGGTATGGCACTGTATGAAGCTTGCCGCCAGCGTAACCTATAATTGATGATGGCATTGTCAGATCGTACACAGGGCTATGTCTTTCTACTGACGACCATGTGTATCTGGGGCGGTTTTACTTTAACCGCCCGTCTGAATGCGCTTTGGAACATCAGTGCCTGGGATATCGTGGCTCTGCGGTTTTCTCTGGCTTTTCTGATTCTGATGCCGATCTTGCTCTATCGCAAAGAGGCGGCTTTTTTACTGAAAAAAGAACCCTTTATTCTGGCCATGATTGGCGGAGTAATTTACTGTCTGTTTGCCTATAGCGCCTTTCATTATGCGCCTACCGCCCATGCCGCGATTTTCTTGAATGGCTGTATTCCGATTTGTACTGCAATCATGGCTTTTTTCCTGATGGGGCAGGCTTTTGATAAGCATACCTGGGCCAGCCTGATTATTATGATTGCGGTGCTCTGTATCATGAGTCTGCTGATGTATCAGGAAACCGGGGTGGCATTCGGGGCAGGGGATGGGCTGTTTTTTATCAGTGCAATACTCTGGGCAATTTTTACCGTGTTATTGCGGAAATATCAGTTAACTGCATGGCAGGCAATGAGCGGTGTCGCGATCTGGTCAGCAGTGGTTTACGTACCTGTTTATCTGCTGTTTTTACCCAAAAATTTGAGTGTGCCAGAACCCCAGCATTTATTGTTTCAAACCATCTTTCATGGGGTTTTTGTGGTAATTATTGCCACTTTAAGCTATGTCGAAGCAATCAAGCGTCTCGGTGCATTTAAAGCCGGTAGTATTACCAATCTTGCACCATTTATTGCTGCGATTCTGGCGGTGCCTTTATTAAATGAAGTGCTGAGCCTGGCGATGATCTGTGGCTTGGTGGGGATGGCAATTGGGGCCTTACAGCCTTGGCGCTGGATTGGCCGTAAAGATAGTTTAGAAGCACAACTTGCAGCACAGAAAAAGCAGTCTTAATCGGACTGCTTTTTTTATACCTCAGGCAGCTGCCATGTTTAAATATTTTTCATGCAATGGGCGGAGATGGGCATAAAGATGATCCAGATGACCATCATTCAGCACAATATCATCAGCCATGGCCTGTTTCTGTTCACGTGACATTTGTGCGGCAATAATGTTTCGGATTTGCTCAATATTTTGACCATCACGTTGTGAGGCACGTTCAATTTGCAATTCGATTGTGGCATCAATCAGTAAGCGATGCTGAGTGAGCTCATGTTGATTGGTCTCAAACAGGAGCGGTGAAACCAGAATGGCATAGGAACTTTGCGCAGCATCTAACTGCTGAATAATCGAAGTGCGAATTGCTGGATGAGTAATATTTTCCAGGGTTTTACGTGCTTCAGGAGACTGGAAAATATATTCGCGCAAGGCACGACGATTCAGTGAACCATCTTCAAGCAGTACCCAATCCCCAAAAGCCTGCTGAATCTGGGCGAGTGCAGGCTGGCCAATCTCGACCACTTCACGCGCCACCACATCGGCATCCACAACGACAATGCCTTGTGCTTCAAACCATTGACTGGCCGCAGACTTGCCACTACCAATCCCGCCGGTTAATCCGAGTATAAATTTCACTTTATTGACCTAAATACACTTTCATAATCTGCTCGCCCCACAGAAAAGCAATCCAGCCGGCAATCGCGATATAGGGACCAAAGGCAAAAGGCTGATTTTCCTTACGGACTTTCAGCAGGATAATCCCGATAATCGCACCCACTAAAGAAGAAAGGAGCACAATTAATGGTAATAGCAAAGGCCCCATCCAGGCACCCAAGGCGGCAAGCAATTTAAAATCGCCATAGCCCATACCTTCCTTGCCAGTGACAATTTTAAAGACATAATACACCACCCACAAACACAGGAAGCCAATGATATAGCCCCAGATGGCAGAACTCGGTGAGGTATAGAGGGCATAACTATTGACGCCCAGACCCAGCGCGGCCAGGGGTAGGGTATAACGGTCCGGCAATAACTGGGTGTCAAAATCAATAAAGGTCAGTGCAATTAAGACATAAGTCAGAATCAGGCCAAATAACATCTGGACAGTCGGACCAAAAACAGCCACCACCATCAGCGCACAGGCCGCGGTCAGAAGCTCAATAAATGGATAGCGGGTACTGATGGGATTTTGACAGTTGCCGCACTTGCCGCGCAAGACCAGCCAGCTGATGACGGGAATATTCTGGTACCAGTGGATTGGCTGATGACATTTGGGGCAAGTCGAATCGGGTTTGCTTAAACTTAATTTGGTCTCATCAATAATTGGCTGTTCCGGATGCAGGAACATTTGGCAATCGGTACGCCATTCCTGCTCCATCATCTTGGGAGTGCGATAAATCACCACATTTAAGAAACTACCAATGCAGAGACTAAAAAGCCCAACTGCGCTATACAGCGCTGTTGGGTTTTGAATGAAATATTGAATAAGATCTTGCATTAAACCACAGAACCCATTTGGAAGATTGGAAGGTACATGGCAATCACCAGACCACCGACAAGTACACCGAGAACAGCCATGATCAAGGGCTCCATCATGGAAGTGAGACCGTCTACGGCATTGTCGACTTCATTTTCATAATGGGTAGCAACTTTATCCAGCATGGCATCTAACGCACCGGATTCCTCACCAATGGCGACCATTTGCACGGCCATAGATGGAAACTTGTTGGTCACCCGCATGGCAAACTGTAATTGCTGACCAGTGGCAACATCTTCGCGGATTTTCATGACGGCATCTTCATACACCACGTTATTGGTTGCGCCAGCAGTGGATTCCAGTGCATCAATCAAGGGTACACCGGCTGCAAAAGTGGTGGCCAAGGTACGGCTATAACGGGCAATAATCGCTTTATACACCAGATCACCGAAAATCGGTGCTTTAAGTGCTGCTTTATCCAGAAAATCACGGAATTTTTTACTGCGTTTTTTTGCTTCCAGAAAAGCCGTAATGATGGCCCCAATGGCAATAATGAGCAGGAACCAATATTTTTGCATCCATTCCGACATATTGACCACCATTTTGGTAAAAGCCGGTAAGTCAGCACCAAATGAAGAGAATAAATCCTGGAAAACCGGGACCACTTTTACCATTAGAATAATCGTGACAATCAGCGCGACCACGACCACCGCAGCCGGGTACTTCATGGCTTTTTTAATTTTTTGCTTGAGCAGTTCACTTTTTTCCTTGTAGATCGCGACCCGATCCAGCATGGTTTCTAGCGCACCGGATTGTTCACCCGATTCGACCAGTGAACAAAATAGTTTATCGAAGTATTGCGGGTATTTACGCAGTGCACCGGCAAAGGTATTACCACCTTCCACCTCACCTTTAATCCCCAGAACGACTTCACGCATGGCTGGATTCTCCAGACCCTCTGCAACAATTTCAAAGCCTTGTACTAAAGGTACGCCGGCTTTCATCATGGTCGCGAGCTGTCGGGTAAAAATCGTAATATCCAGTGTGCTGACACGTTTTTTCATTAAGCCTTCGAGAATGTTTTTTTTCTTTTCCCGAATGGTCTTGATGCTGATGCCCTGTTTTCTGAGCGTCACTTTGGCCAGTGCCATGTTGCGCGCCGGCAATTCCCCCTTGATCTTTGCCCCTTTACGATCAATTCCTTCATAGCTGAAGATCGGCATCATCTGGCCTTTCTTTACTGCTGCCATACCTTTATCCTTATTTTAGATCAGCGCACGATCATTCGCTGGTGACACGATTGACTTCCTGTAAAGAAGTCACCCCCTGCATCACCTTGATTAAACCTGATCGGCGTAAATTGTTAAAACCTGCACGGGCAGAAGCATCGGCAATTTCAAGTGCATTGCCATCTTCCATAATAATTCTAGAAATTTCAGGCGTCACTTTCATGACTTCATAAACACCTACACGACCCTTATAGCCTTCGCGACATTCATTGCAACCTACCGGCTCATAGATCTGGAACTCTGGTTGCTGGAGATCTGCTTCGGTAAAACCCATTTCCAATAAACTCTGCTGTGGAATGTCGGCAGGTTTTTTACATTGTGAACACAGGCGACGTGCTAGTCGTTGTGCAATAACCAGATTCACTGAAGTGGCAATATTAAAAGACGGCACGCCCATATTGCGTAAACGGGTCAGGGTCTCAGGCGCACTGTTGGTATGCAGCGTTGACATCACCATATGACCGGTCTGTGCCGCTTTAATGGCAATTTCTGCAGTTTCCAGATCCCGGATCTCACCGACCATCACGATATCTGGATCTTGGCGTAAGAATGACTTCAAGGCAGCAGAGAAGGTCAGGCCGACTTTATTGTTGACGTTGACCTGGTTAATTCCTTGCAGGTTGATCTCGACCGGATCTTCCGCGGTGGAAATATTGGTATCTTCACGATTCAGGATGTTCAAACCGGTATAAAGTGAAACCGTTTTACCAGAACCCGTTGGCCCGGTAATCAGCAGCATGCCTTGCGGTTTATCCAGCGCCTGCATAAACAGTTCTTTTTGTTCCGGTTCATAACCGAGTGCATCGATCCCCAGCATCGCGCTAGATGGATCTAGAATACGCAGTACCAGTTTTTCGCCAAACAGGGTCGGTAATGAGTTGACACGGAAATCAATGGCTTTGTTCTTTGAGAGTTTCAGCTTGATACGGCCATCCTGAGGAACACGTTTTTCAGAAATGTCCATTTGCGACATGACTTTTAAACGTGAAGACAGGCGGGTTGCCAACTGCAGCGGCGGTGTTGCAATTTGGCGCAGTACCCCATCGACCCGATAACGAACCCGGTAGATTTTTTCATAAGGTTCAAAATGCAGATCCGAAGCACCCATACGAATCGCATCGATTAATAATTTATTGATATATTTGACAATCGGTGCTTCTTCTTCACCTTTGTCTTTTTCATCTTCTTCTTTACTCGGATCAGATGAATCGAAATCTACATCCAGATCAAAGTCTTCATCAAACTCAAAGGTGCTTTCTTCAGTAAAATTCTGCTCGATCAGTTTTTCAAGCTTATTATGTTCAACAATAATGGTTTCAATATTGAGTTTAGTCGAAAAACGGACTGCATCAATTGCTTCGATATTGGTCGGGTTACTGGTTGCAACATACAAAATACTGGAATTTTTAAAAATCGGCAGGATGCGATGCTTGGTAATCAGCTTTTCATCAATCGCATCCCGCAAAATTTGGGCAGGATCATAGGCGCTGATATCAAACAGCGGTTCGCCAAATTCAACTGAAATCGTTTCAGCAATGACGGTCGGGGAAAGCTGTTGCTGGTTAATCAGCTCCGCGACAATATCGATTTTTTCTTGTTTGGCATGCGCCAATGCACTGCGCATATCTTCAGCCGAGATGACGCCTTCCTCGACCAAACGACGAATAAATCCGGTAAATCTCGGCGACCCCTGTAATGCTGTCATGCTATAAATGCCTACTCATTAAATTCTTTTAATTGCTATACTAAAATTATACGTTTGTTACGTAAAAATACCATAGCCAAGAGTGCTGCTAGCTTCTTCATCTCCAGTAAAAGCATGAACTGGTTGGAAGAAGTCCCCATTTTTTTAAGTGATAACAAAAAATAACCATTTTGGATAGTCTAAACCGAGAATGAGTGATAAGAAAACTATTCTTTTAATTTTCCAATTCCGTGTAGAATGTGCCCAATTCAAAATATGTAAATGAAATAGGTTAATTATGTCGGTTTCGACGATTACCCCTTGGGTGATAGGTAACTGGAAAATGAATCCGGTGCAGGCAGAGGCATTGAGCTTGGTGCGTGATATTAAGAATTTACTGGAAACTGCACCGATTGCCGAAGATCAATGTCATTTAGGTGTAGCACCAATTGCGATTGCCTTAAGCCGGATTCAGGCAGAACTGTCATCTGCAGTTCGTCCGATTTATACCGTAGCACAAGATGTTTCACGTATTTCTGGAACAGGCGCCTACACCGGTGAAGTCAGTGCTGAATTACTTGCAGACAGCCAAATCCAGTATGTACTGGTGGGTCATTCCGAGCGCCGTGAAATATTTGCAGAAAAGTCTGATATTTTAAATGCTAAAATCAAGAATGCTTTAAGTGCTGGTTTGACTGTAATCTATTGTGTCGGTGAAAGCCTGGAACAACGTGAAGCAGGGCAGGCAGAAGCTGTCGTATTGCAACAAATTTGTGATATCGCTGCTGTGGTTGAAGCGGAGCAATGGAAAAATGTCGTGATTGCCTATGAACCGATCTGGGCAATTGGAACCGGTAAAACTGCTTCTCCTGAAGATGCGCAGGCCATGCATGCACAAATCCGTCAAGGTTTAAGCCAGATTACGGGCTATGGCGAGAGTATGGCGATTTTATATGGTGGTAGTGTCAAGCCGGAAAATGCAGTAGAGTTAGCAGCCTGCCCGGATATCAACGGGGCATTGGTCGGTGGTGCATCACTCAATGCTGAGTCGTTCCATAAAATTGCTCATGCATTTGCAAATACACAATAATTAGGAGTTCAGCATGCAAACTTTTGTGCTGGTAGTACATATTATCTTAGCTGTTTTGATGATTGTCTTGATTTTGGTTCAGCATGGTAAAGGTGCAGATGCTGGTGCCTCTTTCGGTGGCGGTGGTGCGGCGACAGTATTCGGGGCATCGGGTTCCGGCAATTTTATGACCCGTTTGACTGCTATTTTAACGGCGCTATTTTTTGTGACCAGTTTGACTCTGGCTGTTTTGGCCAAGAAAGACAGCACAAATGCCTATAGTTTGGGAACGGTTCAATCTGCGCCGACCATGCCTGTGCAATCGAATGAAACTTCACCAACTGCACCAGAAACGACCGAATAGTTTTAATTAGTCCTTTCTTTTTTCCAGTGATGCGACTAGAATGCGTCACAGCTGCGGTGGTGGTGGAATTGGTAGACACGCTACCTTGAGGTGGTAGTGCTTTCGGGCGTGGGGGTTCAAGTCCCCCCTTCCGCACCAACTTATAATCCAGAAATTTAAGTTGGTGTATGCAGCTGAAAAAACTTCTGTTGATGCGGGATGGAGCAGTCTGGTAGCTCGTCGGGCTCATAACCCGAAGGTCGTTGGTTCAAATCCAGCTCCCGCTACCAATCAATCCTTTTTAAAGACGCAAACTTTTAAGAGGCAGTTTAATAAGTTATTAAGCTGAGAAATATAATTTGCATGTTGTTGCGGGATGGAGCAGTCTGGTAGCTCGTCGGGCTCATAACCCGAAGGTCGTTGGTTCAAATCCAGCTCCCGCTACCAATCTTTTAAAGATGCAAACTTTAAAAGCAGTTTAAGTTTTTTTAAGCTGAATGTTATTTGTACGCTGATGCGGGATGGAGCAGTCTGGTAGCTCGTCGGGCTCATAACCCGAAGGTCGTTGGTTCAAATCCAGCTCCCGCTACCATTTAAATAGTTTGGTAAACGTTATTTATAGATTTAGTTGATTGCTTGTCGGGCTCAACTCTCTATAATCTAGCGAAGGTCGTTGGTTCAAATCCAGCTCCCGCTACCATTTAAATGGTTTGGTAAACGTTATTTATGGATTTAGTTGATTGCTTGTCGGGCTCAACTCTCTATAAACTGGCGAAGGTTGTTGGTTTACATCCAGCACCCACTACCATTTTTTCAGTCACAGATGACAAATATGCAGAATGATGCAGTTTTGATTGAAAAGCTCTCATCTTTTGTATATAATTTTTGCACGTTGATGCGGGATGGAGCAGTCTGGTAGCTCGTCGGGCTCATAACCCGAAGGTCGTTGGTTCAAATCCAGCTCCCGCTACCAAGTTTCTAAAAAGAGGCTCACAACAAGGTGGGCCTTTTTGCACAGTGGGATTTGAAAAAAATCGCTATTGTGCTTAATTGGGGCGATTTACGCCCTTTTTTATTGGCTATCGTGTAGTGTCGACATTATTTGGTCACGTCTCCATGTTTCACTACTACTATAGTTTGTATTGGTTTGTAGTGGTCAAATAGATCATAAAATCGCACCAGATGACGAGAGTAAATGAAGCTATCAAATAAAACTCAAGCACTTCAGGACTTGATTGCACCGGCAGTTGAAGCCTGTAATGTAAACCTTTGGGGGATTGAGTTCCTGCCACAGGGTAAACGTTCGTTATTACGTATCTACATCGACAAACCGGTCGATGCAAGCGCTGAACCGGCCGTTAATGAAGACGGTGAAGAGGAACAGGGGCGTGGTATTGGTGTTCAGGATTGTGTGCGTGTAACGCAGCAAGTCGGCGCCATGCTGGATGTTCATGATCCGATCTCGGGTGAATATTCACTTGAAGTGTCTTCTCCAGGCTGGGATCGTCCATTCTTCCAGCTCGAACAGATGTCAGGCTATATTGGTCATAGCGTAGCATTACGTCTGATTAGTGCAGTAGATAACCGTCGTAAATTCCAGGCCAAACTAGTTGCAGTCGACCTAGACAATGAAATGATTCAAGTTGAAGTAGAAAAGCAACAGGTATTGGAGATCGACAGTCACAATATCGATAAAGCAAATTTGGTCTTCCAAGATTAATTGAATAAATAAAAATTTAACGAATAGGTGACGTATGGCACGTGAAATTCTGACCGTCGTTGAAACGGTTAGTAACGAAAAGGGTGTACCTCGTGAAGCAATTTTCGAAGCGCTTGAGCAAGCTTTAGTTGCGGCGACCAAGAAAAAATTCTACGAAGGAACTCGCTCTGAAGAAGCACGTTTACGTGTGGAAATTGATCGCAAAACAGGTGACTACCGTACTTTTCGTCAGTGGGAAGTAGTCGCTGACGAAGATCATGAAATGCCAGCGTGTCAGGATGCGATTTCTGATCTTGATCCTGCACAATGGTCAATTGGTGATATTCGTGAACTCGAAGTAGAATCGATTGATTTCGGTCGTATTGCAGCACAAATTGCCAAGCAAGTGATTGTACAGAAGATCCGTGAAGCAGAACGCGCACTTGTGGCCGATGCTTACGAATCCAAAGTCGGCGAGCTGATCTATGGTGAAGTGAAGAAACAAACCAAAGATGGCTTTATCATTGACTTGGGTGATAATGCTGAAGCATACCTTGCACGTGAAGAAATGATTCCGAAAGAAATTCTTCGTCCGAAGCAACGTATGAATGCGATTCTGTTCAATGTGAACCGTGAAGGTCGTGGTGCGCAACTCCAGTTGTCACGTGCCAAGCCGGATATGCTGATCGCATTGATGAAGAAAGAGATCCCTGAGATTTCTGAAGAAATTATTGAAATTAAAGCAGCAGCTCGTCAACCAGGCGTGCGTGCTAAAATTGCAGTAAAAACAAATGATCACCGTATTGATCCGGTTGGTGCATGTATTGGTATGCGTGGTACACGTATCCAGGCTGTTCAACAAGAATTGAACGGTGAGCGTATCGATGTCGTGGTATGGTCTGACGACCCTGCCCAGTACATCGCCAGCGCACTGGAACCAGCAGATGTATCGAGTATTGTCATCGATGAAGATGCCCGTACTGCAGACATCATCTTTGCAACGAGTGATCAATTGGCTCGTGCGATTGGTTCACAAGGTCAGAACGTTCGTCTGGCATCAGAATTGACTGGCTACAAGCTGGACATGATGCTGGAAGAGGAATACTACGCCCGTCAACAAAACGAAGCGCAACAGTATCTGGACATGTTTGTAACACGTCTGGATATCGCGGAAGATTTGGCGATGGCACTGGTAGAAATGGGCTTCACCTCGCTTGAAGAAATTGCTTATGTCCCTGCAGAAACGTTTGATGAAATCGAACTTGATGCTGAACTGGTTGAATTATTGCAAAGCCGTGCGAAAGAAATTGCACTTGCTGATGCATTACAACAGCAAGAGAATATACAAGCGCCAAGTGAAGAACTTGTTGCAATGGAAGGCATGACAGCAGAGATCGCGCAAGCTCTAGCAGCTCGTGGTGTGGTAACAGTTGACGATTTGGCAGATCAGGCGACCGACGATATCGAAGATATTGAAGGTTTGGGTGCTGAGAAAGCCGGTCAACTCATTATGAAAGCGCGCGAATCATGGTTTAACTAGGAGGTAGTATATGACGGACAAGTCGATTAAAGAGTTAGCCCTCAGCGTGGGTCGTCCAGTTGAGAAGCTCCTAGAGCAGGTTCGTGAGGCAGGTTTACCACAGCGTAAAGCTGACGATATTATTACCACCGAACAACAAGATAGCTTGATGAGCCATGTGAAGAAATCACAAGGTTCAGAAAGCCAAGCAGGGCAAATCACGTTGAAACGTAAAACAACCAGTACTGCAAAAGTTGCGAGTACTTCAGGTAAGGCGAAAACGATTAATGTAGAAGTTCGCAAGAAGCATACATTTGTTAAGCCTGATCCAGAACAGATCAAAGCAGAAGCATTGGCGAAAGCCAAGGCTGAACAACAGGCCAAAGCTGCGCCTGAGCAGAATACAGCACAAGCTGCTTCTTCTGCTGAAGCTCCGAAAACTGGCGTAAATAACGCGAGTAAAGCTCTAGAAGCGATGCGTGCTGCTGCAAAACAAACCAGCGACAAGCAAGAAGTTTCTAAAGCGGCAGTCGTGGTAAAACGCAAATCGACCAACAAGCCGATTGTAAAACAGGTTGTTAAACAAACTGAAACGGCTGAACAGAAAAAAGCACGTGAAGCTCAGGCAGCGCAATTAAAAGCGACTGAAGAAGCAGCACGTCGTAAAGCGGCTGAAGAAGCGCAGCAACGTACGCTTGAACAAATGCGTCAGATGGCGTCTAAGTACACCGCTGAAGATACAACAGCAACGATTCGTGTCGTAGATGATTCTCCGCTTGCTGCCGGTTTGGTAGGTCAGGCATATGAAGACTCATTTGCCAAAGAAGACCGCGAGATCAAACGTGGTACCAATACCCCAGCTGCACGTGCACCGAAAAAAGGTGGACGTCGTGGTCAGGAAGAACAGAGCTTCAGCAAACAGCCTAAACGCGGTTTGAAAACCAGCCAGGGCAATAAGCACGGCTTCGAAAAACCTGTGAAGAAACAGGTTTACGATGTTGAAATTGGTGAAACCATTGTTGTGGCTGACCTGGCTGCGAAAATGGCGATCAAGGTTCGTGAAGTTATTAAATCTCTCATGAAAATGGGTGAGCTGGTTACTCAGAACCAAGCCATTGATCAGGAAATTGCAGCGTTAATCGTAGAAGAAATGGGTCATAACCCGGTATTGGTTTCTGATACGCAAGCTGAAGATAACTTGCTTGAAGCAGCTGAAGAAGCACGTGGTGCACAAACAACGCGCGCACCAGTGGTTACCATCATGGGCCATGTTGACCATGGTAAAACATCGCTTCTTGACCGTATCCGCCGTGCCAAAGTGGCGCAAGGCGAAGCAGGCGGTATTACCCAGCATATCGGTGCTTACCACGTTACAACCGACAAAGGTATTATTACCTTCCTTGATACTCCGGGACACGCAGCGTTTACTGCAATGCGTTCACGTGGTGCCAAAGCAACGGATATCGTGGTACTGGTTGTTGCAGCAGATGATGGTGTTATGCCACAAACTGCAGAAGCAATCGACCATGCACGTGCTGCAGGTACACCAATCATTGTTGCAATCAACAAGATGGATAAAGAATCTGCTGATCCAGATCGCGTATTGAACGAATTGACCACCAAACAGATCGTACCTGAACAATGGGGCGGTGATGTACCGGTTGCCATGGTTTCGGCGCATTCTGGTCAAGGTATCGATGAACTTCTAGACCTGATTTCGATCCAGGCTGAATTGCTTGAATTGAAAGCATCGGAAGAAGGTGCTGCACAAGGTGTGGTGATTGAAGCACGTGTAGACAACAGCCGTGGTGCGGTCACGTCTATTCTGGTTCAAAACGGTACCTTGAAAGTGGGTGACCTGGTTCTTGCTGGTTCATCTTATGGTCGCGTTCGTGCAATGACCGATGAAAATGGTCAGCGTATCAAATCCGCAGGTCCTTCAATTCCAGTGGAAATTTTGGGTCTTCCAGAAGCGCCAATGGCAGGTGACGAAGTTCTTGTTGTTAGCGATGAGAAAAAAGCACGTGAAGTTGCCGATGCACGTATGGATCGTGAACGTCAAAAACGTCTTGAGCGTCAATCTGCAATGCGTCTTGAAAACATCATGGCGTCTATGGGCAAGAAAGATGTGCCTATCGTGAACGTGGTGCTGAAAACTGACGTACGCGGTACACTGGAAGCCTTGCATGTTGCACTTGCTGAACTTGCAACGGATGAAGTGAAAGTACGTATTATTGGTTCGGGCGTTGGTGCAATCACCGAGTCTGACGTAACACTGGCTGAATCTTCAGAAGCAGTTCTACTTGGCTTTAACGTTCGTGCGGACAACACTGCGCGTCAAAAAGCCGATGCAGACAGCATCGACATTCGTTACTACTCAATTATCTATCAATTGATTGATGATGTGAAAGCAGCAATGAGCGGTAAGCTGGCACCTGAACATCGTGAAACGATTCTGGGTGTTGCACAAGTACGTGAAGTATTCCACTCAAGTAAATTCGGTGCGGCTGCGGGCTGTATGGTTCTTGAAGGCGTATTGCATCGTAACAAACCGATTCGCGTACTCCGTGATGACGTGGTGGTATTCCAGGGCGAGCTTGAATCTCTTCGTCGCTATAAAGAAGTGGTTGAAGAAGTTCGTGCCGGTATGGAATGTGGTCTTGCGGTGAAAGGTTATAAAGACATCAAAGCACTGGATAAGATCGAAGTGTACGATGTTCAACTGATTAAACGGAGTCTTTAATGGCGGGTAGTCAACGTCTGAAGCGTATGGCGGATACAGTACAACGCGAGTTGTCAGAACTGATCCGTCAGGAGCTGAAAGATCCACGCTTAGGTGGTCTGGTGACCATCTCTGCCGTGAAGGTGAGCCCGGACTTGGGATATGCGGAAGTTTATGTCACTGTTATGGGACGTGAGCTGGGCGATGAACAAAGTGAAGCGGCGAATAAAGAAACTTTAGAGGTGTTAAACAAAGCCTCTGGTTTCCTGCGTCACGAACTGAGCCGTCGTATCAAAACCCGTATTACACCTCGTCTACGTTTCCATTACGACAAGACCAATGCCTATGGTAACTATATGTTTGGTCTAATTGCTGAAGCTGTGAAGGATTTACCTGAAGCTGAAGCAAAAAAAGATGATGAATAAGTCATAGGACAATAAAAAAGCCACCCGAAGGTGGCTTTTTTATAGCTGGCTTTATTGAAACTTTAAACATTAGAAGTGAATCGACCTATCTAAAAATAGTCCAAATCAAGTGAGATCATCATTTTTATGATTCATTTTTTTCTCATAAAAAGCACGGCGACGTGAACGTTGCCAAGGCAGGGGACGCTCTAGTGTTTCTGGAACCTCACCACTTAGTGAGCGTAAACGTAAATGCAATGCTGCCTGCGCCATCAGATTGGCCGATACTGGCGCAGTGATAAAGGCAAATAGGGTAATCAGCACTTCAGCAAAACCGAAACGGCCGTACATGGCAGAAAAAATAATCGCGGCAATCAGAAAACTGCCCAAGCCCAAGGTACTGGATTTGGTCGGTGCATGCAGCCGCATAAACAGATCGGGCAGGCGTACCATCCCAATCCCTCCGACCAGCATGAAGAAAGCACCAATCAATAAAAAAATCGAAACTAGTATTTCTAAAATTAACGGCATTTAAAAACTCCTAGTCGATGACATGGCCAGTGGTGAAATAACGCGCCAAGGCTGCTGTAGAGACAAAGCCGAGCATCGCCACCAGTAAAGCCTCTTCAAACAGAAAAGTGCTGCTCCAGTAAATTCCCAAAATGACAATCAGACAGGTGGCATTCAGGAACAGGGTATCGAGTGCCAGGAGGCGGTCAACGATAGAAGGGCCGGTAATGAGTCGGATCAGGCAGAGTAACATCGAGACAGTGACTGCACCCAAGCAAATCATTAATGCATAAGGCAGAATCGTCATATTTTTTCTCCTGTCTGTGCGCTGAAAATTTTAAGCAAGGGCTGTTCATAACGTTGTTTGATCAGCTCGATTTCAGCTGCTTCATCATCCGTGCTTAAAGCATGCACCAGAATATCACCACGATCCTGATCAATACCGGCAGTGACTGTGCCCGGTGTAGTGGTAATAATCATGGCCAGTAAGGTGTTGACTTCTTCATGCTCGGTTTCCAGAGGCACACGGAACCATTTGGGATGTAGGTTTTTGGTCGGCCCCAAGACCAGTTTTGCAACTTTAAGATTGGCCACCACAATGTCCCAGACCACGACAAAGAACAGACGCAGCGCAGGCCGCCACTGGATATTCGGGGTATAGTCAATAAACGGCGCGACCATTTTGGGAATGACAATCGCCAGAAGCAGGGCCACCAGCAAGGTTCCGGCTTCTGTGCTATGTGACAGTAAAGTCCAGCTGAGTCCCACGATTACAGAAACCAACGGGTGCGGGAACCAACGTTGCAGGAATGATTCAGCCATTAAGGTCCCTCCGCCGGTTTAAGTTGATTATCATCATGTTGGGTTTGTTCAATATGCTGCTGGTCAATCTGACGTTGTTTGAATTCAGAAATATTTTCACCTTCCAAAGTGGCTTCTGAAATCATATAAGGAATCAGATGTGCATTTGGATCCACCACCTCGCCACCATATTTGGTTTCTGGCAAATAACTTGGATCAAAGGGTTGCACACTAATAAATTGACCTTCTGCATCACGTTTTAACAGGGCAGCTTCATAGACCGGATTGTTTTTAATCTGTTCTGCCGTCTGATAGTTATATTGATAGATCGGTCCAGCAAATACAACATAAGCTGTTAAGCCGGCAAGTAGCAAATAGATCGTGTGATCATTACGTGCAGGTGCCTTACTGGGTAAAGCTTCATATTTGTGGAAATCGTCAGAATTCAAATCATCTTCAGGTTTGGTCGAGCGCCAGAACAGCATAAAGCCGACTCGAGTAAAAGCCAGAATACTGAGGAAACTCACCAGCAGAATGGTCAGGATAATGATCATCTGATGCTCTGAATTGGCAGAAGCCTGCAAAATAAAGACTTTGCCAAAGAAGCCGCTGAACGGTGGCAGACCGGCCATCATCAAGGCAATGATGAAATAGATAATCGAAACCAGCTTGTTCTGTTTCATCAGCGGTGCGATTTTAAAATGATCTTTGAACTCACCGCGCTGTGAGGTAATCCAGCCAGACAGGATATAAAATGCTGCAGCAATCAGGGTACTGTGTACCATATAGTACAGGGCGCCGGCCCAGGCTGCAGTCGTATTCATGCCAATCGCCACCAGAATCGTGCCGACTGAAGACAGCACCATAAAGCCGACAAAACGGCGCAGGCGTTCTGTACCAATCGCACAAATGACACCATAGACTGAAGTAATCAGACCGATCACCAGTAGACAGTTCATCAGAATCTGATGGCTGTATTCATCATCAAAAACAGTTCCATTGATTCGCAAAATCGCATAGATCCCGACTTTGGTCATGATGGTAAAGAGTGCGGCAACAGGGGTGGTGGCTACGGCATAGGTTTTGGGTAACCAGAAGCCCACCGGCAGCATTGCCGCCTTAATCCCGAAGACCACGAATAGCATGAGTCCACCGGCAACGGCCAGTTTATGCTGATCTGCTGCCAAGGTAGGCATTAAGCGCGCCACATCGGCCATGTTCAGACTGCCGACACTGCCATAAATCATGCCGAGTCCAATCAGGAACAGCGCAGAAGCCAGCAGGTTAATGGTGACGTAATGAATTCCCAGCTGGAAACGCGCCTTGCCCTGTCCATGCAATAGCAGCACATAGGACGCCATCAGCAAGATTTCAAAGAATACGAACAGGTTGAATAAGTCACCAGTCAGGAAGGCGCCGGTCAGGCCCATCAGCAGGAAATGCACCATGGTATGGAAATAACGGCCACGGGTATCCCATTCTTTACTGGCATACCAGACCACCGGTACTGCCAGGGCATAGGTCAACACCAGCATCATGGCAGAGAGTTGGTCCAGCACCAGCACGATCCCAAAAGGTGCCGCCCATTCGCCCAGTGTATATACACTGACTTGACCCTGACTGCTGTCAATTAAATAACTGACCGCAATGATCAGACCCAAGATACCCGAGATATGGCTGATACCACGACGCCAAGGCTGACGCCAGTCTGTGGTCAGGGAGCCAGAACCCGGATTGCCTAAAAGTACCAGACTAAAAGCGGTAAGGGCCGGTAAAAGAATACTGAAAATTGGCGTATGTTGAGACCAGAAGTGAAGAAGATCAGTCATTAAGGCTCATCCTCACGTGGGTCAATCTGAGGTGTTTCTTCTTTTGAATCAACGTGGTCTGTTCCTGATTCATAACGGCTACGCAGTGCCAGCTGAACAATAAAGGCAGTGGTGGCAAAGCCAATCACGATGGCGGTCAGCACCAGTGCCTGCGGAAGGGGATCGGTGACTCTGGAGGCCTCGGTCAATACGGCAGGCGAATTCATCTGGATCCGCCCCATGGCAAATAAAAACAGGTTGACCGCATAACCAATCATGGCCAAGCCCAGCACCACCGGAAAAGTACGCGCACGCAGAATCAGATAGATTCCGGTGGCGGCGAGTAGACCAATGGCGGAGGCTAATAAAAATTCTAAACTCATCATTCTATTATCCTCTTGGTACTGGGCCAGTCATACTGGAGTGACGTGAATCGCCCAGCACAGAAATCATCAGCATGGTCGCACCGACTACAGTGACATAGACACCGACATCAAACAGCGCCGCCGAAGCCAGATGCATTTCTCCAATCACGGGTGGCGAGACATAAATATGCGCACTGGTCAGGAATGGGCGTGACCAGAACCAGGCTGCAACCCCGGTCAAACCGGCAATGGTTAAACCCACGCCAATCCAGATTTCATACAAACGACCAGATTTGGCACCCAGCAACTGTTCAGTTTTATCCTGTCCCACTGCAATATATTGAATAATTAAGGCCAGTGAGGTGACTAATCCTGCAATGAATCCACCGCCCGGCAGGTTATGGCCACGCATAAAGATATACAGGCTGACTACCAGAGCTACAGGTAAAATCCATGATGCCGTGATACGTAACATCAAGGGGGAGGGATTAAATCGATAGGTCAAACCTTGGGTCATGGTGGTGCCATGCGCACGCATGCCATCCATCAGGCTAAGCACACCAATCGCGGCAATCCCGAGTACAGTAATTTCGCCGAAGGTATCGAAACCACGGAAGTCGACCAGAATCACATTGACCACATTGGTGCCGCCGCCGAGTGGAATTGACTGCTGCAGGAAGAACCATGAAATAGAATTATGATCACGGGTCATGATCAGCCAGGCGATGGTGGCAATACCGAGACCGCCGCCCAGCGCAATGATCGCATCGCGCCAGCGCCGGGTTGGACTGGATTCATAAGGGGTTAGCTGCGGTAGCAGAGATAAACTCATTAATAACAAGACGGTGGTTACCACATCGACTGTAATTTGGGTCAATGCCAGGTCAGGTGCCGAGAAGCCAATAAAGACCATGGTTACCACCAGACCCACTGCACCACTGATCAGTACCGCTTTAATCCGTTCATGATGGAACCATAGCAGCATCCAGCAGGCAGAAAATAGCAACATCCACAAGACAATGGCCAGGGCAGGGGCGTGGGTCAGCTCACGCGTACCGCTACCGATACCATTGGATAGCAATGGGAAACCAACCAGACCGATGGTAAAGATCACAATCCACAATAAATAGCTTTGTAATTTGCCAGTTTCAGTGGCACGGCGGAAACGACGTGAATTTAACAGCAGATTTTTCAGGAACAGGTCAAACAGGATCCGACCCTGTAAGCGGCCCAGTTTTGGATCCAGATCAATTTCACGTAAGGCACCACCTTTGGCCAGAGAAAAGTAAAACACTGCACCACCGGCCAAAGCAATCACACTCATTAATAATGGCAGATTAAACCCATGCCAGAGGGCCAGATGCGTACCTTCAAAAGCAAAATTTTGAGTCGTTGCCTGCGTGGTACTATTCACGATTTTTTCGACCAAAAGTGCTGGCAATAGACCCACTAAAATACATAGAAATGCCAGTAAAGTAGCGGGTGCGCGCATGCCAAATGGTGGCTCATGCGCATTTTTATTCGGGACTTGCTTGCCCAGTGGGCCGTCGAAAAATACCCCATGCACCAGACGAATCGAATAAGTGACTGCAAAAATTCCGGCTAATGTTGCCACAATGGCTGAACCGACCAGCACTGGCCCGCTTAAATTGGCCACCAGCTCAGTAAAGAACATCTCTTTGGAGAGGAAACCATTGGTCAATGGAACACCGGCCATAGAGGCCGCAGTGATCATGGTCAGCGTTGCAGTAAAGGGCAGCAGTTGCCATAGACCTGAAAGCTTACGTAAATCACGGGTGCCAGATTCATGATCGATAATACCGGCAATCATAAACAGGGCCGCTTTAAAGGTGGCATGGTTAATAATATGGAAAATTGCCGCTGCGACTGCCAGTGGAGAACCAATCCCGAGCAGACACATGATCAGACCCAGATGACTGATGGTTGAATAGGCCAACAAGCCTTTCAGATCTTCCTTAAAAATGGCAAAAAAGGCGGCCATGCACAGGGTAAACAGACCGACAAAGGTCACAATATTATGAAACAGTGCCGCGCCCGCAAAAATCGGGAGTAAACGTGCGACCAGAAACAGGCCGGCTTTGACCATGGTGGCCGAGTGTAAATAGGCAGAGACCGGTGTCGGTGCTGCCATGGCATTGGGTAACCAGAAATGGAAGGGGAACTGCGCACTCTTGGTAAAGGCACCGAGTAAAATCAGCAACAAAGTGGGAACAAATAGCGCATGTGACTGGATCTGTTCAGTCATCGTCAGGATTTGATCAATCTGATAAGTGCCGGTAATTTGACCCAGCAGGATGAAGCCACCAAGCATGGCCAAGCCACCCATGCCGGTAATGGTCAAGGCCATACGTGAGCCGCGCTGTGCGGCTTCGTAATTGCTCCAATAGCCCACCAGTAAAAATGATGAAATACTGGTAAGTTCCCAGAAAACCAGCAGGATCAGCAAGTTATTCGACAATGAAATTCCGAGCATGGCTGCCATAAACAGCATCAGCAAGAAATAAAGTTTGCTCAGCGAATTTTTAGGATTGAGATAATAATAGGCATAAATATAGATCAGGGTGCCTATGCCACTGATCAGCAAGGCAAACAGCAGGGCCAGAGAATCCAGACGGAAACTGAAATCGATCCCGAGCTGGGGCAGCCAGGACCAGGTCTGAATGATCACGGCACCATCAAAGATGGCAGGCGCCTGACTCAATAATAATAAGAAACTGCTGAGGCTGACACCAATTGCCCCTAAAGCCGTTACCCCGCGCGAAAATTGCTTCAGCCACGAGACAAGGGTTGTGCCTAATACTAACGGTAACAATATAATAATCGGCAGCACACTCGTATCCATTGTCGTGATTTAGGTTGTGACCAACCTAGGGTGAATCTTCATCTTTCAAGGACTACAGGATTACAAGGAGCAACCCAAACTTCTCAATCTTGAAAGCCAAAAGAATATTCAAAAAGAATATAAAAACAGTTGTATTGCGCAACTTATAAACGATAGCAAATTCCGATTTTACAATGAAATTCGCAAATAAAACCGATCATATTACAGGATAACAACAACATCAACGTTTTTATGTCGAACTTATAAATTATACGCGAGCAGGCTTTTGGCGTGGGGTGGATGCTTAAACAGATCATCCAGAAGTGACCGAAAATTAAGATTAAATTGCAAGCATTGATTGTAAATATGACTAAATGCAGTTTTACAATTGCAAAAAGACAGCACTAAAATGGTCTGGATAAATCTCGATACTCATCGAAACGATCATTACTGTTTTTCAACGTTGCTTAGAGCGATTGCGGTAGCGTCGGCTGATCCTGAGCAAGTAAACGTAACAATTCCTGCTGTTGTTCAGGACTCAACTGTTGCTGAATCCGCTGTAATACAGCAAGCGGTGTAGCCTGTTCCGTGACGGTTTCTATTAGCGCTTCTTCGGCAGGAATTGCGTCTGGATCAGTATGTAGACCCATTTCGGCATAGATCTGATCAAACTGGATTTTCATGCTTTCAAGATGAATTGGATGCAACTGTTTATTTTCGAGTCTTAAGCACTGAAAGGCCTGTGCATGTTCCAGTAACTCAGGTCGGTTGCCGGTGGCAATAATTTGCAAGTTAGGAAATGCCTGATGCAGACGTGGCAGAATCTCTGCTGCCAGATCCTGATCCAGCTGATGATCAATGGCATCAATCAACAACACTCCTGTACCTTCCTGACATGGAAATAAACTGTTCGGGTTGAGCAGACAAAGACGCCGTACGATATCGCCCACCAGTGCAATCCAGATGCGGACGCTATTGGGAAGCTGCTGAAAAGTAAAACGCTTGTCCTGATAGGTCAGCATCAGTTGCAGCTTGGGCTGGTATTTTAACTCAATCTGGCTGATGTCAGGCAATACCTGCGACAGGGCATTTTTTAAGGCCGTTAAATGCGGGGTATGGAGCTGTGCTTGCGCTTTTTCAATCTGCCGCGCTAGTTCATCTCCCTGAATATCTTCAGGTTGCTGCAAGGCACGTGCTAAAATCTGATCCATGATCTTGGCGCTTTGCGCATTTTCAATATCACTGACTTCACGCAACCATTCAAAGAAACGGGCAAAGGTCGTAAACGGAATCGCGCCAATGTCGTAAGCATACGCTGTATGGAAAATGGCTGGATTGTTTTTGCTGATCAGATTGACGTCATTGACAAAGCGGTCGGCAGGATAATAGGCAATCAGCGGCAAGCCGAGCAAAGGATCATTGAATCGGGCTTTCTGATAAAGCCCAAGCATGCTGTCCAGTTGCGCAGTTTCTGCTTTGCTAAAGCCGAGTCCCTGACTATTTAAAGTCTTATAGACTTGCCAGGAACAGCTCTGTTGCTGTACAGCTTCAGTCTGGCTGGATTCTGTAAGCGCTGAAACCTCTTCGGGAAAGCCAACCCGGATATCAATTTTGGATTGCAGCCGGTGTTGCATGATGTCCAGATCTTGCATCACCAGACCGGCAGCCCGGCTATCGCGATAACGCGCTGCAAACCAGGTCAGCGCCTGATAAGCACAGCGTAACAAAGTGGTTTTGCCAGTACCCTGATTGCCCAAAATTAAGGTAAGCGGATATTGTGAATAATCAAGCTGAAGCTGAATCTCTGGAAAATGCAGGGTGTGTTTCAGTTGAAGCGCTTCGATGTGCATAGGTCACCTGTACCATGATTTTACATCCATACCTTAACCGACGGCTTGACGAAGCGACTGCGGCATCTTGATCTTCAGTTGTTGAATCAGGTCATAAATGTGATGAATATTTAAGCTTACTTTAGCACGTGTACAGGCCACGTAAAGTAAACGTAGCTCTTCATCACTAATTTTATGATCTTTTTCATTCAGCTTAAACTGATAGTCATCTTCAATATGCACCCGTTCCCACTCCAAACCTTTGGCCTTATGGGCAGTGGAAATAATATAGTCCGCCTGTCCAATCGGGGTGATTTTGGCCAGGGCTTTTTTCAATGGATCGGTGCCATGTTCATCGACCAGTTTAACCAGCGGTTTGATGTCGCTACCTTCATTGGTTTCACAGTATTCATGCACATCATGCCAGGAATTAAACCAAGCCAGTTCCGGCACATCGACCACACGTTTGCCCTGTTTCAACATGGCAGCCGCATCGACAAAACGATTCAGTTTGACATGATCAGCTTGCAGGCTGACTTTATCACCACGCACCAGTCCGGCAAGTAACAGTTCCATGGCCCGGGCATTGGTCCGGCATAAAATTGCATCCCGCATTTTGGTATGCGGTTTATTCACGACTTTAGAATCTAACAACGGATTGCCAAGCAAAGGCACGGTTTCATTCAGTGCACCTAAAATGGCATTGGCATTTAACGCGATTTCAGGGCCAAAACGAAACGATGTGGTCAGGCGTGATTCGGGTAAAGGCAGTTGCTGCATGGCATTCACCGCACCGCGCCAAGCATAAATCTGCTGATGCGCATCACCGACATAAATCACCTGAGTATTCCGCTGTTTCAGCAAAATTCCGAGCATGAGTGGGTCGGCATCCTGCGCTTCATCAAACAGCACATAATCGGCCGGAATATTCGGTTCAGACAGCGCCCAGAGTTTCAGGTAAATATCATGGCCAATCCCGGCCTGATGATTGGGATCGATTGATTCTAGCCAGCGCCGTTCTACGGCCGGATAAAGTTTCTTTTGCAGGATCTCAATATCATCTGGATGTAACCAGCTCGGTGCCTGAATATGCCGCGGAGCAGGGTATTGCGAACTGGTCGAACAGAAATAGCCAACCGCATTGGCGACTAAACTCGCCAGACGCGAAGGCATCAAGACATATTTTTCATAACGCCCACCCATCATACGGCGCATGGTCATCGGTTCCAGACGGTATTCTTTGGCAATAAAGCTTGGGCTTAAACGGGGCAGACGCAGCTTGTCGGTGATTCCACGTGGAACACTGCGAAATGCCAGCGAGTGAAAAGTGCGGCAATCCACGCCACGATGAAATTTGGCTTGCGCTTCACTGGCAATGGCTTTGTTGAAAGCCAGATACATGCCACGCCGTTCAGGCATGGCATCACTGATCATTTGTAGTGTGGTGGTTTTACCTGTGCCGGCATAGGCAATCACTTTAAAGGAATTACCCAGACGGGCATTATCGATGGCAGTGGCCTGCTCATAAGTGGCCTTGGGTTTTTGCAGATCAGACACAGGCATATTCATCATTTAATGCTGACGGCTGGCTTTTTCAACTAGACCGGATAAGCCCTGACGACGTGCCAGCTCATTCAAGACCAGTTGCGGTTCGATATCGAAATAACCCAGCATCACAATGGTATGGAACCACAGATCAGCAACTTCATAGATCAGATCATTTTTATTGTCTTCAGAGACCTGAGCGTTGAAATCTTTGGCAGCCAGCACAGTTTCAAAGCTTTCTTCACCGACTTTTTCTAAAATCTTGTTCAGGCCTTTGTGATAGAGCTTGGCCACATAAGAGGAATCCGGATCGGCCTGTTTGCGTTCTGCCATCATCTGGCCCAGATAGGACAAGACTTCGACCTGTTCAGACTGGGCGCTTGACGCTTCCATCGCCAGCGTATGCGGATTTGTGGATTTTTCACCATAAATTGCAGACGGGTGTTTCAGCTGTGCATCGACAATTTCCCAGCCATTTGGCGTGAGTTTACGATAGAAACATGATTCACGACCAGTATGACAAGCGATGCCGCCATGCTGTTCAATTTGCAGCACAATTACATCGGCATCACAGTCCAGACGGATTTCATGTACGGTTTGAAAATGTCCTGATTCTTCGCCCTTATGCCATAATTTGCTGCGTGAACGGGAGAAATACACGGCTTGGTTTTTCTCAGCCGTCAGTGCCAGCGCTTCACGATTCATCCAGGCCACCATCAAGACACGACCAGTTTGATGATGCTGGGCAATGGCAGGGACTAATCCTTGTTCGTTAAATTTTACTTCATCGAGCCATTGCGCGTTGTTCATAAGGGTTTCCATCATTTCAATCAAAATATAAAAATACGGATAGGAAATATCCGCAGATAGTGTACGTGATCTCGCAGCATTTGCGGCAAAAATCTGTGTCGATAAAGACAGGCTATGTCGTGTGTGATCCAGATGAGCTTGCTTTCACCTAGAGATTTAAAACTGAGACATCAAAAAAGCCGCCCGGTCGGCGGCTCGTATTTTCAGGAAATTATCCCAGTAAAAATTACCAGTGTTCGCCCGGGAACAGCCGTGCATATGCTTTTTGCACCAAATTTAATTTTTGTGGTTGACCCACAGAGGCACTTGAACTTGGGAACAGGTTATAACCAATCGACATCAGAACATTGTTGATATCCGGAGCAATCGAATAAGTAATCGAGGCCAGACGACCCAAACCGGTGGCAACTTTCTTCGGACGTTTCACGATGGCATAGGCAATCAGGTCAGCTGCCTGTTCCGGAGAAAGTGTCGGGACGTATTTATAAATTTTGGTTGGTGCAATCATCGGAGTGCGTACCAAAGGCATATAGATCGAGGTGATGGCGATTTTATGCGAATGCACTTCGGCAGACAGACAGCGACTAAAGGCATCCAGTGCGGCTTTTGACGCGACATAGGCCGAAAAACGGGTGGCATTGGCCAGTACGCCAATCGAACTGATGTTAATGATATGACCCGCGCGACGGATCATCATTTGTGGCAAGATATTCATGACCAGACGCACGGCGCCGAAATAGTTCAGCTGCATGGTCCGTTCAAAATCATGGAAGCGGTCGACCGATTCATGCACGGCGCGGCGAATCGAACGCCCCGCATTATTGATCAGAATATCAATATGATCGACTGAGGCAATGATCTGTTTGGACACCTCATCAATCGCCTCCATATTGTTTAAATCGCATGGAAAGATTGAGGCTTTGCCGCCTTTGGCTTCAATGTCTGCTTTTACTTGTTCTAGGGTTTCTTGAGTACGGGCCACCAGTAAAACATGCGCACCTGCATCGGCCAGTTGATGTGCCGTCGTTAACCCAATACCGCTGGATGCGCCGGTGATCAGGACGGTTTTACCTGCAACAGATTTTTCCAGTTGTTTGTGTAGTCTAGTTTTCACATTTGTTATCCCTAATTTGAAGTCAGCGTTCAAATTATTTTTATTAAAGGTGTATGGCGCTCTAACAGGAGATGAGAGCGAAGGTGAGTACAGATATGATAACCAATTCTTCAGGAAAATCTATAAATTAAACTATTGAAATTAAAATAAAAATTAGAGTAATTGCTCTATTTGTGTTCGCTATTTCATTTAACTTTTACCATGAAAATAAAAAGCAAAGCAAGTGGCTGTTTTAGAATATAAATAAAAAAACTCCACCAGAAAGGGTGGAGTTTTGAGTCAGATGAAACACGCCTTTAAACGGTCGCTAGTGCCTGTTCCAGATCCGCGATCAAGTCATCAATATGTTCAATCCCAATCGAGAGTCGCACCATATCTTCACTGACACCTGCTGATTTTAACTCCTCGGCATTGAGTTGGCGATGTGTGGTGGTCGCCGGATGACAAGCGAGACTTTTGGCATCACCGATATTGACCAGACGGGTAAACAGTTGCAGCGCATCAATAAAACGTGTGCCGCCTTCAAGACCATGCTCTACGCCAAAGGTCAGAATCGCAGATGGTTTACCTTTTACATATTTTTGTGCCAAGGCATGTTGTGGATGATCTTTCAGACCAGCGTAATTGACCCATTTTACTTTAGGATGCTGCTGTAAATATTCCGCAATTTTAAGCGCATTTTCAGTATGACGCTCCATACGCAGACTTAAAGTTTCCAAACCTTGCAGGATCAGGAACACATTCTGCGGGCTGATCGCGGCCCCAGTATTGCGTAGTGGCACCACACGCGCTCGAGCGATATAAGCTGCTTCACCGAGAACTTCGACATAGTTTACGCCATGATAACTTGGATCGGGGGTATTCAGCGCGGGAAAGCGTTCAGGATATTTACCCCACGGGAATTTACCGCTATCGACAATGATGCCACCAATCGAATTGCCATGACCGCCGATATATTTGGTCAATGAATGCACGATAATGTCGGCACCAAAATCAAAAGATTTTTGTAGCACTGGCGTTGCCACCGTGTTGTCCACGACCACAGGCACACCGTACTCATGCGCGATTTTTGCAATCTCTTCCAGATCAATAATATTACCCAGTGGATTACCAATGGATTCCACAAAGACCAGTTTGGTCTTGTCATCAATTAAACTACGCAAGCTTTCCGGTTTTTCATAATCAAAGAAACGCACGTCAATACCTTGCTTCGGCAGGGTGTGTGCGAACAGGTTATAGGTGCCGCCATAGAGCGTAGATACGGATGCAATATTGTCACCGGCTTCAGCAATGGTCTGAATCGCATAGGTAATTGCAGCCATACCAGACGCTAAAGCAAGTGCGCCAATCCCGCCTTCAAGTGCGGCGATACGTTGCTCTAACACCGCCGTGGTCGGGTTCATGATCCGGGTATAGATATTGCCCTGTACCTTTAAATCGAACAAATCGGCCCCATGTTGAGTATTGTCAAAGGCATAAGACGTAGTTTGGTAAATTGGCACTGCAACTGCTTTGGTGGTGGCTTCAGGGCTATAACCTGCATGAATCGCAAGGGTTTCTGCTTTATAACTCATTATGACTGATCTTCTTGTGTTTAAGTTTATGACTTGAGTGTAACATTTTCATATATAAGTAAAAGTGCAATTTTACTGAAATAGATAGATGAAATAATCATATATAAATTGGGATTCGACGCACTTATTTGACTTAAATCAGCTGTTTGAAAAATCACCATAAATAAACTTGTAACAATGCATTGAAGTTCATGGCAATGGCTTATGTTTTCGCAGCTTTCTGCGTATAATAGCCGATTATTTTTTCGCTCTTTTTTGAGCTGGGGTGGTTGTTTTAACCCCATTTGGTTTTTCAGTTGAGGAGTCCTACGTGGCCCAATATATTTATACGATGAACCGAGTGTCTAAGATGGTGCCGCCGAAACGCGAAATCCTGAAAGATATCTCCTTATCATTTTTCCCGGGCGCAAAAATTGGTGTGCTTGGTCTAAACGGTGCAGGTAAATCGACCTTGCTTCGTATTATGGCGGGCGTAGATAAAGATTTCTCTGGTGAAGCACGTGCACAACCAGGTACTAAAATCGGTTATCTCGAGCAAGAGCCGCCTTTAGATGAAACTAAAGACGTGCGTGGCAACGTTGAAGATGGTCTGCGTGAGCCGCTGGATGCTTTGGCACGTCTTGACGAAGTATTTGCAGAATATGCAGCAGAAGATGCTGACTTTGATGCACTTGCAAAAGAGCAAGAAAAGCTCGAAGCCATTATCCATGCATGGGATGCACATAACCTTGCCAATCAGATGGATCAGGCAGCTGCTGCACTGAACCTTCCAGCTTGGGATGCCGATGTTAAACTGCTTTCAGGTGGTGAACGCCGCCGTGTGGCACTGTGCCGTTTGCTCTTGTCTAAGCCAGACATGTTGCTTCTTGACGAACCGACGAACCATTTAGATGCATCATCTGTTGCCTGGTTAGAACGTTTCTTGAAAGACTTCCCGGGTACCATCGTTGCGATTACGCATGACCGTTATTTCTTGGATAACGTGGCTGAGTGGATTCTTGAGCTTGACCGTGGCATGGGCATTCCATACCAAGGTAACTACTCTTCTTGGTTAGAGCAGAAAAATGCGCGTCTAGAGCAAGAGAACAAGCAAGAAGAATCTTTTGCTAAAGCATTGAAAAAAGAACTTGAATGGGTTCGCTCAAATGCCAAAGGCCAGCAAAAGAAAAACAAAGCGCGTATGGAGCGTTTTGAAGAGCTTAACTCGCGTGAATTCCAACAGCGTAACGAAACCTCTGAAATCTACATTCCACCTGGCCCACGTCTAGGCAACAAGGTTGTAGAAGTTGAAGGCATCAGCAAATCGTTTGGTGATCGTACCCTGTATAAAGATTTATCATTCGTTGTACCGCCTGCTGCGATCGTGGGTATCGTCGGTGAGAACGGTGCAGGTAAAACCACACTGTTCCGCATGATGACCGGTGAACAACAACCGGATACCGGTTCTGTGGTACTGGGTGAGTCGGTGAAAGTGGCTTATGTGGGTCAGATTCGTGACACGCTTGATGACAACAAAACGGTTTGGGAAGAAGTTTCTGGCGGTTTAGACATCTTGAAGATTGGCGAATACGAAATTGCATCTCGTGCATATATCGGTCGTTTTAACTTTAAAGGCCAGGATCAGCAAAAACGTGTCGGTCAATTGTCAGGTGGTGAGCGTAACCGTTTACAACTGGCTAAAATCCTGCAAATGGGCGCAAACGTAATCTTGCTCGATGAACCGTCAAACGACCTGGATATCGAAACCTTACGTGCGCTTGAGGATGCCATTCTGGTGTTCCCGGGTACTGTGATGGTGATCTCGCATGACCGTTGGTTCCTGGACCGTATTGCAACGCACATTTTGTCATTTGAAGGCGAAACACCTGAATTCTTCACCGGTAACTATGCTGAGTTTGAAGAATATCGCCGTAAGCGCGATGGTGATGATCTGGTTGCGAAGCGTCAAAAATACCGTAAAATTGGTGTTTAATCCCTGATTTTAAAATAAAAAACCAGCCTTCGGGCTGGTTTTTGTGCTTATAGGGTGGTGGGTAATGACTTAGATTTCCCACTCATGATTACATTCGCGACATTTCCATTTCTTTTGGGTCTGCATGAAGGCCTGCATGGAAATTTTAAAATCAGGCAAATCTTTATAGAATATAAAGCCTGCAATCAAAGAAAGAATAAAGACGATGACGGTTGCAGTCTGTAAAGTTGTACCTGCACCATCACCAAAGATCCACATCGCGATACTGATGATCACCAGCAATAATAATAGGAACAGGGCGGGCACCAGAAACATCAGGCTTTTAGGAACCACCGGACGTGGAGCTGCTTGACCTGGCTGGGCCACCGGCATGATTTTCGGGCTTTGACACTTAGGGCAACGATATTGCATTACAACTCCAAAATTCTAAATTACTGATTATTTTATCGGAAGATGCGAAGAAACCGAAATATTGCCCAACATAAAATATACAGGCAATAAAAAACCCAAGTCATAATGCTTGGGTTTTTTAAAAGACCACTTCAAAAGTAATCTTGAATATGGCGTCCCTACGGGGATTCGAACCCCGGTTACCGCCGTGAAAGGGCGATGTCCTAGGCCTCTAGACGATAGGGACAATTGAGGCATTACACAGCTAAAGCAAGACTTGATTTGGTGGAGTCAAGGAGGATCGAACTCCTGACCTCTACAATGCCATTGTAGCGCTCTACCAACTGAGCTATGACCCCAGTCTGTGTGAGCGCTATATTAGGGATATCGCGCTCACACGTCAACAAAAAAATTAATTAAGCTTGATCAACCGCTTCATTTTTCGGCAATTTTAAGCTTTCATTGAGTTTTTCCCAGACTTTTAGCTCTTTTTTGCTTGGGCCACCGACAATTTCCAGCGCATGACGTAAACGTGCGAAGGTTAAATCAGGGCCAATGGTGACCATAGTCTGCATCACCGGGGTAGATGCAGTTGAACCGGCAATGGCAATAAAGAAGGCCGGCATGAAGTCACGCAGTTTAATTTCCATTTGTGCTGCCAAATCCATCAAGGTTTGGCTGACCGTGTCGTTGTTCCAGGTGAACAGGCTTTCTAAACGCCAAATGGCAAACTGCAAGCTCTGACGTACCTGTTCGTCAGACAGTTTTTTGCTGACAAACTGCTCCTGAGTCAGTGTCGGGAAGTGGTTGAAGTAATGCGCAGACCAGTTCACTGCTTCAGACAGCAAGTTGATACGTGGTTGAATCGCAGCTGCGATTTCTTCTAATTTGGCACGGTCTGCTTTCCATGCTAGCAGCGTATCGAGCAATTCAGCAGGAGAAAGGGCTTTGATCCATTGACCATTGAGCCAGTTGAGTTTTTCAACATCAAAGATTGGACCACCGAGTGATACACGTTTAATATCAAAATGTTCAATCATTTCTACCAATGTGAATTTTTCACTTTCATCTGGCATTGACCAGCCCATACGACCCAAGTAGTTCAACAAGGCTTCAGGCAGTACACCGATATCTTTGTAATAGTTGATTGAAGTTGGGTTTTTACGCTTAGACAATTTTGATTTGTCCGGGTTGCGTAGCAGTGGCATGTGACACAGCACCGGCATCTCCCAACCGAAGTACTGGTACAGCAACTGATGCTTCGGTGCAGATGGAATCCATTCTTCACCACGAATCACATGCGTGATTTGCATTAAATGATCATCTACCACGTTGGCCAAATGATAGGTTGGCAAGCCGTCAGTTTTCAGCAGAATCTGCATGTCGACCTGCGCCCATGGAATCTCGACTTCACCACGCAGCATGTCATTAAATTTACAAATACCTTCAGTCGGTACTTTCATGCGAATCACATGTGCTTCGCCAGCAGCCAAACGACGCTCGACCTCTTCTTGAGAAAGGTTTAAGCCTCGACCGTCATAACGTGGAGATTCACCACGTGCTTGCTGTTCAGCACGCATTTGATCCAGTTCTTCGGCAGTGGCGAAACAGTAGAAGGCATGACCTTTTTCAACCAGTTCCAGCGCATAGTTTTTATAAATATCCATACGTTCTGACTGGCGGTACGGTGCATGTGGGCCACCCACATCTGGACCTTCAGACCAGTTGAGACCGAGCCAGCGCAATGAATCCAGGATCATTTTTTCAGATTCAGGTGTTGAGCGCAGTTGGTCGGTATCTTCAATACGAAGGATGAATTCACCCCCATGCTGTTTAGCAAAACATAAGTTAAACAAGGCAATATAGGCAGTACCTACATGAGGAAAACCTGTAGGAGAAGGTGCAATACGAGTACGAACAGTCATAGCCGGATATAATCTAGAATATAAATTTGGTTCTATTATAGCGAAAAAGCCACATCACTTAATGCTTTATTCAACATTCAGTGATGTGGCTTTAAATCCTGCTGTTATTCGAGTTGGTTAAAACTGATTAAGAATGATCGCTAGAAAATATGCTTTGTACGAAGCGGGTAAAGCGATAATTTTGTGCTGCAAAGAAATTTTGTGAAGGTGCGACTTTCAGCGCAGTTAAGACTTTAAGATTATCGTCTGTATGCAGGGTTTTTTCGCTTTTTTGTTGTTGAATTGCTTTTTCAATCGGCGATGTCTTGCTTTCAACAGTAGTGACTGAGGCCTTCTGCAAATCTGTCTTCACAACGACGGCATGACCCAGTTGAATCGAAAACAGCATGATCAGACTTAGGATGCTAGCTGTGAATAATTTAAATTTCATATCCAAACTTCCTCCTTGCTTCTGGTTGGTTTTATTCTGTTAAAAATGTTTTTTTAATACTCCGTCTACAATTTAATCACAGTTGATTATAAAGAAGTAGAACCAAGTCACATTTTTTACAAAAAATTAATATAACATCTATGGAAAATTACTAAAAATCGTAAATCTCTCTTTTGGCGGCCTATTTTTAACAGACAACTGTGAAGAGAACGTGAAGAACTGTCTTATATTGTAGCAGGAGATTAATTTTTTAGCAGAATATGTATCCAGGTTTAATTGTTAGCAGATATCTCAAAATCAGAAATAGATCATCAATATTATTATAAACACATGATTGTTATATTTATTTTTTATTTATACAGTGTGGTTATCTCAATAATGAGTCACATAACATGAAAAAAATAATAGCAACCGCAATCTTGACAATATTTACTGCAACCACCATGCAAAATGTAATGGCCAAAGATTTCCTGAATGTCTCCTATGATCCGACCCGTGAATTTTACCAAGAATATAATCAGGAGTTTGGCCAGTTCTGGAAGCAGGAAACCGGACAGACAATCAATTTTAAACAGTCACATGGCGGTTCAGGCAAGCAGGCACGTTCGGTCGTCGATGGTTTGCAGGCCGATGTGGTGACTTTGGCTTTGGCCAATGACATTGAGGAAATCGTCAATGCCGGTTTAATCGAGAAAGGCTGGCAAAAAGAGTTTTCAAATAATTCAGCACCTTATACATCGACAATCGTTTTTTTGGTGCGTAAGGCTAATCCCAAGCAAATCAAGGACTGGAATGATCTGACCAAACCGGGTGTCGAGATTATTACGCCTAACCCGAAAACTGGTGGAGCGCCACGTTGGATCTATCTGTCTGCTTGGGGCTATGCGCTGAAACAGCCCGGTGGCAATGATGCCAAAGCCCGAGATCTGGTCAAAAAGCTTTATCAAAATGTCAAAGTGTTGGATTCCGGTGCCCGTGGTTCACTGACGACTTTTGCCGAGCGCGGTATTGGCGATGTACTATTATCTTGGGAAAATGAAGCCTTGCTGGCAACGCAAGGTCTAGGTAAGGACAAGTACGATATCATCTATCCCTCTATTTCAATTCTGGCCGAGCCATCGGTGGCGATCGTTGATAAAAATGTGAATAAAAATGGCAATGCCAATCTGGCGAAAGGCTATTTGAATTATCTGTATTCCCTGAAAGGGCAGGAGTTGGCTGCGAAATATTTCTTCCGTCCACGCGATGCTAAAGTGGCTGCCAAATATTCCGCCCAATTTCCGAAAATTCAAACCTTTACCATTGATAAAGTCTTTGGTGGCTGGGAAAAAGCGCAAAAAACCCATTTTGTGAATGGGGCGATTTATGACCAGATTTATAATGAAAAGCGATAACAAGCTTGAATCTAAATTGAATGAAGAAAACGGATAAAGCGTTATCCGTTTTTTTTATATTTAATGCATAAAATTCTATATATTCGAAATAAGTGAAATGACTGGCTATATTTTGTTTTTAAAAACAGATGATTAAGAGCAAAAAACCTTTGATTATATCGTGTTGTGATGTTGTAGGTTGAATTGCGATAAATGATTTTATTTCATATAGTTATATCTATACAAGATAAACTCCCGTGCGCTCATGAAAAATCAATTAAAATCCTTATTTAGCGTTGCCTTATTGGCTACAGGTCTAGGCTTGACAGCGACTGTCTCACAGGCGGCTGATCGTCAATTTCTAAACGTGTCTTATGATGCAACCCGTGAATTCTATGATGAATTCAATAAATCATTTGGTGCTTACTGGAAAAACCGGACCGGTCTGGATGTGAACTTTAAACAGTCACATGGTGGTTCGGGCAAGCAGGCACGTTCGGTGGTCGATGGCCTAAAAGGCGATGTGGTGACTTTGGCGCTGGCCAATGACATCGAAGAAATCGTGAAATCTGGTCAGATTCAACCCGGCTGGCAAAAAGAGTTTCCGCATAATTCTGCACCTTATACCTCAACCATCGTGTTTATGGTGCGCAAGGGCAATCCGAAGGGCATCAAGGACTGGAGTGATCTGACCAAGCCAGGCGTAGAAATTATTACCCCCAACCCGAAAACCGGTGGTTTGCCACGTTGGGTATACCTGTCTGCCTGGGGCTATGCCGAGAAACAGCCGGGGGGTAATAAAGCCAAAGCACAGGACTTTGTCGGTAAACTCTATAAAAATGTCAAAGTGATGGACTCAGCAGCACGTGCTTCGATGACCACGTTTGCTGAGCGTGGCATTGGTGATGTATTGCTGACTTGGGAAAATGAAGCACTGGTTACCCAAAAGACTTTGGGTAAAGACAAGTTTGATATTATTTATCCGTCAATTACGATTTTGACCGAGCCATCGGTGGCCATTGTCGATCGTACCGTGGATAAAAATGGCAATAAATGGTTGGCAACAGGTTATATCAACTACCTGTACTCCCCATTGGGTCAGGAAATGGCAGCCAAACATTTCTACCGTCCGCGCAATGAGAAAGTATTAGCCAAATATTCAGCACAATTCCCGAAAATCAAAACCTTTACCATTGATGAAGTGTTTGGTGGCTGGGCCAATGCACAGAAAACCCATTTTGTGAATGGCGCGATTTTTGATCAGATCTATAACTCAAAACGTTAATCTGCTGATTTGAAGACGAATTATAGATAAACAGGCCTCCCTTGCGGAGGCTTTTTTATTGACGTCACTCAAATAAAAACGGTTTTCTCTATGGAAAGTAATATTTATCTACAAAAAGTCGTTTGGAGCTTTGCTGAAACAGGGTGATAATGTGCAGTTAAATTTTTCGCCCTATTGATTGAGTTTTTATGTCACATATTTCTGTATTACTTCACGAAACGATTGATGCCTTGTTGGCAGGTCGCAATACGGGAATTTATGTAGACGGTACTTTTGGTCGTGGCGGACATACCCGTTTATTGTTATCAAAATTAGATGAACATGCACGTGTGTATGGCTTTGATAAAGATCCTCAGGCCCTAGAGACGGCAGCAATCTTAGAACAAGAGGATCCACGTTTTAAAATTATTCATGCCAGCTTTGCCGATCTGAAAGACGCACTGGCTGAGCTTGGGATTGAGACCGTGGATGGGGTGATGGCAGATTTAGGCGTGTCTTCGCCGCAGCTGGATCAGGCCGAACGTGGTTTCAGTTTTATGAAAGATGGCCCGCTAGACATGCGCATGGACAATTCTCAAGGTCCAACTGCAGCAGAATGGCTGCTTGAAATTGAAGAAGAAGCACTGGCCAATATCATTTTTAAATACGGTGAAGAGCGTTATAGTCGCCGGATTGCCAAAGCCATCAAGGCGGCAGGGCAGATTGATACCACGGCTCAACTTGCGGAAATTGTGAAAGTCGCGCATCCAAAATGGGAAAAAAATAAGCATGCTGCGACGCGTACTTTCCAGGCGATTCGTATTGCTATTAATAAAGAATTAGAAGATATTGAAATCTTCTTGCCTCAAGCAGTTGAGATTTTAAAACCTGAGGCACGTTTGGCCGTAATTAGCTTTCACTCTCTGGAAGACCGTTTGATCAAACAATTTATTCAAAAAGAATCCACATTAGACGAAGATTTTGGCTGGGGAATGCCGGGGCAGCAAAAAGATACACGACGTTTAAAGAAGGTATCCCGCGTAAAAGCCAGTGACGAAGAAGTCAAAGCCAATCCTCGTTCACGTAGTGCATGGCTCCGGGTCGCAGAACGTTTAGCTTAATAGGCACATCATGAAAACTGAAGTGGTTGATAAAAAAACAGAAAAGTTGTGGCTTAAACAAGCCTGCATCTATCTCGTCTTGATACTGATGGTCTTCATCAGTGCAGTCTTTGTGGTATTTCAGGTGTTTGAATATCGTCAGGACACCAGAAAACTGAGCACTTATCTGCGTGAGCGTGATGACCTGAATGCAGATTGGGGGCGCTTGTTAATTGAACAGCAAACTTTTGGTGCAACTGCGCAGATTGGCACACGTGCTGTCACCCAGCTGCGCATGTATTCTCCCCCGGTTTCACAAAGTGTCGTCATTTCTTTACCACAAACTTCAGATGAGAAAAAATAAGGCTAGCGCTCGGACATGATAGACAAAAGAAAGAAGCAAGCGGTACGTAAAAAACAATCAGTTACCGACAAAAACGCCTCAAATGTGTATATCAATCGTTTCTATATCATGTGGGCGGTGGTGTTGCTGTGTTTTATTACACTGATTTGCCGTGCCTTCTATGTGCAGATTATCAATAAGGATTTTTTGCAAAATAAAGCCAATGCCAATATTTTAAGAACCAATACCATCAAGGCCATGCGTGGCGTAATTTATGACCGTAATGGGGTGCCGCTAGCGATCAGTACGCCGATCATGAAAATCGTGATTGATCCACGTGACTATTTTGACAATAAAAAACTCTATGACGAGACCATACTGGCACTAGAAAAAGAGCCAGATAGCCGCAAGCTGAAACGCCAGTTGCCGGATAAAAACCTGAATCTGGATGAACTGGCCGATGCAGTCGGTATGGATCGGGCAGAACTACGCAAAAAAATGCAAGAACGCCCGCGTTCTCGTTATCTGATCCTGAAAAAAGAAGTTCCGCCACAACAGGCTGAACTGATCATGAAGCGTAATTTTCAAGGCGTGTATACCGAGAAAAACTACAAACGTTATTATCCGCAGCCACAGCCCAATTCACAGATTATTGGTCTGACCAATAGTGAAGGCACCGGGATTGAAGGTCTGGAAATGCAGCTCAATACCCGTCTGGCAGGTGAAGATGGTGAGCAGCAGATTATCCGGGATAAAAAAGGCAACCGGGTTAAAGAGCCGGAAGTGATTAAAGAAGTCGAGCCGGGCGAGAATATCACCCTGAGTATCGACTCGCGTCTGCAATATATTATGTACCGTGAACTGACTGCGGCAGGTGTGGCCAATAATGCCCGTTCTGCGACTGCGATTGCGGTCGATGTAAAAACCGGAGAAATTCTGGCCTTGTCATCTTGGCCATCATATAACCCGAATGATAAAAATGGTCTGCTGAACAAGGATGCCATGCGTAACCGTGGTGCGGTGGATTCCTTCGAGCCGGGTTCGACCATGAAGCCCTTCACCGTGGCAATGGCTCTGGAAAGTGGTAAATATACGGCCAATTCAGTGGTCAACACTACACCGGGCAGTATGCGAATTGGCAATCACACCATTCGTGATACGCATAACTATGGTCAGTTAACACTGGGCGGTATTATCCAGAAATCTTCGAACGTGGGTGTCGCCAAACTGGCCTTGTCTTTGCCGTATGAAACTCTACCTACTTTCTATAAACGCTTGGGTTTTGGCTCACGCTCAGCAGTAAGATTCCCGGGTGAAAGTGCCGGTCTGATCTTGCCACCAAGTAAATGGAATGTGTCAGAAGTGGCAACCATGTCCTATGGTTATGGTCTGAATGCTACTGTGCTGCAAATGGCGGATGCCTATGCCATGCTGGCCAATAAGGGTGTGAGAATGCCGCTGAGCCTGTACAAGCTGGAAGAACAGCCGCAGGGTGAGCAAATGATTGATGCCAATATTGCAGATCAGGTCTTGCTTATGCTGGAAGTAGCAACTCTGCCTGGCGGTACCGCCACGCGCGCGACAATTCCGGGTTATCGTGTGGCAGGGAAAACCGGTACTGCGCATAAACTGCGTGCCGATCGTAAAGGCTATTCTACCAATGAATACCGGGCTTTGTTTGCTGGCGTAGCGCCCGTGAGTGATCCGCGTATTGCCATGGTGGTGGTGGTCGAAAATCCGCAAGGCACCTATTACGGCGGTACGGTATCGGCACCGGTATTTGCACGCGTGATGCAGGAATCCTTGCGTCTGCTAAATGTCCCTCTGGACAAACCTTTAGAATCTCCCAAAGTCCAGTAAATAGGTGATCAATGTCTATTACATTTAAAGATCTCTACGCCGTTCAGGATACTGCTGAATGGATGACCCAAGCCTTTCAGGGTTTCGAACTGGATAGCCGTAAAGTTAAGGCAGGGCAAATTTTTATTGCCTTGACCAGTCTGTCACAACCAGAAAAAACGGCAGTATTTGCACAAAAAGCTTTAGAGCAGGGTGCCTTAGCGGTGATTTCTGAAATCGAATTGGATATCTCACCCAATCTGGTGGTTGCTGATGTCCGACATTTGATGGGACAGTGGCAAAAACAATACTTACAAGCCAGCCAACCTGTTCAGGCTGCAGGTATTCTTGCAGTGACCGGCACCAATGGTAAAACCACGATTTCACGTTTGGTTGCGGAACTGTTCATGTTGCAAAGCAAAGCTTGTGCAGTGATGGGGACTACAGGTAACGGGATTTTGCCAAATCTGGAAGCCTCGTCGCATACCACGCTCGATGCTTTGCAATTGCAAAATGCTTTGCATGTTTATGCTCAAGCCGGTGCTAAATTTGCCTCGATTGAAGCCAGTTCGCATGGTCTGGAGCAAGGTCGCTTGAATGGCTGTGATATCGAGATTGCGGGCTATAGTAATTTAAGTCGCGATCATCTGGATTATCACGGGACGCTGCAAGCTTATGCAGAAGCCAAATCTGCTTTATTTAAATTTGAAAGTTTAAAAGTGGCTGTCATCAACCTGGATGATGCGCATGCTCATATCATGATTGATGCAGCGCGCAACAATCCCTCACAGCCAGAAATTTTGACCTATTCAACCCGTCAAGCTGCGGATTATCAGGTTCAGGATATTCAATACAGCATTTCAGGTGCGACCTTTAAGCTGAAAACTGCTTCTGCTGAATATGTTGTGAACAGTCCGCTGCTTGGACATTTCAATATTGAAAATTTGGTCGCCAGTCTGATCATGGCAGAGCAGGCCGGATTTGATTTAAGTAGCTTGATTGCGACTGTGCCACAGCTCAAAGGTGCACCAGGCCGGATGCAGGTGCTGCGTGATGGCGAGCGCCTATTTGTAGTGGATTATGCGCATACACCTGATGCCTTGACTCAGGTTCTCATCACTTTAAAACGTCATGTTGCGCAAAATCTCTGGGCCGTCTTTGGCTGTGGCGGCGATCGTGACCGCGGCAAGCGTCCACTGATGACCCAAGCAGCATTAGAAGGTTCGGATATTGCGGTCTTGACTTCCGATAACCCGCGAACCGAAGATCCTGCACAAATTTTTGCCGATATGAAAAATGGCATCGACTTTTTAGGCAAAAGCTACCATGAAATTCATGACCGTCGTGAAGCGATCAAGTTTGCCGTTAAACACGCGCAGGCAGGGGACATCGTGGTGATTGCAGGCAAAGGTCACGAAAATTATCAGGAAATTGATGGTGTACGTCACTGGTTTGATGATGTGGTCGAAGTGCAAGCCGCGATTGATGCCCAGCATCACAGCGCAGATTCAGCTTATCCAGCGTATTAGGATTCAGATATGCATACCTCAACAACCAGTACCGTGCCACTTGCACCTTGGACAGCAGAACAGCTTGAACAAGCGACTCAAGGCAATTGGCTCAATAATAAAAAACCGGCAGACGCCATCAAACGTATTCTGACCGATTCGCGTGATGCTGAACAAGGGGATGCTTTCCTTGCGCTGCAAGGCGAGCGCTTTGATGCCCATGATTTTGTGGCACAAGTAGCAGCAAGCGGCTGTCAGATTGCGATCGTCAGTCGACCGCTCGATATTGATATCTGCCAGCTTGTCGTAGACGATACCCGTTTGGCACTGGGGCGGTTGGGCGCATACCGTCGTCAGCAGAATCCTCAGCTCAAAGTCATTGCCTTGACCGGCAGCAGTGGCAAGACCACCACCAAGGAAATGCTGGGGAGCATCTTGTCTCGTCTTGCGCCGACACTGATCACGCGTGGCAACCTGAATAATGACCTCGGCGTACCGGTGATGTTGCTCGAATTACGTTCCGAACATCAGTATGCAGTGATGGAGCTGGGTGCCAGTCATCAGGGCGAAATTGATTACACCTCAAACATGGTACAGCCGCATGTGGCCGGGATCATTAATATCGGCACTGCGCATTTGGGTGAATTCGGTGGCCGTGATGGCATTTGTACTGCCAAATCTGAAATTTACGCGCATATTACAGAAACCTCGATTATTCCTGCCGCAGATGATTTTACTGAAACCATTCGTCAGGCGGTCAAAACTGAACAAAGCTTAAGTTTTGGTGCCGGCGGTGAGGTGTATGCCAGCGATGTCGTGCTTGATGCGCAATCTTCTACCTTTACCTTGAATACACCACAAGCTTCGAAAACAGTTCAGCTGCCCTTTGCCGGTGAGCATAATGTTGAAAATGCCACAGCAGCGGCTGCCTTTGCTTTGGCAATCGGGATTGGTCTGGATGATATTGTGACCGGTCTGGAGCAGGCTGTGGGTGCCAAAGGCCGTTTGAACTTTATTCAACACAAACAGTATTTGCTGATTGATGATACCTACAATGCCAATCCTGGTTCAATGCGTGCAGCAGCTGAAGTTTTGGCACAGCAGCAGGGTATCCGGGTCATGGTGACCGGTGATATCGGTGAGCTCGGTTCATCGGCTGCGATGGAACATTATAAGCTGGGTCGAGATCTGGTCTCGGTCAAAGGCATTAACTTTGTGGTGGCTGTGGGTGAATTTGCACCTGCCGCACAGGAAGGTGCACGTAGTACCCAATATGGCAAGAAAATGCAGGCTTTCCTGAATCAGGAGCAGGCATTGCCATTTTTAATTCATTTGATTGAAACACATCAACCTCAGCCGATGTCATTTCTGTTTAAAGGGTCGCGTTATACCCATATGGAAACATTGATGGCTGCATTGATGGAGAAACTCTAAATGCTGTTATGGCTCTTTGAACATTTGGCGGGCTTTGACAGCACGTTTCAGGTGGTTCGTTATTTAACTTTACGTGCGTTGCTCAGTGTCCTGACGGCATTGACCATTGGTCTGGTGCTGGGTCCTATCATGATTCGCAAGCTTCAGGCACTCAAATATGGTCAGGCGGTCAGCTCGTATGCCCCTGAAAACCATGCCAAGAAAATGGGTACACCGACCATGGGTGGGGTACTAATCTTGCTTTCAATCGGTATTTCGACCCTGCTTTGGGCGGATCTTTCCAATCCTTATGTCTGGATTGTACTGGCGGTGATGGTCATCTTCGGTGCCGTGGGTTGGGCGGATGACTGGATTAAAATTCGTTATAAAGACAATGCCGGTCTGCCTGCGAAGAAAAAATTCTTCTGGACTTCGGTCGGTGCATTGGGAGTCGGTATTGCCTTGTATGTGATTGCACAGCAGCAGACCAATCCGGTACATACCGCGAATATGCTGGATCTTTTGATTCCATTTTTTAAAGATTTGACGATTCCGTTGTCGGCTATTCCACTGGGGATTGGCTTCATTATTTTTACTTATTTTGTGATCAATGGTGCATCCAATGCGGTAAACCTCACCGATGGTCTGGATGGTCTGGCGATTATGCCAATTGTACTGGTTGCAGCAGGTCTGGGTGTATTTGCTTATCTGGCCGGAGACGTGCGTTTTGCCAATTACCTGCATATTCCCTATGTGAAATATTCCTCTGAACTGGTGGTGATCTGTGCGGCGATGATTGGTGCCGGTCTGGCATTCCTGTGGTATAACGCCCATCCTGCCCAAGTGTTTATGGGTGATGTCGGTGCTTTATCACTGGGTGCGATGTTGGGGACGATTGCCGTGATGGTACGTCAGGAAATCGTCTTTGCGATTATGGCGGGTGTATTCTTGGTCGAAGCGATTTCAGTATTTTTGCAGATTGGTTCATTAAGAATGCGCAATAAACGCGTGTTCCTGATGGCACCGCTGCATCATCATTATGAAAAGAAAGGCTGGCGTGAAACTCAAGTCGTCATTCGTTTCTGGATTATTACAATTATGCTGGTGGTTTTGGGTCTAATGACCTTAAAATTGCGCTAAGAGATGCATTGAAAAAAGTCGGCGCAGGCCGGCTTTTTTGTTTTGGAGAAAATGATGAATTTACTCATGTGCCCAGTCTGTCGCCAGCAGTTGAGCTTAAATGAAAGAACATGGCGATGTGAGAATCATCATAGCTACGATGTGGCCAAGCAAGGCTATGTGAACCTGCATGTGGTGCAACATAAACACAGTAAAAATCCTGGGGATACGCCTGAGTCCGTCCAGGCACGTCGTGCATTTTTGAGTGCGGGTCATTATGCGCCTTTGCAACAGGCCGTGGTGGAGAAGCTCCGAGAGCTGCGTATTGAAAATCTTTTAGATATTGGGTGTGGTGAAGGCTACTATACTGATGCCATGCAGGCTGAAGTGCTGCAATGCGTCGGGGTGGATATTGCCAAAAATGCCGTTCAGGTCGCGGCCAAGCTCAATAAAAATATCACCTGGGTCGTAGGAACCGGGGCGACTTTACCGGTGCTGGATGGGTCGATTGATATGTGTACCAGCCTGTTCAGCCCGATCCCAAAACAGGAAATTTTACGGGTTTTAAAAGCTGAAGGTTATTTAATGGTGGTGACACCTGCGCCACAGCATTTATATGCGATGCGTGAGGCACTTTTTGAAGAAGTGAAACCCCACGAACCGCAAAAGTTTGTTGAGCAACTGCAAGATGAATTTGATCTGCTCAGTGAGCAGGTGATTGATGCCCCGATGACTTTGCCACAGACAGATTTAAAAAACCTGATTGCTATGACGCCATATGCTTACAAGGCCAAACCTGAACGCCGTCTGGTACTTGAACAGCAGGATCAGTTTAAATTGCTGGCGCAATATCAGATCTATCTGTTTCAGAAAAAATAAAAATTCACCGATAAAAATGCCCTCATTGTTGAGTAATGCCAGTCAATTAAGGAATTGACTGGCATTTTATTTTTTAAATTCATGATCATACTTGATAGGTAGAAAAGTCATCCGCAACTGTTTGAGACATGAGGTGTATTGCACCGCAAGATTAAAAATGATTATTTCTGCGACAAATTTACTAGTCGATGGTGGCTGACGAGTTTTGCGGTGAGGAGTGTTGCTCCGCAAGATGCCTTCCTTGCGAAGCTTCGCTTCTCATTTGGGCGAAACCAAAGTAACAAATGATTTACAAGTATTTGATTTAGAACGTTAAGACTCCGTCGTGAATGACTAAAAAATTAAAGATTTTACTTATAAACTCCTTAACTGATCAGCATTACTCATTGTTGAGGGCTTTCTTATATCAGTTTGTCGGTTGTGGTTATTGCACTTCTTGAATCAGGTTTTCTAAAGCGTCCACTTTGCTTGGTTGAAGCGGCTGTTCTGGCGGAGCGGTTGTTTCAGCAGCATCTGGCACAGCGATTTCCTGTCCCGGCAGATCTTCGAAATCCGTTTCTGTCCGTTTCGGGACGACCACAGGTGCCGGGCGGTAAAGCGCAGTGGCCATTGGTGGTGAAGACGGATCATTCTGCGCTTCATCACCCTGAACTACCTTGCTTCGATTCACTGGTGCCTTGGCATTACGGTCTAAACGCACCCATGCTTCTGGCTGACCTTTTAAGGCATTGCCCATAAAGTCGGTCCAGATCGGTAAGGCTGCCACACCACCATATTCACGGCGTCCCAAGGTTTTAGGCTGGTCAAAGCCGACCCAGGTGATGGTAACCAGTTTGCCATTGAACCCTGCGAACCAGGCATCTTTGGCGTCATTTGTGGTTCCGGTTTTGCCCCCAATATCATTTCGCCCGATTCTTAAGGCCGCACGGCCGGTACCGTGCTGAATCACATCACGCAGAATATTGGCCATGTCATAGGCAGAGCTGGATTTTAAAATACGCTGTGCCTGACGATAATTACTGTCTTCAGCAGAGACTTTGGGTGCAGCCTGTTTCTGTTCTAGACTTGTATTGTTGATTGCAATCGCTTCATCATCTGCGGTCATGGTGTCGGCCGGTTGAGCAGGTTCTTCTTCGGTATTGATACAGGAAATACACGCATATTCAGGCTGAGCCTCAAAAATGGTATGGCCATAGGCATCTTCAATACGGGTAATGAAATGTGGCTGGATCCGGTAACCACCGTTGGCAAAAGTCGCATAACCTGTCGCCATCTGAATCGGCAGAACCTGAGGCGTGCCGAGTGCGATGGTGTAGTTACGCGGAATCTGATTGTCCTGTAAACCAAAATCCATAAACAGCTGACGGGTACGTTCAATCCCGACAGCCTGTAATAAACGCACTGAAACGGTATTGCGCGAAAGATATAGTGCGCGGCGTAGCGGGATCATCCCCAGATAACGGCCATCTGAATTACGAGGTGTCCATTTGCCAATGGTAATTGGCGCATCATTCACCATGGTATGCGGTGTCATGCCTCGTTCTAAAGCCAGTGCATAAACAAAAGGTTTAATCGTAGAGCCGGGTTGACGCCAGCCTTGGATTGCACGGTTAAATTTCGACTGATAAAAGTTATATCCCCCGACAATGGCTTCAATCGCACCATTATTTGGATTGATGGCAATCAATTGTCCTTGCACATTGGGGATCTGCACCAATGACCACGAGGTTTTATTTTCATTGGGTCTTAAACGAACAATATCTTTGACTTTGACAATTTCGGACGCTTTGCTCGGTGCGCCACCTACACTGTTGACGTTACGAAAGCGACGCGCCCAGGACATACCTGACCAGGGAACAGTCACGCTGCTTCCGTCCTGCATGAGTGCTTCAAAACTAGAATTACCCACCTGAGTCACTTGCGCGGGATAGGTATTGGCATAGGCACGGAACTTGTCGAGGGGTTGATCATTTGCTTCAGCACCACGCCAGCCATGTCGACGGTCATAAGCCTCTAAACCTTCTTGTACCGCTTGCTCCGCATAGGCCTGACGTTCACTATGGATGGTGGTATAGACTTTATAACCAGAATCTACCGCCTGTTCACCAAAATTTTGTACCAGTTCAGAGCGTACCATTTCACCGACATACGGGAATTTGTTTCGGGTACTCCGGTCAGGCATATCTAAATTTACCGGTTCAGCAATGGCTTGCTGATACTGGCTCTGGTTTAAATAGCCCAATTGCAGCATACGACCCAAAATCCAATTACGACGTTCCAGGGCGCGTTTGGGATTGGCCACCGGATTATATCGAGAAGGTGCTTTAGGCAGTCCAGAGATCATCGCCATTTGTGCAATTGAAAGCTCTTCTAAACTCTTGTTATAGTAAATTTTAGCTGCTGCTGCGATGCCGTAAGCATTTTTCCCCAGAAAAATTTTATTGACATACAGGGTCAGAATGTCTTCTTTACTTAAGCTTTGCTCAATTTTACGGGCCAGAAAAATTTCAGTCAGTTTACGCTTCAGCGTCCGTTCAGGACTAAGGTAATAGTTTTTTGCCACTTGCATGGTAATGGTTGAACCACCGGTCTGTACATCCGAGCCGGTTACCGTCTCACTGAGTGCGCGTCCCAAACTTTTAAAGCTGATCCCGCTATGCTCAAAAAAGCTGGAATCTTCAGCGGCAAGGAAAGCATGAATAAACTCGGGCGGAATTTGTTCATATTTCACGGGAACAGAAAGCTTGCCTCCATATTCGGCAATTAATTCATTATCTGAACTAAAAACTTGTAAAGGCTTTAATAAAGGGGCCTTTTTAAGCGTAGACATTTCAGGCAAAGATGGGGCAATATAGAGATACATGCCATAGAAACCCATCGGAATTGAGATCAGTATAATGATAATGATCAAAAAAAATGGATGAACAAGGCCTGAACAAGATAGCTTTTTCATAACAAGTAAGTTTTAATAAGAGCTAATGGCGAACTAATTACCGGTCAGTATATCCTGTCGATATCCATATTGTTAGATGAGTTATTGTATCTATATAAAATTATAGACTGGACCAATTGGTAAGTTAGATTGAATTGGGGACAAAAAAATAATAGGAAGTGTATTGTGCGCAGGTTATATCGTAAACCAAATAAGGGGTTAATAGGAGTCGATATTAGTTCGACTTCTGTTAAGGTTTTAGAACTTTCTGTAAAAAGTGGCCGTTACTGGGTAGAGAGTTATGCTTTGATCCCATTATCGGAAAACAGTGTTGTTGAAAAAAACATCTTAAACCCGGAAGCAGTCGCTGATGCCCTTGGGCGTGCAATTAATTTGGGTAATACCCAGTCGAATCAGGCCGCTTTTGCGATTCCAACTTCAATGGTCATCACCAAAATCATTGAGATGGATGCAGACATGTCAGATGATGAACGTGAAGTTCAGATTCGTGAAGATGCGGAACAATACATTCCTTTTCCACTCGATGAAGCGAGTCTGGACTTTGAAGTTCTGCCAGACCGTCTTGCCAATCCGAACCGGGTCAATGTGCTGCTGGTCGCTACCCGAATTGAAAATGTCGAAGCGCGTTCTGAAGTTTTAGAGATTAGCAGTCTAACGCCTAAGATTGCAGATGTAGAAAGTTTTGCGCTGGAAAATGCCTTTAAGGTATTTTCTGACACTTTGCCGATGGGGGTCAATACGGTTGGTATCTTAGATATTGGTCATAGTATGACGACCTTGTCGGTGATGCAGAACAACAAGATTATTTATACCCGTGAGCAGGTGTTTGGTGGCAAGCAATTGACTCAGGAAATTCAGAATCGTTATGGATTGTCCTTTGAAGAAGCTGGGCGTGCTAAAAAAACCCGTGCCTTGCCGGATGATTATGATATTGAAGTCCTAGAGCCATTTCTGGATGCTGTTGTACAACAGGCAGCCCGTTCATTGCAGTTCTTCTTTTCATCTTCTCAGTTTAATGAGATTGACCATATTTTACTGGCCGGCGGGAATGCCAATATTCCAGGTCTGGCAAAATTATTACAACAAAAACTCGGTTACCGTGTCACGATCGCGAATCCATTTTTACAAATGGGCTTTTCTCCTCAAATTGATATTAAAAAAATCGAAAATGACGCGTCATCACTCATGGTTGCATGCGGTTTGGCATTAAGGAGTTTTGATTAATGGCAAGAATTAACTTACTTCCTTGGCGTGATGAGCTAAGAATTAAAAGAAATAATGAATTCGTGGCAATCTGCGTGGGGGCGCTTTTCTTGGGATTAGCGGCAGCGGGTTCAACCTGGTTTTATTATGATCACAAGCTTCAGGATCAGGAGCAGGCCAATCAGCTGATTCAAAGTACCAACCAGAATCTGGATGTGCAGTTAAAGGCACTTGAAGGTTTGCAAGAACAGCGTAATGCGATTGTCGAACGAATGAAACTCATTCAAGGTTTACAAACCCAGCGTCCGATTGCGGTGCATTTGATTGATGAAATTGTACGGGTGACCCCAAGCAATATGTATATCACCAAATTCCAGCGTATCGGCGACAAGTTTACCATTGAAGGTCGGGCTGAAAGTCCAAATACGGTAGCAGAACTGCTCCGTAATCTGGAAGCTTCATCCTGGTATCGCAATGCCTTTATGAATGCATTCATAGTCACTGAACAAAAAGAGAAAGCACCGAGCTCGATTATTCCACGTGTGGAAGAATCCTATGGCAGTTTTACTGTAACTGTAGATCTGGATCAGATCGCTCAGCCAGTACTGAATGAAGAACAACAAGCAGTCGCTACAACTACGGGGGCATCATCATGAGTAATGAAGAATTCGATGAGTTCAGCCAGGATGTCGTCGCTGTACCCAAAAACAAAATGACTGTTGAAAAGTTTTTTCAGCAATTCAATACATTAGATCCAAATAACTATGGCAGTTGGCCTTTATCGGTCAAAATTACTTGCTGGATTTTTATTGTTGCATTGGCCTTTGCGGTGATTTACTTCGTTATGATCAGAAGCACGATTGAGTCAATTTCACAAGCCAGTGCCCAGGAACAAAACCTGCTGAATGAATTCCGTGAAAAAGAATCCAAATTGCGCAATTTACAACAATATCAAATTCAGCTTCAGGAAATGGAAGCCCGTTTTAACCAGCAGTTAGAACAGTTACCGAAAGAAACTGAGATTCCGGGTCTGGTTGAAGATATTAACCTGAGTGGTGTGAATTCAGGCCTGAAGTTTAAAAATATCCGTCTGGAACCTGAAATTAAGCAAGAATTCTTTATTGAGCAGCCAATTGCGATTGAAGCCACTGGGGATTATCACGCTTTTGGCTCTTTTGTTAGCAGTATTGCCGGTTTGTCGCGTATTGTCACGCTGCATGATTTCACTATTACCGGTACTGAAAACAAAGAGAAAAAATCTGAAATTCCGGTCATTGATTATGTGGTGAAAGCCAAAACTTATCGTTATGTCGGTAATGCAGAAGGCGCTGCAGCTAATAGCACTACTCAGGGGGCGCAGTAATGAAGAATATTAAAATTACTTCGGCTTTAACGCTTGGGTTTTTATTATTGGGATGTGATTCGCGCATTGATGCAGTCAATCAGGAAATGGCCAATATTCGTAATCAGCCGCCTTTGCCGATTGAACCTGCGCCTGATTTTATGCCAGTTGAAACCTTCAACTATGCAGCCCATCAGATCAAAAGTCCTTTTTTACCAAGCTCTCTGGCTGCTGAACTGAAAATTATGGCGGGGAAACGGGTTTATCCAAACCTATCACGTCAACTGCAACCGCTAGAAAGTTATCCGCTGGAAACATTGACCATGAAAGGCAGTATGCGTAATCAGGCTGGGCAGATTCTGGCTTTAATCCAAACGCCTGATGGTGAGGTGGAGCGGATCCAACGTGGTAGCTATATGGGACTTAATCATGGTCGTGTGGTTGGAATTACACCAACCCAGATCGATTTGATTGAGATTATTCCAGATGGCCGTGAGGGATATGTGGAACGTCCGCGAAGTCTGGTTCTTATCGGGCCAGCGCCATAAGTTTTAAAGGAATAACAATGAATAAGAGTATTAAAGAATTTATTTTTGGGGATGTTAATACAATGAATCGTGTGTTTCGTCAGTTTTCCATGGGTGCTGTTGCGATTGCGGTGATGCAAGCAGCCAGTGCGCAGGTTTCAATGACCAATGTAGTACCCATGCAGCTTCCTGGACAAGGAACTGAGATTCGGGTGATGTTCAATGGTTTGCCACCACAACCACAGGCCTATCAATTAGAATCACCGTCACGTTTGATTCTGGACTTTGACAAGGCACAACAGAATTTAAAACAAAGCAATATTGCGGTTGCAACACGTGAAGCCAGTTCAGTGGATGTTACTTCGGATGCACAACGTGCCCGTTTGACTGTTAATCTGGCAGATGCTGGTGCCTTTACCACGCGAGTTGAAGGGAATACCTTTATCCTGAAAATCAATTCAGCGACGCCAGTCGCGACAGCTCAACCGGTATTACAGCAGTCAGCTCAGGGAATTAGCAATATCAGTTTCCAGCGTGGGGCTCAAGGTGAAGGTCAGGTGGTGATTGACCTGGCAGGCAATAATACCCCGGTTGATGTACAGCAGCAGGGAACTAAAATCATTGTTCGAACCTTAGGCACGAAGATCCCGACGCATTTGACCCGTCGTCTGAATGTGAATGATTTTGCGACGCCTGTGTCGAGTGTGGATGCAGTGAATCAAAATGGATCAGGCGTGATTACGATCCAGTCCGGGGAAAGCTATGAATATATGGCTTATCAAACGGATAATAAGCTGACCATCAGTTTGAAACGTCCGGAAGCCAAGAGTCCGCTACGTCCGAAGACCGTGGCTTATAGCGGCAAGAAAATTTCACTCGATTTCCAGGATATTGAAGTACGTCGTGTACTACAGCTTTTGGCTGATTTTACCGATATCAATATGGTGGCTGCGGATAGTGTACAAGGCAATATTACCTTGCGCTTAAAAGAAGTGCCTTGGGATCAGGCGCTGGATATTGTGCTGAAAACCAAAAATCTGGATAAACGTCGTAATGGTAATGTGATCTGGATCGCACCAGTTGCAGAGCTGATTAAGGCTGAAGAGGAAGAAGCTAAGGCTATTAAGCAGAGTGTTGCACTTGCGCCTATCCAAACTGAATATATGCAGCTGAGTTATGCCAAAGCCGCTGATATTGAGAAACTGATTACGCAGAATAAAGGCGCATCTAGTTCGGGTAGCACGAATAATAATGATGGTGGAGAAAGTTTATTAAGTTCCCGTGGTTCTGTGTCTGTTGATGCACGAACTAATACCATTATTGTGAATGATACTCAGCTCTTTATTGATAAAATCCGGAATATGGTGGATCTACTTGATGTACAGGTCAAGCAGGTGATGGTCGAAGCACGTATTGTGCGAGCTACCACTGACTTCACCAAAGAGATGGGGGTGAAATGGGGGATTTTGTCACAAGGGATTGCCAACAATAATAGCCTTCTGGTCGGTGGTAGTGATACCACGCTTTGGGATCTTAGAGAGCCTGAACAAAATGAGTTTGGTGGATTTACCTATGATATTCAGCGTCCACAAAACCTGAATGTAGACCTAGGTGTAACCAGTCAAGGCGCAAGTCGTATTGCCTTTGGTTTGATCAGCCTCTCTGATTTTATGCTGGATCTTGAGCTGTCTGCGCTTCAGGCAGATGGTTATGGTGAGGTGATTTCTACCCCTAAAGTACTGACTGCAGACAAGCAGAAGGCAACTGTTGCCTCTGGTTCTCAAATTCCGTATCAATCTGCTGAAGGTGGAGGGGCCAATGCTGTATCCACTACTGAGTTTATTGATGCGACTTTGAGTCTGGATGTCACGCCAAGTATTACTCCTGATGGGAAAGTGCAGATGGAGCTGAATATTACCAGTGACTCCCCAGGCAACCCAACGCCGACCGGACAATTGACTATTAATAAAAACCAGATCAATACCAATGTGCTGGTGGATAATGGTGAAACAGTGGTCCTGGGTGGGATTTTTGAGCAGGAAACCCGTAATGCACAAACCAAGGTGCCATTCCTGGGGGATATTCCTTATGTAGGGCGTTTATTCCGTAAAGATTTAAAATCGGATAACAAGCGTGAGTTGCTGATTTTCGTTACACCTCGAATTGTTAATGACAGTGTTTCAAGAAATCATTAATATATTTTGAATTTAACAAAACGAATAGGTGACTCCTTGCCAAGCAAAGAGTTTGAAACCCTACCAAATCTTTATTTGGTAGGGCCGATGGGGGCCGGTAAAACAACAGTAGGACGACATCTCGCAGAATTGTTAGGACGCGAATTTCTAGATAGCGATCATGAAATTGAACGTAAAACAGGTGCGACGATTCCCTGGATTTTTGAGAAAGAAGGGGAACAGGGTTTTCGTGACCGTGAAACTGCTGTAATTAATGAACTGACTTCACGCCCCCATTTAGTTTTAGCCACTGGCGGTGGTGCCATTACTCAGGTCTTGAATCGGGACTATCTGAAACAGCGTGGGATCGTCGTTTATCTCTATACGCCGGTTGAAATTCAACTGCAGCGTACCTATCGCGATAAAAACCGTCCACTCCTCCAAGTCGAAAATCCGGAACAAAAGTTACGTGATTTATTGGCAGTTCGTGACCCCTTGTATCGGGAAGTGGCACATCATATCATTGAGACCAATCAGGGTGCGGCACGAGATCTGGCGCAGCGGATTCTCAATCTCATTACTTCCAAGAACTAAGTACATTGAATAAAGTGGTTAATCAAACATGCAAACCTTATATGTAGAACTCGGAGAACGTCGTTACCCTATTTTTATCGGGAGCGATCTTGATCCACAGGCCTTATTGGCTCCCTATATTCATGGCAAGCAAGTGATGATTGTGAGCAATACCACGGTTGCGCCACTTTATTTGCAGCATTATCAAACTGCGATTGCAGCTTTAGACAAGCATGTTGCGACCTGTATTTTGCCCGATGGTGAAAAATATAAGGATAGCCAGCATCTGAATCTGATCTTTGATGCATTGCTTGAAGCTGGTTTTAACCGGGACTGTACGGTGCTTGCGCTCGGTGGTGGTGTGATTGGCGATATGGCCGGTTTTGCTTCGGCATGTTTCCAGCGTGGCGTGTACTTCATTCAGGTACCGACGACTTTACTGTCTCAAGTCGATTCCAGTGTCGGTGGAAAAACCGGGATTAATCATCCACTGGGTAAAAACATGATTGGTGCATTTCAGCAACCGCAAGTGGTGCTGGCCGATATGTCGCAACTTTCTACTTTGCCCGATCGTGAACTTTCTGCCGGTCTGGCTGAAGTAATTAAGTATGCGCTACTCGGTGATGAAGAATTCCTGCTCTGGCTTGAAGAGCATATGGAGGCACTGATTGGCCGTGATGAAAAATTGCTGGCTGAAGCTGTTTATCGCTCCTGTGCGCATAAGGCCCGAATTGTGGCCAATGATGAGAAAGAACAGGGTGAGCGTGCTTTACTCAATTTAGGGCATACCTTTGGTCATGCGATTGAATCCTATATGGGTTACGGGGTCTGGCTACATGGCGAAGCTGTGGCAACCGGTATGGTGATGGCAGCAGATTTATCACAGCGTATGGGCTGGATTTCTCAGGGTGATCTGGAACGTACAAAAAAAATCATTTCTCGTGCCAAACTTCCGATTGTTTGTCCTAAAATTCCTCTGGATGATTTCCTGGCTTATATGGCCCATGACAAAAAAGTCTTAAATGGGCAATTGCGTCTGGTATTGTTGCAACAATTAGGCAAAGCTGTGATTACCCGAGACTTTGATCTTGAGTTAATGCAACAGGCAATTTTGGCCAATCAGGCATAGGTTTTAGTTTTTATGGCAGCATTACACACTCCTTGGCAAAAGGTTCAGCACTATTTCTGGCTGGTCTGTGGGATATGCTGTCTCTTTGCAGCCTTGATCTTCTGGGCAATTACTGACCCAGATACCGTGGTTGAAGTAGAAAAAAAGCCGGAAACTAAAGCTCAGCTACAAATTCAGCCGGAAAAAGTAGCGACTATGACCCATCTTGGTGCGCTTTTCGACGAGGTTCAACCCCTTGACTTGAATACGCGCACCATTGTGAATGCCAATCATGAACCTGAATTTCGTGGCACCAAATTTGTCAATGAAGCCAAAAAACAGCATGCGATTGAATTATTTCGCGTAAGTAATGAAGCCATCCTAAAAAGTTTTCTTAAAAAACAGCCAGATCGTAAGCCCTTTATTTATTTAAGAATATCGGGTGAAAATCAGCCAGAACAATATGTGCTGCTTTATGGTCGATATAAAACCGCAGCAGAAGCCAAACAGGCTTTGGCTAACTTGAATATAAATCTGCCTGCGTCAGTCCAGCCTGAAATTGTGCAAATCCAGCAGTATGTCGGTCTGGTGAATAATCTGGGTTCAGATGAGTTGGCAAGTAATCAGAAGCTGTATGAGGTGCGCTTGAAAAACGTTCCTTTACCGAAGATCGATGAATCGGTACGACTCAGACAGCGAACTCAGGCTCAGGTTAAACCGCGTAGTTCGGATGCGACCACCAGTACCACAATTGTGCGTCGTGATGCCGCTGGCAATGTGCTCGATGTACAGAAATCCGAAAGTGCTGTAGAAGGTGCTCCGCAACCACAAAACAATAATAATCGACCGAACCAAGGGGGGAATTCCCGTCCTCAAAACAATGAGATTAGTGATCCTTTTAACTAACCCGTTCTAAAATAGCGCACCAAAAAAATGACATAATTAGAAATGTGCGCTTTTGGTGCAAAAAATACACATTAAAAATAACCAGTATCCCTGTAATCCTTGTTAAAGCTTTGTCATCTGTATGGTTTTAATTTATGTGCTATTTATTGGCATGTAATTTGCTTTATTGGTGCATGGATTGAATTAATCTCCCTGTTTTAGCGCGAAAAATGATTCGATGACAACCTATGAATGTCATATTTATTCCTGATTTTTATGTTATTCATCAGCAAAATAAACTTTATTTTTTATGCATTCGGTCTGAAAAAGGACTAGGCTGAAGAAATAAAGATGAAAAGATTTTGCTCTAGCAAGACGGTCTTCGAAAGTCCATTACACGCAGCGCAGAGAAGAATTTAGATTGTTTAACAGCCTATAAGGCTTCGTAAAGAAGGGTACGCTATGCACATGCCATCGCCTAATAATGTAGCTCCCGCTCAAGGTTTATACCAACCGGATGAGTTTAAAGATAACTGTGGTTTTGGTTTGATCGCCCATATGCAGGGTGATGCTAGCCATGATCTCGTCAAGACCGCGATTCATAGTTTGAGTTGTATGACCCATCGTGGTGGTATTGCCGCAGATGGCAAGACTGGAGATGGCTGTGGTTTGCTCTTGGCAATGCCAAAAAAATTCTTCCGTGAAGAAGCAAAACGCTTAAGTGATACCACTTTAAGTGAAGTGTTTGCTGTGGGTTCGGTGTTTCTAAATCTTGATCCTGCGCTTGCTGCTCATGCCAAACAGGTTTTAAACAAAGAGATTGAAGCTGAAGGTTTAATCGTTTTGGCTTGGCGTGTAATTCCGACCAATGTCGATGCCCTGGGTGAAATTGCATTGCAATCGATGCCGGCATTTGAACAGATTATTGTTAACTGTCCAATGGGTGTGACTGAGGTTGAATTTAACCGTAAGTTATTCTTGGCACGCCGTCGTGCAGAGCAGCTGTTAAGCAATGATACGTCTTTCTACGTCACTACTTTATGTTCAACGGTCATCAGCTATAAAGGCTTGATGATGCCGGAAGCGATTGCAGATTTTTATACAGATCTGGCTGATCCACGTTTGGAATCACATATTGTGGTCTTCCATCAGCGCTTCTCGACCAATACCTTGCCACGCTGGCCGTTGGCACAACCGTTCCGTTACTTGGCACACAATGGTGAAATCAATACCATTACTGCGAATCGTAACTGGGCCATGGCGCGTGTGCCGAAATTTGAAAATCCATTATTGCCAGGTTTAACTGAACTGAATCCAATTGTGAACCGTACCGGTTCAGATTCTTCAAGTCTGGACAACATGCTGGAGATTCTGGTGGGTGGCGGCATGGATCTGTTCCGTGCACTCCGTATGCTGGTTCCGCCTGCCTGGCAGAACGTGGAAACACTTGATGCTGATCTGCGTGCATTCTATGAATTCAACTCAAAACATATGGAAGCTTGGGATGGTCCAGCAGGTCTGGTGATTCAGGATGGTCGCCATGCGATCTGTATGCTGGATCGTAATGGTCTGCGTCCTGCGCGTTGGGTCATCACCAAAAATGGTTATATCACGCTGGCTTCTGAAATTGGTGTCTGGGGTTATCAACCTGAAGATGTGATTTCTAAAGGCCGTGTCGGTCCTGGCCAAATGCTGGTCATTGATACGCAAACCGGCAAGGTGCTGGATACGCAAGATGTCAATAATCATCTGAAACGTATGCGTCCATACCGTGAATGGTTACGTGAAAATTCTGTACGTTTGCAAGGCAGTCCAGAGCTGGAAGAATATTTATGTGATCAAGGCTTAAAAGGCGATGGCCTGAAAGCGGCACAAAAAATGTTCATGGTGACCTTTGAAGAGCGTGACCAGTTGTTGCGTCCGATTGCTGAAAGCGGTCAGGAAGCTGTAGGTTCAATGGGTGATGATACCCCGATGGCGGTATTGTCTCGTCAGGTGCGCCATGTGTCGGATTATTTCCGCCAGCAGTTTGCACAGGTGACCAATCCGCCGATCGATCCGCTACGTGAATCGATTGTGATGTCACTGGAAACCTGTTTGGGTCGTGAACAAAACGTCTTTGAACAAGGGCCTGAGCATGCAGACCGCTTGATCATTTCCAGTCCTGTGCTGTCTAATTCGAAAATGCATCAGATCCGTACGCTGGGTCGTGCCGGTTATGAAATTGCAGATATCGACCTGAACTATGCGGAAACCGAAGGTCTGGAAGCAGCCATTGCGCGTATTTGTGAAGAGTCTGCGCAAGCCATTCGTGATGGTAAAACCTTACTGGTGCTTTCCGACAAGAAGATCCGTGAAGGTTACTTGCCTGCCAATGCTTTCATGATTACTGGTGCGGTGCATCATCACCTGATCAATACAGGTCTGCGTACCGATGCCAACCTGATTATTGAAACAGGATTTGCACGTGATCCACATCAGTTTGCAGTGCTACTTGGTTTTGGTGCAACTGCGATCTATCCATATCTGGCTTATGATGTGATCAATGATCTGGTCGCGAAAGGCGAATTATTGGGTGATCCAATTTATGCACAAAACAATTTCCGTAAGGGAATTGAAAAAGGCTTATTGAAAGTTCTATCGAAAATGGGGATTTCTACGGTTGCCTCTTACCGTGGTGGTCAGCTGTTTGAAGCAGTGGGTTTATCCAATGAAGTGGTAAACAAATGCTTCATCGGTGTACCAAGCCGTATTCAGGGTGCAACTTTTGTCGATCTTGAAAATGATCAGAAACAGTTGGCGGATATTGCCTGGAAAAACCGTAAACCAATTGATCAAGGTGGCTTGCTGAAATTCGTATTTGGTAAGGAATACCATGCATTTAACCCGGACGTGATCAACTCGCTACATAAAGCCGTGCGTTCGGGTAATTATGCCGACTTTAAAGAATATGCTGAACTGGTGAACAAGCGTCCAATTGCGACGATTCGTGACCTGTTCAAACTGAAAACAGACAATTCGATTCCAGTTGAGCAAGTGGAATCGGTTGAAGATATTCTGCCGCGTTTTGACTCTGCCGGCATGTCTTTGGGCGCACTGTCACCTGAAGCACATGAAGCGATTGCGATTGCCATGAACACGATTGGTGGTCGCTCGAACTCAGGCGAGGGCGGTGAAGATCCAGCGCGTTACGGTACCATCCGTAACTCGAAAATCAAACAAATTGCATCGGGCCGTTTTGGTGTGACCCCTGCTTACTTAACGTCTGCAGAAGTTCTCCAAATTAAAGTCGCGCAAGGTGCAAAACCAGGTGAAGGTGGTCAGTTGCCGGGTGGTAAAGTAAATGGTCTCATTGCCCGTTTACGTTACTCTGTACCGGGCGTTACCCTGATTTCGCCACCTCCGCATCACGACATCTATTCAATTGAAGATTTATCACAGTTGATCTTTGATTTAAAACAGGTTAACCCACAGGCGATGGTGTCAGTTAAGCTGGTTTCTGAACCAGGTGTCGGTACGATTGCGGCAGGTGTAGCGAAAGCATATGCCGATTTCATTACCATTTCTGGTTATGATGGCGGGACAGCGGCTTCTCCACTTTCTTCAATTCATCATGCAGGTTCACCGTGGGAACTGGGTCTTTCTGAGGCACATCAGGCCCTTCGTGTGAATGATCTGCGTGGTAAAGTTCGCGTACAAACAGATGGCGGTTTAAAAACCGGTCTGGATGTCGTAAAAGCAGCAATTCTCGGTGCTGAAAGCTTCGGCTTTGGTTCGACTCCGATGATCGCATTAGGTTGTAAATACCTGCGTATCTGCCACTTGAATAACTGTGCAACCGGTGTTGCGACTCAACAAGATCATTTACGTCAAGAGCATTATATTGGCGAGCCACAAATGCTGATCAACTTCTTCACCTTTATTGCTGAAGAAACCCGTGAATGGTTGGCGGCACTCGGTGTATCGAGTCTGAAAGACCTGATTGGCCGTACGGATCTGCTGGAAGTCTTGCCAGGTGAAACTGCAAAGCATGCACACCTTGATTTAAGCAAACTGCTAGAGTCGCATCCTGCTGCAGAAGGTAAAGCACAGTACTGCGAAGTACAGGGCAATGCACCATTTGATAAAGGGATTCTGGCTGAAAAAATGGTGGATGAAATTCTGCCTGCCATCGAAGCGGGAACTGGCGGTGAATATAGCTTCACGATCGGTAACTGTGACCGTTCGATTGGTGCCCGTCTGTCTGGTGAAATTGCGAAACGCTATGGCAACCTGAGCATGGAAGCCCATCCGGTGAAAGTTCACCTGAATGGTACTGCGGGTCAGTCACTGGGTGTCTGGAATGCCGGTGGTCTGCATATCAGCCTGGAAGGTGATGCCAATGACTATGTCGGTAAAGGTATGGCCGGTGGTCGCATCTCGATCTTCCCGCCAAAAGGTTCGCCATTCCAGACCCAAAATACCGCGATTATTGGGAATACTTGTTTGTACGGTGCGACTGGCGGTAAGTTATATGCAGCGGGTACAGCGGGCGAGCGTTTCGCGGTGCGTAACTCGGGTGCATTTGCCGTGATTGAAGGTGCAGGTGATCACTGCTGTGAATACATGACCGGCGGTATTGTGACGGTGCTGGGTAAAGTTGGGCATAACTTCGGTGCGGGTATGACTGGTGGTTTTGCTTATGTACTTGATCTGGATAATGACTTCGTTGATCATTATAACCACGAATTGATTGAGCTGAACCGTATTTCCACAGAAGCGATGGAGGAGCATAAAGCCTTCTTGGGTCGTATTCTCGATGAACATATTAAAGAAACAGGTAGTGCTTGGGCGTACAAGATCCGCCACGAGTTTGACTTCTACAGCCGTAAGTTCTGGTTGGTAAAACCAAAAGCAGCCAACTTGCAGACGCTGTTGAAAACAACTCAAGCTGATCCACAATAATTTCACTACTGCAGAAACATAGGCAGATGTAAGGCAACTGTGAACCCCTTACATCTCCCCACGGAGAGAGACATGGCAGAACGCCTGAATAATGACTTTCAATTCCTGGATGTCGCACGCCAAGATCCAGAGAAAAAAGAGATTGATGTCCGCAAAGCAGAATTTGTGGAAATTTATAAGCCTTATACCGCGGAAATTGCTGCCAACCAGACGCATCGCTGCCTCGGCTGTGGTAACCCGTATTGTGAGTGGAAATGTCCGGTACATAACTATATTCCTAACTGGTTGAAACTGGTGTCAGAAGGGCGTCTGTTCCAGGCGGCTGAACTATGTCACCAGACCAATACCTTGCCAGAAGTCTGTGGTCGTGTCTGTCCGCAAGACCGTTTGTGTGAAGGGGCGTGTACCCTCAACGACGGTTTCGGTGCAGTGACGATCGGGAATGCCGAAAAATATATCAACGACACTGCCTTTGCATTGGGCTGGCGTCCAGATATGTCCAATGTGCAATGGACCAATAAGAAAGTCGCGATTATTGGGGCAGGTCCCGCAGGACTTGGCTGTGCGGATATTCTGGTACGTAATGGGGTAAAACCTGTGGTCTTTGATAAACGTCCGGAAATTGGTGGTTTGCTGACTTTCGGTATTCCAGAATTCAAAATGGAAAAAGACGTAATGAAGCGCCGCCGTGAAATTTTCACGGGCATGGGGGTGGAATTCCGTCTGAATACTGAGATTGGTACAGATGTGACCATCGACCAGTTACTTGCCGATTATGATGCGGTATTTATGGGTATGGGAACCTATACCTATATGAAAGGTGGTTTTGCCGGTGAAGATCTGGATGGTGTGTATGATGCACTAGATTTCCTGATTGCGAATGTCAATCGTTGTCAGGGCTGGGAAAAAGACCCAGCTGAATACATCAGCGTGGAAGGCAAGAAAGTCATTGTTTTAGGCGGTGGTGATACTGCCATGGACTGTAACCGTACTTCGATCCGTCAAGGTGCCGAGTCAGTCGTCTGTGCTTATCGTCGTGATGAAGAAAATATGCCAGGTTCACGCCGTGAAGTGCAAAATGCGCGTGAAGAAGGGGTGAACTTCCAGTTTAACCGTCAGCCGATCGAAGTTGTTGGTGAAAATGGTAAAGTAACCGGTGTAAAATTTATTACTACTCAGCTGGGTGAGCCGGACAGTCGTGGTCGCCGTAGTCCAGAGCCGATTCCCGGTTCAGAAGAAATTCTTCCGGCGGATGCAGTCCTGCTTGCTTTCGGTTTCCGCACCAGCCCAGCTGACTGGTTCACTGATGTAGAGATCAATCTGGATGGTTCAGGTCGTGTCGTTGCCGCTGAGCAGCAGCAATACAAATTCCAGACCTCGAATCCAAAAATCTTCGCTGGTGGTGATATGGTGCGTGGTTCAGATCTGGTGGTAACTGCGATCTGGGAAGGCCGTCAGGCAGCTGAAGGAATCCTGGATTATCTGGATGTTTAACAGTTGAAAATTCACTGAAGTCATTCAAACAACCCGCTACGGCGGGTTTTTATTTTTGGATATTGTCTAACTTAAAGAGAAGCACTTAAAAAAGATTATAAAAAGTAACAAAACTTTAGAAAATACTGTTTAAAATCAAATTAATTATATAAATATTAATAAAGAATTGAGGACAAGATATCATGCGTGTATTTAAACAATCTCTTATCGCCTTAATGCTAGCCAGTACCTTGACCCTGAGTGGTTGCGGCTATAACACCTTGCAAGTCAAAGATGAAGCAGTCACTGCCGCCTGGTCGGAAGTGCAAAACCAGTATCAGCGCCGTGCCGATTTGGTGCCTAATCTGGTCAACGTGGTCAAAGGCTATGCCGCGCATGAAGAGCAGGTATTGACCGAAGTGACTCAAGCACGTGCCAATGTTGCCGGTTTAAAAGTGGATCGTGAAGTACTGGAAGATCCTGAATTATTCCAGCGTTATCAGGAAGCACAGTCGCAAATGACCAGTGCTTTGTCGCGTCTTTTGGCGGTGACTGAGAATTATCCAGACCTGAAAGCCAATCAGCAGTTCCGTGATTTACAGGTGCAGCTCGAAGGTACTGAAAATAGAATCGCTGTGGCACGTAACCGTTATATCACTACGGTTCAGGACTTTAACTCTTATGCGCGTCAATTCCCGCAAGTGATGACCGCCAAAGTGATTGGTATGGACACCAAACAAAACTTTAGTGCGGAGCAAAGTGCACAAAAAGCACCAACAGTGTCATTTAACTAATTGAATAACATTGGGGCTTCTGCAATGAAAAATCGAGCGCTAAAAATAATAGCCGTTGTGCTGTTATTCTGGAGCAGTCTGTTTAGCAGCTATTTATGGGCAGAGACTGCCACAGCGACAGATCAAGACATTGAAGAAGTCATTGTTGCGCGTGAAATTTTAAATAAACAAAAAGAAGCGACCCCGTCTCAGAGTGCGACAGCCGAAGCACAAGTTCAACAACCAAGTATTGCCAATGATATGGCAGAAGGGCAAACTCAGCGTGATTTGCCGAGTTTAAATGCACCTGTCATTGACCAAGCGAATTTACTCACTGCTGCTGAAAAACAGCAGATCAGTCAACGTATTTTAAATTTGCATAATGCGGGCAAAGGTCAAGTTGGCGTGGTAATTGTTCCCACCACAGGTCAGGAAGATATCTTTGGTTATTCGATGCGTGTTGCCGAAGCATGGGGATTGGGTTCAGCCAAACGTGACAATGGTTTGCTCATGACCATTGCGATTAATGACCGCCGTATTCAAATTCTGACCGGTTATGGTTTAGAAGGCGTGATTCCTGACATTGTGGCAAGTCGGATTATTAATGACAAAATTACGCCTTACTTTAAGCAAGCGCAGTATGCACAAGGGATTGATGCAGGCTTAGCTGAAATTGAACGGATTTTAACGTTAGATCCCGAGATTGCTGCTCAAGCTGCAGATGAACTAAAAGAACGTCAAGAACAAGCTTATCAATCACATAAAGCCACCCAATCGACTTTAAGCTCGGTGTTATTTATTGTGGTTGCGGGTGTGATTGCATCCTTCATTTTTGGTAAAAAACTCAGTGCATCTACGGCTGCGGTTGCAGGTACTGCCGCAGGGTTGGTCAATGGAATGGGCTTAGTGGCAAGTCTACTGATTGGCGCGGGTGTATTTTTCTTATTGGTCACGTCTATTGCTCAACTGATCTTCCAAGCCTTTTTATCGGGTGGTGGACGCGGTGGCGGGAGTGGACGTGGTGGTTTTGGCGGCGGCTTCGGTGGAGGCGGTGGCGGTGGCGGTTTTGGTGGGGGAGGTGCTTCAGGCTCATGGTAACAACAACAGATTCGACAGATATTGTCACGCAAGCAAAAATTATTGAGCAACATGAGCCTAGTTTTAAACGCTGGCTTAAGCATGTTTGTCATATTCCCTCGGCAAAACGTTTTTACTCTAAGCAAGATCAACATGCGATTGCGCAAGCGGTGGCAGAAGCCGAGCATGGTCATGTCGGAGAAATTCAAGTCGTGATTGAAGCCTGTTTACCTGCGGCAATTGCCTATCAGCACGATACCTTAAGTCGCGCACGTCAACTCTTTGCTGAATTGGGCACATGGGACACGGAATATAATAGTGGTGTATTGCTCTACTTAAATTTATGCGAGCGAAAAGTCGAAATTGTGATTGACCGTGGTATTCGAAATGCCACAACGCAAGAGATATGGGATGGAATTTGCCAAAATATTCTTCAGCAATTAGCTCAAAAAAAATATAAAGAAGCTTTGGTTGATGGTATTTTTGAAATTGGAAAAGTCTTAGATGCCTACTATGATTGGCAGATTCAAGATTTAGACAATGAGATTAGTAATCAACCGATTATACTCGGGTGAATAAGGTCTCAAAACTGACAATTTTTGTCAGTTAGTTACACAAAATGAAACATCAATGTTACAAAAGAAAATATTTTTTTTAAATTGCTGTTTTTTCTGTCAAAATTACTATAATAAAACTTGGCACACTTCGTGCTAAATATAAAATTAAGCTAAATGAGCTTTTTCTTTAGGCTTATAAATAAACAAAAAACATTTGTGGAGAATGTTATGAACGCTCAAAAAGGTTTCACCTTAATTGATACTCCATAAGTGTCCATATAAAATGAACAATCCATAAGTAAGTTAATATGGACATTATAAAATAGACTACAAATAATTAGTCCGCTATGAAGAATAAATATTACTTCAGCTTCCTTTTAATTCTTTCCACGTTTGCCTATGCGCAAGAGTCCGACTTAGCTCACTATTCAGATATTTCACCAATTCCTCAAATTGCTTCGAATCAAAAAATCTAGACAGAACTTCAAGCATTGTTAAAGCACGATTATCAAAAATTCCAATCCAATTTCGAACATTATTCAGCGCTTTATTTACTCAAAACAGATGAAGCTTTGTATTATGAGGGGCGGTCTGCATCCAGTTTAGATGCTTCATTGGCTATTGTTTTTAAGGGGGGGCGATTGTTTGCTGCAATTTATTTTTCAGAAACTAAGACGTTAAAATACTTTAGCAATGATGTAAGTTGCTCAGAACAGTTACATCCTGCGATTCAAGTCTTTTTTCAGCAGCGTGAAATTCAAAGTATTGATTCACAGGTATGCGGGATAATGAAGTGAATCAGCTATCTTATGACTGCCATCAAACGGTTCAAAGTAATGAGCATCTTGTGCATGTCATTATGGGTTATACCTCCAAGTTGCATGGTGGTGGAAATAAATCGACGTATTGGATCACGTTTGCAGATATTCAAGTAGGCGTAAATGCAGCACAAAGTATTGGTGAAGTCTACGCCTTACTCAATCCTCACTATGATATGTCTAATCCTGCTGAATACCCATTATTTCCAACGCTATACTCGCAAAAGCATCGAAATAAAAATAACCGCAATATTGAGCATGAAACGGATTATATCTCTAATTTTGAGGGTGCTCCGACTCGAACACAGTCTAATTTTAATCAGTATTTAAGCCGTATTTCTGTCTTGCTTGGAGATGGGTTGGAAATCACAGAAAGTGATATCGCCGAGCTTGAAGCTTTTGATGGTTTCCGCAATTGGCGAGAAGAAAAAGACTGCCAAGTTGGTGAGTACTGGAATATCTGTACCCATCAATTTAGACGTTCGCTTGCAGTTTATGGCGCTCGTTCAGGCATGATCGGGCTTGGCGCTTTGTCAGTCCAATTTAAGCATCTAACAGAGTCTATGACGTTGTATTACCGTAATAATGCGGTATTTGCACCAAATATTTTAGTGAGTGACAGTCAAAAAGAGTTTATTCAAGAACTGGAATATCAGCGCTTGGTACATTCTTATGCTCAGTTTGAAGATGGTGTAATTAATAGTGCTAGCCGTTTACTTGGTGGGGCAGGAACCTATTTGCAGCTGCAAAAAGACCGTGAGCAATTACTGAAAGTGTTTCCAGATCGTGAGGAAACGATTAAGCGCATGAAGAAGGGGGAAATTGCCTATAAACTCAGCCTCTTTGGTGCTTGTACCAATCCTGATTCTTGCGAAAAAATTTCTTTTACTGCGATTACGAGCTGTCTAAGCTGTGCTCATGCAGTTTTTGATGCTGGCAGTGCCGAAAAAATGCAAAAAGCGGTTCAGCGACTGCAACGAGTACGTGACACACAAGTACAAGGCAGTTTGCTGTACGCACAAATGGATAGTGACATTATGGCTTTAAATAAGACCATTCAAAAAATTCAAACGATCAATATTGAGGTTTAAAATATGAGCGCACTCAATGAATATTATGCTGCTTTGGAGCGATTAAAAGCCAACAAACCGACTATTCTACCGAAAGGGTCTGCCATTAATAACGACACTGTAGCACTGGAAGCAGGACGTAAACGGGGTTCGATTAAAAAGAGCCGCCATGTTGCATTAATTGAAGCAATTGAGCAAGCTGCACAGCAAATTGAGCAAGCGAAAACTAAGACCAAAGCGGTGAAAAGTGATTATGAGCAGCTGAAAGAAGATTATGAAAAACTGCTGGAAAAGTGCAATTCGCTGTTGCTGGAAAATTTTGAGTTGAGGCAAAGTGCTCGGACTATTTGATTGATATAGCCACTAAATTTGGTAATTTAGTGGCTTTTTAGTCTTTATTTCTTTTTCCAGTTACAGGGTAAAATGCTATATTTGTTCATTCTTTTATCTTAGGAAATATTTACGACAATTTAGGTTTAAGTATTTCAAAGGTAGGTTTTTAATTGGGGAAAAATTAAAAAATGAAGAAGCAACGTATTCTTCTTATAACACGTAATTTACCACCTTTGGTTGGGGGGATGGAGCGTCTGAACTGGCATATGGCAGACGAGCTGAGTAAATATGCAGAGGTTAAAGTCGTTGGTCCTACAGGTGCTGCTGCAGTTAAACCTGAAAATGTTCAGGTTTTAGAGTCACCTTTAAAGCCTCTCGTGCTATTTATGTTAATTGCATTGTGCAAGGCTTTCTGGACTGCTGTGTGCTTTAAGCCAAATGTAATTATTGCTGGAAGCGGTTTAACTGCTCCTTTAGTTTGGCTAGTCAGCAAGCTTACGGGTGCTAAAGCAGTTGTTTACCTGCATGGTTTTGATATTACTGCTGCTCATTGGGTGTATCAAAAAATTTGGGTTCCTTTTTTTAAACGCATGGATTGTGTAATTGTAAATAGTACACCCACAAAGATATTGGCACTGAATGTAGGTGTATTAGAAAAAGACATAAGTATTGTACATCCAGGTGTGACTTTGCCTGTAACAGCTCAGCCCTTAAATGCGATTCAGTCTTTTAAGGAAAAATATAATTTAGAACATAAAAAAATATTGTTATCGGTTGGTCGATTGACTACACGTAAAGGCTTAAAGGAGTTTGTTGAAAATTCCTTAGCTTATATTGTTCAACAAGAATCAGATGTGGTTTTGGTTGTAGTTGGGGAGTCACCTAAGAATTCTTTAGGCGCGGGGCTACAAACTCGTGAGGAAATTTTAGAAGCAGCAAGAAAAAATCAAATTGAAAATCATATTCTATTTTTAGGGGTAATTACCGATAATGAGCAGCTTGCGACTATTTATGAAGCTGCGGATTTACATGTATTCCCTGTACGTCATATTCAAGATGACCCTGAAGGGTTTGGTATGGTGGCGATTGAGGCAGCGGCACATGGTTTACCTACAGTCGCCTTTGCCACAGGTGGTGTTGTGGATGCTGTAAAAGATAGTGTTTCAGGTTGTTTGGTAGAAAAAAATAATTATATGGAGTTAACTCAACAAGTCTTATTTGTTTTAAATAGCCCATTTGACCAACAAAAAATTCAAATTTTTTCAAAAAAATTTGCTTGGGAGAGCTTTGGTCAAGTTATATATGATTTGATAACTGATACCCAATTAGGAAAAAAATACCAAGCACATGCTGTCTTGGATATATCATCTCGCATAGTCAAAGCAAAAAAAATTGAAATTTTATTGCAACTTCGATTAAGTGATAAGCCTTTACGTATTTTAGAGGTTGGATGTGGTTCGGGGGGGATTGCTCATTATTTTGCGACGCATGAAAAATTGAAATGTGAGGTTTCAGCTGTTGATGTGTATGATAATCGAATGGTATGGGATAGTTATAATTTTAAAAAGGTTTCAGGAGTGGAACTCCCTTTTTCTAACAACTGTTTTGATGTGGTAATTACGAATCATGTTGTTGAACATGTGGGTGATTGGGATCAGCAATTACTACATATAAAAGAAATTCAACGAGTATTAACTCCAACGGGACAATGTTATTTGGCCGTGCCGAATCGTTGGATGTTAACAGAACCACATTACCAGCTTAAATTCTTAAGTTGGTTGCCAAAGAACTGGAGAAATACTTATTTAAAATTGTGGGGAAAGGGTAACTTTTATGATTGTGAACCATTCGGTTTATCGGAGTTAGAAGCTTTGCTTAAACAAGCTGATGTCTCATTTGAAAATCTTAGCGTGCAAGCAACTAAACTAACTTTGGAGCTAGAAAAGCCAAATAGTTTTATAAATATTTTTTTCAGAAAGATTCCTAATAAAGTATTATCAGCTTTTAAGCCGATAATACCTACATTAATTTACAAAATACAGCCAAAGAAAAATGAAAAGTAAAATAGAGCCAGCCATTTGGTTTCCAACCGTTCGTACAGGCACCGGGACTGATATATTCACAGAGCGTTTAGTTGAAGGTTTAGTAGTAAGAGGAATAAGAGCAGAAATCACATGGCTACCTTTACGTGCTGAATATTTACCATGGACCGTAACAATTCCTCATCCACCAAATTGGGCAACTATAGTTCATGTTAATACTTGGTTGCACAGTCGTTTTTTACCCAAAAATTTACCAGTGGTTGCGACTTTACACCACTCAATACACGATCCAAATTTACGTCAATACAAAGGTTGGCTAAGAGCGATGTATCACCAGTATTGGATAGCCCCAAATGAGCGTCGTGTTATGCAGCATGCACACCAAGTAACTGCAGTAAGTCAATTTGTTGCAGATATGGCAAAACAGACTTTATGTGATGTTCCTATACAAGTTATTTACAATGGCATTGATACTGATTTGTTTTGCCCAGGTAATAGGGTACGACAAAAAAATGAACCTTTTCGACTTTTATATGTTGGTAGTTGGATAGTACGTAAAGGAGTCGATCTGCTTGCACCGATAATGAACGAGTTAGGTGAGGATTATGTTTTATATTATACTGGGGGGGCAACTGTGAGTAATCAAGTTAATACTCCCAGTAATATGATAGATGTTGGCCGCTTAAATCAAGAAAGGATTATTCACTATATGCAAACTGTTGATGCATTAATCTTCCCAACAAGAAGTGAAGGATTTGGGTTAGTTGTCACGGAAGCAATGGCTTGTGGTTTGCCTGTCATTAGTTCTGAATCATCATCAATACCAGAGATTATATCAAATGAAATGACAGGATTTTTGTGTGAAACAAATAATGTGCAATCATTTGTTAATGCTATCCGTAAGTTAAAGGAAAGCAATGAGTTACAGACCGTTATGTCAACAACTGCAAGGCATCAAGTAGAACAAAAGTTTGATATTAGCTTGATGATTCAGCAATACATTGAAACATATGAAGCTTTGGATATAAGAAGATAGATAGTTACCTTAACCAATGCTTATTGATACAGAAATCTAGAATCATCTTCGTAGATAAAGTTTGATTATTGCTATCAAAGGCTTTCAAACAAAGTTCTCTCCTTTTATTCTTAAAGTAATCATTTTCCCTTTGTTTTTCTATTATTGGTAACAGTTGTTCCCATTTCTCGACTTTTGTTCCTGGGGTCATTTCATCATAGTCAAATTGTATTTGGCGGTCTTGTGCTAAATATTGTTGTTTATCGGGTATCAAAAAGAAAATTGGCTTATTAAGTAACAAAAAATCCATGTAAATAGAAGAATAATCACTGATCATTGCACTTAAATGAGGAAATAAGGGATATATGTCTTTATCATTTTGATATTGATAAATAAATGGACTCTTAAAATGACTAATGCTATTTTCCCAAGGGTGTAGTTTAAAAATAATTATTGAATTAGTAGTTTCACACCACTTATTAATCAAGTTAATATTTTCAAAATTCAGTCCTAATGGGGTGTCTCGGTGTTCACGGAAAGTAGGAACGAACAAAATGATTTTTTTATGCTCAGTTAGCCAATTTTCTAATTGCCCAAAAATAAAATCATCAGTATTAATTAGGTTATTTTTTGAATAACCAAAATTGTTTCTAGGGTAACCAAAGGATGTAAAGTTTTTAGAAGTAAATGCTGGTTCAAATACCTCTTTTTTATAAAATTCAGAAGTTGTATTGACTAAATCATAAAAAACATTACGACCAATCAGATTACGATAATAAATTTGTATCCGACGCAATAAGCTTCCAGTAGTAAAAAGACCATGTGCAAAGTTCTGTTTACCTAACTCTATTTGTTTAAAGCCGACTCCATGCCATAGTTGAAGTTTCTTTGCTCCAAGAGTTAGAAAAAAACGTAACTGCTTAAACCATTCAAATGAATCCACAACAACGATATTCGCCCGCATTAAAAACCAAACACCAGCAAGACTAGGGTAAATGATAACGGGAAGGTTTTCCTTTTGTAGTATTTCAAGAACTTCTTTTTTGTTAGTAATAAATATACATTTTTGTTGGTCAACAAGATGCTGTTGGCTTTGGAGGTAAAAGTATTTGCAATTATCAAGGAATGCTCCACCATCTTTACCAATCACTGCGATCAGTTTTTTATTTCGGGGAACTAAAATCGTAATTGGACTAATAACAAGCCAAGCGAATAATGCAAATAAAATCCCCTTAAGAAATTTAAATAGAAGTTTTCCTTTAGCGCCGAACATCGACTACCTCACCACTAATCTGATGCAGCAGTGTTGCTAATGTTGCTCTGGCAACTACTTCAGCATTAAGCAGAGTTTCCTGTGGTTCATTACCAAAATTTTCTGTACGCATTGGTGTAGCCGTGCGTTCTGGATTAATAGCATTGATGCGTACATTATAAGGATGGAATTCGTGTGCTAATCCTTGTGTTAAATTGACAACGGCAGCTTTCGTTGCTGAATAGACTGCACTAAAAGCCCGACCTCGGGTGTATGAGCTTGATGTAAACAAAGCAATACTGCCACCACTTTTTTTCAAGTGCTCAAAGCCTTCTTGCGCAACAATTATGCTGCCTTTTAGATTAATATCTAGTTGCTCATTTATCAGCTGATCTGTTTGCGAAGTTAAAGATCCTGTATGTAAAACACCAGCAGTATTCACAATAAAATCAATACGTCCATGTTGTTGAATAGTTTGTGTAAATAAATGATTAACTGCCATTCGATTGCAAACATCCACACCCGTCTGACGCGATGCTTCAATAACTATTGCACCATAATGTCGGGCGATATCTACACAGGCCAGACCGATACCACGACTTGAACCTAATATAATAATAACTTTATTTTTTAAGTGATTTAAATCAATCTGATTAGTTGCTGTACTACGTAACTGGAATAACCGATCAGCTAAATAAATATCTGAAGGGTGAGTAATTTTAATATTGCTGACACTGCCTTCAACCAAAACCACAGGTGCTAAGTTGTAATGTAACACGATACCACAGTCATCAGTGACTTTGAGATTACTATCCTTTTTAGCTAAGTGGTGAGCTTGGCGCAGCAGGCCAGCACGAAATCCTTGTGGGGTTTGTCCTAAGCGTAACGTACTACGGTCAGGGATATTGGAAATTGTATTTTCAGAGGAAGCTTCAACGATAGTATCTGTTGGTGGAATGACTGTATCAATACAATCAGCAGTATCTAAAGCCATTAAACAGCGGTCGATGGTGGCTTGGTCCAATAATGGGCGCACAGCATCATGCACTAGTACTTTGTGATTATCGCCAACAATCGCAGCAATTCCTGCAGCTGTGCTGGCTTGGCGTGTTGTACCTCCAATTAAAATTCGGCGTACTTTTTTATACGCATTTTGTAAAACAATTTCTTCAACCAATGGTTTTTGATTTTCGGCAGTAACCACCAAAATCTCATCAATTGCTGCATGTTGTTCAAAGCAATCTAATGTGTGTTCAATTACACGCTTACCCGCAAGCTTAATAAATTGTTTAGGGGTTTCTGAGCGGAAGCGGAGTCCTGTTCCAGAAGCAAGAATAATGACGATATTTTTAGATAACATATTTATTCTATCTCTATATGTTCTGCATGGAATACACGCTTATCTCTACTTGGGATTTGCATATAATTTTTACCATATAAACTAATAAGGTATTCGTGTGGTTTCGCTGGCCCTAGAAAACTCTTTCCTTCAAACGTAATTTTTTGGGGAGGGAAACATTCAGAGTACAATAGCTTAGGTATTTTTATAGCGCGTGATGGATGGTGATGGGTAATTTTTTCAGGATTTAAATGACCTGCTAAAAAAGAAAAAAATTCATTAATTTTCAAGAAAACATAGCCTATAGGAACTAAGATTTTTGCACACATATAAACTAAAAAATTTTTGTGACCTGTTCTATTGATCCTAAACACGGCACCAATAAACTTATCAATAAAAATTTTAAATGAATAAGAAAGACTATGGTTTAATGGAAGAACATCAATAAAAAGTCCTTTAAAAACAATATTTTTTCTCAATCGATTGTTTTTAAATTTTAATGAAGAGTTTTTATCAACAATTCTCATAAATTTTGCATGAAAGTTTCTGTCTGTTTTATATGTTTGTATAAAATAGTTCTGAGGAAGTTCATTTACTAGAATCTTTTCTAATTTTTTATAATCTTTATACCAAATATCAATATCAATATCATCATCCCAAGGTATAAAGCCACCATGTCGCACTGCTCCAAGGCAAGTACCACCACTAATGAAGTAAGGAATATTATGTTTAGTACAAATCTTGTCAAACTCAATAAGCATCTCTAGTAAACGCAGTTGAGCTTTACGTAAAACTGTACCTTCTCCATTATATTCAGAAAAATCTTCCAGTTGATTCATTACTTACCCAACATTCTCGATAGCGATTGCTTCAAGCCTACCTGTGGCGACCAACCTAGTTGTCTCAATTTATTACTCAAAAGCTTAATTTTCACTGTTGGCAAATAGCCTAGCTTGGCAGGATCATCACTCAGATCAAATATAAGCTGACTATGCTTATTGTCCCCAATCTCAATTAATAGCTCAGCCATTTCTTTAATAGAGCAGGTGGTATCTTCATTAGCAACATTATAAATTTCACAGGGAACCCCCCGAGTAAGTAAAAGTAATAAACCTACAATAGCATCTGTTATATAACAATAATTCCTTATTGTCTCACCTTTAGACTTCAACACAATATTTTGCTGGCTTTTAACTGCACGCACAAATTGAGCATAAACACGACTGTCCTTATAGCTAAAAGAGGAAGTTAAAATCTGCGGTAGCCTGGCAATAATACATGGTACATTAAATTGCTTATAATATGACAGAAAAATGCTTTCTGAAGCTCGTTTAGCCTCAATATAACTGCTTCTGGCAGCTGTCCAATCAATCACTCCATGATCCGTTTCTTTGGCTTCAAAAGTATCTAAAGTTCCATATACTTCCAAAGAAGATAAAAACAAAACTTTCTTGATTTTTGTGTTTTTTGCTAATTCAAGAATGTTGAAACTCCCCATCAAGCTCGTTTTCAAAACATCAGCTGGGTTTTTAATAAAATCCTGTGATGAAGTAGGGCTCGCACAGTGAATTATGTAATCAATTTCTTCTTTAATAAAAGGAATATTTTCTATACAACCTTCTAAAAAATAAATATGTTCATTCGTATTTAATTTAGACTTAGCTTGTTCAATATTACGCACAAGTAAAACTAGCATAATTGGCTCTTGAGCAGTTTTGTTAAATAACGTCACTACCTCAACAATTGCAGAACCAATTAAACCAGTTGCTCCCGTAATTAAAATCGTTTGCCCAGCAAGGTGATTTATAAAACTTGCTGTCTGTAAAATTTCTGCTATTTCGAAGGAAGGATGATTAATCATTTTAAGTAAAAGGTTAGCCAGATTATTTTTGAATGTTAGGGGATACATCACTCAGTTATTAAAAACTAGACGATTCTCATCTAACTCAACGATAGCACGAAATATATAATAATCGGTCGGAGTAGTTACTTTTATATTCGCTACTGGGCCTTCAACTAACGTTAAAGCATGCCCGTATTGACTCATTAACGTACAACAGTCAATTGAATCATAGATACCTTCTAGCATGGCTTGTCGGTGGACAGAAATAATATCACTTAATATAAAACTTTGCGGAGCTTTTGCTAAACGTGAGTGCTTTCGTGATGGAACATTTTGTACAACCATTTCATCGTCAACCACGACAAAGGTTTCGATAGTGGGTGAAGTGGTAATAGCACTTCCACTTCGTTTCACCTGGTTTATGTTATCTGTAATAATTTTCTGATTAATAAGAGGACGCACACCATCATGAATTAACACTATGCTCTCTTTTCCGAAATGTTTTTCAATAGCTGTAAGTCCGTTATAAATAGATAGTTGCCCAGTTTCACCACCAATAACAACATCAAAAACTTTGGTTAGTTGATAGCGCTGAATCAGAGACTTAAAATGTTCTAGCCACCCTGCCACCATTACGACGATGATACCATCAATTTCCGGGTGATTTTGAAAGTGTTCTAAAGTGTAAATAATAATCGGCTTATCATGCAGCTCTAAAAATTGCTTAGGCTTATCCTTTGAATTCATTCGAGTACCAACGCCACCTGCAAAAATTAGAGCTATATTCATATCTATTAATTTACTTTTACTATAAAATTCAAGTTGTATATTTTTTACCCAATAAGATCCTAAACCAACGCCAAGGTATTAATGCCATTTCAATTAAAATGGGGTTTATTCGTCTTATGAATGTATTTTTATATAAAGTAATATTCGGCCTACTTTTATGATCCAAAGTATAAGCAAATTGACCTATACGCAACCAAAATAAAGGTTGAAACATCATACCATCATGGATGCAACTCCAAAGATTTTCAGCAATTGCTTTCTTCCTACTAGTAGTTAATCTATTTCTGTCTTTTAATTTATTATGCAGTGCTAGTAAATATTCTACTCTTGTCTTGGCAACAAGACCTTTATGATGCCCTTTTGAAACCCGAATTCCTTTTGAATGTTGAACCCATGCAGCGACTGATTGTTTGAACTTAAATGATTTCAACTCATGTTTTTTACACAACTCCCATGCCCAGTAAACATCCTGATTTTTATTAATATTTTCATCCCAAACACAGTTTTCAGTAATACTTCTTTTTATCACTAAAGCACATGTTGCAGTAGAATTTCCTGGACTGATTGCAGCTTCAATAAAATCGTCTGTATCTAACTGTTTTGCGATTTCTAAAATCTTACCAACCTCATCTGTTTTAGTAATTTGACCATAGGAAATATCAGCATCAAGCTCAATTAACTTTTCTAATTGTTTGACAGCCACTGCAGAATAGAAAAAATCATCGTCATCAAGAAATCTTACATACTTGCCTGTTGCTAACTGTAATCCGTGATTTCGTGCCGCATTAGCATGCCCTTTTCCAATAGGAGACACTACTAACCTCGAATCATTCATTAGATTAAAAAGACTTTCTCTCCAACTCTCATCTCCACCATTAGGAACAACTATAACCTCAACATCTCCATTTGGAGCTGCATTCAGTGCACTCTGCACTGCTCTTGGTAGAAATTCTGGTCGATTGTAAGTAGGTATAATTATGGACAGTAAGGGGTTCTTATGCATACCCATTATTCCCATATAAAAAAGTGATGATATGGATTTTCAAATAACCTATAGTTTTTAGAAAGTTTTTTATTCGTGATTTTCAATCCAAAATCTGAAATAACTGTGTTTAAAGAGAATTTTTTTGCTTCTATTTCCCAATAGTGCTCCCCATTAAAAAGATATTCTTTTGGTTTAAAAAAAAATTTTTCAACCAGAAATTTAAATTGTCTTATATATGGAAATGTTAAAATAAATTTTCTAGCTGGTTTTTGATTTGGCAGGCTTATAATTATTTTTTTTGAAGCCACACGATTCAATTCATTAATAGCAATTAATGATTGCTCATACGGTAAATGTTCTAATACTTGAAATGCACAGCATAATTCAAAAGCATGATTTTCAAATGAAAGGTTAGTAATATCTCCAACTATATCTGGACTCAAAGTGTTATCTATATCTAATGTAGTCACTTTTATTCCATTATCTCTTAAAATTTTAATCGGCACTCCATCTCCAATGCCTACCCATAAAACTTTTTCACATCCCGAATTTAATACTTCATTAATTTGATGCCAATAACTCGACCACCTATTTAAAGTGACATATTTTAAGAATTCATAATGGTCAGCATCCACCTGTACTTCATTAGTTTGCATAATTAGCCTTTTTCACTTATAGATGTAAAATTTTGTCACAATTACTTATTGTATTTAACCTATGTGCGATAATTACTATAGTCATAGAACCATTTAAACTTTGAATAGCTTCATTCACTGCTTGCTCAGTTTCAGTATCTAATGCACTGGTCGCTTCATCCATAAATAAAACTTGTGGATTTTTATACAAAGCTCTTGCAATACCTATACGTTGCCGCTGTCCACCTGAAAGCATAACACCACGTTCCCCAACAAGCGTATGATAACCCAAAGGCAATTGACTTTGAATAAAATCATCAATTTGTGCTTGCTTGGCTACAAACTCAACTTGCCTTAAATCTATATCTATTTTCGCTACGCCGAAAGCAATATTTTCTGCAATAGATTTATCTGCCAAATAAATACTTTGTGGCACATAACCTACTAAATCTCGCCATGGTATGGTGTTGTATTCAGTCAGTTTGACCCCATCAATCAATACCTGACCTTGCTGTGGTTGTAATAGTCCAAGCATAATATCCATGAGCGTACTTTTGCCACTGCCGCTTTTTCCAACAATACCCAAGCTAGAGTTTTTTTTAACTTCTAAACTAAAGTTGTTTAGGATGGGAGACTCCATTCGATTGGGATAAGCAAAACTTATATTCTCTAAACGTATGGAATGTTCAAACTTCAAATATTGAGTGCTATCTTTTCCTATATGCTTCAATTCATCTTTTTCTAATGCGAACTCAGGTTTAAGCACAGACAAGACCTGCTCAGAAAACTTAATTTGAGAAATAGCGCGATACATATTTTGTGCAGCAGGAAGCATACGGTAAGCAGCAAAACCATATAGACCAAGCACAGGCAAAATATGTGATACTTCTTTTCCTGAAACTACTAAAAGCATGGCTAAACCAATTAAGCAACCATAACCTACTGTTTCTATAACATTGAGTGGTACTTGTCCTAGTGTTTCGCGTGTGGCGATATGCCGTGCAAATACACGAGAGGATTCCTCAAATTGCTTAATATATCCATGTTCTGCATTGTTAATCATTACGTCTTTAATACCAGCAAGGGCTTCTTGACAGGTTTGGTAACGCTCTTTGTTAGCTTGGGTAAATTCTTGCCCAATTTGGGTCAGCTTTTTTCGAACTAGCATATAAATGCTGGCGTAAAATAGACCGAGCACAAAAGCTGTTGCAATAGCCATGAGCGGATCATACAGCAGAAGAATGCCGATCATTGACAATAATACAACACCATAAGACATGAGAGTTAAAGCGGGTAAGATCATGGTCCAAATGAGTTGATCGACTTCGGACAGAATGTTCTTAGCCAAGGTTGCACTATTTCGCTGAATAAAAAACTCATAGTTTTGTTGCAAATAAGTTTTAAGTAGGCGAGTGGAGAAATAGTGACGCTGTAAACTCGCAAAACGATTAACCGCATATTGGGTCACAATTTTGAATACGGTTGAGCATATAACAACAAATAGTGAAAGAAAGCCTAAATACAATATAAAGTTTTGTTTATTTGCAGCTCCCGTAAAATCATAGAGCTGCTTTAAATAGGAATTTGACTCAACAACATTGGGGTTTGATAGTACTGCCAAAAAAGGCATAATAGAAATAACACCAGCCGACTCAATAAAAGCCATCCCCATGACTAAAATGAAAACATAAATGACTTTACGTTTATCTAAGGGCGATAGAATTTGCCAAAGTTGTTTTAAACTACTTAACACGGCTTTCTTTACTTCTCTTTATACATTAAAGCAGTTATCTGCTCTGAAATTAAACCCATTAAAAAAATCATAATACTGCCTGTATAAAGCAGTGCACTCATATTGGTAAAACGATGAAACTCGTAAAGGGTATAAGCATACCAACCTGTTCCCATTAAAAATAGCACTACAGCGATTGGTAAAAACATCTTTAAAGGTGAAAATAGTGTGGCAATTTTAAAAATAATTAGAAAGAAGCGCACACCGTCTTTCAGGGGGTGAATATGACTTTTGCCTATGCGTTTTGCTGCATGTATTGGAACATAAGTTACGGAGTAACCTGCGCGGAAAAAAGCCATAGTGCTAGTGGTTGGGTATGAAAATCCATTTGGTAGTAAATATAAAAACTCACGGAATTTGTCTGCTCTAACTGCACGAAAACCAGAGGTGAGATCTTCTACTTTTTGTTCAGTCATATATGTTGCAAGGTTATTGTAAAGTGCATTGGCAATACCACGACCGACACTGGCTTGAGAGCCTTTTTGTCTTGCACCTACAACTAAGTCATAGCCTTGTTCAATTTTCTCAATCAAGCGAGGGATATCTTGCGGATCATGCTGCCCATCTGCATCCATAAATACAATGATGTCACCCGTTGCAGTACGTGCCCCCGTTTTAATGGCAGCACCATTACCTTTTGAGTAAGGATGAGTGACTACTTTTGCGCCAGCAGTTTCTGCGACTTGTTTGGTCTGGTCTGTAGAACCATCATTCACCACAATAATTTCATGAGCAAGCTGTAATTGTTGAATCTGTGCAAGAGTTTGACCAATTGCAGCAGATTCATTTTTGGCAGGGAGGACGATACTAATTTTCACGGGCTTTTCCTAAAACTTCGCTACATGCCTAATATTCTAGAAATTTGTATTGTTTTTTTAAATCAAAACAAATTTTTTTATGACTATGATCAAATTTTTTTTCACTAGCATTGCATAGTTGTTTTGTATAAAACTCTTTAGCTTCACTCAGTTGATGATCATCAATATATTTTTTTAAAATGATTGACCCTGTCCCGATGTTGTGACTTAAGTCCCAAATTTTAAGTAAGGATGTCCATTCTAAGGTTTGATCCTGTTCGTACTGAGCAATTTGGTACAAATTAACATACATTGCTAAATGGTTTCCTTTGCCTAGACTTACAGCAGGCGTATTTTTAATTAAACTTTCATTAATTTCTTTTGTGTCTTGTGCTGAGATATATTCACAGTGTTTAGTTTTAATTTGATTAAATAGAGCTTGAAGTGCAGATGGAGCACCTGAAATAAACTTTTGTGTATGACTAAGATTTTTGATGTAGATTAATTGTTTGTGGGTTTCATCTTGCTTTTTAAGAACACAACTGAGCATTAAATATTGGATTTGGGAATTTAAACATGTTTGACAATTATCTTTTTGTCTTTTTAATATTTCATAAGCAGGCTCAACTTTACCTTGTTGTAACCACATGAGCGCTAAGTGCTCCGTGGCACGTGATGAACCTTTCTGGTTAATGAACCATGCTTGTGCAGCTTGTTCGGGTTTGCCCCAAAGGGATGTAACTTGAAAGGTAATAAATGATAGAAAGACTAAATAAATAATCAAGCCTCCCCAAATTAAAGTCGTAAATTTTTTATGATGTAGTGTAAGTTGATTGAGTGCATAAACGAGTAATAAATATAAGCCTAGAATTGCAATATAATTACGATGTTCGTAATAAAGTTCTAAACCGATAACGGTTGACTCCAGTAAATGTCCAGCAAAAAACCATAATATTGCAAAGGAAAAAATCGTATACTTCTTTCTTAGAATGATTGCAGCTAGCAATAACAATAGACAAATAATAATATTGATAATTGCAGGGATGTTTCCTGAGAGCTGAGTGTTTTTAGCATAGTTATCATGAAAAGGGTTGTAAGAAAAAATATCTGGAATAAAGGCTAGGCGTACATAGTCAACCAGAATTTGTGGTTGTGTGATAATGCGTTCATGTAAGGTGTAGTTACGTACAGAATAGCTAAGTTCTGAATGTGAAAGGGTGCTTAAAAGATAGCCTAAAATGATAATTAAGCACACAAAAAAAAGAGAAAACCTTAATTTCTTAAATTTTTGAATGGAGTAATAACGCTGAACAATGGTGTATTCGAGGACTAGAGTAAAAATAGGCAGTAAAATACCATTTTCTTTAGAGAACATGGCAAGTAGTGTAAAAATAAATATGCTACCTAACTGGATACATAACCCTAAAGTTGGTCTCTGTTTTTGTACATCTAAGCCTTTTAAGTAGCCTATAACACCCGAAAACACAAATAAAGCAGATAAAGATGCCATTCTTTGTACGGCAATGAGTTGTGTCGATACTAATAGAGGAGAAATAAGCCAAAGTGAGCTCACTGCTAAAGCGAGCCATTTATTTTTTTCTGATTGTGAGTAAATTAAATTAAAAATTTTACAGCTAATAAAAAAAACGAGTATTCCATTAAATAAATGGATCAGTGTATTTATTTGGAAAAAACCACTTAAGTTTTGATCCCAATCGTTAGTATTAAGCAAAAAGCTAAGCATAGATATGGGACGACCAAGTGGACCTGAACTTTCATTAAAAATATAGAAAAGTGCCGAGTTTAGATCATGAATATTTGCTAAACCACTTAAAGGACGGAAGTCATCATAATACAGTGCCCCAGAGAATCCCCAAGAGTAAATAACATATACGAATAGTAATGAGAATATCAAAAGAAGATAGGGTAATTGTTTTTTTATCATGGTAACTTACACTTTCAATAGATATATAAAAAAGAGAGCAGGAAGCTCTCTTTTTATGACTTTACAACTTTTGATTATGCTTGTGGGCAAGATTTAGGTGCAAGAGATGCATCAGCAGAATCTGCTGTTTCGCAAGTCCAATCGCCCGAGGCTGTACGTGTCCAGGTTATTGTTGCATCACGAACTTGTGATGGAGCATTTTTAACTGCACATTCAATTGTACCAGCACCATCAGTAAACTCTGCCTCAATAGTACAGTTTGAAGTTGAGCCATTTACACCAATATCCGCGACAGTAGCGATATCGTCCCCATTGTTGATACGATCTTCAATGGCTGTTTTACCGGCAGAAATTTCAGATAAACCAGCAGTCAGTTTAGATTTTGCTTGGTAATTACTATAGGCAGGAATAGCAATTGCAGCCAAAATACCGATAATAGCAACAACAATCATCAACTCGATCAGCGTAAAGCCTTTTTGAGCATTCATAACATTCTCCACAAATGTTTTGTTAATTTAATTATAAGCTTTGTAAGCTAAGTTATAGTTAGCATAAAGTATGCCAGAACATATTATCTAATTATTCCACATGAAATCAATATTTTGTTTAATAGATTAAAAATCTTAAAAATTACAAAAGTAAATTTATGTAATTAAGTGACAAAAAATGTCAGTTTTGTTGGTTTTGTGAGAAGTCGTATTGCAAGTGGTTTATCGCTGTAAATGCTAAATTATTAACAGTTAACCAAGCAGACAACTATATTGGTTTATTACTGATTGCTTGTGTGCGGATGAAAGCAATCTAAAATTGAAAGTGCTGTTCTATGTGGAATATTTCATACATGGGGGGGAGTAATAGGGTGAAACGACTTAAAGACTTTAAAATAACCGAATGAATACTTTGTCCAGCTGTAAAAGTTGTGTTCATGCAATTTGGTGATGATGAAGCGACTCATCGTATTGCTATCCATCATGCAAAACGTTTGATTCTTCAGCATAAAGAAGAAATACAGAAATTGGCTTATAAATTAGGCTGGAATTTTTACTCTATTTTTAGCTTGTCAAAATTTTAAAATATCTCACGATTAGTTTGCTTCATAAAAGTCATGCTATCGCCCTGAGTAAAAGCCATTTTCTGATATGGACAAATTGGAAAAATTTGTCTATTGAAAACTATGTCCATATGGACAATATGAAAGATGAAGTAAACCAAGATAATTCAACTATTTGATGCATGTCCATATAAAGTGACTTATGGAATATATTGAATTAATGATTGTTGTAGCAATTATTGGTATTTTGGCAGCCGTTGCAATTCCTGCATACCAAAATTACACTGTGCGTGCAAAAGTAACTGAAATGCTAAGCGTTGGCTCTTCAGCTAAAGCTGAGATTTCTGAAGGCTTTCAAAGTGGTGGTATGACAGGTATTTCAGGAGCAGCGGCTTCTATTAACCGTACTCGAACTACAAGTAAATACGTTTCTCAGGTTGGTGTAGATGCTGCGACAGGTAAAATTGTAATTGTATCGGCTTCAGATACACAAGCTGTTAAAACGGGTCTTCCAACGGATGCTCAAGGTAAAGCACTTGCTTTAATTCCATACATTGCTGTAGCTGGAGATGCAGGTGCAACTGACCCTACAGTATTGACAAGCACTACTGTAAGCAATGGTGAAACATTACAATGGGCATGTGTTTCTGAAGGTACAGCTACAGCAACTGGTCGTGGTATTGATGCGGCTGATGCGGTTGTAACTCTTACAGCACCTACCTCTACAGGTAATGTAATTACTGCAGTTGCTTCAACAGTTGGAATGCCAGCAAAGTATGTTCCTTCTGAATGTAAATAATTTAGTCTGAATTAAAAAAGCCGATAAATATCGGCTTTTTTAATTCAAAAAAAGAGGTGCTATGTTTAAAGTTAAACTCAAAGCAACATTATGGCATATGCTACTGAGTTTAGTGATCTTTACTTATATCATTGCGATGTTTTACTGCGGAAGTTATGCTGCACCATTGGCACAAGCTGTGGGCTTTTGGCCTATTGCGTTGTTAATACTGTTGACGGTGATAGTTATAGGACCTTGTTTAACCTTTTTGGTGTACCGGCCGAACAAGTCAAGTCTCAAATTTGATTTAAGTTTCTTGATTATATTACAGTTGGCAGCTTTGGGGTGGGGGGTATTTAGCTTGTATGATGCACGGCCGGTATGGATTGTACATAGTGTAGATCGTTTCGAATTAATCCAAAACAATGACCTGTATATTGCTGACACTATCCCAAAACAGAACGAGTTTGCAACGCCACCACAGTTTTTTGCTCAAGTGGCGGCGGTTGAATTATCCAAAGACAACACACAACGTCAAGAGGATTTATCTAATGCGATATTTTCTGGGTTGACTTTAAGTATGCAACCCTCACGCTATGTGAGTTATCAACAAGTACAGACTGTGGCATTAAAAAATGCACACTCACTTCAAGAATTAAACCAATTTAATTCCCGTGCAGATGTAGATGAAATCTTAAAAAAAATACCCAAATAGTCAGGCGTATATTCCACTGCGGGCAAAGCAGCAAGACCAAGTGGTGGTTAGTGGATGCTAAAGGTGATATCGTAAAAATTGTTAATTTACGTCCTTGGGATTAATTAAGTCTTAGAACATATTTCAAAAAGCAGATTACCTCAAATCTGCTTTTTTGTTTATCATGTGCCCAACTTCCGTTGCCTAATATTTCCATGAAATTCACGCTCGCCCTGATCGCGGCAATCTTGATCTCCCTTGCATGGCTCATGCCCATTCATTACCGCCCATGGGTAACGTATACTGGTGAACTCTATGCATTCTTCGCTTTATTCGCGCTTGCTGCAATCTGTCTAAAAGAAAAACTCAAAATTCCAGCAACGAGTCTACCGTTGCTGTTACTAGCCTGTGTACCACTGATACATTTTCTGGCAGGACAGGTATTTTTCTTTAGCATCGCCATGATGGGCTTTATTTTTGTCTTTAGCTTTTGGCTGGCCAGTGTTGTGGGTTATAACCTTTCAACAGGAAACTATAACCGAGAAGAAACTTTTACTAATTTGAGTTATGTGTTTCTAGCTTCAGGTACAGTCACAGGCATGATGGCACTTTGCCAATTGACAAATCTGGATTCAGTATTGCCAGGTATGGTAAATATTAGTGGCAACCAGCGCCCTTATGCCAATTTTGCTCAGCCGAACAATATGGCGACTTTTTTGGTCATGGCATTGATGAGCTGCCTTTACTTATATGAAAAGAAAAAAATCCAGACCAAATGGTTATTTGCCTGCGCTACAGTGATTGTCATGGGAGTGGCTTTAAGTCAGTCACGTACTGCCTGGGTGGCTGCGATTGCGATCATACTGTATCTGGCATTCTATCAATATAAAGGCATTATTCGCCTGAAATGGTACTACAGCACAGCTTGGTTGATCTTCTTTATTGCCTGTATCGTGGCTTTTCCATTACTCAGTCAGTTCGCTGCACAGGCGATGGATGCGGATGTCGTGCAAAGTCGGGATGTGGTGTCTCGTGCCACCGGAGATATGTCACGCCTCGCAATCTGGCAGCAGATGCTGGCTGCAATTCAGGCACAACCATGGTTTGGCTATGGCTGGTATCAGACCAGTGTGGCTTTTGTTTCGATCAGCGATACGGTGCAAGGCCCGGTCTGGATTCGTAGCGCGCATAATTTTATTCTGGACTTTTTGCTCTGGAATGGCTTAATTATTGGTTTACCATTTCTGGCCTATTTCGGTTATTTGGGTTATCAGCTACAACGCTGGGTCAATACCCCGGAATCTGTCATCGGGATTCTGATGATTGGGGCATTTGTGACGCATGCCATGTTTGAGTTTCCACAGCATTATGCCTATTTCCTGTTGCCAGTCGGTTTTATTCTGGGTACGGTCTTGGCACAGAATCCAAAAATTAAAACGATTGGTTTACCACCGATATGGATGAAACTGACCTTTAGCCTTGGAGTGATCTTATTGCTCGTGATTTACCGGGATTACGATACTGCAGTACCTAAACTCGGACAAAGTATTCGTTATGAAATGCAGCCTGAAAAGATCACTAATGAAAAGCCGATCTATCTATTGACTGAGTTTAATCACCGGATTGCCTGGATTCGGGTCAATCCTTATCGCAAGATGAGCGAAGATGAAATCTATCAATATGAAAAGCTGGTGGTGAGCTATCCAACCAAATACAACTTTTTAAAATATATTCGTTTATTGGCTTATAACGGCTATGTAGATGAAGCACAGCATCAACTTCAGCGTTTAAATACGATTCAGAAAACTGAACTCGACTATGCAGAAGTGACGCGGGATATGCCACGCCAATAAGTACAAAAAAAGCCAGAAAATGCTGGCTTTTTTATTGTGAATCGAATCTTAGAGCTGACTTTGAATATAGTTTTCGATACCCACACTTTCAATCAGATCGATTTGCGTGGTCGTCCAGTCCAGATAGTTTTCTTCTTTTTCCAGAATTTCCTGTACCAGATCACGGGTCACATAATCCATTTCAGTTTCAGCCAGTGCCATAGCTTTCTGAATGGTCTCAATGTTTTCTTTAACTTTACGTACATCACAATGCAGCACTTCTTGAGTATGCTGGCCGATATACAGTTTGCCCAGATGTTGCAGATTCGGCAGACCTTCTAAAAATAAAATCCGTTCAATAATTTTATCGGCATGTTTCATCTGCACGATCGATTCTTTATATTCTGCCGAGCCCAGTTTCTCAATGCCCCAGTCATTAAACATGCGCGAATGCAGGAAATACTGGTTAATTGCAGTTAGGTGGTGATACAACACCTGATTGAGCTGATTAATCACATCACGATTGCCTTTCATCACATAACTCCATTTGAACCTGTTTTATCTTTCTAAGAAAGCACTCTAAGGATGATAGTAAAGCAAGTCAGGGGGCAATGGCGAGTAATTTATGGAACAGCAAATGAAAATCGCAATCAAATCGATCCAGGCTTAGATCAACAGCAATAAAAACCCGCCAGAGTCAGAGGCGGGGGAGGAGGAATGATCTGAGATCATTGATTTATGATTATCTTTATTCGGTTTAGGCGGCCACAGCCAAACGGGCCGCAATTTGTGAAACTTCATCACTGATGATCATGCGGGCTTCTGGTGCACAGCGGCCACAGCAGGTTCCCAAGTCCAATATATCGCGCACATCACGATACGTTTCAGCGCCATTTGCAATAGCATCTTTAATGTCTTGATCTGTAATGCCACGGCATAAACAAACGTACATAGGACACAACCACAGTGTTTAAATAAGATAAGTAATATTATTGATAATTGTTATCGTTTGTCAATAAAAATCATTTGAAATAGCTTTTATAATGATTGGTGATTTAAATAAAAAATAAATATCTGAACGGAAATTTAAGTGTTACGGGAATTTTTACCTTAGGGGATTCAGCATTGCGAGCGATATAGAAGCTTGGCTACAAGATTCTTTCATCAATCATTTTTACCCATTAAAGAAAATCCCCTCTCCAACAGGGAGAAGGGATTTTTAATATCTATTGAAATATCAATAATATGAGCATTTTATGATTTTAAAAAAGATGGATTGAATAAATTTTCAGATTATTGCTGAATAATGACAACACCATCCATTTCAACCAGGGCATCTTTAGGCAGACTGGCAACGCCCAAAGCAGCACGTGCTGGATAAGGCTGGGCAAAATATTCACCCATAATCTGGTTCACCAGCTGGAAGTGCGATAAATCAGTCAGATAAATATTCAGTTTGGCGATGTCTGCCAGAGAGCCACCGGCCGCTTCGCAGACGGCTTTTAAATTATCGAATACACGGCGAATCTGTGCTTCAATGCCTTCAACCAATTCCATACTATAAGGATCTAAGCCAATTTGACCCGATAGATATAAGGTATCACCGACTAAAATGGCTTGCGAATAGGTGCCAATCGCAGCAGGGGCATTTTCAGTATGGATCACTTGGCGGGACATTAATTTCTCCTTTTATCATCAACATACATCATATTCGATCAATCCAGCCGACAACAGCATTATCGTTTTAAATGATTAACTCGCTTTAGATGCTTCGCTCAGAATGACGGGCCGGGTCAGACGGGTAATTCTTGGAAAACCGAAATACATACGCAGGTCCCGGATGATCTGGGCAATCTGTTTGCGGTTATGCACCACGATATTAACATAGGTCTGCTCATCCTGGGTGCGCACCATCTCTACCCCTGAATGTGCTTTACGACATTGATAAATCAGGTCAGAAATCTGCTCATCATCCATGGCCAGATCAATACTGAGATAAGCGCTAAAGCTGATATCATCCAGATCATCGGCAGTCCACTGCAAGGGCATGATATTTTCAGGGTGCTGATGCTGTTCATGCAGCAGGTTATGACAGCGTGAACGGTGCACAATCAGGCCACGACGAGTCAAATGACCCTGAATCGGATCGCCCAGCACCGGATTACAGCAATGTGCATATTTGACATCTACACCTTCAGTGCCCTGAATCAGGCGCCCTGAGCTGGCAATGTTTTGATGCTGGTCTTGGGCAAATAAATGATTGGCCACCAGTTGCGGCAATAAGTCACCGACTGCAATCTGCTCAAACAGCTGCTCTTGAGTCGCAATATGGCGCCATTCCAGCAGGTTTTTCCAGTCCGCTTCGGTCAGATCCCGGATCGAACGATGAAACAGTTTTAGGGCACGATTCAGGGCCTGTTGACCCACCAGACGCTGTTCGTCCAGATCCTGATCGCGCAAGATATTCTGAATGGCACGGCGGGCTTTCTGGGTATTGATAAAGCTGAGCCAGTCCGGATTTGGGGTGGCAAGAACATCGGTAATGATTTCGACCACCTGGCCGCTGACTAAAGGAGTCGAGAGCGGTTTGGTTTCGTTATTAATTTTCGCCCCAATGGCATGGTTACCCAGGAACAGGCTGGCCGCATAAGCAAAATCAACCGCTGTTGCGCCTTGCGGCAATTCGTGTAAATGCCCATGCGGGGTATACACCCAGATTTTTTCCTGATGCAGATAATCCAGTAATTCACTAAAGGTGGTTTTGGCGCATTCACCATCGACCAACACGTTCAGATTTTGCATCGAGGCCTGAATTGCAGAACGACAGGCTTGCGGGGCATTTTCACCCAGTACCACACCAAAACGTGCGGCTTTACGCATCAGTTCGGTTTGAATGGTGAGCGACAATGTCGTCTTTTCGCCTTTTAAACGCATCATCAAGGACTGGTTGCCACCGGGTAATGGACGGCGAATATGATCTTCATAGCTTTGAATTTTAAAGCTTTGAGTTAGAATCTCTGCCAGACGGTCACAATCTGCAATGCTTTGTAAAATAATTTCAAAGGCATGACTATGGGTTAGCTCTTGCAGGTCAATATCATTTTTAACAAAATGACGTAACAGCTCAATATTATTATTTTTCTTTTTGATTCGACCTTCAATTTTATAGTCTTCTAAGAGATCATTCAGCTTTTGTTCCCAGATCGCCTGATATTCACAACGTTTTGGCTTGGTTTCTAACAGCGCTGCCTGAACGTTGTTATACATGTCCAGATCAAGATTCTGATAACACAGATGTTCCAGATTGTCGGCCATTTCATTCATGCCGACAATACGTGCCATCGGCACAAAAATTTCAAAGGTTTCGCGGGCGATACGCGCGCGTTTGTCCGGGCGTAGCGCCTCTAAAGTGGTCATGTTGTGATAGCGGTCGGCCAGTTTCACAATAATGACACGTGGGTCCTGTAAGGTGGCTTGCAGGATTTTCCGGAATGACGCGGCTTTATTATATTCTTTATCGCTGGAATGGCTGAGTTTGGTCACGCCATCGACCAGCTCGGCCACGGTAAAACCAAAGGTCTCGCTGATATCATCTTTATTGAAGTCGGTATCTTCAATCACATCATGTAACAAAGCAGCCATCAGGGTTTCAGTGTCCAGACGCATATGCGCCAAGATACAGCTCACCGCAATCGGATGCAGGATATAGGGTTCGCCACTTTTACGCACAATACCGTCATGCGCGATATCTGCATAATCACAGGCCGCAAGCACACGTTCGACATCACGTTCATTTAAATACGCGTCGATCATCATCTCTAACTGTTGCTTGGCTTGACTGACCTGTGGGCCTGGCATAAAACACCTTTAAAACTGAGTTTCTTACAAATAAAACCATGAAAGCTTTGATTAAATATGAATTGTAGCGCTTGCCAAATTTTTACTTTAACAAATAGAAAGCGGATTCAAGTTCGATAGCTAACCCTTATGTTATAACCGTTCTGGCATAAATATAAAAGTCACATAACAAAAAAAAGCCTAGTTTAAAACTAGGCTTTTTTGTGACGATCTCTTATTGGAAAGAAAAACCGTCTAAGTTTAGATTATTTGCAGAAAGTGCAAGGTCCAGACTTGATGTTTGATAGTCCTGATCACGTTGTTTCAAAATATCTTTGGATACATGACCTGCAGCGATTTCACGTAAAGCAACAACAGTCGGTTTGTCATTGTCCCATTCTACAGTTGGTTCAATACCTTGACGTGCCAATTGACGCGCGCGCTTGCTTGCCACTAGTACAAGCTCAAAGCGGTTGTCTACATGGTCTAAACAATCTTCAACGGTGACGCGTGCCATAAGAATTCTCGTTTGAATAATAAATTTTAACAGACTGCACAGTATAAAAGGCTTTGTCTATAGACTCAAGTTTTAATCACTGTTCAGTGGGTGTGATCAGTTGCTGAATCAGTTTTTCATGACGGTTGGCTTGCTGCGACAAGGTTAAACGGTTGGCGATAATGACCGCTTCGAGATCATGCAGTGCCTTGTTAAAGTCATCATTGATAATAATATAGTCAAAGTTGCTATATTGCTGCATATCTTCCACTGCACAGCTCAGACGATGTTCAATCACATCAACTGTGTCGGTACCCCGGTTAGACAGACGTTCACGCAGGTCAAACTGACTTGGTGGCAAGATAAAAATTTGTTGAGATTCAGGAAAAAGTCGACGGACTTGTTGTGCACCTTGCCAGTCAATCTCCAGCAGCACATCATGGCCTTTGGCCAATTGTTCTTTAACAGTCGCCTGCGCGGTACCATAGTAATTACCGAATACTTCTGCGTATTCAATAAAACCACCTTCATTGACCAGATTTAAAAAATCGTCTTTCTGGGAGAAATGATAGTGCACGCCATCGAGTTCACCAGGTCGTTGACCGCGTGTGGTATGGGACACAGAAACGTGAAGGTTATTGACACGCTCAAGTAGGGCTTTAACAAGGGATGTTTTGCCTGTTCCAGACGCTGCAGAAACGACAAACAAGAGACCCGACATGATATTTTTCCTGATATGATAAAATATCTTCTCTATTTTAGAGTAGACCGGCTTTAAACTAAATAGTTACCAGTCGATTGTTTGACATTTATTTCAATTGAACCGCTAAAAATGGTGTGAGTATTGAGGATTCTATGGAAATTGTTTTAGCCAACCCACGTGGTTTTTGTGCTGGTGTAGATCGTGCCATTGCGATCGTGAACCGTGCCCTAGAATGCTTTAATCCACCGATTTATGTGCGGCATGAAGTGGTACATAACAAATTTGTAGTCGATGACCTGCGTCAGCGTGGCGCGATCTTTGTCGATGAACTCGATGAAGTGCCCGATGACAATATTGTGATTTTTAGCGCACATGGTGTTTCCAAAGCGGTACAACTTGAAGCCGAACGCCGTGGTTTAAAAGTCTTTGATGCAACTTGTCCATTGGTCACCAAGGTGCATATTGAAGTGACCAAATATGCGCGTGAAGGCGTAGAAGCCATTCTGATTGGTCATGAAGGTCACCCTGAAGTCGAAGGTACCATGGGTCAGTATGACAAGAAAAATGGTGGTGAAATTTATCTGGTCGAAGATGAAGAAGATGTTGCTGCCTTAACTGTGCATCATCCTGAAAAAGTGGCTTTTGTCACGCAAACGACCTTATCGATTGATGATACCGCAAAAGTGATTGACGCTTTACGCCAAAAGTTCCCGCTGATTCAAGGGCCGCGTAAAGATGATATTTGCTATGCCACCCAAAACCGCCAGGATGCAGTACGAGATCTAGCTGAGCGTTGTGATGTGGTGCTGGTTGTCGGTTCACCAAACTCATCGAACTCCAACCGTCTGCGTGAGTTGGCAGAACGTATGGGTAAAGCGGCCTATCTGGTTGATAATGCCGATGAACTCAAACAGGAATGGTTTGAAGAAAATGCCCAGATTGGAGTAACCGCCGGAGCTTCTGCACCAGAAATTCTGATTAAACAAGTCATTCAGCGTTTACAGGATTGGGGTGCCCAAGCACCTAAAGAGTTGGATGGTCGTGAAGAGAATATTACATTTAGTTTACCCAAAGAGTTACGTATTCCGGTAACTCAAGCCTAAAGTGTTAAGCACTTAACATTCTGAATTTTTTAGGAATTGACAGATAATTGCTTTTTGGCAATTATCTGTTTTTTTATACCTTTTATCTGTTGTGTGTATGTTTTGTAATTAAGTGAGATATTATTTTTAATAGGGTAAAGTTTTGTTGCTTTGGGGGCGGGATGAAAAAGAATAAAGGATTTACGTTAATTGAGCTGATGGTGACGATTGCAGTGTTGGCGATTGTTGCCATGATGGCTGCGCCTTCGTTTGGGGATTTGATTGCAAAGAGAAAGCTGGATACTACCGCTCGAGATTTTGCTTTAGTTTTTGGAGAAGCAAGGGGGCAAGCTATTTCATTACGGAAAAATATTACGATTAAATTGACTTGCCCGACAGAAACAGATCCAAGTACAAGTGAGATAAATGTTGTATGCCCTGCAAATACGGCAACTACATTTTCTTGGATCTCTCCAAATGATGATATTGAACTAACAAGTGATGCAATTGATGTTATTTTCACAGGATTGGGGACCGCAAAGCAGCGTGAAAAGTTCGTAGACAATCCGGTTTGTAATCCAGTCCCACCTGCTAAATCAACACCATGTGATACAGATCCAGATAATAATCCAAGAAAAATCCCTCAAATCGTGCCTTTAGAATTTACTTTGTGTAATTCCAAAATTAAAACAAGCAAAACTATTTTTGTTTCGAAAACTGGCACAGTGGATAGTATAAAAACGGGTGTATGTTGATGATAAATAGTACGAATCAAAAGGGCGTTGGTTTAATGGAGGTATTAGTTGCTTTATTTATACTTGCCTTGGGGGTGCTGGGATTTTCGGCTTTGCAATTAAGAGCAATGGATGCAGCCCAAGAGGCAACTGAGTATACGGTCGCAATGAATAATGCACGAGATTTAGCTGAACGTATGAGGGTAAATCGTACAGCCTTATCTGATTATAAAAATGCAATTAACAATGTTGTCTCGATAGATACGTGTATTGGTACTAATGATATTACAACACCTAAAAGTCTAGCAATTCCTAAATGTAATTCCACCCTGATGGCACAACATGATGCTACAGAAATTTTGGCTAAGGCTTCGGATAATGGACAAACAATAATTGTTGAAAATTGTGTAAAAAGTACTTTGAATTGCATATATGTTGCATGGGGAAAAACTAGTATTACTGCCTCAGATCTTAGTAACTGTGTTGATACAGATACCGGCGCATACATTGTGAATTCTAAATGTTTAGTTATGGAGGCATTTTAATATGAGAATCTATACTAAACAGAGTGGTTTTACATTAGTTGAATTGATGATATCAATTGTATTGGGGTTATTAATTAGTGCCATTGCATTACAGTTATTTTTAACCAGTCAACGTAGTGTAACTGTACAGCAAGCTATGATGAATTTACAAAGTTCAGCTTTATTTGGACTAGGTTCAGTCATTAATTCTATTCGATTAGCTAATTTGAATTCTTCTCAGCCATTTATTAATGATGATGTTTTATATGGTGGAGTTGTATTATCGCCTTCTAATATTTCCAATAATAAAAAATCAGATGGGAGTTTAAATTTCACCATTAGTGATGATTTGTTATCCCGTGGTGGAATCGGTGAGTCCAATTTAAAAGATCAAGAAAGTGATCAATTAGTTATCCAATATAAAGTAAGTACACCTAATCAATTTGATTGTGAAGGTACGGGACTAACCATAAGTGATTATGTGGTAGAGCGTTATTTTTTGCGAAAAGACACAAATCGTAATGACCCAAATGAACCTTTGGCATTGGCTTGTAAGGCAACTCGTTATACAGAGGATACTGCTAAAACAAATACGACATTAAATGGCTTAAGTGGGAATGGGGAAATTATTATTCCACGAGTCGATCACTTTAGTGTGCGTTTGGGTGTGGCATATGATGGTGCGAATGCAGATTGTAATGCAATTACCACAACTAAAAAAGTTCCAAACGAAGATGGTGAAGAAGAGGACGTAACGGAGAATATTGCAGCAGATTCTCGTCTGGATTGTTTTAGCTATATGGATATTGAGGACTATCGAGCATTAACAGGGGAAAAACCACAAATTGTCTCAATACAAATTGGTTTATTAGTACGTTCTACAGACACAGTGGGAAATAATGAGTTTTTTGATGGGGATCAATCATATAAGGTATTGAATATAAGCGCTATGCTTAAGCCAGACAATAAGAATAACCTATATTTACGCAGTATTGTGACCCAAACAATTGCTATTCGCAACGGCTTTGGAATTGAGTAGGGGGAGAAGTAATCATGAGTAGGAATCCTAGAAATACTCAATCAGGGGCTGTCTTAATTGTAGTGTTAGTGATGCTCGTCCTTCTAACATTGGTTGGAACCTGGGCTATCCGAGGTAGTATCATATCTTTAAAAATTGCAACAAATGCTCAAGCAGAAGCATTGCTTAAACAAACCAGTGATTCGGTTTTTTTTACTTTAGAAAATAAAACTGATGATGAACTTGCTTTTACAAACATGCGTATTGGTGATGGCATGCTGAACTATACCTTAAGACCTGAAAATAAAGGTAAAGAACTTGTTTTCTGTATTCGCGGTGAAACTCCAGATAACTTTGTGGGAAGTCGTATTGCAAGTGTTATTTATTGGGAAGGTACGACCATCAAGAACACTGAAATGGGGAAAAATGGTTTCTGTCAAGTTAATCGTTTAGGGGATTTTTTAAGTGGACGTAGTGCTGTCATTACTCAAGTTAGTATCCGTGCAGCTTCAAGTGATCGCGATTGGGAGCATCTCATGGAAGGCGATGATAAAGAAACTTCAAAAAGTACAGGTATACAAAAAGTTGTAATTACTGCAACCTCTCTTATTCCAAAATTAAGTGAAAGTTCTAGTTCAGCTATTAATAAATGTTTATCTGAACGCACAAGTTTTGAAGATGAAGTAATTGAAAATGAAACAGTTACCGATTGTCTGGCCAGTGTCAATGTTCCATACAGTACACAAGAAATGGAATACACCATGAAGCCAGTACGTGCATCATAAGGGAATATCATGAGAAAACTAAATTTGAGAAAAGCTCACCACGATGATGTAGTGGATAAAAAAATGAACATTATAGATGTATCGAAAAAATTCAAAGTCAGTGTTATTACGGCTGCGCTAACGACTCTAATTTGTACAAGCACATTGAATTATGCTGCGGATCTGGAAATTTATAAAATTCCGGAAGATAGTGTAGGCGCAACTACATTGATGATGATGCTAGATTTATCAGGAAGTATGGGGTATGGGGATGGCTACTCTAATACTTCTATGAGCATACAAGAAGACTATGAAGTCTGTGTAGGTTCTAAATCTAACGTTAGTTCAGATACAACTACTACAACTTATTACACACGTTATTATTGTCCAGTTACAGCGTCAAATGCCAATACTAGGCCAAAAGTTACAGGTTACTGGTCCCATCCTGAAGGTCATGTTGACAGAAAATGGATACCAGGTTGTGAAAAGCAGGCCGATAATTCATACCGTTGTTTTGATCGTCTAACTCGTTTAAAGGATGGTTTGCGGTATGCATTATTAGGTAACCCGCCAGTACCAAAAATTGATGGTAAAATTATTTTAGGATTATCGACCTTTGCTGGAACTAATGGATATATTCGTATACCTGCACGTGCATTAGGGGAGGTATTAAGTACTTATACAGTCCAAGTTCCTTATGAAGAACTAGTTGAAAAAACAAGAGAAGTTCCATATATAGTAGATGTCCCTTATTCTTATAAGAAAACATTATGGCGTATCTATTCTAATAAAAGTGGAAAGAGCACTAAAATATATTATAGAACTTGTGATCAATGGAATGGTACCGATAATAAAGATTGTTCGAGATGGGATCCAAAAACAACTAAAACAGGATCTCCTGATGAGCCTAGTAGGTTTAATACATCTGTATTTATTCAAAACTGTAGTGAAGGAAATCAAAATGATTGTAAAGAATATGGAGAAAAAATAGATACTACAAAACAAGAAACAAGATATCGCACGGAGTCATATACTGAGACAGTTACAAAATATAAGGATGAAGTTCGAAATACAACACAAAGGGATCTTTTACTTTCTACTTTAAAAGATTTAAAGGCAAATAATGGTACTCCTACACCATATGCATATGCTGAGGCAGCAGCATATTTATTAGGAACGACCACAGTTACTAATATGCCAACGAACTTGAAAGTGTATTTCGGTATGGATGATGGAAGGGTAACTAATAGTAAAAGAAACTATGCGAAATGCTCTAGCAATGTATGGAGTATAACAGAATGTACTAGCTGGAATTATTGGTATAATGATGGAGTAAATTTTACTGCGCCATCCGGGTATACTAAAGATAGTAGTTCTTCTACTTTCAATTATAGAAGTAATGGTCAAAATTATTCATATAATGGCTACTACTATACTGGTCCAAGTCCAGAAAATTATTCGGGATTTGAATTATCTGTATCGGATTCTATTAAAGATAATAAATATGATGCACCAGTATCAATTACTTCTCAAAAAGATAATTCAGCGAAAAAAGAATGTAGTGGACAAGGGATTTATTTTTTAACAGATGGTCAGCCACAACCTGGAGGAGTAATTACAGGTGAAGATGGAAAAAGTGGCACTGCCTACAGTTTAATGAAGACAGCATTAGGTTCTAAAGGTAATGAGTTTAGCTGTTTAAGTAGTCCTCTTGGCAAACGATCAGCTTACGATCGGGTAGAGAATGGATGGGCTTGCGTAGGTAAATTCGCACAGGCCCTATTAGATCCAGAAAAAAATCCAGCAAATGTCAAAATTCAAACTGCGGTAGTGGGTTTTGGTAGTAGTTTTGGAGCTGGTGGTACAGAAACTGATGACGTAAAAGATGCAAAAGATTGGGGTAACGTTGGAGGAGGCGGATGGATCTCTGGTTCAAGCCCAGAAGATGTAGCTAAAAGTATTAATGATTTTATTACTACATTGAATAAAGATGTGCCAAGTATGAGTACAGGTTCATCTACTATTCCAATGGATGCTCTAAATCCTGAAGTTATCCAGCCTTTTGCTTACTCACCACAGTTTGAGCCAAAAGTAAATCCTTCTGATAGGCAGCAGCTCTGGTTTGGTAATCTTAAAAAATATTATGTTGTGAATGGAGGGATTTATTCATCTAAATCGGGTGGGAGTGCATTTGCCGTCGTTAAGAAAAGTAAATTACAGGATCTGAATGATGATTGGGCCAAAACCGAAGTAACGTATGGTGAAAACACACCAATTTTCAAAAAAGGTGGTGTTTTAAGTCAGCTTCTTTTGGGACTAGTTAATGATGTAAACGATAAAGGAGAAGCAACCACAAACGCTGGTCGTAAATTGCTGACAGAATATAATTTTGATGGTACTGCAGATGAAGATGAGCAAATTACTAGAGATTTTGATCTTAAACAAATTAGCTATGACTATACAACTGACGAAAAAACAAAAACAGATGATGCTGATCGTGTTCGCAGTCTAATGGCACTTCTTGGAATCAATATTTCTGATTCTACAGATACAAATAATTTAGATTTATCAACAGCTACTGCAGAAGAAAATTTACGCCAAATGGGTAGTATCTACCACTCTTTACCTGTGTTGTTGACTCAAGAAGGTAAGGCAGTTGCTGAAAAAAATGCAACAACTGGAAAAGTCCAGATTAGTTCGACTGGTCGCAAGGACTATATTATGTTTGGGACAACTCAAGGTTTATTAACTGTAGTAGATGCCTCTAGTGGTAAAGAAAAATTCAGCTTTGTTCCTAAAGAAATGATAGAAAAGCAAGCTGAAACCTTTAAAGTGAATGCGGGTAATTTGCTAGGCGGTAAAGATGCTTTATATTATGGTTTAGATGGAGAATGGGCTGCCCATACAGTATATGTCACTAAAAATGATGGTACTTTGACCGTGAAAGGCGCATCACGTGCAATTCTAGGTAAAACCCCTGCTGAAAATGAAAATTTTGATGGCAAGCAGTGGGTATATGGAGGGATGCGTATGGGAGGTCGAAGTTATTACTCTTTGGATTTAACAAATATCGATAATCCAAAACTAAAATTCCATATCGATCCATCAAGCGGTAAAGTTTATTCAAAAGATAATCCTGATGGTAAGGAGTTTGCTGCAATAGAAAATATGGCTCAAAGTTGGTCTAAGCCAAAACTAGAATATATTAACTGGAAAGGTCAGCGTAAACTTGTCATGTTTGTCGGCGGTGGCTACGATGCAGGTGGTGATAATGGAGACGGTTTGTATGTTAATGGAATACGTACAGGCTATGCAGGCTATGAACACTATGATTATGCCCAAGATAATAAAAAAGGTTCTGGCGTCTATATGTTTGATGCCGATAATGGTGATCTTTTATGGTATGCAGATTCAGCAGACAATGGAGAAGGTGATGATATTGAACATGCAGCACATAATGATTTGAAATACAGCGTAGTAAGTGATATCAAAACAATTGACCGTAATAATGATGGGCTTATAGATCATCTATATTTTGGTGATTTGGCTGGACAAGCATTCCGTGTGGATTTTAATGGAACTAAAGATAGCTTTAACTCCCAAGTTAATAAAATATTAGATTTGCATCAGGCAGATGGTACTAGCCCTCGTTTTTATATGGCACCTGTTTTTACAGCTCACCATAGTGCTCATAAAAAAGAAGGTGCACATATTGTTGTAGCTAGCTTCATTTCAGGAAATAAAAGCTCACCGCTTCTTGGAACGACCGATTCACCTTCTACAACAGGTAAAAAAGACACATTAGGACTTGCATATGATGGGGTGTATGCAATCTATGATTATGATATTCACCCTAATGGTAAGTTTTTCCCAAATACAAATTCAGGTGCAAGAACACTGGCAGCTAAAGATGAAGAAGCTTCTACAACTAAATTAAAATATATTAATAAAGTTGTGCGAAATGATACAGAACAAACTTTAGTTAAAGGGGCTGTAGCAGATCCTGATAGTGGATGGGGTGGTTGGTACTACCATTTCGAGAAGAAATTTAATGGTACAAGTGAGGCTGGACCGGGCATTATCAAAGGGTTAACACCCATGATTGCTATGGAAGGTAGCCTTTACGTCACGATGTATGATGCTTCAAACAATGGTACAACTTCGAGTTGTGGTGCAGGCGTAAAAGGGCATAGTTTCACTCAACGCTTATGTCTTCCAACAGGTGTTTGTCCAGAAAATGCAAATTATAAATATAATTTGGGTGCAGGTATTATCGGTTTGAATGTTGGTTCAGTAGATGGCAGTAATACTAAATCAATTGTTGTGCCTGATCCGGATGATATTTGTGAGGGGGAAAATTGTAGTCCATGTGAAGGTACGGACTGTAAGGTTGGGCAAAAGTTTATTCCTGCTGGTGGGTCAATCCGTTTCATTCCAAATCGTTGGTTTGAGCGTTATGCGAGAATGGAATGATACGATGCGAAAGAATCAGAGCTCAATATTTAATCTATCTAAGTTCAATCAGGGTTTTACCCTGATTGAACTGATGGTCGTTGTGGTTATAGTTGCAATTCTTGCAGCGATTGCTTTTCCTTCGTACCAATATTTCATCCGTAAAGGAGTTGCTGCACAGGCACAACAAGAAATGGGAAAATTATCAGAACAACTACAAAGATTTAAATCACGTAATTTTAGTTATAAAGGATTTAATGCAAGTTATTTATATACAGGTGGAACAAATTTCAATTCTGGAACACAGACATTGATTCTTAACCCAAGTTATACACTGACAATTGTAGATCACGGAGATGGTAACCCTCTTTTAACAGAAGATGATGCACTTGGAAATGCATGGGCGATTAAAGCAGTAAGTAGTGATTCTCAAAATTTTAATTACTTACTCACCAGTACGGGGGTACGTTGCAAGCAAAAATCCAGCATCACGGGCTACGAAAAATGTGCGACACGAGAGGATTGGTGATGTTTTATCGACAAGGATTTACTTTAATTGAGCTAATGATTGTTATAGCTATAATTGGAATTTTGGCAGCCATTGCTTATCCATCTTATCAAAATTATAAAGTACGAACACATCGTGTAGATGCCCAAGCTGAAATGATGGTAATTGCAAATAATCTTGCTAAGTTTAAAGTCACACATGGAAACTATGCCAGTGCAACACTTAATACAGTGTATGGTAGTAGTGTGACTCCACAAGGAAATACTCCACTTTATGATTTGACTTTATCTGTCACCTCATCAAGTTGGCAACTGACGGCTACCCCTAAAAATAATACCTCTCAAACTGGAAATGGTACGATTGTTTTGGATAGTTTTGGCAATAAGTGTTGGGAAAAAACCTCAACTCCATGTACACCTACAGCCACCTCTAACTGGGACGGCCGCTAAAACAAATCCAAATTTGTAGCCAACCAATTTTTAATCTTTCATTCAGGGCAAAGTTCAAGTAAAATACTGCCCTCTATGAAAGGGGTTTGAAATGTATCGGTGGTCGGTGCAGGGATAATCCGTAAAAACTATAAGGTTCTATCATGGTTGTTATTCGTCTTACTCGCGGTGGTGCTAAAAAACGTCCGTTCTATCAAATCGTTGTAACTGATAGCCGTAATGCACGTGACGGTCGTTTCATCGAACGTATCGGTTTCTTCAACCCGACAGCTCAAGGTAAAGCAGAAAAACTTCGTTTAGATGCTGACCGTTTTGCTCACTGGGTTTCTCAAGGTGCTCAACCTTCAGATCGCGTTGCTTCTTTAGCTGCTCAAGCTAAAAAAGCTGCAACTGCTGTTTAATATGGTAGTAGATTGCCCATGACACCAACACAGAATGTTCCCGAAGATCGTATTCAGATTGGACAGCTACGTTCAGCATATGGATTAAATGGGTGGCTCTGGGTCTATTCCAATACAGAACCCATGAGCAACATATTTGACTATCTGCCTTGGTACATTGAGACCAAAGCAGGTTGGCAAATTGTTGATGTAAAACGTTGGAAACCACATGGTAAAGGCCTGGTTGTTTCGCTTAAAGGTGTGAGTGATCGCACTGGGGCAGACCAACTGGTTGGCACCAATGTCTGGATTGCTAAATCGCAACTGCCTCAAGCGGGTGTAGATGAATATTATTGGTCTGATTTAAAGGGTCTAACAGTGTTAGGTCTGAATGATGAGGATCAAGAAATTAATCTCGGTCAAATTTTTGAACTGTTTGAAACAGGTGCCAATGATGTGATGGTGGTTCGCGCAACTGCCGACAGTATCGATGGCGAAGAGCGCATGATTCCATGGCATAAAGATGTGGTACAACGCGTTGATCTTGAAGCTGGTCGTATTTACGTCAATTGGGGCGTAGACTACTAACACTTTTTGGAAATAAGGGAGTCTGCGATGTTTTTTGCAGTCATTACGCTTTTTCCTGAAATGTTTGAAGCGATTACAGCCTACGGTATTAGCGGGCGCGCAGCAAAACGTGATTTGATGCAAATTCATTGTATCAATCCTCGCGATTTTGCGACGGGCAACTACAAACGGGTGGATGAACGTCCATTCGGTGGTGGTCCGGGTATGGTGATGATGGCGGAGCCTTTGGCACAAGCAATCCACCGTGCCAAAGAGCTTGCTCGTGAAGCAGGTGCAGTTCAGGTTCCTGTGGTGTATATGTCACCGCAAGGAAAGACCTTAAATGAAGCTGCGGTACAGGACTTCGTTCAATATGACGGATTGATTGTACTGTGTGGGCGTTATGAGGGGGTCGATGAACGTTTGATCCAGCAATATGTTGATCAGGAATGGTCAATTGGTGATTATGTTTTGTCGGGTGGTGAACTGCCAGCGATGGTTTTATTAGACAGTATTATCCGGAGGCTTCCGGGGGCGATGTCTGATGAACAATCTCATGTGCAAGACTCCTTTGTGGATGGTCTGTTAGACTGCCCACAATATACCAAGCCTGACCAGTTTGAAGGTTTGGATGTGCCTGAGGTACTTAAATCAGGTCATCATGCAAACATTGAAAAATGGCGGTTTTTGCAGCGTTATCAGCGAACACTTGAACGTCGACCTGAACTGGTCGAACAAGTAGAATTGACCAAGCAGCAAAAAAAATGGCTGAAAGATTTGTAAGACATTGCTGAGAAATTGGTGCTGTCTTCGAAAACGGTACTTAAATTGAGTTTAAGTATTCTTTAATAGGCTCTTTAAAGTTGAGATGGTCAACTTTAAAGGGAAAGATAATCGGGTCTATGCGCTTTAGCCTCTAGCCCCCGCGATGATCAGACCTCTTCTGACTCGCATTATTGGAGATACCCCATGAGCGGTAAGCATCCTTTAGTTCAAGTAATTGAAAATGCACAATTGAAACAAGACATCCCTGCTTTCGCACCAGGTGATACAGTGATTGTTTCTGTAAAAGTTAAAGAGGGCGACCGTGAGCGTCTTCAGGCTTTTGAAGGTGTTGTAATTGCGAAGAAAAACCGTGGTTTGAACTCTGCGTTCACAGTACGTAAAATTTCTAGCGGTGTTGGTGTTGAGCGTGTATTCCAAACTCACTCTCCAATCGTTGCTAAAGTTGAAGTGAAACGTCGTGGTGACGTTCGTCGCGCTAAACTTTACTACCTACGCGAATTGTCTGGTAAAGCTGCACGTATCCGTGAAAAATTACCAGCTCGTAAAGTTAAAGCTTCTTAAGTTTAGGCTCAAGTTAAGTTTTATCTCGAGTTAAAAAATGCGCCTTTGGGCGCATTTTTTATATCCTAATATTGATATAAGAACTATAAGCCTTGCAGTTTCAATCGATTGGCATGTTGACGATACACATCGACCGGGTCGGGGGCAAAGATGCTTTTCAGGCCCAAGACCATATTGACTTCATCTAAGTGATTCCAGTTGTAGTTATCACGAATGGTTTTACCAAATTTGGCACTACAGCGAGAGACCAGACCATCATTGTCCTTGCCACCATCAATCAGCAGGCTGGTGACTTTCAAAGCAGAGTCGGGATCGAGAATGTTGGTCACTGTGCCAGTGCCGGTAAATGAATAGTTATAAATATTATTCTGTTTATAGGCACCTTCGCCACAGGTCGTGCTTGACATTCCCAGCGGATATTTCTGATTAAATTGTGCCGATCCTGCCAGTGTCAGACTGCGACCACCTGCAAGAGAATCATGCGGGAAGCTGTTTGGATCCAGTCCTTGGGCCCAAGTGATGGCTTTAGACACCAGATTAATCCCACCGACCAAAGGGCCTTGTAGTGGCGTATCTTCTGCCTGAAGAATCAGATCTGCAACTGGTGAGCCTTTATGCGGCGCACCGACCGTAGTCAGAGAGGCAACCAGTTGAGGCGCTACACCAGCGACATAACGAATCGTGGGACCACCATGAGAATGACCAATCAGATTGACTTTAGATGCGCCTGTAATCGCCCGAATTTCCTTCACTTGTTCTAAGAGTTGTTCACCGCGAATTTCTGATGAGTTAAACGGCGATACTCGGGTCGCCCAGACATTGCCACCATTGCGGGCCAGATCCGGTAAAATCTGATACCAGTAATCCAGACCAAACTGATCTGTTCCGACCCGGATAAAGCCTGCCATCCCGTGTGCAAACACGATGGGATATTGGGTCTTGGCATAGTGTGAGCTGGCTTTCGCTGTGACCTGACTGGCTTGAGTGGATGCCTGAGCCGTGACACATGTGCCAGCCAGCAGCAGACTGGTGATGAATAAGCCGTATTTCATATATTTTCCTCATTTTTGTTGTTTTGACAGGATGATTCTTATCCTGCTTTGTCAAATGACCCACCCGAAACGGGCGAGTTAGGTTTTAAGTTGCTGTATTTAAAAATTATGATTGATGGATAACATTGAATGATTTATAAGCCTTGCAGTTTGAGCCGGTTGGCATGTTGGCGATAGAGTGCAATCGGGTCTTGGGCAAAAGGCCCTAAAATGCCGAAGAACTGGTTCACTTCATCGAAATGATTGTGGGCATAGTCTTGACGAATGATCTGACCATAACGTCCACTACATAAAGGTAGAGCGCCATCATTGGCTTCACCTTTCAAGAAAGTCCCGCCTAAACTGACAATAGTCGATTCAATGATATCCAGAGGATTGGTGGCTTGCCGGTTGCCCATCCAAGAGTAATGATGAATGCCATTGGCTGTGATCTTCATGCCTTGGGTCTGACAGTCTTCAGGAATCGCAGCAGAACCGTATTTTATATTGAAGGCTCGAATGTCTTCAGGATGCATGGCACTTAAGGCTGCTGTGATATTTACCGGATATTGATTTGCTGTTACCAGATTCATGCTGTAGCCCAGAATTGTTCCAATGGCATGAATCAGCGGTTCTAGTAAAGGTGTCTGGCTGGCATTGACAAAAACAGGTGTGCCTTTCATCGCACCTGCAATTGCGGTCAGTGAAGCCACTTTGGCAGGTGCAACAGCTTCAATATATTGAATGGTTGGTCCACCTTGACTATGTCCAATCAGATTGACTTTAGCTTTACCCGTCAGTGCAAGAACTTCGTCAATTTGTAGTAACAGCTGTTCACCACGTAGTTCATTGGATGCAACCGCAGATAATTCCGCGGAAAATACACGCGCACCATGACGGGCTAAATCTTGCGGGATCTGATACCAATAATCTAAACCGATGTTATCGGTTCCAATGCGGTTAAAGCCCAGACCGAAGCCATGGACAAAGATGAGCGGATAATGGGTTTTGGTGTAGCTGGATATAGCGAATTTGGGTGTATATTCAATCAATGGACTCTGCTTGGCATAAGCCAAGGAACAACTGAATCCAATAAATAGACTGAATACCAGGCTTATTGTTTTCATTATTCTATCTCTGCTTCATCCGGGAAAATGATGACCGCTTATATAGCAAAGCCTTTATCAATCCCGATAAAGGCGAGCCGCTTACAAACCTTGCAGCTTTAAGCGGTTGGCATGCTGACGGTATAAAGTCACCGGATCTGGGGCGAATAGACCTTTCAAGCCAAACATCATGTTGGCAAGATCGGTATGATTGAGTTTGTAATTGTCATTAATCACTTTGCCCATATAAGCACTACAACGTGCGACCATACCATCATTGTTTTTATTGCCATAAGACAGTGGGCCCAGTTGCATTAAAATCGTATCGATGTCTAAGGCATTGGTGGCTTGTGCTACACCTGTCCATGAATAGTAATAAATACCTTTAGAATCTTTAGGTTTGAGGTTTTTATTACAGTTCTCAGTCGCTGCTAAAACGCCGTCTTTGACTGCTTCTTTTGCAACAGTTGCATTAAAGTTTTTTGATTCTGTTTGGGTTAGTGATTTCATCGATGCATCAAAATCGATTTCTAATTCAGGTTTAAGCTGAGCGAGTGCAATTAAAGGTCCCACAATATAGTCACCTAAAATATTAAACGCGGTGCGGCTTAAACTATTGTTTTGAATATCGTCAGCAACTTTAGAACCATGATAGGTACCAGCAACGCCTGTAATCGATGCCAGATATTCTGGTTTAGTGGCAGCGACATAGAGCACGGTTGGCCCGCCATGAGAGTGACCAATCAGGTTAACTTTGTGTTTGCCGGTGATTGCTATTACATCTTCAACCTGGCTGATCAGCTGTTCACCGCGATGTGCTGTCTTATTTGCCGGAGACAACTGTGCAGCAAAGACGGTAGAACCATTGCGTGCCATATCCGGTAGAATCTGATACCAGTAATCCAGCCCGATGCTGTCGGTGCCAATACGTGACCAGCCTAGCCAGCCATGTACCATCAGAATAGGATATTTGGTTTTGGCATAATCAGATCTTGCCTTTTCAGTAACCTGTGTCGCACTTGCCGCGGCATGGGCCTGTGCAGAAAAGCTTAATCCCAGAGTTGTTGCTAAAGTCACAGTCAGTAACTGTGCTGTCTTGCTGAAAGTACGCATAAGCATCCCTTTTTAATTTTATCGTTATTAAAGCAATCATTGCTTTTCTAGAGTGTTGTAAGCCACAAAATCAGACTTTGGACCATACAGTTTTGGCCTTCTATGGTTGAGCAATTTTTCTTTTAAGTAGCGGTATTTTTTCACTTCAACGCGCTAAAACCATGTCATTTTAGGACACGACAGAGAGAAGAGATTTACATTGTAAGAATATGTTTTATTTACGGCTGTATTTAAATTTTAAGTTGTTGAAATACAAAACACTCATTGAGGTTATTTTGTGTAAACAAGAAATATTTAGAAACAAAGTTAGGGTGGGAGATATGAAGGCATAAAGCTTTCGATATGAGGATCATAAAAAAAGCCATCAACAGGTGATGGCTTTTAGGCTTAATTCGCAAAGGGCAACTTGCCGCCTTGATCATGAATCTGTTCAAAGGTTTCGACCCGCAGCTGGTCATTCGGCTGTTGAAAACGTTGCTGGCGCAGCTTCTCGACGGCTTGCTGTTTGGCGCTGTCACTCATGCCACTTTGCATGATGCTATCCCGTTCATTGAGATACGTCGTGACACTGGATTTCCAGCTAGCACGTTCGCCATCCAGTTGCTCCAGACGTTGCGTGGCTTCAGGGCCGACCAGGTTTAATCGCATTTGACGAATCTCTACATTTGAGCCACCACGCGCTTTAATGTCTGCGCTGAGTTTGCGTAAATCTTCGAGTTTATTCAGTTGTTCCAGATTTTCCTGCCAGTCTTGTGGTAATTGTTCAAACAGATTTTTGAGCTTCTGGGCTTTTTCAGACTCGCTTAAGCTGTTGTCTGCCAGCACGGCCATACGGTCAAGCGTATATTCATGATAGGTGTCTTCGGTACCAAATAAACCTTCAATTTCATAATTAGAAAAATATTGTTTACGCAAATTCTGGGTGCTGCTATAGATGCTGCGGTAATAGGCCGGATCTTCCTGATCGAGGCCTGTCGGTGCAGTCAGTTGGCCTAAACCTTGACGATACTGAATATAGCGATCCCATAAATCCAGAATTTGTGAGAGAGCGGGTTCTTTATGATTCTGGCGAATGTAAGTTTTAAAATCCTGTTGAATCTGTGCCAGATTTTTTTCACCAAACTGGGTAATAAAATATTCAAAACAGTTTCGAGTCTGTTCATTGACGGTCAGACGGTTACTCGCATCCAGCTGCATCTGGCAATTGATTTCGGTATCTTGCTGGCTGGCACTGGAAAACGCTGCATTGGCCGGGCTGGTTATACTTAATGCAGTGGGTTCGCCGCGGCGTTCACTAAAAGGTGATTGGCCAATAGTCTCTGTCTGTGATTCATTCTGAGGAGATAACCAGAGCATCAGGGTGATAAAGCACAGCACCACCAGAGCCAGAATGATCCATATCTTGTATTTCTGCATATCCTATGCACCTGTTTTTTCGGTTTCATTATTTTTAGAGTTTTGATTCGGCTGAATATGCCATAAAAATCATCAGATACCATAGAAAAGTTGTAAATCATCGCACAGGGTTTTACCATGGCGCCAATTTATAAAATGTCTGATTTTTTGCCATGAAAGCATCATCTCCTAAAATTCAGCGTCGTCATCTTAGTGGTGTCTTCCTTTTGAATAAACCCTTGGGCATTAGTTCTAATGCTGCATTGCAAAAAGTTCGCTGGTTGTATCGTGCGCAAAAAGCAGGCCATACCGGGGCACTGGATCCTCTGGCCTCGGGTTTATTACCGATATGTTTAGGTGAGGCGACCAAGTTTTCGCATTATTTATTAGATTCAGTCAAGCGTTATCAAACGACGGTCTTTCTTGGACATAGCACCACCACCGGCGATGTCGAAGGCGAAGTCTTATTAGAAAAAGCGGTTCCTGAACTTTCGGAAGCGTTGATTCAAGAAACCTTGACACAGTTTATCGGTGATATCCAGCAAGTGCCACCGATGTATTCGGCGCTGAAAAAAGAAGGTCGTCCTTTATACGAACTGGCACGTAAGGGCATCGAGATTGAACGTGAAGCGCGCCCGATTAGCATTCTGGCCATTGAGCTTTTATCCTTTACTGAAAATAGCATCACGCTGGATATTACCTGCTCTAAAGGGACTTATATCCGGGTACTCGGTGAAGATATTGCCAAAGCCTTGGGTACTTACGGTCATCTGACCTATTTACACCGCATTAAAACCGGTCATTTTGATTTGATCCCGAGTTATACCATTGAATATCTGGAAAGCTTGAATGAAGACGAGCGTGATAGGTTGTTGTTGCCGGCTTATGCACCGGTGCAACATTTCCCGCAAATCCAAGTGCCAGAAGGGCGGGCAGAATATTTTAGCCGTGGCATGGAAAGTAATATCGAGCACGATGCAGCTGAACAGGTCTTGGTTTTTGATGGTGAAAAATGTTTAGGCCTGGCGGAAATTAGTGATAAAAAACGACTGGTGCCAAAACGCGTCTTAAACCTCTAAGCAAGGTCTGAAATATGGATATTGAGATCATCATCAGCCTGATTGTCTTTGCATTTTTTGCAGGGGCAATTGATGCTGCTGTAGGCGGTGGTGGTCTGATCCAGATTCCGGCAATTATGGGCAGTCTGCCGCATTTACAGCCGGCTACCGTATTTGGTACCAACAAACTGGCCTCGATTTTTGGTACTGGCTCTGCGGCATTTTCCTATTTGCGTCAGGTAAAACTGCCGTGGTTGCTCTTGGGCGTGATTGCAACTTGCAGTTTCATCAGCTCGTTTATTGGCGCGGCCAGTGTCACCTTGATTCCGGTCGAAATCCTCAAACCTTTTGTATTGATCATGCTGATTGTCATCGCGATTTATACCGTGATGAAAAAGCAGTTTGGTCAGGTGCATGTTCAGCAAAAGCTCACCAAGAAAATGTTGGCATTGGCAGTTTTGGGCAGTCTGGCCATCGGATTTTATGACGGAATTTTCGGGCCGGGTACGGGCAGTTTCTTTATTTTCTTTTTCATTCGTTATTTAAGTGTCGATTTTTTACATGCTTCAGCTTTATCTAAAATTGCCAATTTCACCACCAATCTGGCAGCGTTAACTTTCTTTATTCCCAGCGGCAATGTGCTATTTATGGTCGGGGCGATGATGGCGGTGGCCAATATCTGTGGTTCCTTGCTGGGTGTCAAATTAGCCTTTAAATATGGCAGTGGCTTTATCCGGATTTTATTCCTGATTCTGGTCAGTTTACTGATTTGCCGGATGGCCTATCAGATGTTCTTTATATAAGAATAGATGTAAACCATTCTCAATATTAAAGTTTTTTATACAATTTGTACTTATAAAACCTCCTGAACCCATGCCATTTTCTTTCTATGATGTAAAAAGGCAGGGCGAAAACAGGAGAAAAATTAGATGACCACCATTTTTGAAGCATTAAGAGAAAGTCATGAAATTCAGCGTGATCTTGCAGAAAAATTACTACAAACTTCAGGGGATACAGCAGAACGTCGTGAGCTGTTCAAACAACTCAAGAATGAATTATTTGCCCATGAAGCGGCTGAAGACCGTTATTTCTATATTCCCCTGATGATGACCGATTCGGGCTTGAATATCACCCGGCATGCCTTGGCCGAACATCATGAAATGGACGAGATGATTGAAGAGCTGACTGCAACAGAATTGAGTAATCCGGGCTGGATTGCAATTGCCAAAAAGCTTTCCGAAAAAGTGCATCACCACTTAAAAGAAGAGGAACATGGTTTCTTTCAGCAGGCGGGTAAAATTCTCGGTGAAGAGCAAAAGACCGCTTTAGCAGTGCAGTACAAAAATGAATATCAACGTTATAAAGACATGAAAAAAGATATGCTGGTACAAAGCTAAATTTTAACTTTAAATCGAATAAATGAAAAAGATGGCGCTACAGCCGTCTTTTTTATCCGGATTCATTTCTCCGAGGTATTTCTCCTAAAGGGAGAAAGCACAAAAATGAATGAAAATATTGAGTCAGTTGTCCTGATTCCAACCAGGCTTTATGCATTCCGTTCTGCAGCTCCTTGACGCGCGGCACGTACTGTCACACCGACAGAGGCCAGCATAATACACACCAGAGCGACCGCTTGCAGTACCGTGATTTTCTCACCCAATAACAGAAAACCGGTCAAAGCCGCTAAAGCCGGAGAGAGGCTGGACAGGGTGCCATAGCTCATTTTGTTTAAATGCTGTAAGGCTTTTAAATCGAGGGCATAAGGAATCGCGGTGGCCAGAATTGCAATCACAATGGCCTTGCCCCAATGTTGTGTATCAATCAATGCGGGTGCGTTGTTGTAGAGACCAATCGGCAGCAGACACAACGCTGAAATACTGATGGCAATGGTCAGTGCATGCATGCCGATATTCTGCTGAACTACACGTTGGCCAAAGAAAATATACAGCGCCCAGCAGAAACCTGCCCCCAAGGCACAAGCTGCGCCCAACAGGTCAAAATTACTGCTGTTGGCCTGTCCCCATGGCACCATCAGCGCGATGCCCAAAATGGCCATCAATACCCAGATATAATCACTACGGTGTTTAATCGACAGTAGAGCCAGTCCCAAAGGGCCAATAAACTCCAGACCTACTGCAATGCCTTGCGGTAAACGACCAAGTGACAGATAGAATAAAATATTCATGACCCCTAAAGCCGCGCTATAGCAGAGTAAATCCCGCCATTTTAAAAAAGGCAAACGTGAAATTATTTTCCAAGAGCGGAACATGACGCAGACAATGATTGCAGCAAAACAGAGTCTTAAAATGGTGACAGTAATCGGATCCAGTACACTAAACAGCTGTTTGGCAAAAGATGCACTGATCTGGTACGAAGTCATGGACAAGACCATGAAGAATACGGCAAGAAGTTGGGCGTTTGGCATGGAAGCAGCTTCTACCCAGAGCGGGTGAAAATGAGAAATAGAAAGAAATGAAATTATAGCAAACTGGTTGATTTTTGCTGAGTAGGCCAGAGCAATATTTTGTGAATGCAACTTAAGTTTGGAGATAATCAATTTACATTTTAGCTCAATCAAATATGTGAAGTTTTAAATTCAAAATTAAACTTACCTCAGGTGTGGTTACAAATTAATCAATTTTTAATTTGATCTTATTTTTATATTTATTAAAATATCTTAGATCCCAATTCGGGGCAGCATTAAAATAACAATGAAAATAATAAGGTAGATAATAATGAAATTACGAATACTTTCTTGCGCCATTTTGGGCTGTATGCTTGCAGCATGTGGTAGCTCTGATAATTCGGATAATAATACACCAGTCCCTAGCCAACCGGCTCCGAGCAATCCTGGTAATCCGAACAATCCTGGAACCCCAGGTGATGGAGCATCAGACACAGTGTCGGAATTCTACAACTATCAGTTCAACTTGCCGAATGCTGATGCAGCAGACATGGAGTCGAAAAAACTTCTATTGGCCAGTCATAAAAATAAAATTACTGACGGCATATTATATGCAGATGATAACAGTGTCGTGGATACTGAATATAATATTGAGGAGAACATGGTGTTCCCGACTTATGTCACCGCTAAAGGGGTGTTCCCTGCAGATCGGACCCGTACAGCATTCGGCTATAAGCTGGAAAAAGTACTGGAAAATACGACCACTCAATTTAAGAGTCGTCCTGTGACCCTACCGGAGAACAACATCAGTAATCATCGGCATATAGAGTGGTACGACCTGTCAGGAAAAGCATTAACTGAACGTACCAATATTGCTGTGGTGAAAATGTATGAGGATGCTGCAACCAGAGTGTTATTTAATAGTGATAATACGACAGCCGCTGACCGTAAATATTATAATGAGTTTGCAGCCAATTTTATTGATTTGCAGAAGGCGCGCACATTCCCGAATGGATCTAAATGTTTCCGTCTTCAGGCTGAACATCCGGAAGAAGAATATATTGAATTTGATCCGGAAACAAAAACTGACTATCGCACGCTGGCTGATTGGCAGGCACAAACGTCTGTCCAGGAGCTGGCAAAAACTATTCGAGATGGCACCATGGCTGGCTTGAAATATAAAAAGGCAGAATATAAAGATGCTGCTATGCAATATTACAAATATTTTGGTGCGATCGAATATCAAGGAGGAATTTATAACAGTGCGTTCTCGGAACATGGAGAACATATTGATCACAACGATTATGTTGCCCAATCACGAAAAGTGGCTTTAGACAAATTAAAGGAAAATGATGCCAGTCCTTTAATGATCAAATGGACAGAATACACTTATGAGCAGCTTGCTTTTGCATGTGATGGCTATAATGTGACAGCAGCCACTGTATTAAATACGGCGATTAAAGATGCAACACCACGTTAAAGTGATTCTAATAAAGGTATCTTAAATAAAGGCGCTATAGCGCCTTTATTTTTATTCAATGTTTTCGTCTTTGACTGGTCACCGTACAGCCAATTGAAGCACTAATAATCGTGGCCAGTGCCAGCCATTGTGTCCACAATAAAGTTTCACCCAAGAAGATAAAACCAGAGAGTGCTGCGATTGCAGGTTCCAGACTCATCAAAGTACCAAAACTCAAGGCGGTTAAATTTCGCAGGGCAATCATTTCCAGGGTAAAAGGCAGGGCGCTGGCCAGCACAGCCAGAGCCATGAAATATAACAGGCTGATGGGTTCAAAGGTATGCGCAGGAATGCCAGCAAAAAGCGCAATTGGCATCAGTACCAGCATCCCGACCAACATGCCCAAGCACACGGTATGGTTGCCGGAAACCCCGGAAGGCTTTTGCCCAGCGACGATGTATAGCGCCCAACAGGCACCCGCACTTAGGGCAAATAGACTCCCGACCGGATCAAGTGGCTGTGCAGCCTGATCAAAGGGAAACAGCAGAATCAGGCCTAAAATCGCCAATCCGACCCAGACAAAATCAAATTTTTGCCGCGCATAAAACAGCGCCACACTTAAAGGGCCAATGAATTCAAAAGCAACCGCAATGCCCAGCGGCAAGCGATCAATCGACAGATAAAACAATAAGTTCATACCTGCCAGGGCCAGACCATAACTGAGAATGGCCGGCCACTTGATCTGTCTGAAATGAATTTGCCAAATTTTAAAAATCAATGCCAAAATTACAGCACCCAAAAGCAGACGCATGGCTGAAACGGTCAGAATGGGAAACTGACCGAACAGATATTTGGCAAAGGAACCACTGCTTTGCATACTGATCATCGCGATCAGGAGAATCAGTGGCGCTTGTACAATAGGTGCAATTTTAAAATTCAGCATAACTCAATAGGTTTCGATTTCTCGAAGAGCGGAAGAACAGTAAAGGCTGAAAAATAAAAACCTTAAAAAACAAAAAACCACAGCCCGAAAGCTGTGGTTTTTTCATATTGTTAAATTAGAACAGTACGCGTACGCGGATTGTTCCTTCAACTTCATGTAGGGTATCGAGTGCTTCTTTAGATGCAGTCGCATCGACATCCATCACCAGGTAACCGACATCACCTTTAGTCATGAGAGACTGACCAGAGATGTTGATACCGTGTTCAGCAAACAGGTTGTTGATTTTAGACAACACGCCTGGAATGTTTTTATGAATATGAAGTAAACGGTGTTTGCCTTCAGTCAATGGCAACGCAATTTCCGGGAAGTTCACTGCAGATAAAGTCATACCTTTATCTGAATAGGCAACGAATTTCTCAGCAACTTCCAGACCGATGTTGGCTTGTGCCTCCATGGTCGAACCACCCACGTGCGGAGTCAGGATCACGTTTGGAAGGTTACGCAGTGGAGAAACGAATTCTTCACCATTGGCTTTCGGCTCTTTCGGGAATACGTCTACTGCAGCACCAGCAATGTGACCAGACTTGATCGCATCTGCCAGATCTTCAATCACAACACATGTACCACGTGCTGCGTTCAGGAAGATTGCACCTTCTTTCATTTGCGCAAACTGTTCTTTGCCAAAGAAATTACGGGTAGATGGCAGATCCGGAACATGTAGAGTAACCACATCTGCATTGGCCAGTAATTCGCCCATAGAACCGACTTGACGTGCATTTCCTAAAGGTAGTTTTGTCACTGCATCATAATAGGTCACTTTCATGCCCAGGCTTTCAGCCAGTACAGAAAGTTGTGAACCGATTGAACCGTAACCAACGATACCTAAAGTTTTACCACGTGTTTCGAATGAACCGACAGCCGATTTGTTCCAGCCACCTGCATGTGTATCTGTTGATTTTTCAGGTACACGGCGCAGAAGCAGAATCGTTTCTGCCAAGACCAGTTCAGCGACTGAACGGGTATTTGAATACGGTGCATTAAATACCGGAATACCGCGACGCATTGCAGCATCGAGGTTGACCTGGTTGGTACCGATACAGAAACAACCCACAGCAATCAGTTTGTTCGCAGCTTCAAATACTTCTTCAGTCAGTTGAGTACGGGAACGAATACCGACGAAGTGTGCATCTTTAATCGCTTCTTTCAGTGCTTCGCCTTCGAGCGCTGTTTTACGATAATCGATGTTGGTATATCCAGCTGCATTCAATGTGTCGATTGCGTTCTGATGAACGCCTTCTAACAGTAGAAAACGGATTTTATCTTTAGGTAGAGATAGATGTTGGCTCATTACGGCTCCGCTACAAAGGCCAAATTTAGTCGCGGTATAATAGCACAGGAAAAGCGCACTTATACATTTCCTTAATGACGCTCACATCAGCTATTCTGGCAAGATATATTGATAATAATGATCATGGTGTTTGATTTAAATCTGTATTTTCAAAGGTATATTATCAAAATTGTCATTTTTCGCGGGAAACACCAAAAAATAGCTTATAATATTGCGCCATGCTTTTAAAGCAGCGTGATCCGGTGCTTTAATAATCATGTTTCGCCTGATTTGTATCCATGTTTTTATGCGTAAAAATTGTGCAAATGAACCAGCGAAGTCTCTCTTGTTTAAATCATGCTAGGTCTGCAAACGATGAATGCTCCAGTCGCTTTAACCCCTGAGTTATTGACCCAATTGACTGCAATTGTGGGTGAAAACCGTATTAAAACCGATACGGACAGCCTCCAGAATTGGGGTCGCGATCATACGAAGCACTTTGATCCAAACCCGTCAGTCGTCGTTTTTCCGTCGTCAACTGAGCAAGTTCAAGACATCGTAAAATTGGCAAACCAATTTAACGTTGCAGTGACTCCATCGGGTGGTCGTACCGGTCTTTCTGCAGGTGCAGTCGCAGCCAATGGCGAGATCGTGGTCAGCATGGACAAGATGAACCAGATTCTGGAATTCTTCCCGGCAGACCGTATGGTGCGCGTACAGGCAGGTGTGGTGACTGAACAGTTGCAGAACTATGCTGAAGAGCAGGGCATGTACTATCCGGTTGATTTTGCGTCTGCTGGTTCATCGCAAATTGGCGGTAACATCGGGACCAATGCTGGCGGCATCAAAGTGATTAAATACGGCATGACCCGTAACTGGGTGCTTGGCCTGACTGTGGTGACGGGTAAGGGTGATGTACTGCGTCTAAACAAAGGCATGATCAAGAATGCAACTGGTTATGCACTACAACATTTATTCATCGGTGGTGAAGGGACGCTGGGTCTGGTGACTGAAGCGGAAATCAAACTTGAGCGTCAACCACAAGACCTGCAAGTGATGGTTCTGGGTGTACCTGATTTTGATGCAATCATGCCGTTATTGCATGCCTTCCAGGCGAAAATTGATTTAACCGCATTTGAGTTCTTTGGTGAACTGGCAATGCAAAAAGTGTTGGCACATGGTCACGTGCAACGTCCATTTGAAACTGAATGCCCATTCTATGTATTGCTTGAGTTTGAAGCGCCGTTTGAGCCGATTATGGACAAGGCGATGAAAATCTTCGAGCATTGTATGGAACAAGGTTGGGTACTGGACGGCGTAATGAGCCAAAGCCTGGATCAGGTGGAAAGCTTATGGCGTTTACGTGAAGACATTTCTGAATCTATCGCGCCGTTTATTCCATATAAAAATGACATCTCAGTTCTAATTACGCATGTTCCAGCGTTCATTAAAGAAATTGATGCAATTGTATCGACGAATTACCCAGACTTTGAAATCTGCTGGTTTGGTCATATTGGTGACGGTAATTTGCACTTAAACATCTTAAAACCTGCGGATTTGTCTAAAGATGAATTCTTTGCCAAATGTCAGGTCGTGAACAAGTATGTTTTTGATACCGTGAAAAAATATGACGGTTCAATTTCTGCGGAACATGGTGTGGGCATGACCAAGAAGCCATATCTTGAATATTCGCGTTCGGCGGAAGAAATTGAATATATGAAAGCCCTGAAAAAAGTGTTTGATCCAAATGGCATCATGAACCCGGGTAAACTCTTCGATCTTTAATCGGTCGGAATTGAAAAAAGCGCATCGAAAGGTGCGTTTTTTTATTGCTGTGTAAAGGCAGTTACAGAGTCTAAATGGTTTTGTACTAAGAAGTTCGGCATGATGGGTTGGAATAAGAATGACGATAAAGGGTTAAATAATATGTTCCGGATATTGGCAGTCGCAACTCTCGCTTTTGGTATATTGGGTTCAGGCTGTGCAACTGCTCAACAGGTCATTGCAAAGGTACAGTCGTCTTCGGATACGCCTTTGGAACAGGTTTTACAATTAAGACCGGACTTGCGTAAGGAACTGGCAACGGTTGAATTACGGCAGTTCTTTGACAAGGTAGAATCGCCCACGATTGGACAGGTCAAAGTCACTGAAACTGGGTTAATGGATGATTCGGTACGCTCAGTACAGACCATTTATTATTTTAAACGGGAAGATAGCAGCTGGATGCTGCAAAATACCGAGAAGTTGTATCGTTGTGCACGTGGGGCAAATACCAAAACTTTCCAGAAAGCGGTCTGTCCATAATAGTGTTTGATCTTTAGGCAGTTTTTGGTTAAAAGCGTATCTAAGGATGCGCTTTTTTGTTTTGGGAAGGGGGGAGTTAATGGACTCAAATATATTAGCCGCTACAATTGGCGTAATTGGAGGATTTTTAGCTTCACTCTTATTATTCTATCTAAATAGGTTTTATACCAATTACGATAAAAGAAAATCAGAAAAAATCCTACGAGAAAAATTATTGTATCGTGAGAAAGATAGTGAACTAGAGGCAGATCAAAATTTTATTTTTTCTTTACCTAATTTGAAAAGAGAAGTGTATTTAAACTGTCATATCAATTGGGATAGTGGAATCACTCTTAATATGATGAAAGGTAATGAAGACTTAATCTGGTTTTTAAGATTCTGTTGGCTAAGCTTAGTAAGATTTTTTCCTCAAGATCATTTTTCAACAGAAGGACATGTTAATTATATTGATCAATTTATCATGGATAGGGCTAACTATCATTCCTCTAGATTAGACTGTAGTGACCAATTAAAAAGTGGGAGTATTTCAAAAATAACGCTAGGATATTCAATAGCAAAAGATATTGATCAACTAATTATAGACTTAGTAGAACAAATTCTTCATTTTGAAAATGTTAGAAAAGAAAAATGGTTTCAAGAGTGGAATTCAGTAGAGTCTATTTGATTTTTATAAATTATTAGAATATAGATGAATAATGTATCCTCCATTGATTTGTAATGATTATAAGTACTTTTCATTTCACGGCTTTTCAATAATTTTCATGAATTAGATAATTTGGTTTCCAGTCACTAAGAGCAAAAATAATATTTTGAGTAGGTCATTAAAAAAGAGAACGGACTTAAAAACAGGACTCTGCTAAAATTCCTTCTTTCTATTTTAGATAAAGTTTGGTCTGCTTTCACTGGGCAGACTGACAATAAAAACTCCCATGCAAAACATCCAAACCCAAAAACTGACCCGTGCCACACTCATGTTCCCGCTGGCATTGGTCCTGTTTGAATTCTCCGTCTATATCTGTAATGACCTGATTCAGCCCGCCATGCTGGCGATTACCCGTGATTTTGGCGTGAGCAGTTCATGGGCACCATCCTCCATGTCATTTTTTCTGTTGGGCGGGGCATTTGTCGCAGCGATCCTGGGGCCATTGTCCGATCGTCTCGGGCGTAAAAGGGTACTGCTGGGTGGTGTAGCATTTTTCACGATTAGCTGTCTGGCTATTTTATTAACACCCAATATCGAAAGTTTCCTATTCCTGCGCTTTTTACAGGGCTTTGGCCTGTCCTTCATTACCGCCGTAGGTTATGCCGCCATTCAGGAAAGCTTCGAAGAACGCGATGCCATTAAAGTCATGGCGCTCATGGCCAATGTTTCTTTACTGGCACCATTGCTCGGGCCGGTGCTGGGTGCCTTTATGATTGATCATATCTCCTGGCATTGGGGCTTTATCGGCATTGCATTTCTGTCATTTTTAAGCTGGTTTGGCCTGAAAGCCAAAATGCCAAACCTGAAAGTCAGTGTTCCGAAGCAGCCCTTCAGCTATATTTTGGATGACTTTAAACAGGTTTTAAAAAATAAACGTTTTGTAATTATGACCGCGGCCTTGCCCTTGGTCAGCCTGCCGTTGATGTTATGGATTGCCTTATCGCCTGTAATTCTGGTCGAGAAATTTGGATTCAGTAGCGTGCAATATGGTCTGGCACAGTTTCCGGTCTTGGGCGGCTTGATTATCGGTAATCTGGTTTTGCTAAAAATCATCGACAAAATGCCGCTGGGGAAAACTGTACTCTTGGGTGTGCCATTGATGCTGTTTGGTACAGGCTTATTAATACTCGGTCTGTTTATTCCAGACTATTTTGTGCATTGCCTGATTATCGGCACCACCTGTATCAGCCTTGGTGAAGGCGTAAGTTTCTCGGTGCTGTACCGTTTTGCACTGATGTCTTCTGAAGTGTCCAAAGGTACGGTGGCTGCTATGGTTTCGATTATCCTGATGCTGAGCTTTTTCGTGGTGATTGAAGCAGTTCGAATGGCTTATGAAGCCTATGATATTTGGGCCTATTGCATCGCCTCTTTCATTTTGATTGCATTGTGGTTTACTTTGCCGCGTCTGAGCTTAAAGCAGATTATTTCTGAGCGGAAGGTGAGAGGGGAGTTTTAAAGCTCCTCCTTTTATAAAGGAAGGCTATACCCTCTCTCTAACTCTCTCCCAGAGGGGGAGAGGATTTTAATATCTATTGAAGCTCAGCGACGGGCTGCTCTAGTTTCTTTAATTTCAGATCAAACAAAAATGGCCCAAATGGCAAAATTGAAGCGATCAGGCCCATCAAAAACATGCTGAGCGACCATTTTTGCTTTTCACAGACCGCAAATAACACCACTAAAAACAGTACAAATAGTACGCCATGCCCCATACCAACATATTTCACTAAAATCGGATTATCCATCATGTATTTCACGGGCATCGCGATAAATAAAAGTAGCAGAAATGAAATCCCTTCAAACAAACCGACCAGACGTAAAGTTTTGATGTTCATAAGACATACTGATTTAATTAAATTAACCCTGAGTGTACCCAATATAAATTGAAGATTAAATCTTAAAAATAAAAATATATTCAATATTTATAATGAGTTATAACCGAGTAAAGCGGTTGGTTATTGAGTTTCACGATATTGTTATTGATGGCATAACTGCAAAAAAACTTTAAGTTTTCCGGCAATAAACTGATCTATTTCAAGAGTAAAAAAGTTATTTAGATACCAACTCTAAAGAAAATTTCATGAAAAAAGACGAGCAGATAGCCCGTCTTTTTCTTTTTATATCTACACTAATCTGTTTAGATCACACCACATGCAATGCGGTCGCCACCACCACCTAATGGTAAGGGGTTGTCAGAATAGTTGTCGCCGCCGGCATGAACCATAATGGCACGACCCTGAAGATCTGCCAGTTTCAAACGTGGTGCAAGCAGGGTGACACGGGCAGTACCGTCAGTATTGACTTTTAATGCAGGCAAATCACCGAGGTGACCGGTCACCGGCGTACCATGATTGGGTGACTGGTTCGGATTGTAATGACTACCGGCAGCCAGTGCTGCACCCATCTTGCCATCTTTCATGGCGGGTGCACATGAACCATTTTCGTGAATATGGAAACCTCGCTCACCGGCAGGGAGCTGTTTCAGGTTGGTACGTATCACCAGACCGGCTGGACTGTCACTGAGTAATACGGTGCCAATCTCTTGACCTATCCCCTCAGCGGTTACTGCATTTACAGTCACGGCTCTGACCAGTTCATTCGATGGAGAAGTCGAGGCGCAACCTGTGAAAAGTGCAGCACTGAGCGCACAAAGTGTCGTAATTTTAAACAATGAAGACATGGTATTGGCATCCTGATCTTTATTCTGTTTTGTAAATCTATTGAAACAGAGCAAGATCAGAAGCTCTATATAGAATCAGTACTTAAATGTTTTGTTTTGTTTAAGTCGATTCAATCTGTGCTTTAAGGTGCTTTGGGCGGTGTGTCCTCGGTCTGCGGATCGATGTCATGTGCCATGGTGGCTTTAGGCATCATTAAGGGTTCATTCAAATTACTTTCATGTAACCATTCACGCCAAATTGCCAGCAAGACTGCAAGAATCACTGGACCAATGAAGACGCCGACCAGACCAAAACTGGCAATACCGCCCAGAACACCAAACATAATCAACAGGAATGGAATTTGTGTTGCGCCAGAAATCACCAGTGGACGAATTACGTTGTCGGCCGTGCTGACAATACAGACACCCCAAGCCATCACCCCAATCGCCTCAATCGTCTGTCCCTGTGAAAAGAGCCACAGTGATACTGCGCTATAAGCCACCGGTGGGCCAAAAGGAATCAGAGCGAAAATAAAGGTCACAATGGTCAAGACCATCGGATTCGGTACACCCGCGACAAAATAACTCAGACCTGCCAATAAAGACTGGGCAATTGCAGTCAAACCAACGCCATAGACCACCGCACGTGTAGTGGCAGAAATGGTAGAAAAATAATGATGTACACGTGGCCCGACCACCATCTCAAAAGCTTTACGCACCTGATTTAAAATGGTCTGACCATCACGGTAGAAAAAGAACAGCGAAAGTATCGCAAAACACAATTTAAAGATATTTTTACTGACTTCATTCAATACCACTTTGCCGTAATTCAGATGACCTTGAATCCAGCTCGAGATCGATAGCGCGATACTGTTTGGATCGGTATTGATTTCATTTAAAGTTCGGCTAATTTCCTTGCCGACAATCGGAAGGCCACGAATAAAATCCGGTACATCCAGATGACCGGAAAAGACCTGTCGCTGCAATTCAAAATACAGATTACGACCTTCATGCTGCAACATAAAAATGGCGAAGATAAATGGCAGACCAAACACCAGAATCACGGCCAGAATCATCACGGTTGCACTCAGCGTTGGCCGATTGCCGCACATGCGTAACACCGACTGATACAAGGGCCAAGTCATATAGGCGATAATCGCTGCCCAAACTACAGGGATGATGAAATATTTGAGTATATGAAAACTCAAAAAAATCAGGATAAAGAACAATCCAAATAATAAGACTTTTTGTAATGTAGGCGCGTACTGTTGCACTGAATTTAATGGCTCATTTTTTAGGTCGTGTTCAGGCATATTAACTGAAAAAAAAGCGATCGAAAATGACGGCTTGGTAAGTAGCGTGATTATTTTCCCAAAGCAGTGTTAGGATTCAGCGGACTGGCTTAAAACCACTGACTGGGATCATCGATAATGGCATTCAGCACCGGTTGCCATTGATCCTGTAATTCCCGATAGATTTTTTGAGGTTTATCAAAGACTGACAGACCTTCCATAGCCAGACGGCTATAAGGTGCACGTTCTGAAATCCAGGCCACCGGCTGCTGGTCGATCTTGTCAAAAAACTGCTGTATGTCCTGATTACTGGCTGCATTCGGTTTGGTACGGTTGGCCAACAGTAAAATTTCAACCTTGCCTTTACGAATCCGCTTAATGTCCTGCAAATGCTTGAGAAAACGGCGGGTCGAATCAATATCAAAAAATGAAGGCTGGATCGGAATAATAATCGCATGCGCTTCACTGATCAGCTGCTCGGCATGATCTTCAGTCAACGCTCCCGGTGCATCAATGATCAGATACTCAATCTGCTTCGGTGCATCACCAATGGATTTGTGATTGCGCCAGTCCAGACTTTGAATCGGCATGGCCTGTTCCGGACGTTGCTTGAGCCATTGCAATGCCGATTTCTGGTTATCGGCATCGGCCAGCGCCACCTTATAACCTTTTTGTGCGAGTGCTGACGCTAAACTAATAGCTGTCATGGTTTTGCCACAACCGCCTTTCTGATTCGCAACTAAAATTGTTTTCATGACTCAAGGTGATTTTATTCTGTTCCTGCCTAGCATATCATTCTTTTCAAGCGTACCAATGGCTGATGTTTTCAACTTCAGTCGAATGTTGTGCTGAAAAAATAAAGTAAATTAGGAAGATTGAATGTCCATATGGATGGCCATGCTGATTGGCACATGTATCGGGGTGGTGCTGACCACCATTATTTTAAGTCAGACACGCAATGGACGCATCAAGGCTGAATATGAGCAGTATATTGCCGAGCTGGAACTAGAACATCAGCAGGCATTGATCGCCGCGCAAAAACGCAGTGTCAATACCAGCAGGGCAGTCCTGAAAGGCAAAATGGCGGAACAGCTCGCACCGATCATGCCGGAATTTCAATATCTGCCCAGTGATGCCAAGTTTCTGGGCGATCCTGTCGATTATGTGGTCTTTGATGGCTATACCGATTTCAGAGACGGCGAAGGCGAAGCAGAGGATATTGAAGTGGTATTGATTGATATCAAAAGTGGTGGAGCGCGGCTGACCAAAGGCCAGCAAGCGATTGCCCGTGCAGTTCAGGAAGGGCGGGTGCGTTTTGAAACCATCCGGATTGATTTCGATGATTGAGCACAACCAAGGAAAGAATAAGAAATTATGCAGAAATTACTGATCACTGCGCTGCTGTTTATGCTGGGACTGTGGGTCTGGAATGAGTTTTTTCGTGCGATCCCACATCTGGAAGAACGAGGTGTCTTGAAAAACTTTTCGGTAGAGCCGATTCAACCCATTTCAGCTACATTTACTGTGCATGATAAACGTTTCGTTAAACCGAATCGTCGTGTCTTGCATCAGGCCAGCCCTATGGTTGGACATTTTAATGATCTGGCCTATGTCAGTAATATCGATGTGCTGTTGCTCAGCCAGTCACTGCCAGCCATGCAGGCAACATTAGCATTTGATCAAGCAAAACGCTGTTATCAAATCGAGGAACAAATCAGCCAGGCTGAAGCTGAATTTCTCAGCACGCATATCCGGCATTTTAGTCTGATCGCTGCCAACGAGAAAATTGCCAATCAGATTCGCAGGCTAAAATCAGGGCAGAAGATTACACTCAGCGGTGATCTGGTCACAGTACATTCAGGAAGCACGGGACAGGAATTTCAGGTGGGTACAGGCTCGGAATATCATGCCCATTGTCAGTTGCTGCGTGTGACTCAGTTGCAGCAACATTAACGGCAAAACGAAAATAAATTAGCCTTGCGGTTTACGCAGTCGAGCCAGCAGCATACGCTGGCCAATCTTCGGAATCCCTGCGGCATTGATATAATTCAATTCTTCAATTTCAAAACCAGTTTCCAGTAAGGCAGTTTCAATATCCCGGTTTAAATGACAGCCATCTGCGACTTTCTTCTGAATCGGGGTGAGTAAATGCTGCAGGCGCTGGATATTTAAATTTTGTCGATTCAGCACATGTTCGACCACATGCAAGTGACCGCCCGGTTGTAGCACACGATAAATCTCACGCAGACTTTGGCCGAGGTCAGCAATACTACACAGCGTCCAGGTCGAGATCACATGTTCTAGACTATGTTCTGCAAAAGGCAATGCTTCTGCGCTGGCCTGAATATGTTCAACCTGAAAAGCAGCCTGCTGGATGCGCGGTTCTGCCAGTTTGAAAATGGCCGGATTGGGTTCTACGGCATAGACCAGATCTACTTCTTGATAGAAAGGCAGATTCAGCCCTGTACCAAAACCAATTTCCAGTACTTCACCAGAAATGTTCAAAAGCAATTCACGGCGTAAATCCATCAAGGACGGCGTTTGCATCACCTGATTTAAAAGGTGCGGAAAGATGTGTTGTTGATAAAGTTGATACAGCATTTGGGTTGTTTTAATTTAATCTGAATGTATTTTAGCTTAACTGAAAAATACAATATTCGGGAATGCCCAAGCTGACTAAATACACCCAGTTTGTTACCAAGTTCAACTGTTTATTCATTAAAAAATACGTAAGATCAAGGAAGATATCCTTAAAACGTTTGATCAACTCGATTAGGATTAGATTAAAAATGATGTTCAAACACTTTAAACATTATGCTTTGTTGGCCGGTTTGTTGCTGCCTATTTCCAGCTATAGCTCGGTCGATCACAATATTGCCAAAGGTTTGCCACCTGTGGTCAAAGGACAGTCGATTTCCGTCTTGCAGCCTTTTAAAGGTGATTTCCGTATTTTGGGTTCCAAAGTCTATAGCGCTGATCCGCAGGCCAAATTCTCTCCGATTGATTATGCGGTGAGTTGGGGGCTGTTTGCTGAACCTGAAATTGCCCGACATATTAGTGTCAATCAATATGACCGTTATCTGAACTGGAAAATGGATCGGGTGCCCGTGCCGGTAGAACAAGCCAAGCAGATGGTGTCCAATATGCATATCATTCCGGCCAATCCTGAAATTGCCAAGGCCATTAAAAAGGTGAAACGTGGTGATCTGGTGCGTATGCAGGGTGAGCTGGTTGAAGTGCGTGATAAAGATCTGGTCTGGACTTCTTCATTGACCCCGACCGATACCGGTGATGGCGCCTGTGAGGTATTCCGTGTCAGTTCAATTCAGTGGATTGAACAGGTTGGGAAAAGCTAAATTAAAATTTGCTATTTAGATGCCTATATAAAACCGCTCTTATGAGCGGTTTTTTATACTGATAAACTGCTTATTTAGCAGTTAAAGCCTGACCTTCAAATGCAATGCCATCCCAGCCATTTTGCATAAACTGGCGGATATTCTGATGATCGCTGGCTTGAGGCGTCGCTTGTACAGCTGCATAGTGCTCGGCAAACAGGCTTAAGGTTTGGGCCTGATCCAGCCCATTGAGTCGTGCAAAGGCAAAAACTTTGGCGCTGCCTTGGTTTTCAGTGGTTGCATTGCTCTGCTGGCCATTTTTAAATGCAGTCGGGGTATGGGTATAACGCGTTTCGATATAGGCAATCACATCTGCAAATTTTGCCTCACCTGCGGCCAATTGTGCCAATAAATCTTGTGCCATACTGTTTTCCCTTTGCAATCAATAAAAATTCGATGCGATGAATATAGCAATTTTCTTGCGAAGTTCCATGGTATTTAATAGGTTTTCAGTTCAAGATAATCATGAAAATGATTCATAATTAATTTGAAATTTCGGATCAAATCAACTGGATCAATAAATAGAATAGGAACGTATATGGGCTGGCTTTGGGTGGCAATCGGCGGGGCAGTGGGTGCCAGTTTACGGTATGCAGCAGGGCTCTGGTTGCTAAAACCACAGATGCAATTTCCTTGGCCGACGTGGTGGGTCAATATTCTGGGCTGCTTATGTGCAGGGATCTTTTTTGCCTGTAGCCAAAAATATCCAATGCTGCAACAGGAAGCACGTCTGTTTTTAATGGTGGGGATACTGGGCGGATTTACCACATTTTCCAGTTTTGGTCTGGAAAGCTTTCAGCTTTTGAAACATGGCGCCGTAGGTTTAGCTCTATTGTATGCGCTGTCGAGTGTAATTGTTGGAATTATCGTTCTGGCGCTGGGTTTTTACTTGACTTCACTGGCTTTGGCTCAAAGCTGAAACAGACATAAAAAAGTCAGGAAACTGGAGGTTATTTCCTGACATAAACCACGATTTGAAGATCAAGATAATCGACGGTTTTTAGTTTTAGCCACGTTTAAAGCGGCCAAAACGTTTATTAAAGCTTGCCACGCGACCTTCATTGCTGGTTTGACGCTGCTCGCCAGTATAGAAGGGATGAGAAGCACTTGAAATATCAAGCGTGACATAAGGATATGTTTTACCTTCATATTCTTTAGTCTGGCTAGAGTTCATTGTGCTGCCAATCACAAAATAAGTATTGGCATTGGTATCATGGAATAACACTTCACGATACGCTGGATGAATATCTGGACGCATATATAATTCCCTTATGATTCTTAATGAAATGTTATAATATAACATTTGGTATTTCAAGTCATTTAGAGTTACAGCGTGTAAGCCTTTGGGATCAAAATTAACCTCGACTCGGCACCAGTTCTTCAAATACATCACTCAGATCATCATGAACTTTTAAATGAATCAGGTTCCAGTATTGTCCTGAAATTGTCCGGTTCACCATGAGCGTATCTGGAGATGGCTTAAACACATCCCAATATTTTAGAGAAGGTTTGAGCAACTCCATGCCATCATGATGGGCCGAGTTTTCAGCAAAATCATAATGGGTGACCAGTGGACGCATCAGAACTTCCAGCCATTGTTCATACAATTCAGTCGGGAATTTTCCGGTTTCAGTCAAGGAATGCAGCGCATCTAACTGTTGCTCGATCACGGGAATATTCTTCTCGCGTGCGGCATGAATAAGTTCCCGGAAATGCCCAATCACTTCAGTCGAAAGAGTCTTAACGCCACCATAATCATAAACAATCACAGAGCCATCTTCACGAAAGGCAAAGTTGCCCGGATGCGGGTCACAGTGAAAGCGTTTCAGATAAAAAATTTCCTGACCAATCGCACGCAGCAGACGGCGCCCTAAGGCATTGCGGGTTTCCTGTGGCCAGGTGCTGGCGGTTTCAATACTTTCTCCCATTTCCTGACTCAAGGTTAGAATATGCCGTGAAGAATATTCATGAAAAACCTGTGGAATCACAATTTTATGATCCAGGGATTCATGGAAGGCGCGGGCAACTTCTAGGTTCTGAGCTTCAATTTCATAGTTGAGCTCATTGTCCAGACTATGCTGGATTTCTTTAAATAACTGATCCTGAAGTTTACGGTCAATCTTTAAAACGCCCATCATGCGTAGCGCCAGACGTACCTGTTTCAGGTCACTTTCACAGGCTTTATCGACCCCCGGATACTGTACCTTGACCACCACTTGCTGGCCATTGGGTAAAGTGGCTTTATGTACCTGACCAATCGATGCTGCGGCAAAAGGCTGTTCATCAAACTGTTGAAATAATTGCTGTAAAGGTTTACCGAGTTCCTTTTCAATTTGCGCCTGAATGTCCTTAAATGGCATGGGCGGTGCCTGACGTTGCAATTTGGCAATGGCTTTGGCAACTTCGGGTGGAAAAATATCTTTATATTGCGAGGCTATCTGACCAACTTTCATGACCGCGCCTTTCATTTCTCCCAAGGTATCCGCGATTTGTATACCAATATCCTGAAATAATTTGCTGCGCGCAGTATTTTTCTGCTCTTCGTCGGCAGTTAAATTTTTAATTGAATTGGATAGGGTTTTACCTGCAATACTTGCGGTCATTCCGGCAAGTTTCATAAAGCGACGACCGGGTGTGCTAGCCGTTTTTGCCATGCGAGATTCCTTGAAACCAACAATTATTTGATGTATTTGATCATAGGTGACAAAGATTCAATTGCCTAGATTTAATTGTAGAGGTTGTGTTGTGATTTTCTTTAACTTCTCCATCTTTGGTGCATGATCTTTGATTTATCAGAAGATTTTTCTTCATCTCCTGTACTTAAACCAAAACAAGATTCCTGAATACATCATTGTTTTAGGTCAGGCTGCATAATCATACTAAAGGTTGTTTTAGTCCCAAAAGTATAAATAAAACAACTCGCAGTAATGAAGAAAATTCAATGAAAGTCTATCGATATTTTACTGCTCAAGATGATGTGTATTTTTGTGTGCGTATCACTTAAACCTTAAATACAGGACCTAAGTTAGATGATTCACCCACCATGCGCTTTAATGGCACGGAGGTGGTTGTAGAGCCGCTGCTGATCAAAGATGTGATAGACGAATCAGAGATTTCCAAAGCATTAAAAAATGCGCTGGATCCTGAATCGCAGCGCATTTTCCAGCTTGAATTAATCGGCTGAACGCATTGAGTGGTCGAGACTTAAACGTTTATTGTTGCCATATAAACGAGCTAATAAAAGTACACAGGCCACACTCAGACCCACAATCAGGCCAACCCAGACACCGGCTGCGCCCATGTCGGTAAAGCGGGACAGATACACCCCGACCGGGAAGGCAATCACCCAGTAAGCCAGCATGGTGATCCACATAGGGCCTTTGGTGTCCTGCATCCCACGCAGACAACCTGCTGCACTGATCTGCCAGCCATCCATTAGTTGATAAGCAATCGCAAACAGAATCAGATAGACCGCGATTTGGGTCACGATCATATCCGAGGTGTAGAGCGCCACGATTTCATTACGGAACACCCAAAGCAAAATCATGGTCAGGATTGCCAGAATAGTGGCAGTGATCAGGCCGAGATATTGCACTTTACGCATTGCCTGCCAGTTCTGTTCGCCATAATAGGTGCCGACCCGAATGGTCAGGGCAATCGCCAGTGACATTGGAATCATAAACAGCTGTGAGGTCACTGAAATGGCAATCTGATGCGCAGCAACAATGGTTTCTCCCAAAGGGCTGAGCACGATCGCCGCAGTACTAAAAATACTGACCTCAAAGAAAATCGCCAGTCCGATCGGCAGACCAAGCTGCAAGATGCGTTTCATCCATTCCGGGTTGATTTTTTCCCAATGAGTAAACGGCTGGGTGCGTTGATAGGCTTTATTCTTAAAAATATACAGTGCCAGAGTAATGACCATTAACCACTGTAAAATTGCCGTAGCAAAACCACAGCCGGCACTACCCAAGGCTGGAACAGGGCCAATTCCATACATAAATACATAGTTCAGTGGAACCAGCAATACCAGTGCCAATAGGCTGATGACGGTCACCGGGCGTGGATGACCAATCGCTTCTGAATAGCCACGCAAGGCGGCATACATAGTCACTGCCGGCATACCAAAACCAATTGCATGCAGGAATAAACCAGCTTTAGGCTGCAAGCTTTCCGGTACACCTAAGATTGGTAAAGTCGCTGGCAACAGCTGCAAAATCAGGCCAGCAATAATCCCCAGAATCAGGGCAACCCAAAGTGACTGACGGGCAATGGTGGCAATTTTTTCAGGGGTACGTGCGCCATTCGCTTCAGCCACCAAGGGTGTCGTGGCAATCATGATACCGCTAAACAGCAGCATCACCGGAATCCATAGACCCACCCCGACTGCAATTGCTGCAAGATCGGTCGCAGACAGATGACCTGCCATAATGGTATCAATCAGGCCCAAACCTGCTTGGGAAAATTGGGTTACCAGAATAGGTAACATCAGATGAAACAGTTTTTTTAATTCAAAACCAAAGGTCGTAACCGGTGTAACATTCGACACAAAAATTACTCATCGTGATCATGTGCTTAAATAGAGGGGTTTAGCGTTGTAAAGTGAGAAGCACACCAATAAAAATTACTCCGCCGCCTAAAAGACGTTGCCAGTTAATCGGCATTTTTTCGTTGCCCAATAAACCCAGATGATCGACCAGCATCGACATGGCCATCTGACCAAAAATAATCAGGCCGCTAAGCACCAGAAAGCCAAGTTTGGGGGCTGCATAAATGCTCATACTAATCGCGTAGACACCCACGATGCCCCCAAGCCATAAATACCAGGGAACATTCATTAATTCCTGTACACCGGGTTTGGGATTGGACTGAAAAAGTACAATCACAGCGAGCACTATTGTACCAATCAAAAAGGAAAAAAATGCAGCTTGCATAGGAGAATATAAATATTCTTTCAGTTGCGTGTTAATTGCGGTTTGAAGCGTCAGCAAAACACCAATTGCAAAGACTAAAGGAAGTAAAATAATCAGTTGAGAAGATATTTTCATAATTTTAACTGTCTAATTCTATTTGAGTTTTTAGATATAACCCGGTGATCATTTTAATTTTAGCAGTGTTGCTGCCGAGTCATGTTAAAATTCAGCTATATCTTGTAGTCGTTTTTGAGTAGTTCTTTGGCTGAATTGAATCCTGCTGTTATCCCATTGTCTTTATATATTCATATGCCATGGTGCGTGCGCAAATGTCCGTATTGTGACTTTAATTCGCATGCTGTTCCTGATGGTGAATTATCACTGGAACTAGAACAGGAATATTTACATGCCTTGGTTGAGGATTTTAAAACGCAGGTCGATTTTGCCCAAGGCCGCCAGATTCATAGTGTGTTTATTGGTGGCGGTACGCCGTCGCTGATTTCTGCTCAAGGCTATCAATGGCTATTTGATCAGTTGCAAGCCATTATTCCCTTTGCAGAAGGCTGTGAAATTACGCTGGAAGCAAATCCCGGTACGGTAGAGCATGACCCATTTGCAGGTTATTTGCAGGCCGGCATTAACCGTTTGTCAATTGGGGTACAGAGTTTTAATACTGACCATCTTAAACGCTTGGGTCGGATTCACAGCAATGAAGATGCGATTTCTGCGATTGGATTGGCGCGTGAAGCAGGCTTTCAACGAATTAATGTCGATTTAATGCATGGCTTGCCTGAGCAGACTTTAGATCAGGCCTTGCATGATTTAAAACTTGCGGTAGAAAATGGCGCGACACATATTTCCTGGTATCAGCTGACGATTGAACCGAATACGGTATTTTTCCGTACCCAACCTATTCTACCGGTAGATGATGTACTTGAAGAGATTCAGGAGCAGGGCGAAATTTATCTCAAAGCTCAAGGCTTTATCAATTATGAAGTTTCTGCCTGGCGTAAAGAACTACCTTCAGCGCATAACCTGAATTATTGGCAATTCGGCGATTATCTGGCGATTGGTGCGGGTGCACATGGCAAAGTGACTCAACCTGATGGCGTATATCGTTTCCAGAAAACCCGCTTACCTAAGGATTACTTAGCCAAAGTACCTGCTGAACATTTGCAGTTTAAGCGTATTGAAGCTGAAGAGATGTCATTTGAGTTTATGATGAATGCGCTACGCTTAAATCAGGGCGTAGAGGCTAAATTTTATATCGAGCGTACTGGTCAAAGTTTGGATACTTTACAAGATTTATTAAGCTCTTTACGTAAAAGAAAATTAATGATCGATGACCAAAACCGGCTTGCATGTACCGAGCAGGGGCATATCTTCTTAAATTCGGTACTGGAAGAATTTCTTTAACTGATTTTTATTTTCTGAACATTTTTCAAAGACCTTCATAAATCTATATGAGGGTTTTTTATTGTGCAGATTTTACCAGATCAGGAATTTTTAGCTTGGCATAGAGCACACCGGTTTTTAGATCAAACAAATAATCTTTAAAAGCTAGAGCTGAATAAGAGAAATTACAAGCACAAAAAAAGCACTCTAAGAGTGCTTTTTTTCAATATCTTGCTTCTAAATTATAGAGCAACGATATTTACAGCTGTAGGGCCTTTTTGACCTTGAGCTACGCTGAAAGAAACCTTTTGGCCTTCAACTAAAGTTTTGAAACCTGAACCAGTGATTTCGCTGAAATGAGCAAAAACGTCTGGACCTGATTCTTGTTGAATAAAACCGAAACCTTTAGTTTCGTTGAACCATTTTACTGTACCGTTAACTGTATTAGACATAATGTAACCTATTGAATCGTATGAATTTATAGCCAAAATTTCAGATGACTAACTGTAACTTTGAAAAATAAAAAGGATGGAGCTTTTTGATCTGTAATACGAAGGTTTATGACTAAAACTGCGATACTTAAAAGAAACTAACCAAAACAAGAATTTTTCTAGTTGGGATTATCATACCGCTTATTTTGAGATATACAAGCGTTTTATTTATCTAATTTATTAGGCTATTGAAAAATATAAAATTAAACCTGTATATTTTGTATTCAGATCAGTGTTTTTAGGGTTTTGAAAGGGTAGCTCTCAATCAAAAGAGCGCCGAAGCGCTCTTTGTAATTCAATTTACAGCTTAGTAATCAAAACTAAAGTGCTCTGGTGCCAGTGCGGTCATAGTTTTGGATGGATTCACCATCGCTTCAGCATGACCTTGGGTACGAGGCAGAATACGTTCGAAATAGAAATCAGCGGTTTTGATTTTTGCTTTATAGAACTCAGGTACTTCTGCGCCATCGCCAGAAGCCAGTTTGGCTGAGGCAACTGCGGCTTGCTGCGCCCAGAAGTATGCCATCATCACATAGCCCGAGAACATCAGGAAATCGACTGAAGCAGAAGAGACGATGTCGCGGTCTTTACGGGCTGCCAGCATGATTCGAACAGTTAATGCATTCCACTGGGCACATAGCTTGGTGAGATCCCAAGCAAAGCGGCGCATATATTTATTACGCGCATGCTGACCACAAAATTTCAGGATTTCAGCGGTATAATCACGAATCACTTTGCCTTTCGAGGTTAACAGTACTTTACGACCGATCAGATCGAGTGCCTGTACACCTGTCGTTCCTTCGTAAAGGGTAGAAATACGTGAGTCACGCACGATCTGTTCCATGCCCCATTCTTTGATATAGCCATGACCACCAAAGACTTGCATACCGTGATTCGATGCTTCATAGCCCATTTCAGTCAGGAAGCCTTTTAGAATCGGTGTATAGAAACCTAAGTGATCATCATGCTGTTCAAAGGCAGCGGTATCGCCACGCAATAAAGCATCATTCATGTTGTCGGCAATTTGCGCAGCATGATAAATCATGGCACGGCCACCTTCGGCAATGGCTTTTTGCGTCAACAGCATACGGCGTACATCGGCATGATGAATGATGGCATCCGCCACTTTTTCCGGATCTTTTTTGCCAGACAGGGCACGCATCGACATACGTTCTTTGGCATACGGCAGAGCACCTTGGAAGGATAACTCCGCATGACAGATGCCTTGAATCGCAGTGCCAATACGCGCAGTGTTCATGAAGGTGAACATGGCATGCAAGCCTTTATTCGGTTCACCAATCAAGTAACCCGTGGCCTTGTCGAAATTCAGCACGGCTGTTGCTGAGGCGCGAATCCCCATTTTATGTTCAATCGAACCGCAATTGACTGGATTGCGCTCACCGATGCCACCATCGGCAGCAGCAATAAATTTCGGTACGATAAACAGTGAAATGCCTTTAGTACCTTGCGGTGCATCCGGAAGGCGCGCCAGCACGATATGTACGATATTTTCAGTGAGATCGTGCTCGCCTGCGGAAATAAAGATTTTGGTTCCTGAAATGGCATACGTGCCATCTTCTTGCGGCTCGGCTTTGGTTTTAACCTGACCCAAGTCAGTACCACATTGCGGCTCAGTCAGACACATGGTGCCAGCCCAAGTACCCGCAACCAGATGCGGCAGATAGGTATTCTTCTGCTCATCGGTGCCGTACTGGATAATGGTATTGATACAGCCCACGCTTAAACCCGGATACATCTGGAATGACCAGTTTGCAGTTCCCATCATTTCCGATTTGATCAGGTTTAAAGACATTGGCAGGTTTTGACCACCAAACTCTTCAGGATAAGACAGACCTTGCCAGCCACCTTGGACGAACTGATCATAAGCGTCTTTAAAGCCCTTAGGCGTTTTCACTTCGCCATTTTCAAAATGACAGCCTTCAGCATCACCGCTTTCATTCAGAGGTGAAAGTACATTTTCACAGAAATCTGCTGCACCTTCCAAGATCATGTCTACCGTGTCGGTATCGGCATATTCACCATTCGACAAATTCTGGTAGTGCGCAGGGTAATCGAGCACTTCATTCATAAGGAAGCGAATGTCGTGTAAAGGGGCTTTATATGCTGGCATGCGTTTAATCCTGATTAAAATAGTTTTGGATTATCTGTATCGATTCTTTGATTATTCATATTTGAGATAAAAAAACATTGATAAGGCAAGCAAATAAAAATGTCAGAAAAGCGAATCGAGTCTTAGAGCCAACCAATAAAATCGGATGATTTCATCTTCTAGCTGTCAGCGTACAGAAAGGTTGAAAACTTCTTATCTGATTGGACTTTAATGAATTGAACACCAGATTGTCTAGTGCTACTTTTGTATGAATTGTACTCAATTGTTATCAATAAAAAATTCAAGTTAAAAATGTCATTAAATCCAGTAGCTGAATTTTTAGTCTTTAATAATGGAGTTAAGATCAATTCGGATTGTTGTTACAACCCGAATTCTCTGGTCAAAATAACTGGATATTTATAGAAAATCTTTTAAATCTGGTTTGATGCCATTCCAGATAGAAAAAGATTCCAGTGCCTGACCGACCAGCATGCCAAAGCCTTCAGATGTTGGCACAGCACGTGCTTTGGCCTGATCAAGGAAGGAGGAAGGCTTGCCATAGGCCATTTCATAGGCATAGTTAAACTGTAAGGCTTCTGGAAGCAGCAAAGCATCACCGCTGAGACTGGCTGAAGTGGCATTGATCACCAGATCAAACTCACCTGCAAGATGTTCTAGTGAAATAGCCTGTAATTCGAGCTGCGCTACAGCATCCTGCAGATCCGCAACCAGTTGTTCAGCGCGTGCCAAGGTGCGATTGGCAATCACAATTTTTTTTGCGCCTGCCTGGGCGAGAGGATAGATCACGCCACGGGTTGCGCCGCCTGCACCGATAATCAGGATGTTGGTATTTTCCAGCGGCCAGTTGAGTGCACGAATCGCATCGACCAGACCTTGACCATCAGTATTATCGCCATGCAAAATACCATTTTTCATCCACAGGGTATTCACTGCCTTGGCAATTTTGGCTCGCTCACTGAGCACCTGACACTGGGCAAAAGCCTGCTCTTTAAACGGCACGGTGACATTCATCCCGATTCCGCCATGGGCAAAAAACTCCTGAATATTGGCCTCAAAGCCATCCAGTGGAGCCAGACGTTTGCTGTAATTTAGATCAATTCCGGTTTTTGCTGCAAAAGCATGATGCAATTCTGGAGAGCGTGACTGTTCAATCGGATTACCAATCACGGCAAATTGTTTGCTCATTTCACAATGTCCATGTGCTGAAATGAGCATCAATATACGTGAAAAAGCGCAGGGACTAAAGCCTGCGCTGTTTTAAATAAGGGGGCTGGAAGTGCGGTTTAGGAACTGCAGATGTCCATAATATGTTCTGCAAATACCAGCGCCATACTAAGCACAGCTCCGACCACAGTCAGGATACTCACCAGAATAGCCGCGCCATCCAGAAGCAGATTATGACTCAAAACGGCGGTACTCATCGCACTGATGGCGAGAGCCAGAAAAAGCCAAAAGGCAAAAACAGGAAGATTTAATTGAAGATGATGCATTGTTATTCTCACTAGACATCTAATAGATTGTGATCGATGTAGCGATAGGATGCCGCGACCAAATCAGGGATTACTCTGCAGCAGTATAGAGGAATAATGGATTAAAACAGCCCTCTATTTGAGGGCTGTTTTGTATCATTTCATTGCAGTTGATTTTAATTCTGTGAGCCAGTCATGGGGTTTCAGATAGTAATCGGTCAAACGCTTTTCCGGCGAGCCTTCATCCCATTCAGGACGATAGGACCAGCCGGTCAGCGGAGGCAAGCTCACCAAGATTGATTCAATTCGGCCGCCGGTCTGCAAACCAAATAGCGTACCGCGGTCATAAACCAGATTGTATTCGACATAACGGCCACGACGATACAACTGGAACTCGCGTTGTGCTTCGGTATAAGGCTTATCCTGATTACGCTGGAAAATCGGCAGAATCGCCTCTAGATAACCATTGCCTACGGCCTGTATATACTGGAAACAGGTATCAAAATCCCACTGATTCAGATCATCAAAGAATAACCCGCCGACACCACGCTGTTCATCACGATGTTTTAAATAGAAATAATCATCACACCATTGTTTATGTTCAGGATAAATCTCTTCACCAAATGGCGCACACAGATCATGCGCCGTCTGATGCCACGAAAGGACATCTTCATCATTTGAATAGAACGGGGTCAGGTCGAAACCGCCACCAAACCACCAGATTGGATCTTGCCCTTCTTTTTCTGCAACAAATAAACGCACGTTGGCATGTGAGGTCGGTACATTCGGATTTTTCGGATGGATGACCAGCGATACACCCATCGCTTGCGCCTTGGCACCGGCAATATTGGGATGGCGTTCAGTGGCTGAAGCGGGCAGTTTGGAAATATTGATATGGGAGAACATCACCCCACCTTTCTCAATCACGGTACCATTTTGCAAAACACGCGAACGGCCACCACCACCTTCCGGACGTTCCCAGTCATCAATGATAAATTCGGCCGTACCGCCGCCAGCACGCTCCTGTTGTTCCAGTGCTGCACAAATCCGTGCCTGCAAGTCGAGGAGAAATTCACGAACGCGTTGAATATCCGCAGATGTAGGATGCTGCATCAGAGCCTCGTAGGGAAATAAAAAACTAGCTACATCAAAGCATAAAATCAGTCAAAGATTAAGGTCTATTTAGCAATGTAGTGGATTGAACCAGGCTTTAAATTTGAGTATTGATGGACAGAATGGGGTATTAAATCCGACCAAATGGCTAGGTTGAATTCTTTTTTCAAGCTCCGCACAATAACTTGCAAGCGCTCATGGGTTTGAGCATTTCTCGATGGTAATAGGTGGGTGTCATGTCGGTACAGGTCAATTCCCTGATTCAAAAATATAATGTTCCCGGTCCCCGCTATACCAGTTATCCGACCGTTCCATATTGGGAAGAGCAGAATTTCTCACTGGAACAATGGAAGCAAACGCTGAAAAAATCCTTTACTGAATCCAATCAAAGTGAAGGCATCAGCCTGTATATCCATCTGCCATTTTGCGAAAGCCTGTGCACTTTTTGCGGGTGTCATAAGCGAGTCACGAAAAAACATGAAATGGAACAGCCCTATATTCAGGCAGTGCTGAAAGAATGGGATTTGTATTGTGAGTTGCTGAAAGATAAGCCGGTCATTAAAGAAATTCATTTAGGCGGGGGAACACCGACTTTCTTTTCTGTTGAGCATTTGACTCAACTGATTCAAGGTATTTTGGCCAAAGCAGACATAGCGCCTGTGCATGAATTCAGTTTTGAAGGGCATCCGAACAATACCACGCGTGAGCATTTACAAGGCTTGTATGATCTGGGCTTTCGCCGGGTCAGTTATGGGGTGCAGGATTATAATGAAACCGTGCAAAAAGCCATTCACCGGATTCAGCCCTATGAACATGTCAAACAGGTAACCGAATGGGCGCGTGAAATTGGCTATGAGTCGATTTCGCATGATCTGGTGTTTGGCCTGCCTTTTCAGCATCTGGACGATGTCTTAAATACCATTGAGCAAACCAATTCACTTCTGCCGGATCGTTTGGCTTTATATAGCTATGCACATGTGCCTTGGATTAAAGGCAATGGCCAGCGCGGTTTTAAAGATGCTGATGTACCCAAAGATGCAATCAAACGTGAATGTTATGAAGCGGCCAAAAAGAAACTGCTGGCGCATGGCTATCATGAAATTGGCATGGATCATTTTGCTTTAGATACAGATGGCATGTACCAGTCCTTTCAAGCTGGAACATTACACCGCAATTTTATGGGATACACCGCCTCTAAAACTCAAGTGATGATCGGTTTAGGAATTTCTTCGATCAGTGATAGCTGGTACAGCTTTGCCCAGAATGTGAAAACTATTGAAGAATATTATGCCTGTTTAGCTCGCAATGAAATTCCGGTATTTAAAGGACATGTCTTAAATCAGGAAGATTTGATTATTCGTCAGCATATTCTGAATTTGATGTGCAGCTTTAGTACCTCATGGGAAAAACCCGAGCTATTTTTCCCTGAAATCGATCAGGTGGTGGAACAGCTTAAAGAAATGGCACAGGATGGTTTGATTCAAATGACAGACTCATCAGTCACGATTTTGGAGAAAGGGAAACCATTTGTACGTAATATTTGTATGGCTTTTGATTTACGTTTAAAGCGACGCATGCCGGAGAACCGGATTTTTTCGATGACGATTTAACACTTAATCCATCCCAACCCTCCTTTAAGAAAGGAGGGAGTTTTCTCCTTTTTTTGAAAGAAGGAAAAGCCTCCCTGAGCAAGACTTAAGCATTGCTTTAAGTCGAAGCGCAAGAAAGGGAGGTTTTGAGGGATTTATTAAGGGGAGGATTTAAAAATCATCCTTCTGATAAAGATGTGCCATACGCTCATGTTTGGTTTTGAGATATTGCTCATTAAACGGATTTAAGCCGACGGTGAGGGGCACCCGATCGACCACATTAATCCCTTGGGCTTTTAAAGCTTCAATTTTTAAAGGATTGTTGGTCACCAGACGTACCGCTTTGACCTGCAAATGATCCAGCATAATGCTGCACATGTCATATTGACGTGCATCAGCCGGCAGATTAAGCATTAAATTGGCATCGACCGTATCATGTCCCTGATCTTGCAGGGCATAGGCACGAATCTTGTTGGTCAGGCCAATACCGCGTCCTTCCTGACGCAAATACAGAATCGCCCCGCGACCTAACTCATTGATCAGCTTTAAAGTCGCCTGCAATTGCGGGCCACAGTCACATTTCAGTGAAGCAAAGGCATCACCGGTTAAACATTCAGAATGTACACGAACCACGACTGGCTCGTCAGAAACTTCTTCAAGTCCTTTAGACAGCGCGACATGTTCTTCGCCAGTCTTAGGGTCTTGAAATACAGTAATTTTAAATTCACCGTGAGCGGTAGGTAATCTTGACGTTGCGACAAATTCGATTGGCACAGCTGAACCCGTTAAATCCTGAAAGTGGCTAAAGTATAGCGTAATGATTGAACATTGGTAGAATTGCAAAGTCGAAATTCTGTATTAGATTTTCTTTTTTGTAGAAAGCAGACGATAATAGTTGATAAATAGTAAGATTATTCAGGATAATCGTAGCCTGCGATTTTTTCACCCCGATGAGATCATTGTTTAATATTGCATCGCTAGAAGCGTAGCTGAATTGAAGCTGCTACAATTCAGCTATATGATCGGGTACTCCCCATTGACCTAGCTTTAGATTTGCCAGGCTTTAGAAGGCTTTGCCATAATATGCTGTATACAGAAATCCCTACTCAACGCCCTGTAACACCGTTGCTGGATACGATCAATCATCCTGAGCAACTACGTTTACTCGAGCAAAGCCAGCTAGTACAGGTGGCAGATGAGTTACGTCAATTCATTTTGTATGCTGCCGGGCAAAGTGGTGGACATTTTGGTGCAAACCTCGGTGTTATTGAGCTTACGGTGGCTCTGCACTATTGCTTCAATACTCCACATGACCGTCTGATCTGGGATGTGGGGCATCAGGCCTATCCGCATAAGGCATTGACCGGTCGTCGTGAACAGCTCACCACTATCCGGGCCAAAGATGGTCTGGCAGCCTTTCCGGCACGTGAAGAATCTGAATTTGATACCTTTGGGGTAGGGCATTCTTCGACGGCGATTTCTGCTGGTCTGGGCATGGCCTTGGCACGTCGCTACCAGAACAAGCCATGTGAAGTGGTATCGATTATTGGCGATGGCGCCATGACGGCGGGTATGGCCTTTGAAGCCTTGAACGATGCCGTTGCGCACAATGCCGATCTGATGGTGGTGCTGAACGACAATGACATGTCGATTTCTTGCAGTACTGGCGGTTTTGCCAAGCATCTGGCGGCGATCTGGGAGCGCGGTGAATTCGTTAATATTACCGAGGAAGGTGAAGCTTACGTACAGCCGCATCCGGAGTGGCTGTATAACTCACGCTTGCACTGTGCCGCGACTGATGCCGCAGATAACCTGTTTAAAGCCATCGGCTTTGACTATTTCGGCCCTTACGACGGTCATGATGTCAAACAACTGGTGCATGTATTTAAAGCGCTGAAAAAGCGTACAGGCCCACGTCTGATTCATATCTATACTAAAAAGGGCAAGGGCTTTGCGCCGGCCGAATCGGATCAAATCAAATATCACGCGATTAGCAAGCTTAATGCCATTACCGCTGCCAAGACTGCACCGAAATATTCGGATGTATTTGGACAGTGGCTCTGCGATGAAGCAGCACAGGACTCGCGCTTGCTCGCGATTACACCGGCCATGTGCGAAGGCTCAGGTATGGTGCAGTTTGCCAAAGAATATCCGGAACGTTTTTTCGATGTCGCGATTGCAGAGCAGCATGCCGTGACGCTGGCTGCGGGCATGGCCTGTGAAGGCTTAAAGCCGGTCGTGGCAATTTATTCGACCTTCCTGCAACGTGGTTATGACCAGCTGGTACACGATGTGGCCTTACAAAATCTGGATGTGACCTTCGGTATTGATCGTGCTGGTCTGGTCGGTGAAGATGGCCCGACCCATGCCGGTGCCTATGACTATGCCTATATGCGGACGATCCCGAATATCGTGATCATGGCACCAAAAGACGAAAATGAATGTCGTCAAATGCTGCATACCGCTTATTTATATCCTGGGCCGGCAGCTGTGCGTTATCCACGTGGTAATGGCTTAGGGGTGGATATCCAGCAAAAGATGCTTGAAATTCCAATCGGTCAGGCGGAAATTGTCGCCAGCTTTAATGCGCAGTGTGACGAATATATTTCTGTGCTGGCTTTTGGCAGCCGGGTACAGGCCGCAGTCGACGCCGCTGAAGCCTTTGCAGTGAAACATGAGATTGGTGTGCGTGTTGTGAACATGCGTTTTATCAAACCTCTTGATACGCAAATGCTGGATGATCTGGCATCAAGCACCAGTCTGTTTGTGACAGTAGAAGAACATGCCGTGATGGGCGGTGCGGGTAGTGCTGTGAATGAATATCTGGCAGAAGCACAGATTGTGAAACCGCTGCTGAATCTTGGTTTAGACGACACGTTTATGGCTCAGGCCACGCATGCACAAATGTTGCAGCAGGCCGGATTGGATGCGCAAGGTATTGAAAAATCAATGAATCAAGCCTGGTCAGCCTTGGGGCAAAGCGTTTTGTCATAAGTTCTTAAAAATTTTAGACACATTTTCTCCAAAAAAGCCCTGATATTTGCTAAGATATCGGGGCTTTTATGCATTATTCTTTATCAGTTTCTTTAAATTTGTAGTGGGTGTTCAATGGAACCTATGGTGGTGATGGCTGCGCGTGCGGCTCAGTTAGTTGGTCAAGAGCTTTTAAAAGCGCATCAGAATCGTCATAAACTCGATCTACAAGTCGAAGAAAAAGGAATTGATGGTCCAGTAACGCGTGTAGATCGTTATTTGGAGCAGTTGACCATCGATACCCTACGTAAAAGCTATAAAAATCACAGTTTCCTTGGTGAAGAGTTTGGCTATCAGGAAGGTAATGGTCACGACGCCGATTGGTGTTGGGTGATCGATCCACTGGATGGTACTTTAAACTTCATTAACGGTTTCCCGCATTTCTGTATCTCTATCGCAGTTCAGCACAAAGGCATTACTCAACACGGGGTGATTTATGACCCGGTGAAAGATGAGCTATTCTCTGCCAGTCGTGGTCGTGGTGCCATGATGAACCAGCGTCGTATTCGTGTGAATGTCAAAGACAGCCTGGAAAATACCTTTATGGCTGTTGGTCACGCTTACCGTGCTAAACGTAATGGCGAAGTTGTATCTTATGCCAAGAACCATTTTCAAAGTTTGTTAAACGTGACTGAAGCTGGCGCGCAATATCGTCGTTCAGGTTCTGCGGCATTGGATTTAGCCTATGTTGCTGCAGGCCGTTTTGATGCTTACTTCGAACTTGGTTTAAAACCTTGGGATATCGCAGCGGGCGAATTGATCGTGAAAGAAGCAGGCGGTACTGTAGTTGATGCACGTGGTGGTAGCGACTCTATGGAAAATGGTCAAGTTTTGGCTTGTTCAATGAAAATGCTTAAACCTTTAATGCAAGCAGTTGTTCCTGCTTGGGGTGAAGCAGCAAAATAATCGGGTTTAGATGAAATATATCTAATTTTGATAAAAGGCATCCTTCGGGATGCCTTTTTTAGAGCAGTAAAATAGTTAAGAAGGGAAGTAGAGTATATTTCTCACATGATATGAATATTGGAAATATCAAGTGAATTGGCGAAAACTGCCTTTTTATACCGGTTGTTACATTTTTTATTCATATTTAAGTGTATGAAATTAATATATAAATTATAAACAGAGCAAATTAGTTTTAAAACTTAATGACATTGTTGATTATTCTGCTATAATTTCGCCACGCACTTAATTTCTGTTCTTTACCTGAACACTATCTTCTAATCATTGTATGCGCGTGCTGTCCATAGAGAGGACATATCCTTCGCGCCCCAATCGCTTAAGCGATTCCTTCAGGTTTGCGGCCGTAATCATGCGTGCGTTATATCCACATCGTCGTTACTCGGATCGCTGCTGAATCCTAATATTTTCAGCATTATTTGCTGTGCCGCTTTTTGCCGATGTCCATAATTGTTATTTATTAAATGGAGCACCCACTTCAGGGTGAATACTCTCTATGAGCAAAACTTTTGCTGATTTTTCCCTCGACGAATCTCTAACCCAGGCTCTCGATGCTTTAGGCTTTACTACTCCAACTCCTGTACAAGAACAAGCGATTCCAGCTGCACTTGAAGGTAAAGACCTTCTTGTGTCAAGCCAAACAGGTTCTGGTAAAACTGCTGCTTTCTTGCTTCCTACCTTAAATGCGTTGGCAAGCCAAGATACATTAGTACCATTTAAAGACCGTATGAAAGCGGTTACTCAACCGAATATTCTGGTGATTTCACCGACTCGTGAATTGGCACAACAGGTATGTCAAGACGCAATTGCATTTGTACGTCACATGAAAGGTGTTCGTATTGCTGCAATCATGGGCGGTATGCCTTTCGGTAAGCAAATTCAACAGTTAAAAGGCGCGCAAGTTGTTGTTGCAACTCCAGGTCGTCTACTTGACTTGGTGAATCGCCGTCAAATCAAACTTGATAAAGTTGATGCGTTAATCGTCGATGAAGCTGACCGTATGCTTGACCTCGGTTTCTCTGAAGACTTAGAAGCAATTGGTGAGTTGGCTGCAAACCGTAAACAAACTCTAATGTTCTCTGCGACGTTTGCACCACGTATCATTACACTTGCAGAACGCATGATGAATGATCCACTGCGTATTTCGATTGAAACTGGTCACTCTACAAATACTGATATTACTCAGACTTTGCATTGGACTGACGGTTTCGAGCACAAGAAAAAACTTCTTACTCACTGGTTGAACGAAGAAGACGTTGATCAAGCAGTTGTATTTGCGTCAACTCAAGAAGACACAGATATGCTGGCTGAAGAACTTGCTGAAGCAGGCCTATCAGTTGTAGCGCTACACGGTGCTATGCCACAAACTGTACGTAACCGCCGTTTACGCAGCATCCGTGAAGGTCGTGCGAAGATCTTAGTTGCAACTGACGTTGCTGCTCGTGGTCTTGACGTACCAACCATTTCACACGTAATTAACTTCGGTCTTCCAATGAAGAACGAAGACTATGTACACCGTATTGGTCGTACAGGTCGTGCCGGTCGTACTGGTAAAGCCATTACACTTGCAACTTACCGTGAGCGTGGCAAGATCCGTGCTTTAGAAGACTTCCTTGATGCGCGTCTAAATGTATCTGAAATTGAAGGTCTTGAGCCATCTCCACCTCCTGCACGTGGTAGCCGTGATGGCGCTGGTCGTGGTCGTGGCCGTGACGGCGGTCGTCGTGATGGCGGTCGTGGTGGTTTCGGTGGCGGTCGTCGTTTTGAAGGCGAAAGCAACTTCAAACGTCGTGAAGGTGGTGATGATCGTCCACGTCGTAGCTTCGATGACAAACCACGTGGCGAACGTCCGGCATTTGGCGAAGATCGTCCACGTCGTGACTTCGGTGATCGTCCAGCGCCACGTCGTGAAGGTGGTTTTGGCGACCGTCCACAACGTTCGTTTGATGACCGTCCAAAGCGTGACTTCGGTGACCGTCCAGCGCCGCGTCGTGAAGGTGGTTTTGGCGACCGTCCACAACGTTCGTTTGATGACCGTCCAAAGCGTGACTTCGGTGATCGTCCAGCTCCGCGTCGTGAAGGTGGTTTTGGTGACCGTCCTCGCTCTAATGATGACAACCGTGGCAACCGTGTAGATTACAAGCCAGCTCGTGAAGGCGGTTATGGTGATCGTCCAAAACGTGATTTTGGTGATCGTCCTGCTCCACGTCGTGAAGGTGGTTTCGGTGATCGTCCAGCGCGTTCATTCGGTGATGATCGTCCAAAACGTGATTTCGGTGATCGTCCAGTACGTCGCAACTTTGATGACAAACCACGTGGTGAACGTTCGTTCGGTGGTGAAGATCGTCCACGTCGTAAATTTAACGACTAATAGAGTCGCTAGATGAAGATAAAAAAACCGGTAGAAATACCGGTTTTTTTATGCATTGAGTTTTTTGCTTTTTAACGTAAAATGTCTACTAATTCATATTTTGTCAGGGTTATGATAATTATTAATATGAAAAGTTTAGCTGCTCGATCTCAATTGATAGAGGTGCATATGCCATATATCGCATTGACTTTGATTTTATGTAATATTATCTATTATTTATACAGTGTTTTTAATTAATCAATCTAGTCATTTTAAGCCTAAGTACATATTTTTATTATAAAAAACACGAAATAATCAATTATTGTCATCTTTTTATGATATTCACCCACCTTTTTCAACTGCTAACATTTTGAACTTCGTTCCTTTATAGTATGCATGCTGAAAAAATGTAGGAATAAACTCAGCTATGAAAAATCAAACAGCGCGAGATACTCAGTCTTTGATTGAAGTCAGGAATTTGAGCTTCAAACGAGGCGAGCGCGTGATTTATGACGACGTGAGTTTAAATATTCGTCGTGGGCAGATTACCGCCATTATGGGGCCATCCGGAACCGGTAAAACCACCTTATTAAGATTGATCGGTGGGCAGCTGACGCCTGAGCATGGTCAGGTCTTATTGGATGGCAAAGATATTGCCTCGATGTCACGTTCCGAACTTTTTTCAGCACGTGCACGGATGGGTATGCTATTTCAGAGCGGTGCTTTGTTTACCGATATGAGCGTGTATGAAAATGTCGCGTTTCCAATTCGGGCCCATACCAAACTGCCAGAACATCTAATTAAGGAAATCGTGGCATTGAAACTGGAATCCGTCGGCTTGCGCGGTGCAGAGCAAATGATGCCATCGGAACTGTCTGGTGGTATGAACCGACGTGTGGCTTTAGCCCGGGCGATTGCGCTGGACCCTGAACTGATCATGTACGATGAACCCTTTGCCGGACAAGATCCGATTGTGATGGGGGTGTTGACTCGTTTAATCCGCTCTCTGCGTGAAGCACTGGATCTGACCACGATTATTGTCTCACATGATGTGACAGAAACCTTATCCATTGCTGATTACATTTATATCGTGGCAGAAGGCAAGATCCAGGGCGAGGGGACACCGGCAGAGCTAAAAGTGCATCCTTCAACTTTTGTGCAGCAATTCCTGACGGGTTCGGTGGAAGGTCCAGTCGATTATCAGTTTAGTCATCGGGCTTACTTAAGTGATGAGGTACGTTCATGAATGCAATTGCCGCATTAGGTAGACGCGTTATTGAACGTGTACAGGGGATTGGGGTCGCAACCCTGATGCTGTTGCAGATCTTATTTTCCATGCCGACCTGGCTTGGGCTAAGACTATTTGTTTATCAGATGTATAGGGTCGGGGTATTGTCCCTGCTGATTATTGTGGTTTCTGGTCTGTTTATTGGTGCCGTGCTTGGCTTGCAGATGTTCAGTATTCTGTCGACCTTTGGCAGTGAATCCATGCTTGGTACAGCGGTGGCGTTGACCTTGCTGCGTGAATTAGCACCTGTAGTCGCGGCTTTGCTGTTTGCAGGACGTGCCGGTTCGGCTTTGACCGCAGAAATTGGTCTGATGAAAGCCACTGAACAATTGTCCAGTATGGAAATGATCGGGGTGGATCCCTTAAAACGGGTGATTTCGCCACGTCTCTGGGCGGGGATTTTCAGCTTGCCCATGCTTTCGGTGATCTTTGCCGCAGTCGGAATTATGGGCGGTAAAATGGTCGGTGTAGACTTTTTAGGGGCCGATGAAGGTGCTTATTGGAGCGGCATGGAAAGCAGCGTGCAATTCTATAAAGATGTCTTGAATGGCACTATTATTAAAAGTTTTGTATTCGCATTAATGTGTACCTGGATTGCGGTATATCAAGGCTATGCCTGTGTACCGACATCGGAAGGTATTGCAACTTCTACAACGCGTACAGTCGTCTATTCTTCACTGTGCGTTTTAGGCTTTGATTTTGTGTTGACTGCGGTCATGTTCGGAGGTGTTTAATGAAATCACGTACTAGTGAGCTGGCCGTTGGTGTTTTTGTTATTTTATTTGGTATTGCCTTATTCTTTTTAGCGATGCGTGTCAGTGGTCTGGTCGGCAGCAATATTTCCGACAGCTATAAAATGACGGCAACTTTTGAAAATGTGAATGGCATCAAGCCACGTGCCAAAGTCGCTTTAAGCGGGGTGAAAGTGGGACAGGTCGATGATATTACCCTGGATCCTGTAACGCGTCTGGCAACCGTACATATGACTTTAGATGGCTCATTGACCTCATTTAATGCTGAACAATTAAAGCAAGTTCAAGAGGAAGCTCTGGACGAGTTACGCTACAGCTCGGACTATGAAGCAGCGACACCTGCGCAACAAAAAGACATGGAAAAACAACTGTTAGCTAACATGAAATCCATCACCAATATTGATGAAGATGCTTATATTATGGTAGCGACCAATGGCTTATTGGGTGAAAAGTACCTGAAAATTATTCCAGGTGGTGGTCTGAGCTATTTGCAACGCGGCGATCAGATTGCCAATACCCAAGGCACCATGGAAATTGAAGATTTGGTGACGAAGTTTATTACTGGTGGTGCCGGCAAATCGTCAGATAGTCAAGAAACTACATCGGAACAGACGACAGTTTCAGAAACAACAGATGCAGAACCTGCATTTGTTGAATAATAGATTGAGGAGAATTCAGTGAAGACTTTAGTAAAACAAACGCTTGCAGTAAGCATTCTTTCAACAATGGTTGCTGGCACAGTGTTTGCTGCACCGTCTGAAGCACCACCTGCTTTTATTAAAAAAGTAGCAGATGGTTTAATTGAGCGCCTCAAAGCTGACAATGCAAAACTGCAATCAAATCCAGCTTTGGTCAAAAGCATTGTGCGCCAGAATCTGGATCCGTATATTGATTCTCAGTCTTTCACACGTATTGTGATGGGCACGTATGCCACGAACCAATATAGTACGGCGGCACAGCGTGCGCAGTTTGAAAAGAATTTCCGTGAAACCTTAATTGAAAACTATGGTTCTGCCTTTGCCAAGTTCAGTAATCAGACTTATAGCGTGCGTCCTTACAAGGCCAGCAACAGCAAAAACCCTGTTGTGACCATCGACTTTAATAACAAAGGCGAGAAAATTCCAGTAGCATTCCAGCTGGTGGACAAGGGTTCACAATGGAAAATCCGCAACATCAACGTATCGGGTATTGACCTGGGTTTGCAGTTCCGTAACCAGTTTGCTGCGACGGTAAAACGTAATGGCGGTAATATTGATAAAGCAATTGCCAACTTTAAACCGGATGCAGAAGCTGCAATCGACAAGAAATAATCAAACAGGTGAGCCGTGATTACATTCAATGATCAGGAACTACAGGTTTCAGGCAAGATTGACTATGACAATGCACAGGACTATTACTTAAATGGTCTGCGTGTGATCCAGTCACAAAGCAAGTTTCCACTTGTGGTTAATCTGGCTGAGCTTGAAAGTGGCAGTACTTTGGCTTTGGCAGTGTTGGTGCGCTGGCTGCGCCAGACTCCTCAGGCTCAAGGGCTACAGTTTAAAGCTGTTCCTGCTAAAATGATGAATATCATTCAGGCCAGCCATTTGCAGGATGATTTAAACATCGTTCAGTAAAAGAAAAGCACCGAAAGGTGCTTTTTTATTGTGATCAAATTTTAAGAAATCATTCAAATCAAATAGATCTAAATATGGATTGCACGTCCTCTCTGCCTCAGGGAGAGAGTTAGAGAGAGGGGTGTAAAAATCCTCCCTAACCATTTTCTTCACTTTTTAAAGAGAAGTTGAAGAGGGATTAAATAAATATGAATTAAATACAGGCATTTCTTGCGCTTCACTTTAAATCTAAAGAGCAAGTGAGACTTAGAAAGGGATATCTAATAAAAAACCTCTCCCTGACAGGAAACATCTCTCCCTTTTCAAAAGGGAGGTTAGGAGGGATTCTAGATCCACTTCTTCCATCTAAAGTAAATTAATGGGCCAATCAGGAAGCCAATTAAAATAATACTGACCATGATGAAACTCATGGTGCCTTGTGCAAAGGGCAGCACTTCGGTGTTCATACCGTAAATACTGGCAATCAGCATTGGTGGCGCAAGCATACTCGGCAGAATCGAGAATCGACGAATGGTATCGTTCTGCTCAGTGTTAATGAATCCGGATGTGGTGTCGAGCAGGAAACGCACTTTCTGGAACAAGAAAGCATCATGCTCGACCAGCGAGCGCACATCTTCACTCAGTTCTCGAATATCCGCATCATAAATATGACTGCCCAAGGCGCGTGGACGCGACAGGAAGGTCAGGACGCGGCGTAAATCGATTAAACACAGTTGCGCTTTACCCAACATATCTTCAAGTTGCGCCAAGCGGGTAATCATGTCATCCAGATCCAGAATCTGTTCACGATGGCGGTTATTCAACACTTCAGTTGAATATTTCTCTAAATCTTTATGCACATCTTCCAGAATATCGGCCAGCTCATCCAGCTTGGCTTCGAGTAAGCCCAATAAAATCCAGGTCGGATCTTTATAATCGATTTCATAATCATTGCGGCGCGCGCGGGCACGAAAGGCGCGAAAAGCCACCAGTTTTTCACCACGCAAAGTAAACAGACGATCCTTGTGCAGAATGAATGCAACGGTTTGTACTGTTGCCAGCATACTGGATTCATCTTCGTGTTCATTTTCGACCTGATAGTTTTTATTCTTGGTTAAAAAATAGGTGCTGATATGCAAAATACCGTCATCATCACGGTAAAATCGGGCACTCGAGGAAATATCTTCCAGCGATTTTAAGGTCGGTAAATTTTGCTCGTAGGCATCTAAAATCCATTGCTGCTCTTCCTGTGAAGGCGCAATCAGATCAAGCCAGACTAAATCTGGATGCAGGTCGAAATCACCATTAATCGTGATATCTTCTAAGCTACCGCGCTCTGTGGCGTAAAAGGCTTCAAGCATGCTGTCTTTTCTCCCGGGCGCAGTATGTGAATTGGAATGGGTGTATTTTAGACAAGGAATTGAATAAAAACACTGATATTAAGCAGTTATTTTGGTAAAAAGCGCACTTGCCGCGATTTCGTACAATATGGCGTCAATTAGAGGATGAAATGATGAATTCTATCGCAATTTTTTGTGGTTCAGCGCTTGGCTCGGATCCTCTTTATACGCAGGTTGCCGAAAAAGTCGGTCAGACTCTGGCGGCACGACAGCAAACGCTGGTTTATGGAGGAGGTCGTTCTGGTTTAATGGGTATTGTGGCTGATAGTGCCTTGGCGGCGGGCGGTAAGGTGATTGGCGTGATTCCAAGACAGCTGGTCAATCGTGAGCTGGCACATCCACATATTACCGAGCTGTATGTGGTGGATAATATGCATGAGCGTAAAACCCGGATGTCGGAACTGGCCCAGGGATTTATTGCCATTCCCGGTGGTGCAGGAACACTGGAAGAGATTTCTGAACAATGGACCTGGGCACAATTGGGAATTCATCAGAAGCCTTGTGCTTTTCTCAATACCGATGGTTTTTATGATGACCTGATTAAATTCATCCGTATGACCACGGAGAAGGGTTTTACTAAATCACGTTTCACTGAGGCTTTGATTATCAGTGATGATCTGGACGATATTTTGCGCCAATTCGAAAGTTATCAGCCGCCTGAAGCCAAATGGGGTATGGTTGATCAGACCGACCTTGTAAAATAAGTTATCCAGAATACGCAATTGTAGAAAATAAATGAAAGTGATTACGGTGGCTGCAGCCATTATTTTAAATGAAGCGCAGCAACTGCTGGTGGTTCGCAAGCAAGGAACATCCTGCTTTATGCAGGTCGGTGGCAAGCTGGAGCCAAATGAAACCCCAGAAGCCACCATGTTGCGTGAAATTCAGGAAGAAATTGGCACGCAAGCCCAGATTCAGCAATTCATTGGCCGTTTTGAAACCCAGACTGCCAATGAACCTGATCATCAACTGGTGAGTTATGTCTATTGGGTAAGTCTCGATCAAGCACCTAAAATTGAAGCAGAAATCGCTGAAATGAAATGGGTTGATCTGGATGAAAACGAGGTGCTACTGGCACCCTTGACCACTGAAATTGTGATTCCTTGGGTGAAGTCACATTTACTCGCCCAAGCTTAAATTTTAGATTTGTGCACCTGCCAGACAGGCTGCATAAATTTTCTGACAGCCTAGCTCTTCAAGTTTTCGAGTGAGCGCTAGAATCGAACTGCCAGTCGTCACTACATCATCAATGATTAGCACGCGTCGGTAACGAATATTAGACGGTGTACTGATCTGAAATTGCGACTGGATATCTTCGATTCTTTCCAGACGGCTTAAGCCTTTTTGTGAATGCTGTTTCAGCCGGCTAACAGGTTGCCAGATGGGAACATTCAATTTTTTCGCCACATGCTTGGCCAGCACCAGAGATTGATTATAACCGCGTTCGGCCAGGCGTTCAGTCGAGATCGGCATCGGGACTATTGCACTGACTTTGGGTAGCTCTAAACTCAACAGCGTACCGGCCAGTAAATTTTGCAGATGCAGCTTCTGTTCATATTTAAACAGCTGAATCAACCGATCCATTGGGTAGGCATAATCGCAGGCAATCTGAAACTGCATTTCCTGACGCTGAATGGTTTGATGTATCCACGGCAACTGCTGCCAGCAATCCTGACAGACTGAATAAATGCTCTGATAATCAGTCTGACACAACTGGCAGGGCTGAAGCGTATTCAGCTTGGAGATTCCCTGTGCCAGTAATTTAAACATAGGCATAACGCGGTGCTTCCGGTAGCCAGCGTTGTAATAACGCCTCAGCCTGATCTGGATAATCTTTTAAAATTTGCTGCGCCACATAATGTGCCTGATTGAGCAGGTGATCATCGCGTTCAAGTTTGGCCACGCGGAAATTCATATCGCCGGTTTGTTTAGTCCCCAGTAATTCACCCGGCCCACGCAATTCCAGATCTTTCTCGGCAATCATAAAACCATCATTGGTTTCACGCATGATTCTTAAGCGTTCCTGACCGTTTTGCGATAGTGGATGCTTGTATAGCAGGGCGCAGAAACTGGCTTTGGCACCACGGCCAACCCGACCACGTAGCTGATGTAGCTGTGACAGGCCTAAACGTTCGGCATTTTCAATCACCATAATGGAAGCGTTGGGTACATCGACCCCGACCTCAATTACGGTGGTGGCAATGAGTAGCTGTAATTCATTATTCTTAAATTGCTGCATCACCGCCTGTTTTTCATCGGCTTTCATTTTGCCATGTACCAGACCGATATTCAGCGCAGGAAAGCGTTCCCGAATTTCGGCAAAAGTGGCCTCCGCGGCTTGGGCATCTAAAGTTTCGGATTGCTCCACCAAGGTACAGACCCAATAGGCCTGTTTGCCTTCAGCGCAATTCGTCGAAATACGTTGCAGAACTTGTTCACGCCGATCCAGTGGAATGGTCACCGTTTGAATCGGGGTACGACCCGGTGGCAGCTCGTCAATCACCGAGGTATCCAGATCACCATAAGCCGACATGGCCAAGGTGCGGGGAATCGGGGTTGCGGTCATCACCAGCTGATGCGGGGACATGCCATCCAGGCCTTTATTTCTGAGTGCAAGACGTTGATCGACTCCAAAGCGGTGTTGCTCATCAATAATCACCAGACCGAGTTTGGCAAACTCGACATTCTCCTGAAACAGGGCGTGGGTGCCAATCACCAGATGGGCGCTCCCGTCCCGAATGACCTGTTCCGCTGCGGCGCGGGCTTTGCCTTTTTGCTTGCCGGACAGCCAAGCGATATTAAGACCTAGTGGCTCAAACCAGCGTTTAAAGTTGAGATAATGCTGCTCGGCCAGAATTTCGGTAGGTGCCATCAACGCCACTTGCCAGCTTTCTTCCAGGGCATGACAGGCTGCGACACCGGCCACCAATGTTTTGCCGGCACCGACATCGCCTTGCACCAGACGTAACATTGGTTTATTGGCTTTTAAATCTTGTGCGATTTCTTTGGATACACGTTTTTGCGCACCGGTCATTTCAAAAGCCAGACTGGCCAGAAGCTGTTTGGCATAGGTTTTACTCGGTGCAAATGAAGGGGCTTCAACCTGCTGAATAAAGGCACGCCGGGTCAATAAACTGATCTGATGCGCCACCAGTTCTTCAAAGATCAGGCGTTGCTGTGCGGGATGCGAGCCTTGTGCCAGTTGTAACATATTGGCATTGACTGGCGGATGATGGATATATTCCAGTGCCTGTTTTAACGCATAACCATTGCTAAATTTTGCTGGCAGCAGTTCAGGCAGATGATCGCTATACTGAGCCAAAGCCTGCTGAATATAATCGCGTATTTTTGGCTGGGTCAGACCTTCAGTGGCCGGGTAAATCGCGGTAAGTTGGGTTTGCGGTAGCGGGGTATCTTCAGTAATGACTTGCAGCTCGGGATGATACATTTCCAGACCGCGCGCACCGACCCGGACTTCACCAAAAATTCTTAAACGGTGACCGAGCTTGCAGCGATCGGTGATGCCTTTATAAATATGATAAAAACGCAAAGTGACTTTACCGTAATCATCATCCAGTAATACAGCCATGGACTTGCGTTTACCCGGCGGGAAATCCACACCTTTGACGATACCTTCGAGCAAATAGCTACGCCCCACGCTCAATTGATTCATGGGAATGATCGTGCTACGGTCTTCATAGTCACGTGGTAGATGAAAAAGCAAATCATCAGTATTGAAGATATTTAATTTTTCAAGTAATGCAGCGGCGGCATTGCCAACGCCTTGTAACTGATGGACTGCAGCCATGTCCCCTCAACCAGATTCGTGATTCGGTGCTCAATGCATATTCTATTTATCGGTTATGGTAAAACATCCCGGCGTGTTGCTAAACAACTATTTGAGCAAGGTCATCAAATTAGCACAATTAGCTCAAGTCCCAAAACAGATTCCTTTGCAACTCATCTGATTCAAGATGTGCATAAACTGAATTTAACGACAGTCACACCGATTGATTGGGTCTATGTATTGCTTAGTCCAAAACAAAGTACGGTTGAAGGCTATCAGTACACCTATCTGGATTCAGTTCAGCCGATTGTGACTGCCTTGAAACAGCATCCAGTGCAGCGGATTGTGGTGGTGTCATCGACACGGGTCTATGGGCAAAATGCTGGAGAAAATATCAATGATGAAACGCCTCTACAGCCCAACGATGTGCAAGGAAAAATCCTGTATCGGATGGAGCAGGCCTATTTAGCGGCTTATCCTGAGCAATGTACAATCATTCGCCCAAGTGGAATTTATGGAACATCGGTAGAGCGCTTACAAAAAATGGCAGTATCTATGACCAGCTATCCAAATCTGCACTGGTCAAACCGGATTCATATCGAAGATTTATCACATTTCTTGTCACAGATGATTCACGTGGAACATCCTGAGTCTTCTTATATTGTGAGCAATAACCAGCCACAGCTTTTACATGAAGTCTTGCAATGGTTTCAGCAGCAGATGGGGCTGCCTGTACTTAAGCTCGAGAGCGAGCAGGTCACCGGTAAAAAGCTCTATGCCACTCGGATGCAAAAAACAGGATTTGAATTAAAGCGTACAGATTGTTTTGAGGATTATTTGGAACTAATGAGGAAAAGTAATCCCTCCTAACCTCCCTTTAAAAAGGGAGGATTAAATTCCCGTTCCTTGTAGGAGAGAGCTGGGGAGAAGGGGAGGGATTTTAAATTCTCCCTCATCCCCTTATGAAGCACTGCTTCCCATCTCCTGAAAGAGAGAGAATAAAAGCTTTACTTCTTTTTGCGCTTGGCGCGTTTCTTGGCTTGTTCAGCCGCAACTGCATCAAGTGCTTCTTTGAGTTCTTCATCGGTAAAGGCGGTGATGTGATGCAGCATCTGTAATTTCACTTCATCCAGTACCAGATCTGCATATTGCGCCACGTTGGTCAGCTGCTCATCAAAAACAATGGCATTGTCATCATTGGTACACAGATAACCTTTTTGGGTTAAGACTTTAATAAAGCTCTGGAACAGGGCTTTGTCGAAGAATTCTGGCGAATTGAATTCGTATAGAACTGATAAACGCTGACCAACCAGATAGCTCAATTCTTCAACCTGACGGGTCGAAATATTGCCTGAACCACGTTGGGTAATCAGTGCCAAAGTCATGTAATAACGTTCCAGACTTTGAGTCACTGGTGCAGCCAGAACTTCGAGCTGATGATGGACTTCAGTATTGGGTGCCGGAGCAAGCAGATTTTCACCATCTTGCGTGATCAGTTTGGCAGAAATCAAGTTATCAATATGCGCATTGACTTGATCCTGAATCTCATCTTCACGCCATTTTAAAAACAGCTCTGCTTTTAGGAATGGGTACAGGGTGCTGCTGATGTTGACGACATCATCACGGCGAATCGTTCCATTGTGTTCAGCCAGTGCTGCAATCAATGACGGAAGCACAAAGGAATGCACGATATTGTTACGGAAATAAGTCAGCAAAACTGCCTGATTATCTTCAATGGCAATGATATCGCCCAGCACATGTTTTACCCGCTTGATCAGTTTCAGCTTCATTGCATAGGCAATAATTTCTTTGCCTGAAAGCGGGGTAACTTCCATCCGCTCATCATAAGGTAATGCCGCCAGCAGGGTACGATAAGTATCAAGCTGCTTGATACAGATTTCTTCATCCAGCGTATGTTTCGGTGTCGCCAACAGGATCAACGATAATAGCGATACCGGATTGATCACCACTGCACGGTTGATATTTTCCAGAATCGCTTGCGCAGAGCTGTTTACTGCATCAGAAACTGCTTGTGGAATTGGATCATCGTTCTTTTCAATTTTAATATTTTCTGCGCCATGCTGTTTCAGGATGTCATCCAGAAATACCGGCTCACCAAAATTCAGATGCACTTTACCGAAAATGCGTTCAATTTTGCGCAGGGTTTTGACAATACCAAAAATAGATTCGGCTTCTTTCGGCTTGCCGCTCATCTCACCGACATAAGTGCCGCCTTCCATCAGGCGTTCATAACCGATATAGGTCGGTACAAAGACAATTGGTTTGGCTTTGCCGCGTAAATGACCATGCACGGTCATCGCCAGCATCCCAGTTTTAGGTGGTAGCAAACGACCAGTACGTGAACGACCACCTTCGATAAAGTATTCCAGTGGGGTATTGCGTGATAGAACGCTATATAAATATTCTTTAAAGACTGTGGTATAGAGCGCATTGCCACGGAAAGTACGGCGGATAAAGAAGGCACCGCCACCACGTAAAATCTGACCCACAAAAGGCATGTTCAGGTTATCGCCCGCAGCGATATACGGCACCATCAAGCCACGACGATAGATCACATAAGACAATAACAAATAGTCGATGTGACTGCGGTGACATGGGGTATAGACAATCTCATAATCTTTGGCCAGTTCACGCACGGTACTGAAATTATGTACTTCTACGCCGTCATAGAGTTGCGTCCATAAGCGGGTCAGAGCTTTATCGGCAAAACGTACAGTCGAATGAGAATAATCGGAAACGATTTCGTTCAGATAACCAATGGCACGACGTTCAGATTCCAGCATCGAGATTTTACTGCGAATACTGTCATTGCGAATCGCAGCCTGTACATCTGGCGATTTGATTAAACCGTGCATGACATTACGGCGATCGGACAGATCCGGCCCGAGAATCACTTCGCGCTGCCCATCCAGATAATCATTTAAAGTGCTAACAATATAAGTCGCTGGTGCTGAATTTGGATGCGTTTTTTTGGCATGCTCAATCATGGCACGTAAAGACTGGGGTTCGTGAAACTCTAAATAAGACTGACGGCCATGCAGACCGATATTGACCAGTTGCTTGACCCGGCTTGGCGTAGACCAGGTATCGGTAAATAGCAGTTTGAACCAGGAATCTTCTTTTTCAGGTTCACGTCCCCAAAGCACCGTGACTGGCACCAATTCCACATCTAGTTCAGGATGTTGTTCCAGGATTTCAATCAGGCGTAACAGGCGCGGCGGAAACGCATGCGGCGGTGAGCTGAGCAGGTTATTTTCATCATGATGCTGTAAAAACAGCAGCGAAGCTTTTTCCTTACTATTGCCCAGTTGCATTGGATCGAGCGCAGCTGGCAACTTTAAACGGCGGGTTTCTGCATCGACGACCAGCGCATTACTACGCGAATGGTTCTGTAAAACGTAGCAGACCAGCTTTCGCGATTCTGTTGCAGTCTGATCAGGTTCAGGTGCTGTCACTTCACTTGGTACTTCCCCAAGAACATGAGGGGTAACCACAAGATCAAGTAGCTTACTTGAAAGCTTGCGATACATTTGACCAAAGCCATTCTTGGACATAGCTGCTCCTAATTTTACTGACCAAAACCACAGGACTTCTGAGGGGATTTATTTTTGCGGGTTTCCAAAGCGAAACCATATATCTTTTTTTAACAACTTCAACAGAAGTGCTCTAATTTTAGCGTGAAAGCAGATGCTTTTCCTAGTCACTTATGACATCAGTATGACAGAACAGTCATGCAATCTTTAGAGTTTCGGTCTGATTTTGTGGCAGAATATTCCAGATTAATTATTTAGATCTGTTTTTCCATTTTTGGGATATCTCCAATATTACGTAGGTTGCTTATGAATGCCTTAACACAGGAACTGGTCGAGCTGCTCAGCTTGGAAAAGTTAGAAGAAAACATTTTTCGGGGAATCAGCCGTAATCTGGTGGGCAAGCGCGTGTTTGGTGGGCAGGTTTTAGGGCAGGCACTCCGCGCTGCGTCTTATACCACAGACCGTCCGGCACACTCGTTACATGCCTATTTTCTGTTTGGTGGAGATGTCAATGCACCGATTATTTATGAAGTGGATCGTATCCGTGACGGCAAGAGCTTTGTCAGCCGTCAAGTACGTGCAATTCAGCATGGTCGCACTATTTTTATGTGTATGGTGTCTTTTGCGCATCAGGAAGAAGGTCTCAATTACCAGATTTCAGAGCCGGAATATCCGCCAGCAGAAAGCCTGAAAAATGAAGCAGAACTGATCAAACAAATGATTGAGTTTATTCCGGAAAATGTCCGTGCGTCCTTCACCCGTGATCGTCATGTCGAGATTCGCCCGATCAATCCGCAAAATCCGTTTCAGCCGCAACCGGAAGCGCCGTCTTATGCGCACTATATCCGCACGCATGACCGAATTGCTGCAGAAGTGGATCAGATTTCTTTGCATCAGGCCATTGCCGCTTTCTATTCAGACTTTACCTTGATGACCACGGCACTGCGTCCACATGGTCTGAGCTATATTTCGCCAAGCCTGCAATGTGCCAGTATTGACCATGCCATGTACTTCCATAAGCCATTTCGTGCCGATGAATGGATGCTATATGACATGGATGCCACCCAGAGTGCCAGTTCGCGTGGTCTGAATTTTGGACGGATGTGGCAGAATGGCGAACTGGTCTGTAGTACCACGCAGGAAGGGCTGATCCGCTTACGTGAAATCGAAACCCAATAATTTTTATATTTTTTGCTCAAAAAGCCGAATCCCAGATTCGGTTTTTTTGTTTTTAATTCGCAGAACAATCATTATTTGAGATCTTGTTCTAGGCACGCGTTTATAAAATATTACTCGATTCTGTAGAATCGGCATGGCATAGTGCCGCTTAAGATCTATATTAAAATGCATGAAAAGATGAGCTTAAATACGCAAATTTTAATTGCCGCCGTATTGGGGGTGCTGTTTGGATTTTTACTCACGATATTTCCGCAGACCTCATTTTTTGATGTCAGTTTATACGGCATCGGCATCGTCAGCAGTGTTTTTATCGGCTTATTAAAAATGCTGTTGGTTCCGCTAATTTTTACGTCGATTGTGGTCGGGGTATCCAATCTGCAGGCAGGCGGACAACTGAATCGCACCTGGAAAATCACCCTGATGTGCTGTGTGACCACAACGACTTTGGCACTCATTTTAGGTCTGGCCTGTGCACATCTGTTTGATGTCGGCAAGGGTGTCGATGTACTGATGTTCCAGGATGCCATGGCGCAGCATCAGACTCCGGACACCTTAACGCCATCTTCTTTCTTTACCAATTTTATCCAAAATACCCTGATCAATCCGTTTAAGGCATTTTCAGATGGCAATGTCCTGGCGGTGGTGGTCTTTGCCTTGTTTGTCGGTGTGGCACTGGTCGCAGGCGGAGATAAATTCCGTACCGTGCGCAAGTTGAGTCACCAGTTTTTTGAAATCATGATGTTGATGATTGGCTGGGTGATGAAACTGGCACCTTTCGGTATTTTTGCTTTATTGGCCAAGCTGATCGCGACTGAGGATATTTCGGTACTCAGTCGTCTGGCTGAATTTGCGGCCGTGGTCACCGGAACCACCATTTTCCATGGCATCGTGGTATTGCCTTTATTGCTGTGGATTTTTGGCAAGATGGATCCGATCACGTTCTTTAAAGGCACACGCGCTGCTTTAATTACCGCATTTGCCACCAGTTCCAGTTCGGCCACCATGCCACTGTCAATGAAATGTGCGCAGGAAAATCTGGGCGTACGTCCGCATACGGCAGGTTTTGTGATTCCACTGGGAACACAGCTGAATATGGATGGCACAGCACTCTATGAAGCAGCCGCCGCCTTGTTTATTGCCAATTTAATGGGGCTGGATCTGAGTCTGGGGCAACAGCTGGTGGTCTGTGCCACGGCAATGATTGCATCCTTAGGCGCACCTGGGATTCCAAGCGCTGGCATGGTCACCATGATTATGGTGTTGCAATCTGTGGGATTGCCTGCCGAGGCGATTGCGATTTTATTGCCGATCGACCGTTTACTGGATACGGTACGTACCGTGGTGAATGTGCAGGGCGATATGATGATCAGTGTGGTGGTAGACCGGCATACCCGTGAACCTGAAGCGCCGGTTTAATCTTTATCTAAGTCCGGATTCCAGACAATTTCCCAGAGATGACCATTGGGATCCTGAAAATAACCAGCATATCCGCCATAAAAGGTGGTGTGTGCAGCTTTGATAATTTTAGCGCCCGCACGTTCAGCCAGTACCATGATCTGGTCAACCTCTAATGGACTATAGACATTATGTCCCAGCGCCATTTGGGTTGGGCAGATCGGGCTCAATTCAAGACCGGTATCTTGCTGAAGGCTGCGCTGCGGCCATAAGGCAAGCTTAAGACCGGATTGCAGTTGAATAAACGCCACCGCACCATATTCAAATTCCTGCCCCATAATTCCGTCGCTTTTAAAGCCTAAACCCTCACAATAAAATTGCAATGATTGCTCTATGTCCTGAACAGCCAGCGTAATCACAGAGATAGATGGTGTCATAATGGGTTTCTGATCTAGGGCTGATCAAGATTTATTCTAATATGAATCAGGATTTAATCACTAAGTAAACAATGCAGTCTTCATGTAAAGACAGGTAAATCTGATCAATCCGGCGCTGCTATCACTTGACCAGCTTGATATGGTGAAAATCACCTTAGAAAAAAACCTCCGTTATGCGGCATAACGGAGGTTTTTAATTTAAATCAATCAATCAAATATTTTGTCATTTGATTATTCAGCTGAGCGTTTATTCTGGTTCAGCTCATCTGCTGCTTTAAGTTCTGACTGATCCTGCTCAAGTAATTCAAGCGGTTCTTCAGCTTCATTTAAGTCATGCGGTGAAACCTCACCAATAGCAGTTGCATCAGACTCAGAGTCGAGTTCAACTGGTTCATCGAATTGATTTAGATCATGAGCCGATACTTCCGGAATGCTGTCCAAATCAAATTGAGTTGATTGATCTAAAGTGAAATTCAGACGGCCGCCCATGACGCTGGCCAGTTCTTCAAGTCCCTCTTTGTTCATGGAGGAGAACAATTGAATCGAGAAGTCCAGTTTCATTTTTTTTAATGCGGCTTTGACTTCCTGAAGCGCTTTAGAGGCAGGGCCACGATTCAGCTTATCTGATTTGGTCAAAAGAACATGCACAAACAAATGACGTGAATAAGCCCATTCCAGCATCATCACATCAAAGTGTTGTAGCGGATGACGAATATCCATCAACAGCACCAAGCCCTGTAAGCTTTTGCGATGAATCAGATAATTTTCCAGTTCTTTTTGCCAAACAATTTTCATCGCCTCTGGTACGGCAGCATAGCCATAGCCTGGTAAATCGACCAGACGCTGATCTGGATTACCCAAGCTAAAAAAGTTAATCATCTGGGTGCGGCCGGGTCTTTTTGATGCACGTGCCAACTGTTTCTGGTTGGTCAGGGCATTAATCGCACTGGATTTACCGGCATTGGAGCGACCGGCAAAAGCAATTTCATAGCCTGTATCTTCTACACAAAGACTGAGTTTTGGTGCACTCATTAAAAATTCGGCTTTGCGTAGCCAGTTGAGTGAGCGCACAGAATATTCAGTAATAGCAGAATCAACTTTTTTCTCGTAGCTGATCTTTTGCTTGGGTGCATGGGCTGTCTTACTGTTTTTGGATTTTCCTCTGCTGTGGTGCATAACTCAACTTCAATAAATGATCTACAAAGAAACATTATAAAGGAAGTCGCACAGGCAAGCGAACTTTGCTTTGCAATGCTATTGCAACTTAATCCATCAGGTTAATTAAACCGATTGGAGAAACAGTACTAAAATGAGATTGGTTAGATGGGGTGAGCACATCGGCCAGGGTATATTGGTTCAGGCTTTGGTAAAACTGTTCCAGCGCATGGTCGAGAATACCTTTTAAACCACAATTGCTACGCAGTACGCAGGGTGGGATATTACATTCGACAATCACATGATTTTCACCCTGCAAGCTACGCACGATCTCACCGAGTTTTAGATTTAGTGTAGTAGGATTTAAGCGGATGCCGCCGCCTTTACCGCGTGTGGCAATAATCCAGTCTTGTTTCGACATGAAATGCACAATCTTCATTAAATGATTTTGTGACACATACAAATCTCGCGCAATTTCCGCAATCGTATACGGCGTATCTCGCGGCTGGGAGATGTACATTAAAATACGCAAAGCATAGTCGGTAAATTTGTTTAATTGCATGATCGCACTAATATCTTTAAGAATTAAATAGATAAGGGCTAGTCTAGCATAACCAGACTAGCCCCACCTATTCAGCTTGAAGCGAGGGCTTAGTGGTGAACCCCACCTGTACCAAATGCTTCACTATGAATATTTTCAGCAGGAATACCGCGGGCAACGAGTGCTTTTTGCTGTTCTGCCATAAATGGCATTGGGCCGCAAAGGTAGTAATCGGCATTGACTGGTAACAGCGCTGCATCAACTGTACTCAGATCCAGACGACCTGCTACATCATAATCCTCACCCAGTTTGTCAGCTTGATGTGGAAATTCATAAGCAGTAAGGGTGCTTAAGCGCGGATATTTTGCTTTCAGGTCATGAATATGCTGGTGCATCGCATGAACCTGTTTGCTACGGCAAGCATGGATAAAGGTCACAGGTTGTGGCATATCCAGAGTCACCAGCTGGTTCAGCATCGCGATCATTGGCGTCAGGCCAACACCACCACTGATAAACACATTACGTTTAGCTGGATCGATCAGGTAGAAGTTACCTGTTGGTGCAGATACTTCAATTTCTGAACCTTCCGGCAAACCATGTAGAGTGTTAGACACCCAACCTGCAACTTGATCTGCGCCATTGCCCGGTTCACGTTTAACTGAAATACGCAAATAGTCTGCTTGAGGGCTGGTTGAAAGCGTATATTGACGCGGCTGTTTTAAGCCAAGTTCTTCTACGAATACACGAACTGAAATATATTGACCGGCTTCATATTTCGGTAAATCACCACCATCGACCGGTTGTAGATAGATTGAAGTAATCTCGTCACTTTCCACTACTTTTTGGGCAATTTTGAAATTGCGCCAGCCTAACCAGCTACCTTTGGTTTGCTGATGCTGCTCATAGATCGTTTTTTCAGTGCTGATGAACAAGTCAGCCAATTGACCATAAGCTGTAGCCCAAGCATCAATTAATGGATCTTCCATCGGGATGCTTAATACTTCACTAATAGAATGCAGCAGGTTTTCACCCACAATATTATAGTCTGGCGCTTGAATGTTTAAGCTCACGTGTTTATGCGCGATCAGCTCAACCACAGGTAAAAGTACAGATGGGTCTTCAATATTTTCGGCATAGGCCAATACAGCGCCGGCAAGGGCTTGCGCCTGTGCACCACTGCGTTGGTGACCCATATTAAACGTTTCTTTAAGGGCAGGGTTGTTGCCTAACATGCGGTTATAAAAATAGCCCGTGAGTGCCACACCATTTTCGCGGAGTACAGGCACTGTTGCTTTTACAAGGTCAATTTGCTGCGGAGTCATGTTTGATCTCTCATGGCTGTTTATTTATAAGATGTATTTAAAATACATCTTAAAGCATGCCTTGTAAATACATCTTTTAATAAAACCATAAAAAAATTATGGGATATCTGAATATCCCATAATTTTAAAAATCTTGATAGGAATAAATCGTGCTATTTTCACTGAAAAAGCAGTCATGAAACTCGCGGACAATTCTCCCCGGTATCATCTCCGAGCCTGCGTGCGCAGTTTGATAAATCGATCAGTATCTTTTATGAACTTTTTAGGTTGCCTAAGTCGCGTGTTCTAATTCCTTTTGTTGCTCACCGGTTAGAGGTCACTGTTCCTTGGCTTGCTGTTTTGCAAATTCTGCTTGTTTGGCATTTTTTTGAGGTTCGGCCACTTGGGTTTTGCAGCATTTCAAAAGCACTATTCCGATCGACACTCTGTTCATAAATAAGAGTGACTGTTTTTTTAGTTTCAGTTAAACCGACAAGCAGACCATGCCGACTGGTAAGCTGTGAGCATAAGACAATGTCTTGCATGGTATTTGTGGTTTTTTAGTAATACCAAATAGTGTTCACCTAACTTTTCCTATTGTTTATCATTCATTTTTAGGCTTTTTCATGTGTTCTAGGGCGTACTGGATATCTTGAATCAAATCTTGCGGATGTTCCAGTCCGATACAGAAACGAACCAGAAAGCCATGTTTTAAATGTGAATGTTCCAGTACACGCATGTCTTTTAAGTTATAGAGCATGACCAGGCTGACAGGGCCACCCCAGCTAAAGCCGAGCTTAAACAGGTTTAAGCTGTCACAGAAATTGCGAATATCTTGCAGCTTATAAGAATGATCAAAAATCACGCTAACCAGGCCGGCACTTTGACCTGTCTTACAAATATCTTTCCAGTATTGATGTCCAGCGCAATCTGGATCGGCTGGATGTAAAACTTGAACAAGCTCAGTTTGCTGTTTGAGCCACTTCATTAAAGTCAGTGCGCTTTCGGACTGATGCTGATAACGCAGTTGCATCGAAGCCAGACTGCGTTGTACCTGCGCCACATCATCACCAGAAACACTAATGCCCTGAATGGCATGGGTACGGAACAGTTTGTGATGCAGGGTTTTATCTCGTGTAACAACTGAGCCCATCAAGATGTCGCCACCACCGCTTGGATATTTGGTCAGGGCATGAACCGTGATATCGACACTTAAATGCTCTTCGCCAAAATCAAAAGCATTAAAAGCCAGACCTGCGCCCCACGTATTATCCAGCGCCGTCAAAATATGATGTGCCTGGGCTTTTTTGATTAAACCGACCAGATCTGGAAATTCCAGTGTGACTGAACCGGCCGCTTCCAGCCAAAGCAGTTTTGCTTTTTTACTTGGTGTAAAGGTTTCGACCTCAAGCGGGTTATACACTTTGACCGCAATGCCATAACGCGTTTCCAGATTGCGCAGATGTTCCATGTTTGGGCCATAGATGTTATCGGCAACCCAGACTTCATCACCTTGGCTCAAGAAACAAGAATTCACCAGGTTAATGGCGGATAAACCGCTCGGCGCAAGTAGGCAGTATTCACCCCCTTCAATTTGCGCGATGTTATCGCCTAAGGTGAATGTCGTGGGTGTGCCGTGGGTGCCGTAGCTATAGTCATAAGCATCGGTCCAGTGGCGATTAAATAGCGCATCAGTATTCTCAAAAATAATGGTCGATGCACGAAACAGGGGAGGTTGAACCGTAGAAATGGATTGAGGGGCTTTTCGTGGTGCATGAATCAGGGTGGTTTGAGCGTTTTTTTTCACGTGAATGCCCTTAAATGTAATCAAATATTACCTTAGCTTAAGAGAATCTGTGACTCACTGCCAGTTCGGTTGTGAATTGTTAAAAAAATTGGTCCTTGAAAAAAGTTGGCTTCATTTTTGCAAAACCTAAAACTATCTAGCTAAAAAATAGGTTGAGGAGCATGAAGTCGCATTTAAAAGTGCATTATTTTCAGCATATTGCTGGTGAAGGCTATGGTAGTTGTCATGAGTTTTTAAAGCAGTATCAGGCGTACATTAGTGCGACTGAGTTTTTTGCTTTACCGTTGGATCGTCCTTTAGAGATTGAGGCTTTGCCAAGGGTTGAGGACGTCGATTTACTGATCATCATGGGCGGAACCATGAGTGTCAATGATGAGGCGAATTTCCCCTGGTTAAAGATAGAGAAACGCTGGTTGCGTCGTTATCTGTCACATGGCAAACCGGCAATCGGTTTATGCCTGGGTGGACAATTGATTGCCAATGCATTGGGGGCGGGCGTCAGTCGTAATCCTGAGCAGGAATTGGGCTGGGCCACGGTACACAAGGTAGCCAATCTACCGCAAGAATGTTTTAGCTTACCCGAACAGTTCAATATTCTGCAATGGCATAGTGAAAGCTTTGAAATACCCAAAGGGGCAGTGCATCTGGCAGAAAACCAAGCCTGTCGTAATCAGATGTACCAGTTGGGTAAAAATGTGCTCGGTTTTCAGTTTCATCCAGAGAGTACTCCAGAAATCCTGTCTTTATTTTTGGAAGATGAGGAGCAGCTTGCACAATTTTCAGGAAAATATGTTCAGGATCTCTCTGAATTAAAAAAGACCCATAAAAATAAGTTTGTTGAAGGAAATCAGATATTAAATCGAGCTATAGAATATGTCTTGGCGAAAACTGCCCCGCATTCAGAAAATAAACTCTTGTTTTAGGGGGTAAATTGAAAACTTGGATAAAACCATAAAAGGGATTTGCTTATGCATTAAACAATGGCTATAATAAGCGACCCTTCGATAGGAAGGGGGTTAACTGCGAATAAAGTAGTTAACTATCGTTACAGTCGTGGCATCGATCACGACCTTAGTGATATTTCACTGCTCTTGACACTTACCCGTATTAAAGTGGGGTGAGATGCGTCAGGAGTGATTCTTTATATATTTGGCTTGGAGTTTACTGGTATGTCTAACCAGAGAATTCGTATCCGTCTTAAGTCTTTTGATCATCGCCTGATTGATCAATCTGCTCAAGAAATCGTAGAAACCGCAAAACGTACTGGAGCACAAGTGTGTGGTCCAATTCCAATGCCAACACGCATTGAACGTTTTAACGTTTTAACATCACCACACGTAAACAAAGACGCGCGTGACCAGTACGAAATCCGTACTTACAAGCGTTTGATCGACATCGTTCAACCTACAGACAAAACTGTAGATGCATTGATGAAGTTAGATCTTGCAGCTGGTGTTGATGTTCAGATCGCATTGGGTTAAGGCTTTCGGGTTAATTAACACTCTAAGTTAATTAGGCCGCTTTTTTAGAGGTTTATGCACATGGCTATTGGTTTAGTCGGTCGCAAGTGCGGTATGACACGTATCTTTACAGATGCTGGTGTTTCTGTGCCTGTTACAGTGATTGAGGTTGATCCTAACCGCATCACTCAAATCAAAACGCTTGAAACTGATGGTTATCAAGCGATTCAAATCACTACTGGTGAACGTCGCGAATCTCGCGTAACTAACGCTCAGAAAGGCCACTTTGCGAAAGCAGGTGTTGCAGCTGGTCGTCTAGTTCAAGAATTCCGCGCTACAGAAGCTGATCTTGAAGGTCGTGAAGTTGGTGGTACGCTTACCGTTGAATTGTTCCAGGTTGGTCAAGTTGTTGACGTAACTGGTCAATCTAAAGGTAAAGGTTTCCAAGGTGGTGTTAAGCGTTGGAATTTCCGTACGCAAGATGCAACTCACGGTAACTCGCTTTCTCACCGTGTTTTAGGTTCTACTGGTCAAAACCAGACTCCTGGTCGCGTATTCAAAGGCAAAAAAATGGCTGGCCATTTAGGTGCTGAACGCGTAACTACACAGGGTCTTGAGATCGTTGCTATCGACACAGAACGTTCAGTTCTTGTTGTTAAAGGCGCGGTTCCTGGTGCTACTGGTGGCGACGTAATCGTTCGTCCTACGATCAAGGCCTGAGGGGAAATAACGTGAATTTAAATACTGTTTCCGGCTCTGCTGTTGAATTATCAGAAGTTGCGTTCGGTCGTGAATTTAATGAAGCTCTTGTTCACCAAGTGGTTACAGCTTATTTAGCTGGTGGCCGTCAAGGTTCAAAAGCTCAGAAATCACGTGCAGACGTTTCTGGCGGTGGCCGCAAGCCATTCCGTCAAAAAGGTACTGGCCGTGCTCGTGCTGGTTCTATTCGTAGCCCAATCTGGGTTGGCGGTGGTAAAACTTTTGCTGCTCGTCCACAAGACTGGTCTCAAAAAGTAAACCGTAAAATGTACCGCGGTGCTATGCAATGCATCATGGCTGAACTTGTTCGTCAAGATCGCCTAATTTTAGTTGATGAGTTTGCTGTTGCAGCTCCAAAAACTAAAGAATTGCTTGCAAAGCTTAACGACTTGAATGCAACTCGTGCATTGATCGTTACCGATGCTGTTGATGAGAACTTGTATCTTGCTGCACGCAATATTCCACACGTAGATGTGGTTGATGCTGCTGCAATCGATCCTGTTAGCTTGATTGCGTTCGACAAAGTTGTTATGTCTGTAGCTGCTGCTAAGAAAATTGAGGTAGAACTCGGATGAACAACGAACGTATCTATCAAGTCCTGCAAGGACCTGTATTCTCAGAAAAAGCACAAGTTTTAGGTGAAACTGCTGGTGTTCAAGTGTTTAAAGTTGCTATCAATGCAAACAAGCTTGAAATCAAAAAAGCAGTGGAACAACTCTTTGGTGTAGAAGTTGTTAAAGTTAACACGACTATCACTAAAGGTAAGTCTAAACGCTTTGGTAAAACATTAGGACGTCGTTCTGATGTTAAAAAAGCATACGTCACCCTGAAAGCTGGCCAAGATGTTGAAATGGCTGACTTGGGCGATACCGCTGAAAGCACAGCGGAATAAGGACGAGAATTATGCCTATTCAAAAATGTAAGCCAACGTCTCCAGGACGTCGCTTTGTAGAGAAAGTGGTTCATGATCACCTTCACAAAGGCGCACCGTACTCTCCGTTGGTTGAAGCTAAAAAACGTACTGGCGGCCGTAACAACAACGGTCACATCACGACTCGTCACGTTGGTGGCGGTCATAAGCAGCACTACCGTCTAGTTGACTTTAAGCGTAACAAAGATGGTATTCCTGCAACTGTAGAGCGTATCGAATACGATCCTAACCGTACTGCACACATTGCACTTGTATTGTATGCTGATGGTGAACGTCGTTATATCATCGCTCCTAAAGGCCTTCGCGCTGGCGATAAAGTACAGTCTGGTAACGATGCTCCAATTCGTCCAGGTAACTGCTTGCCGCTTCGCAACATGCCAATCGGTTCTACTCTTCACAACATCGAACTTAAAATCGGTAAAGGCGCGCAGATTGCTCGTTCAGCTGGTACTTCAGTTCAGCTGTTGGGTCGTGACGGTTCTTACGCTATCGTTCGTCTACGTTCAGGCGAGATGCGTAAAATTCACGTTGAATGTCGCGCTGTGTTAGGTGAAGTATCTAACTCGGAAAGCAACCTTCGTTCGCTTGGTAAAGCTGGTGCATCGCGCTGGCGTGGTGTTCGTCCTACCGTTCGTGGTATGGCAATGAACCCGGTTGACCATCCGCACGGTGGTGGTGAAGGGCGTAACAAAGGTATTCAACCTGTAAGCCCATGGGGTCAAAAAGCTAAAGGGTACAAGACACGTACCAATAAGCGTACGACTAAGATGATCATTCGCGACCGTCGCGTTAAGTAACAAGTAAAGGAATCTGACAATGCCTCGTTCTCTGAAAAAAGGCCCATTCGTCGATGCGCACTTGTTCGCTAAGGTTGAAGCGGCTATCGCGGCTAATAACCGTAAGCCGATCAAAACTTGGTCGCGTCGTTCGATGATCCTACCGGATTTTGTTGGTTTAACAATTTCTGTACACAATGGCCGTAACCACGTTCCTGTGATCGTTTCTGAACACATGGTTGGTCACAAGCTTGGTGAATTTGCACCAACTCGTACCTATCGCGGTCACGGTGTTGACAAGAAATCTAAACGTTAATGGGTGCTATGATGGAAGTAACTGCTAAATTACGCGGTGCCGCTATCTCGGCACAAAAAGCTCGTTTGGTTGCAGATCTTATCCGCGGCAAATCTGTTGCGCACGCGCTTAACATCCTTAACTTCAGCAACAAAAAAGCTGCAGTTCTAGTTAAGAAAGCGTTGGAATCTGCGATTGCAAACGCTGAACACAATAACAGTTTAGATGTAGACGACCTTAAAGTTTCTACGATCTACGTTGATGAAGGCATGAGCCTGAAACGTATTATGCCACGTGCTAAAGGCCGTGCAGATCGTATTACTAAGCGTACTTGTCACATCACCGTTAAGGTAGGGGTTTGATATGGGTCAGAAGGTTCATCCAATCGGTATCCGCCTAGGTGTTGTGAAACGTCATAACGCTAACTGGTATGCGAATCCGAAACAATACGCTGAATACTTGCTTAAAGATCTTCAAGTTCGTGAGTTTTTAATCAAAAAACTTAAAAACGCGATGATCAGCAACATTCTTATCGAACGTCCTACAGGCGCTGCTAAAGTAACTATTAGCACTGCGCGTCCTGGTATCGTAATCGGTAAAAAAGGCGAAGATATTGAGAAACTACAACGCGAATTAACATCTATCATGGGTGTTCCTGCGCAAGTAAGTATCAATGAAATTGATCGTCCAGACTTAGACGCGCGTCTAGTTGCTGAAGCAATCGCTTCTCAATTGGAAAAACGTGTAATGTTCCGTCGTGCTATGAAGCGTGCGGTACAAAACACAATGCGTGCTGGTGCTAAAGGTATCAAAGTAGAAGTTTCAGGCCGTTTAGGTGGTGCTGAGATTGCTCGTACTGAGTGGTATCGTGAAGGTCGTGTACCTCTACATACGCTTCGTGCAGATATCGACTATGCGACTATGCGTGCTGAGACTACTTACGGTACGATTGGTGTTAAAGTTTGGATCTTCCGTGGTGAGATTTTGGGCGGCATGAAACAAGTCATGAACCCAGCTCCAGCAGAAGAACGTCCAGCTAAACGCGGTCGTGGTCGTGGTGAAGGTCAAGAGCGTCGTGGTCGTCGCAATGATCGTTCTGCTGAAAAAGGAGAATAATCCATGTTGCAACCTAAGCGTACTAAATTCCGTAAAGTGCAGAAAGGCCGTAACACTGGTCTAGCACACCGCGGTAGCACAGTATCTTTCGGTACTATTGCACTTAAATCAGTTGAACGTGGTCAAATGACTGCGCGTCAAATTGAAGCAGCGCGTCGTACAATTAGCCGTCGTATTAAGCGTGGTGGTAAGATCTTTATCCGTGTATTCCCGGACAAACCGATTACTTCTAAGCCGCTTGAAGTGCGTATGGGTAAAGGTAAAGGTTCTGTGGAATATTGGGTTTGCCAAATCAAACCAGGTAAAGTCTTGTACGAAATTGATGGTGTTAACGAAGAATTGGCTCGTGAAGCGTTTACGCTTGCAGCAGCTAAGCTTCCGTTTAAAACCGCTATCGTGACTCGGACGGTAATGTAATGAAAACTAAAGATCTACGTGAAAAGTCGGTAGAAGAGTTGACAGCTTTGCTTGATGAGCAACAGCTTAACCAATTCCGTCTTCGTATGGCGAAAGCAACTGGTCAATTGGGTAAATCGCATGAAGTTGCACTTACTCGTCAGACGATTGCTCGTATTAAGACCCTCCTTACCGAAAAACAGGGGAACGGACAATGAGTGATAAAACAGTCCGCACGTTAACTGGCAAAGTTGTAAGCGACAAGATGGATAAATCTATCGTTGTTCTTATTGAACGCCAAGTTCAACACCCGTTGTATGGCAAATTAATCCGCCGTTCAACAAAATTACATGCTCATGATGAGAACAACACAGCGAAAGCTGGTGATGTTGTAACCATTAAAGAAAGCCGCCCAATTTCTAAAACTAAGTCTTGGACTCTAGTTGAAGTTGTTGAAGCAGCTGCTGAGTAATTAACGTTCTTGTTGCATCATCGGTCAATTTCGAGTACTCTTTGAGCCTTTCGAAATTTCGACCGGTGTTGCTCGGTTTTGGAGTAGGGCAATGATTCAGACCGAAACTATGCTCGACGTAGCAGACAACAGTGGTGCACGCCGCGTACAATGTATTAAAGTACTTGGTGGCTCGCATCGTCGTTATGCTTCTGTTGGCGACATTATTAAAGTTACTGTAAAAGAAGCAATTCCACGCGCACGTGTTAAAAAAGGTGACGTGATGAATGCAGTTGTGGTTCGTACAAAATTCGGTATCCGTCGTGCAGACGGTTCAGTGATTCGTTTCGACGATAACGCTGCTGTTATTTTGAACACCAACAAAGCGCCGATTGCAACTCGTATTTTCGGACCAGTGACTCGTGAACTTCGTACTGAACAGTTCATGAAAATTATTTCATTGGCTCCTGAAGTTCTATAAGAGGCGATCATGGCTAAGATTAAAAAAGGCGATCAAGTAATTGTGATCGCAGGTAAAGAAAAAGGCAAACAGGGTACTGTTCTGTCTGTTTCTAATGACCGTGTTAAGGTTGAAGGCCTTAACTTGGTGAAGAAGCACCAAAAGCCGAACCGTGCTACAGGCGCTGAAGGTAGCGTTGTAACTCAGGAAGCTTCGCTTCATATTTCAAACGTGGCAGTTTTTAATGCTACAACCCAAAAGGCTGACCGTGTTGGTTACCAAGTGATTGATGGCGTGAAAACTCGCGTATTCAAATCAAATGGTGAATCAGTGGCGGTAGCGAAGTAATAGGTTGATATAGGCCATGGCCAGACTTAAAACACGTTACAATGACGAACTTAAAGCTCAGTTATTAGAGACTTTAGGCGTTAAAAATGTGATGGAAATTCCTCGCATCACTAAAATCACGATCAACATGGGTGTTGGCGCAGCTGCTGCTGACAAAAAACTCCTTGATGGTGCTCTTTCAGATATGCAAGCTATCGCTGGTCAAAAACCAGTACTTACGTTAGCTCGTAAATCAATCGCTGGTTTTAAAATCCGTGATGGTTGGCCGATTGGTTGTAAAGTTACTTTACGCGGCGAACGTATGTACGAATTCTTAGACCGTTTGATCTCGATTGCGATCCCTCGTATCCGTGACTTCCGTGGTTTCTCTGCGAAATCATTCGACGGTCGTGGTAACTACTCAATGGGTCTTAAGGAACAGATCATGTTCCCTGAAATCGATTTTGACAAGATTGATCGTATTCGTGGTATGGACATTACCATTACTACGACTGCTCGCACCGATGACGAAGGCCGTGCGCTTATGCGTGCATTCGGCTTCCCGTTCAAATAAGAGGTCGATATGGCTAAGAAAGGTATGATTAATCGCGAATTGAAACGCGAAGCTACTGTTGCTAAATACGCTGCAAAACGTGCTGAATTAAAAGCTGTTATTGCAAACGTAAATGCATCAGACGAAGAACGTTTCGAAGCGATGATGAAATTGCAAGCATTACCACGTAATGCATCTCCAGTACGTCTACGTAACCGTTGTGGTTTAACTGGTCGTCCGCATGGCTATTTCCGTAAGTTCGGCTTAAGCCGTAACAAATTACGTGAAACAGTAATGCAAGGTGATGTACCTGGCGTTGTTAAGGCAAGCTGGTAAGGAGCACTATAAATGAGTATGCAAGATACCGTTGCCGACATGCTAACACGTGTTCGTAACGCACAAATGGCGAAGAAACAAACTGTTTCTATGCCTAATTCTAAGTTGAAAGTTGCAATTGCTAACTTACTTCAACAAGAAGGTTACATTTCTAACGTAGAAGTTGCGGAAGCTGAAGGCAAACCAACTTTAACAATTACGTTAAAATATTTTGAAGGCAAGCCAGTGATTGACACTGTGAAACGCGTAAGCCGTCCAGGTCTACGTCAGTATCGCGGTAAAGATGCACTTCCAAGCGTTAAGCAAGGTTTAGGTATTGCAATTGTTTCTACAAGCAAAGGCATCATGACTGATCGCGCTGCACGTGCTGCAGGCGTTGGTGGTGAAGTTATTGCTTTTGTTTCTTAATAGGTGATTCCTCATGTCTCGTGTGGCTAAAGCCCCAGTAACTGTACCGAATGGTGTAACAGTTACTCAGAACGGCCGGCAGGTCGAAGTGAAAGGCACTAAAGGTACATTGTCTTTCAACCTGCATGCGCTGGTCGAGCTTAAACAGGAAGACGGTACTCTGGCTATTGCTCCAGTACAAGAGTCGAAAGACGCTTGGATGCAAGCTGGTACTGCTCGCGCTGTGCTTAACAACCTTGTAAAAGGTGTTAGCGAAGGTTTCGAACGTAAGTTACAGCTTATCGGTGTTGGTTATAAAGCTGCGGTTAAAGGTGATGTTGTTCATCTTAACCTTGGTTTCTCTCACCCGATCGATTATGCACTTCCTGCAGGTGTAACTGCTGAAACTCCAACTGCAACTGAAATCGTACTTAAATCTGCTGACAAAGCAGCTTTAGGTCAGGTTGCTGCAGATATCCGTGGTTACCGTCCACCAGAGCCGTATAAAGGCAAAGGTGTTCGTTATTCTGACGAAGTTGTACTTCGTAAAGAAGCTAAGAAGAAATAAGGCGCGAGGTTCTTATGAACGAAAAGAAACAATCCCGTTTGCGTCGTGCGAAAAGCACACGCTTGCACATCCGTGCATTGGGTGCGACTCGTTTGTGTGTAAACCGCACTCCGCGTCACATCTATGCTCAAGTTATCTCTGCAGATGGTGGCAAAGTATTAGCGCAAGCTTCTACTTTAGACGCTACTCTACGTGCAGGTACAACTGGTAACGTTGAAGCAGCTCAAAAAGTAGGTGCTTTAATCGCAGAACGCGCTAAAGCAGCTGGTGTTACTAAAGTTGCATTTGACCGTTCTGGTTTTAAATATCATGGTCGTATCAAAGCCTTGGCTGATGCTGCTCGTGAAAACGGCTTGGAGTTCTAATCATGGCTAAAGTTGAACAAAACGAAGGTCTTGTTGAAAAGCTGGTTGCCGTTGATCGTGTAGCCAAAGTTGTTAAGGGTGGTCGTATCTTCTCTTTCACAGCATTAACTGTTGTGGGTGATGGTAATGGTCGCGTAGGTTTTGGTCGTGGTAAAGCACGTGAAGTTCCAGCTGCTATCTCTAAAGCACTTGAAGCTGCTCGTCGCAACATGATTACTGTTGACCTTGTTGATGGTACGTTACAGCACCCAATTCATGCACGTCATGGCGCTAGTCGCGTATTCATGCAGCCTGCCTCTGAAGGTACAGGCGTAATTGCTGGTGGCGCTATGCGTGCAGTTCTAGAAGCTGTAGGTGTACGTAACGTTTTGACTAAATGCCGTGGTTCTACTAACGCTGCTAACGTAGTTAACGCAACTTTCAACGGTTTGCGTGATATGACTACTCCTGAGAAGGTTGCTGCGAAACGTGGTCTTTCAGTAGAACAAATTCAAGGGTAATCAATCATGAAAACGATTAAAGTTACCCAGACTAAATCTGCATCGCACCGCTTGAAAAATCATAAGCTGAGCCTGCAAGGTTTAGGTCTGCGTCGTATTGGTCATACTGTAGAAGTGCAAGATACGCCTTCTAACCGTGGTATGATCAACCAAGTCTACTATATGGTTAGTGTAGAGGAATAAGCCATGACTCTGCGTTTAAATACAATTGCACCTGCAGAAGGTGCTAAACGTGACAACCTTCGTGTAGGCCGTGGTATCGGTTCTGGCGTTGGTAAGACCGGTGGCCGTGGTGTCAAGGGTCAAAACTCACGTAAGAGCGGTGGTACTCGTCCAGGTTTCGAAGGCGGTCAAACAGCACTTTATCGTCGTTTGCCTAAATTCGGCTTCACTAGCCAATTGGCTTTGAAAACTGCTGAAGTACGTTTATCTGAGCTTGCTAAAGTTGAAGGCGACATCGTGTCTCTAGAAACTTTAAAAGCGGCGAACGTTGTACGTAAAGACATGATCCGTGCTCGTATCGTACTTTCTGGTGAAATTACTCGTGCATTCACTGTTCAAGGTGTTGCGTTGACTAAAGGCGCTAAAGCTGCTGTTGAAGCTGCTGGCGGCAAAGTCGAGGAGTAATCCCCAGTGTCTATGACTCCTAGTTCTTCAGGTCATGTCAACATGATGAAAGGCCAACCATTTCATGTGAAATACCGTGAAATTATTCGTCGAATGATGTTTCTCATTGGTGCGTTGTTGGTGTTTCGGCTAGGAGCGCATATTCCAGTACCGGGCATCAATAATGCGGCCCTAGAAAACCTGTTTAATGCAAACCAAGGTACTATCCTTGGTTTGTTTAACATGTTTTCCGGTGGTGCATTAGAACGAATGTCTATTCTTGCTCTTGGGATCATGCCCTACATTTCTGCATCGATTATCGTGCAGCTGATGTCGACAGTGGTTCCTTCGCTGGAAGCTTTGAAAAAAGAAGGCGAGCAAGGCAAACGTAAAATAAATCAATACACACGACAAGGCACATTATTTCTGGCGCTTGTACAAGCGATCGGGATGTGTGCAGGCTTGATCAGTCAGGGGATTACCCTGAATACTGGTTTGGCTTTTTATATTCCTGCAGTAACCTCATTGGTTGCGGGAACCATGTTCTTGATGTGGTTGGGTGAGCAGATTACCGAACGTGGGGTGGGGAATGGTATTTCCATGATCATCTTCGCGGGTATTGTTGCCGGATTGCCTAATTTAATTATGCAATCTTTGTCATCTGTAGATAATGGCCAGACCAGCCTGATTGGCTTGGTAATTTTTGGTCTGTTGTCTCTGGGTGTTTTGGCAGCCATCGTGTTTATCGAGAAAGCGCAGCGTCGTATTCCGGTCAACTATGCTCAAAAACAACAAGGTCGTCGTGTATTTACTGCACAGCAGACACATTTGCCATTGAAAATTAATATGGCGGGTGTGATTCCGGCAATTTTTGCCAGCTCATTGCTGTTGTTCCCTGCGAGCTTAGGCCAGTGGGTGGGTAGTGCAGATCCGAATGCCGGATTTATTCAGCGTAGCCTGCAAGATGTAGCATTGGTATTGTCGCCTGGTCAGCCGTTGTATTTGGTGCTCTTTGGTGCGTTAATTATCTTTTTCTGTTACTTCTATACAGCACTGGTATTTAGTCCTAAAGAAGTGTCAGAGAACTTGAAACGCAGCGGAGCTTATGTGCCTGGTATACGTCCAGGTGAGCAAACTGCTCGTTACTTAGATCATATTCTCAGTCGTTTGACATTTATTGGCGCGATTTACATCACCGTCATTTGTTTGATGCCGATGGTGTTGCAAAGTTCATTTGGTATTCCATTCTATTTGGGTGGTACTTCTTTGCTGATTGTTGTGGTAGTAGTGATGGACTTTATGGCTCAGCTGCAGTCACACCTCACCTCGCACCAGTACGATAATCAAACGTTAATGAGAAAAACGACAGCTCATCCTAAGGGATAAGCGCACTTAGAGGTTTCATCATGAAAGTACAAGCTTCTGTTAAGAAAATTTGTGGTAGCTGTAAAGTTATCCGTCGTAATGGGGTTATCCGCGTAATTTGTAGCGCAGAACCTCGTCATAAGCAGCGTCAAGGTTAATCTGATTAAGACCTGTTGATTTCTGTAGGCGAATTGGGTTATTATCCGCCCCTCAAGATTTTTGTGGGGCGGTTGATTATCTACTGCCTTTTTGGAGAAAATTGAATGGCTCGTATTGCCGGTGTAAACATTCCGGATAACAAGCACGCTGTTATCTCTCTAACGTATATCTTTGGTATTGGTCGCCATACTTCAAAAGCTATTTTAGCTGCTGCGGGTATTGCTCCAACGACTAAGATCCGTGAATTAGATGACGCTCAGCTTGATGCGATTCGTGCAGAAGTTGCTAAGGTTCCGACCGAAGGTGATTTACGTCGCGAAATTTCCATGAACATTAAACGTTTAATGGATTTAGGCTGCTATCGCGGTCTTCGTCATCGTCGCAGCTTGCCTGTCCGCGGTCAACGCACCAAAACTAACGCTCGTACCCGTAAAGGTCCGCGCAAACCTATTAAGAAATAAGATTTCTGGAAGCTAAAAGATGGCTAAAGATACTCGCGCACGCAAGAAGGTCACTCGTACCGTCTCTGAAGGTGTCGCACACATTCACGCTTCTTTTAATAACACCATTGTGACTATTACCGATCGTCAAGGTAATGCACTGGCTTGGGCCACTTCAGGTGGACAAGGCTTCCGTGGATCACGTAAATCAACTCCGTTCGCTGCTCAGGTAGCTGCTGAAGTTGCTGGTAAAGCTGCTTTAGACTACGGTTTGAAAAACTTGGACGTCCTTGTAAAAGGTCCTGGTCCTGGTCGTGAATCTGCGGTTCGTGCTTTAGGTGCAGTGGGTTATAAAATTAACAGCATTACCGATGTGACGCCAATCCCGCACAACGGTTGCCGTCCACCTAAAAAACGTCGCGTGTAAGGAGAAACATTCATGGCTCGTTATATTGGTCCAAAATGCAAACTCTCTCGCCGCGAAGGGACAGACCTGCAACTTAAATCAGGCGTTAAACCGTTTGATGTAAAAACTAAAAAACACGCTAAAGCTCCTGGCCAACATGGTGGAGCTCGTGGCGGTAAACAGTCTGAGTACTCACTACAATTACGTGAAAAACAAAAAGTACGTCGTATGTACGGTGTTTTAGAGCGTCAATTTAGTAACTACTACAAAGAAGCTGCTCGTGTTAAAGGCGCAACTGGTGAAAACTTGTTGAAGCTACTTGAAAGCCGTCTTGATAACGTTGTTTATCGTATGGGTTTCGGTTCTACTCGCGCAGAAGCTCGTCAGTTAGTATCTCACCGCAGCATCACTTTGAATGGCCGTCGTGTTAACATTGCGTCTATCCAAGTTAAAGCGGGTGATGTGATCGCAGTTCACGAAGGCGCTAAACAACAATTACGTATCAAAAACGCAATTGAATTAGCAACTCAACGTGGCATGCCTTCTTGGATGGAAATCGACCATTCTAAATTAGAAGGTACGTTCAAAGCTGCACCGGATCGTTCTGATTTACCTGCTGAAATCAACGAAAGCTTGATTGTAGAATTGTATTCTAAATAATCCTTGAGGAAGCAATATGACGCGTACTGCAAATGAGTTTCTAACTCCGCAAGCGATCAAGGTCGAAGCGGCAAGCGGGACCTCGGCAAAAGTTATTCTAGAACCTTTAGAGCGTGGCTTTGGTCATACTCTGGGTAATGCTTTACGTCGCATCCTTCTTTCTTCTCTACCTGGCGCAGCTGTGGTAGAAGTTGAGATTGAAGGGGTCGAGCACGAGTACAGTACTTTGGAAGGCTTGCAGCAGGACATCGTCGAGCTCTTGCTGAACCTAAAAGGATTGTCGATTAAGCTGTTCGATCAAAATGAAGCATACTTAACATTAGAGAAACAAGGTGCAGGCGACGTAACTGCGGCTGACCTTCGTTTACCTCATAATGTTGAAGTGGTTAACCCTGAACATTTGATCGGTACTTTAAGTGCCTCAGGCTCATTGAAAATGCGTCTGAAAGTTGCTCAAGGTCGTGGCTACGAGACTTCTGATTCACGCTTCCCAGAAGGCGAAACTCGCCCAGTGGGTCGCTTGCAGTTAGATGCTTCTTATAGCCCAATCAAACGTGTGTCTTATACAGTGGAAAACGCTCGTGTAGAACAACGTACTGACCTTGACAAATTAGTCATTGATCTTGAAACCAATGGTACTGTAGATCCTGAAGAAGCAATCCGCAAAGCGGCAACAATCTTGCAACAACAAATTGCAATCTTTGTTGACCTTCAGAAAGATCAAGCACCTGTGGCTCAAGAGCCGCGTGAAGAAGTTGACCCAATCTTGCTTCGCCCAGTAGATGATCTAGAGCTAACTGTTCGTTCTGCTAACTGTTTGAAAGCAGAAAACATTTACTACATTGGTGATCTTGTACAGCGTACTGAAGTTGAGTTGCTTAAAACTCCTAACTTGGGTAAAAAATCGCTTACTGAGATCAAAGATGTTCTGGCTTCTAAAGGCTTACAACTCGGCATGCGTTTAGAGAACTGGCCACCGGCTAGTCTCCGTATGGACGATCGTTTCGCCTATCGTAGCCGTTAATTAAGTAGGACTATCACCATGCGTCATCGTAATAGTGGTGTGAAATTAGGCCGTACAAGCAGCCATCGTAAAGCGATGTTCCAAAACATGGCTAACTCTTTGTTCGAGCACGAGTTGATCAAAACAACTGTGCCTAAAGCGAAAGAGTTACGTCGTGTAGCTGAGCCTTTAATCACTTTAGCTAAAAACGATACAGTAGCAAACCGTCGTTTGGCGTTTGCTCGTACTCGTTCAGCAGCAACTGTTGGTAAATTATTTACCGTTCTTGGCCCTCGTTACAAAGAGCGTAACGGCGGTTATCTACGTGTTCTTAAAGCGGGCTTCCGTGCAGGTGATGCTGCACCGATGGCTTACGTTGAGCTAGTAGATCGCGAAGTTAACTAATTTCGTGAAGAATAACGCGAGTTGTTCGAAAAGGTCGGTTGAATAAACCGGCCTTTTTTAATGTCTGAAATTTATTTTCAGGTATTTGCATCATGCAGAACTAATCTGAATCTGGCCTGAAAAGATAAAAAAATAATGGCTTTTTATCAAACTTGACATTGTGTATTGTCAATTTTGTGATTTAATAAAAACAGATAGTATCGCTTAGGTAAAAGAACAATATGGAAAAGCAAATCGATATTTTAATTGTGGGTGCGGGGATCTCGGGAATTGGTCTGGCAGCGCATCTTTCTAAACATTGTCCGCAGCGCTCATTTGAAATTATTGAGCGACGTGCCAGCATTGGCGGAACTTGGGATTTATTTAAATATCCGGGAATTCGTTCTGATTCGGATATGTCGACCTTTGGTTTTAATTTTAAACCCTGGAAAAAAGCCAGTGTACTTGCCGATGGCGCTTCGATTAAGGGCTATCTGGCCGAAGTAGTAGATGAATTTAATCTGGAATCGAAAATTCATTATCAACACCGTGTGTTAACCGCCAACTATGATTCTATGACCTGTAAATGGTCAGTAGAGATTGAGGATGAACACAGCAAGAAGCAGATCTGGATTGCGAATTTTGTACTGAGTTGTACCGGTTATTACAATTATGACCAAGGTTTTCAGCCTGAGTTTCCAAATCAGGAGGCTTTTAAAGGTCAATTCATTCATCCGCAGCATTGGCCGGAAAATTTAGATTATCAGGGCAAAAAAGTGGTGATCATTGGTAGTGGTGCCACCGCGATTACTTTAGTTCCAGCGATGGTCAAAGGCGGCGCCGGGCATGTGACCATGTTACAGCGTTCTCCGACCTATATCGCTTCAGTGCCCTCTATTGATATGATTTATGCAAAGATGCGGCAGTATCTACCAGAAGATGTGGCCTATAAAATTACCCGTGCCCGGAATATTGGGATGCAGCGCGGAATTTATGCCCTGGCACAAAAACAGCCAAAACTGTTAAAAACGCTGTTACTTAAATCCGTGCAGTTTCAGCTCAAAGGTAAAGTGGATATGAAACACTTTACCCCGAATTATGAGCCGTGGGATCAGCGCCTATGCGTGGTGCCGGATGGTGATCTGTTTAAAATTTTACGTGAAGGGCAGGCATCAGTTGTAACCGATCAGATCGAAAGCTTGACTGAAACCGGCATTCAGCTGAAATCGGGTCAACATCTGGAGGCAGATATTATCGTTTCAGCCACAGGCTTAAATATCCAGATTCTTGGTGGAATTCAGGCGACGATTGATGGTCAACCTGTCGATACCTCACAACATATGCTGTATAGAGGCATCATGGTGAGTGATGTGCCGAATATGGCGCTAATTATTGGTTATATCAATGCCTCTTGGACTTTAAAAGTGGATATTGCCGCTGAGTACATTTGCCGTTTGCTGAACTATATGGATCAGCAGGGCTATGCTGAAGTCATCGCTCAGGGTGATCAGACTGAATTGCTAGAGGATACTGTGATGGGTAGTCTCAGTTCGGGCTATATTGCCCGTGCCGCAGATGTGATGCCAAAACAAGGTAAACATGCACCGTGGAAAGTCAGCAACAATTATCTGGCAGATCGTAAGGAACTCAAACAAGCTTCGTTTGAAGATAGGGTGCTGAAATTTAAAAAAAACAGCAAGGCTCTCAAACATAAACCGCGTCTGGTCTCTTAAAGTCGGATATCGAACTAAAGAAAAAGGAGTCCTGAGAGACTCCTTTTTTATGCGTCCAGTTTACAGTGAACGTGCAATCAGTTCTTTCATGATTTCGTTGGTACCAGCATAAATCCGGTTGGCGCGGTTGTCGATATAGGCCCGGGCAATTGGATATTCCAGCATATAGCCATAACCACCATGCAATTGCAGGCATTCATCTACCACCTTGCTACACATTTCTGAAATCTTGTATTTGGCCGCAGCAGCGGCATCGATGCCTAGTTCTTGCTTGAGTTGCAGCTCCATGCAGCGATCCAGATAAGCGCGACAAAACTCGATTTCGGTACGCATTTCTGCCAGTTTAAAGCGGGTATTCTGAAAATGGCTAATACTCTTGCCAAAGGCCTGACGTTCCTTGGTGTATTTCACTGTATGTGCGAAAGCAGCTTCAGCGCCAGCCTGACACATAATTGCCACAATCAGGCGTTCCCAGGCCAGTTCTTTCATCAACATCATAAAGCCCATGCCTTCCAGACCGAGCAAGTTTTCTTGTGGTACGCGTACATCGTCAAAGAACAGCTCGCAAGTATCCTGGCCTTTCATGCCGATTTTATTCAGCGGTTTAGCTTTGCTAAATCCGGCCCGGTCGGCTTCGACCATAATCAATGAGAGATTGGCCGAGCCTTTGTCACTATGACCGGTCTTGCAGACCACAATCGCCATATCACAGAGATAGCCATTGGTAATAAAGATCTTGGATCCATTAATCACATAGTCATCGCCATCCAGTACCGCAGAGGTACGTACTGCTTGCAGGTCAGAGCCGGTTCCTGGTTCGGTCATGGCAATCGCGGTGACGACTTCTCCAGACGCCATTTTGGGTAACCACTGCTGTTTTTGAGCATCATTGCCAAAGTTCAGCAGGTAATTGGCGACAATATCTGAATGTAATGAAAACCCCGTGGCTGAATCACCAGCATAAGCCTGTTCTTCAATCAGAATCATGCTATACAGCCGGTCTACCCCAGAGCCGCCATATTGCTCTGGCATGGTGGCGCAGAGTAGTCCCAGTTCACCCGCTTTAGTCCAGAGCTCTCGATCCACATGCTGTTGCTTTTCATAGCGCTCGCTATGCGGAATAACTTCCTTTTCATAAAACTTGCGTACGGTTTGACGAAATGCTTCATGTTCGGCAGTAAAAAGCTGGCGGGGTAGCATCGGGGCAAGCGGGCGAATGGCTGCAGATTGCATCTTGTTATTCCTTATTCTGATCTGTTTGCTTTAAAGTAGGTCAAGCATAGATCAGCAACAATGAGCGGAATGTTCAAATAACTTAAATATGCTGATGCTTTTGGTCATTTGTATGAAATCCCTCGAAATTCAGCGATGGCTTCAGGTAAACTATTCCGGTTTATAACGAATTGGGGAAATTCGATGACTGATGACATCACCTTAGAAGAGCGCAAAGTGATTTATCGCGCGCGTCGTGGCCTAAAAGAGCTGGATGTGTATTTTGATCCCTACGTAAAAAACTACTACTTAACTGCTGATCCGTTTGAAAAGCAGATGTTTGCTGAGTTGGTCGATCAGGAAGATCCAGATCTGCTGGACTGGTTTATGGAAGTCTCTGAGCCGCCGCGTCCTGAATTAAAAGATTTGATCAAGAAGCTTAAATTTTACGTTCATGGATAATCGCTGTTTCAAGCTGAAACGCAGTTATTGTGCACTGGCGTTTCAGCTTTTTATTTTTGCACTGTTGATGTACCTGCTGTATCAGCTACTGCCAATTACAATTTGGCTATTGTGTGCTGTGATGGGACTGGTGATTTATCAGCTGTTTTATCGCAAGACGCCCCAGATTGAACAGTTTGAATATCTGGATGCACGTGAATGGTCATTGACGGCCAAATCTCGGCCCACCTGTCGGGTATGTGTTAGTCATGTGATTGATCATCAAGCTTATATTGTGGTGTATTTTCAGCACGCCAAGGCTCAGCCTTTATTGATCTGGTGTGACCAATTGCCGCTAAAACAATGGAAATCCCTGAAAGTTCTGACCAAACTTATCTAGTTGTCAGACAACGCTATTTTAATCACTTGATTGAAATTTCAATAAAACAGATACTTAGATCATTAACGCGCTTTCATTGTCAGACAAAAAATAATAATGACTTATCAGTAAGATAAATTGTATGACAATTTCCCACCTATGTTTTATTTTTAGCCTGTACATTGAACGCACCAACAGCAAATACGAGAGAACTCAATAGAATCTCCAGTGTGGATGTTTTTGATCGTAGTGATTGTTTCAGCTTTGGGGGTTGGACAATTCGCGACGGTGCTGAAGGATAAATTTTCATCTTAATCAAGCAGAGTTATTACCGGCTCTCTGTTTGTACAGTTAATAAGTAGCATGTGCTGAACCGTCGCAATGCTACTTTTTTTTGCCCAAAATTTGGGAATTCAACAGATCAAGTCAATTGCAGTCGGCCAGTTTGATGGCACAGTGTCTGGTCCGGATTAGAGTAAATACTCTTTTATTCACAAAATGCTTCTGATATCTTTAGCAGAAAGATGGACATAATCACAATTATAGAGGACAGGAAAATGTCAGGCGTCCGTAAAATATGCCAAGGTATGGCGACCATTGCAATAACAACAACAGTATTAACGGGGTGTTCCCATGTCATTAAAACCGGTGCCAATGTCGCACTGGGTTTTACCGAAAACCATATTGTCCCGCCAATTTTAGCCATGGATGATGCCGAGATGGTCTGTAATTCAGGCAATTCTCTAACTCCGGCCATCATGGCAACCAAAGAAATGGGAGCGGATCCGACCCGGGTAGCCGTATTGATGTATTCGGCTGCCGGCATTTGTGCCGAGCAAAAGGCGCTGGAAGCTGAGTTACGCTATTTGCGGGCTTCAAAATCCAACCAGGTAGCGGAAGCCCAAGATGCGCGAATCGAGCAGAAGCGCTGGGCGGCTCTAGCGGCACAGCGTCAATATACCGGTTATCAATTGTTCCAGAGCCGTTATGAAAAAAAATATCAAAAAGCCTTGGGTGAAGAATGTCCGCGCATGAACAGCGATATGGAGCAAACGGTTTATCTGCTGGGCATGTTGAGTGGTTTACAAGCCATGACCAATGATATTAATTCAGGCGGCGCAGTGCATGTGCCCAAAGATATCGCTGCCGTGGTCGAGCGTGGTATGACCTGTCTGGATAATGCCAAATTCTGGGGAGCACCGAATGCTACGCGTGCTGTGATCTGGACTTTATTGCCAGGTGCAAGCGATGGTAAACCTGATCCTTACCAAACATTAAAACAATCTACACAAATTGGTGAGCAAAAAGGTGTACGTTTATCGCACGCTTTATATGCTGTAGCAGCACAGGCCAGTGGTGACGATGCCAAAATCCGCGATGCTTTAAAAACCTTTGCGCAGGCCCGTACTGAGGAAAAGCCGGTAAATCCACAATTCAAACTGATCGACAGTATGGCAGCGATTATGGTTGGTGGAATTTCAGACCGTTACTGGACAGAAAATACTGGTGTGCGCAGCGCCGATGATGGCATGCAACGTTTCTGGGATGAATCAGACAGCTCTTCGGAACTCGATGACCTGTTCAGTTCAGACCTGTAACCCAGATAGCCTGCATAGAATTTTAAGGATGAAATTAAACTAGATGGTTAGGGAGAAGCATAAGCTGATGCTAGATCAACATGTTCGACGAAAAATTATTTTTCTAGCGGCTTTTGTCTCTCTCTGTGCATGTCTGCAAATTTTCAAGGATAGTTTCATCTACTGGCAAGAGAGTTTGCTCAGTGAGTTTTGGCGACTGTGGACGGCACATTGGGTACATGTGGGGTGGACCCATTATTTCCTGAATATTCTCGCTTTTATCTGTCTGCCTTTTATTTTTCCACGCGCTACTCTATGGCACTTTTCTGCCATTTTACTGATCTTGCCACCTTTGATCAGTTTAAGTTTTTATTTTTTCTTACCCAATATTGAAGCCTACGCTGGCTTGTCGGGTGTACTGCATGGTGCCTATGTTGCCGTTGCCTGTGTACATTTGCTGTATAAGCGGGAACGCAGTTTTGCTGCACTGGTGTTATTTTTGATCTTTGGCAAACTGGTCTGGGAAAATACCATTGGCAATGTGGGGACTGCACAGCTGATTGGCAGTCCGGTCTTGGTCGAAGCACATTTGCTCGGGGTAATTTGGGGAGTGATGTTGGCGCTGGCCTATATTGTCAGCAACTATTTTCGGGATAGCTAAAGTGAAGCAATGAATAAAGCACTTGGCAGAAAAAACAAAAAGAAAATATAAATTGTCATTTTTATTGTGCTGATTTTGATGCAGAGTCAAAACATAGAATAAAAATCCTGACCTTTGAAAAGGAATTTTCGGGGACAGAAGGGAAGATCAGCGTCCTAGAACAAACACAGGCCGCTAAAATAAAAATAGGAATATACATGCAAAATGATGATCAAAACAGATCAGGATTAGGTCTGTTGCGTTATATCTGGACAGAGTGGATCTCGACCTTCGTGGTGCTGGTGTTGCTTTTGCTTACACTGATTATTGGTACTGGAGAAATGATTCACGGCCAGTTGCTGCGCATGGGGGAGCGTCTCTATGGCGATCCGGCAACCGGGATGCAATATTCATTTTTACGTGCTGAACCGACACGTCCACAATGTGAACGCAATATCAATGTCGATCAGCGTGTTCAGCAGCAGATGAAAGCCGATGCAGCCGATGAATATGCCGATTTCTTCGGGGTGCGTTCGGAAGCGGATGTCCGTGCTGCGGTGTTACAGGCACAGCAGGTCTGTGAAGAATCCTACCTGTTCTATGATAAAGCCATTCAACATGTGGAAGCTCATCCAAGTATTCGGGCTTATCGGACGTTTGAAACCTCTTTCTTTGGTATCTTCAAGTTTGGTACAGAAAACCGGGCTTTGCTCTTGGTTATCATGGTGGTCTTTGCTGCGATCAGTGCCACCCTAAAAACTCATCATATTGGTTTACGTAGCCCGAGCACACGTATCGACTTTAAAGTTTATTCGGTCGCCATGCTGGTTGCTAATGCTTTCCTGGCATTTTCATCCTATAGCCAATATCAGTCCGTATTGAACTCGGGCGTGCCGATGGGAGAGATGAAATACATCTACTGGTTGTGGATGATTCTGTTCAGCACCCTCACATTGATCAGCTTGTATCAGGTGATCAAACAACCAAAACCAACGCGTGAGGGCGGCAGTTTTGGTCTGGCCTTTCTGAGTGTACCGCTATATGCCTATATGGCCATTACGACCGGAATAAATTTCACTTTCTTTATGGACTATCCAATGGGACAGGGGATTTACCTCGGTCAATTGGTAGAGTTTTCTAGTATCTTCCTGAATCTGGCCTTGTTTATCTGGGCCGGTATGTTGCTGAAACAGACCCGTGTCGTGGACATGTTCCTGAACATTCTGCGTCCCTGGAATTTGGCACCTGAAACCCTGACCTGGCTAATCTTGCTGGCAGCTGCATTACCGACTGCCTATACCGGAGCATCAGGGATTTTTGTAATTGCCGCAGGTGCGATTATTTATAAGGAAGTCTGGAATGCGGGTGGACGCCGTCAGTTTGCACTGGCAGCCACCGCAATGTCCGGCTCAATGGGCGTAGTCTTACGTCCTTGCTTGCTGATTGTCGTCGTGGCATCACTCAATAAAGAAGTGACCACCGACTTGCTCTATCACTACGGGATTTATGTCTTCCTGCTCAGCTCGACTTTATTCCTGGTAATTTCCCTGTTCTTTGCAGAAAACAAATTCCGCATTGCTGCGCCTACTGTGGCTGCTCCTCAATCCGGTCGTGCCTTCATGGCGATTATTCCATATATCGTGATTTTCATTCTGATCTGGTTATTCTATAAATATGCCTTGTCGACTGACCTGAATGAATTTACCGCACCGGTGATGATGCCAGTCATTCTGCTGATGATTGTCCTGTTCGATAAGTTACGCCATGAACCTGCGCCGTTGCCGGCAGTGGGGCATTGGGATGAAACCTTGACCGCAACTTTAAACTCAAGATCGACACCTGAACTGGCGACAGCCGGTGCCGCGGCCAATGCAGAATATCGTGAAGCTGAACATAGCGAACAACCAGGCAAAGAGCTGGTTGTTGATCATGCTGTGCAGCGTTCAAAAGCGACTGAAATTTTGCGTCATGTCGGTTTCTGGAAGTCCATGCATATTTCGACCAGTGAGACCGTGGGACATATTGGTGCTCTGGTCATCCTGATGGCACTTTCGGTGAGTGTGGGTGGCTTGCTAGAACGTATGGAAATTATGGAAGCCTTCCCGACCGATATCAGTAGTACCATTCTGGTGATTTCACTGATTGTCGGCTTAATGATTTTTGTCGGGATGATCATGGATCCATTCGGTGCGGTGATTCTGATCTCGGCAACCGTGGCTCCAGTGGCTTACCAATACGGTATTCATCCGGTACATTTCTGGATGATTACCCTGATTGGTTTTGAACTGGGTTATGTGACGCCACCGGTTGCGCTGAATCATTTACTGGCCAGACAGTCGATTGGTGATGCCGAAGTGGCCGAAGCGGATGCAGAAGTACGACACCTGTCTTTCTACTACCGTTATGAACGCTGGATTTTGCCGGTGATAGTATTGCTGCCTGCGATGCTGATTATTGCCTATGTGCCTTATGTCTTTAAGCTGTTCGGCTGGTATTCATAAAAGATAGACACTAAAAAAGCACCTACGGGTGCTTTTTTAATTTAATCTGAATTCTTGGCTCAGATTTTAGATGAATTCAGGCGCTTTTGCAGGATTGGGCTACACAGCAGAATCGCGCAGAAAATCAATCCTAATCCGATCAGGCTATATAGATCAGGAACCTCCTGCCAGAACAGAAAACCCCATATACCGGCAAAGAAAATCACCACATAATTCACCGGCCCAATTTGTCCTGCCGACGCCAGTTTGTAAGCATTTGACATCAATAACTGACTGAAATTGGCCAGAATGCCGACAGTAATCAGATAGCTGAGTTCTGTCAGGGTATAGGGCTACCCCACCCAAAACATCGGAATCACTGAAATCAGGCTGCCAATCAAACAGAAATAAAATACGATTTTTTCTGGAGATTCTGTTTTGGTCAGCGCTCGAACTGCAACAAAAGCCATATATGGTAATCAGACCGACCACCGCACGCCAGGTGTGCATCCACAGTTTTTCAGTTTTAAAAAATCCGCGACCTTGGTTGAAAATGAAAGGCAGGAAAATAAACAGCCCGACTACATTACGGAAGAAAACCACAGTAGCATGATCAACCGTTTGTGAGGCATAACAGATACATACGCCCATCACTGAAAATAAAAAAGCAGAGCAGGTCAGTAAAATAATGGCTTTGAATAGTAGTGAGGTGGCTGTGGTAGACATGGAGACAATTTGGCTAGAAGATCTACAGATCTTCTAGCCGAAATGCATCAAGATTATTGGCCTTGAGCCAATTGTGCTTCGAGTAGCTTGATCTGTTCCTCTTTCAATTGAATGAGCTGGTCAGCATCGCTGTGCTGCGCATCTAGCGTGGCTTTTTGCTCATTGAGCTGAACTTGAATATCGGCTAATTTGGCCATCTCTTCGTTGGCCAAAGTAGAATTTTCCGGCACTGGCGCTTTTAACAGGCTGCCGCTGATTAATGCTTTGGTCTCGAGTGCCTCAGCCGCATTGCTTGCATCTGTATCTTCTTCAGTTGTCGCTGTAGATGTGGTTGCCGGAACAGCTGCGATTTCCTCCTGTTGCATGCGTTGTGTCTCCTTCGAAGGTGCATTCAACCATTGATAGAGCAGCACCAATACAACGACAGTAACTAAAGCCCCCATAATCCCCATTAAAAGTTTGGGGTTATTTCTTTGTTCTACTGACATAGCTTGAACCTTGATTTTTTATTTTGCTGAACGAGGTTTAAACTGAATCACGCCAATTTCATCTGGAACAGCTGGTGTTTCTGGTTGGTCAACATGTGTGGGACGATTTTCTTCATAACCACACTCGATACATTCAATCCACTCATCTTCACCAGAGGTCAGCATGACGACGCGATCTAACGCCTGACATTTTGGACATTTTGCGCCTGCAATGAAACGACGTTTAATGGTCATCATACTCACCTTGTGATCAACTTAAAAAGCTAGTTTAAGCGTTTTTAGAGCGGTTCGTCCAACCTTGATGACGTAGCAATGCATCTATTTTGGGCTCGCGTCCGCGGAAATTGATAAATGCGTCAAGTGCTTGATCTTTTCCGCCAACTGCGAGGATATTTTCCCGAAACTGTTTTCCAGTGGTGGTATTAAAAATCCCTTCATTTTCGAAACGGTCGAAGGCATCACTGGCCAAAACTTCGGCCCATTTATAGGAATAATATCCCGCTGCATAACCACCGGCAAAGATATGACTAAAGCTGTGCTGAAAACGGTTATAGTCGGTGGTGGGCAGAACTGCATATTTTTCACGAATTTCATTCAGTGTGGCCTGAACCTGTTCCGCATTTGAAGCCGGATTGGCACGGTGAATACTCAAGTCAAACAAGGCAAATTCAAGCTGACGTAGGGTTTGCATGCCGGATTGGAAGAAACGTGCATCGAGCAGGGCTTTGAGCAGGTCGGCCGGCAAAGATTCCTTGGTTTCAATATGTTCACTGAGCAGATTCAGACTGTCCTGATCCCAGGCCCAGAATTCCATAAACTGGCTTGGCAGCTCCACGGCATCCCAAGCCACGCCATGCGTACCTGCCACCGCGATATTGTCGACTTCAGTCAGCATATGATGCAGGCCGTGACCAAATTCATGGAACAGGGTAATCACTTCATCATGCGTGAGCAGTGCAGGTCGGTTGCCAACAGGTGGAGTAAAGTTACCCACCATATAGCAGATCGGTTTTTGCAGGCCATCACGTGTCTGCATGCGCGAACGGAAACCGCTCATCCAGGCACCACCACGTTTGCCTTGGCGCGCATACAGGTCAAAATAGAAACCGCCAATCACCTGACCTTGATCTTCCAGTTCGAAATAACGCGCCTCTGGATGCCAAACCGGCGCTTCACGTTCAATCACCTGAATGTCATACAGGCGATTGACAATACTGAACAGGCCTTGCAGGATTTTTGGTGCAGGGAAATAAGGTTTCAGCGCCTCCTGTGACAGGTTAAACTGCTGCATTTTCAGCTTCTCTGAATAATAGCCGCTGTCCCAAGGTTTCAGTTCATCAATACCATCTTCAGCGGCAATGGCTTTTAGTTCTGCAATTTCCTTGGTTGCCGGCGCACGGGCATGCTCTGCCAGATCACGCAAGAATTCGTCTACTGCTTCTACACTTGGCGCCATTTTGCTGGCCAGGGACAATTCTGCATAATTGTTGAAGCCGAGCAGCTTGGCCATTTCCTGACGTAAGCTGAGGATTTCTTCAATTAAGGCGGTATTGTCAAATTCAGTCTGTTCGGACTGATCTGAAGCGCGCGTGGTATAGGCTTTATACAGCTCTTCACGCAGTTCACGATGTTCCGCATGGGTCATGATTGCCAGATAAGACGGGAAATCTAGCGTAGCCACCGGCTGATCCAGCTCGCGTTGCTGGCCATATTGTTTTAACAGCTCAATATTACTTTCAGAGAGACCCGCTAACTCATCTTCAGCTAATGGTCTGAAATAAGCCTGAGTTGCATCCAGCACGTGGTTGGAGAAGTCCGAAGACAGTTGTGAGAGACGTGCAGAAATTTCCGCATAACGTTTCTTCGCTTCGCCTTCTAAGGCCACACCAGACAGTTTGAAGTCACGTAAGGCCAGTTTGATGGCACTTTGCTGGGCTGCAGGTAATTCATTAAAAATTGATGCATCATGAACATGCTGATAAGTTTGATACAGCGCCGTATGTTGACCTAGTTGTGTATAGTATTCGCTCAGACCCGGTAATAAGGCTTGATAGACGTCACGGGTTTCGGCATTGTTCATCACGGCATTCAGATGCGATAACACGCCCCAGGATTCACTCATATTATTTTCGAGGGTATCGACCTGTTCCAGAATCTCAAGTTGGGCCTGAACCGAGTCTGGCGTGTCAGTCAGTTCATTTAAAAACTTTTGTCCGGCTTGAATGGTTGTTTCAATTTTTTCTTTGAGATCGGCCAGGGTAATCTGATCAAATTGTGGAACAGGCAAAGTTGCCTTTTCTAAAGTCATGTCGGTCTGCCAAATTAATTTTCTATATTCAGTCTAGATGTAGGGCCTTTGGTGGGGGAAATCAAGGGAGTTAAAGTTTTTTCTCTAGCTTTGTATTTAATATTTTCAATTCTTTATTAATATTTTGAAGCTGTTCAATAAATCCACCATCAGATCAGGGTAAGGCTTCTAGTTCATTTATATCGATGATGGAAATATCAGTGATTTGAGTTTTTCATAAGTTTAAAGGGTGCTGATACCAATACGTGACTTTCATGGTGATAGGATTATTATCTAAAGCCTCTCTGAGGCCGCCATATTGTCCCCAATCGTATATATAGCTCTGATTGGGTGGAAATACTTTGACTCCATGTTTGAAAATACCGCTATCAAAATAATCTTTTGAAGCATTTAATTTTTTAATTCCGAAGGCCCGTTTAGGAATGGGTTGATCACTCGATATTTGTACATTATAGGCAATGGATTTTCCTATATTCTTTATATGTAGTTGAATGAAAGATTGCTTACCGTAATGCGGAAGAGCAAAAACTATAATTTGTGGTTGCTGATCAGATTTAAATACGGCATAAGTCACAAGCAAAGCCATTAAAGAAATGATCAAAGTAAAAATAGTTATGGTATCCATTCTTATAATTTTTCCTATTTTAATATTTTGATTATAAATAAAAAAGAGCGCCTTAGCGCTCTTTTTATACCGTCAAAAATTATTCAGTCTTGGCTTTTGCATTCGACTTTTTCTTTTTCACTTTGGTCTTTTTCTTTACTTTATCTTTAGCCTTTGCTTCAGGCTTTGCTGCAGATTTTTTAGCAGACTTGCTGTTGTAAGAGCTGGGTTTTCCTTTGGCTTTTTTGCGTCGTATGGGCTGTTCTCCATCGGCATTCAGGCTGGATTTAGACTCGCGCTCATTCTTGCTAAAAACCTCTTCTGTTGCTGCTGGACGTACTGCCGGTTTTTTCTCGCTCACGCGCGGCGTACGGGCACGGATCGCACGGCCGGCATGACTGAGCTGCTGTACCAGTTCAAAGTCGATCTTGCGCTCTTCCAGATTGACACCAGCCACCTTGATCTTGACTTCATCGCCCAGACCAAAGACCTGACCACGATTCTGGCCGACCAGATTCTGACTGACTTGATCAAAGACAAAGAAGTCATCGCCCAACTGGCTGACATGCACCATACCATCTACATACAGGTCTTTTAGCGTCACAAACAGGCCAAACTCTGCTGTGGCACTAATGATGCCAACAAATTCTTCGCCCAGATGCTGCTGCATATAATGACATTTCAACCAGGTCGTCACCGAGCGAGAGGCTTCATCGGCACGGCGTTCAGTGGCAGAGAAATGTGTTCCTGCTTCATCTAAAGCTCCACCTGAAAGCGGAGATGGCTTTTTATTTAAATGCGCTTTAATGGCACGATGCAATAACAGGTCTGGATAACGTCGAATTGGCGAAGTGAAATGTGTGTACGCCTCATAAGCCAGACCGTAGTGCCCCGCATTGTTAGGGCCGTAATAAGCCTGCATCATGGAGCGTAATAACACCGCATGAATGCTTGGTGCATCTATGCGGTCTTTGGTCGCTTCAATCACCGCCTGATAATCTGCTTGGGTCGGTTGCTCCGGGAATTTCAAACCAAGCAGCTTGACGAAATCACGGACTTTTTGAATACGCGAGAATTCAGGTGGCTCATGTACGCGGTACAACATCGGAATTTCATTTTTCAATGCATATTCTGCGGCTGCCACGTTGGCCAGCAACATACATTCTTCAATCAGCTTATGCGCATCATTACGACTACGCGGCAAAATCTCTTTAATTCCGCCCAGCTCATCAAAAGTCATATACGTTTCAACGGTTTCAAATTCCATGGCATGACGTTCAGCACGTAAACCTTTCAGAACCTGATAGAGTTGGAACAGGGTGTTGATCGACTTGCGAACTTCGCGATCTTCGGTAATGGCCTGACTGTCGCCTTCCAGATATTGGGCGACCTGATCATAAGTCAAACGTGCTTTAGAGTGCATCACGGATGGATAGAACTCAAAACCGGTAACACGACCGGCACGTGACAGTTTTAAATCACAGACCATACAGAGACGATCAACAGCCGGATTTAAAGAACACAAGCCATTCGACAATGCTTCAGGCAGCATTGGTAAAACAAAGTGCGGGAAGTAGACAGAAGTTCCGCGTTCCTGAGCTTCATCGTCCAGTGGTTTGCCTGTACGTACATAATGACTGACATCGGCAATCGCTACGACCACGCGATAGCCACCGCCCGGACGTTTTTCAGCATATACTGCATCATCAAAGTCACGTGCATCTTCACCATCAATGGTGACCAAAGCTAAATCACGCAGATCCACACGACCTTCACGGTCTTTTTCTGTTGGTTCTTTAAAGCTTTCTGCATCCTGAATCACTTCTTCCGGGAATTCATACGGTAAACCATATTCTAAAATGGTTTGTGGAATGATGATTTCGGTATCGGCTTTATCTGCCATGGACTGGACAATATGACCGGTCGCAAATTCTTCACGGGTCGGATAAGTATCAATCGCCACGCGAATCGAATCACCCAGATTGACTTGCGCATGTTCAATCAGTTCTTTTTCAAGAGTAATGGGCTGATGCGCATTTGGGCTGGCAGGTTGAACAAAGTATTCACCTTCATATAGGGAAACTTTACCAATGATCTGCTTAACGCGGTGCTGCACAACTTCAGTCACATAACCCCAGGCTTTACCTTTACGGTCTACTGAAGTTTGACGTACTTTGACACGGTCGCCATTAAAGACCAGCCGTAGTTCACGCTCAGCCAGTAAGAGATCGTCCTGGCCAGAAATGTTGGCAGTTCCCATCCCGCGGGAATTGATATAAACCGTCGCTTCGGATTCAGGCTGCTCGACGGCAATCTGGAATTTATAACCATCTTTCATCAATTGCCCGTCACGCACCATCGCAATTAAACGATGGCTGAGAGCATCAATACTTTTTTGATCTGCGATTTCGAAATGTTCTACCAGGTCGGCATGAGACTGGGCATTATTTTTTTCTATGGTTTCTAAAATTAGCGTACGGCTTGGGATAGGGTTGTCATAACGTTCGGCTTCAGCTTTTGCTTCAGGATCGACCCAGTTTTTCATCATGTCTTTAAATTTATCTTAGGAGATAGGTTTAGCATAAAACATGTGTGCGCAGACTGCACGTAAATGATTGCAATAATCCATTTAAGTTTTCAATTTTCTGTTCATTTTAGATAACTGGAAATTTATTCGGTTTTTTGAGCAGGAAAATGTACGAAAAATCGCTGAATTGCTTAAAAAGTATTTAAACGAGCAAAAATATGCACTTTTTTTCGATGCTGCGCTTGCAGTGCCATGCCGAAATTTGTATTATGGCCGCACGTTACGGTGAGATGGGTGAGTGGCTGAAACCACGTCCCTGCTAAGGACGCATACGGGTAACTGTATCGAGGGTTCGAATCCCTCTCTCACCGCCACGCTTACTTATGTCGCGCGCTCATAGCTCAGCTGGATAGAGCACTTGGCTACGAACTAAGGGGTCGGGAGTTCGAATCTCTCTGAGCGCACCAAGTAAGTTAAGCAAAAAAACGTATTGCCAACCTAGGCACACAAGTTACGCGCTCATAGCTCAGCTGGATAGAGCACTTGGCTACGAACTAAGGGGTCGGGAGTTCGAATCTCTCTGAGCGCACCAACTTGAACAATCAACCGCTTTCATAGCGGTTTTTTTGTGCCTGAAATTTGGGAACATCTTTCTTGGTATTTGCTGTGTACTTTTCATCAGGATGAAATGGAGCTTGTCGCCACATTGAATACAGCGTCAAAGTCCGGATGGTATTAATTGTTTTTAGCTCTAAATGTGCAGAAATTCTCACAGAAAACTGTAAATACTGCTGTATCGTTTAATTACTATACATTCAGTTGTGCTTTTATTAAAAAACACTTAACAAGCCTTAAAAAAGCCGTATAATGCACCCCATCAAGACGTCGCGCTCATAGCTCAGCTGGATAGAGCACTTGGCTACGAACTAAGGGGTCGGGAGTTCGAATCTCTCTGAGCGCACCAATCTTGATAAGAATTCTGAAAAAACCGCACATTGATGCGGTTTTTTTACGTCTGTGATATTTAACGCTTTTTCATATAAAAAACCAATAACTACCGATTCGTTGATTATCTTAATTTTTGCTGTACCTTGAGTGCATAGACGGTATTGCCACCCACCGCAGGTAATACATCGTGATAGGGCAGACTGCGCATGGCCCTTAATAAAAACGGTGCCTGATCATGAATCTTCATGCTGCTGGTGATTTGGAACAGATTACCTTGTGATTGCGGCAATAGCTTCATGCCGCCTTTGACAAACTTTAAGTCGCCACCATTGGCATTGAACTGATTCTGCAAGGGATCGGGCTGGTAAAAACGCATCTTGAAGTTGAATGGAATCTGAATCACGCCTAAGCCCACTGAAACTTTATAGTTGGCATCTACACTTTGGGTATTGATCGGGTTAAGTTCGACTTTCTTGATCTGGCGTGGGAAAAGCTGTTGACTGGCTTGTGCAGCCAACCACGGTCGTAGCTTGTCTACCGAATGCGGAAAGTATTGATAGGTGCTGCTAAATCTCAAATTTTCTGACGCTTTTCCTTCTTTAATCTGATAGCTGGGCAAAATAAAACTGACCGGTTGGCCGGATTTTTGACTAAGCTGGGCAATCTTCTGTAGCTGTTGTGAATTAAATTTCAGTTGTGGAGTCGGGGCGGTGAGTGTTGTGGCATGACTGGTTTTAAAGCGCTGTTGCAGTGCTTCGAGTAGAAATGCGTTGGTACTGGGAGGAATGCCAAGTTTGGCTTCAGGCAGGGCATTGAGAATCTTACTGAATAGAAAACCTTTGGGCTGGTTCAGGTCGCCCCACTGGGTCACTGTCACCAGAGTTCTGTGCGGATCAAGCGCGAACCATTCCAGTTTTCCCGCGCCATAAGGAATGGGTGCATCAATAATTAAAGTGCTGATGCTGTTATTGCCCAGATGATGCTGCATCACCACGGTTTCTTTGAAGTTCAATATCGGAATTGGTGTGGGGATATGCACCTGATATTTGACCTGCTGAATCGAGCCTTGCTGTTCTAGAATTTTGGCCGACTTTAAAGTCGGAAACAGGCCAACATAATCCGGATAATGCTGTAGCAATTTCTCGACCTGTGTTTCAGCCACAGGCAAAACCACGGCGGCACTATAAAATTGTGCCTTGCTGGTGGCCTTACTGTTTAAGGTAGGAAGCTGGGTTTTAGTCACCGGATGCGCATAAATCAGAATCCTTTCGCCTGTTAATTCTGCCAATTGTTGGGCATTGCCCGGATAAGCACTCAGGCTACTGGGTAATTCTGCATCCCAGGGAATGATCTTGGCCAGTGATAGAGTAGACAGACCCGAACAGATACCGATTGCAATACATTGCTTGAATCCTTTCATTCAACATCCTGTTGCATATTTTTTGTTTTAATTGCTGTTTATTTAAAACTAAATACACGTTTTTCCAAAGCAAAGTTATGTAATTGATGCGTCAGGCCATAAGCATTGTGCATATTTTGCTATAGTATTGGGCAAGATTTTATTTTTTTGATGTGATGCTATGACTGAGTCAGCACCGACTTTATCGACCCGTTATTTTCTGACTTTAGAAGAATCTCAGGATGGTTTTGCCTTGGCGACTTTTGGCAAAAAGCAGATTTCACGTTTTCTGACGCCTCTGGTCAGTATCGGGATTATCCTTTGGGGCTTTTCGATGGGCTTTGACGGGGTAGGACGCTATTACGTGGCTTTGGGGGCATTCTTCCTGATCCTGCAAGGCATCATGCGTTACTGGTTTCTACCGATGATGTTTAAACGCCAGTTCGTCAAATATCAGTTTGGTAAGAGTGAGCAAGGCCTCGATCTGTATCAGGACTATGCGGAGATTTTTAATAATGAGCGTAGCAAGCTGGTAGCGTATAGTGAAGTGCAGAATTTTGCTGCCGGCAAACTGACCTATATGCTGGAACTGAAAAACCGTACCGTCATCATTGTGCCAAAACGTGCCTTTAAAGATGCGACTGAGCAAAACATTTTTGAGAATGCATTTAAAAAATAATCCAGAGATCGATATAAAGACAAATAAAGGAAAGTTTTGATCATGAGTACACGCCCATCCAAAATTGTCTGCGTTGGTCGCAGTTATGCCGATCATGCCAAAGAACTCGGAAATGCGATCCCTGATCGTCCGGTCTTATTTATTAAGCCACCGAGTGCCTTAGGCTCGCTCGATGCAGGGATTGAATGGAATCCGGAGTGGGGCAACTGCCACTATGAATGTGAACTCAGTTTGCGTATTGACCGGACTTTAAGCAAAGAAAATGATCCTGTAAAAGCACTGCAAGCGGTGGGTGCGGTGACTTTAGGTCTGGACTTGACCCTGCGTGACTTGCAGGATGAACTCAAGAAAAAAGGCCAGCCTTGGGAACGTGCCAAAGCCTTTGATGGTTCGTGTCTGTTGTCAGACTGGATTCCTGTGAATGATGTGGTCGCGGACTGGCAAGATGTGCATTACACTTTGGAGGTGAATGAAGAACTGCGTCAAAAAGGCGATACCGCTTTATTGATTTTTGATATCGCGACTTTACTGGCAGATATCAGCCAGGTATTCACTTTAGAAGAAGGTGATGTGGTGATGACGGGTACACCCGCAGGTGTGGCGGCATTGCATGCAGGCGATCAGTTGAAAATGACCCTGAAAGGCCAGTCTCAGGATTATGTCTGGACGACTTGGGTTAAATAAGCTGAACGTTATTTTTTGACTGAAAGGACTGCGAGTGCAGTCCTTTTTTATCGAGTTTTAAAATATTTACAGCGCTGGCAAAATAATAGAAAAGTATTGTTTTACCGCAGAGAAGATTATAGTGGGCACTTTAAAGCGGTCACAGGAGTAGGGGTGAAGCAACGTCAGGCGCTAGATGCCAAAGCATCTGCCATCATGTTTGTATTATGTATGTTGTGGGGGCTACAACAGGTCGTGCTGAAATAGGCGGCCAGTGATATTTCAGCCTTGATGCAAATTGCCTTGCGTTCAGCCTTGTCTGCGATCATGGTGTATCCCCTGATTCAGCAGAGCGTGCGCCGTCAGCTTTTGAGCACCCGCTATTTGCCTGCAGGATTGCTGGTCGGAATACTGTTCGCAACCGAATTTTATCTGATTGGGGAAGCACTACGCTATACCTCAGCTTCGCATACCATTGTTTTGCTTTATACTGCGCCGATTTTTGTCGCATTGGGTCTGCACTGGAAATTGCCGGCAGAGCGTTTGTCGCGTGTGCAATGGGGCGGTATCTTCGTGGCATTTAGCGGGATTGTGGTCAGTTTTTTACTCAGACCACAGACAAGCTCTACTTTACAAACCGATGCTTTGTGGGGAGATTTTCTGGCCTTACTCGGAGGTATATTCTGGGCAGCAACCACTGTCAGTGTACGTCTGAGCCGACTGGCTGAAGCACCTGCCACCCAGACCTTATTCTATCAATTATTGATGAGCGGCATATTATTGCTACCTTTGGCTTTTTTTAGTGGGCAAGCGACCATTCAATGGACGACCCTGTCTATTTCCAGTCTGATCTTTCATACCGTGCTGATTTCCTTTGCCAGTTATTTGATCTGGTTCTGGATGCTGAAACATTATCTGGCTTCACGTTTGGGCGTATTTTCTTTTTTAACGCCTGTATTTGGCATGCTGTTTGGGGTGTTGATTCTGGATGAACAGATCGAACTGAATTTTATTATTGGAACCTGTATGGTCATGCTGGGCGTGATTCTGGTGGGCTTGCAGGGATGGCTGAAAAAACCGAATACAACGAATAATCCTCAAGAGCAAACATGAACGTCTGGTCGATGAAACTGGCCACCTGGATTGGCCTGTCTTCCATTCTGATCTGGGCCAGTCTGGTGGCTGTGGTCAAATTGATTACCGAATCTACCAGTCCGGTGCAGGGGATTGCCCTGATTTACACTTTTAGTAGTCTGGCGATTCTGGCATTGATTGGATTTCCTAAAATCAGGCAAATGTCCAAGCGCTATCTATTGGGTTGTGGGGCTTTGTTCGTTGCTTATGAAATTCTATTTCTTGTTGCAGTTGCCTGGTCGGATCACCGTGAACAGGTGATGCTGATTGCGATGATTAATTATCTCTGGCCACCTTTGATGATTGTCTTTTCGATATTTGCTCGGCAATTGCAGGCGCGTCTTTGGGTCATTCCAGGATTTTTGCTTGCTGTAGTCGGTCTGATGTTGGTGGTCAATCCTGAAATTACCAATCTATCGAAACTTATGCAGGTTTTAGCTGAAAATCCTTGGGCTTATGGCTTTGCTTTTATCGGTGCCTTGTTATGGCCATGTTATTGCATTCTGACCAGAAAATATGGTCGTGGACAAAACGGCGTACCGATTTTTTTTGTGGTCGCCGTCATTGCGTTATGGGGCTTACATCTGGGCTTGGATGAGCCTTTCAGGATGCCTTCATTGAAGCTCTGGCTGGAAATCGCCATAGTAGGCAGTCTGATCGGGATTGCTTATAGTAACTGGAATCAGAGCATGCAGTATGGCAATATCAAGGTACTGATTTTGGCCACCTATTTTATGCCAATTCTGTCTTCAGTTATGTCGATGCTGATTCTGGATATTCGGCCCGAGCTGAGTTTTTGGATTGGTACTGCTTTGGTGACCGCAGGTGCGATCGTCTGCTGGAAGTCTACGCAAACAACTTAAAAAAATCCTCTCAAGCGAGAGGATTTAGGATTATTTATTCCGGAACAATTCAGAAAGTGGAAAACTCAGCTTTTCTTCCAGATATTGATCGGTTTCCTGTAGTTTAGGCGAGAATTTCTGCATCCAGATTTCCTCGGTATGTGCCTCGGTGAAGTGATGCTTACGTGGCAATGGATAAGGAAGTTGCAGATAAAAGTCCCAAAAACTCACCTGATCCAGATCACGTACCAAGACATATTCATTGTCATCGGTACGTTTGATCAGATTTTGTTTTTCAAACATGCTCACATAGTTTGGCCAGCGACCAATTTCATCACGACCCAAAGCATCTAATGCTTCTGCTTCACTAATGCTCTCACCAGTTTTTTGCTTTTTATAAAACAGCTCTAATAGATCCAGCAGCATGATGATTGGGTGACGTTTATGATCCTGGCCAGATTCAAAGGCCGTCAGGGCATAACTGATCTCAACTCCGAGTAAGACAATATTCCAGGATAAATAAATCCACAGTAGAAAGATCGGCACAGCGGCGAATGCACCATAGACAATCTCATAACTGGTAAAGTTTGACATCACAAAACCGAACAGGTTTTTAAGCAGCTCAAACACCACTGCACTAAACAGGCCGGCAATAAATGCAGACTTGAGTGGCACACTGCGATTGGGGATGGTCCAGTTGAGAATGAAAAACCCGAGTACGGTCAGAGAAAAGGAAATGGCCCAGAGGACAAAAGCACCATTAAGTTCATACCCGGCAAAGTTATTGCTGAGGACACTCATGGAAGCCACGGTTGATGAAATGACGAAGGCACTACCCAGTAAAATTGGTCCCAGCGAAATGATAGTCCAGTAGCGCATAAACCCGATAATTCCACCTCGGGTCTGAGTCACTCGCCAAATTCGGTTAAAGGCTGTTTCGATACTGGTGAGCATCAATACGGTCGTAATGAATAAAAACAGGATACCAATCACGGTTAAATTACTGGATTTATCGGTAAAGGCATTCAGCGCTTTATCAAAGGCAATCGTGGTTTTGGGTAGAAAGTTACTGTAGATTAGCTGTTGCAATTGTTGTCGTGCAGGTTCTAAGGCTTTAATCGATGAAATAATGACCAAGAAAACCGTCAACATCGGCACGACTGCGAAAAGCGTAGTATAGGTCAGAGAACCGGCTTGCTCACGACAACGGTCTGCTTCAAAGCGTCGGAGTACGAATAAAATAAACTGAAACCAGTGTTTCTCATAAAAGGGTAACTTTTTTAAATACTCAACAATCATGTGCATCCAATCTCAATTTTTTTAATCATCATGAATTTTCATCCATTAGCTTAACCAAAAAAGTTACAGAATATCGTATAGTTTTATTTTTTTAAGTAATGAATAAGAAGCCTCATGCAACCTTATGTTCTTGTTTTATATTACAGCAAATATGGCTCAACGAAAGAAATGGCACATCTGATAGCCAATGGCGTTGAATCGGCAGGAATGGCGGTAAAAATTCGGACTGTCCCGAATATTTCTAGCGTTGTAACCGTAGCCGAGCCGAGTATTCCGGCAGAAGGAGATATTTATTGCAGTTTAGAGGATTTGGCCCAGTGTTCTGGCTTGGCCTTAGGTTCACCGACCCGTTTTGGCAATATGGCCTCAGAAATGAAATACTTTTGGGATCAGACCACCAGTCTATGGCTGAATGGTGCGCTGCACGGTAAGCCGGCCTGTGTCTTTACCGCATCGGGTTCCATGCATGGCGGACAGGAAAGTACCTTGTTGACTATGCTGCCACCATTATTCCACCACGGTATGATGATTATGGGGCTCAGTAATGCTACAGCTGCCTTGTCCAATACCAAGACTGGCGGTACGCCGTACGGTGCCAGTCATGTCAGTGGCCCACGGCATGATCAGGGTTTAAGCCCAGATGAAAAAGTTTTGTGCGAAGTACAGGGTAAACGACTGGCTGAAGTGGCTTTAAAACTCAATCAGTCTTAAGCATTAACTCACAAGGAAATGAAGAACTCACTCACTTCATTTCCTTCATGATATTAATCTTCTTTTTGATCTTTTTGATCTTTTTGATCTTTTTGATCTTTTTGATCTTTTTGATCTTTTTGATCTTTTTGATCTTTTTGAATAAATCTATGTTTGCATTTTAAACATTGATAATCCAAGAATAAATTACGGTCGACGGAAATCCCGGCTTTTTTGCCGAGGAAATTCCCTATTACGCCACCGGTAATGCCAACACTGATTGCCCCGACAAAAGTACCCACTGTCCCACCTAAAATTACACCTAAGGGGCCAGCAACAGTACCAATCGCTGCGCCAACGGATGCGCCAGAAGCAGCACCACCGACTGTACCCGCAGTAGCACCTGCCGAGCTCATGAGAATGCCACCAATTTTCTTTAAATTCTGTTCGTGATCACGCTGTTCGATGTCAGTGGAACCACATTTAGGACATTGCATAGGTTTTTCCATCAAGGATTGGTATTCACTTGTTTTAAGTTTATGGAGGAGATGCAATTTTCTCTAGATCAGCAGCTCTTCATAATATGCTGCAACAGCATATATACATGCTGAATCCTGAGGTCAGGAGCATTTCCTACCTTCCTGATTCTAGTTGAATTAACGCTCAAACATTGTATTTCAGCTGTAAATATATTTATTTTTATCTGCGTGAGTCATTTTTGAATTATTTCGATCATGCAGGACACTATAAGATTTTGGAGGTTTTTCTTCCTCAGTACTCTATCTATACACAGGCCTGATTGGCCATTTCTTTATATTCAAAGCAGCTGACGGTTTGCTGGCTGCTCTCAAAAGCTTGCAAACAGAAAGGATTCATTAAAGCTATTTGGCATTTTTTATCAAAAAAACAGCTTAAAATCGGCATTTTTTTATAAGTGGTTTTCATTCTCATTGATTAATTGTATTTTTAATAAAGTGTGATATTTATTATTATTAATGAGAAGTTCTAATAAAATAAAAATTTACAGATTTTTAAAATTAAAATAAATAATAATTTGGGTCGTGATTAGATAATTTATTTATTATTGATAAGATAAAAAATATATTATTTTAATCAAGTTTTTTAGATGATTATTATATTCATATATTTTCGATATAATGATTTCTTACAAATCACAAAATATAACAAAAATAATTATTATAAATAAAAACAAATATATGGGTTTTTTAATCAATATAAATAAATATATGAATAATGCTGGATTCTACTTTTCATTTTTTTATGTGATTTAATATTTTTCAGATAAATTTAATCTTACTCAACCCAAGAATTAAATAAATATCTTAGATCAGAGGATATTAAGATTATGAGAATATTAGTCATCAATCTGGGTTTATTATGTTTTTGTTTTTTAAACAATGCTTATGCCACATCTGATGAGTGGACGCAGCGTTGGAAATCATCAAGTGCCCGCTCCAATGAAAATCTAGTTCAAGCCAATCTGATCGAGCTCAAGGAGTCCGATTATTATTCTGGATTAGGTAGAACCACTATTTACAGTACCTCAACCACCTCTATAGGTACCGTAAATACACCCACCAACAATATCAATGTCGAAGGTTCAGACAACAACATCGATATTTCGAGTGAATTACTCAATGAAGCACCTGTCAATTCAAATACCAATCAAAACGCTCAGCGCTGTCCTAATTTAAGTACTCAATCAGGAGAGTCGCTATGCTGAATTTCTCCTTAACCCGAAAATATATATTTTCTCTGAGTATTCCTGTTTTTTTTAGCTCGTTTCTAACAGGTTGTACAGGTTTAGCTCCCTCAAACAAGAAAGCAGTTAGTCTGGTGCAAGGACCACCCATTACCGATATTTTTACCCCTTTTGATATGGCGCTCTCCTGCCTCAAAGGGCAACTGCGTAGTGATGTGAGTTTTTCTGTTGGCGCGATTCTGGATCAAACCGGTAAAGACGTAGTCACCAATGGCGGAAGTGGCAAAATGGTGACCCAGGGTGCGGGAGATATGGTGCAGTCTGCCTTGTTTCAGGCGGGCGTCAGTTTAATGAACCGACGTGATCCCCGGATTATCGAAAGTGAAGCCAAGTGGGGGATTCGTGATCCAAGGCAAATTCAGGCCTCCGATTATTATGTCACCGGCAGTATTAACAGTCTGGATTTTATTCCGGGTGGGGGGTTTGACATGCAAATTGCCGGAGTTGGCCCAAATTACAGTCAAACCCGTATTATGGTCGGTTTGGATTTATCTCTGACCGATACCCGCAGCAGTAAAGTGGTGGGTAATGTTTCCTTGCAAAAGCAGATTGCTGCACAGGATTATGGTCTTAGTGCAGGCAGGTTCGCGGGTCGTACACTGTTAAATATTCAAATTGGCAAGGGAGAACGAGAGGCGACTAATTTTGCCTTACGCCAAATGTTGAACCTGGCCACTTTTGAATTACTCAGTCAGGTCGTGCCACCGGCAGTGTTTGCAAGTTGCCGTGCGGAAATTCCACCTGAATTTGGTCGCTTAGATCTCACTCGCAGTTCTGTTGCCTTGCATAAATATAAGAAAAATCAGCAACAAATCAGTACCGATTCCAGCAACCCTGTTCAGGAATCGGCCTCACGTCAGGCAGATTCATCCAATGAAAAAAACAAGTCGATCAATTCACCCAGCAAAGATACCAAGCCGCCTAAGCAGAAAGAATCTGAGGTGATTCAGAATCCTGAAGCCGAGCCTGAAATGAGCAAACAGGAACTGATTAAATATATTAGTAAGACTAAGCGCCCATCTCCGACAAGCAAAATAAATGACAAAAAAGATGTTCAAGAACAAGCCAACAAAGAACAAGCTGAGGAGAAGTCATCCAGTTTATGGGATGCCAATCCAGAGGTAGTGGAGAATTACTGGTCTAATATTCAACGTGATTAAAAGATTTGAAAATGGGCTCGCTCCCATTGTCAGAAGAAGTACTTAGCGAGAGGTACTTCAAAATAACAGTAGGAAGAACAATGATGAAAAACACGATCAAAACAGTCGCATTATCCGTCGCCTTTCTGTCTAGTGCGGGGATGGCATATGCTCAAGAAACCAATGTGGAAGTAGATACCGGTTTACAAGCTACTCTGGATTCTATTTCTCAGCAGGTTGAAAATGGTTCTGCGCTGAATCTGGCAGTGAATACAGGTGATGTTGATGCAAGCGTTGATTTAGAAGCACTTGCAGGAGCAGTAAGAGAAGTACCAGATGCGATTAGTTCAATTGAAGGGACAATTGAAACTACTGCAATTGGTGCAGCGAACACAGGTAGTATCACGATTGAGCAAGGCAGCTTCAATCAGGTGATATCAGACGTATCAGATGAAACATATGACTATGATTTCAGTCAAGTCACCAGTGCAACGAATAATTCTGAAACCTTAGAAGAGTTATCCGAGGTTGCGGATAGTTCAGATCTCTCGGAAGTTGTAAGTTCATCACTGTCTACCAACTATAGTGAGCAGATCAATGAAACTTTAAGCAATTATAGTGTCGCGAACATTGCCTATAATGCGGGTACCATTGATGCCTCTGTCAATGCGATTGCAGAAGGAACTCAAACTGCTATTAACAATAGCATCACAACTACCGCTATCGGTGCTGTAAATAGCGGCAGTATTACTGTGACGGTTAAATAAACTCTTGTTCAAGGTGAACAGAGGTCTAATTATTTGCAGATAGTTAGACCTCTTTATCTTATAATAAAATTGCTATAACTGGTTGTTTATTCATCGGATAGAAAAATTATTTATTTTATGACACGATCTATTTTAGAGGTTTAATCACTTCGAATTTAAAAGTAAGCCATTTATCTAGGATCAAGTCAGGAATCATGAATAACACATTAGATTGAACTAGAGTCGAGCTTTGAATATTTTTAATTTATTTCATCAGATAGACAAAATAAAAAAGAGCGCATAAGCGCTCTTTTAAAATTGATTGTCGAGCTTAGTCGCGAACAAATTCAACTGTGCCATTTGCCAAAGATTTTACGCGTGCCAGTGACTCCACACGGTAGCCTTTTTCAAGCAGCAAGTCGCGACCAGGCTGGAATGATTTTTCAATCACAATACCAATCCCGACCACTTCTGCATTGGCCTGATGAATCAGATCGGCCAGACCCAGCGCCGCCTGACCATTCGCCAGGAAGTCATCAATCACTAAAACCTTGTCGGTTGAGCTGATGTGTTTATTTGAAATTGCGATGGTGCTTTCAGTCTGTTTGGTAAATGAAAACACTTTAGAGCGGTATAAATCATCTTTCAGGGTCAAAGACTGGTATTTACGTGCAAAGATGACAGGTACACCAAGTTCTAAACCTGCCATCACTGCAGGTGCAATACCTGATGCTTCAATCGTAATAATTTTGGTGATACCAGCATCCTTAAACAGACGCGCAAATTCTTGACCAATTAATTGCATCATGACTGGGTCAATCTGGTGGTTTAAGAAAGAATCCACTTTCAAAACTTCTTCAGAGAGAACGATGCCTTCGGCCAAGATTTTCTGTTCTAGTGCATGCACGGGAGAATCCTCAAGAGCAGGTGCTTTTTCAAGCAAAAGCGTATTGTAAAAAGCACCCGGAAAAAATCAAGTGAAATTCACCAAAATCTTAGTTGCTTGCACCTTTATAGTCAGTTAATAGCAAACCATAAGAGGTTTTCTTGTCTACATGCGAAACCTTGACTGGCAGATAGTCAAGTTTCGGTGCCAGCCAGAAGATGGTTTCACGACCCGGCTTGCTATGCTTCATCACCACCTTGATGGTATTAAAAGAACCATATTTGGTACTGACCGTTTCTGAACCTTGTCGAACAAACTTACGGCCTTCGACCTCTTTAGCATCAGCAAGATAATAATTCGATTTTAAGCCACCATTTTTTAGATCTTCACGAATTTGTAATTCCGCATTCAGTTCATCCAGAACATCGGCTCTCCAGGCAAAAGAACGCTTTTCATCATCTTTTCTGGTATTGATGGTTTTGCTGGAAGGATTAAAGTTAATACTCATGGTGTTGTTATGCACCAGGATTTTACTGCTACGACTGAAACTGCTGGAGCCAATCTTGCCGTTATTAAAGGTGAAACGGCTGGTTTCAGTTGCTGAAGCAATACCACCGGCTTTTGCAGCAAAGACGTAAGTCCAGTTATTGCCAGATTTACTCAGAGTACGGGTGGCAGAACCCATATTCTTGCCATTATAGCTAAATTGATAATTGGCTTGGAAAGGCGTCATGGCAAAAGCCTGGCTAGAAATACCAGTCAACAGTATTGCACCGCTTAGACCTGTGGTCATCGCTAAAGTCTTAAATACAGTCTTCACCATTAGTCATTTTCCTATATTGGTTAAACGGGCAAAACATCTTACTTGTTGTAGCTTTTATTCTTTAGGCAAAATATGGAAATTTAAGGGATATTTCTAGCAAAAATGTATCTTTCATGTAGTTTTTTTCAACAAAAGTTCAAAAAACGGGATTGGATGGTATTCAAGACGGATCTTTCTGTTTGATCGGGGTCACTAGGTTATCGTCCATTTCGTCTTCATTCCAATTTTCCTCTCTGTCTTGAGAAAGTTTTCTAAACAGGGCTGCCAGATTCACATTACCAATCACCACCAGTTCAGCTTCGCGAAGCACTGCATGATTCACATGAACTTTTCCTAGAGTGTCAATAATCGAACGGTTTTTGCCTAACCAGCGGTTCAAGTCCAGATACAGCAAGTCATCAATGACTTTAATAACGCCAAGTTTTTCCAGAATCATGCCCAATGGATCTTTGTTCAAGATGCGTTGATAGAAGAACAGGGCAAAACGCACCCCAAGCTTATACAACAGATTTGGATATTTGGCGTCAATAAGCTGTGTATCACTGATTTGCTCGAATACAATCAGCTGGGTGGTCTTATTCAGTTCCATCTGAACCAGCTTCAAGTCTACCGACAAAGTGATATTCAGGCCTTTATAGTCTAGTGTCGCGTAGAGACGCAGCCAGTCTTCATGCAGGTCTGCGTGTAAGTCTTTCAGTGCATCGACATTGTCGGTGACAAAGCGTTGAAAAGTTGCATTTAAGAAGACTTGCGATAAAGGGAATTCACGCTCATCCTCAATAAATCCTTCCGCCCTCTGATACACTTGGCGGATTCGGTTGGAAATATTGGAAATTAGCGTTTGCATATTGAAGCATCCTAGCAACTTTATTTTTGACTCGAAGTGTATCTTGTCGAATTGTATGAAAAATACAAGTATTCAAGCTTGAAGTTTAGCAAAATAAATAGCACCATTTTTATAGTTTTAGTTATGTAACGTTGAAGATTTGATGGATTTGGCATTTTTAAAATAGAAATGCCCAATTTGTTTGTTTTTAATCTTTAAAATACTTTTTTGGGGAACTGAACTCAGGACTGAGTTTGGGTAATGTGATAAACAATGATATTAATGCCTCTGGTCAGAACCTGGTGGAAAGATCCAGTGTTTAGCAGTGCCGTGCTCACCGCAGGCATTCTGCATTTGATCGTATTGACACTGGAATTTGGTATGCCGCAAGATCGGGAGACCAGCACCAAAGAAATTGCAGTCAGCTTGCGACAAACAGATGAAAAAATTGAACACGCTGATTTTCTGGCCCAGACAGACCAGCAAGGGTCTGGCAAGTTTCGAGAAGCGCATCGGATGTCGAGTGATATGCCATCTCCTTTGTTAGAGCAGAAGGCAGGGGAAGAACAACAAGAAAGTCCGGATCTGCTGCAACAGAAACAGGAACTCAGTTTTGAAGAAAAAGTGCTGATGACCACCTTGAGCTGGCAAAAACAGGCAGAAGAAAATCAGCGTAAAAAAATGCAGGAGCAGTTACAAAGCCAGTTTCAGGCCAAAGCAGCCATGGTGGCCAGTCTGGAAGCGCAATATTTACAGCGTCAGCAAAATTTTAGTCGTCAGCAAAAAATTAAAACTGTGGATGGCATTCAATCCAAGCAGGATGTCTCTGCAGCCTATCTGGAAAAGTTCCGTCAGAAAGTAGAGTTTTATGGCAATCAGTATTATCCGGAAGCTGCCAAGCAGCAGAATCTGGCAGGTGAAGTTCGTCTGATGGTGATCCTGAATCAGAATGGCGGGATTCGTGCCATCCGATTAATTGACAGTTCAGGACATGCCATGCTGGATGAGGCTGCGAAATCTTCTGTACGTAAAGCGGCGCCATTTGGTGCGTTTGATGCCAAAATGAAGGAAATTTCTGAATTGCGGATTATCCGAACCTGGCGTTTTGATCCGGCTGAAGCAGAGTTTGAAGTGCGTTAATTCATTCTAGTTCTCTCTCCCTTTGGGAGAGAGTTAGAGAGAGGGGTTTTAACAGGTATTAGAACCTCTCCCTTGCGAACTCAGAATATATTCTGAGGCTTCTCATCTCCTAGAAGAAGAGCGAATATAAAGCATTAAAAAAGCGAGCCTCAGCTCGCTTCCTTCATTTTCTTTTAAATCTTAATCTCGTTCCAGATAAGGATTTTCAAAACCCAGTTTGGCCAGAATTTCAATTTCAATGCCTTCCATTTCTTCCGCATCTTCATCTGATGTTTCATGATCATAACCCATTAAATGCAAGGTGCCATGCACCAGCATATGGGTGAAATGCGTCAACGGCGCTTTTTGCTGCTCAAGCGCTTCAGCAAGTACCACAGGAATGCAAATCACCAGATCGCCAATGGGAAAGGCATTCAGAAATTGCGCCATTTCATCTGGAAGATCGCTCGGAAAAGACAGGACATTGGTCGATTTGTCTTTGCCGCGATATTCCAGATTCAGTTTATGACTTTCATCATGATCGACACAGGCAATTCCGATTTCGCAATTACTTTGCGTACCGATATGACCTAAAGTGGTTTCGACTACTTTTTTAATAGAGGCACGTTTTAGTACCAGTTCAGGTGACTGAAAATCCTGCTGTAAGGAAAGACTAAGTTTCAACACAAATCCTTAAATTGAAAGCTTAATGCTGTGCATCTGCGGCAGCATTATTTTCAGCGATCAAGGCGTCCTGACGTGCTTTACGTTCTGCACGTGCTTCTGCACTTAAACGCTGCTGATCACTGTCCCAGCCTTCATAGGCTTCAACAATTTTCTGTACCAGTTGATGACGAACCACATCACGAGAATGAAAACGGGTGATATGAATTTCAGGAATTTTATCAATCACACGCAGGGCATGTGAAAGACCAGACTGTTGGCCGCGCGGTAAATCCACCTGCGTCACATCACCAGTAATGACCGCTCGAGAACCAAAACCTAAACGGGTCAGGAACATTTTCATCTGTTCAGGGGTGGTGTTCTGTGCCTCATCCAGAATCACGAAAGAATGATTCAAGGTACGGCCACGCATATAAGCGAGTGGCGCCACCTCAATCACTTGACGTTCGATCAGCTTGGCCACTTTCTCAAAGCCGAGCATTTCATACAAAGCATCATACAATGGACGCAAATAAGGATCGATTTTCTGGCTTAAATCCCCTGGCAAGAAACCCAGTTTTTCACCGGCTTCGACCGCAGGACGCACCAGTAGAATGCGCTGGATTTCATTGCGTTCCAGCATGTCCACAGCAGCAGCGACAGCCAGATAGGTTTTACCGGTTCCGGCAGGACCTATACCAAAAGAAATATCACTTTGCAGAATACGCTGTACATAACGTTTCTGGTTGGCACCACGCGGATTGATCCGGCCTTTACGGGTTTGTAACCAGACATTGTCCAGGCCGGTATGTTCTTGGTCTTCTAGATCTTGCTGGAGTTCACGGTCAGTCTGACTGCCCTGAATCATTAGGTGCAGGGTATCTGCGCTGATCTGCTGGCTCTGTTCAGATTCTTCGTGTAGACGTTGCAAGAGCATTTCGGCTCTTTCAACGGCATCGATTCCACCATCCACAATAAAACTCTCTCCGCGATGGGAGATTTTGACATCTAAACGTTGTTCAATTTGCTTCAAATGACCGTTATAAGCACCTAACATCGCTTGGATACGGTCCATTGAAATCCCAGGAAAAGCTACTGTACGTCGAATCGCTGCAGTCAAAGAGTATTCCTTATGAAGTGTACGTTATATGCTCTACATTACGCCACGTCAGGCTCAAGATTCAAGAGTTCACCATAAACTAAATTCAAAGTTTTAATTTCGGTCACTTCGATCTCGGCAAAGCGACCTACCCAGGCAGGATCACCAATAAAGTTGACATAACGGGTGTTGTCCGCCGTACCCACCAGAATATTCGGATCTTTATCAGAGACTTTCTCGATCAGTACCCGCTGGATGCTACCGAGCATGGCATCCGTTTTGTCAATACTCGAGCGTTTAATCCATTGCTGAACTTTGGCCAGACGTTCTTTTTTGACATCTTCCGGAATGGTATCTTCCAGTTCTGCCGCAGGCGTACCCGGACGTTTTGAATAGATAAAACTATAAGAATGATCGAAATCCAGATCTTTAATAAATTGATAGGTCTCTGCAAAGTTCTCATCAGTTTCACCCGGGAAGCCAATGATAAAGTCTGAAGATAAATGCATATCGGGACGAACTGAGCGTAACTTTTTAATTTTCTCGATATAGACATCGATGGTATGGTTACGTTTCATGGCCTGAAGCACATCATTCGAGCCACTTTGTACCGGCAAATGCAGATGCGAAACCATTTGTGGCAGGTCGCGATAACACTGGATCAGGTCATCATTAAATTCGAGTGGATGCGAAGTGGTATAACGAATCCGGCCAATGCCCGGAATATCCGCGACTAAACGCAACAGATCGGCAAAAGTACAGATATTGCCTTCAAAGGTTTCACCACGATAGCCATTGACGTTTTGACCCAGCAGGGAAATTTCACGCACGCCTTTTTCTGCCAGACCCGCAATTTCAGCCAATACATCATCCAGTGGGCGAGACACTTCTTCACCACGGGTATAAGGCACCACGCAGAACGAACAATATTTTGAACAGCCTTCCATGATCGAAACAAAGGCTTTATAGCCCTCAACACGCGGTTCAGGCAGAAAGTCGAATTTTTCGATATCCGGGAAGGAGATATCTACCAGTTTGATTTTTTCTTTTTTCGGTTTTTCGATCTGGTCAAAATGCTGATCCAGCATTTGTGGCAAGCGGTGCAGGGTTTGCGGGCCAAAAATCATGTCGACATAATTGGCACGTTTCTGGATGTTGTCGCCTTCCTGAGACGCCACACAGCCGCCAACCCCGATAATCAGATCCGGATTCTTGTCTTTCAGTTTGCGCCAGCGACCCAGCTCGGAAAACACTTTTTCTTGGGCTTTTTCACGGATCGAGCAGGTATTCATCAGCAGAATATCGGCATCTTTAGGATCGTTGGTCAGCACATAGCCATGAGAATCGCCTAACAGGTCTGCCATACGGTGACTGTCGTACTCATTCATCTGACACCCTTGCGTTTCGATATACAGTTTTTTTACTGCAATCTCATGGACAGGGGTGTGCGCTGGCTGGGTAACAGTGTTTTCTGAGGCAGCTGGGGCACCATTCGGAATGAAGGTTTGAACCGTCATGTAGGCTCCTACAAGGTAATACGTTGAAAGAGTGAACGAACAGCCTGATTGACGCATCAAACAGGTGAATAACAATTCAATTCACGGACTGAAATATGGGAAGGCGCATATTTTAGCAGGAAAGTCGCTTAAACTTATAGCTTAAATTAAACGTGGAAAAATATTGATTTATGGGTAAAAATTGTCTGTAGATTAATATTGCTTAATCATAAGGTTACATAACTGAACAATACAGTTGCTTATAATATTTCAACAAAGCTCTTATGATAAGCAACATAGGCTAGGCACAGAATCGATGAGAGAAGGCAAAGGGATGTTGAAACACACTGAAAATATGTATAAATATTATAAATTAATTACGTTAAGTGTGGCGTGTATCTGTTCAGCAAGTACATATGCAGCTGAAGAGCAATTTAACGATGCCTTACGTGCGGCCAATGCAGGTAATACTGAATTATTACAACAATATCGCCTGTCCATGCAGAATGATGCTTTAGGCTATTATCCGGAATACTGGATTTTAAACCAGAATCTTGCCTTGCAACCTGCCAGCCAAATTGTCAGTTTTGCTCAGCGCTACCCGCAATCTGCGATGGCTGAAAAGCTGGCAGCGGACTATGTCGAAGAAAAAGTCAAAATGGCAGATTTCACCACGGCTCAACCGGTATTGCCTTATGTGACCAATGCTGATCCAGCTGAAGCCTGTGCCGTAGCACAAGTTCGTGCCAAAGCCGGTGATGAGCTGGTTTATGCCGAGTTTAAAGAGGTCTGGCTAACCACCAATAGCCAACCGGATTCTTGTACTGGACTTGGTCGAATGATGCTTTCTAGCCCTTTAATGACGGCAGAAGACCGCCAACAGCGACTTTGGGTACAATTGCGTGCCGGTCAGTCAGGTCAGGCTATTGCCACTGCGCAAGGAATCGGTCTGAATCTGTCTTTAGCACAACTCAATTCGATTCAGGCCAATCCAACCAATTATTTATGGTCTGCACCGAAAAACAGTGCGGCAGAACATGCTTATCTGATTTATGCACTGGGACGTCTGGCAGATAGTGATCTGGACTCGGCGTTATCCATTGTGAAACGGACTGCTGAAGGCACACCGGTACAAGTACAACGTGCCTTATACCGAGCTGTGGGGTATGTCGGTGGAACCACAGTCATGAAGAACAACTTTAACCGGGAAGTGTTAAATGCCTTTGATGCCAGTTATGGTCTGCCATTTAGTCCGGAAGAAGCTGAGATTTATGCGCGTCAGGCCATCCGTTTTAGTGCGTGGGAAAGCCTAATCCGTGCGATTGATGCCATGAGCGTCAATCAGAAACAGGAAGATCGCTGGCAATATTGGCTGGCCCGTGCCAGTGAGCAGCGTGCAGATCGTAGTTCAAAGAAAACTGCAGAGAGTATTTATCGTACATTGGCCGCCGGGGATGATTATCACAATCTTCTGGCACGCGACAAGTTGGGACAGCTGATTGCGAGCACACCCAATCCAATTCAGCCATCGAATCAGGCCATGCAACGTTTGAATCAGGATATTCATTTCCGTCGTGCGTTCACGCTACGTAATATCAGTGCACCGAATAACTACATTAACCGTGAATGGAACTGGGCAGTGCGTCAGGCCTATCTGAAGAAAGATGATGAGCTGTTGCTGGCCGCAGCAAAGCGTGCCATGGACATGGGTTGGCATGATCGGGCCATTTATGCAGCTGACCGCACCGTGAACAAACATAACTACAATTATCGTTATCCAATGCCGCACCAGAATTACGTGGTCAGTCATAGCCGCAATGCCGGGATCGATCCGGCTTGGGCTTATGGCTTGATGCGTCAGGAAAGCCGTTTCAATACCGTGGCACGTTCACATGTGGGTGCCGGTGGCCTGATGCAAATCATGCCAGATACTGCCAAGCTGGTGGCGCGTCAAATGGGTGAGGCTTATAATCCGGCAGCTCTCACCGATATGAATACCAATATCCGTTATGGCACCTTTTATTTATCGACCATTCAGCGTCAGCTCAGCGACAGCCCAGTCTTGGCAACCGCAGGCTATAATGCCGGACCAAACCGTGCCCGCCGTTGGCAGCCAGAATTTCAGGGCATGGCAGCAGATCAATATACTGAAAGTATTCCTTTACTTGAAACCCGAGATTATGTGAAACATGTCATGACCAATGCCACACATTACGGTCTCTTGTTAGGACAGGGTGCACAGTCCGTGGGTAAGCGTATGCAACTGATACCATTACGTAATACACAATAAAATTAAAATTATTGGGGATGGTGATTTATTCATGAAAATAATGAAGGATCGTCGAGTTTGGGGGAAATGGGCAGCGCTTGTATTTTTGGGCAGCAGTCCGGCAGCATTCGCCATGCCGACAGACTATGTCATGGATGTAGAAATGGTGCCGGCTTTATGTAGCCTGTACCCTGAATATGCAAAGAAACGAAAATGTCTGGAAGGCTATTCCTTGAATATTTCCGGCTTATATCCTCAGGCTACGTCAGAAAACTGTACCACCAATAGCTCTGCGAAACTTTCACCACTTCAGTCCAAGGTGGTGGCCAGAATTATGCCGGATGAAAATACCCGGACCATTTTGTGGCGCAACATCGGCGGCTGTGTTCCAATGAATGCCAGCCAATATTTCCGGACGATTATCAATTATGCAGACCGGCTTAAAGTGCCGGCAGAGCTGACTGAACAGGAAAATATCACCATATCAGTCGATGCGCTGCGTGTGAAATTTGTGAGAATTAATCCGCAATTACCCGCCAATGCTTTGAGATTTAATTGCCAGCTTACTCAAGCTAGCAGCGTGTTGACCTCGATCAAAGTCTGTTATCACAAAAATGGCAATTATAAATCCTGTCCTGCCAACATTATTAATACATGCCCAAAAACTGTCACAATAAAAGGAACATACTGAGCTTTTTTGCCGGTTTAATTTATATTTCCTATCAGACTTTAGATGAAATCCGTCCTCTTTTATATGCATCCGGCAAAGGATTGGAGTACAATCTTTCGCGTTTACGATTATTAGATTAAATACTAACTATTTAATCGCGTTGAATATCCTCAATTGGAGATAATTAGATGAAGCAAGCAGTTCGTGTTGCCGTTACTGGCGCTGCAGGTCAAATTGGTTACAGCCTATTATTCCGTATCGCAAGCGGCGAAATGCTAGGTAAAGATCAACCAGTGATTTTGCAATTGCTCGAAGTTCCTTTTGAGAAAGCTCAGCAAGCGCTTAAAGGCGTAATGATGGAGCTTCAAGATTGCGCATTCCCGCTACTAGAAGACATGATCGGTACTGATGATCCTAAAGTTGCATTCAAAGATGCTGACTACGCGTTATTAGTTGGTTCACGTCCACGTGGTCCAGGTATGGAACGTGCTGATCTGCTTAAAGTGAACGGCGAAATCTTTATCGGTCAAGGCCAGGCACTTAACGAAGTTGCGAGCCGTGACGTTAAAGTTCTTGTTGTAGGTAACCCTGCGAACACGAATGCTTACATCGCGATGAAATCTGCTCCAGATCTTCCAGCGAAAAACTTCACTGCAATGTTACGTCTTGACCACAACCGTGCTGCATCTCAAATTGCTGCTAAAACCGCTAAAGCGGTTAAAGACATCAAAAATCTTACAGTTTGGGGCAACCACTCTCCAACAATGTATGCTGACTACCGTTTCGCTACAATTAATGGCGAAAGCGTTAAAGACATGATTAACGACCAAGATTGGAATGCAAACACCTTCCTTCCGACTGTTGGTAAGCGTGGCGCTGCCATCATTGAAGCGCGTGGTTTGTCTTCTGCTGCTTCTGCTGCAAACGCTGCAATCGATCATATGCGCGATTGGGCTCTTGGCACAAATGGCGAATGGGTAACCATGGGTATTCCTTCTGACGGTTCTTACGGTATTCCTGAAGGCGTTATGTTCGGTTTCCCTGTAACGACTGAGAACGGTGAATACAAAATCGTTCAAGGTCTAGAAATCGACGAGTTCAGCCGTGAGCGTATCAATGTTACATTGAACGAACTTGAAGAAGAGCGCGCAGCGATTGCTGACATGCTTAAATAATTTGATCGTTTAGATTAAGTTGAAAGAGCACTCCATTCGGGGTGCTTTTTTTATCTCTCTATTTTTTTGATGAACAAAAAATAACATGCTGTGATGCAGCAGCAACTGAATCTTGCTTAAGCTTGGACTAAGCTAAAAAACATAAATAATCCAATAAAAGGCGAGGTGAAGAAGATGTTTGATCAACACCCAACGTTAGAAATGTTTTTTCAGCAACTTGGATTGGACTCGAGTCCCGAGGCGATTGATGAGTTTATCAAGACCCATCAAATTGGCATGGACGTGCCTTTGCACAAGGCGCCGTTCTGGTCGAAATCCCAGCATGATTTCCTGATTGGTCAGTGGAAAAAAGATGATGAATGGGCAATTTTAGTTGATGTCCTGAATGAACAATTACATAGCGAAGCCCAAGGTTCTGGGTCATGTGATTTATAAATGAGTATTTAAGGATTTATGCCAGTTCTTATTTTAGGGATGGTAAAGGTCTTATTTTTAGTTTAGAGCATATAACAGGAGCAAGTGGATCATGTTCGAACAACAGCCAACTTTAGAATTATTATTTGAACAATTGGGTTTGCCTTCTGATGAAGCCGCAATTAATGAATTCACCCATACCCATCAGTTGCCATCTGAAGTCGCTTTACCGGATGCCGAATTCTGGAGTGAGGGCCAAAGTGCATTCTTACGCGAGCACTGGCATCAAGATGATGAATGGATTGTGATTATTGACAAACTGAACCAGCTGTTACATGTCGAAAGTGACAAGCAAGGTGTTTAAATTATAGTCTACAAAAAGAAACAACAAACCTAGTGAAATGACTAGGTTTTTTTTGTCTTATCTTATAAGTTAGATCTATAAATAATTACAATTTATCTGATATAAGGAGGGCGACATGCTCATGAAGAACCAACCATCCTTAGAAATGTTATTTTCTCAACTCGGTCTGGCCAATAGCGCTGCTGCCATTGAGTTGTATATCCGGACTCATCAGCTTCCAGCAGGCCTGTCCTTGCATGAGGCACCATTCTGGAATAAATCCCAGCGTTCATTATTGATTAGTCATCTGGTACAGGATGATGATTGGGCAATCTGGGTGGATGAGCTGAACCAGCAATTACACATGGATGCCTACAGACGTCAGCCTGCTTAACTGTGTTATATCTTGGTATTACTTAAAAAATGAAAGTGATGCTCAAAAGAAAACGCCTCAAATGAGGCGTTTTCTTTGACGCTATTAAGCTTAATGCATTTTACTTTTTAATATTTTGATAAACCATTCCTGTTGACGATAATCACTAAAGGCATGATGCTGCAACAACTCCAGCTCACATTCAGCCGTTTTGGTGTATTTACCTAACCAGTGACGTGTCAGGGCTGGCTCATTTTTACTGGCACTGGCATAGGCCAGTAAAAAATAAATATCGCCATGTTCATAACTGACCATCGGCTTAAGAATTTGCTGGGTAATCAGGGCAAAATGCTGCTCTTTGGTCAATTCAAAAAACATCATATAAGCCTTGGCCAGATGCAAGGATAAATTGATATACATGCGCAGCGGCATTTCTTCAAATTCCACCCGGCCTTGTTCAAGTAAGACAATCGCTTCTTGCAGGAAATGTCGCTGTTCCTGACGCAGCTCACTTAAAGTCACCAGCTGTAAACGAAGATCAGCACGTTCAAGCGTTAATTCTGGCGTATTGCCTTTTAAGTACAATTGGTCAGTTTCACCCAGTCGCTCAATAATCTGCTTGGTTGTTAATCGCATCAACGCAATCCTCATTTCTCAATAATGGCTATATGAGGTTAAAAAAATAAATTTAAAGCATGAGCGAGCATTAGATTAAGGCTGTATCGCTTCTTAACCAGGCCGTAATGGATAGACGTTGCTGTTTGGAAATTAAAACTTCATGTAACAAATCACTCTGGAACAGTACAATCCGGTTCGGCTGTGGCTGAATAATATGCCACTGGCCATTTTTATCTTGCAGACGCAATTCACCCCCCCAATCTGCCTGCCATTGTTCATGCAGATAATACACACTGGAAATCATTCGGCCATTTTTAGCTTGAGGATTGTCACGATGCAGCGCATAAAACTCGCCAGCGTGATAGCAGGCAAAATGTGCTTCGATTTCTTTAATGCCTAAATAAAACGCACGGTTTAAAGCTTGAGAAAACTGTTGCAGGGTTTGGGTGTGTAGGTGGGAAATTTGAAATTCAGGTCGTAACCAAAGAATATGATCACTACGGATGTTGCTGACGACGCCATTTTGAATGGCTGCATTACGAAATTCGTTTAAGTGGCTTAAGCATTCCTGACTTACCGCATGTTGATATTCGCTAGAATAAGCATCGTCAACAATACTAAAGCCATGTTGATCTAAATCATCTAAGATTTGATCAACATTCCAATCCCCTGGGATGATAACAGCTTCCATTTTTTTCAATTCTCGATAGTGTGGCAAAACAGGTTCGCTATTTTAGTGTAAGAATCGTGCCTGAACGAAACTATTTTTCATGTTAAAATAGCTGTTGATATTAGGAATTAATGAAACATGAATTACCGTCACTCTTACCACGCAGGCAACTTTGCCGATGTCATGAAGCACGTTTTATTGCTTCAGTTGTTGACTCGACTGAATGCAAAAGACAAACCTTATCGCTATGTAGATACACATGGTGGTGCGGGTAAATATGATTTATCGACTGCTGAAGCGCAAAAATCAGGTGAGTTCTTAAACGGCATTCATCGTCTTGTTAAACTGGATGATTCGATCAAGCGTAACGCACCTGAAGGCGTACAACAATATTTGAAAGTTGTCGAAAAAATGCGTGAAAACTTTGGTAAGGGTGCTTATCCTGGTTCACCTTGGTTTGCCCTGGAAGGCATGCGCGAGATTGATAAAGCGACCATTTTTGAAATGCAGCGTGATGTGTTTCAGCAACTTCGTCATAATATTTTTGACAAGCGTGCCGGCTTGCATGAGCGTGATGCTTATGAAGGTCTTTTGGGGGTGATTCCGCCGAAAGAAAAACGTGGTCTGGTGATGATCGATCCACCTTATGAGCTTGAGCGTAAAGATTTTCCACAATTGGTAGAATTGCTGGTTGCCGCTTATAAGAAATGGCCGACAGGTGTATTTGCTGTTTGGTATCCAATTAAAGACCGTGCCATGATTGAACGCTTCGAGAAAAAAATGTTCAAGACCGGCATCCGCCGTCAACTGGTGTGTGAAGTTTGTGTATGGCCGGATGACACCCCAGTCGGCTTGAATGGTTGTGGTTTGCTGGTGATTAATCCGCCTTGGAAATTCTCTGAAGATGCAGATGAAGCACTACAATGGTTATTCCCACATCTTCGCATGAGTGAAAATGGTGGTCACGCTGCAGTTCGCTGGTTAGTCGGCGAATAATTTTTTCAAAGCACAGGTCATAGCTAGGATCGACAAGAATGACAAATATAAGCAAACCGGAACGCGACTCTTCAAAAGACTTGCCTTTTGATGGCATCACCTTTGAGGTGGAAGAAGAGGAACATACCCAGGAAGGGCAGAAAGTTAAGCGTCGAGGCATCTATCTATGGCCTAACCTGATTACAACCGCTGCGTTGTTAGCAGGTTTCTACTCCATTATTGCCAGTATGAATGGCAATTTCCAGCAAGCGATCTATGCAATTTTTATTGCGGCTTTGCTGGATGGTTTGGATGGGCGTGTGGCGCGTGCGATTGGTGCGCAAAGTCCGTTTGGTGAACAGTTTGATTCGCTTTCCGATATGCTGGCTTTTGGTGTGGCTCCCGCGATCTTGATGTATAGCTGGGGTTTGAGTGATTTAGGCCGGATTGGTCTGGCCGCCTGTTTTGTCTATACCGCCTGTGCTGCTTTTCGTCTGGCCCGCTTTAACGTACAGATTGGCGTGGTAGACAAGCGTTATTTTATTGGTGTGGCCAGTCCATTGGCGGCTCTCATGATTGTTTCGCTGGTCTGGGTCGGTTTAGATTTTCCTGAAATTTTTGATATTCGTGAAGCATCCATTCAGATCATTAATGCTGTTGTCATTATTGCGGTGGGCTTGTTGATGATTTCTAATATCAAATATTATTCATTCAAGACCGTAGAGCGTAAACGCGTTCCGTTTTTTGTATTACCAATTGCCGTATTTGTCTTTGCTGCGATGACTTATAATATTCCTGTCGGCATTCTGGTAATTTCTATTCTCTATGCCTTATCTGGTTTTGTGACCACCTTTATGGCAAAAAGATCGAGTAGATTATAAAAATATAAGGAGTCTGAGATGCGGTTTCTTCAAGATTTTTTAGATCGTTCGAAACAGCTGAATCAGACTCCAACTGTTTCGCATTATCCTGCCTATCATGGCCCCAACTCAAAATATAAGATTATTCATCAAGGTTTGATGATTCCTGGACTTCCGGCGCCGCTGCACTATCTAAATTTTCTCAGCATTATCGGGCAGCCGAATGCACCGATGCTGGCCAATCCCAGTGCAATTCAAACCAACGCACTGGATACCGCTACGGTGATTTGCAGCACGAGTTCGCATATGGTCGGCCAACTGCATCGTTATTCAGTACAGCAGGACTGTAACTTTGATGCTGGCTTATTTCAGTTTTTAGATCGGGAGCAACTGAGTGGGGCCTTTCCTCATTTTCGTTTGCAGCGTTTTGACTCGGAACTCAGTTTCGATTTAAGCATTCATACCACTCAGCTCATTTCCCACTTTAGCCAGGTGAGGTTTTCACTTGCCGAGCACTGGTCTTTGCTGTGCTATTGCCAGGGCACATTAAAATATAAACAACAGACATATAATATTGATAGCCTCGGAAGTTTTGAATATGCACGAAGTTTCAATTTCCCTTATCTGCCTTTGGCCTTCCTGACTTATCAAATTATTAACCTGAGTGAAAACCGGCAGCTACTGTTGGCGCAAATTCGGGATGGAGTGAATAGTATTGTTCAGTCTCGGATGTATTTGCGTGATTTAAACAAGATGCAGACTCAGATGTTTGACCAAAAAGTGTATTTTAAAGTTCATCGTGTCTATCCGCGCGTCACCACGCCGAATGGGCAAAATATGTATTTGCCACGTGAATTTGAATGGTGTTACGAAGCTAAAGATGGTATCTGTATTTGGGTACAAGGGCAAAGTCGCGGTGATTTCAAATTTGGTTTGGCCGCGGGCTATGTTGGAAGTTTTAGTTATCAGGTCAAAATAAATGAAGAGAACGAAAATGGGGAAGGTGGCTACTGTGAATACATTGATTGCCGTCCTTTACGCTTTCAAGAACAAGATAAAACCGACAAACTTTTAACTCATTTATCAAATTCTGTACCTTTAATGCTCAAAAAATAGAAAAACCTGCACTTTTTGTAGAATAAATAAACAGTCGTTGGTTTTTTGCTGAATTATTTAGAAATAGGGGTTGTGTTGGGTGTGAAATCCTGTAGAATGCACATCCATCGGCAGTGATGAAGATTAAAACTTCTGATAAAACAGTAACTTAGCACGAGGTGTTAAGATTGGGTTTTGTTGGTTAAGTTC
>NZ_CP078068.1:2296030-2564954 GCF_019195275.1 Acinetobacter sp. F9
TTTGATCGCAGCAGATAGACCCGCAGGGCCTGCGCCGACGATGACGACGTCAAACTCCATCGATTCACGTTCGATGTGTTCCATGTAGGACTCCTCATATTACTATTCGGTGGCAACCATAATCGGATGATTGGGTGCTGCCATAAGTGTTCTTGGTTCCTAGACACAAAAATACTGGTGTCTTTGATAATCTGGGCTAGTATAGTTTTAAACCGAGTTTTAGCCAATTGGCTGAAACATATTATTTTTCCGTCATTAAGGTCTTCTTTTATGGATAAGCCAGTACCCAGCAAACATCTGACGAAAAAAGTAACTTCTCCTGATGATAAAAATTTAATGGATATCGCGCAATACTTAAAAGATGCACAGGGCGGTCACAAAAGGTCAATTCCCCCTTTGGAGCAATGGCAGCCAAAGCATTGTGGCACAATGGATCTGAAGGTTTTGGCCAATGGAGAATGGTGGCACGAAGGTCAATTGATCAAACGCCAAGCCATGATTGACCTGTTTGCAACCGTCCTTTGGAAAGAGCAGGGAAAATTCTACCTAAAAACACCGGTAGAAATGATTGAAATTGAAGTGGAAGATGAACCTTTATTGGTCAATCAGGTCGATCAGGTCGAGATTAATGGACTGAGCTATTTGCAACTGGGCACCACAACCCAAGACCTGATTATTGTGGATGCCGAACATCCGATCTTTATGCGTGAATATAAAGATGAGTTGCGACCTTATGTGCATGTACGTTTTGGAATCAATGCCCTGATCCAGCGTGCCGCATTTTTGCATCTGGTCGAGATGGGAGAGCTTGATGAAAATCCGGCAGGTGAAGCTGTTTTAAGTTTGAAAAGTGGCGATTTAGACTTGCATTTGAGCACCTGAGGTTTAAGCTTGGTCGCTAGAGTTTTTGACACCGCAATTCAGACCGTTATGAGCGCCATTCAACCCATTTCCCCGCTATTAGACCCGATGCCCAACGCAACAGCAGATGCGCCGATTGGTATTTTTGACTCGGGCGTAGGCGGCTTGTCGGTGGCTCTGGAAATTGCCCGCCATCTGCCGAATGAACGCTTTGTCTATTATGCCGATACTGCACATGTGCCTTATGGCCCGAGAGATGATCAGGAAATCCGTAGCCTGACTGCTCAGGCGATTGAATGGCTGTATCGTCAGGGCTGTAAAGTGGCAGTCGTGGCTTGTAATACGGCTTCTGCCTTTAGTCTGGATTATTTGCGTGACTATTATGGCGAGAACTTTCCAATTATCGGTTTGGTGCCAGCACTTAAACCTGCAGTCTTGAATACCCGGTCGAAAACAGTTGCGGTCTTGGCAACACCGGCCACTTTTCGCGGGCAGCTGATTAAAGATGTGATCTCCCGTTTTGCCGAACCGGCTCAGGTTAAAGTCCTGCCTGTGACCAGTCTGGAACTGGTACCTTTTGTTGAGGCTGGAGAGCAGATGAGTGAAGCCTGTTTACAGACATTAATAGAGATTTTACAACCGGTTGTGGATCAAGGCGCTGATTATTTAGTGCTGGGATGTACGCATTACCCCTTCCTAAAAGCGTCAATTCAGTATATTTTTGGTCAAAAGCTGACATTAATTGACTCAGGATTCGCAGTTGCGAGACAAACGGCCCGAATTTTAATTAAAAATGAGTTATTATTTGAGCATGAGTGTAAAGAAAGCATGAAAATTGAATTGGTGGTGAGTGGGCAGAATGCTGAACAGCTCCGGCCGGTTTTGCAGCACCTGATTCCTGCCGGTTTAAAATGGCAGATCAGTAATATGAGTGCAGTTTAAAACTCATTTTTATAATTTTAAAAGAACGATATTTTTTCATTTTGGGGTGGTCATATTGTGTCAAAATGCATGAATTCATGCATTTTTTATGCAAATGTACAGGAGAAGAGGATAGCCCATGCTGGATAAACGATACCAAGTGTTCATCTCAACCTCTGGGGCAGAAATGCAGCCGGAACGTATCATTTTGTCTCAAACATTAGTGGGTATGGGGTTCTTCTCTTGGGGACTGGAACAGCGTACGCCGCTGAATACTGCTTTTTCACGCCGCCAGATTGATGATTGTGACTATGTAGTGATTTTGCTAGGCAGTCAGTATGGGGAACAGTCTGTCTCGGGTGTCGGTTATATGCACCTCGAATACATCTATGCAGTGACCAAGCAAAAACCGATTATTGTGTTTATGCATGACGATCCGGCATCACGTGAAAGCTCATTACATGATACCAAGCCGGAATTACGGGAAAAGTTTAAGGAATTTCGTCAATTACTGCAGCAGGAAGTAGACCAGGTCTTTACTTATCGCAGCTTGCGCGATCTGGAAATGGCAGTACGTTTTAATATGCCGCAAATGCTGGAGCGTTATCCGGTGACCGGATGGGTGCGTCCGCAAAATACCCAGGCGCTGCATGACGAGATTGATCAGCTTAAGGCTAAAGTGAGCCAACTGGAGCGTGATGGTGGAACGGCGGAAATAGATCCGTTCCTGAGCCTGCCTAAAGTATCCATGCATGAAGTTTTTTCTTTTGAATACCGGATGCAGGCTTATCAGGATGGAAACTTTAAGGAAATTAAAGTTCAGAAGAAGCTGACTTGGGCGCAATTATTGGCCCTGCTGGGCTCTACCTTTGTCAATCCGACACCGGAAGAGTTTTTCTCCAAGCGGATGAATGAATATTTAAATGAAAACGGTCTGGAAGATGCACGGGCAGAAATGCCACGTGCACATGCCGTGGCTCGTGCCCAGATGAATATTCGTGCCTTGCATAGCTTGAAAATTCAGATGCGCCAGAATGACTGGATTGTGCCATCAGGTCGGGATGACCGCCAGCGCATGCTCTGGCAGATTACGCCGAAAGCTCAAAAATTACTGGACAGCAGTTTGCTGGATTTAGATCGTACTTTTCAATCTAAGTCAGTGTATTAATCCATATAGAGAATCAATCAAAAACTGTTAAAGTACAGGGGTTGATACCATGACGGATAAACTGAATGTCTTCTCCTGCTAAAGCTAAAGTGACGATTATATTGGCCAACTTGGGTACGCCAGATGCGCCCACGATTCCAGCAGTACGCCGTTTCCTGAAGCAGTTTTTGTCTGATCAGCGGGTGATTGAAATTCCGAAACCCATTTGGCAAATAATCCTGCGTTTATTCATTTTGCCATTTCGGCCTAAGCGGGTTTCACAGGCCTATGCACAGGTCTGGGGAGAGGATTCACCGATGCGTGAAATCCTGTTGCAGCAGGTCAATACAGTCAAAACCCATTTGACCCAGCTCTATCCGCAGTTTGAGTTGAATGTGGTGCCAGCAATGACTTATGGCAATCCGAATATTCAGCAGGTTTTGGCCAGAGTGTCTGAACAGCCGCAGGACCATGTGATCTTATTTCCACTATTTCCCCAATATTCTGCTACTTCGACTGCACCTCTCTATGATGCCCTGGCAAAATGGGTGGTGAAGCAACGCAATTTGCCTGGTTTGAGCATCATTCGGGATTATTATCAACATCCTTTATTTATTCAGGCTCTGGCGCAAAGCGTGCGTGACTATCAGGCAGTACATGGTCAGCCGGAAAAACTGTTAATGTCTTTTCATGGTATTCCGCAGCCTTATGCCGACAAAGGCGATCCTTATGCCGATCGTTGTCGTATTACCGGACAACTGGTTGCACAGGCGTTAGGGCTGAGTGCAGAGCAATATGCGATTAGCTTTCAGTCACGTTTTGGCAAACAGGAATGGATTAAGCCCTATACCGATGTTGTGCTGGAAGACTGGGCCAAACAGGGGGTGAAATCCGTGCAGGTGATGAGCCCGGCATTCTCGGCTGACTGTCTGGAAACGCTTGAAGAGCTGGCCATAGAAAATGCCGAAACTTTTAAATCTCTGGGGGGAGGCAGTTATCGTTATATTCCTGCTTTAAATAGCCGTGAAGATCATTTGCGATTGCTGAACAGTTTGCTACAGGCTAATCTGGATGCATTGACACAAACGCTTGCTCATTAATTTTTCCGAGGTTTTTTGCCCTATGTTACAAGTCAAAATTGTTCCGGTTACTGCCTTTCAGCAAAACTGTTCGATCATTTGGGATACGGACACGAAAGAAGCCATTTTGATTGATGCAGGGGGCGAAGCTGAAAAACTCAAAACTGAGGTCGAAGCTCTGGGCTTAACCGTAAAAGCTTTGTGGCTGACCCATGGACATCTGGATCATGCAGGTGCAGTAGGCGCCTTGAAAAAAGCCTGGAATGTACCAGTAATTGGGCCACATAAGGAAGATGCTTTCTGGCTGGACATGATTCAGGAGGTTTCAGCACGTTATGGTTTTCCGATTCCAGAAAAAGTTGAAGTGACACAATGGCTGGAAGGGGGGGAAATACTGAAGCTCGGTGATGAAGAATTTGAAGTGCGTTTCGCGCCAGGGCATACCCCGGGCCATGTGATGTTTTATAATAGCAATCATGCCCTGTTATGGACGGGCGATGTGCTGTTTAAAGGCTCGATTGGCCGTACGGATTTCCCGCGTGGCGATCATCAGCAGCTCTTGGATTCAATTCAGCGTGAATGTTTTAGCCTGCCGGATGAAACCCAGTTTATTTCAGGACATGGACCGATCAGCACCATTGGTTTTGAAAAGCAGCATAATCCCTTTGTTGCAGGCAAAGCGGGTTAAATATCGACGTGAATCAAAGACCAAGTATCCTTGGTCTTTTATTTTGAAAATGGATCACTGCTAAATTGACGGGTTTGCATGTGAATTAGCCAAGCCATAAAAGCAAAAAGCACACCCAGTACAATAAACAAGCTATCTTGTTGGAAAATACCGACTCCCAGAGAGAGAAGTGCCAGTAGACCCACCCCAACTAATATGACTTTTAAAATAATATAGCTCATATTATTGCTCTAAAAATAATGTGAAGATTTAAAGTAGAACAATAATGCTAAGGCACGATGAATGGTGTTAATTCGTGTTGGCTTTTCAGGGTGATTTTATAAACTTTATGTGATTTTTGGCTAATTTTCTACATAGTCTTCAGTTCAGAAATATTTTTTTACTGCACAGAACTTCTAATCCTCAGAAGTGTCCGCCTGCGGTGCATCTTGAGTGGGCAAGCTATATTCTTCATTGGCCCATGCGCCCAGGTCAATCATCTTGCAGCGTTCTGAACAGAAAGGACGGAAATCATTCTCTTCCCAGGTCGTCAGTTTGCCACAGCGCGGACAGTTTAAAGTAGTGGGCATGAGATCAACTCCAAAGAAAAATAAAGCTTCGATTAGGCAAATATAGCCGCACTTGGTAGACTTATGCGGTTTTTATTAGTTTGATCTGATTATGCCGATTCGTCAATTTCAAGCACAGCGTATGCATGCACCCCGTGATTTTCAAAGCATCAGTCCTGAAGCGGTCTGCATCGAAGTCGGGGCGGGTAAAGGCAAACATGCTTTGTTATTTACCAAGACCCACCCCGATACTCAACTGATTGCGATTGAACGTACCCGCGAAAAATTCCTGGCCATGCAAAAACAGCACGGGATTGAAGGTCAGGCCAATTTACAGACCGTTCATGCCGATGCTTTGCCGTGGATCGTGCATGCATTGTATCCAGAGCAGGTAGAACAATTCTTTATTTTGTATCCAAATCCGGAACCGCATAATCCGGCGCAGCGCTGGGTCAATATGCCATTTTTTGAGTTTTTACTTTCCCGTTTAAAGACGGGTGGAACCATTACACTGGCCAGTAATATTCCTGCCTATATCGAAGAAGCGGAACAGCAGGCAGAACAACTGTGGAAATTACCTTTTATTAAAGAAGTCATTGCCCAGGATTCAGCACGCACCCATTTTGAAATTAAATATCTGGAACGTGGGGAATTGTGTCAGCAACTTATTATTACTAAACCTGAAGCTTATGTGACACGGTTTGATGATTTCCAGCCTTTGCAAGGGCAGAATGCTAGCGTCGCGGAATAATCAGATGAGCAAACGTATTGCCATTGTTGGCGCTGGCCCTGCCGGGTTAATGGCCGCAGAAGTCCTTAGTCAGTTTGATTATGAGCTGCACGTCTATGAGCAAAAACCGTCTGCTGCACGTAAATTTTTGATGGCAGGCAAAACCGGCCTGAATATCTCTCATGCAGAACCGGTTGAGCAATTTGTGCAGCGTTATGATCAGGTGGACTGGTTGTCGCCATGGGTCAAACAGTGGGATGCTGTCTGGATTCAAAACTGGATGCAGGAACTAGGCATTGAGCCTTATATTGGTTCATCCGGCCGGGTATTTCCCACAGAGATGAAAGCTGCTCCCTTGCTGCGTGCTTGGCTCAAGCGCTTGGCCAGTCATGGCATCCAGTTTCATTACCGGCATAAAGTCAGCCGACTGCATCAGCAACAGCTTGAGCTGCACGATCTAAAAAATAATGAACTTCGCACTGAAAAATTTGATGCAATTATTTTGGCCTGTGGCGCAATATCCTGGTCAGAACTGGGCAGTGACGGCGCATGGCAAGCCTGGTTAAAACCCGATGAGATTGAGGCTTTTCAGGCCAGTAATGCCGGGGTGGAATATCCATGGTCCAAGTTCATGCAGCCAGTCTTTGGTCAGCCTTTAAAACGTGTAGAAGCCTGGGTCGGGCAAGGTGAAAAAACCACGGGTGACATTGTGATCAGTCATTATGGGCTTGAAAGTGGTTTGATTTATAAGCAGGGAAGAGGTTTACGCGAACAGCTAAAACAAGGTCAGCAAGTGCAACTGAGTCTGGATTTATTTCCTGACCAAAGTGTGGGGCAATTGGCGAAAAAATTACAGCCGACTAAGAAGCAGTCTTTAAGCAATGTTTGGCGTAAAGCCGGATTGGATGGTGCCAAAGCGGCTTTGGTGCGTGAACTGGTGGCCAAGACTTGGTGGCAAGATGCTGCTGAATTAGCCAAGCAGATAAAACATTTGACCATTCCACTTACAGGCTTTCGTCCGATTGAAGAAGCGATTAGCTGTGCAGGTGGCGTCAAGCGTGAAGTGCTGTCGGAACAGCTGCAACTTAAATCCAATCCGTATGTATTTCTTTGTGGGGAAATGCTGGACTGGGATGCACCGACTGGAGGTTATCTGCTGACAGCCTGTTTTGCTACAGGCCGGGCGGCAGGTCAAGGGGTGCATCAGTTCCTAAAGGCCAGCTAAGTCATTTTATGCTGAGGGAGAAAAAGCCCTTATTCTGAAATGCAGACCAAGCCTGGACAGTATCATGCTTATTCAAGGTGCCTGTATGCACCCATTGAGCTTAGATATTCGCTGTGTATTTTAGTCAAGCTGGGTGCAAGCAATGAGCTCCATGGAATTAACTGGCTGGGCGGGCAGGTGCTGTGTTGGCATTCAGATCCGGATATTGCGAACGCCAGCGTTCTAGTTGCTCTTGCGCATGCAGATATTTCCCTAAACCTTTGACACTTTCACTGGCCTCATTCACTGTTTTGGTTTGAGTCTCAGGACTATTTACCAATTTGTCCTGATGTTGCCAATATTGATACATCATGCCCTGAATATAACGGCCCTGTTCGGTTTTCAGTTCTAAATCCTTCAGCATATTCAGGGCTGACTGTACATGATCGCGCTGGCGTTGCTGAATAAACTCCGGACTCAAGCTATCTTCATCACGCATGCTGTTTAATTCTTTTTCCAGCTCTGCACTCATTTCCTGAAAACGTTGCTCATAATCGGTCAGTACTGCAATATCATGTGGATCCTCAGTGGTTTTGGGAAAGTCTTTCAGCGGCTCGGTTTTCAATTCCTGCATCACCTGATCTGAAGCCGTGCTGTCTGCAGCCGGTTCGGTACTTTCCGATGTTTTCTGGTCACATGCCATGAGCAGCATGACTGCTGCAAACAGGGCAGTGCGTGTCATTCCTGATATTTTATGCATGATTGACTCCTGTTTTTAATTAGTTTTTTTAAATACGTATATATGGGTAATATAAGGAAAATCAATCATTTCCTCTATACCTTTGGCTGTATAGTCCCAGATAATCTGTTCAAACTGTTGTTTGAGCTGTGCTTGCCGGGATGCCGGCATGGCTGCAATAAAGCTGGTCGAGAGTAGCCGTTTTGATACTACCTGCTCCACACTGCCATGGTGTTGCCGGGTCATGCTGGTTTCTGCATACGGCTGAAACAGGGTTTGTTGTTCAAACACCTTGCGCCACGCTCCGCTATGATAACGCGGGGTATCACCTTCTAAGGGGGCGATACAATCTGCCAGTGCCTGAACCCAGTCTACCCGGGTATCCCGCTGATTCCAGACCAGAACCAGATAAGCATCGGGTTTTAGGACTCGATTGAGTTCCTGTAAGGTCTCTGCATTCGCAAACCAGTGAAATGACTGTGCACAAAATACCGCATTCAGGCTATGATCAGGCAAGGGGAGTTGATGGCTCAGGCCTTCAACAGCCTCAATGTCCGGATGGGCCAGTTTTAATTGTGCCAGCATTTCCGCAACCGGATCGACAGCGATGATGTTTTTACTGAGCGGGCGTAAATAAGGAATAAACTTGCCGGTCCCACTGCCCAAATCCAAAAGACGCGCATCGACAGGCAAAGTCAAAGTATCGGCCAGCCACTGACTGATCTCTGCCGGATAATCGGGACGCACTTGCTGATACAGCTCGGCAGATGCACTAAAACCCCGTTTTGCTGCCGGATGTAATGATTGTGTCATATTTTGCGCTTTTTAATCTTTTTGATCGATATAAAATAGCATATTCACTTTTTTGACAGCATTCATTGATTGAATTGTTGTGGAAGGGTTCGATTTACCAGCACGGGAAAGTTATGGACAAGCAGATTGTTTTTGAAGATGAGCATATACGCGCGATTTTTATGCCGGGGTCATCTTCAGAATTGATTTTTTCATTTGGCGATTTGATTACCCGTGCCAAGGGCCTCAACATCAATGCAGAAAAGTCGCTACAGAAATTTGAATTCAATGTTCTGGGTATTATGCCCAAGCACAAATCCTGGTTCCCGCAAGGTTCCATGTGGAACATGTTAAAGGCAGTGGCTGAACTGATTGCGCCGTTTCAGCAGCGGGTTGCCTATGGTGGCTCGATGGGTGGCTATGCCGCGATCAAGTATTCCCGCGCCTTAGGCGTGCAGCGCGTGGTGGCGATGGTGCCGCAATATTCGATCAATCCGGATGATGTACACGATGCCCGCTACAATATGTTCTATCAACCAGAGCTGAATGCAGGAATGCGGGTTGAAGCCGAAGATATCGATAGCACGTGCGAATATATTATTGTTTATGATCCGTATTGTGCCGAAGACCGTGCGCATTATCTGAAATTACAGGCCCTGATTCCGCAGCATCATGTGCTGCATTTGCCATTTACCGGACATGATGCCATTGCCGTTCTGGCCAGTTCCGAATTGCTGTATGACTTTTTGGTACATGATTACGAACCGAGTTATTTTTACCAGAAAATGCGTCGGGTCAAGAAAAACAGCAAGTTCTATTATCGCAAAGTCATTGAAAATGTTTTGCCACGCCATCGTATGGCCTTGGGGCGTATCCTGAAAAATAATGATCTGCAACTGGATAATCAGTTTTTTGATGCCAGCCAGAAACAGGTGATCTTAAGAGAATTATTGCAAAATAAACAGGTCGATCAGCATGACCTGCTCAAGCTCGGCATTCATGTCAATTTGCCGCAGGAAAATCGTCAGTTGCTTCTGGATCAATATGGACATGGTCTGGTATTTAATGTCATCAGTCATAAAATCGAAAGTTATGCAGAAGGCGCGATTGCCCTGAACCATAAATTCCTGATTCCGATTTATGCCAAAGGCAATGGCCTATTGAGCATCAGCTTGAATGATGAGCGTTATCTGGTGGTGATGAATGACCGGCATGTCATGAAACTGATCAAGGAGCAGGATGAACTCAGTCTGGGCATGCACCCGATTCTCATGAAACGTTATAGCGATTATTATATGTTCAGCTATAAGCACTTGAATTTAAGTACCAATGAGTATGGCGCTGCGGCCTTTATCGATGAAAGTGACAAAAATACGCAGTTTGTGACGCACAATGAGATAAACTAGCTTTATTTTTTAATAAAAAACAATTACTTGACATGTGATTGGCTAGGCATAATATAGAGATAGGCGGTACAAATAATATCCACCCGTACTGCTCCCGATAGTTGAAACGAACCAGGGGGTCTCTATATGATGCAATCTGCCCAGATGATACAAGTCTGTTTCATGGTCGGTTTAGCGCTGCCCAATCTGGCACATGCAGAAAGTGTACATCCAGCCGTGATTATGATGAGTGCATCGATTATTTTCATGATCATTCTGGCGGTGTATGTGATCTATAAAATCCGGCGTTCATTGCGCAATCATCTCGATAAACCGCTAGATTAAGATTGGCAGAGCGGAAACTGCTTGAAAAGCCTCAATGACTTGTTTTAAATGATAAAGATCAATGGTTCAACAGGATTGAGGGAACAGCCATGAAAGCCGTTTATTTAGACTATGCTTCTCTAGACCAACAGGATTTGGACTTTCAGGCACTGCATGCAGCCTTTGATCCGCTTGTGTTGTATCCAACGACTTCGGCTGCCGAGATTGCTTCCCGCGTGGCCGAGGTTGAGGTCATTATTAGCAATAAAGTACTGATTGATGCTGCGACCATTCAGCAATCTCCTGAACTGAAACTAATCCTGATTTCTGCGACCGGCAGCAATAATGTCGATCTGGCAGCAGCCAAAGCACACGGCATTGTGGTCTGTAACTGTCAGGCTTATGGTACTTCTGCGGTTGCACAACATACTTTAATGTTAATGCTCAATCTGGCCACTTCATTTCTGTCTTATCAACATGCGCTACAACAAGGCCAGTGGCAAAAATCTTCACAATTCTGTTTGCTGGATGCGCCAATTGTCGAGCTGGCCGGAAAAACACTGGGCATTGTCGGTTATGGTGAACTGGGCCATGCGGTGGCGAAACTGGCTGAAGCTTTTGGCATGAAAGTTCTGATTGCGGCGCTGCCAAACCGTCCAGCAGATGCATCCCGTGTAGCATTTGCCGAGTTGCTTGCTCAAGTTGATTTTCTCAGTCTGCATTGTCCACTCACTGAAGACACCCGGCATTTGATCAGTCATGCTGAACTCGAAGCCATGAAGCCAAGCGCATTTTTAATTAACTGTGCGCGTGGCGGAATTGTCGATGAAGCAGCCTTGGCGCAGGCGCTGCGTGAGGGTCAGATTGCCGGTGCAGCGACCGATGTTTTAACGGTGGAGCCACCGAAAGAAGGCAATGTCCTACTCGATGCAACAATCCCAAACCTGATTGTGACGCCGCATAATGCCTGGGGCAGTGTTGATGCACGGCAGCGCATTGTGAATCAGATGGTCGAAAATATTGAAGCTTTTAAAAATGGCCAGCCGATACGGCAGGTGAATTGATTTTTAACCCTTCTCTTGAAGTGAGTATTTTTTGCTGAAAGATAAATAAAAAGCCCATGACGGGCTTTTCTTATAAATCAGTCACTGCATAGCTGGTGGCAGTGCCGGAACCGGATTGAGGTTGCATCTGTGGTGTTGTGGTTTGCTGAGGCGCAGAGGATTCACTCAAAGGCTGTTGCACAATCGGTGCTGCTTGTTGAGGGTTGGCGCGCCACACTTCTTTGGTTTGCTGGATTTTCTGATTGGTTTGTTGGGCTGCCTGTGTGGTTACCTGATCGACTTTCTGCGCGGTTTCTGAAGCCGCTGCCTTGGTATTTCCCCAAGCACGATCTACACCTGGTTTTACTTTAGCAATGCCTTTTTCAGTTACTTCACCGACTTTTTCTGCGGTATTGATGACGCCTTCCTGAGCTTTATAGGCAAAGACATGCAAAAGATTTGGATTGGTGCCATATGGAGCAATTGGCTTACTGGTTTGTGTTTCTGATTCGGTTGCAGCTTGTGCCAGTGCTGGAATGCAGATTAAAAATGCAGTGCCGAAAATAATAGCTTTTTTCATCATCATAATGTGATCGACCTCGAAGTAGTCAAATAGCGATCTTTTGTTTGATTTTGAGTGTAGCGGATAATTTCACGAAAACAATGAAGATCTGATGGATTCGCGAGCGCTTCCAAGAAGTACAATTTAGCTTTTTTGTAATGAAAGACGGCGCGGTGAGATATGAAACCGGTTTTTATTTATTTTAGATAAAGAATTGCCCCATTTTCTGAATAAAAACAGGGCAGGATGCTTAGTCACATTGAGTTAATGCATCTTTGGCAAAGTGATGGCGAAGTGAAATAAAGTTTTTTTGTACATTTTCAGCATGTAGATCAAACTTTTGTGCAGTGCTGGTGCCGTCGCGCTGGAAAGTTGCTGAACCTGCATCCATCAGGGTAAGGCCTTTAAATGACCATTGTTCAACGACACGGTTATTGCCAAGATCGCCGGTAAATTCAATCACGCATTTGTCGAGGAACTTGGTCAGTTTTGCCTTGTTGTTGGTGGTTTCTGGAGATACTTCGAGGTTTTGTACTTCCTGTAAGACGCCAACTTCAAGCTGCGGGATTTTTGGTGCAGATGTACAAGCTGTAACTGCGATACTCGCAAGACCCGTCAAAATAAGAGCTTTAAATTTCATATGATTCTTTCTTGTTGAGTGTTGTTAGGTTGAGTATAGGGAATCTATAGAGAAAAGCATATAGTTTCCCATCATTACAACAAGGTAAGCTAAATTGTATTCATAGGTGTAATAGAAGAAAAAGGCATAACACATTCTTTTTCTAATAATATTGAGCATAGTTGATACAAAAATTGATTAGGAGAGAGATTTACAAACTCACTTACAATTGGCCTTAATGTACCCTGCAATAGTTCATTAGCTTCACTAGGTCTATATCGAGCAACAGTACCAAGATAGAACATACATAATAAAGTATAGGATAAGTGTGGTAATTCGGCCGTTTTTAAATCAACGTAATAACGATATCCAGTATTTGTAAGAATAGGTGCAATATCAAATTTACAATATTCTTTTAGGATATTCTGATAAATCGTATTCATATTTTCTCTAGTATAAGGCTTTCGAGACTTGGATCTGTATACTATTTTCCCTTCACGAGGGAGGCCTTCTTTGAAATAATTTAATCTTTCATTTTTAAGAAATCTGTTTATATCAACTTTGGTTTTTTGTTCATTATCAATAAGAATTTCGGTAAATAATTTATTATGTTCAGGGTTAGTTAAGATTTCTATCTGAATAGGTAGTAATTTTCTTTTAGGTAGAAGTCCTAAGCCATGACATAGACTATGAATTTCGGGAATATTAGTTACGGCTTGGCGAAAATTAATATTAAAAGGATGAGTGATTTTCTTACCTAGAATTTCAGAAAAAGTAGCAAATATATTTACTCCTTCGTTAGATTTTGGCTTTACCTGAATAGTACTGTCTGTGCCAAGCGGTAAATTTAAACCATGATGCTCATGTACGGTTTCTAATTCAATTTTATTATAGGACAAAAAGCATTTTACAAGGTTCAGCATCCCATAATAAAGTAATGTTGCTCGAGTTGGTAAAAGAATACTGTTAGCGGCTTTATAAAAAGATTCAGCTAAAGATGAGAAATATAAAGAACGCTCTAAGAAAATTTTATTATCACCTCTACTTCTTGAAATTTTTTGTTGAAGGTGTGAATTAATTAGAGACCAAGGATCACTTGTTAATATCTGTTGATCTCCAGCTTTTAAATTAGCGAAGGAGAATCTTAATTTATTATATTTAAATAATGCTATTTCACCCTGTTCTAATTTACTCATTTTAAACTCAATAAAAAACCCCACTAATTTATAGCGGGGTTTTGTTTAAACTTCAAGCAATTAAAGCTTAGTGCTGTAACACCGAAATATCAGCCACTTTCGTAAACAAGTCACGAAGCTGAGCAAGCATACGTAAACGGTTTGCTTTCAAGTCAGCATCATCAGCCATCACCATTACACCGTCAAAGAAAGCATCGACTGGCGCACGAAGTGCAGCAAGTGCAGATAACGCAGCAGTGTAGTCTTTGGCAGCGAATAACGGCTCAACCACAGGCGTGATTTTCGCAAGTTCAGCGAACAATGCTTTTTCAGCATCTTCAACCAGGTTTGCTTCAACCACAGCACCTTCAGGTGCAGCTTCTTTGGCAAGAATGTTGGCAACACGTTTGTTGGCAGCAGCAAGTGCAGCAGCTTCAGGAAGCGCGCGGAAGTGATTGACCGCATTTACACGCTTGTCAAAATCAAGTGGAGATTTTGGAGACAAAGCTTGAACTGCTTGAATCACATCAACAGCTACGCCTTGGTCTTCGTATTTCGCACGGTAACGGCCTTCAAGGAATGCAACTGCATCATTTAAAGTCTTGTCGTGATCTTTCAATACATCGCCATAAGCAGCTAAAGCAAGTTTGATTAGGTCTTCAATTGATACATCAAGCTCGTTTTCTGTCACAAGACGCAAAATACCAATCGCAGAACGACGAAGTGCAAACGGGTCTTTCGAACCTGTAGGCGCTTGACCAATACCGAAAATACCCGTCAAAGTATCTAAACGGTCTGCAAGGGCAATGGTTGTACCTGTCTTAGTCTTAGGTAGAACGTCACCTGCGAATTTAGGTAAATACTGCTCACCTAAAGATTCAGCAACTTCATCATTTTCGCCTTCAAGACGTGCGTAGTATGTCCCCGCGATCCCTTGAAGTTCAGGGAACTCACCCACAAGTTCAGAGGTTAAGTCACATTTTGCCAGAAGGGCCGCTTTTTCAGCGTCTTGAGCATTTGCACCTGTAATTGGCGCTAAAGCAACAGCCAATTTTGCAATACGTTCCGACTTGTTCCAAAGCGTACCCAATTCTGCTTGGAAGACCATATTCGCCAATTTCTCTTTACGCGATGCAAGCGGTTGCTTTTGATCTTGCAAGAAGAAGAATTCAGCATCCGACAAACGTGGACGAACGACTTTCTCGTTACCTTCAATAATTTGTGTCGGGTCTTTCGACTCAATGTTAGACACCGTAATGAAGTACGGTTGCAGTTTATTGTCAGCATTCACTAAACAGAAGTACTTTTGGTTGTCCTGCATGGTGGTGATCAATGCTTCTTGAGGAACAGCAAGGAAGCGTTCTTCGAAGCTTGCACGAAGCGCAACAGGCCATTCAACCAATGCTGTTACTTCGTCACGAAGGTCACTTGGTACAATTGCAATGGCATTGACTTCATCAGCCAACGCTTTCACTTGTTGGTCGATAATGGCTTGACGTTCTTCAAAAGAAGCTACAACGTGCGCTGCTTTTAATTTTGCTAAGTATTCGTCAGCATGCGTTAAAGTGATTGCTTCAGGTGCATGGAAACGATGACCGAAAGTCACGTTAGCTGCTTTGTGATCCTGAATGGTTGCATCAACAATATCGTTGTCTTTAAGCAATACCACCCATTTTACCGGACGTACAAATTCAGTACGGCTCGCCGCAGAACGCATGCGTTTTGCAATTGGCAGGTTGTCCAAGGCATTTTGTAAAATTTGCGGGAGTAAAGCGTCTAGGCTTTGACCTTTCACGTCTTTCAAGTAGCACACTTTTTCAACTTTACCGGCTTGGAAAGTCGATACTTGATCAACCGTGATGCCTTGACCACGCATAAAGCCTTCTAAAGCTTTGGTTGGGTTGCCTTCCGCATCAAAGGCTGCTTGCTTTGCAGGGCCGTCGAAACGTTTTTGCGTGTCAGCTTGCGCGCCGTCAACATTTTTAATTTTTAATGCCAAACGACGTGGTGCTGCATAGGCTTCGATAGAATCAAAAGCAAGACCAGCATCTTTTAAGCCTTTTACGGTTTCTGCTCGCAATGCATCACGTAATTTTTTTAAGCTTTTCGGTGGAAGTTCTTCACAGCCTAATTCGAACAAAACGGTATGTTTAGACATTATTTGCTCTCCTTAGATTCAACTTTTGCTTCCGCTTCAACTTGTGCTTTTAACTGCGCTAACACTTCATCACGAAGCTCAGGTTCAGCCATCGGGAAGCCCAATTTCGCACGCGCTGCCACATAGCTGTTTGCAATGGCACGTGCCAAAGTACGCACACGTAAAATATAACGTTGACGTTCAGTCACCGAAATCGCACCACGTGCATCTAATAAGTTAAAGCAGTGTGAGGCTTTAATCACTTGCTCATAAGCAGGCAATGGCAGTTCAGCTTCGATTAAACGTGTTGCTTCAGCTTCGTAGAAATCGAACAACTCAAACATTTTTTCAACGTTTGCATATTCAAAGTTATAAGTTGACTGCTCAACTTCATTTTGATGGAACACATCGCCATAAGTAACCGTACCGAACTGACCTTTGGTCCAAACTAAATCGTAAACCGAGTCTACACCTTGCAAGTACATGGCAAGACGCTCAAGACCATAGGTGATTTCACCTGTTACCGGGTAGCATTCAACACCGCCCACTTGCTGGAAATAAGTAAACTGAGTCACTTCCATACCGTTGAGCCAGACTTCCCAGCCTAGACCCCAAGCGCCGAGGGTTGGCGATTCCCAGTTGTCTTCGACAAAACGAATGTCGTGTACCAGTGGGTCGATCCCAATCGCTTTAAGCGAGTCAAGGTAGAGCTGTTGGATGTTGTCCGGGTTTGGCTTCAGTACCACCTGGAATTGGTAATAATGTTGCAGACGGTTGGGGTTTTCGCCATAACGGCCATCTTTCGGACGACGTGACGGCTGAACGTAGGCTGCGTTCCAGGTTTCAGGCCCTAAAGCACGAAGGAAAGTCGCTGTATGGAATGTTCCTGCGCCCATTTCCATGTCGTAAGGCTGCAAAATTACACAGCCTTGCTCCGCCCAGTAAGTTTGTAAGGCAAGAATTAAGCCTTGGAAGGTATCAATATGCGATATGGCGCGACTCATGGTCATCCACTTAAAATTAGAGAAAAATTGTGCTCAATTATAAGGACTTTGCAGGGGAGTGGCAAAGGGTTAATGTGTGGAACCTTTTTTGAAAAAATCCAGAATACCTTTAAACAAGAAGAGTCATCTATGCATCTGTCGTGATTTCAGCTTTACTGGCCGATTGAGGCTAACTTAAAAATCAAGAATAAATCAGATATATGGCATCCGATTAACCGGAGCATTATAAAGCTCAACTGATCTTATACGATTAGCATCCTAAAATTAGTTTAATATTCACACAATATAATAATGCTTAAAAATAAGGAAATTCATGACCACTTATCAAATTCAATGTCATTTAAAATATAAGGTTGTCCAGACCACAGAATTTGTTTTTCTGATTCAGGCGGCACATCATTCCGATCAAACTATTCTTGAACAACAACTGACATTTAATATGCCTGTCGTATGGCGTGAATTCCAGGATTTAAATCATCAAAATCGTTATATACGTCTGCATGTCCAACCTTGTGATGTCTTTGAAGTGCATTATAACGCGACAGTTGAACGTCATCCGGTGATCAATGCAGATGCGCAGCATAATCTGAATGAAGTGCTGATTCCGGATTTGCCTGATGCGGTGCTGCCTTATTTGCTGGCCAGCCGTTATTGTAATTCGGATTTATTTGCAGAAATGGCCAATCGGTCCTTTGGCTGGATGACGCCGGGTTATGCGCGGGTCAAAGCGATTGAACAATGGATTTATAACAATATATTTTATGTTTCTGGCAGCACGGATCAGTTTAGTACTGCAACAGATGTGCTCATCCATCGGGCGGGCGTCTGTCGTGACTTTGCTCATTTAGGTATTGCGCTGTGTCGCGCTTTAGGCATTCCAGCACGCATGGTGGTCGGTTATGTCGAAATCGAAAAGTTTTTACCCGATTTTCACGCCATTTTTGAAGCTTATTTAGAGGGTGGGTGGGTACTGTTTGATCCGACCCGTTTGGCGCCTGTAGAAAATTTAATTCGGATTGGCACTGGCATCGATGCCGGAGATGTGGCATTTTCGACCTTCTATGGTGAGGTCGAGCTGATTAAAATCGAGCCGATTATTCGATCTGAATCAGATGAAAATCCGTTATCAAAGCCCACTGAAATTACTGCAAAATAACATGATTTTAAACAGTTTTATCAGCTTCATTGTAAGTCACGATGTTGTTGGAATATGCATGAAGTATAAAGCCTCAGCCCTTCAAAACCATTTTGATGATGAGCAATCATGCCGACATTTTTTTTCTAAAAAGTAGGCATACCTGCAGCATTAAAAGATATAAAACAAATATACCTTTAAGGCTGCTTGGTTCTATAATGCGGAAAATCGATAAAAAGTAAATCAGGTAGACTGTGTTTCACTCAAACCTAGACTGGCTCAATACCTTAAAACCAAACTTCAAAGTCCTTCCGCTCAAAGACCGTCTGTTATGCGGCATCGGTGCCCTGATCGGCTTGGCCGTATCCTCATTGCTGAGTTTGTGGATTCTGGGTGATTTTAAGGCCTGGTATATTGCACCGATGGGGGCGTCTTCGGTGTTGCTGTTTGCAGTGCCGGCCAGTCCTCTGGCACAGCCCTGGAATATTATGGTGGGGAATACCATTGCGGCTGTGGTCGGCGTAACCTGCGCATTATTCATGGCCAATCCGACTGAAGCTTTTAGTGTCGCCGTCGCTCTGTCGATTATGCTGATGATGACCACAGATTCCTTGCATCCCCCGAGTGGTGCGGTCGCGATTACTGCGGTCTTGGGCGGAAATGCGGTACATGATCTGGGCTATGCCTTTGTGTTTTATCCGGTGCTCTTAAATTCACTGCTGCTGATGATCATCGCCATTGTATTTAACCGCATGATTGGCAAGAGCTATCCGCAGCAGGCGCAACTGAATACCCGTTCTAAAGATCCAACCCCGACCCAGAAAGTTACCATTCAGCCGCAGGATATTCAGGACGTGCTAGACCAGCAAACAGAATTGCTGGATATCAGTGAATATGACCTGCAAAAGATTATTCTGGAAGCACAGGATATTGCCAATGCGCGGGCGGTGCATGAATTTACTTGTCAGGATATTATGACCAAAGATGTGGTCACGCTGCATGAAAATGACAATATTCATCATGCGCTGGACAAGTTTAAACAGATGAACCTGATGAGCCTGCCCGTGGTCAATGCAGAAGAAAAACTGGTCGGCACTTTGGCCATGTATGACGTGGTGGAATGGTTTAAGCGTGCTTCGGATATTCGCAGCAGTTGGGAAGATCAGGTCAGGCATATTATGAGCTTAAAAGTCGTCACGGTGCAGCCGACCCAGCCGATTCAGGATCTGGTGCCTTATTTTGTTGAACGTTCTTTTAATTATATTCCGGTGGTCAGTCAACAACAGCTGGTGGGAATTATCAGTCGTGCCGATATCATTGCTGCACTGAATCAGGAACTCAATCAACTTAAGATCAAAAGCAGAACTGAATAAGATGATTTTAGAGAAATTATCTGAGTTTAATGCATCTGCTTTGAGCAAGGATTTTGCTTAAAAAGCAGCGATACTTGCCAATAAAAAAGCACGCCAAAACGTGCTTTTTTATTGGACTTGGTTTAGAGGAAGAACCAGTAAATAAACAGTGAAATAATAAAGATACACATAATATTCAGTACAAAACCGACTTTCATCATTTCGCTTTGCTGGATATGACCGGTTCCAAAAACAATCGCATTGGGCGGGGTAGCTACCGGCAGCATAAAGGCACATGAGGCACCAATACCAATGACAATCACCAGAATTTCTTTGGGCATGCCCATCTGATCCGCAATTGCGGCAAATACTGGTACCAGCAGGGCAGCCGAAGCGGTATTACTGGTAAATTCAGTCAGGAAGATAATAAAAGTGGCGACTACAAAAATAATCATCAGCGGGGAGGCATCACCAAAGGCATTGGCCAGAGTTTGCCCCAGTACCAGCGAACTGCCTGAATCCTTCAGAATGGCACTCAAGGTCAGACCACCACCAAATAGGTACAAGACCCCCCAGTCGGTATTTTCTGCAATCTGTTTCCAGCTTGCGGTACCTAGAATTACCACCATACAGGCAGCCGAAATTGCAATCCAGGTATCCGGCTGAGAAATACCAAAAATTTCGGTGAATTTTTTACTGAAAATCCAGGCAATTGCAGTACAGAGAAAGAGGATCATGGTGGCTATACGGGTGCCGGTCCAGGGAATATCTTCGGTCACAAATTGTACTTTGTGATTTAGTTTTGGACGTAGTACCAGATATAAACTGACTAGCATGGCGGGGAGAATAATGAACATCATCGGCAAGCCGATTTTCATCCAGTCGGCAAAATCATAGCCGAGTGCCTTGGCGGCAATGGCATTCGGAGGGGAACCGACCATGGTGCCCAGCCCGCCAATACTGGCCGAATAGGCAATGCCGAGCAGGATAAAGACAAAAGTTTTACGATCCTTGCTGACATCCAGATGTGAAAGCAAGCCTAAGGCCAAAGGCAGCATCATGGCAGCAGTGGCCGTATTGGAAATCCACATGGACAGCAGCCCCGTCACCACAAAAATCGCCAGTACAGAAATACCCAAATGCCCACCAGACATGGAGATAATCCACATGGCAATTTTCCGGTCCAGCTTCTGGATATGCAATGCCGTTGCCAGCGCAAAACCACCAAAAAACAGGAAAATGACAGGATCGGCAAAAGTGGCCAAAGCGGCTTGTGTGGTGATGGGAACCAGTCCCCCGTCAGAGGCCATTGGCATGGCGAGTAACACCGCCATCACTGGAACTAAAAGTGCGGTAATGGTGATATGAATCGCTTCAGTCAGCCAGAGAATACCGATAAAAGCCAGCAGAGCCAGACCCTTATTGGCATTCTGGTCATAGGGCAGATAAAGATAGAGGCTATAGGCCACAATAGCTGCAACAACAATAAGGATCCAGCCTTTGAGCAGCCCTTTAGGCATCGCATTGGTTGGGGTGGCTAGATTGGTCTGAGTCATATGCTCTCCTTGCAAGGTTTTTATTTACGTCATTTTTTTATATCAGCTTTGAATTTGTAATTTTGCTTTGTTTAAAAAATACCCTATTTAAAGATACTATAACCAGATTGTTGCAATAATCCAGCACTTTGCCAGAGGGCATACAGGCCCAAGCCAAAAAGTAAAGCCAGGACAATCCATTTGAAGTGCTGCTGAGATAAACGATGGCGTATTTTGCCTCCGATCCAGACACCAGCAAGGGCGAATAAGCTGATCCCGATCAGAATATGCTGTTGATGGGTTTCCAGTGTGATCAGAATTGGAAATAGTAAAATCAGCTGGATCAGTTTACCGGCAATAAAATTGAGATTACTGATAATAACAATATCTATCTTTGAGAGCTGGCAACTCATCAGATACATCATCAGAAAAGGTGCCATAGCATTGGTCGCACCTCCAATAATGCCGGCCAGTAAACCAAAACAGAGCATGCTGGAAATATGCGGACTAACTTGTAAGGGTCGTGCCCGTAACTGGTCCAAGACATAAAATACAATTACCAGACCCAATAACAGTTTTAAATAAGCCTCATTTAGCCAAAGTAACAGCTTGACCCCGAGTACACTGCCGATCAGGCTACTAAGCATTAATGGCCAATAGCGTTTTATATAATAGCCAATACTATTCAACAGACTATGTGCAGGATCGGCATTCAGCATGATCAGATTCAGCAGCAAACAGGGCAGAATGACAAGGGTAACCGCGATGCTAAGCGGATATGCGCTGGACAGAACAGCCGTACTCATCATGGGAAAGCCAAAGCCGCTTAAACCATGCAGCAGGGCTGCTACGGCACAGAGCCACAGCATCATCCATTCTGCCTGAGTCATCTGACATCCATTTCAAACATTAGAATATTGAATTTATCGCTAATTGAGCTAAAAGATAAAGTAAAAAGCTGTCATACAGCATAGAAATAACAAAAATATAGGCAAAAAAAAGCCACGATAATCTAGGGGAATTATCGTGGCATCAAAATCTCACCCCATTAGACTGGGTGAAGGAGGAAGCACTTCAATACATCTTGCTATAAATTAGGATGCAGATTAATAGCGTTTATCCTGATTGACGGTGCGCACAGGATTTTGATAGTCCTGAACTTGCTGAACCTTGTCCTGTTCAATGCTGTACTGCTTTTTTGGCATGATTAACCACAGAACCAGATAGACCAGAATACCCGGAAATGCAGCACTCATGACCGAAATCACCACAAAGATAAGGCGTAATAAATTTGCGTTCCAACCAAAACGTTCAGCAATACCACCCATCACACCTGCAATCATGTTTGAGCGGTTAGAGCGATATAAACCAACATTGGCCATTAAAATCTCCTGATTAAAAATAGGGTTGAATCCTAAAACAGATCCATACTTCAAAAATGGAGTTGGATCAAATTTTTTAAAGTGCTGATTGCAAATAAATTCGTTAAGTAATGTTAATAAAGATTAAATCCAGCTCTAAGAGCCACTAACATAGTGAAAATTCTATTGAACTCTTGTGTAAAGTTCATTGGCTTGCAATGTGCTCTGTACGTGCTGTGTTTCCTAATTTAGGTATGCTTTAAAATGAAATTGGATGTATCAAGTTGTACATTAAGCAGTTTTTTTAAATTCGGCCTAATGTTGGGGGGGATGGGCATACTACAGGCTTGTGATCGCCATCAAGTCAAGCCTGAGCAGGAGCTTCAGGCAGAATCAGGACAGGAGGGGGTGAAAATTTCCGCTGCGAATGCACAGCCTGATGTCGTGCCGGTGAGTGCAAAATCTTTAACTCAGGTAGCAGGGCAAGCTACCCTTCGGGCAGAAACCGAGTCAAATCTGGCCGTCGTACCAGATTATGCCAAAGATTTTATCGGCCGCTATTATACCGAGATCGACTGTGATGGTAACTTTGCGCCCTGCAATGAGGGTAAGGCAGAATTTATTTTGACCTTAATGCCGGATGGTACGGTGCATCGCAGCATTTTGCAGTATGGCAAAGTGTTTATTGATAATGCCAAAAGTAGCACTGCCAGCAATATCACCTATCGCAAAGACCGTTGGTTTATCAATCCGGAGCGTACCGAGGTGGTGGTGAGTCGTAAAGAAGGGGCGAGCTTTTATTATACGATTAAGGATTCGAACCATCTGGTGATGAATCTGGACAAAATCTATAGTGAAAAGGAAAGAATCAATCGTGAATTATTTGATCGCGGCTATCCTGCACCCTCTAAAGCTTATGAACTGGTAAAAGACACCACATTTGATATTAGAAAATAATGCGATAAGAAACGGCGCTGCTCTTTTTTTTAGAATTGGATTAAAGAAAACTATTTATAACTGTTTAAAAATCAAAACAAGTTTTGAAGACAAATCAGCCTAAAATCCAAGCGTGAACATATAATAGCAGCTGATAGAAAGCAAATCAAAATAGTGTAAGGGATGTTTCAGAAAACATTCTAAGCAAAGAATGGTGGGCCGTCCGCGACTCGAACGCGGGACCAATGGATTAAAAGTCCACTGCTCTACCAACTGAGCTAACGGCCCATTCTGGGTAATCAAAATGAATTTGATTGAGATTTCTAAAACTGATGTTTTAGAATGATGGTGGGCCGTCCGCGACTCGAACGCGGGACCAATGGATTAAAAGTCCACTGCTCTACCAACTGAGCTAACGGCCCATCAAGGGATATCAAAGAAATGGTGGGCCGTCCGCGACTCGAACGCGGGACCAATGGATTAAAAGTCCACTGCTCTACCAACTGAGCTAACGGCCCTGAACCGGCATTCAAACTAGGTTTGAATGTATAGTGCAAGTCAAGCGAAATAGCTTAAAGCACCACTTTGTTTGATGGAGCGTATTGTAGCAAGATCTCATTTCAGCGCAAGCAAAAAATAACAAAGTTGCCCATGTTTGATTATAAATAGAACAATTGTGCTTTATCTAAACAAAAAATAGGCAACTTCAGTACTTAGAAGCGATATTGGTAGGCCTGAATGTTGGCAAAAATCTCTGCTGTGAGCTCAGAATAGGCCGTTGCACCTGGTAAGAGAACCAACAGGCGTTCATCGGTTTTATTCGGATCAAATGCTTGCTCTTTCAACCTGTTTTTCTGGTATTTAAAGGTGCCTGTCGTTTCGACTTGCTGCTGGATACGTAAAAACACCGGAACGGCATAAGCAGGCAAGCACTGTTTAAAGGTGCTGACCATCTGTTGCAGGTCTTCTTGATCCAGTTGCATGTCTGGTTTTAAGGTCAGCGCTGCCATCCCGGCACGACCATTGGTATTGGGGATTTCCACGCCATACACCACCGCTTCAACGATTTTGTCATACTCGGTCAGCATGTTTTCAACTTCAGTCGTGGAAACATTTTCACCTTTCCAGCGGAAAGTATCACCTAAGCGGTCGACAAACTGGGCATGACGAAAGCCGATATTACGTACCAGATCGCCCGTATTGAAATAAGCATCACCTTTGCCAAATACATCCTGCATGATCACGGACTTGTTTTTTTCCGGGTCGGTATAACCATCAAAGGGTGAGCGACGGGTAATTTTACCAATCAGTAAACCTGTTTCACCTTTTTTCACCCGTTTGCAGTGACCCTTGTTATCCCGAACCGGTTCATTTTTATCTTTATCAAAGGCAATAATGGCATAGGGTGTCGGGGAGAAACCGACGGTATTGTCAAAATTGAAAATATTGCTAAAACCGACATTGCCTTCACTGGACGCATACAATTCCAGCACTTCCTGAATCCCAAAACGGGATTTGAACTTGTCCCAGATATTCGGGCGCATGCCATTTCCAATCATTCGGGTGACCCGATGGTCTTTTTCCAGTTCAGAGGGAGGGGCATCCATCAGATAGCGGCACAACTCACCGACATAGCCAATCGCAGAGGCATCAAATTTCTTTACATCTTTCCAGAAGGAGGAGGTCGAGAATTTACGTCGAATCGCAAGCGTTCCTGCACCTGCAATCACGCCACACCAGCACACCACCATGCCTGTGGCATGATAAAGCGGCAGGGTGCAGTACATCACATCATCTTTCTTCAGGTTTAGCACATGGCCATAGGTGCCATAAGCCAGCGTCCAGCGCCCGTTGGTAAAGATGACTGCCTTAGGCAGGCCGGTGGTGCCCGACGTATAAATGTAGAACAGCCCATCTTTGCCTTGCACCGAATGGGTGGTCGGTGGATTGAATTTCGGGGAGAGATCGATTTTTTCAGCCAGATTGATAAAGCCCGCAGGCGCCTGACCCGGATCGGCTTGAGTATTTTGATCGGCAAACCAATGCAGGCGATCACTGCTAATATTGAGGTCATCACGAATCTCGTTGACCGCGTTCCGGCACTCTTCACCGACAATCACCGCAATTGGTTTGACCAGGTTGATACTGTGGGTCAGCACCTTACCCACTTGCGAGGTATTGACCAGTGCCGTGGTGACACCAAGTTTGGCCAGACCGAGCACGCTGGCAATGAGTTCAGGGCGGTTCTCGACCATCAGCGCCACGACATCACCTTTCTTGGCACCCAAGGAAAGATAAAAATGTGCAATCTGGTTGGCCCAGGCATTAAGAGCGGTATAACTATAGCTTTGATCTTCAAAACGCAAAGCGATACCTTCCGGATTACGCTGTGAAGCTTTTTCAAAAGCCAGACCCAGACCGGCCGGTGTATTCGGAGTACGTAAATAGGCCTGTCTTAGCCCAGTCAGCAAATTAGGCACTTTGATTAAGAAGGCCGGGATTTTGGCAGCGACATCTGCAATACCAATAAGATCGTGCGGTTTCATTTGGGTCATGAGAATCCTATTTGTTTTTCGTATCCGATAGGTTTAATTTATATACAGCAGACAAGCTATCCATCTTTTAACGTTAAAAAGCTAGTGCAATCTACCTATTTTGACCAAATCTAGCAAAAAAAACCTAGTCATCGAAATGACTAGGTTTTTTTATGTGACTGCAATTGGGCAAATTATGACTCAGTTGCAGTATTGGCTTTTTTCGGTGGACGGCCACGTGGACGACGCGGGCGAGCAGCTTGCTTCTCGGCTTTTTCCGCTTCGCTGGCTTCAGCTTCCTCTACGGTCGCTTCTGCCACATCTTTGCTTTTTGCCACAGGCGCTTCTGTTTCAGCACTTGCTTCAGCTGGAGCCGCTTCTTCGACCTGAACTTCAGCTGGTGCTGCGGTTTCAGTTGCTGGTTCCGTCGGCTGAGTATTTTCCGTCGTTTCAACCACTGCTTCCGATGCTACAGGTGCTTCAGTTACAGCTGCTTCAACAGGTTCAGCTGGTGCTTCTACTGCTACAGGTTCTGGCACAGTTTCAACCGCCGGCGCGGCTTCTACTTTTGCCTGCTGTTTGGCTTGTTGCAAAGCCTGTTCCGCAGCCTGTTTGGCCAAACGGCGACGCTCACGTGGATCGTTGGCAACACGCTTGTCTGAGACCGGTTTTGGTGGGTTCAGGTCCAGGACTGGAGCAGGCTCTGCTTCAACCTTGGCTACCGTTACTTCAACATCACGGGTGACCGGTTTTTTCTCTGCAGCAGCAGGTGCTGCGGCAGCCACCAGACTCGCGTTGTACTCTTTCGTGAACTTTTCTAAAGCACGGTTGAAGGTTGGTAATAAACCAAACTGTTCAATCAGCACTGAGCAGTCTTCACCATAGACATGACGAATCAGGCTACCAATGGTGAACTGGCCCAAAGTTGGCACTTGTGACGGTGTTAACTGCTGAGCTGCAGGTTGTTGCGACTGTGCTGCACGCTGCTGGCGACGACGCTGACGCGGATCGTTGCTGGCCCGTGTTTTTTCAGACGTTGCTTCAGTCGCTACAATTTCTTCCACAGGAGCTGTCAAGGTGGCTTCAACCACATTTTCAGCTGCAGCCGCTTCAACTGGCGCATCTGCCGGTGCAGTGACTTCAACTGCTGGCGTTGCAACTGTAGCATTGTCATTCAATGCCACGATTTCGCTTTTTGCCTGGTCAATATTTACGACCATTGCTGTTGGCATCACATCCGTACGGGGTGCATCGACCAATTCAACACGAAGCTGCTTGTCATTGACGGCCGGCGCTTCAACAACTGCAGGAGCTGCCTGAGGCGCTTGTTCGTTCAGAACACTTGGATCGCGGTGGCGATTTGGGCGTTCCGGACGTTGCTGGTTGCGGCGGTCACGGCGCGGCATTGCCTGTTGTGGCTGTTGTTCATTGTTCTGAACATCATTTTGCTGCGCTGGCTCGTTGTGATGCTGACGGCGAGAATGACGCTTGTTTTCACGTGCTTCATGGCGTTGTTCTTGACGAGACACCTGAACCACTTCTTCATGCACTTGATGTTGCTGAGGTGCAGGAGCTTCAGACTGAACCTGCTCGCGCGGTTCTTTGTGCTTCGGGTTCGGGTTGCGCGGTTTCTTGTTGTGACGTGGTGCCCTTTCTTCACGCTCTGCCGGTTTTTCTGCCGCATCACGTTCCTGTTTTTGTGCAACAGTCGATGGTGCCAGGTAAGCATTATTGTTGCTTGATACAGCAGCAGGTTGTGCTACGTGCTGTGGCGCTGGCTGTGCAACCGGTGCAGCCACCTGACCGAACTGGCCACGACTTACCGCACCGCCATTGATCATTTGTTCAATCGCTGCTGCAGCATTATTGGCAGTACGTGATGGATCAACAGTCGCTGCCTGTTTTTGTACAAACAGGTTTTCTAACCATGCACATGGGCTGCTTGAAGCTACTGGAGCTGCTGCCTGTACAGGTGTTTGCTGTGCCACTTGCGGTTGAGCCGGCTGGTTTTGTGGATTGCGGCGTTTATTGTTATTACGGCCGTTGTTTTGTTGCGGCTGTGAAGGCGCTGGTGCTGCGTGTTGCGCATGCTGCTCTTCTTCTAGATGCCATTCAGAAGACTCATAGCCCAATTCTTTTTCACTTGAACGGGTCGCTTCGGTACGTTCATAGCTGGTTGGGGCAAAGCCTTCGGCATTATAGGTAATTTCATAATGCGGTGTTTCTAGATGCGGATGCGGCAATACTGTCACACGTACATTCGAGGTCTGTTCCAGATATACCAAGGTATGACGCTTTTCATTCAACATGAATGCAGCAATTTCGACCGGAACTTCGACCTGAACTTCACCTTGACGTTCACGCAGCGCAATCTCTTCCACTTTACGCATGATTGAAAGTGAAAGTGAACGCAAGTCACGTACCATGCCAGTACCATGACAGCGTGGGCAGACATAGCCAGTCGCTTCTTCAAGAGAAGGACGTAGACGCTGACGGCTCATTTCCATCAGGCCAAAACGTGACAATTGACCGAATTGAATACGGGCACGGTCACTCTGGGTCGCTTCACGAAGTTTCGCTTCCACCATACGCTGGTTGCGATCTTTGGTCATGTCGATAAAGTCGATCACCACTAGGCCGCCGATATCGCGTAAACGGAGTTGACGCGCAATTTCTTCTGCAGCTTCAATATTGGTGTTCAGCGCAGTATCTTCAACATCGCTACCGCGGGTCGATTTTGCTGAGTTGATGTCAATCGACACCAAAGCTTCAGTTTGATCGATGACGATCGAACCGCCAGAAGGCAGTTTTACTTCACGTTCATAGGCAGTCTGAATCTGGCTTTCAATCGCGAAATGAGCAAATAAAGGCTCATTTAAGGTATAGGTTTTCAGTTTGTCGAGTTGACGTGGCATCACTGCTTTTACGAAGTTATAAGCTTCGTTATAGGCTTGCTCAGAGTCAATTAGAATTTCCGCAACATCATCACGCAGGTAGTCACGAATGGCACGTGTCACCACACCCGCTTCCTGATGCACCAACATTGGAGATGGGCCAGAACTTGCTGTTTTCTGGATTTGTGCCCAAAGGTCAAGCAGATGTTGCAGATCAAGTTGCAGCTCTTCTTGTGAACGGCCGATGCCGGCAGTACGCACAATCACGCTCATGCCACGTGGTACGTTAAGCGTCGCCAGCATTTCTTTCAGTTCTTCACGCACAGCACCAGAAATTTGACGGCTGATACCACCACCTTTCGGGTTGTTTGGCATTAAAACCAGGTAACGGCCAGCAAGTGAAATAAACGTAGACAGGGCAGCGCCTTTATTGCCACGCTCTTCTTTTTCCACCTGAACCAAAAGCTCGGTACCTTCCGTAATCAGTTCACGGATATTTGAGGTCTGGCGAGGGTCGGCTTTGTAATATGAGTTTGCAATTTCACGCATCGACAGGAAGCCTTGACGACCTGCACCATATTCGACGAATACAGCTTCTAAAGAAGGCTCAACGCGAGTCACGTGACCTTTATAGATATTGGATTTTTTTTGTTCACGGGTACGATTCTCTAAATCAAAATCGTAAAGACGCTGACCAGTGACAAGTGCAACGCGAATTTCTTCGGCATGTGTTGCATTAATCAACATACGTTTCATGGGTGTAACACCTTATAGTGATACACAGCAAAAAATCGCTATACACGTAGCGAACATCACACATCACGGATCAATGGCTCAAATCTGCAATGAATTTCATTGTGGTCTGAGTCTTTTCTTACCGGCTTCTACTTGTATAGATAGGCTTCGGTTTTGATTCACGTATTGATGATGGCAATACGGCTTCAATCTTTAAACGGATTAAAGTCACCTGAACGCTTCACTGGCGGACGAGCGGTGCATTGGATGTATGTAACTTTCACTGTCACATTGCTCGAAGATCATCCCTTCTTTATAGAAAGTGTCTTGATACGGAATTGTCGTCGTATCTTTACAAACTGTGCAGATCCAATGCATCGACGCTGTAGCCTGAAGTCGTCTTCAGGGTGCGACTAATCTGATGTGTATCAGTTTACGTTTAAAAACCAACGAAAGTTGGCGACATATTTTTTAAGACAAACTGATTTATGTACCTGAGGTACAATTAAACGCAACAGTTTGCTTTGTTTGCCGATATAATAAGCCTTCGGCGTCGGCATAATTCTTTGGGGACCTTCCCGTATCATGTGAGTCTTTAATTGAACAATCAAGTTCAGAAAAATCTGAAATGATTCAACTTTTACCCACAAACGATGGTTTCCGTGCGCTGACTATATCAAACCTTGCATCATCTGCCTATGGGCTAAGCTTATGTTTCTTGTGTAAAGCATAACCTAAGTGATCAGTTTTTAATCAATTTTAGTATTTTTTGGGTCATAGTAACTGTATGAATTCTACGCAACAATGGCAAAACGTCACTTGGTTTGAAGTGGATGAACATCAAGATGGACAACGCATCGATAATTTCCTGTTTAGTCGTTTGAAAGGTGTGCCAAAAAGCCGTATCTATCGCCTGATTCGTGAAGGCCAGGTGCGCGTCAATAAAAAACGCATCAAGGCGGAAACCAAACTGGCGATTGCTGATCAGATTCGTGTTGCACCGATCCGTTATGAGCAAAAAGATGAATCTGCTGCGCCCATTTCTGACAAGGTTGCCAATGGTTTGTTGGCCCGCGTGATCTATGAAGATGAAGGTCTGATGGTGGTGAATAAACCTTCGGGCATCGCGGTACATGGCGGTAGTGGTGTCGCATATGGTCTGATCGAAGGCTTACGTGCAGCGACTGGGAAAAAATATCTGGAACTGATTCATCGTATTGACCGTGACACGTCTGGTCTGGTGATGATCTCGAAAAAACGTAGCGTACTGAAAAGCTTACAGGACATGCTGCGTGAACATAAAATTAAAAAAACCTATGCTGCTGTGGTCAAAGGTAACGTAGCACTTGACCGTCAGTTGATTGATGCGCCTTTACATCGCTATGAGCTGGCCAATGGCGAGCGTCGTGTCTGTGTATCGCCGAAAGAAGGTAAAGAGTCGAAGACGCAGTGGAATGTGCAGGAACGCTTTATGCATGCCACACTGGTCTATGCCTCTCCACTTTCGGGTCGTACCCATCAGATTCGTGTACATGGTCTCAGTATTGGTCATCCGCTGGTGGGCGATGAAAAATATGGTCATGAAACTGGTTATAACGGGCCGAAACCGCGCCGCTTGTGTCTGCATGCCATGCGTCTGGAGATTCCGGGTTATGCCATGATTGAAGCACCTTTGCCGGAAGATATGCAGAGTCTGGTGGCGCAGTTAAGAGCACAGAAAGCGGATAAGCCGACGGCTCAGTAAAGACTTATTTTTTTCTTTTAATAAATTCAATCCACCCTAACCCTCCTTTGAAAAAGGAGGGAATTCCCCTCTTTCTTAAAGAGGGGCTAGGGGAGATTTTAGGCATTAAACCTCTCTCTAGCCCTCTTCTACAAGGAGAGGGCTAGAGAGAGGTGGTAAAGCTACCTAACCTTGAATCAAATCTAGGAAATCTTTATGAACTCATCTGTAAAACTGGTCATTTTTGATTGGGATGGCACTTTATTTGATTCGGTCAGTCAAATCGTGGCGAGTTTGCAGTTTGCAGCACAACAGTTTCAACAGCCCTTAAGCGATGAAGACGCGAAAAGCATTATTGGCTTAGGTTTGCCTGAAGTGGCACAGCGTTTATTTCCGAATGTGCCTGAATTGCATGCCAATATTTTACAAAGTTATTCCGAACACTATGTGGCAAACTCTTCCGGAGATTCCTGGTTTGAAGGGGTGGCGCATATGCTTGCGGATTTGCAGCAACACGGCGTGAAATTGGCTGTGGCGACGGGTAAAAGCCGTAAAGGTCTGGATCGTGTCTTGAAGCAGACCAACAGTGAGCAGCTGTTTGTGACCACGCGTGCTGCCAGTGAAACCCGTTCCAAACCAGATCCACTCATGTTAGAAGAAATACTGGCAGAAACAGGTGTGCAGGCCAAACATGCGCTTATGGTCGGTGACACTTCTTATGATCTGGAAATGGCACAAAATATGGCCATGCCAAGTGTCGGTGTCAGCTATGGCGTGCATGAACCTGAGCTTTTGGCGCAATTCAATCCGGTCTGTATCGTGGATGATGTGACCGCTTTACATGCGGCATTGTTGGCTAAAGTCCAATGGAAACAAGTGATTTAATCTATTATCTTGGTTACAGTAAAAAATGGTATTTCCCCGGTTTAAAACTGCCGGGGAGCGCTACAGATTTAAGCATTTGCTCTTATCTTTTAGTCTAAAGTCACAATTATGTTGATTTTATTCGGTCGGATTAGCAGAGTTTTTCTGCTAAATAATGATGTATTTTAAATACTAAGATTTTGTTTTGTCTTGGTTTTTATGGATTTTCTTTATAGATAATAGCTATAGCAAAAAATAAAATAACTATTGGCATAAAAGCCGTATTTTTCCCATTCTAAAACTGTTTATTCCTATGCTCGCTCTGAGAAAGGTAATCCTGACGGATTATCGGCCTGATCATGTCCATATTTTCTGTCCATCTTAGATCTCAGCATAAGCCTAATTTTTGCAGTTTAAGGAAACATTGATGTCGAATTCTGCTGTTGTTGAATCAGTTGCACAAGCCCTTCGTAGCGCTGAATTATCACAAACTGCGATCGCGCCGATTCGCCCAGAACTGGGTGGTGAAAGTGCTGACGTAGATATTGCCTATGCCGTTCAAGAAGTGAATACCGAGCGCGCTTTGTCTGAAGGTCGCCGTCTGGTCGGCCGTAAAATTGGTTTAACCTCTAAAGTGGTTCAAGCGCAACTCGGCGTAGATCAGCCTGACTTCGGTATGTTGTTTGCTGACATGGCCTATGGCGATGGTGAAGTAATTCCTGCAGGTCTGCTGATTCAACCTAAGGTTGAAGCGGAAATCGCATTGGTGATTAACCAGGATTTGACCAAAGAAAAACATACCTATGCTGACATCATCAGCGCGACTGAGTATGCCCTGCCTGCAGTTGAAGTGGTCGATAGCCGGATCGAAAACTGGAAAATCAGTTTAATTGATACAGTTGCAGATAATGCATCTTCCGCAGCATTCGTTTTAGGTTCTCAACCTGTAAAACTTGAAAACCTTGATCTGGTGAACTGCAAAATGGTCATGACCCGTGGTGACGAAGTTGTGTCTCAAGGTGTGGGTAAAGCATGTCTGGCCAATCCACTCAATGCTGCAGTTTGGCTGGCAGATGAAATGGTACGCCGTGGTCGTCCATTACTTGCAGGCGACATTATCTTAACAGGTGCCTTAGGGCCTATGGTTGTGGCTCAACCAGGCGATGAATTCAAAGTTGAAATTGAAGGCTTCGGTTCTGTTACAGCTGCATTTGCTGCTGAATAATCGAGATTCCAAGAGAGTACATTCATGAAAAAGATTAAATGTGCAATGATCGGTCCAGGTAATATTGGTACGGATTTGCTTTACAAGTTACAACGCAGCGAATGGTTAGAGCCAGTGTGGATGGTGGGGATTGACCCGACCTCTGAAGGTCTGGCACGTGCTGCAAAAATGGGTTTAAAAACCACCGCTGAAGGTGTGGATGGTCTTCTGCCTCACGTGATTGCAGATGATATTAAAATTGCATTCGATGCAACGTCTGCTTATGTACATGCTGAAAACAGCCGCAAGCTCAATGAACTTGGCGTACTGATGATTGACTTAACGCCTGCTGCGATCGGTCCATTCTGTGTACCACCGGTCAACCTTGAAGCATTGCTTGCGGGTGGCGAAGTACCAAACGTAAACATGGTCACCTGTGGTGGTCAGGCAACGATTCCGATGGTTGCTGCAGTTTCTCGCGTTCAACCGGTTGAATATGGTGAGATCATTGCAACGGTATCGACTAAATCAGTAGGTCCAGGTACACGTAAAAACATTGATGAATTTACCCGTACCACTGCCGGTGCCATTGAGAAAGTGGGCGGCGCGAAACAGGGTAAAGCGATTATCATCATCAACCCGGCTGAGCCACCACTGATGATGCGTGACACGGTTCACTGTCTGGTAGAAGGTGAACCGGATCAAGCAGCGATCACTGAATCTGTACACGCAATGATTAAAGAAGTTCAAAAATATGTACCGGGTTACAAGCTTGTCAATGGTCCAGTTTTTGATGGCAACCGCGTGTCAATTTACTTAGAAGTTGAAGGGCTTGGTGATTTCCTGCCGAAATATGCGGGTAACCTTGACATCATGACTGCTGCTGCAGCACGTACTGCAGAGATGTTTGCAGAACACGTATTCAATAAAGACGCTTAAGGAGCAACCACATGTCTAAGATTATTGTTCATGATATGACTTTGCGTGATGGTATGCACCCACAGCGCCATCAAACCACTGTTGAGCAAATGATTGCGATTTCAACAGCACTTGATGATGCAGGCGTACCTTTAATTGAAGTCACGCACGGTGACGGCCTTGGCGGTTCATCCGTCAACTACGGTTTTGCTGCTGCGACTGACGAAGAATATTTAACAGCTGTTGTACCACGTATGAAGAATGCAAAAATTTCTGCATTACTTCTACCTGGTATCGGTACGGTTGACCATTTAAAAATGGCGCATGAAATTGGTGTTTCTACTATTCGTGTTGCAACGCACTGTACAGAAGCGGATTGCTCAGAACAGCACATCACTGCTGCGCGTAAGTTAGACATGGACACAGTGGGCTTCCTAATGCTTGCTCACATGGCGACTCCTGAAAAACTGCTTGAAGAAGCAAACAAGATGGTGTCTTACGGTGCAAACTGTATCTATGTCACTGACTCAGCAGGCTATATGCTTCCTCAAGATGTCATCGATCGTGTTGGTCATTTACGTCAACACTTGGACCCAAGCATTGAGCTCGGTTTCCACGGTCACCATAACTTGGGTATGGGTGTATCGAATACGGTTGCTGCGGTACAAGCCGGTGCAGTACGTGTTGACTTGGCATCTGCAGGTTTGGGTGCGGGTGCGGGTAATACACCACTTGAGTTGTTCATTGCGGTTGCAAACCGTATGGGCATGGACACTGGCGTTGACTTGTTCAAAGTACAAGACGTTGCTGAAGATCTGGTCATTCCAATGATGCACAACCCGATCCGTGCCGATCGTGATGCAGCAACTTTGGGTTATGCGGGTGTGTATTCTTCATTCCTGCTGTTTGCTAAACGCGCTGAAGCAAAATATGGCGTTTCTGCACGTGAAATCCTGATGGAGCTTGGTCGTCGTGGTACGGTCGGTGGTCAGGAAGACATGATTGAAGATTTAGCATTAACCATGTCTAAAGCGCGTGAGTTACAAGCTTAACTTTTAATCGCTCAGTATTAAAATAAGTTTGATAAAAAAGCATCCAAATTGGGTGCTTTTTTATTTTAAATGAGACTGATTAATATATTAAAACTCTGGGGTGAGATGTTTTAGTGATAATATTGTAGGGCGATTATTTTGGCTTTATATTTTCCTTAAACATAAAAACGATAAATAAAAAATGGCTGCTGAAAGATTTTAAAAAATTTACTCTTATTAATAGAAGAAACAAAAGTTTGAATTAAATATCTGGTCAATTTTTTATTTTAATTAATCGTTTTAAAATCTAAGCGATTGGTTGCTTGAGGAGAGGTCTGAAATATCGGCCGATGAAAGCAGAAAATCTTAATACTGTGGTCGGATTTTTTATTTAAATCGACTTGCGCATGATGGCGACATAGATTTTATCTGTTAAATGGGGAACTCATGATGCGTCGTCAAAACTTATGGATAGCAATGTTTGCTGCGATAGCAACTTTAGGAACAACTGCAGCGAATGCAGATTTTATTGACGACAGTAATGTGCAATTAAAATTTAAAAATTTCTATTTAGATCGCCAGTATCAAGATGATGCTTCATCACGTAACTGGGGTTCTTGGTCACAAGGGGTGACTCTGGATGCCAAGTCGGGTTATCACGATATTGGCGGTGGGATAAAGGTCGGTGCTGATGTGCTAGTTCAACATGCAGTTAAACTCAAAGGTCGTGATAAGAATCCGGACTGGGTTTTACCGCATGATGGCAAGCAATCAAAAGACCATTTCGGTAAAGTCGGCGCAACCTTAAAAGCCAAGGTTTCAGAAACCGAATTAAAAGTTGGTGAATTACTCCCAGTGTCGCCAGTTTTAGTGTTTGATCCATCGCGTCAGTTGTTAACAACTTATAGCGGTGCATGGTTAGAGTCGAAAGAGCTTAAAGATACTAAGCTTACACTGGCTTATATTGACAGGATTAACAACCGTTATGACAACCAGTTCCGTGATTTAACCAAATTTAATCCACCACAATTTGATAATGGTGCAGAAGCGGATGGGATGTGGATTGCCGGTATAGATCACCAGCTGACAAAAGAGTTGGGTGCAAGTTATTGGTATGCCGATGTTCAAGACATTTACCAGCAGCATTATCTGGGTGTGAATTACAAAATCGGGTTAGGTGAAAAAACCAAATTAGATAGTCATGTGCGTTATTTCAATAACTCCGAATCTGGCGATAAATTATATGGTGAGATCGACAACCAGGCATTATCGGTAGCTGCAAAAATCAATCATGGTGCACATACGGTAGGCGTGGGTTATCAGCAAATGTTTGGTGACAGTGCATTCCCGACATTGGGAGGCTGGGTGCCACAGCCTTATTTGGCGAACTGGGGAGTCTCAACTTTCACAGCGCCGGAAGAAAAGTCATGGCATGTGTCTTATGGTTATGACTTTTCTGAAGTCGGCTTGAAGGGACTAAATGCAACAGCGATTTATTTCAAAGGCTATGATCAGCAAGGTACCGGAGTATATCAAAGTCAAAACTTCAATACGGATGAAGTGAATGCAATCGTCAATTACACTGTGCCAGAAGGTAAATTAAAAGGTTTAGGCGTACAGGGCATGTATATTGATGTGAATTTTGCAAATCCAGCAAAACCAGACCTTCAGGAATACCGTGTAGCAACCACTTATACCTATAAATTCTAATTCTGCTGCCTTGATCAAGAGCGCTATCCGGTGTAGCGCTGTTTTTCTATCTGCACATAAACTAAATCCTGAAAATAAATAAGGGTTTTGATATTAAAATAACCATATAAAACATAAACTTAAATTATATATATTTTGTAGTGTGCAATCGTAATTTTGTATCAGTTGACCCGTCTTGAGCGGTTAAGATAAGGATGTAAAAAAGTCATTTTAATGAGTCAACTTGACGTCGAATTCTTGAAAAGAGAGGGACACGCAAGCGAAAGACTGTAAGAGGAAGTAATATGAGCACTGTTCAAATCCCTGACTATCAAACAGATCCGTTCTTTGGTTTGGAAGACAAATGGATTGAAACTGCTGAAGGTGAGTTGACCCATTACCACGAAATTGGTGAAGGTACACCTATTCTATTTTTACACGGTTCAGGCACAGGTGTATCTGCTGCGGCAAACTGGTGGTTAAACCTGCCACAAATTGGTGAGCAAGCACGTTGTATCGCGATTGATACCATTGGTTATGGCCAAACTGTGGTTGCGCCAAACACTGAATATGGTATTCGTGCCTGGGTAGACCATGCGATCCGTACGCTAGATGCTTTGGGTATCGAAAAAACCTGGTTAGTGGGTAACTCTTTAGGTGGCTGGTTGGCATTCCAGTTGGCACTGGATTATCCAGAGCGCGTTTTGGGTATCGTGTCTATGGGGACAGGCGGTGCGAAACAAACTGCTGCACTCAAAGCGCATGCAAACCCGGTGTTGACTGAAGAAGGCATCAAGAAAACCTTGTCAATGTTTGTGGTAAATAAAGACTTGATCACGGATGAACTGGTTAAAGTTCGCTTTGCTTCTGCTGCAAATGACTATGCATCAAATCGTTTGATGGATGTAGTTGGCGCACGTGACCGTGACCGTTTCGAATTCCCGCTTGATTTCGAAAAAATGAAAGATATTACTGTGCCAGTGTTATTGATTCATGGTACGCAAGACGTGGTCATTCCAGTATCACGTACTTGGGACATCCTGAATGTGGTTCCAAATGCTGATGCGCACATCTTCAGCCAATGTGGTCACTGGTCTCAAGTTGAGAAAGCAGACGAATTCAATACTGTGATCAAAAACTATCTTGCTGTTCACGGCGTAAAATAATTTTACCGTGTTTTAAAAAGGGATGGCTTCGGTCATCCTTTTTTTGTGGGCAAAATATTGAACAGAATGTATTTAAGTGCATATGATTCTCATTTGTATAGGTTGATGTAAAAATCTAATTATTTTTAGCAAGTTATTAAATTTAAGCCGAGAAAAAACTGACTTAACTTTTATTAGACTTAAGTTGTAAATGAAGGGAGTTTAGGGTGAAAAACAGGCAGTATTAGCCTAGATCAGGCGACCAATTAAGGAGCTACAGATTGATCCTTTATCAAAAAATAGAATTTAAAATAAATTTTTTAGCAAAAAATGATAAAACAAAAAAGCACATGCTACTCAAAAGTTGAATGGCATATGCTTGATCGGGGATGGAGCGGGATTAGTCCTGTTCGTCGCGGTTAATGTCCAGATAAAACACCCGAGTTAATAGCTCAAGGAATTTGGTTACCGCATAGGATTTGTTGTTTTTGTGGTAACTGACATACAGATCCAGATATGGCAGTTCCACGTCCAGAGGGCGAATTACGGTATTGTCCATGGTCAGCGGTACAATATAGCCCGGTAATATGGTGCAGCCCAAGCCAATACCAATCGAGTTGATATTGAACAGGATATTATCCGCTTTCTGTACGATGTTGAGCTCAACGTTATTGGCTTTGGCAAAGTCCAGAATGGCATGATGCAAAGTATGTGACTGCTCTGCTGATGGAATAATAAAATCAATACCATTCAATGCTTTAACTGGAATTCTCTCGTATTTTGCCAGAGGGTGATCTTTAGGTAATATAAAAATCAAAGGTTCGCGAATTACAAACTGGCTTTCAATTTCATCACTATTGAAGTTATGACGGGTAAAAGTCAGATCCAGATCGCCTTTTTTTAACAGACGCATTTGTTCATTATTGTTCAGGCTGAGCAATTCAATTTTTAAATCCGGATTTTGCACACGCAGATTTGGCAAGATATACGGGAAGATTTTCATCTCGGCCACCGGAACAAAACCAATCCGTAGCATTTGCTGCTTGGCTTGTGACACCTGACGTGCCATGGCAACGGCCTTGTCTGCTTGTGCCAAGGTCAGGCGCGCCTGTTCCAGAAATACGGCACCTTCTTCGGTCAGCTCCACTTTACGTTTGGTCCGGTTGAGTAGCTTGACGCCGACATCTTCTTCCAGGTCTTTGATTTGCTGGCTAAGTGAGGGTTGAGCCGTATAAAGTTTAAGTGCTGCCTTACTAAAGTTCAGTTCTTCAGCAACGGTGATAAAGTAGCGAAGGTGTCGTAATTCCATGTCATCAGCCCGAAGAGTAATCCAAAAAATGTCTTACTATAATTTCATAGAAGTATAATCTATAAACAACTATGTCGTGAAGGTTATTTTGATATTTAGAAAGTAAATACTCTTGAGATATTTATTAATGTTTTAATATCAGAACAAGCACGTGGAATAATTGCTTAAAGCTATTAATTGAAACAAAAAAAATATTTCCCCAAAATCAATCCAAAATCCATTATCCATTCGAATTGAGTCTATTTACTTTGTGCCTTGATGGGTCACAGGAGAGCTTTTCATGAGTGGAAAAATTGATGTGCGTGAAATCGACGCTTTAGTCGATGCACAAAATGGGCGTATCACTCCATCTATCTATACAGATCCAGATATTTACGAATTAGAACTTGAACGCGTTTTTGGCCGTACTTGGTTGTTCCTTTGTCATGAAAGCCAGATTCCAAAGGCGGGTGACTTCTTCAATACCTATATGGGTGAAGATCCGATCATCGTGGCACGTCAAAAAGATGGCTCAATCAAAGCATTCTTAAACCAGTGCCGTCACCGTTCTATGCGTGTGAGTTTCGCAGACTGTGGTAATACCCGTGCATTCACTTGCCCATACCACGGCTGGTCTTATGGCATTGACGGTTCTTTAAAAGACATTCCGCTTGAAGAACGTGCTTACCCACAAGGTGCATGTAAAGAGCAATGGGGCTTGGTCGAAGTGAATCGTGTCAAGTCTTACAAAGGCCTGGTATTTGCTTGTTGGGATGAAACCACACCTGATCTTGAAGAATACATGGGCGATATCGCCTGGTATCTAGATGGTGTACTTGACCGTCGTCCAGGTGGTACAGAAATTATCGGTGGTGTACACAAATGGGAAATCGAGTGTAACTGGAAATTTGCAGCGGAACAGTTTGCATCTGACCAGTATCATGCCTTGTTCTCTCATGCATCTGCGATCCAAGTCCTTGGCGCAAAACCAGATGATGAAGCATCGAAAAAACTTGGTGCTGCACAAACGGCTCGTCCAGTCTGGGAAACGGCTAAAGATGCACTTCAGTACGGTTCACGTGGTCACGGTTCAGGCTTCTTCTTTACAGAAAAACCAGATGCAAACGTATGGGTCGACGGTGAAGTAGCCAACTACTTCCGCGAAACTTATGAAGAAGTAAAAGAGCGTTTAGGTGAAGTCCGTGCCCTGCGTCTTGCAGGTCATAACACCATGTTCCCGACCTTGTCTTGGTTGAACGGTACGGCAACGCTTCGTGTATGGCACCCACGTGGTCCAAACAAAACTGAAGTATGGGCATTCTGTATTGCGGATGCTGAAGCATCGCAAGAAGTCAAAGAAGCATTTGAACGTTCTGCAACGCGTGCTTTCGGTCCTGCTGGTTTCCTAGAGCAAGATGACTCTGAAAACTGGATCGAAATCCAAAAAGTTTTACGTGGTTATAAAGCCCGTCAAAACAAACTCATTATGGAAATGGGTAAAGGCAACGAGAAAATCCGTGAAGACGGTATTCCGGGGATCACCAACTATATTTTCTCTGAAACTGCAGCACGTGGCATGTACCGCCGCTGGGCAGATTTATTGATCCATGAAAAATGGGAAGACGTTGAAGCAGCAGCTGACGCATACGAGAAGGAGCTTATGAAATGAGTCAAGTGAGTTTAGAACTTCATCATCAAATCAGTCAGTTCTTGTATCGCGAAGCAAAATTGCTGGACGACTGGAAATTCCGCGATTGGTTGGATACCTTGGCTGAAGATATTTCTTATACGCTACGTACCACACCAAACGCGCAAACCCGTGACCGTCGCCGTTCAGTTGAGCCACCGACGACTTGGGTATTCAACGATACCAAAGACCTTTTAGAGCGTCGTGTCGCACGTCTTGAAACTGGTATGGCTTGGGCTGAAGAGCCTCCATCACGTACCACTCACATGGTGAGCAACGTGATCGTAGAGCCAGCTGAAGTTGAAGGCGAATACGACGTATATGTAACCTATTTGCTATATCGTACGCAAAAAGAGAAAGACATTGTCATTTACTGCGGTAAACGCCATGACAAGATCCGTAAAGTTGAAGGCGGCCTCGGCTTCCAGATCTTCAACCGTAAGATCATGCTGGATCAAGCGACCTATAGCTCACATAACCTGAGTGTATTCTTCTAATGAATAAGATTTTTGTTTGCCAAGTTGACGAATTAGACGAAGGCGAAGCGCTAAAAGTAGATTGCGGCGTGAATGGTATTGATGCATTGGCAGTATTCAATAACGGTGGTGAGTTCTTCGCAATGAACGACCGCTGTTCACACGGCAATGCGTCTATGTCTGAAGGTTATCTGGAAGACGACGGTACAGTGGAATGTCCACTTCATGCTGCACGTTTCTGTTTGAAAACAGGTGAGGCACTTTGCTTGCCAGCAACTGATCCAATTCAAACATTCCCAGTAGTGGTTGAAGACGGCGCATTATATGTAGAGATGGCAGGAGAGTAATCATGGGTTGGCTACAAGGCGAAGTTGCACTTATTACCGGTGGTGGTTCAGGCTTAGGCTGGGCGCTAGTGGAACGTTTCCTGGAAGAGGGTGCACAAGTTGCCGTTCTTCAACGTTCAAAAGCAAAAGTGGAGGCATTAAACGAACACTTTGGCGGTAAAGTTCTTGCGATTGAAGGCGATGTAGCCAGCTATGCAGACAACGTTCGTGCAGTGAATGCCACTGTAGAGCGTTTCGGCAAACTCGACTGTTTCGTTGGTAATGCCGGGATCTGGGATCATTATGCCGATATCGTCAATACCTCTGGTGAGCAGCTGGAAAAAGCCTTTGACGAGATTATGGGGATTAATACCAAGTCGCTCATTCTCGGCGCGAAGGCTGCACTGGATGCATTGATCGCTTCTGAAGGTTCTATCATATTTACTTTGTCTAATTCGGCACTGTACTCCGCTGGCGGAGGCCCTGTATATACTGCATCTAAGCATGCAGGGGTGGGTATTATGAAAGAATTGGCCTATGAGCTTGCGCCTAAAGTACGAGTGAATGCGGTTGCACCGTCAGGTATGAATGTGAATATCAAAGGCGCAGCGTCGCTTGGTCAGGAAAATGTTGGCCTGCTCGATGCACGTGATCCTGAGAAAATTGCACGTGGTATGCCACTGAATTTCTTGCCTGAACCGGAAGATATGACAGGTTCATACGTACTCTTGGCATCTCGTCAAAATAACCGTCCTTTGACTGGCGTTCTGATCAATGCAGAATGCGGTCTGGGAATTCGTGGCTTACGTCAGCCCCGTGCCGGTTTCTTTGACGAATAAAAATCTGCTTTTAAAAATCTCCCCTTACCCCTCTTTATAAAAGAGGGGGAAAGAATCTCCCTCCTTTTAAAGGAAGGATGGGGAGGATTTAAGTCTTCCTTTTTGGAGTCTCTCATGGCCGTTAAACTTATTTGTGCATCGCACAGTCCTTTAATGGAATTTGCTTCACCACAGGAAAAGCGTAAAGAACAAGCCGTTCGTGATGCTTTTGAAAAACTCTCTGCTGAAGTAAAAGCTTACGACCCAACCCTGATTATTACCTTTGGTCCTGACCATTTTAATGGTTTCTTCTATGACCTGATGCCAAGTTTCTGTGTCGGTATTCGTGCCAAAGCTGCGGGTGACTGGGATTATGGTAAAGACAATGATCACATTGATGTACCTGAAGACAAAGCATTAGGCTTGGTTCGACGTGTACTCGATGAAGGTGTAGACGTTGCATATTCTTACCGTATGCAGGCGGATCATGGGGTGACTCAGCCATTACACTTCCTGTGTGACGGCAAACTCGATCGTTATCCAACGATTCCAATTTTTATTAATGGCGCTGCAGCACCGATGCCAACCCCCAAGCGTACCATTGCTTTGGGCCGTGCTGTAGGTCAGTTTATTAAATCTTTAAACCTTGAAAATGAGCGTGTCCTTGTTTTAGGTACAGGTGGTCTGTCGCATGATCCACCCACACCGCAAATGGGTTCGGTTCCACCACAAGTAGAAGAATTCCTGATTGCAGGTCGTAATCCAACGCCTGAAGCACGTGAAGCACGTCAGGGCAAAGTCATTGCAGTCGGTCAGAAACTGGCAGCAGGCGATACTTCGGTTGCAGTTCCTTTAAATGCTGAATGGGATCGTGCACTGCTTGAAACCTTCAAGAACGCTGATTTTGCGACCTTAGAAGCCATGACAGAAGATGAAATTCGTCGTGACGGCGGTCGTGGTGGTCAGGAAGTCCGTTCCTGGATGGCCGCATTTGCAGCCTTAAGCGAAATGGGCGAATACGACATGACAACACACTGCTATGAAGATATCAGTGAATGGATTGCGGGCTTCGGCATCGTATCTGCAGAGTTAAAAGGTTAATTGACATGAGCAACATCGAAACCATCGTAATTGTAGGGGCTGGCCAGGCAGGTGCAAGCGCGATTTTAGAACTTCGTGGCAACAAGTACGCAGGTAAAATCATTCTGATTGGTGATGAAACGCATCTTCCTTATGAGCGTCCGCCACTGTCGAAAGATGTGATTCTAAAACCTGAGGACACCAAGATTGAAATTCTGTCAGCAGAAAAACTGGCTGATCTTGGCGTGACCACCATTCGTGGCAATGGCGTGACTCAAATCAACGCGACCGCGAAAACGGTTGAACTTCAAAATGGTGATGTTGTTGCTTATGACAAATTGCTTCTCGCAACAGGCGGTGCCGCGCGCCGTCTGCCAAACTTCGATGCGTTAGGCAAACATGTTTATACGCTTCGTAACCTTGAAGATTCACAAGCCTTGGTTCCTGTATTGCAAGCAGGTCAACGTATTCTGCTGATCGGTGGCGGTGTGATCGGTCTTGAACTGGCATCCTCTGCGCGTTACAAAGACTGTCAGGTGACTGTGCTTGAGCAGGGACCAATGGTAATGGGTCGTTGTTCACCGCGTATTTTAAGTGAATTTCTGCTTGAACAACACCGTCTGGCAGGCGTAGATGTTCGCTTAAATACTCAAGTTGCAGCTTGCCGTTTAGATGGTGAAGAAATTGTGGTGACTTTAGCTGATGGCGAAGAGTTACGTGCTGATGCTGTAGTTTATGGAATCGGAATTGTGCCAAACGCACAGCTTGCCATTGCAGCCGGTTTAGATGCTGATCTAGCGATCAAGGTCAATGAAAACTGCCAGACTTCAAATGCCGATATTTATGCAGCAGGCGATGTCGCGACACAACTTCGTGAAGACGGCGAATTCCGCCGTGTCGAGACTTGGGAAAATGCCAATCTTCAGGCAGGCATTTTTGCGCGTCATGTCATGGGTGTCGAACATCCAAAAGCCAATCCGGCCTGGTTCTGGACCGATCAGCTCAATATCAACTTCCAGTTTGTCGGTGATATGGCAGCGACCCAATGGCTGGTTCGTGGTGACATGGATGCAGCCAAAGGCGCAGACAATTCATTTGTGATGTATGGTGTGACCGATGGTCAAATCGTTGCCGGTATTACCGTCAATGCGGCCAAAGAAATGCGTCATCTGAAAAAAATGATCAGCAAGAATACGGCTTTTGAAGCTGAAAAACATTTGGATCCGGCACAAGACTTACGCAAAATTGCTTAAGTTGTATTGAGATATCTTGGAACAGACCTATGTTTTGCATAGGTCTGTTTTTTTATATTGATCGAATACTCTCTATATGATCACTACCTCAAGTTTCAGTTTTGGTTTGTATTACTTTGCGTAGGTAATGCCTCACTTTTGAGAGATGAGCCATACATGGCGCAAGGTGACAAAAATCTTTTTCTAAACTGAGGATATGTCCATATATCCCAGTTTAGCGGCGGCATCCATGCCGCAATCAGTATTGTCGATTGTGGATTTGAACGAGAAGTTAGTTCAACTCTTTCTGATTAACTTTAATTGAGTCTTTTATGAATTCAAATTCATCTCCCATGCTGGTGACGGCAAGTATTTATGCTTTACTGGTGCTGATTTGGGCCGCAACGCCTTTGGCGATTGTCTGGAGCGTGGCCGAGATTCACCCGATGTGGGTACTGATCATTCGCTATTTTGGCGCATCGATTATTGCGCTATTCCTGCTAAAAATCATGCGTGATCCTTTGCCTTTTGACAGCACCTCAATGAAAAGCTATCTGGCCGGCAGTCTGAATTTAATCGGTGCACAGCTGTTTATTTATCTGGCAGCCAATTATCTGACCTCAGGTCTGATGGCCCTGATTTTTGGTTTTTCGCCGCTGATTGCCGGTCTGATCGGGCATGTGATCTTAAAAACTCATCAGTTAGTGTGGCTGCAATGGTCGGGTATGGCTGTTGCCATTGCCGGACTGAGTTTTGTATTTTTAGATTCGGCAGACAGCAAGGTGAATCCTTGGGGTGTGGTGCTGATGCTGATCAGTATGGTGTCCTATATCAGTTCAATCTTCTGGGTCAAACAGATCAACGCACCTTTAAGCCCAATGTCACAAGCGACAGGTTCATTGCTGCTATCAGCAGCCGGTTCACTGCTCTTGATTCCATTTATCTGGCAGCATATGCCGACCCAGTTGCCTGGCACACAGGCGCTGATCGGGTTTGTATTTACCATGATCATGTCCTCGATTGTGGCGATGCTGTGTTATTTCTGGCTGATTCGGCGTTTAAATGCTTCAACAGTATCTTTGAGTAATGTCATGACGCCAGTCATCGCACTGGTACTTGGTGCGACTCTGAATCATGAAATCATCAGCAGTCATGCCTTTGCAGGAATTGCCGTGGTGATGTTCGGCATCATTATGTACTTTTGGAAAGAGTGGCGTGAGCAATACTTTTCCAAGCGCTAAATCTGTAGCAAATCAAAAGGGCGAAAGCCCTTTTTTATGCTTTAAATTTTTTAGATGAAAGAAGTCTATGGCTACATCCGTTCACAAGAGTTTAAGCAAGTTTATTTAGCAGATTGGCCAAATGTTAAAAATAGTAGATTTCATCGTCCGCACTCTCAATCGTTGCATAACTCAGGCATGCACGATCAAATCAGCACATTATGAGGATAAAATTTTGGCTGAAATCAGCAGAGTAGGGCTTGGTATGATTTTGTATTTTTTAAAAAACTGCATGCATCATGTCTTTCTCGATAGTACCCCTAGTCCGGCCAGCCAGCAGGCTATCAGAGCGCTATTTTTTTGCTAAAATAACAAAAACATACATGATTGTCTGTGATGGATTTCATACTATACTCAAGTGCGCCTGTTTTTAGTTTGTATGCTCATTAAAAGATGCGTCGCCTGACCATTTCAAGCGGTTGCTGTCTTGCATATAGCGAATAATAAATAGTGGATGTTTATGCAAGATCTTCTCAAAACTAAAAAATTTCAGTTAACCACGGAGTCCAGCTGGAAACATCTCTGGTCTAAGCCGGTATTTGAGTATCTGCATTCAGATCATTTCAATGGACAACAGTTTCGTAATCTCGAGCATCCTGCTCGGGCGCACAGTCGTTTTGACTTATATAAATGGCTCATTACCCGAAAATCCAAAAACTGGAATATCAATCTCGATGCAGAACGTGCCGAGTTTTTTGCGCGACCGCGTGCATTGCCACAGCAGCGTCCCGATGCGCCTTTAGATGACTGGCAAATCTGGTTTATTGGTCACGCCACTGTACTCATTCAAATCGGGCCTTATAATTTCCTGACCGATCCGGTCTGGGCTGAATATGCCAGTCCTTCTGCATCCACTGGCCCGCAGCGGGTCATTCCTGCCGGTATTGCGCTAGATGAACTGCCACATATTGATGCTGTGTTGCTCAGCCATAACCACTATGATCATATGGATCTGGCCACACTGGAATGGTTGCATAGCACATTTGAAATGCCAATTTATACCGGACTGGGCAATGCCTGGTATTTGCCAAAGCACTATACCGTGCATGAGATGGACTGGTGGGAAAATGCATTTTTTGAAGAAATCCGCATTGTCTATACGCCGGCACAGCATGCCTCGGGGCGCGGTATGCGTGATCAGAATTGTGCTTTGTGGGGTGGCTTTTCCTTATTGCATGGTCAGGAACATTGTTTCTTTGCCGGAGATAGTGGTTATGCCTCGCATTTTAAAGAGGTTCGCAAGCGTCTGGGTGCGCCCCGAATTGCCTTGCTGCCCATCGGTGCCTATGAGCCGCGTGCACTGATGCGTGCGATTCATATGAATCCGGAAGATGCATTTCATGCACATCAGGACTTGCAGGCCAAATGCTCACTGGCGATTCATTACCGTACTTTCCAGCTCACTGATGAAGATCGGGATGCACCAGAGCATGAATTGCATGAAATTATCAAACATTCTTCCAAGCTGATTAATCCGTTTTACTGCGTACATGAAGGCAAACGGATTATTGTCTAATGGCTTCACGCTGTTCTTGCTTGATGAGTTGAATGGCAAGCACAGAAAGCATCAGCCAAACAGCATTTCACCTATGCCAGAAAATCCAACCAAGACTTTGGCCAGTACCCGCTCAAAGCCCAGGTTTTGCCAGATTGTGATTTCAGCAGGGGACTGAAACAGTATTTTTGGAATCAGTCCTTGATAGAATCAGCGCATTGCCAAGCTTAGCTGAATGTTGCGAAGTGTTTGGGTGAAAACAGGCTCAGAATTCACGAATAGCATTTTCCAGAAAATGGTGTTTATTTTCGCTAGATGGAATCAGGCAATAATCAGTTTTACCAAATAGTTGGTAGCGCTTTAAAGCAACGCCACGATACAGAAAGTCGCGGATAAAACGCGGCACTAAATAGCCTGTACTCATTAAATTCAACGGAAAACCGAGATGCTGCATGACTTTTAACAGGGCAGTGGATTCGGTATAAAGTGTGCCAGCTTGGATGACGAGCATCGTGCTGTAATGTGCAGTGGACATCTGGTAATGCTCGAGCAGGGCAACACCTAAAGGGGATTGGGCAGAGACCAGTTTAAACTGTATCTTGTTATCGTATTGAATCAAAAATCGTGCCCAGCCATTACAGATCACACAAACAGCATCAAATAAAATGATGTCGTGTTGTTGAATGATGTCTTCAATATCTTTGCTCATCGTTATATTTTTTCTAGTGACGTATTATTTGTATACTGCTTGATATCACACTAAAAAACCACCCGAGGGTGGTTTTTTATATATCGCTAAGGCAGCTTAAAGCAAGCTGGCTAAGCCTTTGGCTGGATCGGTTTCACGAGCAGCCTGTGCATCTGCCACTGTCATGCCGAGTGCTTGTGCTACGCCTTCGCCATAGGCCGGATCGCAACTATAACAATTGCGGATGTGACGGTATTTAATGAAATCTAGTGCATCACCCATCGCGCCAGCCGTGTTATTAAACAAGGCCTGCTTTTGTTCATCATTCATCAGGTTAAACAGGGCACGTGGCTGGCTGAAGTAATCGTTATCATCTTCACGAAAATCCCAGAAATCGGCAGCACCGGTGATTTTTAGTGGTGGCTCTCTGAATTCCGGTTGCTCCTGCCATTGGCTGAAACTGTTCGGCTCATAATGTGGCAAGGAACCGTAGTTGCCATCCATACGACCCTGACCATCACGACGGTTAGAATTGACCGGACAGCGTGCAGCATTGACCGGAACCTGTGAGTGATTCACGCCGACACGGTAACGCGCGGCATCGGCATAGTTAAATAAACGTGCTTGTAACATCCGGTCCGGCGAGTAGCTGATGCCCGGTACCAGATTGCTGGGTGCAAAAGCCGCCTGTTCCACATCCTGGAAATAGTTTTCCGGATTGCGGTTCAGTTCGAATTCACCGACTTCAATCAGCGGATAATCACCTTTCGGCCAGACTTTGGTCAGGTCAAATGGATGATAAGGAACGGTTTCAGCTTCCAGTTCCGGCATCACCTGGACATACATTTTCCATTTTGGATAATCACCACGTTCGATGGCATCAAACAGGTCAGTCTGGCTGCTTTCACGGTCTTTAGCGATTAATGCTTCAGCTTCAGCATCGGTGAGGTTCTGGATGCCTTGCTGGGTACGCATATGGAATTTCACCCAGAAGCGTTCATTATTGGCATTGATAAAGCTAAAGGTATGGCTGCCAAAACCATGCATGTGACGATAACCGTCTGGAATACCACGATCCGACATGACAATCGTAACCTGATGCAAGGCTTCAGGCAGCAGCGTCCAGAAATCCCAGTTATTGGTGGCACTGCGCTTGTTGGTTTTCGGGTCGCGTTTAACGGCTTTGTTCAGATCTGGAAACTTGCGCGCATCCCGCAGGAAAAATACCGGGGTGTTATTGCCGACCAGATCCCAGTTGCCTTCTTCAGTATAGAATTTCAGGGCAAAACCACGAATATCGCGTTCTGCATCGGCCGCACCACGTTCACCTGCGACGGTCGAGAAACGCGCAAACATGTCGGTTTTCTTGCCCACTTCCGAGAAAATTTTTGCGCGGGTATATTGGGTAATATCGTTGGTCACGGTAAAGGTTCCAAAAGCACCTGAACCTTTGGCGTGCATACGACGCTCTGGAATCACTTCACGGACAAAGTTGGCCAGTTTTTCATTCAGCCATAAATCCTGAGCGAGTAAAGGTCCACGCGCACCTGCCGTCATACTGTTCTGGTTGTCGACCACAGGCGCACCCGCTTCAGTGGTCAGGTGGGTAACAGGGCATTTTTTAAAATCTTGGCTCATTTTTCCTCTCCAAGTTTTGAATATCTTGTAGCGTTTATCCAGTATTTATAAAATATTGAGTTATCTGCGAAGGGCATCAGGTTTTACTCTATTTTCAATATCTTGATATAAATACTGTTAGCGCACAAAGTGGAATTCACAGGATATAATTGAGTGATGTCACTCAAAAAATATTTTTAAAGTTAATAAAGTCTAAAATATTGAAAATTAAATGGTTACTTTTTAAAAGTAGCCGGTTTTCTACTCTTTGACAATATCAAATTCTCTATATTTTAGATAACTCAAATAATGAATCGGATTAAACGAAAATAACAATCTTCAAGTCCCTCATATGTTTTTATCCAAGGATCAAACTAATAGATGAATCGTGCTGTTTAAAATAAATATTATAACTGATTTATTTTAAATGCTTTTTTTGATCAGGTTTTGTCTGTGTGAAAAACATCATGAAATGCTGAATGTAATCAGCATGTTTTCCGGCCATAGCGCTCATTTTTGTAATACAGAATATCCTGCTTAAATGGTCTTTATTTTTAAAAAAAGCATTGGCAAATATGCTTGAAAATTGTCCAAAATGGCGTATCATTATTTTCCCACTCGCGTGGAAACTCACTAAAATCTAGTTAAAAGGCGAAAGTACAACATGGCCAAGAAGAAAACAGTCGAGCATGTGGTGATCCATAATTTTGTGGCAAAACACATGCATGAAGTCAACAAAAGTCAGGTTTTTGTAGACCGAAAGAAAAATGCAAAACGTGGCTACAACAAGCACAGACAAGGGCGATATTCCATGGAAGATCGCCCTTTTTTAATGGCAGCTTAAGATCTGTAAGGTGGTTGAGGATGACGCGTTGGCTGTTTGGGGTTGGTTCCAAGTGGAGAGAGCGGGGCAACGGGGCGGTTGCTACGATTTTGTGTATTTTGAGTGGAGCGCCGCGATGAATTTGTTGGCTCATCTCGTATAAAATCATTAAATAATTTATTCAGTCTTCCCTGATTTGGCTGTCCATAATGTGCAGGGTGAGGTTCAGTTCTGGCCTGCTGAAAACTGGCAAATTGATCTTTTTGCTGACGATAGAGTTTGGCCGCTATCACAGAGGGATCATTTCGGCCTAAACGCCGTCGCTGGGATGCTGAAATTTCGATGCCCAATAGAGGGGACATTTTAGGCCGATCGGCATAGCCGCTGGCAGGACGTGTATAAGATGAACCGGAATAATCCGCATTTTTCCGGGCCCGCAAGGCAGGTGCAATAATAACAATATAGAACACCGCAATGAGCATGAACAGGATAACCAGAAATTCCATAACCACCTCTACACTCGTCGAGGGACTGGAAAAGTCCCGGATTAGGCACTCACCATACGCGTGGCTGATTTCACCATATCACCCAAACCATGGGTTCTGAAATAATATTCCAGCCAGCTTTTTACCATCAGTGGATTGTCCATTTTTAACACATGCTGTAGCAATTCCTGTGCATCACTCATCGGCACGTGACAAATGGTTTTACGTACCTTCAGGATATTACTCGAACTCATCGACAGGGTATTAAAGCCCATGGCCATGAGCAAAACCGCAGACAGCGGATCACCTGCCATTTCACCGCAGATACTGACCGGTTTTTCATTACGATGACAGTCCTGCACCAGACGGGTCAGGGCACGCAGTACGGCAGGATGTAAATGTGAATAGACATTGGCAACCCGCGGATTATTGCGATCGACTGCCAAAAGATATTGAGTCAAATCGTTAGAGCCAACCGAGAAGAAATCGACCAGTTCGGAAAACTCATCAATCTGATGCAGCACACTCGGCACTTCCACCATGATGCCGAGTTTTGGCTTGTTCACTTTGACCTGTTCTTCTTCCTGAATCGCCGCATGATCACGTTCCAGTAAATAGAGAGCTTCTTCGACCTCACTGACACTGGTCACCATCGGCAGCAGAATATGCAGGTTATTCAGTCCGATACTGGCTTTAAGCATGGCGCGAATTTGTGAAGAAAAAATTTCTGGATGGTCCAGGGTAAAACGAATACCACGCCAGCCCAGTGCCGAATTTTCTTCTTCAATCGAGAAATACGGCAGGTCTTTGTCTGCCCCAATGTCCAGGGTACGCATCACTACCGGTTTATTGGCAAAGTGAGTGAGTTGCTGGCGATAAATCGCGCGCTGTTCTTCTTCGCCCGGGAAGCGGTCGCGTAGCATAAATGGAATTTCAGAACGGTATAAACCAACGCCTTTGGCACCACGTTGCACGCCACGGACCACATCGATCATCAGGCCGGTGTTGACGTACAGTTTTACCGCTACCCCATCTGGGGTAATCGCATCTTTGGTTTCGTACTGACGCAGATCTTTGGCGATCTGTTCTTCTTCTTTTTGAATTTCTTTATAGCGACTGCGCAAACGCCGTGGCGGATTGATGAAGACCCGGCCTTGATGCGCATCAACGATCATTTCTACATCATCCAGGGTATTAATTGGCAGTTCAGTCACACCGACCACAGTCGGAATGCCGAGGGCACGTGCCACAATTACCATATGCGAGTTCATGGCACCTTCAGTGGTGACAATCGCAGCAATTTTATCCACTGGCAGTTCAACCAGAGCTGCAGTGGAAATCTCTTCCCCTATCAGAATACTCTCATCGGTCAGCTCACGATGACTGGCATCAGCTTCCTGTAAACGCGCCAGAATACGGCGGCCCAAGTCTTTTAAGTCTGCCACCCGTTCACGTAAATAATCATCCTGCATCTGGGCAAACTGTGCCACATGACTATCAATCACGATGCGCACTGCACCCTGTGCCCAATGGCCTTCGCGAATGAGCGCCTTGATTTCTGCCGGCAGGGCATTTTCATCCAGCATCCGCAAGAATACGCTAAAGAGGGCGCGTTCTTCGGCCATCAGCGCATCCTGCATCTTGTCATCGAGCGACTGGATTTCTTCACGGACGGAGTTGAGGGCGCTGTCTAATAATTGTAGTTCTTCGCTGATGTCATCGGCTTCACGATCGGGAACGGCGGCCAGATCTGCTGGCGGGTAGAGAATCACGGCCCGGCCCAGGGCAATCCCGCCTGAACCGGACACCCCCTGAAAGGTTTTATAGGCAGGCAGGTTACTTGGCTTGCGGAAGACATCAATATTGCCCACCGCATGGGCATGGGCAATTACGCCAGAGAGCTGCGCGCACAGTGTGACCAGAAATGATTCGGCGGCTTCAGAGAAATCTTGAGATTCTTTATTCTGAACCACCAACACACCCATCACCTTACGGCGGTACATCACCGGGACGCCCAGAAAAGAGTTATACAGCTCTTCACCGGTTTCAGGCAGGAACAGGAAGCGTTCATGTTTGGGTGCATTGTCCAGATTGACAATTTCTTCACGCTGGCCGACCAGACCCACCAAACCTTCGCCAGTCTGTAACGATACGTGACCTACGGACTCAGCCTTCAGGCCCTTGGAAGCCATCAGCAGATAACGCTGGTTACGTTCATCCAGAAGGTAAATAGAGCAGACATCGACATGCATGGCGTCCGCGACATGCTTGACCATGATATCGAGGGATTCATGCAAACTGGCAGATGCATTGATCTCTTGAACAATACGTCTCAACGTGTCCAGTTGCATATTCGACATAAGGTCTGCTCCGTCTATTCAGAATTTCAGTGATACGTTTATTTATAACAATAGCCGACCAAAAAATCTGCATGATTTATGCGATTTTTTAAGGTTTTTGCTGGGGCAGCTGCTGACACAACTCCACCAGAGCTTTGCGATAAACATCACGTTTGAAATTCACGACTTGACCTAATGGATACCAGTAACTGACCCATTGCCATTGATCAAATTCCGGCGGATCAGACAGATTCAACTGAATATGCTGAACGGGGGCCGTGAGTTTGAGTAAAAACCACTTTTGTTTTTGACCGATGCACACCGGATCGGAGTCCGGTCGTATGTATCGATGCGGCAAACGATAGCGCAACCAGCCTTTGGTTTGCGCGATGATCTGGACGTGTTCGGGCAATAAGCCAACTTCTTCTCTCAGCTCACGATAGAGTGCCTGCTCAGGGGTTTCTCCATATTGGATACCTCCTTGTGGAAATTGCCATGCATTATGACCAATGCGTTTTGCCCATAAAACTTGTCCAGCATCGTTTGCCAAAATGATCCCGACATTTGGTCGGAAACCCTCAGAGTCGATCATTTGGCTACCTAAAAATTGTTTAATTTATACCTTTGCCATCGGGGAGCGTTATTTCTTTATCCAACTCGAAAAAAGCAAAGTTTAAAAATGTTAAAATTGCTATGATCTTAACGAATTTCTATCGACTAGCGGAGATAGATTTACAATTTTTTTCTTAAATTTCAGTTTTTACGAGTATTTTCATGAAATTGGCGCTATTTGATCTCGATCACACCTTGTTAAACACGGATTCGGATCATTCTTGGGGAGAGTTTCTGGTCAGCGAGGGCCTGGTCGATCCGGTGCAGCATCGTGCCATGAATGACAAGTTCTATGACGACTATAAAAAAGGTCAGTTAGACCCCTATGCCTATAATGAATTTGTGTTCCAGTTTCTGACCCAACATGAGCATGCTTATTTAACCGAGTTGCACCAGCTGTTTATGCAAAAGGTGATTCGCCCGCAAATGCGTCCAGAAGGTTTTAAGGCCATTCAACGGCATAAAGACGCCGGTCATGCTCTGGTCGGGATTACCGCGACTTCGGATTTTATTACTGCACCAATTTTTCGTGAATTCGGCATTACTGAAATTATTGCCACCAATGCTGAAGTACTCGATGGCAAATATACCGGAAAAGTGATCAATACCGCGTGTTATCAACAAGGCAAGCTGGTGCGTCTGGAACAGTGGCTGCAAGGTCGCGATGTGACCGAGTCTTGGGCCTATTCAGATTCGATTAATGACCGTTTCTTGCTGGAATATGCCGATCATGCCATTGCGGTGAATCCGGATGACCGCCTTGAGGTTTTAGCCAAAGCGCAGGGCTGGAACATACAGGACTGGTCGATTTAACTGATTGCCTTTTATCCATCTGATTGATCCAGCACAACTTCGGTTGTGCTTTTTTATCTGCCCGAATTCAATGTAAGTGTTAATGTTTTTTCACAGTCCGCTTGCCTCGGACATGTTATGCTCAAAAAACAGGACATGAAAATAATGGAAAAGTTTGAGGTGTAATGCTATGACTCACGTTCGACCGCGTATGACACATCTGTTTCAGCAGCTTGGCTTGGATGCCACTCAGGAAGGCATTGAAAAGTTTATTCACGAACATCAACTGCATAAAGATCTGACTTTGCTCGATGCACCGTACTGGTCAGAAGCACAACGTCAGTTTCTAACCGAAAAAATTGCATCTGATGGTTCATGGGCCATTGTGGTGGATCAACTCAATGAATCCCTGCATGAAAACTCAACCAGTGAAGGATGAAATAAAAGCCAATCGAATGATTTAATGCCAGTCAGTTAAGAAATTGACTGGCATTTTCTTTTTTAAATTCATGATCATATTTGACAATTAGAAAAGTTATCCGCAACTGTTTGAGGCAGGGCTAGATTTAAAAATGATTGTTTCTGCGACAAATTTACTAGTCGATGGTGGCTGACGAGTTTTGCGGTGAGGAGTGTTGCTCCGCAAGATGCCTTGCTTGCGAAGCTTCGCTTCTCATTTGGGCGAAACCAAAGTAACAAATAATTTACAAGAATTTGATTTATAAAGTTAAGACTCCGCCGTGAATGACTAAAAAGTTAAAGAGTCTATTTCTAAACTCCTTAACTGATCAGCATTAAATCGAATGATTGGCTTTTTTAGCTTGAAGGCTTTAGTGAGTGCGTCGCCAGATGCTGACTTGCGACAAGCTATGTTGATATTTTCTGGCGGTTTCACGAATAACAAAAGGCACATCCTGAGGCTGGGTCACCAGCTCAAAATGAGCCTTTAATATTTCCGAGATACCCTCCAGTGTAGTGACCTCTCTGTCTGCCTGCTTGAAGCCGCCCAGCCATTCATCACGTGCAGTATGTTCTTCCAGCCAGGTATAAGGCGAACTAAGCAGTAAAATTCCACCCATATTTATCCGTTGATGGATCTGCGTCAAAAAGTCTTTGGGATGATGCAGCCGGTCAATCAGATTGGCCGCCAGAATAAAATCATAGCCACTAAAATGTGCTTTCAGATTACAGGCATCGGCCTGAAAAAATTCCACTTTAGAGGCAAGCTGATCCAAAGCGAAATCCTCAAGCGAGCAGATTTTCTCTTCGCTTAATTCACCTTCTACAGGGAGCTGATAACGGATTCGGTGACCTTGGGCCAGAAAGACGGCTTGCTGAATAAAGCGTGCAGAAAAATCCAGACCGGTGACCTGATCAAAATAGTGTGCCAGTTCAAAGCTGGCGCGGCCAGTAGCACAGCCAATATCCAGAGCACTTTTACATGCAGTTTCCCGGAAATACGGCTGCGCCAGCTGCACCAATGTTTTGGCAAAATTGGCGATGCCAAAGTATTCGGCGCCGTACTGAAACTCCAGATATTGAGACACCAACTGGTCACTTTCATACTGTGAAGGAAACTGTTGCAAGGCTTGATCAGAGGCGACATAGCGGAAGCCAGCGTGTTGAAAGAAATGCCGTCTAAAAGCATAACGTGAACTGTGCAGGGCTTCATTGCCTGCTGAAATCCAGGAGCCACCTTTAATAATATTATGCCGTCCATCAAAGGTCGGGGTGCTAAAATCATCATAAAGAGGATGCACCTGAAAGCCATGAAACGGATAGATTGGCGTTTCAGTCCATTGCCAGACATTGCCCTGAATATCATAGAAATCGCCCTGCTGAAAATGATCGACCGGGCAGGAACTGGTGCCATATTTCAATTCGATATTGGCCTGTTCAGGACTGGGTAAATCTGGATCCAGGTCTGAAACCGCATACAGGCGATACCATTCATCTTCGGTGGGCAGGCGGATGGTTTTTTCAAGCTGTTGCGATTTCCACTGACAAAAGGCTTTGGCTTCATGATAATTTACGTCTACCGGCCAATCCCAGGGCATGGGGACTTCTTCCAGCATCAGGCGCAGTGACCAGCCGAGTTCAGTCTTGCACCAAAAACACGGATGAGTCGCTTGTGAAAATTGTAGCCAGCCTAAGCCTTCTTCACTCCAGTAGTGTCCGGTCTGGTAGCCATCTGCTTCGACAAAGGCCAGAAACTCCTGATTCGACACCAGATATTTTGCAGCTTCAAAGGCTGCAACTTCGGCTTCATGCTGGCCGTATTCATTGTCCCAGCCATAAAAAGGATGGTTAAAATCTTTCTGTAGATGTATCTGGCCTTCAGGCACAGCAATCAAACTATTTTCCGGGGCAATGCCGGTAATGATATTGGCACGCCACTGCGGATGCTGGTGTACATGTTCTAAAGCATGCTGACGAATCAGCACCGATGACGTTTCCAGATGAATCCGTTCATGTTCGATGCCCATAATCAGCGTCCACCACGGATTGTGCCAGTTTAAGGGCAGATTCAGCGGGGCATGCTCAACAATGTTCAGAATCAGCGCGCGTACCTGATGTCGATAATCCCGGACTGCCTGCACAGTCGGCCAGTCATAATGCACTTCATCCAGATCATCCCAACTCATTTCATCAACCCCGATCGCAAAAATACTTTCAAAATGCGGATTCAGACGTTCAGTAATGAGTTTGCTCAGCAGCAGTTTATTGACAAAAAAAGTCGCGGTATGACCAAAATAAAAAATCAGCGGATGACGCAAGTTAATCGGCTTGATAAAAAAAGCATCTTCATGCTTGAGGCATTCAAATAACTGCTCATAGGTATCAAAGGTATTCAGGAAGTAATCACGTAGGCTGTGTCGCGCTGTCTGTTCGTCGGCAAAATCAAGCGCAGGTGTAGGCAACAGCATCGGTTTGGCCGAAAGCCATAGGCTGCTGGCATTTGTTTTATCTTGAGAGAGGGGTTTTAGGGGAGAATCGAGCTGCATCCGTCAGGCTCCATCGAATAATTTTAAGTATTCCTCTGCATCGCAAAAGAATAGATTTATCTTAAAAATACGCGAAAGAAATCCCCAGATGGGTGTATTTAGGTAACAAAATGCTGCACTGTTTTGAATGCAGCATTTTTAGAAATGAATTAAAGAGGCAGGGAACTACTTTGCATAAGTTGAACCAGAGCTTGCGCCGCTTTGGACTGAGTACGACCCGGATGCCAGACCATGCCTAGCCGGCGGTTCATTTCCAGATTGATATCCAGCTGATGCAGATCGTGATTGACCAGAGTTTTTGGCAGCACAGACCAGCCGAGACCAATGGATACCAGCATGCGGATTGATTCCAGCGGATTATTGCTCATGCTGACTTTTGGTTTAATGCCCTGTTTTTCAAACTCGGCCAAAGTAATCTGTGAGGTATAGGTTTGTGAAGACGGTAGCAGGCTCGGGTAATTCAGCAAATCTTCCAGGCACAGATTTTTTTGCTGGGCCAGTGGATGAAAGGGTGCAACTACAAAGACCAGAGGATCATTCCAGATGGTGACATAATTCAGACGTGCATCGCCCCGTGGCGGCAAGGTTAAAAATGCCAGTTCCAGATCGCCGGCAATGACTTGTTCGTGCGCCTGCTCGGAATCGACAAAATGTACATCCAGCCTTACATCCGGATATTCCTGTACATAACGGCGCAAATGACTCGGAAGATGATGCAGGCCAATATGATGACTGGTGCCGATTTTCAATTTTCCCTGTACCTGACCCTGTTCATGGCTCAAGGTATAATGAATATCACCGAGTTCATTCAGCCAGTTTTTCACTTTAGGCAATAGCGAATGCGCGGCATGGGTGGCTTGTACACCACGTCCGGCGGATTCAAACAGTTTGACCCCAAAATATTCTTCCAGACTGTGAATACGTTTGGTGACGGCAGGTTGAGTAATAAAAAGCTGATCTGCGGCCAGAGAAATCGAACCAGTTTCCATGACTTTTACGAAGGCTTCAAAAGCTGCGAGATTCATCTTAATCACCTATAAAGAATTTTTATGTGTAGTTATATTATTGTTATTTTTTAAGAATAAATCAAAGCATAATTCGCTTGCTTCTATTGCATTGCTGCATTACTAAACATTTTCAAAGCCTTGGGATTTAAATAGCGCCAAAAAAAGACCCTCTTGGATGAGATGGTCTTTGGTCAGGAACATCGACAGAAAAGATCAGGCGGTGATGTCCTCATTCTGCTGTTCGATATTGCGCTCCCAAATTTTTTCGTGGAAGAAGAACGCAACTGCCTGTACGGTGGGTTCCAATAAACTTAAGGCAATTGCCATGGCCAAACTGCCAGTCACCAAATAACCGACAATCATCGCCACCGTGATGTGCATAATGTAATAGCTGAAGGTCTTTTTAAACATACGCTGATTATTGTCTACAAAACGTTGGATATGTGCCATGTCGAAGTTCCTCAAAATATAAATCTCTGTCTATGCAGGAATAATAATAATTCTCATTTGATTTGTAAAAACGAATATTTTTAATAAATTGATCGGAAAAGTAGATTTATAGGAATGCAGCGAAAGCATGATTTTATTCAGCTTTTGAAAGATTCCAAAAAGTTTTTTAACTAATAAAAATGATAAATTAGATTTATGTGACAGCAGCGATATAATCAAAATCAGAGCAAGAATTTACCCAGTCCAGTGGAGTACATCGACATGGCAGGCGCAACCCAAACAGCAAAAACATTATATGATAAATTGTGGGATGACCATTTAGTAACACAACGTGATGATGGTTCTGCCTTACTGTACATCGACCGTCACTTATTACATGAAGTAACGTCGCCACAGGCATTTGAAGGTTTACAACTCGCCGGGCGCAAGCCATGGCGTTTAAGCGCAAACATTGCTACACCAGATCATAACGTACCCACCTCGAAAAAAGAGCGTGAACAGGGTGTTGCCGGCATTGAAGATGAAACTTCGCGCATTCAGGTACAAACCTTGGACGACAACTGCAAGACCTTTAATATTGTTGAATTTGATATTAATGATATCCGTCAGGGGATTGCGCATGTGGTTGGGCCTGAGCAAGGTTTAACCTTGCCGGGCATGACCGTGGTCTGTGGTGACTCACATACTGCGACCCATGGTGCTTTCGGTTGTTTGGCGCATGGTATCGGTACTTCAGAAGTTGAACATGTATTGGCGACCCAATGCCTGGTTCAAAAGAAGATGAAAAACATGTTGGTACGCGTTGACGGTCAGTTGGGTCAGGGCGTGACACCGAAAGATGTGGTCTTGGCGATTATCGGCAAGATTGGTACAGCAGGGGGTACTGGTCACGCGATTGAATTTGGCGGTCAGGTGTTCCGTGACATGTCGATCGAAGGTCGTATGACCGTTTGTAATATGGCAATCGAAGCCGGTGCACGCGTAGGTATGGTCGCTGTCGATGACAAAACCATCGAATATGTTAAAGGCCGTCCTTATGCACCGACTGCAGAACAGTGGGATCAGGCCGTAGTGTATTGGAATACCTTACATTCGGATGAAGATGCACACTTTGATACAGTTGTGGTCTTGCAAGGCGAAGAGATCGAGCCGCAAGTGTCTTGGGGAACCTCTCCTGAAATGGTGATTCCAGTGTCTCAGGCAGTACCAACTTTGCAACAAGCCAAAGACGAAGTACAACGCAATGACTGGAACCGTGCTTATCAATATATGGGTTTAAATGCCGGGCAGGCCTTGGCTGAAATTCAATTAGACCGTGTCTTTATTGGCTCATGCACCAACTCGCGTATTGAAGATATTCGTGCTGCGGCTGAAGTGATCAAAGGTCGTAAAGTCGCGGCAAGCATCAAGCAGGCGATGGTGGTTCCGGGTTCGGGTCTGGTCAAGGCCCAGGCAGAAGCTGAAGGCCTGGATAAAGTGTTTGTAGAAGCCGGCTTTGAATGGCGTGAACCAGGTTGTTCAATGTGTCTGGCAATGAATGCTGACAAGTTACAACCGGGCGAGCATTGTGCATCGACGTCTAACCGTAACTTTGAAGGTCGTCAGGGCAATGGCGGTCGTACGCATCTGGTCAGCCCTGCAATGGCAGCCGCCGCGGCAATTGCCGGTCACTTTGTTGACGTGCGTAGTTTCTAAAATCCCCCTCTTGCGAAGCAATGCTTCTCACCTTTTAGAAAAGGGGGAGGTTCCCCTCTTTCATAAAGAGGGGTTAGGGGTGATTTAAAGTGATGATATTCTTTAGGAATAAAGACATGAAAAAATATACCGTTGAACAAGGTATCGTTGCACCATTAGACCGTGCCAATGTCGATACCGATTTAATTATTCCAAAACAGTTTTTGAAATCGATCAAACGTACTGGTTTCGGCGAAAACCTGTTTGATGAATTGCGTTATTTAGATGAAGGCTATTTGGGTCAAGACAACTCAAAACGTCCTTTGAACAAAGATTTCGCATTAAATCAACCACGTTATCAAGGTGCGAGCATTTTGATTTCACGTGCCAACTTTGGTTGTGGTTCCAGCCGTGAACATGCGCCATGGGCCCTGGAAGAATACGGTTTCCGTACCGTGATTGCACCAAGCTATGCCGACATTTTCTATAACAACAGCTTTAAGAATGGCATGTTGCCCGTGATCTTGTCTGAAGAGATTGTGGATCAGTTATTCAAAGAATGCTTTGCAACAGAAGGCTATCAATTAACTATTGATCTGGAAGCGCAAGAAGTACGCACACCAAATGGTGAAAGCTTTCAATTTGAAGTCGATCCATTTCGTAAGCATTGCCTGTTAAATGGTCTGGATGATATTGGTTTAACTTTACAAGCTGCGGATGACATTCGTGCTTATGAGGAAAAAACCAAACAATCACGTCCATGGGTATTTGCCGAAATTCAGGGCTAAATCAGCGAAAATTGTCATAGCATGACTGCGATGCCCTTGCTAATATCGGAAGATTATTGGGTTTTTTGATTGGGTAAGACAGACATTATGGCGAATTATTGGAAACAGTGGCTTGCTTTAAGTACGGTGTCGGTGCTGATGACTGCATGTCAAAGCATCGATACCATGAAGCTCAAACATGCCAAAGAAAATGCCGAAAGCAAAAACAATGCGCTGATTTACTGTAAAGGAACATCGGATTGCCAGTTCGAGCGCTTAAACCAGACCATCATTGTCAATAACGACAATGGCCGCCTCAGTGATGCGGCGCGAAAGCAAAAACTGGTACGTTTGCAGGCTAAGAATTTGAATCAGGCCAATCCGATTTACTTGTCAGTACCCGCAGGACAGCATGAACTGGTGGTGCGCTTTTATCCGATCAGTAAGGATAAGGCAGAAACCTTGCATGTGTTTCACCGCTTTCAGGCCAATAAAGCCTATACCTTAAAAATGTTCCGTGACCGTAGTGCGCGTAGCAGCAGTTTATTAAATGTTTCTGCACCTGATCCACTGTGTGTGGACCTGTTGCAAGAGCAAAAAACCATTCGTCGTTTTTGCAAACCCTATAATGTGGTCAATGGCATTGCAGAGTTTGTAGAAAAGAAAATTTAATCTTTGTCAGATTTGAATCTGGCGCTTTAAACGGAAAATCTCATGTCTAAACAAATTTTGATTTTAGCTGGTGATGGCATCGGTCCTGAAATTGTCAAAGCGGCAGAGCAGGTACTGGATCGTGTAAATGAAAAATTTAATCTCGATTTGACATGGGAACAGGGTTTACTTGGTGGTGCGGCAATTGATGCCCACGGTTCGCCATATCCTGAAGTGACCTCTGAACAGGCCAAAAAAGCCGATGCAATTTTACTGGGTGCAGTCGGCGGTCCAAAATGGGATACGATCGAGCGTGCCATCCGTCCGGAACGCGGTTTATTAAAATTACGTAGTGAACTGAACCTGTTTGCCAACTTGCGCCCGGCGATTCTGTATCCGCAATTGGCTGACGCATCAAGCTTGAAAGCTGAAATCGTGGCCGGTCTGGATATCCTGATCGTGCGCGAATTGACAGGTGGTATTTACTTCGGTCAGCCACGTGGTATCCGTGAACTGGAAAACGGTGAAAAACAGGGCTATAACACCGACGTTTATTCAGAATCTGAAATCAAACGCATTGCCAAAGTTGCCTTTGAAATGGCGAAGCTGCGCGGTGCCAAGGTCTGTTCAGTGGATAAAGCCAACGTACTTGAAGTCACTGAGTTGTGGAAACAAACCGTTACTGCGTTGAAAGAAGAACAGTATCCAGAAATTAACTTGTCACATATGTATGTCGACAATGCTGCGATGCAACTGGTGCGCGCGCCAAAACAGTTTGATGTGATTGTCACCTCTAACCTGTTCGGTGATATCTTGTCTGACGAAGCAGCGATGCTTACCGGTTCAATCGGCATGTTGCCATCAGCCTCGCTAGATGAAAATGCTAAAGGCATGTATGAGCCTTGTCATGGTTCAGCCCCTGATATTGCGGGTCAAAACCTGGCGAACCCATTGGCCACAATTTTGTCTGTTGCGATGATGCTACGCTACACTTTCCGTGAAGAAGCTGCAGCCAAAGCGATTGAAGATGCCGTAGGCAATGTTTTGGATCAAGGCTTGCGTACAGCAGATATTATGTCTGAAGGCATGCAGAAAGTCGGTACAGTTGAAATGGGTCAGGCAGTGGTTGCTGCATTGAACTAAGTCTGTTTTGATTAAAAAAATGATTAAAAAACGCAGCTTTGGGCTGCGTTTTTTTATGTCAGATTTCTCGTATCTGGCTCAGGTTAACAGGTTCGACCTGTAGTACGAACTGCGGTTGCAATATTATCTTTGAGTAAGAAGGTGATCTTACATTGCAGATTGACGTCATAGCCACCTGAAGGACTCACAGGAACCGGAATAGGTACAGCACCGCCTGCTGCCGGAAACTGTGCTACAGGCAAAGGAATTGCAACAGGGCGCTGTACCACATAGCTTAATTGCTGGGCACTGAGTTCAGGCCCACTGACCTGCTGATAACCTAAACGTTTTAGATCTAGAGTTTGATCGATCAGCTGGCTACTTTGTCCAATAAACTGCTGCAAATAGGCTTCGCGGTCAGATTGGCCCATATTGGGGGAATGTGCACAGCCCGCTATTAAAACACTGGCCAAAATACCGAGCGATAGTTGGAGATAGGAAAATCGCATCATTTCACTCCTGCACAGGAACGACTCATCAATAGTGTAGGCAGGAAGTGTGATTAGTATTGTTGTAATTTGACACGCGGTACAGATGGGAGCGAGAGCTAACTCAACATCAATCCATCAAAGAAATTGGACTACAGGATGACAGCTTAACAAGCCCTGCCGGTATAGCGAACGGATTGGACAATTTCATCTTTCAACTCAAACCGGATTTGGCATTTCATCTCGATGCTATAACCGCCATTTGAGGGCGTAGGCATTGGTGCACCGATCGAAATACTCTGACTAATATTCGGTGTGCCCATCGGAATATTCATGTCCCGGAAAATAGTATAGCTGAGAAACTCTGCTGTCTGAATCGGTTGCTGGGCGGTTTTAAATCCCATTGCACTCAGATCAAGCTGGCTGCGAACTTGTGCGGCAGTTTGACCGACATAGTGTTGTAGCGACTGATTTAGGTGATGTTTGCCGCCTGTGGCACAGGCGACGAGGATTAAGCTGCACAGCAGGACCAAGCACTTCATATTCATGGTTTTTAGACATGTTATTTTAATTAAATGAATAGTCATGAGTTTACAGTTCAGTGTCAAATTATTTTATTGTTCAATAAAAAATTAAAGCAATAAAAAAGCCACTAAAAGTGGCTTTTGCTTGCGCTAAAACTTAGCGTGCACGATAGGTGATACGACCTTTGGTCAAATCATAAGGTGTCATTTCAACCTTTACACTGTCGCCAGTTAAAATACGGATATAGTGTTTACGCATTTTACCAGAGATGTGGGCAATCACTTCGTGACCGTTCTCTAAACGTACACGGAACATAGTATTAGGAAGCGTCTCGGTGACAACGCCTTCGAACTCGATGAGTTCCTCTTTATTGGCCATAGCCTACCTGAATGAATAAATTGGAAAGGCGCAAATTATAGTCAATTTTTTTGCAAAATACAAGGTGAAACGGGCGTTAGACTGATCATCTGTCAGTAAAATAAGCGAACGATCAGGATAAACTTTTTAACTAAAAAAATGTCGGTTTCTGTTGTCAGTTTGGTCAATCGCAGTTAATCTAAAATTAATCTTTTTAAGTATAAATGAAGTACATACAAGGAAGGCTTTTGAGTGAGTCAGCTAACGGATGCATCAGTCGTATTGCGTTTGGGCTATCAGGCGATTCGTCGTGCGGGTTTGCCGACAGAAGAACTTTTGACCAAAGCAGGAGTTGCTTTAAATCAGGTCGAGGCCAATGACCGTACGCCGCTGAGTGCCCAGTATGCCTTTTGGGTGGCAGCTGAAGAAGTCAGTAAGGACCCGGATATTGGTTTGCATCTGGGCGAACATTTACCACTGTATCGTGGTCAGGTGATTGAACACCTGTTTGTTTCATCTGAAAATTTTGGTGAGGGACTGAAACGTGCCTTGGCCTATCAACGACTGATCAGCGATGCCTTTGCTGCCAAGTTGGTGATCGAAGATGATCGCTGCTATTTAACCAATGGCGAGCAGCCTTTTGCTGAAAGTCTGGTCAATCGTCATTTTACCGAGTGTGCCATGTCGGGTGTACTGCGTTTCTTTAAATTTATTACCGAAGGACGTTTTGAACCGATTTATATCGATTTTAATTTTTCCAAAGGTGCTCCTGACGAGGAATATTTCCGGGTTTATGAGTGTCCGGTCAGCTTAGGTCAAAAAGAAACCCGACTTTATTTCGATCCAAGTATTTTAGAGTTTCCGCTGTGGCAGGCTGAACCAGAGCTTTTACAATTACATGAGCAGCTTGCAATTGAAAAACTGCAGGAACTGGCGCGTTATGATCTGGTCGGTGAAGTTCGTCGTGCGATTGGCTCTACTTTGGAAAGTGGCGAAACCACACTGGAAACTGTAGCTGCACAGCTAAACATCACGCCACGCCGCCTAAGAACACAACTGAGTGAAGCACATACCAGCTTTCAACAGATTCTGTCGGATTATCGCTGTCGTCTGGCCAAGCGTTTGCTGGCGAGTACCACTGAAAGTGTTGAAAGAATTGTCTATCTGACCGGATTCTCGGAACCAAGTACGTTTTATCGTGCCTTTAAACGCTGGACCAATGAAACGCCAGTGGAATATCGGAAACGCAAGCAGCGTTAAAAATCCCTCCTAACCTCCCTTTAAAAAGGGAGGAATTCTCCTCCTTTCAGAAGGAGTTAGGGGAGGTAAATATTCTAAAAAATTTAAAAATTATTCCGGCAGATTCAGCCAATGCGGCCCCAACGGTAATTTAGGCAATTCAAACTGCTCCGGATAGTCGGCATGAATAAAATATAAACCATCGGCAGGCGCAGTCACGCCAGCAGCTTTGCGGTCTTCGGCCGCGAAAATACTATCAATATGATCGGCAGCATACATGCCCTGACCAATTTCCAGTAGGCAGCCCATGATATTACGCACCATATGATGCAGAAAGCCATCGGCCTGAATATCCAGTACCAGATATTGACCATGCTGAATCAGACGGCAGTGGCTGACATGGCGCACCGGTTGATTGGATTGGCAGGCTGCAGCACGGAAGCTTTCAAAATTATGTGTACCTTCAAACTTTTTCGCAGCCAGCATCATCTGTTCAATATCGAGTGGAGCATAGACATGTGTGACCTGTTTATGCAGCAAGGCAGGTCGCACAGGATGATTATAGACCACATAGCGGTAACGGCGTGCCTGAGCCTTAAAGCGGGCATGGAAGCTGTGATCCATCTCTTTGATCCACTGAATCGAGATATCTTTGGGCAACTGGCTATTGCAACCCATCAGCCAGCCACGTTCAGAACGAATGGCATCGCTATCAAAATGTGCCACCATATTGGTCGCATGTACCCCCGCATCGGTACGTCCGGCACCATGTAGGCTAATCGGTTGATCGGCAACCCGGCTCAGTACCTTTTCAATGGTTTCCTGCACACTTGCAACACCCGGCTGTTGAGTCTGCCATCCCCGATAATGCATCCCACAAAACTCAATTCCCACCGCAAAACGCTGCATAATGACCTCAAAACCTTATTGATCGTACCAATGACGATGCCATTGCTCTACAGTGTCGTATTGTAAATACATTTTCAGTGCTTTTGCATACAGATCCGCATGGCCATAACTTTCATTCAGCAGAATTTTGCAGTGATTGACCCATTCTGCAATGGCATAGCGCTGATCTGTCGCGCCAAAAGGCACCTGGGTGGTCAGTACAGAGAGACAGCCTTGGTCATAGAGTTGATCAATGAGTGCGATCAGGGCCTCATTGACAGCGAGATTACCCGTGCCAAAACCTTGCAGAAATAAAAAATGCGGTGGTCTGGCTAATAAGCTGTGCAGGTTGTTCAGTTGCTGGGCCAGATCAATCGGTTGCATCATGATACTCATGCAGTTAAATCCAGCGGCTTTCCTAATATCTTCAGCTTTGACTTGATAACACTGCTGACTGGCCTGGATTGTAATGTTGGCCTCAAGACCTGAGAAGGCATTTAACTCGGTGGTATGCTGTTTGAGTGCCGTCTGGGCATGCATTAGTTGATGATGAAAAGCCAGATAGACCCCTGCGGTACACATGCTGACAGAATCTAGGGCGAATCTCAGATTATCCAGCGCATCACTAAATTCGCGCTGCTTATTGCCCTGAGCATTCAGCAGCGGATATTGACTACCAGTCAGTACCACATGTGCCGAGTTGCCGAGAAAATGTGCCAGGACTGCACTGGCATAACTCAGCGTATCTGTACCGTGAATAATCACAAAATATTGGATCTTTCGAGATTGTAGTTCTTGAATAAACTGCACCAATTGCAGCCAGTCCGCGGCTGTACAGGCACTACTGTCTTTAATGGCTGGTGCGCGGTGGCATTCAACGAAATATTGGTCTGCGAGTATCTGTTCGAGCTTGGGAATAAATAAATCCGCAGACATCGGGGCAAGTGGATCGCCGACACAGCCGAATGTGCCACCCATATAAATTAATGCAATATTTTTCATCATAAAAAAAGCAGCCAACCCTTGACTGCTTTAGTGTAAATCGAAATGCATCAAGATGCGATTTGATTCAGTAATTGCTCTGCGCGTTGCTGTTGCTCGGCCGTATATTCAGCTTCTCGCTCTGCAATGATCTCACGTGCGGCAACATAGGCACCGAGCTGAATATATTGCTGCGCAAGATCCAGATTCAGACTGGCCTCATTGATGTCCAGTAATTCCGGGAAAGATTGTACCAGTGGATCATGCTGGTCTGTGGCTGTTTGAACTGATGTAGCAGGAATGTCGAAAGTAACACCTGTTGCAGCAGGTTTAGTTTCTGCATGATCTAATTTAAAGTCTAGGCCTGATGAAAGGTCTGTCTGTGTCGCAGATTCACTCACAGGTGCAGCAGCAGAAAGACTAGACAGATCAAACTCAATTGCTGGTTCTGAGGTTTTTTCGGCGACAGGCGCTGGAGTTCCTATAGAAAATGAGAAATCCAGAGGCTTGATCTCTTCAGATACAGCAGCCGCTGTTTCTACTGGAGCAGCCTGCTGCAATTCCAGTTTAAAATCTAAAACAGGTGCGGTTTCTGTTGCTGCCGTAGGTGTAGTTTGCACAACAGCAGATGAAGTATCTTGAAATTCAAAATCTACAGCAGGTACCGGAGTTTCTTCAGATTTTGGCGCTATGACCGGCGTAGTTGTCGGTTCAAAATTAAATTCAAGTGGCTGAATATCCGCAACAGGCTCAATTGCTGGAGCTGGCTTGCTTGGTTGAAACTCTTGTTGCAACTGTTCAAATGCCTGCTCATTTGAAGGAGCGGGAGCGACCAGATCAGCAAAGGCATCGGAAGATGCCGAGGTTTCCTGTACAGATGAAGTTTTAAGCTGTGCACTTGGGAAATCAATCGTATCTTGAACAGCAGATAAAGATTGATCAAATTCACGCTGTTTGGCTTCAGCTTGCGCCAGAATCTCATCTAAATTTAAAGAACGGATATGGTTGAGCAGTTGTGAAATCGCAAACTCATCTTTTTGTAAGATATGAATATCTAATAGCAAAAGATAGAGCTCATGCTGGGAATTGTCGCGATTCAGTGCCTGGTTAATCTGGGCCTCAGCCGCGAAGAAATTGCTTTCCTGAATCAGGCCTTCAATTTTTTTACGCGTTTCTGCGGATAATGGCGTTGCTGATTTTTTTGCGACCCCGACTGGCTCAACTACTTTGGTTTTTTGTGGGGCAGTTTTTGAAGCAGAGCCAGGTTTTTTCGCTTTTACAGTTTTAGTTTTTGCTTTATCTGATTCTTGAGCATCTTGTCGTTTTTTGACGACAATTAATACGATGATCAATATCACTAATGGAATCACATAAATCAGCATGTTTTACCCCTTGAGGATAGAGTGTATTCAATGTTCACTCATCCCAATAAATCGTCATGTGTAACTTTTAATTAACTGGCTTCTTATCTGCTTGTTGGGCTTTAAGCTGTTGTTGCAGCTGGGCCAGACGCGCATTTAATAATTGAATTCTGTGATCCTTCTGATTGAGTGCCAATTCTAATTCGGTTACGTTTCTCTGTAATTTAACGGTTTTTTCTCGGGCTGTCATAACTTTTAATGACAATTCCTTCGATGTTTGATTGTGTTCTGTGTTCTGGTTTGCAGAAAGCTGTCCGGAATCGTGCTGGTTCTCAGCAACCAGACTCATTTCAGCCTGATTCAGACGGTATTTAGTTTTGGTAGCAGGCTGAGAAGGTGTCTGTGCCTGCTTGGCGGCGGTGACTTTGATCGGAGCAGTTACACTACTCATCATAGCTAAATTCAGTGCTGCACCTTTGCGTAAACGATTGGCATTTCCTCCGATAAAGGCATGTTCATTGTTTTGCTTGATTTGCTGCATCACTTCATTAACCGAACGTTGCTGTTCTGCTGCAATTCGTGATGCGATTCCCCACAGCGACTCATTGGACTGAACCATATAAGTGGGTTGAGCTTGGGCTGAGGCACTCTTGGCTGGTGTAACTTTTGTTGTAATTGGAGCTGGGGTCTGTACAGGAGGAGTTGAGCCAGCCGATTTTCTGGCCTGTTCCTCGGCAAATTTCATGACCAATGGATCGCTGGAAGCGCTTTGATGTTCAGAACCAGTCTCAGCCGGTTTTTGCATAGATACTTTATTTTGCTCTGGAGAAACATGATCTGCTGATAACCTGCTCGCTGGCGTATTTGCAGATACAGACTGTGCCGGCGTTGGTTTTACTGTAATAACAGGCGAGGATGGAATCGGCTGCGAAGTATGATGCGTTGAATCTGAAGTGGCCGATGCTGGAGTTTTAACCGTAGTTTGAGTATTGGCAGCAGTTACAGACTCGCTTTTAATTGTAGGAGCGATAGATTGCGCCGGAATCGATGGTGCTGCTGGCGCGAGTGTAGCTTGAGGAATTGAACTGCTAGACAATGTCGGCGGACTAACATGTTGCACAGCCAGCGGCTTTTCTAAAACCGGTTGCTTATTTGAAGTGGCTGGAGAGCTGTTGTAATGGGTAGTCACTGGCAGGTTTAAAGCAATATCTTTTTCACTGACCATGACAACTGGCGCAAGTGGGCGTTCATTCTGTTTTAGACTGGCTTTTAATAAATCGGTTTTCGCTTGCAAAGGCGTGCGGATATGTTGCAAACGTGCAGCATTGCCTTCCTTAATTTTGACAATGATATTCAGTTCCCGATCGGTTATTGGTCGAGACGATGTAATGGTAATGACTCCGGTGCCATTACTACTACGCCGGGTGAAAAAGTTCAGATGACCAGGCGGTTGATGTGATGCACCCATCGAGATTAAATCTTCAGGCGAAGCCAGACTCACCTCAATCGGTAAATTCATATCAGATTGTCGAAAGGTCATTTCAGCATAGAGTAACTCTCCAGGCGCAGACTGGATCTGAACCGGATCTACGTTAATCGCATAAATATTCTGTGAAGCAACAATGGCTAAAATGGCAAGCTTTAATTTGTTATATACAGTCATCTTAATTGTGAGCTCAGTCATTATCGCATAGCGAAAATTATAGATTAACGGGATGTTTCTTTTTTGTAAAATACTTACGCAATAGTTACATAAAAAAGCCGATCAATAAAGATCGGCTTTTTGTTTTATATCCATCTCGGGATATTAAACGTTTTTATAATCAATCAGGATGCGCAGCATACGGCGTAATGGTTCAGCAGCGCCCCAAAGCAATTGGTCACCGACAGTGAATGCACCCAAGTATTCTTTACCCATGTTGAGCTTGCGCAGACGACCCACTGGAACCGATAACGTACCTGTCACTGCAACTGGAGTCAGGTCAGTCATCGAGGCTTCACGGGTATTCGGAACCACTTTAGACCAGTCATTGGCACGTGCAATGATGTCTTCGATTTCATCCAGAGGCACGTCTTTACGCAGTTTTAGCGTCAATGCCTGAGAGTGGCAACGCATGGCACCAATACGCACACAGTGACCATCAATCGGCACGATCTGCTGGTTGCCCAGAATCTTGTTGGTTTCAACCTGGCCTTTCCACTCTTCTTTCGACTGGCCGCTTTCCAGTTGCTTGTCGATATAAGGAATCAGTGAACCGGCCAAAGGCACACCGAAGTTGCTGGATGGGAAGCCTTCACCGCGTTGTAATTCAGCAATTCTCGAATCGATATCCAGAATTGGAGAGCGTGGATCATCGAGTAATTCTTTGGTGTTATTGTATAAATAACCCATACCGCTGATCAGTTCACGCATGTTTTGCGCACCCGCACCAGACGCTGCCTGATAGGTCATAGACGTTGCCCATTCCACCAGATTGTTCTGGAACAGACCACCTAGACCCATCAACATCAAGGAAACCGTACAGTTACCGCCAACAAAAGTTTTGGTGCCTTTTACCAAACCGTCTTTGATCACATGCATATTGACCGGATCAAGTACGATGATGGCTTCATCATCCATACGTAAGGTCGATGCTGCATCAATCCAGTAACCATTCCAGCCTTCAGCTTTCAGTTTCGGGAAAACCTCAGAGGTATAGTCGCCACCTTGACAGGTAATAATGACATCCATCTGCTTCAGACTGTTAATATCTGATGCATCCATAAGTGCTGGGGCAGTCTTACCACCAAATGCTGGCGCTTCACCGCCTGCATTACTGGTAGAGAAATAAAATGGCTCAAAATGAGCAAAATCATTCTCTTCAACCATACGTTGCATTAGGACGGAACCGACCATCCCGCGCCAACCGACCAGACCTACTCTCATGTCACTTTGCCTCGGTGCGTTAAAAATTCTAAAGGGATTCGAGTGTATCAAAAAGGGACTCAACTGCAAGTGCTACACAATCAAAACATCAATATTCTTGAGCGAAATATCTGCTTTATGATACATACAAAATTGATAACGTCATTTTTCTTTCAGAAAAAATAATAACTTAATTAAGAGCACGCTTTATGATATGGGTTATCCAAATTGTGGCAATCATTGTCATTTGGTTAAGTTTCTGGTCACTGATCCCACGCGATGAATGGTGGATTCGAGGTGCGGATTTTCCACGCTTACAAATTCTGGTCTTGGGCTTTATTGCCTTTGTGCTGTTTTTGGTGGTGGAGCATCCCTGGACTGTCTTGAATCAGCTGATTTTTGTGGCCCTGATTGCGGCTTTGGCTTATCAGCTAAAAATGGTATTGCCCTATACCTTTATCTGGAAAAAACAGGTCAAGCAGGTCAAACAGGATCAACTGGATCCGCAGCGGCAAATCTCCCTGATTGTTTCGAACGTACTGACCACCAATACTCAATATCATCGACTGATTGAACAGATCCAGACCCATCAGCCAGACTTGGTGTTAACGCTGGAAACGGATCAAACCTGGCAAAATGAACTGTCGGTGATTGAAGCAGATTATCCTTATCGTGTGCCTGTGCCTTTGGATAACCTGTATGGCATGCACCTGTATAGTAAACTGGAACTTCGCAATACCCAGGTCAAGTTTATTTTAAGCGACGAGATTCCGTCCATTCATACCACAGTGATTTTAGGCTCGGGACAGCCGGTGCAGCTGCACTGTCTGCACCCGAAACCACCGAGCCCAACTGAAGCCAAGGATTCTACTTTACGTGATGCGGAATTGTTAATTGTCGGGGATCAGATCAAAGATTTAGATGAAAGTTGCATCGTCATGGGGGATCTGAATGATGTGGCCTGGTCTCGTACTACGCGGCTGTTTCAGCGCATTAGCGGACTGCTGGATCCACGCGTCGGACGTCATTATGTAAACACCTTTCATGCAGATTATCCTTTTTTTCGCTGGTCGCTCGATCACGTATTTCACAGTACCGATTTTGCTCTGGTCCATATGGAGCGTCTGCCCCATATCGGTTCTGATCATTTTCCGGTTTTTCTGGTTTTACAAACCGGTCGGGTCTTTGAGCATATTCAGGAAGAATTGGAGCAAACCGATGAAGATGAGCAGGAAGCACAAGAGGCCATAGAAGAGGGGATTCAGAAAGCAGAGAAAGAGGAAAAAATAGTGACCGATGAAATTGCCATGGCTTATAAAGATGGCGGCAAAATCTCTTAACTTTTTAAGAGAAAAGTGTAAGAGATTGCTTACATCAGTTTGCGCTTCTTGCGGATGGGCAATCATGAGCAATCCAGGTATTCTAGGTTTATCAGCACAGGGAGTCGAGAAAGGATATTCTCATAAGGAAGACGAAGCTGAATGAAAACATCATGGATATGATGCTGAAAGGGAAATCACAAAAAATAGAACCAATTATAATAGATGAAAGCACAACCTCATTAACCCGGGTTTTACAGGATGTAGAACCCGGGTTAAATTATTTTCAGAGTGAATTTTTTTAAATATTTAATTGATTATTAAAGATAATTTTAGGTTTAAAGCTATATTTTTACAGTGCAGAATGGAAAATGTTATTGCCAGTGATGACTCAGTGAATGGATCAGAAATACTTCAGCTCTATCGTGCCAATCCATGGTCTGGTCACTGCACGTATAAATGGTCAGCTGGTCGGACTGGCGAATGCGATTTCAGATGGCTCTCTGGGGGTGTATTTCCCACACTTATTGATTGATCCGGACTGGCAACGACAAGGCATTGGTCGGCGGATCATGTAAAATATGTGGTAATGTTATTCAGGATTTCATCAGCAGATTTTAGTGGCCGATCAGCAGACAATAGGATTTTATCAGGTCTTAGGCTTCATGCGTGCGGGACTAACGAAAGCTATGTAGATCTATCAAGGTACAGATCATCAACAGGATTTTAAACTATAGGAGCTGTAGCGATTTAAAGTCTAGGATCAAACAGATTTAGTAAATTTCCTTATAACCTTCAGGGCGAGTTTTAAAACGGCGGTGGAACCACATATATTGGGTCGGTGCGATGCGTAGCTGCTGTTCAATTATCAGATTCACGCGAGTAGCATCCTCGACTTCATTCTCACTAGGGAAATTCTCCAGTGCCGGTTCAATCAGTACATGGTAGCGTGGATTTTTGATATCGCCATGACGATAGAAATATAAAGGAATCGCAGCAGCTTTGGTCATTTTCAGTAAACGACGGTGCGCGGTGACGGTTGCCGCCGGTACACCAAAGAAAGGTGCCATCACCCCTTGTTTTAAACCATAATCCTGATCCGGACTGTACCAGATTGCATGGCCTTTTTTCAGATTACGTACCAGACCGCGCATATCATCATGATCAATTTGATGGGCATAAATCGTGGCGCGACAACGGTAAATCAGCATGTCCAAAAGTGGATTATTCTGTGGGCGATACACCACATCCGGTTCAAAATATTGTGCACACAGATATCCACCAGCATCCAGTAAGGTCGAATGCGTGCCTAGTAACAGCATACCCCGGCCTTCGGCTTGAGCATTCTGAATATGTTCCAGTCCTTCAATACTGACGCGATCCTGAAACCATTTCGGACTGTACCAGGCATTTAAGGTTTCAAAAACCCCCAGCATTTGATCGATAAAAACCTGACGCGCATTGTCCTGTATTTGCTCGGCAGACCATTCAGGAAAACAGACTTCCAGATTGCGCAGTGTGGTGTCGCGACGTGAGGGCAGATACTTAAAAGACAGATGGCCCAGCAGATAGGCCAGACGATACTGAATGGCCCATGGTAAAATCGCCAAAATCATCAGGAAAATAATACCCAGCCAATTGCCCCAGTATCGAGGTAACAGGAATGACCATTGAAATTCGCCGGGTTGATATGCAGGCTGGGTACTCATAGAACAATATAGGGCTAAAAGATTAAGTGCAGTCTAACAGAGAAGATTCTTGAAATAAAAAAAAGCATCTGTACGAATACAGATGCTTGAGCAAATACTCGTGGAATATTTAGCCGTTGCTAAGGTTATCCAGCTCTTCCCAACGTTCTAATTTTTCCAGTAACAGTTCATCAATTTCTGATAAACGCTGAGACAGTTGCATGGCTTTATCGGAATCACTGACAAATAAAGAGCCATCAGCCAGTTGTGTATTGATCTCGGCTTGCTCTTTTTCCAGCGCTTCCATTTCAGCCGGAAGTTGCTCGAGCGCGCGTTGATCTTTGTAGCTGAGTTTGACTTTTTTGGCAGCAACGGGTGCGGCTTCAGCTTTGGCCATGGCTTTTTTCACGGCACTTTTTTGATCGACCACGGTTTGATCCGGACGCTGTTCAAGATAATCCTGATAACCACCGACATATTCGTCGATATTGCCTTTACCATCAAAGACCCAAGTGGAGGTCACCACGTTGTCCATAAAGGCACGGTCATGCGAGATCAATAACAAGGTGCCTTTGTAGCCACCGAGCATTTCTTCCAGTAACTCTAGGGTCACCATATCCAGATCGTTGGTTGGTTCATCCATCACAATCAGATTCGATGGTTTCAGCAACAGTTTCGCCAGCAAGATACGGTTGCGTTCACCACCAGACAACGCTTTGACTGGGGTACGTGCACGTTCTGGCGAGAACAGGAAGTCTTGTAAATAGCTATAGATATGACGACGGTTACCATTCACATCCACGTGGTCAGAGCCTTCAGAAACGTTATCTTTGACCGACTTTTCCAGATCCAGTGCATTACGCAGTTGGTCGAAATAGGCTACTTCCAGCTGTGTACCGGTTTTCACCGTGCCGCCATGCTCAAGCTCGCCCAGAATGGCTTTAATCAGTGTGGTTTTACCGACACCGTTATCACCGACCAGACCGATACGGTCACCGCGTAAAACCAGTGCCGAGAAGTTGTTAATGATCGGTGCATTGTCACCGAATTTCACACTCAGGTTCTCAATCTCAAAGACCAGTTTGCCGGAACGGTTGGCATCCTGAGTCGCCATCGCCACTTTACCTTGTTGCGAACGGCGCGCTTTGGATTCTTCACGCAGTGCTTTTAGAGCGCGAACACGACCTTCGTTACGGGTACGGCGTGCTTTGATGCCCTGACGGATCCAGACTTCTTCTTCCGCCAGCTTTTTATCAAACAGCGCATTCTGCTTTTCTTCAGCTTCCATTTGCATGGCTTTGAGTTCTAAGTAACGTGAATAGTTACCTTCATAACTGCGCAATTGACCACGATCCAGTTCCACAATACGGGTGGCGATGCTATCGACAAAGGCACGGTCATGCGAAATGAACAACAGAGTTAAATTGTTTTGATCGAGCAGGAATTTTTCCAGCCACTCGATACTTTCAACATCTAAATGGTTGGTCGGTTCATCCAGTAATAAGACATCTGGCTGAGTCAGCAAGGCACGTGCCAATAGGACACGACGCTTACGACCACCCGACAAATCGGCAAGATCTGCATCTGGGTCCAGACCCATTTTGCTTAAAATCGAATTGACCTTGGTTTCCAGCGCCCAGCCATCGAGCTGGTCCATTTTGTGTTGCAGATTGCCCATGCGGTCACAAGCGTCCATATCGCCCAGTACACAGGCTTCACTGGCTGCATGGTAGGCACGCAAAACTTCCGACGCTTCACCGGCACCGTCAGCCACGATATCCGCCACTCGGCCTGAGTCCATCGGTACATCTTGCGCCAGCATCGAAATCGTGATGCCATTTTGTAATGAAACTTCGCCGCTATCCGGCAGTAAACTTCCTTCAATCAGCTTAAGTAAGGTAGACTTACCCTCACCATTACGGCCAATCAAACACACTCGTTCGCCGCGCTCCAAGTTAAAATTCGCGCCGTTGAGCAGGGCGGGTCCACCAAACGCAAGTTGGACATCCCTAAGGGTAATATAGGCCATAATGTTTCCTGAAATCCCCAATGAGGACTTTAAATGACTAAACAACAAAATCTAAATGATCAGGCGTCATTTTCCGCACCCATTGAAGATTTGCAAGTGCGAATTGCATTTTTAGACGATTTAGTTGAACAGTTGAATGATCAGGTGGCTAAACAGACTCTGGAAGTTGCCGATCTGAAAAAGCAAATGAGCCTGTTATATCAACGTGTTGAGTCCTCAGACCGCTCTGAAGGAATTGCGGATTTTGATCCAGTTGCTGATCGTCCGCCACATTATTAATTTGCAAGCAATCATTTAATAAAACCCTTATATTTGATAAGGGTTTTTTATTGCAGCTGCTATTTCACCGATGATTCGATTCATTTAATCAGCTCTCAGCCTGGAATCTAGCGATTTCTGACCTGCTTGCAGCAAGATCAAATATGTAATCTTCCACTCGGTTGGAATCTGGTAAATCCGCTGCAACCCGAATATTCACCATGAAATTATTTGACCTTTCACTCACTTCCTACTCTAATACTGGCTTTCAGGTACATTTCAGAAGCTTGTCCCATGCATCCAAAAGTTGTTCTACTCGACCTCGAAAATAATTTTCCGACGGCCAAGTTACTGCGTGAAATTGTGACGCATTATTCCAGCCTGTATCTGTTTAATTGTGCCGGAACATTTGAATTTTCATTAGAAGATTTAACCGAGCTGGCCGGCTGGATTGCGAGTGGACAGATCATCATTCTGGATACACCTGAATCGCCCCAGAAAGAATATGAATATGCGGTCATTGTCGGTCAGCTGATGGCGCTGTTGGAGCCGGAAACCGAAGTCGAGTTGATCTCGGCGATGGACCGCAGCGAGATGTTGCAGCAGATGCTGCAAGCCTCTGATATTAAATGTAGCCTGATTCAGATTCAGCCCGATGAAGTCTCTATTCCAGCAGAGTATGTTAAAAATTACCTGCCTAGTCTGGAGGCGATCCGCAACAAACCGGCCTTGCAACTGGTGAAAAAGTACTGTGATGCTCTAGGGGAAATGAGTGGTAAGCCAAATACCTTGGAAACCTTAAAAAATTCAGTTGCCAATATTCTGCACGTCATGCCCGTGAAGGCCCAGCATGTGGTCGGCATGCTGATTAACCTGAAAATCGTCAAACGCTATGATGAGCAGATCAGCTTCCGTAAAAAAGTCCTGAAACAGTGGCTACAGCTCAATCTGGATGAACAAGATCCGCTTGAAAATCCAAAACTGGATCAGGTCCTGTCCCGGCTCAAAGTGGATGATGCTCCAGTTGAATCATTGCAAACTCCGATCCAGTCAGCCCAGCAAGACCTGTTTAAAAACTTTAACCGGATTGATCCGGTGCAACTGGAAGTCGCACGTAAACTGCGTGAATTGCAGGGCGATAAACCCAAAGACATTTATGAGTTACGTGATTTACTGGAACAGTTATTTCCAAAATCGGACATTCGCTTGCTGCTGAAGGAGCTGATCGAGAAGGGTTATATTTACTGGAATGGTCACGAAGTTTTATATAGTCATGAAATGTTCTTGAATTAATTTTATCGTGCAAACTTGCGTTTTATATTGTGCTTATGCAACTCTAATAATAGAACATAAAGGTTGAACTATGGAAAACACTGGAATTTGGGTAGCGGTGATCATCATCATTTTTGTCATGGGGTCAATTTTTGGCTTACGTGTCAGCCCAAGAGAAAAAGCGCTTGGCATCATGCGTGACAAAGCCCGCAAAATGGGTCTGCATCCACGTTTGGTGGTTGCACCCGACTGGACCAAAATTCCAAAGGCCACTGAAAGTCGTGCCAGTATGGTTGCGTACTACAGCGTACTCATGCCAGATGCGCGTTTACCCTTGATGCGTGCCCGTGTTGTCGATAATAAACTCGAAATTGTGCAGGGTGATGAGAAATTTAAAGATTTTCCCATTGCATTAAAAGGCATTTATGCTATTGATATGCAGGCCAACTGTGTCGGATTGTATTGGGATGAACATGCTGATTTAAGAGCAGCCCAACTCGACGATATCAAAGCACTATTACACGCTTTGGCTGAACTTTAATTTAGAAATAAACAGGATTAACGGTTAATTATGGCGAACGCTCCTCGGTCCACATCAAAAAGCAGCACAGCAAAGTCTCCCGACGCTGGAAGTAAGCGTGCCTTAGTGATTGTGGAGTCGCCTGCAAAAGCGAAAACAATCAATAAGTACCTTGGTCCAAACTACATCGTAAAATCATCAGTCGGTCATGTCCGTGACTTGCCAACAGGCGGCTCTGCCAAATCGACAGAGAAAAAGCCGGCGACACGCACCAAACTGACAGATGAACAGAAAGCTGAAAAATCACAGAATGCGTTGATTAACCGCATGGGTGTCGATCCGGAACATGACTGGAAAGCCAAATACGAAGTGCTGCCCGGCAAAGAACATGTGGTTGCCGAACTGAAAAAACTGGCAGCGCAAGTCGATGAAGTCTATCTGGCAACGGATATGGACAGGGAAGGGGAAGCGATTGCCTGGCATTTAAAAGAAGTGATTGGCGGCGATGAGTCACGTTATCAACGTGTGGTCTTCAACGAAATTACCAAAAATGCCATTCAGGAAGCCTTTAAGCATCCTTCACGTCTGGACACCAATAAAGTCAATGCCCAGCAGGCACGCCGTTTCCTGGATCGTGTCGTCGGCTTTATGATCTCGCCATTGCTTTGGGAAAAAATTGCCCGTGGTCTGTCGGCAGGTCGCGTACAGTCGGTTGCCGTGAAGCTGGTGGTCGAGCGTGAACGTGAAATTCGTGCCTTCATTCCTGAAGAATACTGGCAGGTGTTTGCCGATACCAAATCGAAAAAAGATGATATTCGTCTCGAAGCGGTCAAGCAAAATGGCAAGACGCTCAAGCTACGCAACAAAGACGAAACTGATGCACTATTAAACCTGATCAAAGATGCGGATTATACGGTTTCTGCACGTGAAGATAAGCCAACCAAGGTTAATCCAAGCGCACCCTATATCACCTCAACGCTACAACAGGCAGCCAGTACCCGTCTCGGTTTTTCTGTGAAGAAAACCATGATGCTGGCGCAGCGCCTGTATGAAGCCGGTTTCATTACCTATATGCGTACCGACTCAACATTCTTGAGTGATGATGCGGTGAATATGGTGCGTGGGCATATCGAATCTGAATTTGGCGAGAAGTATTTGCCTGCCAAACCAAACCGTTATGGCAATAAAGCCGGTGCGCAAGAAGCGCATGAAGCCATTCGTCCATCCATGGTTGGCTTAAAAGGCGACAGCCTGGTGGGTGTTGAGCGTGATGCACAGCGTCTGTATGACTTGATCTGGCGCCAGTTTGTTGCCTGTCAGATGACACCGGCTGAATACCTGTCTTCAACGATTTTAGTCAATGCCAATGGCGTAGAACTGAAAGCCAAAGGCCGGACGCTGGTCTTTGATGGTTTTACCCGGGTGCGTGGTGCCAACAAAGCGGATGACGATATTCTGTTACCGGCAGTGAAAGTCGGTGAAGTGCTGAAACTTGAGAAGCTTGATCCATCTCAACATTTCACCAAGCCACCAGCTCGTTTTACTGAAGCCTCACTGGTCAAAGAACTCGAGAAAAAAGGCATTGGCCGTCCATCGACCTATGCTGCAATTATCTCGACCATTCAGGATCGTGGTTATGTGAAGCTCGATAACCGTCGTCTCTTTGCCGAGAAGATGGGTGAGATCGTCACCGACCGTCTGGATGAAAACTTCAATAACCTGATGAACTACGCCTTTACTGCAGATCTTGAAGGTCAGCTGGATAAGGTGGCAGATGGTGAACGTAATTGGAAAGAGCTGTTAGACAGCTTCTACGGCGATTTCAAGCAGCGTTTGACTACGGCACAAGGCGAGAACGGTATGCGCCGTAATCAGCCAGTGGAAGTGGATGCGGTACATTGTAAAGAATGTGAGCGTCCAATGCAGATTCGTACCGGAACCACAGGCGTTTTCCTGGGCTGTTCTGGTTATAACCTGCCACCGAAAGAACGTTGCAAGGGAACCTTGAACCTGACCCCAGTCGAGTCTTTGGCTGCACTGTCTGATGATGATGCGGCCGAAACCGCTGACCTGATGTCGAAGAAACGTTGTCCGGTGTGTGAAACGGCAATGGACAGCTATGTGATTGATGGCGGTCGTAAACTGCATGTTTGTGGCAATAACCCGGACTGTGATGGTTATGAACTCGAAGAAGGAGAGTTCAAGATCAAAGGTTATGATGGCCCAACCATTCCATGCGACAAATGTGATGGCGAAATGCAGCTTAAAACGGGTCGTTTTGGTCCATACTTCGCCTGCAACAGTTGTGACAATACCCGTAAAGTATTAAAGAGTGGTCAGCCGGCACCTCCGCGTGTCGATCCGATCAAGATGGAACATTTGCGCTCGACCAAGCACGATGACTTCTTTGTGCTGCGTGATGGTGCGGCCGGCCTGTTTCTGGCGGCCAGCAAATTCCCGAAAGTGCGTGAAACACGGGCACCGAAAGTTGCCGAGATTCGCTCTGTGGCTGAACAGCTAGATCCGAAATATCAGTTTATCTTACAAGCGCCTGATGCAGATCCGGAAGGTAACCCGACTTTGGTGAAATTCAGTCGCAAGAACCAATCGCAATATATTGGTTCTGAAAATGCGGAAGGCAAGCAAACCAAATGGTCTCTGGTTTACCAGAATGGAAAATGGGTTGAAGCCTAAATAAAGTTTAAACTTGAAAAAAATGCTGACGAAAGTCGGCATTTTTTATTTATGATGTGTCGATATTTTAAAAAAATAAATAAGGTTGCTTGGGGATATGTGGAAAAAGATTCGGATTCTGATTTTATTAAGTATTTTATTGATCGTTGCAGTCAATGCCTATCGTGATCAAAATCAGAACTGGTCAAAGCCGGTCATGGTTCTGTTGCATCCGATTAATGCAGATGGATTACCGACCACACAGCAATACATCCAGCAACTGTCAGTTCAGGATCTAGAAACGGCAAGAGACTTTCTACAAAAATCAGCACAGCAATATCGGAATCAACCCACTTATTTTTATTTTAATTTGGGTCGTGAGCTTAAAGTTTTACCGCCTAAAGTCCCTGAGCAGGCCTCAATTTTCGATACTGTTGTATGGAGTTTAAAGTTTCGATTTTATGCCTGGAAACAGCAACAGAGTTCGGACCCTTCTGCCAGTCTGACCCTGTTTTTAAATTATTATGATCCGGCACAAACCCGGCAATTAAAGCATTCAACTGCCTTGCAGAAAGGCCGGATTGGATCAGTGAATTTATTTGCCTCTCAAAAGCAGTCTGAACAAAATAAAATTGTTTTGGTACATGAGTTACTGCATGCCTTTGGTGCCAGTGATAAATATGATCTGGCCACAGGTCAGCCGATTTATCCAATAGGTTATGCATTTCCAGATCAGCAACCTGTGTTCCCACAAGCCAAGGCAGAACTGATGGCAGGACATATCCCGCTGTCCGAAACCACGAGTAAAATGCCGGGATCTCTGGATCAGACCCTGATTACTGAGATCACAGCAATTGAGTTGGGCTGGAAATAAAGACTTGTAGATTCTCTTGGATTTATCCAGAATCTAGACTTTATTGATAGATAAAAATAACCATATGCCGCTTACTTTTGTTCTTGCTCCAGATTCCTTTAAAGAAAGTATGAGTGCTGAACAAGCCTGTCAGGCCATGCAGCGTGGCATTCAAAACGTGTTGCCTGATACTTTGTGCATTCATGTTCCTATGGCGGATGGAGGGGAAGGCACTGTCGATACACTAATCTCAAGTTCAAAAGGACAGCGCATTCCCTGTGAAGTGACCGGCCCATTGCCTGATCAGCGCATCCAGACGTATTTTGGCGTAATTGATGCAGGAAAAACCGCAATCATTGAAATGGCCAAAGCCAATGGCATAGATCTGCTGGAAGCTGCAAGGCGTAATCCTCTGCTGACCTCAACCTGTGGCACAGGAGAAATGATCAAGTCTGCGCTCGATTTAGAGGCCAGTAAAATCATCATTGGCTTGGGTGGCAGTGTGACGAACGATGCCGGTGCGGGAATGGCACAGGCTTTAGGCGCTCGGTTTTTAGATGCCCAAGGATTAGAAATACAGGCTTGCGGTGGAAACCTAGATCAAATCATAGCAATTGATTTATCCGAACTGGATTCACGGCTGGCGGATATTGAAATTATCATTGCATCGGATGTGAATAATCCGCTGTGTGGACCCAATGGTGCTTCAGCGATCTTTGGCCCACAAAAAGGTGCGACACCGGAAATGGTCAAGCAACTGGATCAAAACCTCAGTCATTTTGCCGATCTGGTTGCTCGGCACATTGGACGTGATCATCGTCATGTTGCAGGTGCGGGTGCGGCAGGTGGACTCGGTTTCGGCTTAATGGCATTCACAGCTGCTTCTATTCGATCAGGTGTGGAACTCATCATTCAGCAGACAGATTTAGCCAATAAAATAGCTCAAGCCGATTATGTTCTGACCGGTGAAGGCAAGCTTGATCATCAAACTAAATTAGGCAAAACCCCGTTTGGCGTGGCACAAGTAGCACAAAAATTCAATAAACCGGTGCTTGCATTTGCTGGACTGGTGGGTGATGGGATTGAGTCACTATATGAGTCTGGATTTAGTCAGATTATCGGGATTAATCCACCAGATTTTAGCCTGGAAGAAGCCTTAAAAAATGCGGAAGTGAATCTGGAAAAAGCAGTGTCCAAAACAATTAAAAATATTGAGGAACAGCGTATTTAGTTTTCTTTTACAAGATCGTCATTGCTGCACAAGCTTTACGTAATGGCAGATAATAACGCATAAGCAGATCTTGCTTTTCATGGATGAGAAGCACTGCTTCGCAAGGTAACAGAAATCCTTTGCTGGATTGAGGGTATGTTCCTATATCTCAATCCAGCAGACGGCATCTATGCTGTCGACCCTATAGCAAACAAATCAAGAGATAAAATTTGCTGCTGTTTCAGGGCGGATGAAAAGCCATAATTATAAGAGCGATCTGCTAAACTACAGCCATCCACAAAACGATGAGTGAAAATGAGTTTAGCCAACCTGATTGATGAATTAAATCCCCAACAAAAGCAAGCAGCGACCACAGAAACAAAACATAGTCTGGTGCTGGCCGGGGCAGGTTGTGGCAAAACCAAGACCATCGTGGCACGTGCAGCTTACCTGATTGAGCAGGGTGTACCCGCCAACCAGATTCAGATTCTGACCTTTACCCGCCGTGCAGCCAGTGAAATTGTAGCGCGGGTGGAATTAGCCTTGGGGGATCAAGCCAAAGGTTTGCGTGCCTCGACTTTTCATACTTTCTGTATGTATCTGTTGCGCCGTATTCCGAAGGCCTTTGGTCTGGAACAGTTCTCGATTATTGATCGTGATGATCAGTTGATGATATTCCGTCTGATTCGTGGCCGTGATGACAAGAAAAATCCCAATCATTTGCCCAAGCCACAAGAACTCTGCGATTTATATTCCTTTGCACGTAATACTCGGCAGAAGCTCAGTCTGGCACTGGAAAAGCAGATGCCGGAATATTTGGCGCTGAAAGATCAAATTGCCGAGATTATGAAAGAGTACGAAGCACGTAAGCAGGCACGCAGCTTTCTGGATTATGACGATATTCTGGCGGTGGTGGCGACAGCTTTGGCACAATCAGAAGGCTTGGTCGATTATGTGGCTTCAATCTGTCGACATATGCTGGTCGATGAAATGCAGGATACCAATCCGCTGCAATGGGCTTTGCTGGAGCCACAGAAAGACCGGATCAGCCTGTTCTGTGTCGGCGATGATGCGCAGTCGATTTATGGTTTCCGTGGCGCAGACTTTGAAAATATTCATCATTTCAAAGAACGGGTACCAGATGCGCAGATTTTTAAACTGGAAAAAAACTACCGCTCGACCCAGGAAATTCTGGATCTGTCCAACTGGCTGCTGGATCAGTCTGAAATCAAATATAACAAACGTCTGGAAGCTTATCGTGGCGAGGGCCTAAAGCCGCGCATGCATATATTTCCGAATGAGTTTGATGAAGCCAAATGGATCGCAATTGATATTAAAGAGCGTCATTATCTGCAAGGCAGCAAATGGGGCGAACATATGGTACTGGTGCGTTCCAGTTTTGCTGCGCGGCATATTGAAGCCGCCTGTATCGCGGCCAATGTACCGTATCGATTTATTGGCGGTATGAAGCTGCTGGAAACGGCACATGTCAAAGATTTACTCAGCATGCTGCGTGTGGTCGCCAATCCGCTGGATGATATCGCCTGGATGCGTTTCTTGACCCTGTGGAATGGTGTCGGTGATGTCGGTGCCAGCAAGCTGGCGCAACACATTCTGCTGGAACCTGAAATCGATAAAATCTCCGATAAACTGGAGAAATTTGGCAAGATACCTCTAAATGCGATTCTGATCATGAAGCAGATGAGCGTGCTGAAAGGCGAAGTGCAGGCTTGTGTCAGTCTTGCGATTCAGGCAATTGAAACACAACTGGCAGAGAACTATAAAAAAGACTGGCCACGTCGTCAGGGTGATTTTGAACTGGTGAAACAACTGGCCTCCAAGCACTCACAGCTGAGTGAATTTTTAGAGGAATATGTGCTCGATCCAGTGTCGATTTCGGAAATTGAACGCCAGTCCGATCATGATGTGGTGACCCTGATTACCATTCATTCAGCCAAAGGCACAGAGCAAAATGTCTGTTATGTGGCCAATGTCACGCCGGGAAATTATCCGCATGCACGCGCCCAAGGCGACTTTGATGATGTTGAAGAAGAACGTCGTGTGCTGTATGTAGCGCTGACCCGGGCCAAAAATGAATTGATTTTGACCAAACAGAACCTGAATCACTGGGCGCGGGAAACGGTCGATGCGCAGGGGCGTAAAGTCGCAAGTTATTTCTTGAATGATCTCACCCGGCATTTATGTACCACGGAAACCCATTACAAAACCCGGCAGCAGACCGTGAAAAGTGCCTTAATTGAACGTCAATCGATTAATTTAGATTTTGGCATTGATCTCGATTAAACTATAGCAAAGTTGTTGCATACAAAAAGTAGAGTAGGCGCGTGCTTTTTGATATTTTTTGCCTATCTTCTTAAGGTTATCAGATGAAAATTTTAGTTCGTAATTTAGAACGTACGGTCACAGAAGCCGAGTTGCTGAAGTTGTTCCAGGAATATGGCACAGTGAATACTTGTACTTTGGTGCTCGATGCGGCAACCGGAAAATCAAAAGGCTTTGCCTTTGTAGAAATGCCGCATGCACGTGAAGCCATCAAAGCCATTAAAGGCCTGAATACTTTGCGTTTGCACGGACATGGAATCCGGGTAAAACAAGCAGAAGATAAGCCCGAGGCTTAAACTGGAAAAGGAGCACTTGATATGCTCCTTTTTTATGGCTGAAATTTAGCCTTGTTGTGCTCATGGTTGTACTCGTGCAGGCAGTTAGATTTTCTGGATTTCAGTACTGGATGGATTCAGTTTAAACATGTTTTGATTGCGAAATGAAAGCGAACCTTTTACTTTATAAAAGCCAAAATTTGTTTAAAACCTTAGGAAATATCAATGACCCGTGTTGCTCGCTATCATGCGGACCGTACCAATCAAAAACTGTATTTTGCCCGTCTTGCCTGTCAGCAGGCAGAGCAAACCGAGCATGTGCAACAGGCTCAGGCACAACGTGAGGCGACTGTGTTTCATTTGCATGGCGCTTTATTGGCATTTTTGCAGGAACTGGTGCGTTACTATCGCCTGAATGATGCCAATCCGACGTTAAAATCGATCGAAGAACTAATGGCAGCCAAAGGCCAGATCTCACCCGAAGTAGCCGTATTACAACACTTATCCAAGAGCGGTTTCATTGCTGAACTAAAACGTGCGTATCGTCTGTGCCAGTATGCGCCTGAACCGAGTACACCGGAACCCGAAGACGAAACCTCCTCAAATCTCATCATTAAAGTCACACAGTCTCCACAAGCATGGTTACCTGATCCTGCTATATTAAGAGAATGGCATCGTGACTTGACACAACTCATCGATGGTTTTCGCAATGAGATGATTGAATTTTAATCGGATCGACCGTACTTGAAATTAGAATTTTTAACCCTATATCAATTACTCTAATGATGCAAAGTGCACCCGGCTCTTTGCCACCATGTTGAACATGGAGGATATATGTCTATAGAACAGTTGAAAGACTTATTTGGTAATCAAGACGCGATTTTAGAACTCGTTCAACTTGAAGGTGGTGCCTTGGCTTTACGCAATGCAGGTTCGCATAAACAGCCTTTGGTCATGATTCAGTTTAATGACGAGGTGAAGGCTCTACTCGGAGAGCAGACGCCTGTGATTGCGCAGCAGATGATTCAGGCGGCCCTCTATGGCTTGCTGGAACAGCAGGTCAATGAATGGCAGGCTGAAGTCGTAGATGAAGAGCCGAAGTATATGAGTTAAGATTACAATGTATTCAAAAGCACACTATCGGTGTGCTTTTTGATTTTAAACGGTTGGGGAATAAGTTAGATTTTAAGTACGAGCTCAAGGTGAGTTTCAAGAAATGAAAACCTCGTTTCTTTGATTTTACTCCTGATGATTTGAAGTCAGCTTATTACAAAAAATCTTGTGATTATGCATAAAAAAAAGTTGCCACATTGGGCAACTTTTTTTATGCATAGAGATTAATGAGAAGGGGGATGCTGATGCGCAATTTCGATCTGGTTTAAAATATGATTACTCATATTTTTCGCCATTTCTTCTTTGGCATAATACACCGCGCCGATATTATCACGACGGATCGCTTCAGCTTCTTCCTTGCTTTCGGCACAGACCAGTACCTGAATTTTCGGATTCAAGGTCTTGGCAATATCTACAATTCTATGAATATCGATGATATCCATAGGGGAAATGACCAGTAAGCGCGCATGTTGAATATGCGCCTGGATCAAAACACCAGCTTCAGTCGCAGCGCCTGAAACCGCGGCAATGCCTTTTTCACGCAGATTTTCGACAATATCGCGGTTTTCTTCTGCAATAACCACCTTGATATTTTCTTCCATTAATGAGCGGGTAATACGACGACCCACTTCACCATGACCAATCAGCACCACCTGATCACGCAAGTAATCCTGTGAAACTTCATCGGGTAACATTGCCAATGGATCACCACTGCGTTCCAGTAAGCGTGCCAGGGTCGAGCGTTCCCGAATCCATTTTTGTACCGGTTCAATCGCGGAGAAGATAAAGGAATTAAGAGTGATCGAGATCAATGCACCCGCCAGAATCAGGTTTTGACCTTCTAGTGAAAGCAGATTCAGTGACACCCCAAGTGCTGCCAAAATAAATGAAAATTCACCAATCTGTGCCAGCGAAGCGCCAACAGTCAGCGCGGTATTGATTGGATAGCGGAAGAACAATACCAGTGCCATTGCCGCCAGAGTTTTACCAATCAGAATAATGCCGACGACTGTCAGCACATGGAGTGGCTGTTCCAGTAAAATACGCGGATCAAACAGCATGCCGACAGAAACAAAGAATAAGATTGAGAAGATTTCACGCAGCGGCAAGGTTTCTTGTTCCGCGCGATGACTGAAATCTGACTCTTTCACCACCATCCCGGCAAAGAAAGCCCCCAGCGCCATAGATACCCCAAAAACCTTATAGGCCCCAAAGGCAATCGAGATGGCCGCAGCGACCACAGTCAGGGTAAACAGCTCACGAGAACCCAGACGTGCCACGACTTGGATGATCATCGGCACCAGACGTTTACCAATAATCAGCATAAAGGCAATAAAGCCTGCGACTTTCAGCAGGGTAATGCCTAAAGTGGCCCAGATATTTTCATCGCTCGCACCTTCAAGTGCTTGTCCGCCTAGAAGTAAGGCAGTGGCCGGCAATAATACCAAGGCCAAGACCATGACCAGATCTTCGACCAAAAGCCAACCGACGGCAATCCGGCCATTAATTGAATCGAGCAGACCACGATCACCGAGTGCTTTGAGTAGAACCACCGTACTGGCACAGGATAGGCTTAAACCGAATACGAGCGCAGAGCCAAAGCTCCAGCCCCATAACATCGAGACTCCCACTCCGAGCAGAGTGGCGACTGCAATTTGCAAAATTGCACCGGGCAATGCAATCCGCCGCACCTGCATCAGATCACTTAGCGAGAAATGCATCCCGACCCCGAACATCAGGAACATGACACCTAATTCTGCCAGCTGGTTGGCCAGATGAATATCGCCGACCACACCGGGTGTATTGGGACTAATCAGAATGCCGGCCACCAGATAGCCGATAAGTGGAGGGAGGCGCAGACGTGCAGCGATATAGCCAAAAACCAGGGCTAAGCCAAAACCAACAGCCAATAATATAATGAGTTCTACGTCATGTGGCACTAAATACTCCTTTAGTTAGGTTTGCTGGGAAATAAGCACAAAAAGTGCCAAAACATGTAGAAAGTTTATCAAGTGGGGTAAAAAAAATGCAAAAAAAAACGACCTGAAAGGGTCGTTTTTTTTAAAAAGCCAAAATTATTTGATTTTAGCTTCTTTGAAGATTACGTGTTGACGGATTTTTGGATCAAATTTTTTGATTTCCATTTTTTCCGGCATAGTACGTTTGTTCTTAGTCGTGGTATAGAAATAACCTGTACCAGCTGAAGAAACTAAGCGAATTTTATCACGCATGGTTCAGACTCCTTAGATCTTTTGACCTTGAGCACGTAGGTCAGCAACAACCTTTTCAATGCCCAATTTGTCGATAATACGCATACCTTTAGTGGTTAAACGAAGACGTACAAAACGTTTTTCGCTTTCTAACCAGAAACGGTGGTGGTGCAGGTTCGGCTCGAACCGGCGTTTAGTTTTGTTGTTGGCGTGTGAGACGTTGTTACCAACGACTGGACGCTTGCCGGTAACTTGGCAAACCTTAGACATGGTGTAACTCCATTGATTTAGCCAACAGCAAATCTGTATGGCCAGTCAAAAATAAACGGATTGAAATCATTCAAGGGGCGTTTTATATCAAAAATGCGCTTAAAAGACAAGCGATTTTCGTCAAAACGCAGCACGAGCTATATCGATAGCTCATGCCTTGATCATTTAACGGAGAAGTGTCTTCGAAATCAGCTTGTGAATCGGTTTATTGAACGGCGGCAGAATGTATTTCAAGCTATACAGCTTGGGATTCGACATTACCGAGCGTTCATGCGACAAACTGAAGAAGCCTTCTGGACCGTGATATTTCCCCATACCTGATGCACCGACACCCCCAAATGGTAGATCGTCTTGTGCAACATGGGTTAATACCGTATTTTGCCCGAAATGCCCTGAATGGGTACGCTGTGCGACATAATCGGCACGCGCTTGATCAAAGTCGAAGTAGTATAAAGCAAGTGGGCGTGGACGGCTATTAATAAAGTCGATAACTTCATCAATTTGATCATATTCCATGATTGGCAGCAGTGGACCAAAGATTTCATGCTGCATGATCTGCATGCTTGGTGTGACATTGGTCACAATGGTGGGGGCAATTTTACGCAGATCAGAGGAATTTTCATGGCGCGGATTGATTTCAATAACATGAGCACCCTGTTCACGTGCATCATCCAGATAGCCTTGCAGACGGTTGTACTGTTTGTCATTCACAATCGAGGTGTAATCCTGATTATGAGTGATATCCGGATACATACTTTCTACGCAGGCTTTAAAATGATCAATAAATTCTGCCGTCTTGCCACGAGGCAGGAACATATAGTCCGGTGCGACACAGGTTTGACCGGCATTCCAGAGTTTGCCCACCGCAATCCGCTGCGCGACATCACGCAGATCAATCGATGGATGCACCAGCACTGGCGACTTACCCCCTAGTTCCAGAATCACCGGAACCAGATTTTCTGCTGCGGCTGCCATCACGGTTTTACCCACAGCAGTCGAGCCGGTAAAAATCATTTTGTCGAAGGCTAGACGACAGAAGGCATCTGAGATCACACCGCCACCATTAACCACTGCGACCAGTTCTTTCGGAAAGGCTTCTGCCAAGGCTTTTTCAAGCACTTCACCAAACGCAGCCGATGCGCTAGAAATCTTGATCATGGCGTGGTTGCCGGCAGCCAATGCACAAATGAGTGGGCCAATGGACAGCAACAATGGATAGTTCCACGGTGCAATAATCCCAATCACGCCCAAAGGCTGATATTGCACCCAAGCTTTGGCCGGTTGATGAATAATGCCGACATGACGCTTGGAGGGTTTCATCCATCGGGTCAAGTTTTTGCTATAATATTTGATATGTTCCAGACAGGTGAGCAGTTCACCGATTTTGGTTTCCCCAATCGAGCGGTTACCATAATCTTGATTAATTGCCTCTGCAAATTGATCTTGATACTTAACTAAGATACGCTTAAGTCGAGCTAAACGATCGATGCGTTCCTTTGCCGTCGGCAAAGGATAGTTTAAGTAAGCATGTTTTTGTTGTGCCAAAAGCTCATTTAAGTATTGGCCATCAAAAAAATGGGGTGTCATTGATATTGTTTTTGTGTGACTGTTCATGCCGCACTACCATTATTCAAAAATCGATTAATTAATTTTTAGAGCAAATACTCTAATTAGTCAAGTGACTTTGTGTGTTAGCCTGCTAATGCACGAACTGAATGGTTATTTTAGGATGTCCCAAACCAAAACCTTAAAAACTAAAGAGCGTATCTTGCAGCTCAGTTTGCAGCTGTTCAATGAGCGTGGCGAACGCTCTGTGACCACCAATCATATTGCGGCTGAACTCGGGATGAGCCCTGGTAACCTGTATTATCATTTCCGTAATAAGAATGAAATTATTAAAGAACTGATGGAGGAGTACCAGCAGCAAACTCTGGAAATGCTGGCGCTGCCAGATGATCGTGCTCTGGATGCCAATGACAAGGTGCATTATTTTCAGGTACTGAGCAGTCAGCTGTGGGCTTATCGCTTCTTGCATCGTGATGTCTATCATCTGGTTGAAAATAACGAAGATTTCCGCAAGATGTATCCACGCTTTGCCGGCGAGGTGATGCAGCAAGGTCAGAAAATCTATAAGGCTTTTGTGAATGCTGGCTTGATGGACATGACCGATTCAGAAATTGAAGCACTGATCATTAACCTGTGGATTGTACTGACCAACTGGACCAACTTCCTATATATGTCAGGTCATCTGACCGATTCCAATACGCTGGAAGAAAAATGGGTCTGGCAGGCATTGCGTCAAATGGTGTTCCTGGAAGGGGCCTATTTACGCGGTGAAAGCCGTCAAACTTATGAAGGTTTGCTAAATAGCCTAGGTTCTTCGGAACTTTTTGCCAGCCTGTCATCTGCAAAAAACACAGAAGTCGAGTCGCCTATTCAGAATATCTCGGAAACGCGCTAGAATACTCGGCTTATTTTTTAATTTAACTGATTAGTGACTTAAACCAACATGAATATGACGACTGCTAACACCGCACGTTTATTGATTACTTGTGAAGACAAGCCGGGCATCGTGCAGGCTGTTTCGAGCTTCTTGTATCATCAAGGTGCCAATATTACTGCGCTTGACCAATATGCGACAGCAGCGCAGGGCGGCCGTTACTTCATGCGCGTTGAATTTGAACTGGATCATCTGCAAAGCCGTAAAGAAAGCATTACCCAGACTTTTGCGGTAAATGTCGCAGAGCGTTATGGCATGCAATGGCGTCTGGCTCTGGTCAGCGATGTGAAGAAAGTCGGTATTTTGGTGTCTAAGGTCGATCATGCCTTGCTTGAGCTGTTATGGCGTCATGCCCGTGGTGGGTTGCCATGTGAAATTACCAAGGTGGTATCGAATCACGAGACTTTACGCGAAGCGGTTGAAAACTTTGGGATTCCATTTGAAGTGGTGCCGGTGACCAAAGACAACAAGCCTGAAGCCTATGCAGAAATTGACCAGTTAATGCAGGGCAATGACCTGTTGGTATTGGCACGTTATATGCAGATTCTAGATGAAGAATTTGTAAGTAAGTGGGAAATGAAAGTGATCAATATTCACCATTCATTCCTGCCCGCATTTGTCGGTGCAAATCCGTATAAGCAGGCGCATGAAAAAGGTGTCAAGCTGATCGGTGCGACTGCACACTATGTTACTGCCGATCTGGATCAGGGTCCGATCATCGAGCAGGACGTAGAACGTGTCAATCATGACTTTACCGTTGAACAGTTGCGTGAACTCGGTCAGGACGTAGAACGTAATGTACTGGCACGTGCAGTGAAATGGCATCTGGAAGACCGTATTATTGTCGATGGCAATAAAACTGTGGTGTTCCAATAAAACTTGCATCCCTATTTAAAAAGGCATACTTTTAGTATGCCTTTTTTGTTTTGATGCAAAAAAAGTCAGTGAAAGGCATGATTAGTAGTTGCAAATGAAAACACTTCTCATTTATTATTGGCGTACTTTAATTGTGCTAACCGATGAGCTTGATTGTTTGTTTCACATCATCTCCTCAAGGTAATAGATTTAATGAGTCAAGTTGCTGCTCCCATGCCACCTACACCGCCCAACAAGATGAAAAAGAAAGTCATCTCGATTCTGGCGGCCGTGTTCGTCGGACATGTGGGCCTATTGTGGGCAGTGAGCCAGATGGACGCACCGGAGCTCAAGCCTGTAGAGAAAGAGCCGCTTAAAGTGCGCTTTGTAAAATTGCAGGAAGCACCCAAACCTTTACCGCCAAAGCCGAAGGCCGAGCCACAAAAAGAGCCGCCTAAGCCCAAAGAAGTCAAAATTGTAGATAAACCGCTGCCACCACCACCGAAAAAAGTTGAAAAAATAGAACAGGTGAAGAAGGCAGAAGCACCTAAAGTCGTGAAAGCACCACCCGTTGAAGCTAAACCAACCCCAAGTCCGGTGGTACCGACAGTGGTCACCGAAACCAAAGTGCAACCGGCACCAGCTCCAGTCGCGCCACCTGCGCCTGTAGCACCGCCAGCACCTGCTGCGCCGCCATCACCAAAAAGTGTCTCGATTGGGGGGGGGGTGAGCTGGCAGCGCGCACCGAAAGTTTCCTTGTCTTCAGGTGAGTTAAGAGCGACTTGTTCGATGGTAGTCGATGTGGCGGCAAATGAGCAGGGTAAAGTGGTTTCTGCGACTGCACGTAATTCGGATTGTAGCTCGGCAGTGAACCGTAAAGTTGAAGCAGCGGTACGCCGCGCGCAACTAACCAAATATGTGGAAAATGGTGTGGCTTATCCAACCCGGGTTGAGCAGCCTTTCGATTTTCAAATTACCAAATAACGGCTAACCCATTAGGAGTTCGAAGATGAACTTTTCAGTTTATTGGCAACACGCTGATGCAGTCAGTAAAACGCTGTACTTCGTGTTATTGGCAATGTCGATTGCGACATGGACCATTTTTGTGCTGCGTTTAATGGGCACTCGCCAGCTTAAACAAGTTGCTTATACCCAGCTGTCTCAAGCATTGGAGCAACTGAAAACCAAATTGGCTCCTTTGGGCTTTGAACAGCGTAAGGCAGTGGCAGAACAGGCATTGTTACGTCAGATTTCAGCCGAAAAAGCCAATGCTGAAAAAGGGGTATCCGTCCTCGGTACGATTGCTTCGATTTCACCATTTGTCGGTTTGTTTGGTACCGTGTGGGGTATTTTCCATGCGCTGGTTGCAGTGGGTAAAAGCGGTCAGGCTGGTCTGGCACAAGTGGCAACCCCAGTCGGTGAAGCCTTGATCATGACGGGTCTAGGCTTAGCCGTCGCGATTCCTGCGGTACTGGCTTATAACATCTGTGTGCGTTTCAATCGTGGTTTGGCGCATGAGTTACAAGATCAGGCACATGGCTTGTTGATTGACACCATGTTGCAACAGGAATCTGCTGCAAAAAAGTCTGATGAAAAAGTAACACAACAGAGTTTAGTGGGAGGTCAAGCTTAATGGCTTTTCAACTGGGTGAAGACAACGATGTAGGTATGAATGAGATGAACCTCATTCCCCTCATCGACATTATGTTGGTATTGATGATCATCTTCTTGGTGACAGCGACCGTTGCGAACCCATCAATTCCATTAACCTTGCCACAAACCACTGCGGAGATTATTGATCTGCCGCCTGAAAATGTCACAATCAGCATCAATGCGGAAGGTGAGATTGCCTGGAATGGCAATGTCCTGACCCTAGACGAATTACAGACCCGTTTTAATGAAGCAGGTCAGACTGAACGTCAGCCGACGATTGTGCTGAAAGCAGATAAAGAATCCCGTTATGACACGGTAGCTCAAGTCATGTCGCGTGCGAGTGGAGCCGGACTCAGCGACATTGCCTTTGCAACCGATAACTAAGATTCAGCTAACGAAAAAAAGCGACTGATTTCAGTCGCTTTTTTTATCCCCATTTTTTATGCAAATTAATGGGTTTTTAACAAAGTCATAAATTTACTGCGTAATTTATTCAGTTTTGGCGGAATGGCAAAATTGCAGTAACCTTGGTTTGGATTTTTCGCAAAGAAATTTTGGTGATATTCCTCAGCAGGATAGAAGGTCGGCATCGGGCTGAGTTCAGTCACAATATTCAGGCCTTCATTTTTTAAAGCATCCATGGCTGCTTCTGCCTGAGTTTTTTGTTCAGCATTCAGATAATAAATCACGGAACGATATTGGGTGCCGACGTCATTGCCCTGACGGTTCAAAGTGGTTGGATCATGCGTCGCAAAAAACACCTCAAGGAGCTGGGCATAGCTGATCTGGTTTTCGTCGAAATCAACCAGAATAACTTCAGCATGGCCGGTTTCACCGCCGCACACGGCCTCATAATTTGGCTCAGGGGTATGACCGCCGGCATAGCCACTCAGGACTTGCTGAACGCCCTGAATTTGTAAAAATACCGCTTCGGTACACCAAAAGCATCCACCACCAAAAAGTGCTTGTTGCATGGCTGATTCCTCATTCGATTGAACTGGGCTGATGGTTGAATCCTGGCCCATCAGTATGAAAGATAAAAAAGCCCGCCAATACAGGCTTTTTGTAGGGAAGTCTTAACGTGGCTGAACTGCACTTTCCAGCTGAATTAACACATTACCATGACGATCCAATAGTTTTAGGGTTTTACCAAATACCTGATAATGCGTCACCTTGGCTAAAGCTTCATTAAATTTCTGCTCAAGCTGATCATTATGCATACAGGCCATGCGTGTTGTTGCCATCTGGCTTAAATGCAGGCTGTCTTTGCCTGCGGTATAGCTGCCCATAACCCGGTTACAGCCATCTGAACCGGAAACACGCTGGGTACTGGCATCAAATTGCAGACTTGGAAGATGAGGTGCAGTAGCTGCGGTCTTGATTTCAGTATTGCCAATCTGTGTGGCAATCCAGGTACGATTTTGCAAAAGTTGTAAATGATTCGTGGTTTGTGTGGTGGCGGTATTCGGTACGGTTTCGCAGCCCATTACAGCCAATACTGAACCCAATAGGGCGATTGCAGTTAATTTTTTTAGCATGAAAGATACTCTGATTATTGACTAGCTATTTGTATATAAACAAAAAAATGATCCGGGTTCCAGTCGGTTTTGTATCTTTATTTACAGTAATAAAACGCCAGTTAATGCGTCTGAGGTGCAGGCAGGCCTTGACGAAGTCGCTGCGAATATTCCTGGCTGGACAGATCGGCGCTCTGTTTGACTCGTGGATTCACATGCGCCCGTTGGTACCAGGTGTGCATATCCCAGGATTGATCCAGCACTTTCAGATCATAGAGATAATTCGGTAAATAGCCGGACGCTAACAGTCGATAATCTGAAGGCAATTGTTGTTGCGATACTGCCTGAACCATATCAAAGACTAGAGTGGTGCAATTACTGGTCAGGGTGTTATACCACTTGGGTTCTCTGGCCAATTCATCGGTCTGGGCCAGATATTCTTTGAATAAGGCTTTGGCCTGAGCTTGTGGCATATTTACCGGAAAGAAATACACCTGCTCCCCGCGAATATTACTACGCGTATACACAATATCTTTTTCGTCCGATGCCACCAGACTCAATTCATATTTACGGAAAAACCCACCAATTGCAGAAAACTCTTCATGTTTTTCCTTGCGGATTTCAATCGAGAAAGTGAGAGGTTTTTGATTGGCAAAATCGAAGCTGACCAACGTGTGGGCAATTTTCGGACCCATCCAGTAGGAGGTAATGATATTCACCCCGCTAATCTGGTTCAGGTCAAAACTGCGGCTTTCCCAACGTTCGATATAACGACCATCAGCTTGCCAGTCAAAGTTCCGGATATTGTGCAGGGTGACCTGATCGCCTTGTTGTTCATAGTGCAACAACTGAGCCACTTCAGGATTCCACTCCCGATCCTGACGCGCTTGCAGACTAAAATAGCCCAGCAGACAAAACAGAAAGACCAGAAGATATAGAATGCTATCGACTTTACGCGAGATCAGGTGCCGGGTGAAGTAGATCCCGAGTACCAACAGGGAAAACGTTAACCAAACACCAATCAGGATCAAGCTGCCAATCTTGCCGAGAGGTTGCTGAACCCAGAGCATCAGGCTGAGCCACAGACTCGACAGAATGACAAAGAGGGTAAACAGGCTACCCAGCAGCCACAGACTCCAGTGCTTGGAAATATATTCGCGTCCCTGCATAGTCACTTTTTCATGAGAAATAGGCTTTATTTTCTGTAGGTTGCAAACTCAAAAGCAATCCCGGTTTTGTCGTCAATATGTTGCTCGGTCGCGACTTTTTTAAATTTTGCCGGAATTTCAGGATAATAGGCATGACCTTTTACATCCAGGTCAACATGGGTCAGTTCCAGACGGTCGGCAATGTCCATGGTCTGTTTAAAGATTTCACCGCCACCAATAATGAAAATAGACGTCGGTTTTTCTGAGTTTTGCACATCAGTAACTGCCTGAATAAGCGCATCTTCAATGTTATGAGCAACTTTAGTGCCTTGAAAAGACCAGTCAGGATCACGGCTAATGACCCAGTTCACGCGTTTAGGGAGCGCACGTCCCATCGATTCAAGGGTCTTGCGGCCCATGACAATCACACCGCCCTGAGTGATTTCTTTAAAATGCTTGAGATCGGCTGAGATATGCCAAGGCAGGTCATTGTCCTTACCAATACAGCGCTGCTGATCCATTGCAACGACATGAACGACTTCTAAATCCTGAAATGCCATACCTACACTCAAAAACAAATAAAAATTTGCTCCTATTAAAATGCAAAATCCCACTTTAAGCAAAGTGGGATTTTGATTTTCTTTGGTTTGGGAACATTTACACTGCAACGGGTGCCTTAATCCCCGGATGTGATTCATAACCAATAATTTCAATATCTTCAAATTTGAAGTCGAACAGGTCTTTGATCTCAGGATTCAATTTAAGGTGGCACAGGCCCAAGGGCTCACGGCTGAGTTGTAATTGCGCTTGCTCGAAGTGATTGCTATATAAATGTGTATCGCCACCGGTCCAGACAAAATCACCGACCTCCAGCTCACAGACTTGCGCGATCATATGTGTCAACAGGGCATAGCTGGCGATATTAAATGGAACACCGAGAAAAACATCGGCGCTACGCTGATACAGCTGACAAGACAATTTGCCATTGTGGACAAAGAACTGGAACAAGGTATGGCAAGGCGGTAATGCCACTTGGCCTGCTTCATTCGGGTTCCAGCCAGATACAATCAGACGGCGCGAATTTGGATTGGTTTTAATTTCATTAATCAACCATTTGATCTGGTCAAAACCATCCTGATTATAGCTATTATCTGCATTTTTGCTGGCACCAAAATTACGCCACTGGTGACCGTAAACTGGCCCCAGTTCACCTTCAGGGCGGCCAAAACGCGCGGTCTGTTCGGCGGTTGCCCACTCATCCCAAATCGAAACTTTATGCTCTTTTAAATATTGAACGTTGGTATCGCCTTTTAAAAACCATAATAATTCAATCACGATAGAACGGAAATGAACTTTTTTGGTGGTGAGTAAAGGGAAACCTTGGGAAAGATCAAAGCGCATCTGATGACCAAATACCGAACGTGTCCCTGTACCGGTACGGTCGCCTTTATCGCCGCCGTTGTCGAGAATGTGTTGTAAAAGGTCAAGATATTGGCGCATAGGTCTCTCTATTTAAATCTGTTGAAAATCGCCGTTTTAACAGCAGTATAGATTATTTCAAAAATAATTTGCTGTCGAAAGGGACAATTTAAATTGCGCATATCATAGCATTTTTTGATGAGCTTTCATCGCTCAAACCAGAATAAAAAAGACCTCCTGATAGAGGTCTTTGTACAGTAAATTAAGCCGTTTTATGGCCAGTATGCACGGTGTGAATCAGATCGGACAGATCATAACCTAAGGATTCTGCATAGCTTAAATATTCACGTTGAGTGGCTTCATCTAAAGTCGTCCCGCGATGTAGCAGCCATAAGTATTCTTTACCAGGTTCGCCCACAAGGGCCGTCTGATAATCCGGATCGATTTTTAATACCCAGTAATCGCCCTTGGTAAACGGGATCCAACGCAGGCCTTCGGGTAAAAAGCTGACTTCAAGCTTGGCATGTTCTGCATCAACGATGCTGGCTTCAGCAATGGCTTCATCGAGCTTGCCATCGCCATCCAGACAGCGGTTCTGCACCCGAACTTTACCATTTTCATTCAAGCTATATACCGCAGAAATATCAGTGCTGTCTTCGGGCTGGTGTTTCATTGGCAAACGTGCAATTTCATACCAGGTACCTAAATATTGTTCTAAATTAAAATTTGAAACAGTGGCTAAATCCTGAGTCATTTTTTCTTCTCCGTTAATCTCAATTCAATATTAAAACTACCGAATTAGTTTAATACGAGATTTGCGGCTAAAAATGATGTAGTCCTGTAGTGAAATGTTATCTTGGAATAGCGCTTTGCAATGCATTAAATGTGCGTACCAGATTACCGAAAAAATAGACGAAGAGGATGCTTATTCAGGCATGCTCAGACTTTATTCGTTGTTTGAGTCTTATTTGCTTTACAATTTTTTATAAAGATGATTATTTTTGTAATTACAGTAGAAAGAAAGGCTTAATTTAAATGCTGTAAAAATAGACAAATTTGTTTACATTTTTTATGTGAAAAATAACATTTATCCGGCTAGTATCCTCCGCTTGTTAACAATATGAAAGCCTAAGTTGCAGGCGAGGAGCGGTTGGTAAGGCATGATCTATGATCATCAGGTGAACATGAGCGAAGTTTATGCTCCTGTGCAAGCGAATATCATGGTGCGTTCCCAATCGGAGCAAAGACCTAAAAAGCCAACGCAAAAAGCCACTGTTCGTAATGCTTCAGGCGCAGGCAATGGTCAGCGTATTAATATCGAGAAATTTACCAGTTATCTGCAAGGTATTACCCGAAATACCAGTACACAGAAATGTGCGCGCAGTATTCGTGTCGGTCTGCAATCTTCGGGTGCAAAAATTGTCAATCATCCCGTGGCAGCAGCGGATTGGGGAAATACCCTGATGCAACTGGGTTATAAGAAAATTAATGCTTCTTTTGACCGGCCGAAAAAAGGTGATATCTATATTATTGACCGTACTTCAAATCATAAATATGGACACATTGCGGCATATTCAGGCAGTGCCTGGGTGTCAGATTTCAAGCAGAATAGTCATGCAATCTATCGCACCAAAAACCTGACCTATAGTTACTATCGACTGGAAACATACTTCTAAGAAAATGCTGCGAAGTGATCAGTCCTCAAAGCGCTTCGCACGGTTTTCATAGACCGATACGATAAACAATCCAATCGCAGCAAAGCCAAGACATTGCAAACCCAAGGCAAGTTTCGCCCATGGCTGATGTTGCTCGGGTAAATAACCAAACAGGTTAATCAGTGCAATGATAGGAATGACCCGGCTTAAGGCGCTAAAACCATTGGCATAGGGATTGGACTTCAAGATTTTCAAGCGGAAATGATGCAGTAAATGCACAACAATTCCAATGCCCAGACTGACTGCGACCAACACCGGACCTAATTGGGCCACAGTTGATGCTGCGTAAATGACAATACAGGTCGCAATAATCACCATCAGTTTGATTTGACGGTGACAGCGTTCGGAATACCAAAATTCAAGCATGTGGCGGCTCTGGATCGTGAGAGTTCTGATTGAGCAGCGATAGCGGTGAAAACAGGCAAATCGCCAGTGCCATAAAAGCAATGCCTTGTGCACCCGGAATCAGGATTTCACCCTGCTGCATGTTCATAAAAACTAAAGCAATCAATAAGGCAATTGGAATCCAGGTCAGTAGTCTATACAGTAAACCGGTCGGATTTTTGCTGGCAAAGTGGATTTTGCAGTAACGACAAATCAGAAAAATCACACCCGTACCGACAAACATCAGAATTGCATCCAAGGGCAGTGGTTCCATCCAGTACAACACTGCAGCTGTCACGGCAATCACAATAAAGATCAACAGTTTTTTTAAAACAGACACCTGTGGATTGAACCAGAACTCAAGCATAGTGATGAAGAAATCGAAAAGATAATCGGCACTTTAGCATATTTTGGCTATAAAAAAGCGAGGCCTGTGCCTCGCTCAATTAAGCTGGTTTTAACTGTTTTTCTGTGGACCCCAGTCATAGATTTTCTTTTGGTAGGCATACCACATCATCCACAAGCCAATCAGGATCATTGGCAGGCTCAGGAACTGGCCCTTGCTCATCCAGCCAATAAACAGCTGACCATTGTCCGGCTCACGGAAGAACTCGACCACGAAGCGTGCCAGACCATAACCGATCAGGAACAGTGCAGAGACCGCCATACGTGGACGCGGCTTGGAACTGAACCACCACAATACAATAAACAGAATCAGGCCTTCACACAGCGCCTGATATAGTTGTGATGGATGACGCACCAGCTGCAAAGGATCGGTCGGGAAAATCATGCCCCAGGCAAAGTTGGGATCGGTCACCTGACGGCCATACAATTCACCGCCAATAAAATTACCAATCCGGCCAAACATCAGCCCTGTCGGTACGCAGGGTGCAATAAAATCCAGGGTCTGGAACCAGGTCATCTTGTATTTCCGGCACCACCACAACATGGCCAGAGTGACACCGAGGAAACCACCGTGGAAGCTCATACCACCGGTCCAGATCTGGAACAGCCATAAAGGATCGGCCAGGAACTGGGAAAAACCGTAGAAGAAGACATAACCGACACGGCCACCGATGATCACACCGAGTGCACCGAAGAAAATCAGGTCAGACACCATATCCGGTGTCCAGCCACGTTGTTTGGCGCGAAACGTCGCCAATCCCCAGGCAAATAAAAATGCCAGTAAGTACATCAGTCCATACCAGTGGACTTGTAAGGGCCCGAGCGAAATCGCGACGGGATCAATATTGGGATAGGTGAGCATTCCTGTTCCTTGTGATTCTGTTTTGCACAGATTTTAGCTTAAAGCAAAGAAAAATGTTGTACATTCAATGTGTAAAGATCGAGAGCGTAAATTATGTGTATCGTGGCATTGGCTTGGCGGGTTCTGGATCAGAGCTCATTATGTCTGATTTCAAATCGGGATGAGTTCTATCAGCGTCCTACGCAGGAGCTGCATGAATGGGAGAATAGTCCGATTATTGCCGGGCAGGATTTACAGTCGGGCGGTACCTGGATGGGGATTACTGCTTCCGGTCGCTGGGCGGTGATTACCAATTTTCGTGATGGACAGGACAAAGGGCATTATCCGACTTCACGTGGACATATCATCCAGAACTTTTTAGATTCTGACTTAACACCGATCCGATTTGCCCAAGATCTGGAACAACGCCAGTGTGACTATGCCGGCTTTAATCTTTTTATGGGGGATCAGGATCAGGCGGTGTATATGAGCAATCGCGGTGAAGCACCACAAGTACTGGCGCATGGCGTCTATGTGGTTTCGAATGGCCTGATGAGCGAAGACTGGTACAAGACCCGCCATTTACGTAAACGCTTTACCCAGGAATTTTTACCGATGCTGCAATACCAGGAGATCGCAGAAGCAGATTTGTGTCATGCAGTCTGGGATATTCTGGAAGATGAACGCAAGGTGATTCCGGAGCTGCTGCCAGACACAGGTATCTCCGTGGAAATGGAACAGCTGCTGTCTTCGACTTTTATCCAGAGTCCGGCCTATGGCACCCGCTGCTCAAATTTTTTGAGAATGCAGCAGGGACAATGGCACTGGATCGAGAAGTCACAACAAGGTACAACCGCAGGTCAAACTATTGAGAAAATAATTAGACTAAAATAATCACCGGATATAAAAAATGCCGACAGATGTCGGCATTTTTTAGGTCACTTCAGGGTTTAAGCTTTAGGGGTTTCTAACGACTCACCTGCAATGACACCGCCATCTTTACGGGTAATCACGACTGTTGCTGAGCGTGGACGTGAATACGCACGACCAGTACTGATTAAATGTTCAGCTTGGTTTGCAGGCCAAGTGCCACCTGGATGTTGCACGTTTACAAAAATGGCTTTGTAGTCAGGTGTCATAGTGACCCCTGTAATTTCACAGCCAGCAGGACCAACCAAGAAACGGCGTAGCTTCGAGTCATCGAGCTTCGCACCCATAGGTGTTTTTTGTGTGCCTGTCCCCGCTGTTGCGGTTTGTACAGAACCATCGCTCACTGAACCAGGAAGTGCTGCCAGCATCATGCAGTTGGTTGTATCCGTATATGCACCATCGTCAGTTTGTAACCATAATACGCCTCGGTCATCAAACCACATACCATCTGGGCTAGAGAAGTCATTTGCATCCGTCAAGCCAGAAAGGTTTACACCTGGGATTGAATCTGCTTCGGCACCAAATAGGAAAATATCCCATGTAAATGATGTTGCAGTAACATCGTCGCCTGTTTCACGGAAGCGAATCACGTGACCATTAATATTGCCACGTAGGCGGTTCGTTGTATCATCATCATCTGAATATTGGCGTGGATTAGCTGCATCAATTACATGTGCTGAACCGCGTTGTGAGTTATTGGTTAATGTGACATACACTTCGCCATTATGTGGATTTACCGCAACCCATTCAGGGCGGTCCATTTTAGTTGCGCCCGCTGCATCGGCTGCGATACGTGCATTGACCAAAATATCTGCTCGGTCTGCAAATTTGTATTCTGCATAGTTGGCAATCTTTGGATTAGACAAAGAGAGTTCTAACCATTGGCCTTTAGCTTCGCCCGTTGCTTCATTGAAATCAAATTGAGCAACATAAAGCTTACCGTTATTCATGTATTTGTCGCCAGCTGCATAGCCACCGTTGACATCAGTAGGATTCCATGGAGTATCTGAGACAAATTTATAGATGTATTCGCCTTGTGAATCATCACCCATATAGAATGCAAGTGGTTTACCTGCAATGGCACGGCTAGCACGGCAGTCTTCATGAGCAAAGCGACCTAAAGCGGTACGTTTTACTGGCATACTACGATTATCAAACGGATCTATTTCAACAATCCAACCAAAAGTATTAATCGAGTTGCGATAATCGTCTTGTTCCGATGCACCGCTGATGACCGTGTTCCAACGGCTGAAATAATCTGGCGTAAAGATTTGTGGATTGCTAATGCTTTGCCAGTTATAACCACGTGCGCCATTATTGACTTTATAGCGTTTTAACGCATGTTCGGTATTGGCATCGCGTACATCCCCGCCTTCGGTGTCTTTTTGACGTGCGAGATATTGGTTGAAGTTTTCTTCAGTGGTGAGATAAGTGCCCCAAGGGGTATAGCCGTTACCACAGTTGTTGATGGTGCCACGTGTTTTGGTACCATCTGGGCTAAATGCTGTTTGTACCAACGCATTACCACGTACAGGGCCACGGTATTCCATTTCAGTTGCTGCTGTAATACGGCGGTTAAATGGGGAGTTTAAATCGACCGTTATTTCTTGTGTCTCAGGATTTTTGTTGATTGCAACAATAGAGACACCATGAGAGTTTACTTCACGGATTACTTCATCTTCAGTGATATCATCTTGATCAAATATGCTACCACGAGGGTGTAAGTCATCACGTTGTAAATATTCGTGATTCATCACCAATAAGCCAGTGTCCGATACAGTCGCATCAAAATTTTGCTTGCTGGTATTTAAACCAAAAAAGGTCATACCATCATGGTTGTCACCGACACGGCGTTCGTAGGATACACCACTAGGAATATTGTTTTCATCCCATACAGGTAGGCTTGGGTGTAAAGGATCACCTACCGCATGTAGGACTTTAAAATCATAGCCTTCAGCCACAGTAAATTGCTCTAAAGTGTTTTTATCCACTGGTTTGAAGGTTAATGATTTAGGTGTTGCAGTTAAATCTGGTTCATTCGGTGTTGCAGGTATGCTTGGCGGAGTTGATTCTTCATCATTATCGCTACAGCCCGTAAGTGAGGCTGCTAAGGTTAATGCTACTGCACCACCAGCCGTCTTTTTAATTAAATCGCGACGACTCATCTGTTGGTTAAACAGTTGGTGAAATTCTGGGTTCCCCGAAGTGTTGCTGTCATAATCATCATTAAAAGCAATTTGATCAGTCATATTTTGTTCCTAGCAGTATGTGCTTGGTTGTTTTAAATGGTTATGAGTAAATTAACGGCTAAAAATGACAGGGAAGTGAAAGAATTGTTTCAATAAAATTAAATAAATCAGTATTTTATTGAAAATTAAAAACAAAAAGACAGCAAGAGCTGCCTGAGTAAATCGATATTTTTTTGTTTTGGCTGGTTATTGTTATTCAGTCTTTAACCGACGTTTTTCAATCAGTTTCCCTGCCAGTAAACCCAGTTCAAACAGCAGCCACATCGGGACAGCCAGCATGATCATCGACAGGGCATCCGGGGGCGTCACAAACATTGCTACAAAGAAGCAACCCACAATAATAAAGCGCCGTTTCTCGATCAGAGTCTGTGTCGAAACTGCACCAATCAAGATCAGAACCAAGGTAATAATAGGAATTTCAAAGGTAAAACCAAAGACCAGAAACAGCTTTAAACAGAAGCTGAGATAACTGTTGATGTCGGTCATCGGGGCTACGGTTTCAGGCGAAACACTGATAAAAAAATGCAGAATCGAGGGCAATGCCACAAAGTAGGCAAAGCTGATGCCAGTATAAAACAGCACGATACTACCGATCAGAAGCGGCAAGGCCAGGCTCTTTTCTTTGGCATATAGCGCAGGCTTAATAAAGGTCCAAAGCTGATACAGGATAAACGGCATCGCGATCATCAGCGCGACAAAGAAGTTCAGCTTAAAAGGTGCCATGAAGGTTGCAGTGACATCCGTGGCAATCATGGTTGAACTGGCTGGTAGCTGTGCACGCAACGGTTCGGACAACCATTGATAAGTCTGATTAGCAAAGGGTAATAAGCAGAAAAACAGGCCAATCAGGACCGCAACCACTTTAAACAGATGCTTTCTTAAGATGATCAAATGCTGGGTAATCGGCATGTGTTCAAGGTTCAGCGCTGCAGCATCATTCGAGGCTGGTGTGGTCGGTAAAGATGTCATACGGCCACCTTCATTTCTGTATAGCGTTGTTCTGAAATCATGGTTTGAATTGCTGTAGGCTTAGGTAAATACACGGAGGATACGGGCTGTTGCACCGGCTGATAGCTGAGCAAGGGCTGAGCAGACTGAGGTTTTATTTTTAATTGATCAGCTGCAATCGGCTGCTGCAAATCAGCCACTTGTGCCTGCATCTTGGCTTCCAGTTCCTGAATCCGTTGCATTTCAGCCTGCATCTGTTCACGTAGCTCGGACAGGCGCAATTCACGATCAAGATCATTCTGAACATTGCTCACCATACGCTTGATCTTGCCGTACCATGTTCCGACAAAACGTACTGCTTCCGGAAGCTTATCTGGCCCAAGAACCAAAAGCGCAATAATCCCGAAAATCAGCAGCTCGGTCATTCCGATATTGAGCATAGCGAACTCTTAACTTTTAACCGAATGTTCAGGAGTTTTGACCTGGGCATCAATGGTGCGCGGCTCTGCAAGCTGAGCTTGTTCTGCCTCTTCATCTTTGACTGATTTTTTAAAGTCTTTAATCGCGCCGCCGACGTCTTTACCCAAATTTTTAAGTTTGGATGTGCCGAACAATAAAATCACCACAATTGCAAAAATCAGCACATGCCAAATTGATAATCCTGCCATTATTTTATCCTCTATATTTCATGCACCTATCTCATCAGGCTTGTATGACAGCGCGGTGACGCTTTGATGACAGTTTGCCGACACGGCAGCAGGGGAATGGCTTACTCATATAAAAATTTCATAATTCAATGAAAAGTATGCTGTGCTAGCATACAGCCTGATATGGAAATCTCAGCAGCATTGTCATGGCCTTGATTCTTCCCCTCCTGTCTTTTCTAATTGGTTATTGGGGGGTGCAATTTTTAAAACCGATTCGACCTTTTTTGGCTGCTTTACTGGCACGGATCCTGATTCCGGTACTCATTATCTACAATATGGTATTTTACCAAGAGGGCAGTTTGTGGCTGATTGCCTTCAGCTTTTTCTGTTCCTGTCTGTTCTTTGCCCTATTTTATTTCACCTTGAAAAATAAACTGCGTGCCTTATGCCTGAGTTATTTAAATGGGGCATGGCTGGGGATTCCTTTTGCACTGGCAGTTTTTGGCCCGCAAGCGACCAGTACCGTGGTGGCGCTGTACATCGGTGGTTCCTTGTTTGGCAATGTCTGTGCTGTGATGGCAGTCAGTGAAGCCAGACAAGATAGTGGCTATATTTTAAAAAATGTCCTGCTCTCACCGCCAGTGGTGGCATTGTCAGTAGCAGCACTATTATCATTTTGGGATTTGAGTCACTGGCAGCAAGTCGCTTGGGTGGAGATGCTGTATCAAGCCAATAAAGTGCTGGTCACTTTTAGTGGCATGTGTGTGCTGGGGATGTGGCTAAGTAATGTGCGGATCAGCCGCTTCGATTTAATGTGTAGTCTGCAACTGATTTTTTATAGAGGACTGTTTGCGGTTTTGCTGTGTGTTGTCGCCTATTATTATTTACCTATTCCGCAGCAGACGCTGACTTATGCTGTAATGCTGATGTTCTTTTTATTGCCTCCTGCAGCCAATATTGTAGCGCTGGAAACCCATTATCAGGGAACGGGCCATTCCGCCAAATATATTGCTTCGGGAACTTTGGCCAGTGCGATCTTGATTGCTCTATATGGGGTAATCATGCATGCGTTGATGCCAAGATTATAAAAACATAAAAAGGTCCTCTTGCCCTTAGGGCGAGAGTTAGAGAGGATGTAAAAGCTTTAGAAGAATGATTTTCCCTCTCCTTAAAGGAGAGGGTTAGGGAGAGGTGTATTTTAAAAATCTCTCCCCCCAGCCCTCTCCCAAAGGGAGAGGGCTGGGGGGAGAGGAGGAACTTACTTCTCCAAACTCTTCTTAAACAACTGCATCGCCTGTCCACGATGACTGATTTTATTTTTCTCTTCCTTACTCATTTCTGCACTAGAAATTCCGAGTTCCGGTAACCAGAACAAGGGGTCATAGCCAAAACCATTTTCACCACGCGCAGCTTCCAGAATTTCCCCGTGCCAGATACCCTGAAAGACTTGCGGTAAGGGATCTTCGGCATGTTGAACCAGTGCCAGTACGCAAACAAACATGCCCTCAATCACTTCACCATCTTGGCGTAAGGGTTTGAGATCGGCCAGCAGTTTTTCATTATTGGCGGCATCGTTGCCATGCTCACCGGAATAACGAGCCGAGTAAATGCCGGGAGCGCCGCCAAGAACTGGCACACAAATGCCTGAATCATCTGCAATAGCAGGTTTTCCGGAAATTTTAGAAGCATGGCGAGCCTTAATAATCGCATTTTCGACAAAGCTTAGACCATCTTCGATCGCATCTTCGATATTCAACTTGCCCTGGGCCACGACTTCAACCGGCAGTTGTAGCTCGGCAAACAGTTTTTCAAACTCGGCAATTTTACCTTTGTTATTACTTGCCAATACCAGTGTGCCTTGGGATAACCAGTCAGTTGCAGCCATGTCAAAAACTCATTATTAGATAAAGAATGGGCGCTATTTTAGCAATGGATGAAGAATTTGCGGCAATAAAAAAGCACCCGAAGGTGCTATTTATACCATTCAGCTTATTGTGCCTGAATCCATCTGTCGGCACGATCACGCGCCTGACGGATCTGCTCTTGGGTTAAATTCGCCGCCAAGGCAGTTTTCTTGCCTTCAGAAAGGGTAATCACCTTATTGTCGAGCATGCCATCACGGGTAGAAAGTTCATACCACTGGTAAGCGCCCATATAGTTTTTCTTTTTCTCTTCCATCATTGCCAGGTTAAAGCTGGCACGGTTATCGCCACGGCTAGCCGCTTTTTCAAAATACTGACGTGCCAGCGCTTCATCTTTTCTGGTGCCAATGCCATCGGCCAGCATACGGCCAACATTCAGCTGTGCAACTGCCAGACCTTGATCCGCAGCAGCTTTATACCAGGCAAAGGCCTGTCGTTCATCTTTTTGAATATCTTTACCATACTGGTATTTGGTGGCCAAATAAAACTGTGCACCGGCCTGACCAGCTTTCGCTGCTTTGGTCAGACTGTTGATATCCATGATGGAATACTGAGCCGCTTGACTGGCAACAGATGGACTAGGTGCAACATAATCTGCATGGGCTTGCATGCCAAAAAGTCCCGCCAGTAGCGTCGTACTTAATAATAATTTTTTCATAGCGCGCTCACTCGATAAATTGCGACTTCACCAAATAGATTAGGGAGATGCTTGCTCAGCAAACTATCTTCTTGATTCCCGTTCACAGCGAGTCGATTAATAATTTTGATATTATTTTCCGCACAAAGTGCTTCAAAATCACGAAATGTACATAAGTGGATATTCGGGGTGTTATACCACATATACGGCAAGGCTTCAGAAACCGGCATTCTCCCTTTGATTGCCAAGAAAGACCGGGTCTTCCAATGTGCAAAGTTCGGAAAGGTAATAATGGCCTGTTTCCCCACACGCACCATATCACGCAATAATACGTCAGGTGCATCTACAGCCTGCAAAGCTTGTGCCATGACCACATTGTCAAAAGACTGGTCGGCAAAACGGCTTAAACCGAGGTTTAAGTCCTGCTGGATGATATTTAACCCGCGACTCACCGCAATTGCAATCTTTTCCTGATCAATTTCTAATCCGTATGCACGAATATCGTGCTTTTTACTCATTTGTGCCAGCAGTTCACCGTCGCCACACCCGAGGTCGAGTACGCTAGAACCGGGCTTGATCCACTTTTCAGCGAGTTGTTGATCGATACGCATTATATGGTCTCCTTCGGTGTTGCTTTCAGGTGTTCTTCACCCCCGAGAAATGCACGCAAAGATTTTACATAGAGCGGAATCGGGAACAGGAAGGAGTCATGGCCTTGTTCCGCATCAATATCCAGATAGCTGACAGGTTTGTGATTGCTGATCAAGGCATCCACGATTTCCTGTGAGCGGGCAGGGGTAAAACGCCAGTCAGTGGTGAATGACACCACCAGGAACTTGCACTGGGTATTGGCCATGGCTTTTTTGAGCGACTGTTCATATTCACGCGACGGATCAAAATAATCCAGTGCCTTGGTCATGATCAGATAGGTATTGGCATCAAAGTTACGGCTGAACTGCTCACCCTGATAACGCAAATAGCTTTCGACCTGAAATTCGACATCGAAACCATACATAAATTTACCTGATTTCAAATCGCGGCCAAACTTCTGCTTCATGGCCTCTTCGGATAGGTAAGTAATATGGCCCACCATACGCGCCAGAATCAGACCACGTTTTGGATAGCTGTCATTTTCCAGATAACGGCCATTATGGAAATCTGGGTCTGACAAAATCGACTGACGTGCCACTTCGTTAAAGGCAATATTTTGTGCTGAAAGCTTTGGCGCGCTGGCAATAATCACGCATTTTCTTAAACGGTTTGGATAATCCACTGACCATTGCAATGCCTGCATGCCACCCAGTGAACCACCAATGATGGCATCCCAAGTATCAATCCCTAAACGATCAGAGAGCAGGGCTTGGGTTTTGACCCAATCGCGGACCGTAACCAGTGGGAAATCCGGGCCATAAGGACGGTTGTCATTTTCAGGGTTTGGTGAGGTTGGACCGGTAGAGCCACTACAGCCCCCAATATTATTCAGTGAAACCACAAAGAATTTTGCAGTATCAATGGCTTTGCCGGGACCAATACAGGCGTCCCACCAGCCGGCCTTTTTATCATCTTCATGATGATAACCTGCGGCATGATGATGACCAGAAAGGGCATGACAAATCAGAATGGCATTCGACTTGTCAGCATTTAAGGTACCGTAAGTTTCAACCATCAGTTCAAAACGGGGGAGGATGCGACCGCATTCAAGCTCTAACGGCTCTTCAAATTGGAACTTTTGTGGGACAACAATGCCCACTGAGTCAGCTGGAAAAGACACGGGGAGGATTCGCCTTAAAATCTTGAGTATGAATAATAAAAGGATACCACTAGCGGATATCCTTCTAAAGTCATTTTAGTGCTATGAATTATCGCTAATTCTAATACAGCCGGTTAGACCGCAGCAGCGATTACCTGATCAGTGCTTAATACACCTTGATCAATCAGACGGTTGGTCGATGCAAGAATTGCTTCGATCGAAGAGGTCACGATGTTGTCATGCACACCCGCACCAAAGGCAGACTTGCCAGTGCCTTTGACTTGCAGTTCAATCAAGGCCAAAGCTTTGGCATGTGCACCAGAACTGATGCTGCGCTCTTCATAGTTCACCACATCAATCGGTAACTGAAGTGCATCCAAAATCGCAGAAATTGGACCATTGCCTTCACCACGAACACGACGTGACTGGCCATCAATTTCAAGATCAAGCTCAATCACCTGATTGCCATTGTCATCCGATAACTTGTAGTTCTTAGTTGAGTAATGTACATGTTTAACATCGACATAAGTCTCTTTAAACAACTTCCAGATCTCGGTTGCAGAAATTTCAGTGCCTTGTTCATCGGTACGTTTTTGTACAATTTGCGAGAACTCGATTTGTAAACGACGTGGTAAAGTCACGTTGTAATTCGATTCTAACAAGTAGGCGATACCGCCTTTACCTGACTGTGAGTTAACGCGAATCACCGCATCATAGTCACGGCCCAAGTCTTTTGGATCGATTGGTAAATATGGCATATCCCACATTTCTTGGTCTTTCTGGAATTCGAAACCTTTTTTGATCGCATCCTGATGTGAGCCGGAGAATGCAGTAAAGACCAAATCACCTGCGTATGGATGACGTGGATGTACTGGCAAACCGGTACATTCTTCTACAGTCGCGATAATTTCATTGATATTGGAGAAATCCAGGTTTGGCGCAACACCTTGGGTATACATGTTCAATGCGATTGCTGCCACATCGACATTACCGGTACGCTCACCGTTCCCAAACACACAACCTTCAACACGATCGGCACCAGCCATAATCGCCAATTCAGATGCCGCGATGCCGCAACCACGGTCATTATGACAGTGCACTGAAATAATCACGCCGTCACGACGCTGAATGTTGCGGTGCATCCATTCGATTTGATCGGCATAGATGTGTGGACCTGAAACTTCTACCGTTGCTGGCAAGTTCAAGATCACTTTATTGGTCGGTGATGCTTCCCAGATTTCAGTCACAGCATCACAGACATCTTTTGCAACTTCTAATTCAGTCGCAGTGAAACATTCCGGGCTGTACTGGAAGACAAATTCAGTTTCAGGCTGTTTTGCGGCATATTCTTTGACTTTTTGTGCTGCATTGACGGCTAATTGTTTTGCGCCCGCTACATCTACATTTAAGACTTTCTCGCGGAAAGTCGGTGAATTGGAGTTGTAGATATGCACAATGGCACGTTTTGCACCCTGTAAAGATTCAAAGGTACGAGCAATTAAATGATCACGGGCTTGAACCAAAACTTCGATATAAACATCTTCAGGAATATGATCTTCTTCAATCAATTTACGAGTGAAATCAAAGTCAATTTGCGATGCTGAAGGGAAACCAATTTCAATATGCTTGAAACCGATTTTCACCAACATCTGGAACATCTTGAATTTTTGCTCCATGTTCATTGGCTCGAAGATCGCCTGGTTACCATCACGCAGGTCAGTACTCATCCAGATTGGCGCTTTGTTGATTTCATTGTTCGGCCATTGACGGTCTGGTAAGTCCACACGTTGATACATGCGACGGTATTTTTTACTTGGATCAGCCAACATCATGAGAGAGCTCCTTGTGTAACCTGATAGAGTCTGCGCTTGGTTGAAGCACTGGCAAAGGTTACCGAATAGATTGTGTCTATAATCGTCTACATACAGATTGGAACCAGCATTAAAACTAAAAATCTTCTGGAATATTTGGGATTTAGTTTTAATCAAAAAACCTGCATGATCAACTTATAACTTTAAGTTTAATCCAGTTAAACCGAAAAGTTTTTGCTTTTTTAATAGATTTTAGTCGTATCTTAATAAAGATTTTCTTATAAGCTTTAAGTTTTGAAAAATATTCCCATATATTTTAAGTATAGTGTTTTATATTTTCTTGATTTTGAAATAAGCCGTTATTTTTTACACCCAATCATGCCATATCAGCCTCTATTTTTAGAAAAGATAGCCCTAGATGGTTAAAGACATTTCATCCGGGCAAGCTTTTAAAGCTCGGCCCATTTGCGCATGAGGTTGTGATACAAATTGGTCAGTTTCATAACTTCTGCATGCTGATCGCCCAGTTGCATTCTCAAGTTTTGAATGCTTTGATCCAGATTAAACAGCATATGCCGTTCTGCATCATCACGAATCATGCTTTGTATCCAGAAAAATGAGGCAATTCGGCAACCTGAGGTGATTGGGGTGACTTCATGCAAACTGGTGGATGGATACAGAATCATATCGCCGGCAGGTAATTTTACTTCGTGATAACCGTAAGTGTCTTCGACCACCAGTTCACCACCGACGTATTCTTCAGGTTCACTCAAGAAAACCGTACAGGATAAATCCGTTCTAAGGCGTTCATTGCTGCCGCGAATACGACGAATCGAATTGTCGACATGAAAGCCAAAAGCTTCGTTATTTTCATAACGGTTGAACAGTGGGGGAATGATATCGAGTGGAATCGCAGCCGATAGAAATAGCGGATGTTGACCCAATGATTCAAGAATAATATGACTTAAATGATGGGTCAGGGGATGATCTTCAGGCAATTGCTGATTCTGTTTCACCGTTGCAGAGAGCGTACCAGCCGTAACCTTGCCATTCACCCACTCGATTTTATTCATCTCCTCCCGGAAATATTGCACTTGTTCTTTGCTCAGTACGTTTGGAATATGATGCAGCACGAAGACTTTTCCTGAATATTTTATATTGAAAATAGCATAGCCCCCATAAGGAGGCTATGCGCTTACATTGAATTAATATTTAAAGTTGATTGTCAATACTGCGCTACGACCTTCTGCTTCAGTGGCATAGTGAGATGCATAAGCTTTGGTAAAGTAACGTTCATCAGACAGGTTGTTGACGTTCAATTGTAAATCAACATTTTTATTTACGTTATAACGTGCCATCGCGTCGTAACGTACATAGCCCGGAACATATTTTGTATTCGCAGCATCGCCATAGACTTTATCCATTGCCACAGCACCCGCACCTAAAGTTAAAGCTGGAGTTATTGCATAAGTTGTCCACAGGGTTGCAGAGTTTTTAGGCACATTCTGCATTTGTTTACCTTTGGCAGGGTTATCCGGTGTACACACGCCTTGACGGTTACAAGATGGGCCTGGATTCACAGTTGCGCTGTCTAGATAAGTATAGCCAGCTGAAACTGCCCATTTATCGGTAATGTTACCGTTTAAGCCCAATTCGATACCATCAACTTGGGTTTCACCGCCATTAGTATATGTACTAGCATCCAGTTGAATCCGCGTATTTTGTTTTTCTGTTCGGAAAATGGCAGCAGTTAAATTCAGTTTTTCATCTAATAAGTCCCATTTTGTTCCGATTTCAAAAGTACGAGCTTCTTCAGGGTCAAGGTCTTTATTGTTGGCATTGACTGTTGCTTCAGAGCCATCACCTGCATCAATCCCTACTGGGTTTGCAGAAGTCGAATAACTCGCATAGATCGAACCATTTTCTACAGGTTTAAATGTTAAGCCTGCTTGATATGAGAAAAAGTCCGTATTGTTTTCAATTTTTACACCGGTTGCATTGGTTTTAAGTTCCGTATCGAATTTATCCCAACGTGCACCTAGATCGACTATCCATTGAGGATTGATTTCGATGCTGTCTAATAAATAGATAGATGTTGTTTCTGCAGTTGTTGTGGTGACGGCTTTATTTACAGTAATACTGCCTAACCATGGATCTCGTGAATTAGGGTTAAGAGCAGAAGTACACCAGTATTCAGATGCAGCACCTTGTCCATAACCGTAATTTGTAGAACATGCACCAGATGCAGGGTTACCTCCAATTGGGTTGGTCATTACAGGTTTGCCATCTTTATCAAAGACTGGGTTGCCAGCAGCATCAACTGTTTGAACAGGTTCAACATTGCCAGAATTGTTAACTGTATAATTGCCTTTATCTGATTCTAGATAACTATATTCAGCACCGATATTAAAGCTATGTTGTAAAGCGCCTGTATTAAATTTGCCGCGTAAGCTTAGCTGATCGCTATAGCCTTCTGTGTCGGTAATACGTGTATTGGCACGGCGCCAAACTTCATCATTGGCAATATTTTTTTGACTATCGTCAGGTTGAGTCCATACATAATCATTTTTTGATCGGGTATAACTTGCAATGTTAGAAAGTGTTAAATTTTCATTTAAATCATGTTCTAACTTAAATGTACCAATTTGATTTTCTTGTTTTTGGAAGTCACGATTAAGCCATCCGTAGTAAATGCCTTGTTTTACATCAATGGGTTTACCAATAGTATCAGCAGTTCCAAGTGTACCGTAAGGTACACCAGCATCAGGCGTATCATCAGACTTTAAGTAGTAATAGCCCAAAGTCGCGCGAGTAGGGGTGTCCAGACCAAAGCTAATACTTGGCGCAATCCCGGCACGTTTATATTCCGCACCGTCTTTCTGGCCAGCTTTTTCATTATGATGACCCATTACCGCAACACGTGCTGCGATACCATTTCCGAAATCTTTATTGCCATCTAAAGTAATACGTTGATAGTTATCTGTGCCGCCAGCGACCGAGCCTTCTAAAAAGTCACCTTTCTTCGCAACTTTAGAAATCATGTTGATGCTACCACCGGTCGCTCCTGCGCCGCCCATGGCAGACGCAGAACCTTTAGTCACTTCGACCTGTTCGACAGCAAACATTTCACGGTTTTGTGAAGTGGCATTACGAACGCCGTCTACATACATGGAGCTTTCAGAGTTATAACCACGAATAAACGGACGATCGCCGTTTGGATTGCCCCCTTCACCTGCACCTAGGGTAATACCCGGCACAGTACGTAAAGCATCACTTAAAGTCGTCACTTGCGTATCTGCAATCAGCTGTTTTGAAATCACTGAAACTGATTTTGGTGTGTCGAGTAAAGGCGCAACAAATTTGCTATTCGCAGATTGATCTACTTTTAAGCTGGGTGCTTGTTCAGCTTTGACTTCTTGATGAATGGTGTCAAGTCGAACTACATTTTCTTCAGCAATTGCATGTGTTCCGACAATTGATAAAGACGAAACAATTGCAGAGGAAACGATTTTTTTACGTGTTTTAATAAAGGTCATGTTAAACCTAAAAAATGAATTTGAAAATGTATGCGAATAATAATGATTCTTGTTTTTACTTTTATCTTTTTATCATGGGAATTCATGATCTTTAAGAAAATGTTAAATGAGTTCTTAAATGTAATGATGTAACAATAGTTATTTAAGTATTTGTTTTTAATTAATATTGAAAAATAAATTGGATTGTTAAATTTTTATTGAGAATAATGATGTTTATGGAAGGGTATGAATTAGCAAGGTTTTGGAAAGTATTGATCGCACGATAAGAAAAAAACCCTGCCAGGGCAGGGTTTTTTTAAGAGATGTATTTCTTAGAATTTAAAAGTTGTACTTAACTGAACGCGACGACCTTCTTGGGTATTGCTATATAAGTTATAGGCAGTACCATCAACGATTTCATACTTATTAAAGTCTTTATCGAAAATGTTGTAGAGTGCAACACCAATATCCCAGTTATCATTCACGGCATAATTTGTGCCTAAGTGCATTAAACCATATGCCTCATAGTCACCCAACGTATTATAAACAGTAAGATCATCTCCAGTTAAGTTTGTGGTTTTGAAGCGAGAGCGTTCGGTACGGTATTCACCACGTAACCAAAGATCAGCATTGTCAGCGACATTCCATTTTACAGTTGCATTAAACATATGCTCAGGGGTGTCTTGTAACTTTTTCCCTTTATCTTTACCTTTGGTAACCTCAGTTTCAGTCCAAGTGTAGTTAAAGTTTAATTTCCAATCTTCAGCAAAGCCCCAATTAATACCTAGCTCTGTACCATAAATTTCAACTTCATCAACGTTGTCAGGTCGAGTGATCATAAAAGCACGATCACTGGATTGATTAAGCCACTGCCATGGAGTGCCGAGACCAGTTAAATAGTCTGCACAAGTTTGGTTTACTAAACATTCACCTGGATTGCCACCTGTATTTACCGAAGTATCTGTGATTGCACCTGAAACAATTTTATCTTCAACGGTACTGATAAAACCTGTCAAGTTAATATTTAAGTCATTATTAGGTGTGAAATAAATGCCAAGCTCATAGTTATCGCTAGTTTCAGGTTTTAAATTTTGATTACCAAAAATAGGTTGAGCACCTTGACGTCCAACGTTTACTACACCATTTGTCAACTGTTCTAAACGAGGAGCTTTATAGCCTTCTGAATAACCGCCTTTTAGTGTCCAAGTATCGTTAACATTCCAAACAGCATAAGCACGAGGAGTAATGAAATCACCAAAAGTATCGTGATCATCATAACGCAGACCTAATGTTAAGGCGAAGTTTGGTAAGATATTCCATGTATCTTCTGCAAACAAACCAACTTGAGTAAAGTTAACCTCAGGTTTAGATGAACGTAGGCCATCTGAAATGCTGGCATCCCACCATTGGCCACCTAAGATCAAGTTATGATTTGCTATTGAATTTACAGACAGTTTAGTATCAAAAATAGTATCTTCACTTTCAATTAGTCGCGGGGTTTTAGTAACTAAATCGCCACCTTGCATACGTGATGGAATAAGACGACCAACAGTTTCACTTTCATTACGGGTAATGCTGCTGTCTAAAGTACCAATGTCATTACGCCATTGATGAGCTAGCACATATTTATCACGATTAAATTCCATCTCATTATCATAGCCACCTGCTGGGCCTACAGTACCTAATTGGAAACCGCTGGTATTTTTCGGATTTTCATATGATTGGCGCTGAGACTCTGCATCAATAGATATGTCATGCTTGTCTGTGGGTGTTAATGTTAAACGTGCACCTAGGGTATCAATTTTACCTTCAGATGGATTATTACCTGTACCTAATGTTGTTTGGTCAATATCTCTAGTTACATTCGATTCGTCACGTTCCCAATGTTTTGCGCGAATTTGTAAGCCCAAAAGGTTTTGTACTAAGGGACCAGTTGCATACAAATCGATACTACGTTGGTTACCAAAATCAGAGCTTTTCGGCAAGATTGATCCTTCTAAACCAATCGAACCGGTCCATTCGCTGCTTACTTTTTTAGTAATAATATTTACGACACCTCCCATTGCATCCGAACCATATAAGGTAGATGCCGGGCCACGAATAATTTCGATGCGTTCAATTGCAGACAATGGAGGAATAAAATTATTTTTTGTTTCACCAAAGCCATTCGGTGTAATATCGCCGGTACTGTTTTGACGGCGACCATCAATGAGTACAAGTGTGTACTCAGATGGTAAGCCACGAATGCTAATATCTAGACCGCCTGTTTTACCAGCCGTAGGACTAATATCAATACCTTCTACATCGCTTAAAGCATCTGCTAAAGAAGTAATACGTTTTGTTTTAAAATCTTCTTCGGTGAGTACAGTAATTGAAGCGGGTGCGTCCTTAATCTTTTGTTCATAACCCGCCGCTGAAACCACAATCGTAGACAATTGTGTTACTGGTACAGTGGTATTATTTGTTTCAGCATGTGCAGAAGCAGCTGTAACCCCAAGAATAGCCACTGCAAGTGGGCGAAGATTAAAATTACGCATAACCGAAATTCCGAGATGGAGAAAGTTAAAGATTCAAATCAAATTTCAGGAATATTAATGATAATATTTATCATTTGCAATAAAAATATACAATTCCTTCATTTCAATTTAATCGCCTGAATATTTGAAAAGATGCCAATTCAAGTAAAAAAAGGGTTTAAAAACTGGAACTCGCGCGTATTTTTTGTATATCCTTAAATGTTGTCATATAATGTGGCACATTTTTATAAACCTGTTATAACCTAATATATAGAGGAAGCCATGCAAGTAACTTCTGAAGCGGTTTCGGGCGTTGCCCGTCGTTTAAATGTTTCTGTACCGACGAGCCGTATTAATGAGCAATTTGAAGCTCGTTTAAAACGCACTGCTAAAACTGCGAAGATCAACGGCTTCCGTCCAGGTAAAGTGCCTGTAAACGTAGTTCGTCGTGAATACGGCGCGGGTATCTACCAAGAAGTGGTAAACGATATTATTCGTGACACAGTTTTCGAAGCAATCCAGCAAGAGAAAATCAATGCTGTGGGCATGCCAAACATCGAAAAAACTGAAATGAAAGACGACGCGCTGGTATATACAGCGACTGTTGAAGTTTATCCAGAAGTTGAAGTGAAATTCGAAGGTCTGGAAGTTGAACGTAAAGCAACTGAAGTCAACGATAAAGACGTTGAGAAGATGATCGAAAATCTTCAAAAACAACGTGCTGCTTGGGCTGAAACCAAAGGCATGGCTAAAAAAGACATGCAAGTGACTTTCGATTTTGAAGGTACGGTTGATGGCGAGAAATTTGAAGGCGGCGCTGCTGAAGACTTCAAACTTGTACTCGGTTCTGGCCGTATGATTCCTGGCTTCGAAGACGGCATCGTTGGTATGAAGAAAGGCGAAGAGAAAGTGATTGATGTAACTTTCCCTGAAGATTACCAAGCTGAAAACCTTGCTGGTAAACAAGCTCAATTCAAAATCACTGTGAAGCTTGTTGAAAAACAAAAACTTCCAGAAATTGATGCTGAATTCCTGGAAATCTTCGGTGTATCTGAAGAAGAAGGCGTTGAGAAGTTGAAAGCTGACGTTCGTAAAAACATGGAACGTGAAGTGAAAAACGGCCTGCGTAACCAGGTAAAAGGTGCGACTTTTGATGCGCTTGTTGCTGCAAACGAAGTTGAACTTCCAGCGGCTATGCTTGCTCAAGAAATTGACCGTCAACGTCAACAAATGATTCAGCAGTTCACTCAACAGTTCGGTGCTCAAGGTGCGCAAGCATTTGATTCAAGCATGCTTCCAGACGAATTGTTCAAAGAACAAGCTGAAAAATCTGTAAAACTTGGCGTATTGGTTAGCCGTGTTTTAGCTGATGCGAAAATCGAAGTAGATGCTGCACGTGTTGAAGCGTATATCCAAGACATGGCATCTTCTTATGAAGATCCAAACGAAGTGATCGAATACTTCAAAAACGATGCGCAACAACGTCAACAAATCGAAGCTGTTGTACTAGAAGACCAAGTTGTTGATTACATTTTGGCTTCTGCTAAAGTAACTGATGCGACTGTAAGCTATGAAGACTTATTGAAAGAGCAGCAAGCTCGTCAACAAGCTTAATTTTAGCTTTCCATAAAAAAGGCGCTTGATGCGCCTTTTTTTCATCGAACTCTCTGTGGAAACCACCTCTCTTTAGGGGTGGAGGAAACGGAGGATTTTTTTAGAATACAAGCCAAATAAACTTGTTTTTCAAAGCATTTCAATTAATGATAAAGTTATGAAAAATGATACCCTCGTAATAACTGCTAAAGTGCAGATATTCCCGAACAAGCAACAAGTTCTTGAGCTTAAACAAATGTTTGAGCTGTATTCGCTTGCTTGTAATTGGTTGTCAAAAAAAGTTTTTCAAAATAAAATTCTCAATCAAGTTAAATTGCACTATCTTGTTTATGACCAAATGCGGTCTGAATTAGGCACAAAAGCCCAATTTACTCAGTCTGTGATTAAAACCGTTGTTGCTCGATATAAGTCTGCTAAGTCAAATGGTCACGATTGGTCATTGGTGAAATTTAGTGGTAACGATTACGACCTTGTATGGAATCGTGATTACTCACTTGTAGGTAATCAGTTTTCGTTAGGTGTAAGCTCAGGGCGCATCAAGGTTAATTTCGCTAAAAAACCTTTAAATCAATTTCAGAAAGCTAAAACCAAGTTTGGTTCTGCCAAGATGGTTAATAAATTCGGGAAATGGTTTTTACATATCCCAATGAGCAAGGAAGCCCCTGCTTTAACAATTGATGACGTTACTAATGTGGTCGGTGTTGATCTGGGCATCAACCATCTTGCAACCACCTACGCTAGTAAAGGAAAAACTGACTTCTATCGGGGTGGAATAGTTAAACAGAAGCGTGGCATATTTAAAGCAATACGCAAATCTTTACAGGAGAAACAAACTTCGTCTGCAAGGCATAGGCTTAAGCAGATTGGGAGTAGAGAAAACCGTTATATGACTGATGTTAATCATCAGATCACAAAGGCACTCACTCAAAAGCATCCAAAAGGCACTGTATTCGTTCTTGAGGATTTGACAGGTATAAGGCAGGCAACCGAAAAGGTACGTCTGAAAAACCGCTATGTCAGTGTATCGTGGGCGTTCTATCAGTTTAAGCAATTACTCTGCTATAAAGCCAAAGAAAATGGTCAGTCTGTTATTTTGATTGACCCCAAATACACATCACAAACTTGCCCGAAATGTGGACACCGTGAAAAATCAAATCGTGATAAGAAAAAGCATCACTTTGACTGTAAGCGTTGTCATTATCAATCAAATGATGATCGTATTGGCGCAATGAATATACATCGCAAAGGCATTGAGTTTGTTTCTCAATCTGACCCTTCGATGGTAATAGAACAAGCTTCTATTGCTAAGGTTGAAGTCAATCAACCTGATATGCCGACAGCCTAATTTTAGGTAAAAAAGGTGGGAGTAGAAATACGCTTGCACCACTTGTCAGGCATGAGCCTAGTAAACACCATGATTGGTGTGGCAAACCTCCTCATTTATGGGGAGGTCATTGATATTGATGCCTGAAAAAAGCATTTCTGATTTTCACAAAACTAATGCAAAAAATATGATGGATTTATTGGCGAATTTTTTGCAATTTCAGTGATTATCCCTCATATTGTGATTATGGGTTAGGTCACAAAAAATTTAGGAATAAATAAACGTATGTATGTTCCAACGATTGAAAACGCTTTAGTGCCAATGGTGGTAGAACAATCCTCTCGTGGTGAGCGTTCTTTTGATATTTATTCACGCCTTTTGCGTGAACGTGTAATTTTTATGACGGGCGAAGTTGAAGACAATATGGCGAACCTTATCGTTGCGCAAATGTTGTTTTTAGAGGCTGAAAATCCAGATAAAGATATTCATTTATATATCAACTCGCCAGGTGGTTCAGTGACTGCAGGTATGGCAATTTATGACACCATGCAGTTTATCAAACCTGACGTGGTGACCTATTGTATGGGGCAGGCAGCATCTATGGGTGCCTTCCTGCTCAATGCCGGAACTAAAGGTAAGCGTTACTGCTTAGAAAATGCCCGTGTTATGATTCATCAGCCACTCGGTGGTTTCCGTGGTCAGGCTTCGGATATTGAAATTCATGCCCGTGAAATTCTATTTATTAAAGAACGTTTAAATCGTTTAATGGCTGAACACAGCGGTCAGGAATACGAGAAAGTAGCACGCGATACAGACCGTGATAACTTTATGACTGCTCAGCAAGCGAAAGAATACGGTCTTGTGGACGAAGTTTTAACTAAACGTCCATAAGTTTTAAAGATTCAGATAGTGGAGTAAATATGTCCGAACATCCTCAAGGACAAAAGCATTGTTCATTTTGCGGTAAAACGCAGTCTGAAGTCGGGAAGCTGATTGCAGGCGAGGACGCATACATTTGTAACGAATGTGTGGACGTATGCTTAGATTTGGTTCAAACCAGTCAACAGGTGGAAACCAATGACTGGGCCAATCGTCCTTTGCCGAAACCACAGGAAATCCGTGCGGCCTTGGATCAATATGTCATTGGTCAGGATATCGCAAAAAAGACCTTGTCGGTTGCAGTGTATAACCATTACAAGCGCCTGAAAGTGCAGAATAATGGCAAAAAAGCTGACGATTCAGTTGAACTTTCAAAAAGTAATATCATGCTGGTCGGCCCGACGGGCTCAGGCAAAACCTTGTTGGCACAAACGCTGGCGCGCCTTCTTGATGTACCCTTTGCCATGGCAGATGCAACCACACTGACAGAAGCAGGTTATGTGGGTGAAGATGTAGAAAACATTGTACAGAAGCTTTTGCAAAAAGCCGATTACGATGTCGAGAAAGCACAGAAGGGCATTATCTATATCGACGAGATCGACAAGATTACCCGCAAGTCTGAAAATCCATCGATTACGCGTGATGTATCGGGTGAAGGCGTACAGCAGGCTTTATTGAAAATGATCGAAGGTACGGTTGCTTCGATTCCGCCCCAAGGTGGCCGTAAGCATCCGCAGCAAGAATTCATTCAGATTGATACATCCAACATTCTGTTTATCTGTGGTGGTGCATTCTCTGGACTTGAGAAAATTGTGCAGCAGCGTCAGGAAAAAGGTGGCATCGGCTTTACCGCAGAAGTGCGTAAAAAAGATGAAACCAAGAAGCTGTCTGATCTGTTCCGTCAAGTTGAAGCAACTGACCTGGTAAAATTTGGTTTGATTCCAGAATTTATTGGTCGTTTGCCGGTGATTGCCACTTTGGATGAGTTAGATGAAGAAGCATTGATGCAGATTCTGACTGAACCGAAGAATGCATTAACCCGTCAGTATCAACATCTGTTTGATATGGAAGACGTGGATCTGGTCTTTGAAGAATCCGCATTACGTGCCGTGGCGAAAAAAGCGGTTGAGCGTAATACTGGCGCGCGTGGTCTACGTTCGATCCTGGAAAATTCATTACTCGAAACCATGTATGACCTGCCAAGCCGTAGCGATGTCGGCACGGTGGTCGTCAATGAAGCGGTGATTAAAGGTGAAGCAGAGCCAGAATATCGTGCCGAGCGTCAACCGCATGAGCAGCAAGAGACAGCGACAAAAATAGATTTAAAAGTGGTGAATAGCAAATCTGCTTAACTGCTATTCATCCGAAACCTGCGAAAACTCCGTGTTTTCGCAGGTTTTTTATTTCCAAAAATAAAGCTGGGTGTTAATCTGATTGACTAGGTGTGGATGCCTAAAACTTATAAAAAATAAATCGCAAAGCACTTGCATATAAAAGAATAAAGACGCAGTGAGGGATAAGCATGCGTGGAGTCGCAATTGTACTCATCAGCAGTTTGGCATTGCTGGGGTGTCATGGTAAGAAAGCCGTAGTTGAGCCTACACAGTCACTCAGCACTCTAAAAAATATTGATCTTGAAAAAAAACCGGGCTTTGTGGAACAGCATCGTATTGGTATGTTTACTATTGGTGGCTGGGTCAATCAAAAGCAGGGCAATCAGTTTCAAACGGTGAAACCACAACATGATCAAGCCGCCATCGTGTACTTATACCGTCCTGATTCTAGATGGAACCGTCAGGAAATTGTCGCTGCCAGCCTGTTTATCAATCAAGAACATATTCCAAGTCTTTTGCATAATCATTATTACTGGATTGAAGTTCCTACAGGAACGTACCGTTTAAGTACCAGTCGACCGTTGGGCGCTTTGCATTTTCAGAAGCCTAAATATCTGGATTTTAGTGTGGAAGCAGGACAATCCTATTTTATTAAATATGATGAAGAAAATATCAGCACCCGGCGTAGTGTCTCGGGGCCCTTCATGCTCATGCCGGAAAAAGTCGGTCTGAATGAAATTGCTTTTACTCAGCTTAAATCTCACAGTTTTAATTTTGTAGCGCAAGATCAGGAAACTGGCTATATTCGCAAAAAAGCCCAGAAAATTGAACCGACTGCTTATGATCCATCATTAGATGTACAGTTGAAGGCACCTTTTAAACTTTGGGATCCGCGTACTTGGTAATGGAACATTTTCTAGAATAAATATAATAAAAAAGCACCGATAGAGGGTAATGTTGATCAGTTAAGGAGTTTAGAAATAGACTCTTTAATTTTTTAGTCATTCACAGCGGAGTATTAATTTTATAAATCAAATTCTTGTAAATTATTTGTTACTTTGGTTTCGCCCAAATGAGAAGCGAAGCTTCGCAAGGAAGGCATCTTGCGGAGCAACACTCCTCATCCGCAAAACTCGTCAGCCACCATCGACCAGTAAGTTTGTCGCAGAAACAATCATTTTTAAATGTAGTCCTGCCTCAAACAGTTGCGGATGACTTTTCTATCTATCAGATATAATCATGAATTTCAAGAAGAAAATGCCAGTCAATTCCTTAACTGACTGGCATTACCGATAGAGGGTGCTTTGTTATTGCAGTCAAAATTAGCCTGCAGCAGCGTCCACGACTGGAATCTTGCCAATTTTAGCTTGCCAGATTTTCGGTGCAGTCGCGTGAATAGAAGTACCATTCACATCAACCGCGACAGAAACCGGCATGTCTTTCACGACAAACTTGTAAATTGCTTCCATACCCAGATCAGCAAAAGCCACCACTTCAGCTTCACGGATCGCTTTCGATACCAAGTAAGCAGCACCACCCACAGCCATGAGGTAAGTTGCCTGGTTATCTTTAATGGCTTCAACAGCAGCAGGGCCACGGTCCGCTTTACCGATCATGCCGAACATGCCAGTTGCTTCAAGGACTTGACGTGTGAATTTATCCATACGTGTAGCCGTTGTTGGACCAGCAGGGCCTACAACTTCATCACCGACTGGATCGACTGGACCGACGTAGTAGATAAACTTGCCTTTCAGATCAACAGGAAGTTCTTCGCCATTGTTGAGCATGTCGACCATACGTTTGTGTGCAGCATCACGACCTGTATAGATTGTACCGTTAAGAAGAAGCGTATCGCCTGGTTTCCAAGCATTCATCTCTTCTTGAGTAATTGTGTCGAGGTCAACACGTTTAGAGCTTGAAGAATCCCAAGTGACTTCAGGATAGTCTTCAAGTTTTGGTGCGATGATGTTGGCAACACCCGTACCATCTAATGTAAAGTGTGCATGACGGGTCGCAGCACAGTTCGGGATCATACCGACTGGCTTACCAGCAGCATGACAAGGGTAATCCTTGATTTTAATATCAAGAACAGTGGTTAAACCGCCGAGACCTTGTGCGCCAATACCCAGAGCATTCACTTTTTCGAAGATTTCGATACGAAGCTCTTCCATTTTGCTTTGTGGGCCACGACGAAGCAATTCGTCCATGTTGATCTCTTCCATCAATGCTTCTTTTGCAAGCATCATGGCTTTTTCGGCAGTACCACCAATCCCGATCCCGAGCATACCAGGAGGACACCAGCCTGCACCCATGGTTGGAACAGTTTTCAGTACCCAATCTACGATTGAATCAGATGGGTTCAACATTGCGAGTTTAGATTTATTTTCTGAACCGCCACCTTTGGCTGCTACAGTGATATCTACTTTATTACCAGGCACAAGCTTGTGGTAAATCACGGCAGGAGTGTTGTCTTTGGTATTCTTACGACCAAAAGCAGGATCGGCCAGAACTGATGCACGAAGCACGTTGGAGTTTTCTAAATAACCCTGACGTACACCTTCATTAATTGCATCATCCAGGCCCATGGTTAAATCGAATTTAACATCCATGCCCACTTCAACAAATACGTTGACGATACCGGTATCTTGACAGATTGGGCGGTGGCCTTCTGCACACATGCGTGAGTTAATTAAGATTTGCGCGATCGCATCTTTAGCAGCTTTGTTCTCTTCACGATCATACGCACGGCTCATCGCTTGGATAAAGTCTTGTGGGTGATAGTAAGAAATGAACTGAAGCGCATCTTTAACCGATGTGATCAAGTCATCTTGCTTGATAATAGTTGTCATACAAATATCTCTTGAGCGGGCTGATAGCTAGCGGGCTAAATTATAAGACAAAAGAATCGGGTTGTGGGCATTTTGGGCGAGCATTGGCCGAAAGTTTATAGTTTAGGCAATTTAAAGGAGGACTTTAGCTGCTCAACGGGTCAAATATGACAGTAATTGGTCATATTTAGTGTCATATTTCAGACTAAAAATAGTCATATTTATTATTATTTTTGATTAAGTAGTTGAATTTTAATTATTATTTAAAATTAATAAAAAACCGGATTGTCATATAACTGTCATAAAACTTTTACATAATGCAGATATTGAAACGGGAGATCTTAACAATGGTTACAGGTATTTTAATGGCAAGTGGTTTTTGTGTATATATCGCTGCAACTTGGATGTATGGTCAGAAAGAAGATCAAGCCTAAGCTTCATCTTCTTTCTTTATTTTCAGGCATTAAATAATTAACCTTTCTTCACATCTTCACATCTTCACATCTTCACATCTTCACATCTTCACATCTTCACATCTTCACATCTTCACATCTTCACATCTTCACATCTTCACATCTTCACATCTTCACATCCAATTCATCAAGCTATAAAAATATCTGAATACTCAACTTCAAAAAGCATTTTTGTTATGTAGTGGGTTAAACCGTGCTAAGCGTTTACATTCTTAACCCTTCAAAACCCAAAGCCTGAAAAGCCTTACACATGTGGCGTTTTTTATTGCTTAGACTGTTCCTCTCAACTTCTAGAAACAGGCAAATAGAATGAACAATTTTAATGCAAGTGATATTAAAGAACATGCTTCAGTCATTGCTTCATGTGGTACTCAAGTCGGGAAGGTAGACCATTTAGAAGGTCAGGATTCAATTAAATTAACAAGAAGTGATGATGAAAATAATGAGCATCATCTGATTCCCTTGAGTTGGGTAAGCGAAATCAAAGACGATAGCGTAGTGCTCAATAAAACAGCAGAAGATGTGCGTAAAGAGTGGACCACCTTATAAAAAATTAAAGTCAGTGGACTGAAAAGCAGGGCTGTCTCAGCTTAATTTTTTATGTCACAGACTTTATTAGTAATCGTTGAAAATGCCAGTTCGAAAGACTGGCATTTATTATGCGTAGTTGATTCTCTTTATTTGGTTTTGCATTCTGCCAGAAATGGATTTTGAGCCTGTATGATGATTTTATCTGAAAATTCCCCTTCATATTCAAAACCATTTTGTATGATTTTTAGCGTTTGAAAACTACATTTTCCTAGGCACGACTTCCACCTCAATTATGTCCAAAGACTTTTGAACTTAAACTTTTGAGTTGTAATGGCTTAAAGAAAAACTCTTTGACCAACTTGAGCGCTTCACTGCCACAGCCTTGAGCTGTCCAAGTGATTGTTGAGATTGCAATACAAAATTCAGCATGTTGAGCACAAGATTGATTTCTAGAATTCAAAGTTTACCGATCATTTCATCATGATGGTTTAAACAAATCGCAAAGTCATAACGGGTTGGATCAGCCAAACAGCGCTGACTATGTGCCTGCATATCTTCAAGTGTAAAATGCCATTTCAAGCCGGTCATATAACGCATTTCATCGATTTGCGTGAGCGCTAAAAATGTGAGTAGATTTTCAACTTTCAGTAAGTGTAAGTAGATGCGGTTCCATTTAAGATCAGTGTTGATGTGATGCTCTTTGAGAGCATTTTTTATTTTTAGAAAAGTAATCGACAGATTATAGAATGTCCGACTTTAGAACAAAAATGATTAAAAAAACCACCCCATCTTGCGAGAGGGTGGTGAGTGCGGAGCTATTAAATTTATTGAGCCTGCTGTTCTGCCTGAATCGCGGTTAAGGCGATGGTAAATACAATATCATCGACCAAAGCACCACGAGACAGGTCGTTCACCGGTTTGTTCAAACCTTGCAACATTGGCCCGACACTGACTACATTGGCAGCACGTTGCACAGCTTTATAAGTCGTATTACCCGTATTTAAATCCGGGAAAATAAAGACATTGGCACGTCCGGCCACTTGTGAATCTGGTGCTTTTTGACGGCCAACACTTTCAACCGAGGCAGCATCATATTGTAATGGCCCATCAATTAGCAGGTCAGGACGACGTTCTTTGGCGATTCGTGTTGCTTCAGCCACTTTCTCGACATCGGCACCCATACCTGAAGTTCCGGTAGAGTAAGAAATCATTGCAATCCGCGGGTCAATGCCAAAGGCTTTGGCAGAATCTGCCGATTGAATCGCAATCTCGGCCAGCTGCTCTGCATCTGGATCAGGATTAATCGCACAGTCGCCATAAACATAGACTTCATCTGGCAGCAGCATAAAGAACACAGAAGAAACCAGTGAATAATCCGGTGCAGTCTTGATCAGCTGAAAGGCAGGACGTACGGTATTGGCCGTGGTATGTACCGCGCCAGAGACCAGACCATCAACCTGATCCAGCGCCAGCATCATGGTGCCGAGCACCACAGTGTCTTGCAGCTGTTCACGCGCTTGCAGTTCGTTGAGTTTGCCTTTACGTAGCTCGACCATCTTGTCGATATAGTTGTCACGAATCAGATCCGGATCCAGAATTTCCAGATCTTCAGGCAATTCGATACCACGAGCTTTTGCCACTTCTAAAACAGATTCGGGATTGGCCAATAAAATACATTGTGCAATGCCACGCGACTGACAGATTGCTGCAGCTTGTATCGTACGTGGTTCATCACCTTCAGGTAATACAATACGTTTTTTGGCCGCAATCGATTTTTGTACCAGTTCATGCCGGAAGGCTGAAGGCGATAGACGTGGCTTATAAGAACCATTCAACATCTGACCGAGCCATTCCGGATTGATGTGACTCGAAACAAAGCGCGTGACCTGATCTGCACGTTCCGTATCATCTACTGGAATTTCATTGCTGAGATTTGTCAGTTTTTGTGCGGTTTCAAAGGTGCTAAGCGGTGTATGTAAAATTGGTAAACCTTGTTTGATGGCGGTCTGGCAAAATTCCAGTACGTGATCATTTGGTTGATGATGTTCAGTTAGCACCAAGCCAGCCAAAGGAATACCATTGCTGCTGGCCAGACTGCTGGCCAATAACACATCAATCCGGTCAGATGCACTGATGATCAATTCACCCGCTACAAATTTATGCAATTCATGTTCAATATTGGCCGAAATCAGGCTGCTGTGCTGGACACGGCGCTGTTTCGCTTCGCCTTCATTAATCCAGTAGGCCTGAATATGTGCCGCCAGATCAGATATACGCGGCACACTTAAAGTTTTACTGAAAGGCACCAGTCCAATTACAGGTAACTTTTCTGAACCAATATGTGGATGGGTTTGCTGGATGGCACGAATAAATTGTGTGGTTTCTTCTGCAAGACGTAAATCCGGATCAAGCGTTACAGGAATCTGTGCAGATTCTTCAGGCAGACCTTTGGTTCGCATCAACAGGATGCCAGACAGGCGGGTTGAACTGGCGCCACCAAAGTTGCGAATCTGGTTTTCAACTTTATCGGCAGTCTGACCTGGCTGCTGGATATTGGCATTGCTGACCACAATCACTTTGGCATCCAAAGCCTGCGCCAGCGAGGCATTCAGATCATCGGCAAAACTGTCCTGAGCATTTGGCAATAGACCTTCGACAATAATCAGGTCATGCTGTCTGGCAATTTGACGATGCAGACGTACCGCTTCTTCCAGCAGTTCATCCTGTTCACCCAGATTAATCTGCTGCAAGACTTTGCTATAACGGATTGGTTCAACAGTTTCACTTTGAGAAATATGACGATACAAAGCCGTAGTACGGTCTTCGACTTCATTCAATTCCTGAGCAAAAGGTTTGAGAAAGCCAGCTTTAACCCCTTGGCATTCCAGTGCATAAATCAGGCCTAAACATGCAGAAGTTAAGCCTACGCCTTCCCCAGTGGGAACCAATAGAATCGTTTTCATAAGTTACGTCAGTCACACAATAATAAAAATCAGTTAAAAAGTGGCCCTGCTTGCTTATGCAAGCGCTACCTCAGCTTCAGACTTTTTTGCGTTTTTTTGCTCCACTTCAAGTTCTACAACGCTATGTACTTCTTGAGCGATACGACCTTCTTCGTCTGTTGGCACTACCCAGATTTGTGGACCTGTACCTGAATCGATACGGCCTTCAGTGCCACGTTTCAGGTCATTATTGGCACTTTTATCCAGGTTGAAGCCGAAGTGGGGCAGATAAGTCATGGTTTTTTCACGGATATAGGCAGAATTTTCGCCAATACCGCCAGTGAAGAACAAGCCATCAATACGTGGCAGACCACAGCTCAGTGCTGCCAGAGATTTGGCTAGACGGTAGCAGAATACTTCAATCGCTAATGCAGCATCTTCATTACCTTGTTCCGATGCTTCAATCAGGGTACGCATGTCATTCGACAAATCAGACAGACCCAACAGACCGCTCTGGCTATTCAGCATCTTGTCAATTTTATAGATATCCCAACCCAGGTTCTTTGCCAGGAAGCTGTGCAGGCTTGGGTCGACATCGCCACTGCGGGTGCCCATGACAATACCTTCAAGCGGGGTCAGACCCATTGACGTATCTACACTTTTCCCATTCCACACGGCACAGGTCGAGCTGCCATTACCGAGATGTGCTGTTAACCAGCCTCCTTGTTTCAGGCTACCTGCCAGTTCAGAACCACGGTCTGAAACATAAGCATGGCTGGTGCCGTGGAAACCATAACGACGCACACCATGGGCTGTATATAAGAATTTTGGCAGGGCATAGCGATATGCATGTGCTGGCATGCTTTGATGGAATGCGGTATCAAATACTGCTATTTGCGGTAAGTCTGGGAACAAGCGTTTGGTGGCTTCAATGCCAATCAGATGTGCCGGATTGTGTAAGGGCGCAAGTGGCGTTGCTTCACGAATCTTTTCAATAATTTCATCATTGATCAATTCTGCTTTGGTCAGGCTGCCACCATGTACCACACGGTGACCAATCGCATCTGGGCGATAGTTAGCCAGACGCTCCAAACCAACTTCAAGGGCTTTTTTATGGTCGGCAAAAGGAATATGGATATCAACCGGTTCGTTACCGACAGTCACGCCTTTGATACGAGCATTCTCTGTGCCTAAATTCTCAGCTAAACCATGAATACGGAAGTTCTGTTCCTCAAGAAGTAATGCAAACTTGATTGAAGAAGAGCCACAATTAATAACTAATACTGATTTAGACACGATTGATTACCCGATTTTTAATTAAAATTCTCGTCCATTGACTTGATCCAGTGATCAGCAAAAAGGCACTAAGCTGAATCAATATTGATGTTTTAACATTTGTTTTTTTTCTGTCCTAGATAGACTTTAGCAGATTAGACTTAAGCATTATCGACCAGGCTGACAATAATAACTAAAATTTATCAGTTCATAGTTTTCATTTATAAATAAAATGATGCTGAAAATATAATCAATAAAGCTGCCAAATTCTATTTTCAATGTCGTACTGGAACAGATTGCTTTCAGTTTAGTGCCTAAAACAGCAAATATGACTTATACATACAATTCTATACAGAGATTCATCAATAAAATGACCCAAAGGTTCTGATCCATTTCGGTTTTAATTTTTATATCCATAAAAAATCAGCCTTGCGAACAAAGCTGATTTTTAAAGTGATCAGCTGAAATAGTTATTGGCGAATCTGACCATCACCAAATACGATCCATTTTTGTGAGGTCAGGCCTTCAAGACCAACCGGACCACGGGCATGAATTTTATCGGTTGAAATTCCGATTTCCGCGCCTAAGCCATATTCAAAACCATCAGCAAAGCGGGTCGAGGCATTGATCATCACCGAACTCGAATCGACACCGGCCAAAAACTCGCGTGCCAGACTGTAATTTTCAGTAATGATCGAATCGGTATGATGTGAGCCATACTGATTAATATGTTCAATCGCTTCTTCTATGCCAGAAACCACTTTGATGGCCAGAATTGGGCCCAGATATTCGGTATACCAGTCTTCTTCAGTGGCCGCAATCACTGCATCAGCAAGAATACGCTGGGTTTCTTTGCAACCACGGAGCTCTACTTTTTTCTCCTGATAAAGTTCTGCGATGCGGGGCAAGAACTCTTCAGCGACTTTTTCATCGACTAGCAAAGTTTCCATGGCATTACACACGCCATAACGATGGGTTTTAGCATTTAAAGCAATGGGTAAGGCTTTTAACAGATCCGCCTGTGCTTCCACATAGATATGGCAATTACCATCCAAATGTTTGATCACCGGGACACGAGCTTCTTCAGTAATGCGCTCGATCAGGCTCTTGCCGCCACGAGGCACAATCACATCGACATATTCGGTCATGGTAATGAGCTGGCCGACTGCAGCACGATCAACGGTATTGATCACTTGTACTGCTGATTCTGGCAGGCCGGAAATTTTCAGCGCATGTTGAATTGCCGCGGCAATCGCCTGATTGGATTCCAGTGCTTCTGAACCGCCACGTAAAATAATCGCATTGCCTGATTTCAGCGCCAGTGAAGCCGCTTCCAGGGTCACGTTGGGACGTGATTCATAAATCATGCCGACCACACCTAAAGGTACACGCATCTTGCCCAGTTGAATGCCAGATGGGCGATAAGCCATATCGCTAATTTCACCAATCGGATCTTTCAGGCCAATCACATCTTTCAGGCCTTCTAACATACCTTTAAAGCGTGCGGGGTTGAGTTCTAAGCGATCAAGCAGGGCACTGTCCAGATTGTTATTATGCGCTTTGGTCATATCTTTCTGGTTGGCAGCCAAAATAGCCGGCTGGCTATTTTCCAAAGCCGTATAAATAGCCGATAGTGCGTTGTTTTTGGTTTGGGTGGACGCACGAGCCAAAATGCGAGAAGCCTGGCGTGCCTGCTGTCCTACCGTTTGCATATATTGTTCAATAGACTCTTGCATAGCGCTTTGATCACTTAGAAATTTCACTTCGATATTAACAGTCTGCTGCCGGACAATGAAGCCCATCTGTTAAAAATCATCCGTTTTCGCGGACTTCTAAACATTTTGAAATTGTTTTCTGTTTAAAAGCAGATAAGTGGTCGCTGAAGCGGTTGCTTGTGAAAAGCTCCTCTGTATAGAATGAAATAAGCGAAATTGAAGTCATATATAATTATTAAAGAGCAGGATGCGTGTTCAGGCTCATCGGAATGTGTCTGAAGCATAAGATCTGTTAATCATGACTTGCACAATAAAAATAAGGCAAGGACGGAGGAAAAGGAAAATGAATTCCATTATCCACATGGATGCCCATGTATTGGATTCGCAAAGCCATTATGGTTTTTTTGATCTTTATGATAAGCACAGTTTTAAGCAGCCAGCACGAAGCACCTGGATGGATGGCTGGAAAATCGAATATATGGCGATTGCCCGTCCGGATACCTTGCATCTCAGGCCGATGGTGATCATTGGGGGCGCCTTCCAGAATTTTAATTCCTATAAATATTGTGTCGAACAGCTCTTCGCTGCCGGCCCGATCATTCTGATTGACTTGCCTTCGATGGGAGCCAACCAGCAGATCAGCAATGTGGATACTGGTCTGTCGGCTGGAACTCTGGAGCTTGAAGACCTTGCTGCCATGCTGGGGCAATGGCTGGAGCAGATGCAACTTCCTCAAGTTTCAATTTTAGGCATGTCCTTAGGCTCAGTAGTCGCCTCCTGTCTGGCAGACCAGCGCCCTGAACTGGTGGATCGGATGATCCTGATGGGCGTAATGCAGAAAACCCGCAAAAGCTGGCGCATGCTATTGGAAGAATCCTTGCATCTGATGAAAGAACAGCGCATGGATGAATTTGGTCAGGCGGTCATTTTATATCTGGTCAATCATGCCCGTCTCAAAGAAACCCGCATGTCACCAACAGCAAAGCGCTTATTCTTCAAGCAGATGTCAGAATTCACGGTGACCGAACAAGAGCGTTATGATATTAACTGCAACCGTCTATTGCGTCTGACCCACGTGCCGATTCCACAGTGCAAGGTTCTGGTGGCCTGTGGTCAATATGACAGTTTTACCTTGCCACATGAGAATGCCAATTTTGCCCTGCAATGTCCAAATATGCAGTATGTACAAATTGCCGGTGCTGACCATGTGCCTCAGTTGCAGCGCAGGAAAGAAACTATGCATCTGTTTGCCGCCTTCTTGCGTGATGAAGCAGTCGAGCAGTTGCCGGGAATTATTCCGTTTAGCCGTGAACAGATGCAGCAGATTGAACGGCGCGGTGAAGAACGGATTTGTGTGCAACAGCCACAACGTTATTTGAGTCATCGTCATTCGGATCTGCTGTTGAATGTAGAAATTATCGACATGAATTTCTTTGGAGTATTGCTGGAGTTAGACGCAGGACAGACAGAGTGTGCCGCAGCTTATCCGCGTGATCTGGCCTTGCATCTGGAAGATGAAAACGGCGAGTTCAAGATCGAATGTCTGATCTTTGAACAGGATGAGACTCAAGTGCGGGCCCTGTTTAAACATGGCAGTTTTGAAGTGGCAGAACGTTTATTGGCTTTTGTGCAACAACAGAAAATCCTTCAGCAAGAAGACGCTTTCGATGCAGTGATTTAATCGGGGCTTAATAAAAAAACAGCGTCATTTAACGCTGTTTTTTTTCACTGCATGAATCATCCAGACCAGATCACCGAGATGTTCATCCTGCTCCGGTGTTAGATTTTGCTGACGAGGCTCGGCAAAATAACGTTGCGGTTGTTGTACCTCAACCTGATTGAAACCGGCATCTTGAAAAAAGTGCTGTAATTCTTGGGGGGTTTTAAAATGAAAGGTAAATGCACTGCGTGACATGAATTTAAGCAGACGGCTACAGCTCCAAATAAAATTCGCCAATTTATTTTTGACGGGTTCCGGGTAAATGTCGCTAAGGTAATGCAAGGCTGGAAAATGTCGTGCATTCTCTGCAATACCTTGCAACAGAATACGCAACATGCGTTGATCAAAGTAATTAATCAGCCCCTCATTAATTACCACCAAAGGTTGGTCGGGATCAAACATCTGAAAGATACAGTCCAACTCTTCACTAAAAATATCTGCAGTGAGCACTTCGGGAGCCTGTTGATCAATCTGCTGCAAGGCTTGGGTCTTGATTCTGGCCATGTCGGGAAGATCCAGTTCGCGATAATCAATCTCGGGAAATTTTTGCCTGAAATTCCAGCTACGTGGAGACAAACCGCAGGCAATTTCAAGAATCTGAAGTTGTGGATGTTGCTCGATCAACTGACACAGATGTTCATCAATCATCTGATGACGCTGCTTGAGTGTGGTACGCATACTGCCACCCACAGAGCGTTCTGCCCATACTTCGAGTGGATGTAGCAGTGTGGCCAGAAACTTGCCTTTAGTCGTGGCAAAGACCGGATGTGAGATCCCCATTTGATACCAGATATAGCCGGTATAATGTGCTGTAAAAGAAATATGGCGATGCTGCGAAAGTGATTTTGGCATAGGGTTCTGACCTTATTGTTATTTTAGTTGGGTGCTACAGAAGTAACGCCTTTTAACATCATAATAAAAAAGGAACACTTTGTCGTGTTCCTTTATCATCTTGATTGGATTTAAAAAGTTTCAGCTAGTCTGCTGCTTGAATACCAGTATTTCATCACGAATCTTGCGCCATTCATCACCCAGATCCAGTTCAGTGCCAATTTGAATCGCTGGAATTTGACCGCGCATACGTTCTAAACGTTCCTGATTTGGCAACGGCAGGTCGGCAATGCCTTCCAGTGCAATACATTGTGCTGCACGATCATTACAGACCAGCCCCATATCACACCCGGCTTTCAGTGCGGCCTGAATTCGGGCATCGGCACCGCCTGCCACACAGGCGGCCTGCATGCTTAAATCATCCGAGAACAGAACGCCGTCAAAACCGAGTTGCTGACGCAAAACTTTCTGAATCCAGAATTCCGAGAATCCGGCCGGATTGGGATCTACCTGACTATAAATCACATGCGCTGGCATTAAAGCATCGAGTTGCGGCTGTAACTGGATAAAGGTCTGCATGTCTTTTTGCTGAATGTCTTCATAGCTGCGCATATCAATGGCTGCGGCAACATGTGAATCCGCTTTGACTGAACCATGACCCGGGAAATGTTTCCCAGTTGACGCCATTCCTGCACGTTTCATCCCTTTTAAAAATGCGCTGGCCAGTGGAATAATATCTGAAATATTTCTGGCAAAGCTTCGGTCACCAATCACATCACTGATGTCGTTTAAATCCAGCACCGGCGCAAAACTGAAATCAATCCCGACAGCCAGTACTTCAATCGCCATCAGCCAGCCGCATTTTTCGGCCAAATCTAAAGCACGCTGCGAATCATGAGCATACAGTTCGCCAAATTTCCCCATCGCAGGGAGCAGGGTAAAGCCCTGTCTTAAGCGCTGCACACGTCCACCTTCCTGATCGACTGCAATCAAAATATCAGGACGAATCTGGCGCATGTGATCGGTTAAGGCACGGACTTGAGCCGCAGATTCGATGTTACGTCCAAATAAAATGACTCCACCGACTTGCGGCGCACCGAATAGTTCAATATCTTCTTGAGTCAGGGTTGTGCCTGCGATGTCGAGCATCAATGCGCCAATCATATGCGGAATCCGTTTTAGAATTTTTCCGGGAAACAATACCTGATTTCTGCAATGATTTGCTACACTTTGTCAGCACAGAATATGATAAAACTACACGACATAAACATATTAAGTTGTTTAAGATGCTGAATACTTTAAATTCTGGTCGAAAAGCAACACGGTCACATTGGTCTCTAGGCCAAGGAAGTACGAATTATTTATGAAATTTCAAACGATAGCTTGCGCCGTTGCGATTGCGACAGGTGGCTTCTTTTTTACCCATGTCGTGAATGATGCGATTGCAGCCAATAGTGCAGAAGTGGTCAGCAAAGCCATTCAGCCATCTCAAGAACAGGCGTTAGTATCACGTCAACTGGCGACGCTGGTGGATCGTCAGCACTATTTGAATATGCGTCTGGATGCCCAGACTTCGCAGCGTATTTTCGATTTCTATATCGATAGTCTGGATCCGGAACATAGCTTATTTCTGGCACCAGAAGTTGAAAATTACAAGAAACGTTATGGGGCCAATTTTGGTGCTCACCTGAAAGCTGGCAATTTGTCGGGTTCTTATGAAATCCATGCGCAATATTGTCAGCGCCTGACCCAGTTCTATACTTATATGCTGGATGAGCTGAAAAAACCGCAGAACCTGAATCAGCCAAATGTCTATATCGAAACGGATCGTGAAAAAGCACCATTCTTTAAAACTGAGGCTGAACAGCGCGCGCACTGGTCAAAAATGCTGGTGTCCCAGCTGATCAATCTGACCATCAGTAAAGAAGAAGAACAGGCCAAACAGAAAGCACTGAAGGCCAATCCAGAACTGGCCAATGGACAAGACCTTACCGGTCCTGAAGATCTGACGCCTGCACAAACCTTGACCAAGCGTTATACCCGTCAGCTGGAACGTGTCAGCCGGATCAAGAGTGATGATGTGCTCGACAAGACCTTGAATGCGATGATGCTGACCTATGATCCGCATAGTAATTATTTCCCGCCTGTAGATGCGATGGAGCTGAATCGTCAGACCACTTTGCAGCTCGAAGGGGTCGGGGTCTCGATTCGTTCTGAACGTGGCAATGAAGATTACACCAAGATTGAAACCATTGTCGAAGGTGGTCCTGCGAGTAAATCCGGTCAGGTGAAATCGGGTGATCGTATCATTGGTGTAGCCCAGGATGGCGAACAGATGGTCGATGTGATTGGCTGGCCAAGCAATGAAATTGTCGGTCTGATTCGCGGCAAGCGTGGCACTAAAGTCACTCTACGTTTACTCGGTGCAGGCGCGACCATGGGGCAGGCACGTAACGTGACCATTACCCGTGATGTGATTCAGGAAGAAGATGCCGGTGTGCGTACGCGTGTCGTCGACATTCAGCGCGATGGCAAGAAATATCAATATGGTGTGATTGAAATCCCGTCGTTCTACCTGAACTATCGTGCACGTCGTGCCGGTACAGATTATCGTTCAGTCTCTGAAGATACCAATAAGGCTTTAAAAGAACTGGCGGCCAAAAATGTTGCCGGAATTATTGTCGATTTGCGTAATAACCCGGGTGGCTCACTAGAAGAAGTGGCACGTATGTTGGGGCAGGTGATTAAATCTGGCCCAGTGGTGCAGATTCGTGATGGTAATGGCAATGTTAGCGTCTTTGAAGATGATGATGGCGGTGCACAAACCTATGCGGGTCCTTTGGCAGTAATGATTAATCTGGCCTCTGCATCGGCCAGCGAAATTTACTCCGCAGCGATTCAGGATTATGAACGCGGGATTGTGATCGGCAGTACCACCACTGGTAAGGGTACGGCGCAGGTGCAACTGGATAGCTTGGCCCATGGTCAGGCGACACTGACACAGCGTAAATTCTACCGGGTGACTGGTGGTAGTACCCAGAATAAAGGGGTTGTGCCAGACATTAAACTGGTCGATATTTATAACGAAGAATTTGGTGAGCGTAAGGCTAAAAATGCCTTGCAGTGGGATACCATTCCAACCGCACCGTTTAAACGTGAAGGTGCAGTACAGAAATATGTACCTGAATTGGCTAAACTTTCTCAGCAACGGGTCGTGCTGGATTCTCAGTTCAAGTATCTGGAACAGCGTAAGGCGGTGATGAAAAAAGCCGAGGAAGAAAAGCGTCAGGTACTGGACTTGCAACAGCGTAAAGCAGAGTTGATTGCCATGGAGCAAAAAACGCTGGAGGCAGAAAATACCCGCCGTATGGCTACAGGTCTTAAACCTTATCCGAACTGGGAAACTTATCAGGCTTCAATGGATGCACTGATTGAAACCCGTGCCAAAATGAAAGCCAAAGAGCGTCCGGCGCTTCCTGAAGAAGAAGCCTTTGTGATCGAAGCTGCGCATGTGTTGCTGGATTATGCCAAGCTACAGGCCAAACAGTAACTTTTAAGCGTGTCCATTTAAGGATCTAAAAAAATAGCCTGTTTCGACAGGCTATTTTTTTATGACATCCGGCTATTTAAAAATCAGAATAAATTTTTCATATGAATTGCTAGCTGTCTAAATAAAAAGAAAAAAATTGTGACGGTGGTCGAATAAATAAACTGGAAAAATAGATTTAAACATTTGCTAAAATTTTCAAGACTCATAAGATAGAAGTCATATTTTATGCTGATGCTCATCATGATTTCAGAATCTGTTCTCGACACTGAATTAAAGAAATATAAATTCTAATTTTATTTAAAACCAGAGGCTTTGCACAGCGACACATGTGCATTGCTTGTCAACTTTACGATTCTGACGGCTTTAAACTTGACCAGGTGGAAATAGAAATACACGTGAGGGGAATAATAACAATGATGACCAATACGGAACATTTTATATGATCCCTATTCAGCATGATATCAGTCTGGTCATCGGATCAACTCTCTTTGCTTTCGTCGCTGGCTATTTTTTGATGCCGATTCAAAAAATATGGTGGCGTGAGTCGCGAAGAAAATTTGCAACACTCATGCTATTTGCAACGGCCGCATTACTGGGGCTGTTGATCTGGTCGATCCATTTCATTGGGATGACAGCAATTCATTTAAGTCATGCCTATCATTTTGATTTCAGCTGGATGTTGCTCTCTTATTTGAGTGTCTTTACGGCTTCTATTTTTACCCTCTGCTTAATGATCCAAAGCATCTGGTCATTTTCCAGAGTGGCTCTCGTGATCGTGGTGATGAGTCTCGGGGTCTCAGCCATGCACTATACAAGTAGTCTTAGGGCCAACTTTGAGAGAACAGAGATTACGCCAATCACAGAATCTTCACATGCGACTTATGATCTGTTGTTCGCGGTTGTGTTAATCAGTGCTCTGTTACTGATTGCCATGATTCGTCTGGTTCTCTCAGAATTGCGTCTGGCATCTCTGAATCGCCAACTGCGATGGGCCAATAAAGAGCTCGAAAATCAAAATATCCAGGATAATCTCACCAAATTACCCAACCGTTTATACCTGGCTGAATACGCAGATATCTTGTTTTCCAAGCAACAACATCAGCAGGAAATTGCCTTTTTATATATTGATCTGGATCGTTTTAAGGCGGTGAATGATGTGTTTGGTCATCAGGTCGGAGACCAGTTGCTGATTCAACTGACTGCGCGTATTCATCAGTTATGGGGTGACCGTTCCAAGCTGCTTAGAATTGGTGGCGATGAGTTCCTGATGGTGCTGGAAAACACGTCCGTCAGCAAAGCTTCAGAAATGTCAGAGCAGATTCTAAATCTGATTCAGGACAGCTTCCTGATTGATGGCAAAACCATTAATATTTCGGGCAGTATCGGAATCGCGATGTATCCGGAGCATGGCAAAAATCTGCAAGATTTACTGGTAAATGCCGATGCTGCAATGCTCAGTTCTAAATATCAGGGCCGCAATACCTATTCAGTCTTTAATTTTTCTTCTGATCAGCATGAATCCAAGAGCCAGAGCAAGCTGATTAATGATCTGTATAAAGCAGTTGAAGATCAGCAATTTGTACTGTTTTATCAACCCAAATTTACCGGTAAACGAAAAATTTGTGGGGTAGAAGCCCTGATTCGCTGGCAGCATCCGTTACATGGGTTGCTGGGTCCCAATATGTTTATTCATGGTGCTGAGAAAACCGGGCTTATTATTCAGATGGGCTATTGGGCACTGGAACAGGCTTGCAAACAGATCCAACTCTGGGAAAAAAATAATACCGACTTTTTCCCGATTGCCGTGAATTTGTCTGCGGTGCAGTTTGAGCATAAGCATCTATTAGCTAATCTGCAAAACCTGTTTAAACGCTATAAGATCAATCCGCAGCATTTGATGATCGAGATTACTGAATCGACCGCCATGCATTATATCGATGCCAGTATTCGTACCCTTGAACAATTACGTAATATCGGCATCCAGCTGGCGATTGATGATTTTGGAACCGGACATTCCAGCTTTTTATATCTAAAAAATCTGCCCGTGGATGAACTGAAAATTGATAAAGAGTTTATTCAGGATCTTAGCGTCGGCTCTAAAGAAGAAATGATTCTGGAAAGCATTATTCGGCTGGCGATTAAACTGGGTTTAAAAGTAACGGCTGAAGGCATAGAAACCACGCTGCAAGCAGATATTTTGACTCGACTCGGTTGTCAGCAATTACAAGGTTATTTGCTGGCAAAGCCGATGCCAGTCGAGTCATTGGAAATACAGGATTTTCTGTCTTAATTTGAATTTTTATACGCTACTAATGCGGTACTAAAGAGTACGGTGGACCTATATTTAGCGTTATTCAGCAGGCCAGTTGAATGACACAAACTCCCATATTTAAGCTTCATAACCGTATTATTTCCGACTCAATCTGGGCTGAAAAATCCAGCAGTCAGCAAGTGTAGATCTTATAAATACTGTCATTTCCTTCAGCCGTGGGCATACTTATTGGCTTTAGAAATCTGCTACAATATCGCCAATTTTCATATTGATCGTTTTTGATCTTGAGCACTGCGGTTCTGCAGTAGGTATTTTCCATGAGTTTTAAAGATGAGTTAGCGGCGCAGGTCGCTCAGCGACGTACATTCGCCATTATTTCCCACCCCGATGCCGGTAAAACCACCATGACAGAAAAGCTGCTGTTATGGGGGCAGGCGATTCAGGTTGCAGGTATGGTGAAAAGCCGTAAGTCTGACCGGGCCGCTACATCAGACTGGATGGAAATGGAAAAAGAACGTGGCATCTCGATCACGACCTCGGTGATGCAGTTCCCGTTCAAAGACAAGATGATCAACCTGCTCGATACCCCGGGACATGAAGATTTCTCGGAAGATACCTATCGTACCTTAACCGCCGTTGACTCGGCATTAATGGTGATTGATGGTGCAAAAGGGGTAGAAGACCGGACCATTAAATTGATGGACGTGTGTCGTATGCGCGATACACCGATTATTTCTTTTGTTAACAAAATGGACCGTGAAATCCGTGAGCCACTGGAGCTTCTGGATGAAATCGAAAACGTTCTGAAAATTAAATGTGTTCCGATCACCTGGCCGCTGGGTACGGGGCGTGATTTTGCCGGTGTATTTAATTTAATCGAAGAAAAATTCTACATCTACAAAACCGGTTTTGGTTCAACCATTCCTACAATCGAAATACGTGATGGTTATGACTATCCAGATCTTCGTGAGAAAGTTGGAGAGCTGGCGTGGGCTGCATTTGAAGAATCACTTGAACTGGTGCAAATGGCCAATGAGCCACTGGATCGTGAAGAGTTCCTGGCAGGCCGTCAAACGCCGGTCTTGTTCGGTACAGCCTTGGGTAACTTTGGGGTTGACCATGTGCTGGATGCCTTTAGTCAATATGCACCGCCGCCGAAGGCCCATCCTACTCAGGCTCGTGTTGTAGAAGCTGATGAAGAAGGTTTTAGCGGGTTTGTCTTTAAAATTCAGGCCAATATGGATCCGAAACATCGTGACCGTATTGCATTCATGCGAATTTGTTCAGGTAAATATGAAAAAGGTCTGAAAATGAAGCATGTACGTCTGGATAAAGATGTGCGGATTAGTGATGCCTTAACCTTCCTGGCCGGTGACCGCCAGCATCTGGAAGAAGCGTGGCCGGGCGATATTATCGGACTGCATAACCACGGCACCATTCAGATTGGTGATACCTTTACTTCAGGTGAAAAGCTACAGTTCACAGGTATTCCGCACTTTGCACCGGAAATGTTCCGTCGTGTACGCTTAAAAGATCCTTTGAAATCGAAACAGTTGCAAAAGGGCCTGAAAGAGTTGTCTGAAGAAGGTGCAACACAGGTATTTATGCCACAGCATAATAATGACCTGATCGTGGGTGCAGTGGGCGTACTTCAGTTTGAAGTGGTGGCGTATCGTTTGAAAGAAGAATATAAAGTTGACTGTGTTTACGAACCCGTGAACATCAATACTGTTCGTTGGGTGTCTTGTGATGACGAGAAAAAATTTAACGAATTCAAGAAAAAAGCCCACGACCAGTTGTCAGTCGATGGCGGTGGTCACTTGACTTATCTTGCGCCAAGCCGAGTGAATTTACAGCTCATGCAAGAACGTTATCCGGACATCGTGTTCCATAATACGCGCGAACACTAAACTTTCAGGTATTCAAATATCGTCTAAAAATATCAAACAGCTTCTCCGGAAGCTGTTTTGTTTTATGTTACATTTAAACTATTCATAACCTGATAGATTGTTTAAAAATGAAGTTCAGCAAGGAAGCCGCCCTCGGTGCTGTCATTGGTTTAAGTCTTGTCCTGAGTGGCTGTGATAAAAGCGAAAAAGAACCGGAACTTGACCAGCCGGATGGAAAAACAACCCCAGTTAAGCAAAGTGCCAGTATTTTGCCTTACCTGAATATTAAAGAACAACCGGCCAAGATCGCCTTGCCATTTTGTGAAACCAAAAACTGTATTAATGTCGATATCCAGACTTTATATACGGCTGATCCCTGGATGAATCACTGGATCGAAAAACAGCAGGCCAAGGTAATTCAGGATCAAATTGGCTTAAAACAGGATATGAGTTTACAACAGGCAATGAATGCCTATGTGAAAAAATCGGATGCCTGGCAGGCTCAACTCCAGCTCAATCAGGCTTATGAATTATCGCTGTATACCCGCATTCCCTATCAGCGTAATCAATATGTCTTGCTGCAAATTGGTATTGATAGTAAACAGGAAAATATCAGTGTGTATGAGCGCTATTATTTTTTTGTAGTCGATCGTCAACAGCAAAAAATGCTGACCCCACTGGATATTATCGATCCCAAACAACAGTTGTTAATGGATCAGATCATTCAAACCGCTTATGAAAAATGGTTAAAAGACAATAATCACGAGGTTCAGCAGCAAGCACCGAAAAAACTGTATTGGGGGCAGGCTGAGTGGTTCTTCGATCAGGAAGGGATTGGTCTGCATTATCGTAGTCATGACATTAGCAAAGATGCCAAACAACTGGATATCTATTTAACAAAAGAACAAACACAACAGGTCTTGAAAGCCGAAGTCTATCGGAATATGTTCTAAAGGTCGTAATCCTCTCAGGATTAATTACACGTTTTGAAAAGGGTAATGAATGCCAAAATATAAGAATATTTTTTGTCTATCGATACTGGCATCCGCAGTTTTACTGAGTGCATGTCAGCCGAAGAGCAATGAGCCGAAAGAGCCGACTTCTCCTGAAGTGGTACAAACCGAGCCAGAAGTCCTGAAACTTAGTGGTGATACCGAAAAACTCAAGCTGGTGATTCCAGAGTGTGAGGGTAAAAACTGTCCGGAAATTTCGATTGAACGCCTGAACAGTAATCAGCGCTTTATTGATGAATGGATCGATCAGCAGATTTTGCAACAGTTAAAAAATATCCTGTCTGTCGATGCGATTGAGCCGGCAAAAGCCACTGCTGCCAGTGAAGCCGAAGTGGCTGCTTCTGAACCAAAAACAGCCTTGTCGACGGTCACTACACCAAAACAGCAGCTTGAGCAGCAAATTCAGCCCTCTATGCAGACCTTCTTGAATCTGGATAAGGAGCTCAAAGCACTGAGTGCCAGTCATAGCATTAGCCTGATGATTAAGCCCAAGATTCTGAATTCGGGTGATCCATTGGCGACTGTGGTACTAAACAGTAGCCATTATCTGGGAGGTGCGCACGGGGCATCTGCACAGCGCTATTATAATTTTGATCTTGAACAGCAAACACTGGTCAAGCTGGATGACATTATTGCAGAGAAGCAAAAAGCCAAACTTGAAGCACAGGCATATGAGGCTTTTAAAGTCTGGGTCATGGAGTCCAAGCTGGCAAAAGATGTCGCTGAATATGAACAGGCCTGGAAGTTCACACTGACCGATAATTTTTATCTGGCCAAAGAAGGGTTGATCTTACAATATGCCGAATATGAAATCGGACCTTATGTGGTGGGTTTGCCGCGCTTAATGATCCCTTATGCGCAGCTACAAGGCGTGCTAAAACCACAATATCTGCCGCAAGCTGAAACAGCAGCCTCCGAGGCACAGCCAGCCTTAGCATCTAAAGCCGAATGAAGTTAAAACTGTTCGATACGCATACCCATTTTGATGTTCCCGATTTTGATCATGATCGGGAGCAACTGGCGTATGCGGCCAAAGCGGTAGGTGTGGAGCATCTGGTTTTAATTGGCTTTTTGCAAAACCGCTTTCAGGATTTGTTAAAAACCCATTGTTTTATCAATGACTTGAAAGATGCACCGTATAGCCATTTGGCACCCGGCTTGCATCCATTTTATATTGAACAGCATCAGGCTGAACATTTACATGATTTAGAGCAGCTGCTTAGAGTTGAACAATGCATTGCCATTGGTGAAATCGGTCTCGACACATTTTTAAAGCAGCATAAACAACCTGAAATTTTTCAAAAGCAGCAAGATTTTTTCGCTGCACAAATTGAACTGGCACAACAATTCGATAAGCCGATTTTGCTGCATATCCGTAAATCACATGCAGAAGTTTTACAAATTTTAAAACAGCATCAGTTTAAACAGGGTGGAATCGCACATGCCTTTGGCGGAGGTGTCGAGGAAGCCAAGGCTTTTGTCAAGTTGGGGTTTAAGCTTGGTGTTACTGGTCAGATTACCAATCCGAATGCCAGGAAACTGCATCAGGTGGTACAGGCAGTCGGTGCAGAACATCTGGTGCTGGAAACCGATTGTCCGGATATGACGCCGTTATGCTGTCAACAGTCAGGTGAGCAACGTACCCGCAATACACCTGCCAACTTGCCTTATGTACTGGAAGGTTTGGCACAAAGCTTAGGGCAAGATCAAGCCAAATTGGCACAGCAGCTCTGGCAGAATACCCATCAGGTTTTGAATTTGGCCGATGAATAATGCCGGTTTTTATTGCCCGGCTGTATCTGCTGTAATTTGGTATCTGTTAAAAAAAGATGCATTATGCAATTTCTAAAATGCCTCAGACTTGGCATCATGCATATATATTATTTTAGGTGAGATTCACATGGCACAAGGACTTTTGGCGGGTAAGCGCTTCTTGATCGCGGGTATTGCGAGTAAATTATCCATTGCTTTTGGTATTGCTCAGGCATTACATCGTGAAGGTGCTGAATTGGCTTTTACTTATCCAAATGAAAAGCTGAAAAAGCGGGTAGATGACTTTGCTGAACAGTTTGGTTCAAAACTGGTTTTTCCTTGTGATGTGGCGGTAGATGCTGATATTGATAATGCATTTGCTGAGCTGGCAAAACACTGGGATGGTCTGGACGGCGTGGTGCATTCTATCGGTTTCGCACCGGCGCATACTTTGGATGGTGACTTTACCGAAATCACAGACCGCGAAGGTTTCAATATTGCACATGACATCAGTGCCTATAGCTTTATCGCGATGGCACGTGCGGCAAAGCCTTTGCTACAAGTTCGTCAAGGCTGCCTGTTAACGCTAACTTATCAAGGTTCTGAGCGCGTAATGCCGAACTATAACGTGATGGGTATGGCCAAAGCCTCTTTAGAAGCCGGTGTTCGTTATTTAGCTTCGAGCTTGGGTCAGGAAGGTATTCGTGTCAATGCCATCTCTGCGGGTCCAATCCGTACTCTGGCTGCTTCAGGCATTAAATCATTCCGTAAAATGCTCGACTTAAATGAAAAAGTTGCGCCATTAAAACGTAATGTAACGATTGAAGATGTCGGCAATGCAGCATTATTCCTGTGCTCGCCATGGGCCAATGGCATTACCGGTGAAATCCTGTATGTCGATGCCGGTTTCAATACCGTGGGTATGAGTGCTGATTTAATGGCGGATGCGGAATAAAGGTCTATTCTCTGCCGTGGGGGGGAGAGTTCCTCCCTTTTTTAAAGGAAGGTTAGGAGGGATTATTTTTCTTTAATCTTGCTAAACCCTTTCTTTAAAAAAAGAGTGAATGAGCAAAATCCCCTCATTCCCCCTTTGATAAAGGGGAAATTCACTCAAGGCCATAAAAAAGACCGCATATGCGGTCTTTTTTAGATTTGCAGGACAGCGATTAAGCCTGACCATCTACAACGGCAGTTTGTGCACGTTGCATATTGGCTTCAAATTCAGCATCGAAGTTGATTGGGGTAAGCAGCAACTGTGGGAAGCTACCTTTAGTCACCATATCATTCACTGCTTCACGCAGGAACGGGAACAGAATGTTCGGGCAGTATGCGCCCAGGATGTATGGAAGACGCTCTTCTTCAACGCCATCTACCAAGAAGATACCGGCTTGAGTCACGTCGACGATAAAAGCAGTATCACCTTCATTGGTCGCTTGAACAACGACTTTTAAAGCCACTTCAAAATGAGTCTCATCAATTTTTTCTGCAGAAGAAGAAAGGTTGATGTTGAGCTCAGGTTGCCATTGCTTGGTAAAAACTTGTGCCCCAGGAACCTCAAAAGAAATATCTTTGGTGTAAATACGCTCTAATGCCAATTGTGGTTGAGCTTGTTGTTCTTCACTCATTCTTTGATCCTTAATATAAAGTGATGATTTTAGTAGAATTAAGCCAGTAATTCATCAAGTTTGCCTTCACGCTCTAAAGCATAAAGCTGGTCGAAACCACCGATGAATTGATCCTTAATAAAAATTTGTGGCACAGTGCGGTGATTGGTACGCTGCATCAATTCAAGACGTACTTCAGGTGCTTCTTGAGATAGATTAATTTCTTTATATGCGACACCTTTACGCTCAAGCAACTGTTTTGCACGCACGCAATAAGGACACACAGTCGTTGAATAAACAATAACGTCAGCCATGATCAATCTCCTGTTCGTGGATTATTTGCTTTTCACCAAAGGTAAACCTTGGGCTTTCCAGTTGCTGATGCCGCCATCAAGACGGTATGCATCGGCATGACCCACTTGTTGTAGCGCAGTACCAGCCACCTGTCCAAGGTTGCAAATGAACACCAAAGGGCGATCAGATGCTTTCAGCTCTTCAACATGCTTTGTAATCTGGCTATATGGAATGTTACGGCTGCCGCTGATATGACCTTCACGGAAGTCTTTGGCATCCCGTAAATCAATCAGCATGGCATTTTTTGCTTTGACTAAAATTCCCAGCGACTGCGGAGAAATTTTACGACCGTTACGTTGACCTTCGATAATGAAGAACAAAACTACCAATACCGCGAGTGTTCCAAATAAGAAGGGGTGATTCCCCATAAACTCGAACCAACGTTCCACAATTCACCTAATTACAATTTTAAAATTGCCAAGAGTATAGCTCATAAATATGGTGATCAAAATCACCGCTTCAAGGGTTGAGGCACAAGAAAATTAATTTTTTTGCTGTGCTTCAGTGATTTCATCGATTAAACGCAAATAGCTGTCCAGTCGGCGCGGTAAAATTTCACCCGCACTCGCGGCCTGACGTAAAGCACATTGTTTTTCATGCTTATGCGTGCAGTTCCGGAACTGACAGTGTCCGAGCAGGTTTTGAATTTCAGGAAAACCGATTTGTACCTTATCTAAAGGCAGATGCCACAGGCCAAATTCACGAATTCCCGGAGAGTCGATCAGGGCAGCACCTTCACCAAAACCGATCAAACGGGTTGAGGTGGTGGTGTGCTGACCGAGTGCCGAGTTTTCCGAAATAATATTGGTTTTCTGGGCTGCATCCGGCACGATCGCATTGATCAGCGTGCTTTTACCGACACCCGATTGACCGACAAAGGCCACCGTTTCATTTTCCAGACGATTGGACAATACAGTCAGATCACCATCGGACTGGGTTTGCATTACTTCATAACCGAGATCTTGATATTCTTGCAGCAGATTCAGAATCGGATCATTTTCTTTGAGCAAATCGGCTTTATTCATCACCAGAAGCGCCGGAATATCGGCATCGGCACAGGCCACCAGATAACGGTCGATCAGGCCCGGTGCTGGCTCAGGTAATGGTGCAAACACAATCACAATCAGTGAAATATTGGCCGCTACCGGTTTAACCTTGTGATAGCGGTCAGGACGGGTCAATAAGGATTTACGTGGATGAATCGCCGTAATAATTCCTAAACCGGTATTCGGATCGGCTTGCCATTTAACCCGGTCACCCGTGACCAGTAAATCCAGATTGGTTCGGGTATGACAGCGCCAGACGCTGTCCAATTCAATCTCTTTCCAGAAAGGTTCAGGCTCACCATCGGCGACCACAGGTTTTTCAGGGTGAATGTCAGGAGTAGACAAAGCTTGCACTTCAAGTTGGCGGCCGTAGTGTTGCACTACCAAACCTTCCAGATCACTGGAGGTATCGAGATCTTCTTGACGTGTTTTCTGTTGTTTCTGAATGCGGCGCTGTTGTTGCTCTGTCAGACGACGCTTACGTATTAAGGCCATTCATATCCTAAAAAACCGGGTAAATCAGATGGCAAAAATAGCATGAAGCAGCCCCCGAATGACACCCAAGATGTAATTAATTTGCTACTATAGTTGTTTTTAAACCCAATAAGATTGCACATTTATGAGCAGCACCGCTGATACCCGCCTGATTTGGATTGACCTTGAAATGACAGGTCTAGACACAGACAATGACCAAATTATTGAAATTGCGACGATTGTAACCGATGACAATTTGAATATTCTGGCAGAAGGTCCTGTGCTTGCGGTGCATCAGCCTGCACGTCTGTTAAATGCCATGGATGAGTGGAACACTCGTCAACATGGTCAATCGGGTCTGATTGAACGGGTGCGTCGCAGTAAACTGACGGCTCAGGATGCAGAACAGCAAACCATTGAATTCCTGAAAAAATGGGTCAATCCAAAGTCATCCCCGATGTGTGGCAACTCGATCTGTCAGGATCGCCGTTTCTTGCATCGCCTGATGCCTGAGCTGGAGCAGTATTTCCATTACCGTAATCTGGATGTCTCTTCAGTGAAAGAGCTGGCAAAACGCTGGCGTCCAGAAATTATGAGTGGTCTCAAGAAAAATGCTTCGCATCTGGCGATGGATGACATTCGTGATTCAATTGCCGAACTGAAATACTATCGTCAATATTTCTTTATCATGAATAAAGACTAAGTTTAGATGGATTGAAAGAGGCGAAAGCCTCTTTTTTTTATGAGATTGATGCTTTTTTCTTTTGATATAAACTCTCAATCAGTTCAAATATCACCCAGGATATCAGTACCAAAATCAGATGGGTCTGGGTTTCATGGCGATCTAGGATCACATATCCGAATAGGCTTAAAATCAGCAAACGAATAAAAATACTCAGCGCATAGTTTTTCTGTTTTTGGCTACTGTAAAAATAAAAATGTAGAGTGATCAGGATAAAATTGAGAGCCAAAAGAGCATTGATCAGCACAGTGTTTGACTCCCATATTTAAAGTTTTATGTATGAATTTTATCCAATTATAAATGTTCCTGAATTTATCTTTCTGATTTTGCTGATAGATTTTGTATCAAAATTTTAGAAGCAGTAAAAAAATGCTGACTTTGCTAAAATAAGCCGTGATTTAACAGCTATTGATGACTTATGACTGAACTGCTTCAAGACGATGAATATGAGCGCCGCTTTGCGGGTGTTGCCAAAATTTATGGAGAAGACAGCTTCAGTCATTATGAAAAAAGTCATGTGATGGTGATTGGCATCGGTGGTGTCGGTTCTTGGGCAGTAGAAGCGCTGGCACGTAGCGGTGTGGGCGAGCTGAGTTTGGTCGATATGGATGTGGTGGCGGCATCCAATATTAATCGTCAATTGCCTGCCATGAGCACGACCTTGGGCCATGAAAAAATTGCAGTGATGGCCGAGCGTTGTCATGCCATTAATCCACGGATCAAGATCAATCTGATTGATGATTATCTGACGCCGGAAAATATCAAAGAAATTTTAGCAGGTAATCCTGATTTAATTCTCGACTGTATTGATGATGTGAAGGCCAAATTTGCCTTGATGCTGCATTGTCGCTTTAACAAGATTCCCTTGATTGTGTCAGGCGGAGCAGGCGGTAAACTGGATCCCCTGAAAATTCGGGTGGCCGATTTATCTAAAACCGAACAGGACCCGATGCTGGCCAAATTGCGTGCCCAGTTACGCGGCAAAGGTATTTGTAAAAAACCTAAAGAAAAATTCGGCATTACCTGTGTCTATTCTATCGATAATCCGTTCTCGAGTGCCGATGTCTGTGCCAGTGCCGGCTTGCGCTGTGGTGGTTATGGCTCTGCCGTGGTGGTGACATCAAGCTTTGCCATGGTCGCTGTGGCAGAAGGCTTGAAGAAGCTGGATAGTAAAAGAGCAAAAGCCTGATTTACAAAATAAAAAGCACAAGATATGTGCTTTTTTTGAGACGGCGTTTAGAATGAAAGGATTCATTTGCAGAACAAAAATAATGTTTTGGAGCAGTTATGTGGTTCTTGCTGGTATTGATTTTGGGGATAGGGGCTTTGGGAATCTGGATGTGGAAACGTCCGGATCCGGTGAAACGTGATCAGGCCAAAGCTGTGCAGCATGATCTATGGATTGAGCAGCTTGATGCACAGCTCAAGCATGCGGCGCGCTTGAGTTCAGATCCTGAACATCCGAATTATGCACGCGCCTATCAGATTTACCAGAATCTTGCCCAGCAACAGGAAATTCCACAGGCTTATGTCGGCATGGGGCTGATGCATTTGCAGGGTCTGGGACATGCGCAAAATACGGAAACAGCCATCAGTTATCTCGATAAAGCCTTTCATCTGGGCAGTGATGACGCAGCTTATCATCTAGGGCAGATTCATGAGGAGCAACGCTATCAAATGGCTGACCCGGAAAAGGCGCTGTACTGGTACCGACATGCCGTAGCCCGTGGCAATCTGGATGCCCAGTACCGCATCACTGAACTTTCTTATACTACAGAAACAAATCCAGAAGATAAGAACGCTGAACAGCAGCGCTTGGCCTTACTCATTCAAAATGCCGGGCAGGGACATAGCAATTCGCAGTATCAACTGGCGCAGTATTATTTAACAGATTCAGCGGCTCAAGATTTGGTTCAGGGAATTCATTATCTGTTTTTAGCTGCGCAGCAAGATCATCTGGCTGCCAATCAGCAGATCGCCGATGATTATGCGCGTGGACAGAGGCTGCCCCAAGACCAGACTCAAGCCCTGCAATTTATTAAACGCTGTATCAGTCTTGGTGATCAAAAAGGTCTCTATGATTATTATGCTGGCGTACTGCAAGGCCGTATCGATACCGACCAGCGTCAGCGCGTGTTCCAGCATTTGATGCAGCAGTCCAAAGAACATGCCGATGCGCATTCCAAGACTTTAATTGGACTGGCTTATTTTCATGGCTGGTATGTCGATAAAAATGAAACCATGGCGTTTCGTTACTGGTCTGAAGCTGCCAATACTCAGCATCCGCCCGCTTTATGCATGATTGCCGCGCTGTATTTTGAACAGCATCTAGTGGCTCATGAGCCGCAAAAGGCATTTGAACTGTATCAGGCAGCATTTCAGCTTAGTCCCGATGATGCTTATGCACAAATGGGTCTGGCACTGTGTTATTTAAATGGCATCGGTACTGTAAAAGACACAGCCAAAGCCACCCGCATGATTCAGGCAGTGGCCCAGCAATACTGGCAAGTTGAGGCTCAGTCTGAGGCAGATTTAATTTATGTGGTCGGGCATTTTTATAGTCTGGCGGAATATCCATTGCCGACACGCGACAAAGCCATTCAATATCTGAATCAGGCGGTTGCGAAAGGCTCCAAGGAAGCAGCCTGGTTCCTGTATCAGGCTCTGTCAGGTATTTATCCGGTCTTTATCTGTCATCCAGAGCAGGCCAATCGTTATCTGCATCAGGCTGCACAACTGGGACATGCACAGGCACAGGCAGAATTGGGCTTGGAGTATCTTAAGGGACAACAGATTGCGCAGGATATTGCCTTAGGCTTGAGCTATCTGCAAAAAGCGGCTGCTCAGCAGAATGGTGTGGCACTGAATGCGCTGGGGGAAGCGTTTGAAAATGGCATAGGCACTGAGGCAAATATTGAACAGGCGGTACAGTATTACCGTCAGGCGGCAGCGCAGGTCAATGCCGATGCTTATAGTCATCTGGGACGTTTATATACCAAGGGAATTGGGGTGGAACGCGATATTGGAGTCGCGCGGGACTGGCTGGAAAAAGGCAGTTTGCTCGGGCATGAGCGATCAACTGAATTATTGAAAAATGTGCATGCCTATTTGCAAATGAAGTAATTTTTATTGACATCACGCAATATAAAAAACCGCTGTTAGACAGCAGTTTTTTTATGGTTCAAGCTTTGTTTAAGGTAATTGCTGGATTGGACTGCCACCTAATGCCTGCATTAAAGTCACATAGGCATTGTATTGGTTCTGTCGGGTTTGTACCAAAGACAGCCGTGCATTCCGCGTAGTTTCCTGCGCATCTAGCAGGTTCTTTAACGCCACCGCGCCATTACGATAACGTACTTCAGTCAGGCGTTCGGTACGTTCAGCCAGTTCGACATTACGTTGCTGCAAAGTGACTTGCTTACTGATTTCAGTCCGGTTCGACAAGGCATTTTCCACATCGGCGAAGGCTTCATACATGGTCTGGCGATATTGCATAATCGCTTTTTCATATTCTAGCTCATTGACTTGCAGATCACGTTTCATGTCATTCCATTGCAGGAAGGGCAAGGTCAGACCCGCACCTAAAGTCGCCACCGGATTCTTCAACGCATTTGAAAGCGAGGTACTGCTGCCAATACCTGTAGTCAAATTCCCAGTCAGACTGATTGAAGGATAATAACTGGCTTTGTTGGCATCCTTATTGGCCAGCGCTTTACGCAAACGTAGTTCAGTCGCTTGGAGGTCGGGACGACGGGACAATAAACTCGCGGGTAAGTCGGCCTGAATACTCGGTAATTGAATATTCGGTAAACGGCTTGGCTCCTGAATAGAAAGCTGTTGTACTGGCATATGCAGCAATACTGCGAGGCCGGTACGCGTTTCCACCCGTTGCTGCTCAATCTGGCTTAAGGTGGCTTGCTGGCTTTGAATCGCCTGTTCGGCCTGGGTTAAATCTAGACCGGACACCGCACCGGCACGATATTGTACCTGCACCAGATCATAGGTTTTTTGCGCTGTTGCCAGATTTTGCTGTACCACGCTATAACGCTCGTTTAAATAAGCCAATTGCCAGTAAAGCTGTGCCGTGGTGCCAATCAGGCTCTGCGCCGTCGCCTGTAAGTCCTGTGCAGATGCCAAGGCTTCCCAGCGCGCCGCTTCAGTCTGATTGGCCAGTTTGCCAAACAGATCCAGTTCATAGCTTAAGCCCGGATAGCCCAGTGAAAGACCCGTCGAAGCATTGCTGCCACCCTCCAGATCAAAACGCTGGCCCGTTGAAATTCGTGCATCACCGACACGGACGCCTTGCTGGCTTTGTGCCTGTCTGGCCTGAATGCGCGCCTGTTGCAAACTGATGCCAGCCACCGCCAGATCTGTATTCTGCGCCAGCACTTGATCGACCAGACTGTTCAATTGCGGATCTTTAAATAAGGTCCACCATTGATCTGCCAGAATGTCGGCATGGATCTGCTGACTTAAGACCTTATTATTTTGAAAGTTGCCCGGCATATTAATCGCAGGCTGCTCATAAGGTGTTTTTACCACTGCCGCACAACCGGTCAGCGAGCTTCCCAGCAACAGGGCACTGGCAAGCTTGGTTAAATTCATTTGCATATCAGGTTCCTTATTCGCGAGAAAGCGCATCGACTGGATTCAGACGAGCGGCATTACGTGCCGGGATAAAGCCAAACACAATTCCAATCAGGCTTGAGCAGACAAAGGCAGCCACAATCGAAGTGGTTGAATAGGCCATCTGGAAAGTACCGCCAGCAAAGTGGGTAATTAGCTGGCCAATCCCGAGCGAGAGCAGCACACCCAAAATACCGCCTAAAATACACACCAGCACTGCTTCAATCAGGAATTGCTGCAAAATATCACTTTGACGTGCACCTACTGCCATACGTACCCCAATTTCCTGAGTACGTTCAGTCACGGACACCAGCATGATATTCATCACCCCGATCCCGCCGACCACCAGTGAAATCACAGCAATCGCCGAAATTAAAAGCGTCATAGTCGCTGTGGTCTGCTGAATGGTTTCACGAATACTGTCGGCATTCTGGGTAAACACGTCCTGCGCGCCATGGCGCTGTACCAACAGGTTTAAAATTGCATTTTCAGCCGCCGCACTTGGGTATTCATCCTTAATCCGCACAATGATGCTGCGAACGTTAGATTGCCCCAGCATACGACTCATCACGGTAGAATACGGCAGGTAGACATTCAGGCTGTCATTATTGCCCATCATGCCTTTTTGTGCATCAATCACCCCGATAATCCGGCTCGGGACGCTACCCAGTAAAATCACCTGTCCCACCGGATTAGTACCATCTTTAAAGAAGGTATTTTTGGTATTGGTATCAATGACAACATCTTGTGCCTGTTGCATGACGCTACTGCGGTCAAAGGGCTGACCGGACTGGAAAGTCATGCCACGCACATAAAAGAAATCTTCACTGACGCCATTGACCGTGGTTGAGGCTTCAATTTCTTTATAACGGCCGATGACACTGCTGTTCACCGACGGACTGATGCCATCGACATACGGTTGTTCGGCCAGCGCATCGGCATCGGCTGGAATCAGGGTTTTGGCTTGGGAAGATCTGGAATTGTCTCCGAAACCCCGACCCTGAAATACGGTAATTGTATTGGTGCCCAGACTGCTGATATTTTCCAGAATCTGTTTCTGCGAACCATTGCCCAGTGCCACCACCGAAACCACTGAGGCAATACCGATAATGATCCCGAGCATGGTCAGGAAAGTGCGCATGCGATGTGCATTCATGGCTAAAAGTGCCATGCGGAAGGCTTCACCGAGACGGTCAACTGCGGAGCGCCATGAAGAAATTTTCTTTTGTTCGCTGCGAATCAGCTGCTGTTTTTCAAAGCCATCTTCAACTTCAGGCACGTTGGGAAGATCGGAGATGATATTCCCATCCGAGATCTCAATGATTCGCGTGGCATTTTTGGCCACATTATGGTCATGCGTGACCAGAATGATGGTATGACCTTTGGCATTCAGTTCGCGTAAAATTCGCATCACTTCAATACCGCTGTTCTTGTCCAGTGCACCGGTCGGTTCATCGGCCAGAATCACGTCACCGCCATTCATCAGCGCACGGGCAATCGACACACGTTGCTGCTGACCACCTGATAACTGACTTGGACGGTTCTGGGTTTTTTCACCCAGGCCCAAATCGGTCAGAATCTTGACGGCACGCTCATGCCGTTCTGATGAGTCTGCACCGGCATAAATCGCAGGGACTTCGACATTTCCTGCTGCGTTTAAATCGCCGAGCAGATGATAACGCTGAAAAATAAAGCCAAAGTATTCACGGCGTAACTGGGCCAGTTCATCGGCTTCCAGTTCACGGGTTTCGCGGCCTTTAACTTTGTAGCTGCCGGTGGTCGGTTTATCCAGACAGCCCAGAATGTTCATCAGGGTGGATTTACCTGAACCAGACTGACCAACAATCGCCACCAGTTCACCCGGATAAATCTCCAGATTGACCCCTTTTAAAATCTGGACCGTACCTTCACCCGCAGGGAATTCACGTACCAGATTTTTCACCTCGAGGAGAGGCTGCTGTTGTGAATTCATATTTACATTCTCATTGGGCCACGGCTATTGCCACCGCGTTTTGCTGCATCATTGGAGGTGTCAGAACCATCAGCAATGACCACCTGATCACCACGTTTTAGACCTTTAATCACTTGTGCAGTGGCACGGTTATTCAAACCGATCAGTACAGGGGTTGGTTTTGCAGTACCATCAGCCTGCAAGACACGCACCATGGCGCGCTGTGCTTTGCCCTGTTCAATCAGTGCCAGCTCCGCTTCAGAAAGATTCAGGCGGGCAGGGCGTTCACCAGCAGGACGATTGCCTTGAGCAGATTCAGCTTCAGGAAGTGATGCCGGATTAGCTTCGCCGCGAGAACTGTCACCGCGAGAACCTTCAGCCCGATTAGCACGTGGCGGACGGTTTGAGCCTTGAATCGCAGCGGCCGGAATCGTCAGCACGTTTTTAGCTTCATCCAGCACAATATAAACTTGCGCCGTCATATCAATACGCAGTTTGCCATCTTCATTCGGTACATCGAATAAAGCGTTGTAATACACCGCAGAACTTGAAGATGAGCTTGATGTATTGCTATCGGTATTAATTGAATTGGGTGCCGGCTCAACCTGACGCAGTTTGGCGTAAATCTTTTTCTCGTTATTACCTAAGGTGGTGAAATAAACCGTCTGACCTTCTTCAACTTTCATGACATCTGCTTCAGAAATTTCAGCTTTAATAGTCATGGTGTCGAGTTTGGCCAGTTTGACAATGGTCGGCGCACTTTGGTTGGCATTTACCGTCTGACCTTCTTCGGTCACAATCGCCACAATCGTGCCATCCATCGGGGCTACAATCTGGGTATAGCCAAGATCTTCTTTGGCAGTCGCCAGCGTCAAACGTGACTGTTCAATCTGTGCATTGATGGCGGTGATATCCGCTTGTGCTGTTTTATAGTTCGCAAATGCCGATTCCAGCTCGGAGCGAGAAGTGGCATCCTGTGCATGCATGGCTTTCTGACGGTTGTATTCAGCTTCAACTTTGGCCAAATTCGCCTGTCTTACTGCAAGTTGTGCCATCTGATTTTTAATGCTGGCTTCAGCAGTTTTTAAATCATTTTCCTGACGAACGGAGTCAATCCGCGCAATCAGCTGACCTTGCTTGACCTGATCGCCCAGTTCTACATACATTTTTCTGACCTGACCCGAAACCTGCGCCCCCACGCTGACCATCTTGGTCGCTTCCAGAATACCAGTCGCCAGTACAGAGCTTTCGATATCGCCCTGGGTGACTTCAGCCGTAATATATTGTGGAGGCTGTTCTTTGGGTTTGAGGAAGTACCACCCCACAGCGATGAGCGCAATGGCAATCACAGCGGCCATAATCAATTTCGTCGGTTTTATTTTTGGCATATTGAATACGAGTTCGCTCGAAGATAAGGATTGATTATAAAAGCGAAATTGGGATAAATCGTGAATTTTTTTAATTTATAATGAGAATTATTTTCTATTGGCTCGATTTTAAAAAATAGCGTTAATAGAAATCATTTTAAAATGATTAATCCATGATGTCTTTGAGATGCAAGACAGTGCCTTGCTTTTCCATAACTATCAGCCCGCAATTAAAAGATCATCACGTGATTATTAAACAGAATAATCATTGTTCCCAAGCGTATTTTTTGACTGAGATCCGCAAATGAAGTGCTGCAAAGATAAAATTATATCTGACCTAATAAAGGTATAAAACCTAACAATAGCTAGGATCTGTGGTGTGATATTTGTTCGATGGCTGTTTCCGGCCCAACTCTTATCTTTATATTTCTGATAGTAAAACCAGTTGAAAATTAAACAGAAAAAAAATTAAAAAACCCATGTTCTATATATGGATTTAAAGAAATAAAACTTGTAAGATTTAATTCCATAAAAAAATTATGGTTTTATCACTTAAGAAGAAGACGCACTTTAATTGTGCGGAAATAATACAACTTTGCTATCAAGATTGATGAGGGTTTAACGATGGAATGGAATGAAAGTTATAACATTGGAATTGACGTGATTGATAAGCAGCATCGTCAAATTTTAGACTATATTAATGCATTAGAAGAGATTAGAGGGACTGGCCAGCGTGATCGGATCAAGGAAGTTTTGAATGATTTAATTGATTATACCCAGTCTCATTTCAGCTTTGAAGAAAATCTGCTGGAACAGGTCAGTTATCAATATCTGCCTTCACATCGCGGTATACATGAATTATTTGTAAAGCGACTCAATGATTACCGTCTCAAATTCGAGAAGGGAGAATCCATTGAAAATGATTTATATCGCTTATTGTCCAAATGGCTGATCAATCATATTCAACATGATGACCAAGATTATGTCGATGCAGTGCGCGATAACATGTTGAGTTATCTACGTGCCCAGGAAAGCAAAAAAGGTAAAGGCTGGTTTGCACGTTTCTTCAGTTAGGCATTTGGCGCTAAAAATAAGCGTTGACCGCACATTTCAGCAATGGCTTGTAAAATGAGATGTTCAGGGTTCTCTTTGGACATCCCTTTAATGGCTGCATCAATACGGATTAACAGTTGTGGCCAGCTCAAAAAGCGTTGTGGACTGAGACGGCGTAAAGCTTGCTGATATAGCCCCACTTTGGTTTTCCAGATTCCGATTTGCAAGGCATTTTGTGGCTGTTCAAACAGTTGCATCAACAGACGCATCTCTTTGCTCAGGCTCCATAAGATCAGACTCATCGGCTCACCTGAAGCGACCAGATACTGGAAAATCTTGACCGATTGCGAGAGATTGCCTTGCAGCAGGGCATCACTCAAATCATAGGTGCTATAGCGTGATTGATCCTGTAAGCAGGCATATAAATGATCAATCTGAATCACATCAACTTCAGCAAAGGTGTCACTGACCCGCATCAGGCTGTTTTTGGCTGCCAGCAAGTTGTGCTCATGATGCTGTTCCAGCCATTGCCAGGCATCATGGGCCAGTTTAATCCCCAGTTTCTCTGCTTCAACTGCCAAAATTTGCTGACGATCGCGTGGATAATTTGCAGTAAGCGCAACGCAGACACCATTGGCCTCAACCGTCTGGAAGAAGCTGGATTTGAGGCTGCTCGCATCTTGCTTGGGCATAACGACCAATAGCAGATTATCACTGTCTTGTTGTAAATAGCTTTTCAGCAGTTTGAGGCTACTGGCATCTGGTTTGATATTGCCATGCACTTCAACTGCCAGTTGGGTTGAGAACAATGACAAACTGTTCAATGCATTAAAGACATTTTTCCACTCAGAAACTGAACTGACATCATAACGTTGACGTTCGATGTCTTTGGCTTGCCAATGTGTGCGAAAGGCATCGATCAGGTTTTGTTCTAGCAAAGGCTCTTGACCATGCAAGACCCAGGCACCGCGAGCTTCATCGACACGTTTTAGGGCTTGCAGATAGTCAAATTTCATAAGGCGTTCTTATTGAGCAGGTTGCGCTGGGGTATTTTGTTTGGCCAAGGGTAGGCGGTTCGATGAAATCTGACGCGCGATCTGCTGTGCCACATCATCAATAATCACCTGATTGAGAAACTTTTGTTCCTGGTCATCAGTGTTGACTGTTTCAATGTCATATTGATAAGTACGCGTTGCCACAACAGTGCGTGGTTCAGTGATCGGATTGCCTTGTGCATCTTCAATGCGAAAAGTCACATTTAAACGTAGCAAGGTTTCTACCAGCTTACCATTCAATTCTAAGCGGCGCGGCGTGTAATCGAGAACACGTAAAACATAAGCTTCTGGTGCATTACTGAGTTGTACGCCCGCAGCACCTAAATAAACCGCCAGCTTTTCTTGTAATTCTTCAGTATTGGGGGGTAAAGAAAGGCTCATAACAGAATAGGCCACAGGTGCCGAGCTTGGGTTGGTGCCTTTCAAATGGAAGCCACAACCGACTAAGCCTGCACTTAGACCACAAGTTAAAACAATTGCTGCTAAACGTTTGCCTAAATGCATGAGTATCCTCTTTTTCCCTCAGGGAAATATTTGAAATCCTGAACCGGATTGTAAAGTCAAAGCCCGCTGGCTGGCAACGGGCTTTGTTTGGGAATTGTGAAATCCTTCAGAAAGTTCCTTCTCCCTCTGGGAGAAGGTTAGGATGAGGGGTTATATATTTACCTCTCCCTAGCCCTCTCCTGAGAGGAGAGGGAACTTAAGGATTTAAACCACCAAATTCACTAATTTATTCGGTACCACAATTTCTTTCTTGGTTGGACCCGTCAAGAATTGCTGAACTTCAGGCAATGCTTTGGCTTGAGCCAAGATGTCATCTTTAGAGGCATCTACAGATACTTCTAACTTGCCACGGAGTTTACCGTTGACTTGAACCACGATGGTTTGCGTATTACGTGTCAGCGCAGACTCATCTACCGCAGGGAACAAAGTTGAATTCAATTCAATCCCAAATTCAGCCAATAAAGTCTGGCTTAAATGCGGTGCAAATGGTGCAAGTAAAGTTAACAGCGTGGTAATTGATTCACGTGCAACAGCAACGTCATTGTCATCTTGGGCTTCAAACTTGTTGTTCGCGTTTAGAAGTTCCATCAATGCAGCAATTGCAGTGTTAAATGCATGACGACGTTCGATGTCATCACCGACTTTTTGGATGGTTTCATGAGTTTTACGACGTAGGTCTTGTGCAGCCGTAGACAGTGCCGCTTTGTCGATGTTTGATGCACTGTTACCTTTTTCAAGGAAGCCTGTTGCTAAACGCCATACACGTTTCAGGAAGCGGTTGGCACCTTCAACACCGGCATCCGACCATTCAAGCGATTGATCCGGTGGTGCTGCAAACATCATAAATACACGTGCGGTATCTGCACCGTATTGGTCGATAATGGATTGCGGGTCGATACCGTTATTTTTCGATTTCGACATTTTTTCCTGACCGCCAACCACAACCTCTTGACCATCGCCTGTGTATTTCGCAGACAGCACACGGCCTTTTTCATCTTTTTCCAGTTCGATATCGGCCGGGTTAAACCAGGTTTTTTTGCCAGAATCCGCTTCACGGTAGAAGGTATCTGCAAGTACCATACCTTGAGTTAAAAGGTTGGTGAATGGTTCATTGCCTTGGACTACGCCTTCATCACGCATCAGTTTGTGGAAGAAGCGTGCGTATAACAAATGCAGAATGGCGTGTTCAACACCACCGATGTATTGGTTGACTGGCAGCCAGGTTTGACCTGCTTCAGGTTTTACCATGCCATCGGTAAAGTCAGGCGATGCATAACGTGCATAGTACCAAGATGATTCTACGAAGGTATCTAGCGTATCTGTTTCACGACGCGCGTCGCCACCGCAGCTTGGGCATGACGTTTCATAGAACTCAGGCATCTTGTTCAATGGATTGCCTGAACCATCTGGAACCACGTCAGTCGGAAGGACAACAGGAAGTTGCTCTTCAGGCACTGGCACTTGACCACATGATGGACAGTTAATCATTGGAATTGGACAACCCCAGTAACGCTGACGGGAAACACCCCAGTCACGTAAACGGAATTGAACTTTAGAGCTTGCCAGACCTGTTGGTTCTAGTTTGGCTAGGAATGCATCGTATGCACCCTGAAAATCTAGACCGTCAAACTCGCCTGAATTCACCAGTTTGCCTTCTTTCGAACCGTACCATTCTTGCCAATCTGTTGCAGAAAAGTCGCTATCGTCAGCGCCTTTGGCATCAATGACTTGTTTGATGCTTAAGCCATATTTATTGGCAAATTCGAAGTCACGCTCATCGTGTGATGGAACCGCCATCACCGCACCTGAACCGTAAGACATCAACACATAGTTGGCGATCCAGACCGGAACTTCTTCACCAGTCACAGGATGCTTAACAGACAGGCCTGTTGCCATACCTTTCTTCTCGGCAGTCGCAAGATCCGCTTCAGCAACTGAACCCATACGACATTCTTCAATAAATGCAGCAAGTTCAGGGTTGCCTGCTTCTGATTGGAGAGCAGCAGCTTTGAGTGCCATTGGGTGTTCTGCTGCAACAGCAACATAAGTCACGCCCATTAAAGTATCGGCACGGGTAGTGAATACCGTTAAACCGTCCGTATAGATTTCTGGATTTGCTGAAGGGAAGGTAATGTCCATCCCTTGTGAGCGACCAATCCAGTTACGTTGCATGGTCAGAACTTGTTGAGGCCAACCGTCTTTCAATGTGTCTAGATCATCTAATAATTCTTGCGCATAATCGGTAATGCGGAAGTAGTACATTGGAATGTCACGTTTTTCAACCAATGCACCTGAACGCCAGCCGCGACCATTTTCAACCTGTTCGTTGGCAAGCACAGTCTGATCGACTGGATCCCAGTTCACGGTTGAAAGCTTGCGGTAGATCAAGCCTTTTTTATAAAGCTGAACAAATAACCATTGTTCCCAGCGATAGTATTCAGGGGTGCAGGTCGCAAATTCGCGATCCCAATCTACTGCAAGACCGAGTTTTTTCAACTGGTCGCGCATGTAAGCAATATTTTCAAATGTCCATTTTGCTGGTGCAACCTGATGTGCAATCGCTGCATTTTCAGCAGGTAGACCGAAAGCATCCCAACCCATTGGTTGTAGAACCGTTTCACCTTTTAAGCGATGGAAACGGCTGATCACGTCACCAATCGTATAGTTACGCACATGACCCATATGCAGCTTGCCACTTGGGTAAGGGAACATCGAGAGAATATAACGACGTGGACCTTCTACTTTGTCGGCAACTTTAAAGGCTTTGCGAGATTCCCAATCCTGTTGGACTTGAGGCTCAATCGCACTGGCTTGATATTCGGAATCAATGTGAGTAGTCATAAACGTATCAGTGAATTACGGTGAAAAAAGTCTGTTGCACAGCATAGCGCAAAATGCACCTAAAAGTGAATTTTGCGCAGGCATTTCCCTAAGAAAAAATGATCAGTTCCATAGTGGAGGTCGCTTATAAAGCCACTGCTCGATTTTTCGATTGCTGCAAGGCTTCGTTCGCTTCACGTTGTTGCTGGTCCTGATTTGCAGGAATTTGAGGCTGTTGCAGTTGTTCTTGAGCGCTATTTTCTGTTTGCACTTCAGTTTCACTCTTTCTAGGCGGTGTCGGTGCCGAGTTTTTCCAGCCATAGGTATCGACAGTTGTGGCTTTTTTCGCTGTTTTCGGTGGTGGTGTTTTCGTATAGTGCGTGGTGCCCTTGGCATCGACCCATTTATAATACTGGATTGCTGAAGCACTGCTGCTACAGATGCCCAGAGAAATTGCACAACTCAGACTTAAGGCAGTTAAAAAAGATATTTTCATTGTTTTTGAGCCTCTGTGTTCTAGCCATAAAATACTACAAAACATTGTAGTGATTTTCACAGTAAAAATAATGAATTTTTATACGCTCTATTCATGATCAAGGGTCGAACAGCTTCTGCATCTCGTTTGTAGAATTGGTGAGTAAATTTTCAGACACAAAATTTATTGATAAACAACTTCACTGGATTTAATAAAAATTCATTCATTTTTTTTATATAAGACATACTAAAAAATTATAAAATTAAATATATAAGTTTATGAATTTTATTGGATTAAATATTATTAGATTAATTCTTTATTACTGTCCTTGCTCTAGATCGCTGTTAAAAACAGCAAATCAGGTATTTTAAAGCGCATATTGCCTGTTTTTTAAACTTGACTTTAAAGCCTGAAAACACAAGAATGCTGCAATAGTTTTATATGCCTTAATCGATCACCCTTCGACTAAGTGTCATTTCATGCAGTGGGCGATTTCTCTAGCCGAGAAATTGAACAAAGCTAAGCAAAATATGTTTATCCCAACATGTTTTAGGTCTTGTATTGCTCGAACAGCCAAGAGATCAGATTTTTTTTCCTATTGCTATGAAAACTATGAAATTTGTGTGCTATAACAGTGCAGACAGTTAACAAATGAAACACTGCAAATGCCTCCCATTTGTGCAGTGTCATAATATTAGGGTGAATCACGTTGGAACTTCTATCTGGTGGTGAAATGCTTGTTCGCGCATTAGCGGACGAAGGCGTTGAACATGTTTTTGGATACCCAGGCGGCGCAGTTCTTCATATTTATGATGCGCTATTTCAACAAGACAAAATCAATCATTACCTCGTACGTCACGAACAAGCTGCCGGTCACATGGCGGATGCTTACTCACGCGTCACAGGTAAGACCGGTGTGGTGCTGGTGACCTCAGGTCCGGGTGCAACCAATACGGTAACGCCAATTGCAACGGCCTATATGGACTCAATCCCGATGGTGATTTTGTCAGGTCAGGTTGCGAGTCATCTGATTGGTGAAGATGCATTCCAGGAAACCGATATGGTCGGCATTTCACGTCCAATCGTGAAGCATAGTTTCCAGGTGCGTCATGCCAGCGAAATTCCTGCAATCATCAAAAAAGCATTCTATATCGCGTCATCTGGTCGTCCAGGCCCTGTCGTAATCGATATTCCTAAAGATGCGACCAATCCTGCAGAAAAATTTGCTTACGAATACCCGGAAAAAGTGAAGATGCGTTCGTATCAGCCACCGTTTCGTGGTCACTCAGGTCAAATTCGTAAAGCGATTGAAGAATTAATCAATGCTAAACGCCCAGTAATTTATTCGGGTGGTGGTGTGGTTCAAGGCAATGCATCTGCACAATTGACAGAGCTTGCGCATCTATTGGGCTATCCGGTAACCAATACCTTAATGGGCTTGGGTGCATTCCCGGGTGATGATGAACAGTTCATCGGTATGCTCGGTATGCATGGTACTTATGAAGCCAACATGACCATGCACAATGCAGATGTGATTCTGTGTGTAGGCGCGCGCTTCGATGACCGTGTCACCAACAATCCGGCAAAATTCTGTCCGAATGCCAAAGTGATTCATATTGACATCGACCCAGCGACGATTTCAAAAACCATTATGGCGCACATTCCAATTGTCGGTGCGGTAGAGCCTGTACTGAATGAGATGTTGAACCAGTTAAAACAGCTTAATATTTCTAAGCCAAATCCTGAAGCGATTGCGGCATGGTGGAAACAGATCAATGAATGGCGCAAGGTTCATGGTGGTCGTTTTGAGGCGGGTGTTGATGGTGTAATGAAGCCACAACAAGTGGTTCAGGCACTGGACAAAGTGACCAATGGTGAAGCGATCATTACTTCTGACGTCGGTCAGCATCAGATGTTTGGTGCGATGTATTACAAATACAAACGTCCACGTCAATGGATCAACTCAGGTGGTCTAGGCACTATGGGTGTAGGCTTGCCATATGCAATGGCTGCGAAGCTTGCTTTCCCGGATCAACAGGTGGTGTGTATTACGGGTGAAGCATCGATTCAGATGTGTATCCAGGAACTGTCGACCTGTAAGCAATATGGCCTGAACGTCAAAATCCTGTGCCTGAATAACCAGTCTTTAGGGATGGTGAAGCAGTGGCAAGATATGAACTATGAAGGACGTCATTCAAGTTCTTATGTAGATTCATTGCCTGATTTTGCCAAACTGATGGAAGCCTATGGTCATGTCGGTATTCAGATTAATCATGCCGATGAACTAGAGTCTAAGCTTGCAGAAGCAATGGCGATTAACGACAAGTGTGTATTTATTAACGTGATGGTAGATCGTACCGAGCACGTTTATCCGATGTTGATTGCAGGTCAATCGATGCAAGATATGTGGTTGGCTAAAGGGGAGCGCACGAAATGAGACATATTATCTCTGTACTCGTAGAAAATGAATCAGGTGCGCTTTCCCGTTTAGTGGGCTTATTCTCACAGCGTGGCTACAACATCGAAACATTAAACGTTGCGCCAACTGAAGATCCAACACTTTCTCGTTTGACTTTGACCACTTATGGCGATGATCACAAGATTGAGCAAATCACCAAGCAATTGAACAAGCTTGTTGAAGTGGTGAAAGTGGTTGACCTGTCTGAAGGTGCGCACATTGAGCGTGAACTGATGCTGATCAAAGTCAAAGCATTGGGTTCATCTCGCGACGAAATTAAGCGTACCGCAGATATTTTCCGTGGTCAGATTGTCGATGTAACGCCGACAACCTATACCATTCAAATTGCAGGTACGACTGAAAAAGTTGATGCATTTATTGATGCACTTGCAGAACACACCATTTTAGAAGTGGTTCGTTCAGGTGTTTCAGGTATCGCGCGCGGCGAAAAAGTTTTAACCATCTAATTTAAATATTTCCTCATCCTAATAAGAAGGGGGTATCAGGCAATGTAAATACAAGGGTCATTGCCTGATTTAACGGACAAACAAGCATTAAGCGGAGACAGCAATGCAAATTTTTTACGATAAAGACACTGACTTATCTATCATCCAATCTAAGAAAGTAGCGATCATTGGTTACGGTTCACAAGGTCACGCGCATGCGCTTAACCTGAAAGATTCTGGCGTTGATGTCACTGTAGGTTTACGTGCGAACTCTACTTCTTGGAAAAAAGCTGAAAATTCAGGTCTTAAAGTTGCTGAAGTTGCTGCTGCTGTAGCGCAAGCGGATGTAGTCATGATCTTGACGCCTGACGAATTCCAATCTCAACTTTATCGTGACGAGATTGAGCCAAACATCAAGCAAGGTGCTACTTTAGCGTTTGCTCACGGTTTCTCGATTCTTTACAACCAAGTTGTTCCACGTGCTGACCTTGACGTAATCATGGTTGCGCCTAAAGCACCTGGTCACACAGTACGTTCTGAATACCAGCGTGGTTCAGGTGTTCCTGATTTAATCGCAATTCACCAGGATGCATCTGGTAACGCGCGTAACGTTGCACTTTCTTATGCTTCAGGCGTAGGTGGCGGCCGTACTGGTATTATCGAAACTTCATTCCGTGAAGAAACTGAAACTGACCTTTTCGGTGAGCAAGCAGTTCTTTGTGGTGGTGCAGTTGAACTGGTTAAAATGGGCTTCGAAACTTTGGTTGAAGCTGGTTATGCGCCTGAAATGGCGTACTTCGAATGTCTACACGAGCTTAAATTGATCGTTGACTTGATGTTCGAAGGCGGTATCGCGGACATGAACTACTCTGTATCGAACAATGCGGAATATGGTGAATATGTAACGGGTACTGAAGTAATTAACGAGCAGTCTCGTGAAGCGATGCGTAATGCGCTTAAACGTATTCAGTCTGGTGAATACGCGAAGATGTTCATTCAAGAAGGTGCGTTGAACTACCCATCTATGACTGCTCGTCGTCGTCAAAACGCTGCTCACGGTATCGAAGTAACGGGTAACAAACTTCGCGCGATGATGCCTTGGATTCAAGCGAATAAGATTGTAGATAAAGAAAAGAACTAAGTTACGTGCCTCAAGAAAAGTAAAGCCATGCTTTAATTTTCTTTCGTACCTTGGATTCAAGCAAACAAAATCGTAGACAAAGAAAAGAACTAAGTTCTAATGTCTAAGTCAAAAAGCCCCTGTTTTTAACAGGGGCTTTTTGTGTGTGATAATGATGTTAGTATTAACGTTAAGTGCCTCAAGAAGAATAAAGCAGTGCTTTATTTTTTTCGTACCGTGGATTCAAGTAAACAAAATCGTTGATAAGGAAAAGAATTAATACTCCTTTTGGTTGAATTTTATGCTATAAAGGCCTCGTTATTATGGGGTTTTTTATTGGAAAATGCATGAAAGTTAAATGCTTAGGATTTGAGATTAGTACAGAAAAGAATCTAATAAATATTAATGATTTTATTGAGAGCAATTTAGTTTTTGAGATAAAAGATATTTTTAAGCGTGATGTATTTATTGATTGTAATGACCCTAATTACTACAAAGGATTAATTCTAACTATTAAAGATCAAAAAGCTTCTACAGCCAAAATGATATTCAATTCAGAAGGCTCATTTCGGGTTGCATAGCACCCATTATTAAGTTTTTGCTACTTCATCAAACAGTCACACAGAACACCTATGCTTTGCTTAAAACATACATAAGTAAGATAGGTGCGACATGAATCAGCCCTACAGCCAAGCCTTAACAAAACAACAAGCATTCCTTGATGGCTTTCAATTTGACTTAAAACAGCAACGTCTGAAAAGTCCTCAAAAATCATCTGCGCTTGCAGATTTGGTACGCCCCCGCTTAAAAATTGCCATAGTGACCGAAACATGGCCACCTGAAATTAATGGTGTAGCCCATTCACTGTTACAACTCTGCAAAGGGCTGAAAAAACAGGGGCATAAAATTTTATTGATTCGACCCGAGCAAAAAGGCATCTGTGCTGAATTTCAACCCTATCGGGAATGTTTGGTTAAAGCACAGCGTATTCCCAAATATTCAGGCTTACAGTTCGGTTGGCCGCAGTTTCTAAAAGTTCGCCATGCGGTAGAAGTCTTTGCACCCGATGTAGTGCATATCGTCACAGAAGGCCCATTAGGGCTTGCCGCGCAGCAAACTGCAAGATTCCTTAAAATTCCTGTATCGAGCGGTTTTCACTCTCCATTTCAGGAATTTAGCCGTTTCTTTGATTTGGCATTCTTGGTTAAACCTATTCAGCATTATCTCAAATGGTTTCATAATCATACCGCAATTACCTGTGTACCGAGTCGTGAGACTGCCGAAGCACTCCGCAAATTTGGAGTGACGTGTCCACTGGTTGTGGTGGGACGAGGGGTAGATACACAAGCCTTTTCACCTAAATGGCGTTCTGATTCCCTACGCCAGAGCTGGGGAGCTTCCAAAGAGACCCGTATCATGTTGTATGTCGGGCGTTTATCGCCTGAAAAAGAAATACCAGTGGTGATTCAGGCATATTTCACATTGCGTCATATGCATTGTCAGGATGTGCGTCTGGTGGTGGTCGGAGATGGTCCAGACCGACAGCGCTTAGAGCAGTTGAATCATGATGCTTCGATTGTGTTTACCGGGAGTTTGCGTGGTCAACAGCTTGCTGAAGCCTATGCCAGTGCCGATGTGTTTTGCTTTGCGAGTCAGGTTGAAACCTTTGGCAATGTGGTATTGGAGGCGATGGCCAGTGGACTACCGGTTATTGCTTATGATTATGCTTGTGCACATCTACATGTACAACACGACCGAACAGGCTGGCTCAGCTCACTGGGTCTACAAGAAGATTTAACAGCCAATATCTTAAAGTTACCAGATTATCACACACTTAGAAGAATGGGTGTGTATGCTTCACACTGTGCACAGAAGGTCGGATGGCAACATCCTGTAGAGCAGTTTGAACAGGTTCTGTATTCAATCACAAGGCAAAATAAATGACCTAATTAAAACAAGAGCGGGAGCAACATGATGAAAATCCACAATGCCAAACTCAAATTTTTAGAAATAGATTTAAAAGGCTGTGTCTACCTCAATCATCTCTCCCACTCAAATCGAATCGCTGCTTTTTTTAAAATCATTAGCCGTTTGGGGGATGGCGTGTTTTGGTATGTGATGTGTTTTGCCGCATGGGGATTTCGTGGCTTGGAATATGGGCTACAGATGCTCTATATCATTTTGGGCGGAACGTTCGGCACGCTGATTTATAAAATTCTCAAAACAAAAACTGTACGTCCAAGACCTTATCAGGTGCATCAGGTGATTCGACTGGGTGAGCGGCCGCTGGATCATTTTAGTTTTCCGTCTGGACATACCTTGCATGCGGTAATGGCAACCACGCTCTTGGGTTATGTTGCACCGCTATTATTGCTGTTGATGCTCCCTTTTACGCTGCTGGTGGCTTTATCGCGCATGATTCTGGGATTGCATTATCCAAGTGATGTCGCGGTTGGGGCAATGATCGGAGGCATGATGGCCGTGGTCATTGTGCTGAGCGCACCTTATCTCAATATTATGTTGTAAAAAATAAGTGAAAACTGGGGCGAAAGCTCGCAGATTTTTATAAATTTGCTAAAGTACAGCATTAAAGCAAATATGGTGAGAAATAGAGATGGGTTTACGTTGGACTGATACCCTCGATATCGCGATTGAACTCTACGAAGCGCATCCAGATGTGGACCCGCAGTGGATTCGTTTTACTGATTTACACGCCTGGGTATGTGCCTTGCCTGAGTTTGCAGATGACCCGACTAAATCCACAGAAGGCCTGCTGGAAGCGATTCAAATGGCATGGATTGACGAAGCGCGTTAAGTGCCCGATTGAAAAAAGCATATTTTTACAGTGTAAAAGCAGAAAAGTGCGCATTATCTCGGTATAATGCGCCAAATTTTCATGTCAACAATTGACTTAAGGAGCCTATCATGGCTATCGAACGTACTTTATCTATCGTAAAACCAGACGCAGTTGCTAAAAACCACATCGGCGACATCTTTGCTCGTTTTGAGAAAGCTGGTCTTCAAATCGTTGCAACTAAAATGAAACACTTGACTCAAGCTGAAGCTGAAGGCTTCTACGCTGAGCACAAAGAACGTGGTTTCTTTGCTGATCTTGTTGCTTTCATGACTTCTGGTCCAGTGGTTGTTTCAGTTCTTGAAGGTGAAAACGCTGTTCTTGCTCACCGTGACATCCTTGGCGCGACGAATCCTAAAGAAGCTGCTCCTGGTACAATCCGTGCAGATTTCGCTGTAAGCATCGACGAAAATGCTGCTCACGGTTCTGACTCTGTAGCATCAGCTGACCGTGAAGTTAACTACTTCTTCGCTCAAACTGAGATTGCTCCACGTACTCGTTAATTCGCAGTATTCAAACCAGATAAGTGTTATTATACTTATCTGGTTTTTTTATTCTTTGAATAATTCTTTGCTCACATATTGAGCTTCTCCTTTGATCTTTAGACATGGTTTAGGTAATACACATGAGTACTGAAGTCGTCGCTGTATCTGCAGTTTCAGCTGCACAGCAACCATCTCCGTCCACTCCCACACAGCAGAATGCTGTGGAAAAAGTGAACCTACTCGGCATGTCTCGTCCGCAAATGGAGAAATTCTTTGAGGATATGGGGGAGAAGAAGTTTCGTGCCGGACAGGTAATGAAATGGATTCACCAATTTTTCGTGACCGATTTTGCCGAGATGACCAATATCTCGGGCAAACTGCGTGAAAAACTGGAACGTATTTGTGAAATTAAAGCGCCCGAAGTGGTGCATAAAAATTATTCTAAAGACGGTACCCGGAAATGGGTCTTCCGTGTTGGTGATGGTGACGGCTCACTCGTCGAAACTGTGTTGATTCCTGCTGAACATCGTAGTGGCCTACGTCGTACCTTGTGTATTTCGTCTCAAGTGGGCTGTGCACTGGACTGTTCATTCTGTTCAACCGGTAAACAGGGTTTTCAGCGCGATTTAGACCAGTCAGAAATCATTGGTCAGTTGTGGGTGGCGAACTATTCCTATATGGAAGATGTGCCTGTGGCAGATCGTGAACGTTCAGTCACGAATGTGGTCATGATGGGCATGGGCGAACCACTGCTTAACTACGATGCCGTACTCAATTCCATGCGCATTATGCTGGACGACTTTGCTTATGGCATGTCGAAACGTCGTGTGACCTTATCGACATCAGGTGTGGTGCCGAAAATCGATCAAATGGTCAAAGACATTGATGTGGCACTGGCAATTTCATTGCACGCACCAAATGACGAACTGCGTAATGAACTGGTGCCAATCAACAAGAAATATCCGTTAGAACAACTGATTGCGGCGTGTCAGCGTTATATTGCCAAAGATGGTAATGAAAGTTCACGTAAACACGTCACCATTGAATATGTGATGCTGGATGGTGTGAATGATCATCCTGAACATGCACAGCAAATGATTAAGCTGCTGAAGAACTTGCCGAGCAAGATTAATTTGATTCCATTCAACCCTTTCCCGCACGCGCCTTATGGGCGTTCAAGCCGTAACCGCATTATTTCTTTCCAAAAAACTTTGTCTGATGCCGGTTTTGTGTGTACGATTCGTCAGACACGCGGTGATGATATTGATGCGGCGTGTGGACAGCTTGTAGGTCAAGTGGCTGATCGTACCCGTCGTGCGGAACAGTGGAAAAAGAAAATTGCGCAGTCAAATGAGATTATGCGTTCACAAGGATAATAAGAGGTCGCCAGTTGAGAAATCTAACATCTAAAATTGCTTTGATTTCAACAGTATGTGTGTCTTTAGCTTTGGTTGCATGTCAAACGCCAGATTTGAGTCAGAAAGATCCTGAAAAAGCCACCAAAGTCCGTACCCAATTGGCGGCAGAGTATTTAAGAACAGGTGATCTGGATGCAGCCAAACGTGCGCTGGATCAGGCACTCGAAACGACTCCGCGTGATTCGCAAGCGAATATGATGATGGGCGTGCTATTGCAACAGGAAGGTAGTCAGCTCAATCTTGAGAAAGCAGATGCTTATTTCAAGCGTGCGATTTCGGCAGATCCGAAAAATGCACAGGCACGCAACAACTATGGCACGTATTTATATCAGCTAGAACGCTATAATGATGCGATCGAGCAGTTTAACATTGCCGGTGCAACTTTAGGTTATGATCAGCGTTTCCGTGCGCTGGAAAATATGGGACGTATTTACCTGAAAATGGGCGATGTGGTGAATGCTGAAAAATCATTCAAACAGGCGCTTCAGGCGAATCGCGATTCATATATATCAATGTTAGAGTTGTCAGAAATTTTTTATTTAAACCAGCAGTTCCCGGCAGCGACACAACTGTATCAACAGTTTGCGCGTGGTGTGGGACAGAAAAATCAGGGTGCCCGTGCGCTCTGGGTTGGCATTCGCACTGCGCGTGCCAGTGGTGATCAGTTGGGGATGCAGGTATTGGTGAACCAGTTACGTGCATTGTTTCCTGAAAGCCAGGAATACCAACGTTATTTGCAATTACAGTACAGTACTGAGGCCGTATGGAAGTAAATCCTAATTCACCTTCGAATCATTCGAGCGTAGCTCCAAATGCGTTAGGAAATATTCAACGTCCGGGCGAGTACTTGCGCCAGATTCGTCTCAATCAGCAACGTGATCTGGAAAATGTGGCCAAAGAGCTGAATATTCCGGTCAAAACCCTGACTGCACTTGAGCAGGATGAATATAAGTCTTTGCCTGAGGCGACTTTTATCAAAGGCTATTACCGGATCTATGCCAAACTTTTGGGTGTAGATGCGTCGACTATTATTCAGCGTTTTGATGAAATTTATACCAATGATACGGGTTTGTTGCCCAATCATGCGCTGAATAATTCCCCCATCAAAATTATGGGGAAATTGCCAGGTTCCAAGCGTGACCGTAACCGTAAATGGTTAAAGCGCATTTTTATTACGCTGGTCTTGCTGCTAATTTTGGGCGCACTGTTTGCCATGATTCAAAACTGGTCGAGCAGTAATTCGCAAAATAGCAGTGAAGTTTCTGGAGTCGGTGCTTCCAATATCGAGATTCTGAATCTGGATGCAGGCGCCGCACTGTCTGGCGACCAGCTAAAACTCGATTTTAACCGTCCGACCTCTGTGCATATCGTCGATTCAGCCGGTAACGTTTTAGCGACTGGCCGTCAGGCATCGAGTTTGCAACTCAATGGTGAAGCACCATTCCAGATTCGTCTTGATGATGCGGCAGCTGTATCACTCAGCCTGAATAATGAAAATATTTCATTGTCACCTTATACCGTAAACGGAAAAGCAGAATTCCGTTTGTCACCTTAACAGATCAAGAGTAGAGCAAAACCATGATCGTAAATCCAATTAAACGTCGTCCAACACGTAAAATTCGTGTCGGTTCAGTTTATGTGGGTGGTGATGCACCAATCAGTATCCAGTCTATGACCAATACTGAAACCTGTGATGTGGCAGCCACGGTTGCACAGATCCAGCGCTGTGTCGATGCCGGTGCAGACATCATGCGGGTTTCTGTGCCTACGATGGAAGCGGCGGCAGCATTTGGTGAAATTCGTAAGCAGGTGAATGTGCCTTTGGTGGCCGATATTCACTTCGACTATAAAATTGCTTTGGCAGTTGCGGACTTCGGTGCAGACTGTTTGCGGATTAACCCGGGCAATATCGGCTCAGAAGCAAAGATTCGTGAAGTGGTGGCAGCAGCACGTCATAATGATATTTCAATGCGGATCGGTGTCAATGCCGGTTCACTCGAAAAAGACATTCAAAAGAAATATGGCGAGCCGACAGGTGCAGCATTGCTTGAATCTGCGATGCGTCATATCGACATTTTAGACCGTCTGGATTTTCAGGAATTTAAAATTTCAGTTAAAGCATCTAATGTGTTCCTGACCATGGATGCGTATCGTTTGCTGTCTCAGCAAATTGATAATCCGCTACATTTGGGTGTAACCGAAGCCGGTATTTACCGTACAGGTTCGGTTAAATCTGCAATCGCCTTGGGTGGTTTGCTGATGGAAGGCATTGGCGATACCATGCGTATTTCGCTTGCTGCCGAGCCTGAAGAAGAAATTAAAATCGGTTTTGATATTCTAAAATCGCTGGGTCTGCGTTCCAACGGCATTAATTTTATTGCCTGCCCAAGCTGTTCACGTCAGGAATTTAATGTGATTTCCGTGATGCAGCAGCTTGAAGAACGTCTGGAAGATATTCGTACTCCAATGGATGTGTCGGTGATTGGCTGTAAAGTAAATGGGCCGGGCGAGGCTAAAGAAGCCGATATCGGTGTCGTAGGTGCAGCGCCACGTTCACTGGTGTATCGTAATGGTGAAAAAAGCCATCTAATTGATACCAATCAACTGGTTGATGAGATCGAAAATATGGTTCGTCAACGTGTTACCGAGCTTGAAGAAGCTAAATCTAAAGAAATTATTCGTACAAGTTTTTCTGAGTAGATCATGAGTTCAATCGTCGCAATCAAAGGTTTTAATGACATTCTCCCAACGCAAAGCCCAGCTTGGAGACGTCTTGAACAACATCTGTCGGGTTTGATGGATGCTTATGGCTATCAACAAATCCGTTTGCCTATCGTTGAACAGACCAATCTGTTCAAACGTTCGATCGGTGATGCCACCGATATCGTTGAAAAAGAAATGTATACCTTTCTGGACAAAGGTAATCCGCCTGAGTCTCTGACACTACGCCCTGAAGGAACTGCAGGCTGTGTACGTGCCATGCTGGAGCATAATCTGCTTCGTGGTGCGACTCCTCGCGTCTGGTATATCGGGCCAATGTTCCGTTATGAAAAACCACAGAAAGGCCGTTACCGTCAGTTCCACCAGTTTGGTGTAGAAACCTTTGGTGTGGCGACTCCGGACATGGATGCAGAGCTGATTTTGATGACTGCACGTCTGTGGAAACGTATGGGCGTAGCGGACAAGGTTCAACTTGAATTAAATACTTTAGGCGAATCGGATGAACGTGCAGCCTATCGTGCAGCCTTGGTTGAATTTTTAGAGTCACATAAAGCCGATCTGGACGAAGATTCTCAGCGCCGTCTGACCACGAATCCACTGCGTATTCTGGATTCTAAAGATGCCAAAACCCAAAGCATCCTAGAAAATGCACCGAAACTGCATGACTTTATGGGTGAAGAAACTCTGGCGCATTTTGCCCAGTTACAACAGTACCTGACTGATGCCGGCGTGAGTTTTGTGATCAACCAAAAACTGGTACGTGGCTTAGACTACTACAACAAAACTGTGTTTGAATGGACCACAACACATTTAGGTTCACAAGGAACCGTCTGTGCCGGTGGCCGTTATGACGGTCTTGTTGGTCAATTGAAGGGCAAGCCTGATCAGTCTGTACCTGCGGTTGGTTTTGCCATGGGTATCGAACGTTTATTGCTTCTGCTTGAACAGGTTGAAGACAATACACCAACGCGTGATTGTGAAGTATTCCTGGTGGCTGAACCGGCTTCTCAAGGTCAAGCCTTGGTCATTGCTGAACAGATCCGTGATCAGCTTGAAGCAGCGGGGAGTCAGGTGCGTTTGAAAGTGGGCTCTCAAGGTTCAATGAAGTCGCAAATGAAAAAGGCCGATCAGGCCGGTGCTTTGTTTGCTGCGATTTTAGGTGAGCGTGAACTTGAAGCGCAGACTTTTACGGTGAAAGAACTGGCAACCGCAGAGCAATCGAATGTGCCATTTACGGACTTCGTTGCATTTTTTAGTGCTAAAATTTCTTTAAAATAATCGATAAAACATCAGGAAAAGGGTAGTCTCATGAGCGCAGTGGGTGATGAACAGTTTGAAAGCTTAAAATCCTTTACGAAGAAATATGGTTCTTCGATCATTACAGGGATTTTGATTGCGCTGATTGCCTTTTTTGGATGGGAATATTGGCAGAAGAAAAACCTGGCAGAGTCGCAAATGCACACTGCCAAGGTTCAGCAGTTGATGGATGATGCACAGGCGACGCAGGGCGATGCCTTTGCCAAGCTGTCTGAAACTGCGGACAAAATTGTCAAAGAAGCACCAGATTCAGCTCAGGCCATTCAGACTCAGCTGGTCATGGCGAAACTGGCCTATGACAAAGAAGATTATGCTGCGGCTGAGAAAGCGCTACAAAAAGTTGAAAACTCGACACTAGACGATAAAGGTCTGGTTCAGGTGGTCAAACTTCGTCTGGCTTATGCGCAACTGGCACAGAAAAAATATGATGCTGCATTGAAAACTTTAGAAGCAGTGACTGAACCTGCGTTTAAAGCAACTGCCGATGAAGCACGTGGCGATATCTATGTTGCCAAAAATGATATTGAAAATGCGAAAAAAGTATATCAAAGTGCATGGGATGCCTTGATTGAACGTAAAGAAGAACGTCAGATTTTACAAATTAAGCTCGAAAGCGTAGGCGTGTTGGTCGATGATCCAGAAATCGAACGCCCAATTATAGAAACACAAGCGGAAGAAGCTGCATGAATAGAAAATACAAAATTACCTGTGCCTTGACTGTTTTAACGCTTGCACTGGCTGGCTGTGCAGGTAAAACAAATAAAGTTCCAGAAGTAAAACCGAACCCACTTCCAAAACTGACCCAAGCCAAAACACTGGTTCCTGTATTTTCCACCAGTGTATCTGCGACAGATGCTGCCGATCCATTGCGTTTACGTCTGGATGCAGACAATGGTGTGGTTTTTGCGATTGATCCAAAAGGTGAGGTGTCTGCATTTAAGGGCAAACAGCGTCTTTGGCAGAAAAAAGTCAGCAAAGATAATCTAAGTTCTGGCGTTGAAGCGGCCGAGGGTCTGGTTGTTGTCGGTAGCCAGAAGGGCCAACTGTTTGCACTCGATCAGCAAACCGGTGAGCAAAAATGGACTGCACAATTGACGGGTGCTTTACTGGCGCCTTCACTGATTCATGCAGGTCGTGTGATTAGTGTGAGCAATGACGGTATGGTCTATGCGCATGAAGTGGCAAGCGGTGCACAAGTTTGGACTTATAACCTGCCTAATGTACAATTCAGCCTGCGTGGTATGGCGGCTCCTGTGCCATTAGATGCGCGTAATGTGCTGATTGCATCTTCAAATGCGTATATTTATGCACTGGATGCCTTAAGTGGCGTACCAAAGTTACAGCGTCGTGTCGCCGTGTCGGATGGCCGTTCTGATATTCAGCGTCTGGTCGATATTGACGGTGAGCCGGTCGTTGCAGGCCAGTTTGTGGTGACGACCAGTTATCAAGGTCAGGTGACTGTACTGGACTTGGCTTCACAGCAAGTCATCTGGAGTGAAGATGCCAGCAGCATCCAGCGTCCAGAAGTTGTCGGCAATGGCGTATTCGTGGCGCAAACTGATGGCAAAATTAAAGCTTTTGAGATTAGCTCGGGTCAACCGCTTTGGGAAAATGATCAATTGTTGAATCGTCAGCTCAGTAATCCAGTGATGTTAGGCACGGATTTGGTGGTCGGTGATCTGGATGGTGTGTTGCACCTGATTGATCCGCGTACCGGACAAATTACTGGTCGTTCGAAAACCTCTGGTGAAGTGCGTAACTTACGCGTGATCGACAACCAGCTTTATGTTTCTACACGCAAGGGCACATTAAGCATTTGGCAGAACCGTTAATTTTAACGAGCCTTATGTTAAACTAGCCGCAACCGTATTTTTGTGAACGCGGGGTGATTGAAAAATCAATGCCCCGTGTTTTTATTTAGGGTATTTTTCCCCTTATATCTTCCTATACTTTCTGATGTTCAGGCCACTTTGACTGCCTGATTATTGAATAAAGGTTACTCTATGAAACCCGTAATTGCGCTCATTGGTCGTCCGAACGTCGGAAAATCAACTCTGTTCAATCAGATTACCAAGAGCCGTGACGCATTGGTGGCAGACTTTGCTGGTCTGACACGCGACCGTAAATATGGCGATGCAACCTATCAAAATAAATCTTTCATTGTGGTTGATACCGGTGGTATTGGTGAAAATGAAGGCGGTATTGACTCGTACATGGCAGAGCAATCTAAAACTGCCATTCATGAAGCCGATATTATCATTTTTGTGGTCGACGCGCGTGCCGGACTGCTGGCTTCCGATGAGCAGATTGCACGTGAACTGCGTACTTTAGGCAAAAAGGTCTTTCTGGCGGCCAATAAAGTCGATGGCGTACATGCTGAAGCTGCCTTGGTTGAATTCTACAAACTCGGCATGGGCGAGCCGCTACAAGTCGCTGCCAGCCATGGTCGTGGTGTTCAGCAAATGCTGGAAGACGTGCTTGCCGATGTACCGGAAGATGAAAACCCGGAAGAGCATGATAAAAACACTGGTCTGCGTTTAGCGATTATTGGTCGTCCAAACGTGGGTAAATCTACGCTGGTGAACCGTTTGCTCGGCGAAGAGCGCGTGGTGGCATTTGACCAGCCGGGTACAACACGTGACTCGATTTATATTCCATTCGAGCGTGATGGCCGTCAATATACCCTGATTGATACTGCAGGGGTGCGTCGTAAAGGTAAAGTGGATGAAATGATTGAGAAATTCTCGATTGTTAAAACTTTACAGGCGATGAAAGATGCCAACGTGATTGTGGTTGTGGTCGATGCACGTGATGGTATTGTAGAGCAAGATTTGCATCTGATTGGCTATGCGCTTGAAGCGGGTCGTGCCATGGTCATTGCTGTCAACAAATGGGATAACATGACTGAATATGATCGCAAGCAATGTAAGCTAGATGTAGAGCGTCGCTTCGATTTCATTCCATGGGCAAAAGTGCATTTGATTTCTGCATTGCATGGAACGGGTGTGGGTGAGCTTTATCCTTCGATTCACCGTGCCTATGATTCATCTCGTTTGAAAGTATCACCGGCAAAAATCACCCAGATTTTAAATGATGCAACAGATGCCCACCAACCGCCTATGGTTCAGGGTCGTCGTATTAAAATGCGTTATGCGCATATGGGCGGACAGAATCCACCAACCATCGTGATCCATGGTAACAAGGTCGATAAAACCCCTGCGGATTACCGTCGTTATCTTGAAAACGTATTCCGTAAAGTATACAAGCTTGAAGGTACGCCGATTAAAATCGAGTTTAAAACCTCTGAAAACCCGTTTGAAGGGCGTAAGACGGTGATGGATGAGCGTATTGCAGCGCGTAAACGTCGTTATGTACAGAAGTTCAAGAAAGCCGAAAAGAAATTTAAGCGTTAATTTTTTGTGTTAAGTTTTCGATAAAAAGCCTGCTGATGCAGGCTTTTTTCCCTCTTAGATTCTCAAATGTAAGGCAATTCTCATGGTCAAAGATTGATGAACTCTCTTACAATAGATTCAAAGTAAATATAGATTGAAAAACCATTGTGACTTCACTTATTCGAATTGATCTGCATGCGTTGTCTGACGCGAGTCAAAGCAACCAACTCCTGGAACGTAAGGCACAGATTCAAGCGCGTAAGATTGAGATAGCCGCGTTAAGAAATCAGTTTTTATCCAGTCATTTGGAATCCGCTGTCTTCAATCAGGATGTTGTGCGGACTACATTCGGCAAACCCTATCTCCACACTCATCCAGACTTCAACTTTAACCATAGCCATAGTCAAAATTTCTATGCTCTGGCAACGAGCAATAATGTCCAGAATTTGGGAATTGATATTGAAGAGCTGAGCCGTAAGGTTCGATTTGAAGCCATGGCACAACATGCCTTTCATCCTGAAGAGCTTAAACAGTGGCAGGCACTGGACTATGATTCCGAATACTGGTTTAAGGTCTGGACCACCAAGGAAGCTGTATTAAAGGCCTCAGGACTGGGCATACGCATCAACCTGAATGAGTTAAATACCCAGATTCATCCAGATCAGAATGGTGGAAGATGTGAACATCCAGAGATCGGCGTCTATGCCTATCAAAATTATAATATGGCAGGATGTATGCTCACCGTGGCCTGGCAAAGTGAGCATTCATACAAGGGTTTCAGATTTCCGCTAATCCAGATTCATCAATCTGTTTAAATCAGCAGAGTAGAAATAGACTCTATTGTCTGGCAATCAACAGGTTGCTGATTCGGTTCACAAACTGTGGACTCATACGTGATAGATGAAATAAAAATTTACTTTTTAATCCAACCGGATGGTGCGTAGCGTGCCAGATGGAATCTTTAAGCTGTACCAGTTTTAGAATATCCTGTGCGACATCCTCTGCTTTCAAATGTACCCCCATTTTTTTAATACTTTCTGCCTGCATATCTTTCACCATGGCTGTACTGACGAAAAGTGGCATCACATCAAGCACCCGAATCCCATAGGGTTGCCATTCAATATCCAGACTTTCAGTCAGACCGCGCACGGCAAATTTACTGGTCGCATAAGAGGCTAAATCGGCCTGTCCATAAATGGCGGATGCCGAGGATAAATTAATGACACGAGCAAAGGAAGATTCTTTTAAATAAGGGAAAGTGGCATGACAGCCATTGAGGAGACCTTTAACATTAATATCCAGCGTGCGATGATGCGCTGCAATTGTGGTGTCTTCAAAAGGCCCTGAATATAAAATTCCGGCATTATTTACCAGAATGTTGATTTCACCGGCCCAGGCTGAAAACTCCGCCAAAGCTGTTTCCCAGGAAGCATAGTCTGCCACATCCAGAAAGCCAGCTTTGGCATGTTCGCCCAGTTGCTGGGCCAGCTGTTCGGCCTGTGCCACATTGATATCATAAATACCGACTTTATAGCCGTGCTGGTAAAATAGCATGGCTGTCGCGGCGCCAATTCCTTGTGCTGCCCCACTAATCAATATACTGTGCATGTGCTTGATCTCCTTATTGTCTTTTTTTCTTGAGCATAACAAGAAACAGGCAGCTTGACGCGACTATTTGGTAAAGAAGAGGTTTTAAAAGTGGAACAATTGCTTAATATCATGCGTGAATTACGTGAAAAATGTCCATGGGATCAGCAGCAGACTCCCGAATCTCTGACCCAATATGCGATTGAAGAAGCTTATGAAGTAGAAGCTGCGGTACGTTCTGGAAATGTTGACGAGATTCGCGATGAACTGGGCGATCTGCTGTTACAGGTGGTGTTCCAGTCGCAAATGTACAGCGAGCAGGGCGCTTTTGATTTTCAGGATGTGGTGCAGGCCATTAGCGACAAACTCATCCGCCGTCATCCGCATGTATTTCAGGCTGAACAGTTTGCAAAATTGAGCCCGGAAGATGTCTCTCAGCTCTGGCAAGAAATTAAACAGCAAGAAAAGCAGGGCAAGCCACGTTCCCGTTTAGATGAGGTCAAGCATGCACCGGCCTTGGTACAGGCAGATGAAATCCAGAAAAATGTTGCAAAAATCGGCTTTGATTTTCCCGATGTCACTGGGGCATATGACAAAGTAGAAGAAGAGCTGGCCGAGTTAAAAGAAGCTTTGGCAAGCCAGAATTCCGATGAAATACAGGAAGAATTTGGTGACTGCTTATTTTCTCTGGTCAATGTTGGCCGTAAACTTGGAATCTCGAGTGAAATGGCATTATTAGGCACGATCCATAAGTTTCGTACTCGATTTGCCTTGATGGAACATCAGGCGGAAAAACAACAACTCAATATAGACCGCTTGTCACTGGCTGAATTGGATCAGCTCTGGGAACAGGCCAAATTAGAATTAAAACAAAGAGCGGCGCATGAACAAACAACAACATCGAACAGGTCCGGCGTGGATTAATCTTCTTCTGGGTTTCTGGCTAGGCTATATTGCTATTGGAACTGCACATGCAACTGCGACCGATTATATGGAATGGAAGACCAGACAACAGCAACATGATGCGCGGCTCAAACAACAGAATGCATCGACTAAAGCAGATCACTATCTGGCAAAACCGGCACTTTCGGTACAAGCGACGGGTGATAGAATTAGTTTAAACAGTGCAAATATTGAACAATTGCAACAGTTGCATGGTGTGGGACAAAAGAAAGCCCAAGCCATTGTCGAGTACCGGCAGAAAAATGGGAAATTTAAAAGCATTGAAGATATTCAGCTGGTCAAAGGCATTGGGCCGGCATTATTTGCCAAAAACAAGGCCAGACTCGCGTTGTGAATAGACGGAATTGATGCTGAATACAGAATCAATCTGAGCGGCAGGATTGACATAATCAAATTGCCCTTTAGTCGTGTAAGCGATATGATTAGCGTCATCTTAGAATTTTACGTTCAGACGTAGGAGACAGCGTCTTTTGCAAACTTTGCGCGCGTCAAAATGTGGTTTATCAACCGCTCAATTACCTTCTTATATTCTCGATGTGATTGATGCCTTAAATAAGGCAGGCTATGAAGCTTATATCGTGGGTGGTGGTGTTCGAGATCTGATGTTAGGTTTGAATCCTAAAGATTTCGATGCAGTCACCAATGCAACCCCGGCTCAGGTCAAGGAAGTATTCGGACGACGTTGTCGAATTATCGGACGGCGTTTTGAACTGGCGCATGTCTATTCAGGGCGGGAACTGGTCGAAGTGGCCACCTTCCGTGCACCTCCAAAAAAAGCAGTCACCTCGGCAGCGGGGATGATTCTGCGTGATAATAACTGGGGCAGCATCGAGCAGGATTTTGCCCGTCGCGACTTCTCGATCAATGCAATGTATTACCAGCCGCGTAAAGCGATTGTGCTGGATTTCTGCAATGCTGTAGATGATATTCACAGCAAAACTTTACGTTTGCTCGGTGATCCGGCCTTAAGATTTGAAGAAGATCCGGTGCGGATGTTACGTACCTTACGTTTTGCTGCCAAATTGAATTTCAATATTGATGAAGCAATTTTGGATATCTTTACCCCGGAAATGACCCAGCTGCTGCGTGATGTCTCTCCGCATCGACTCTATGATGAATCACAAAAGTTATTCACCATGGGGCATCTGAATCGTGTGTTGCCCATGCTGATTGATTTCGGAATCTGGCATCAGCTGTTCGCCGATATCAAAGCTGAAATCACGCCGTTTATGGAGCGTGCCGCGAAAAATACCGATCAGCGTATTTCGATTGGCAAGACCATCAATCCTGCATTTTTCTACGCGGTACTGTTATGGCAGCCATTCCTCGAGCGTTGTGAGTTTTATCTGAATAAAGGCGTGGTCGCAGCAGAAGCACGTGCCCAAGCGGGTCTGGATGTTTTGAAACGTCAGGCAACCCGAACCATTATTCCTCGCTTCGCCGAGACTTTCATTCGTGAAGTCTGGGAAATGCAGACCCGTTTGCTGAATCCAAAACCGCAACAAATTGAGGCCTTGTCTAGTCATGCGCGTTTCCGTGCCGGATTTGACTTTTTGCTGTTGCGCGAAAAATCAGGCGATGCAACGGCGCAAGGCATGGGCAGCTGGTGGGATGCTTACCAGCAAATGAGCGGTGACGAGAAAGAACGGGCCATTAGCCAGTACAACCGTCAGCGTGCCAAGAGCCGTCGTAAGGCCACTCAAGAAGAACATCTGGAACAGAAACTGACGGCACAACAGGATCTCGCCGAGATTGAGCCTTTAGTCAATGAGCCTGAACCACGTAACCGCCGGGTGCGTAAAGCCAAGTTTGAAGACAAGGCGAAAACCCTGTCACATGTGGCAGCCAGTGCCAGTGGTGAAATTGGCGCAGATCATCCGATTATGAAACGTAAGCGGGTGCAACGTGATTTAAGCCAGGTGGTGTTTGGGCCAACACAATGATCGTGACGTATATTGGTTTGGGCAGTAACCTCGGCGATTCACGCCAGATTCTGGCAGAAGCTGTACAGAAACTGGCGACATTGGGTCAGGTAAAAACCTCGCATCTTTACCAAAGTCCACCGATGGGGCCACAGGATCAGCCAAATTATCTGAATGCTGTGGTGCAGTTGAATACTAATCTGGCAGCTTTAAGCTTGCTGGATTATTTGCAAGCCTTCGAGCAGGAAGCCGGTCGGGTACGTTTGCGTCATTGGGGCGAGCGTACGCTGGATCTGGACTTGCTGATCTACGGGGATGAACAGATACAGAATCAACGCCTGACTGTACCGCATGTCGGCGTGTTAGAGCGTGATTTCGTACTCATTCCGTTGCTGGACATTGATGCTGAAATACAGGTTCATGCTACATCCTTAAAAGACCTGGACATCGTCAAGCAATCGACCTTAACGGTACTCGATGACACAAACTGGGCAAATATTTAATTTTTGAGTTATGGGTATGTTCGCGAGAACTTCAATCATAGAGGAACATCTTCATGGTCAGTCTGAGTGACTTAAGACGCTTCAAAGCAGATGGACGCAAATTTTCATGTCTGACTTGCTATGATGCCAGTATGGCCAAAGCCATGGAAATTGCAGAAGTAGACAGTATTCTGATTGGCGACTCTTTGGGAATGTCAATTCAGGGCCGCGATTCGACTTTGCCAGTGACTGTTGCAGATATGGCCTATCATACCGCTGCGGTACGCCGTGGTAACCAGCATGCCTTTATCATGACTGACTTGCCGTTTATGAGTTATGCCACCTTAAATGATGCCTTGCAAAGTTCCAAAACCGTGATGCAGGCCGGTGCGCAAATGGTGAAAATGGAAGGCGGTGCATGGCTGGCAGAAACCGTGCAGGTGCTGACCCGTAACGGTATTCCAGTCTGTGTGCACTTGGGATTAACGCCACAATCGGTACATGTCTTTGGCGGTTATAAGCTGCAAGCCCGTACCCGTGCAGCAGCGGATCAACTGATTGCAGACTGTAAAGCAGTGGTTGAAGCAGGTGCTGCACTGTTATTGCTGGAATGTGTACCGGCACAATTGGGTCAGGAAATCACGGAACTGTTTCCACAAATTCCGGTGATTGGCATTGGTGCAGGCGCAGCCACTGATGGTCAGGTCTTGGTAGTACAAGACATGCTGGGTTTAACCTTTGGCCATACTGCAAAATTTGTCCGTAATTTTATGCAGGAACAATCGGGTGCTACTGCCATTCTGGATGCTTTTAAAGCTTATCATGCTGCAGTTTTAGATGGATCTTTCCCGGCACCAGAACAAACTTTTCAGGTTGAATTGTAAGATGAAAACAGAAACCACCATTCAGGGCTTAGCGGCATCCTTAAATCCGGCGCGTACCAGTCGCAAGATTATCGGTTTTGTACCGACCATGGGCAATCTGCATCAGGGGCATTTAAACCTGGTGCGTGAAGCGCGTAAGTTGTGTGATGTAGTGGTGGTCAGTATCTTTGTCAATCCGATCCAGTTTGGACCCAATGAAGATTTTGACAGCTATCCGCGCACGCTTGAGCAGGACCAGCAGCTTTTGGCAGAGGTCGGTTGTGACATCGTTTTTGCGCCGACGGTTGAGCAAATGTATGGTAAAAAACCGCGTCTGACCAATATCAGTGTTTCTGACATTACCAATGATTTATGTGGTTTACAGCGTCCCGGTCATTTTGATGGTGTGGCGGTGGTGGTGACTAAATTGTTTAACATCGTACAGCCGAATTACGCCTTCTTTGGCCAGAAAGATTACCAGCAATTGGCAGTCATTCGTCAGTTTGTACAAGATCTGAATATTCCACTGGAAGTGATTGGTGTACCGATTGCCCGTGCAGAAGACGGCCTGGCTTTAAGTTCGCGCAATGGTTATTTAAGCGAAGAGCATCGTGCAATCGCACCGGTCATTTATCAAAGCTTACAAAAGGCTGAACAGCAGCTCCATGCTGCGATTGAACTGGATACGGTATTGGCCGAGCTTCGCCAGACTTTAACAGATGTCGGGTTTGTCGTAGACTATGTTGAAGCACGAACGCCAGAATTACAAAAAATTCATACGTTTAATCAAGATGTTGTGTTATTTGTAGCTGCAAAGATAGGTAATACACGTCTGATCGATAACCTGCAGGTCAAATACACTGCCGGATAGGATGAAAGGGTAGCATGTATGAAGCGCATTTTAATTGTCACGGGACAATCTGGTTCAGGTAAATCATCTGCATTGCAGGTGCTTGAGGATCTGGGTTATTACTGTATTGATAATCTGCCTTTGGCATTGCTTCCCGAAATCGTGGCGAAACTGCACAGTGAGAACAATCTGGAACAGTTGGCCTTGGGGGTCGATGTACGCAGTACCCGTGCCGATTTGCAAGAATTTGATCATGTGTTCGAGCAGCTACAACAGCATGGCTCGGTCGATATTATCTATCTGACCACGCAGGATCAGGAACTGATTGCGCGCTTTAGTGCCTCGCGTCGGCCGCATCCTCTAGCTTCGCGCTTTAAGAGTCTGAACGAGTGCATTCAGGAAGAAAAAATCCTGCTAATGCCCATCCAGCTGCGTTCTACCGTGCACATTGATACTACAGATAAAAGCGTGCATGACCTGAAACATACCTTATTGACCAAGTTGGGACAGACCGATAACCTGATCCTGATTTTGCAGTCTTTTGGTTATAAGCATGGCATTCCACTGGATGCCGATTATGTCTTTGATGTCCGGCATTTGCCGAATCCGCATTGGGAACTGGAATTACGCAAATTTTCAGGACTCGATCAACCGGTGCAGGAGTTTTTGCAAAAGAGCGATCAGGTCGAAGATATGTTTAATGATATTTACCATTTTCTGGACAAATGGTTGCCAACCTTTTCTGAAGGGCATCGTCATTATATGACTGTGTCAATTGGCTGTACCGGTGGCCAGCATCGTTCTGTTTACATTGTGGATAGACTAAAAAAAGCCCTTGAGGCAAAATGGTCTATTCAAGTCCTCCATCGAGAAATGAAGCACTGGTCATGATTGATACCACTGTTGACGTAATTAATAAACTGGGTTTACATGCACGCGCATCTGGTAAACTTATAGAAGTGACTACCAAATTTCGTTCCAGTATCCAGATTGGAAAAACGGACAAACTGGTAGATGCAAAAAATATCATGTCCTTGCTGATGCTCGGTGCGGGCAAAGGAACAACTTTACGCTTGGTGATTGAAGGAGCGGATGAGGACAAAGCCTTATCTGAAATTCAGGCACTATTTGCAGCAAAATTTTATGAGGCAGATTAATCGTGGCACGTCGACCGAACAGTTTAACTGAAGAAGATTTTGATTCTTTAGAGGGACGCGCAAGTAAAACCGAACAGAAAAAAGCAGTCCAGCGTATGGCGGCTTTGGGTGCACAGCTGGCTGAGTTGAGTGCTAAACAAATTAAAAACTTGCCTGTTGAAGAGCGTTTGATTGAAGCATTGCTCGATGTACAGGAATTTACCTCACATGAAGCACGTCGCCGTCAATTTTCACGTATTGGTAAATTACTGCGCAATGAAAATGAAACGGTGATTTTATCTTATTTAACACCAAAGCAAGGTCTTAAAAAGACAGCCCAATTACAGCGTTGGGTCGATCGAATTGTCAAAGATGGTGACCCGGCCATTAATGAATTTACCAAAACCTATAATGCCACAGAGCGTCATACCTTGCGTCAGCATTATCTTCGCGTACATCGTGATTTAAAGAATCAGGCACCTGAAGCAGAGGTCAATGCGTCTAAGTTAAAGTTATTTAACTATGTACAGCAAGTGGCGTTAATTTCAGACAATTAATTCTTCGTTAAAAAGCGGTCTTTTTAGGCTGCTTTTTTTTGTCTTTACCTTAAGTGCACTGTTTCTTGTGTAAAAAATACCCTGAATTGGATTCATTCGTCCTCAGCATGAAATTTCCATTTTTAATGTAAGCTTGAGTGATAAAAAATCACAAAATTTTCGCAATTAATTTGTTAAAGACTGTAATTTCTTTACAATTCAAAGGCTATCTTTCAGACAGTTTTTTTGAGACTTTAAGTTGAGACTCAAGATCATTGTTAAGTATTTTTTAAAAATAAAAAATGAATTTTGAGCGTTATTAGAGAGTGAAGCCAATCTAATTTATTTTTTTAAACGAAATTTAAATCTATATAGTTGAAAAACCATTAACTTTTATTTAAAAGGGGATAAAAATCGATGCTGAGTATTTTTTGGTCAAGAGTATGTTAAAGTAAATACAAATAAACATGCTTCATTTTAGCTTAGATATTGAGTTTCAAATACTTAAGCAGACTTTTTTTGAAGATTAAATTTTCAAGTTATTCTTAATTAATTAAATATCAGTGCCTTGCGGTTATGAGTGTATTTGGATAGAAACAGATTAACAAATCCTTTAACCTATAGGTGAGTTTTCAGCGTTCAGTAAATATAGAATCTTTGTTATTGATTGTATAAATTTGGTCGGCAGTGTTTTCTATATTCCATACATATTCAGAGAGGCAGACATGGAACTAAAACTGCTAGAGGTCGGTCAGAATACGGAGCTTTTAAGCTCATGTCGTATATCTCTCATTTTAGGCGTCTACACCTCCAATAATTTACTAGACACCTTCTGTAAGGTTGCCCGTAAAGTCCTAGGCGTTAAAACCAGTATTATTGGATTCCATATGGAGCCTTATATCTGGTACAGCTGTCCGCACGGTTTTCGGGCCTTGCATGCTCCGCAGGAAATTGCCATCCCTACATATCTGCAACAGGCAGATGTCATCGACCAGACTCATCCTGCTTATGCAGAATTGTCGAATTATGTGAAAGAGCTGGGTGTGGCGCATCACCGACTGGTCGCATTTAATTTAAAAGCGAATGCTGGTCAGCCGCTAGGTCAGGTGATTTTTTTTGATGATCAAACTGACAGGTTTGATCAGGATGATATTGAGACCGTTAAGCAATTTGCTGAAAGTTTAGTAATTCGAATCCAACTCAATGAAGAACATACTGAGCTGAAAGAACTATACGAACAGCAATGTGCACAAAACTTTAGTACAACCAAATTTTTCCAGATCATCGCACATGATCTGCGTGCGCCATTTCATGGCCTGCTGGGCTTTTCCGAAGTTCTGGCGCAGGAACGTGATACCTTGGATGAGTCCAGTATTCAGAGTATCGCGGATTATTTATATGATAATGCACAATCGACTTATAACTTGCTGGAAAGCTTGCTGACCTGGGCCATGGCTGAGGGTGGACGCTTTGTATATCATCCGATTAATTATGAACTCAAGCAATCCAGTAAAATTGTCTGCAGTGTATTGCACAGTCTGGCGTTGAATAAAAAAATTGAATTAATTGACAATATTCCCGAAGACATTAAAGTCCATGCGGATATCAATATGATTACTTCAGTGTTGCAGAATCTGGTCTCCAATGCGCTGAAATTCACCCCGGTTAATCAAGGCGGTAAAGTCATTTTAGAGGCAGAAATGGACGGTGAGCAGGTTAAAATCACCATTCAGGATACCGGTCTGGGCATGACTGAAGAGCAGATACAGAATCTGTTCAAGCCGACGTTGATGGTGAGTGTCCGAGGTACCGCTGAAGAGAAAGGTGCTGGTTTAGGTTTGGTATTGTGCAAGCGCTTTATTGATCTGAATCATGGTCAAATCGCGGTGGATTCAAAAGAAGGTCGAGGTACGACCTTTACGGTGCATTTGCCAATGGTCACCAATGATCATCAGGCACTGGTGCTTGAAGATCTGCATGCTGAGAAATCCTAAAAGATAATTTCAAACTAAAATCCTCCCCCTGAGACAAAACTCCTGCTATAACTAGGCAGAACGTTTCGGGGGAAGAGTTGAGTGATGAATGCGGCACAATTGCAAAAAACCTTAAGAGCAAGCCAATATGCTGAACAGGTATTGGCCAATCACCAGAGCCTCCTGGAACAGGATTATGCAATTGACCAGTTTCAGGCTGCACTCAGTCGGGAATATATTGATCAGCTGGTGCAGCACTGTATCCTGAATATTATAGATGAAGCCGCCTGGATGCGCGCCATGCGTATTCTGCGGGCCCGCCTGATGTTTCGCTGGATCTGGCAGGATGCCAATCAACTGACCGATGTGATTACCCTCACCCGAGAACTCTCCGATTTTGCCGATGCCTGTATTTGTGCAGCCAAAGATTTTGCCCGTATGCCGATTGCTGCCAAGTATGGCCAGCCGATTGCTTATAACGGAAAAGTTCAGGATCTTATTGTTATCGCTATGGGCAAACTCGGCGCGCAAGAACTTAATCTTTCCAGTGATATTGACCTGATTTTTGCCTTCGATGAACAGGGTGAAACCGATGGGCGCAAATGTATCGATGTGCAGCAGTTTTGCATCCTGTGGGGACAAAAACTGATTCACCTGCTGGATCAGATCACGGCGGATGGTTTTGTGTTCCGGGTCGATATGCGCCTGCGTCCTTGGGGTGATGGTTCAGCCCTGGCCATTAGTCATGTGGCCTTAGAGAAATACTTAAGTCAGCATGGCCGGGAATGGGAGCGCTACGCTTGGATCAAGGCGCGTGTTGTCAATCCAAGTCCGGAAGGTGATGCTCTGCTTGACATGACCCGTCCTTTTGTCTTTCGTAAATACGTGGATTACAGTGCTTTTGAAGCCATGCGCGAAATGAAAACCATGATCGAGCGTGAAGTCCAGCGGCGTAATATTGAAGATGATATCAAGCTCGGTGCTGGCGGTATTCGCGAAGTTGAATTTATCGTGCAGGTCTTTCAGCTGATTTATGGTGGAGCCAAACTTGAATTGCAGGATCGCCAATGTCTGGTCAATCTGAACCATCTCGATGATGCTGAACTCTTGGATGAACAGGCAGTCCAAGATCTGGAAGATGCCTATTTGTTCCTGCGCCGGGTGGAACATGCGATTCAGGCCTTAAACGATCAACAAACCCAATCTTTACCGACTGAGCCTGATTTACGTCAGCGAATGGTAGAGACCTTAGGTTTTGCAGACTGGTCAGATTTTATGACTGTCCTGAACCAGAAGCGAGCCAAAGTCATTTATCAGTTTGAGCATCTGATTAAGGAAAATGAACCGGAAGCCCAGGTCGAAAGTTTTGTCCAGCTGGAAAAGAAGCTCAACGATGTTCTGGATGATGCCGCCAAGAATCTGGTTCATGAATTCTGGCATGGTCATGCATTGAAAAAGCTACCGGCCAAGGCGATTCAACGTTTAAAAACCTTTTGGCCTTATCTGATTGAAGCGATTCTGGAGTCTGCCAAGCCGCAAATGGCGTTGTTGCGTCTCATGCCCTTGGTTGAGTCGGTGATGCGCCGTACTGTCTATCTGGTCATGCTGATTGAAAGTAAAGGCGCACTGCAACGACTGGTGAAAATGGCCACGGTGAGTCCCTGGATTTGTGAAGAACTCTCACAATATCCGGTATTGCTGGATGAGTTTCTGTCGATGGATTTTGAGTTACCGAAACGACAGGATCTGGAAGATTCTTTACGCCAGCAATTACTCCGTATTGAGATTGATCAGGTTGAAGATCAGATGCGGGTATTGCGCCTGTTTAAAAAATCTAATGTCTTGGCCGTCGCAGCCAGTGATGTTCTGGCTGAAAGTCCTTTGATGAAAGTTTCTGATGCCTTAACCGATATTGCCGAAGTATCTGTCAATGCAGCTCTGCATTTGGCCTATCAGATGGTGGCCAAAAGGCATGGTTTTCCCCTCGATGCCGAAGGCAAGCGCTGTTCAATCGAGCATACTGCCTTTGCGGTCATTGGTTATGGCAAGGTCGGTGGCATTGAACTGGGTTATGGCTCGGACTTGGATTTAGTATTTATTCATTTTATGGGAGAACAGGCCGATACGGATGGACTCAAGCCGATTAGTGGTTTTGAGTTTGCCATGCGCGTGGCACAAAAATTCATGTCATTGATGACCACGCAAACCCTGGATGGGCGGGTCTATGAAGTCGATACCCGTTTACGTCCTTCAGGTGAAGCAGGCCTTTTGGTCACCAGTCTGAAAGCCTTTGAACAATATCAGCTTAAGAGTGCCTGGTTATGGGAGCATCAAGCCTTGGTGCGCGCGCGTCCAATTGCGGGTGAGCTAAGCCTAAGACAAAAATTTGAAATCTTACGCCGTAATATTTTGATTCAGCCTCGTGATGAAAATTATGTGCGGGCAGAAGTACTAAAAATGCGTCAGAAAATGAAGGATCATCTGGGCTCCTCCAAAGCGCAGAAAAAAGATGGAATTTTTCATTTAAAACAAGATACAGGTGGTATCGTAGACATCGAATTTATGGCACAGTATGCGGTGTTGGCCTGGAGTGGGACGAATAAAGATCTCGCCCATTTCTCCGACAATGTAAGAATTCTTGAGGATACCGCAAAATCAGGTTGCTTATCCAGCGACGATGCGACTGCTCTGATTCAAGCTTATCTCAGTGAACGCGCCGAGAGCCACCGCTTAGCCCTTGCAAATCAATCCATGCAAGTGTCTGCAAGCGACTGGCACGATACCCGAATGACCGTTTGCAAGTTATGGCAAAGACTAATTGATCCAAGTGCAAGCTTTGCGCTGGATAGTGAATAATTGTGAAAAATTGGAGTTTGTGGCATGAATTTGGCTGATCGTGATGGTTTTATTTGGCAAGATGGACAACTGGTTGACTGGCGTGAGGCGAAAACCCACGTATTAACCCATACTTTGCATTACAGCATGGGTGTGTTTGAAGGCGTCCGAGCTTATGAAACTCCGAATGGAACGGCTATTTTCCGTCTAAAAGAACATACCAAGCGTTTGTTGAATTCTGCAAAAATTTATCAAATGAAAGTTCCATTTGATCATGCAACATTAGAACAAGCGCAAATTGATGTGGTGCGTGAAAATAAACTGGCATCTTGCTATTTACGTCCAATCCTTTTTATTGGTTCTGAAAAACTGGGTATTGCTGCAACTGATAACACGATTCATGCTGTGGTTGCGGCATGGAGCTGGGGTGCTTACTTGGGTGAAGAAGCCATGGCGAAGGGTATTCGCGTGAAAACTTCATCATTTACCCACCATCATCCAAACGTGACCATGTGTAAAGCCAAAGCATCTGGGAACTACACGCTGTCGATTCTGGCGCATCAGGAAGTCGCGCATTCGGGTTATGATGAAGCCATGTTGCTCGATCCACAAGGCTATGTATGCCAGGGGTCAGGCGAAAACGTATTCCTGGTGACTGACGGTGTAATTCATACCCCTGATATTGCCGGTGGTGCGCTGGATGGTATTACCCGTCAAACCATTATTACCATTGCCAAAGACTTGGGTTATGACGTGGTTGAACGCCGTATTACCCGTGATGAATTCTATATTGCCGATGAAGCGTTCTTTACCGGTACTGCTGCGGAAGTGACACCAATCCGTGAATATGATGACCGTCAAATTGGTGAAGGTGTCCGTGGCCCAATCACGACGCAAATCCAAAAAGCTTATTTTGATGCAGTTCAGGGTAAAGATCCTAAATATGCACATTGGCTAACTTACGTGAAATAAGTAATAATTTACTGATTGAAAAAACCTCTCATTTGAGAGGTTTTTTTTAAGGGATATACTTATTCTGCCGAACTTATGTCATCATATTCGGTATCCAGAAGATTTTAAGATGAGCTTAGGCATACGCAATGAGTAACATCGTTATTTGTATGAAATGGGGAACCAAATACGGTTCTGAATACGTCAATCGTTTATACAACATGGTTAAACGACATACAATAGTCGATTTCAAAATGGTCTGTCTGACGGATCGTACGGAAGGAATTAATTCTGAAGTACAATGTTTCCCAATTCCACCTTTGGCATTGCCTGAAGGTGCGCCTGAGCGTGGCTGGAATAAGCTGTCTACTTTTGAACCGGATTTATATGGTTTAGAGGGCAATGCGCTATTTCTCGATCTTGATGTGGTGATTGTCGATAACATCGATGAGTTTTTTAGCTATCCGGGTGATTTTCTGATTATTCATGACTGGAAACGTCCTTGGCGGATTACTGGTAACAGTTCGGTGTATCGTTTTAAACTGGGTGCATTTCCGGGACTTTTACCGTATTTCCGTGAAAATTTTGATGAAATCCGTCAAAAATTCCGTAATGAGCAGGCTTATTTGTCTTGGTATGTAGATAAAGAGGGCAAGCAGACTTATTGGCCGGAAAGCTGGTGTAAGAGTTATAAATATCATTGCCTGCAAAAAATTCCGATGGCTTATTTCAAGCCCCCAGTGAAGCCTGAAGGTGCTAAAATTATTGTGTTCCATGGTGAAATTAATCCACCGGATGCAGTGAATGGTGGTGGCGGGAAATGGTATCGTTATGTGTTGCCATCGCAGTGGATTAAGGATGCTTGGCAGTAGTAATTTATGAGTGATAGATTGAATCAGCAACAACGGCCATATCGTTTAAGTGTGGTCATGATTGTTAAAAATGAAGCAAAAAATTTAGAATTATCTTTACCTGCATTAAAAGGCTGGATTGATGAGCTGATTGTTTTAGATTCTGGTAGTACAGATCACAGTCAGTCATTGGTTGAAACTATGGGTGGGAAATGGTTTATAAATACACCTTGGCCAGGCTTTGGTAAGCAAAGACAAATTGCACAAAATTATGCTAGTGGTGATTGGATTTTAGCTCTTGATGCAGATGAAGTTATTACTGACGAATTAAAAAATAGTATTATAAAGGTTATTCAGCAGAAACCAGAAAATACAGTATATGGCGTGAAACGTCTAGATTGTGTGTTTGGTCATCAGATTGATAATCCAGCTTGGCCCGTTAAAGCACATTGGCGTTTATATCCAAAAAAATTCCAATACAATGATAATCTAGTTCATGAATCTGTAGTACTTGATGATGCATTGACACAGACTTTATCGGGTTTTATGTTGCATCAAACTGCACCAACACCCAAATTCTGGTTAGAAAAACGTTTAGATTATGCGAAAGCATGGGCTGTAGACCGTGAGCAACGTGGAAAATCGATTGGTATTTGGGGGGTATTTTTCCATACACTCTGGGCATTTATTAAGCAGTATTTGATTGATGGCCGTTTCTTAATGGGCCAATATGGTTTCATTTACTCTCTCTTATTTACGCAATATACTTTTAATAAATATGCAATTTTATATGATTTGAAGAATAATCGTGCGCTGAAAACATTTAATCAATCGCTAGAAAATATTAAAAAACTCAGGCCAATTGATCAGTCTGAGAAGAAGTCTACAGTATCGTTGGTGATGATTGCGAAGAATGAATCAAAACATTTAGCTGCATGTTTAGAAACTGTACATGATCTTGTGGATGAAATTATTATTCTGGACTCAGGAAGTACAGATCAAACCGAAGAAATTGCAAAGCGTTTCGGAGCGAAATGGTATGTCAATTGTGATTGGAAAGGCTTTGGGATTCAGCGTCAGATTGCACAAAGTTATGCCACTCAAGATTATGTGCTTGTTTTAGATCCGGATGAGCGGCTTGATCAATCTCTCCGTGAGTCTATTATTGAAGTTTTGAAGCAGCCACTTCAAACCGATAAAGTCTTTAGTTTTGCACGCGTGAATCAATTTTGTGGTGTGGAAGTGCAAAAACGTTTTTGGTATGCAGACAGATTAGGGCGTTTATATGCCAATAAATCTTTTCAATATTCATCATTAGAGGTTCATGAATCTTTAGACCAGAAGAATGTACCTTCTGTGAAATTGAATGGGTATTTAGAACACTTAACTAATGATGATTTGCATCATTTTTTAGTAAAAAATATTCGCTATAGCCATGATTGGGCATCGGATAAGTTTAAGCATGGTAAGCAAGTTAGTTTGCTTTCTAGTGTATTGCGAGCGATCTTCTCATTTATTCGAGAATATATAATTCGAGGTGACTTTTTGGGTGGGGCATACGGCTATTTACTTGCGATGGCATCTATGGGCTATACCTTAGATAAATATTTGATGTTGTGGCACATGAATAAAGAGAAAAAATAACGTGAATATTTTAATTGCAAATATGTCATCTATACCGGTTTATGCTTACGGTGGAACTGAACGGGTAATTTGGGATTTAGGTAAGCAATTGGTAAATTTTGGTCATCAGGTTACTTTTTTAGTACCTAAAGGTTCTCATTGTAACTTTGCCAAAGTGATTGAAATGGATCCACACAAATCTATTGCTGCCCAAATTCCAGATAATATTGATGTTGCTCATTTTCAATTTCAGCCAGATGTTACCGGTTTGGATGTACCTTATGTAGTGACTGAACATGGTAATGCCCAGCTTGAAGAGCGTTTAAATTCGAATACGATATTTGTTTCTCGTGATCATGCACAAAGACATAGTTCTGACTCTTATGTATTAAATGGCTTGGATTGGTCTAATTATGGTGAAGTGGACTGGGCGCGAAAGCGAAATTACTATCACTTTTTAGGTAAAGCTGCTTGGCGTTTGAAAAATGTTAAAGGAGCGATTCATATTGCAAAAAAGGCTAACCAGCAGTTACATGTTTTAGGTGGTGATCGTTTTAATTTTAAACGTGGTCTGCGCTTAACATTCTCTTCTCAAATTAAGTTTCATGGCATGGTGGGCGGTCAAGAGAAACTTTCACTGTTAAATGGTTCGAAAGGATTGATTTTTCCTGTTCGTTGGCATGAGCCTTTTGGACTTGCTATTATCGAAAGTATGTATTTTGGTGGTCCTGTTTTTTCAACGCCGTATGGTGCAATTCCTGAATTGGTACCGGGTGAATGTGGCGTATTATCAAATAATGCTGAAGTATTAATTGATGCTATTAATACTCAGAAATTTGATCCCTTATATTGTCAGCAACATGTTGTAGACCAATTTAATGCTGAAAAAATGGCGCAAGGATACTTGGAAAAATATGAGCAGGTCATGAAAGGGTTAACACTGAATCCGCATCAACCCTATTTAATGAGTGAATGTCAAAACTTGGAATGGCATCAATAACCGATTACATATTTAGAAGAAAAGTCGAGCTATTCTTCTAAACCAAGTGAAATATCTAAATTGCCCGGGCAATATGGTGGCTCAGTGTGTAAAGGATAGCCATTTAGAACTTGTTCATAATATTCAAGATATTTTTTACTCATTACAAGATGATTAAATTGATCTCGGGCATATTCATGACAAGCTTTACGGCTGAATTGGTCAATATTTTTGAGTGCCTCAACCATTTCACTTTTGCTAGAGGTACTGAGCCCAACTTCGGGAATAATAAGTTCAGGTACAGAACCATGATGGCTTCCAATAACAGGACAACCTAAATATAAGCTTTCAATCATAGCAAGCCCGAAAGCTTCATGAATTAAAACAGGAAAAATTAATGCTTGTGAATCTCTGATTACTGCATTTTTTTCCTCACCTCCAATCATGCCATGGAAACTAAGGTCTTTACCGGCATAAAAGTAAGGTTGGTATTTACCATTACGTTTCCATTTTAAGCTAATACGGTTACTGCCAAGTATGTGTAATGGCGTATTGGCTCTACGTGCAATTTCAATACTATCTTTTAAGTTCTTATCACGATATTTAGCATTGGCTAAAAAGTGAATGTAATTTTTAGGCTTGTCTAAGTTTGGTTGGCCATAGTCATCCCAAAATAGTCCATTGTAAACAAATGCTTGAGCACCACTTCGTTGCGCATGTTTTTGACCTAAAAAAATTGTATTTTGTGGAAATTTTTTTGGTGTTAATTGTTGGTTGTGGGTTGTGCAAACATAGGGTGTTTTAAGATTGCCTTCAAATAAAAAATGAAAGTGGATAACATCTGCCCAGCCTTCAACTTGTTCTTCTAGTGTTTTTGATGGATTAAAAGTAAGAGCATCTGGATGACTATTATGGCTTTTAGTCATGAATTTTACTTTATGCCCCAGTGCTGTTTGTCCTAAATATAAAGCCCATAAAACACGTTCAGTACCGCCATATTTAGGCGGAGGGACAGGCATGCGAGTTAGCAGAACGTGTAGTATTTTCATATATTAGCCAATATTTATCTAAGCAAAGGTTTAATCTTGAAAGAAATTATAAATCTAATTGGAAAAATTAAGAATTATCATTGGACAAAAACATGTAAAATATTAAATACGAGAAAGAGTGAAGAATACTAACGAGGATTGTGTGAATTGCTTTGTAATTAGTCTCCATGATGCAATAGATAGGCGCAAACATATTATTGATGAATTTGGCAAAGCGCAGGTAGATTTTGATTTTTTTGATGCCTTAAGACCTAATGAAGCAAAACAAGCTTTATTAGAGATTTCAATAAACTGTGATCTTGAGCGGCTTAGTCCAGGTGAAAAAGCCTGTTTAGCAAGTCATGTGGTTTTGTGGAAGAAACTATTAGAAAGTAAACAGGAATTCTATCTTGTATTTGAAGATGATGTATTTTTGGGAAAGGATGCTGCACAATTTTTCAATGAAATAGAACAATACTTAGCTGAAGTAGATTTGATTAAATTAGAGACTTTTCAAGAAAAAGTACTATTAGGCAGAAGAAAAACAACTATTTTCAATAGAAATTTATCTCTTTTAAAATCAGGTCATAGTGGTACGGCTGGTTATTTGGTTACAAGAGCGGGTGCTAAAAAACTAATTGACTATTTGAATACAAATAATCAAATTATGCCGGCTGATCACTATATGTTTGAAGATGTAGCTAAAGAGTTTGATTTTACGACTTATCAGGTAGAACCTGCTCTGTGTATACAAGAAAAAGTTTTATTAGAGGAATGTCAATTATCGAATTCCCTCGACCAGGCACGTGAAAATTGGATATTAGTCAAAAGTAAGAAAAGCTTGATTAGGCGAATTCTTCGCGAACTAAGACGCTTCTTACTGAAACAAAAGTTAAAATATTTTTCAAAAATTGTTGATTTTAAATAGGCAGTATTAAACATGAGTAATACCATCTTACCAGATATTCATGCGCTATGGATTGGAGAAAAATTAGGACCTATCACTAGATGTTGTCTAAAGTCTTTTGTTCAGCATGGTCATCAGGTGATATTGCATACATATAGTGAGATTGTTGATATTCCAGAGGATATTATTATTTCAGATGCTAATAAAATTATTAATCAGGATAAAATAATAAAGCATAAAAAAACTGGTAGTTATGCTCTTTTTTCTGATATTTTTCGGTATGAATTGTTAAAGAAAATAAAGGGTAATGGAATTTATGTAGATTGTGATGTTTATTGTATACGTCCAATGCATCAAGAAAAATATATCTTAGCTTTTGAAGATGATTATAAAATAAATGGGGCAGTTCTAGCTTTACCAGAAGATTCTCAAGTTTTAGAGAATTTATTAACTGCAGCTTATGATCCATATTTTATTCCACCTTGGTATTCTAAAGGTAAGCAACTTAGATTTAAAATTAAAAAATTATTTGGTATGTCTCGTCATATTTCAGAAATGCCATGGGGGGTTATTGGCCCAGAAGCTATTACTTATTATATAAAAGAAAATAATTTTTTAAGTTATGTAAAACCTATAGATTATTATTATCCGATCCATTTTCATTGTATTAGCAAATTATTAGATCCAGAATTGACTTTAGAGGATCTAATTACGCATAGAACACAGTGTATTCACTTATATAATGAAATGCTCAAGAATGTTAATTTAACTAATATTCCTGAAAGTTGTATTTTAAGTAAAATGTTAGAAAATAATTTAGAAATTAATGAGTAATGATTGAAATGGTTGCATTAAGTGGTAAAACTAAAATTAAAGTTGGTTTAATCGTTGATGAATATTTTGGTGCAGCTGGTACTGCATTTGGTGGTTATGGTTTTTTGGCTAGAAGGTATATTGCAAAATATCTTCCAAATACAGAAATTGAAGTTGAAGTTTTATTGGGGAAAGGTAAGTTTTATTTCAAATCTGAAAATAATAGTGTAGATGGAGTTAATGTTTATCGGTTACCTAAAAAGAGATGGTTTGCTTCACGATGGCTTCAAAAAAAAACTATGATCTATATTTAAGTATTGAACTAACTTACAGTTATGTTTTAGAGTGTGAAAGAGATATAAAGAAAAAGCTAATTTTATGGATACAAGATCCTCGTCCACAATATGAATGGGAGGAAATCAATACAGTTAAATTATTTCCTGAACCATCTTATTATAATCAAAAAATTTATGATTTAGTAAATTCATGGTATAAAAACGATCGAGTTAAATTTGTCAGTCAGGGATATTTTCTTAGTAGTAAAGCTATTGACCTATACGATTTAGACAAAGGTATTCAAATTGACTATCTTCCAAATCCAATTGAGATTGATAATAGTTTTGATTATGACATAATGAAAAAAGAAAATATAATTATATTTTTAGGTAGAATTGAATCAGTTAAAAGAGGATGGTTGTTTTGTGAAATAGCAAAAATGATGCCTCAATATCAATTTTATATTTTAGGTAAAACATTTAGAGATGATGGTAAGAATTCGAAAATAATGGAAGAATATTATAAGTTACCCAATTTACACTTTGCTGGACATGTTGATGGTGATGAAAAAACTTCTTATTTAAAACGTGCTAAAATTTTAATCAATACTTCTATTCACGAAGCATTACCAATATCATTTCTGGAAGCTCTTTCTTACGGTACTCTTCTCGTTAGTAACCGTAATCCAGAAAATTTGACAAGTAAATTTGGTATTTTTGTCGGCGATGTATTGGGAGATGGTTATGATAAAGTTCATCTTTATTGTGAAGCTGTAGATAAATTAATGAATAATAATTTACTTAGTGAAAAAATGGCTAATGAAGCAATAGAATATATAAAAGAAATACATAATGTCGAAGATTTTTCTAAAAATATGAGGAAAATAATTTTGGAAGAAATCAGAAGAGAATATGATTAATTAAATACTAATAAAGCTGTTTTTTTATAGATCTCTTTCATAAATCAAAAAAGGTGGTCGTTTTTTGATTTATGAAAGAGGTCTATTATGCTGTTATATGATTTTAAAAGTAAGTTGGTATCGTGAATTATATTGAAGACTTTACTTTTGATTTTCTAAATCATATAAATTTTGATGTGCTTTAATGTTCCTAAACCTTTTATACCCCCACAAATACTGTTCTGGAGCGACATTAATCATGCGCTCCATTTCTTTATTTAAAGTATCGACAGAAAGCTGTAAATCCTTAGATAAAATATCATTTGATAATTCAGTCACGTAAATATCATAACCCGATAAATCATCACGTCTTAAACAACTGAGTCCAACCACAGAGCATTGTGTTTTAGCCGCAAGTTTGGAAAGAAGCGTGGAAGATAGCGCATTTTGACCATAAAAATAAGAATAGATTCCACCAGATTCTTTCGGGACATGATCCGGTAAAATCGCAGAAAAACCACCCTGTTTGAGATGCTTAAATAAAGCGCGTACACCAGAGTCATCAGTCGGAACCAGTGTTGCATTCAGACGTTGCCGAGCTTCCAGCATAAAGCGATCGACATCTTCATTTTTGCTGGGCTTATACATAATCACAGGAGAGGTATGTTGATTGACCCAGACATTCAACAGCTCCCAAGTACCAAAATGGGGAACCACCGCCAAGCAGCCATGCGGGTTTTTTAAAGCCTGAATAAATAAATCTGCACCATGCACATCTCGAATTAAAGACAATGCATAATCTGGTGATGAACCCCAAATCTTGACCGATTCCGCATAGGTCATACACTGACTTTTCAGGCTGCGTTTGCTTAAATCAGCGCGTTCAGATTCCGAAAGTTCAGGATAGGCAGAGGCCAGATTAATCTCAGTTACTCGGCGTGCAGAAGAATGGCTGAGATACAAAAGAGATCCAGCCAGTTGTGCAAGATTTTGAATAAATCTTAATGGAAATTTGGAGAAATTTTTGAGTAAGGTGTACATGCTATCCAGAGCGTCAGATTATAGGTCTTTATCTGGATTGCCCTTCAGCACCATATAAATCAAACCGACGAAAATCAGTAAGGCACCTAAAATACTGCTCAGGCAGAAATACACAATACGTTCATTGGTATCGAGGTTGAACAGGTTGTTGGCAAGGATATAACGCATGAACAGCCATTGAACCACTGAAAATACAATAAGCATAATGCTGCGATTACGAACTGCAGGACGCATAGCCATTGCGAATTACCTTAGATTAAAAACTATCGCTATTATGCCACTGTTCCAGAGTCGACTCAATCACACAAAAAAAGCCCCGCGCAAGGCAGGGCTTTTCACTTAAATCTTCAAGAATTATTCTTGAGATTCAGCTTTTGGTTTTTCACGTAAGCGAATACCAAGGTCACGCAGTTGGTTTGATTCAACTGGTGCCGGTGCTTGCGTCAATGGACATTCCGCAGTTTTGGTTTTCGGGAATGCGATCACGTCACGGATTGAAGATGCACCAGTCATCAACATTACCAGACGGTCAAGACCGAATGCCAAGCCACCATGTGGAGGCGCGCCATAACGTAAAGCATTGAGCAAGAAGCTGAATTTCTCTTCCGCTTCTTCTTCATCAATGCCTAAAGCTTCAAAAATCGCTTTTTGCATTTCAAGGTTATGAATACGCAGCGAACCACCACCCACTTCAGTACCGTTCAATACCATATCGTAAGCAACAGAAAGTGCAGCACCCGGGTTGTTCTTCACCTCTTCAACGCTTGATTTCGGTAGCGTGAATGGGTGATGCACAGAGGTCCATTTTCCATCATCAGTTTCTTCGAACATCGGGAAGTCAACGACCCAAAGCGGTGCCCACTCACATGTTGCCAATTTCATGTCATGACCGACTTTAATACGTAAAGCACCCATCGCATCGTTTACGATTTTGGCTTTGTCCGCACCAAAGAATACGATGTCGCCATTTTCAGCACCCACACGTTGCAACAGATCCAGCACGATTGGCTCGATGAATTTCACGATTGGAGACTGAAGACCTTCGATACCTTTTTCAAGTTCGTTAACTTTGATATAAGCGAGACCTTTTGCACCGTAGATGCCGACAAATTTGGTGTATTCATCAATCTGGCTACGTGGCAATGAACCTGCGCCCGGTACGCGAAGCGCAACGATACGGCCTTTCGGGTCTTTAGCAGGACCTGCGAATACTTTGAATTCAACGTCTTGCATCATATCTGCAACGTCAACCAGTTTCAAAGGAATACGCATATCCGGTTTGTCAGATGCATAGTCACGCATTGCATCGGCATAAGTCATACGTGGGAATTTGTCGAATTCAACATTTAAAAGTTCTTTGAACATTTTAACTGTCAAGGTTTCCATCAAATCCATAATGTCATCGTCACTCATGAACGATGTTTCAACGTCAATCTGGGTAAATTCTGGCTGACGATCTGCACGCAGGTCTTCGTCACGGAAACATTTTGCGATTTGGTAGTAACGATCGATACCGCCGACCATCAACAACTGTTTGAATAGCTGTGGAGATTGTGGCAGTGCATAGAAGCTACCGTTTGATACACGGCTTGGTACCAAATAGTCACGCGCGCCTTCTGGGGTTGCACGGGTCAAAATAGGCGTTTCAACGTCTAGGAAACCATTGTCTTCGAAGTAGTTACGAATCAGGTTGGTCAATTTAGAACGGAAACGTAGGCGATCTAACATTTCTGGACGACGGATGTCCAAGAAACGGTATTTCAAACGAATTTCTTCAGAAATATTGGTGTTTTCGTCATTCAAAGGGAATGGCGGAGTGTCTGACTGAGCAAGAACTTCAATTTCTTTACCCAAGACTTCGATCTGACCGCTCACCATATTGGCATTTTCTGTGCCTTCATAACGGCGACGTACACGGCCTGTAATTTTTAATACGAATTCTGAACGTACTTTGTCCGCAGTTGCGAATGCTTCAGGGGTATCCGGGTCAATAACCACTTGAACAAGACCGTCACGGTCACGCATATCAAGGAAAATCACACCACCGTGGTCACGGCGACGGTGAACCCAACCGCATAATGTTACAGTCTGGTCAATTTGAGTTTCGGTTAAAGAACCGCAGTAATGAGTTCGCATCATAGCGTTAGAAATCCAACTATATGGGTTAAGGTCAGCGAATACGTAAACAGCGTACCGCTTTGAGTAGAGGTAGGATTATGCCTCTTTGGGCATGTTGTCACAAGAACTTGGGTCAAAAACAATATCATTTTAAAGTGAATGAGATAAAAGCCAGCACTTTGCTTAGCCCATCCGGCGATCGCGATCTAAAAATAAAAACAGCAAACAGCCCAGACTAAAGGTGATCAGAAAACCCTGACTGAATTGATTGATGGAACGGCCGGTAAAATAGTACAGATCGGATTGCCAGACTTCTGTAGAGATATAACGTGCATAATCCCAGACTGAAAATAGGCCAGTGAATATCGAAAACAGCAATAATCCGCAGGCATAAGCTTTGATTTTCAGGTTCACTGCCAGATATTGCTGATGTTTTTTATAGTAATGCACGCTCATCCACAGCATAAACGGTAAGGCCAGAAAGGAAGTGCCGATTTGTAAAATTCGATGCAGCGGATAACTGTGTCCAAAAAGCTGAAATGGTCGTGCTAGAAAATCATGAAAAGCAAAAGTACGAAAGTCTACATGAGTCAAACCATCCCAGATTAAATGCGTGGCAGTACCGATGATCACCGCCAGACACATCACCAGGATGAATTTTAGTGCTGAAAGGATATTGTGAATCTTTAAATCATGCTGAATACCGATGAAACGGTAAATTACGGGCCGGTAAATCAGGTACCAGACGGCACAAAAAGCCAGACCGATCCAGAGATCCGGATGAATCAGCGAAGACCATAAATGGGTGATATTAGAATTAGTATGAGTAAACAGGCGATGCAGATCGGGAACCATGCTGCCAATGGCCAGCGCAGCAACAGGGAGTCTATTTCCAGTTAAATATGAAATAGGGGGAGCAAGCACAGCATGCGATAAGGTAAAGGGCATAAAGACAATGTTTTAATGTAATCAAAAATATTCAAAGGACATTCTAATAAAATATAGCACTGAGTATCGTAAAGGATTGCAAAAATAATGAAATGTTATATTATAACATTCATCCAAAATACTGAATTTGAGCTTCGGTCATGTCCTTTCCTAAGAATCTAATAACATTGTCAATTTTTGCTGTAGCTGCCCCTACAGTTTTTGCAGAACAGACCTCATCTTCCATTCCCGTGCAGACCATGGACACCATTCAGGTGCAAGCTCATCCACTGATGCAGACTGCAGCGGACTTTGCGGTAGCGGATCATGTTGTAGATCAGAAAGCCTTGTCTGAACGTGCAACCACCATTGGAGATGCATTGGCAGATGAACTGGGCGTATATTCTAACCAGTTTGGTACGGGGGCCAGCCGTCCGGTGATTCGTGGGCAAGATGGGCCACGTGTCAAAGTCTTGCAGCATGCTTCAGAGACAGCCGATGTTTCCACGTTATCTCCAGATCACACCGTCACCGTCGATCCGATTTTGGCAAAACAGGTCGAAGTGATTCGTGGGCCATCGACGTTGCTCTATGCAGCAGGAACAGTGGGTGGTCTGGTCAATGTCACCGATCAGAAAATTCCAACGCAAATGCCTGAAGATGGTCTGGAAGGTACAGTCGGTCTGCGCTATAACACGGGCAGTGATGAGAAACTGGCCAGTGCAGGAATTACGGCTGGAATTGGTGAAAATTTTGCTTTGCGTGTAGAAGGCTCAAAACGTAAGGCCAATGATTATATTGCCCCTGGTTATTTTGATACGCATACCCACAAAGAAGAGCATGTTGAAGATAATGGTGAGATTCATATACATGAGCATGAACATAGTGTAAAAAAACGCCGTGTAGACAATACCTTTGCCGAAGGGCAAACGGTGAATATTGGTGGATCATGGATCCATGACCGTGGTTTTGTCGGCTTATCTTATAGTAACCGCCAAGACCAATATGGTCTGCCAGGACACAGCCATGAATATCATGGCTGTGAAATTCATGGCGATCATTTTCACTGTCCAAAACCGGGTGAAGATGAGCATGATCATGAAGAAACAGCAGGGCCGTGGGTAGATTTAAACTCTGAGCGTTATGATGTTCGTACCGAGCTAGAACAACCTTTTGCCGGTTTTGACAAGTTGCGTGCGCATGCCAGCTTTACCGATTATGAACATGATGAACTGGAAGAAAATGCAGTCATCAGCAACTTTAAAAGTAAGGGTTATGATGGACGTTTAGAGCTGGTGCAGGTTCCTGTTGCAGGTTGGGAAGGTGTCATTGGCACCCAGCTTTCACAGCAGAAAATTAATTTATCGGCTCCAGAATCGCATAGTCATGCAGAACACGATCATGAAGGACATGAGCACGATCATAGTGAGCATGCGGATCATAATCATGATGTGTTAATGGCAGATACCAAAACCCAAAAATACAGCCTTTTTGCTTTAGAACATAAGCAGTTCGGCGATGTTCATGTTGAACTTGGAGCACGTGTCGATCATCAAAAAGTAAAAGTAGATTCGGAGCAGAAAGATTATTCCGGTACGGGTGTTTCTGCATCTGCGGCTGCGAATTGGGAGTTTGCACCGAATTACAAACTGTCTGTAGTGGGATCACATCAACAGCGTTTGCCTCTAGCGCAAGAGCTGTATGCTGATGGTCTGCATTTTGCGACCAATACCTATGAATTGGGGAATCCTGATCTTGATAAAGAAAGGTCAAATAATCTTGAATTAGGTCTGCACTATGCAGGGGATAAACTGGATTACCATGTGCATGTCTATCACAACTGGTTTGATGATTATATTTATGGCGAAACGGTAGCGCAGAAAGGTAATTTGCGCGGCGTGCAATATACCCAAGACCAGGCCAGATTCTATGGCACTGAGGCTCAAGCCGGTTATCAGATCAATGATATGTACAAGCTGAGTGTCTTTGGCGATTACGTGCGTGGCAAAATTGAAGCTGAGAATGCACCACGTATTCCTGCCGGTCGCTTAGGCAGCAAAGTGGAAGCAGATTTTGCCGATGGCTGGTCAGGTCTGGCTGAATATTATCATGTCTTCAATCAGGACAAGATTGCCAGCTATGAAGAGGAAACCCAAGGCTACAACATGGTCAATGTGGGCTTAAGCTATACCAATACCCTTGCAGATAACAATGCTTATCGGGTGTATTTCAAGGCCAATAACCTGCTCGATGATCAGGTCTATTCCCATACCTCGTTCCTGTCGAATATTCCGCAAGTCGGTCGTAACTTTAGCGTCGGTGTGCAGTATGATTTCTAAAGCAGTGATGAAATAACTGACCAAATCAAAGAGATGTCACTGAAATTGACTTGAAAAATCATCTGATAAAACCTAGCCTGAGCATATTGGGTTAGGTTTTTTCTTATGCGTATCTTTCAACGAATTCACAATAAACTGAACTGGTCAAATCGCCGTTATGCGGCATTGATTATCAGTCTACTGGCGGTCAGTTATCTGGCATCTGCTGTTTATCATACTTATAAGCCTTTACCAGAAGGTCTGAATTACACTGGCAAGCTGCGCCATGCCGAAGTCAAGTTTCTGGCCGACCAGACTTATCTGGATGCCGAAGGAAAACAGCACTTAGATCATCGTATTTTTAATGAAATGTTGAAGATGATTGAAGAGGCCAAATCACTGATTGTATTGGATCTATTTTTATTTAATCAGCAAACCGGTGCCTCGACACAGGAACATCAGGCATTGAGTCAACAGTTGAGCGATGCCTTAATCAGTAAACGTCTGCTGCAACCGCAAGTTGAAATCAAGTTCATTACCGATCCGATCAATTCGGTTTATGGCGGAATTCAGTCCGAGCAGTATCGTAAGTTACGTCAGCACGGTATCGATGTGATTGAAACCAATCTGATCCCTTTGCGGGCGTCCAATCCGAGCTGGTCGGGGTTCTGGTATTTATGTTGTCAGGGCATTGGTAATAATCCGGAAAAAGGCTGGTTACCGAATCCATTTGGCCCAGAAAAAATTACCCTGCGCAGTTATTTTGATTTATTTAACTTTAAAGCCAATCATCGTAAAACCTTGGTGGTGGATACTGATCAGGGCTGGAAAGCGCTGGTCACCTCCATGAATCCGCATGATGGGAGTTCGCGGCATTCCAATATCGGTTTATTGGTCTGGGGAACCACAGCCGTGGATATTCTGAGAACAGAACAATCGGTCGGCATCATGTCACAGGCCAATATGCCAGCCATTATCGCGGGCGATTTTCAGGCAGAAAATACCCAGCCACAAGTTCAGGTCCTGACGGAAAAAGCCATTTATGATGCGACTTTAAATCTGATTCAGACGGCGAAAGAAAATGAACAGATTGATCTGGCCATGTTTTATCTGTCCGAGCGCAAGATTATTAAAAGTCTGATCGCGGCGCATGAACGCGGGGTTAAGGTTCGGGTTCTACTCGATCCCAATAAAGATGCCTTTGGCCGTGAGAAAAACGGGATTCCAAACCGGCAGGTGGCTTCGGAACTGCACAAGGCAGGCATTGATGTACGCTGGTGCAATACCCAGGGTGAGCAATGTCATAGCAAAATATTGATGAAGCGTAATGCTCAGCAGGCTGAAATGATTTTAGGCTCGGCCAATTTCACCGCACGCAATCTGAAAAACTATAATCTGGAAACCAATATGCGCGTGCTGGGTCAGCATCAGGCAGAAGTGTTTAAAGATGCCCAACAATATTTTGAGGGTGCATGGTCAAATCTGAATGGCCGTGTGATGAGTGTGGACTATAGACAATATGAAGACAATTCATGGTCTAAATATTGGCTGTACCGCTTTATGGAATGGAGCGGCTGGTCGACGTTTTAGCATCTCTAATAATCTCCCTAAATCCCTCTTTTGAAAAGAGGGACTTTACCTCCCTTTTTTAAAGGGAGGGTAGGAGGGATTTTTTAAGGCTCCGGATTCGGTGGAACCAGTTCATCCAGTTCTTTATCGGACAATGCTTCAAGTTCAGCAAGATCCGTTTTAATTTTCCATTGCTCTTCATGGTCGACCGGATTGGGTAAACGTGCTTCTAGCCAGTCACAGACTACATCTGGCGGGAAATCAGCATGATTACATTGAATCACCCAAGACAAGAAATCTTTGGCGACACCATTCATATACGGTGGTGGCGATACTGGCAGGAACTGAGTCGGAAGACGTTCATTTTTAGAAATATAATTCAGGACATGACCTAGTTCCTGTACCGTCTGCCAAGCCAGCGGATGATCTACATTGATCTGAAATTTAAACCACCATGCCTGTTTGCCATCTGAACCATAGCTATCAATCCGTTCTTTTTGAACACTCGGCACTTTAGAAAAATATTCATGTAAACGATCGAAATTTAAATCAGACACAGTATTCAACTCGAAACATTAAAAAAGTGATTTTAGCATAAAGCAGTCGCCTGCCGATGGGCCTGCTAGATTGAAAATACGCAGGCACATTACAAAAAATTGCAGGGTCAGTAAGCTTATTCATATTTTCTGCATTTATTTTGTTTAAAATATAGACGAGTGATTAAGAGGAAGCCCAAATGAAAATAGTGTTATTGAGTGCAATATTTGCTGCATTGCTATTGGGGGCTTCTGCACAGACGATGGCCGGAAACGCTTGGGGTGGATATACAGGGGTTGAACGTTCCAAACCGAATTACCGCGCTGCACCATCACGCTCTTATGATTCATCACGGCACTCCTATCCGCAGCGTCCGGTGCCACCTAGACCACATTACCCGCAACGACCGACCCATTGGGGTTATCCGCCGGCTCAAAGTCAAAGTGGTCTCAATATCCAGTATCAGGCACCGACCACGATTTATCAAAATTCCAATAGCTATAGCTGGGTGAATGGCGATCCGAATGTGGCTCGAATTGAAAGTTCAAGATATAGCGTTATCAGTGACTGGCAGCGTCTGGGCTTACCTGCACCACCGCGTGGCAGTTACTGGATTTATGAAAATGGACGTTATGTGCTGGTGCCGAATCGTTAAGTTAAAAATCCCCCTTTATTCAAGGGGGATTTTTTATATCAAGCCAACTCATCATCTTCCGGACGAGGCGTTTTGCCTTGTGGCACTGGTTTCTCGCTGTGTTTGTCACGAATCACCGATGGATAGGTCCATGACGCATAGCGCACCACTAAAATGGCAAATGCCATAATCAGGATCGAACCGGTAATAATCACCAGATCCATACTGGCTTTATGCGTGTGCTGAATGTCCGCAATGAGCAAGCGGGTCAGTGCGGTAATGGCAATATAAATCAGGAAGCGTACCGGCATATGGTTGGTCTTAAAATAGATGCCGACCATGGCACCGAGTTCGAGATAGATAAACAGTAAAAGAATATCGTCAATGGTGGCGAACTGTTTCACGGTCAGAATGTCGACGACGGTATGACCGGCAGACCAGATCACCATACAGCCGATCACAAACAGGGCAATATAATGAAAACTTTCTACAGCAAGATTACCAAAACGGTCGAGGAGGGCTTCAAGTTTTTCAACTTTGGGATGGGGTTTCGGCATAAGATCCTCCTAATTTTTTATGTGATATAAACGATACTTAGAGAATAACCTGCAAAAATTATGCACAGAATGATTGGATGAAAAATAAAGATTAAATTATTTGAACTTTTGCGCTTTTTTTAGACTAAATTGCTATATTGTATGGGTGGTACATTGAATAAATAGGAGAAAAAAGTGTTAGATAAAATTCAAACAAAAATTGACCAATTAGAAGCCGGAAAAAAATTAATCCTCGGCGTAGGCATTAAGGCTGAAGATATGCAAAAGGTGGTGGAACTCTGCGAGTCTTTAGAGTCAGAGGGGAATATCAAAATTGTGAATAAACATCTGAATCCGAAAAGCAATAATCAACCGGATTCTTTAATGATTCAGAAAGTTTAAGTTTCGAATTGTAATAAAAACGCCTGCATCAAGCAGGCGTTTTTGATTATGGCTGTTTCAGCTTAAGCTTGAGTCGTGAAGTAATCTTCAGAGAAGTTCATGATCAGGTCAGAACCTGATTTTACTTTGGTGATGCGTAGAGCCAGCTCAGGCAGAATGCGTTGCACAAAATAATTCGCCAAAGCCAGTTTGTTTTGATAGAACTCGCCCTCTTTATTTTTCGCAGCATTGGCAATACGCGCGAACATATACGAGAAGCTGAGCAGACCGACAGCGTGCAGATAGTCGACCGCGGTCGAGTTCGGGAAATCATGACTTTCTCTTGCTGCTTCCAGAATAAACTGAGTCACCGATTCGACTTCAGTCGCTGCATCCAAAGTGGCGTCTTTAATGAAGTTTAGGTCTGCATCCAGACTGTTGGCAAAGTCACGGATTTCAGAGATATATTCAGAGATATATTCACCGCCACATTTAATGGTTTTACGACCGATTAAATCTTGTGACTGTACGCCGTTGGTGCCTTCATAGATCTGGGAAATACGCAGGTCACGGATACATTGTTCCACGCCCCATTCACGGATATAGCCATGACCACCAAACACCATTTGCGCATCTAATGTTGCCTGGAAGGCAGTATCGGTTAAATAGGCTTTTGCGATTGGCGTGAGTAGTGCCACGCGGTCATTGGCTTTTTTCACCGCTTCTGGATCGGTAGAGAACTTGGTAATGTCCAGTTGCTGACCGACATAGACTGCAAAGGCACGAGACGCTTCATTGTTGGCACGTACATTCAGCAGCATACGGCGTACATCACCATGCACCAGAATACTGTCCGCCGGTTTGTTTGGTGATTGAACGCCAGCCGCACTGCGACCCTGTAAACGGTCTGTGGCATATTGTGCAGCATTTTGATAAGCAAATTCAGAAGCACCTAAGCCCTGAATCCCCATGGACAGGCGTTCATAGTTCATCATTACGAACATCGCAGCCAGACCTTCGTTTTCTTTACCCACCAGATAGCCTTTGGCGCCGTCAAAATTCATGACACAGGTCGCAGAAGCTTTAATGCCCATTTTGTGTTCGATAGAACCTGGCCCTACAGGATTGCGTTCGCCAACAGAACCATCTTCATTGACCAGGAATTTCGGTACGATAAACAGGGAAATACCACGTGAACCCGCAGGTGCATCTGGGGTTTTGGCCAGAACCAGATGAATGATGTTTTCCGCCAAATCATGATCGCCGCCGGTAATAAAAATCTTGGTACCGGTGATGCTATAGCTACCATCTTCATTGCGTTCAGCTTTGGTTTTGATAATCCCCAGATCCGTACCGGCATGCGGCTCGGTTAAGCACATGGTGCCTGACCATTCACCCGAATAAATTTTAGGTAAATAGGTTTGTTTTTGCGCTTGTGAAGCATAGCTGTTTAAGGCCATACCTGCACCGACAGACAGCAGCGGATACAGCATGAAAGACGGGTTGGTGGCAAACAGCATTTCATCAGAAAGTACCGTTAGCATTTTCGGCATTTCCTGGCCGCCCCATTCGGTATCTGCGCCCAACCCGATCCAGCCGCCTTCGGCATATTGTTTAAAGGCTTCTTTAAAGCCAGCAGGGGTAGTCACATTGCCATTTTCATATTTTGCGCCTTCTTCATCACCGCTACGGTTGAGTGGCAGGGTCACGTTTTGCGCAAATTTCGCCATTTCTTCCAGAATAGCTTCTGCTGTTGCAGCATCGAGGTGCGCTAAATTTTCATTGGCTTGCCAGAATTGTTCTGCATTAAAGACATCGTTGAGGATGAATTTCATATCGGCAAGTGGCGCGTTATAAATTGGCATGGTGTGTCACCTGTTTATTGTTTGATTAAATAAGTTTTAATCAGTCTAAAACACTCAAAATCTGAATGTTAGACGACTAAAGGTTAATTCTGTAACTCGTTATAAAGAAAAAGGACTGTCTGTTCATTGACCGTCCTTTTTCTGTGATGCGATTAGTCTGATTCTAACTTAGAATGCGAAATGTTCTGCATCCAGGTTCATCAATGGCTCTACACCTGTTGCGATCACGTCAACATGTGAACGAACGCGTGGCAGGATTTTCTTGAAGTAGAAGCGTGCAGTGGTCACTTTGGCATTGTAGAAGTCAACTTCAGTGGTGCCAGCAGCCAGTTGCTCTTGAGCAACCAGTGCCATACGTGCCCATAGGTAAGCCAGGGTGACATAACCAGAGAAGTACAGGTAATCGACCGCAGCTGCACCGACTTCTTCAGGGTTTTGCATCGCACGCATACCAATTTGCATGGTCAGGTCGCCCCATTCCTTGTTCAAGGCAGCCAATGGCTCAACGAATTCTTTCATTGCAGCATTGTCTTTGTGCGCTTCAGCAAATTTGTGGATCATCTTGGTGAAGTCTTTCAACATCGCACCTTGAGTACCCAACACTTTACGACCTAACAAGTCCAGCGCCTGAATTTCAGTGGTACCTTCGTACAAACAGGCAATACGTGTATCACGTACGATTTGCTCCATGCCATGCTCAGAAATAAAGCCATGACCACCGAAGACCTGCACACCGTGTTTCGCAGCTTCAGAACCGGTTTCAGTCAGGAATGCTTTTGCGATTGGGGTAAGTAGAGACAAGATATTGTCTGCAAATTTACGATCGGCTTCTTCTACAGCATGTTCAACCACGTCCGCATATTGCGCCAACAGGTAAACCAGTGCGCGACCTGCTTCAGCATATGCTTTTTGGGTTAGCAGCATGTTACGTACAGCTGGATGCACAATGATTGGATCTGCTTCTTTTTCCGGGTTTTTAGGGCCAGACAGTGAACGCATCGCCAGACGGTCTTTGGCGTAGGCAAGTGCACCCTGGAAAGAACCTTCAGACGCTGCCAGACCTTGTACTGCCGTACCGATACGTGCAGTGTTCATGAAGGTGAACATGCAGTTCAGACCACGGTTTTCAGGGCCAATCAGGAAGCCTTTCGCGTTATCGAAGTTGATCACACAGGTTGCGTTACCGTGGATCCCCATTTTATGTTCGATTGAACCACAACGTACGCCATTGCGATCGGCAATAGAGCCATCGGCATTCAGGTTGAACTTCGGTACGATGAATAATGAAATACCTTTGGTGCCTTTCGGTGCGCCCGGTAAACGTGCCAGTACGATATGGATGATGTTTTCAGCCATGTCGTGTTCACCCGCAGAGATGAAGATTTTCTCGCCAGAAATGGCGTAGCTACCATCTGCTTGTGGCTCGGCTTTGGTACGGATAATACCCAGGTCAGAACCTGCATGCGATTCGGTCAGGCACATGGTACCCGTCCACTCACCTGAAACCAGTTTAGGCAGGTAAGCATCTTTTTGTTCAGCTGAACCGTGGTGTTCTAAAGTACGAACTGCACCGTGAGACAGGCCAGGGTACATGCCCCATGCCCAGTTCGCAGTACCGACCATTTCAGAGATGGTAATCCCTAAAGAATTTGGTAAGCCTTGACCGCCATACTGTTCTTCAGCAGAAAGTGAAGGGAAGCCCAGCTCGATGTATTTTTGATACGCTTCTTTAAAGCCTGTTGGTGTAGTCACCACGCCGTCATTCCAGGTACAACCTTCACGGTCGCCCGCCTGGTTAATCGGAGAGAGTTCATTTTCACAGAAATCAGCCGCAGCTTCTAAATACTGATCTACCAGTTCACGGCTTACGTTTTCTTGGAATGCAGGGAGATTTGCATAGTGTTGTTCAGCATTTAATAATTCATGCAACACAAATTGCATATCACGTAAAGGCGCTTTGTATTGTGGCATATCGGTTTCCTCAATACTGGTTTAACCAGCGTTATAATCTTAGATGAACTAAAAACGTATCTTCACTGACACGGTTTGGAATGATTCTAATCCTGCAACATCTTCCCCTGCGGTACAAGCTTTTCAGGGGGATTTCTTGGTGACTGTAAAGTCAAAGATTAATATATATGACGTGTTAAACACATTGAGTATAAAGACTTTAGGTGTATTTTTTATGATACGAATAGTCAACTATCCAGGGTAAATAGCACGCAATAAAAAAGCACCCGAAGGTGCTTGTCGTGAATCATTGATTCCTATGCATTAATAGGCAGATGTTTTGGGCTGGAAACGAACATGACATTGACCATTCACTGTTTGTTCACCTGCTTTGATCTGTGCAGCAGTACCATCTTTCTTGCCTTGACAGGCTTGCAGCATCGCTTGTTGTTGTGCCTGACGCTGAGCCAGACGTTGATCAAACTGTTTGGTCAATTCTGCACGTTTTGCATCAGTTAATGCTTCACCGCGCATCATGCCGCCACGGACATCAGCACGCATCGGGCGATGTTCAGCTTTCATGCCGCGGTGTTCGCCTTGCATGTTTTTACGATCGGCTTTAAAAACGATAGTACAGCTGCCATCAATGGTTTTATCACCGGCCTTGATTTGAACCGCTGAACCTACGGCTTTATTGTCACAGGCCTGTTGCAGCTGTTTGGCAAATTGCAGACGTTCCGCACGCTTTGCTTTAAACTGCTCGCGCTGTTCAGGTGAAAGATGATGCTGTTTTTTACCCTCATGATGATGTTTCATCATTTGGCGATGCTCATTGTTCGGTACATTACTGGTAGATTGACAGGCAGTCAAAGCACCCATAGAAAGAACACTGGCACTGATTAAGGCTATTTTTGTCATGGCTTGCATTGTATTTATTCCCGTCAAGAACCTGATTTTATGTCAGGTAAAGATTAAACAATAAAGATGAAGAAACAATGAAGAGTTTTTTGATGCCATGTTCGCTACAATAATGAATATAGAAGAAAAATTGAGATTTCTGTTTTGAACATTCGCCGTATTCCGATTGCATTACGTCTATTTTTGACCGTACTGTTGACCACGCTGGTTATTACCACAGTGAGTCTGGGTGTACTGCATCTGAATATGCAGCGTAATTTCGCCCGCTATGTGGCTGATGTCGAAATGCAGAAACTGGATTATGTGATTAAAAATCTGGCGGATGTCTATGCGGTGTATCAGGACTGGGGCAATGCGATTCAGGCCCAGATTCTACAAATGGAAGGGGAGGCTGCGCCAGATGATTATGATCGTTTATCACGCTGGTGGCTGCGCCGTCAGTATGATATTGCCTTGCAGCAGCGCTATTTTCAGGAACAGACCCTGGTTCAAGTCGCACCCAGTATGGTCGATCCGGCTTTGCCACCGCGTCAGGTCAATGAAGAAGAGTTACGCCTCCTGGCTTCCAATCTACCCTCTCAGTTTCAGCCCTTTGAAGGCCTAAAATTTCCGCTGAGTTCCAATCAGAATCTGTTTAGAACTGACCGTAAGAATGGCGAACAAGCAGCACAGCAGCCGACCGGCAAGAAGCAGTTTATCCAGATGCCGGATCGTCTTGGTCTCAGTTCACGTCTTTCGCTGTATGATGCAAAACGGCGCTTTGTGGTCGGTGAGGCTTCAGATGAGCAGATTTCCTATCGCCCGATTATGGTGAATAATCAGATTGTCGGCTATTTGGGCTTAAAGCCGGTTCTGGATCAGGATGATGCCTTAAGTATTAATTTTTTTAGTAATCAAAAGCGTTATTTGTTCTTGGTCTATGCGCTCAGTATTTTGGCCAGTCTGATTGCCTCCTTGTTATTGGCGACTTATTTCAAGAAACCAATTCAACGTTTGCTGAATGGTACGCGTGCTCTGACCCAAGGCAATTATCAGTATCAGGTCAAAGTCAACCGCAATGATGAATTGGGTGATTTGTCCAATGAATTAAATGCCTTGGCTGTGATTCTGGATCAGCATGAAACCTCACGCCGTCAATGGGTGGCAGATACCTCACATGAATTGAAAACGCCACTGGCGGTATTGCAGGCACAGATTGAAGCGATGCAGGATGGGATTCGTAAACCCACCCCTGAACATTTTGCTTCCATGCTGGCGCAGGTCACCAGCCTGAAAAAACTGACACAGGATCTGGCCGCATTGGCACAGGCCGATGCGCAGCAATTGCAATTTTACTTCTCGACGGTGAATCCGTGGGAGGTGGTACAGCAGGAACTCATCAACTTCCAGCCCAACTTTGATCAGGCTGAACTGACGGTCACTGCAGATGGTGAAGGTGCTGAATTAGATCTGGATCTGGATCGTTTTAAACAGATTGTGGCGAACTTGCTCAGTAACAGTATTCGCTATACTGAAGCGGGTGGGCAGGTGCATATTCATACCACACAGGATGATAAAGAGTGGACCTTATATATCGATGATAGTCCGTTTGGCCTAACTGATGAACAGTTGGCGCGTATTGGTGAGCGTTTCTACCGTGTCGATGATTCGCGTACCCGGGCGACTGGCGGAACAGGACTTGGTTTGGCATTATCATGTAAAATTACGCAGGCGCTGGGCGGCAGTTTAAGCTTTGCACATTCACCACTGGGTGGTTTACGATGCAAGCTGAGCTTTCCTAAACAAATGAAACCATGAAGGGAATAGATTGATGAAACATGTCATGCTGGTTGAAGATGAAATCGAACTTGCACAGTTGGTGCGAGACTATCTGGAAGCTGCTGGTTTTGAGGTCAGTATGTTTCATGATGGGCAGGAAGCATATAACAGTTTTACCCAGCGTAAACCGAGTCTGATGATTCTGGACTTGATGGTGCCGCGTATGGACGGCCTGACCATTTGCCGTAAAGTACGTGAACAGTCAGACTTGCCGATTATTATGGTAACCGCGCGTACTGAAGAAATTGACCGTGTGTTGGGTCTGAATATGGGTGCAGATGATTATCTCTGTAAACCATTTAGTCCGAAAGAACTGGTTGCGCGCGTACAGGCTGTGTTACGTCGTCTGGATCGTAAATCAGAACCGGAAAGCAATGATTTATTTCGTATGGACAAATCACAACAGCGCATCTGGTATCAACAAAAAGCCTTGAATTTAACGCCGACCGAATTCCGTTTGCTGGAGTTATTCCTGGAACATGTCGGACAGGTCTATTCACGTGCGCAATTGCTGGATCATATCAATCCGGACAGTTTTGATGTCGCAGACCGGGTCATTGACAGTCATATCAAGAATTTGCGCCGTAAGATTTCAGATGCGGCTGAAACCGGTAACCGCCATGAGTGGATTCAGGCAGTGTACGGTGTTGGTTACCGTTTTGAATATCCCGAAGACTGATTAAAAAATAAATGTGGATGTAATTATTAACCATCCACATTTATTTAAACTTGTACTTTCAGAAAATATAAATCGTTAATCTGGTCCCATAAAAACTCATAGTCTTGCATGAGTGTAATATCGTTTCCGTAAGGCTTAGGAGTTCTATAACTTAATATCGTTCCTTCTTTGTACGTACTTTTATGCCTGAAATCAAAATCACGGGTATCATCTGAATATTTTATTTGGTTGCAATAGTGGGCATGATCAGTTGCGAGAATGAAATAACAAATGTCGACTCCATTTTTCTTGTAAAGTTCTAAATTTGAAAGATCTTTAAAGACATCGTAGCGGTTGTTAGGTTCCCGATGGTTACTTTTCTTAAAGAATTTTAGTTCTATAGCAGCACAAGTTTGATGATTACTATCTTGATAACGAATTAAAATATCAATTCTTGCTCGCTCAGATTGACTCTTAATACTCGTTGTTTTTAAAGGTAAAAATGTTTCAAACTCTAAATGGAATTTGTCGCTTAACCTAAACTCATATAACTGCCCAAGTGTTTTTAAAATATGTCCTAGTTCTAATTGGAAAGCACTTTCGTTATGTGTAATTAATCCTCCAAATGCGAGTTTGTGAGTAAGCAGCTTATATGCTGTTTCAATAATTTCATGTGTCAGTTTAGTTTGATCAATTTTTTGCATGTTTTTTGAGTCTATTTATTAAGACGAACAACTCACCATCACTTCAGGCACATCACTTGGCAATGGCGCTAAATCTTCAGGCTGTTCCAGATCTGGCTGTTTTAGATAAGGCTGGCTCAATAGTTTAAATAAACGATCTACTTCAGAAAAATCATCCCGCTCTGCCAGTTCAATGGCTTTCTGTGCCATATGATTACGCAGAATATAATGCGGATTGGCCAGTTGCATGGCGGCGTCTAATTCTTCAATATCCTGTTGTTCGCGAATGCTTTCATATTGCGCCAAGAATGCTTCAAACTGACGACGATCCAGACAATCGTCTTTCATGGCTTCATAGTCTTTATTTTGCAGGCGGATAAAACTCTGGGTGTAATCCAGTTGCTCACTTTGCAAGATTCGTAAAAATGCCATCGCACAGTCAAAACTGTCTTTATGGAAACCTGGTAAACCCATTTTCTGGTTTAAACCGTGTTTGTAATGTTCCAAGAATGTCGGCTCATAATGTTCCAGACAGCCGGCCAGATCCTGTTTCCATTGTTCTTTGTCATAATTCACAGGGCAGAGGGGAACCAGATTGTTTAACCATTGCCACAAGTTCCAGTGCCCGATACTTGGTTGTTGCTGATAGGTATAACGCCCCTGATAATCCGAATGGTTATTGATCCAGTTCGGACGGAAGCGTTCCATAAAGCCATAAGGACCAAAGTCCAAAGTCGAGCCGGTAATATTCAGATTGTCAGTATTCATCACGCCATGCGCGAAGCCAACCAGTTGCCATTTGGCAATCATCACCGCTGTGCGCTGAATGACTTTTGTGGCAAAGCTCAGAATCGGCTGTTCGGCTTGCAGGCATTCCGGATAATGCCATTCAATACATTTCTGGGTAAATTCAGCCAATAACTCCGGCTGATATTGATTGATCCATTCAAAATGCCCGAAACGAATATGACAGTCTGAAGTACGTAACATCATTGCACCGGGTTCGAGCTTTTCGCGCTGAATACCTTGCATTGATGAAGTAAAACCTACCGCATTACTGGATGCTACACCCAAAGCATTTAATGCATGACCCGCCAGATACTCACGAATCACCGAACGCAGTACTGCACGCCCATCACCCATGCGTGAATAGGGCGTTGCACCCGCACCTTTTAAATGCAGGTCAATAGTCTGACCTTCCTGATCAAGGATCTGTGCAATTAACAGGCCGCGACCATCTCCCAATTGTCCTGCCCATTGCCCAAACTGATGGCCTGCATAGACCATAGCCAAAGGTTCAAACTCAGCGAAGACTTTCTGACCGCTACAAATCTTGACCCATTGCGCTTTGTCTTTATCTGACCATTGCAGTTGCTCTGCCAATGCTGCATTAAAATGTCCGGCTTTTGCACCTTTTAACGGCAGCGGAACTTGATGATGATAGAGGCGAGCAGGTAGTGTTTGATAGCGAGAGTTAAAATACATAGCATCAGTACAGGATTGGAATACATGAACTATAACAAAGATAGCTGTATAAAACTGTTGTATAAGCGAGAGTTCACGTTATCTTTCGGACATAAAAAAAGCCCCGAGTGGGGCTTTAATTTTCAACAGCTTTTATTGAGAAACTGCAGATTTTTTCAGATTACGAACCAGTAGATTCAAGGTTTGACGATGATGGGAAAGACGCTGTTCAACCAGCTGGAATTCAACTTTCAGCTTGTCATCCATTTGATGGATTTTTTCAGCCATAGACGCTTTCTTGACCTGAATTTCCTGTTCTTTCAGCTTCGCCCAGTCATTTAAAGTTTGGGTAAATGCATCATATTCCTGTGCGATCTTGGTTTTTACCGCTGAGATATCTTCAGAAACATCATGACCATACACCGCAAGATCCTGTTCGGCATATTTAAACTTCATCGCCAATTCTGCTTTTTTGATATTAAAGCTAGGAATACGGCGCAAGTTTTTAGCTAAACCAAGTTTAGAACAAGTCCAGATCAACCATTTAGTTGGATCGTACTGCCACCATTTCACGCCGTTACGGTAATCGTATTGGAAAATGTGGTGATAGTTATGATAACCCTCACCCCAAGTTGCAATCGCAAGTACGAAGTTGTCACGTGCAGTATTTTCGTCGGTATAAGGACGATTTCCCCACATGTGGCATAGCGAGTTAATGAAGAAGGTCACATGATGGCTCAGGATTAAACGCATTAATCCACCCAGCAGCAAGACTCCCCAGACATCGCCGACTGCCCAGCCAATTGGAAGTAAAATTGCAGCATGAACAGCAATCACTAAAGGAACGTAGTATTTGTCCTGAAACATCACCACTTTATCTTTTAACAGATCTGGTGCATTTTTATAGTTGGCAGCACCAGATGGATAATCACGTAACATCCAGCCAATATGTGCATACCAGAAGCCTTTATTGATCGAGTACGGGTCTTGATCAACATCATCGACATGGCGGTGATGAGTACGGTGACCAGATGCCCAGAATAAAATACTATTCTGTACAGCAAATGTACCCATAATCATCAAGATGATTTTTAATGGTAAAGTGGCTTCATAAGCACGATGTGCCCACAGGCGATGGTATCCTGCTGTAATGCCGAGGCTGCTTACGCCCAGTAAAACAAACATACTGATCCAAGCGGCAGCGCTAAAATCATGGTGATACGCATACAACGGAATCGCGATCAGGGCTACAATCGGTAAGAATACCAATGCAAACACAGCAATCCAGTTGATGGGGGCTTTGGGTAAGGGAGCATTCATCTCCAACAGCACTCCTAGAACCTCGGAAGGTATAACAAAAAGCAGAAACTACTGTTGGTTTTAACAGCAGCCTATCTTGTCCATATTAGCATGTGCCCTAAGGCATCACTAGCATTATTGTACGGTTGTATTGTACTTGTCGGTAACAGAATAAGTAGGGTAGAAGTGACCATTTTGCGAGCTTAGACAGGCTCTGATTTCCGACTAAGTGACTGAGGATTATCACTCTTTCAGAAAATTGAAACCGAATGAATCAGATGAAAATCGTTGTTCATAATTTCTACAATATTATCAGGGAATTTGCAGAATATACGTGTTGGGCAACTTAATCTTACTTTCAAATAAAATTAAATTAAGGAAGATTCACACTTTCATTATTGCGTCATCGAAATGAGCTGAATCAAGAAATACCTAGATCAATTAAGGCTAAGAGAGATTATTTTAAGAGAAATTGTTCAGAGTTGTTGCAGCATCAATTTTGGATAATCGGTAATCAGCCCCTGAATGCCCCAGTCTCGCAGCTGTTTAGCTCGGGTCACATCATTCACTGTCCAGACACTGATATTCAACTCGGCAGCCTGCGTGGCTTGAATCAGGTCTTTACTGGCCAGTTCATCCATCCAGCCAATATGACAGCATCCCAGTTCCAGCGCCTGATCAATAGCTTGATGTTTGACATCGGTCTCAATCAATAAACCGCGTTTTAAACGTGAGTTTTGCTGTTTGAAGGCATCCAGAATTTTGGCATCAAAGCTGGTAATAAGAGCTGCCTGCTCATAGCCTTGTAGTTGTTGTTCGACCTCAAATGCGATTTTTTCAGCTTCTGCTTCAGATGCTACGCTTTTAATTTCGACTTCAATATGCTCGAAATTTCGAATGACATTTAAGGTTTGATCGAGCAGTGGGGTCGCTTCGACTTTATTCCATTCTGACCAGGCCACCGCGTGATTATATTGGGTAAGATCTTGGCGGTTACATTCGTATAGATGCTTCTGCACACCGGTGGTACGCACAAAGTCGTCATCATGCATGATAATTAAAGCGTTGTCTTTAAGCTGACGGACATCAAACTCAACGGCGCGAATGCCGATCTCCTGAATATATTGAAAACCGCCCAAGGTATTTTCAGGGGCTTCGCCACGTGCACCACGATGTCCAATTATGCGCATAAGATGCTCATGAGTGGGAAAGTTAAGTTCATTTTGCGAGGGCTACGTGACAGAAGGATGACACATTCTATTTTCGTCAGATACTCTGTAAAATCAAGAGACATCTGACGTGTATTTTTAGATGCTAACTTGAAACATAATTTTACTTTTCGATGCTGTCATTGATATTTTTTTGCCATAGTACTTCGGAGCCGCCCTCAGCACGTTGCAGGGTGCGTGATGCGACAAATAACCAGTCCGATAAACGGTTAAGTAGTTGCAGTGACGCTGCCTGAATATTTTGGTCACGGTGATGCACGGACATCACGCTGCGTTCTGCGCGACGGCAGACTGCACGCGCCTGATGGGCAAAGCTGCACACCAGCGTTCCGGCAGGCAGAATAAAGTCTTTTAACATCGGCAACGCTTCATTCATGCGGTCGATATCATTTTCTAAAAACTCAATTGATACCGGTTGCACCAGATTAAAACCTGGAATACACACTTCACCGCCCAGATCAAATAGCCAGTGCTGGATCAGGCTTAAAGATTTATCCCAAGCGGCTTGATCTTCAATGTTACTTGCTGAAATTTGTGCACGTAATACGCCAATCACGGCATTCAGTTCATCGACATCACCCAGCGCGGTAATACGCAAGTCATCTTTGGCAACGCGTGAGCCATCACCAAGCCCTGTAGTACCCGAATCGCCTGTGCGCGTGTAGATTTTACTTAAACGGTGGCCCATATGTGTTCCTTGAATTTTTAATGAAGATAATAAAAAAGGATAATGTCGGTCATAACATTATCCATAAACTGCGCTGTTTTAAAGTTTTTTGCTGTTTAGGGCTTAGTATTTAAAGGTGATGCCTGCAGAAGCGAGACGGCCACCGTTGATATAGAATTCATCACCACCATAAGATGCAGTCTTAAACTTGTTGTCACCGATATTCTGAATATTTGTAAAGACTTTAAGATGCGGATTGAGATTCCAATACGCATTCAGATTAACCGTGGCATAGCCAGGCAATTCTTTCGAGTTTTTTGAAGCAGAAATTTTAGATGTGGATTTCGCAGTTAATGTCGCACTCAAACCATATACATTATTTTCTAATCCAATCGTTGTTGAAAGCGATTGGCGGGGACGACGAATAAGTTCTAAACCTGTTTGTTCATCTTGAGTTTTGACATAAGCGTATTCAGTACTCATAAATAAATCATCTTTTTGCCATTTTAGACCGAATTCACCACCAGTCATTTTTGCTTTGGCTGTGTTAATGAAGTCTGTTGTTGACGTATTTGTCAGATCGTCCCAACTATAATCAGGCGAAATTAGGTTTTTAACTTTAGTTTGATATAAGGATAAAGATGTACTGAAATGATCCGTTAATATTTGATCTATCCCGATTTCGTAAGAAATACTTTCTTCGGGTTTTAAATTGGGATTACCATTAGTGATGTACGTAGTTCCTTTCCACTCACTACTATCAGAATAGAATAATTGATTCCCAGTTGGTGCTTTAAAGCCTGTACCGATATTGCTGTAAATACTCGTTGTATCAGTAAGGTTATATCGACCTGCAATTTGACCGACTACATGGCTACCAAATTGGTCATGATCTTCTAAGCGTAAACCTGCTTGGGTATGTAGCTGATTGGAATCGTAATTATGTTGAACATAGTATCCGATACTATCTAAATCTTGCTTTTGTCCTTGAATAGCATAGCTCTCGATATTGGCTTGATTTAATGCTGCACCTAAGATGACTTTTTGACTTTCTGAAATCTTCAAATTAAGGTTAAGATCAGCTTCATCACGTTCAGTATTGAACATATAGCTGCTTCTAGATCCAAGTAATTCATCTTTGAAATTTGCATATTGCGCATTTAGTGCAAGGTTTTCTGTAAGCGTTGTACTTGCTTTTGTGATAAAAACTTGGTTAAGAAAGTCTTGAGAACCACCATAATAGACATTTGTTCCCTCATTTTTACTAAAACTTAGGCTGGCGCTGTATTTCTCTTGGTCGAGACCCAATTTTGCGCTGTAACCTTTTTGATCGTATCCTGCATCTTCTTTTGCTTTATTTGTAACGGGAGTTCCACCGCTTTCAAGGCGCTGAGCTTTAATTTGAGCGTATAAACCTGACTGATCTACAAAATCTGCGCCAACAATAGATTTATAGGTATGATTTTCACCTATCTCATTGGTCAATGAGATACCTGTTTTCTTAGGTGTAGCCGAAATCACATTGATGACACCACCAATCGCATCTGTACCATACTGAACGGATGCAGGACCTCTTAAGACTTCAATACGTTCAATATCGCTTAAATCTATATAAGGAATATTAGAGCCACCATCTAGAGCGGTATTTAAACTGACGCCATCTTTTAAAAATAGAAGGTGCTTTGAATCTGTACCACGAAGGAACGCAGATGTCGTTTGACCAATACCACCTGATTGCACAATGTTAATAGATGCTTCTCTATTCAGTAGAGAACCTAAATCTGCAATAGGAGATTGTTGAATGGTTTTTTCATCAATCACTGAAATCCGCGCAGGCACATTTTCTATCTTTTCTTCAGAACGTGTGACAGTCACCACAATGGTATCTAAAGAGGCTTTCGCAACTTTTTGCTCGGCAGCCTGAACAGATGAAGTGAAACCCAAGGCAAGTGCGATCGCACCTACCAAGGCAGTAGGTTGACAATGAAGTGACATGTTAAAGCTCCCTACATTCACTTCCCCGTGAATGATTGAGTTATAGAACACAACAAGCAGGTTTCCGGACTTAAATGTGCAAAGCAGCGACTTTGCTGTATATCCACCTTCCCACATCAAGATGCAGTGGTGTAAACCGAAGAGTTTAAATTGATAGACGTTTCATTTTTTACCGTTGCGGGGGCAGTGCTGGATTTACACCAGCTTCCCTAAAGCCTGAAGGCTTGGACTTGCTGCAAAGTGAGCGCAGTATAAAGTCAGTATGAGTTATATACAATCTGCATAGAGAATAATCCGGATGAACTTTACGCAAGCCGGAAAAATTGCATTACAATGATTTGCCCCAATCTTATAGATTGTTCAAGACATTGGTAGATCTAGAGCCAGAATAATATGCGAACCCGTGCCAAAATTTGTGGAATCACCCGAGTCGAAGATGTTCATGCTGTGGTGAACGCAGGTGCAGATGCGATAGGATTCGTATTTTATCCACCGAGTCCCCGAGCTGTTACAGCAGAGCAAGCTGCTCAACTGGTTCAAGCCATTGCACCTTATGTGCAAGTGGTTGGACTGTTTGTGAATCATTCAGCTAATGAGATTCAGGATATCTTGCAAACGGTTCATCTTGATATTGTGCAATTCCATGGTGATGAAACGCCGGAACAATGTCAGACAATCGCTCAACAGGTCGGACGCCGCTGGTACAAGGCCATTCAGGTCAAACCTGATCTTGACGTAGTTACAGAAATTCAAGGTTATCAAGATGCTGGCGCGAGTGCAGTGTTGTTAGACGCATGGCATCCTGATCTGAAAGGTGGTACGGGCCACAGCTTCGATTGGGAGACATTTCCCAAACTTGATATTCCCTTGATCTTGGCAGGCGGTTTAAATCCTGACAATATCGAACAGGCAATTCTCACCACACAGGCCTATGCCGTAGATGTGAGTGGCGGTGTCGAGTCCGCAAAAGGTATTAAAGACCAACAACTCATAGAACGCTTTATGCAAGGAGTCCATCGTGGATCAGCAAAGTACTAGCCAGAACAGTCAGGCAGTTGACTATACCCAATTCCCGGATGAACGCGGGCATTTCGGTATTCATGGCGGACGTTTTGTGTCAGAAACACTCATGGCGGCTTTAGAAGACTTGGAAAAGCTCTATTTCCGTATGAAAGATGATGCGCAGTTTTTGGCAGAATTTGACCGTGACATGGCGTTTTACGTCGGTCGTCCGAGTCCTTTATATCATGCTGAACGATGGTCGAAAGAGTTGGGTGGCGCACAGATTTACCTGAAACGTGAAGACCTGAACCATACCGGTTCGCACAAAGTAAATAATACAATCGGTCAGGCTTTGCTGGCGAAGCTTTCCGGCAAGAAACGTATTATTGCCGAAACAGGGGCAGGCCAGCACGGTGTAGCAACGGCAACGATTGCAGCACGTTTAGGTCTTGAATGCGTAGTATTTATGGGCGCAGACGATGTAAAACGTCAGGCGATGAACGTCTACCGTATGCGTTTATTAGGTGCGACGGTTGTGCCGGTAGAAAGTGGCTCTAAAACCTTAAAAGATGCCATGAATGAAGCCATGCGTGATTGGGTGACCAATGTTGATTCAACCTATTATGTGATTGGTACTGTGGCAGGTCCACACCCATATCCACAGTTGGTTCGTGATTTCCAGTCGATCATTGGTCGTGAAGCACGCCGTCAGATTCTGGAACAGGCTGGCCGTCTGCCAGATGCACTGGTAGCATGTGTCGGTGGTGGATCCAATGCAATGGGCTTGTTCTATCCATTCCTGAACGATCAAGACGTGAAAATGTACGGCGTTGAAGCAGCAGGTCATGGGATTGAATCAGGCAAGCACTCTGCGCCGTTGAATGCCGGTCATGTCGGTGTCCTGCATGGTAACCGAACTTACCTGATGTCGGATGCACAAGGCCAGATCATCGAAACCCATTCAATTTCTGCAGGTCTGGATTATCCGGGTGTGGGTCCGGAACATAGTTTCCTGAAAGATATGTATCGCGTGAAATACGTACCGATCAATGACCAGGAAGCTTTACAGGGTTTCCGCGACTTGACCAAGATTGAAGGCATTATTCCGGCGTTAGAAAGCGCACATGCTATGGCTTATGTCACTAAACTTGCACCGACCATGGATAAAGATCAAATTATTATTGCGACGGTTTCAGGTCGTGGTGATAAAGATTTGATGACTGTGGCACGCATTGATGGCGTAGAAATGGTTGAGATGTAAGTTCCTTAAAGTCCTCTCCTTATAGGAGAGGGTTTGGGAGAGGGTAAGTTAAAAAATCGTGCTAAGTTTTCTTAGCACGATTTTTTATTGAGTAGATTTTGAAAAAATATGCCTGGATGGCGTTAAGAGAACTCACCTTGCGCACGCTCTTTGGCCCACTCACGTAAAACAAATTTCTGCAATTTTCCGGTCGAAGTTTTTGGAATTTCGGTAATCACCACATCCTTAGGCACTTTAAAACGGGCCAGATGTTCACGGCAGAATTCCATAATTTCTTCTTCCGAAGCTGTTATTCCTTCTTTGAGTTCGATAAAGGCACAAGGAACTTCCTGCCAGCGTGGATCAGGCTTTGCGACTACCGCCGCAGTCAGCACTGCCGGATGCTGATACAGTACTTCTTCCACTTCAAGCGATGAAATATTTTCTCCGCCAGAAATAATCACATCTTTGGAACGGTCGGTAATTTTGGCATAGCCATCCGGTTGGCATACCGCCAAATCTCCCGTATGGAACCAGCCACCGGCAAAGGCTTCTGCTGTCGCCTCAGGATTTTTCAGATAACCTTTCATCACGATATTGCCACGGAACATGATTTCACCCATGGTCTGACCATCATGTGGCACTTCCTGCATGGTATCCGGATCAAGCACTTTCATGCCATCTTGCAATGGATACGGGACGCCTTGACGGGAGTGCAACTGTGCCTGTTCCTGAATAGACAGATCGCTCCAGCCTGCCTGTGAAGCGCAGAGTGCAGAAGGGCCATAGGTTTCAGTCAAGCCGTAAACATGCGTTACGTTAATACCGATATTGCGCATGCCTTCAATAATTGCTGCTGGAGGTGCGGCACCCGCCACCATCACTTCGACACGATGATCAATTTTGGTCTTTTTCTCTTCAGGTGCGTTAATCAGCATTGACAAGACAATTGGTGCACCGCAGAAGTAATCGACTTTATGTTCAGCAATCAGTTTAAAGATCAGTTCAGCATCAACTTTACGCAAGCAAACGTTGGTTCCACCGTTGGCCGCCATGGTCCAGGCAAAGCACCAGCCATTACAGTGGAATAGCGGCAGTGTCCATAAATAGGTGGCACGTGGTGTCATGCCACAGGCAATAATATTACTGGCTGCGTTAATGTAGGCACCACGATGATGATAGACCACGCCTTTCGGGTTGCCGGTGGTCCCAGAAGTGTAACTTAAGCTGATGGCATCCCATTCATCTTGAGGTAAATGCCATTCAAAGTTTGCATCGCCTTGCGCAATCCAGTCTTCATATTCGATTTGACCAATACGCTGGTCTTCACCTTCAAACTCTGCATCGGCCACATCAATCACATAGATCTCTTGTGAAACCAGCGCCAGTGCTTCGGTCGCAAGCGCTGTAAATTCAGGGTCGACCAGTAAGACTTTGCTTTCAGCATGCTCCAGCATAAAGGCAAGGGTTTTGGCATCCAGACGGGTATTTAAGGTATTGAGTACCGCACCTGCCATTGGCACAGCAAAGTGCGCTTCAATCATGGCAGGGACGTTAGGCAGCAGGACAGACACGGTATCATTTTTACCGATGCCTAATTTTTGGAGTTGGTTGGCAAACTGACGGCAGCGATTGTATTTTTCACGCCAGGTAATGCGGCGCTGACCATGAATAATCGCATTTTGATTCGGATAGATATAAGCTGCACGATCTAGATAGCGTAAAGGTGACAAGGCTACAAAATTTGCGGGGGTACGCGGTAATTCATCGTATGCGCTAACCATGGTAAAACTCCGTTGTATCGTTATTTTCATATCCTTTTGAAAAGATATGCACTTCTTCGAAATCTTGCATTTATGCTTTAGTCGAGTAAATTAATATAAATTTTAAGTCATTGAATATTAATTAAAATATTTAGCCCTATTTGATTTTTTTGAACCCGTGGGTTCCCATATTTGATTTTTTAGGTATTTTACTCTAATTGAGTCAGTAAAATAATATGAGCCAGAGAATAATAATGAAAATACAACAGGCGAATGCAGTCTGGCGAAACTGGTCAGGGAGTCAGCACAGCGCTCCTCAAGTTTTTCAGCCCAGAGAAATAAGCGAATTACAAGGTTTGGTGAAGTCACAGGCAAAGATTCGTGCAGTAGGTGCGGGGCATTCATTTAGTGCTTTGGCTAAAACCAATGATGTGCTGCTTCATCTCGATCATTTAAAAGGTGTGGTGGCTTTGGATGAGGCAAAAGTTCAATGTACCGTGCACGCTGGTACGCGTTTATATGATTTAGGTGAATATCTTGCCCCGATCAATCAAGCTTTACCCAATCAGGGTGATATTGATCAGCAAAGTCTGGCGGGAGCGATTTCCACGGGAACGCATGGCACCGGCATCGATTTACCCTGTTTATCTGCTTTTGTGGACGGTTTTGAATTGCTGACTGCAGATGGAGAGCTGTTGCAATGTGATCATCAGCAGAATACCGAGATATTTCAAGCGGGGCGTGTGGCGTTAGGTAGTCTGGGGATATTGACCAAAATTACCCTGCAAAATCGTCCGCGCTATAAATTAAAAGAACAGATTCGGCTGTGTCCATTAAAAGAAGTATTTGCGCATATCGATCAATGGAAACATCAGCACCGGCATATTGAATTTTGGGCTTTTCTTCATTCTGATCAGGTCATGCTAAAAACCCTGGATGAAACGGATGATGAAATTCAGCCAAGGCAGGAGAACTGGCCATCTGAAGATGCGTTATTGACCTTGTGTTCTGAATTGACCCGATTTATTCCTGCATCTAATCCTTATCTGCAAAAATTATTGGGTGTTTTTGTTAAACCGAGTTGTTATGTGGATTGGTCATCCCGGATTTTTCCGACTCCGCGTCAGACCAGATTTAATGAAATGGAATATCAGCTTCCGGTCGATTCCGGCTTGCAGTGTCTGGACGAGGTTCTGCGTGTTTTACGCAAACATCGAGTGCCGATGTTCTTTCCAGTCGAGTTTCGTTATGTCAAAGCCGATGAGATATGGCTGAGTCCTTTTTATCAGCGTGATTCGGTTTCGATTTCGATTCATCAGTTTTATAAACAGGATTGCCGAGCTATTTTCGATCTGGTCGAGCCGATTTTTCAGAAGTATCAGGGACGGCCACATTGGGGAAAGTTGCACAGCATGACAGCCGCTTCGCTGTGTGATCTTTACCCAAAATGGGATGATTTTATGAGATTGCGCCAGCAACTGGATCCGCAGCAAAAATGGCTGAATCCGCATTTACAGCAGTTATTTTTGTCTGAATAGCAGGAGCGAATTATGCAATCGAAGTATTTTCAGCAACTGACCCGAGATTTGCAGCAGCAGGGAACTGGTACACCGCAACTGATTCTGGATCTGGCTCAATATCAGCAGAATCTGGAGATTGTACAGGCAAAAATCCCTGCGCAGCTCAAGCCGCGTCTGGTGGTGAAGTCTCTAGCCAGTATCCAGCTACTCAAACTGGCCAGTGAAAAGCTGAATACCCGACGATTTATGGTATTTCATTTACCCCATCTTTTAGAAATGATGAGAGCATTTGAACAGGCCGATATCTTGCTGGGTAAGCCAATGCCGATTCATGCGGTACAACATTTTTATCAAAACGTTCCTGAACAAAATAAAGCAAATGATCAAAGCAATATTCAATGGCTGGTCGATGACATAAAACGCTTGAAGCAATATCTGCAATTCGCTCAAGAATCTAATCTTCAGTTAAATATCAATATTGAAATTGATGTCGGCTTACATCGTGGTGGGGTGAGTAGCCAGCAACAGTTAATAGCCTTACTCAAACTCATTCAGCAACATCCCGACGCTCTCAGGCTTTCGGGGTTGATGGGCTATGATGCACATGTCGCCAAATTGCCGAATATTTTGAAAAGCCCCGAAAAAAGTTATCAGCAATCGCAGCAGATTTATCAACAATATAAAAATACTATTCAGCAGCAATTCCCAGATTTATGGCGGGCAGATTTGTGTTTTAACGGTGGTGGCAGTCCGACCTTTATGCAGCATTGCCAGCAGAGTGTCTGTAATGATCTGGCTTTTGGCTCGATGCTGCTCAAACCCAGTGACTTCGATCTGGACAATTTATCCGCTTTAAAATGTGCGCTCTGGATTGCCGCACCGATTTTAAAGGTATTGTCTTATAGCCAGATTCCGGGTCTGGAAATGCTGAATCATTTGCCGCATCGGCATAAAGCACTGTTTATCTATGGTGGCTATTGGCAGGCAGATTATATTTATCCTGAAAAAAGCCAGCCGCATCTGTTGTATGGTCGCAGTAGTAATCAGGAAATGCTTCAGGTACCTAGGCAATGCAATATTCATGTCGATGATTATGTGTTTTTAAGGCCGACACAAAGTGAAGCCATCATTCCACAATTTGCCCAGCTCTATGTTTATCGTGAGAGAACATTTATTGAGTGGCAGACTTTCCGGGAATAACCACATTTTGAATTAAAAGATGAGCCTAAGTCTTTAAAGATCAGGGAAAGATTTGGGAGTAAATCTGATTTTTATTGGGGAAAAGGTTTAATCATGCGGCCAAGCCGTGTAAAATTCGAATCGATTTTATTTATCCACCGTTTTTATCTTTTGAGGTTTTCCTCGATCATAATCTCGCGGTGACATGCTCCATGGTACGGGGCATCACTCCTTAAGGATTTCTTATGCCAATTATCACTTTGCCAAATGGCGATCAAAAACAGTTTGATCAAGCCGTATCTGTGATGGACGTTGCACTCAGCATTGGTCCTGGTCTTGCAAAAAATACCGTTGCTGGTCGTGTAAACGACCGTTTAGTGGATGCGTCTGATCTCATCACTGAAGATGCAACCTTACAAATTATTACGCCTAAAGACGAAGCCGGTGTCGAAATTATTCGTCACTCTTGCGCGCATTTGGTGGGTCATGCGGTTAAGCAACTGTTCCCAGAAGCAAAGATGGTCATTGGTCCGGTCATTGAAGAAGGTTTCTACTATGATATCTGGATGCCACGTCCATTCACATTAGACGACATGGCAGCCATCGAAGAGCGTATGAAAAAGCTCATCGATCAAGACTATGATGTTGTGAAAAAAATGACCCCGCGTGACGAAGTGATTGCAGAATTTACAGCGCGTGGCGAAGAATACAAATTACGCTTGATCAACGACATGCCTGAAGAAACACAAATGGGCTTGTACTACCATCAAGATTACTTGGATATGTGCCGTGGTCCGCACGTTCCAAATACCAAATTCTTAAAATCGTTCAAGCTGACTAAAATCTCGGGCGCTTACTGGCGCGGTGATGCGAAAAACGAACAATTACAACGTATTTATGGTACAGCGTGGGCAGACAAGAAACAGCTTGCAGCTTATGTAAAACGTATTGAAGAAGCAGAAAAACGCGATCACCGTAAAATTGGTAAAGCGCTAGACTTGTTCCATATGCAAGAAGAAGCACCGGGTATGGTGTTCTGGCATCCGAACGGCTGGACCATTTACCAGGTACTTGAACAATACATGCGTAAAGTTCAGCAAGACAACGGCTATGAAGAAATCCGTACCCCGCAAGTGGTTGATTTCACGCTGTGGGAAAAATCAGGACATGCTGCCAACTATGCAGACAACATGTTCACCACGCATTCTGAAAACCGTAACTACGCGGTTAAACCAATGAACTGTCCTTGTCACGTACAAGTGTTCAACCAGGGTTTAAAATCATACCGTGATCTTCCGGTACGTCTGGCAGAATTTGGTTCATGTCACCGTAACGAGCCATCAGGTTCTTTACACGGCATTATGCGTGTACGTGGCTTTACCCAAGATGATGCGCATATCTTCTGTACCAAAGAACAGATTGGGCCTGAAGTTGCAGACTTTATCAAATTGACACTCGACGTATACAAAGATTTTGGCTTCGAAGAAGTACAAATGAAATTATCAACACGTCCTGAAAAACGTGTCGGTGATGACAAACTTTGGGATATGGCTGAAAAATCTTTAGCAGATGCTTTAGATGCTGCGGGTCTTGAATGGGAGCTTCAGCCGGGCGAGGGTGCATTCTATGGTCCAAAGATTGAATTCTCTCTGAAAGACTGTCTGGGGCGTGTCTGGCAGTGTGGTACCATTCAGTGTGACTTTAACTTGCCAGAACGTTTAGATGCGTCTTATGTCACAGAAGATAACGACCGCGATCAGCCAGTAATGTTACATCGTGCAATTCTTGGCAGTTTTGAACGTTTTATTGGTATACTGATTGAACACTACGCAGGTTTCATGCCACCTTGGTTGGCGCCGATGCAAGCGTGTGTGATGAATATTACCGATTCTCAGGCAGAAGCATGTGAGTCAGTTGTCGCAAAACTTAAAGAAAACGGTATTCGTGCAATTTCTGACTTGAGAAATGAGAAAATCGGCTTTAAGATTCGTGAACGTACTTTAGAGCGTATTCCTTACTTACTGGTACTTGGGGACCGGGAAGTTGAAGAAGGTACAGTAAACGTCCGTACCCGCTCAGGAAAAAATTTGGGTACTATGTCAATCGATGCTTTCGTTGACCTAGTAAAAGCAGCCGTTGCCGAACGCGGCCGGTACATTGTGGAGTAACAGCGATTAAACAGCCTGACCGTAATCAACAGGGCGGTAACAAATCAAACCGTCCTGCCTTGAATGATGAAATTCGTGCGAAAGAAGTCCGTCTTGTAGACGAAAATGGTGAGCAAAAAGGGATTGTAAGCTTAGCTGAAGCCCTGCGCGCAGCAGAAAGTGTGGAACTTGATCTTGTCGAGATCGTAGCCAATGCTGAGCCACCAGTATGTAAGATCATGGACTTCAACAAGCATTTGTTTGATCTTAAGCAAAAGCAGAAAGAAGCGAAGAAAAAACAACATCAAGTCCAGGTGAAAGAAATCAAGCTACGCCCGGGTACTGATGTTGGTGATTACAACGTAAAACTACGTGCAATCATCAAGTTCCTTGAAGAAGGTAACAAGGTGAAAATCACCCTTCGTTTCCGTGGCCGTGAAATGGCGCACCAACAGTTGGGTCTGGCTCAATTGCAAAAAATTGAAGCTGACGTGGCTGAATTCGGTACTGTTGAACAGATGCCGAAAATGGAAGGCCGTCAAATGGGTATGCTGCTTGGTCCTAAAAAGAAAAAGTAAGCACTCATGAAGCGAAAAAAGCCCTGCAGATGCAGGGCTTTTTTTATGCCCTAAAATTCCAAGCAGTTTGTATGGCCTGCATAATCTGTTGAGCCTGTTGCCGGGAAAACATTGACAATTGAATCCGGAAAAATCCGAGACAGATTTGATTGATCAGATCAGGCTGGCATAATCTAAAATCTAGCGTGCCATCGCGTTGACTGATGAGATGCGCTGGAGTTCTACTCAGCCAGCGCTTGAGATGGGCTTTGAGAGAATCGTATCGCGGATTCAGAAAGCTATAGTGTACCGAGTGTCGTTTTAAGCAGAGGCTGATCCGGAAACCGGCCAAAGTATAATAAATTGCCTGAGACGTTATTTTTAGTTTGGTTCCCAGCATGAGCAGCGAAAGACCAAGAAAGCCGCCGATATAAACATAAAAGCCAGGCGACTCCTGCCATAAAAATAACAATCCTTGCAGAAAGCTGGAATTGCTACGCAGACTGCTTAAATAAAAAATGCTGAATATGCCAACCGGATAACAGAGTAGTAAATATCCGATAGCGCGCATGATCGGACTACTCTGATGAAACAAGATTTTTTCTGACGCGTTCATAGCTTATTTTTATGATCAGAAAGCGTATTGCCTCAATGAGCTTAGGTAATCTGTAGCCAAAAAGAAAGGTCCTTGCGGACCTTCCTTTGCGTACTGAATCAAGCTTATTCCACTGATTTTTCATCATCTGCAATAAGCAGTTTATTGCCAATCGGGATTTGACGCGGCAATTTTTCTTCTGGAATAATGCGCTGCAAGTCAATGATCAATAAACCATTTTTATAGTCTGCCTGTTGTACCTCAATATATTCATCCAGGCGTAAAGACAATTTAAATGTACGTCGTGCAATGCCTTTGTGCAAGAATTCGGTATGGTCATTGTTCTGGTTTTCAGGCTTACCTAAAATGGTCAGTAACTTATTTTCCAGACGAATGTCGAGTTCTTCTTGACGGAAACCCGCAGTTGCGACCACAATCCGATAATTATTTTCGCCATGCTTTTCGATATTATACGGGGGATAATTCGGCGCATCACTTTGCATGGCATAGTCAATAAAGTCATTCAAGCGATCAAAACCGATACTACGACGAAACAGAGGATGAAGATTTAAGTTGCTCATGATTAGAACCTTCTCGATTAAGCAAAGTTATAAAAACAAGAAAATAAGATCTGTCATGTCAGACATCGACAGTACATAAGATTGACGCAATCCTTATGCACAAATAAATATGTGTCTGCTGTAAAAATTTTCAAGATAAAAAATAAAAAAATACATGAATTTTTATTAAGATAATGATATTTATATAAAAATATTTTTAAAATACAGACTTGTTGTTTCTGGCTGAATCCTCTATGTTGAATGCATCATGGCATAGATAAAGTGCAGGGAGTATTAAAAAAATGATCGATTTATATTATTGGGGCACCCCCAATGGCCATAAAATTAGCATTGCTTTGGAAGAAATGGGGCTGAAGTATCAAATTTTTCCGATTAATATTCTGGAAAATGACCAGTTCCAGTCTGACTTTCTGGCTATTTCTCCTAACAATAAAATTCCGGCGATGGTCGATCAGGAAGGGCCAGATGGCCAGCCGATTTCAATCTTTGAATCGGGTGCGATTTTGCAGTATTTAGGTCGTAAAACCGGCATGTTCTATCCGACAGATGAAATCAAACGTATTCAGGTAGAACAATGGCTGATGTGGCAAATGGGTGGACTAGGCCCGATGCTTGGGCAAAATCATCACTTTAGCCGTTTTGCGCCTGAGCGTATCGCCTATGCCACCGAGCGTTATGTCAATGAAAGCAAACGTCTGTATGGCGTGCTAAACAAGCAGCTGGTCGGGCAGGATTATGTGGCTGGTGAATACTCGATTGCCGATATGGCGATATTCCCGTGGTTGTTGCGACACGACTGGCAGCAGATTAACCTGGCAGATTATCCTGAAGTGGCTAAATATATCGATCGCTTGAATGCACGTCCTGCAGTTCAGAAAGCGCTTGCTATACAGGTCAGTTAAGCTGCAGCCTTTATGCTAAAATAGCCTTAAATAAATAAAGCCACCCTTAAGGTGGTTTTTTATTGGATGGATATATGAACGATTTTCTTCTGAATTTTACCAAGATTGTTGAAAGCAATACCCGAATTTACTGGAGTATTCTCTTCGGTATTGCTGCATGTTTAGTACTTTATATTGCTGAAATTGTACATATTGATCAGGTAATTGCTGCTCTCAATACCAAAGATCAGCAGATTTTGCGTGCAGCGATTGAACCCATTACCCAGCAGTATAAATGGGGACGGATCATGGCAATGGTGGCAGCAGTACTGTGGTCCAGCTGGGAATATAGCAAAGCCAAGAAAAAACTGCGTTTAAGCCGTTAATACTGGCATGAGCCTGTTTCTGCTCTTTCTATCAGCCTTCGGTGCAGCGACATTACTGCCTTTACAGTCTGAAGCTGTGCTGCTTGGTCTTTTGGTACAGGCAAGCCATAGTGTGGCACTGTTAATTGCGGTGGCCAGTCTGGGGAATATTCTGGGTTCCTGTGTCAACTGGTATCTGGGGCTCAAAATCGAGCATTATAAAAATAAAAAATGGTTTCCGGTGTCAGAAGACAAGATGCTCAAGGCACAAATGATATATCAGAAATATGGCTATTGGTCTTTGCTGCTGAGCTGGGTGCCTATTATTGGAGATCCCATTACTTTAATTGCAGGACTACTGAAAGAAAACTTTGCCCGATTTTTGCTCATTGTCAGCCTGGCGAAAATTGGACGTTATCTGTTTATTTATGCGGCTTTTGCCCTGTTCTAAACCTGAAGCGATTTTTCTGATTCTGTTTTGCGCACTATTTTTAAAGTGAAATCATAAAACCATCCTGTTTAAATTCGCTTATTGGATGAAGATGCTTTTGTTTTAAACAAAGATGCTTTAGAATACTCGCTCCCTTACCTGCAGGTCGTTTTGTAATGGTGCAAACGAGCCGAACAGGTGTTCAAAAGAGGTTGTTATGCCTAAGATGAAAACTCGCCGTGGTGCAGCTAAACGCTTTAAAGCGACTGCTAACGGTTTTAAGCGTAAACAAGCGTTCAAACGCCACATTTTGACCAAAAAATCTGCTAAGCGTATTCGTCAATTGCGCGGCTGTGTAATGGTTCACGTAAGTGACGTTGCTTCAGTTCGTCGTATGTGCCCGTACATCTAAGGAGATTATAAATGGCTCGTGTAAAACGTGGTGTACAGGCTCATCGCCGTCACAAAAAAATTCTTGCTCGCGCTAAAGGTTACTATGGTGCTCGTTCACGCGTTTACCGCGTAGCGTTCCAGGCGGTAATCAAAGCTGGTCAATATGCATACCGTGACCGTCGTCAGAAGAAACGTCAATTCCGCGCTTTGTGGATTGCACGTATCAATGCTGGTGCACGTCAAAACGGTTTGTCATACAGCCGCATGATTTCTGGCTTGAAAAAAGCTCAAGTAATCATTGACCGTCGCGTTCTTGCTGACATCGCTATGCATGACGCAGTTGCGTTTGCTGCGATTGCTCAAAAAGCAAAAGATGCGTTGGCTGCATAAGTCTTTATGACTTGAAAAAAGACCGCCATTTGGCGGTCTTTTTTTGCCTGAAAAATGGGAAATAGCTAATGCGCGATTTTCGTGAAATATGGTCGCCCATCGATCAGACTAAAAAAGTTAAGTTTGCGAATAACGACACCGATACTATTTCAGAAAAATGGGCTGAAACTAATACTGTAATCTGCTTGAATTTAACCTTTTATTCCCATCTTTACTGAGCAATAAAAAGAGCATTATCTCGAGCGCTGAGTAAAAAATAATTGCGGTTAAATTCAAATAATCGAAAAAATATCAAACCCTGGTTGAGTCGAGATTCAATTGTTTGATGAATGATCAAAACTCATCGCGAAAACCGACAGCATTATTTCAAGCTCATCTCTGCTGTCGAATATCAATATATCCACTGGATTCGGCTAAGTTTTATCCAAGAAGTTAATATTTTCTTGCTGAAATCTTAAAGACCAAAATAGTAGCCAATCAGACAGATAATCACGGTAATCACAATCAAGGTCAGTACATTTGCAGAATTAGATTTGCCCGGATCTTGAGGTTTTTCCGCTTTAGATATTTTGGGCGAACGGTGTTCGGTACTCATACCCACAAATGGGTCAGGCGCAACTTTTGGGGTGAGCTGTGCAGTTTTATAGTGGTTGGCAACTTTGCTGATGAATTTGGCACTTAAATCATCAATTTTTTGTGAAAAGTGGCGTAAATTGAGCTGCTGATCTGGGCTCAGGACTTCACCATCTGACGTATAGGGATGTTGAATTTTAGTTTGAATAAACTCATTTAAGGCATCTAGCCGGTATAAAGTCTGATGGGCATAATCAGCTGAATAGTCGGTTGGAATCAGGGCCAAATGACTTTCTGTATCTGCCTGAATTGCCGGTATCGTGCCGTAGTATGGAAGATTAGTATACGCCGGTTCTATAAAATCTTGAGCTAGGCTGCTTTCAAATAACTCATAATTGGTATAAGCCTGGATATCGTCCCAGTTCGGTGCTTCCAGATCTGTGTCAATACGCTTGGCCAGTTTGGGATTCAGCTCATAACACCAGAATGTTTCATGACGTAAAGGGGACTGCTGCGATTTAGGCGCTTCGTAATCATTGTCTGCGCTATACCATTCCGGCAATTCTTTGCCAATAATCCAGGCAGTTTTGGCTTTGGCACCATGGCTGACGATAAAATGCGCCAGAGGTAGCAGCTCGACATTGGCATTCGGATTTTTTTCATCAACCAGTAAATCCGAGCGATGCAAGCTCAGTCGGCGAACCCCTTGTTTTTTCAGTCCTTCCAGCCAAATCTGAAAATGCTGGGCCAATAGGTGCTGTGACATCAGATCCCGGAAGGCAAACTGATGCTGATTAAAAATGGAATGTTGAATCCAACGATTGAAACTCAGGTCCTGAGTCAGATACTCATTGCCATAAGTGACCAAGGTCAGCTGCTGTTTCCAAATTTGATCGAGTGCCATAGTGATTTGATCTGATTGATATTGTGTTTATCTTATACTTTTTATATTTAATCATGCCAATCTAATTTTCCTTAAAACGTATCTTCATCAAAGTGTCTAAAAACTGTTAGAATGTGGGGTTTTAAAATATTTTTTAACCTGTTGCTTTGAGAGTTACTATGTCACTGGAAGCCCTGATCACTGAAGCGCTCGCTGCGATTGCAGCAGCAGAAGACCTTGCTGCACTTGATCAAGTACGAGTGCAATTTACGGGGAAAAAAAGCCAGCTCGCGGAACAATCTAAGTCGCTTGGTAAAATGGATCCTGAACAACGTAAAGTCTTCGGTGCACAAATCCATGCTGTACGCGAAGCCATTACCGCTGCATTAACATCACGTCAAGCTGAACTGCATAAAGCGGCTTTAGAACAAAAATTGGCAAGCGAAACCATTGATATTACCTTGCCAGGTCGTGGTCAACAGGTGGGCAGTATCCACCCTGTGACCCAGGTACAAGAGCGTATTTGTCAGTTCTTTACCAAAGCCGGTTTTACGGTAGCGACTGGTCCTGAAGTTGAAGATGACTATCATAACTTTGAAGCGCTGAATATTCCGGGGCATCACCCGGCGCGTGCCATGCATGACACCTTTTACTTCGATGTAAATCATTTGCTACGTACGCATACGTCTGGTGTACAGATCCGTACGATGGAAACACAACAGCCACCGATCCAGATCGTGTGTCCGGGCCGTGTCTATCGTTGTGACTCGGATCAAACCCATTCGCCAATGTTCCATCAGATCGAAGGTTTGTATGTGGCTGAAAATACCAGCTTCGCAGAACTGAAAGGTTTGTTGATTAACCTGCTGAATGAATTCTTCGAAAAAGATTTGAAAGTACGCTTCCGTCCATCTTATTTCCCGTTCACTGAGCCGAGTGCTGAAGTGGATATCATGGATGAACGCGGTCGCTGGTTAGAAGTTTTGGGCTGCGGTATGGTGCATCCAAATGTGCTACAAGCTGCCGGCATTGACCCTGAGAAATACAAAGGTTTTGCTTTCGGACTGGGCGTAGAACGTTTTGCGATGTTGCGCTACGGTGTGAACGACTTACGTATGTTCTTCCAGAATGATGTGCGTTTCTTACGCCAGTTTGCTTAAAACTTTTTATTTAATCCTCTCCTAACCTCTCCTTTAAGAAAGGAGAGGGACTCCACGAAATAAATGGGGTTCTCCCCCTTAGAAAAGGGGGAGTCAGAGGGGGATTCTAGAGATTTGAATTACAGGTTTTATATCAATGAAAATTAGCGAAAATTGGCTACGCACATGGGTCAACCCAGCCATCGATAGCGACAAGCTTTCTGATCAATTGACCATGTTGGGTCTTGAAGTTGATGAACTTGCTCCTGCAGCAAAAGCATTTACAGGCGTAGTGGTTGGTGAAGTTCTGACAGTAGAACAGCATCCGGATGCAGACCGTTTACGTGTGACCACTGTGAATATCGGTACAGCTGAGCCATTACAAATCGTCTGTGGCGCGCCAAACGTACGTGCAGGCATGAAAGCGCCTGTAGCAACCATTGGTGCGGTATTGCCGGGTGATTTCAAAATCAAGAAAGGCAAGCTACGTGGTATTGAGTCTCAAGGGATGCTGTGCGGCGCTTCTGAGATTGATCTCGAAGATAAAATTGACGGTCTGTTAGAGCTACCAGACGACGCAGCTGTGGGTGTCAACATTCGTGAATATCTGGATCTTGATGACAATGTGATTGACATCAGTATCACGCCGAACCGTGGTGACTGTTTCAGCATTCGCGGGATCGCACGTGAAATTGGTGTGATTAACCAATTGCCAGTGACTGCGCCTGAAATTAAAGAAGTGACTGCAACCATTGCTGATGAAAAGCAGGTTGTAGTCAGCACTGAAGGCTGTCCACGTTACTTAGGTCGTGTGATCAAAAACGTCAATACCAAGGCAGCGACTCCTGTATGGATGGAACGCGCATTAGCACGTTCAGGTATTCGTCAGCACAGTATTCTGGTCGATATTACCAACTATGTCTTGATGGAGCTGGGTCAACCGCTACATGCATTTGATGCTGCTAAAGTGCAAGGCGCAGTCCATGTACGTCAAGCCACTGCGGACGAAAAACTTGTGCTTTTAAACGAGCAAGACGTTGAGCTTTCTGACAACGTGATGGTGATTGCGGATGACGAAAAAGCATTGGCGATTGCCGGTATCATGGGTGGCCTGTCTTCAGCAGTCAGTGATGCAACCACTGAAATTTTCCTGGAATCTGCTTTCTTCGCGCCATTACATATTGCCGGTCGTGCCCGTAGCTTTGGTTTACATACGGATGCCTCACAACGTTATGAACGTGGTGTGGACTTTGAATTGCCATTAATTGCAATGCACCGTGCATCTCAGCTTATTTCTGAGCTGGCTGGCGGTGAATTCGGACCAATCACCGTGGCGGAAAAAGCTGAACTTTTGCCAAAACGTGATGCGATTGAATTAAACCAAGCTCAAGTCGATCAGTTATTAGGTTATAAAGTTGAAAGCGACTTTATTACTGATGCATTGACACGCCTTGGTTGCACGGTGACGGTAAAAGCAGAAGGCGAATGGTCTGTAGTTCCGCCATCACATCGTTATGATATGGCGATTTATCAGGACTTGATTGAAGAAGTTGCACGTATTCATGGCTATGACAACATTCAAATCAGTCTGCCTGTGATTGATGTGAAGTTGGCGAAATACCAGGATCAGTTTGAACTGGGTCAATTACGTCAAACGGCGGTGACTTTAGGCTATCAAGAGGCGATCAGTTTTAGCTTCGCTGACTTGAAGCTTGAAAAGCAACTTAATTCCGGTGTGAATCCATTAGCATTAGCAAATCCAATTTCAAGTGATTTGGCTGTCATGCGTTCTACCTTATTGTCTAGTCTGATCCCTTGTGTTCAGTACAATGTTAATCGTCAGCAAAGCCGTGTACGCTTCTTTGAACTGGGTTTACGTTTTGACTATCAGGAAGCCAGCAGCATTCATGATTTAAAACAGATTCCAACCTTTGCGCTGATTGCAACCGGTTCACGTCATGTTGAATCTTGGCATGCTAAACCTGCTGCAATGGACTTCTTTGACTTTAAAGGTGATGTAGAAGAAATTCTGGCTGCCGGCCGTGTCAAAGTAGAATATGTACGTTCAGAGCGTAGCTGGTTACACCCAGGTCAATCCGCAGAAATTCTCGTGAATGGTCAATCAATTGGTTACCTAGGGCGTCTACATCCTTCTCTGGAAGACGAGCTTGATCTGGCAACGACTTGGGTGGCAGAATTGGATCAAACGGCTGTTTTGCAAACTTATGTATCTAATTTTACAGAATTATCACGTTTTCCATCGGTTCGACGTGATATTGCGCTTTTAATTAGTGATAAGATTAATGTTAGCGAAATTCAGGGACTTATCGAAAAAACAGGTGGGGAACTTTTAGACTCGACGTGGTTATTCGATGTGTACACTGGACAAGGAGTAGAAGAAGGGAAACGCTCACTGGCATTTGCACTTCTCTGGCAGCATCCAAGCCGTACACTGGAAGATGCTGAAATTAAATCAGGTATGGATAATATCCTTCAAGTGTTAGAAAACACTTACCAAGCGACATTGAGGGCTTCATGACAGCACTAACTAAAGCAGAAATGGCTGATCATTTAAGTGAGCTCACGAGTTTAAACCGTCGTGAAGCAAAACAAATGGTTGAGTTGTTTTTCGATGAGATTAGCCAAGCGCTGATCTCAGGCGAACAAGTAAAACTTTCGGGTTTTGGTAACTTCGAGTTGCGTGATAAGCGTCAACGTCCAGGCCGTAATCCTAAAACGGGTGAAGAAATTCCGATTTCTGCACGCCGTGTGGTGACCTTCCGTGCGGGACAGAAGTTCCGTCAACGTGTGGGAAATGAGCAGATCAACTGATCTGCTTTTTTTTAAATTCTGTTATTTTTCTAAATTTCAGTTTTTAAAATAAAAAAAAAGAGAGCTCAAGGCTCTCTTTTTTTGTACTGAATAATCTAAAAGATTATTGAGCAGCAGCTTCAGAAGCAGCAGTAGCGTCAGCAGCAGCGTCAACAGCAACAGCAGCAGCAGCGTCAGCTTCAGCAACAGCAGCAGTTTCAGAAGCAGCAACTTCAGAAGTAGCTTCTACAGCAGCAGCGTCAGCAGCAGCTTCAGCTTCAGAAGCAGCTTCTACAGCTTCAGATGCAGCTTGGTTAGCGTCAGCAGCAGCGTCGTCAGCTTTTTTAGCACAACCAACGAAAGCTAGAGTAGTAGCAACTGCAGCAGCAATAGCGATTTTTTTGAATAACATGGCATCACTCTCTAAAAATTGAGATTAAAAAAAACCTAAGTTAGTCTGTTAAGTGCTTTTATTGTTCCTAATTGTGTTAGGGACTAACAACGCAGGAGCAGTCTAACTGGTCTGCAAATATGCTATCACTGCGCCTTTTTAATTGCTACTAGCAAGACTCAAAAAAGTACTGAAAAATGCTAAAAAATCATAAGTTTTTAACAGAAAATAACAATGGAATGAAACATTTAGATTGGAGAAAGGCTTGTTAAGTTTTTAAAAGTTATACAATTTTTAATTTGATTATTTTATTAATCAAAAACTTAAAAATAAGTTTACATAAATGAGGCTCGATTGTTTCATTGTGTAATTTATGTCAACCTAAAAAAAGGCCACCGCTTAGGTGACCTTTCATTTGAAATTTTAATTCGAGGCTTTACGTTTCATCTGATCAAAGAAGTCATCATTGGTCTTGGTTTCTTTCATACGATCCAGTAAGAACTCCATCGCTGCCAATTCATCTTGAGTATGCAGCAGCTTACGCAGAATCCAGACTTTGCGCAGATTGTCTTCTGACATCAGGCGTTCTTCACGGCGAGTACCAGATTTCTTGATATTCATCGCAGGGAAGACACGTTTTTCAGCAATACGGCGATCCAGAGTAATTTCCTGGTTGCCTGTACCTTTGAATTCTTCGTAGATCACTTCATCCATCTTGCTGCCTGTTTCAATCAGGGCAGTAGAGATAATGGTGAGTGAACCACCTTCTTCAATATTACGTGCAGCACCGAAGAAACGTTTAGGACGTTCTAATGCATGCGCATCTACACCACCGGTCAAGACCTTGCCTGATGAAGGAATCACCGTGTTATACGCACGTGCCAGACGGGTAATCGAATCCAGCAGAATCACCACATCTTTTTTGTGCTCAACCAGACGTTTGGCTTTTTCAATCACCATTTCAGCGACTTGAACATGACGTGCAGGTGATTCATCAAAGGTCGACGCAACCACTTCACCGCGAACGGTACGTTCCATCTCGGTGACTTCTTCTGGACGTTCATCAATGAGAAGAACAATCAGAATAGCTTCTGGGTTATTACGAACAATCGATTGCGCAATACTTTGCAGCAACATGGTTTTACCGGCTTTTGGCGGTGCCACAATGATTGAACGTTGACCTTTACCAATCGGTGCCACCAAGTCGATCACACGTGTAGTTAAATCTTCAGTGGTACCATTACCGAGTTCCATCACCAGCTGTTCAGTCGGGAACAATGGGGTCAAGTTTTCGAATAAGATTTTATTACGTGAATTTTCAGGGGTGTCGTAGTTAATCTGATTAACTTTAAGTAAGGCAAAATAACGTTCGCCTTCTTTTGGTGGACGAATAGTGCCAGTAATGGTGTCGCCAGTACGTAGGTTAAAACGACGAATTTGAGAAGGACTGACATAGATATCGTCAGGGCCTGCTAAATAAGAACCTGCGGCTGAGCGTAAAAAGCCAAAACCATCTGACAAAATTTCTAGAACGCCATCACCAAAAATCTCTTCGCCATTCATTGCATGACGTTTTAAGATGGCAAAAATAATGTCTTGCTTACGGTTACGAGCCATACCTTCAAGGCCCATAAACTCGGCAATCTTGATGAGTTCGCCAATCGGTTTTTTCTTGAGTTCGGTTAAATTCATAGGTGGTCAGATAGAATCAAAGTTCTGAGGTACAGGTTAGAAAGGGAGTAACATTCGGCCGCATACAAGCATTCAAACGAAAGCAATTGAATTTGCAAAAGAACAATTCAGAGATCTGTTTGAGTGTTTCAAAGAAAAATGTGAAAAACAATTTCTATTGCCGAGCGGCATCTTATGTAATGTGTCTTGTAAGAAATTGGCAGGATTTAAGATCCTTTATCTCTTGAGTAGCAAATATAAGAGAAAATGTCGGCTTTGTCAATTTATAGCCGAAAAAAATACGCGATTGTCAGTCGCGTATTTTTTACTGAAAATGCTGGACTTAGATATTGTCATCAATAAACGCAGTCAGTTTAGATTTTGGCGCAGCACCCACTTGAGTTGCAACAACTTCACCATTTTTGAACATCAACAAAGCCGGGATATTACGGATGTTGAAATTTACGGCAGTTTGTTCGCAAGAAGTTACGTCAACTTTCACGATTTTAACTTTGCCCTGGTATTCATCAGCAAGCACTTCTAGTACGGGTGCAATTGCTTTACATGGTGCACACCAGCCCGCCCAGAAGTCGACCAGTACAGGTACGTCTGATTGAAGAACGTCTGCTTCGAAGTTTGCGTCAGTAGTGTTTACGATGTTGCCAGACATGGAATGTGCTCCAGATTAATATTTTAAAGATAACTAATTATTAGTATTACATAGCCATCTTTAACAATGTAGGGGAATCTGTAAATTTTCAATGCTTAATGTTATTTTGTCTAATGGATGATCACGATAGTGATGATCGTGTCCTACTATTGTTCCCGATATAAAAAGAATCATGCATCAAATTGTCGCTACAAATGGCTTTTAAATTGCATGCATGTGAATTACTCTAAGCACAATTCGTTAAAGGTTTATTTCCGGAATGTCTGACTTTTTGATTGATGAAGAATTACTTGCCGCCATCGATATGGGATCAAATAGCTTTCATTTGGCCATCGCACGTGTAGATCATGGCGAAGTTAAAAAAGTGGCATCAATGTCAGAAAAAGTTCAGCTTGCCGCTGGACTCGATGAAAATAAAAATTTAACCGAAGCTGCACAGCAACGGGGTTTGGCCTGTCTGGCACGTTTTGTCGGACGTTTAGGTGCAGTTCAGCCAAATCGTTTACGGATTGTGGCGACCAATGCCTTGCGTCAAGCCAAAAATGGGCATGAATTTATTCAAAAAGCTGCAGAAATTCTACCCAAACCAATCGAAATTATTGCCGGCCGTGAAGAAGCCCGTCTGATTTATCTCGGGGTTTCGCATACCATGGCCAACAGTGGTCGTCGTCTGGTGGTTGACATCGGTGGCGGTTCGACTGAGCTGATTATTGGTGAAGAGTTCGAGCCGATTCATACTGAATCGGTGCAGATGGGCTGTGTCGCCTTTACCAAGGCTTATTTTCAGGATGGTGAGATCAGTGCCAAAGCTTTTGATAAAGCGGTTACTGCGGCGCGTAAAGAAATCTCCGGAATTGCCAATACCTATAAAGAAGCCGGCTGGGATGCGGTGGTCGGTTCCAGTGGCACGATCAAGGCCTGTCGTCAGATTTGTATCAATATGGGCTGGAGCAATGACAAAGAACAGCTCACCCGTGAAGGCCTGGAAAAACTCAAAGACAAACTGCTCAAATATAAATATGTCTCGGATATGGAATTCGAAGGTCTCAAAGAAGACCGCCGCGCGGTATTGCCGGCTGGGATTGCCATTCTCTATGCTGTGTTTGATGTGCTCGGAATTAATCATCTGGTTTATTCGGATGGTGCGCTGCGTGAAGGCGTGATGTATGACTTGCTTGGCCGTTTCAAGCATGAAGATATCCGTGATCGTTCCGTACATGCCCTGATTGGTCGTTATAATGCCGATGCCAAACAGGCCGAGCGTGTGGTCCAGACTGCACAAAAACTGTTTAATGACGTGGAACATGAACTGGGCCTGACGATAGAGGATAGCGATCTGTTACGTCGTGCTGCCTATCTGCATGAGATTGGTTTGGCGATCAGCCATAGTGGTTATCATCGTCATGGTGCCTATTTATTACAACACTCGGATATTGCCGGTTTCTCACAAGTCGACCAAAATCATTTGTCACATTTGGTCGCACACCATCGCCGCAAATTGCGCGTTGATGCCAAGCATGATGTGATGAAAGTCGGTGGATCGAAACTTTTATGGTTATGTTTGCTGCTTCGTCTGTCGGTTTTGGTCAATCACAGTCGTAGTGATGAGATGCTTCCTGCCATTGAACTCAAGGTTGAAAATGCGCAACAATGGCAGCTCAGCGTGTCTGGTGATGCCCGACAATGGCCATTGCTGGTGGCTGAACTGCATGATGAACAGCAGCAATTTAAAAATTGGGAGATTGAACTCTCGATTCAATCCGAACAGTTTGTTAATTAATACCTTTATAGGGATGAAAACGGTTAACCTATGAAAAATAAAGCGACTCCATCAAAAGCATGGGCGACAGTGCAGATTGCACGTCATCCGGAACGTCCACAATTTCTGGACTATGTGGGTGAAATATTCACTGAATTTGATGCTTTACATGGTGACCGCCTATATGGTGATGATGGTGCGATGATTGGTGGTCTGGCGCGTTTTGATGGTCAACCTGTGATGATCGTCGGTCAGCATCGTGGTCGTAGTACCCGTGAAAAATTACAGCACAATTTTGGCATGAGTAATCCTGAGGGTTATCGTAAGGCGCAGCGTCTGTTAGACATGGCTGAACGTTTTAATCTGCCAGTCTTCACTTTTATTGATACCATGGGTGCTTATCCTGGTGTTGGTGCAGAAGAACGTGGTCAGGCTGAAGCCATTGCCACCAGTCTGGCGCAGCTTTCCAATTTGAAAGTACCGGTGATTGCAACTGTACTCGGTGAAGGCGGTTCAGGTGGCGCACTGGGTATTGGTGTGGCAGACCGTGTGGTGATGCTGTCTCACAGTATCTATTCAGTGATTTCACCTGAAGGCTGTGCATCGATTCTTTGGAAAACTGCCGAAAAAGCCGAACAGGCCAGTGAAGCCTTGGCGCTGACTGCAGAAAAATTGCAGAAAATGGGCATTGTAGAATATGTGGTGGATGAAGGTGAGGGCGCTCATTTAAATCCGGATCATGTCATGAACAGCTTGAAAGCAGTGTTAAAAGAAGCTTTGAATGAACTGCAACCAATGGAAGCGCAAGCACGATGCGAAGCACGTTACCAACGTTTAATGAAGTTTGGCAGCGACAATTTAGGTCTGGTTTCTTAAAACAGCTGCAGGGCTTTCCTGCAGAGACAAAATTTCTCATCGGGTGCAGTGGCGGCGTAGATTCTATGCTGTTGCTGCATCTGATGTTTTTTTTATGCCCGGAAAAAGTTCGGGCGATTTATATCGATCATCAATTACAAGCTTTTAGTGCAGATTGGGGCAAGTTCGTGGCAGATCGATGCCAGCGACTGAATATTCCCTGCATCATCCAGCCGGTTCGGGTCGAAAATGGCAATCTGGAACAGCAAGCGCGTCATTGCCGTTATCAGGCTTATTTACAACATTTGCAAACGGATGAAATTCTGGTGCTGGCGCATCATCAACAGGATCAGGCAGAAACCTTAATGCTACGTTTATTGTCTGGTACTGGCGTGGATGGTTTAGCGGCCATGAAACAGGTTGATGTACGTGAAAATCTCACCATTTGGCGGCCACTGCTGGATATTTCCCGTGAGCAGATTTGCCAATGGGCAAAACACTTAAATATTCAAAATATTGAAGATCCGAGCAATGCTGATACCCATTATGACCGGGCCTGGGCACGCCAGACCTTGTGGCCAGTTTTGAGTGAACGTTATCCGAAAATGCAGTCTGCGCTGGTACGCACCAGTGAACTGATGCAAGATGCCCAGGAAATTTTGCAAGAAGTATTACAACAAGATTTACAGGCGTGTGGAACCGATACGCAACTTGATTTGTCTAAACTTCTACAACTGTCAAGATCACGGCAACGCCAGTTACTCTCCGTCTGGATGAAAGGCGAAGCGCAGTATCGCCCCTCTTTAGATATGGTCGAGCGTCTGCAACGCGAGGTAATTCATGCCAAACCCGATGCGCAGGCGGCCTTACACTGGAAAGATTATTACTATGTACGCTATCAGCAGCAACTATATCGTTTGACAGAAGAGGTTTATTTGGCCGAGCAGCAACAGCTTCAAACTGGCCTAAAAACCTTGAAAATTGCGTTAAAAGATCATGTGCAGGTCTTGTCCGGAAAATATGTCATTGAATCTGCAAAGGTGGGTTTATCCACAGCATTATTGCAGCAGCCCTTATACTTGCAGCAGCGTCAGGGGGGTGAAAAGATCCATCTCTATGGTCGTGTTGGCGCCTGGCCGCTGAAAAAAGCCATTCAGGAAGCGCAAATATTTCCTTGGGTTCGGCATACTATTCAAATATTAAGCACAGATAATGTTATGCTAGGCGTGTTTACCCCTAAAGGATTTTGGTTGGCCCAATCTGCATATTGTGAAGCAGGGGGATGGCTGCCGATTTCGGTTTCTTCAACTTTAGAACTCAACAACGAGCATTAAACATGAGTGCAGCTTTAAATTGTAATATTAGTTTTATTGGTGGCGGTAATATGGCCCAAGCCTTAATTGGTGGCCTGATTTCGCGTGGTTTGCCAACAACACGTATTACAGTTTCTGATCCGGTCGAACAAGTCCGTGCCTTACTGGCGGAAAAAGAAATCAACGTGACCGATGATAATAGCGCTGCAATTCAGGATGCAGATATTGTGGTGTTTGCGGTAAAGCCTCAAGTTTTGGCACAAGTGTTACAGCCTTTAAAAGGTCTGGTCAATGATAAGCTGATTATTTCCATTGTTGCCGGTGCGGAAATAGCGACATTGGCAAGCTTATTGGGGACAGCGCGTATTGTACGGGTCATGCCGAATACGCCAGCCTTGGTACAAACCGGGGCGCATGGTCTATACGCCCATGAAGATGTAGAAAATAGTGACCGTGATTTGGCCAGTCAGGTTTTAGCCTCTACGGGCTTGACCATTTGGGTGAATTCAGAAGCGCAAATTGATGCGGTGACTGCTGTATCGGGTTCGGGGCCGGCTTACTTTTTCTATATGATGGAAAGTATGATTCGTGCGGGCAAAAATTTAGGGCTGGATGAAAAAGTGGCTACGGCGCTGACCTTGCAAACGGCTTTAGGTGCGGCACAAATGGCGATCACCAGTTCGAACACCCCAGCCGAGCTGCGTAAAAATGTGACCTCTCCAAATGGAACGACACAGGCAGCCCTTGAAGTCTTCGATCGCGCCCAGATTTCTCAAAATATTCAGGCCGCACTTGCCGCTGCACAAAAACGCAGTCAAGAACTGGCACAAGAGCTCAGTGAAAGCAGCAAATCTTCAGTTTAATTTTTAGGAACGTTCAAGTATGGGTGCAAATTCTGCGCTAATTTTTGGCATTATCATTAACGTCGCGATTTTGCTCGTATTCTTCCGATTTTTAATGCAATTGGCTGCTGTCAGCCCCTACAATCCCGTGGTTCTTTCGACTGTAAAAGCCACTAAAATTGTAGATGTGTTTGGTCGAATTTTCCCAACTTTGGCCAAAGGCCGTGTCAATACTGCCGCTTTGGCATTATTGGTGGTACTGTATTTGCTGAAAATTTTCGGCATGATGTATCTCTCTGGTGGCATGCCGAATGGTCCTGTGCATTTACTGATTTTGACCTTTGTCACCATGATGCAGGACTTGATCCGTTTCTGTCGTTATTTGATTTTCGCTACGATTATCTTAAGTTGGGTGGTGATGTTTACCCAGTCTCGTTCACCGTATATTGAAGTGGTTCAGGAGTTGGCTGAACCATTGCTGGCACCTTTCCGTAAGATTATGCCAAATATGGGGATGATCGATCTCTCTCCAATTTTTGCTATTTTAACCTTGATCATCATTGAAATGATCATGAATCAGGTGGCAATTGTATTGTTGACCGGACTTTAATCGGATTCAAATAAAAAGGACGCTGAGGCGTCCTTTTTATTTGCGCCTCCCTTTTCTAAAGGGAGGTTGGGAGGGGTTTAAATTTCCCCAAACCCCTCTTTTTCAAAGAGGGGCTTTACCTTACATCTTCCAACTCAAAATTATGGACTTCAAGAAAGGCATAGGAATAAGTAAATGAAATTTTCTCTTCCTTTGGGATGAGGACATTGCTTCGTAAGGGAGGAGGGGGTTAAAACCAACCTGCATCCCCTTGCCGAATATATGCCTCATCTCCTATAGGGAGGAAGGGGCTTAAAGGCGCATTAATGCGCCTCATCCCAGTTTTTACCTTTACCGACTTCAACCAGCAACGGTACAGAAATCTGCAATACCGATTGCATGACTTCAGCCAGTTTCGGTGCCAATTCATCGGCAATAGCTTCATCGACTTCAAACACCAGTTCATCGTGGACTTGCAACAGCATTTTGGCCTGATCTTTTGGCAACATCTTGTCGACTTCAATCATTGCCATTTTAATGATATCTGCAGCCGAACCCTGTAGCGGGGCATTAATTGCAGCACGTTCTGCCGCTTTACGCACCATCATATTACGAGCATCAATATCCGGTGTATATAAACGACGACCAGAAACGGTTTCGACAAAACCTTGATCGAGTGCCACCTGACGGGTGCGTTGCATATATTCATAAATCCCCGGATAACGATGGAAATACTGTTTAATGTATTCTTGTGACTCTTGACGAGTAAAGCCCAACTGACGGGTTAGACCGAATTCAGACATGCCATAGAGCAGACCAAAATTCACGGCTTTGGCTTGGCGACGTTGATCATTTGTCACCTCTTCAAAAGCGATGCCCAAAACTTCTGCTGCAGTACGACGATGCACGTCCTGACCGTGATTAAAGGCATGTACCAAGGCTTCGTCTTGGGAAAAATGCGCCATGAGGCGTAATTCAATTTGTGAATAATCGGCAGCGAGTAGTACACGACCTTTCGGTGCTACAAAAGCTTTACGAATTTGACGGCCAATTTTCTCGCGAATAGGAATATTTTGTAAATTTGGATCTGTTGAAGATAGACGACCCGTTGCAGTCAGCGCTTGATGATAACTGGTGTGTACGCGGCCACTGTCATTATTGGCTTGTTTGCATAAACCATCGGTATAGGTGCTTTTCAGTTTAGACAGGCCACGATATTCCAAAATCAATGCGGCAATCGGATGATCCAGTTTTTCTAAAATACTTTCACTGGTGCTGTATTGGCCAGTCGAGGTTTTCTTGCCGCCTTTGAGGCCCAGCTTATCAAACAAAATTTCACCGACTTGTTTTGGTGAGCTGACATTAAAACTTTGGCCTGCTAATTCAATAATCTGGTTTTCCAGATTCTGAATGGTTTGTGCAAATTCTTCACTGAGCTGGTCAAGGAAATGCACATCTAACTGAATGCCATTTTCTTCCATTTTCGTTAATACACGTGCCACCGGCATTTCAATGCGATGCAAAAGCTGACTTAATTCAGGATGGACTTTGAGTTTTTCATCCAAAACTTCATAAAGACGATAAGTGACATGAGCATCTTCAGCAGCATAATGTGCGGCGGTTTCCAGCGGAATCTGGTTAAAGGTTTTCTGTTTGGCTCCTTTACCGGCAACTTGTTCATAGGTCGTGGTCAGATGGCTCAAATACAGACGCGCCACATCATCCATACCATGACGGGTTGCCACAGAATTCAGCACATACGATGCCAGCATGGTATCAAAATACCAGCCTGCCAAATGAATGCCATGGTTTTCCAGTACATGCGCATCATATTTCAGATGATGACCAATTTTCTGTACGCTGTCATCTTCCAGAATCGGCTTGATCTGTGCCAAGATGACTTCACGATTGAGCTGTTCCGGTGCGCCTTCATAATCATGGGCCAAAGGAACATAGTAAGCATCGTTGGCATCAAAGGCGACCGAGAAGCCGACAATCTGCGCGATACGATAATCCAGACTGGTGGTTTCAGTATCAAAGGCAAAACGTTTTTCGCTACTTAAGCGCGCAAACAGCTTGTCCCAGTCCTGCTGGTTTAACACACTATGATAGGTTGCTTGACCTAGCTGATCATCGCCACTGGTCACATAAGCATGATCTTCTGTGGTGTCTGGCAGAGTTGCTGGTTTGGCGGTAATGGATCTTGCCGCCTGTTTATAATTTGAATGATTCGGGTTGTTTGGGTGATCTAAGGATTGTAGCTGATTACGAAATTCCAGCTCGGTGTACAAATGACGTAAGGTCTCGACATTCGGCTCACCCAGTTTTAAATCGTCATAACCAAAGTTAAGATCCAGATCGATCACAATACTGGCCAGTTGATGGTCCAGTGCAATGCCATCCACATGCTCTTTAATATTTTGACCGACTTTGCCTTTGATCTTGTCGACATTTTTCAAAATGCCGCCAATCGAACCATATTCGGTCAGCAGTTTTGCCGCAGTTTTGGCACCGACACCTGGCACGCCCATGATGCCATCAGAAGCATCGCCCATCAGGGTCAGGTAATCAATAATCTGATTTGGCCATACGCCAAACTTTTCAAACACGCCATCGACATCCAGCGGCTTTTCTTTAAAGCTGTCTTCCAGGGTCACTTTGTCTGTGACCAATTGCGCCATATCTTTATCACCAGTCGAAATCAGCACCTGATGTCCCAGGGCTTCGGCACGTTTGGCCAATGTCCCGATAATGTCATCGGCTTCGGCACCCGGTAAGGTATGCAGGGGAATACCCAGCGCACGAATCAAGGCATGCAAATAAGGAATCTGTTCGGATAATTCCGTCGGCATGCTCGGGCGGTCACCTTTATAAATCGGTGAAAGCTCATGCCGGAACGTCGGTTCTGGCGTATCGAAAATCACCGCCATATGGGTCGGTTGGATCCGACGCATCAGTTTTTGAATAGCAGAAATCGCACCACGAATTGCATTGGTATGTAAACCGGTTGACGTGGTTAATGGTGGCAGTGCGTGAAAGGCACGAAATAAAAAGTAAGAGCCATCGACCAAGACAAATGGTGGCATGTAATCAATTCCTTATTCAAAATACAGCGCTATTGTACGTGATTTTTACTACGCTCGCTGAGGCGAGTCTGAGTTTACAGCTTAGCGAATATCGGCTGAAGATGAAATAAGCAGCACAAGCTGTTGTATGATGGAATGATTCAGGAAAGAGAAATATAAGAATGGCTGCAGGACGCAATGAGTTACGCATGATCTGGCTGATTACTCTGCTAATTGTTGGGATCAGTGCCTGGTATCTGGATTATCAGATTGTGACTTATCTGTGTGGCGTGGGTTTTCTCTTCAGTGTGATGCAATATGTCAGCGCAGTAGAAGCCCCGCTACAGCAACTGGCTGCACAGCAGCAGAGGTCTCTGGAACGCAATTCAAAAGTTCCTTTATATGTCTCTTCAATTATTGCAATTGTTGGTGGGCTGGCCGAGCTTGACTGGTTGATGGGCATCGGGATTACCGCTTGGGTGTTCTTTTTACTCCGATGGCTGCAACGTCTGGAAGGACGCTTGATACAGTTGCAATCTTATTCTGACGATGCATCACCTTCAATACCACCGAACTGGTCTGATGCTGCACCTGTGACTACTCAACCGGCTCTCAATTCTCAGTCTACGCCTAATCTCATCGATCAAGTGCAGCGCTGGATCTTTCAGGGCAATCCGGTCTTAAAAGTTGCCATTAGTATTTTAGTGATCGGGATTATTTTGTTGCTGCGTTTTGCCACCGAGCACTGGCAGCTGAGTCTGGCTGCTAAATTAGGTCTGGTTGCGCTGGCCAGTTTGTTTGTAACAGGACTGGGCTATCGGCTGATTCCTAAAAACCGCAGTTTTGCTCTGGCGCTGGAAGGATTAGGTTTAGGGAGTTTGTTCCTGACTTTATTCTTTGCCTATTACAATCTGGTGATTCCAACACTACCGCTGGCAGCATGTGTATTTATCATCATTTTGGCAATGACGCTGTATTTAAGTCTGAAACAGGAAAGTATCGAACTGGCCATAATGGCTTTGCTGATTGCTTATCTGGCGCCGTTTACCTTGCCAATCCGAGATGCTTCCGCTGTTGAGCTGATCAGTTATTACTTGCTGATTAATGTCGGGGTGGCAGTGCTGAGCAGCTTCCGCCCCTGGAAAATTCTCAATCAGATTGCCTTTTTAATTACGGCGATTGTCGGTGGAATGTATAGCCTGATTCATGGTGATACTCATGAGCGTTATGCCATGACTGTGCTGATTCTGGCGCATAGTGCGCTGTTTATCTGGCTGGGTTTTCGTTTTAGCCAGTTGCTGGCACGACAGGATTTGTCCCGTTTTCAGCTAAAACCGGTACTCGACTTGGCCTTGATTTTTGCCGCACCGATTACTGCTTATATTTTTCTGTATCTGATTCACTTTAATCAGCCCGATCAAAAACTCTGGCAAGCCGGTCTAAGTCTGTTGTTCGCAGGGGGCTTTGCCACTTGTTGGACTTTATTGCGCCGAAAACAAACGATTCAGCTTATTTCACAAAGTTATCTCAGTCTGATGCTGATTTTTCTGGCGCTGGTACCACCGATCTTACTGACAGAGCAATGGAGTGTGGTCGGCTGGGCAGTGGAAGGGGTGCTGATTTATTTATGGGCCTTGGAAAAAAATATTCGGGTGGCACATTATCTTAGTATGGGCTTATTGCTAATGGCCGGACTCAGCAGCTTGTATTATCTGGTCGAGATCAATCCAACGCCGCGTATGATTTTCTGGATTCTGAGTCTGTGTTATGTCGCAGTCGTGGTCATCAGTCAGCTTAAAGAAAAATACCAAGAGCAATTGAATGTTCTGAGTGTCAGCTTTCTCAGTAGTTTAACGGTTGCGGCCAGTTTGATGCTCTTTGCCTTGCTGGAAGATGAATTTTCAAGTCAGCATGCCTATGTGTTGAGCTTATTCAGCATTGTCTTGGGCTATGTACTGTTGAATGAAATCATTCTGCGCAAACATCAGCAATGGTCGTGGTTGCTGCCGAAGTGGAGCGGCATTTCACCTTTGATGGTCATCGCCGTGATTCTGGTTTTGGATCGTAGTCAAAATGCGGTGATTGTCTGGAATAGTACTCTGGAGCGTGGTTTTTTTGCTTTTTCGATGCTATTGCTGGCCATGCTGTGGCTCAGGCCGCTGGCTGGATTACAACTTTCCAAAGAGTGGATAAGTTTGGGTGTTTTCTCCAGTTTGGCTTTGGCAAGCCTGTGTCTGATCCCGGGCATGCCTTATCTGAGCATGGCGATTTTACCTCTATTGTTGTGTCTGTGGTGTTATCGACAGGATTCACAATCTGGCTGGCAGCAGCTTTGGCAAAGCAAGAGTTGTCTGTTACTGATGGGAGTCTGGCTGATATGTTCACAACTGTTCAGTCAACAGGTATTCCAGTATTACTGGCTGCCACTGCTTAATCCCTTTGATCTGGTCAGTATCGCCATGTTGGCCAGTTTTATCTGGATGCTGTTGCAACAGATCCAGGCTGGCCGTGATAAGGGCATGATGGCTGTATTGATGGTGCTGAGTCTGCTCTGGCTTTCCAGTTATATCGTTCTGCGAGCTTTACATGTGTACTTGCAGACGCCGTTTAATGAGTTGGCCTTATGGAGTAATGCCACGGTTCAGCTTAGCCTCACCATACTCTGGGTATTGCTGGCCTGGATTACCATGTGGACGGCGACCTTAAAAAATCTGAAGCCAATGTGGATTCTGGGCGGCAGTATTCTGGTGATTGTGACCTTAAAATTGGTGCTCTTTGACCTGTCGCATATTGGCACCCTGACGCGAGTCATTTCCTTCTTGCTGGCAGGTGGGGTGATGCTGCTGATTGCCTATATTGCACCGATGCCAGAGAAAACTGATTGAATCCTCTCCCTAAGCCTCTCCTTTAAAAAGGAGAGGGAATCGAAGGGTTATTTTAGATCAGGCTCTCTTTTGAGGGCCTTGTCATTGGCGTATTGGTCAATATCAACATTCTCTAAGGGGCGAGATAATGGATGGTCGACAAAGCCCATTTTCGGCACTGGAATTTCAATCTGATTATCGACAAAGCCATTACGAATCCGTTCCTGCATTTCATCGCGTACTTTCAGATAATTTTCCTGCTGGCACCAGATCGCAAATAACAACTCGATGGATGATTCACGAAAGGCGGTAACGGTGACTGCAGGTTTCGGGTCAGCCAAAACTAATGGATACTTATTGGCGACATCCAGCAGCACTTCTCGTACTTTAATAATATCTTCGTGGAAATTGATCGCCAGCGTAATCGGAATACGCCGTATCGGAAATTTTGACAGGTTCTGTACCGGTGCCCGAATCAGCTGTTCATTCGGCAAACGTACATAGATATTATCCTGCGTGAGGAGTTTGACTGAAAGCAGGTCAATCGAAATCACTTCACCTTCAATGGTATGCCCACGAATCAAGGTGATTTGAATAGTATCGCCGACTTCGAAAGAACCCTCACCAATCAGGAACAGACCGCTGATCAGGTTGGATGCCGAGGTTTGTGACGCAAAACCCAAGGCTACGGTGAGAATCCCGGCAGCCCCGAGGAAGACACTCAGTTTAAAACCGGCTTCTTTCAGGCTGGCCATTACAAACAGCAGGAAAATAAAATAGAAAATCCCGCGGCGCCAGACCAGCTTCTGATGGGCATTAAAACGTACACCAATGGTCCGAATAAAGGTATTGGAAATAAAGCGCGCAATCAGGAAACCAATAAAACATAACACCACCGCGACCAAAATTTCGGTTAAACGGTCGGTATTGATATTGGTAAATACTCCCTTCAGGCTGTTGGTGACTTCGGTCGGAATATTTGAACTTGGCATCAGACGCCCTTAGAAAAATGAATCAAACATATTAAATAAAGCGCCCGCCGGATCACGCGGTGGATGCAGATAGGCGACTTCACCGGCATTTGGCGGGGTACGGTTCTCCACCCGAATACGCGGTGGGCGGTCCGAACCTTCATGCAAGACCCGGATTTGCGAGGTCCATAAGCGCCCGGTACTTTCACTGTAAAATAACGGCAGGGCAGGCACCGGGACATTCATCCGGTCAAAGCGCAATTGCTGGTTACTGGTATTGTGAAATTCAATCGGTGTAACCGCACGAAAAGCGCGTGGATGCAATTGTTTCAGTTCAGTTCTGCCATCGACTGCAGTGGCATAGCAGATTTCACCTGAGCGATGATTCGGCCCAAACCAGGTGTCTTTTGGCAAGATCACCGGGAGATCAAAAATTGGTTCGCGCTGCCCCTCGACAAAACCAGCAATCCATAAGGGCGTGCTGATATAAAGCGTACCACGTTGTCCGGCAGGAATATAAATCGGATCAACCGGCTTGATCACCACCGAACGGTTTGCCAAACGTGGCATCAACTGTAATTTATTTTGGGTGGATTTGAACATATAACGTTCAATGTGCACCGGCGCTGGAAAGGCAAAGTTCGGATCATCAATCTGATGCCATTGCTGCTCATAATCATATTGCACCACAGGACGATAGTATTCCAGTCGCCATTCCTGAATGCCTCGAGTCAGACGAAACAGCAAGGAACCAAACTGCCAGGCTTTGGATTGATTTATTTCAAAAATCTGTTCTCCCCACCAGCGCATTTTCGCTGTATTCGGGATTAATTCATCTTTATCTTGCGGCAATGTTGGCACCCTTTCTTGCTAAATCTTTGAAAACATACTTCACGCTGTCATATGCTTAGAGTACACTCAATTTAAATTTTTTCATCATTATTATAATCCGCGATGCAAGTACTTAAACAATTACAAATCCCATATAGCTTCGCCAAGCGCCATGGTGTGCTGTTGCGTTATGAGGGAGATCAGGCCTTTATTCTGCGTCGTGACAATACCTCGATGCTTGCATTGCAGGAAGCGCGCCGTCTGCTCGGTTATCCGGCTCATTTTCAGCTGTGCAGCGAACAGGAATTTAACCAGTTACTCAGCTCCAGTTTTGCCGGAGATAGCGGCGAATCACAACAGGTGGCTGCGGGTCTGGAAGATCATCCGGATTTACTCAGTCTGGCCGATTCCGTACCTGAAGCTGAAGATCTGATGGATCAGGAAGATGATGCGCCGATTGTACGACTGATCAATGCATTATTGTCTGAAGCGATTCGGGTCGGGGCTTCCGATATTCATATTGAATCTTTTGAGAAAAAACTGTCGGTACGTTTACGGGTCGATGGCCAGCTCCGTGAAATTGTCCAGCCACGCCGTGAACTTGCGCCGCTTTTGGTCTCGCGGATTAAAGTCATGGCCAAACTGGATATTGCGGAAAAGCGTATTCCACAAGATGGTCGTATTTCCTTGCGTCTGGCCGGACGTGAAGTCGATGTCCGTGTATCTACTTTGCCATCCTCTCATGGTGAGCGTGTGGTGATGCGTCTGCTGGACAAGCAGGCCGGTCGTTTAAATATGACCCATTTGGGCTTGATGAATAATGACTATGATCGACTGAAAACTCTGGTGCATCGTCCACACGGCATTATTTTAGTCACTGGCCCCACCGGTTCGGGTAAAACCACCACCTTATATGCCGCACTTTCTGACCTGAATGATGGTTCCAAAAACATCCTCACCGCTGAAGATCCGATTGAATATCAACTGGAAGGTATTGGTCAGACCCAGGTGAATACCAAAGTGGATATGACCTTTGCACGTGCCTTAAAAGCCATGCTGCGCCAAGATCCTGATGTGGTGATGGTGGGTGAAATTCGTGATCTGGAGACCGCAGAAATTGCGGTGCAGGCCTCCTTGACGGGGCATCTGGTGTTGTCGACCCTGCATACCAATACCGCGATTGGTGCTGTCACGCGTTTGAAGGATATGGGCATTGAGCCGTTCCTGCTTTCAAGTTCCCTGATTGGGGTAATTGCCCAGCGTCTGGTCAGAACGTTATGTCCGCATTGCGCGACCTGGCATGAAGCAGATGCTTTTGAAAAGAAACTGTTTGAAAATATTGAACATCCACAGGATTTAAGACTGCCGCAACCACAGGGTTGTGAACGCTGTGGCAATACTGGTTTTAGTGGGCGTACTGCGATTTATGAAATTGTGCCCGTCGATGATCATATGCGCCGTCTGGTTCATGGCAATGCGGCCGAATACGAAATAGAAAGTTATGCACGGCAGCAATCCGGTTCGATTCGGGATGATGGTCTGCGCAAGGTATTGGCAGGGAAAACTACCATTGAAGAAGTGTTACGGGTCACCAATGAAGCAGCAGAATAATTTTCTAATCTGCTGCTTTTAATGACTTGTCCTCAGGATATCTGGATATTTACCAGAGGCTGACGATTTTTTTCATCAGTTGGGCCCGAAAAGGTGCAGTCGGATTACCCGGATTCCGCTGAGTTTCATTTTCATAGAAGGTCTGCCAGGCCTGCGCCATTTCTAAAGTAACCCCATCCTGTTTCATTTTTTCAACATCGGCTGTGGTGACACGCTGGAAACGGACTTCGGCATCTTTGGGGCCAGCACCCCAACCAATGATACCTTTACCAAATTCAGGCAGAATCATATTGTTGGGTGTTGCAGGAATGGGCAGACGTTCAATCTCGGCATTAACTACAGATTTTACTTGGGGGCGAACTTTTTCTGAAATTTGCAGCTCTGCAAAAGAGGCAGTCGCAATGCTGAACAGGAGAGAACTAGAAATAAATAATTTAAACATAAGGTGATTTAAAATAAATTATTGCAAATAAGAATCATTATATATAAGTATTAAGATTTTTGCTTTTGTTTTGAAAATAGAATTGGCCTTTAAGGGAAGATGCAGCGATTAAAATTTTATAATAGCGCTCTAGCTATCCTGAAGCATTTTTTCAGGATAGCGGTTGAATCGAAAAATTAAGTAATGACGTTTAAGTTCACATCAATATTATTGCGGGTTGCATTTGAATACGGACAGACAATATGCGCGGCATCTACCAGTTTTTGCGCTTCTTGCTGATCCATACCTTCAAGATGGATATTTAAAGTCACCTCAATACCAAACCCGGTCGGAATTGGACCAATTCCTACATCACCCTCGATATAAGCATCTTTACTCATATTCAGTTTGTCACGATTGGCAACAAATTTCATCGCACCCAAGAAACATGCCGAATAACCTGCGGCAAAGAGCTGTTCAGGGTTGGTTCCACCACCAGGGCCCCCCATTTCTTTGGGCACGGCCAATTGTACATCTAAAATCTGATCGTCAGAGGTGGCGCGGCCATCACGACCACCTGTGGCTTTGGCATGTGCGGTATAGACGGCTTTTTCTAATGACATGAGCTTAATCCCTATTTATTGTTCATGGAGCTTCTATGCTCGGCGATTTTGCCTGAAGAATAAGCAGGGATTTTGTTAATTTATGCAAGTATCCGGGCAGGTTTCTTAAGAAAGTTGTAGCAGTTTACGATGTTGCATTAAAGGCATGGATTCACGGATTTTTTGCTGTTCACTTAAATCAAAGTCCACCGTAATCAAATGGGCGCCATCAGCATGGATCATATTCAAAAGTTGGCCGCGGCTATTGGTGGCAGCTGCATGCCCCCAAGTCTGACGTTTTTCACCATGCCAGCCTTGTTGAGCAGCGCCAAGTACCGAACACTGGCTATCCATGGCACGGGTTTGCAGCAATAACTGCCAGTGCATTTCACCGGTGGTATAGGTAAATGCAGAAGGCGCAGTCAGCAGGTTTGCACCCTTAGCACGTAAGCTTAAAGCCAGTTCTGGAAAGCGCAGGTCATAACAGACCATCAAGCCGATATTGCCAAAAGGAGTCTTGGCAACGACCACATCTGTGCCGGGTTCAAAGAATTTGGACTCCTGATAACCACCGACAGCATCGCCGACTTGCACATCAAATAAGTGAATTTTGTCATAGCGCGCTTCAGTTCGTTCAGGACTGATACACAGACTGACAGTACGCACCCGGCCATCTTGAATGATTGAACCATCCGGACGATAAGGGCAGGGCAAAGTCCCGGCCACAATCCAGGTTTGATATTGATGGGCAAGTTGTTCTAGACGTTGTTGAATGACTTCAAATTGTGCAGCAGTTTCACGTTGTTTGCCTGCTGCGAAACAGACGAAATTTTCCGGGAAAACAATTAACTCAGCACCATTGGCCTTACTTTGTTGAATTAAAGACTCAATCTCCACAAAATTGGCGTCAATTTCATTTTGAGAATTCATTTGTGCAACAGAAAGTAAAGTCATGCGGTCCTCTTATATAGTCGTTATACCTTTTGCTCGGAGATTTTATCTAAATTGTCTTGCTCTTTCTGTAACTGTTTGACTAAAGGTTCAAACATATTCTGGTTGCTTTGATTTAGCTTCATCAAGGTTTTATGCGCATCCAGAACGGTATTTAGCATATTTTGATGCGTGACATGTTCTTCCATCAGCGCACGGGTGCAGACATTCGGATCGCCACAATAATTCAGAATCACAAACACCTGGCTCAGTCCCATACTGTTGGCCAAAGTAGTAATGTCGGAATTGGTAGAAAGCATAACAGCCTGAATATTATGTACTTGTTTGAGTTTCAGTCCTAACTTGGCCAAAACACCGAGTACGGTACTGTCAATAAAACTGGTTTCGGTGAGATCAACGATAGCGCCAACTACATTGTCCTGCTGTTCAATTTTGTTCAGTAATTTGTCTAGACTAATACAAGATTGGGCACGCACTTCGCCGATAAGCTTAAAAATATGCGTTCCATTCAGACTTGCATATTCAACATGACCTGTTGACATATAAATGCCATTTGCAGAGAAGGATATTAAATTATCCCATAGGGTGTATTGATACTCAAGTAGCTGAAAGTGGTAATCAAATTAAGTGCTTATAAAGTCTGTAAATATACTGCTAATTTACGCGGATAAAGCTTAAAAAGGCGATATCGTCGGCCACATGTTCTGGAGCCTGAAATGACTCATTCTGCAAGTGATGTAATAATTGTGAAAATTGCTCATTTAATCCACCATCAAAGGGTTCCAGTGCACCATCTGAACAGATAATAAAACGGGCATTAGGGCTTAATACCCATTCGTTTTCTTCAACCTCAAGCTCTTCGGTCAGGCCTAAAGGGAAGCTGCTGGTAGAGAAAATCTGAGGTTCTTGATTGGGTTCAAATATAATCGGTGGGGGATAATGTCCGGCACTGGACCATTTCAATACATGGGTTTCCAGATTTAAAATCCCGGCAATCATGGTGATGTGCTTTTCAATATTTTCCTGCATTAGCATGCCGTTAAGCTTTTTAATCAGCTCTCGCGGCGTTTTGGAGCGACCGTGAAAAGCCGCCATCCAGGACGTGAGTAAACTACTGGTGACGCCATGTCCAGATACATCGGCCAAATAGAAAATCACTTCTTTGTCGCTAATTTTCCAGTAATCATACCAATCTCCTGAAAGATAGGCTGAAGGCTGAAAATAAGTTTCGACCTCATAATTGGTCAGTTTAATCGGGTTGGGTAACAATCTTTTTTGTAGTTCTGCCGCAGAAGGCAGATCACGGCTATCCTGGTTACGTTTATATTGCGCATCAATTTTTTGCAGCGCCAGGTCAGGATTTTCAGGAAGTTTATTCCAGATCCAGCCTGCCAGCGCCCCTTGCTCCCAAGCCTGAGCCAACGCTGTGCCTTCATGCTCTAAGGCCAGCACAATGGTAGGCAGATTCCACTTATATTTCAGATAGTCATGTACATCTGCAATTGCGATAATCGTAGAATCATACAGCTCATGATCATCCAGATAGATCATCTGAATATGCGGAAGCGTATCAAGTACCTGATCTAAATAGGGAATATCACGAGTCGGTTGAATGAAATACATAAAAAAGTGATTCGATCTCAGGGTTGGTTATACGATGTACTATAACAAGCAAGGTATTGCTAGCGAACAGATTTCACTAGCAATCATACATCAAGCATGAACTTAAAGATCTTCTTCTGAAGATTCAATATTGTTCTCATCAAAAGGTATATCTTCAGAACTATCTTCTTCGAAGTCATCTTCTAGGAATAGGGTATCTTGTTCTGTACCTTTCTTTTCAGCAATCGCGTAATTGGTGCGTTGCAAATAAATATCCCGAATCTGGGCATAACGATCACCGGTCAGCACCCCTTCAACATCCAGTATTTCCGAGCGGTTATCAATGGCACGCCAGAACTGGTCGGTCCAGTAAAGCCCATCTTCATCTTCGAGAAGATATTTTTGTGGGCGGGTTTGACTATCTACAGCAGTACCAATCACCCCACGCACTGAACTTGGGCCTAAAAATGGCAACATAATATAAGGACCAGACGCAACACCATAATAACCCAAAGTAGTTCCAAATCTCTCGTCTTCATGACTTAAACCAAGGCGACGTGCCGGATCAGCCAAACCTAAGGTCGTTAAAGTATTAATGGTAAAACGTCCCAAGGATTTTGCTGCGCGGGTCGGACGGCCCTGAATCAGCTGATTGACTACATTCCAGGGTTCCCCCAGGTTATTACGGAAATTGGTGTAGCTGCCGCGGACATCCTGTGGAACTTTCTCAACATACTGAACAGCTATAGGACGTACCACAGTACGGTCAATCGCATCATTAAACTGATAAATCTTTCTATTTAACGGTTGGAAAGGATCTTTGACTTCTTCAGCCTGTGCTGCACTGGCATCGACTTTTAGCTGTGTCTGTAATTGTTGTGCCTTGGCCGATATTTTGGTTCTGAGTGGCGTTTTCAAAGATTCATTTTCCACATCCGTGTTGACCTCTGCGAAAACATGTACGCTTGATACTAGAGAAAATAAGCATATAGATAAGTAAATAGAACGATGCATAAGGAAACCCGAGGCCTTGTCTGAGTAAGGAGCACTACTTATTAGTATAAAAATAATAAACGTTATATTCACGAATAGACATCATTTAAGCAAATTTGTATAAAAAATGAATGAAAATACACAAAAAGAGTAAAAAATGTACATGCAAAATAATTTTCTTGAAAAAGGTGTTGCAAGCGCTCTGAAATGCTGTAGAATGCACATCCATCGGCAGTGATGAAGATTAAAACTTCTGATAAAACAGTAACTTAGCACGAGGTGTTAAGATTGGGTTTTGTTGGT
>NZ_CP078068.1:2566802-2626292 GCF_019195275.1 Acinetobacter sp. F9
CTTCATGAATCTCAAATCCATTTGCTGTCTTGATAATGAAGTCGGGAATAATAAAGTGTTGGTTATTGATAAAGATCTGAACTGCTTGTGTTCTGTACTGAAGTATATCTTCATCGCGTTCTAGACTAATTGCATGAGCTAGTTCTAAATTACTCTCAAGACATATGAGTCCTTGATTTTTAATGCTTGGAAAGAGCGAAACACGGCTGCCTATGCGTGATTTTATTCTACGCTCACCAATAAATTTTGATGATACATGTGTCTGTTTTTTAAAAGCATCGTCAAATTTTTCTAATAGGTTACGATTGAGGAAATGAGTTTTCTGTTGAAGATAATTTGATTGCATTGCTATTCTCACATTTTTTTAAGATGAGACAAGGCTTTGAACAACTTTGGTTATATTGCTCTAGACTTGACGGAACATTGCAATCAAGAGATACTAAAAACACGACTAGTTAGCTTTCTCTTGATTGCAAACGGGTAGAGCGGATTCTATGAATCCGCTTTATTTTTTAAGTCATATTTTTTCCTCTTTTTCAAGTAAACCCAAAGCAATTGCTATTCGTTTGCTTTCGCCTCGTTTAGGAATACGATTTGTATTTAATATCCGATAGACAAGATCACGTGAAAAATTATGCTGTATACTCCATTCCGAAATGGTGATACCAGATCTTTCAAAGTCATTTTTAATCTGTTGAATTGTCTTCATAGTAATAAGAATAATTAGATTGATATTGGCAGAATATTGCTTTTAATAAAAAAAACAACTGCTAATTTTTTAGTATATTAAATTTTGTTATGAATTTTATTTTTAAATAATAAATTAATTCTTAATTATTTTTATTATTTTTTTTAGAAATGATTAATAAATACAGTGTTCAATTTTTTTAATAATGTTATTGATATTGTTTTTTCTTTTTATAATATTGTTTACGTCATAATTAATGGTATTGATATACTTTTCTAAGCAAAAATCTAATTCTGGAATTTCTTTAATTAGATCATTAGTTAGTTGAATTTCATTAATTTTCTCAAATTCTTGTTGCTTAATTTCAAGTAATTTTTTGTTTAATATTTTAGTTGCCTTCAATTTGCAATGATCAAATCTGAATTCTTCTAATTTTGAAGTTTCTGAATAATATTTTTTTCCACTCGGACAGAAAATTTCTGTTAAGTATTCGTGCTTAACAAGCTCTTTTAGAAGCGCATAAGTCTGTTGTTTTATTTGATCAGAAATTGTATCAAATTGTGACCATATCTCTTTAGGGGTAAACATTACAAGAACAGTTTGTCGCTCCATAACTAACAAGAACTGGTCTTTAACAGCATTTTTGATTTCTTTCATATATCTTAATCTTGGAAAAAATAATTGCTAATTTTCAGCAAAAAATTGGGAAGGGGTGGTATGTCTTAAAAAATACAAAATGATATGTTTAAACAAATAGCTGACTTCCCCTATAACAAGTCAGCTATTAGCTTTTATTTTGCTAATACATACAGGTATACCAATTATCTTAGCTATCCCAAATTACGCTTCCAGATTCTAAAGGTGTTTGTTTATATCTAACACTCTGGTCACAACCGAAAGTCCAATAATAGATTTAATTATCTTCATTATAGTTCTCTTTAAATTGCTGCTTATTTTTACTTGAATTTGCGATAAAACTTTTCACTGAGCGTTCTCCTCAAAATTATCACCTATAAAAAAATTGAAAAGAAAAGGAAGTAATACTTTCCATTTACAGACATCAAAACTAAGGATTTCTTAGTGATGCAAATACTAAGTAATCCTTAGTAAAAAATCAATTCAAAACTAAGACTATCTTAGTTTTATGATTGATCTTTAAACTCATGGTAAGGCCTACATCAAATATTTTTTCTATACGTTTAAGAGAAGCCCGAAAAGCAAAGGACTTGTCTCAAGAACGTCTAGGAATATTGGCCGGTATTGATGAATCCTCGGCAAGTGCACGGATGAATCAATATGAGACAGGAAAGCATATGCCTGATTTTCTGATGGCATCTAAAATTGCAGATGTCTTAGATGTTCCTGTTGCTTATTTTTATACTGATGATGATTTGATGGCTGAAATAATTTTAAAAATTCATCTGATGTCACATCAACAGCGATTGGAATTTTCAAAACTTATTGATAGGTCAGATTAGTAGATAAATTTATCCTAATGTTGTGTTAAAAATAGGTCTATCTTGAAGATGGATAGTGTTCGTTCAAAGATAATCTACTAATAGGTAATAGAATCATTATCACGTTTTTTAATTTTGTAAGTCCCTCGACCAGTAAATCTTTTCGCAAGATCCGGATTTCGTCCAGATAACTTTTTGACCAATACTGGTTCGCTATAGGGAGCTTTGCTCCATACAATATCATTCTCTACGTAGATTGCTGTTCTAGTACGTGCAACTTCAATAAAACGTTTCTGAAGTACAAGAGCAGCAGCTTTAGCTATTTCACGTTCGTTCTCTGGGCTCTCAATTGTCATATCTAAAACCTTCAGTTGATTAGATTTCGTTGATAGTGATGTTCACTACCTCACGATCAAGTAACACTAATTATTCAATATAGATTTCTTTAGGTTAAATTCCAATGATCATTATGACTAGTGGCTATAAAACTAAAGATTCTATAAGCTTTGAAATTGATCATTTATAAAGAGTTATTCGCTGATATGAAAAGGTCAAATACCTAACAAGATAGGTATTGGCGTAAAGCTCTTGTTATTTCTCTGCTTAATGCTTTTTAAAATGGAATTGTATTTTACGTTTCTTCTTATCAATTATAGTTAGAAATGAGGTGACGGTAATTTAGCAATTGTTAAGCTAGGTGAAATTGCAAAAATATTGAATATTGATATTAAAATGCTTTTACTATGAATAGTATGTATTTTATATAAAAAGTAAGGCTGATTTTTACCTTATTACTTTAAGAACTAATAAGACAAGGGATTAAAAGTGACTCCTCAATCTACAAATTTTGGTTTTTTAGCTGAGTATGATCCCTTATTCGTTGAATTGGCTGGGGCAGCAGAAAGGGCCTTTTATAGTGATCCTAATACAACATTGATTAAACTTCGCCAGTTGGGTGAGGCTATTGCACAGCATATGGCGGTAACACTTGGTATTGAATTTCATGAGCAAACCACACAGGCTGACTTAATTTATAAGTTAAGTAGTGAGCTAAAGTTAGAAAAAGTTGTCCGTGATTTATTCCATACTTTAAGAATTGAGGGTAACAAAGCTACTCACCAATTTAAAACAAAACATAAAGAAGCTGTCAGTGGTTTAGTTATAGCAAGAAATCTAGCAATTTGGTTCCATCGTTCTTTTGGTAAAGCTGGACCAGACTTTAAACTTGAACCTTTTGTGCCTCCTATTGATCCTAGTCAACAATTGCGAGATTTACAGGCTGAAATATCGGAATTACGAAATGATCTGCAAAAAGCCAATGTTCAGCTAGATTCTAGCCAGCAGTTAAATGATTTAATTGCTAAGGAAAAGTCAGAATATGAAGCATTAGCTTTAGCAATGGATGAAGCTGCTCAGAAATTTTCGGCTCAAGCTAAAGCACATGAAGAGGCGCTTGCAAAGCAACAAAGAGAATACGAAGAGAAGGTTAAGGAGTTACAGCAACAACTTTCAAATCAGAATGAAAAAGATGTTTCTGTTAAACGTCAACAGATTGGTCGCAATGCAAGGGCTGCAAGTCAATCTATTCTATTAGACGAAAAGCTGACTCGTATTTTGATTGATCAGCAATTACAAGAGGCTGGTTGGGAAGCAGATACACAAGAACTGGATTATCGTAAAGGTGCTCGTCCTGAAAAAGGGCGAAATATGGCAATTGCTGAATGGTCGATGCAGGGAAACTTTAAAGGTCAACGAGCTGATTATGTGCTCTTTGTAGGCTTGACACCAATTGCTGTAGTTGAAGCAAAAAAAGAAAATCTGAATGTGGCTGGCGCTATCACTCAAGCTGAGCGGTACAGTCGTGGAATAATTATTGAAGCCCCATTACAAGGTGCTTGGTTGGTTGAGGGGCTATCACAACCTTGGTCTGACGGTGTTGATAGCTTCTATCGTATTCCATTTGCATATTCTTGTAATGGTCGCGAGTATTTCAAACAATCAGCAGAGCAGTCTGGAACTTGGTTTAGAGATGTACGAAGTGTGAGTAACATTAAACGTCCATTACAATCCTTTCATAGTCCAGACGGTTTATTCGATATTCTCAAACGAAGTAAAGAAGAGGCACAGCAAAAATTAAAAGATGAGCCATTTGGATATCTAAAAGTTCGTGATTATCAACAAAAAGCAATTATTGCAGTTGAAAATACTTTGTCTCAAGGTGTCCGTTCAGCGCTGTTAGCAATGGCAACAGGGACTGGTAAAACAAGAACAATCATTGGGTTGATGTATCGTTTCTTAAAGGCAGAGAGATTTAAACGTATTTTATTTTTAGTGGATCGTACAGCTCTAGGGCAACAAGCTCTTGATGCATTTAATGAAGCGCCATTAGAGCAAAACTATACCTTATCCAAAATTTATAATATAGCTGAGCTTGGCGATATGACGGCTGAGGCAGAAACGCGTGTGCAAGTGGCAACAGTACAGGCAATGGTAAAGCGCATATTTATGAGCGATAGTCCGCCTCCAGTTGATCAATTCGATTGTATTATTGTTGATGAAGCTCACCGTGGTTATACCCTTGATCAGGAAATGACGGAAGGGGAAATCGCAACGCGTGATATTGGTCAATACTTATCTAGTTATCGAAGAGTGTTGGACTATTTCGATGCAGTCAAAGTGGGGTTAACAGCAACTCCAGCAAAGCATACTAGTGAGATTTTTGGTAAACCCGTTTATACCTACTCTTATCGAGAAGCAGTTGCAGAAGATTGGTTGATTGACCATGAGCCTCCAATCCGTTATGAAACATTGCTGACCCAAAATGGGATTAAATTCACGAAGGGGGAAACAGTTAGTGCGATTAATACCCAAACAGGCTCAATTGAAAGTGCTGAATTAGAGGATGAGCTCAATTTCGAAGTCGATGCTTTTAACCGTCAAGTGATTAATGAAAACTTTAACAGAGTGATCTGTGAACAATTGGCCCAAGAAATTGATCCATTTGGTGATGAGAAAACCATGATCTTTTGTGCGACCGATGCCCATGCTGATATGGTAGTGCGTCTTTTAGGTGATGCATTTAAAGAGCTCTATAATGGTGAATATAATCAGGCCGCAGTCGCTAAGATTACAGGTAAAAGTGATAAGGTTGACCAGTTGATTCGCCAGTATAAAAATGAGCGATATCCAAGTATTGCCGTTACTGTTGATTTACTTACTACAGGGATTGATGTCCCAAAAATTTGTAATATTGTGTTTATGCGTCGAGTGAAGTCTCGTATTTTGTATGAACAAATGATTGGTCGTGCTACTCGTCGTTGTGATGAGATTGGTAAAACAGTTTTCCGCATCTATGACCCCGTGGATATTTATGCTGCTTTGCAAGATGTAAATACCATGAAGCCATTAGTTAAAGATCCGAATGTTACTCTAGAGCAACTTGTTGAAGAGTTAACGGATCCTGAAGTGTTGGATAGGGCATTAAATAGTCCTGGTGAGCAGGAAGGGGAAACACATGCAGATGTTGTTCTCAGTCAGCTAAGTCAAAAGTTGATGAGAGTTTTGCGTAAAGCGGAGATAAAGGCAGAGAATAAGCCTTTATTGAAGCAGAAGTTGAATGAATTACACCAACAATGGGATGTTGAACCTAAGGTACTTCATAAGCATTTACACGATCTAGGCCCTAAAAAGGCTGCTGAATTTATGATAAAGCATTCAGGTTTAGTCAAGCAGTTAGCTAATGTTGCTGAACTTCTTGGTTCTGACAAGAAACCAATTATTTCAGAGCACCAAGATGAACTGGTCAATCGAGAACAGACTTATGGTGCAAATCAAAAACCTGAAGATTATCTAGACCAATTTAATCATTTTATTAAAGAACAGTTGAATCAGTCTATTGCTTTAGGTGTAGTGGTAAATAGGCCTAAAGATTTAACTCGAGAACAGTTAAAAGAAGTGAAGTTGTTGTTGGATGGTAACGGGTATAATGAGGCCAATTTGCGTAGTGCTGTTCTCCAGCAAACCAATCAAGACATTGCCGCGAGTATTGTTGGACATATACGTCGAGCAGCTTTAGGAGAGGCATTAATTCCATTTGAACAACGTGTAATGCAAGGGATGCAGCGAATTTATGCTATGCATCCTTGGACATTAGCCCAACGTAAATGGTTGGAACGTTTAGCAAAACAACTTGTACATGAAGTGATTATTGACCGTGAGTTTGTTAATAACCGCTTTAGTGATCAAGGCGGTGCGAAGCAGATGGATAAAGTGTTAGGCAACCAGCTAAATACTGTTTTAGATCAATTGAGCGAAGCCATCTGGCTTTCGCAAAGTGCGTAATTTTTTAATTTGGATTGACCATGACAAATAATGATATTGTTCAAAAACTCTGGAATCTGTGTGATGTATTGCGTGATGACGGCATTAATTACTCAGATTATGTGACTGAACTGGTTTTATTATTATTTATTAAAATGGTTCATGAAAATACTGAAGCTGGCACTTTAAAGAGTCATCCTTTACCTGAAGGATGCCGTTGGGAAGATTTAAAAGGAAAATCTGGTCTAAATCTACTTAATGATTACAAGCGCATTTTATTGAGCCTATCAACTGGTAAAGACTATGATGGAAAGCAGATTCATGAAGATCCTCTAATTTCTGCTATCTATGCAGATGCGCAGACACGTTTGCGAGAGCCACGCCATTTAGAACAAATGATTAAGACACTAGATCAGATTGATTGGTTTAGTGCCACGAAAGATGGTCTAGGTGATTTATACGAAGGTTTATTAGAAAAGAATGCATCTGAAACAAAATCTGGTGCAGGTCAATACTTTACTCCGCGGCCATTAATCAACAGTATGGTGCGTTGTTTAAAACCACAAGCTGGGGAAACGATTCAAGATCCTGCTGCGGGTACTGCTGGATTTTTAATTGCCGCTGATCAATATATTAAAGAACAAACAGATGATCTATATGATCTAACAGCACAGCAACAAACATTTCAAAAGAATCAAGCGTTTATTGGTGTTGAGCTTGTTCCAAGTACGCGTCGCTTAGCACTCATGAACTGTCTATTGCACGGGATGGAAGGTGATAATGAAGGTGTAATTCATCTGGGTAACTCATTAGGTCAAGTTGGAGAAAATTTAAAACCTGTAGATGTGATTTTGGCAAATCCACCATTTGGTACATCTAAAGGTGGTGAGGCAAGTATTACTCGTGGCGATTTAACCTACCCAACCAGTAATAAACAATTAGCATTCTTACAACATATTTATCGTGGTTTGAAACCAGGTGGGCGAGCAGCAGTAGTTCTACCAGATAACGTTTTATTTGAGGCTAATACAGGTACAGATATTCGCCGAGACTTGATGAATAAATGTAATCTACATACGATTTTACGTTTACCAACAGGAATTTTTTACGCACAAGGTGTAAAAACTAATGTACTGTTTTTTACGAAAGGTAGTGTTGAAGATAAATACCAAGAAGAGAATTGTACTAAGCAAGTTTGGGTCTATGATTTGCGTACCAATATGCCAAGTTTTGGTAAGCGTACACCATTTACAGAGCAACATTTAAAACCATTTGAAGATGTTTATGGAGATGATCCTAAAGGTACTAGCCCTCGACAAGAAGGTGAACACAGTTTTGATGCTTTATCGGTGGAGTTAGCAAATGATGATGCAAACCGAAATGTGGATAAAGAGCTAGCCCATAGCCGTTGGCGTTGTTTCAGCCGCGAATGGATTGCTAAGAACAAGGATGATTCATTAGATATTAGCTGGCTAAAAGATAAAGATAGTGTGGATACTGCTAATTTGCCTGAACCAGAGGTTTTAGCGAGTGAGGCTAAAGAAGAACTTGTTTCTGCTTTAGCTGAGTTAGATTCGTTATTAGCTGCTTTAGGGGTTAATTGATGAGTCAGAAAGAATGGTTGCCTAATGGATGGGTGATAGCGAAGGTCGGTGATTATTTATTTCTAAAGAATGGGTTTGCTTTTAAAAGTAATAGTTATGTTCAACCTAATGATGTGACATATCCTGTTATTCGCATTTCTGATATTGATGGCATGTATGCATCAGATGCGGATGCGATACACGTTTCGGACCCTGTTGTTGGATTCGAAGTCTGTAAAGGTGATTTGCTGATAGCAATGTCTGGGGCAACAACCGGAAAAATTGGAGTATATAAAGGCAAAGAGCCAGCATTCCAGAATCAGCGAGTTGGTAATTTAAAATTACGCTCAGATAAGTTAGGCAGTACGAGATTTAGGAACTATCTTATTGCTTCATTAAGCGAGAATATTCTTAAAGAGGCTTATGGTGGGGCACAGCCTAATATTTCGGGAAAAGCTATTGAGAATATGGAGATTCAACTCCCACCACTAGTCGAACAAAAAATTATTGCAGATAAGCTTGATACTTTGCTGGCTCAAGTTGAAAGTATTAAAGCTCGTTTAGAAAGTATCCCTGAGATTCTTAAACAATTTCGTCAGTCTGTGCTTGCTGCTGCTGTTAGTGGGAAGTTGACTGAGGAGTGGAATGTACAGGCTTGCTTGTTATCGGACGTGGCAGAGTTTCAAAATGGTTATGCTTTTAAGAGTGAGTGGTTTTCTAATGCCGGTTCTTATCAGGTGATAAAGCTCGGGAACATTCGTGACGGTCGGCTATTTGTTGAGAATGCGCCTGCTTATGTTGATGGGAAAATTGGGCAAGAATTTGAGCGGTTTAAACCAAGTGTTGGAGATACTTTGATTAGTATGACTGGCACTAGGTTTAAACAAGATTACGGTTTTGGCTGTCTAGTAGAAACAAACCAGGATATTCTCATAAATCAGCGAGTAGGTAGATTAATTCCTCTTCGGGAAAAGATAATACCAGAGTTTCTTAATCTCTTTATAAGATCAGAGCTGTTTAGAAGGCAATTCTTTCAGGGGGAGACTGGTGGAGTGAATCAAGGTAATGTGGGTTCAAAGCATATAATCTCTTTATCTATTGATGTTCCCCGAATTGAGATTCAGATTGAAGTGGTGAATAAGGTTGTTAAAGCCTTAAATGCTGTAACTGCAATAGAAGAGCAAGTTCAATCAGCCTTAGATCGAGTAAATAATCTCACCCAATCCATTCTTGCTAAAGCATTCTGTGGTGAATTAACTGCTGAATGGCGTGAAGCTAATCCTGATTTAATCAGTGGTGAAAACAGTGCTGAAGCGTTGTTGGAGAGGATTAAAGCAGAGCGATCAGCTAAACCTGTGACGAAGCGTAGTCGAGGTAAAGCATAATGCGTTTACTTTCTTTGGAGCTTATTGGGCAATATAAAGGCTTAAAAGATCAGTACTTCGATTTTCGGAATACCGAGGGAAATATCCTTGCTTTGATTGGTCTGAACGGATCTGGTAAGTCACAGCTTCTTGAACTAATTTCAGAAACTTTTGCTTATTTAGAGCGATGGCAGCGAGAAGATTTCATTACACGCACGCCATTACCATTTGACGTAAGTGTTCAGTATTCAATAAAAAATCAGAGTCAAACTGAAGACGTGATTTTGGTAAATATTGATAAGGATGATGTCAAATCTTATAAGATTACTAATGACGGTGAACGAAATCTATTGCTTTTAGGAGCTCCATTACCTGATTTTATTGTGGGTTATGCTTCCGGGTTGAATGAAAATCTTCAGCGCGCTTTTATGAAAAACTCATTACAGTACTTTGAAATTAAAAGAATTAGTGCAAAACGCCAAAAACAGTTAAGTAGTGATGTTAATGAAGAGCAAATTTCTGAAATTAATCAACAATACCTTAAAAAATATCCTCATATATTTGAGAATATGTACTCTGATGAGTACGATGAGAATAATTATTTAAGTCTTCGAGAGGTTAACCCTAAGCCAAGTAATCACATTTATATTGACTATGACAGTGCAGGCCTTTTATTACTGAGTCTAGTGATATTGCCATCAGAGAAAATTGAACAAGTATTAGGTACGTTAGGATTCAAACATCCTATAAAAGCTAAGATTTATTATGATTTGAGATCTGGTGTAATAGACAGTGATGTGATTCGTGATATTCAAATGCTGAAACGCTTTGTAGAGCAAGATAATTTCACTCCCATAGGTAATATGACTAGTGATGAACAATTTGAACAGTTTGAACTTGATTATTTAGCTGGAATAATTGAACTTGATTTTAGTAATTCAAATATCCTAAATAATTTACGCGAAGCTAATTATCATGATCCTAGATCATTTTTCCTAAGATTGTTGAAGTTGCAACAATTAGGGAATAAGAAGTGGCCTATTGCTAACAGAAGAAAATTAGCTAAAGATGACTTTATTGAAACAGTCAAAACACCTTTAAAAACTCAGTTACCTCTAAGTGTGGTTGAGTTGAGATTTCTGAATAATAAGAATCAGGAAGTATGTTTTGATGATCTTTCGGATGGTGAAGCTCAACTTATGCAGGTGTTAGCAGCTTCGAGTATTTTTGGTCTCGGGCAGTCTCTCTTTCTATTTGATGAACCTGAAACACATCTTAATCCGTCATGGCGAACTTATTTCCACACCTATCTTGAAAATGCCTTGAACATAAATGGGGAAAATGCAGAAGATTCTCAAATATTTTTATCAACACATTCACCATTTATGATTTCTTCACTTAAAAAAGAGAATGTGTTCTTTTTTGAAAGAAATCATAATGGTTTGATTGATTTAAAACCAGTTAATGAAGAAACTTATGGGGCCTCTTTTGATGTGATTATTAAGAGGTATTTTGGGCTGAAGTCTTTGATTTCTCATAGTGTCATTGATGAGATACGCGAGCAATTAAAGCTTGGTGATGCTCAAGCGAAGCAATGGATTGAAGATAATTTAGGTCTTTCTGCTGAACGTGCGTATTTGATTAAGAAGTTGAGTAGTTAATGCTTTTTAAATTACATCCACAAACTCCAAAATTTCGAGTTTTTGAACTTTTAAATGATGAGTTAATTTATTTCTTAGAAAAATCTATTAATCAGCAGAGATTCGGGAGACGGCTGTTTAGCAATACTTCTGTTGGTAAAGCGTGTTGGGATAACTTTAAAAGTCCCGCGGGTAAATATGATTTAACACGAGATAAATTTGAAAAATTATTTGAAAATTTAAAAAGAGAGACAGAGTCTATTCGTGAACAATTACATCGGATAGTACTTGATAATCAAGATTTATCATCATTTTTTCTAACACCTAATCCAGCTTTGTTAGACTTTCTTCTTCGAGATACTTTTGAAGCATTTAAGGTGTTGGCTGCTCATTTATATGGAGCTACTAAAGATTTGCAGCCAATCATTGATGCAGCTGGCGGAATTAATATTCATAGACATTTTGAAGCTTTTCGTACAGATACTTTAAATGGAAATATTTGTAAGGCTTGTGGTATGGAAAAGCTTGCACCATTTAGAGCAAATATCGGTGTAGAGAACCAATGGCGAGCAGATTACGATCATCAATTATGCAAATCTAAATATCCGTTATTTGCAGTTCATCCTGATAATTTAATCCCACTATGTGATGTATGTAATCAGGATGCAAAAAAAGCAAAAGATTTATTTGTAGCGGAAGATACAAGTCTTAGATATAGCTTTTACCCATTTAGCGAAGAAGCTCATAGTTATGTTTTATTAGAAATTGAAAACTTAAGAGATCTTAGTCCTAGTGTTAAAGTGAGTTGGAATACGAGTGATAGTATTTTGATTAGTAAATTAGATACTTGGGATAATATTTATGAAATTAAAAATAGAGTTGAAGGTGAGTTCCGTAATTTAGATCTGATTATAGAAAATGAAATTCAGCCTGAGGACTATACTGAGTTTGAGCGTGAAGTAAATCGGAAAACTAGGGCTATTCCGGATCCAACTCTTAAAAGTAAACCTTGGGCATATTGGTATCATAAATTTTTTTGTGAATTGAATTCAATTGATAAAGAGGCTTTTTGGGAAAGAAGTCGATTCGTTCAAAATATGGCAATAGATGGCGTGGAATATATTTTACTTTCACGAGTATCATCATAGTTAGGATTATTCATACTACAATGGAATATCAAACGTTTCATATTCACAAAAAAGCCCATCTAGATAGAGGGACTTTCTTTAGGAAAGTTTGTGTTTTGTGTTAAGTAGTAAAAAAATAGAGCCAATTAGGCTCTATTTTATTTGTTAATGTAACAGTCTCGAAATATGTGTCAAAAATCTCACATCAACTGTCATTTAACGGTTTAATCTTCTAATTACCAGCTTAACGCACCACCAGTTTGGTAATCTGTTACACGCGTCTCGAAGAAATTCTTCTCTTTACGCAAGTCCATCATCTCTGACATCCACTGGAACGGGTTATTCACACCAGCGAACTGTTCAGGCAAGCCTAACTGCGCCAGACGACGGTTGGCAATGAACTTCAGGTATTCTTCCATCATACCAGCATTCATGCCAAGTACACCGCGTGGCATAGTGTCACGTGCGTATTCGATTTCCAGCATCGTACCTTCAAGAATCATCTGGATGATTTCTTCCTGGAATTCAGTCGTCCATAGCCCCGGATTTTCGATCTTGATCTGGTTGATCATATCGATACCGAAGTTCAGGTGCATTGACTCATCACGCAGGATGTACTGGAACTGCTCAGCAACACCATTCATCTTGTTACGACGGCCCATCGACAGGATCTGGCTGAAACCGCAGTAGAAGAAGATACCTTCAAGTACACAGTAGAATGCGATCAGGTTGCGAAGCAGGATCTGGTCATTTTCAGGTGTGCCGGTTTTGAAAGTAGGATCACTTAAAGACTGGGTGTATTTCAGGCCCCATGCTGCTTTACGTGCCACTGACGGAACTTCGCGGTACATGTTGAAGACTTCGCCTTCATCCATACCTAAAGATTCGATACAGTACTGGTAAGCGTGTGTGTGAATCGCTTCTTCAAACGCCTGACGCAAGATGTACTGACGGCATTCAGGGTTGGTAATGTGACGATAAATCGCCAGTACCAGATTGTTTGCAACCAGTGAATCGGCAGTCGAGAAGAAACCAAGTGAACGCATCACGATGGTACGTTCATCTTCAGTCAAGCCATTTTCAGACTTCCACAGCGCAATGTCGTGGTTCATGTTGACTTCTTGCGGCATCCAGTGGTTTGCACATCCGTCCAGATACTTCTGCCAAGCCCATTCGTATTTAAACGGTACAAGCTGATTCAAGTCAGCACGACAGTTGATCATCGCCTTGTCGTCAACCTGTACACGCTGTGCACCCATTTCAAGCTCTTCTAAGCCTGGAGCTACATCAAGTTGTTCTAGGGAAGCAGATGCTCTTGCCAGCGAATCGGTTGGATTTGATCCTCGGTTTTGAGTGGCTCTAAGGGGTTGTGCAGCTGCCACATCCGGCGATGCGTTGCCTGCATCAGATACCATCTGTGAATTAGTCGCTTTTTGCGGCTCGACGGGCGCAGGCTGCTGTTCAGGTGCAGCCGGTTTTTGCGAATCATCTTCGAAATCGTCCCAACTTAGGATAGACATGGGATTCTCCTTAAGTATAAAAAGGTGAACCCCATTTGAAATAGAGACAAGATTATAAACCTGTCTCTGTTTCAAAACCATTTCATATATTAATGAAATGGGCGGGGGTTCCTATTCCTTTAAAATGTTTAACAAATTTTGGTCAATTGGAAAAACAGCTAGTCTGTCTCTCTGATCGACACAATGCCTAAAATCTTTCATGATTTCATCACTCGATTTTGTTGTATGTAGCAACCAAATCGATTTCTGTAATCTTTCATGCTCATATTGTCCAAGAGCTTGATAAATCTTGGAATAGTTTGAGCGTGGTTTATTGTGTAGATCGTAACTTAAACACATGTAGTGCATTGAAAACTCCTTTAACTTTGGATAAGTAAGACTGTAAATTGCATTGCATTTTTAAAGCTCCTAAAAACAATGTTTTAGATTAAAAATGAGAATTAACAGTTGACTCAAAACTCAAAGTGAACGAAGATTTCGTTACTTTCTTTGCTGAAAGTTATCAGTCAACCGTGTTCTCGGTTATCTGAGATTGATGGAGGGGATACTGCAATATCCCCAACATTTTTCTCAAATCTTTTCTAAATTTCTAATTACTTTTTATCTTTCGTAATCTTCAATCTAGATTTGATTTTGTATTGCTACATAATCAAAAGAAGTAATTCGTCTAAAGAAAACTACTTATTTTGTTTACGCTGCTGGCGAACTTTGAGCCAGAAATAAGCAATTGGTAAATAAAAAGTAATGCCAAAGGAAATCAGCAATGCCGCAAGTCCTAACATGTAGTTGTGGGTCATATGGGGCATTGAGGTTTCCTTATTTGTATTAAATTCTAAATCCTCCCCAAACCCCTCCTTTAATAAAGGAGGGGTTTCCATCCACCTATTTTGATTTCTGGAAGTCCCCCTTTGTAAAAGGGGGATTTAGGGGGATTCTAGAAACTCGTCAATTACTGACAAGCCTCACAATCAGGGTTGTCAATTGAACATGCCATTGGCACTGGTGCTGCTTGCGCAAAACCATCTTCCTCTGCAGGAACTTCAGGTTTTTTCGCTTCAACCACCGGAGCGGCTGCTGCAACAGGTGCTGCAGTTGCAGTCGCTTTAACCGCGTTCAATGCGCCAGTGTTAATTGTAGATTTCTCAGCAGAAGTCGCACCCAATGCACGAAGGTAATACGTCGTTTTAAGACCACGTAACCAAGCCATCTTGTAAGTGATGTCCAGTTTTTTACCATTTGCACCAGCGATGTAAAGGTTCAGAGACTGAGCCTGATCGATCCATTTTTGACGGCGTGATGCAGCATCTACGATCCAACGTGTATCTACTTCAAACGCAGTCGCGAAGATGGCTTTAAGCTCTTCAGGAATACGGGAAATCTTCTGTACAGAACCTTCGAAATGTTTCAGGTCGTTGACCATCACTGCATCCCAAAGACCACGTTCTTTCAACGCACGTACCAGGTACGGGTTAATCACGGTGAACTCGCCAGACAGGTTCGATTTCACATACAAGTTCTGGAAAGTAGGCTCAATCGATTGAGACACGCCACAAATGTTAGAAATCGTTGCAGTTGGCGCAATCGCCATCACGTTTGAGTTACGCATACCGTCTTTTTGAACTTTGGCACGTAAAGTGTCCCAATCCAAACGTTGAGTGCGGTCAACTTCGAACATACGTTCAGGACGTGTTTTTGCAACCAGATCCAGTGAGTCGATTGGTAAAATACCCTGATCCCACAATGAACCTTTAAATGTCTCATAGGTACCACGTTCAACAGCCAAATCACTTGAAGTTGAAATCGCGTAGTACGAAATCACTTCCATTGATTCATCAGCAAACTCAACCGCCGCGTCAGAACCATAGGCCAGATTCATTTCGTATAAAGCATCCTGGAAGCCCATGATACCCATACCGACTGGACGATGTTTCAGGTTTGAATTACGTGCTTGTGGAACAGCGTAGTAGTTGATGTCAATCACGTTGTCGAGCATACGCACAGCAGTTTTTACTGTACGTGCCAGTTTTTCGCGATCCAGTACACCGCCTTGCACGTGTTGAACCAGGTTGATCGAACCTAAGTTACACACCGCGATTTCTTCTTTGCTGGTGTTCAACGTAATTTCGGTACACAGGTTAGAAGAGTGCACTACACCTACGTGTTGCTGTGGTGAACGTAAGTTACATACGTCTTTGAATGTGATCCACGGGTGACCAGTTTCAAACAACATCGACAGCATTTTGCGCCACAAATCTTTTGCACGGATTTTCTTGTGCAGCATGTTTGTTTCTTTGGCAATACCTTCGTAGTAAGCATAACGCTCAGCGAATTCTGCACCGGTCAAATCATGTAGATCTGGGGTTTCAGAAGGTGTGAACAATGTCCATTCCGCATCTTCGAATACACGTTGCATGAACAGGTCAGGAACCCAGTTCGCTGTGTTCATGTCGTGGGTACGACGACGGTCATCACCAGTGTTTTTACGAAGTTCCAGGAATTCTTCAATGTCCAGGTGCCAGGTTTCAAGATATGCACAAACTGCACCTTTACGCTTGCCACCTTGGTTGACCGCAACAGCCGTATCGTTCGCGACTTTAAGGAATGGAACTACACCTTGCGACTTACCATTGGTGCCTTTGATGTAAGAGTTTAAAGCACGCACTGGTGTCCAGTCGTTACCCAAACCGCCTGCCCATTTAGACAGCATGGCGTTATCACGCATTGCGCCATAAATATCATACAGGTCATCATCAATGGTGGTTAAGTAGCAGCTCGACAATTGTGGACGAAGCGTACCTGAGTTAAACAGGGTAGGCGTCGATGCCATATAGTCGAAGCTAGACAACAAGTTATAGAACTCGATGGCACGTTCTTCACGGTTTTCTTCATTGAGCGACAAGCCCATAGAAACACGCATAAAGAACAATTGCGGCAATTCGAAACGTACGCCATCGGAATGGATGAAGTAGCGGTCAAATAAAGTCTGTAGACCTAGGTAGGTAAACTGGTTTGAGCGTTCTGGTTGAATCGCCGCTGCCAGTTTCGCCAGATCAAAGTTAAGCAGTTCTGGTGAAATAAGCTCAAGCTCAATCCCTTTTTTCAGGAAAGTTTCAAGTGCTTCACCTTCATGCGTATCCGTAGGCAGACCCAGGAATTTCAAACCAGTCGCCACCAGATCATCACGCAACAAACGTGCGGTCACATAGGTGTAGTTCGGCTCTTGCTCGATCCGGGTACGGGTCGCCATCATCATAGTGGTGGAGATGTCAGACTCTTTTACACCGTTGTACAGGTTTTTCACGGTCTCATCGACAATGGCTTGTACATCAATTCCTTCAAGGCCTTCTGCTGCTTTAGTAACATGCGCAGTTAAAGCACTTAAATCAAGTGGCTTAAGTTGGCCTTCAGCATCGGTAATTTGCAGGGTCGGATGATGGTGTGCACCTAACTGTTTACGTGCTTCAGAACGTTGTTCACGGTAAATGACATAAGAGCGTGCAACTTTCTGTTCGCCCGTACGCATTAGCGCAAGTTCAACTTGGTCTTGAATTTCTTCGATATGAATCGTTCCGCCAGAAGGTAAACGACGTTTAAAGGTATTCAGTACCATTTCCGTCAGTTGCTCGATACGATCATGGATTCGGCTCGAGTCAGCGCTTTGCTGGCCTTCAACCGCCAAAAACGCTTTACCAATTGCGACAGAAATTTTTTCTGCATCAAAAGCGGCAACATCACCGGTGCGTTTAATCACCTGAAGTTGACCAGGAGTTGAAGTGATTACGCTCATGTTAGCATAGCTCCATTGTCATCTATTTTTATGTTTATGGACCGTTTGAACTGGGCAAGTTTCATGCACAGTGTTTGAGGAATAAACACAAGACCTAGTGGTTTTAAAATTAATTGAACACAAGATACGGGAAAATTTAGGGTAGATCAATATTGACATTTAGCTAAATATTTTTCTTAAGTTTTGCTTTAATCCTTGTAAAAATATCGCTATTTTTATTGATTTTTGTATAAGCCTTATCAGGCAAGGCATAGCATAACAAAGTCCCGGGAAAGTGCTTATAGATAACATTGTGGATAACTAAAAAGTGCTGAATCAAGCAGTCATATTTTGTTCATGTAATAGTTGTGTAAATCACAAATCAGATCTAAATCACTGTTTCAAGCATAGTTGCCCAAAAAATGCACGATAAAATATTACAAAATGCTATCTTGATGTATCAGTTTGGTGAACGCTATCTTGTTTACAATGTAAACGTGTGTATATTGCAAGCATATTAAAAACGTATCTATTGGATTTCAAAAGGATACGCCTATAGCGTAGATCCACCAAATAAGGGGCAATACATGAGCCAAGAAGAAAAGTTACCCAAGATTTTAATTGTTGAAGATGATGAGCGTCTTGCTCGTTTAACGCAGGAATACCTCATTCGTAATGGACTTGAGGTTGGGGTGGAGCCAGATGGTAACCGGGCCATTCGCCGGATTATCGCTGAGCAGCCAGATATGGTGGTGCTGGATGTGATGTTACCAGGAGCGGATGGTTTGACCATTTGTCGTGAAGTGCGCCCGCATTATCATCAACCGATATTGATGTTGACTGCGCGTACTGAGGACATGGATCAGGTCTTGGGTCTGGAAATGGGTGCCGATGACTATGTCGCTAAACCGGTACAACCACGTGTATTGCTGGCACGTATTCGTGCATTACTGCGTCGTACGGACAAGGTGCCTGAAGATGAAGTGGCACAGCGTATCGAATTTGATGATCTGGTCATCGACAATGGTGGTCGTTCAGTCACTTTAAATGGTGATCTGGTTGATTTTACCAGTGCGGAATATGACCTATTGTGGTTGCTTGCATCAAATGCTGGCCGTATTCTTTCCCGCGAAGATATTTTCGAGCGTTTACGTGGCATCGAATATGATGGTCAGGATCGTTCAATCGATGTGCGTATTTCGCGTATCCGTCCAAAAATTGGTGACGATCCAGAGAATCCGAAGCGTATTAAAACCGTGCGTAGTAAAGGTTATCTATTTGTTAAAGAAACTAATGGTATTTAAGCAAATGTACGTTGTTGCTTGAACGAGCGGGATAAACTATAGGTGTTTAAACACAGTATATTTTTGCGTATATACGCAGGACTCGTCATCCTTGTCGTGTTGGTGGCTGTGTTCGGCTATCTGTTGGTACAGATTATCAACTATCAGCGTGCGCAAGAATATCGTGAGTCTCTGACTGATGGTATGGCCTATATCATCAGTGAGGGGGTCGCGCGCCAGCCAAATCTTCAGCAAAAGATGGATTGGGTTTCCGATGCTTCTGATTTGCTGGAATTGCCAATTCACTATGTAGAAGCCAGCAAGGTGGATATCACCCGTGCTGAAGGTCGCCGTATTGCAGATCGTAAAGCCGTGGTGCGCTGGGATGCCAAAACCGGCATTGCCTATATTGTGGTGGGGCTGCGCGATGACCCGAATCATTACCTGTATATAAAGGCCGACAGTATCACCGAGCGCCAGATGAAGGCGCTGCCGGTCTTTATTCTGGATTATCTGGTCTATTATCCGGGTCAGGAAAAAGAATATCTGTCCGCTATTCAGGATCATTTTTCTTATCCGGTATCGATTGAAAACGTACAGAGCTTACCTTTAGATTCCGAGCAGATCGGGCGCTTGCGTCTTGATCACAGTATCATTTTGTATCGGGATAGTGCCTCAATCCGTGGCACTACCATTTCAATTATTTCGCCAATTCCAGGTTCGACCTCACAAGTCTTGGTGATGGGGCCGGTGCCATTGTTTAACTGGATGCCATTCCAGTTGGCCACCGGTATTACTTTATTGAGCCTGTTTGTGCTGAGTCTGGGGGTGTATGGTTTGCTGGTGCCGATGCAGCGCAAGTTGCGTGAAGTCAGCTATGCCTTAAACAAAATGAAAACCGGTAATATGTCATTGCGTCTTCCTGTAGAAGGAAGTGACGAAATGGCAACGCTGGCCTCTAGCTTTAATAATATGTCTGATCATATTCAGCGCCTGATTGAAGCCCAGCGTGAACTGATGCGTGCGGTGTCGCATGAACTGCGTACACCAGTAGCACGGATTCGTTTTGGTGTGGAAATGATGGCAGATGAAGATGATTACGATTATCGTCTGCAACAGGTCGAACAGATTGATAAAGATATTGAGGCGCTGAATACCCTGATTGACGAGATCATGACCTATGCCAAGCTAGAACAGGGCATGCCTTCGATCGAGTTTGAAAAGGTCAATCTGTTTGAAGTGCTGAATCAGGTAGCTCTGGAAACTGAAGCATTAAAAACCCAGAAAATCATTGAGCTACATTCAATGCCTGATGTGGTGGTTGAGGCAGAACGCCGTTATCTGCATCGCGTAATTCAGAATCTGGTCGGCAATGCGGTGCGTTATTGCGACAATAAGGTGCTGATCAGTGGTGGTCTGGATCAGGATGGTCAGGCCTATGTCTCTGTTGAAGATGATGGCCCCGGAATTCCGGAAGTGGATCGTGCCCGGGTCTTTGAAGCCTTTGCCCGGCTGGATGACAGCCGCACCCGTGCTTCGGGTGGTTATGGTTTGGGTTTATCCATTGTCAGCCGGATTGCGTACTGGTTTGGTGGCAAGATTCACGTGGATCAAAGTCCGAGCTTGGGTGGTGCGCGCTTTATCATGAGCTGGCCTGCACAGCGTTATGTAAAGAAGAGCAAGCGCAAGTTGGCAGAAAAGACTGAGGAAATCAGTGATCATTCAGCTTGATGTTATATAAATGCTTTTGAGTTATAAAAAAACGATGCCTGAGCATCGTTTTTTTTATTGGGGAAGAATTTTATTCCTGAATGGTGGCATCCGGCTCAATCAATGGTTTGCCTTCTTTTAGGCCATGCAGGGCTTCAGGATTGAAGTCGATCATTAGCTTGGTATTTTTTCCATCAATGCTATAGCGCTGGATCAGCCTCTGATCACCAGATAAAGTTTCGACTTTGTATTCATCGGCAATATTCATGATGCCATCCAGATTAATGCTGGAAGAGGCATGATCCTCTTGAAACAGTGCATGAATATCGCGCAAGTCAAAAGCGACCTGACTCATATTGGGGTGTTTCTGAACATAATCTTGGATATGTCGCACCAGTAACTGGGCAAATAAAAAATAATTCGGCTTATGCGAGAAGCGTAGAGACATGCAAGGACTCCTTATTGTTACTTTATTAATGTCATTATGTGGCTTAGAAATACAAATAACATATTCTGAATCAGTCTGTTGGGTGTGTTGCAAAAAGATACAATTGCTTGCCTTGAGTGAGGCTGGGCTTAAAGTGCTTTAATCCAAGTTAAAATGTGAAAATCATGTTAAATATCAAATTAAATCAAAAGCTTTATCCGCTGAAAGTTATGGATAGAATAAGTTTTTGTCTGATTTTTCTTTGCTTTGGCCGTGAAAGGGGCTATATCTAAGCCAGAGGCCAAGCAAGAATGATCTGAAATGGATTTATTTTTCAGGAATGCTGTTTATAGAAAAATTAATAGAAAATTAAAACTTAATCCAATAAAACGATTAAATCGGATGTTGAGAGATCAAACGCAAATTAAATGCTGAAATGCCTAAAAAATCATCCCAAAGACTAAGGCTTATAAACTAGCAAGTGAAATCCAAAATCAGGTACAATTGGCGGGATTAATTTTGTGTTTGGTGTATTTGAAGGCCAATACATACATTCTTTGTTAACAAATAGGCCTGCCAGGAGTTATCCCCGCATGAGTGCTATTACTCCATACGAATGGGCAATTATTGCCTTCGTGATCGGCGTTACATTTTTATGCGTCTTTATGCTGACCGTCCCATTACTCCTCGGGGGTAAATCATGGGGCCGTGCCAAGCAGGAGCAGTTTGAGTCAGGTGTTGTTGGTGCAGGTGGGGCTCGTATCCGCTTGTCTGCAAAGTTCTATTTAGTTGCAATTTTCTTCGTGGTGTTTGATTTAGAAGCACTTTATCTATATGCATGGGCGGTTTCTGTTCGTGAAGTAGGTTGGATTGGTTTTGCAACTGCAGCTATCTTTATTTTAGTTTTACTTGTTGGTTTGGTTTACGAATTATCCACAGGCGCACTCAACTGGGCACCTTCAGACAAACGTAAAGCCGCAGGAATTAAAGCTAAGATTGGTTCGCCAAATATGGATCTAGCAGAAATTACGCGCTTTAACTCAATTGAAGAATTGGTAATCGACCCTACAGGTCAAATCCCAGCTCAATCCTCTGGTCGTGTGAAAAGCTCACCGGCTAAATCATCTGATAAGGAGTAAGACGGGATGAAATATACATTAACCCGTGCGAATCCGGATGCTGATCAATATCCACTTCAAGAGCGTATCCTTGTAGAAGATCCGTTACTTGAAGAAGAAGTGAATAAGAATGTATTCATGACTCGTTTAGAGGATGTGGTACATACAGCAGTCAACTGGGGTCGTAAAAACTCAGTTTGGCCGTTTAACTTTGGTACATCATGCTGCTATGTAGAGTATGCGACGACCTTAACCGGTGTGCATGACTTGTCACGTTTTGGTGCCGAGGTGATTCGTGCTTCACCGCGTCAGGCGGATTTAATGATTGTGGCGGGTACCTGCTTTGTGAAAATGGCGCCTGTCATTCAACGTTTGTATGAACAGATGCTTGAACCGAAATGGGTCATTTCAATGGGGGCATGTGCCAACTCAGGTGGGATGTACGACATTTATTCAGTGGTACAAGGTGTGGATAAAATCATCCCGGTCGATGTTTATGTTCCCGGCTGCCCACCACGTCCTGAAGCTTTGATTCAGGCATTAATGCTGTTGCAAGACCAGATTCAACTCGAGCGTCGTCCGCTTTCTGCGGTGATCGGTGATGATCTTAAGCCAGTGTATAAGCCAAAGATGATGCCGGAACGTGACCGTAAGAAAGATCAGCGTGTTGCTGTGAAGAACTTGCGCTCTATGGATGAAATTAAATAATTTAAACGACTGGTCTTTTTTGCTGCACCCGCTATGGGTGTAATTGTCGTTTAGGTTGACTGAATTTGTATTAAATAGGAAGCCAAGCCAATGGCTGAAACTGACATTGCTATGCCAGAATCAACACCAGTTGATTCACGCCCAGCATTTGCCATCATTGAAGAACTCAAAACCAAATTTGGTGAGAACTTCTATGTGCAAACGACTTTCGAGGATTTCCCGACAGTCTGGGTTGAGCGCGCACGTGTACAAGAAGTTTTAATGTTCTTGCGTACAGTATCACGTCCTTACGTGATGTTGTTCGACTTGTCTGCGGTAGATGAGCGTCTGCGTACGCACCGCGACGGTTTACCTGCGTCTGACTTCACAGTGTTCTACCACTTGTTGTCGCTCGAGCGTAATACTGACATTCGTATTAAGGTTGCCTTAGCTGAAAGTGATCTGAATCTTCCGACGGCAACCAACATCTGGCCAAATGCCAACTGGTACGAACGTGAAGCTTACGATATGTTTGGGATCAATTTCGAAGGGCATCCAATGCTCCGTCGTATCTTGTTGCCAACCTATTGGGAAGGTCATCCGCTACGTAAAGAATATTCTGCACGTGCGACTGAATATACCCCGTATTTGCAAGACAAGGCCAAGCAGGACTACGAACAGGAACATCTGCGTTTCGTGCCTGAAGATTGGGGTATGAAGCGCGGTAATGCCGATGAAGACTTCATGTTCCTGAACTTGGGGCCTAACCATCCATCTGCGCACGGTGCATTCCGTGTGATTTTGCAGCTGGACGGCGAAGAAGTGAAAGACTGTGTGCCTGATATCGGTTATCACCACCGTGGTGTGGAAAAGATGGCTGAACGTCAAACCTGGCATTCATTCATTCCGTATACAGACCGTGTCGATTACTTGGGTGGTTGTGCACAAAACATGCCTTATGTGATGGGCGTGGAGCAAATGGCGGGCATTACTGTACCGGACCGTGCGCAATGTATCCGTGTGATGATGTCGGAATTGTTCCGTATCAATAACCACTTGTTGTTTATTGGTACTGCAATTCAGGATGCCGGCGGTATGACCCCAGTATTCTATATGTTCGCTGACCGTCAAAAGATTTATGACGCGATTGAAGCGATCACGGGTTACCGTATGCACCCAGCTTGGTTCCGTATTGGCGGTACTGCGCACGACCTTCCAAACAACTGGCAGCACCTCATTCGCGAAATCCTCGACTGGATGCCGAAGCGTATGAATGAATACTACACAGCTGCATTACGCAACTCTGTATTCATGGGTCGTACCCAAGGTGTAGCGCAATATGACGCTAAATCTGCATTGGCTTGGGGTGTAACCGGTACTGGTCTTCGTGCAACAGGTATTGACTTTGATGTTCGTAAATATCGTCCATACAGTGGCTACGAAAATTACGACTTCGAGGTTCCTTTAGAGTACGAAGGCGATGCTTATGCACGTGTCATGGTTCACTTCCGTGAAATCGAAGAATCACTGAAAATCGTCAAGCAATGTCTAGACAACATGCCGTCTGGTGCCTACAAAGCAGACCATCCACTGGCTGTTCCACCACCAAAAGACAAGACATTACAAGATATTGAAACCTTGATTACGCACTTCTTAAGCGTATCTTGGGGTCCTGTAATGCCGGCAGGTGAAGCATCTGTGATGGCGGAAGTGGTGAAAGGTGCGTCGAACTACTACTTGACTTCAGACAAGTCAACCATGAGTTACCGTACCCGTATTCGTACACCAACCTTCACGCATTTACAGCAAATGCCTTCTGTGATTAACGGCAGCCTCATGTCTGACTTAATCATTTATTTAGCGACCATTGACGTCGTAATGGCTGACGTGGATCGCTAAGGGGTAAACGCATTATGATGATTTTGACTGATAAAAAGCCACGTGTGAACGTTGAAGGAATTTTGACTGCGGACGAAATTCACGATATCGAACATCACATGGGGCACTATCCATACCCACGTGCGGCGTGTCTGGACGCGCTAAAGTGTGTACAACGCCGTAATGGCTGGGTAGATGATGCGCAAATGAATGCCATCGCGCAAATGCTGAGCATGAGCGTTGCAGATCTGGAAGGTGTGGCAACCTTCTATAACCGTATTTACCGTCAGCCGGTCGGTCGTCACGTAATTTTGTTATGTGATTCGATCGCGTGCTTCTTGATGGGTGCGGAAACTTTGGCAGAAGCATTCCAGCGCGAATTAGGCATTCAGTTTGGTCAAACGACTGCAGATGGTCGTTTTACCTTGCTGCCAATTTGCTGCCTGGGCAACTGTGACAAAGGTCCAACCTTAATGATTGATGAAGACACGCACGGTCTGGTTGAAGTGACTTCGGTGAAACAGCTGTTGGAGAAGTATGTATGAATACTGAACCAAAACCAATTTATGGCGACGGTAACCCGGAAACGCATCCACTCACATGGCGTTTAAGCAAACAAGCGAACGTACGTAATGCAGATGATTACGAAGCGCTCGAAGGTTATGCAGGCTTTAAAAAAGCCCTGTCGATGTCGCCTAAAGATGTATTGGACGTGGTGAAGGCAGCGACTGTTAAAGGTCGTGGTGGTGCAGGCTTCCCGGCAGGCATCAAATGGTCACTAATGGCGCCAAATGACAATTCAGGTCCACGTTACCTGATTTGTAATGCCGATGAGATGGAACCAGGTACCTTCAAAGACCGTTTGTTGATGGAGGATCTTCCACATCAACTGATCGAAGGGATGCTGATTGCGGGTTATACACTTGAAGCAACCCACGGTTATATCTTTATCCGTGGCGAGTACATCGAAGCGGCTCAGTACTTAAATGAAGCGCTTGAGCAAGTTCGTGCCAAAGGTTACTTAGGGGATAACATCCTGGGTACCGGCTGGAACTTCGAGTTACACGTGCATACCGGTGCAGGTCGTTATATCTGTGGTGAAGAAACTGCATTGATTAACTCGCTTGAAGGCCGTCGTGCCAACCCGCGTACCAAACCGCCATTCCCGCAAGTTGCAGGTGCTTGGGGTCGTCCTACGATTGTCAACAACGTAGAGACCTACAACAACTTACCCGCCATCATGCTGCGTGGCCCTGAATGGTATATCGGCTTGTCTGCGGGCAAATCGAAAGATCCAGGTACCAAAATCTATGGTGCATCAGGTAAAGTGAAATTCCCGGGTCTATGGGAATTGCCTTTTGGTACGACTGCGCGTGAAGTGATTGAAGATCACGCGGGTGGTATGCGCGATGGCTTAACGCTGAAAGCATGGTTACCGGGTGGTGCATCAACGGACTTCCTGGCGGCCGAGCATATCGATCTTCCGATGGATGCGGAAAGCATCATGAAAGCCGGTTCTCGTTTGGGAACATGTCTGCTCATGGTGGTTGATGAAACCCAATGTATGGTTTCAGCAACACGTAACCTAGAAGAATTCTTTGCACGCGAATCATGTGGTTTCTGTACCCCTTGCCGTGATGGCTTGCCTTGGGCAGTGAAAGCGTTAAAAGCGCTGGAAAATGGCACAGGTAAACAGGAAGATATCGATCACTTACAAGAGTTAACGCGTAAGCTTTGGATCGGTAAAACTTTCTGTGCCCACGCACCGGGTGCAATGGAACCGCTCATGGGCGCACTCAAACATTTCCGTGGCGAATTTGAAGCGAAGGTGGTGAATGCCGCTGCTCAAGTTAGCTCCGTAGAACAAGCTTAAGGAATTCGACTATGGCTACAATTCATGTCGATGGCAAATCGTATGAAGTCAACGGCTCGGAAAACTTGCTACAAGCATGTTTGAGTCTTGGCATTGATATCCCATACTTTTGTTGGCATCCGTCCTTAGGTTCTGTCGGTTCTTGCCGTCAATGTGCCGTGACTCAATACGCGAATCCGGAAGATACCCGTGGTCGTTTGGTCATGTCATGTATGACGCCTGCATCTGACAATACCTACATCTCGATTGAAGACAAAGAAGCAAAAGATTTCCGTGCTTCGATTGTTGAATTCTTGATGACCAACCACCCGCACGACTGTCCGGTTTGTGAAGAGGGTGGTCACTGTCATTTACAAGATATGACCGTAATGACGCAGCATGACCGTCGTCGCTACCGTTTCACCAAACGTACCCATTACAACCAAGAGCTTGGCTCATTCATTTCTCACGAAATGAACCGTTGTATCGCCTGTTACCGTTGTGTGCGTTATTACAAAGACTATGCAGGTGGTACGGACTTCGGCGTGTATGCCAACGCATCACGTGTGTATTTCGGTCGTCCGGAATCAGGCACTTTAGAATCTGAATTCTCGGGTAACCTGACTGAAGTTTGTCCAACAGGTGTATTTACCGATAAAACTCATTCGGCACGTTATAACCGTAAATGGGACATGCAGTATGCGCCAAGCGTATGCCAAGGCTGTTCTTCAGGTTGTAACATCTCTCCGGGTGAGCGTTATGGTGAACTTCGCCGTGTCGAAAACCGTTTCAATGGTGAAGTTAACCAATACTTCCTATGCGATAAAGGCCGTTTCGGTACAGGTTATGTGAACCGCGAAGACCGTCCGCGTCAGCCACAATTCCGTAAAGGTGCGACTGTAGAAACTGTTTCAGTAGATGCAGCACTTGATACGGTCATTGCAAATATCCAGGACAAAAAAGTTTTGGGGATTGGTTCACCGCGTGCATCACTTGAATCAAACTTCGCGCTGCGTGAGTTGGTGGGTCAAGAGAACTTCTCAACAGGTTTATCTCAAAAAGAGCAAAATCTGGTTGAACTTGCAGCTTCAATCATGCAAACCGAGGGTGTTTACAACCCGAATATGCGTGAAATTGAAAGCTATGATGCAGTTTTGATCTTAGGTGAAGACTTAACCCAAACTGCGCCTCGTATGGCTTTATCTGTTCGCCAAGCTGCGAAAAATAAAGGCAAAGAGATGGCAGCGGAACGTCGTACCCAGGAATGGTTGGCTGAGCCGGTGCAACGTATTGCTCAAGATGCGAAATCTCCGATTTACATCCTGGCTGCGACACAAACCCGTCTGTCTGATGTTGCCGAAGGCGAAGTGGTTGCTTCTCCAAACGACATTGCACGTTTAGGTTTTGCTGTTGCTGCGGGCGTGAAGGGCGAAGCAATTCTCGGTTTAGATGACGATGCGAAAGCATTTGCACAAACGATTGCCGACACCTTAAAAGCTGCGAAAAAACCATTGATCATCTCGGGTACCAGCTTACAAGATGCATCAATCATGGAAGCTGCTGCACAAGTTGCACAAAATCTGGGTAATGCAGGCTTGACCTTGACAGTTCCTGAAGTGAACTCGATGGGTATGGCAATCTTCGGTGGTCAAAGCTTAGAGCAAGCCTTTGCACAAGATTATGATGCAGTGATCGTGGTTGAAAACGATCTGTATCGTCGTCTACCTGCTGCACAAGTGGATGCTGCACTGGCAGGCAAAGACCTGATCGTACTGGATCACTCTGAAACTGAAACAGTGAAAAAAGCCGACATCGTGCTTTCTGCTGCAAGCTTTGCTGAAGGTGATGGTACGGTGGTATCGCAAGAAGGCCGTGCACAACGTTTCTACCAAGTGTATGACCCGAGCTACTACAATCCTGAATTGGCAATCAAAGAATCTTGGCGCTGGTTACACGCTTTGGAAACAGGCGTGAAAGGCAAAGCGATTTCTTGGACGTTGCTGGATGATGTGATCGAGTCAGTTGCGAAAAACGTACCTGCACTTGAAGGCATTCTGGATGTTGCGCCTGATGCGGGCTTCCGTGTCCATGGTCTTAAAGTAGCACGTGAACCACGTCGTTACTCAGGTCGTACTTCGATGCGCGCGCCATTGTCTGTCCATGAGCCAAAACAGCCAGTGGACAAAGACTCTGCATTAACCTTCTCGATGGAAGGTTATGTCGGAACTCAAACACCTTCAGCACTGGTACCATTTGCATGGTCTGCCGGCTGGAACTCGCCGCAAGCCTGGAACAAATTCCAGGACAATGTCGGCGGTCATTTGAAAGGTGGTGATTCAGGCGTTCGTTTATTCGACCGTTTGGCAAAACTTCCGGCACGTACCTTTGTTGCACCGGCACCTGTTTTGGTTAATGCTGAAAGCTTCCGCCTAGTTCCAATGCACCATATCTTTGGTTCAGGTGAATTCACCGTAAAAACACCGGCAATGGAAACACGTATTCCTGAAGCGGTATTTGCGGTCGGTGAACAGGATGCAGCCCGCTTGAATGTTCAAGATGGTCAAACAATGACAGTAAAAGCAGGCGAGACCTCTATTGTTCTGCCTGTACAAGTCATTGAATACTTACCGACAGGTTATATTGGCTACCCAATCGGTCTTGCACCGACGGTATCTCTGGCAGAGCCTGTTTCAGTCGCGGTTGGAGTGTAATTCATGGAACAAGAATTAATCCGTCAAACGCCGTTGTGGGCTGAAAACTGGCCAATCGCCTATTCAGTCATTCAAGCGATCGTGATCTTACTGGTTGTGGTATTGATCGCTGCGTTGATGTCTTTTATTGAACGCCGTTTACTCGGCTTGTGGCAAGACCGTTACGGTCCGAACCGTGTCGGTCCGGGCGGTATGTTCCAGATTGTTGCCGACATGCTGAAAATCATGTTCAAGGAAGACTGGACACCAAAATTTGCTGACAAACTGACTTTTCGTATGGCGCCAGCAGTTGCGATGGCAACTGCTGTGCTGTCGTTCATGGTTATTCCTGTTTCACCTTATCTAGGTGTGGCAGACATGAGCATCGGCCTGTTGTTCTTTATGGCAATGGCAGGTATTGCAGTCTATGCAGTACTGTTCGGTGGCTGGTCATCCAACAACAAATACGCCTTACTCGGTGGTTTACGTTCTGCGGCTCAGACCATTTCTTATGAAGTGTTCCTGGGGATCTCGCTGATGGGTGTGGTGGCAATTGCCGGCTCATTCAACATGCGTGAAATCGTTGAAGCACAACGTGATGTCTGGTTCGTGGTGCCTCAGTTCCTTGGCTTCCTGATCTTCGTGGTTGCGGGTGTTGCGGTGACGCATCGTCATCCATTTGACCAACCAGAAGCAGAACAAGAACTGGCTGAAGGTTACCATGTCGAATACGGCGGCATGAAGTGGGGGATGTTCTTCGTTGCGGAATACGTCAACGTAGTACTGATCTCTGCTTTAATCGTGACGTTATTCTTCGGTGGCTGGCTCGCGCCATTCAACCTTGAAATTCCGTTCCTTCCAGCAGCATTCTGGTTCATTATCAAAACAGCATTCTTTGTAATGATGTTCGTGTTGGCACGTGGTTCATTAATGCGTCCACGTTATGATCAGGTAATGAACTTTGGTTGGAAAATTTGCTTGCCATTAGCTCTAGTCAACCTGTTGGTGACTGGTGCCGTGATCTTGTGGTAAGGGCAGGGAGAACAAAATGTTTAAATTTCTAGCTGGATTTGGATCGATTGTTCGTTCGCTTTGGATGGTGTTTAGCCATGTAACGCGTAAACGTGACACGATTTTATATCCAGAAGTGCCGGCCGAAGAAATCGTGCCACCACGTTTCCGTGGTCGTATTGTATTAACGCGTGACCCTGATGGCGAAGAGCGTTGTGTCGCATGTAACCTGTGTGCGGTTGCCTGTCCGGTAGGCTGTATCTCATTACAAAAAGCAGAACGTGAAGATGGTCGCTGGTATCCGGAGTTTTTCCGTATCAACTTCTCACGTTGTATTTTCTGCGGTATGTGTGAAGAAGCCTGTCCAACCACAGCCATTCAAATGACCCCGGATTTCGAACTCGGTGAATATGTTCGTCAAGACCTGGTCTATGAAAAAGAACACTTGCTGATTTCAGGTCCTGGTAAATATCCTGACTATAACTTCTACCGTGTCACCGGTATGGCAGTTGCAGGCAAGGACAAAGGTCAAGCACAGCGTGAAAGTGCACCTGTTGATGTACGGAGTCTATTACCATGATGTGGCCATTTTATTTAATGGCCCTTGTGGCCATTGTCTCTACGGTTCGCGTGGTGACTAACGCGAATCCGGTACATGCTTTATTAAGCCTGATTGTATCCTTGCTTGCTGTTGCAGGCATGTTCATGATCGTTGGTGCGCCGTTCGCGGCTGCCCTCGAAATTATTGTCTATGCTGGCGCGATCATGGTGTTGTTCGTGTTCGTGGTGATGATGCTGAATCTGGGTGAACAAACCGTTGAACAAGAACGTAAATGGTTAACTTCATCGGCGTGGGCTTATCCGGCGCTGATGAGCTTCCTGATCGGTCTGGTACTGGTATGGGTATTAAACTCTGATTACGCACAGCCTTCACTGGTAATGGGTGTGGAAATGGTGGGCCCGAAAGCCGTGGGTCAAGCACTCTTTACGCAATACTTGTTGTTGGTTGAAGTTGCCGCGATGTTATTGCTTGCTGCATTAGTAGCTGCATTCCATTTGGGTAAACGTGAGCCAGATGCAGAAGAGGAAAAAGAATAATGGGCAACATCCCTTTAGAGCATGGTTTGATCGTTGCATCTATTCTCTTTGCACTGGGTTTTTACGGTGTAATGGTGCGACGCAACCTACTATTTATTTTAATGAGCCTTGAAATCATGATGAACGCTGCTGCTTTGGCGTTCGTCCTGGCGGGCAGTGCATGGGCACAGCCAGATGGTCAGATCATGTTCATCCTGATCCTGACGCTTGCTGCGGCAGAGGCTTGTATTGGTCTTGCGATCGTCCTTCAGTTCTATCATCGCTTCCATCACCTGGATGTGGATGCTGCTAGTGAGATGCGCGGATGAGTTATTTATATCTAACAATTTTATTTCCGCTCATTGGTTTTGTCCTGTTAGCGGCGGGGCGCAACAAGCTTCCTGAAAATGTTGCAGCGATAATTGGTGTCGGTGCTGTTGGTTTATCGGCACTGTTTGCACTGATTGCAGGTCTGGACTTTGTTAACAATGGTAAAGAACTCTATGTTCAGCACCTGTGGACCTGGTTCAATGTCGGTGGTTTTGCACCGGGCATCAGCTTGCAGCTCGACGGTTTGTCTTTACTAATGCTGGGCATGGTGACAGGTGTGGGTTTCTTAATTCACATCTTTGCTTCATGGTACATGCGCGGTGAAGAAGACTTTGCACGTTTCTTCTCTTACTTCAACCTGTTCGTTGCAAGCATGTTGCTTCTCGTGCTTGGCGATAACTTGGCGTTATTGTTCTTAGGTTGGGAAGGTGTAGGTCTGTGTTCATACCTGCTGATTGGTTATTACTACCAGAACCCTGCAAATGGTCTGGCGGCAATCAAGGCGTTTACTGTTACCCGTATCGGTGACGTATTCCTGCTGATTGCCATGTTCCTGATCTTCCAGCAATTCGGTACTTTGAACATTCAGTACATCGTTGAAAATGCAGCGACTGTAATGACGCAAAGTTCTTCGCTGACCATCTGGACAGCATTGTTATTGTTCTTGGGTGCGGCAGGTAAATCTGCACAGATCCCATTACAAACATGGTTGGCCGATGCAATGGCAGGTCCAACACCTGTTTCTGCATTGATCCATGCTGCAACCATGGTAACGGCGGGTGTTTACCTGTGCTGCCGTCTGTTTGCAGTCTTTGAACTTGCGCCAGAAGTGATGGTGTTTATTTCGATCACAGGTGCGGTGACCTTGCTTGTGGCTGGTTTTGCTGCATTGGTTCAGACCGACATCAAACGTATTCTGGCTTACTCAACCATGAGTCAGCTCGGTTATATGTTTATGGCAGTAGGTGCTGAAGCATACCAGGCGGGTTTATTCCACATGCTGACTCACGCATTCTTCAAGGCACTCTTGTTCTTGTCGTCTGGTGCGGTGATTTTGGCTTACCATCACGAACAAAACATCTTCAAGATGGGCGGTTTGTTCTACAAGAACAAATTCCTGTTTGCATGTTTCGCGATTGGTGGCGGTGCCTTGGCAGCGATTCCATTCCTGACCATTGGTTTCTTCTCAAAAGACGCAATTCTTGCTGCAGTCTGGACGCAAAGTCATATTGCTGGTTTACCAGTGTATAACACGCTGTACTGGGTCGGTGTTGCAGGTGCTTTCTTAACCTCGATTTATACATTCCGTCTAATCTGGGTGGTATTCTTCGGCAAAGAAAACACGCCTTATCATGAAATCAAAGGTGCAACTTACTGGGCGCCACTGGCGATTCTTGCTGTCCTTTCGACAGGTCTGGCAATCGTACTGAAAGCACCCGTGATGAGCATTCTAGATGCAGCCCAAATTCCAGCCTTCATTATTCCTGAAGCGCTTGAAGCAGGTGCACATGGTGCTGAATACATCGCCATTGCTGTTGCATTGACGGGTCTTGTGGTCGGTGTGGTGCTGTTCGCTTTTGCTTACAATGCAGTCAAACGTTTTGCTGCCACTTCTGTGGGTGCGGGTCTGGTCAATATCTGCCGTAATGCATTAGGTTTCGACAAGCTTTATGACCTGATTTTCGTCAAGCCATATTTGCTGTTCGCTAAACTGTTCGGTCGTGATCCAATTGATGGCTTATGGCTGGTACTTCCTGCACTGGTCAAAAGTGGTCACAGCTTTACAAGTTCACGTCAAACCGGTTCACTGCGTGAATATGCATCTAGTATGGGGCTCGGTGTCGTTGTCCTACTGATGATCTTGATCGTGATTCAGGTCGTGGGGAAATAAAATGGAAGCTCCAAACAATATTATTTTGCCGGCTCTGATCCTCATTCCGTTCATTGCAGGTTTCATATGCTGGTTGGTCGATAAACTCGACCAACACTTGCCGCGTTATATCGCGCTAATCGGTATGCTGGTGACTTTGGTTTTGACCATCGTCCTTTGGCAGACTGGTACCTATAACTATGAATTAGGCGCTGCGACACCTTCGTGGGCTGCCGAATTCAAACTGCCTTGGATTCAGACCCTTGGCATTAACATTCACTTAGCCGTGGATGGTTTATCACTTCTTATGGTTGGTTTGACTGCACTCCTGGGTGTGCTGGCAGTCGGCTGTTCATGGGGTGAGATTCAAAAGAACGTTGGTTTCTTCCACTTGAACCTTTTATGGTCTTTGGGTGGTGTGATCGGTGTATTCCTGGCGATTGACCTGTTCCTGTTCTTCTTCTTCTGGGAGATGATGCTGGTACCGATCTACTTCCTGATTGCCCTTTGGGGTCATAAAGGAGCAGAAGGCAAGTCACGTGTTTATGCAGCTAACAAGTTCTTCATTTACACGCAGGTTGCCGGTTTGGTGATGCTGATTGGTATCCTGGGTCTGGTGACTGTGGGCTATACCATGACTGGCGAAATTCGTTTCGACTACAACTATTTATTAGGTGTGGCGAATACGCTTGATGCTCAGGCTCCAGCGGTGGCTTATGCATTCATGATCTGTTTATTCATCGGTTTTGCGGTAAAACTTCCAGTTTTCCCATTACACGGCTGGTTACCAGATGCGCATGCGCAAGCACCAACAGCGGGTTCTGTCGATCTTGCAGGTATCTTGATTAAGACTGCTGCGTACGGTTTATTACGTTTCGTGATTCCGTTCTTCCCGGCAGCGTCTGCACAGTTTGCAGACTTCGCAATCATTCTGGGTTTAATCGGTATCTTCTACGGTGCTTGGTGTGCTTTCCAGCAAACCGACATGAAACGCTTGTTGGCTTATACCTCTATTTCACACATGGGCTTCGTTTTACTTGCGATCTACGCAGGTAACATCCTGACTTTCCAAGGTCTGATGATCATGATGTTGGCACATGGTATTTCATCTGCTGCACTGTTCATTATGTGTGGTCAGGTATATGAGCGTGTGCATACGCGTGATATGCGTTTGATGGGCGGTATGCGTGGTCAGTTCCCGTATCTTGCATTCTTCCTGATGTTCTTCGTTGCGGCGTTGGTGGGTATTCCAGGTCTAGGTAACTTCATTGGTGAGTTCCTGATCCTGATGGGTGCTTATGCGAAATTCCCGGCGTTTACCATTCTTGCAGCAATCAGTTTGGTATTTGCGGGTCTGTACGGTCTGATCCTGATTCACAAAGCCTTGTTTGGTGTACCAAATGAAGCGCAACAGCAGCACTATACAAATCCGTTAAAAGATCTAAATGCACGTGAAATCGCATTATTGTTGATCTGTGCGTTTGGTCTACTTTGGCTTGGTCTATATCCACAAAGCTTCCTTGACGTTTCTAACTCAAGCATGGCGTGGTTAGCGAATAGCTACATTCCAGTTCAAGAAGTGGTTGAAGTTGCTGATCAAGTAACGACTCAACTTGAAAATGTGGAGATCCAATAAGCCATGAACTTCACAATGTCTTTTTCTGAGCTTATGCCTCTAGCACCTGTGATGATCGTGTCGTTAACTGCGATCGTCGTGATGTTGCTGACCGCAATCAAGCGTAACCATAACCTGGTGGCTACCACCACGGTGATTGGTTTAAACCTTGCTGCGTTCTATATCATTTTCGTTTTGTTGGCGGGCGTATTTGCACCTGCCAACGTGATGAATCTGTTCATCGTAGATCCATTTACGATGCTGTACCAGTTTGTGATTTTGATTGCTGCACTTGCATGTGCAACCCTATCTCACGCGTATATCGAAACCTATAAAGATAACCGTGAAGAGCTGTATATCCTGATGCTGACATCCGTTGCGGGTGCCATGCTGATGGTGGCAAGCTCACACTACGCATCATTCTTTATCAGCCTTGAGTTGATGTCGATTCCTGTATACGGCCTGTTGGCATACACACATCAGCGCTCTCAATCGCTTGAAGCGGGTGTAAAGTACCTGGTTCTTTCAGCAACGGCATCTGCCATGCTACTGATGGGTATGGCCTATATTTATGCCTATACCGGTACTTTAAGTTTCGTTACAGAACCGGGCAAACTGTTTACTGTATTCAGTCAACCGGCTGTGGTGATTGGTCTGGCGTTAATCGTATTTGCTGTGGCATTTAAATTATCGCTGGCACCATTCCACAAATGGACACCAGATGTTTACGCAGGTGCACCAGCACCAATCGCGACTTTCCTTGCGACTGTGGCAAAAGTGGCGATGATTGGTCTGTTTGTTCGTTATGTTTTGTCTTCAGGTTTAATCCTGGCAGACAGCTTCGTAACGATCATTTCGATTATTGCAGTATTGTCGATTCTTGCAGGTAACTTGCTGGCTGTTCGCCAAGTGAACCTGAAACGTATTCTGGCATACTCTTCAATTGCGCACTTTGGTTATTTGCTGGTTGCCATCGTCAGTTCACGTAATACCGATTTCTTACAGGTTCAAGGTTTTGCGACTTTTGAAAGTGTAAACGTGTATGTGATTACTTATGTATTAACCACGATTGGTGCTTTCGGTGTTGTGACGCTGATGTCGAGTCCGTATAACAATACGGATGAAGCGGGTAGTCTGGCTGAATACCGTGGTCTGTTCTGGCGTCGTCCAGTCCTGACTGCTGTATTAACCGTAATGATGCTGTCTCTTGCTGGTATTCCTTTAACTGCCGGCTTTATCGGTAAGTTCCTGGTGATTAAAACTGCAGTTGCAGGCGAGGCTTGGTTCCTGACTGCAATGGTGATCCTGGGTTCAGGTATTGGTTTGTACTACTACCTGCGCGTGATGGTCGTGCTGTACATGACACCACCTGAAACACCACGTCTAGATGCGGTGAATCATTGGGGGCAAAAAGTCGGTGGTATCATGGTATTACTTGCTGCACTTGCGGTACTTGTAATTGGTGTTTATCCAGATCCAGTGATTGCGATTTCTAAATATGCGTTCTTCGCAATATCACCTGAATTACAGCAATTCATTTTCACTTTGGTTCAAAGTGGTTTTAACTAATATCTGTGAAGATTGACGTTATTACAAAAAAGCCTCCATGATTGGGGGCTTTTTTATTTATACAAATCAATAAAAGCCTTTATAATAGCGGAAATTTATCTTTAACCTTTTAGGTGTTCTCCTGTGGCAATCCATGAAATCCGTCATCCGCTCATCCGACATAAGCTCGGTTTACTCCGTCGTGCAGATATCAGTACCAAAAACTTCCGCGAGTTAGCTCAAGAAGTGACCATGCTTCTGACGTATGAAGCGACTAAAGACCTGCCAATGGTTGAACATGATATTGATGGCTGGAATGGTGCTGTTACAGTTGACCGTATTGCCGGTAAAAAAATCACGGTTGTGCCGATTCTACGTGCCGGTATTGGCATGCTGGATGGTTTCTTAAACCTGATTCCAAGTGCAAAAGTATCTGTACTCGGTTTAGAGCGTGATGAAGAAACCCTGGAAGCCCGTACTTATTATAAAAAACTGGTTCCAGACGTACAAAACCGTATCGCGATGATCATTGATCCGATGTTGGCGACAGGTTCTTCTCTTGTAGCTGCAATTGATGTACTCAAAGCCAGTGGCTGTAAAGACATTCGTGTTATGGTTCTGGTTGCCGCACCGGAAGGTATTAAGCGTGTAGAGGCTGCACATCCTGATGTGATCATGTTCACTGCATCAATCGACAGCGGTTTAAATGAAAATAGTTATATCGTTCCGGGTCTTGGTGATGCTGGCGATAAAATCTTTGGTTCAGTTCAGAAAGACTAATTTTTGAACAGGACGAAAAAAGGGGCTACTACAGCCTCTTTTTTATATAATGTAGATCGGGCATTTTCAGCATAGGACAACAGCATGAAAGATGAATTATATCAGGGCAAAATCAAACAGTACGACCCTGCAAAAGGTTTTGGTTTTATTGGTTCAGCTGAGGGAGATGTGTTCTTCCATATTTCAGACTTTCCTGCGGCAGAAGGCGAGCCAAAGCGCAATGAACGTGTGAAATTTAATGTGGTAGAAAATGGCGATAAGTATAAAGCCATTAAGATTGAACGTGTTGAGGATACTTCAAAGAAAGCTAAAAAATCTAAGGTCGCTGCACATAACCAGTCAATTACTTCCGCATTACTATCAAATCTCAAGCGTTAATTAACCGTGAATTTGACTAAATGAAGAGGCGTTTTCGCCTCTTTTTTATCTAAAAATTCATGAACTATAGTCTTACCTCAGGTTTTGTAACTTAAAGCTTATACTTCGTTACGCAAACAATAAAACGTCTACCAAAGCGCTACAATCATCTCTATTCCTTCTCACTTAAAATACTATCTGTTGATTTATAGGGATAAATGTCATGTTTAGGAATGGAAAAATTAAAACTTATGATTCCGAACGTGGTACAGGCAGCATTGAGTTAGCAGATGACGCTCAAGAACTAAGTTTTAGGCTACAGGATTTACCTTCACCTGAAATTGATCCTCAAATTGGAGAACTGCTTAAATTTAGAATGATTCCTCATCAGGAAACCATAATATTGGACAATATGGTACGTCTAGATGTCAAAGTACAGGACGAGTTTGTAGCGGAAGTTGTGGCATTACCATCTTTGGCACCCACAATATCTGTTCCGTTAAAGCGTTCAATTCTTTTTAGCCCAACGCTATGGTTGGCACTGGTATCCGCAGTTGGTTTTATAATTTTGGGTGAAGTATAAATTTAAACCAGAAATTTTTAACTTTCTATTTTTAACTCGGTATTTCTCTATTCTTCAATTTAAAAAAAGCGCCTATAAGTGGTTTTTTGGTTTTTCTATTAAAGAATTTCATAAAAGCTTTTTGATGTATTTTTTATTACAATTATTAAAAATATCAAAGACAAGAGTGAATTATGTTTCAAGAGGGGAAAATCAAAACCTATCACGAAGCGCGTGGTTTTGGTTTTATTCAAATCGAAGGGGAATCTAAAGACTTATTTTTTCACATTAAAGACTTTCCCAATCAAAATATTCCACTAAAAATTGGGGAAAAATTAAAGTTTTTAATGGTTGAAGATAATGGAAAGTTTAAGGCAGACCATATTATCCGGCTGGATATTAAATCAAAATTGGCTATTAAGCAGAATAATGATTTATATGAAGATCCTGAAGCACATGTTTCTCCACGTTATGAAAAGACAAAATTATCAACTCGATCCAAACTAATCACAATATCGGGACTAATTATTATTGCGATTCTTGTTGGGCTTGTTTATAACAAATACCAAAGCTACCAAGTTCAAAAACAGCAGAAGCTTGAACAACTGATGGTAGAGCAGCAACGAATTGTAGTTGAGCAGCGAGCGGCACAAGGTGATTTAGCTATGGAGGGATTATCTGAGCAGGGTAGGCAGAATCTAGAAAATCGTGGTGCTGAGTTACCAAGCCAAAGTTACTCTATTAATCCGAAAACTTCAGAGACGGCTTCGCAATCTATATCTCAATTCAAATGTGATGGAAGAGAACATTGTAGCCAGATGGGTTCTTACGAAGAGGCTTTATTTTTTATCCGGAACTGTCCAAATACTAAAATGGATGGTGACAGCGATGGCATCCCGTGTGAAAGCCAATTTTAAGATACAATAAAAAGCACCTTAAGGTGCTTTTTGATTGAAAACAAATTTAGGCTTCACAGAAATTCATAAAGGCTCTCAGGCCTGGCCCCTGATATTTCTGGCGATGTACCAGCATAAACAATGGACGCGTTAAAGACCAGAACGGAGTATTGAGAATCACCAGTTGACCTTTCTCGCGTAAAGGCTCAATCGCAAGTTTGGAAATACAGGACATGCCGATTCCGCCGGCTACGATTTTCAAAATTGCTTCATTATGGCCAAGTGTCAGACGGATATTGGCATCTGGCACATCTTTCAAAATGGCATTATCAAAGACTTCGCGAGTACCTGAACCTTCTTCGCGCAGAATCCACTCTACAGATTTGAAATCTTCCGCGGTCAGCTCACGGTTCAATTGCGCTAGGGGATGATCCGGTGCACAGCACACCGCCAGCTCATCATCGCGCCAATGGATACATTGCAGTTGTGGCAGATGACAGGAGCCTTCGATCAAGGCCAGATCCAGCTGGAACTGATTCACCGCTTCAATCATTTGACGGGTATTACCAACTTGCAGCTGTAAATGCGCTTGAGGCTGAATTTTTAGAAAATCGGCCATCAGGTCAGGAATCAGGTAATCTGAAATGGTCAGGGTTGCACCTAAACGTAAATCGATACTTTGAAGCTCACCTTTCGCAACCTGTTCAAAAGATTCGCATCGACCTAAAATTTCCAGCGCTTGAGGGAGAAGAAAGCGCCCCAGGTCATTGAGCTGTAAACGTTTGCCTAGACGGTCAAATAATGGAGCACCCAGACCATCTTCCAGATCTGCTAAAGCCATACTAGCCGCACTTTGAGTAAGTTTGACGGCATCGCTAGCCTTCGTTACGGTACCCTCTTGTGCCACTGCTACAAAAACAGCCAATTGGCGTAAAGTCATGCGCATGAGTAGAGCCTTAACATTTAAAAAATATTAATAAATTATATTGCCATGCTACCATGAGCACAGTCTTTCATGCCACGTTGAAATCATGTCAATTGAAAAATTTAGCCTAGAAAAAGTTTTATCTGTACACCGTTGGACCAATACATTATTTAGTTTCACCATGACACGCCCGGCACACTTCAAATTCACTGCGGGGCAATTTGCGCGTATTGGCCTGCAGGTGGGAGATGAACTGGTGGTTCGTGCCTATTCGGTGGTGTCATCTCCTTTTGATGAAACTCTGGAGTTTTTTTCGATTGTGGTTCCAGAAGGTAAATTTACCTCCAATTTACAGCACCTTAAAGTAGGGGATGAGCTGTTTCTGGAAAAAATTCCGTATGGTTATCTGACGCTGGCCCGTTATCAGTTGCCCTTGCCCAAAGACTTGTGGTTACTGGGCACTGGAACTGGTCTGGCACCTTTTCTGTGTATGTTGCAAGACTTTGAAACCTGGAGCAAATACGAAAAAATCAATCTGGTATATAGCGTGCGTAGCCGGGCTGAACTCGCTTATGTGGAACGGATTCAGGAAATTGCCGAAACCTTTGGCGAAGGACATAGCGGATTTAAATTTATTCCGATTATTACCCGTGAGCCTGATGCACCTTTGCACGATCGTTTACCGGTGCTGATTGCCAATGGTGAACTGGAAAAAGCCGCAGGTATGCAGCTCAATCCGCAGACCACCCATGTCATGCTTTGCGGTAACCCGGAAATGGTCGATGATACCAAAGAAGCCTTAAAAGCCCGTGGCCTGATCATGAACCGGCGTGGCGAAGGCAATATTGCAGTCGAGAATTATTGGTAAGTCTGAATTGCAGATAAAAAAGCTCATCCTTGGATGAGCTTTTTTATCTGCAAGGTGAATAATGACAGCTTAGTGCAGAATCTTGTTCAGGAATTGCTGGGCACGCTCACCACGCGCTGTATTAAAGAAATCATCTTTACTGCAATCTTCCACAATTTTTCCCTGATCCATAAAGATGACCCGGTTGGCAACCTGTCGGGCAAAGCCCATTTCGTGGGTGACACACATCATGGTCATGCCTTCTTTGGCCAGACCGACCATGACATCGAGCACCTCATTAATCATTTCAGGGTCAAGCGCAGAAGTTGGTTCATCAAACAACATGGCAATCGGATCCATGCTCAGCGCACGGGCAATCGCGACACGTTGCTGTTGTCCGCCAGAAAGTTGTGCCGGGAATTTATTGGCCTGTGCACTTAAGCCGACACGATCCAGATAGGCAAGTCCTTTCTGTTTGGCTTCGGCTTCAGAACGACCCAATACCTTGATCTGGGCAATGCTCAGGTTCTCGGTAATACTGAGATGCGGGAACAATTCAAAATGCTGAAACACCATGCCCACGCGACTTCTTAGTTTATTTAAATTGGTTTTCGGATCATTAATTTTAATTCCATCGACCAGAATACTGCCTTGCTGAACAGGTTCCAGACCATTGACAGTTTTAATCAGGGTGGATTTTCCTGAACCAGAAGGACCACAAACCACCACCACTTCACCTTGCCGAATCTGGGTGGTGCAGTCGGTCAGTACCTGAAAATCTTTATACCATTTACTGACATGCTGGAGGTCAATCATGACTTTGGCTTCGTTCATACAGTTAACCTCTGCTGTAATTTTTTAACAATATAGGTGGCGATCATACTGATGGTGAAATAGACCAAACCGGCAAAAATAATATATTGGGTGAGTAAGCCCATCAGGTCACCACGCACATAATTGGTGCGAAAAAAGTCCAACAGGCCAATTGCATACACCATGGTGGAATCCTGAAACAAAATAATGGTCTGTTGTAATAATAGCGGTGTCATTTTGCGAAAGGCCTGAGGCAGTACAATCAGGCGCATGGACTGGCCATAGCTCATGCCGAGAGCAGAGGCCGCATCTGTTTGTCCCTTAGGAATAGACTGGATTCCGGCACGGACAATTTCGGAAAAATAGGCGGCTTCAAACAGCATAAAAGCCACAATACTGGACACCAGTGCCGTATCCACGGTCAGATATTTTCCAGTCACCCCAGTATAGATAAAAGGCACAGCGAAGTAGAACCACATCAGTACCAACAGCAGGGGAATTGAACGGAACAGGTTGACATAACCCTTGGCAATCCAGTTCAACACCTTGATTGAAGACAGCCGCATCAATGCCAGTAAGGTGCCAATAAAGACCCCGCCAATGGTGGCAAAAAATAAGACTTTTAAAGTAATACTCAGACCATGCCATAGGGCAGGTGCGGATAATTGTAAATCCTGAAAAAATGCAGTGAACCATTCCATTATTTAGTCCCCGCAATCAGACCGGGCACCTGAAGGCGCTTTTCCAGAAAGTTCATCAAGCCAATCAGGCAGACATTGATCAGGATAAAAATCAGGGTGACATAGGTGTAAATCTCAATGGTATTTTGCGTATATTCGCTGATGGTTTTCATCTGGGAAATGAGTTCCGCAACCCCGACCAGTGAGGCCACCGAGGTGTTCTTGACACAGTTGGTCAGCTCAGAACTTAAGGGAGGTAAGATCATGCGAAAAGACTGCGGTAAAATCACATAGCGATATAATTGTGTGGTGCTAAACCCCATAGCATAGCCGGCATTGATCTGCCCGGGTGGAATGGCTTCAATCCCGGTACGCACCTGCTCACAAACCCGCGCTGCGGTAAACAGTCCCAAACCAATACTGGCTGAAATCAGCGCCGTGGTATTGGCTCCCAGATCATTGATCCACCAGCTTTGAATGCTGTTCGGCAGAAAATTCGGAACCACATAGAACCAGATAAATAACTGGATCAGTAAAGGCACATTCCGAAAAATGGTGACATAAGCGCTACCAATCGCCCGGGCCGTTGGGCTGGGCAAGGTGCGCATGATGCCCAGCAGGCTACCCAAGAGCATGGCAATCGACCAGGCTACAATCGCAATGACCGCTAACCAGCCGAGGCCAGTCATGATCCAGTTGAGATAGGTGCTATCACCAATCCCGGTCGGTTGTAATAAGACACCCCAATTCCAGCTGTAATTCATGATCACTCCAAAATGGGCTTAAACAGGTGATGCTTAAGCAGATGAATAAGATTCAGAATCTATTGATCGCGATCATGCGGGGTGCTGATCAGGGCCTTCAAGTCATCAGACATGGCAAAGTTCAGGTTGATATTTTTCGGTGGAATTGGCGACTGGAACCATTTCTGGTACATGCTATTGATTTCACCGGAGCTATATGTGGCTTTAATCGCGTCATCTACCACCTGCTTAAATTCGGGGTCTCCCTTACGTAACATACAGCCATAGATTTCATTGATGGGCGCTGTACCTACAATGTGCCATTGTTGCGGATTTTTAGCCTTGGATTTTTCTCCCGCCAGTAAAATGTCATCCATCATAAAGGCAGCAGCACGGCCACTTTGCAGCATTAAAAAGGATTCTGCATGGTCTTTGGTCGAAATAATTTCACCAATGCCCAATTCTTTTTCATGCTGACGAATATAGCGTTCCGATGTGGTGCCGGCAGTGGTCACCAGTTTTTTGCCTTTCAGATCGCTAAAATCTTGAATACCAGAATTGGTTGCGGTTAATAGACGGGAACCTACTTGAAAAAAGCCGACAGAGAAATCGACCTGTTGCTGGCGTTCCTTATTATTCGTCGTCGAGCCACATTCCAGATCAACCGTACCGTTGGAGACCAGTGGAATCCGGTTCTGGCTGGTCACCAGGTTGTAGCGGATTTTTAAATCAGGAAGATTCAGCTTTTGTTTGACGGCTTCGACCACTTTTAATTGCAGGTCATGGGCATAGCCGACTGGCTGATTCGGATTGTCAGCGATATAAGAAAATGGAATCGAGGAGTCACGATAACCTAATACAATCGTGCCGGACTGTTTGATCTTATTGAGCGTGCCAGAAGTATTCTCGCTGCCTTGCTGATTGCTTGGTGCCTGATTATCACTACAGGCACTCAGTCCCAAGGTCAGGGCACTGGCACACAGCAGCGTAGCGAATTGAGTCTTTGTTTTCATCGTGAAACTCCATTTTTCATTTTCAATTATTATGAGTACGCCCGTTTTCAGGCGCTGCTAAGACAATATTCTGATTATTGCTATAAAGTCTAAGTATTCGTTTATATTCATCTTAGTTGATGATTCAAGCATGACTCAAGCTGAATTTATTGCTGAAATGTTACTGAATCAGAAAAGGAAATCTGTGGGATGCTCAAAGGAATGCAAATAAATAAAGAGATTGAACTACAAGCATAAGAAAGAAAAAGTCATAAAAAAACCTCCAAACTGGAGGTTTTTTTATCGGTTCAAGCTTAATGCACAAACATATCCATCGATTCACGAATTTCTTGAATGGCCGTTTCGACATCGGAACTGAGCCAGGTCGGTTCAAAGAATCCAGCGTAGTGCTCAAGACGATCCGCAGGGACGACTAAGCGTACCGGACAATCCTCTTCCAATAAACGCCATGGAATAATTGGCACTTCATTGTCAAGCCATGCTGTTACATCTCGGATATCGATAATCATTGCGTTGACACAGTCCGGGAAAGGCATCACGGAAAACTCTTCAGTACGACGACGGAAATACTCCAAGTCTTGCCAGCGCAGTGCAAAACTCGGTTTACTGAATTCGATAATCCCGATCAGATGCTGATCGCGAGTATGATGCAAAGTGCATTGGTGGGTGACATCAGTGTCAAGATCCAACGATACACTTTGTTGACGATACGCCATAGAGCTCGATGAAATAAAAAAATGAGGGACACATTATAGCCCATTTTATAGAAACTGAGCAGTGCTATTGTTTAGCGCAAATTTTAGTGTTGGTTCTGCCCTGAGGTCGCGTACTGAAGCTCTTGAATTTCAAAGGACTGCATACCACTCAGGCAACTCAAGCAAACTGGGATTGGAAAAGAATGGAGAAGCTAAACCTCATTATCAGATTGATTATAAAGCCTTTTTCTTTTCTGATACGCTTTATATCGCTCTATAAGAAGGTTTAAGCGAATAGTGTTGCAATTATTCAAGCGATTAGATGTGTTGATCTGCCAGTAATTTTCTATGTCATTCACATGAGGGAAAAATGAATAGCAGGATAATACTGAGTTAAACCCATTCACCATCAACCAGTAGCGATCAGTGAATTAAAAATGAGCACGATTGCTTAAAGATTATTCTAAATATTATTCATACATATAACTTACATCCCGTCACCATCTCACCATGTTTTGTCACAGAAGCTGTTTTAACTGCTTGTTATGCTAAAAATCTACTTATGAATAACAAAGAGTGAGGATGGTTATGGTCGATGATTTCAATAAAAAACCACCTTTAGATCATCAGACAGCAGTGACGCAAAAAAAGCGTATTCCTGTTTATATCTTGATTTTGGTAGGTATCTTTTTACTGGCATTACTGTTCTATATGTTTGCTGACATGAATCCAGACGCAAATGATGCACCTGCTGGACATCCGAACCCTAATGTGCAACCTGCGACACCAAACAATACGACTCCAGTCGGTGAACCTACAGAAGCTACTGCAACGCTAGGTGATGGAACAGAAGCAACAGCAACTGCGACAGATGATGCACAGGCGGCTCGATAACTCAGACATATATCAAAAGCTCTAGTGAAACCACTGGGGCTTTTTTGCAATATATTGTGATGTTTAAGCTAATGATAGCTAGCTGGCTCAAGTCTAAAAACATCAAATCTGAAGGTGAATCCGAAAGAAGAAGGGGCTGAATGTTTCAAGGATAGGCTCCCGATTTCAGATAAATAGCTTAATAACAAAGAGGGTAAAACAACATGAATGATTATATGAGAAGTCCGCGTGGCGGCTTCGACGCCATGTATTATTGGGATCAGTTTCATCCCATTCTGAGTGCAATTGCCATATTAGTCATTGGTTGGATCATTGCATTACTGGTTTCGGCAGCAGTCAAGAAAGTCTTGCAAAAACTTGGAACCAATACACACTTAAATACGGCGACAGGCCATCGCTCTAATATCGAAAGTATTATTGCCCGGGTGGTGTTCTGGATTATTCTGATTATTGCCGTAATTGGTTCACTGAATGTACTCAACCTGACCAGTATCAGTGGTCCTTTCAGTAATATGATTCAGCAATTCCTGTTATTTATCCCGCAGTTACTAGGTGCAATTGCAGTCGGATTCATAGGGTGGATTGTCGCCAACCTGGTGAAAATAGGGCTACAAAAGCTACTTGACCGAACCCAACTAGACGAAAAACTCAGTGCTGAAGTGGGTGTCAGTCCCATTAGTCAGAACATCAGTGAAATTGCTTACTGGTTAATTTTATTACTGTTCTTGCCAATCGTACTGTCTATTCTGGGACTCAACGGTCTGTTGTTACCAGTTCAGAATATGCTGACTGATGTCGTAAGCTACTTACCAAATATCTTTATTGCTGCAGTGATCATTTTTGTCGGTTATATTCTGGCAAAAATTGTTCGCGGTATTGTTGAAGGCCTATTAAACAGTCTGAATGTACAACAACAAGCTGAAAAAGTAGGTATTTTCAAAAATTCCAATGTGGCACAGGTGATTGGTTCATTCATCTTCGCTGTCGTGATCATTACTGCATTGATTATTGCTTTTGAAGCATTGGGTGTCGAAGCGATTTCTCAGCCTGCCACGGCGATGCTGTATGAAATCATGAATGCCATTCCGAATATTATTGCTGCTGCCTTAATTCTGATTCTGGCTTATGTGGTCTCTAAACTGGTCGCACGTCTGGTGGTTGAAGTGGTATCGGGTACAGGTGTTGATGAAATTCCTGCCAAACTGGATGTACAGCGTTTTTTAGGCACCACTAAACTTTCGAGTGTGGTCGGTTATCTGATCGTATTGTTCACCATGTTATTTGCAGTGTCCGAAGCAGCAGACCGTCTCGGCTTTGAACAGGTGAGCGGCCTGATTGCGATGTTTATTTACTTCGGCGCCAACATCTTGCTCGGTGCCGTGATTCTGGTGATCGGTTTCTGGCTGGCAAATATTGTCGCGAACATCGTACAACGCGGTGAATATAACAGCTCACGCTGGTTAGCGAATCTGGTGCGTGTCCTGATTATGGGCTTGGTCGTTGCCATGGGTCTACGTGCCATGGGTATTGCCGACTCGATTGTGAACCTGGCATTTGGTTTAACGCTGGGTGCTGTCGCAGTAGCATTTGCTCTGGCTTTTGGTCTGGGTGGTCGTCAGCCTGCGGAGCGAGTTTTAACAGATCTGATTGATAAAGCAAAACGCGAAGCCAAAGAACCGAATCCAGTCAAAGATCAAGCTGAAAACAGCATATTTTCAGGATTAGGTACTCAGAGTACTTCAAGTACAACGGACATGGCAGGCACGACAGGTGCAGCGATGGGGATGGGTTCTACAGATACATCAATGGGACAATACTCCGACCGTTCACAAAACATGACCGGTACTACTGATTCTTCAACCACTACGCCAGGAGCAGGTATTGTGCCAAATCAAGATTCAGACGCAGAGGGTACTACGCCAATGAGTACGGACTTATCGCATACCACACCGGCAATCCTCACCACTGCACCGCAGGATGATGAATCATTGGGTATTGATCCGGTCAATCCGGATGCGGATCAAGCCGTACCTGATTCAGTAAAAGTCGATCCGACTCATCCGCCAGTCAATAATCCATTTGGTTCAACCGGAGAAAAAGAACCAAATGTCGATATTGATCGTTCCACTCAGAAAAAAGATGACCTGAAATAACCTGTCATTTTTAACCAAAATCGGCCACGCTCATGTGGTCGATTTTTTTCAGTCACGAGGAAAAATAAATGAATAGCAAGAAACCCAACAAAGTTCTGGCTCCTTTGGTTATCGCGGGAATTACCATTGGCTTTTTTACCGCGGCCTATCGATTTATTTTTGTGAAGAGCAAACAGGACGAGCAGTCAGAGCGAGCGCTGGATAGGAAAATACCTGATAGAGACGAATTTAACTGAAAGAATTCTACTGAATAACAAACAATAGAATTTGGCCTTTAAGAAATATATAATATTCAGGTGAATACTAAAATGATTTTGGTATTCTTCTTGCATTAAAAATATAAAAAAGGGAGATCAACATCATGTGGCAAACACTATCATATACATTCAAGAACACTTCAGCAGATGAAGCACCGCTATATTTGCGAGAAGCCACTCGAAAAATGCAGCTGACGATTGACCGTTTAGGAAATACGGCCAATCTCAAGCTGTTTAAGACAGATTATCTGGAATGAACTAAATATCAGTCTTGATGATCTATTGATTAAACATATTCCGATGCGGCATGCGCGGATGACCATGCCCATTGGAAATTATAGCCGCCCAAATGCCCGGTAACATCCAGCACCTCACCAATAAAATACAGGCCTTTCTGCTTTTGACTTTCCATGGTTTTTGAAGAAACCTCGCTGGTATCCACACCGCCCAAAGTCACTTCCGCAGTACGGTAGCCTTCTGTTCCGGATGGTTTCACTTCAAAACCATGCAGCCGTGTCGCAATCTGCTCCAGTTGATTATCACTGATATTGCCAATTGGGTTTTCTGCGACGTCAGTCCAGATTAGACCCTGTAATTCAGCCACGACACTTTTCGGTAAAAATTCATTGAGTAAAGTACGCAATAACACTTTGGGCTGGCTTTGTTTTTTGGTTTTAAAGAAATCCAGCAAATCTATACTTGGTAAGAAATCGACTTGAAAGCTTTGACCGACATTCCAGTAATTGGACAATTGCAGGGAGCTTGGGCCACTTAAACCACGATGGGTAAACAGCAGTGCTTCGGTGAAACTGTTGAGCTCATTGGAGAGTGTCGCTTCTACGGCATTACCACTCAAACGAGTCGTCACCTCCTTAAATCCATCAGAGAAAGTGAAGGGCACCAAACCGGCACGGGTTGGATAAACATGATGTCCAAACTGTTTTGCGATATCATAGCCAATGCCCGAACCGCCCAGCGTCGGAATGGACAAGCCGCCGGATGCCACTACTACAGATTCAACCTCAAAATATCCAAGTGATGTAGCGACTTGAAAGCCTTGATCATCGACCGGATTGACTGCCTTTACTTCGCAGCTGGTTTTAAGATCGACCAGACCGGTCTTGTCACATTCTGCCAATAGCATTGACAGAATATCTTTTGCACCATTGAGGGTAAACAGTTGTCCATGTTTGCGCTCTTCATAAGCAATACCATATTCACAGACCAGGCCAATAAAGTCCCAATTGCTATAACGCGTTAATGCTGAAATCACGAAATGTGGATTATGCGAAATATAATGGCTTGGTTCGACCTCCAGATTGGTAAAATTACATTTACCGCCGCCAGACATCAGGATTTTTTTGCCAACTTTATTGGCTTTTTCCACCACTACGACTTTACGCCCACGTTGTGCAGCCATATACGCCGTCATTAAACCTGAAGCACCGGCACCTATGACGAGAACATCGTATTGCTTGGAAGACATAAAACACTCGAGGGAGAACAAAAGGAAAGCATTATAGACAATTTTATTTCCGCTTTCTCTATTCCTGAACAATCAACAGGCTGATTGCCGATTCGTATTAGAGTTTAAACATAAAATATTTGTAAGTCGGCTTAAAATCATGCATAGTTTTTGTACAGTTTTACAAAAATCACAATAATAAGGCAGGGCTTATGGCAACGTCAGAGGATCTAAAACAATACAACCTGATCAGTTATATTCTTTATATTCTGGGGTTTTTTCTGGGTGTGACCCCATTTATAGCCATTATCATGAACTATATTAAACGTGATGAAATGCGCGGCACCTGGCTGGAAAGTCATGTGGACTGGCAGATTAAAACCTTCTGGGTCAGTTTGCTGGGTTATATTGTTGGTGGCTTATTAACTATGATCTTGATCGGATTTCTAATCATCTTTCTGGTCTTTATCTGGCATATCTACCGCTTGGTCAAAGGGATGATTGCGCTGAATAATAATCAACCGATTCAGGCTTAAGCAATTGTAGAAGTAGTGTCAATGTTACGGCCTTGCAACCCGCCGCTATGAATCACCAGCAGTCTAGATCCTGCTGGGAAATAATCTTTTTCAATCAAATCAAAGATGCCCATCAACATTTTAGCGGTATAGACCTGCTCTAGTGGAATTGCAAATTCGGTTTCAAAATCCCGAATAAACTGTATGAGGGCTGTGCTGGTTTTGGCATAGCCGCCACAGCAATAATCATCCAGAATAGTCCAGTTGGTTTTGCTGGTTAGTTGCGCGACTTCATCTTTTAAAAATGAGCCTTGCAGCGCTGAAAATCCTAAAACCTGCTGATGCGCCTGACTGGCTTCGATCAGACCGGTGATGGTTCCACCAGTGCCTACTGCGCAGCAAACCACATCAAATTGAGTATCTTGCGGGCTCAAAATTTCCTGACAGCCCTGAATGGCCAAAGCGTTGGTTCCACCTTCAGGAATGAGATAATGCTCAGGAAATTGTTGTGCGATTTCGGCCAGATACTCAGGCTGTTGCTTGCGACGATAGTGTTCACGACTGACAAAATGTAGCTGCATCCCCAACTGCCGTGCGGTGGCTAAAGTCGGATTGAGTGGCCGATGGGCCAGCTCCTCACCCCGAATAATCCCCACACTTTGAAAACCAAACTGCTGTGCGGCAAATGCAGTGGCCGCAATATGATTGGAATACGCACCACCAAAGCTGAGAATCTGCCGATAACCCTGTCTTTGTGCTTCCAGAAAATTGTATTTCAGTTTAAAAAACTTGTTGCCTGAAATTTGCGGATGTACCAGATCCAGACGACGTATTGTTAAAATAATATCGTGAAAATTAATCTGTTGATCGGGAATATTTTGGGCAATCTCTGCAAACATAAAAATTAACACAGTCAGTTATTCGGCCATTATAGCGAAAGCAGTAAAGATCAGGGATTGAGAATAAGTCATTTTCAGGCATGAGATAAAAATTGACGCAGAATGTCACAAATATTCTGCTGATTATTTAAGCAGGGATGCTAATCTAAATACAGGAAACCCTTGAGGAGGGTAGAATAATGAAAATATTGTCCTATGCTGTTTTGGTTGGTGTAATGCTCAGTTTGTCGGGCTGTGATGATGCGATGAATAAACCTAAAACAGAGACCCGTACCATGATTATTGGTGGTGTACCGGTACATGATCAGGATTACCAACTGTTAGGCACGCAATTCATTGCTCAGGATCAATTAAAACAGTAAGCCATTACAGTAACTAAAATTCCTGACCAATACTGAAATTTTTAAAGCAAATCATCCGGTTTTTGCTTAAAATAATCCTTCAATTTTTAAGTCAGGTTATCTCGTGGAATCATTCTGGATTTTAGGCTCAATTGCTGTTGCCCTGATGTTAGGTGCAATGAGTCCCGGGCCGACTTCTATTTATGTGGCAAAAAATTCAATTGCGATTTCACGTAAACATGGTTTATTTACTGCATTGGGGACTGGTCTAGGTGCTGCAATTTTCGGTTTGCTGGCAGTACTGGGTTTGCAGGCATTTTTGCTGGCTGTGCCGTCGGCTTATCTGGCCTTAAAAATTTGTGGGGGGCTATATTTACTTTGGCTGGCTTTTAAAATTATTAAGCATGCCAAAGATCCGATTGAGGCAGATTCGAGCATTACCAAACAGATGTCTTTACGTCGCGCTTTTACCACAGGTTTAATCACGCAGTTGTCGAATCCAAAAATTGCGATTGTGTTGGCCAGTATTTTTACCGCCTTATTACCAAAAGAAATTCCGAACTATTTCTATTTTGCTTTGCCCATTTTATGTTTTTTTATTGATGCTGGCTGGTGCTCACTGGTGGCCATTGCACTTTCTGCTGAAAAGCCGCGCCGTGTGTATTTAAAGTTTAAGGCATTGTTTGATCGGGCAGCAGGTGCGGTGATGACCGTGCTCGGATTAAAACTTATTTTCGGGATGAAATAGTTTCAACACTTGAAGTCATCATCCTTGGAAAGTGATCATTCTTACTAGCTTTCCAAGGGACAGCTGATCATTTGAACTTAATCTTTAAAATGCACGGGAATCCATTGATAGCTTTTAGCATCTTTAGAATAAACATGCCCAATTCCCGGAAATGGTAAATGTGGTGCTGCCACCGTCTGGCCATTCTTTGTATATTCCGCAAAATACTTTAAGCGGGTTTCAACCGCTTTTTTCGGATCGATATCAAAATCTATAGCTGTCTGTGGACGATCAAACTGAATGGTATGGGAATGTACAATATCCCCAATAAATATCATTTCCTGACCTTGTGATTTTAAGCTAAAACCAAAATGTCCCGGTGTATGCCCAGCTGAACTGATCACATCAAAACCATTGATTTTATCGCTAGCCTTAAAGGTCTTTAACTGACCTTTGGCCTGATAAGGTGCGATGGCTTTCTTGATTTTATCGACTGTACCCAAAAAACCGGCCTGTTTTGCTTTTGGTAATTTTTCTACACTTTTAGGATTCATCCAGAAATCCAGTTCGGCTCGCGATACATAAATATTTGCATTGGCAAAATTGGCGACGCCGTTATTACTGATGCCGCAAACATGATCAGGATGTAAATGCGTTAATAAGATCGTATTGACTTGCTCAGGCTTTTGTCCAGATGCCTGTAAATTTGAATAAATAGACCCAAAGTTTGGCCCATTACAGCTAGAAGCACCGCTATCCACCAAGACCAGTTCTTTGCCTGTATTTACCAGGAAAGCATTGACGGAGGTCTGGATGCCTTTGCTTTGGTCAACATAATATTTTTTTAAAATCTGATTCACTTCTGCTTCAGGAATATCCTTAAACAAGGCTTTGGCTAAATAATTGGTGCCATCCAGCAGGGCAGTAATCTGGTAATCTCCAAAGCTGTATTGATAATATCCGGGAACCTGTTTTTGTTGTTCTAAAGTGGAAGGCGTTTGTGCGTGTGTTGGGGAAATACCTGCCAATGAACCTAAAGCAAGGAGTGATCCGACAAGAGAAGAGCTGAGGTATTTCATGGCTATTCTTATGTAATTAAAGTCAACTCTATGTATTAGCATGGATATTGATAAAAAAGAATATGAATATATTTACTATTTTTTTAAATCGAAATGGCGATTTAGCATCTGTACTAAAAATTCAGTGTGAATCTGTATATTGATTTTTTGAAAGTAAAGAATGTGTTTTTTGTAAAAATATTATTATAAATAAAATGCTTAGATGTATTTCACTTTTTATTAAAAGCTCGTTAACATAGGGTATTACGAACAAGCTTTGGATGTCGCTATGAGTTTTTGGAAAAGAAAAAACAATGCCAGCTTTGTATTCTTCATCATTACCTTATATGCGCTGATTGGTTTTGGACTGGGTTATTTCATTTGGGAATTTGTGTTGCAAGGCTAAGTGACCCAGTAATAAAAAGCCTCTAGAGATAGAGGCTTTTTTGATGGATTATTTCGAAGAAAATAGATAATTACTTAATGAGAGCATTGTATGAGCGAACCAGAGTACTCAGGAAAACCTTTAGCTTATTTAGATCAAAATATTCTAGACTTATTTAGTGAATATAAAGAAAAGCCAATGCTTAGTAGAGATTCAGATTTTTTTAGATATTTAAAAGAAGAAGTACAAGCTGTTTATTCACCCATTACTTTAGAAGAAATTTACAGATCAGTAATAAAGGGGAAAAGCAGTAAATATTGTGTTGAGTTTTTAGATATCTTAAGGGAGTTAAATGCACACTATATCGCCTTAACTACTGATGAGCATGGGACTTTAACAAATACTATTTTTAGATCCTGGGATGATCCACTAGTTCATTTTAATAATTACATTGAAAATAATTTTTTAAACAAAATGATTAATCCATCAACTAAGAATTTATTTGCTTTATATGGTGGTGTAAAGGATTTTAAAACTTTTGAATACGAACAAATTGAAGCTTTTGATAATTTATTACTATTTTTAGAAAAATCTTTAAGTGATCTTAAAAACAGTACATACAAAGATGACTATCTTTTATCAGAAATAGAAAAATTTAAAGTTAAAATTCCTAACCTAATGAATCAGCGAGATGAATATAAATTATATATTCAGAGATCGGTAAGGCATTTAGAAGAGTCTAATAAAGAAAAATCACCTCATAAATTTTTACGAGAATCATTGAATATCAATCATGATAACTTACAAAAAATTAAATTACCAAATGCTTTAAATCAAATATGGAAATTACTTCAAGAAAACAATCCTGAATTGGAAAATAATGAGTTAGATGACTTCTTTCAATTGAAAAATTTAATTGGTTCAGGGCAGGAATACTATATTTTTCAAAAAGTAAATCAAATTTATACTATATTAAATCTGATCGGTTATTATCAAGATGAAGGATTACATAAAGAAAAGCGTTTTATTGCATCATTCAGTGACATGTCACATGCATCTTATGGTTGTTTTTGTGAATATCTAATCACTCGTGATGAAGCCTTTGCACAAAAAACTAATGTTGCATATGAGTATTTAAATATTGCAACTCAAGTTTTTTGGCTCAAATTAAAATGATTTCAAACTAAAAATAGTGTTAAGCCAATACTTTATTTAAAAATCTGGTCTGTTCGATGTAATAAAAAAGTTGACTTAGTGATGGTATTAATTTAGTTGGAGGCGACATGGATGTCGCCGTTCACTTGTGGTACATGGACGTATCATCAAGTGAACAAGAGATTTTTGTTACTTTTGATCTTTCAAAAGTAAGGCAATAGTTTCTGATCTCTCCCTAACCCTCTCCTTTAAAAAAGGAGAGGGAATCTAAAGGCATAAAAAAAGCCCCTACATCAGTAGAGGCTTTTCTTATCATCTAAGATTGAAAATCTTAAGACACTTTATCACCCGGTTGAGCACCAGATTCAGGTGAAATCACCCAAACGCCTTCGCCATTACCCGCAGCTAACACCATACCGTTCGAAATACCAAAACGCATCTTACGTGGAGCAAGGTTCGCCACCATCACCACCAATTTACCTTTTAGGTCTTCAGGTTGGTAGAACTCACGAATACCGCTAAATACGTTACGTGGCTCAGCTTCACCGACATTCAAAGTCAATTGAAGCAGCTTGTCAGAACCTTCAACCGTTGCAGCTTCCAAAACCTCAGCCACACGCAGGTCAACTTTCATAAAATCATCAATATTAATAATTTCAGCTTCGCCGACTTTAGCTTCAGGCTTCGTCGATGCTTTCTTCTCTTTTTTCTTTTCCGTTTTTGCTGTTTCAGCAGGGACAGCTAAAGAATCTTTAGACGCATCGACCATTGCGGCAACCGCTTTCGGATCTACACGTTGCATCAATGGTTGGAACAATGCAATTTCGTGACCGACCAGAATCGTTTCACGAGAAGCGAAGTCGAAAGATTCTAACTGCAAGAAATCTTGAACTTGTTGCGCCAGTGTTGGCAACACCGGAGCCAAATAAACAGCCAATTGACGGAACAAGTTAATACCAACAGAACATACGTCATGCACTTGTTGTTCTTCGCCTGCAATCTTCGCTAAAGCCCAAGGCTTTTTCTCATCGATGTATTGATTGGCTTTATCTGCAAGCGCCATAATTTCACGAATCGCAGCAGAGAACTCACGTGACTCATATTGCGCTGCGATTGAATCACCCGCATCAATGAAGCTTTGAACCAATTCAGGCTCTGCACAAGTTGCAGATAATTTATTGTCAAATTTAGTGTTGATGAATTTCGCACAACGGCTGGCAATATTGACCACTTTACCAACCAAGTCAGAATTTACTTTCTGCACGAAATCATCCAGATTCAAGTCAGAATCTTCAACTTTGTCTGAAAGTTTCGACGCGAAGTAGTAGCGTAAATATTCAGGGTTTAAATGTTCTAAATAGGTTTCCGCTTTAATAAATGTGCCGCGAGATTTCGACATCTTCTGACCATTGACAGTCAAGAAACCGTTTACAAATAAACCTGATGGCGTACGGTAGTTAGCACCTTCTAGCATTGCCGGCCAGAACAGCGCATGGAAATACACAATGTCTTTACCAATGAAGTGATACACCTCATTTTTAGAATCTTTTTTCCAGTAGTCATCAAAGCTTAAATCAGGACGTTTGGTTTTGATATAGTTTTCAAAACTCGACATGTAGCCAATTGGCGCATCGACCCACACGTAAAAGTATTTGTTGGGTGCGTCTGGAATTTCAAAACCGAAATATGGCGCATCACGCGAGATATCCCAATCGTTCAGGCCATTTTCAAACCATTCATCTAATTTGTTGGCAATCGAGACCGGTAAGCGGCCTTCATCACGTGTCCATTTTTGCAGGTATTCACCAAAATTCGGCAACTTAAAGAAGTAATGGTCAGATGATTTTTCGACAGGTGTTGCACCGCTTAAAGTCGAATGTGGGTTCAATAATTCGGTTGCATTATAAGTTGCACCGCAAACTTCACATGAATCGCCATATTGATCTTCTACTTTACATTTCGGGCAGGTGCCTTTAATGAAACGGTCGGAGAGGAACATGCCTTTTTCAGGATCGAAAAGCTGGGTGACAGGACGAACCGCGATATTGCCGGCATCACGGTTTTTGAGATAGATTTCAGATGCACGTGCACGGTTGGTATCGCTATGGGTAGAATCATAATGATCGAAGTGCACCGCAAAACCGTCAAAATCACGGATATGTTCTTTTTGCACGTTGGCAATTTGTGCTTCCGGTGAAATTCCGTTGGCTTCAGCACGTAACATGATGGCTGTGCCGTGAGCATCGTCCGCGCAGACATAAGTCACATCATGACCCATTGCACGCATCGCACGTACCCAAATATCAGCTTGGATATAACCGAGTAGGTGACCCATATGAATCGGGCCATTGGCGTATGGAAGGGCGTTAGTGACTAAGATATTACGCACGGATATGACTCTCTCATTCGTATATTATGCAAGGTGGATGATTTTACCTGATGCAGGTCCGAATACAAAGCAATCCTTTAAGCGAATCAATTCCATTTCACCGCGAATTCGTGTCGAAAGGTCTTTGTATTTACAGAATGTCTTGGAAATGTAGATTTCCCTATATTGCGTTGCCAATAACAGTGATAATAGGCCATTGATCTAAAAGCTTTGAGCTAGAAAACCATGATTGACGAAGATGATTTTGATTTTGACCAACCTGTCACGCGTATTAAACAAAATGCAGCGAGTCAAAAACAGTTGGGCAGTCAGATTTTAAAAGATGCAGAAGCTTATCTTGAAGACATCTCGGCAGATGAACATACACTTTTAATCAAAAACTTATCGGGTTTAGTCGCGCAAGATGCTTATTTCCAAGTGCTGGCAGATCAGCTCGATCAACCGATTGGCGCGAAGTTTGCCAATGATGCTTTAAATTTGATGCATTTTTGGCCGGCCACTCACCAGTTTGAAGATATTGAGCAATTTAAGCTACTCGATATGATCAATAGCGAATATTTCCAAACTGAAATGCTGAAAGCCTTTGATGCCTTAGAGATTGATGAAGACATCAAAGCCAAGCGCCGTTTGGTGCTGCTTGAAAGCTTGAAAATGTACAAACTTGGCTTTTACAGCGGTTGTATTCCAAATGTCTATGCGCAGCTCGAAGGTATTTTGACAGATATCCTGATCAAAGCAGGCTTCTTAAAGCAAAATGGTACCAAGTTTGTCGATGTCTATAAAATCGTACCGGGTTTAAAAGGCAATGAAATTAAAAGCCTGTGGCATAAGTCTAAAATTGCGATTGAACTGAATCCGTATTTTGCTGAACTTGCTGCCTATAAAATGGATTCAAGCTCGAATGTGACCATGAGCCGTCATAACATGCTACATGGCACAGATGTCGACAACTTCAATCAAGCACGCAGCTTCATTCTGTTGATCTGGTTGTTCTCTGCGGTCAGCTTTATGAGCACCTTGCGTGTCTGACTTGAAATAATATCTCCTGATGCATTTGCATCCTATAAACATCTGATGTGAATTGGCAACACTGACTCTTTGGCTTTGGACATTATGCTATGACGGCATTTGAATTGGGCAGCCAAAGAAAATGTGCTGACAGGCTTACCAAGCCAGACTTTGTCGAAACCCCAAGTAATCGATTGACTTGAATCGCCAGAATCCAAAAGAGTTGGATTATTGATCTTTGCAATACTGATTGGGCGCAGCTCATGCTACAGACTGCAAACAATAGCAACAACATGTACAGGCTTTGTTGCAGTTTGCTTACTGCGCCCGATTTGCCCCACGCTTTGTGCTAAAAAATGGCTGATTGTTTATATGATATGCCTAAGGAGGGTACCTCATGACTCAGCAGAACCAGAGCAATAGTTCAAAGCAAAATCAAGACAAAGAACAACATGAGAAACAATTAAATCAGAAAGCCAAAGAAGAGCAAAAGCAAAACCAGAATGACCAGAAGCACAATCAGTCGCATGATACACAAGACACAAAGCCACACCAGACTGATGAAAATTCTGATAGTAAACAAAACTCTAAAGATACAGGTACTGACTCGGAATCGAAGGATGAAGACTCTAAAGAGCAGCCATCTGATCAAAAAAATGATTCAAAAGACGGGCAGTCAGACAACAAAACCGAAAGCTTTAAGATGGATGACTTAAAAGCCAAGGCCATTGCGATTGGTGAGGAGCTATTACAAAAAGGCGAAAAACTTCTGAATGAGCTAAAACATGGCAAGTCCAACGGCCAGAAAAATGATGATCAAGGTTCAGATGACGCAAAAAAGGCAAAAGCTGATCATAGCACTGAAGATAAATCATCGAATCAGTCAGATAAACAAAATGCTAAAGAAGCTCAGACCGATCAACAGGCAAGCATGGCCAATTTAAAAGATGAGGCTGTACATAAGTTTGAAGATACAAAACAAAAGATTACTGAGTTAGTCAGTGAAGCCTCTACCAAGCTGGGTGAGCTGAAACAGATGGCGGCTGATAGCATGAATAAAATGAAAGAAAATCAATCTCAGGGCAATGATTCTGATCAGCAAAAAGATGCCAAAGCTCAAAATTCAGAATCGAAATCAGATCAGTCTGACAAGAGTGAATCTAAAGAAGATCAGGATAAAAATGCCAAGGATCAGCAGCACAAGTCTGAAAATAATAAAAATCATAAATAGACTGTGATTATTGTAGAGCCACTTTAATCAAAGAGGGTTAAAGTGGCTTGCTACACCTAAAATCAATAAAAATTCTTTTCACATCAAAAAGAATCCAGTTGGCTTTACTTTGATTGATTCACTTTTAGCATGCCTATCCGC
>NZ_CP078068.1:2626392-2672399 GCF_019195275.1 Acinetobacter sp. F9
CTTGCTCTTCGTCAGAAACAAGCTACCAGGCAACTCACACAATAACCTAACTCAATCAGCTAAGTTCGTTTTGCTGTATCGCCTTGATGCAGCGTATTCTATACACTTTAGAAACAAGCGCAAGGGCTTTTCTCAAAAAGATTCAAAAAAGTGACTTGTACGTTTATTTTTTAATCTAAAATGTTATTTTTAGCCTTTTCTGAGAGATTTTCCAGATTTTTTGCATTAAAAGTATAACCAAATATAAATCTCTGCACTCTACCTATTAAAAAAGCATCAATACCATTTGATCCTTCATACTTTATCTTTTAATTCGTCTGTTCAGCCAACCAAGTCATAAATTTTTGACGTTCAGCTTTGGAGGCCTTTTGCCATAATTGAATGAGTTGTTGATCATTCTGCCCGACGAATTGAGTTTGAGGAGTGGCGACCGTAGCTACACTAGCTGCCTGAGCATATACAGGTGCTGGTTGATTAAGTGATGTTGCTGACTTGCTACTCATCTCGACTGTTTTGGTCAATACATTATTTGCAAACCATGTTCTCGCTGTATCTTTAGCGCCCGCTTGCTGAACAAGCAGCTGATTTTTTGCATCATATAAGCCAATGATGGGCTGATCCTGGTACTTTTTAGCTTCGTCAAAATTCTGAGGTGCATTAATTAACGCTAAACGATAGGTTTCACCATCTTTAAGCTCTGGAGTTTTTACAGTAAGCACTCCCGACTTTAAAATGTCATGTGAATTATCAGAGTGCTGAAAAAACTCATTATAGCGGACGCTGATATTATTCATTCCAGCATCCAGTTTATAAGTTGAATTAGAACGTAATAGACTTGATTTTATTTCCTGATTATTTACCGCAACGATCTTAATTTCTTCAGGTACTGTAATAGTCACCGCTGAAAAAACCGAGGTACTAAACAACAGTGCCGCTACAGTTGCCGCAATACGAAAATCCATATCATCTACTCATTTCAAGTTAATTATTAAAGTTGAGCTGCACTATGCCGCGTCGAAATGACAATTTTATGACAAAAACTTCTCTTATTTCACCTGAACTTTTAGCATTTATTTGACTAGCAATTTTAAATTATCTGCTATTAGCCAGTACAAATAAAAAAAGAAGCACAAAAGCACTTCTTTTTAGCTGAAACCCGATTTATGCAAAGGTTTTAAAACGCTCCGCATCATCCATAAAGGTTTTTTCGCCTGCAGGTGCTTCAATAGAACCAAAGACCAATTGCGCGCGAAGCTTCCAGTGCGATGGGACTTCAAAAGTTTGTGCAACTTCTTCATCAATAATTGGATTGTAATGCTGCAACGAGGCACCGATATTTTTCTCTGCCAAAGCTGTCCAGGTTGCAAACTGCGCAATGGCTGAAGAATGCTCTGACCAGACCGGGAAGTTATCGGCATAGAGTGCAAACTGTTCTTGCATCGATTTCACCACATTCTGGTCTTCATAAAACAATGCGGTGCCATAACCTGCTGCAAAACCATTAATTTTATTATTGGTTGCTTCAAATGCATCTGTCGAAACAAGATCACGCAAGGTTTCACGCACAATATGCCAGAAAGTATCATGTGATTGACCAAATAAAATTACCACACGAGAAGTTTGCGAGTTAAAAGATGATGGGCTGTGTTTAACTGCATCTTTAATGAGATTTTCAATTTCAGCCTGCTCCAGGCTCACATTTTTCCCAATGGTATAAATGCTTCGGCGCTGTTTGATTTGATCTAAAAATGCCATAAATTCACCTCTATGTATTTTGATTATTAAAAACTGATAAAGTCATACTACGTGTTTTGAGCACTTAAAACAGGTGCATTCCCATAACAATGTGTTTTATTTATAGAACAATCAGACTTAGATCTGAATAGAATATTTGTATTAGATTTCATTCGCAGCATCCATGCTGCTATACCGTCCTTCATCGGTTTTTAACTCAATACTTTAAAAAAGTGCTGATCTTGCTGTTCTAATTTTTCTTTTGCTGCCTGCTCAATCGAGCCAAAGCAAAGTTGGGCACGTAACAACCAGCTCTTTTCAATGTCAAAATGCTCGGCGACTAAAGTGTCGATCTGCGGATTATAATGCTGTAAAGATGCACCTAAACCCGAATCTGCCAATGCAGTCCATACGGCAAATTGCGCCATTCCTGATGTCTGTTCAGACCAGATCGGGAAATCTTCTGCATTGAGTGGCATTTTCTTTTGTAGTTGCTGAATCACGGCTTGATCTTCGTAAAATAAAATCGTGCCATATGCCGCGGCACACTGATTCAACTTGATCTCTGCACCTTCGTAAATATGTGTGGGCACATGCTGGCGTTGAACCTGTTTGACAAGCTCCCAAAACTTATAATGAGAATCCGCAAATAACACTACAATCCGCGTACTTTGGGAATTATAGGCTGAAGGACAACTGCGGACTGCTGCCTGAAGCATTTCACTCAGATACGCCTGACTATAATGTACGCGCTTGCCAAGTTCATAAATACTACGGCGCTTTTTCAACTGATCAACAAAAGTCAGTTTCAAATCATCATCGGATTTGTTTTTTTTCGAAAATTTAAAGTCCTTGGTTATATCACTTGTTAATACCTGACCAATTTTATTTAGCAATGCCATTTCTTCCCCCCACAAAACCCAGCTAAAACAGCTCGAATAATCCCATACAAGTATAATGGCTTTATTACGGTAGATAGATCTGGTTCATATTTTCTAGCTGATTTTTAAAGCATTCAAACCCCTCAAAAACAACAAACTCCGCACTTAGCGGAGTTTGTGTGAATTATCACGCATTATTTATTTTCAGTTTCAAACAATGCAGCAACAAAAGATTTGGCAGAGAAAGGACGCAAGTCATCAATTTTCTCACCCACACCAATAAAGCGAATCGGCACATGAGTACGACTGGCAATATTAAACAGTACGCCACCTTTGGCAGTCCCATCGAGCTTGGTAATGGTCAAACCGGTTAGGCCTACCGCCTCATCAAACATTTCGACCTGGTTAATGGCATTCTGACCTGTTCCGGCATCGACAACCAACATCACTTCATGTGGTGCAGTCGCATCAATTTTCTGCATGACACGTTTTACTTTGGTCAACTCTTGCATCAAATGACCTTTGTTATGCAAACGACCAGCTGTATCAGCAATTAATACATCTACGCCTTTGGCACGCGCACTTTCAAAAGCATCGAAAATGACTGAAGCCGAGTCTGCACCATTGCCTTGAGCCACGACCGCAATATTATTACGCTCACCCCAGATTTGCAGCTGCTCCGTTGCAGCTGCACGGAAAGTATCACCTGCCGCCAGCATGACAGTCTTGCCTTCACCTTGCAGACGTTTGGCCAGTTTGCCAATCGTGGTGGTTTTACCTACACCATTTACACCGACCACTAAAATCACATAAGGCGATTTATTCGGATCAATGTGCAGCGGTTTTACCCGGGGTGCCAATAAAGCCACCAGTTCTTCCTGAAGCGCCTTATACAGTGAATGCGAGTAGATCAAGTCACCACGTTCGGTACGCTCAGTCAGGTTAGCAATGATGGTCTTGGTGGCTTCCACACCAATATCGGCCACCAGCAGCTGCTCTTCGACTTCTTCTAATAATTCATCATCAATTTCTTTACCACCGATCAGGATATTGACCATCCCATCGGCAAGGTTTTTACGGGTTTTGGTTAAACCCTCTTTCATACGGCTAAAGAAGCCACCTTTCGCCGCAGAATCTTCATTTTCAGTTTCTGTTACGACAGGTGCAGAAACTACAGCTGCTTCGCTTGGCGTTTCTACGATAGGCACATTGACCGCAGGTAAGCTCGGTAATGTGACATCATCATCTCCGATATCAGCATCAATCAAAAATTTGTTTTGCCCATTAGATTGCTGTTGCATGCCGAATCCTTGAAAAGCATTGCGTTAAAAACCCAGATTCTACCATAACTTGCCTGCTTTGCAGCTAGCAATGCAAATGCTGGACAAACATACCAAAAAGCTACAGCTCTTGGTTGCTTTCATCTCCGCATTTATTAAAAATAACCCTAAATACAAATGCCTATTTTTGGGAGATCTAGTGTCCGCCACCTTTTTGACTGTCTCCTCTTTTTCCAGAATGATTAAACAAACACTTTATCCACTTGGTGTCCTATTGCTGGGATTAAGTATTAATCAGGCCCAAGCCCAGACTCGTAGTGAATTATCACGCACCACTTTTGAAACGACTTTAAGTAATGGATTAAAAGTCATTATTCGGGAAGACCATCGTGCGCCCATGGTGATGACCCAGATCTGGTACAAAGTCGGCAGCAGTGATGAATCTGGCAATATTCTGGGGGTCTCGCATGCACTTGAACACATGATGTTCAAAGGTACGCATAAAGTTCCAAATGACGAATTTACCCGTCTGAGCCGGATTTATGGCGGTAGCATCAACGCCGCCACCTTTACCAATTACACCAATTATTATCAGCTCTATCCTAAAGCTTATTTTCCCATGGCGCTGGAACTTGAATCTGACCGCATGAGCAATTTATTACTGCGGCAGCAGGACTTTGAGCCAGAAATTAAAGTGGTGATGGAAGAACGGCGCCAGCGTACCGATGACAACCCGCGCGCTCAGGCCTTTGAACGCTTTAAATGGATCAGTTATCCGACCAGCCATTATCGCCAACCGGTGATTGGACATATGAAAACCCTGAACAATATTCAGTTAAATGATGTCAAAAAATGGTATCGGGACTGGTATAGCCCCAATAATGCCATTCTGGTAATTGTCGGAAATGTGGAATCGGAAGCGGCTTTAGCGCAAGTGCAAAAATATTTTGGAGATATTCCTGCGCGTCCAACACCGCCACGTAATGATGTACTGGAGTTTGAGCGCTTAGGCTATCGGCATATGGAAATTAACAGCAATGTTCAGGTGCCCAATCTGTACATGACCTGGAATGTAAAATCCCTCAGTACTGCCAAAAACCCACAAGATGCGTATGCCTTGACCATTATTCGTAGCCTTTTGGACAGCGGTATATCTTCACGCCTGCAAGACCGTCTGGTGCGTGATCGTAAAATTCTGACCTCTGTCAGCGCTTCTTATGATCCTTATAATCGTGGTGACAGCCTGTTTGGCATTTCTGCCTTACCTGCGCCAGGCGTATCTTTGCAAGAGGCACAACAAGCGATTCAGGATGAAGTGGATGTACTCAAAACCACCGCCATGACCCAACAGGAAGTAGATCGTATCAGCACCCGCTTTATCTCCAGTTTGATTTATAGTCAGGATGATATTGCCGGCCAGGCCAAAATGATTGGCAATATGGAAGTCAATGGACTGAGTTATCGGCTGATGGATGAACTACCCAAGCATTTTGAAAGTGTCAGCGTTCAGGATATCCAGCGTGTCGCTAATGCCTATTTCGTCCGAGACAATCTCAGCACACTTTATCTCTCACCTGAACAAAAAGCCCAATAATGGGGATTGCAATGCGTCATCATCTTCGTCCTTTTTTACTTATTTTTATTTTAAGTTTTACTTCTGCTGTCGATGCAGAAAATTATCTGGATCCTCAACCCGATCAAAACGATAATCCGAGTCAGTTACAGTCTATCCCTCTGTTGCAAAGCCTGAAAAATCTCAATCCGCAGCGTGAATTTCAGGCACCGTATATTCACGACCTGAACAATCGCTATCAGGTACGTACGCTATTTGTTGAAACCCAAGATCTTCCAATGGTGGATATCCAGCTGACTTTTAATGCCGGCTCGGCGCGTGATCAGGAAATTACTAAAGGACTCTATGGCCTGTCCAGTATGGCAGCCAAGTTGATGCGTGAAGGCACAGACAGATATAGTGCGAATCAGGTCGCGGCAATTTTTGACCAGACTGGAGCACAATTTAGCGTACAGGCCTATCGGGACATGTTTGTGGTTCGGCTGCGTACGCTTTCAGATCCAAATAAATTGGAACCGGCACTCGGAATGATGATGGAAGTTCTAAAGAATGCGTCATTTAAACCCGCCAGTATTAATCTGGCTTTAAGCAATACCCAAGTGGGACAAAAGCAATTACAGGAAAATCCAAGCCGGCTGATGGATATTCGTTTTTATCGTACTCTATATGGTCAGCATCCTTATGCAGAGCCAATTAGTGGCACCCAAGGCAGTACCAAGAAAATTAATGCCGAATTATTAAAACAATTCCGTGATCAGTTTCTGGTGGCGCAAAATATGAATATTGCTATTACCGGTAAACTCAGCCCCAAACAGGCGCTGGAACTGTCAGAACGGATTGCCGGCAATTTAACTCAAGGTCAAAAAGCAGCTGCATTACCACCGCCTGAAATTAAATATGGTTTTGAAGTGGTGCATTTACCTTATAACTCGTCTCAGGCGCATATCACCTTTGGACATATAGGGCCATCACGCTTTACTGAAGACCGACTGGCCCTAGAAGTCGCCAACCGCATGTTTGGCGGGAGTGGATTTAATGCGGTACTGATGCAGGAACTGCGGGTCAAACGTGGTTTTAGCTACGGCGCTTATAGCTCATTCAGCTTTAGTCAGGCACCCGGAGTATTCAGCTTTAAATATTCTACACGGCAGGATCAGCTACTAGAGAGTATTCAGATTGCACATCAGGCATTTATCAATTTTGTCAGCCAACCGATTGACACTCAACGTCTGGAAGAAACCAAAGCAGGCATGCTGCGCGCCTTCCCTAACAATTACAGCAGCAATGCCACCATTAATGCCCAGTTAGGCAATATGGGCTTTTATAGTGAGCAAAATGATTATTTATCCAGTTATCCGGAACGTCTAGCCAGAATTAGCGCAAAGGATGTGCAAAATGCAATACGCAAACATTTACATCCAGACCGCCTAACGCTGGTCGTGGTCAATAAAGAACTGGATAAAGATGCCTTGAAAATGCGTTTGGAGCAGAATTTAATGGATGCCAATTTCAATTTGCCAGCAAACCCTGTGCCTAAGGCATCTCCACCGAGAGCGGTGGCAGCTGACGCGCCCGCAGAGACTCCTGCTGATAGGCCTGCATCAATTTAAGATACTGCCCACGACGGATATGCTGCTGCTCTAATAGAGCCAGTGCCAGATCCTGAGTTTGGGGCAAATTTTGCTGTTCAGAAAGTTGCCGAATCTGGGTGATTTGAGAGATGCTAAGCGGACGATAGAGAGCCAATGCGGCTAAAAATAAAATTACCACAACCATAAAAATGACAACAATATTATAAATCTGTTCCAGCTTGATTCTGCTGAACCATTGAATTAACTTTTCTGTATCTATAGACATACACTACCTCAAGTTAAAGGTAGTGTATGGTTAGGCTTATATAAGTTCAAGTCAGTAGCGCCATATTTAGCAGGGCTAAAATCCACGACTCTGCGGATTAGCTCATCATTCTGCTCAGAATAGTGGAATAGAGCACCAATGCTACAATCACCAATACCAGTGCAACAGCAAATTTACTTAACCCCGCTTCTGCTTCAGGGGGATGCAGGCGATCTTCATCTGCAATTCGAACCAACTCGCCATTATAGAGTTTATAGAACTGCTCACGCTGATTGACGTCCAGAGCACGGGTAAAGTCATACACCTCTTTACGTTGTGCCAGTCCATAATTACCTAGATGCGTATATTTACTAAATATAGCGTCATCCAGTTTCTTGCGATGCAAATGTGCAAGTTCAAGGATTTGCCCAGCAGTTGGTGGCATATCAAAATTTACACCATCTAAAGTTCTTGTCATCATGGCTTTCTCCTTATTGTTTGATCTCTATTTACAATTTATCTTAATAATATTTATAAGTGTGTATAGTTTAGTCATGTAAACTATAACTAAAGTAAACGAATAAAATCGAATGGTTGACTTTTCCATTATTTTGTAATATTAGTTTAACAATACTAAGTTATATTTGTATTTAGACTGATTAGTCTGTCCTGTAATCATAATTAAAATTAAGGAGTTTTTATATGATACAACAACTCTCTCAACACGATCTGGAACATCTGTATGCAGATGCCGTGAATACCATCCAATCCCAAATGAACTTTGTGGATGCGGTAAAACAGCTTGAAGATGCAGCTCGTGCAGGTCATGGTAAAGCAGCGCTTTTTTTAGCAGAACTTTATTATCAAGGTTTCCGTGTAGAACGGGATTCACTCAAAGCGCAGTACTGGCAGAACATGGCCACCCTGCAAGCATAATGAAACGTCACCTAGGTGGCGTTTTTTTCAGCCCTTTTTTTCGATAAATAGCAATAAATACATATTTTCTTACCAATCCTTGCAAAGCTGAAACAGTAATTACTTATAAAGTTCCTAGAATAAGGTCTGACATCCAATAGCACTTTATTCTAATGAAACCACGAAAAATTATTCAAATTGATCCGATCTGTAAAGAATCCCTTTTCAAGATCACCATGCTGAAATCTTTAAGGAATTGTGGCGAGCTATGGGGCGCATATCATAAAGGCTGGGCAATGATGCGTGATCAGGAAGACTGTATTTTCCCGTTTTGGCTAAATCCTCTCGATGCCAAAAATTATGCCCAGCAACATTGGCCTGATTATGCTCCGCGTAAAATCAATTCTGAAGATTTTGAAAATGCATTATTGCCGACCTTGTCGCGCCTGAATGTCACCCCAGCCCTGTGCAATACCAATGGCACCAGACTTAAACTGAGCACTGCACAGATGCGTCACCTATTTTTTTCACAACAAAGACTGCACATTGCGTAAATAACATGCTATTTATAAAGACTAAAACCTAAACACTTAGAGATGTTCAGGTTGAAGGCATACTCTAGGATTAATAATAAATTGACCAGTAAGGATGATGAAGCATGACCAATGTGGCACAGGTGCTGAATGAAAAAATGCATCAAGCTATTTATACCATCCGTCCAGATTCTACTGTTTTAGAGGCCATCACCTTGATGGCTGATAAAGGAATCGGGGCACTTGTGGTAACGCATGAAGATAACGTGGTAGGGATTTTGTCGGAGCGGGATTACACCCGTAAAATCGCCCTGATGCAAAGAACCTCTTTCGATACCACAGTCAATGAAATCATGACCTCTAAAGTGATTACCGTAAATACCTCGACGACTGTAGAAGACTGTTTAGCCTTAATGACTGAGCGCCATCTACGGCATCTGCCAGTGGTAGAAGATGAAAAACTGCTTGGTCTGATTTCAATCGGAGATTTGGTCAAAGCAGCAATGGATGACCAACGCAAACTGATTGATCAATTACAGCAATATATTTCAGGTTAAAAGCAGTTTAGTGTTTTTAAAAGATCTGAAACATGGCAAAAATCAAGTTTAAAGGCCCTTAATTTAAATAATAAAGTCATGACAAAGACGCAGATTTCACCTATAAAAAATCCCGGTACATGACCGGGATTTTTATATCAATATTGTCAGCGAACTTAATTTAAACCCAGTTTCTCTGCCACATAATCTGAGTCTTTATCACCACGCCCAGAAAGATTGACCACGATTTTGACTTCTTTTGGCAACTTACCCGCCTCACGAATCGCCCAAGCGACTGCATGTGAACTTTCTAATGCCGGCACAATACCTTCGACACGTGACAAGGTCATGAAAGCATCCAGACATTCCTGATCGGTCGCTGTGGTGTATTCAACCCGACCTAAGTCTTTAAGCAAACTATGCTGCGGACCCACCCCTGGATAATCCAGACCTGATGCGATCGAATGAACCGGCAAAGGTTCGCCCTGTTCATCTTCCAGAACATAACAGGCCATACCATGTAATTGACTTGGTTTACCCAAAGTTAAAGTCGCCGAATGCATATCAGTGTCCAAACCATGACCTGCCGGCTCTACACCGACCAATTTCACATCTGGTTCATTCAAAAATGCCGTGAATGCCCCCACTGCATTTGAACCACCACCCACACAGGCAACGACATAGTCAGGATTTGCACCAAAACGCTCATTGGTTTGAACCTTGATTTCATCACCAATAATGGACTGGAAATCACGCACCATCATTGGAAATGGATGTGGACCGACCACTGAACCAATCGCATAGATAAAGTTTTTTGGATCTTTTAAATATTCTTCGAAGGCACTGTCAACTGCATCTTTCAACGTTGCCGTTCCACGCGTAACGGAAATCAGCTTAGCACCCAGAATCTTCATTTTCACGACATTTGGATGTTCTTTTTCGATATCCACCTGGCCCATATGAATTTCACAGGGAATACCAACCAAGGCACAGGCCGTTGCCAATGCTACTCCATGCTGCCCCGCACCCGTTTCTGCAATGACTTTGGTTTTGCCCATGTATTTGGCCAGCAAAGCTTCACCGAGACAGTGATTGATCTTGTGTGCACCGGTATGGTTCAGATCTTCACGTTTTAAGTAAATCTGTGCGCCGCCCAATTTTTCAGACAGACGTTTGGCATGAAATAGTGGACTCGGGCGACCGACATAGTGGGCAAACAAGTCTTTCAGCTCGTTTTGAAATTCCGGAGTATGGCGAATTTCCTGATATGCAACATTAATATCATCCATCGCCTGTTTAAGATCAGGCGGAATGAACTGACCGCCATAATTACCAAAGAAACCTGCTTCATTCGGTAATGCAATACCATTAATTTGATGATCCATAGCGATCCCTGAAAACTGGATTTAAAATAGAAATTGTGACTTCATCTTAAAGCGATTTTCATTAAAGCACTAATAACAATAGATAAAGTCACTGATAGAAAAATGGAATTAACGTGCCAAATATTTGGTCATATCCTCTATGCCTTTTAAGGTCATTGGAAACATATGGTTCTCAAAGATTTGCTTAATCAAACCAATGCTATGCGTGTAATGCCAATAATTTTCTTCTTCGGGATTGAGCCATGCGGTTTTATCAAAATGCTGACGTAGACGCTGCAACCAGACCTGTCCTGCTTCATCATTCATATATTCAACCGAACCACCGACCGAGGTGATTTCATAAGGCGCCATACTGGCATCACCAACCACAATCACCCGGTAATCACGGCCATAGGTATTGAATAAATCCCAGGTATTCATGCGCGAGCTGGAACGGCGGATATTGTCTTTCCAGACATAGTCATACAGGCAGTTATGGAAATAAAAATAGTCCAGGGTTTTAAATTCGGTTTTGGCTGCGCTAAACAGCTTTTCACACTGGGCAATATGCGAGTCCATCGAACCGCCGACATCAAACAGCATCAAGACTTTAATGCGGTTACGGCGTTCAGGCACCAGCTGTACGTCTAAAATACCCTGCTTGGCGGTTTCACGAATCGTGCCATCGATATCCAGCTCTTCGGCTGCACCCTGACGCGCGAATTTACGCAAACGGCGCAGTGCCATTTGCATCTGGCGACTTCCCAGAATCTGCTCATCATCGAGGTTGCGATATTGACGCTGCTCCCAGACTTTTACCGCAGAGCGTTTCCGTCCCGGCCCACCAATACGCACCCCTTCCGGATGATCGCCATAAGCACCGAAAGGCGAAGTGCCGCCGGTACCAATCATCTTGTTGCCACCCTGATGTTTTTTATGCTGTTCGCGCAAGCGCTCTTCCAGCATTTTCATCAGTTCTTCTAATGATCCGGCTTTTTTCAGCTCTTCGCGCTGTTCAGGAGTCAAATGCTTTTCAAGCAGTTCAAGATCGAACCAGTCTTTGGGCAGCTTATGCACTTGATTCAGCAGTTCATCCAGATCAAAGCTCTGAATACCATCAAAATAGTCCTTCATGGCACGATCGAATTTGTCGAAATAGCGCTCATCCTTAACCATTACAGTTTTGGCCAGCTGATAGAACTCATCCTGATCGGCAAAGACCAGTCCAGCCGCAACCGCCTGATTCAAATCGATCAGCTCACGGGTTGAGACCGGTACGCCGTATTTGCGTAAGGTATAAAACAGTCGCACAAACATGCGTGTTTCTCCCTTAACGACGTGACATAAAGGCTAGACGTTCAAGCAACTGTACATCTTGCTCATTTTTGATCAAGGCGCCGTACAAGGGTGGAATCGCTTTGGATTTATCAGTATTGCGCAAAATATCTTCCGGCATGTCGTCAGCCATGAGCAGGCTGAGCCAGTCAATCAGCTCAGATGTTGATGGTGGTTTTTTCAAACCCGGAATCTGGCGCAATTTAAAGAAAACCTGCAAGGCTTCATTGACCAATGTGGCAGAGATATTCTCGAAATGTACATTGATGATTTCGCGCATGGTCGCTTCATCCGGAAATTCGATATAGTGGAAGAAACAACGGCGCAGGAATGCATCGGGCAATTCTTTTTCATTATTTGAGGTAATGATGACGATTGGACGCTGGGTTGCGGTAATGGTTTCCCCGGTCTCGTACACATAGAACGACATTTTATCGAGTTCATGTAGCAAGTCATTCGGAAACTCGATGTCTGCCTTATCAATTTCATCAATCAGCAAGACACAACGTTCTTCGCTGGTAAATGCTTCCCACAGTTTACCCGGCTTGATGTAGTTCTTGATGTCATAGACACGGTCATCACCAAGCTGACTATCACGCAGGCGCGACACCGCATCGTATTCATACAGGCCTTGCTGTGCTTTGGTGGTGGACTTGATATGCCAGGTGATCAGTTTTAGGCCCAGGCTTTCTGCTACCTGCTCAGCCAATAAAGTTTTCCCTGTACCAGGCTCACCTTTGACCAATAACGGCTTTTGTAAACTACGGGCAGCTTTAACCGCCAACTTTAAACTGTCAGTCGCAATGTACTGAGCTGTACCTGAAAATTGTTGATGATCAGCAGACATGATTTAACCTTATTTTTTTACTTACAACGGTGAACTTTTCTTGTGAACACGAAGATTGCCCTTGTTCGACACATAGGTCGACCAGCAATAGCCAATCACAGATCCAATCCCAATGACAAATAAAATAAGTGACGCATTAATCCAAATCAGAGCTTGCTCTTTGGTCAACACACCAAACAGCAAGCCAAAGATTGCAGGTGCGATAGAGGCATTCGGCCCCTCGGATACCGTCGGTGTCAATAGAATGGCAAAGCCTAAAATCCACAAAAAACCACCAAGCGGCTTAGGCAGCCGCTTGGTTACGCCATACCAGCACCATAAAGCAATCAGGCTGCCCAGCAGATAAACCGCAACAGCAATGCTCTGTTCAGGAATTGAGTCTAAGACAGCAACATAACCATTCATTTCACAACTCCTGAATTAACATTAAGCGCCACGCAATCCTTCTGGAGCGACTGCATTCGGATCAATCAAGCCTTCTGGCGGCATTTGCAAAAAGAAACCACGTGTAGCAATAGAATCCATCACATGCAATACATTGGCACGTGCCAGTTTACGCGATTCGCTCAGTTCAAGATGCATGACAAAAGTCGCACGTCCAAATGCGGCTTGTACGGGCTCAGACAATACGCTGAGTGGCTCGAATGTTTCAGCTTCGCTTTCATCCGCAGGACGCGCCACATACAGATACATTTCACTTTTTTTGCTGGATTTGTAGATAGACACTTGCATGTTTCAAACGACTTTTCTGGAAAAACATCCGCAAGGATACATCAAAAAAAAGACAGAAACATTAGCCACGTCTCATGCATCAGTCGTGATTTTGTATAATTGCTCTATCTTTAACCAATCCTGCAAGCGATCACTCGCTGACTTTCATCTGGGTCGATAAATAAGATTCATCCTGATGCAGCACCTGAATCAGTGGCTGGGTTAACAGTTCATAGCGCCAGCCCAGCAGATAATCCGGCAGATCCTGCTCATCCTTATGAAAGACCACATGCTGATACAAGGCATTCAGCCATTTTTTACGCATCAGCACTTCTTTTGGAATTGAGGTTTCATCGACTATATTTTGAATGATGTTATCGATCTTTTCGCCGATATCTTTGGAGGAATGACGGATTGGACGCGCCAGACGTAACGGCCAGCTTTCCGGTTCCGGCAAGAATTTCAGCAGATCCAGAATGGTTTTACCATGTTCACGAACCACATTTGAACGGATATCTTTGACTTGACTCAGCTGGAAGTTATTGCGCGGGAACTTCTCGACCAGATCAATCATACTGACATTCTTTAAGATAAAACTACGTGGCTGATTCAGTGCTTTGGCAATCTGATCGCGCCAGACCATCAATTGCTGTAATTGCATCAGCTGACGGCGTGAATGGCGATAATTCCCCACATCCTGATATAACAAGGCCGTTGGTGTATCTTCACCAATTTCCTGAGTCAAGAAACGACAGTCTTGCAAGGCAAAATCCAGTAGGTATTTCGTATCTAGCTCTTGTTTGATTTTGTCAGACAGCTTGACCAGATAATGCACATCATTGGCCGCATAAAGTAATTGTTCTGAACTTAAAGGACGTGCCAGCCAGTTAGAACGGGTCTGGTCTTTTTCGATATCGACTTCCAGCATCTGTTTGAGCGCATTCTGATAGCTGACTTGCAGACCATGCCCCAGAAAAGACATGCCGACCTGGGTATCAAACACATTGGTCAGTGATTTCTTTTGGGTATAGTGATAAAGCAGATCAATATCTTCGCTACAAGCATGAAAAATATTCTGCTGGGCGTTAAAAACTTTATTGAAGAACTCAGTCAGATCCAGGGTGGTTCCATCCAGCAAATAGACCTTGTTGTCTACATTGATCTGAAACACACCCAGTTTCGGCCACAAAGTATCGACCTTGATAAATTCGGTATCCAGCCCGTAAACAGAACTCTGATCCATCAGGTTCAGCACAGGGTATAAATCGTTTTGATGTTGAATAAATTGAAACATAAAGACTGAGTCTAAAATTAGATTCTCGATAGATCCATATTAACTGATCTATAGAATTTTTGTATAAAAAATAACGCTGATTCTGCTCTATCTAGCAAAAATACCCCTTATTTATTAGGCTCTAGATTTTAAATAATATCTTTTTTATATTAAAACTAACAAGATTTTTAAGTCTATCTTACTTCATGCGCATCCGGTTATGTACGGCCTGACTCAAGGTATGACTATCGACATATTCCAGTTCACCGCCCTGTGGTACACCTTGGGCAATTCGAGTCATCTGGATCGGCAAATGCTTGCTGGCTTCCACCAGATAATGTGCCGTGGCCTGACCTTCTACCGTCGCATTAGTAGCGAGAATGACTTCCTTCACCTGACCATTGGCCAAACGGTGCAACAAATACGGAATGCCAATTTCTTCAGGACCAATCCCATCGAGCGGTGACAAATGCCCGCCCAGTACATGGTATTTCCCTCTAAAGCTGCCACTTTGCTCAATCGCCATAACATCTGCAGGTGATTCCACCACACAGAGCAATTCATCATCACGATCTAGCGACGTACAGATATTGCACACTTCATCTTCAGTCAATGAATGACAGACTGAGCATTCATGAATGTAGTTGGTCGCCTCAGTCAACGCATGCGCCAGACCAATTGCACCTTCACGATTTTTCATGATCATATGCAATGCCATACGTTGAGCCGATTTCGGCCCAACGCTTGGCAAAATGCGTAATGCTTGAACCAGTTGATCAAAACGATCACTAAACATTGCGCATTCTTCCTTAGAACATACCTGCCAGACCCGGTGGTAAACCCATACCCGAGTTTGCTGCTTTCATTCTTTCATCAGAGACCAATTCTGCCTGACGCGCAGCATCATTCATTGCAGCAGCAATCAGATCTTCGATCATGTCTGGATCATCCTGAAGTAATTCAGGGTTGATTTCGATACGCTTCACCACATTGCGGCAAGTCATGGTGACTTTGACCAAACCACCGCCCGCTTCGGCATGCACTTCAGTTTGTGCCAGCTCTTCTTTGGCTTTTTTTACATTGTTTTCAACTTCTTTTTGCATGCGCTGAGCTTGCTGCATCAACATATTAATGTTCATAAATATCTCCGAACATAAATTTATAAAATTAGATAAGATCTAAACCACGAGTAATATCACGAATAATATCACCAATCTCTTCTAAACCAACAGAAACACGAATTAAACCTTCGCGAATACCTGCTGCTTCTTTGGCTTCAGGCGATAATTTACCGTGTGTAGTGGTTGCCGGATGGGTAATGGTTGATTTCGCATCCCCCAGGTTACCGGTGATCGAGATAAACCGGGTATTGTCAATGACTGTCCAAGCGGCTTCACGACCGCCTTTCACCTCAAAAGACACAATGCCACCAAAACCCGTCTGCTGTTTCACTGCCAGCGCATGACCGATATGCGCAGGCAGACCGGCATAATAAACCTTCTCTACCTTTGGATGCTGATCCAGAAATTCAGCCAGTTGCTGCGCACTTGCTGAATGCTCACGCATACGTAAACGTAACGTTTCTAAGCCTTTCAGGAATACCCATGCATTAAACGGGCTCATTGAAGGACCTGTGGTACGCACATAACCAAAGATTTCTTCCAGCAGTTTATGGTTTCCAACCACAGCTCCACCTAAGGCACGGCCCTGACCATCCAGATATTTAGTCGCAGAATACACCACCAGGTCTGCACCAAATTTGAGGGGTTGTTGTAACACTGGTGTACAGAAGCTATTGTCGATTGCCAGTAAAGCATCATTGGCATGGGCAATATCAGCCAATGCCTGAATGTCAGCCACTTCTGCAAGCGGGTTTGATGGAGATTCAACAAACAGTAATTTGGTTTCAGGCTGGATGGCATTTTTCCATGCATCAAGATCGGTCAAATCTACAAAATCGACACTAACCCCAAATTTTGCGACATATTTTTCAAATAGCGAAACAGTCGAACCAAAGACTGCACGTGAGCAGATGACGTGATCACCTGCTTTCAAAAAAGCCATGGTCACTGCCATAATGGCAGCCATACCTGAACTGGTAGCAACGGCGCGCTCTGCACCTTCGAGTGCCGCCAGACGTTTTTCAAACATGGCAACGGTTGGGTTGGTAAAGCGAGAATAGATATTGCCCGGTTCCTGACCTGAAAATTTCGCAGCAGCTTCGGCGGCATTTTCATAAACAAATGACGATGTTAGAAAAATGGGTTCAGCATGTTCACCCTCAAAGCTACGGGTATGACCTGTACGGATGGCTAAAGTTTCTAATTGATATGAAATATCGTCTTGCTGGCTCATCGCTCTACCTCAGCCCTAAGGCTGCCTTTTGTAAAAAATTGCCAACATTTTGAGCGCCTATGCTATTTCAGGTCAAGGCATAATAAGCAATTATTGCTTAGACTTCGATCAATCCTTCCCCGGATACGGATATTTTATTTACATGATTCAGTTAAAACAAAACTTTCAGCGCCAGCAAAAAAAATTGAAACATTTCAGTGCCCGGATGTTTAATGCCTCCTCTCTGATTCTGTCGCAAAAAACGCCTTTTGAATATATTGCCAGCACCGAGTTTTGCAAGATTCGCTATTACGCCTCACCCGAGAAGAAATATAGGGAGCCGCTGGTATTTGTCGCCCCTCTCGCCATCAATATGGATATCTATGATCTGTATCCCTATCGTTCGCTGGTCAAACATTTTCAGCATAGCGGTTTTGATGTCTATCTGGTGGAATGGAAACGTTTTAACTTTAAGCATCGTCATTTAAACTTTTTGTCTTTTATTGATGCAGCCATTCCTCAATCTATTGAAACCATCTGCAAGCATTCGGACAGTCAGTTCATTTCCCTACACGGCTGGAGTATGGCTGGGGTATTTGTCACGCTTTATACCGCCTTGCATTCGCCTGAACATGTCAAAAATTTGATGGTCGTTGGCAGCCCCATCGACAGTTATGCATCAGGACGGGTCGGCAAACTGTTTTCGACCACCAATAAACTGATTTCTAAAAATAAAAATCTGCAACAGGCCATTCATCAGGGTCATATTCCAAAGCAATATATTCATACACCCGGCATTGTAAATGCCTTGGGCTTTAAGTTACTGGATCCCATCGGCTGGCTGAAAAGCCAGAAGCAGTTTTTGCTGAATCTGGATCATGTCGAAAATGTCTATGAACATGCCACCATGGGAAATTTTCTGAATAAGATGATTGATTATCCGGGCGGGATTAATCAGGACATGGTCTTACATCTGTGGCTGCAAAATCCTTTAAAACAAGGTTCAATCACCTTAAATGGTCGTACTGTTGACCTTAAGAATATCAGCTGCTCGCTGTTGGTCGGTGCCGGCCAAACCGATCAGATTGTCACAGAACAGTCAGCTAAGCCTTTGATAGAATTGACAAGTAGCCAGGATAAGACGTTTACTCTGATTCCGGGTGGTCATCTGGGCCTGATGTCCAACCAGAAAACAGCCAATACGTTCTGGCCCAAAATGATGACCTGGCTGGCGCAGCGCTCTACACGTCTTGATGCTTAGCGCATCTGCGTCAGCATCGCCAAAAAACATTAAAATTTATTTACATATTCAGAGGATACAGCATGATTCAGTCAGTAGCATTTATCGGCTTAGGTGCCATGGGTTATCGTATGGCAGCACATTTACCCAAGCAGTTTGATACCGTCTATGTCTGGAACCGCAATTTTGACAAAGCAGAGCAACATGCTGCTGAATATGGCACCCAAGCCGTTACGCTAGAACAGGCCGTTCAGGCAGATATTATCTTTTCATGTTTGCCGACCAGTGCCGATGTAGCACAACTTCTGGAAAATTTGTCGCTTAAATCCGGCTCAGTCTGGGTCGACTGTACTAGTGGTGTACCGGATTCCGCGCAAAAACTGGCAGCACAACTGGCTGAACGTGGGGCGATCTTTCTGGATGCACCGGTCAGCGGTCAAACCATTGGCGCTGAAAATGGCACCTTGACAGTGATGGTAGGCGGCGATGTCCAAGGTTTTGAAAAAGCCCTTCCTGCGATGCAGGCTTTTGGCACACTGATTAAGCATGTCGGTGAATCTGGCGCAGGTTTTGCAGTGAAAGCTGTGAATAATATGTTAATGGCTGTAAACCTGTGTGCGGTCGCAGAAGGCTTTACTACGCTGAAAGCACATGGAGTCAACCTGAATGAAGCACTGGATTGTATTAATGCTTCAAGTGGTAAAAGCATGGTGACCGAAACCGTATTGCCGCAGCGTATTTTAAATCGCAGTTTTCCTGTAACCTTTGCCCTGCCACTCTTGGCCAAAGATACCGGCATCGCAATCGACCTGGCGCGTGAGGCTAAACTGTCTGCGCCTGTGCTATCATTAACCCAGAATCTAATTCAGGCGGCCAGTGATCTATCGGATAAAAACAGTGATTTTTCCAGTGCCGTGAAAATGTATGAATCATGGAGTAATATTACCATCGAGTAATATCTCGCCATTGAATAATGATAACAAAACCTCATATTGTGACTAGTAGGCAGGCACATATAGTGGATAACCCAGAGGAAACTCGCATGAAGAAATTTTCTGTTGCAGCATTAGTTGGCTTTGCAACTTTGTTCGGGGCTTCAACATCGGTTCTTGCATCTGAACAGGAATGCAAAAAATTGAAAAATGATCATGACGTGATTTATGCGTCTAAAGGATTCTGTTTTAAAGATCCAGAAGCAAAAGCGAAGTTCGGCAATGACAATTGCTATACAACCAAGCCAAAATTCTCGGAAAAAGAGCAACAGCGTCTTGACGTGATCAAAGATCGTCAGAAAGAATTGAACTGTAAATAATTCAATTCAATAACGCTCAAGGAATGTACTTATGACTTATGATGATCAGAATATTTTTGCACGAATTCTACGCGGTGAACTTCCTGCGATTAAAGTGTATGAAGATGACCAGGTTCTTGCATTTATGGACATCATGCCGCAAGCAGATGGTCATACTCTGGTCGTTCCGAAAGCACCAGCCATCACTTTACTAGATCTAGATCCTGAAGCTGCGGCCTATACGATTCAAATTGTACAGAAGGTTGCGAAAGCAATTGAAAAAGGTTTGGGCGTTGATGGCATTGTCCTGATGCAATTATCAGGTGCTGCTGCTGGTCAGACTGTACCGCATATTCATTTTCATCTAGTGCCGACTTCTCTGCACAACTTGGGTAAACATGCTGCCCAGATGGGTGATCAGGAAAAAATTAAAGCGCTGGCTGAAAAAATCAAAGCTGCACTTTAAGTTTAACTGAATAAAAAAATGGAGCTTCGGCTCCATTTTTTTATTCTACTTAAAGCATAAAACTTTAGAAATAAATGCGAATCATTAAGATAATAGCAACCAAATTATCTTTAAATACAAAAAATTGAATGTGTAATATTACAAAACTTACAAAATACAACATTTAACAGATTTGAAATATTTCCTTAATCTTACTGTCTTATTTGTAATCGATACTTGGCACCAATAGAGCGGTACATGTTTCAACACATGACTGAAACTTGTTTTAAGACGATGAATAAAAAGTCTTTATTGGAGCAACACATGAAAAAAACGTTATCTGCATTAGCAATTGGGGCAACAATTTTAACACCAGTCATGGCAGCTGCTGCTGACGTTAAAATTTATGGTCGTGCACACGTTTCTTTAGATTATCTGGATGATGGTAAAGACTATAATGAAGTTGCTTTATCATCAAACTCGTCACGCCTTGGCTTTAAAGCTGAACAACAATTAGAAAATGGCATGACGGCTTTTGCTCAAATCGAACAACAAATTAACTTTTCAAGCGGCTCTGACGATGAAGAAGATTCTGTTAACTTCTCAACCCGTGATACTTTTGTCGGGGTTAAAGGTGACTTCGGTCAGGTAAAAGTCGGTCGTTTTGACAGTCCATTTAAAGCAGCCCGCGGCCCTGCTAACTTCTTTGGTGACCAAGTTGGCGACTTACGTAACGTCACGCGTGCCTACAACCATCGTTTTGATGAGCGCAACCCGAATACCATTGAATATAAAACGCCTAAATTTGGTGGCGGTTTCACTGCAACAGCAGCCTTGTCTTTACATGATGGCACCATGATCAGCAATGATACGACTGAAGAGACCAATGAAAAGTCTCAAGCCTATGACCTAGGCCTAAACTACAAGGCAGGCAACTGGGATATAGCAGCCGCTTACGAGCATTATGCTGAAGATGTTAGCCGAGGAGAACGTGATGGTATCCGTTTAGCAGCTGCATATAAACTGACCCCAGAATTAAATGTGGGCGCGCTTTATCAGTTCACTTCTCTTGATGATGGCAGCGGCACCAATGCAGATGCAAATGTTTACGGAATCGGTGCGGACTATAAACTTACAGACAAAAATACCCTTAAAGGCCATGTATTCCACCGCGATGTCGATGCCAGTGAAGCCAGTTCCACCTTGCTCGCGCTGGGTCTAGAACACCGACTTGATAAACAGTTCCGTGTATATGGCAATATTGCTGCCATGTTAAATGATGACAGTGCCAACTTAACGCCATGGTCACAGGCGCGTAGTAACAAGGCAGGTTCATCTCAAGGTGTCAATGCAGCTGGTGAAACTGCACTTGGACTGTCAGTCGGCATGCGTTACGACTTCTAAGTCTAGCCACCCTCACCAAGCTTAAAAAGAACATGTTTCCAGCATGTTCTTTTTTTGGCGTGTTTTTTATCAATATAAAATGATGAGAAAGATTGTGACACTGATATTCAACCCTTATAAAACCAACCAAAATAGTTTGATTAATTTTATTCTTTATTTTAAAACCAAGCATTTTAATCAGATTAAAAAGCATTAATCCAACTAAAACAATCTACATTCAAATATATAAATATAAGCATTTTAGTCGGATTTAAAAAAACAATAAAATTACATAAAATAATAAAAAATATTTAGAATAAATTTTAACTAATAAAAATATATACCTTTTATTATCATACATTTAAAAATATATATTTATTTAAATTGTATCGTCTATTTATTTTTTAGTTACAATAGATTAATAATATACAACAAGTCACAGACAGGCTTAGTCGAATGAGCTTAGTTCCCAAAAATCTAAACCAGAGAGTGGTTAGAGAAATAACCGCTATTTTAATTATCAAGGTTATTTTACTGATGATCATTAAAAATATCTGGTTTGATGCGCCTACGATTCCTAAAAATTTTGATAACCAAGTCGCCGAGCGTATCGCCGGCAATCCTTCCCAAATCCAGGAGACACGTTGATGATTTCTGAAAGCGTGGTCGATCTCTCGCGGTTCCAGTTCGCCATGACCGCGATGTATCACTTTATTTTTGTTCCACTGACTTTAGGCCTGGCTTTTCTGCTTGCCATTATGGAAACCACCTATGTGATTTCCGGCAAAGAAATCTATAAAGACATGACCAAGTTCTGGGGAAAACTGTTTGGTATTAACTTTGCCTTAGGGGTAACCACAGGCCTGACCATGGAGTTCCAGTTCGGAACCAACTGGGCTTATTACTCGCATTATGTCGGTGATATTTTTGGTGCACCGCTGGCGATTGAAGGTTTGATGGCCTTCTTCCTTGAATCGACCTTTATTGGCTTGTTCTTCTTTGGCTGGGATCGCCTGTCCAAAGTGCAACATCTGGCAGTTACCTGGCTGGTAGCTTTAGGTTCGAACATGTCTGCGCTGTGGATTCTGATCGCCAATGGCTGGATGCAAAACCCGGTTGGTTCTGTATTCAACTACGAAACCATGCGTATGGAAATGGTGGACTTTGCCGCACTGATCTTTAACCCGGTTGCTCAGGTAAAATTCGTACATACAGTGTCTGCAGGTTATGTCACAGGTGCTATTTTTGTACTGGCCATTTCAAGTTATTACATGCTGAAAAAACGTGACTTGCCGTTTGCACGCCGTTCTTTTGCCATTGCAGCCATCTTCGGGCTTGCGTCTACACTTTCAGTGATTTTACTGGGTGATGAATCAGGTTATGAGCTGGGCGATGTCCAAAAAACCAAACTTGCGGCGATTGAAGCAGAATGGGATACGCATCCTGCACCAGCAGCATTCACCTTATTTGGGATTCCAAATGCAGAAACCCAAACCACTGACTATGCGATCAAGATTCCTTATGTGATGGGTCTGATTGCAACCCGCTCCACCACTGAACAAGTGACTGGAATTAAAGATCTGATTGCTCAGCACGAACAGCGGATCCGTAACGGTATGGTGGCGTATGAACAGTTAGAGCTGCTCCGTGCAGGAGATAAATCACCTGAGCTTAAAGCGGCTTTTGATGAATCACAAAAAGACCTCGGTTATGGCTTGCTGCTGAAAAAATACACACCAAATGTTGTTGATGCCTCTGATGAGCAAATCAAAGCAGCGGCTAAAGACACTATTCCACACGTACCAAGTCTGTTCTGGGCCTTCCGTGCCATGGTCGGTTCTGGCTTCTTGATGCTGCTTCTCTTTGTTCTGGCTACCTTTGCGGTTGCGAAACGCAATGCTGAAAACAAACCTTGGTTATTAAAATTTGCCTTATTTGCACTGCCTTTACCTTGGGTGGCTGCACAAACTGGCTGGTATGTAGCAGAAGTCGGTCGTCAGCCTTGGACGATTGGTGAAGTCTTACCAACTCATCTTTCAGCCTCCAGCTTAAGTACTGGCGATGTATGGGGTTCAATCCTGGCATTGGCAGCCTTCTACACGGTGTTATTGATTATCGAGATGTATCTGATGATCAAATTCTCACGCCTTGGTCCAAGTTCCCTGCATACCGGTAAATACCACTTTGAAAAGCTTGCAGCAGAAAAGGCAAATGGGGAGACTCAAGCATGATCGAATATGAATTACTCAAAATAATTTGGTGGGTGCTGGTCGGCGTATTGCTGATTGGCTTCGCCCTCACCGATGGCTTCGATATGGGCTCTATGGCGATCATGCCATTTGTGGGCAAAAATGATAACGAGCGCCGTGCTGCAATCAATACCATTGCCCCGCATTGGGATGGTAACCAGGTCTGGTTCATTACTGCCGGGGGGGCTTTATTTGCTGCCTGGCCAATGGTTTATGCAACAGCCTTCTCTGGCATGTACTGGGCATTATTACTGGTACTGTTTGCCTTATTCTTACGTCCGGTCGGCTTCGATTACCGCTCTAAACTGGAAAATACCAAATGGCGTACTTCCTGGGACTGGGGCTTGGCGATTGGTGGTGCAGTTCCGGCATTAGTCTTTGGTGTAGCGTTTGGTAATATGTTCCTCGGTGTGCCTTTTACCCTGGATGAAACCGTACGTTCTACCTACACAGGAAGTTTCTTTGCCCTGCTGAATCCATTTGCGATTGTGTGTGGTCTGGTCAGTTTATCGATGTTATGCGCACATGGTGGTGCATGGCTGATGCTGCGTACTGATGGCGACCTGCGTCAACGTTCTGCCAAAGCGACACAAATCATGGGTCTGGTCTACTTGGCGACTTTCCTTGCTGCGGGTGCATGGTTGTATTTTGGAAACATCCAGGGTTATAGCCTGGTGATGCCTTTTGACACCAATGGTGTTGCCAACCCATTAGCAAAAGAAGTACTGACCAATGCCAATCCGGGCTGGATGAACAACTATTCGACTTATCCAATTACAATGGCAGCTCCAATTGCCGGCATTCTAGGGGGATTCATCATTGTACTGGCTGCAGGTAAAAACAAGGCTGGCTTGAGCTTCCTGGGTTCTTCTCTGGCAGTCGTCGGTGCAATCTTAACTGCCGGTTTTGCCCTGTTCCCGTTCCTGATGCCATCTAGTTTGAATCCGACAGTCAGTCTGACCATGTGGGATGCAGTATCCAGTAAAAATACCTTAACTGTCATGACCGTTGCGGCAGGTATCTTTGTTCCACTGATCCTGATCTATACCACATGGTGTTACTACAAGATGTGGGCCGTGATTACCAACAAACATATTGAAGACAATTCACACAGCCTGTATTAAGGCTGTGCACTAAGGAGACAAAATTATGTGGTATTTTGCCTGGATTCTGGGTGTACTGATGGCGTGTTTTGCCAGTGTGATTGCCGCAATTTATATGGAACAACACCAAGACCTGGATGAGGAATAAAATATGACCGAAGCTGCGCTTGAGAAAACCGTTGTAGACAAGAAACCAAACAAATTTGCGATGATGATTTCCTGCCTGCTGGCTTTTCCTCTCGCCGCAGTGTTATTGGTTCATCCCTCTGCAATGCTGGATGCCAACGGTGAATATAGCCATAGTGCCATGATGTATATCATGATTGGTATTTCTGGAGGCTTTGTACATGGTGTCGGTTTCGTACCTCGCCACTGGTTCTGGAAATGGCTATTTAGTCCATTTTTGGCTTGGCCTTTGATGATCTGGGGCTATTACACCTGGTTCTTCAGTTAAGTTTTAAGACTAAGAAGCTCTCGATTGAGGGCTTCTTTATATCGTTTATCCATTTCTGCTTTTTGTTGTACGCTTATATCACTCTGCATTTGGAAGCAATTTCCACATTGAGCATGAATGTAATGAAGATGCTTTTCTTTACCCGCATGTCTTAACAATATTTGTAAAACCGGAACACATCCGACTTTTAGAATAATTTATCGATGGGTATGAATCGACATCACAATTCCCATACCTGCGAGCATAGAAATCACCGCCGTTCCGCCATAACTCATGAGCGGCAATGGGTCTCCAGTCACCGGCAAGATACCACTCACCATGCCCGAGTTTAAAAATACAAAGAAGAAAAAGGTCAGTCCAATAGCTCCGGCATATAAACGTCCAAAATTATGAAAACTGTTTAAGCCAATCATCAAACAACGAATAATAATCGCAGTAAATAAACTGAACAGCAGAAACACACCAATAAAACCGAATTCTTCGGCATAGGTCGACATAATAAAGTCGGTATGATGCTCGGGCAGATAACCCAAATGCGATTGGGTCCCCTCAGTATAGCCTTTGCCTGTGGAACCACCTGAACCAATCGCGATTTTGGACTGAATGATATTCCAGCCTGCACCCAATGCATCCGACTCCGGATCAAACATCGTGGTGATACGTTTCTTTTGATACTCTTGTAGTACGAACATCCATAAAACCGGTGCTGCTACAGCCAGTGCTGCGGCCGCACCAACAATCAGACGCCACGACATCCCACTTAAAAACAAGACAAAAACACCCGGAATCACCAAACCAATATTCAAGTCAGGTTGGAGTGCAACCAAAACAAATGGTATAGCCAGTAAAATTAATGCACCGACAATATGTACAAATTTGGGAGGAAATGGCTTACGTGCAAAATACCAGGCCATCATCAAAGGCATGGCAAATTTCATCACCTCACTCGGTTGCATACTCCCAATACCAGGCAAAGTAATCCAACGCGTTGCACCCAGGCGTTTTTCACCAATCACAAACACCAAGAGCAGCATGAATATGCCAAAGGCATACAGGTAGGGACTGATCGCCTGATAGACTTTCGGTGGAATCTGCGCACAGATAAACAGCAGCACAAAACCAATCCCGAAACTGATTGCCTGACGAACAACCATCCCGGAGTCTTCAGAGGTCGCGCTATACACCACCATCAAACCCAGGATTGCATTGAGAACCAGAAAGCACAACAACCAGGGATCAAGGTGCAACTTGGTCCACCGGGAGGAATCTTGCGGGTTAATACTACGTCCATCACGCAAAGAATGACGTAAAAACCGATACTGCTGTGAAGGTATCATTGGCCAAAAGGTGAAAAAGAATGATGGCAAAATTATAAGTGAAAGCTATAGGGAATAGATCGCTATAGCCAGATTTATTCTGCTTTTATTCAAATTTTATCGAATATATTTTTAAGCCTGAGCTTGTAAAATCAGCTTGGCCAGTTCCAGATCATCTGGATAGGTAATTTTAATATTATCGGAACGTCCTTGCACCACACTCACCTGCTCACCGATATGTTCCAGTGCGCTGGCTTCATCGGTAATGTTAGCACCATCCTGCAAAGCCTGTTCAATCGCCCGTTTTAATGTGCCCAGCTTGGCCATTTGCGGCGTTTGTGCCTGCCAGAGCATGGAGCGATCCACCGTTTCCTCAATATCAGAACCGGTGACTACACGCTTAAGTGTATCTCGTACCGGAATCGCCAGAATCGCAGCCCGATCCTGTGCAATTGCCGTATTGACCAACTGTTGAAGACAATCCAGACTGACACAAGGGCGTGCCGCATCATGCACCATGATCCAGTCATCTTCAGAGGCCATTGCAGATAAATAATTTAATGCATTCAGCACCGAATTCACTCGCTCTGCGCCGCCCAAACAAAAATGTGCTTTTTCCAGATCGGAAAATGGCAGAGTTTTTGCGACATTGTCCTGTGTACCAATCGCCAATACATAACCAGTCAAAGGCAATTGATTCAGACGTGCAACGGTATGTTCAAGAACAGTTCGTTGTTGAAGCGTCTGATATTGCTTGAGTTCTGTTTTAGAAAAACGGCTACCTGAACCTGCAGCAGGAAGAATGACCCATAATTTACGGGGTATTTGTTGGCTCAGGTGACTCATTGGTTCGCAGATCTACTTTAGAATTTGGATTAAGATAGATGGGTTTATATTGAGTACTGATCGTGCTCATTTGAATAAAAGTTTCACGTGGCTTAATCAGGCCAAGATCTAAACGCGCATGTTCTTCGATGGCTTCAATACCATTCTTTAAATCGTAGACTTCTGCCGCCAGAACGCGATTACGTTCTTTCAGCTCATCATTCAATTCCATTTGCTGCTGGATTTTCTGGGTCAGCTGCTGATGATCATGATAACCACCTTCACCAAACCAGTATAAATATTGAAACCCTGCGATCAAAATGATCGCAAGGCCCAACAGTACTTTACTCGCAGTCGAGTCGAATACATTTAACATTGACATAAGTCGCTTAGTTCAAACCTTTAAACTCAGCTTTACCGCGATATGCAGCATTAGTCAATTCTTCAATACGAAGTAACTGATTATATTTCGCTACACGGTCAGAACGGCAAAGTGAACCGGTTTTGATTTGACCTGCTGCTGTACCTACTGCAAGATCCGCAATGGTTGAATCTTCAGTTTCACCTGAACGGTGTGAAATCACAGTAGAGTAACCATTTTCTTTGGCAAGATAGATCGCATCTAAAGTTTCAGTCAAGGTACCGATCTGGTTATATTTGATCAGGATCGAGTTACCTACTTTTTCGTTGATACCACGTTGCAGGATTTTAGGATTCGTTACGAACAGGTCATCACCTACCAACTGGATCTTGTCGCCAAGAATCGAAGTCAGGTAAGACCAGCCTTCCCAATCCGACTCATCCAAACCATCTTCAATTGAAATAATTGGGTATTGGTTTACAAGGCCAGCCAAATAGTCAGAGAACTGGTTGCTGGTGAACGCTTTGTTGCCTTCGCCCGCAAGAATGTACTGACCATTTTTGTAGAATTCTGAAGATGCACAATCCAGCGCCAGCATAATGTCAGAACCTGCTTTGTAGCCAGTTTGACCAATTGCTTCAAGAATAACCGTGATTGCTTCTTCGTTAGAACGAAGGTTTGGTGCGAAACCACCTTCATCACCCACAGCAGTGTTTAAACCTTTTTTGTTTAATACTGATTTAAGTGAATGGAAAATTTCAGCACCGGCACGTAGCGCTTCAGAGAATGAAGTGAAGCCTACAGGTTCAATCATAAACTCTTGGATATCAACGTTGTTGTCTGCATGTGAACCACCATTGATGATGTTCATCATTGGTACAGGCATGGTCAAAATCGAGTTGTTGCGAAGGTCTGCAATATATTGAAAAAGAGGAATTTTCTTTTCATCAGCAGCAGCGCGTGCAGCAGCCAAAGATACAGCTAAAGTTGCGTTTGCACCCAGTTTTTCTTTGTTTTCAGTACCGTCTAAAGCAATCATCGTGTTATCGATGTCTTTTTGTTCGAATACAGATTTACCAAGCAAAGCATCACGGATTAAGGTGTTTACATTATTTACCGCAGTTTTAACACCTTTACCTAAGTAACGTGCTTTATCGCCATCACGAAGTTCTAAAGCTTCACGAGAACCAGTTGAAGCACCAGATGGTGCACATGCACGGCCAACTACGCCAGATGCTAAGATTACGTCTGCTTCGATGGTAGGGTTACCACGAGAGTCCAAAATTTCACGTGCACGAATGTCAACGATTTGGCTCATGAACTATTCCTCAGTTGATTAATATGAGCTGCCTTTAGGGCAGCGCAAGAGTGATAAACTCAGTGTGTATCTAACTTTTCGAAACCTTTGACCAAGGTATCCAATTCTTTTAGCTGTGCCAAGAAAGGCTCAAGTTGAGACATGCGCAATGCACATGGGCCATCACACTTGGCTTTCTCTGGATCAGGATGTGCTTCCAGGAACAAACCTGCAAGACCGGTTGCCATACCTGCACGCGCCAATGTGGTAATCTGGGCGCGGCGTCCGCCAGCAGAATCGGCACGGCCACCTGGAGTTTGCAAGGCATGCGTCACATCAAAGAACACAGGCACATTCATTTCTTTCATGATATCGAAGCCCAGCATGTCTACAACCAGATTGTTATAGCCAAATGCTGAACCACGCTCACAAATGATCAGTTTGTCATTTCCTGCTTCCAGACACTTATGCAAAATATGACGCATTTCGTGTGGTGCAAGGAATTGTGCTTTTTTGATGTTGATGATGGCATCGGTTTTTGCCATGGCTTCCACCAGATCCGTCTGACGACTCAAGAAAGCCGGCAGCTGGATAATGTCCGCCACTTCTGCAACAGGCGCCGCCTGGTACGGCTCGTGTACATCAGTGATGATTGGCACATTAAAGTGTTTTTTAATGTCAGCTAACCACTCGAGACCTTTGTCGAGGCCTGGGCCACGGAACGAGTTCAAGCTTGAACGGTTGGCTTTATCAAAGCTGGCCTTGAACACATAGGGAATACCCAAACGTGTACAAATATCGACATAAGTCTCAGCGATCTCAAAAGCCAAGTCTTTAGATTCAAGTACATTCATTCCGCCGAATAATACAAATGGCAAATGATTTGCCATTTGTATATCGCCCAAACGTACAATTTCTTGTGGTTTTAATTGCGACATTTAAACTTCCTAGTTGTGTCCTACACACCGATTATTGAGTTTTTTGGTACTGCTTTTTCGCAGCATCAATGAAACCGGCAAATAATGGATGACCTTCACGTGGTGAGCTGGTAAATTCCGGGTGGAATTGTACCGCAATAAACCAAGGATGTTGAGGAATTTCAACTGTTTCTACCAGATGCTGTACCGGTGAATAACCAGAAATCTTCATGCCTTTTTCTTCAAGCAATGGGATATAACGGTTGTTCATTTCGTAACGGTGACGGTGACGCTCAATGATTTCTTCAGAACCATAGATTTCAGCTGTTTTTGTGCCTGCAACCAGTTCAGATTTTTGAGCCCCTAGACGCATGGTGCCACCCAAATCAGAGTCAGCAGAACGTTGCTGAACTTCACCGCGCTCATCTAACCATTCAGTGATCAAGCCAATCAATGGAGATTTGGTCGAACGGTTAAATTCAGTCGACGTTGCATCGCTAATGCCCACAACATTACGTGCATATTCGATTACAGCCAACTGCATACCTAAGCAAATACCAAGGAAAGGTACACCGTTTTCACGTGCGAATTGAATCGCCTGCATTTTGCCTTCAGTACCACGTTCACCAAAACCACCTGGAACCAGAATCGCATCGGCATCTTTCAATACTTCGTTCACGTCCTGGCTTTCAAGTTCTTCTGCATTGACATAGTCAATTTGGACTTTAACGCGGTTTTTCACCCCGGCATGTAAAAGTGCTTCGTTCACAGATTTATACGCATCTGGAAGTTCTACATATTTACCGACCATCGCTACACGAACGGTGTATTCTGGGTTCAATAATGCTTCTACCACGTTATCCCAATCGGTTAAATCCGCTTCAGGAAGGTCGTTATAACCAAAACGTTCGCAGATTAAATCATCAACATTCTGTTCGTAGAAAGTACGTGGAATCTGATAGATCGAACGTGCATCTTTACATACCACAACGGCACGTGCTTCAACGTTGGTAAATAATGCAATTTTACGGATAGTATCTGCATCTACATCGTACTCGGTACGGCAGATGAGAATGTCTGGCTGAATACCAATCGACAGAAGTTCTTTAACAGAGTGCTGTGTTGGTTTGGTTTTTAATTCTGCTGCAGACTTAATGTATGGGAGTAACGTTAAGTGCATTAACATGGTACGTTTATGACCAAGTTCAACCATTAGCTGACGTACAGATTCCATGAATGGGAGAGATTCAATGTCACCTACTGTACCGCCGATCTCTACAATCGCAACATCATAGCCTTCGCCTGCACGCAGGACACGCTCTTTGATATTGTCAGTAATGTGTGGAATAACTTGCACAGTACCACCCAGATAGTCACCACGGCGTTCTTTGTTCAGAACATCTTGGTAAACACGACCTGATGTGAAGTTATTCAGTTTGGTCATTTTCGCACGACGCAAGAAACGTTCGTAGTAACCCAAATCTAAGTCTGTTTCAGCACCGTCTTCTGTAACAAAAACTTCACCATGTTGGAATGGGCTCATCGTCCCTGGATCGACATTAATGTATGGATCCATTTTTACCATGGTCACTTTTAAACCACGAGCTTCTAAAAGTGCAGCAACAGAAGCAGCTGAAATACCTTTACCTAGTGATGAAACTACACCACCAGTAACGAAAATAAAATGGGTCATTGGGTTTCTCGTACAATCGAGCCTAAATCGGCCTGCAATGTTGCGCAATTTTACTTTACCTTGTACCTAGAAAGCAAAGTCAATCCGCATCAATTCAAAGAACAATAAACAATTGACTATTCTAACAGCAATTCCAATAAAAAATTACTGTAAGTTCATATGATTTCTATCTTGTAATTTGCTGCTATAATAGTGTAATCCCCTCCACACTTTTCTGTTTGATGCAATGATGATGAAGAAATTTTTACTCTGTACCGTAATCCTGACTGGCCTGAGCTTGACTGCGTGTGTAAAAAAAGAAGCACCTAAAGAAGAAGAACAAGTTGAGGTTAATCCAGCACCTGAAGTTGTAACGCCTGAACCAGCACAATTTGAACCGCTTGAGCCGGTAGAAGAAGCGGTAATTGAAGAAGTTCCAGAGACAACTGTGGAAATTCAACGTGAACAGACAGCTAACACGACGACTGAAATTCGTCGTGAAGTGAAGAAGCCTGAACCTGTTGAAGCTACACCAGCTCCAACAAGAACGCCGTCAGAAAACAATCCAGCTCCAGAGCCTTCAAAACCTGCAGCAACGCCTAAATCAAACTCTGATTCAAACAAATCTGAAGAAGACGCTGTGGCTGATGCCATTGCAGCAGCGATGCCAGCGCTTGATTAATCAAGAGAATTCATCAAAAAAACCCAGCTTTTGCTGGGTTTTTTTATTACTCTTTTTTAAGCAGATGTCGGTGCAGAATTACGAGACAAGTGCATCAAATAGTCTGCCATTAATCGCGTAGCCCACGATTCTGTTTGCATCAGACCTTGATAAAATCCGCAATGACTGCCTTTTTTGGTGGTAATCACCATGATATTCGACATTGCCCGAATTTTTTCTTTATAAGGTTCCAGATTCTGGATATGACACACCGGATCATCTTCCGCATTTAAAATCATTAATGGAACTTTAATGTTTTCAAATACATAAATTGGATTCGTGGCCTTACTATAACTCTCATAGTCTGAAAAACCGGCCAGTTGATAATAACGCTGTTCAAACTCCGATAAGTCTTTTACCTCCAGCAATTGCTTCCAGGAAGGATAAATTTGCCAGGTTTCCTGATAAGGATGAATAAAGCGTTTGATTAGTTTTTTGGCCATGACTTTGCTATAAAACGGATGTACATGGGCAAATCCGGTTTCGGTGTTATAGCCTGGACATAAGGCAAAAGCCGCTTTTAACGGTGTTTGTGATCCCTCTTCTCCGAGATAACGCACCAGCAAGCCTGTACCCGCAGAAGATCCGACCCCATACAGCTCAGACTGAGGAAATCTATCCTGTATATACAGCAGTTGTTCACGTAGATCTTGGGTCGAGCCGAACAGGTTCATTTTAGCTACAGGCATGGGCAGGTCTGCATGCCCACGGCGCAAACACAAGGCCACTCGCCAACCGGTATGTTTATGCAGATCCTGTACCAGTTCACGCATCGACTCTGGAGAGCCGGTGATGGTATGTAATAAGACAATGGTCGGTGTATTTGCTGGCAAATCCAGCCCATACCAGGCAATACCGGTAATCCCGCCATCCGACATTTTTAGCTGTTCAAGTACATCATATTTAAGTTTAATCGTATGTTTTTTAATAAGATCCAAATATAGAATATGTGCGTGTGCATTGGCTAACCACGGCGTAGGACGATATTTTTGTTGCAGCTGCGGTAAGCGTTCAATGAGTCCTGAAAAAACACCATTTGGATGGTAATACAGGGTCGGTTCATCTGCGCCACTGAAGCGATCCAGATATTCACTGGACAGCTGACCCAATTTTTTAAGCAACATTTTCATCTGTCATCCTCTCTAGTTCGACTAGCTGTGATTTACAAACTTCATGCCGACTTGAATCAATAATTCGAATTAAGTTTTAACTTGGAATGACTGCATCCGTTGGCCCATTTGTACCGCTAAGGCTTCAAGTCCAGACTTAGGCCGGATCATCACTTCAAAATCAATGATCTGACCTTCTTCATTAAACTGAATCATGTCAACTCCCTTGAGTTTTTTATCGCTTACCTGAGCAGAAAACTCAAGTACGACATTGTTACCATCTTCACTTATAAATTCACGGTGATAAGTGAAGTTTTCAAAGACTTGGATCACATTGCTCAGAATAAAAAAGACCACCTGTTTGCCAGGATAAGGATGAAAAGCCACAGGTGAGCGAAATACAACATCCTCAGCAAGTAACTCATTCAAGATCGACATATCGCGGGTTGCTAACATCTCGTGCCAACGATCAATGGATTTTTTTGTAGTTTCGATGCTCATTTGAGGTTCCTTTTTTGTTTTGATATTTTAAATACAGAGCGCTCCCCCTTTATTAAAGGTGAGAAGTACTGCTTCACAAGGGAGATTCTTTCTTATAAATCCTCTCCTTTAATAAAGGAGAGGAAAAAAAGCAGGTTTTAATATTTTTAGATCACCGCTGCCAATTCAGCCCCCTGACGAATGGCACGTTTAGCATCTAACTCACCCGCTTCTTTGGCGCCACCAATCAGGTGTACACTTTTACCAGCAGATTTTAACTCATCAAACATGGCGGTATAAGATTCCTGACCAGCACAAATAATGACATTATCCACTTCCAACACCATTTGCTTATCATTGACGGTGATATGCAAGCCCTGATCATCAATCCTGTCATAGCTGGCACCCGCAATCATTTTCACGTCACGATGTTTAAGCCCTGTGCGGTGAATCCAGCCCGTGGTTTTACCCAGACTAGAACCCACAGAAGCAGCTTTTCGTTGCAATAAGTAAATTTCACGGGATGATTTTTCCAGAACTGGAGTTTTTAAACCACCGACCTGATCATATTTGGTATCGATGCCCCATTCATCATAGAATTTTTCTGGATTGATACTGCCACTTTCCCCTTCATGGCTCAGAAGTTCCGCGGTATCAAAACCAATACCCCCCGCACCAATAATCGCCACACGCTGTCCCACAGCTTTACGCTCTTTTAACACCTCGAGATAAGATAAGACTTTTGGATGATCAATCCCCGGAATATCCAGTTGACGCGGGGTTACCCCTGTTGCCACGACAATCTCATCAAATGCTGACGCTTCAAGTTCTGCAAAACTGGCAGTATGATTTAACTTTAACTTGATGCGTGGCTGCAACTCGATTTGACGTTTAAAGTAGCGCAAGGTTTCATAAAATTCTTCCTTGCCCGGAATGGTTTTGGCAATATTAAATTGTCCCCCAATCTGTGCAGCCGCATCAAATACCGTGACCTGATGACCACGATTCGCTGCATAGACTGCAAAACTTAAACCGGCAGGACCTGCCCCAATCACGGCAATATTTTTCGCTTCGCCAACGTCTTTGAAGATGAGTTCGGTTTCATAACAGGCCCGTGGATTGACCAGACAGGTGGCAATTTTCATCGAGAAAATATGATCCAGACAGGCCTGATTACAACCGATACACGTATTGATCTCATCGCTACGACCCTGTTCAGCTTTAAGCACAAACTCAGAGTCAGCCAGCATTGGACGCGCCATGGAAATCATATCGGCATCACCAGAAGCCAGTACATACTCAGCCATCTCAGGTGTATTGATGCGGTTAGAAGTAATGAGAGGAACTTTTACCAGACCTTTGAGCTTGCGGGTAACCCAGGTAAAGGCTGCACGAGGAACCTTGGTGGCAATTGTCGGAATACGTGCTTCATGCCAGCCGATGCCGGTATTGATAATCGTGGCACCGGCTTTTTCAATGGCTTTAGCCAGTTGTACCACTTCATCTAAAGTTGAGCCACCTTCCACCAGATCCAGCATAGACAGACGATAGATAATAATAAAGTTTTCACCGACCATTTCACGGGTACGGCGCACGATCTCGATCGGGAAACGAATGCGGTTTTCATAGCTGCCACCCCATTCATCATCACGATGATTGGTTCGCGCTGCAATAAACTCGTTAATCAAATAACCTTCCGACCCCATAATTTCTACGCCATCATAACCGGCATACTGTGCCAGCTTGGCACAATTGGCGAAGTCATCAATAGTTTGCTGAACCTCAGCTGAACTCAAGGCATGCGGCTTGACCGGGTTAATGGGTGCCTGAATCGGAGAGGGTGCAACATTTTCTGCCTGATAGGAATAACGGCCCGTGTGCAAAATTTGCAGGGCAATTTTCCCGCCTGCATCATGCACCGCTTGGGTAATCACTTTATGCTTTTCAGCTTCTTCGACACTGTCAAGCTTGGAGCCGCCCTGAAACGTCACCCCATGATCATTGGGTGAAATACCACCCGTCACGATTAAGGCCACGCCACCTTTGGCACGCTCTGCATAAAAAGCTGCCATCCGCTCATATCCGCCGGGTGCTTCTTCAAGCCCCACGTGCATTGACCCCATCAACACCCGGTTTTTGAGTGTGGTAAACCCTAAATCAAGCGGGGCAAGTAAATTCGGATATTTAGACATTTCAACTCCTTAGCGTGCTGATGTGCTGGCTATTTTTATTCAGCTGATCAGATATTGCATTTATCGATCAGAATTATGCAACTTGTTGCACTAATATATAAATCAGAATTGATTTTTATGCAACATGTTGCATAATAATCCCGAGTCATTTTTTTGAGACGTTTATGTCTTTATCGCATGTGCTACTGACCAGCCTGATTGAAAAACCCAGTACCGGAATAGAACTGGCGCGGCGCTTTGACCGCTCAATGGGATTCTTCTGGAATGCGACCCACCAGCAAATCTATCGAGAGCTAAATGCCATGTCAAAACAGGGCTGGATTTCAACACTCGAAGAAGAAGATGCACATTCACGTAAAAAAACCTATCAGGTTGAACTGCCCGGTCGTGAAGAATTGGCTCACTGGATGATACAGCAAAGTCCACCGGCACAGTTGCGCGAAGAATTGATGGTACGCTTACGTGCCGAAGCGCAGCTTGGTGGCAACAACACATTAGCGGAACTGGAACGGCATTTAGTCCTGCACAAAGAAAAACTCAACACCTATCAGCAAATTTTTGCCAAAGACTTTGCCCAAGCTGATGAAAATGATCGCACCCTGTATATTCATAAAATGATTTTACAACTCGGCATTGATCAAGAACTTGGCTGGATTCACTGGCTGGAAACCGTTATTCCGCGACTCAAACAGTTTAAATAAACTATCGGGATAAAAATAAGGAGAATATTCATGCCCTTTTATCGCATGCCAGACGGCGAACAGCTGTTTGTACGTGAATACGGTCAGGGTCAACCGGTTTTAGTGTTGTCTGGTCTGGGCATGTTGAGCTGGCAATGGGCGGCCTTTTTATATCCGCATAAAAACAGGTTTCGTTTTATTATTCCAGAATGGCGTGGTTTCGGTGCATCCAAAGACTGTAAAATTCCAGCAAATCTGGATGCAATTAACTGTCATTGGCAGGATGTGCGCTCAGTGGTAGATCAGCTCAAGTTCGATCGAGTCATAGTCATTGCCTACTCTATGGGGGCAACCACACTTATGCATGGTCTGCACTCTGATCATTTTTCTAAACGGATCACGGCTTATTTGCATATTGATCAGACACCCAAAATACCGGTAGATGATACTTGGGCTTTTGGTCTGTTTGGATCAAAACATGACGAATTTAGGGAGATTTTGCAGCAACTGTCTGTTCTCCTCGCTGCACATCCGCAAATTCAATTTATTCGCGATCTAGATCAAACGGTACGCCAACAGATTGGCGCATTGTGGCTGCGCTTTATCCAGCTGCAAAACAGTCATCCCTATAGTCTTAAAGTATTTGAGTTTTTACTGCATCAACCTCGCTTTCAAAGTTTATTACTGCCATCCAGCCGTATGGACTATATGGCGTGGTATATCAACAATTATCTGTATCATCGAGAAGATTACCGTGAAGCATTAACCAAACTTCAATGTCCGGTGACTTTCTTTAGCGGCGCGCAATCCCGGCTCTATCCTTTTGAAGGACAGAGCCTGATTGCAGAAAGCCTGCCTCAAGCCAAACAGGTGATTTTTAAAAAATCCGGTCATACGCCCTTGCTGACTGAACCGCTAAAATTTTCCAGAGAACTCGGTGTCTTCTTGAAAGAGAATTCACAATCGAGTACTTCGGCAGTTTAAATATTCAGGAGAAAAATAATGAAAAAACTGGTGGTCTTTTCAGGTGCGGGTATGAGCGCAGAAAGTGGCATCAATACCTTCCGTGACAGCGATGGTCTTTGGGAACAGTATCGGATTGAAGATGTCGCCACTCCGCAGGCCTGGGCCAGAGATCCGCAACTGGTACAGCGCTTTTACAATGCACGCCGAAAAAATATTCTGGAGGCAGAGCCAAATACTGCACATCTCCAGATTGCGCAACTGCAACAAGATTATGATGTGCATGTCATTACCCAGAATATCGATGATCTGCATGAACGTGCCGGCAGCAGCAAAGTGATTCATCTTCATGGCAATATCCGACTGGCCAAAACCTCAGGTCCAGATGCACAAAGTACGACCGAATTCTATCCGGTTGAAGAAACTGATTTAGATTTAAACAAGCACTTTTGCACAGCAGGTTATCCACTGCGTCCACACGTGGTCTGGTTTGGCGAAGCCGTTCCTGCCTATGCAGAAGCCCAAAATTGTGTACAAGATGCCGATATTTTTGTGGTGATTGGCACCAGTCTGCAAGTTTATCCAGTGGCGGGATTGATTCATGACATTCCGGTATCTTGCCAGGCCTATTATATTGACCCCAGAGCAGACCAACAACAATTGCCGGTACAATTTCACAAGATCACCCAAACGGCTACTGACGGTGTGCAACAGTTGATTCAGCTCCTAGAAAAATAATTTCATCACAAGACATATGCTGTGTCATGTTCGATGATGATTATTCAGGTATTTAGAAAACGTAGCGACACTTAATCATATTGGTTACAGCCTAAATACTATCTAACTCTTACTGTCTATAGCATACACCTCGTGATTTTCTAAAGTGAAATAGCCGTATCTAAGGCGCCACACTTAAACCAAATTTTTTCAAATTTGGATATTCATAGGGGGCATCTTCAGCTGGATAACGTAATGACTCGAGCCCATAAATTTGTGCAATATTCCATAAAATACTTTCACCCGCAGGTAGAGTTTGTGGCTGAATTTTATAAATTGAATCCTGATAAGCGCTATCACTATCAACAAATTTCCAGCCCTGTTGCTTAAACAAATCAATAATGTCTTCTAGCCAAGCCGCATTAATGGCTCTTACATGAAGTAAAAGCACATGCTTGGGGGAACGTCCTAATGTTTGTTGTGCTAAATTATCGTAATACTGTGCTCGATCAAGCAAATGAAACAGATAGGCTTGTTTTAATTTATTCAGGTTTTCTTGATCTTGTGCTTGCTGATACTGCAAAAACAGTTGATTGTAATACCAATCACTCGCATCGATGCTAACAGTTCCCGATTGATAATGATGGGTTATCAGCCATTGTCGTACTCCTTCCCTTTTTTCTAGCGTATTTCCCTCTTTAAGAAATGGAAATCGGTAACGTGGTACAAATCCGGGTAATGTAGAAAATATTTGATGTCCTTGCTCTATGTCTTTTAAATAATTTTTCAAGCTAATGTCATCTTTATTTAGGTTAAGATGTAAATTTCCATGATTGCCTATTCGATGCCCCTGTTTCCCCCACTCTGAAATCATCTGCAACCCTTTTTCTGTGCCAATTTTACTGACGCTTGGATAGACAATAGCCAAAATTCGCTTTTGTTTTAGGGTATTTAGAATGTCATTATTGATATGACAAGCATCTGGGTTATTGGCTGGGTCTAGTCCATCATCGAAACTGAGGGCGATCTGTTGAGCAAAAGCCACATGAGAAACACAGAGACATAGGCTTAAGACAATTTTTTTAATCATAAATGAGTGCTAGAGCTTAGAAAATAAATACCTTTTAACCTAGCATAATTATTCAAACTGAATGAACTTTACATCGACGGCTAATACGAAATTTATTTATTATCTAAGCTTATATATTGAATGGCAATTTTTTTAATGAATCACCACTTAGCTGTGGTGTAATGAGATTCCAGACATTATAAATGAGCGCCTATGTATCACATTATCGAGTGTGTTGGCTTTTAAATTTTAGTAACTTCAATATTTTTTTAATTGACAGAACGTAACAATCAATTTTTAATCAGCAGATTGTTGCATAAATGGAATTTTGGAATGCTGACTGATCTTGATGATTTTTACTGCTTTGCACAGGTGGTGGAACATGGCGGCTTTAGCGCAGCCGAACGTGCAACAGACATCCCTAAATCCAAGCTTAGCCGTCGTGTCCATAACTTGGAAGAACGTCTAGGTGTCCGCCTGATTCAACGCAGCTCGCGTCATTTTGCGGTCACCGATATTGGCATGAACGTTTACCGCCATGCACAAGTCATGTTAAATGCAGCACAGGCAGCACATGATCTGGTCGATCATCTTAGTACCGAACCGCGTGGTACGATTAAAGTCAGTTTGCCGGTTTTAATTGCCCAGAATGAAATCGCCAAAATCCTGCCAAACTTCCTCAAGCAATATCCAGAAATTAAAGTTCAGATGATGATCACCAATCGCCGGGTCGATATCATTAATGAAGGCTGTGATCTGGCACTGCGGGTACGCTCCAGTCTGGATGACGATCCGAATCTGGTCATCCGTCAGTTTGAAAAAATTGAACAGCATCTGTTTGCAAGTCAAGGTTATCTCAATCAGTTTGGTGAGCTAAAAACCCCCGAGCAACTGGCTGAACATAAGATTCTGACTATGGCAGAAGATCATACCGAACAATTTCTGACCTTACAAAACGAGCAGCAGGAACAAAAGAAAATTCGGGTCAGTCCAACTGTATTGGGTTCAGACCTCAATATGTTGGCGCAACTTGCGGCTTCAAGCTGCGGGGTGACCTTATTGCCAGATAACGTGGTAGAGCAGTATGTGGCACGTGGCGAACTGGTACGGGTTTTACCTGACTGGAAAGCACCGCATGGTATTTTTCATGCGGTTTATCCCTCACGTCGCGGTCTGCTGCCTGCAGTCCGGGTATTTATTGACTATCTGGTCGCAGAATTAAACCATAGCTAATAAAAATATGGACAAAAAAATAGCTCATTCTTGGGGAAAAATGAGCTAGAGAAACAGGTCACTACAGCACAGTGAATAAAAAAGGAAACGTTGTAACTGATTCTCAGTCTAACCAGACTTCTATTTTCAAACCATTGTTTTGCTGTAGTGTTTTGTATATTTTCGTCAGCAAAAACGATGAACTTGTAAATTTGGCAAGTCAAAAGTTTTTAACAGAAATCCCGTCAAAATTTTAAATTTCCGGATAATCACCCGTGCCTTCAGGCCATGGAGAGAGTAATTCAAATCCGGTTTCGGTCACATAAACCATATGTTCCCATTGTGCAGACCACGATTTATCCGTGGTAACCACAGTCCAGCCATCTTTTAGTTCTTTGACACGGGCTTTACCCATATTTACCATCGGCTCAATGGTAAAGACCATACCCGGCACCAGCTTGATGCCTTGACCCGGCTGTCCATAATGCAGAATATTCGGTTGTTCGTGATAAACCTTGCCGATGCCATGACCGCAATACTCACGCACAATCGAATAGCCTTCACGCTGTGCAACGGTTTGAATTGCATAACCAATATCGCCTAAGGTAGCTCCCGGCTTCACTGCATGAATCCCGGCCAGCATCGCTGCATAGGTGGTATTGACCAGACGTCTGGCTTCTGGAGATGGCGTTCCCACATAATACATCCGGCTGGTATCACCGAAATAACCATCTTTGATGATCGCCACATCAATATTGATAATATCACCATCCTGCAACACGGTTTTTGAGGATGGAATACCGTGACAGACTACTTCATTCGGCGAAATGCAGGTGGTCTTGGTATAACCATAATAGCCAATATTGGCCGGTGTTACTTTTAGAGTATTGATAATAAAATCATGACAGAGATCATCCAGATATTCGGTCGTGACACCTGGCTTGACATGCTCCCCGATCATCGCTAAAACTTCTGCGGCCAAACGCCCAGATATCCGCAATTTTTCTACATCTTGCTCAGTTTTAAGACTAATCGCTGGAGCTCGCATATATCTATCCTCACTATGAATATCTGAATTATAGTCCCTTTTTTATTACATATGTCACAGTTAGTAGATTTCATCACCGCAATTTTTCTGGAAATCAGAATTTCAACTGTTGCTTATTCATACAAACAATAATTTGAGAATTTTAAAGAAAATTCAGATCAATCCATATAGTGGGCTTAGATCATCTATTTTTTAGCTGATTATCAATCAGATATTTCTACCAAAATTTGAATGAATGGTTATCTGAGCAGCAAAATCAATAGATTCAAGGCCTGTCGCCTTAAAATAAACTCCAAAAAGCTGGACATATACACTAAAATCGCTTTCTTTTGGTCGATTGATCTCCCTTTATGACAAGTCTGCGTACCCGGGATATTGTCGCCCTAGGTTTTATGACCTTTGCACTGTTTATTGGTGCGGGCAACATTATCTTCCCTCCGATTGTGGCTCAACAAGCCGGTGAACATGTATGGCTCGCTGCTTTAGGTTTCCTTATTACTGCAGTCGGCTTACCTGTAATCACCATTATTGCGTTGTCGCGTGTTGAAGGTTCTATTCAGGCACTCAGTTCCCCACTTGGTAAAGCAGCCAGTATTTTACTGACTGTGGTGTGTTACTTAGCTGTTGGCCCTTTATTTGCAACACCGCGTACTGCAACCGTTTCTTATGAAATTGGTTTTTCTTCTTACTTTGGTGATGAATCGAGCAGCCTGCTCATGTACAGCATCATCTATTTTTCTATAGTCACTGTGGTGTCTTTATATCCAAACAAGATTCTGGATACAGTTGGCTATTTCCTGTCACCGCTTAAAATTATTTCTTTGATCATTTTGGGTGTGGCAGCCGTAATGATTCCTGCCAGCAATCCACCGGCAGCGATCAATAATTACGTTACCAGTCCGGTGACTGAAGGCATCGTCAATGGTTATTTGACCATGGACACTTTAGGTGCTTTGGTTTTCGGGATCGTGATTGTAAAAGCGATTACTTCACGTGGTGTAACCGATAAAAAACTGATTACCAAATATGCGGTGAATGCCGGCATTATTTCCGGTATCGGTTTAACACTGGTGTATTTAAGTCTGTTTAAACTCGGACTCGGTAGCCACGAAATTGCACCGAATGCAGCCAATGGTGCCATTATCCTGCATGCCTATGTACAACATGCCTTTGGTGATATGGGTGCTTATTTCCTGTCTGGCATGATTTTTATTGCCTGTATGGTGACTGCGATTGGCCTGACCTGCGCCTGTGCCGAATATTTCTCCAGTTTGACTAAAATCCCATACAAGATTTTTGTATTTATTCTGGTCGGTTTCTCACTGATTATTTCAAATCTGGGTTTAACCAAACTGATTGCCGTTTCGGTGCCCGTATTGAGCGCGATTTATCCACCTGCAATTAATGTGATTTTATTGAGCTTCTGCGCTAGCTTCTTCAAAAAACCGTCTCATGTGATTGCACCAGTGACGCTAGTGGCCTTTATCTTCGGTATTTTTGATGGAATAAAAGTTGCTGGTTTTGAATTGCCTGCCGTACTACAAAATTTGCCGCTCTCAGAACAGAATCTGGCCTGGTTTATTCCATCCATGATTGTATTGCTGATTGCAGCTGTGATTGATCGTATTAGAAACTAATCTTTCTAGGCTGTCTGATAAAGATCGTATTTTTACCCAAAATCCGGTTTTAGCGTGATCAATAATTGTCAGGTTTTACCCAAACGGACTTTTATTGTTTCTTACAGACAATATCAAATCATCGCTGTGTGTCTATTTACTCGTGCTTTTTCCAGAAAATGTGATTCATAATTAGGCTCGAATGATCCTATTTTTAATATAAATATAAATAATTTTTTGAATTTTAGCTTTTAGATACATGTTGTTGCTGACTTAAACCATCTTGCCCCCTGACTTATACACAGTCTTACATTCTATTGATTAACACTACATATCTTTGGCGTAGAATTTGCATTTTCTATCTGCTCACATCAAACAATTGCTAGCTATTGTTTTCATGACGATATGGAGGTGTAATCTGAATATATAATGCTTTACTAATCAATTGATTATGTATTTTTACGACTAAAGAAGGCCATTTTGACCCTGAAAGTGCAGCCCGATGGTTGCAAAGGCTGATATTAAACAGTACAACTGTATGTTCAATTCTGACTAACTTAATCTGCTTTAGTCTTCAATAACATAAATAAATGGGAGGGATGGAGATGTTATCATTACATTTCAACAAGCAAGTCTTCATTGACGCTCTTAAAGCCAACGACACCAATCTGGTGACATTTATATGCACCACTTTTGCACTTATGCTGACTTTAACCGTCCATTGCTTAATTCAAGGTAATTTAAAACTTGAATACTTTGGTTATGCGCTGATCGTCTCAGCTGCTTTCTTCCTATGGGCTGCCATAGACCAGAAATACCGATAATCAAATTTTAAATTAGCCCAGATGGATGATGTGGCCAGTCATCCATCTGGTAAAAAAACCAAAATATTACTTTTAAGAATAATTAAAATAGCCCACCAAATGCGCCATAGAGTAAAATCCCCGTTCCTCCAAGTTCTGCAATAATTAATCCCAGCATTGCCAAGCTCATCAGACTGCCAGGTAGATGAAACCGACCCAGTTGATGCGGTTGCTTAAACTGATTGGTGGTATCTTGCAGGAAACCATGCAGCATATAAGCTGCAATCGAAAAACTAAAAAATACGATATTCACCAGTACGCAGATCAAATTCATGGCACTGGATAAATCGGAATAATATGCCAGAACTGCCAGAATTAGCGTCGCTGGTGCATATAGCAGACTGCTACGATGGGCAATATCGACATAATAATGTGCGCGTGACTGTGGTGATTGACGGATCTGCCAATACTTCCAGACCCCGGTAAACATCCCAATCCACAAGAATATTCCACTAAAAATAATGGCGATTTTAACGGCCAGTGCAAGTTCCATTGATAGCATAAGCTCATTCCATATCTATTATTTTACTGACTTTTAAGTCATGCTTTGCGCAAGCATCCCTTCAAAAACTCTATAAAGTTAAAGCTTCATCAGGAAGCTAAAATCATAGTGTATCGTATGTCTGAATTTGAAACATTGACTCTACAGTGCCAGGATGGCTATCACTTAAGTGCACGCTTTTATGCGGCTTCTTCAGAATCTGAAAAACGTCCGGTATTGGTCTGTCCTGCCACAGGTATTACCCAACAGTTTTATCATCATTTCTGCATCTGGTTGCAAGCTCAGGGCTATGCGGTACTGGTCTTTGACTTTCGGGGAATTGGTGAGTCACTCGCAGGCCCTTTAAAACAGTCCAAAGCCAGCATTGTGCAATGGGGTCAACTGGATATTCCCGCCGCGATTGATGCTTTATTAGCACGTACTCATGCAGAAAAAGTGATTTTGCTGGGGCATAGTGCTGGTGGTCAGCTTCTGGGGATCGTACCGAATTATGACAAAGTTGCAAAAGTGGTGGCTGTTGCTGGCTCAACCGGACATGTCAAAGGACTTAAAGGTAAAACCAAACTGCTGGCGCCGGTCATGTTCAATCTCATTTTCCCACTGGCCCGTATGAGCAAAGGATATGCTCCGACTCAAGCCATTGGCATGGGCGAAAATCTGCCTAAAGATGTGGCGCGTGAATGGGCACAGTTCTGTAGCAAACCGGGCTATGTCATGAATGCAATGGGTAAAACCATATTGCCACGCTCAGATTTTCATGCTCAAATCACCTGCCCGATTATTTCGATCTGGTCATCGGATGATGAAATTGCAACAGAAGCAAATGTAAAAGATTTACTGCGTTTATACCCCAATGCAGATACTCAGATGATTAAGCTTCAACCTAAAAGATATGCGCATAAAGCCATTGGCCATATGCTGATGTTTAAAAAATCACATGAGAATTTATGGCCGGTGATTGAACAACAATTGACGGTTTAAATCAGATTTAGATGGTTATTTGCAAGCTGCTATGTTCTAATACACTCAGTTTGAGATGAGCCTCTTACAGTATATGGGCTTGACCTATATACGACTAGCCCCTAACCATGGGGCTTTTTAATGTCTAAATAAAATAAAAACCATCTATC
>NZ_CP078068.1:2672499-2813099 GCF_019195275.1 Acinetobacter sp. F9
TTTATTACCTGATTGACATGCCATACGTTTTGGACAATCGTGTACTGTAACATCACGCATGCAACCTCCAAATTGTAAAGGGTGTAAGTAAGCATGTCTTTCGACTAATGAGTCTGCTTTTGGAAGATCTGAATTACTTAATTCATTAAAGGCGTCAGTAATATCAGAAAATAGATCTTCAAAGAAAGAGTGTTTAATGTGTTCTGAGATCTCATTTTTATTATCAAAAGATTGTAAATTCATTTTTAAATTACTTTCTAAATCTAGATATTTTGAAAAATACATATAACCATCTTGCTTAATTGATTCTACAGGATTAGAAGGCAGATAATTTTCTTTGTGTGTGGAGAGTATTAATTCATGTTTGTCCAACAAACTAGCTGCAATTTTTCTCTGTTTAATTGCTACATGTTGATAGTATTGATTTTGCTTAATATCTACACGCCCCATAAGTAAAGCTTGTAAATGCTCTGATAGTCCAGATAAAGCAAGGAACGTGTTAATATTATGCCTTGGGATATGTGTAGACAATTTTGAATATTCAGTATCATTTTCCTTGAGATAATATTTCTCAAATACAGATAAATTTTGACCACCCCCCAAGAAATTATTTATTATAGTACATGTGAATGGAATTATATTAGATTTATGGCTAAACTTTCTACTAAAATTCAATGACTTGTATTCATGCAAAAAAAGTAAATCCTCGTATAAAATTTCCTCATTCAAACCATTTTCATTAAGAACATGAACAAATGGTGAGCTAGATGTAAAATTGGGTGTCAAAGACTTTATGTAATCATTAATATCTTTCTTTAGATAATAAGTATTTACTTTTTTACCAATTTTAATTTCCTTTAGTACAGGAATTTTCTTAACTGACGGCAAAATTATTGCTCTGTAATTAATCCTATATTTATAGTCACTAATTTTTCTTACCTTAAATATCGTATTGATTAAATCTTCTAAAACAACTTCATTTCCTGGGATGTTATCTAATTCTAATGGGAGAAAATCAATCATTCTCTTTGATTTGATATATTGAATTTGAGCACGATATCCTTCTGTAAGTTGTTGTACAGTATCAAAAATTATTTCTGCTAATTTACCTGCGAGAGGCTCTAACCAATGAATACGCTCACCAGCACCTTTGGCACCATGATATCGAATACCTATTGAATATTGTGCGATACCATCTAAATTTAAATGTTCTTGTGTAATCGGATCTATAATTTTCTTTTTTATTAACGCATTTTTTTTTAATAATATAGCTTCAGTTGAACGAAAGCCCGTAATAATCAATAGCAACAGAAAATTAAGTGCTATTTTTTCACTGGTTGTTTGACATAGACTACTGAGAGCTACAATATTAATAAAAGTTTGAATTGACACTAATTTATCACTTTCGAGATCATCTTCATCTAGCTCAAGTTGATCAATTAAAGCTTTTGTTTTCTTTGCATTTGGTGTTCTATTTTGCTTGTTGAGATATTTTAAATCATGTACAAATTCAAGCTGTGATTCTGTAAAACCATAATGATTTATCATATTTTGTATACGCATAAAACTTCCTGCATGGTCTGGAAGATTTGTTTTACTTGAATTCTCAAATAAACAATCAAAAGCGATATTTAGAATTTCCGTTGTTAATGAACATGCATGGTGATTTTGAGTACGTTGAACTAATGCGCTGTACCAACGTTTAAGAACTAGCATTTCTGCATACAATTTTTGTGGCGAAGCACTTTTATTGGATTGACGATAACTTAAAACAATAACTGATTTCATAAAGTATTGAAATGCTTCATTTATCTCAATATCATTAATTCCCTTTATCCTTTTGATAACCCCAAAATTTAAATAAGTTTTACCTGATCTTGATAATAACCATCCAGATCCAACCGCACCTCCAACCCATAATGATTCATCCCAAGTATTTTTAAATGTTGGTTGAATATTTTCTAAGAAATACTGTTTTTGTTCCTTAATAAATTCTTGATAATTTTTAGAAATCATGATCTGATTCCTTACAAACATTACAGCGTAATATCACTGATTCAATTTCAAACTTTGTAGTTTCATGAATTCTAATCACCGGGTTCCTAGCTAGACCAATTCCATCAGATAATTTAATCAAGGAATTTATTTCGTTTTGAATACTACGAAGAACTTTTTCATGATCAGCATCGATGAAAGGGTGGAAATACATGCAACCGTAGCAATTTCTCACAGGTTGATATAAACAGTTATCTGAATAGGAGCAACCACCAATATCGTAGTGAATTTCTGCCCCTATGTTGCCTAATACTTTTTTGTGGGACCAATCTTTTGTATAGACCAACCGACCCGTCAATAGCATGGCAATCATTTGTTGATATAAAGAGTTTCTTCCTAATGCCTTAGCTCTAATTTGTGCCATTTCAGGTGTGGAAAAAATATAGTGTCTAGCCGTTACAACCGATGAATGTCCTAAAATATAAGCAATTTCTTCTGCAGTAGCCCCACTTATTGCAAGGCTGTAACCAACATGATGTCTGAAATCTGAGTAAGAATATTTCTGTTGAATCATCTCACCAGATAGAACTGCTTCTTTGTATTGCTTTGGAGAAAAATCAAATAATTGTTTATTAATCGAGTGTTGGCAAAAACGAGAAGCATTGTCACCCATGTCGAACATTTTTTGATCACCACTAAGGTTGTATCTTTTAATGTAAGCGATAAGAATGTCAGCAATTTCTTCGGGTAATTTTATAGCAATTTTTTCATGAACATAACGAGCTTGCTTTGCATAAGGAATAAGGACGCTATAACGACAAAAATTATCACTTTTGCGGATAGTATCCTGCTTTAAATCATTAACAGATAATTTAGCCAATTGGACGGGTCTAAGCCCTGATACATAAACTAGACCTAGCATCGCTGAATTTAAGAGTTGATCATTAGTGATGCTCTCAGCCTGATTTACCAAATTACTATTAATGTTAGAAAATCCTTGTTGAATCATAGTTTTAAGAGGGTAGTCAATCCGATCCTCATATTCTTGATAATATAATTCTGAGTTGAATGATTTAGGACGTTCCAAAAAATCAAGTTCATACTCTTTATCAATATTAAATCCAGAAAAATTTTCCAAAAAAAGTAATTTAACTAAAAATTTTAAATCATAATAAAAATGATTTTTATCTGTTTTAGATAAATGATTTAATAATATTTTAAAACTATCGAAGTTAAAATTTAATTTATTATTTTTAAAATATCTTATAGCATATTTAAATGAATCCAATTTAGAATTAAGCCTAGAAGGAGTGTTAACCTGTACAAAAAAAACCAAGAAAAATTTCAAAATTTTCTTTTCATAGAAGTCAAAACAATCAAAATTTAAATGAATCTTATTCCCAGAATAAAAAAATTCCCAAATATCATGTTTAGTACCAATAAATTTAGTATCAAATTTAGAAGCAAGATTAAATTTAAGAATTGGAGGTATCTTTAAATTATCAATAGAATTTAAATCTTCAGATGAGAATATATTAAAAAACTTTTCATTAACCGAAGACTCAAACTCAATATCAAGTTGTTTTTTAAGTGTTTTTTTCAAAAATAGCACTCATTTCAATAATTCTTTCAAGATTTGAGATATTTGCTCTTTCTACGAGAAACCTCTTCCCGTAGTAGATAGGCATTAAACTCGCAGGAGACCAACCTCCAAGCACACGTAAATCATCTTGTGCTTTATTCAAAGAATTTTGACCTATATTATTAATCGAATTTCCTAGTTTATCCATATTCTCATATTTTTTAAATGAATAATTTAACATTAAATATGCCCATGTATGTCTACATACATGCGGTGTAATGCCATTTATTGAATCAAAAGCTTTATTATCAAAGTGATGCGGTATTCTATGTTTAATTTTTTTATCCAAGATTGTAAAAATTTTATTAACACTAGAATAACTCAATGAAGAGTAGGGTGGTTTTAATGATGTGAATAAGATATCAGAATTAATATCACTGCGAATTTCTTTTATATAAATATTTATAAACCTATAATCTCTTTCTTGTAGTGTTATTACTCGATATGAAAACTCATTTTTAATTTTAGGTTTTCTCCGTCTGTCATCATGTTCATCATCAGTATTGGTAATAATTAAACTATAAGAGTCATTCAATATAGACTTTTTAATAGAATTTACGGTCAGCAACATCAGCTCACCGACTCGAAGTCCATAATTGAGCATTAAATGAATTATTAGGAAATTCCTAAATTGAGTTGGTCTATTTTTAAATGGATTAAAAGCATTAGTATTGTCAGAACTGCTAGGTGCTATAGTCTCATAAAGAACTTTAACCATTTCATTTGTCATACTTTTAAACAGATACTTCTTTTCACCATGTATGGTTTTAGTGGATTTCCTAAGAATCTTTTTCTTAATATCGATATGTTTTTTAATATTTAATTTAATTTTTTCTATTTCTTTTCTATCTAGATGAGGGTGTTTCTTTACAGTCAGATAGTCATCCATAAGATAAGTATAAAATTTCAAGAAAGAGCGAATCTTGTTGCTAATATTTATATAACTGACTTTACGATTTCCTCCTAAGTATGTGACATCACTTATGTCATTATTATTTTCTAGGTAAATGATAAAACTATCAATTTCGTCGTAAACAAGTTCAAAATTATAGTTTGAAGAATAGAAAAATTCGCAGAAAGAAATAGAGTATTTTTTATACCAAAATATATACCAATCTTTTAGTGCCATCAAATCAGAATATTGCGTAGATAAGCTTTGAAAACGTATCACTCTCAAGCTAAACAATAATGGGAATAAGCATGGGAATGTCGATTCAGTATCAAACAATAATTTGATTTCGTTCTCATTAGATATCTTTTGTTCTAACTGGATACTTTTGACTTCAAACATAGTGAACTTTATGAACTAAAATTTAGGTCAACATATCATATTTGTGATTAGGAGTTTTATTTGTATAAGTTATTGATATGAGGTAAGAGAAGTACAAATATGAAGTTAATGTTAGGTGTATTATATTTAACATAATATACATTATACGAAATCAATCTGTAAGCCACAAATAGATATGTTGCTCAAGCAACCTAAGCTTTAAAGCACTTCAAATTCAATCCTGCGATTTTTCTTACGACCTTCAGCTGTTAAATTATCAGCTATAGGTTGAGTTGATCCTAAACCATCAACACTTAAATTTTCAGCTGCTATATTTTTACTGATTAAATAATTCTTTACGGCTTCTGCGCGCTGTTGACTCAGTACTATATTTTTGTTGGCATCACCGGAACTATCAGTATGTCCAATAATCCGTACCTTCTTTCCGCTCACCTTATTTAAAGCTATGACCATTTCATCCAGAATCTTTGCACCGGACGCTGCCAGTACCGCACTACCAGATTCAAACTCAACAATGCGATTCTTTAATACCGCATCAATAATCTGCTGTTCTGCCTGATTTACAGTGAGCTGTGCATTTAAATGATAATTTGCTGGTATTAAACCTTGAAACTTTTTAGTAGTGATATCCATTTCATGAAGATTCAAAACCTTACCAATCAACTGAATATTAGACCCTTTGACCGTTAATTTACCTTGTTTTACCTTTTTAAGATCATCATTAATCACCTTATTTACCGCATTCGACCATCCAATTGGTGCTGTCACTTGACGGATCTGAATGCGATTTATCACATTTTTCTGGCCATAAGTTGCATAGAGTTTATTCAAAATTTCCTGTTGTGTGCTGTCATTCGGTACAACACCTTCAACAATAATGGATTGGGCCTGTACGCCGCCGCCTAAACATATAGATAATAAAATTATGATTTTATTTATATAATTCAATTTTAAGCAGGTTTTTTTTATTTTCATTTCAGGTTTCTACCCCATGTGTTTTTTATAGTTTAATATCGTGAGTTAAGCTCATCTGACATTTATTTATTTATTTATTTATTTTGGATTAAAAAGATCATGGCGTCGTCGCTCCTGTTTTTCCTACCGGAAGCATAGATGTTTGATTTATTTGTCCAGACACCGCAGTACGCTGTGCAGCGACCACACGTACCGATTTATTCGAGACGATCTGATCTACCAGTTGCAAATTGCTATAATTTGGCTGACCTCCGATAGAACTTGAATTATTACCACTCACCAGCCGGAAATGGGTCTTCACAAATAGTTCAGGATAATCTTTGCTGCGCCACACCATTTCAAAAATATTGCCTTTTTGAGTACGTTGTGCATTATCAATCATGCGGTTGATGCCATATTCACCTGGTTCATCAAATATGGTATGGGTCTTCCCTTCCAGATCGATTACTGTGATTCGCGCGCCCGGAATGGTGCCAGGATTTGGCCAGATAAAATTCACCCATTGTTGAACACCATTTTCAAATAGCATTCTTTGTCCGTCAATATCAATGGTATACGCTAATAAATGAGACTGTTCTAAGGGATAAAACTGAAAATTAGATTGATTGAAGTTCACGGTTTTTGAATTGGTATGGTTTAACTCTCCAGTCGCCAGACCATGTACCGGTGCGACATAATTTTGAAAACTTGCAATAAAGGCAGGATTTAGACTAATGCCTAAATTTTGCCAGGTTTTTGAAGTCAGACTATAGCCGCGACGGATCACCAGAGGATCCAGATGCTCTTTGACAAAACGTGCAATACTGCCATTTTCACCAAAAATCTGATTAATTTCCTGAGAGCTTGCCTGCAAACTGGCCTGACTGCTAAACGGATATTTTTGTGCCAAATTTCCACTAAATGGTTGATAGGCCTGTATCTGCCATAATTTATTCATTTCAGCCTGGGCCGGAATCATCAGGCTTTCAAAGGAACGTGTCAGCGGCACACTCAATAATTTTTTAATCAGCTGTTGATCCAGCTCATTGCTTCCCACCGACATTTTTTCATCGACAAATTTCTGTGTAATATTGAAGATAGAGTTCTGCTCATCAATGGTTTGTTTGACTAAGATCATGCTGGCAGGACCAATATCGCCAGAACTTTTTAAATCATTGAAACGGCTTCGAACCTTGGCCATGGACTGCATATACTCATCTAGCAGCGACCGGTTCTGCAGATCGTCTCGCGAGCGTACAATCTGATAAAACAACTGAAAATCTTTAGAAATCAGGATGGTGAAATTTATCAGGCACCAGCACAGGATTTATTACCGGAACCCGTGCAACTGGATGCTTTAAACCTGCATGGAGAGATGCAGGTTTATTTGGCTTTACCGATGCTACAACCCAATAAACAAAATGTAAGTCATGCCGAAAGTACTCAGGCTGGCCGCTATCACTCGCAGTTAATTTCAACCCACGACTTATTTACCGATGCAACGACTGCAGAAATCACCCTGTTACGCCGTCGTGCTGAATTTAAGCTATTTGAACTCGGACAAATACCTCAACAGCATCTGGATGGCTATTTATATATCCCGGTTGCTCAAATCAAGAGACAAAGTTCAGGGAATTTTATTCTCAATCATAAGTTTATTCCTCCCATTCTACATATCCAGGCATGTGAATATCTGCTAGACAATTTAAAGCGAAGCTTAAATATCATTCGAGCCAAAATTAAGACGATTCAATCCAATAATCGTGAAAATGAACAGAAATTGATTGAATTTCGCTCGGGAGATATTGTCTCTTTCTGGCTGGTAAATGCCTTAAATACAGCCCATGCAAGCTTGAACCATATTTTGCAGTATCCGCAAATTCATCCGGAGCGACTATATGCGGAACTGCTACGACTTACTGGATCTTTACTCACCTTCTCGACTGCTTATGAGATTGATCAACTGCCACAGTATCAACACCATCAACTTTACGAAAGCTTTAATCAGCTGGATATTATTCTCAGAGATTTACTCGATACGATTATCTCGAATCGCTATATCAGTATCAGTTTAAAAGAAACACGTCCATCCTATTGGATTGGGAGTCTGGAAACAGACAAAATCAGCCGAAATACCAGGTTATATCTGGCTGTATCGAGTAGCGTAATGCCAGCGCATAATCTGATTGCGCATGTTCCGGTCCGTTTTAAGGTCGGCAGTACCATCGATGTTGAACAACGTGTAATTGCAGCTTTGCCTGCTGTGCCAGTGCAGCATCTTATGCAGGTTCCTACGGCAATTCCGGTGCGATCCGGTGTTCATTATTTTGAGATCGAACCAAATAATGAACTGTATCAGCGTATGCTGGATTCAGAAGCAATTTGTGTTTATATCCCGAATGGGTTTCAGGATATTGCGATTGAACTCATTGCGGTTATGAATGGATGAATATTCAAATGAATACAATCACAAATAATCCTTCTTCACTGTTTGAAGAGGATCAGAACGGAATCGGCGATATAGCAAGACAATCTATCGAAACCAATATCTCATACGGGGCAAGTTTGCTAGATTTACTGCATGATGGTTTTTATATCATTTTTCTTATAAAAAATAAATACATACCTGCTGATATAGAATTATTCCGTGAGAAAGTTTTGCAGATGCTCAGCCGATTTGAAAGCCAGGCACGTAAGGTACAATTTTTAGCTGAAGATATTCAAGATGCCAAATATGCCTATTGTGCTTTACTGGACGAAACGATTGTCACACAACAGGATGAGCGCTTTTTTGATTTGCAGAATTCCTGGATGTTGAGCCCGTTGCAATTAAGTCTGTTTGGTTCACAACTGGCTGGCTATCAGTTCTTTGAATATCTGGAAAACATCCGTCATAAAGACAAGGATCGACTGGCAGTATTAGAGGTTTATCATTACTGTCTATTATTAGGCTTTCAGGGAAAATACCGGATTGAATCGATTGAACATTTGAATAGTTTGGTGGCTCGAGTCGGAGATCAGATTGATTATCTCAAAGTCAAGAAAACGACCTTTTCTCCTTTTTCCGCGCTTCCCGATCAAATCAGACATATAATTCATCGAGAATTACCATTTTTCTGGATTCTAATTTTCCTGTTTTTATTTGCAGTATTCAGCTTTGTCGCTTTTAAATATGCTTTATCGACAGAACAAACAACTATTTTTACTCAATATCAGAATCTGATTAGCGCTCCTGCTGAGCAAGCTTATATTACAATTCATTTACCCTAATTAAATTTTTCAGATCAATACCATGAAAGCTCATAAAAATAAAAACTTAAAAGTATTTACTTCAAAAAAATTGAATGCAATCTTTGCAAAGAATTGCGCCGTTGTACAATTTATATCGCTTAAGAAAAGACTTAGTTGGAATCTTAATTAGATCAAGTATTTCACTTATGATTTTTATCATATTGAGTAGCTTCACCCTAATGAGTTTGGTAATGTTCGCCCTGCTGTCCTATGAATTTAGACGAAGGATACAGGCTGTTTTTCTCAGATTCATTCCGCAAAGTAAACAGCAATTGACTCAAGCAATACATTTTTCACGTAAATTTTATCGGGCAGCCTCGCCTGAACATCTGCATTCTCATTGGTATGTGCAGCAGTGGTGGATTTTGATTACCGGATTAATATTATTTGGCAGTATTTTGCTACTCGCTTTTACCCAGCCCTTAACTGCCAGAAAATTTGAATCTGAATATTTAAGGAAAGTTGATCCACAAATTTATGCTCTTTTGGATGGGCAAATGTTGACGGCTCCGCCTGAAGTTGCTGACCACCTCATTATAGAAGCCCTTCAACAAGAGCATTTTCCAGATCATCCGGCTATTTCAGCACAAAGCTTTAATTCAAATCTTGAAGATATTTATAGACCAGCAATGCATACGCATTCAGATATCAGTACAGCAGACCGTAAATGGCATAAGATGAATCCACGATTTAAGCAACGTTTACTGATGGTATTTAAAATCATGAAAGAACAGCATGATTATGAGCTGGTTTTACTTGAAGGCTATCGGAGTCCGGAACGGCAAAATTCGTTGGCAGCCGATAGTAATATTACCAAAGCCAAAGGCTTTCAGAGTTATCATCAATTTGGATTGGCTGCAGATATTGCCTTTAAACGGCATGGCAAAGTAGTCATTACAGAACGTGATCCCTGGGCCATGCGCGGTTATGAGTTATATGGTCAGGTCGCTGAATCGGTAGGTTTGACCTGGGGCGGCCGCTGGAAATCCATTAAAGATTTCGGACATACTGAATATCGTATGCCCGGTTTAAAGAAAACTGCTGAGATGGCACATCAACTGATCCATGAAGGTCAATTACAGGTATATACATTACAGCCTTAAATATTACTTAATTAAGAAAGGCTTGCATGTGTTTAATGACTTCATCTGGTTTTTCACCATGTAGCCAATGACCGGTATTTTCAATAACTTCGATTTTTGCCTGAGAAAACTGTTCATTAATTGCTGCAAAATGTTCTGGTTTTGAGATATAAAAAGAATCACCACCACGCAGAAATAAGGCTGGCCGATTAATTTTTTCGACCTTTTCCCAAGCCATAATATCTGGATAATGATCAAATAAAGCCTGAACATTAAACAGCCACTGCCCTTTATTAAAGGATTTTAATAAAAATTGAATCACCATTTCTTCATGAATATATTTACGCATAATTTTTGCTGCTTCCAGTCGTGAAGCAACATTTGCTTGCTGTACTGCAAATAAGGCTTTAAAAATTTCAGCATGATGACTTTCATGATATTGGATCGGTGTAATATCAAGCACGATGAGTTTTTCAGTCTGTTCACGAGCTAAATCTGCCAGTTTCATAGCAATTTTCCCACCCATAGAATGTCCAACAACGACAAACTTATGAACATTTAAACTGGATAAAGTTTCCAATACATCTTCTGCCATGAGCTGATAGTTAATATCAGAGCTATGACCAGAAAGACCATGATTACGCACATCAATTTGGATCACGGTTCTCTGTTCAGAAAAATGTCGAGCCAATACTCCTAAATTACTCAAACTACCAAATAAACCATGAATAAAGATCATTGGAGATACTGTTGAAGTTTCATGATGGTGTAATTGATAGTTAAGGATCATTTGAGAATTCCGTGATTTCTTGATTTAATTGTTAATAGTGGGTTGATATTGAAAATTAATCAATTGCCAAATTTTTAAAATAAAAATTTACTTAGGCTATTTGTAGCAGGTTGATCAATTTGCTTAGGCTAAATTCATCATCAGATTAAAAGTGTTCAAAGCTTAATTATTAATTTGAATTAAAGAAAAATGCCCCATCAATATAAAAGACGATCTAATACATTTTTAAAATAGCCTTGGGATTAAGAGAAATCGCACCCATATTTTATTTTTAATTTCAGAATAAGGATGATACTAGAACAAATAGATTACCATCCCACTACTTTTTCAAAGTTAGCCCATTATTTTGTATAACAGAAATTTGTACATACATTCCTTTTTTCGTTTTAGAGCATGTAATAAATTAACAGGGATATTTGCCGCTAAAATATATAAAATACTTAGGCTATTTTATAAATACAACAGGATTAGTTTTGTAGCATAAATATAAGATATAATTTTACTACCCTGCTTGGAATACCATTCATTTATGTATGAGGACAAAATTTACTTTATTCGTTATGAAGTCATTTCTATAATGCTTATGTGTGACATGATCAAGCAACAATATTATGCAGTATTAAAAGATCTCTCGACAAGGCTTAGAAAAATATTAAAGTTTAATTATTAAATTATATTTATCAATTTTCTTATTTCCCGGATATATCCCCGGAATAATGAGTAACAATCATATTTATACTTTAGTTTAACTTCACAAAAACCCTACAGATAGATGCATCTTATTTAATATGATATTTTTTGATCAAAATCCAGCCAAGATTAAAATAATAATATTCTCTTTATTTTCATTAATGCGTGATGAAAAGCTGTGCTTAGAAGAAGTACCACTCGCCCTATTCAACATCCCTATTTTTACAGAATACGGTGGTGGTCATTCCTGATTTACTCAGGCTCTGATCCTGTCGATCAAGAAAACTTTTGGCGACCATAGCCATCATGGGCGCCATATCCAGACTGTTATTTTCTTCAGAAACTTTTTGAATGTCCTGATAGGCTTTCAGTCGATTACAAAAAGCCTGACGTTGGGTTTTGGCATCGGCCTTTGGATCATCTTCATCTAAAATGTGCTTGGTTTCATTGACGATTTTAGTCTGTTCTAAAATAAACTGGTCATACGCACTTTGTGAAAGTGGTTCTGCAAAGACCATGCTATTCAGTAAGAATAACAATCCTGCACAAATGAAAGATGATTTTTTTAGCATTTAGATTTCTTCTTTCCAGACATCTTCATAATCATCGGCATCAATCATGAAACGAAAACCTGTTTCCAGAGCAAGATATGGTAATACTTCTGGTGCGATGTCCTGTAATTCACGTACGGTCATCGTTTCAAAAGCATCTTCACTTGAAGGTTCTCCGCCATAAATATACCAGCTGATATTTTCCGCTGTCTCAGGCTTTTTACGAATACCAACTATCGGATCCTGCTTTAAGGTATGTACGGCCACAGCAACAACATCATCACCCGTGACTTCAACATAAGCTGAGCCTACTTCTTCACAAAGTAACTTTTGCTCTGCGATCAGTTCTTGTAAAGGTGATAGATTTTGCGTGTTTTTCGACATTCGATATTACTCATTTATTTGCATTAGCACGCTATTTTAACTGAATTTTAGCAATGCTGATGAGGATTTCGTCGAGATGTTAAAATATCTGCGCTTAAAATTGTTTAAGCGCAGATATGAATTTCAGGCTTATTTGAAAATTTTAAAACGCTCTTCGTCCGCAAGATAATCTTTGGCATGTGTTTCGCCTTCGATTGAACCAAAGACCAGCTGTGCGCGAAGCTTCCAGTTGGCTGGAATGTCCCACTCAGCATGCACCTGCTCATCTACGATCGGATTATAATGCTGTAAAGATGCACCTAGGCCTTCAGTATGTAATGCTGTCCATGTGGCAAATTGCGCAATCGCAGTAGAATGCTCTGCCCAGACAGGGAAGTTATCCGCATAAGACGGGAATTGCTCCTGCAACGCTTGTACCACTGTTTGATCTTCAAAGAATAATACCGTACCTACACCAGCAGCAAAGCTGGCCATTTTAGCAGTGGTTTTTGCTGCACTTGCTTCATCTTTTGCATAACTTTTTAATTTATCTGCAACGATGCCCCAAAACTTTTCATGTTCTGTGTTGAATAAAATGACGGCGCGTGAAGACTGGGAATTAAAAGCAGATGGACTTTGTTTAATTGCAGTTTGAATTAAATCAGTTAAACGTTCAGGAGATTGTTCAATATTCTTGCCAATGGCATAAATAGTACGGCGTTTAGTAATTAAATCTAAAAACTGATTCGACATTTTTAAAAATCCTGGGATATATCTTCGGGAAAATTGGAACCTTTAGCTATTTTTGTGAAGCATAGCTAATCAATTAAACTTTTAGCTTATCTAAAAATAAAACTTATATACATTAAAAAATAATAGACAGAATTACCAGGCTATTTGCTTGATATTTTTATATATTTTTTAGCTAAAACTAATTCTTTTCACCTATTTTTTAAACAAAGGTTAAAATTACTGCCCAATCAAAATACTTTAGGATAAATAGTGGGCTATCTTGCTTTGTTCTCGGGCGAAATTCTAGGAATCATTATTTTTATAAGGTTTATTTTTTGAAGATCCCTGTTAAAGAGAATCTAATAATATAGCTTAGGCTATTTCCAAGCATCTCCGATCATGAAGGAAAGCTTATGCTGCAGATAAAATTAATCCCCCAAGAATGGAGGACTAATTTTTATCAATGAAAACTATAAATTTAAATTAAAATTTTGCATTCAAAATTTGAGCTGATACTTTACTTTTCCACAGCTCACGTAGTGTCGGTAAATAGAATTTCTCACCTAGTTCAACCAGTTCTGCATCGATCAGTGCATGCATTTCCTGCATAAACAGATAGTCCAGTTCAACTGTACTTAGTTTTGCCTGCTGCTTTTGATAGTCCTTACGTTTTTGCTGGGCTTGTTTAACCAAACGATCCGCAAATGCTTTATCTTTAAACTGGCTAATCGCCTTTAAACGCAGTTCAATAATGCCCCAACCGGTTAACAACATTTGGAAAGTCTCAAAGTCATCGCTGGTCGATTCCCAAGACATTTCTTCCAGATTTTCATCATCTGGAAGCACCGGCAAAAGAAGTTCCATGACACTTGGAAAAATCTTTTTAAAATTCAGAATAAATTTAACAGGATGCTCACCTGGATAATCCTTGAATTGCACCTTTCTTTGAACATCTGTTAAATAAATATCAAGCATAAAACAATCATCAGTGGTTAATCTCATCGAGTTCTATTGTACGCAACTCTGCCTGAGATAAAAACCACTGCTGACGATTCCATGATAAAACAGGCTGAAAGATTGAAAATAAAAGCCTTAAACGCTTTATTTTACATTTGGTGAGACCATCTGTTCAGGACGCACCACCTCATCAAACTGTTCAGCCGTGACTAAACCAAGTTCAACAGCCACCTGCTTTAAGGTTTTAGCTTCTTTATAGGCAGTTTTGGCAACCTTGGCTGCATTCTCGTAACCAATCACCGGGTTTAATGCAGTGACCAGCATTAATGAGTCATGCAAGAAATGATCAATCTTGTCACGGTTCGGCTCAATACCTACGGCGCAGTGATCATTGAAACTATTACAGGCATCGCCCAAGAGCTGGATGGATTGCAGTAAGTTATAGGCAATCACAGGCATAAACACATTCAGCTCAAAGTTACCCGATGCGCCTGCCACATTAATCGTGGTGTCATTTCCAAGCACTTGCGCCACCACCATGGTCATGGCTTCACTTTGCGTCGGATTGACCTTACCCGGCATAATGCTTGAACCTGGCTCATTTTCAGGAATACGCAGTTCACCAAATCCACAACGAGGCCCACTGGCTAACCAACGAATATCGTTGGCAATTTTATTTAGGCTGACTGCAAGGGTTTTTAATGCGCCTGAAGCAAATACCGCAGCATCACGGCCGGCCAAAGCTTCAAATTTATTCGGAGCAGTGACAAATGGTAGACCTGTCAGCTTCTCCAGTGTTTCTGCGGCCTGAACTGCATAATCAGGATGGGCATTTAGACCTGTACCAACAGCCGTCCCGCCCAATGGCAACTCATACAAACCCAGTAAAGCTTGCTGTAAGCGAATTAAGCCATGATCAAGTTGGGATACATAACCACTAAATTCCTGACCTAGGGTTAAAGGTGTCGCATCCTGTAAATGCGTCCGGCCAATTTTGACAATATCGGCAAAGGCTAAAGATTTTGCATGCAAGGTATCACGTAGACGGGTAAGCGCTGGAATAAGAAGTTGATTAATCTGCAAACTCGCTGCGACATGAATCGCAGTCGGGAAAGAGTCATTCGTCGATTGGGCACGGTTGACATGATCATTTGGATGAACCGGTTTTTGCGCACCTAAATGATTGCCCAATTTTTGATTGGCAATATTGGCTATCACCTCATTACAGTTCATATTACTTTGCGTGCCTGAACCGGTTTGCCAGACCACCAGTGGAAACTGGCTATCCCACTGCCCGCTAATCACCTCATCTGCTGCATCCACAATATAGCCCGACAGCTCTTGAGGAATCTGATCCAGTTTAGCATTGGTCAAGGCTGCAGCTTTTTTTACCAGTCCCATTGCACCAATCATTGCCCGTGGCAAGCGTTCATTGCCGATCTTGAAGTTTTGCAAGCTACGCTGGGTCTGAGCGCCCCATAAAGCCTCACTTGGTACAGCCACTTCGCCCATGGTGTCATGTTCAATACGTGTTTGCATGTTCAACCTCAATTTTTTACATATCGCTGATTTTAAAAGCATCTATCACGATACTTTGCTAGATTGATTAAAAGTAATCGATTATATTAAATATGTAAATGATAATTATTATCAAATATTTTTTACTTATCTCATTTACTGTCCTCTCAGTATATTTTGATAAAATAGCCATTCATCCTCAAGCATCTTTTTCAGTGAACGCTGCGGTTGCCAATGCAAAATCTGCTGTGCCTTTTCAATATTCGCGCCTAGCTGGTCAAGCTCTGCATGAGGATAAGGCAAGGCATCGACTGTTCTAATTGCAGACTGGGTCACTTCTGCCAGTTGATCTAACAAATCCTGTATCGAAATGAGCGTTCCAGCAATATTGAAGGCTTCACATTTTAATTCCTGTTGTTGCCATAGCCACTGCAAGGATTTAATCACCGCATCACAACTGTCTGCCACATGCAGAAAACTCCGCTCTACTGTTCCATCCGCAGTATAAGCCTGACGGCGTAATTCCAGATATTCGCGCTGCTGCGCAGCGACCTGCATTGCCAAAGGCACAATATTTTTCGGTAAAGGTGGCACCGCCTCGCCTAGGACACCATGCTCGAAGGCGCCGCTAATATTAGATAGTCTTAAGATGGCAATGCGCCACTCGTTATCTGTTTTGACAGTATCCCGAATAATTTCCTCAACCATCTGTTGCGATTTAATATAGGGATTGGGATAAGTATAGTTAAAAGGTAGATCTTCATTGAGATCCGTACCGGATTGTCCATAGACTGCCAGACTGGATAAATGCACCAGATGCCGTACGCCGGTACGTTGCATGGCGCGCATTAAGCTCATAATACAGCTGACATTATCATTATAATATTCAAGGGGTTTTAATACTGATTCTTCTAGCGACTTAAAACTGGCAGCATGTACTACAGCCTGAATCGAATGCTGTTCAAATACTTTGTTTAATGCAGGCGTATTGCGAATATCAATTTTGATAAAAGGCACATACATCCCGGAAATATATTCAAGTCGCTCCAGCGTCTGCAAATTGGCATTGGCCAAATTATCGACCACAATGACCTCTAATCCTTGTGCTAACAGACTTAAAGCAATATGTGAGCCTAAAAAGCCTAATCCACCCGTCACTAAAATCATTGTATACTACCTACTTTCTGATGAAGCCCAGATCAAGCTGTTGCTATTGATCAAGCCTGTAGTGAATTTCGATGAGCACCTTAATTCTTGTTACCTCCGCACCAACTTCTATTTATGCCTGGCATGCCCTTGGTTTGGCGCAGGCATTACACAACAAAAACCAAGAATTCCGCGTATTCTTTTATCAGGACGGCGTGTCGGTCGCAAATGCACTGCAATGGGTGCCCGACGATCAACGTCATCTTACACATGCCTGGCAAGCACTCAATATTCGCCTACCGGTCTGTGTAAGTGCAGCACTGGCGCGAGGGATTACAGATCAGGACAATGCTCAACGTCACAATATTCAGCAGCATAATCTGGCGGATGCCTTTGAATTGGTCGGTTTAGGTGAACTTGCCGATGCTGTTCAATCCTCACAACGTCTGATTCAATTCTAGATGTTCCATTTTTTAGAATGTGTTGCTTTTCCAAGGAATCTTGTGTGAAATCTGTACTTGTTATATTAACCCAAGCCAATCTGACCAGCCTGCAAGTGCATGAAAGCCTGTCTGCGACCATGGTTTTGGCGACATTTGGTGCGGAAGTGAAAGTTCTGCTACAAGGTGCAGGCCTTAGTCTTCTACGCTCAGAACTGCAATTTGATCAGTTACAACATGCCTTTAAACTGGCATCAAATATGGTCGACAGTTTTGAGTTTTATGACCTCACTCCAATTCTGATTGAACAGAAAAACCAGAACTCGCCCTTTGTGGCTCAGAACGAACAAGAGATTGAATTTATTGAGCTAAGCCCAGCGTTTATTCAAGGCTTTGATCATGTGCTGTATTGGTAAGGAATAAAGGATATATAAAATGTCAAATCACACACTTTATCTGATCCAATCGAACTATGCGGCAACGGCGCAGATTCTGGAACAACTCGCTCAAATTTATACCCCAGTTGATCAGATCGTACTGATGGGTGAAGCCGTATTACAGCTGGAGCATTCATTTCTACAAAATTTGCCGAAAATTTACATGCTGGAAAATGATGCAGAGCTTTTGACACAGCCTTTGCCGGATCAGGTCAAGCTTCTCGATTTTGCCGATTTTGCAGATCTTTGCCTCGGGTTTAATCGCTGTATTTCAATGAAATAATCAATGAGTTAAATATGAATTTAGAACTGGATCAAGATGGTCATCTGATCGATTACACCATTTGGAATGAAGAAGTCGCGCAAGTCCTGGCCAATAACCTGGAACTGAACTTAACCCCGTGGCATTTTGAAATTCTGCAAGCAGTGCGTCAGTTCTATCAGCAGTTTGGCCATTCACCGGCCACACGTCCCTTAATTAAATTCCTAATGAAAACGGTTAGTGCTGACATTAACAATGCCATGCTTCAGGAAAAGTTTAATACGGGTCTGGTCGCGCGGCATTTAAGCCGTTTGGCCGGCGTACCCAAGCCTGCAAATTGTTTATAAAAGTACGCTGTCTTCAATACTTATATCTAAATGCCTGAATTCTCATTTGGGCTTTTTTATGAAAGCAATTTTCACATCTAAAATAATAAAAGATATTCGTGGCTTGAATTCGTCAACTTCGGGTTTGTTCTAAGGTTCGCAAAGCCCGATGCAATTCATGATCCATTTCTGGCAGAACTTTCAGCAGAAACTCAATTTGTGCTTTCGCCTCGTCTCGAGTCACCAGTTTAGCTTCTACCAGCGTCTGCTGTAGACTAACCAGCAAACTGACCTGTCTAGGATCTGGTTGTTGCCCCTGACCTAAAGCACTGATGATTTGAGCAAAGTCTAGATATAACTGTTGTTGTTGCTTTAACAATAGGCTTTGCTTTGTAGCTACATTATTTGGTTCAGCCTGTGTATTTTGGCTATTGCTCTTAAAACTCAGAGAAATATAGTTGGGTGATTTTTCAAGTCGGGCAACCTGATCACGATGGGCTTGGGCTTGATTGGCAAAATCAGTCCGATAGATGTCTTGTCGTATCTGGTAAGCAATAGCCACCAAAATGCCGAACAAGAGTAATCCGATGATGAGATATAAAAGAACGGTCTTATCTTTCATCTTGATCTCCTCAACCCAATAAAGACAGCTCTTATCAAAACGCTGCCTGTATCGTTGCTCGACTACGGCGTTGACCAGTCTATTGGTGCATAGCCGATCCGGACACGTTGTGGATGATTCCCAACTGGCACACTGAGCACTTTATCCCCTGTGGAAAAATCAATCACGGTCACCACATCGGTTTCACTTTCGGAAATCACACAGCTTTTACCATCTGGACTACGCGTTGCCCAATAGGGTTTACCGGCAGGAATCAGTTTGCCCGCAGTCAGCGTCTTACGATTTACAATCGTGGCATAATCATCCATGGTTCCTGCAACACAGAGCTTTTCACCATCAGCACTGATTGACAAACCATGATGACGCGAATCATTGACCCATTTTGTCCGGTCTTTCGGGATACTATCACTACCAGGGAGCTGTCCGATCCGGCTAATCTTGTTCTGATTCAGATCGTACTCAATCAGACCATTAAAAAATGAAACCTGGGCATAAAGTTTCGTTTCATCCTTGCTAAATACCATTGGGCGAACTGAATTGGATAAATCCTTGCGACCAAATGCATCGAGTGCGGGCCTGAAATCAATTTTTCTCAGCACTTGATGGGTATTGGCATCCGCGATGCTAATGTAGCGTTTTCCTTTGGTGAAATCCTGCCACTGTGCATCCATTGACGTTTCAACATTGCCAATCGCGGAGTTCAGGATTTTGTTACCATCATCGAAGTAGATATTTTCATGCGGTTTATCACCCGTAGCAAAACGCCCTAACTCTTTGCCAGTGTGAATATCCAGGACATGTACCACATTGCCTGAAGATGCTGACACCGCCACGCGTTGACCATCTGGCGAAACCGCCATGTGATCGGCACGAAAACCTTCAACCGGTGTACGCCAGTTCATCTTGCCTGTTTTGATATTAATAGAGACCACATCGGCGAAACTTGGACGCGATGCCACGATGGACTGACCATCTGGCGTCGAGTACATATCATCGACCAACTGATTATTACCTTCACCCGCTGTGGCCTGAATATAGGTATAGGCAATCAGCTTGATTGGATTGAGATGAATTTCTTTGAGACGCTCTTTACGGTCAGGAATCATGTTAATGACGCCAATTTTGCCAAAATCACCCGATGGACGAATCACAGTCACTGTGCCATCCCAGTTGTTTCCGACAAAGAAAACCTGCTGTGAATTGGCAGGTGCAGCTGAAGGCGCAGAAGCGGCCTGTACACTCGGAAACGCAGACAGCATCGCCATTGCAGATAAGGTCAGACAGAATCGTGGCCATTTTTTATTTTGAACTTTCATCCTTTATGCTCCGCATAATCATTTTTATTATTTTTAATTCTTTATTGCGCACATTTCCGCTGTGCTTATTCGTGACCTAATATACAAAGGTATAAAATGATTTGCTGATTTTTCCGACCAAAAAAAGATCACTTCAAACGCTATTCATTTAAATCTTCAGGGGAATTTGACCTTATACATCCAGCACATCGACAAACTGTGCATTCAGCACTTTGGCAAGATCAGCCGGTTTCAGTCCGATATCCAAGCCTCTTTTACCGCCACTCACATATATTTTATTGAGCTTTTCTGCCGATACATCAATGACTGTTTTTAAACGTTTCTTTTGTCCCACTGGGCTGATTCCACCCACCAGATATCCGGTTAATCGTTCTGCCTGTTTAGGATCTGCCATCTGCAATTTTTTACAACCGAATGCAGCAGCTACTTTTTTAAGATTAAGCTGATAATGAACAGGTAATACTGCCACAAAATATTGCTTTTCATCTGTTACCAATAGCGTTTTAAAGACTTCTTCGACTTGTAATCCTAATTTTTCTGCAGCCTCTAAACCAAAGCTTTTCGCATTGGCATCATGTTCATATTCATGAATACTATATTCAATTTTTTGAGTTTTTAAGAGTTTACATGCAGGTGTCATAATACTTCTGGCTCAAGTCTGATCGCCTTAGTATATAAATATTCGCTCAAGAAGTTAATGTTTTTGCCCCATACCTCTGCTCCATATGCATGACTACAAGCTGTTTCTGAGATTTTTTGCAAAGAAAGTGGCGTGCAAAATACCAACAAAGATATGTGTTTTTGCCACTATCTAGATATCAGATGCGCCTGTGCCTAGCGATTTAGAATGCTTTGAAATGAACATATTCGTCATTTCATCAAGATAGCGACAATCTAAATTTTTCCAAACCCTTCGCTATAAATCTCTTTAAATTCGATGTCTGTTTCTTAGTCAGCTTTATAAATTTAGAAACAGAACATAAAACTGATCTCTAAATTGAAGTAACTCATTTTTATCTGGTATTTTGTAATAAAATGCATATAAAAACACAGACTAAAATATTAAAATAAGCTTATTAACATATTGTCTTATCTTGCCTTTTTAAGTATTTCTCCATCTTTTCAAGATGAGATTTTGACATTAAGGGAAGCACGGTTAAAGGCAAAGTTAGGCTAGTCATCCTCTCACGCAAGTCAAGGATCTCTCGATTGAATGTCCTAATCGTTTTGGCCAGACATGAATTTTTGCAAGATTAAAATATGATCAAACAGCAGAGCTAATCCTTAACATGAAGATACAGTTACATAAAGGATATTAACTGTTTTTGCCAATTGGGTTTACAATGAAAACAATCTGAATACCCTGCGAATTGTAATTTTTTAACATTGCCAAATCTCTGCAAAGTTTTCATTATAGCGCCACTGTTTAGGATATGCTTTCTACGTCAATTCAAAGAAATTATAAATAGTCATGTAGAAAATCATGCAATAATAAGCAGAGTTTGCAGCTATCTTGCAAACAAACCTCGATACTTTTTAATTGGAGCATGCTGGATGAGTTCGACCATTTTGGTTATTCATGGACCGAATTTAAATTTGCTTGGAAAGCGCGAACCAGAAGTTTATGGTCATCTTACGCTTGGCGATATTAATCAGCAACTGACTGCTCAGGCTCAACAGGCCACATTACAACTCGATACCTTCCAAAGCAACTGGGAAGGCGCAATCGTTGACCGAATTCATCAAGCCCAACTCGACGGCGTACAATATATCATTATCAATCCGGCAGCATTGACACATAGTTCTGTTGCGGTTCGCGATGCCCTGCTTGGTGTCGCCATTCCTTTTATTGAAGTCCATTTGTCAAACGTCCATGCACGCGAGGCATTTCGACATCATTCGTACTTGTCCGATAAAGCCATCGGCGTGATCTGTGGTCTGGGTGCAAAAGGCTATGCTGCTGCGCTCGACTATGTCATTGAAAAAATACAATCTTCTACAAAATCTTAATTAGGAATACTGTCTCATGGATATCCGTAAAATCAAGAAACTCATCGACTTGATGATTGAATCTGACTTACAGGCGATCGAAGTTAAAGAAGGCGATCAATCGATTGCATTAACTCGTCGTAATCCAGTGGTTGCAGCGGCTGTTCCTGCAATGCCTGCACCTGCAGCTGAAGTACCTGCGGCGAAGTCTCCGCGCGGTGCTGTTGAAACATCTCCAATGGTTGGGGTGTTTTACTCTGCACCAAGCCCAGGCGAAGCGACATTTGTCAAAGTGGGTCAAACCGTTTCTGCTGGTGATACCTTAGGTATTATCGAAGCAATGAAAATCATGAACCCGATTGAAGCAACTCAAAGTGGTGTGATCGAAGAAATTCTAGTGAAAAATGGTGAAGTGATTCAATTCGGCCAACCACTTTTCCGCTACCGCGCTTAATCACCCCGGGGATTTATAATGTTGCAAAAAGTTTTAATTGCAAACCGTGGTGAAATTGCTTTACGCATCACCCGGGCTTGCAGAACTTTAGGGATCAAAACCGTAGGTGTCTATTCTGACGCAGACAAAGACCTGATGCATTTGCGTTTCTGTGATGAAGCGGTTTGTATCGGTCCGGGTGCGAGCAGTGACAGCTACCTGAATATTCCTGCGATTATTACAGCTGCTGAAATTACTGGCGCAGATGCCATCCATCCTGGTTATGGTTTTCTCGCTGAAAATGCTGAATTTGCTGAAATCGTAGAAAATTCTGGTTTTATCTTTATCGGTCCACGTCCAGAACATATTCGCTTAATGGGGAACAAGGTTTCTGCCATTATTGCCATGAAAAAAGCGGGTGTACCAACTGTACCGGGCTGCGACCATGCCGTAACCATTCACAATGCACTCGCTGAAGCGAAAGAGATCGGTTTCCCGCTGATTGTCAAAGCTGCTTCTGGTGGTGGTGGTCGTGGTATGCGTATCGTCGAAAATGTCGACACCCTGCTGGAATCTGTTCAGGCTGCACAGCGTGATGCAGAAATGTGGTTTGGTGATGATACGGTCTATATGGAACGTTTCCTGCAAAAGCCACGTCATGTTGAAGTACAGGTACTGGCTGATGGTAATGGCCATGCGATTCATCTCTATGATCGTGACTGCTCGCTACAGCGTCGCCATCAAAAAGTACTGGAAGAAGCGCCAGCACCGAACTTACCAGAGCAAGCACGTGCCGATATTCTAGAAGCCTGTGTCAATGCCTGTAAACTGATGCAATATCGTGGTGCAGGTACATTCGAATTCCTGTTTGAAGATGATGGATTCTTCTTCATTGAAATGAATACGCGTGTTCAGGTTGAACATCCGGTAACTGAAATGGTAACCGGTATTGATATTATCGAACAGCAATTGCGTATTGCTGGTGGCTTAGGTCTCGATATTCAGCAAGAAGATGTCAAGGTTTTAGGACATGCGATTGAATGCCGTATTAACGCAGAAGATCCATCAACCTTCTTGCCTTCACCCGGCAAGATTGAGAGCTTCTATGCACCAGGCGGCGCAGGTATCCGCTTAGACTCGCACATCTACCCAGGCTATAGCATTCCGCCGTATTATGACTCGATGATCGCCAAACTGATTTCGCATGGCAAGGACCGTGAGACGTCTATTTCTCGCATGAGAAATGCCTTGGAAGAAATGATTTTGACTGGTGTTAAAACCAACATTCCTTTGCACAAAGATTTAATCCTTCAGGATAAAAACTTCTGCAAACAGGCGATGGACATTCATTATCTGGAAAAACATTTGTTGAAACAGCTAGAAGGTGCTGAAGACAAAACTCAATAAGCTTAAAGCTTATAAAAAACCGCTGAAATTCAGCGGTTTTTTTATGTTGATGATTCATTTATGGTAATACACGTCTGAGCACGGCAAAGCATTGCTCGGCCTTGTCATTGGCACAGAAATTAATCGTGTACGGATTTTGCCATTTCACAAAATACTGGGAAATTTCACCGGATTGATCAACCTGATTGCCTGAGCAGTCTTTTTCATTATTATCATATTTAACCTGAAGAATCAGTGCGGGAATCTGAACGGTCGGATCCTGTGCAGGCTGATAATCATATAATCCTGAAGTCCACTCTTCACCACTTTTAATTACGACATTATTATTGCTTTTAAAATTATAATATTCGATACATTTTTTATTATCCGGAATTTCCATCCCCCACAACCCCACAATTTCAGGACGGGTTTTCACGGTAAATGTATTTGGGGTTTCAGCAGCTTTAGCAGAAACTTGCGCTGGTTTTTTATTTTCTGTCGCCATTAGCCAAGGTGAGCTCATGAGTAAGATAAGGCTAAGACATATTTTTTTCATATTTACCGGCATCGTTTTAACAATTGATTCTAAGTTAGCATATTTTTTCAGAATCGTATCCCACTCTGGAGCAGTTTAAATCTGAGTCCATAAAGTTTTTATCATATTGTTTAAAAACATGGATTTCTTTTCCAGTTTATTTTGTATATATTTCGTATATAACAATCTTAATATCATGTATTAATAACAGATTAATCAAAAAATAACTTTATATATAAAATCAGACTTACTTGCTAAAAAAAGTGATCATTCACACTTAAAAATTTAAATATAGGATTTTAAATTTGCAATTGGCTCGAATAACAGAACAACAATTAAATCATGAAACCTATGCTTATTTTGTCATTGTGTTCGCTGTTTTAGTATGTTGTTTTATTGGGATCGCAACCAGGCCACTCGGCTATCTCGCCCTGATCTGGCCAGCCAATGCTGCCTTACTGGCCATATTCCTGCGTTTTCCACATTTAAATCATCTGGGTGGCTGGCTGGGTGCATTCAGTGCTTTTATGTTTGCAGATCTGGTCACAGGCAACAGTCTGCTGCAAAGCCTGTTTCTTACACTTTCCAATCTGATTAGTACCATTGTCTCGATATTTTTATTCGTTATTTCAAGATTAATTATAAATACTACAATACCGGTTATACCTTTGGTTCTGGCCTTTCCCAGAATCAAGGATATGCAGTATCTGTTTAAAAACCGCCGTCAAAAGCGTCATCATTTCAGTTATTTTCTGCCCGCAGCTACAGTCGTACTCTGTGTCATCATCACCAATATTTTTTCAGGTCCGGGCGCCCTGCTCTATCCTTTGGCTGCGCTGATCTGGGCCGCATTAACCTATCGCCTGTTTAGCATGACACTGATTAATGCGTTTGTGACTATTTTAACCTATTACAGCCTGACGCAGTTTTATGCCACAACGCATGACACCTTGGCAGATTCTACGATTTATATTTCGCTCCGGATCGGGCTGTTTATGCTGGCCTTATCGCCGCTTATTCTTTGTATTATTAGTCAAAACCGCAATGAGCTGTTTAAACGGGTTCTCTATCTGGCCAATCATGACAGTCTGACCCACACCATGAACCGTCATTTTTTCTTTCAGAAAGGTGAATATTTACTGCAATATGCCAACAGAATGGAATTTTCGGTCATCATGCTGGATATTGATCATTTCAAACGTCTGAACGATGATTTTGGCCATCATGTCGGTGACAAGGTGCTGCAACATTTTGCGGAAATCATTCGCTGCAATTTACGTGCTGAAGATCTGTTTGCACGAATTGGTGGGGAAGAATTTGTGCTGTTACTCTGGAACACCGAGCCTTTTGAAGCTTAGGATATTGCAGAACGCATACGTAAACGTGTAGAAAAAACCCCGATGCATCAATCAGATGGTTCAGACCTCTACATTACCGTGAGTGTAGGGATTACCCATCAAAATGAACCACAATCACAAGACCTGCAAAACCTGATCAATATTGCAGATCAGGCCTTATATCAGGCCAAACATCGTGGACGTAATCAGGTGGTGCTTGCATCTTAAACTAAAATCATCTACAACCTTGAACAGCATTAACGCTAGGGAATGGCAATGAAATTAGAAGAATATCTACAATATGACGGTTTAGGATTGGCTGAACTGGTCGCCAATAAACAGGTACATTCCAGTGAACTTTTATCCGCTGCCTTAGAGCGTAGCTCAATTGCCAATCCCGAACTGAATGCTATTATTATTCCCATGCATGAGCATGCATTAAAACGGACCCAGCAGAATTTATCCGGACCTTTTGCCGGTGTGCCTTTTCTGGTCAAAGACCTGTTTCAGGAATATGCAGGTTATCCAACCTCTTATGGCTGTCAGGGCTTAAAACGGATCGGTTATATTGCCGAAACCAATGCCGAGATTGTCAATCGTTGGGAAAAAGCTGGAATTGTCACTTTTGGCCGTACCAATACGCCTGAATTTGGCATTAAAGGGATTACCGAACCAGATGCCTGGGGTAGCTGTAAAAATCCATGGAATTTACAACATAATAGCGGCGGCTCATCGGGTGGCTCGGCTTCTGCTGTGGCTGCCGGCATTGTACCAATTGCGGGTGCAGGCGATGGCGGCGGTTCGATACGTATCCCCGCTTCATATTGCGGGCTGTTTGGTCTAAAACCAAGTCGTGGCCGTACCCCCTGGGGGCCGCAAATGAGTGAGGCCATGCATGGTGCAGCGATTCAGCATGTCCTGACTAAAACAGTGCGGGACAGTGCTGCAATGCTGGATGCCACGCATGGTGAAGATCACAGCTCGCTATTTAAGATTCAGCGTCCACAGCATCATTATCTGGATGTGATTCAGCAACCACCGAAAAAACTGAAAATTGCCTTTAATCCCCATTCTACCATTGGCACGCCTGTCTCTCCGGATGCTGTGAAAGCCATCGAACAGACAGCCAAACTGCTGGAATCTTTGGGACATGAGGTGGTTGAAGACCGTCCGGCCATCGATGGCATGCAACTGGCCAAGGATTTTATTACCACCTGGTTTAGCCAGTTTTCATTTATGCTGGATGAAATCCAGAAAGGCTACCCGTCTAAAGCGAAGGATTTTGAACTGGACTCTTTAGCACTGGCGGCTTTTGGAGCTAAAACCAGCGCACTTGATTATATCCAGAACCTGAATAACTGGGGCCAGTACGTGACCCAGATGAATCATTTCTTTGATGATTATGATCTGTATCTGACGCCTGCAACCGCAACCGTCGCACCGAAAAATGGCGAAGTCAAAACACCTGCATGGCAGAAGCCAATTTTAAAGGCTTTATTGGGTATAGGTAAGGCCCATCTGCTGGCACAAGGTAAACTGGTCGATCAGATTGTCAAAGAAAACCTGAAATGGGTACCTTTTACTCAACTTGCCAATATTACCGGGCTTCCAGCCATGTCAGTACCCTTGTACTGGAATGAACAAAACCTGCCGCTCGGTTCGCAGTTTATTGCACCCTTTGCCCGTGAAGACCGGCTATTGCAATTAGCTGCTCAACTGGAACAGGCACAGCCTTGGGTTCATCAGTACGCCAAAATTCGGATCTAAATTTTAAGCATCAGAGGCATCATGAAGATATCTTTGATTGCTCAACTTTATTGGGCAACCCAAAAATCAATAACAAACCAAACAAAGTCGATGCGGCGGCAAACATAAAGATGGTTTCTCCGCCAATTTTATCCCAATAATAGCCCGCCAGAATGCTGCCACTTGCTACGCCTAAGCCCCACATGGTGCTATATAAAGCCTGTCCACGGCCTTGCTGTGCAGCAGAGAAATTCTGGAAAATAACCCGCATGGCGATCATGTGAAATAAACCAAAACTCAAGGCATGAATCGTTTGGGCAAAAAATTGTGCCACAAATGCAGATGGAAATACGCCTACAATCAGCCATCTTAAGCCAGTCATCAACAGGCAAAGTATCACCAAATGACGCCATGACCAGCGTGTCAGAAAGAAGGTAGCATAAGCAAACATAATAATTTCGGCAATAACCCCAATGGACCAAAGCAATCCGATCTGACTGCTACTAAATCCCGCCTGACTAAGATAATTACTATAAAAACTATAAAACGGCGCATGTGAAAACAGCATGATCAGTTCAATCAGAAAAAAACTGTATACAACCGGGCGCTTGAAAATCGGCCAGAGGGCTTCCAGCTTTTTCTGTGCAGTAGGCGCCGCCGTAGGTTCTTTAATGCTAAAAGACCAGAGAAAAGCCAGAAATGAAATACACAGCAATAAAACTGGAAGCATGCTAATGCTGATAATTTCAAAGATGGCGCCCAAGCCGAATACACCGATAATAAATCCAACCGAACCCCATTTCCGGACTTTGCCATAAAGTTCTGCTCTTTTTTCCCCGAGCCAGAATAGAGTCACGCCTTCAAATTGTGCCAAAATCGCATTTTGAAAAAAGCTGAAAATCAGCATCAGTAAAGCCACTGACTGAAAGCTGTTAGGAATGATAAACATCATCAACCAGATACAGGCTTCCATCCAGGTGGCAATCCGTACCAGCAACATGCGCTTACCAGATTTATCTGCAATCCAGCCCCAAATAAAAGGCGCAAAAAACCGAGTGAGAATCGCAATAGAAGATAAAATACCGATTTCCTGATAGTTAAAGCCTTGATCTTCCAGATACAGACTCCAGAACGGCATGAATGCGCCCACAATCGCATAGTAGAAAAAATAGAATCCTCCCAGTCTGGTACTGATTGCAAGTGCTTGCATTAAATTGTATTCCCTTGCATCTTCAATGGCTTATAAATACTAATAGTTGCGTCATATTGCATTGAATTGCCCTTACTTGCTGTTCAAAGGTCTACAAATCCACAGAAAATATATTTTAAAAAAATTTGTAGAGTGCACCCTAAGACACGAAATTTTCGTAAGTTTATGGCTAAATGTGGCTAAAGTAAAAAATCAATATTGAAAGGCATTTACAATGCGTAAAACATGAATCTATTTTTATAGAGCAACCTCGGATAAAAATGGGAATATTTTTAAGAAGGAGTTATTTCAATTCACCTTTGATACTTAATAAAGCAAAGTTACGGGAATATTGAATACTTTTGAAATAAAAACACGCTTTAAATCTTCTCTCCAAATAGCTAAGCCACTGATTTAAAATCTTCAATCCTCTATTTAAGAGGCCTATTTTTAGAACTAAAATACTCATTGTGGAGTTTAGGTATCGAAGCAATATCCGATAATTCCACTGACTTCGCACTTTAGTAGACAAATCATCTACCTGCACCATAATTCAAAAATATGCCGAAATATAAATAAGATATAAATCTCGAAATCCTACATATCGCTACACTCGCATCTCTAAATCATCTCATTGTAAGTGCTTTTAATATGCCACTCTAGGCAGGTCGAATCTTCGACAATTAAAATTGAGAAACTTATGTTAGTTAATACAAATACTGCTCAAAAAGCGTCTTTCAATCAATTTTCTAATAATGCGACTGAGAACAAACCTAAGCCAAATGAGCAAGAGCAAAAACCGAATCAAGGAGAGCCAGCTCCTATAACCAAAGAGCAAAATGATCAAAAAAATCAGGCGGATAAGAAAAACTCATAATATTATGTTGAATTAATAAAAGAAGCCTATCTCCCTGATAGGCTTTTTGCATTCAAAAGATAAACATTTTCCATAAAAGCCTGAGAAATAAAAAAGCCCATCCTATGATGAGCTCTTTAATCCAATAGATCTTATTCTTACGAAGCTGCGAATTCTTGCAGTACAAATTGTTTTACACTTTCATCAAAATTTGGTCTGGAAAGAGCGAGCTTGCCATTTTTCATAGATTTATAACAATAGCTTGCGGCTACGCCTACACCAAACAAAGTCAACAACTTCATTGCTCACCTCATTAACTGTCAGATTTGAATACAAAAATTAGCATTCAAATGTGTAGTTTTCCAACCCAATTTAGAGTGTTTTTTGTACTCCATGTTAATTAATGTATGGGTAGAAAATAACAAAGCTGACCATTGGATAAGCTGTTCTAACGTCAAAACCTAATTGTTGATGTGCATATCAACCCAATTAAGGAAGCTGTTTTTATCCGTAAATTTAGGTGCAGAACTTATGCTCAGTATTTCTTTATTTCCAAATTTACCACTAATGTTATGGAATGCTTGGACTTTAAATTCCTGAGGCTCTCCTTCGTGCAGCGTTCTAAAATACTCTACTGACTTATCAAACTCACTTTTCTCTTTAAAGCCAGGACGTTCTTTTAAAAACTCATAAACTTGTTCTAGAGCGGGTAAATAATTATTTCTAGGCATTCTATATTCTCTAAAATTATGAGTTTTATTGTGAATGCCTATTCTGAATTAATAGTGATAAGAATGTTTAAGCTTTTCTTACCGTTTATGTAACTCTTTCTTCTTTCAAGCAGTCACGACATACTTTCACTTCTTTACCATCCGCTTGGCATTCGATTTCTGTGACACCATGAAGACCGAATAAACAAAAGATAAAATGCAGCATGACCTTTCTGCGCAAAAGATAGCTCCTTCAGGCAAAGGAGGCAAAACTGGAAATAAAACTATAGCAATGGAATCTGGGCGCTCATTTTATCGAAGATTATTTTTCATCCATTGGCGAAAAATTACATTCATATTCACCATAAAAATTCCGTTTCCAGACCCAACTACATTTACGATTTCGAATTGTTTTGAGGTCATCATTCTTATAGTTTAATTGTTATCGCAGATCAGAATGCTAAGCAAAGAGGTCGGTCATGTGTTCAAACTATGAATTCCCCTCAAAAAGTCAGCTCTCTTTATTAGATCTTCATGCAGAACAACTTGAATTGAACATGAAATCACATGTTTACCCCTTAGCACCTGCTCCTATCATGATGCGAGGTGCTGAGGGGTTTGAGTTAGATATTGCACGTTTCGGACTGATTCCCTTTTGGGCGAAAGAATTAAAATATGGTCGACATACTTACAATGCCCGAACTGAAACAATAGCGTCCAAGCCAAGTTTTCGACATGCCTGGAAAAACAACCAGTTTGCTTTAGTGCCCGTGGATACTTTCTATGAACCTAAATATATCGATGGAAAACCGCACTGGTTTGGTATTTCACGTGAAGATGGCAACCCTTTTACCGTTGCAGCCATTTATGATGATGTGCTCATTGAGGGTGAAAAAATCAGATCATTTTCGATGCTGACTATAAATTCCGATCAACACCTATTGATGAAACAGTTCCACCATCCAGATGACGAGAAGCGCTCGATTATTGTGATTCCTGAAGAATCACGCCATGATTGGTTATGCTGCGATCATGAACAAGCTCATGAGTTTTTCTTTGAAATGAGAGATGAGTTTAGAGCGAAACCCAGAGATCACCGGTTGTCGAAAAACTAAAAGCCCTAAAGCAAGTTAGGGCTTTTAAAATGTGAAAGAGCTATTTTTGTTCTCTCAATGGATTTTCCGGTTCTGCATTGGGTTTTTTCTCTGGCTTCACGCCCTTATACGAATCCTGATTGCCTTTATCATCATTAGATTCTTTTTGCGGATTTGATTCTTGCTCTGATTTATTGGTCATGTGTATCTCCTTTATCGATCCATTAAGAAATAAATATGACATCTGATCCTAAACATCAATATTATTTATGTTTCACATTCACTTTTTAGAAAAGCAAACTTTTCTGGAGGCGCTCTCACCTTTCACGACACTTGAAATTTAAATAATCAAATGAGCAGCGCTACCTGATTAGACAGCACAGCATGGAAATATCAGCTTAGGCGGGCATCGATTAAAAGAAAGTATCTGCCGATACATCAAAGCGCTCAGACAAGGCCTTGATATGACGGATATTCAGCTGACGTTTGCCATTCAATATTTCTGAAATTACTGATTGTGTCGCGACATCAGACAAGTCTGCTTGACTAAGCCCGTGTTGCTCCATCAACAAGGCCAAGGCCGTTCGTCCATCACCTTCTGGCATGGGTAGATGTTCATGCTCATACGCCGAAACCAGATCACCCAGTTGATGAATAAGCCCCATTAAAGGATGTGATTCATCATCACCGACAATGTCCAAAAGCTCATCTAGGGCTTCAGTTAGTGTATGAAAGTCATCCTCATTTTCCGGCTTGCTGAGCAATGGTGCAACATAACGCCAGTGATCAACGGCCTGTTTAATCATTGCATTCATTCTAACCTTCCTTCCAATGACCTTTATCATATTCATGGTGAGACAAGACATGGCGAATATAAACGCGTTTTGCCTGATACATCACCACAGCAATCAGCCGAATCTTGTTTCCACCGATATCGAATACATGAAACTTTCCAACCTTATCTACTGCTGGAAAGAGTCTCTTCATTTCAGCAAAATCCTTAGGATGATTGGCCTTCATCAGTCGATACCAACCATCTAATGCCGTTCCAGCCTGTGGCCACTTTTGCGTTGCTTCAAGAATTCGAGCGTGGGTGATCACATGCATATATTTTATCGCATTTTGCTATATTTCTAGTATATATAAATTATCGCATTTTGCAATATATTCTTATCCGACTATTTTAGTTCTCAATTTTAATCATTTATCGTCATGTAATCCTATTTAAATCATAATCTTATAAAGTATAGATTGTGACCCGTATCATTTAAATCCAGTTGAGTTCAATCGTTATCTTGGATTTTTATTATAAAAATTTCACCCACAAACAAAACCCCCGCCAAGTGATGATTGAACGGGGATTGAGCTTCATTAATACATCCGGTGAATTGGAACATTATTCAATATCTTTCAAGCAATCACGACACTCTTTCACCTCTTCATGATCACAGGTGTAATTGATTTCAGTCGCACCATGAAGGCCAAATAAACAAAATATAAACTGGATCATGCTTTTCTCCTGAATGTAACAAGCTTAATCAGTGATTAAGCTTGTATTGATTTTAAGACTCAATAACTCGATACGGAATAATCGGATCACGACCTGAGTAATAACTTAACCGCCTGAATACATTTCACAATTTAAGCAAAGTTAAGTTTCTGGTATTTAAGTTCGTGCAGGCTCTTCACTTTTAGTCTTTTGATCCTTCTTACAATGATCATTGCCCATCATATGACACATTTTTTCTTTGCAAGATTTAAAACAACAACCTATCATCACGCCCATGCCAAATGCACATATACATCTCATCATAGCTTTGCCCTGTCTTTTTATAAAAAGAGATATATAAATACCATCTATTCATGTTTCACTCTTGAGAGAATTTTCAGGCTTTATGTTGTATATGAAAACTTATGTGAAAGAGAATAATTAAAGTAAAAAGCTCTCATTGAGCAATCCGTGTTTATAAACAAGAAAAAGCCTGCTTAACTCTCCTAAATTAAGCAGGCTTTATAATGTGCTGATTTTCTAATTATTTTCATTAAGTTCTTGGAATGAAGCCAAGATATCACTGGCCCAGCAGTCAATCTGTGTGTGATATATAGAGGCTATGTTTCTAAATGTGCAATAAGCGTTACTTTTCTTAATTGAATGGCTTTAATTTAGGCAAAATATATTTTATTCGTTAAATTTTATGCTTAAGAGAAAACAGATGGACACTTTAGATCAATATGCATAACAATAAATTTGTTCATTTTTTAGGATAAAATTCCCTGTTGCTGTACTGTATGTGAATATCAGGAATTTTTGACTTCTTCTAAAGTTGGTAGATGACTGCTTTCTTTTTGGCTATTTCTCTCTATAATTTTTGATATGACAAATAACAAGATTTTGACATCATGATAAATCGTATACTGATTACTTTATTGATAAGTCTGACAATAAGTGGCTGCCAAAAGCAGCAAGCCGACAGTTCAGCGGAACCTGATCAAGCCCTCAAAGCCCAATTTGAACAATCAGATAATCAACTCAGTGCTTATCTGGACAAACTAGATTCTTCCAGTATTAGTCCAGAAGAAAGAACACGCATACTCTGTGAACAATATCCTAAAGAATATAAAACTCGTTATATGCCGGCTTTATTAAAACTTATGCCTCAGGAATATACAGAAAAAGGACTGCTTACAGATTTAGACAATGCCTTAAGCTTTTATAAGCAGAAAGCCAATATCCAGTGTTAATTCATACTGATTAACGTCTATAACCAAATTTTTACCCTAAAAAAACCGCCTGATTCAGGCGGTTTTTTTATGAACGTACAGCTTAAACAGAATTAACGCTACAGTTTTGGCAGATCTTATGAATCATACCCACGCTGCTAGTTAATTCTATTATGGCTGCTAGTTCTGTTGATTATTCCAGATCTTGTTGAGATTGCTGGTTTTTTTGCTGATTACGCTGTGGCTGCTGTTGTTGCTGGTTTGGGTTTTGCTGGTTGTTTTGCTGACGCTGTTGATCTTGCGTGCCTTGTTGGTTTTGCTGTTGTTGCTGTTTCTGTTGGTCTTGCTGTTGTTGCTGTTTCTGTTGGTCTTGCTGTTGATTATTAGCCATGGTGTAACTCCTTACTATTTGCTTTAAATTAATTAAAAGCCGATAGAGTTTCGACTTAATATCTACTCTACGCATTTTTCAGAATTCTCCAACCTATAACCTGTTACAGATTAATTCAATGTAAAAAATGGCAAGCCAAGTAGTTGAAATCAAGATTAATAAGCAACATAAATTACTTTATCCAATAAAATAGACACATGATGAAAGATAATATGTTTCGAAATTTTTATTATTCAATAAAAGGAATAACTTAACCTGAGTAAAATATATAAAAAAGACATTTAAAATATTTTAAAAAATAACAATATATTATCAAGTAAAATATATTAAAAACCTATGCTCATGATATTTATGATTAAATTCAATAACTCAGCCTAAGTATTAATATTTTTAAAAATGGAATAAAACATGCAAAAGGTAATTGTTCTAAACAGTTTTTTAATAAACGAATATACGATACGTAACATTGAATCACGTATAACGACTAAGTTGTTTCCAATTTATCTTGACTTTAATAAAAGATATTTATCAATCAGACTGACATTAATTTTGGTAATTTTTTATTTTTAAAAAGCTTTTATTAACTTAATGTTAGCCAAATAATAAGCCTCTTAAAAAAAGAGGCTTATTCACTTTAAGGTTTATCTTAGATATTCACAACTTTAACAATAATCGTTTGGGTATCTTCCTGCTCTTCAGCCAGATGTAAACGTTTAAGCTCTTTGCTTTTTACTTTGAACTGTAAATTCTGATAAGAAATCGTGCTTGGAATCTGATCAAAATATTGACCATCAGCATCAATTTCTTCCTGAAATAATGGTGTACCCAATTGGTAGTCAAGACTTTTTAAGACTACATATTTTACTGTGGTTTTCATTCTAACGCCCTACTTTCACTAAGCACTTTATTTTTATTTTTACCACTGTTCAGCTTGAGAAGAAACCTCTATTTGAAAAAATAGTCTAAGCTTTAACCACTCAGGTTTTGTGATCAAATCAGTATCAAATTGTACTAATCCATGAAAAATTTTAACTTTCATAAAAATATAAATATACTCGGAGTTGAACGACAGAAAAAATCTGTCTAAATTAAGCTAAAACCACTCGGATCATAAAGAAAATATAGAGACTATGATAAAGACCTGTTGCAACTTACTCGAAGAGAAAAATATAAAAATTGCCTTTATTGAAAGTGCGAGCTCTGGATATCTATGTAGCCAGTTTTCCATCTGTAAAAGTGACGGCGCCGAAATTCTGGCTGGCGGATTGGTCTGCTACGATGTTGGTGTAAAAACTTCGGTATTAAACATTCCCCAGACTTTGATCAATAGTTACACTGCCGAATCCATGCCAGTTACTGTTGCCTTGGCAGAAGCGGGTAAAAAGATGTTCCGGGATGCAGACTGGATTATTGCCTGTACAGGTTTGCTTAAACCCGGTGGTAGTGCGACACCAGAGAAACCGGAAGGGACTTTTTTTGTAGCAATTAATGATGGTACTCAAGTGCATCAATTCCAGTATTATTTGAAAGGTACTCCACTCGAACGTCTGAATAAACTGTCTGCCGTGGTTGCACACGATATGATTAATCTACTCAATCATTAATCTAGTTTTATAATTACGCCGCAACAAGCTTCATTATTTCTACTGTATTTTAAGATAGATTAGCATGATCAAATGCTAATCTATTTTTTGCGGGTAGAATAACCATGAATATTAAAACTGCGCTGTTTCTGCTCCCTCTTGGCTTGCCGAGTCTGGCTTTTGCTACGGTCGGTGGCCCACAAAATATTGAAATTCTAGGCTATGAAGTCAAAGAGCAAAAGCTCTATGTCATGCGTCATTACCTTGATGGTCGTGGGCGCTTGCCACAGCTGTATTATTATAATTTTAAATCCGCAAAACCGAATCAGTTGATTCAGGTCAACTCCTTATATATCAATCCAAAAACCAAACGTATTGATTATGACCAAGACAGTCGCAAGTTTGATCAGGACATTGCCAAAATCAAAAAACGTTTAGTTCCACTGAGTCCGATTCAAAGTTCAAAGGCACAACTTAAAATTTTAAAAACCACAACAGGGACGGCAGCTGCCTGGTACGATCCACAAGAAAAAGTGCCAAAATGGACTTATCAATATCAAGTCAAATCTGGCTCACAAAAAAGTCCGACCCATCAAGCGGTCAGTTATCAGCAAGGTCTAAAAATTAGTCAGGCCTATAAAGTTCCTAAACAGAATAAAACGCTGGTGACAGTCAAGTATCTGGGGATTCCTTTTGAAACAGGCTATAGCATTGAAGATCCAGTCCTGTTAAGTCGATAAAAAATAAGGTCTCGATTGAGACCTTATTTTTTATTCAAGATATTAATAAATATTAAGCCGCTGTAGAACGCTCGGCGATCGGTACTACTTTACGCAGTTCCGGCCCAGTATAATCCGCGCTTGGACGGATAATACGGTTGTCTGCACGCTGTTCCATCACATGTGCTGCCCAACCTGTGACACGTGACATGACAAAAATCGGGGTAAACAGCTTGGTTGGAATGCCCATAAAGTGATAAGCCGAAGCATGGAAGAAATCGGCATTACAGAATAATTTCTTCTCACGCCACATCACTTCTTCGCAGCGCACTGAGACCGGATAAAGTACCGTATCACCGACATCTTTGGCTAAACGCTCAGACCAGATTTTGATGATGCCATTACGCGGATCATTGTCTTTATAAATCGCATGACCGAAGCCCATAATTTTTTCTTTACGTTCCAGCATGCCCAGCATTTCACGTTCAGCTTCTTCAGGCGAGGTCCAGTTTTCGATCATATCCATTGCAGCTTCGTTAGCACCGCCATGTAGAGGGCCACGCAAGGAACCGATTGCACCGGTAATACAAGAATGCATGTCAGATAAAGTCGATGCACATACACGAGCGGTAAAAGTCGAAGCATTAAATTCATGCTCTGCATATAGAATCAAAGAGACATTCATCACCTGTTCATGCAGTTGATTTGGCTTTTCGCCACGTAATAAATGCAGGAACTGTGCACCGATTGAATCATCATCCGTATTTTCTTCAATACGTACGCCGTCATGGCTATAACGATACCAGTAACAGATAATTGCCGGTAAAGTGGCAAGAATACGGTCTGCAATATCCTGTTGCTGTTCAAAAGACAGTTCAGTTTCAAGATTGCCCAGCATCGATACGCCAGTACGCATTACATCCATCGGATGAGAATCGGCAGGAATCCGCTCTAGCACTTCCTTTAAGGCTTGAGGTAGCGTGCGCAAAGATTTTAATTTGGCTTTATAGGCAACTAACTGCTCTGAAGTTGGCAGTTCGCCAAAGAAAATCAGATAAGCCACTTCTTCAAACTGGCAATGTTCAGCCAGATCCTGCACGTCATAACCGCGATAGGTCAGACCTGCGCCACTTTTGCCTACAGTTGAGAGTGAAGTTTTCCCTGCCACTTGTCCACGCAATCCTGCGCCGGTGAGTACTTTTCCTTCAGCCATTTTTTTAATTCTCCTGTTTAAACAGTTTATCTAATGTGTCTTCGAAGCTGTGATAATCTAAAAATTCGTAGAGTTCTTTGCGTTGCTGCATAATATCCAGCACATTCACCTGAGTGCCGTGTTTACGCACCGAACGCATCACTTCAAGGGCTGCCTTTTGCATGGCACGTGTCGCTGATAATGGATACAGCACCATGCCAATACCCTGCTCTGCCAACTCATTTACCGTATAATAGGGTGTATCACCAAATTCGGTAATATTTGCCAAGACTGGCACACCCACTGCATCGCATACGGTGCGATACATGGTGATATCGGTCATCGCTTCGGCAAAAATTGCATCTGCACCCGCTTCAACACAGGCACAAGCACGATCAATCACCGCTTGCAGGCCTTCTTTTTGTAGCGCATCGGTACGCGCCATGACCACAAAGTTTGCATCGGTTTTCGCATCGACTGCCGCTTTAATACGATCGACCATTTCCTGCTGTGACACAATTTCTTTATTTGGACGATGACCACAACGCTTTTGTGCCACCTGATCTTCAATATGCACCGCGGCTGCACCAGCTGCAATCATCTGTTTGATCGTGCGGGCAATATTTAATGCGCCGCCCCAACCGGTATCGATGTCGACCAATAAAGGTGTATCAACACGTTCTGTAATCCTGCGTACATCTTCCAGAACATTATCCAGACTGGTCATGCCCAGGTCAGGCAAACCATAAGAATAATTCGCGACACCCGCACCTGATAAATAAATGGCTTTATAACCGACTTGTTTGGCCATCATGGCAGCATAGGCATTTACCGTACCCATAATTTGCAATGGTTTCTCGACTTCAAGTGCTTGTCTAAATCTTAGACCTGCAGACATTTGTTCTGTCATCTTCCTTTTCCACAGTCTTGGCTATAATTATTGAAACTCGAGTATACTCATTTGGCTTGCTCATTCCACAATCTGATAGAACAAATACTCTAAAACTTTAGTCAAATTTTTAAGTTTTACTTTACCTAATCCGGCAAATACTGCGCTTATGCGGTGCAATTATGAAATATGTACATATATTTGCTATGATGGCGTTTCAATCTTTATTGACATGTTGATGTATTATCTCCTATGCAAGACCTCGTCCTAGAACCGCTCGCCAAAGACCTGCCGCAGACCAAACGTGGTCATGAGCGCTGTATTGCGCTGCTGAACAGTGCAACCGAGCTGTTTCTGGAACGGGGTTATGATGCTGTGTCTCTCGATGATATTGTTCAGCATGCAGGTGGCTCCAAAGCCTCCATTTATAAGTACTTTGGCAATAAAGAAGGCTTGTTTAAAGCCATCTGTGATTATCGTCGTATCAAGTTTTTTGAAGATATCAGCATTCCGATCGAACTGATGGCACTGGATTTTCGTAGTTATCTGGTTCACACCTTGCTGAATTTTTATCATCAGATCATGCAACCTGAAAACTCAGCCTTCATGCGTCTGGTTCTGGAACAGAGTCAGCGTAATCCAGAACTGGCTCAGCATATTCATGAACACGGTCCTGTACATGTCCAGAGTGCGATTGCCACTGCATTAGAACAGGCAGATGCACAAGGCTTATTGCATTGTGAAAATCCGCAATATTCGGCTCAGCTATATTTTGGTATTTTGCGTAATCTGGAATGGCGCATCCTGATGGGAATTTCCATACAAGAAGATGATCAGGAAATCGACAAATACATCAGTTATTGTGTGGATCGCTTTTTAGACGGTCATCAAAAAGTCTAGTTTTTTTGCATTTTTCATTGCTTATAGTATATTAGCCGATTCCGTATTTTTTCTTAAACTAACCAACAACTGATTGTTGATCGAGTTTTTCGGCAATTATTGTGGAGTAACGAATGGCTCTCCGTCACTTTCTCACCTTACGCGATTTATCAACTTTAGAACTTAACCAGATTTTGCAACGCGCAATTGAGCTTAAGCGCAAACAGCATAACAATGAAGTGTTCCAACCATTTGTTGGTAAAGTGATGGGCATGATTTTTGAGAAATCGAGTACCCGTACGCGTGTTTCGTTTGAAGCTGGCATGAGCCAATTTGGTGGTAGCGCAATTTTCCTGTCTTCTCGCGATACCCAGTTAGGCCGCGGTGAACCGATTGAAGATTCTGCACGCGTGATTTCAAGCATGCTGGATATCGTGATGATCCGTACTTTCGGTCATGATATCGTGGAACGTTTTGCATCTTATTCAAAAGTTCCTGTGATTAATGCTTTAACAGATGATCACCATCCTTGCCAGTTACTTGCTGACATGCAGACCTATGTAGAGCAACGCGGCTCAATCGAAGGTAAAACTGTTGCCTGGATCGGTGATGGCAACAACATGTGTAATTCATATATTGAAGCAGCACACATGTGGGGCTTTAATCTGAAAATTGCAGCGCCAAAAGGTTATGAACCACAAGAAAAATTCCTGTCTGAATTTGCGCATTGTGTTGAACTGGTCGATACCGCGGAAGATGCAGCCGTGAATGCTGACCTGATCGTGACTGACGTTTGGGCAAGCATGGGCCAGGAAGAAGAACAAAAAATCCGTGAGAAAGCATTTGCAGGCTATCAAGTGAATGAACGCCTGATGGATCTTGCGCATCCGGATTGTTTGTTTATGCACTGCTTACCTGCGCACCGCGGCGAAGAAATTTCAGAAAACTTGCTTGACCATAAAAATGCCGTGGTTTGGGATGAAGCTGAAAATCGCTTGCACGCACAGAAAGCCCTGGTTGAATTCCTGATTAATGAAAATCTGAAAAAAGACTAAATTAAAAGCTGAATCTTCACAAATTAAGCACCAATCTCTGGTGCTTTTTTTGTCTCAGCTCTTATAATCATGATTGAAATGGAATAAAAAGTGATGTTATACAATGCAAAAAAAATATTGGGCTTTGGCACTATTGGCAGGTTTTAGCAGTGCCACCTTCTCCGTTCATGCTTCTGAATTTGATCAATATCTTCAGGAAAAAAATATTATTGACAGCAAATTTAAAATTCAGAAAAAAGCTGAACTGAATGAATTACTCGCAGTACTGAGTGCAGAAGATTCCAGAACTTTACCTTTACAGATCGATCAGAATACAATTATTGAACAATTACAGTTAAGTGCCAATAAAACCACATTGAAAGGTTTAATCACCACACCGGATTTTAGCCAATTTGAAAAAGATCTGGGCCGCAAAGAAGTGATGAAAATGATCCGTAATAATCTGCTCAATAATTGCGAGATTTTCTTTGAGCATCGCTATCAGATTGAAAACCCATACAAGGTCGAGCTCAGCCTGAGCTCGCAAACACAAACCTATAAAACTGATATTTCCCAGAAAGATTGCAAATTGAAATAGTCTAAAGAAATAAGATATTGGCTTTTATTCAGGATTAAAACATCAAGAAAACAAAGAGGTCGCTATAGCTGCCTCTTTTTGATGAGGTTTGCTGTTATATCCTGCTAACGCACCAAACCTTGCGGCTGTAGAATTATAATCAGTGCCCCCAGTATTACTACCATCCCGCCAAGCAAATCCCAACGTGACAGTGTGACTTGATCAACGAAGTGCAACCACATTAGCGCCGAAAAAATATAGATGCCACCATAAGCGGCATAAATCCGTCCAGAAGCAGCCGGATGCAAGGTGAGTAGCCAGACGAAAGCCGCCAAAGCCAGAGCTGTCGGAATCCACAACCAGTGACTTCTCCCCTGATTTAAAATCAGGTAGGGAAAATAACAGCCTAAAATTTCCATCAATGCCGTGACCAGAAACAGGCAAAAAGTAGTGAGCAGCTTGGTAATTTGAATATCCATGATTTGTCTTTTGAACTGTATGAATGAATTTGATGATTTAAAATATGAGTGCATGAAAAAACCCGTGCTTGCACGGGTTTTATTTTTTCATATTGATTAAGCAGGTTCAGCAGTCTGGTCTTCAAAGACTTCAAGTTTTAAGCCAACAGCTTTACCATTTTCTTTCTTCACCGACACTGCAACATTACCGCCATTTTCAGCCAGTTCACCAAACAGGATCATTTCTGCCAATGGTTTTTTCAGGTGTTCCTGAATCAGACGCTGCATTGGGCGTGCGCCCATTAAACGGTCATAGCCTTGCTCTGACATCCATTCACGCGCACTCTGATCCACTTCCAGCATGACTTTCTTATCATCAAGTTGCGCTTGAAGTTCGGTCAGGAATTTATCCACGACATTTTCAATGATGCTGCTTGGCAATGCCTTGAACTGAATCACGCCGTCAAGACGGTTACGGAATTCCGGAGAGAAGGCTTTCTTCATCGCTTCCTGGTTATCGTTGCTATTGTCCTGTTCCATAAAGCCAATGCTAATACGTGAAATACTTTCAGCACCAATATTGGTGGTGAGGACTAGGACAACATTACGGAAATCCGATTTACGTCCGTTATTGTCAGTCAAGGAACCATGATCCATAATCTGCAATAACAGGTTAAAGACATCTGGATGCGCTTTTTCGATCTCATCAAGCAATAGCACGCAATGTGGATTTTTGTGAATCGCATCAGTCAACAAACCACCCTGATCAAAACCGACATAGCCCGGAGGTGCACCGATTAAACGCGACACCGCGTGGCGTTCCATGTACTCGGACATATCAAAGCGAACCAGCTCTACGCCCATCTGCTTAGCCAGCTGCTTGGTCACTTCGGTTTTACCGACACCGGTTGGGCCAGCAAAAACAAAGCTGCCCACAGGTTTATCGGGCGATTTCAAACCGGCACGAGACAGTTTAATGGCCGACGCTAAAGCTTCGATCGCTTCATCCTGACCAAAGACCACGCGTTTCAGATCGCGCTCAAGATTTTCCAGTACACTCTTGTCATCTTTAGAGACCGTTTTTGGTGGTATACGCGCAATTTTCGACACGATATCTTCGATATTTTCTACCGTGATCAAACTGTCATCTTGTTCAGCTTTTAAACGGCGCTGCGCACCTGCTTCATCAATCACGTCAATGGCTTTATCTGGCAAGAAACGGTCATTGATGAACTTCGCAGAAAGTTCAACCGCAGATACCAATGCCTGATCGTCATATTGCACATGATGGAAATCTTCAAACTTGGATTTCAGGCCACGTAGGATATCAATGGTTTCAGAAATAGATGGCTCATTCACATCGATTTTCTGGAAACGGCGTGACAAAGCATGATCTTTCTCAAAGACCTGACGGTATTCCTGAAAAGTGGTTGAACCAATGCAACGTAAAGTGCCATTGGCCAATGCAGGCTTGATCAGATTCGATGCATCCATAGTGCTGCCCATACTGGAGCCTGCACCAATAATCATGTGAATTTCATCAATAAACAGCACAGCTTCAGGTTTCTTTTTCAGCGCATTTAAAAGCTGTTTCAGGCGTTTTTCAAAGTCACCACGGTATTTTGTTCCGGCAACCAATGCTCCAATATCCAGACTGAAAATTTCAGCATTTTCGAGTGGTTTTGGCGCTTTACCATTAACGATCAACCATGCCAAACCTTCTGCAATCGAGGTTTTACCGACCCCCGGATCACCGACAAGAAGTGGGTTGTTTTTACGGCGGCGGCACAGAATTTGAGCGGCACGTTCAATTTCTTTTTCACGACCAATCAGTGGATCGGTCTTGCCTTTTTGCGCTTCGATATTGAGATTCGTCGTATACAGTTCAAGCGGACCTGAACTGGCTGAAGATGCAGACTCACCATCGAGGTCTTCAATTTCTTCTTCACCCTGTACTTCTTCTTTACGCGTACCATGAGACAGGTACTGAGTTAGCGTAAGGCGATTAATTTGATGACGTTTCAATAGATAGACGGCAAATGAGTCACGCTCAGAATACATTGCAACCAGAATATCAGCACCTTCTACAGTCCGATCACCACCGCTAGATTGCACGTGAAAAATCGCGCGCTGCAAGATCCGGTCAAAACTTTCTGTTGGGTGTGGTGCCTGATCACTATTTTCACCAAGCTTAGGGGTATGCTGTTCTACGTATTCTTCTAACTCCTTGCGCAACACGATAATGTCTGCGCCACATGCTTTAAGCGCATTTACGGCAGAGTCATTGTCAAGCAAGGCTAATAATAAATGTTCTACGGTCAGGAACTCATGTCTCTTTTGACGAGCCATGCTGACAGCCAAACGTAGTGATACTTCTAATTGACGACTGAGCATGTAACCCCCTTAATCTTTAGGCTCTATTTGGCAAAGTAATGGATGACCTTGTGATCGAGCATAATTATTGACTTGGTTCGCTTTGGTTTCCGCAATGTCTCGAGGATAGACCCCAGCTACACCCTTTCCTTCATAATGTACAGTTAGCATTACTTGTGTAGCTTGGTCAAGATTCATTGCAAAGTATTGTTGTAAAATTTCAATTACAAATTCCATCGGGGTATAGTCGTCGTTCATTAAAACGACAGCATATAAGGGCGGACGTTTCAGTTCTGGCGGTGCAGTCTGCACAGCAAGGTCAGAATCATCACCTTCCAGAGGTTCATTTGCTAAACGCGGGCTGATATGCCAATCAACAATTCCAGATTCATAAAAAGAATTTTTGATATCACTTAAACACATTTGACGTTTATTGCTTGGCATAAGATTTATATTTCACACTTAATTTGCATTTGCTTCGGTTTTCGGAATTTCTGACAAGGCGGCAGACTGATTTTCAACTGCTTTGCCCTGTTCCCAGCTAAAACGACGGATCACCGGTTTGGCACCGCTGAGACGTATCTCAATAAATTCTGGCTTAAAGCCTTTTGGCATGCTCCAGCGACCGGTTAAACGCTCATAATTTTCAAAATTAAAGTTTTTGTCTTCCAGTGGCACCACCAGAATTTCAGTCCCTTTAATCAGGCGTAATTCAATACTCCCGGAGGCACGACTTTTGCCCGGACTAACTTGAACCAGATCAATCTGATATTCAAAGGCATTTTCAGGCAAAGGCTTAATCGACAGGTTTTGCAAGGCCAAAGCCAAACCGCCACGCTGACGTAAGACCTCGCGATAAATGGTTCCGACACTTTCAGCCTGCACCTGTTCATCACGCGCCCTGGTCATGGCCAGATAGAGATCATTGGCATTACTCACCGCCAGATCACGCTCCTGAACCGCAGTATTCAGATTCTTATTTAATGTTTCCAGACTGGCTTTTTGTGTCTGTACCACATCGACCAGTTGCTCTGCATCTGCATCATAACCCGCCGCAGTCAAACCCTGACGGTGTCCTACGGTATATCCGAGCACACCACTACTCAAGATCAATACAGCCGCACCAATGACCAAGGGCGTATTGCCTTTCATCAAAGATTTTTTTGCAGCTGGTTCCTGAGGAATGGTCGTATTTGACTCGTTATTCGGCATTTTGATCTCTTGTTTGCTTTATTCAAGACACACATTTAAATCCAAATCTAAATGTGTGTGAAGTTCTAATACGTTTCTTATGGTAATAAACCAATATTATTTAAGCCAGCATCTTCGGCAAATCCGAACATCAGGTTCATGTTTTGTACGGCCTGACCTGCTGCACCTTTCACCAAGTTATCCTGTACAACCAGGACTACCAGCTTGGTCGGTTGCGGCTTGTACAAGGCTATACGCAACTGATTGGCACCACGCACTGAACGGGTTTCTGGTGAGCTGCCTGCTGGCATGACATCGACAAAAGTTTCATTGGCATAGAACTGTTCATACAATGCCTGTAAATCTGCTGCTTGTCCTGCTTCAGTGAGATCGATGTAGATGGTCGACAACATACCACGGATCATTGGCACCAAATGCGGAACAAATAAAATGTGATCAAACACATCTTTTTGACCTGAGATATTTTCCAGGGCTTCGACAATTTCAGGGTGATGGCGGTGACCTGCTACGCCATAGGCTTTAAAGTTATCGGCATTTTCAGTATAGATGCCGCCCAAGCTTGCTTTACGACCTGCACCCGACACACCTGATTTCGCATCAATAATAATGCTTTCAGGTTTCACTAATGCGTCACTTGATGTTAATACTGGCGCCAGACCTAACTGAACCGTGGTTGGATAACAACCCGGGTTTCCAACTACATTGGCCTGTTTAATTTGTTCACGATTCAATTCAGATAAACCGTAAACAGAGTCTTTTAACAGTTCTGGACAAGTATGTTGCATGCCATACCATTTTTCAAACTGTTGCAGATCTTGTAAACGGAAATCTGCAGCCAGGTCAATGACTTTGGTCTTTGCAGCCACAAGCGCTTCGGCATGTTTCATTGCAACACCATGCGGCGTTGCAAAAAACACGACATCACATTTTTTAAGTTCATCGATATTTAAATCTGAATATTGAAGATCGGTATGTCCGCGTAAACTTGGGAACATGTCATCTACACGGCGACCATTTTCGGTACGTGATGTTAGTACATTCACCTGTACATTTGGGTGTCGTAGCAAAAGACGCAACAATTCAACGCCTGTATAACCTGTACCACCGACAATACCAACAGTAATCACGATCACTACCTCAAATCAAAGTTTCCATTTCGTAACTGCGTAGTATGACAGGAAGTTGAGGTTTTCTAAACTGTTTCAGCGGGGATTACTGGTTTTTTATAAGTACTGAACACAATTTCAAAATTAAAGAGAGATGGAAAAGTAATATCTATATTGCTTAGGCTATTTTAAGCCTTTATTTCCCTCTCATTCTCTATTCAGTTCAATTTTAAGCTTCCCACCAATATGGCAACGGCGTATTTTTTAGCATTTTCCGATGCTGTTGAAAATTTGCATCATGTTTCTGAACTTCCGCCCAAAAAAGTGAACTATGATCAAAATATTGGGTATGTGCCAGTTCATGTACCGCGACATAACGGGTAATTTCTTCGGGAAATAGCACCAAAGCACTATTCAGCATAATGTCATGCTGAGCAGAACAACTGCCCCAGCGGGTTTTGGGCTGTCGAATATTGCACTTCTTAAAAGGCAGATTGCATTGCTGTGAGACAAGATTTAAATATAGGGGAAGCTGGTCTTTGGCATAGCTGATGACAAAAGCTGTTAAATATTCTTCAGGATGTCGATCACTGACACAGAGCTGTAACTTCTGAGAATCAAAAACAAAGTTATGTTTCTGGCTTTGATAATGAATCTGAACTGGCATGTTTAAATTAAACAACTGCAGCTCAGTTGGTAGCGTTCGGTCTATTTTTTGGACTTTTTCCTGCTGCGATTGCCAGGTTTTAATCAGCCATTGTTCTGATTGTTTTAAAAATTCTTGAACTTGGCGCTGTGTACAAAACTGCGGCACAGTTAATTTAATTTGCGTCGGCTCTACACGCAGTCTCAAGCGTGTTGCGCGTAATTTTCGAGTGATTTGGATTTCAGGGAGGTTTGGAATCATATTTTATTGATTTTATTTTTAATCCTCCCTAACCCTCCTTTTTCAAAGAGGGGCTTTTAAAAGTCTCCCTTCTTGCACTTGTTTTAAAGCAGTGCTTTAAAACTTCGCTCAGGGAGATTTAGGGGGATTTAATTTATAAAATTAAAGGATTAAACCGCAGTACGTTCTTCAATACCATCATTGGTTGCCACAATTGCGATGTCCGCTTTATTAATCGCAAAAATTCCGTTACAGACCACGCCAGGAATATTGTTAAGCGTTTTTTCAAGCTCGAGTGCATTTAAGATATTCAGATTATGCACATCTAAAATCACATTACCATTGTCAGTCACGACACCTTCACGATATGCAGGATCACCGCCCAGAGAGACAATTTTACGTGCAACCGCAGAACGTGCCATAGGAATTACTTCAACTGGCAGTGGGAAATCGCGTCCTAATTGTCCGACCCATTTTGAATCATCCACGATACACACAAATTTTTTCGCAATCGATGCCACAATTTTTTCACGTGTCAGTGCTGCACCACCACCTTTGATCATATGCAAATGACGATCAATTTCATCTGCGCCGTCGACATAAGCATCTAGTCCGCCGACAGAGTTCATATCGACCACTTCAATGCCTAACTTCTTAAGACGTTGCGCCGTTGCTTCAGAACTTGCCACAGCCGCTTCTAACTGAAGTTCTGGCAATAAATCGATTAAAAAGTTAACCGTACTTCCGGTACCTACGCCTAAAATGCCGCCTTTTGGTAAGTGTTTCAGAGCAGCACGGGCCGCTGCTTGTTTTTTCTCATCTTGGGTTGCATATAGACTCATGGCTTCACTCAACTATTTTGGACTTTTGCAGTATTTTCGAACCGCAAAGCCGTATGGTTTGTTACAATAAGCGCCTATTTTAAACTGTTAGATGGAAAATTAACATGCTGTCTCGTTTGGTTCGACAAATATTACAAGCAACGGTCTACGATGTTGCAATCGAAACTCCACTCGAAGCAGCGCCACGAATTAGCGAACGACTCAATAATAATATCCGCTTTAAACGTGAAGATTTACAACCGGTTTTTTCATTCAAATTACGTGGTGCTTATAACCGCATTAGTCAATTGCCTAAATCTCAACTGGAACGTGGTGTCATCACAGCCTCAGCAGGCAACCATGCGCAAGGCGTGGCATTATCGGGTAAAAAATTGGGTATTCGCGCCATTATTGTAATGCCAAAAACAACACCAGATATTAAAGTCCAAGCGGTAAAACGCCTTGGGGGTGAAGTTGTTTTACATGGTGACTCATTCGACGTTGCCAACAAATATGCAATTCAACGCGCTCAAGAAGATGGCATGACTTTTATTCCGCCTTATGATGATGAGCTGGTGATGGCGGGTCAAGGTACCATTGCCAATGAAATCTTGCGTCAATGGCGTGATGTCGATTATGTATTTGTAGCGGTAGGTGGCGGTGGCCTGATCGCAGGTGTGGCCGCCTACCTGGGTGATGTTGCCCCGCATGTCAAAGTCATTCCGGTGGAATATGACGAATCGGCATGCTTAAAAGCAGCTTTAGAGGCCAATGAACGTGTCATTTTACCTTCTGTGGGTTTATTCGCTGACGGTACAGCCGTTGCACAAATTGGTGAAAAACCATTTGAAGTGATTCGCCTGCAAAAGTCAGATAATTCTGGCCCGATCGTAGAACCACATGTGGTACTGGTCAATACCGACGAAATTTGTGCAGCCATTAAAGATACTTATGACGAATGCCGCAGCATTGTCGAACCCTCAGGTGCTATGGCATTGGCCGGCATTAAAAAATATGTCGAAGAACATAAAATCGAAGGCAAAAATATGGTGTCGATTGTATGCGGTGCCAACATGAACTTCGACCGTTTGCGTTATATCGCCGAACGTACCGAACTCGGTGAACGTAAAGAAGCGATTTTTGCCGTGACGATTCCGGAACAGAAAGGTTCATTCCTCAACTTCTGTCGCGCTTTGCAAGGTCGCAATATTACCGAATTTAATTACCGTGCCAGTGATGTCTCTGCTGCTCAAGTATTTGTTGGGATCAGCTTAAAAAATGGTGAAAAAGAACGTCAGGAAATTTATGAAACGCTAAAATTCCAGTATGACGTCGATGACCTGTCTGATGATGAAGTGGCAAAACTGCATATTCGTTACCTGATCGGTGGTCATGCCGATATTGAAAATGAACGCCTGTTCCGGGTGGAATTTCCAGAACGTCCTGGTGCTTTATTAATGTTCCTGGAACGTCTTGGCCCAACGCATAACATTACCCTGTTCCATTACCGTAACCACGGCGCTGCGGAAGGGCGTGTTCTGGTGGGTCTGGAGGCGACCGATGCGCAGCAGAATCCGGATGGCTTGATTGAAACCCTTGAAACCATTACCTATCCATATCAGGAAATTACCAATAATCTGGGCTATCAGCGCTTCCTGAAGTAATTGTTAAAATATAGACCGCCTTTCGAGGCGGTTTTTTATGTGCAACTCAAAATCATGATCATACTATTTATCTCGGCATAGCTTGCTGAATAGCAGCGCAATTTTTACGAAATTCTCTTACACTAAAATTGAGATGTAATAAAAATAGTTAGGACAATATTCATGGCATTATTTGCAGTGATTGGGCTGGGTAGTTTTGGTGCGACTGTGGCCACGCAACTGATCAGTCTGAATCATGAAGTGATCGGAATCGATCTGAATAAAAAATATGTAGAAAATATTTCTGATCAACTGACCCATGCTGTAATTGCCGATGCAACCGATGAGCATGTGCTGGATGAACTGAATGTGCAGCGTTGTGATGCCGTAGTCGTGGCGATCGGAGAAGATATTGAAGCCAGTATTTTGTGTGTATTGCACCTGAAAAATATGGGCGTCAAAAAAATCTGGGTAAAAGCCAAATCCAAATCCCATCACATGATTCTGACCCATCTCAATGTCGAGAAAATCATTCATCCTGAAGAAGATATGGGCGTGCGTGTGGCTCAGTCTTTAAGCTACCCGATGGTCAGTCGTTATATGGCACTGGAAGATGATCATTATATTGTCAAAATTCAGATTCATGCCGATCATCATGCTACGCCGCTCAACCAACTGATGAAGCACGCCCCTGAAATCACCACCTTATTACATAAGCGCGGATCAGTGGTGCAATACCAGGTCGCATCCGACCTGATTCTGCAGGAAGGCGATATTCTTGTGGTTGAAGGATTACTGGAGCCTTTACGCCATCTCGCCAGATATTTTAAAGCGCTATGAGAAGTTCTGACTTAAAGCAACATAGAACCATTAATCTCAGCCCGCCGAGTTTATTGGCCTTGGGTTTTCTCGGATTAATCCTGATCGGTTCACTGCTACTGATGTTACCTATTGCCCATCAGGGTGATATCAGCTGGTTGCAAGCCATTTTCACGGCTACTTCTGCGGTGACCATTACCGGACTGTCCGTAGTGAATGTCGGTGAAGCCTATACGGTATTTGGCCAGATTGTCATTATGTTTCTGCTGCAATGCGGTGGACTGGGTTTTATGACCTTTGCCATTCTGGCAGTGATGAGTCTGGCACCCAAGATGGGGCTCAAACAGCAAGTCATGGCACAGGAATCGATTGGCCAGACCAGCCTGAAAAAAGTCAGTTTTACCATTAAAGCGGTATTTTTATATTCCCTGTTTTTTGAAGCTATCGGTACGCTGATTCTGACCTTGTCCTGGCTCAGAGAATATCCGTTCAGTGAAGCACTCTTTTATGCTGCCTTTTATAGTGTGTCAGCGTTCAATAATGGTGGATTTTCGCTTTTTCCAAATAGCTTGATGAGCTTTTCAGGGCAGTATCTGATCACCTTTACCATCAGTATGCTGTATATCATTGGTGGTATCGGCTTTCTGGTGCTGATGGATGTCAAGCAACATAGACGCTGGCGCAAGTTAAGTACCAATAGCAAGCTCATTCTTTCGACGATTCTGGGGCTCAATCTGAGTGCGTTTATTGTGCTATGGCTGCTCGAAGCCTCTAATCCGCAAACTTTGGGCCTGATGAGTCTAGGCGATCAAGCCGTGAATGCCTGGTTCCATGCCACTGTTCCCCGCTCTTCAGGCTTTAATAGCTTACCGATGGAGCAAATGAGTGATGCATCGACCCTCGTCACCATGTTTCTGATGTTTATTGGCGGCGGCTCCTTAAGTACGGCGGGCGGAATTAAAGTCGGCACGTTTATTATTGTATTGATTAGCGTAATCAGTTTTTTAAGACGTGAAGATGAAATCCGTCTGTTTAATCATTCTATTCCCGAAAAAACTACGTTTAAGGCACTGGCTGTGGTCTGTATTACGGCAGCCTTAATTGTGATGGGTTTTATGAGTTTATTAATTCTGGAACCTGAACATGAATTTCTCGATCTGTTATTTGAAGCCGTGTCAGCAGCCTGTACGGTCGGCTTGACCCGAGGAATAACCGAAGAACTGCAACCTGCCAGTTTGATTATTTTGATGCTGTTAATGTTTGCAGGACGTTTAGGGCCACTGACTTTAGCTTATTTCATTGCTACCCCGAAAAAGAGCCGAATCAAACATCCGCCTTCAGAAATCCAGATTGGTTAAACCACCCAATAAAAAAACCATGCTACAGCATGGTTTTTTTATATTAATTCTAAAATGATGAAGCCTGGAAACTTAGAACCAGTTCATTAATGAAACACCCAAGCCCACATAAGTGGCACGATGGTTATAATCAATCAGACTTTCGCCATAGCCATCAAAAAGCTGGAATTGACCACGTAAACGGCCACTGATCGGGAATGACCAGTCAAACTGGATTGCACCACGATTGTCATCACCGCCTTTTAAGGTATGACGCAGCATCAAGGAAAAATCATGCTCGTTATGACGATAAAAAGCCGTCATGTCGCCGCGTCCAATATAGTTCTTGATCTCGGGATTGTTATCGTCGTCACGATTCTCTTCAAAGCGATACCAAGGGCGAACCATCAGGGCAAAATTGTCTTTTTCAAAGCCCAGATTCAGCATGACGCGGTTCCAGCTACGCGACAACGGGTCAGAACGGCCATTGGACTGATGATTAATGGTTAGTCCCAACATACGCCAGTTAAGACCAAAAAGGTCATAATTGGTACGCAAAACAAAACTTGCTTCGGGTTCATAATTGGTTTCACGAAACGGACGTGACTCTTCCGAGTTATAGACCTGCCAACGTGAAGACTGAGTATAACCGAGCCAGAGATCCCCATTATTCCCCAGAATATTTTCAACCGCCTTGGTCTTTAAAGACAGTTGAAACTTAGCTTCAGTTGAGGTGAGATTCTGTTTCTCTGTCTCTATATTGTTGGGATTTTCACTCTCGGGTAATTCATTTTTCTTTGAAGTCCAAAAACCGGGCATCAGATAAATTGGCTGATAAGAACGGATGTTCCAGGTACCCAGTTTACTTTCCGGAGACAATTCCCAGCGACTATCCAGCAAAGACAGATTTGGTGTCAGCTTTGATCCTTCAGAAGCATAAATATTGGAAACGGTTTGTCCAATCTTGGCTTTTAAATTATCAGGTTCAGGCGCAATTTCTGCTGCTGCACGACGTTCAGAAACGATCACCGGCTTATCGGTAATCGCTATTTTGAACAAGCTATCATAACAGGCCAAACGTTCTGCACTGATTTCCAGTGCTGCACAGGCTTCAGCCGTTGCCGGCATGGGACTATTCACCACTATTTTTTCTTCCGCATTCACTTGCGTCCCAACTGTACAGCCCAGCACAACGCTCAGCTGCAGAGTTGAGCGCCTAAACGAATTAAGCGCCATCCCTTATCCTCATTTTTTTATTTATAGAACTTGTTGAATTACAAAACCAAGCTGCTCTAGCGTTTCACGTTTTGCCACTGGCGCCACGACTGCCTTAGTGGCCTGCTGCTCAAGCAGATAAGTTTGTGCAACACGCTTTAAATCATCCAGTGTGACATTTAACAGACGTTTACGTAATTTCTTACGGAATGCTGGTGTACGCTGATGCAGATAGGCATAACATGCAGTGATTGCCTCGCCCGCTGGTGAACCCGGTTTATCCATACTGGCAATCAGACCCAGAATCGCTTCTTCCAGTTGATGCGGCTGTTGCGGCGCATTGAGTAACCACTGAATACTGGCATCAAAGTCCTGGAAAGTTTCTGCCAGACGCGGGTCACGGTAGCTGTAGAAACGGAATGAACAGGCATTGCCGTCATAGCTGGCACCACCGCCATAAGCACCACCTTTTTCACGGATTGCACTGTGCAGGAAGCCATTACGTAAATAACCCGCCAGCACCATCAAGGCAGCAGCATCAGGATGCGCCACTTCGACCGCCGGATAAGCAGCCGCGCAGAACTGGACATTGGCCTGAATTAACCAGGCTTCATGCTGATCATGCGTCACTTTTTCGATTTGAGTCAGTGCAACCGGTGCAGGATCAACCGCCAGTTTGTCCCAGACATTCTGGATTTCTTCAATCAAGCTATCAGATTGTGGCTCTTCACACACCAGCAGGAACTGCTTCGGTGCTTGCAACAGGACACGATGAATTCGTTTTAACTCGTCAATCAGCAGATCATATTCAGCCGGATCTTTTTCAATTTTAGAGACCAGCTCGATCAGCCAGTTTAATGCACCCAAACCAGTATTGTGATAATCACGCAATGCCAAGGCACTGTGCTGACGAGATGCAGATTGCATCGCATAGCTATGCCCCGAACCGGAAACACGTGACTGCCAGCGTGTTTTACGCTGTTGTAACAGTTCAATAATACGGTCTTTTTCATCAAAACGTAGCTGTTCAAAACCAATCTTCAACAGACGAATGGCATCTAAATGATTCACCAGTGATTTGGTGGTCAGCGTCAGCCAAGCCGTGATCTTGTTTTTGTCATCGACTTTAGAACGCAACGATGCGCCCATACCGAGACCCCCACTTACCGCAGTTTGCAGTTGCTGGAATTCCAGATAATCATATTCACCCGCACCGACTTCACCCATCAAAATCGAAAGCAGGTTGAAGTATGGTGATTGCACCACTTCATCTGGAATATTCACTAAAACCTGTTGATAATAAATACCATTGGTACCGGCATGATACAGATTCAACGGCGTATCGACCTGATTACAGATAATCTCGCGTAACTGGCCCTGAACAATCTGTAATTCCGCAGGTACATCTTCCAGACCGACTTTTGGCAATAAGTTCAAGTCATCCGGTGTATCCTGACGCACATTCAATGCTTCAGTCTGGGCAATAATGTCTGCTTTCTGCTCTTCGGTCAGATTCTTGCCAATTTCAGCCAGACGGGCTTTTTCATCGGCCGCTTCTTTGGCAGATTTGGTCGCATCCGGAACCAGCGTCAGTTGTACACGATGCGGATTATCCAGCAGATGCTCTTGAATCAGGTTGGATAACCACATTGGATCTTGTAGTTCTTCTTTCACCGCAGCAATCGCGGAATCCACATCCCAGACTTCCACCGGATCACGGTGATGAATCGCACTGCCCAAACCGCTCAGAATCAGGCTCAGACCATAAGGCGTGCCATCCCCATTGATTTCACGCTGATGCAGTTCAATTTGATGCAAAATTGCATCGACCATGTTCTGATCGACCGGTTTAGAGGCGACATCTTCTAAAACTTTAAACACGCCATTTTTAAATTCTTCTGCATGTTCAGGATTTGAACCCTGCACCGCACAGTAGAAGGTCATTTCAAAATTAGAATCATCCACACCCATAAATGGACCACTAGACTGTGCATAATCACAGGTTTCCAGATAATGACGCAGTGGTGATGCTGAATCTTCCAGCAGAATCCCTTCGACTAAACGCATACCCAAACGCAGTTTAATATTGCTGGCTTCTGGCAATAACCATGACAGCACATGATAGGTTTTATCCTGCAAATCTTCAGCATCGACTGCATAGCTGTCTGTCACAGTCAATGGTGCAGTCAAACGGGTTTCAGGCGTTGGATATAAGGTCTGACCTTGCTCAAATTTGGACAATGCCAGTTTTTCAAACTGTTCTTGCAGTTCAAATGCAGATTGATTACCAAAAGTCATGAAGACTGCATTACTTGGATGATAATGTGACTTATAGAAATCGACTAACTCTTGGTAAGTTAAGTCAGGAATATCTTTTGGATCACCGCCAGAATTATAATGATAAGTGGTATGCGGATATAAATGATGCGCCAGCGTATGATAAAGCTGGTCTGAAGGCGAACTCATCGCCCCTTTCATTTCATTAAAGACCACGCCTTTATAGACTGGCTCGCCATTTTCCAGCTCAATGCGAATGCCTTCTTGTGCAAAATCCAGTGGATTCAGGTTCGCAGCAAATGCCGCGTCCATATACACTTCAAGCAGGTTTTGAAAATCTTTGCTGTTTTGCGTTGCAAATGGATAAGCCGTCCAGTCTGCCGCAGTAAAGGCATTCATGAAGGTGTTCAATGAACGGCGGATCATCAGGAAGAATGGATCGCGCACCGGGAACTTTTCTGAACCGCATAATGCAGTATGTTCCAAAATATGTGCTTCGCCTTTAGAATCCATCGGCTGGGTACGAAACGCCACCAGAAAGACATTTTCATCGTGATTGGTCGCCAGGTGATAATGTGTGGCGCCAGTCACTTTATGTTTATATTCAGACACAAAAATGTCTAAAGCTTCAACATGTTGTTGACGTAACAACTGAAACGCAGGATGTACAGTTTGAGAAATGGTTTCAGTGACATCTACAGTCATGCGATCTCCTAATGCTTTAATTAAAATAACTAAGGACATTATAGCTTTAGTTATCTGAATTATTCACGTTGAAAACCGAGGATTTTGATCGAATTAAGTAAACTTGATCATTTGAAAATTAAATCATCAAATTTACTGGCTAAGTCTGGCTCAACAGCCGCAAGATCACGAAATCAAATATTTGAAGTAGTTATAACTTGGATTATTTTCCACAAATACATAATTCTGTTTTTGATAAAAACTTGCAGCCAGTCGGGTATCTGTTTGTAGACATAAGGCCGAATAATGCGGAGCTGCCAACTGTTCCAGATAAGCCAGAAGCTGTTTACCGACCCCATGTAGCCGATATTTTGGATGGACATAGAAACGGCGCACACGACCAATCCGCTCTTCAATGCCATTATCGCCCCATTGCTGGTTTAGGCCACCACAGGCAATCAGTTTTTTGCCATCATGCGCGACCAATAAATGTTCATTGGCTTGAGCAAAGCAGTTTTTACCGGTGCGATATTCTTCAATTAACTTATCCATCACATCTAAGCCTTCTTTACGCGCAAGGGTCGCTAGCGTTTCGACCTGGTCAGGAAGTTGTTCAACTTTTACAATTTTAATATCCATATACGCACACTATTTGAAATGATTGTGAAGAATGATCTTCGCAGAGCGACTTTAAAGTATCATGTCGAACGCGATATATCCTTATAAATAAAATTTGATGCTTAAATCAATGCTACAGCAACGTAGTGCATAAAAATAAGTCAAATCTTAGACCAAAGATAGTCACTGAATAAAATACAGCATTTTTGGAAAATATTTGAAAATGATTCAGCAAACTACAGCAATCCCAAGCAATCGTGTAAACTTGGCACTTTCATTTTTAATGTGATATTTGAACATGGCAAATGTTGATCTTTTTGCAATTGGTAATGCGCTGATTGACCAAGAATTTAAAGTGTCTGACGACTTTTTAACTGCACATCACTTGCAAAAAGGCACCATGCAGCTGACAGATGGTGATACTCAGGCCAGACTTTATCAAAATCTTCAAGCGACTCAAGTTTATAAGGGTCAGGCTTCAGGCGGTTCAGCAGCCAACACTACCGTGGCATTTTCTGCACTTGGCGGTTCTGCATTTTATGGTTGCCGTGTTGGTAATGATGAACTGGGGCAAATCTATCTGAAAGGTTTAAATGATGCAGGCATTCAGACCACAATCCAGTCGATCAGCGAAGGTGTAACGGGAACTTGTATGGTTCTGGTGAGTCCTGATTCTGAACGTACCATGCATACTTATCTAGGTATTACTGCTGAACTCACGGATCAACAAATTGATTTTAGTGCGCTAAATACTGCGAAATGGCTATATATCGAAGGTTATTTATCGACTTCTGAAACAGCACGCCATGCCGTCAAACAGGCACGTGCAATTGCCCGCGCTAACGGAGTTAAAATTGCTTTAACTTTATCGGATCCTGCCATGGTGCAATATGCGCGTGCCGGTCTGGATGAAATGATTGCAGAAGGTGTCGACCTGTTGCTGTGTAACCAGCAAGAAGCCCTGATGTATACAGAGACCGATAATATTGACGCGGCTCTAGTTAAATTAAAAACACTCAGTCAACACGTTGTCATTACATTGTCAGCCGAGGGTGCACTTATTTCGGATCACGACAATACATTTAAAGTGCCTGGCCGCAAAGTTACTGCAGTAGATGCGAATGGTGCCGGTGATGCATTTGCCGGGGCTTTCCTGTATGCCTTGAATGCCAACCTAGGTCTTAAAACTGCGGCTGAACTGGCGATTTTAATTTCCAGTCAGGTGGTTTCGCAATTTGGCCCACGTTTAGCGATTGAAGACTATGCGGCATTATTACAAGACTTTCAGAAGGAATGTGCTTAATGTTTAAAATTTGTATGACCGAAGATGTTCCAGAGCGTGAAGCACGCTCTTTTGAACTGGACAATGGGGATATTATTTTTATTACCCAGCGCGATGGAGCTTTTTATGCCTATCAAAACCTGTGTCCGCATTTGCAAGTCGAGCTGGAATTTCTGGAAAACCAGTTTTTGGATCGTGATCAGGAATTTATTGAATGTTCAACGCATGGTGCACTATTTTTGGTAGAAAGCGGTGAATGTATTTCCGGGCCTTGCCAAGGTCAGTCACTTGAAAAAGTAGAAATTACCGTGCATTCTGATGGTGGAATTTACCTCACAGAATAAGACCTAAAACGGACTTCACCATGCCTGCATTTTTTCTAGACTATAATCTGATACCTTTTCATCTCAGTTTATTGGCGATTATTTTATTCGGCGTGGTGAAAACCATTGGTTTCTATTTTGGACTCAGATCCAGCAAATTTTTGCAAAAAATTTCACCTTATAATTTTCAACAATTAGACCTGTTGAATGTCAAATTCTCCAAAACCCTAATTGTATTTTTCTTTCTGATGAATTTCAGCTTTGCTGGCTATGTTTTACAATTCCTGATCTATTCTCAGGAGTTTGAGTTTCTGCCCGCTTATTATCTGATTATTCCAGCTTTAATTATTGCCACTTTTTTTACGATTTTCATGATTCATTGCCTGGATCAGGTCATTCCACCCAAATATAAAAAGAATAATGTCAATTTGCTCGGCCGTCTGGCAACGATTTCAAGTGGCAATGCCCGCCCTGGATTTTCTGCTCAAGCGCGGGTTCGAGATGAATATGGGCAACTGCATTATGTACAGGTAGAACCGGAATTTGGTGAACTGGGTTTTCAATCGCAAATTATTTTAATTCGTACCCGAAAATCTCATTATATTGCCAAAAAAATCTGCGACTCTAACCAGCTGTTTAGCCTGAACCTAGATTAGCGATTTTAAAGTCTGCATAGCATTAAAAAATCCCGACTCAAATCGGGATTTTTTAATGATGGAATTTATTTTTTGAGAAGCCCTGAGACCATATTCAAGACATTTTGAATATCATTATTGGCTTCCTGCTTACTGGTCTGTTCACCCTGTGGCGTAAGTGAGTCAATAATCTGCGGCAAAACTTGTGAAATTGCACTATACACATCCTGTTTAGGCGCATGAGTTTGCTGTGCAACTTCTTCAATTTCCTGATCATCAAACAGATTTTGTACCTGCTGCGGATCAACATTGGCATTTTCACCCGGGCCAGTCGACACCCAGTCATCAACCTGACTATTCAACCCCTGTCCTTTAAGCTTATCCAATGCACCCTGTAAACCACCCTGTTTTTGAATCCAGGTCAGTACCAGAGGTAGCACCGCAATCAATAAGGTTTTGCCAGTCGAACCTCCTCCCAATCCTGAACGGGATTGAGCAGTACTTTGACGATTTGCCCCACCTAACTGACTGAGAACTGAACCTAAAATTGCACCTAAACCATTTTGTCGGGTCTGCTGGCCGGCTTGATTCTGCTGATTCTGACTGTGTTGACTCTGATCTTGTTGAGTCTGAGATTTATTCAAATGACCCAATACCGATCCCAGGATATCTGCCAGACCACCCTGCTGTGAAGATCGCTTTTGAGACTGCCCGCCACCCAATGCCTGCTTGGCCAATATTTCCACGATATTACTCAGATTCGTCATGCTCTATATCCTGTATGCATCATAGTTACAGAATACGGTCTGTCCTCATATTGTCTAGGCAGGATTGTGTTAATATTTGCAATTAAGCAGGCATAGGCTTACCAGCGAAATTTATCCCAGTTTTCCGGATTGGCCCAGAACTTGGAATTAAACCAGTCGGGCACATGCTTATAGGTTAAAATATTAAACTGCCACAGCGCAAAATCCGCCCCGTGCGTGGTCTTGTCAATCAGCTGGGTAAATCCCAAAGCTCTCAATAGTTTTTCATCTTGCAGCCGACTGATCACCACCAGACGTTTAGCAAATAAATCACGCAATTTCACCAAGATTTGACTCATGATCTGTTCAGACAAGTTTTCGGTTTCTATCGTATCCAGCATTACCACAGCCAGGTCATAACGCTGCTGAAAAGGCAGATTTAAAAAGCCAGATACGCTAAAATAGTGCCATTGAATAGATGGCTGAAACTGGACTTGCCTTAAGTCCTGCCCAATACAAATAGCAGTATGAATTGGCTGTTCCTGTGCGAAATCGTCTAGCATTGAAGTAATGACATTCTGCTCAGCCATAACTGCATCCTTATGATTTAAGTGAGTAATCTTTATGGAACTTCAGGGCATTTGCCATAAAATGCATGTCGGCCTCAAAGACCTTAGTGTAACTGATCAACAGATACAGCGGGCAAATGTTGAGTATAAATTAATTCTGGATCGTGCAGAAATCGATCTTCCATTTAATTTGGGCCAAGACATCGAGATTGAATGGACAGGGAAAATTTATTGCGTATCTTGTGGCAATAAAACCTCAAAATCTTTCTCGCAAGGTCACTGTTTTAAATGTTTTAAGACCAATGCTTCATGTGATATGTGCATCATGAAGCCAGAAACCTGTCATTATCATTTAGGCACTTGCCGCGAAGATGAATTTGCCCAGAATGTCTGCTTTCAACCGCATATTGTCTATCTAGCCAATTCCAGTGCATTAAAGGTCGGGATTACCCGTACCAGCCAAATGCCGACCCGCTGGCTGGATCAGGGCGCAACCCAAGCCCTGCCGATTATGAAAGTTGGCTCACGTCGCCTCTCTGGCAAATTGGAAGTCATGTTTGGTACGCAGGTCGCAGACAAAACAGACTGGCGCAAGCTGCTCAAAGGTGAAGCAGAACCACTGAATCTGATTGAAATCCGTGAACAGCTGTTAGAAGAATTTGCACCTAAAATTCAAAGCATTCGTGAAGAATTTAATCAGAATCTTGAGTTTAATGAAAATATTGAAGTGCTTGAAGATGAACTGCCACGTGAGTTTATTTATCCGGTCGAGCAATATCCAGAAAAGATTAAATCACATAATCTGGATAAAACTCCGGTGATTCGTGGCAAATTACAGGGTATTAAAGGTCAGTATTTAATTCTGGATACCGGTGTAATCAATATGCGTAAATATACCGGTTATGAACTGATTATTCGTGCTTAAACCCTCATTTGGCTAGAGCATAAAAAACCAGCCCGCAGGCTGGTTTTTTTATTCAAGATCGTCTTATTTGATTTTTGCCTGAGATTTCAGGTAGCGCGTATAGTCATCAAATTCTTGCTGACCACGAAGTTGCTGATACAACTTCACCAACTCACTACGTTGCTCTGCACTCAATACATCCACCGGGTTTTTCTTTACTTCTGATACCGCAACCACGACCAGCTCATTTGGCATTTTCGCTGTGGTCACTGACCAATGGCCTGCTTTTGGTGTCGGAAGACTAAAAGCGGCACGTTGTACATCACGTTTTAGCAAACCTTCAGCACGGGTATACACGCCAGCATCTTCAAAAATCAAAGCACCTTTGGCGACTGATGCAGCAGGTTTGGTTTTGAACTCATCCAGAGCTTTCTGAATTTTTGCTTTTGCCAAAGCAGCGGCTTTGTCTTCAATCAGTTGAGCCTGAACACGCGGTTTCGCTTCTGCCAGTGTTTGTTCACCAGCTGCATGATAGTCACGCACCTTGATCCAGGCCACATCACCATTGGCCAACTGAATGCTTGATGAAGCATTACGATCACCATTTTTGACATCATCATTAAACAGTTTGACTTTAAGGTTGGCATCGCTCAACACTGGGTCACGGGTTGAAAGTTTTACTCCTTGGGCTTTCTGAACCTGCACGCCTTTCACTTCTTGTGTAACAACCTCCAGAGAATCACTTCCCACCACCATATCATTCAAGCTATTCACCGTATCGGAGAATGCATTGGATTTTTTAGCAGCCAAAACCTCTTCAGATAAACGTGCTTTTTGTGACTCAAAAGATGGCACAGCCACATCAGGTGATTGCACAGAAATAATATGATAGCCATAATCTGTTTTCACAGGAGCAGAGACCTGACCTGATTTTAAAGAGCTAACAGTCTGGTCAAATGTGCTACCAAATACGCCAGTTTCATAGACTGCAATTGCTCCGCCTTTAGACTTGGATTCAGGATCTTCAGAATATTGTGCTGCAGCCTGTGCAAAAGTGTTACCGGCTTTAATTTTCGCTGCCACTTCTGCAGCCAGTTTTTGTGCTTCAGCATCACTACGACTGTCCGCCGTAATCAAAATATGCTTCACCTCTGGTTTAACTGCCTGTTTTTGTGTCGCAACAAAGGCTGTATACGCTTCCTGAAGTTCAGCATCTGTCACTGCCAAACCCTGTGCTTGAATATCACTTGGCTTCAACACCACATAGTCTACATCTACACTGGTCGGCTGTGTAAACGATGCCTTGTGCTGTTCATAATAGGCAGCGACTTCAGCATCGCTGACTTTGACATCTTGTTTATAACTGTCCAGATTAATACTGGAAATATGAATATGACGTTGTTCAGTCTGTAAATCGGCAATTTGCTGCATTTCGACCGGACTCACCAGTGGATAGTCCAGGAATGTCGAAGACAGCATTTTCAGCGCATGATCTTTACGCAAACTTTCGACTAAAGCACGATTGGTCATGCCAATTGATTTAAGATAGTTCTCATATAAAGCATCAGAGAACTTACCATCTTGCTGGAAAGTCGGCTGCTGGGCAATCATCTGTACAATTTGCTGGTCACTCAGGCTGATGCCTAATTCTTCTGCCTGTTGTAGCAATAAGGTACGTGAAACCAAAGTATCCATGGCTTTCTGGTCAATGAAGCTTTGATTCAGCAAGGTTTCATCGCCATTGGCATAACTGAGATATTGTTCTTTAAATGATTTCGTCAGTGACTCTAATTCTTTTTGAGATATTTCAGTTCCGTTCACGGATTTTGCCGCATCAGAGCTCCCGCCGCTAAAATATCCTTCAATACCTACAAGCGCTAACGGGGTCAAAAACAGAACGAGTAAAACTTTACCCAACCAACCCTTAATAACTTTACGAAAAGCTTCCATAAGTATTCCAATATTTTATTTGCAAAGGATTTTAACCGAAAATACCCATTGAATGAATGTGTTAATCATCACAATTTATTTTATCAATAAAAAACGCGCCAAAGAAGGCGCGTTTCATCGCTGGGTAAGCTTAAGCTACAGCGTCTTTTAAGCCTTTACCCGCTTTGAAGCTAGGCACTTTGCTTGCTTTGATCTCAAGAGTAGCGCCAGTCTGTGGGTTACGGCCAGTACGTGCAGCACGTTCTTTTACACCGAAAGTACCAAAACCGACCAAAGTAACTGTATCACCCGCTTTTAAAGCTTCAGTAACAGAAGCAATTGTAGCATCTAAAGCTTTACCTGCGTCAGCCTTAGATAATCCCCCTTTCTCTGCAATTGCATCAATTAATTCTGATTTATTCATGAAGATTACGTCCTCTTAATATCGTTTATTTAAGGTTCAAGAATTTGTTTAACATGCCATAACGCCTTTATAGCAATGCTTTAGGTATAAACGCAATACTTAAGAACCTCTTTTTTTTCAAAAAATATGCGAAAAAAACATTGAATAATAAATAAAGTCATTTTATTTGTGTTTTTTTCGACAATTCTTCCTGCATTTTTTCTTGTTCCGCAGTCAACTGATCAACTTTGGCATGTAACTGAAGGATTAAACGTTCCAAATGTTGTACATCCTTGAGTGTGACTAATCCTATACGATTCAATGAGTGATGAACAGAGTTGTCGATCAGCTTTTCTACTTTATCTTTGGTCTCTGTGACCGACTCTTTGGCCTTTCCTGAGACCTTTTCTACAGTTTGATCTGCAATATCTGCAGTTTTAGACTCCAGTTCTTCTCCAACCTTGACCAGTGAGTCAAACAGTTTATTGCCTTCTTCTTCGGCACGTGAAAATGCTCCCAGTCCAGCCAGCCAGATCTGTTTGGTATATTTACGAAAATCAAGAGCCGATTTGCGCTCCGAGGCAGATTTGGACTTGGCTTTCACTGTTTTCTGGTTTAAAGCTTCAGCTGAGTCTTGTGCTGTTTTTGACTTGTCCATGTGCACGGCTCCTGTTTGTTTTCTGCGCAATTATTATAAATTATTCTACAAAATCACTGCATAATAGCAAATTTAGTACTTGATAGATTTGCTAAACTGTTCTACAAAGCAATTTATTTCAAGTCTAATTTGATTTAACCCTGAAATCTCTTCACAGGCAGGAAGCTTTTTCACTTTATATTTCAGGTAAGGATTGGTTGTATATGAGCGAATCGCAACAAAGTCAAAATCAACCGCATTTGTTGCTTACGATGACGTTAATTGTTTTAGAAACAATATTTACCTTCATTCTCAAGCATGATCGTGTCGTTGCATTACAAGCCAAGAAGTTTGTAGATGAAAATATCTCGATTAAAATCAATAGCTATATTCCATATTTCGACTTTTATGTGCAATTCACCACAAATGGTCTTTTATTTGACCATAAAGCACCGGGTCGCATTGTAGATCTGGATGTGCGTACCACACTTCCCGATCTGATCAAAATTTTTATTTTTGGCAATCGTCGTAGCATTCGTAGTATGCGCATTGATGGTCATCAGGTTTTGAAAGACGAATTTCGTGATTTATTAACCGTATTCAGCTTGCCAAAAGTATTAGCCGACTGGAAACACTGGCTGTCTGAAACACCCACTGATGAAACGGAAATTATTGCGTCCAAAAAGCGTATAGCACCACTCTTAAAGAAAATTGAAGAGCAGCGTTCCAAGATCAATACCTTGCAGGTAGAAGTCAAACAGTATAAAAACCGCCTGAAACGGATCGAACGCCGTCAAAAGCGCATTAATATTGTTTTTGGCCTGAGTAGCATACTTTTGATTACGTTATTAGTGTATAATTGGCTCAGTATCTAAATCTTTCATTATGAAAAAATTAAATCCCACTAAGGTCTACTAAAAATAACTTGACTAATTTAGTCGGGATTCTTAAAATCGACACATCTAGTCTAACCATGTGTATCGAATCATGCGCCTAACCACTCGCGGTCGCTACGCTGTGACTGCTCTACTTGATCTAGCTTTGCAGCCTTCTGAAAAAACGATTACGCTCGCCGAAATTGCGGCACGTCAAACTATTTCTGTTGCCTATCTTGAGCAGTTATTTGCGAAACTCAAGCGCCATGGCTTAGTTTCAAGTGTTCGTGGAGCAAATGGTGGATACCATTTAGCACGTAATGCAGATGAAATTACTGTGTTAGCAATTATCGAAGCTGTAAACGAAACAGTTGATGCGACTCGCTGTGACCATAAAGGCAACTGCCAGAATGGTGCGATGTGCTTGACTCATGATTTATGGCAGGAACTCTCCCACCACATTGCCGATTATTTAGCAAAAATCTCGCTTGCTGATCTGGTTGCACGTGACAATGTACAAACAGTGTCATTACGCCAAAATTCAGCACCCTTTGATTCAGCCCTTTTATCGGTTACAGGTATTTGACATGAAACGTCCGATTTATCTTGATTATGCAGCTACGACTCCGGTAGATCCTCAGGTTGCTGAACGTATGATGGAATGTTTAACATTCGAAGGTACCTTCGGTAATGCTGCATCTCGTTCACATGCTTATGGCTGGCAAGCAGAAGAAAAAGTTGAATATGCACGTGAACAGGTCGCTAATTTAATTAAAGCTGATCCACGTGAAATCGTATGGACTTCAGGTGCAACCGAATCAGATAACCTTGCGCTTAAAGGTGTGGCTCATTTCTATGCATCGAAAGGTAAACATATCATTACCTCTAAAATCGAACACAAGGCAATTTTAGATACGTGCCGTGAGTTAGAGTCTGAAGGTTTTGAGATTACCTATATTGAACCACAGCCGCAAACCGGTTTAATTACTCCGGAAATGGTTCAAGCAGAAATTCGTCCAGATACGATTCTGGTTTCACTGATGATGGTGAACAACGAAATCGGTACGGTTACTGATGTTGCAGCGATTGGTGAAATCACTCGTGCCAACAAAATTTTCTTCCATGTCGATGCAGCACAAGCGGCAGGTAAAGTTGAAATTGATCTTTCAACTTTAAAAGTAGACCTGATGAGCTTCTCTGCGCACAAGATCTACGGCCCCAAAGGTATTGGTGCCCTGTTTGTACGTCGTAGCCCACGTGTACGCCTTAAAGCTGAAATGCATGGTGGCGGTCATGAACGTGGTATGCGTTCAGGTACGCTGGCAACGCATCAAATCGTGGGGATGGGTGAAGCATTCGAACTTGCAGGCAAGAATCTGGAAGCTGAACAAACCCGCTTACGTGTACTTCGCGACAAGCTTTGGAATGGCGTACAAGACCTTGAACAGGTGTTCTTGAATGGTCATCCTACACAAAACGTAGCGAACTACTTGAATATCAGCTTCAACTTTGTTGAAGGTGAATCACTGATGATGGCCTTGAAAGATGCTGCGGTATCTTCAGGTTCAGCATGTACCTCTGCAACACTGGAACCCTCTTATGTACTTCGTGCATTGGGTCTTTCAGACGAGCTTGCACACAGTTCGATCCGCTTCAGCTTTGGTAAATACACCACTGAAGAAGATATCGACCATGTATTGAGTATCACTAAAGCTGCTGTTGAGAAGTTACGTGAACTTTCTCCGCTTTGGGATATGTTTAAAGAAGGTATCGACCTTTCTAAAGTTGAATGGGCTGAACATTAATCTTCATCCTGAGATAGTGACCAATCGGTTGCTATCTCATTGAGAAAAGTTTTTTAACCCCCATATTTAATAATACTAAGGCTGACCCCGAGGTTTGGAGAAGCAACATGGCTTATAGCGAAAAAGTAATTGATCATTACGAAAACCCTCGTAATGTTGGCGTTTTAGATAAAAATGCTGAAAACGTTGGTACGGGTATGGTTGGTGCACCCGCATGTGGTGACGTGATGCGTTTACAGATTCAAGTCAACGATGCAGGCGTGATTGAAGAAGCACGTTTTAAAACTTATGGTTGTGGTTCAGCAATCGCATCAAGTTCTTTGGTGACTGAATGGCTTAAAGGTAAAACTTTGGATCAAGCTCAAGCAATCAAGAATATCGATATTGCAACTGAACTGGCACTTCCACCAGTAAAAGTACACTGCTCTGTTCTTGCAGAAGATGCAATCAAAGCAGCTGTAGAAGACTACCGTAACAAGAAAGTTAAAGCTTAATTGTTCCACGTTTTTAAATTTTAACGGAGTTTTCATGATCCATTTAACTGAAAATGCTGCAACTCATATCAGCAATTATTTAAAAAATCGCGGTAAGGGTGAAGGCATTCGCGTTGGTGTGAAAACTTCAGGCTGTTCTGGTCTGGCTTATGTACTCGAGTTCGTTGACGAAGTCGATACACATGACCAAGCATTTGAGCAGTTTGGGGTTAAAGTATTCATTGATCCGAAAAGTCTGGTTTATCTTGAAGGTATGGAGATGGACTATGTTAAAAACGGCTTGAACGAAGGCTTTGAATTTAACAACCCCAACAAAAAAGGCGAATGCGGTTGTGGTGAATCCTTCACTGTATAAACCCGGCAGTTATTCTCTTTTGACATTAAAACAGTGTGTTTCACACTGTTTTAATTGCATTTATACAGTTATTTTTGCACATTAATCGCGGACCCCATCTCCCATGAATCATTTTGAGCTGTTCAATCTTCCAGTAGCACTCGATATTGATTTGGCAACTTTAAAAACTGAATTTTTAAAGTTACAGCAACAATATCATCCCGATAAAGCTGAAGACAAAGATCAGGCCCTGATTAAATCAAGTGATATCAATCAGGCTTTTAAAGTTTTGTCAGCGGTCGATAGCCGTGCAGCGTATTTATTATCCCTCAAGAAACAGGATTATCACTTAGATCAATCGATCAGTGATTTTGAATTCTTGCAGGACGCTCTGGAAATTCGTGAACAACTCGACGATGCCACCTCTGCTGAAGATTTAACTTCACTGAAAGTTGAAGTACAGCAATGGATTGACGGTCTGGTTCGTGAGTTTAAAATTGACTATACCGATGAAGACTGGGCTGAAGCACGCGATACAGTGCGTAAACTACGCTTCTTTGTTAAAGTCATGGCAGATATCGACAAGGCGGAAGACCGCTTCCTGGACGATGACAGCTTTGACCTTGATGATGATTTCTAATTTTTAATATTTAACGTGCAAAGGATGTAACACTATGGCTCTCTTGCAAATTGCAGAACCAGGTCAATCAAGTGCACCACATGAACACCGCATTGCGATTGGTATCGATTTAGGCACCACCCACTCTTTGGTTGCCACGGTTCTTTCAGGTAAAGCCAAAGTGCTGAATGACGAACAAGGTCGTGTGCTACTTCCTTCTATCGTGCATTATGCAGAACAGCAGACTCAATATGGTAATGAAGCCGCGCCTTTTATTACCAGCGATCCTAAAAATACCATCGTTTCAGTCAAGCGTTTCATGGGGCGCTCTCAAGCGGATATCAAATTCCAGCATCCTTATGCCTTGGTCGGCGAAGCGAATGAAATGCCGGCTTTTGAAACCGCACAAGGTCGTAAAACTCCGGTTGAAATTTCTGCAGAAATTTTAAAGCAGCTCAAAGATCGTGCTGAAGCAAGTCTGAAAAATCCGGTGAATGGTGCAGTGATTACCGTTCCAGCGTATTTTGATGAAGCACAGCGTCAGGCAACCCGAGATGCTGCCCAGCTTGCCGGTTTGAATGTTTTACGTTTATTGAATGAGCCAACCGCTGCTGCTGTGGCTTATGGCCTCGATCAGGAAAGCAACTTGAGTACAGATCGCAACTATGTGATTTATGACTTGGGTGGCGGTACTTTCGACGTTTCGATTTTGCGTTTTTCGCAAGGCGTGTTTGAAGTGCTTGCGACTGGTGGCCACACTGCCCTCGGTGGTGATGACCTGGACCGTTTAATTTTGAAATGGGCCAAGAAACAGCTAAACATCGAAACTTTAGATGATGCTGAATATGCACATTTTATTGTGGCAGCGCGTAAGGCCAAAGAAGCACTTTCAGATGCTGAAACCGTTCAGATTCAATTACTCGATCAAGTATTAACCCTTGACCGTTCAACCTTTGAAGAAATCATTAAAGTTGCTTTGGACAAAACCATCAGCGTATGTAAACGTGTGATGCGTGATGCCAAGCTTGAACTGGATGACATTCAAAATGTGGTTCTGGTGGGTGGCTCAACCCGTTCTTATGCCGTACAAAAAGCAGTTGGTGACGTATTTAGCCAAGAACCGCTGTGCACGATTAACCCGGATGAAGTGGTTGCCATTGGCGCATCGATTACGGCAAACCAACTGATTGGCAACTCGACTGATGGTTCCTTATTACTGGATGTTACCCCACTGTCTTTAGGTTTAGAAACCATGGGCGGACTGGTGGAACGTCTGATTTCACGTAATACTGCCATTCCTGTAGCACGTCGTCAGGAATTTACTACCTATCAAGATGGCCAGACTGCCATGTTGATCCATGTAGTTCAAGGTGAACGTGATCTGGTTGAACATTGTCGTAGTCTGGGTCGTTTTGTCTTGCATGGCATTCCACCAATGACAGCCGGTCAGGCACGTATCGAAGTAACTTTCCAGGTCGATGCTGATGGTTTGTTGACGGTATCTGCCAAAGAAACAACATCTGGCGTGCATGCGCAAATTGATATTAAGCCATCTTATGGCTTATCTGGTGAAGATACCGAGCGCCTGTTGCTTGACGGTTATAAATTTGCCGAGGAAGATAAAAATCTGCGTCATTTGAATGAAACCAAAGTTGAAGCCCAGCGTGAGCTGGAAGCACTGGTTCAGGCACTAAAAGTAGATGCCGCTCTGTTGACTGAAGAGCAACTGGCAGCACTGCAAACTGCACAGGCACAACTTGAAACCGAGCTTCAAGGTTCAGACATCAAAGCGATTGAATCTGCAGTTGAACAGCTTAAAATACATAGTGATGCTTTTGCAGCAGCACGTATGAACCAACATATTGATGCCGCTCTTAAGGGCACTAAACTCGACGACTGGTCAAACTCAAACTAATTTAAGGTAACGACTATGCCACGTATTAAAGTTCTTCCACATGCGCAGATTTGCCCCGAAGGTGCTGAGTTTGAAGTCGAACACAATGCCAACCTGTGCGAAAGCCTGCTCAAAAATGGCATTAAAATCGAACATGCCTGCGATATGTCAGCTGCATGTACAACGTGCCACGTTGTGGTACGTCAAGGCTTCGATAGCCTCGAAGAAATGGATGATGTAGAAGCAGATTTACTGGATCGCGCTTGGGGTCTGGAACCTGATTCGCGTCTTTCTTGTCAGGTCACACTGGTCGATGAAGATCTGGAAATTGAAATTCCAAAATACACCATCAATCACGCTTCGGAAAATCATTAAGATTTTTCTTGAAAGATCATATAAAAAACCACGCTTAGACGTGGTTTTTTATATTTATGAGAATGATTAAATTACTTTGGAGTCTTTGAGTGATTCAAATTCGTCTTGTGGCTGGAGATGCTCAATCACTTCATCTTCAAGTTTAAGCTTGACGATGCCTTGAGAGTTGGTCAATTTCTGCTGAGTTTCAATGCGTTTAATCATTTTTTCCAGTACATGAATCAATTCTGGATATTCAAAGTTTTGTACTTCGTCCAGATTGAGCAGTAAATGAAAGCCTTTATATTCATAGTCGAACCAACGTTGATACTCAACTTTCTGCGATGCATATTTTTCCATTAGCTGCCAAGTTCTTACCGGTGCTTTAATGCCTTTCAAGAAAATTGGTTTCTTCGGCGCACATAAATAATCATTTTTGATCAGATTATGAGTATCTTCTGAAATCAGGATTTCATCCACTTCAGCTGCGCTCTGTAAGCGCGCTGCCAGATTGGCATCCCGTCCTACAATGGTATAGGCCATCCGATGCGTCGCACCATAATTCCCGACGTGGCAATAACCGGTCGAAATACCCATACGGATATGCAGTGGCGGATAACCCATTTTAATCCAACGCTCACGCAGCAGTTTCATTTGCTGACGCATGGCAATCGCCATTTCCATACAGTTCTTGGCATCCTGCTCTACGCCTTCAGAGTTTGGATCACCAAAGAAAATCAGGATGGCATCACCCATAAATTTATCGACAGTCGCTTCATAATTTTTGGCGATTTCGGTCATATGCCGCAAATAATCATTGAGCAAGAATGCTAAATCATCTGGAATAAGCGTTTCAGACAGTTCTGTAAAGCCTTGAATATCCGAGAAGAAAATTGTTAACTTTTTACGTTTATATTCAATTTTCGCTTCAGATTCACCTTTCATGATGGATTGCCACAACTGCACAGGCGCATAACGACTCAGCTGATTGGCAAATTCCATATAACGGTTCATCTGTTCAAAATAATGATTTTTCTTCTGGGTCATATACTGCACACGACCACTCTGATAAAAACTTCCGACACCAAAATAGGTAATCAGGCAGATGAAGCCTAAAACCGTTAGTTCACTGCTTGTCGGTTCAAAATAAGTCCCAAAACCAAAGACCAGAATATTGGCCAGATAAAAAACGGTGATCCCGACCAGACTGGCCAGAGAAGCCATCATCAATGAAATTTTATTACTGATCGCGGTATAGAGTATTGCCACCAAACCCAGCAAGGACAATACCAAATCCAGCTGTACTGCGGCTAAAACCACTACAATAACAATAACATCAATCAGAAAAAGAACATTGCGCCGAATACGATAATCATGGCGATAGATCAACCAGCGCGACAGTTTCGAGCTAATCAATAAAATCAGGAATAAAAACACAGGAACAAAGAGCTGATACTGAGTATCCGGTTCAGTGTAATGAAAGACGACCAAAACCAGAGACAGCATGATATAGCCCATCAAGCGATGAAAATATTCAAACTGTTGTGGTTCTTTTTGAATCCAGTCGTCTAATTGCATTCAGTCACTCCCTGAAATCCGCAATCGTTCATAGATCTCGGAATACTTGGGGCTAATCAGTCCATACGCCAGTCAAATGGCATATCGCCTTGACCACGTAGCGCCAGCATGAGTGTTTGACGCATATGTGCTAATACTTCACTGCTATAAGGAACAGCTGGTGTACCCCAAACAGGCTTCGGCCATGCTACATCGTTCTGATAACGAACCACATGATGAAAATGCAATTGCGGAACCATATTGCCCAATGCCGCGACATTCATTTTATCCGCACGGAAAACACGTGCCAGCTGGCTTGATAACCAGCTTGATTCACGTAAAAACTGCTCTTGGTCAGCTTGGCTCAATTCATATAATTCAGAGACACCCGGCACACGTGGAATCAGGATCAGCCAGGGAAATTGCATATCATTCATCAAACGACATGTTGACAAAGGAAAGTCGCCTACAAAAAAAGTATCTTGAGCAAGTTGTGGATGCAAACTAAACATATCTTTATAAATGATGCAAAATTAGAATGATGGCTAATACTAACATATCCAACCGAAGCTGAATATTGAAAGCAATGGGTTTAAAGACAAATTCTCATGATTTGTTGCAAGGCGCATCACGAGAATTTGTTCGAACATTTCATTAAAAAAAGCTGGTTTATCATTCCTGAAAATTTCAATGAAAATGAAATGTATCATGAACTTTCAAACTGATTTAGTCTAAATCAAATTAGCCCACTTCTTTCAATAGACTGTCCAGCAAATCCTGAATAAACTGAATCCGCTTTTGGTAATCTTCCAGCATGACCATGACCTTAAGACGTTGCCCGCCATTCATCCGGAAATAGGTTGGATGTTTCTGCATCATCTGGATAATGGTCATGGCCTGAACCGGGGTATCTGGCGCGAATTCCACATGCCCACCTTGAGCACTAATATCAATTTTGGTGATGCCAAGCTGCTCGGCTTTGAGACGAATCTGATGCACGGCAAAGAGCTGTTTGACCGGTTGTGGCGGTATGCCAAAACGGTCGATCAATTCCATCCGAATATTGTCCAGCTTCTCCTGAGTATCAGTATTACTGATACGCTTATAGAACAACAGACGCTGATGCACATCTCCGAGATAATCATCCGGAATGAGCGCTGGCATATGCAGGGTAATTTCTGCGGTCAATGACAAGGGTGCATCGAAGTTTGGGGTTTTACCTTTTTGAATGGCTTTGGTGGCTTTTTCCAGCATTTCCATATACAGGCTATAACCAATCGCCTGCATTGAACCGCTCTGCTGTTCGCCGAGTAATTCACCTGCCCCGCGAATTTCCAGATCTTCGGTAGCCAGCATAAATCCGGCCCCCAAGGTCGAAGCACGCTGGATCGCATCCAGACGTTTTTCGGCATCGCCTTTTAAGGCTTTTAAAGACGGCACCATTAAATAGGCATAGGCCTGATGATGCGAGCGCCCGACTCGGCCACGGAGCTGATGTAATTGTGCCAGGCCCAGTTTGTCAGCACGTTCAATCAAAATGGTATTGGCATTTGGGACATCAATCCCGGTTTCAATAATAGTCGAACACACCAGAACATTGTATTCCTTGTGATAGAACTGCTGCATCACCTGCTCCAGTTCACGTTCACGCATCTGGCCATGTGCCACAATCACCCGGGCTTCCGGCACCAATGTACGAATATGCGCTGCGGCACGGTCAATCGTATCGACTTCATTGTGCAGGAAATAGACCTGACCACCACGCAACAGTTCACGCAGAATCGCTTCTTTAATGGTGTCATCGGTATGTTCTTGCACAAAGGTTTTCACCGCAAGACGGCGTGCCGGCGGTGTGGCAATAATCGATAGATCACGCATGCCACTAAAGGCCATATTTAGTGTACGCGGAATTGGAGTGGCTGTCAGGGTCAACATATCGACATCGGCACGCATGGCCTTGATCCGCTCCTTGTCACGTACTCCGAAGCGATGTTCTTCATCGACAATCATCAGGCCAAGATTTTTAAACTGGACATTTTCCTGCAAAATTTTATGCGTACCAATCACGATATCCACTTTCCCTTCGATCAGGTCGTCAATGGTCTTGCTATGTGCTTTGGAAGAACCGAAACGTGACAGCACTTCAATCCGGACCGGCCAGTCGGCAAAGCGGTCTTTGAATGAATCATAATGCTGTTGTGCCAGCAAGGTGGTTGGCACCAGAATCGCCACCTGCCGGTTATTCTGTACCGCAACAAATGCGGCACGCATCGCGACTTCCGTTTTACCAAAACCGACATCACCACAGACCAGACGATCCATCGGCTTAGCTTGTTGCATGTCATGCAGCGTGGCTTCAATCGCATTGGCCTGATCCAGCGTTTCTTCATAGGCAAAGCCACTGGCAAACTGCATATACAGACTTTGATCAATTTCAAAACTGATGCCGGGTTTAGAGACACGGCGTGCCTGAATATGCAGCAACTCGGCCGCAACATCATGAATCTGTTCCAGCGCTTTATGTTTGGCTTTATTCCATGCATCTGTCCCGAGCTTATGCAATGGTGCCAGATCCGGATCACCACCGCTATATCGGCTGATTAAATGCAGATTGGTCACCGGCACATAGACTTTGGCCGCATCGGCATAATCCAGCTGCAAGAATTCATGATCCTGATCATCAATACTTAAAGTGACCAGACCGGCATAACGCCCCACTCCATAATCGATATGCACCACAGGCGCGCCCATGGTCAGTTCAGTCAGACTGCGGATCAGAAATTCTTCTGAAACTTCCTGCTGACGTTTACGGCGGCGCTGTACCACGCGATGTTCATAGAGCTGGTTTTCAGAAATGATGCTGACACGATCGGTCAGCACCAGACCACGCTCTAATGGCGCATTGGTAATCGCAATCGCATACAGGGAGGTGATAAAGCTCTCAAAGTTATCAACCGTCGGAATATCACCCAGACTTGGTCGTAACGCATCTTTTAAGCTTTCACGGCGTCCGGCACTCTCGGCCACCAGCAGCACCGGATGATTGGCCTGATCGATATATTTTTTGACTTCAATAAATGGTTTTTCACGTTTTGGATCGACAGGCAGACGTGGTGGCAACTGGGTATCGAGGTTCAATACGCCGGCTTTTTGGTCAAAAGGCGTTTGGGCGGCAATAATACGTGCAAATTGATTCAGCTGCTCCAGAACCTGATTGGTCTGAAAGAACAGGCTGTCTGGGGGTAGGATCGGCTGATCAACATTGTGACGGCGATCTTCATAACGGCGCACCACATCTTGCCAGAATTGGGTCAAACTCTCGTCTAAAGCCCGATCTGTAATGACAATGCCATTCTTTGGTAAGTACGAAATAAGTGAGCTTTGGTCTTGCATGGCCTCAGCACTGAAAAACAGCGGTAAATAAAACTCGATTCCCGGTGAAACAATGCCCTCCATCACATCCAGATAGATCGGGTTTTTCTTTGGATTGGCAGTTGAGAAAAATTCGGCATAACGGTCACGGAAGGTGGCACGGCCTTCCTTGAGTGGAAATTCCTGTGCCGGCAATACGGTAAACTGTTGCAAACTTTGTGTGGTGCGCTGAGTTTCGGAATCGAAAAATTTCAGGCTTTCAATTTCATCATCAAACAGGTCAATCCGAATCGGTGCTTCCTGCCCCGAGGCATAAATATCCATGATACTGCCGCGTACCGCAAACTCACCCGGATCATAAACCGTATCGACCAGATGATAACCGGCCTGAATCAGCTTTTTCTTCTGTTGTTCCAGATCGAATTTCTGTCCGACGTGAATATCAAAATGTTCACCCAAAATCCATGAAGTCGGTGCGACACGCTGTGCCAAGGTTGAGGCAGAAAGTAACAGTACGCCAGTTTTTGGCATATTGGATAAAATCGCCAGACGTTCCGAGACAATATCCTGGTGCGGAGACAGGCGGTCATAAGGCAAAATTTCCCAATCTGGAAAAATCGTGGGTTTAATCCCATAAAATTCCAGTTCACTTTCCAGTTGACCCAAATGCTGGTTATTGCGTGCAATCACAATAAATAAACGCGATTGCTGCTGCACGATTTCTTTGAGCAACAATGCCGTCGAGGAACCTTGCAGATTGCCTAACCAGCGTTTCTCGCCTGCTTTGAGTTGTGGTAAATTGAGTTGGGAAATTTCTTGTTGGAACATGGATATAGCTTTAAAGTCTAAATAACCTGAGGCTTATACTAGCACGATGATCTCAGGATATTTTGTTATTTTTATGCAGTCTTGCCACATCCATACGCTTCAATTTCAAGCCACTTTTAACACTTATTTTTTCTCTCGCAGAAAGTTACGATAATAATCATTTAACTTCTTGAGGATCATTTTAAATTGCAGCAGGTTCTCTTCGGTATTTCCTAAAGTCACATTAAAACGCTGATGGGCAATTTCCAGATCAATCTTTTCATTGATCAGCATCGCGGTGTCGTATAAAGCTTTTAAATCATCAAACTGTTTTAGACGGCGATTGGACAAATATTCTAAGCGTGCGGCCAGTTCCTGATTTAAGTCAATGCCATCCACGATATAACCTGTGCCTTCGACATGCTGGATATTCTGCTCGTCTAAATATAACTGTGCAGCAGTCGGTTTATTAGTTTTAAATAATGCACTGATTTTATCAAACATCGCCATTTACCCAGCCAAATAAAGTTCAGACCCTAGTCTAGATGAAAATGCCTCAAATCCACATATCGAACTTGAGGCAAATTGTCAAAATCACAACAATCAGTTGAGTTGAGCTGTTTCAAGACAATTTATGCTATCAAGAAACCTGTTCGAGCTGACTCTCTGCTACAGGTATTTCAGACACCAGATTTTCAAATGCAAAGATTTCTTCTAATTGTGTTTCGCTTAATAAACCGAGTTCCAATACCACTTGCGGCACGGTTTTATTTTCACGCATACATTGTTTACCAATTTCATCACATTTGGCATGCCCCAGAATCGGCTCAAGTAAGGTCACAATCCCGACACTGCGCATGACCGAACTTAAACAGATTTCTTCATTGGCCTGAATGCCAGCAATACATTTCTGATTCAGGGTTTGCATGCCTTGAGTCAACAATTGAATCGACTCATTCATGGTCAGGGCAATCACAGGTTCCATCACATTCAGTTGTAACTGCCCAGCTTCCGCTGCCATAGTAATGGTCAAATCATTACCGATGACCCGGAAGGCAATCTGATTGACCACTTCCGGAATCACAGGATTGATTTTTGCCGGCATAATTGATGAGCCTGCTTGCAATTCCGGTAAGCGAATTTCAGCCAGACCTGTACGTGGTCCCGAGCTAAGCAAGCGCAAGTCATTACAGATTTTGGACAGTTTCACTGCCAGGCGTTTTAAACTGCTCGACAAGATAATAAAGACACCACAATCACTGGTGGCCTCCACATAATCTTCTGCACCTTTTAAAGGCAGCCCCGTCAGGTGCGCCAAAGTTTCGACGACTCGCGTCGCATAACCTGGCGGCGTGTTTACCCCAGTCCCGATCGCTGTTGCACCTAAATTGACTTCCAGCAATAACTGGCGCATCTGCTCAATCAGTTTTAAATCTTCCTTTAATAAAGTCGCAAAAGCCCGGAATTCCTGCTCCATGGTCATCGGGACGGCATCTTGCAACTGGGTACGCCCCATCTTGATCACATACTGAAATTCGGCTGCCTTCGTATATAAACAGTCAATCAGTGCTTTCAGCACTGCCAATAATTCATTCAGGCTGCTATAAGTTGCCAAACGTAAAGCGGTTGGATAGACATCATTGGTCGATTGCGAAGTATTCACATGATCATTCGGATGCAGGATGTGATACTCACCTTTATGATGCCCCAAGATCTCTAAGGCGATATTGGCAATGACTTCATTGGCATTCATATTAATTGACGTACCAGCACCGCCCTGATAAGGATCAAGTGGAAAGGCTGCTTGCCAGTTTTCAGGATGCTGAATCAATTCATTACATGCTTTTTGAATCGCAGTACTGGTTTGCTCGGATATTTTTTGAAAATGCAGGTTGGTCTGTGCCGAAGCTTTTTTGACCTGGGCCAATGCACAAATAAAATGTGATTGTTGCCCTATCGCCAATCCTGAAATCTGGAAATTTTCGATGGCACGTAAAGTGTGAATCCCATAATAGCTGTGTAATGGGATCTGTTTTTCCCCCAATAAGTCACGTTCAATGCGGGTCGGTTCGATTTGCAGCATATTGTCCACTAAAAAATACCTTGGCGATGCACCGTATTTGGTGTGGTCTCAATATGAGCAAACAAATACAGAGCGAATAGGAGGACTTTAACCTAAATTTGCTACGATTTATTACCAATACAGTAAAGCTGTGAGTTTTGTAAGATCATGTAAATAAAAAGCTAAAATTTAAATCTTTTAATCGCTTATCCTGAATTAGCTTGTTTTGCCTCAATCCAATACTTTATCTCTCGCTGTTAAGTGGCTTAACTTTCCTTAAGTTCCATCTAGTTAAATTGGTATTTACAATAAACATACATAAAAGCTGTGTAAATGTTACAGAGTGTAATTTTTAAACCGTGCTTGAATCACTGCCTTGTGATCTCCGTACAAAAAATCATCTGGAACGATGGTTTCCATATTTACAGGATGCCCTGCCTATGACTTATTTAAATCCGACCCTGATTACCTTCATGTTTTATATTATCGCCATGATTGCAATCGGTTTATATGCTTACCGTGCAACCTCCAATTTTGATGAATATATTTTAGGTGGACGTAGTCTGGGCAGTGTCGTTACAGCTCTTTCCGCAGGTGCATCAGATATGAGTGGCTGGCTGCTGATGGGTCTTCCGGGCGCAATTTACCTGTCTGGCCTGTCAGAAGCCTGGATTGCCATCGGCCTGATTATCGGAGCGTGGCTAAACTGGTTACTGGTGGCAGGTCGTCTACGGGCGCATACCGAATACCAGAATAACGCCCTGACCCTGCCAGATTATTTCACCAGCCGTTTTTCCGACCGCAAACGCATTTTACGGGTCTTGTCTGCCTTGGTGATTCTGGTGTTCTTTGCAATTTATTGTGCCTCGGGCATGGTCGCAGGTGCACGCCTGTTTGAAAGCCTGTTCGGCTGGAATTACACCACGGCGCTTATCATCGGTGCGATGGCGACAATTTTATATGTGTGTATTGGTGGTTTTCTGGCAATCAGCTGGACGGATACTTTTCAGGCCGGTTTGATGATCTTCGCACTGTTGCTGACCCCGATCATTACCTTCCTGGCCTTGGGTGACAATAGCCAGCAAGTGAGTGTCATCCTTGAATCTGCCCGTCCACATGCGTCCAGTATGCTTGAAGGCTTAAGCGTGGTGGCGATTATTTCCAGTCTGGCCTGGGGTTTGGGTTATTTTGGTCAACCACATATTTTAGTGCGCTTCATGGCAGCAGATTCAGTGAAGACCATTCCTGCTGCACGCCGTATTGGCATGACCTGGATGATTCTGTGTCTGGGCGGCGCAGTGGCAGCTGGTTATATCGGGATTGCCTATTTCACCGTTAATCCAGCATTCGCCTCGGTGGTGAACCAGAACCCTGAAACCGTGTTTATGGAATTGACTAAAATCCTGTTTAATCCATGGATCGCTGGCATCGTACTTGCAGCTATTCTGGCCGCGATTATGAGCACCTTGAGCTGTCAGCTTCTGGTCTGTTCAACCACCCTGACTGAAGATTTATACAAGAGCTTCCTGCGCAAAAATGCCTCGCAAAAAGAACTGATCTGGGTCGGTCGTGCTATGGTTTTAGTAATTGCGTTAATTGCGATTGCCTTGGCGATTAATCCGAACAGCAAGGTTTTAGGTCTGGTGGCTTATGCCTGGGCAGGCTTTGGTGCAGCATTTGGCCCCTTGATTATCTTGTCTCTGTTCTGGAAGCGTATGACCCTCAACGGCGCGATTGTCGGCATGCTGGTCGGTGCGGTGACGGTAATCGTCTGGAAAAACTATATGGGTGATACCGGCCTGTACGAGATTATTCCCGGTTTTATTCTGGCTACCCTGAGTATCGTGATTGTCAGCTTAGTGGATAAGGCACCGAGTGATGATGTGGTACATCGTTTTGAAATGGCCAAAGCTGAATATCAAAAAGAAATGGCTGAAATGAAAAAATAGTCTGGATATTCAATACAATAAAAGGGACTTTCGAGTCCCTTTTGTGTTTTTTAGATTAGTCGTTAATACGCTACAAATTATTTAGATTTTCCCGGTATTTTTAGATGGATCTGCTGACTTTCTTTAATCACCTCCATCACCGGATAACTGCGTGTTTCCTTGATCCCGGGCAGTTGCCACAAGATTTGCCCGGAAATTTTACGGAATTCATCCATATTGGCGCAGCGGATTTTTACCACGAAATCAAAACCGCCACTGATCATATGACATTCAATAATTTCTGGAATCTGCCGGACTGCATGGGAAAACTCATCTAAAACATTCGGTGTGGTTTTATCCAGTAAAATCTCTACAAAAACCACAAAAGCGTTATTGAGCAGATTTGGATTCAGACGGGCTTCGTAGCCCAGAATATAGCCTTCTTTGCTCAGTTTCTGCACCCGCGCCAGTGCCGCGGTCGGCGATAAATTTACCAATTCAGCCAGTTTAATATTGGATAATTTGGCATCGGATTGTAATAAACTCAGGATACGAATATCTATACGGTCTAGGCTTAAATAAGGAGGCTGCATTAGAATTATCCTCTAAAAAATGTAAAAACTATAGTGAGATATTCGTCAAATATTCTGTGATTATAGATTAAAACTCGTTAGCCCCGCTAGATCTGATTGCAGCAGTACAGGATGTCACTATGCCGACCACACTAAGCCCCACCTATGGTTCAGATGCCATGAAGCAGCCAAATTATATCGCCGAATTCAAAGATAAAAATGAGTACGAACAACGTATCAACACTGCATGGCGCCGTGCGGAAACTGAATGCGTCGAAGAACTCTTGCTGCATAGTGAAATTTCCTCCGAACTCAGCAACAAGATTCAAGCGCTTGCCTTTGATCTGGCGCATTCCTTGCGTGAACGTAAAAGTTCAGGCGGTAAAGCAGGCATCGTACAAGGATTATTACAGGAATTTTCCCTATCTTCTCAGGAAGGCATTGCCTTGATGTGTCTGGCAGAAGCCTTGCTGCGGATTCCGGACAAAGCCACGCGTGACCTGTTGATCCGCGACAAGATCAATCAGGGCAACTGGAAAGAACATCTCGGTCAAAGCCAGCTGATGTTTGTCAATGCCGCAGCCTGGGGCTTGATGCTGACGGGTAAATTAATGGAAACCCCACAGCAAAAAAGCCTGTCCAGTTTATTAACCGGCCTGTTGGCGCGCAGTGGTCGCGGCATTATCCGTAAGGCTGTCGATGTTGCCATGCGCATGATGGGCGAACAGTTTGTGACGGGTGAAACCATTGATGAGGCGCTGAAAAATGCAGAACGTCTGGAAGAAAAAGGCTTTCGTTATTCCTATGACATGCTTGGTGAAGCAGCACTGACCGATCCGGATGCGGAACGCTATTATCAGGATTATCAGCAAGCGATTCATGCCATCGGACAAGCCTCGCAGGATAAAGACGTTTATGATGGCCCGGGCATTTCCATCAAACTCTCTGCCCTGCATCCGCGTTATCAGCGCGCACAGATGGATCGTGTACATGATGAACTGTATGGAAAAATGCTTAAACTCGCGGTCTTGGCGAAACAGTACAATATCGGTTTAAACATTGATGCCGAAGAAACTGATCGTCTGGAAATTTCCTTGCAACTGCTTGAACGCCTGTGTTTTGAGCCGCAATTACAAGACTGGAAAGGCATTGGCTTTGTGATTCAAGCCTATCAAAAACGCTGTTTCTATGTGGTAGATTATATTGTTGATCTGGCCAAACGTAGTCAGAAACGCCTGATGATTCGTCTGGTCAAAGGTGCCTATTGGGACAGCGAGATCAAGAAAGCACAGATTGAAGGCATGTCGGACTATCCGGTATTCACTCGTAAGGTGCATACCGATCTGTCTTATATCGCCTGTGCGCGTAAATTATTGGCTGAACCGGATTATATCTATCCGCAATTTGCCACGCATAATGCACAAACCGTGGCCACGATTTACCAACTGGCGCAACCTGAGCAGTATTATGCGGGTCAATATGAATTCCAGTGTCTGCATGGCATGGGCGAACCCTTGTATGAAAATGTGGTGGGCGACAAGTCAGCGAATAAGCTCGGTGTACCTTGTCGTATTTATGCGCCAGTCGGCAATCATGAAACCTTATTGGCTTATCTGGTGCGTCGTTTGCTGGAAAATGGCGCAAATACGTCTTTTGTCAACCGGATTGCCGACAAAACCCTAAATATCGAAGATTTGATTGAGAATCCACAACAAACGATTTTAAAAGCTGCACAGCAGGAAGTCATGATCGGTGCCAAGCATCCGCATATTCCTTATCCGCAAGATCTGTATGGCACACGTATTAACTCATCGGGTCTGGATCTCGCCAATGATGCAGAGCTGAGCGCCTTAAATGAAGTCGCTGCCAGCCTGAAAAACACACAATTTCAGGCAGCAGCCATGGGAACGGCATTTACAGGGACCGACACAAGTAACGCAGTGCAAATCATCAATCCGGCACAACATCAGGATGTAGTCGGTACAGTCTATGAAGCGACTCAGGAACAGGCTGAAATTGCCTTAACGCAAGCTGTCAATGCACAAGGTTTCTGGGCCAATTTGCCAAAAAATGAGCGAGCAGCCTGCCTGAATAAAGCCGCGGATCTGATGGAACAGCGTTTGCTGACACTGATGGTGATTCTGTCCCGTGAAGCTGGCAAAACCTATGCCAATGCCATTGCCGAGGTCCGGGAGGCGGTAGATTTCTTGCGCTACTATGCCGGTCAGATGTTGGATTTAGCTGAAAATACACAGATTCAACCTTTGGGTACCGTGCTGTGTATCAGTCCATGGAACTTCCCGTTGGCAATTTTTACCGGCCAGATTTCAGCAGCGCTGGTCGCGGGCAATACCGTCATCGCCAAACCGGCAGAACAGACCCCGCTGATTGCTGCACAAGCGGTGCAGATTTTATGGGAAGCTGGCATTCCGCAAGACGTCTTACAGCTCTTGCCGGGTCAAGGTGAAAGCATTGGTGCGCAGCTCAGTGCAGATTCACGCATTCAGGGTATCATGTTTACCGGCTCAACCGAGGTCGCCCATATTCTGCAAAAAACTGTAGCAGAACGTCTGAACCAGTTTGGCGAAAGTGTGACCCTGATTGCTGAAACCGGCGGTCAAAATGCCATGATTGTCGATTCATCTGCATTAACTGAGCAAGTGGTGCTTGATGTGGTTAATTCTGCCTATGACAGTGCCGGCCAGCGTTGTTCTGCTTTGCGTGTGCTCTGTGTGCAAGAAGATAACCTGGATGCTGTGCGCACGATGCTCAAAGGTGCCATGCAGCAGTTAAGAGTCGGCAATCCGATTTTATTAAAAACCGATATTGGTCCGGTGATTGATCTTGAGGCCCAGCAAAATATTCAGACGCATATTCAGCAGATGCGCAGCAAAGATCACAAAGTCCATCAACTGATGTTTGACCAAGATGAGACTGAATTAACCCAAGGCACCTTTATTCCGCCAACATTGATTGAACTTCCAAACCTGAACGATCTGGAGCGTGAAGTCTTTGGTCCGGTGCTGCATCTGATCAGCTATAAATATGGTGAACTGGAACAGTTATTGGAACAGATCAACAGCAAAGGCTATGGTCTGACCATGGGCTTACACACACGTATTGATGAAACCATACAAACCGTGATTGCGCGAGCAGAAGTCGGTAACTTGTATATCAACCGTAATATCGTCGGTGCAGTTGTGGGTGTTCAGCCTTTCGGTGGTGAAGGCTTGTCCGGTACTGGCCCTAAAGCTGGTGGGCCGCTTTACATCTACCGTTTAATGCAGCAGCTTTCCGAGAAGAAACTGGCGCAGCCTTATGCCATGCGATCTGATCAAGCCCCTATTGAACACAAACCAGTCCAGGAATTTAAGGCTTGGGCCTCTAAAACTTTCCCCACAATCTCCTTAAAAGCACCCAGCCAGATTGCGACCGGACAAAGCTTTAGTTTGCAAGGTCCAACCGGCGAAGAAAACCAGTACATGATCTTGCCACGTGAAAGTGTTCTATCTTTGGCGCACACCGAGCAAGACCAGATTCAGCAAATTTTGGCCATTTTATCGGTCGGCAGTCGCCCTGCAGTATTGGCTGAAAATACTTTTGTGCTGAAATATCTACAAACAATGCCAAAAGCAGTTGCTGCCCGATTCAAAGTGATTCAAGACATTGAAAGTGGGGAATTTGATGCTGTATTACATCATGGTGATGCTGCGGAATTGATTGATTTACAGAAGCGTATTGCGGCTCGAAAAGGCCCCATTGTAGGAATCACGCATTTAAACTCAGGCAATCATGACATTCCGGTGGAGCGATTGGTGCTTGAACGGGCCATTAGCATCAATACGGCAGCAGCCGGTGGCAATGCCAGTTTGATGACGATGAGTCATCTCTAAATTAATCGAATCATCTTGTCATTTTTCTGTTCATGATTTCCTCTTTACGGCCAAATTTTTCTCCTCAGAGGGTTTGGTCTTTTTTATGCAGTTTTTAAAGCCGCTCAGCCACAATAGGCTTAGGCAGATCAGCAATTATTTGCTACCATTTGCGCTTTAAAATATTTGCGACTTCTTACTGCATATGACTTCATCTTATCAGCAACAACTCGATGCCAAAATTGAACGCATCAGCGCTCAGTTTGCCGAATATCAACCACCTGCCCTCGAAGTATTCCAGTCTCCTGAAAAATATTTCCGCATGCGTGCTGAATTTCGGATCTGGCATACTGAGGATGACATGTTCTATGCCATGTTCGAGCGCAATGAAGATCAACAGAAAAAAGTCATCCGCATTGATGAATTTCCGGTTGCAGACCTCAGTATCAATCAGTTGATGCCTAAATTACTGCAAGCGCTCAAAGCAGATCCAGTATTATCGACACGTCTGTTTGAAGTACATTTTCTGGCGACCTTAAGTGGTCAGGTTCTGGTTTCTCTGATTTATCATCGTAAATTGGATGAAAGCTGGGAACCGGCAGCCAAAGCACTGGCAGAACAGTTAAATATCAAGTTAATTGGCCGCAGCCGTGGACAGAAGTTTGTCCTGTCTGATGAATATGTGGTGGAAGAACTTTCTGTTTTTGATCGTACCTATCAATACAAACAGATCGAAAGCAGCTTTACCCAGCCGAATGCCCAAGTCTGCCAAAACATGCTGGAATGGGCATGTGATGCGGCAGAGCAATCTGATCAAGATTTGCTGGAATTATATTGTGGTAATGGTAACTTTACCCTGCCACTCTCGACCAAGTTCCGCCGTGTTCTGGCAACCGAGTTAGCCAAATCTTCAGTCTATGCGGCTGAGTGGAATATTGAGCAAAACCAGATTGAGAACATTCAGGTCGCGCGTCTTTCTGCAGAAGAGTTCACCCAAGCTTACAACGGCGAGCGTGTGTTCCGCCGCCTGCAAGAAGCCAATATTGATCTTGCGACTTATGACTTTGATACGGTATTTGTCGATCCACCGCGTGCCGGTATTGATGATGAAACGCTTAAACTATTACAGCGCTTCCAACGCATTATTTACATTTCTTGCAATCCAGACACATTGCATGACAATCTGAAACTGTTGTCTCAAACCCATAAAATCAGCAAATTCGCTATGTTTGATCAATTTCCATATACACACCATGTAGAAACGGGCGTATTGTTAGAAAGAAGATAAAGAATTTGTTTCAATTTATTTTCTTGTTACAAAAAAGGAGTTTTTCGAAATTCCTTTTTTTATATCTTAAATCATTAACTTAATAACAAATTATCATTTGTACAGCTAAAAATATCGTTAGCTCTTTGAGCTTCAATCGGAAATTTTAAAGACTAACTGCTGCTTTTATCACATAGGTCCTATTGCTTTATTTATTTAATTGGCTATATTTCACTCTATGTTAGGTTGTTGTATGAAGGCTCTATGAGTTTTTGGCAAAAGTTGTTTTCTGTGGAACAACACAATGAACACAAGAATCAGATTGCTTGTGTAGAAAATGATTGCTCTTTCAAGACAAATGAACAGCTTCTTGAAGCTTTGTCTAAAGCAACTGATGAAGAGATCATCATCGGAATCAAAAAGGTTCTTGTATCACGCGGCTATAGCCGTAAGGAACTGAATGAACTTCAACACTTGCCCTTGCAGTAATCGGCAAAGGCTCTAGCCTGATCAAAAAAAGCACTTGTGTAACCAGGTGCTTTTTTTATATCTGTCGCTTTAATTACATTGAAGAAGAACCAAACTTAGAGAGTTCAATTGTATAAATCCGACTACACAACCTTCTGCCTTCTGTTGAGTAATTGGTAATAAATCTGAACACTTCTTCCTCTCACTTTTTCTGATTTTATTGAAATGTAAAAGTTAGCTTAGGCTATTTATAGGTGTTACTGAACAGATGTTCATCTGAATTCTGCCATACAGGTGATCAAGTCACTTGCTGCATACGCCTATTGCTTGTCTGCCTAAACTCAAGCAAAGCGTCGATTAATTTAGCAAAAGGCAGTACACTTGTTATTAAACTACAATGCTTTTTTAAATGGCTTAATTCTGATATGCAACAGACTAAACGGTTTCCCATAGGAGCGCACCTTATGGTTAAACATTTCGGTTATACCCATCATGGGATATACGCTGGACGTGGTCGTGTTATTCATTATTCGGGCTTTGCACATTTATTCAAGAAACGCCCCATTGAAATAACCTCTATTGAAAAATTCAGTCATGGCAAAGCGATTCATGTGCAACATTATGACTCAGCGAAATATAAAGGCCGTAAAGTTGTGCGTCGCATGCGTTCCAGAATGCATGAAAATAATTATCATCTGATTATCAATAATTGCGAACATCTGTGTACTTGGGCGATTACCGGCGTAGAAAGCAGCCCGCAAGTGATCTATATGATGAATCGCCTGACCACGATTGGTTATATCAGCTCGATGATGAGTTTCATGAACAGCATGTTCCTGACCCTGACCACGACGAGTTTTGCCTTGGCCTTGTACATCAAGAAGAAGCTTAGAGATAAAGCCAATCTGCGTTTGCAACAATACCGTGAATTGCAAGATCAGGCTAAAACGAAAGTGTCAGACCTGACTAATCTTAAACATCGTTAATTTAAAGCTCAGCCTGCCGATGATTTTTTGTTAGTAAGAAATTTTGAGTTCGGGTTTAAACTTTGATATTAAAAGGAACAGATCAGGTTAAATAACCTTTTTTGGCCTGAATCGCTTCAGGTAAACCTTTACCCAAAGAGCTTAAGGTTTCCCGTTCTACCAGTCGTACCATTGAATCGAGTGGCAGATCATTATCCTGTAGCCCAAAAGGCTCTTCTAGCTCAGCACTGAGCTCATCTAGGCCTAAGAGCATATAAGCAATCAACCCGACTAGAATCGGCGTCCACAGGCCCAGATTGGCCTGCAAACTAAAAGGCAAAATAAAACAGAACGAATACACTGCACGATGTAACAGTACCGAATAAGAAAATGGCAATGGCGTCGACAGTATCCGGTCACAACCGGCCTGAATATTGCCCAAGGCCACAGTATGCTGATTCAAATTGTTATAAATAATATCGCTGATGTTGCCCTGCTTATATTGCTGAACCAACTCCTTTTGCATCTGTTCCAGCACCCATTGTGAAGGATTGATTTGCACGAGCAACTGATCGAATGCCATATTTTCAAAATGCGTGGTTGTTTGGTAATGCTGAATACTTTGTACTTGCTGTCTGAGCCGGTCACGCAACAGATGGCTAAACAGCATCATGCGATATAACAAGACCTCGCGGGTCTGATCATCCAGCACATGGCTGTCCCGGCATAAATGACGTGTGGTGGCGATTAGCGCTCCCCAGAGCTTGCGCCCTTCCCACCAGCGCTCATAACATGCCGTATTTCTAAAGCTGAGAAAGATCGAAAGAATCACACCAAAAATGGTAAAGCCGATTGCGGGTACGGCAGGAAGATTCACAAAATGTGCCTGACTCAAATAGACCAGTAGGCCGGAAATAAAGACCACCAAGACTAAAGCCGGCAATACCTTAGGCAAAATTGTGCCCTGCCAGGCAAACAGTAAACCGATACTATTGTTTTTATCACGCACAATCATGGCATTTTCCCTGCTGTATTGAAAAAGCCCAACCGAAGTTGGGCTTTTAATATCTGATTTAAACCTGATTATTTGCCTGGCTTGAAACTGTCTTTCAAGTCAAGAATACGGTTAAATACTGGTTTCTTGCTATTATGATCGTATTGATCGGCAACGAAGTAACCTTCACGCTCAAACTGGAAGCGATCTTCCGGTTGAGCTTGCGCCAATGCCGGCTCAATCACGGCTTGAACCACCTTTAATGATTCAGGGTTCAGGTTGGCCAGGAAGTCATCACCCACTTCAGGATCCGACTCAGTGAACAGACGTTCATAAATACGGACTTCGGCAGGCACACCTTTAGTCGCAGATACCCAGTGAACCACGCCTTTCACCTTGCGGCCTTCAGGGTTCTTACCCAAAGTTTCAGGATCAATCGAACATTTCAGCTCAACCACTTCACCATTTTCATCTTTAATGACTTCATCACATTTGATCACATAGGCATGACGTAAACGTACTTCACCACCTGGAATCAGACGTTTAAAGCCTTTTGGTGGTTCTTCCTCAAAGTCTTTACGGTCAATAAACAGCTCAGTGGTTAAAGGAATCACGCGTTCGCCCATGTCCACGTTCGGATGACGTGAATGGGTCAGATCCATATCGGCTGGCAAGTTGCTTAAGGTCACTTTCAGTGGATTTAACACGGCCATACCACGCGCTGCGGTATTTTCCAGAGACTGGCGGATGCAATATTCCAGCATCGCGACATCGACAATACTACCATCCACTTTCGATACACCGACACGCTGGCAGAAATCACGCAGACCTTCAGGTGTAAAACCACGGCGACGCATACCGACTACAGTTGGCATACGTGGATCGTCCCAACCATTCACATGAGCACCTTCAACCAGTTTACGTAATTTACGTTTCGAGGTGATAGTGTAATCCACATTCAAACGGCTAGATTCGTACTGACGTGGCACAGATGGTGATTTAACCTTTGCCACCACCCAGTCATAGAACGGACGGTGATCCTGGAACTCTAATGTACAAAGCGAGTGGGTAATGCCTTCAATCGCATCAGACAATGGATGCGCATAGTCGTACATTGGATAAATTTTCCATGTATCGCCCGTCTGATGGTGCGCTGAATGCAAAATACGATACAAGATCGGATCACGCATATGTACGTTCGGTGAGGTCATATCGATTTTAGCGCGTAAAACAGCCTGACCTTCAGCATATTCGCCGCTACGCATCTTCTCAAAACGTTCCAGATTCTCTGCAACAGTTGCATCACGTTGTGGCGAGTTCTTACCCGGCTCGACAAAATTACCGCGGTTTAAACGGATGTCTTCGGGGCTTTGTAAATCCACATAGGCATCACCCTGTTCAATCAGCTGAACCGCCCATGTATAAAGTTGATCAAAATAGCTCGATGCATAGCGCGGCTCGCCCTCCCACTGGAAGCCCAACCATTTCACATCATTGGCAATACCATCAACATATTCCTGTTCTTCAGCATCCGGATTGGTATCATCAAAACGAAGATTACACACCCCCTGGAATTCTTCAGCAATCCCAAAGTTCAAGCAAATTGCTTTCACATGGCCAATATGTAAGTAGCCATTTGGCTCAGGCGGAAAACGCGTGACGATCTGTTGGGTACGACCAGCGGCTAAATCATCCGTAATGACCTGACGTACAAAGTCCAAGCCCGGTTGTTGTTCTTGCTGCTGCACTGAATCGACTGCATTGTTCTTTTGGGTCGGGTTCTCGGGCAGAGATGTCACAACATCATTTGGCTTCATGATCAATCATTCACTTCTAAAGTTAAAAAGGGATTAACGAATATTTAATCGCACAGGTTGTACGCATATTCATTATCAAAGTTCCTTAGTTTAACTAGAGGTGAATAATCTCTCAACCGCTAACTATGGTATTTGATTTCAATTCACCCATTTTAAAAAATGAAAATACGGCGAGTTGCCTGAAACTAAAATATCAGTGCTTGTACAAGCAGTAAAATCATTAATTTACGCCAATTCAAAATAGGGTGCCTGATAGGGCAATATCTGAAATGCCTTGATAAATCAACGTATAAATAAGGTACTATTTTTATGCTTTTAACAAAGAAAATAATGTTTTTACTTGCCTAGTCGATTGTAGTTTGCTTATGCTTCACTCATTCAGAAAAAACCATGGCACTCGTCCATGATTAGGAGATTACACAATGAGTTTTCCTCAAGTCGAATTAAACACCAATAAAGGTCGTATTGTTCTTGAACTCAATGCTGAAAAAGCACCTAAAACAGTGGCTAACTTTTTAGAATATGTGCGTGACGGTTTTTATGACGGCGTAATTTTCCACCGTGTGATTGATGGTTTCATGATCCAGGGTGGTGGTATGGATGAAAACTTCAAAGAAAAAGCGACCCGTGATGCAATCGAAAATGAAGCAGACAATGGCTTAACTAACGATTTGGGCACAATTGCCATGGCGCGTACGCAAGCTCCACATTCTGCATCTGCTCAATTCTTCATTAACGTTGGCAACAACGCATTCCTTAACCATTCTGGTAAAACAGCACAAGGTTGGGGTTATGCAGTATTTGGTAAAGTGACTGACGGCATGGACATTGTCAACGAAATTAAAGGCGTTCGTACTGGCAACCGTGGCTACCACGCTGATGTTCCACTAGAAAATGTGGTTATTGAGTCTGCAAAAATCATTTCTGAATAAAAAACGTCCTCTCCGTTCTTTATGAGTTTTAAAGCGATGCTTTAAAACGGTGTAATGGAAAATCCCTCATATAAATGAGGGATCTAGAGAGGAATAAAAGGAAAAGATTCGTGACCTATCTGTTTATCTCAGATTTACATTTGTCACCTGATCACCCTCGACTTGTTCGGGGGTTTTTAGATTTATTGACCAAATATCAAGATCAAAATACCCGATTGTATATTTTGGGTGACTGGTTCAATGCCTGGATCGGTGATGACTATACAGCCCCATGGCTGGACGAAATTATCACTGCCTTAAAACAGTTTATTCAGGCTGGCAATCAGTTATATTTTCAGGCAGGCAACCGGGATTTTGTTCTCGGCAGCAAGTTTTTAGCTCAATTTGGCGGAAAGCTGCTTCCTGAGATAGACCAACTGAACATTGCAAGAACACGTTTTCGCCTGGAACATGGTGATGCACTGTGTACCGATGACATCGCTTATCAGCGCTTTAAAAAGATTATCCGGCATCCACTTCTGCTAGGCTTATTAAAGCGTACACCGCTGTCTTTCCGTAAAAAATTAGCCAATGGCTTTCGTCAGCAAAGTCATCAGGCGCAGCAGTTTAAAAGCTATGAAGTCATGGATGTTAATGATCAGGCCGTTGAGCTGGCATTACAAGACGTTGACGTATTGATCCATGGCCATACGCATCGCGCAGCCATTCATCCGCTAGGTCAGAAAAAAAGAATCGTACTGGGTGACTGGAAGGAAGACAGTGCCGAGATACTGGAAATTCAGGAAAACCAAGATTTCGAGACCCTAAAACTAAAAAAGTGGCGATATTAATCGGCCACTTTTTTTAAGATATGTGTTTGCTTAGCACAGACGATAAAGCTTATTCACACCGGTATAGAAACTTTTACCATCAAGGTTAAACAGAATTTCTTCACCTGTTTGTAGCTGGATCATTTTTCCAACTTCTACCCAGATAAAACCATCCTGAGTATTTTGCTTACGCTTTAAAGGAACCAGTTTAACATTAATTTCGCCACCATTTACGGCTGTAGCGGTATGCCATTCATTTAATATATTCAAAATATTTACTCATAAAATGAGCTTTTTGTGACTGTACAAAGAGATTAAGAAAACCAAATTTGTATAATAATTCTGTAGTTACTAGATGTTATTCAAGCTCAAGCTTGAACCAAAAGTGAATCACAATTAGCTAGAAATAATAAAAGCGGGAACTATACCCGCTCGAAGTATCTATAAGTATACATGCTTATTTAATAGAAAGCAAACATACATTGTCATTACAAATAAAGATTAACCCTATTCTTTTAAATAATTATTTTGCACACTTTATCAGCGCTATTCTCTAAGCTGTTTTTCGTACAAATTGTTCCTCTTTGTAGCGGTTCATTAACATTCACTTGGATTTAAACAACCAGATTATTCCTGATAGAAAATAAAAATCTCTACAGCCTATTAACTCAGATTCATTTCCGGCATTTTACAGTCCAATCCACCACGCGATTTGCTGCCAGGTCTTCAGTTTATCTTTAAAATAATTGTAAACCGCATTCACTGCCCCATTTGCACATTGCCGGCGATACTTACTCTTCCACGCTTCTTGCTAAAAAATGCCAATAGACAAAAACCGGGTTTTCATCTGATTCAACACTAAGTTTTGCTTGAATTTATATCAAGATCATTAAACAACAGACTTTGCCTGATGCTTTTTTATTGTAATAATCTCCAGATCTGAAAATTTTATAGATCCAGAGCATCTACCCTCATTTTATTTAAAAAAATTGGAGTCCATTGATGGATTTACTCAAGATCACACAGACCCGCTATGCCACCAAAGCCTATGATCCTAGCAAGAAAATCCCGGCAGCCCAGTTTGAACGTTTATTAGAAGTTTTGCGTTTTGCACCTTCCTCAATCAATATTCAGCCTTGGCATTTTTTTATTGCCGATCATGATGCCGCCAAACAGCGCATTACCAAAGCTTTGATCGGTACTTATGCCTACAATGCACCCAAAGTTCTGGATTCTTCGCATACTATTTTATTTTGCACCAAAGCCGATATTAATGAGCTGCATCTGGAAAACTTACTGAATCGCGATGATCTCAGCGGGCGTTTTAAAGATGAATCGGCCAAAGAAGGCCAGAAAAATACCCGTGCAGGCTATATTCATTATTATCGTAATGAAAAAGGTGACATTCAGCGCTGGGCTGAAAATCAGACCTTTATTGCGCTCGGTCAGATGCTGTTGGCTGCCGGAATTGAAGGTGTCGATGCCACACCAATTGGCGGCTTTGATGAAGAGATAATTAGTGAAGAATTACAACTCGCAGAACAGGGTTTAATTCCCTCTGTCTTGCTGACTTTGGGTTATCGCAGTGAAAATGACTTCAATGCCAAACTGCCGAAATCACGTCTACCTGCTGAAGACATTTTCACCAAACTGTAAGGATTTTATGCTATAAAAGGGGCCAAGTGCCCCTTTCCATATCAGTTCGGGCCTATTTTTTGCTTTATTTAATTGTCATCCAATAGAATAACAATAGAGGTCATCTATGTCGCTCCTTACCTCCAAATCCCTGAAATTTGCATGCCATCATTGCGATAAAATTTATCTCCAACACTATAAAGATCAACAGCATCGTTATCCGCACTGTCCTGACTGCCAACAGGCGGGTTTACTGCTTGGAGTGGCCGAGGCAGGCGACCTGCTGCGACATCCGATTGAATTTGCATCGTCTTATGTCAAACAGACATTGCATAAGCTAGGCAAATCACACTAGTGAGACCTAGCAGTAAACCCGCGGCACTTGCAGGTTTGAGTCGCTCTTTAAAGAACACCAGACCTGCAATTACCCCCAAAACCACCACCAGAATATTCATGCCAGCAAAGACAATTGCCGGCGAATCCTTGAGCAGCATATGGGCTTTGACATAAAACGCAATATTGGCAAAATTCAGCACACCCAATAACAGACCAGCGCCGATATTCTGTATCGACCCCAAGCTTTTATATTTAAGTAGTAGATAGCCCATCGACATGATCAGAGCGCAAATAAACATCAGATTGAGTGCAACGGCGAACTGCAAACCTAAACTGGTTGTATATTTTAATAATACATCAATCAGTGCATAACCCACCCAGACCAGCCCCAGATACAACATGCCCTGACTGCCCTGTCCTATACTTTGTCGATGTGAAAATAAAATACACACTACTGCGCCAATACCTAAAGCGATCCCGAGTATTTTCAGCTGATTAAACTGTTCCTGAAAAATAAAATAAGCCGCCGCCAGTGACAAGACTACAGAAAGCCGCTGGGCGATTTCTGTTTTTAAAATTCCAGCGCTTTCCAAGGCTTTGGCCAGAAACAGAAATACGCTCGGAAGCAAAATACCTAATGCCAGAATGAGGAACCATGGTGTCTGGCTTGGTGAAATATGCTGGATATCCGGCTTAAACCAGAAAAAGCACAACAAGCTGGCGGTGGCATAATTCCAGCTAATCATGTGGATCGGACTCAGCCCTCTGTTTTTGGCGACTTTTAATAATATTGAGACCACAACGCTACACAGCGCTGCTGCGAAAATCAGTTCCATATGCTGCTCTTATTCTTGATCTTTATCAGTCTACAAAAAAGCCCACATTCGCTGTGGGCTTTTTCTATAAATGATTCACTGGGAATTATTTATTATAGTACGATACCATTTTCTCTAAAGAAATTGGGCGAATCTTGTCTGCATTGCCCGCAGTACCAAATGCTTCATAACGATCGATACAGATTTGCTTCATGGCATCAACCGTTGCGCTGAAGAATTTACGAGGATCGAATTCGCTTGGTTTTTCTGACATCATACGACGCATTGCACCTGTAGATGCTAAACGCAAGTCAGTATCGATGTTGATTTTACGCACGCCATGTTTGATCGCTTCAACCAGCTGCTCAACCGGAACACCATAAGTTTCCTTGATGTCGCCGCCATACTGGTTAATTACTGCCAACCACTCTTGTGGCACAGAGCTTGAACCGTGCATAACCAAATGCGTATTTGGAAGTGCCGCATGAATTTCTTTAATGCGGTCAATCGCCAGAATATCGCCTGTAGGTGGACGCGTAAATTTGTACGCACCGTGTGAAGTACCTACAGCAATCGCCAGCGCATCCACATTGGTATCTGCAACGAAACTACGTGCTTCTTCAACTGAAGTCAGGAGTTGAGAGTGATCCAGTACGCCTTCTGCGCCCACGCCATCTTCTTCACCCGCCATACCTGTTTCAAGGCTACCTAAACAACCGATCTCACCTTCTACAGAAACGCCACATGCATGTGCCATCTGAACCGTACGACGAGTCACATCAACGTTGTATTCGTATGAAGTTGGGGTTTTGCCATCTTCACCAAGTGAGCCGTCCATCATCACTGATGAAAAGCCGAGCTGGATTGAACGTTGGCAAATGTCAGGGCTGGTTCCGTGGTCTTGGTGCATTACCACTGGAATATGTGGCCATTCTTCAATTGCAGCCAAAATCAGGTGACGCAAGAACGGAGCGCCTGCATATTTACGCGCACCCGCAGATGCTTGTACGATAACAGGTGAATTGGTTGCATCTGCTGCAAGCATAATTGCACGCATTTGTTCTAAGTTGTTTACGTTAAATGCTGGTACGCCGTAAGCATGTTCGCCGGCGTGATCCAAGAGCTGGCGCAATGAAATAAGAGCCATAATATCCTCCCAGTGAATGCCACATATTCTACATGTTCAAAGGTTTCAATTCAGCAACAAATAACACTATTTAAAAAAAATCCCTGCTTTTGCAGAGATTTTGTCTCACATGCACTGGATTAAGGTGCTACAGGCTCAGAAGTCGCTGCAACTGACTGGTCTGCAGTGGCTTCATCTGCTGGCGCATTGGCAATTTCAGCTGGAATATCGGTATTTTTTTCATCTAAAACTGGCTGGTCAATAGCATCAATGGCTGCTTGCTGCTCTGGCGTTATAGTCTCATTGGCTACTGCTGCCGAGCTTTCTGTTTCAGCGACCGGTGCATTTTCCTGTTTCGCACATGCAGTCAGTGCCAATGATGCAGCGAATAAAGCCGCCAAAGTTAACTGTTTTTTCATCACGTGATCTCATCATTTGGTGATTTAATGACTGCATCTTATGACAGATTTATTGCATTTTCATGACGAAGCCATGAAGGGTAAGTTTTCATTGTCAAAAAAATGACATAAAAAAGCTGGCACTTGGCCAGCTTTTTAGCTTAGGACATGCAATCAAGCACGTTCTAAGAGTACGGCAACTGCAGGAAGGGTTTTACCTTCAACGAATTCGAGGAATGCACCACCACCCGTAGAAATATAGCCAATTTTATCTGCTACTTCGTACTTGTCGATTGCAGCTAATGTGTCACCACCACCCGCGATCGAGAAACCGGCAGATTCAGCAATCGCTAAAGATAAAGTTTTGGTACCTTCGCCGAATTGATCGACTTCAAACACACCCACCGGGCCATTCCAGAGAATGGTTTTAGAGGTTTTCAGGATTTCTGCAAATGCTTTCGCAGTTTCCGGACCTACATCCAGAATCATGTCGTTATCAGCAACATCGGCAACATTTTTCACAGTTGCTTTCGCAGCAGCCAATGAACCCAGGAAATCTTCAAAGTTGATTTCAGAAGCATCGGCAACCACAACGTCAGTTGGAAGTGGCACTGATACTTTTGCAGCAATGGCTTTTGCAGTATCGATCAGATCTTTTTCACACAGTGACTTACCAACGTTATAGCCTGCCGCAGCAAGGAAAGTATTGGCAATACCACCACCCACGATCAATTGATCGCAGATGTCAGACAGTGAAGTCAATACATCAAGTTTAGTCGATACTTTAGAACCCGCAACAATTGCCACCATTGGCTTTTCAGGTGTCTTAAGTGCACGGCCTAGTGCATCAAGTTCAGCTGCCAATAAAGGACCTGCTGCTGCAACTTTAGCAAGACGCGCTACGCCTTCAGTCGATGCTTCTGCACGGTGCGCTGTACCGAATGCATCCATCACGAATACATCACACAGCGCTGCATATTTTGCAGCAAGTTCAGGATTGTTTTTCTTCTCACCAACGTTAAAACGGCAGTTCTCAAGTAACACAACTTGACCCGGCTGAACCTCAACGCCATCTAGGTAGTCGGTAAATAATTTTACGTCTTGACCCAAAGCTTCAGTCAAGTAAGCCGCTACAGGTGCAAGCGATTGTTCAGCTTTAGGCTCACCTTCAACCGGACGACCAAGGTGAGAATACACCATCACTGCAGCGCCTTTTTCAACTGCTGCTTGAATGGTTGGCAATGCTGCACGAAGACGCGCATCGCTGGTGATCACACCATTTTTAACAGGAACGTTTAAATCTTCACGGATCAGAACACGTTTACCTGCTAAATCGAGGTCAGTCATACGCTGAAAGTTCATGTAGAGCTCACTTTATAGATATTAAAACCAGCCGATTTTAAATGATTATGCAGAAAAAGGTTAGCATCTTTTGCAGAAAACATTCTGAATGCCAAAGTTTTGTTATGATAGAAAAAAGCTTCTTTTAGATTCAGTGCCTATGTCGATACATCCTGATCCAAATCTTAACCGTTTGAACGTGTTAGGTGAGCCTTTATCAAGCTGCTGCTTCGATCCTATTACCGGTTATTTCCGCAATGGCTTTTGCCATACTGCGACCACTGATCTGGGGCAGCATACGGTATGCGCGCAGATGACGTCGGAATTTCTCAATTTCTCGCAAAAAGTGGGCAATGACCTGATCACACCTTTGCCAGAGCTGGACTTCCCTGGCCTGCAACCCGGTGATTTCTGGTGCCTCTGCGTGACACGCTGGGTCGAAGCCTATGAAGCAGGTCAAGCGCCCCCGATCAAGCTGCAAGCCTGCCATAAAGCGGTGCTGTCTTATGTACCTTTAAATATTCTTGAGGAATATGCTGTCTAATGAATGCTGTACAGATTATTTTGGCATCCTCCAGCCAAACCCGTAAAGAGTTGATGGATCGCCTGCATATTGATTATATTTCTCTAGTACCGGATATCGATGAATCTCCTCGCGGTGAAAATCACGCAGATGATTTGGCCAAGCGTCTGGCTTTTGAGAAAGCCAAATATATTGCTGAGAAAAATCCTGAAGCGATTGTGATTGGTTCGGATCAGGTGGCATGGCGTGAAGGCGCACCAGATATTTTTATTGGCAAACCTTTAACCCCTGAAAAAGCCATTCGCCAGTTACAGGCCAATTCGGACAAGATTGTCTATTTCAGTACTGCACTCAGTGTGCAACAGCAGGCTACTGGTTATGAACGAACGCTGGTCGAGCACTATAAAGTCAAGTTCCGTAAACTGTCCAAAGCCGAAATTGAACGCTATGTCACGATTGAACAGCCACTGCATTGTGCCGGCAGTTTCAAATGTGAAAGCCTCGGCATCAGCCTGTTTGAAGAAATGATCGGGCAAGACCAGACCACTTTGATGGGCATGCCGATGATCAAGCTGTGTCACATTCTTCGTGAATTGAAAATTTTAGTTCCTTAATCTCCCCTTAATTCAGGCTGTAATCTATGTCTCAACCTTTAGACGTTTTAGGCGGAATCACCGCTGAACAATTTTTGAGTGAATACTGGCAAAAAAAACCGTTACTGGTGCGTAATGCGATGCCTGAAATTGCCAATCTGCTTGAACCTGACGACGTGATGGAACTTGCGCTTGAAGAACACGTCACTGCGCGTTTAATCAAGCAAAAAGACCGTGATCCGAATCAGTGGAGCGTGAAATCTTCGCCTTTACTTAAAGCTGATTTTCAGAAAATGCCCAAGCTATGGACACTTTTGGTTCAGGCGGTAGATCATTATTCATTTGACCTGTCGGAAATGTGGAAAAAGTTCCCGTTTATTCCGCAATGGCGCCGCGATGACATCATGGTGTCTTATGCACCTCAAGGCGGCTCTGTAGGAAAGCACTTTGATTTTTACGATGTCTTTCTGGTACAAGGCTACGGGCATCGTCGCTGGCAGCTCGGACAAGTGTGTGATGCCGAAACTGCATTGGTTCCGGGTCAGCCACTGAAATTATTGCCTGAAATTGAGGTGAATTTTGACGAAGTTCTGGCACCTGGCGACTTGCTGTATGTGCCACCTGGTTTGGCGCATTACGGCGTTGCAGAAGATGATTGTCTAACCTTTTCCTTTGGCTTCCGTATGCCAAATGTGAGCGATATGATGGACCGTGTTGGTGATAAATTTTCTGAGAATGAAAGTTTACGCAATCCACTGGTTGATATTATTCGTGACCAGGTCGGAGCCATTGGTGAAGTCAGCGGCAATGAGCTGGAATATCTAAAAGAACAGATCATGCAGCAACTGCATAATTCGAATGTTTTAGAAGATGCCATTATGACTTTAATGTCAGAACCCAAATATCCAGAGAACCTTCCAGAAGCAGAAGAAATCGGTACAGGTGATCTGGAAGAAGCACTGGATCAGGGTTATAGCCTGATGCTCGAACCGGCTTCACGCCTGCTCTACACTGAAGCAGACGGCGATGTTCTGTTCTGGGCCAATGGTGAAGGGATTGAGATCTCTGAGGCATTTACCACAAAACTCAAGCAGCTTGCAGACGGTGAAACCATATTGCTCGATGAAAACTTCGCTAATGAAGATATTCTGGAAGATGTCGCGGCATTATTAAATGATGCGGTACTGATGCTGGTTCCGCCAGCAGAACAAGACTAATTCTAAGCTAAAGCCAAATAAAAAGAGGATTAAATAATCCTCTTTTTATTTGCAAAGATTAGGGTTGATAGAGTTCTAATACGACCTGAATCACTGTATGCCCTTTCTCAGACTCAATCTGAAACACGCCTCCCATACGTTCGACCCGCATTTTCATGCTGCGCATCCCAATACTCAGACCATTTTTTTGCACTATTTCAGCATCAAACCCAACGCCATTATCCTGAATACTTAAGGTGAGTTGATGTGGCAGAAAATATTCCAGACTGACTTTCGCCTGACTGGCCTGACTGTGCTTAATGATATTGGTCAGACTTTCTTCGACCACCCGAATCAGGGTCAAACATTGCAATGCGGTCGGTTCACGCTGCCAGACTTTTGGAAATAACCATTCAACCTCAATATTTATCTCTTCCAGCAACTGGGTAAAACGATAACGTACCGGGGCAATCCAAAGTAGCGGGGTTTCCGGTACTTTATTTTCGATAGACGAACCACTATCAATGATTTGTCTGAGATCATCTCTAAGCAATTTCAGCATAGAAAGAAACTGTCGGTTGGGAATGCTGTCAGTACTCTGATCGACCAGAATCATAGAGCGCACAATCGAGCCTCCTAGCCCATCATGCAGTTCATGCGATAAGTTAATCCGCTCCTGTAAGCGGACATTATCCAGCTCCAGTTGATGTTTATCGTTCAGGCTTTTATTCAGATCAGCGCTGACCTGCTGGACTTTACGTTCTAACTGGCTATTAAATTTTTCGATTTTCCTGACATTACGATTCAACCGCGTGGCCATAATCAGCACCACAAACAGGGTAATAATTGGTGAGGTATAGGGTGATAAAGGTGAAAAATCACTAATTGCCGTTTGACTTAAAATGATCAGATCTACGATTACACATAACAAAATCCCCCAGAGACACAGCATCAGGAAAAGATATTCCCCATTGCGGGTTTTAATTGCGTAATAGCTCACATAAATAATACAGCTTATAAATAATCCTACATAGAAAATAAATGCTGTACCCAGTATCTGCCCCAGATAATCCAAGGAACTCATCACAATCAGCAGAGCAAATAAAAGCGTGATCAGGATAAATCCCCGCTCCACATACTTAAATCTCTGTTTTAAAAAGCGGATCAAATACAGACTAAAACAGTGGATATAGGCAATAAAACAAAGCATATTGGCTTTGCTGGCCGCGATGCTGGAGCGAAATGGAAAGCTTTCTGTGGTCAGCACATTGGAAATAAACAGAATCCATAGGAATGAACTGAGTGCCAGCCAGCCAAAGGTGGTTTCTGAACGTCGAAATTGCCAGACAATGAAGCAGATGATCCCAATCATTGCAGAGAAAATCATATTCATCTGAAACAGCGTGCGACGATCCCAGATTTCGCCTAAATGCTTCTGGCTATTGACCAGCACATTATTAAATTCAATTTTACCCAGTCCGGCGTTCTGAAAACTGTAACCCTGTACATAAACCAGAATTTCATTACTGCCCTTGTTTAAGCCACTGATGGGCAAAATCCAGTAACGCGGCATATTCCAACTTTTTGACAATGGCTCTTGCAGGTGTTGATCTGACCAGAGTAAATCACCATTCAGGAACACGGCGCCGGCCGAATTAATATAATCAATGGAAAAGGCAATCGGTTCTGCAAGACGAATCTTGTCTTGGCATGACCAGTTCCAAACAATTTTATACCAGGCCCCACCATGATAATCTTTCCAGTTACGCTGCCAGTTATCCGGCAAACTGACACTTTGCCAGCCGGATGCAGGCATCTGGCTAGGATTCTGCACCTGAACCTTTTGAATGTAGTCAATCTTCACGTCACAGAGATCATTGACCTGAAAATGGTCTTGCGCCTGACTCATACCACTTAACAGACACAGCCAGCAGCAAAAGAGCAAAATACCGATCCATTGCAATCTCTGTCGCTGCCTGCTTCCAGAACGAGCTGGATGCATCACAGAATTCCTAAATGCCGTGCGGTACTGACTGCCTTGGTACGCCGACTGACGGACAGTTTCCGGTAAATATGTTTGATATGACTTTCGACGGTATAACGTGACACACAAAGTTGCTCGGCAATCTCTCGATTACTCAGGCCTTGTGCGACCAGTGACAGAATTTCTTTTTCCCGATGGGTCAGCACTTCCTGCTCGGCATCCGAATGGTTGCGTTCGACTGGTGGTGATGAAGCAGGTATAGAAATCTGCTTGAGAATTTCCCGCGCAATAAAAGGATCAATTGGCGCGCCACCCCGTAAAATACTGCGGATCGCCAAAGTGACCTCCACATCATCGCGTTCTTTTAATACATAACCGGTGGCACCCGCCTGAATTGCGGTAAATAAACTGTTTTGCGTACTCCAGGCCGAAACCACCAAAATCAGAGTTTGTGCGTCATTTTCGCGAATTTTTTCAATAATCGAAATCCCACTCCCATCTGGCAGCCCCAAATCGACCAATGCCAGTGAAATCGGCTGTTGTTTTAAAATGAAATATGCTTCTTTAAGATTATTGGCAAAGAGCAGAACATCTTCGCTATAGCCCAAATTGGTTAATATAATTTTTAAACGTCGTTGAATGACATACTCATCTTCAACGATTAATACAGGTACTGGCAAGACTGCCTCTAGTGCTGTCATAAGCACGCCCCTTATATTTATTGTTATGTCACCTTGAAGAGTAAAATATAACCAAAAAAACTCTAAAAATCATGATTTATTTCATTTTTATGCTATTTCTTTCTAGCCTCATAGGGATATTCTAAATACCGTCTGCTTAAAACCAGCATAAAAAAATGCCATCTACGCAGTGAATGGCATTTCTTAAGCACAATTTTAGAGTTTTAATAGGCTGAATATTTTAAGCGGCGCCGTATTGCTGTTTTAAATATTTTACAATCTCAGCTGATTCAAACATATTCACGCCTGTATTTGGATCGACCAGATAAGGAACCTGAATATTATTTCCCATCATTTCAAATAAATGTTCACGCTTCCCGCCTGGTAGTGGTTCATATTTCCCCGGTCTTAAGCGCAACTTGGCTGGCCCATAATCCTGCCAGCGTTCTTTGGCGACATTGTGAAAAATAAAGGGAACTTCCAGCTCACTCAACACGGCGCGTACGATCCGGGTATAAGGACTGGCCTCAAAACCCCATAATTCTAGTAACTGTTCAGGTGTTGGCCGATCCTTGATCTTGGGATTCACCATTCCTCCGCGTAAACCGTTGATGACTGTGCCAGCAATTGCAGCCACCGGAATTTTGGGATAGTGAGCATATTTTTTGGGTGTCTTGCCTGTTTTGCCATAGTGCTTGAACAGATGATGAATAATATCTTGCGATTCATAAAGTCGATCGCCCGTATTTTCATCTACCAGAAATGGAAACTGGAGTTTTCCGCCTAATTGCTGAACTTCGGGACGAAAATGAGTACCACCCCGTGGACATGGATAGACTTCATAATCCAGATTCAGCAAAGTCATGACTTCACGCACCCGGCGACAAAATGGCGAACCCTCATATTCATAGAGCTTTAAGGCTTTTTCAGGCTGATTCGGAAATGGTGTACCGACCATACCACGTCCACCTTGAGCGACTGCAGAAGCCAAAGCTTGTGCAACTTTAATTTGATGACCCAACATAATATTTTCCTGTTTTTGTTTTATTCAACTGAAAGACAGAATCTAAGCATCCTGTCTTTCGCGGTATAGATCAGTTTTGTTGTTATTCTTTAATGTAGCACTTGGCCAATTAAGCCACTAAGGCTGTTTTAGAGACCACAATGCCATTATTGTCTGCATAGACATAATCGCCAGCATTAAACGTGACTCCACCAAAACAGAGGGAGATATCCACCTCACCCACGCCCTTGCGATTGCTCTTTTGTGGAATAGCCGCCAAGGCATGCACACCAAGGTCTAATTCAGCAATCGCATCGACATCACGCACACAACCATAAATAATCACACCATTCCAGTGATTTTTGACCGCAGATTCTGCAATCAGGTCACCCATCAAGGCACAGCGCATCGATGCACCGCCATCGACCACCAGTACCTTGCCTGTTCCATCTGTGGCCAGTAACTCTTTCACCCGGGAGTTATCTTCAAAACATTTCACCGTCACAATCTGACCGCCAAAGGTTTTACGGGCGCCATAACTCTTAAAAAATTTACCGTCCAGACAAGGCGTCACCACTTGAAGCTCTAATTCCGGATGATCATCTAGTAAGTCACAGGTGACAAATGCTGCTGTAGACACGGTGTTTCCCCTCATTTCATTTTTTGTATGCGTAAATTATCATAAATTTCAAATTTTACCGTCTGAGTCAGCGCGGCCTCGACCATAGTATGAGCTACCTGCTCGGCTGTCACTGGCTTATAAGCAAAACCATCCGGAATAAAACGCGATATTTTATGATAAACCTGCTGTGCGGCATCCTCCAAAAAACGCTGCTCGGGACGTTCGCCAATTAATAATGAAGGCCGAATCAGGCTGATTTTATCCAGACTCAAGGTCTGTACATATTCTTCTAGCTGGCCTTTAACCTGATTATAATAAAAATGAGACTGGGAGTTGGCGCCCATCGCACTCAACAGCAAGTAATGCGCTGAAGTCTGTTGCAGCAATTCGGCAAAATGGGCATTAATAGTATAATCAATATTATAAAAGGCCTGCTTGGATCCGGCTTGTTTCATGGTACTGCCCAAACAGCTAAAACCGTGACTGTGCTCGCTGACATCCTGATCATTCAGCATCAGAAAATCTTCAAGTACCAATTGCTGGACTTTATCCAAACTATCCAGATCATTTTGATATTTTCTGACCACTGCAGTAATATGCTGGCAAGTTGGCTCGTCTTGCAGACGTTTTAAGAGTTGTTTTCCCACCAAACCGGTGGCACCTATGACGATGGGATGAATCAGCGATTTAGTCATTTTTTATACGATCTCCTAGGTAGAATACTAATCTAACGTTTTCTTTAGAATTTTTCTGCATCTAAAATGTTGTCAAAGCATGTCAAGACTTGACTTCGGTGCTCAGTTTAATCAAAATATGGCACTTGTTTACGGGCTGGTGATAATTCCTCTGATGATGGTTTTCAGTTGAGTTTCAGCCCGCCCAGACCAATCTATTTCAAGGAGTGCACGAGTGGCAAACTCTGCTCAAGCTAAAAAACGTGCTCGTCAAAACGTTAAAGCACGCAAACACAACGCAAGCTTGCGTTCTATGGTTCGTACCTATCTTAAACGTACATTAGCTGCTATCGGCACTAATGACTATGCTGTTGCTACTGAAGCGTACAAAACGCTTGTTCCAGTAATCGACCGCATGGCTGACAAAGGCATCATCCATAAAAACAAAGCAGCTCGTCACAAGAGCCGCTTGAACGCACAAGTTAAAGCATTAGCTAACTAATTTGTTGCAATGAAAAAAGCCCTTTTTAGGGCTTTTTTTGTGTCTGCTAAAAACTGATTCTGTATGTTTCTCATTTTTATTTTCAATTTTTTACTCTGATACAATCCCATATAAAAATTATGGTATTCTAAATCATATTGCTTACATCACTATAATTTTAAGCTTGTCACTATTTTGCTGGCTGTGAAGGGAATAAAAACCATGATTACAAAATATTTACCATCTTTAGAGAAGTTTCTAGCAATCGAACAGCAATATATTGAATACTTTAAGACCCAAGGTGAAAAAGACATTTTAGGCCGGGTGATTTCCAACATGAAAGGCACTGCTGAACTTCAGGCATCTCAAGGCGTAGACGCCTGGTTAGGCTATGGTGTGTATTTGCCCGCAGTAGAATATATCTTTGCCCGATATAAGGGTGAAAATGAAGTAGATTTTTATATACGCACCCGCTATCCCCAACAAGTCGTTGCAGCTTACAGCCTTCCGGAACATGACATCGCAACACTGATCGCCGCCGACAAATATAGTCGCATTCATCAGCAACAGGTTCCAGTCAATAGTCCTCTTTGGCCGCTGAATGATACAGGTGACCTGCTTGATCTCAATGCCTATCCTCAGCGTTTAAAAGCCAATATTTAGAAAAAAACAGACCTATATGTAAAAAGCCCAATCATATCTGCGATTGGGCTTCCTTTATGATAAATGAATACCTATTGAATTAAAATTACTGGGAACGCTTAAAATCAGCAATATCCAGCTCATGTACCTGACCACGCCAGATCCATTTCAGTTTTGATTCCAGAAAAACATCGCCCTCGAACCAGACAAACAGGCCTTCCATCATTTTGGGCCAGTCTTCTCGGCTGATGTCCTGACGCCCGGACATTACGGCAATCATCGCTGCCAGAATCGTGTCATGACTGACTGCCAGACTCAGCCCATACTTATTTTGCGGATGGGTGTTATAAATCAGTTCCAGCACATCCACCACACCATGAATCGGCTGTTTCATCCCCGGCAAGGCATTATTCACAAAACTGTTCACAAAACCGAGAGCGCCCTGCTTAGCAAAATAAGGACCGGCTTTTTGAATATCCAGCACAAAACTGCCCGGCTCGACCAGCAATCCCTGTTCGATAATTTCAATACGATGGGTATTCTGCTCAGGGGTAACCGCATCCGCACCTTCAATCATGAGCGCAGCAGTATCAATACAGCGCTGGATCGGGCTCGAAATACAGTGATGAATTACACGATCTGTCTGATCAGCCAGATAAGCACCCCATTCCTGTGCCAGATCCCGCCCCTGACCAGTCAATTGCAGGTCATAACCTGCCAGACCTTGACCCGGAACATCTTCACGAACCGAATGGCGTGTGAATAAGGTGACAGGCGTCTGTACATCAGGCAATAAATCAATTGCACTTAACATACTCGGTGGAAGCAGTTTCAGGGACACGTGACAGCCAACTGGATTGGTAATGAGTTAATCATCACTATACCATGCTCAGGATTTTGCTCAATGCTCGGCCTGCATGTCAGCCACCGCCTGTAATGCAATATTTTTCATATTATTATTTTTATAGGCAATAAATCCGCCATTGAGTAAGGTATCGCGATGATTATAAATAAATGGCCGCCCTTTTAAATCGACCAAACCACCACCAATCCGTTCGAGCATACATTGACCAGCACTGGTGTCCCATTCCGAAGTTGGGTGAAAACGTGGATAGATATCCACCTGATCTTCCAGCATCATACAAAACTTGTAGGCGCTGCCCGCTTTGAACTCTGTATATTCGGTAAGTTTGGCCAGATGCTGTAAATAGTCGACATATTTCGGTTTCTGCTGGCTACTTTGACTCAGACCAATCGCAATTCGTTGGTCTGTTGGCGCTGCTTCATAGCCAAACCACGTATCTCGCTGAATATCATATTTATAAGGCAGCCCCTGCTCTGCACAGAAATAAATCAGTTGCTGTTCTGGTACTGCCAATATGGCAAAAGTCGTCAAACTTCCACGAACCAAACTCAAATTGATGGTGAATTCAGGCCGCTGATGCAAAAACTCCTTGGTGCCGTCTAGCGGATCTAATAACCAGAATTCTGGCCATGAACGACGCTCATGTTCTTTTCCTTCTTCTGACAATAAAGGCAAGTCTGAAATATCTGCCAAAGCCTGAGTTAGAAAAGTATTGACCCTCAAGTCTGCCTGAGTTACCGGAGAATTATCATTTTTTTGGATGACATCAAAAGCCGCACCAGAACAATAACGCTGATATTCTTCTCGCAAAATTTCACAGGCTTGTGTCAAAATGGGCACAAACTGCAAAATCATCGGATCTTGTGGTGCTGCTATTGCTTTAAACATAGAAAACCTAAATATGTCAAAATGCTCTGAAAAACCTACCATAATTTTCGATATGGATGGAACTTTACTTGATCTTGCCTACGATGATTTCATCTGGAATGAGTTGCTGCCTGTCCGTTATGCCGAGACACATGGCTGTAGCATAGAACACAGTCAGGCGACCCTCTCCGCATTCTATCAGGAACATAATCATACCCTAAACTGGTACTCCTCACGCTTCTGGACGGCTAAAGTCGAAGTTGATGTTCTGGCGATGCAGATTGAACATAAAGACAAAGTCGCCTTACGCCCGTATTGTCTCGAATTACTGGATTATCTGAAAACGAATGGCTACCCGATCTGGCTGGCCACCAATGCCGATTGTGCCGGACTGGCCTTTAAACTGGATCACTTAAATTTAAGCCATTATTTTGATGTGATTGTCAGTTCAGAAACGATTGGGCATGCCAAAGAATTTGTTGAATTCTGGCAAGGCTTGAATGCCATGCATCCCTTCGATCCGCAACATGCTTATTTTATTGATGATACCGAAAAAGTCCTGAATGGTGCCAAAGCCTACGGGATTGAAAACCTGTTCAGTATCCAGCACCCCTCCTCGGCCAAAGTCGCACGCGAGACTTGCAATTATCCGATGCTGCACCAATTAACAGATTTAATCACTTATTTAAATCAGGCTGAGGTAGAGAAAAAATATGCGTAAATCGTCTTTACCCGAAGATGCGGTAGGCATGCGTATAGACAAATGGCTTTGGGCAGCACGGTTTTTCAAGACCCGTTCCATTGCCAAAAATGCAATTGAAGGTGGTAAAGTCCACCACAATGGTGAACGTGTCAAAGTATCACGCGAAGTCCGTGTTGGCATGGAACTGACGATTCAGCAAGGCATCGACAAGAAAACTGTCCTGGTTAAAGAACTTTCTGATGTTCGCGGCCCTGCACCTGTGGCACAAAAACTGTATGAAGAAACCGAAGTCAGTATTGCTCGACGGGAATTGATTACCTCACAAAGAAAGTTGCATAATCTAGCTCGTCCCGATCATCGTCCAAGCAAGAAAGATCGCCGGGATATCAGTAAATTTAAAAATGAAAATAGTCAGAGTTTTGATCAGTCATGGTCGTATAATGACGATTAAATTCAAGCGTCAGAATGTGTCGTACATGCGCTGACATTGATAGAACACTAGGGAAAATTCTGTCACTATACGCCTGTGGAACAAAGCTCTAATTTAAGACATCCACTTGAGTACTAACTGAGTGACATCGTATTGAGGTTGTAAGATGGATGAGAATAAAAACAAGGCGCTTAATGCTGCCTTAAGCCAGATTGAAAAACAGTTTGGTAAAAATACAGTCATGCGTCTTGGTGACAATACCGTTCAGGCTGTTGAAGCAGTATCTACAGGTTCTTTAACCCTGGATATCGCACTCGGTATTGGTGGCCTACCGAAGGGCCGTATCGTCGAGATTTATGGTCCTGAATCATCAGGTAAAACCACGATGACCCTGCAAGCAATTGCAGAATGTCAAAAAGCCGGTGGTACGTGCGCATTTATCGATGCCGAACATGCACTTGATCCGCAATATGCGCGTAAACTTGGCGTAGATATTGATAACCTGCTGGTATCGCAGCCCGATCACGGTGAACAGGCACTTGAAATCGCAGATATGCTGGTACGCTCTGGTGCAATTGACATGATCGTGGTCGATTCTGTAGCTGCTCTAACGCCACGTGCGGAAATTGAAGGCGAAATGGGTGACTCGCATATGGGTCTGCAAGCCCGTTTGATGAGCCAGGCACTGCGTAAAATCACCGGTAATGCCAAGCGTTCCAACTGTATGGTGATCTTCATTAACCAGATTCGTATGAAGATTGGTGTCATGTTCGGTAGCCCGGAAACCACGACTGGCGGTAACGCATTGAAGTTCTATGCATCTGTACGTCTAGACATCCGTCGTATTGGTCAGGTGAAAGAAGGTGACGAGATCGTTGGTTCTGAAACCAAAGTCAAAGTCGTGAAAAACAAAATGGCACCTCCATTTAGAGAAGCGCTGTTCCAGATTCTGTACGGCAAAGGCGTGAACCATCTGGGTGAATTGATCGATCTTGCTGTACAGCAAGAAATCGTGCAGAAAGCCGGTGCGTGGTATTCTTATCAAGGCGACAAAATTGGCCAAGGTAAGAACAATACCATCCGTTATCTGGAAGAGCATAAAGAAATGGCACAAACCATTGAAAAGCTGATTCGCGAGCAACTGCTGACCAAAGCCGTGATCACTGAAGAAGATAATAAAGAAGAAGCAGATCTTTTAGATGCCTAATCTATTATTTGCCTAGTCTTTAAACATCACGACACAGCGCCCTACGGGGCGTTTTGTTATTATGGGTAGATGATAAAATGCGAGAGAAAGATGTCAGAGGCAAAATTCAGCAAACTGCTCGATTATGAAACTTTAAAACAGCAATTTGGCGATGCTGATGATCAAGCGACCCAGCAAAACACATCGAAACAAAAACCCACTTTCGATTCAGAAGAGCGCCTGTTTGATACCTCTGGTGATGAAAAGAAAAAACCGGGCTTAACTGGCTCGCGTTTGCGTTCTTATGCCTTTGCCGTACTGACCCGCAAGGAATATGCCAAAGCCGAACTGATCGAGAAGCTATGCCTATATGCAGAGGATCGCGATGAAGTACTAGAATTAGTTGAAGAATTATCACGAGAGAATTACCAGAGTGATCAGCGTGTCGCAGAAACCATGCTGTCGAGCCAAAAGCGTAAAGGCAAAGGCCCCAATCAGATTAAAATGAAATTAAAAAACAAGAAAGTTGATACGGCTTTAATCGCAGAAGAACTGAAAGAAACTGACTGGGTGCAGCAAGCCTATGCGCTGAAAGTCAAAAAATATGGGGCGGAAGTTACTAAAGATCCGAAGCTCAAGGCCAAACAGATCCGTTTTCTGATGTACCGTGGTTTTGAAATGGATACGATTATTAAGGCGATTAGCCGTAAAGTCGAAGATTAATTTGTATTCAGATTCATTAATAGACCCACTACAAAAGTGTTTGCATATTGATCTTAAAATGAGAAAATCAGTTCGCTAGCAGAACGAATTATTGGGATAATAAAATATTAAAAATTAGCTGATATTAGAAGTTAGCTTTGAGATTAATAGGCTGGGATAAAATGTTTTTATTATTGAAAAATATGGTGGCAACCCTACCAGCAAAGCTCCGGCACATCATAGTTCTATTACCGTTGCTACCTTCCGGTCCTGGCGGGGTTCATAGAGTACAATTGCGAAGTAACCAGCAGGGCTACCATTACAAAAACAGAGTATAGAGATTTTTAATCAAGTTGCAAGCTTTGTTCCTTAAAATAATCCATCAAGCTATCCGTTTGATTATTTTAAAAACAATATTGATATTTCTGCTGATTTTCAGGCGATCTTCACAATCAATCCATCAACACCCAGATTCGCATTATCTTTGTAAAACCTTGTTGCAATTTCTAAAAATGCCGTTTTTAATGTGTGCAATGTATATGAATGATCTTCTTTAAAAGATGAGCAGCGGATACGTATCTCACAAAGAATTATGGAAATTTTATGATGTTTAAAAAGACCGTATTGTGTGCAGTGACAGCACTCTTTACCACACCGCTATTTGCCAATATTCCAATCGAATCGCGGGGCTTGAGCCAGACTGCCAATCAAGCGTCAATGAATACCCAGTCTGCGAGTTCTGCCGGCGTATCGACACCTGTGCAAACCAATACCAGCTGGCAGATTATGCAAAAAAACCAGCAACTGGAAAATGATCTGCGAATCTTGCGCGGCAAAATGGAAGAACAGGAAAATGAAATTGCCCAACTGAAAAGCGAACTGACCAATCGCTATGCCGATCTCGATCAGCGCCTGGAACTGTTACAGCAAAAAATTGAACCGGCTGAAGAAAACCCAACGGAGGACAACCCACAGGATAGTTCTCCCAGTTTAAATGCGAATGAGATCAATACAGCGAGCAGCGGACAACAGCCCACCGAGCTGGACAAAGCAGCCTATACAGTGGCTTTAGATGCCTATAAAAATGGCGGTGCAGCCAAAGCCATTGCACCCATGCAGAACTTTATTAAAAACAATCCGAATAGTGTGTATATCAGCAATGCCTATTTCTGGTTAGCAGAATTCAATCTGGCCATCGATCCGCCAAATTTTGAAGAAGCAAAACGCAATTACACCATTGTGGCAGACCGCTATCCAAAGTCGACCCGTGCTTCGCGTGCACTTTATCAACTGCATAACATTAGCAGGGACGTCGAGCAAAAACCGGCCATTGCCACCCAGTACAAGAACAAATTACTCAGTAATTACCCGCAATCTGAAGAAGCTAAATTTTTTAAGTAATAATCTTCTAGATAACCCTTAATTCAGCAATAAAAAAGACACCTTAAAGGTGTCTTTTTTTACTTGAAATATTTTAGCGCACAATACCACGCTTGGATTGTTCAAGAGAATCAATCAAACGTTGTGCTTCGGCAACTTCCGGCAAGATATCTTTACGAATCTGCTCGATTGCTTCCTGAGTGGTTAAACCTGATTTATAAATCAGTTTAAAGGCAGTACGCAAACCGTCAATTATGGCCTTAGACCAGCCCTTACGACGCATTCCCTCAATATTCATAGCAAAAGCGTGCGCAGGATTACCTGACACCATCACATAGGCCGGCACATCTTTCAAAATCAGTGATGCTCCGCCAATCATGCTATAAGAGTCAATCTTGCAGAATTGATGAATCCCTGAGTTTCCACCAATGACCACATAATCCCCGACATGAACATGTCCAGCCACACCGACATTATTGGCAAAGATATTGTGATCACCGACCATGCAGTCATGGGCAATATGGGTGTTGACCATTAGAAGATTATGACTGCCAATCTTGGTTAAACCCTGATCCTGAACGGTACCACGATGCAAACTACAATGCTCACGGATCTTGTTGTGATCGCCAATCTCAAGCCAGGTTTCTTCACCGGCATACTTAAGATCCTGACAAACCTCGCCCACACTGGCGAACTGGAAAATTTCATTATATTCACCTATACGCGTATAGCCACCCACCACTACATGTGAATGAAGTTTGCTACCCGCACCAATAGTGACGTTTGGCCCAATGATACAGTATGGACCAATTTCTACATCAGCAGCGATGACTGCTGATGCGTCAATAATGGCAGTTGGATGAATAAGGGGATTATTGCTCATGCCTGCTCGACTTTTTGATGCGAAACCATAATTTCCGCGGTTGTTGCGACGACGCCATCTACAGTGGCAATACAATTATATTTGTAAATGCCGCGCTTTTGCATCACCAATTCAGCCTTTAATACCAATTGATCGCCTGCAACCACCTGTTTTTTAAACCTAACCTTCTCCGCACCGGCAAAAAGGAACAATGAACCCGCACTTGGTGTTTCATTGTTCATCACAAAACCCAAGATTCCCGAGATTTGTGCCAGTGCTTCAACAATCAGCACACCCGGCATAATTGGATAATTCGGAAAATGGCCTTGCAAAAACTCTTCATTAATTGAGACGTTTTTATAACCAACAATGCCATTTTCGGTAATCTCGACCACGCGATCAACCAATAAAAATGGATAACGATGGGGCAAATATTCACGAATCTTTTGAATATTCATTGGCAATTCAGGTTTCGTGAATGTAGGCAAATTCGACTCTGTCATCATAATTATTTACGCAACTTAAATGTTGATTCAATGGACTCAATTTGAGATTGCATATGATCTAGTCGTTTCATCACCTGGGTCAATGGCACATCTGCTAATTGTTTAAAACGCACAGCAGCACGTTTCCAGTGCAAACTTTCCAACATAGGTGTGCCAGAAGAATAACTGCCCGCCTCAGAAATATTTTTTGTCACCATTGACATGCCAGTAATTGTGACATTATCTGCGATATTAATGTGGCCTACTACCCCCACCGCACCTGCAAATACACAGTTTTTGCCAATTGTAGTGCTTCCGGCGATTCCGCATTTTGCTGCGAGTGCGGTATTGGCACCAATCTTGACGTTATGCGCGATTTGCACAAGATTATCAATAATCACACCCTGTTGCAAAATCGTATCATCCAATGCACCGCGGTCTATACTACAGTTTGACCCGATACGCACATCATCAGCAATACGCACAGAGCCAAGCTGGGCAATACGATGCCATTTACCTTGATAAGGTGCAAAACCAAAACCTTCGCTGCCAATCACAGTATTGGCATGAATACGAACGCGATTGCCAATTTTGGCGCCACCCGTCAGCGTCACATGCGCATCAATAAAACAGTCCTGACCGATTTCCACATCATTATCGACATGTACATGAGGCTGAATAACGGTATTGGCACCCACAACACAATGCTCGCCAATCACCACATAGTGTCCAATATACGCATCATCGGCGATGATCGCTGAAGGATGAATTTGAGCAGTACTTTCGATACCACGCTGGGTATTTTTTTTCTCAAATACATGGGTCAGGATCGCAAAAGCCAGATAAGGATTTGCAACAACAATAAAGTTTTGATGTGACGTTATTTGTTGTTTCAGTTCAGCCGTGACAATTAAAGCAGCTGCCCGACTTTGATTGGCTTGCTCTACATATTTGTCTGCATTGACGAATGCCAAATCTTGCGATGTCGCATGCTCAAGACTGGCCAAAGCGCTCAAACGCAAATCTGCCTGACCTACGCACTCGCCTTGAACCAGGCGAGCAAGGTCAGCTAACTGAAGCTGTTGATGATTCATTGATTACTTAATTGCATTAACCTTTTGAATCATTTTATCAGTTAAATCATATTTAGCGTCATAAGCAAGTGCTGAATTTTTATTTAAAACCACATCCAGGTTATTTTCTTTACGCAATTGTTCAGCAATTTGCTTTACACGTGCATCAAATACCGTCCGAATCTGCTGAATCGAACTTTGAACATTACTCTGCACAGATTGTTGCAACTGATTCAATTCCTGAAATTTGGCCTGATATTGCGTAGACATCTTCTGCTTTTCAGCATCGCTCAGTTTGGTATTAGACTGAGCACGTTGCTGCAAAGCTTCCAGCTCTTTACTGAGTTGTTCAATCTTGCTGGTTTGTGGCTGAATTTTTTGCTGAAATGCCGTGTTTTGCTGTTTCAGATAAGTACTGCCTTCAACAACACGCTCCAAGTCAATCACACCAATACCAGCTGCTTGAGTCAAAGGTGCAATACTTGCCAAAGCCAGGCTCATCGCCATGATCATTTTTTTCATATTCTTACTCATTCAAAAAAATTTGCTCATAAAGCCTCGCAACTTCATGAGCAAAATCTATATTCAGGATTAGCTAATAATCTTAGAAAGTACGGCCAATTTCGAACTGGATATTTTTAGTTTCATCACCGTCTTTCTTATTCAACGGATAAGCATAGCTCAGTGACAATGGTCCAATCATGGTAATCCAGGTAAAACCCGCACCGACGCTATAACGCATATTGTCTGCATCGAAACCGAAGTTGTCTTTACAGTATTGTTTTCCATTTACTGAAGCACCATTTACGAAAATGTTTTCACTTGACACATCACACTGAGTATCAAAAACTTGAGCACCTTCGGCAAAGATGACCGGACGAACCTGACGTGCCCAATCGCCTTTAAATGGTACAGGCAGTACTAGTTCAGTACCAAACTGAACCAATGCATTACCACCCACCTCTTCCGGAGACGGATCGTTTTGGCCAGTATCAGAGAAATATACGCCCGGATATTTAGGTCCTAAGGTACTATTTTCAAAACCGCGTACCGAACCAAAACCACCAGCATAGAAGTTCTTATAGAATGGCAGGTCATTACCATAGCCTAACTTACCATAACCGCGCAGCACAAAATCTTTACCTAACGGGAAGAAGGCCTGAGCATCATAAGTTAGCTTCTGGTATTCCACATCACTACCTGGCAAGGCTATTTCACCATTGACGCGATGTGACATACCCCGTGTCGGGAACATTGGACGGTTTAAAGTGTTATATGACCAGCCTAAATTCAGGTTATAGGTAAAGAACTCACCTTTAAACTCTTGACCATATGAAATTGGATTAGGACAAGGCTCGTAACCAGTAAGATTTCCCGCAGAATCTGTAATTGGAACTAATGGCTGTGGACAATACTCTCCACTTTTTGTCTCTCTACCACCATTTCGTTCTAAATAATCCGCAACATAAGTAGAGACATAAGGTCCGGTCGTTACATCAGTCTGGTCAACCGTTAGACCTAAGCTAACACTCTGGTTTTCATCAATTGGATAACCGAAGTTGATTCCGCCACCTAGACTGTCTGTCACATAGTTGTTGACGTTATAGTCATCATCGAGTTTGGTCTTACGGTAGTAAAGGTTATAACCGCGACGTACACCATCAATGGTAAAGTACGGGTCCATCACACTCAGATTATAATAATCTTGGGTTTCAGAACGCGACAAGTCGATCGATACACTATTACCAGTGCCCAGGAAGTTGGTCTGACTTAAACCTGCCTGGAACGTCACACCGCCACTTTGCGAGAAACCCACTGCCAAGGTACTGGTACCTGAATGCTGTTCTTCTACTGCGACATTTAGATCGACCTGATCCGGTGAACCCGGAATACGTGCAGGCTTGATATCGACTGTTTTAAAGAACCCGGTACGTTCCAGACGGACTTTAGACAAGTCAATTTTTTCATTACTGGCTAAAGCACCTTCCATCTGGCGCATTTCACGACGCAATACTTCATCTGCAGTTTTGGTATTACCGGTAAAATTAATACGTCGTACTGTAACTTGCTGACCCGGATTGATATAGTAATTTAAATCAACCTGTTTGGTTTCATTATTAATTTGAGGAACAATATTCACTTCTGCATAATAATAACCAGCATTACCATATTTACGCTGTAATAGCTGCTTAACCACATTTACTTTTTCTTGCGAATAAGTTTCACCTTCTTTAAACAGCTGTAAGGCTTGCAATTCTTCAGTCTGATAAAGTGCATCACCTAAATATTTGGTTTGACCAAATTTAAATTGCTCGCCTTCATATACAGACACTTCAATAAAGACATTCTTTTTATCTTCACTCAAGTTCAAACTGGAATTGGTAATATTAAAGTTAATATAACCCTGGTTCAGATACATAGCACGCAATGCTTCAAGGCTTGCAGCCATTTTTTCACGTGCATAACGGTCATTACGTGAAATCACCGAGTTCCAGCTACTTTCTTTAACAGCAAATGCCTGTTTAATATCTGATTCTTTGAAAACAGTATTGCCAATGATATTGATATCAAAAACTTTTGCGGCTTTACCTTCAATAAAATCAATCAGCAATTCAACTCGGTTATTCGGTCTTGCTGTCGTCGTGACGGTAACATCCGCATCATAGCGACCTTGCTGCATGTATTGCTGTTCAAGCTCGGTTTCGACTGTCTGTAAAGCAGATTTTTTCAGCACTTCACCTTCAGCCAGACCCATTTTTTTCAGGCCATCTTCAAGTGCTTCCTTTGGAATCAGCTTATTGCCTTTCAGTTCGATTTTCGAAATGACTGGGCGCTCTACCACCTGAAAAACTAGAGTATTGCCTTGCTGAACAGCTTTGATGTCATCAAATAAGCCTGATGCATATAAACTTCGAATTGCATTGGCAATGACCGGATCATTGACCCGATCACCACTGTTAATTGGCACGAGGCCATATACATTCTCAGGAGTTAAACGCACTAATCCATCAAATTTTATATCTTGTACAATGAATTCATCTGCTGCATATACTTGTTGTGCTACTGCCATTGCACTAACGAGTGCCAGAGGCATAAATAAATGTGTGTGCTGCATGCCAGTCTTTTCCGCTGTTAATTTATTCCATCTACGTTGTTATAAACGCATAAAATCATTAAATAATGCCAGAAGCATCATACTGCCGAGCAGTACCATACCAATTTTTAGTCCAACCAATTGTATTTGTTCGGAAACAGGTTTACCACGAATTAATTCAACAAAATAGTAAACCAGATGTCCGCCATCAAGCATTGGAATCGGCAGTAGATTTAATATTCCTAAACTTACACTCATTAGCGCCATAAAGGAAATAAAAGTTTCCCAACCCATTTCCGCGCTTTGTCCTGCGACTTTGGCAATGGTGATCGGTCCAGATAAGTTATCCAGTCCAATCATGCCACGTACCATTTTGACAATCGAGTTCAGAATCATCGAAGATAAGTGCGCAGTTTTATCAAATGCCATCACCAGTGCTTCAGCTGGATTGTAGTGAATGGTCTGCTTATATTCTGCGGGAATCGAGATTTTACCCGGATCACTTTGTACACCGAGCATACCCGTGACATTGCCCATATTGTCACGCTTGCCCTGTGGCATCACTTCAAGTTGCACCACCTGGTTTTCGCGCAATACATCCATCTTCAGTAATTTTTCTGGTGATGCCTGTACAATTTGTACCACATCAAACCAGTCTTTCATCTGGACACCATCAATGGCCAGAATTTTGTCACCTTGCTTCAGGCCTTGGCGAATTGCTGCACCATCTTCAGTCAGCTTGCTAATCACAGCCGGAATTTCCGGTCGATAAGGCAAGAAGCCCAGACTGTCTAACGGAGATTGACTCTGGTCTTTTAAATAGTTCCGAATCGGTAACTGGAACAGCTTGTTTTCCCCGGCACGTTCTGCCTGAATAGACACTACACCGGTTTCACCCACACGATCCACCAGCGCATAACTCAGTTTTTCCCAGGTTTCGACTGGAGTCCCGTCCACAGCAACAATTTTGTCACCCGGCTGCATTTGTACTGTTGCAGCCGGCGTATCTGGTAAAACTTTACCAACGCGGGTATTCAGCTGCTCTTGTGCCGGTAAAAACAGCACCCAGAATAACAGCACCGCAAGAATGAGGTTGATCAATGGTCCCGCTGCCACAATGGCAATCCGTTTCCAGGGATGCTGACGGTTAAATGCTTTGGGCAAGTCTTCTTCAGCAACATTGCCTTCACGTTCATCCAGCATTTTCACATAACCGCCTAAAGGTAAGGCGGATAGCTGATATTGAATGCCAGATTTTTTTGAGGTCCACTTTAACAGCGTTGGTCCAAAACCAATCGAATACACCAACACTTTAACGCCCAGTTTACGCGCCACAATATAGTGACCAAACTCATGAATCGCAATTAAGGGACCGAGTAACAGGATTGCGGCTGCAATAATAAACAAGGCGTTCATGTCTTAACTTCCTTTATTCACAACATACTGCTGTGATAAACCTCGTGCCATTTGATCTGCCTGCAAGATAGCCTCCAGATCATTTGCCGGCTGATTGTCCATCTGATTCAGGACATGCTCAACCACTTGAGGAATTTGGGTAAACCTAATTTGCTGATGTAAAAATGCGTCAACTGCAATTTCATTGGCCGCATTTAAAATCGTGGGTGCAATCCCGCCGCTCTGCATCGCCTGACGCGCCAACTTTAATGCAGGAAAACGAATCACATCCGGTTCCTGAAAGTTAAGCTGCGAGTGCATAAACAGATCTAAGGCTGGTACATGCGTACTGATTCGCTCAGGCCATGCCAATGCATGTGCAATAGGTGTGCCCATATCCGGATTACCCATTTGTGCCAAAGTTGAACCATCTACATATTGAACCATGGAGTGAATAATACTCTGTGGATGCACCACGACTGTAACAAATTGTTCTTGAACTGCAAACAAATGACAGGCTTCGATCAATTCCAGACCTTTATTCATTAAAGTCGCTGAATCGACCGAAATTTTTTGGCCCATTGACCAGTTGGGATGCTTGCAGGCCTGTGCAGGCGTCACATCTTCAAGCTGTTGTAGACTATGATTAAGAAACGGCCCACCAGATGCAGTTAACAAAATTTGCGAGACACCCAGCTTGGGCTTGCCATGACGCTCTGCCTCAAAATAGTGCTGTGGTAAACACTGGAAAATCGCATTGTGTTCGGAATCCACCGGAAGCAACAATGCACCATGATCGCGTGCAGCCTGCATCATGAGGTCACCGGACATCACCAAAGCTTCCTTATTGGCCAGCAGTACGCGCTTGCCTGCTTTTACTGCAGCCAGTGTCGGCAACAATCCGGCAGCACCGACAATGGCAGCCATGACAATATCGACATCCGCATGTTCAGCCACAGCAATTAAACCGGCTTCATCTTGCAGAATTTCAATATCAGCCAGACCATGTTGCTGAAGGAGTTTTGAAAACTCATCCACTTTTGCCGCAGGCACCACCGCCACTTTCGGGCGGTATTGCTGGCAAATCTTGACCAGTTCAGCAATACGACTTTGCGCGGTTACAGCAAAAACCGAGTACGCTTCAGGATGTCGCTGCAAGATTTTTAAAGTACTTTGACCAATAGAACCTGTAGCACCCAGTATACAAACCGCTTGTGACATTTATAAATCTACACCAATAAGTTTTAGAACAGCAATACCTGCCGCAAAGATTGGAGCTGCAGCAAGCAAAGAATCAATACGATCCAGCACCCCGCCATGACCCGGTAAAATACGGCCCGAGTCTTTAATACCGGCACGTCGTTTGATCATGGATTCAAACAGATCTCCCAGTACTGAACTGAAGACCGTGATCACCGATAAGGTCAGGAATAAAATAAGTTCTGGCCAGGTCATCTCCAGATAAAGCAAAGCAACTGCAATCACAATCAGCATTGAGGTGATCACACCACCATACAGCCCTTCTACAGATTTGTTTGGGCTGACATTTGGTGCAAGTTTTTTCCTACCGAATTTACGGCCAACAAAATACGCACCGCTGTCTGCGCCCCATACCAGTAAAAACAGGTACATCAACCACCACGGTGAACTTTGCCAAACCGAGAAAATTGCGGTGACAGCAGCAGAAATCAGCACTACACCAATGCCATTTAGGCTTGTATTGTACCAGCCGTCATACTCAGGATAAGACTTAACCCAGTAAATACTGAGTAACCAGGTAATAATAGAAGCCACCCATAACAACAAAGCGACTTCAGCAAAATACAATGCCAATGCTGATAGAGCCGCGGTCAGCACCCCATATCCCCATGCAACGGGCTTGATGACCTGCTTAAATTTTCGCGGCATGAGTTTAAACCACTCATAACCGGCAACCCCGGCAGCAAGAACCATCAATACAAACATTGGATAATGTGATTCAGTAGCAAACATACAGCTCAGTACAACTGCTACCAACACCAATGCGGTTATAATCCGCTCAAACATGTATTAATTCTCAAGTTTTTCCTGATGAACCTGCTCTGATGTTTTACCGAAACGACGTTCACGCCCACCAAATACGGCAAGTGCATCATCAAGTTCTTCAACGGTAAATTCTGGCCACAGCGTCTCAGTGAAATAAAGCTCTGCATAGGCTGCCTGCCATAACAGAAAATTCGACAGACGGAAATCTCCGCCAGTACGAATCAGCAGATCAACTGCTGGTAAGTCACCGAGGCTGACATATTGACCAAATACATCAGTATCAATTGCATCAAGATCTAATTTATTTGTTAAAACATCACTGGCAATTTGCTTTGCAGCTTGTGCCATATCCCACATACCGCCATAACTGATTGCAATAGTGAGTGTCATACTATTGAAATTAGCAGTCCTTTGTTCGGCTTGCAACATGAGTCCCTGCAATTCAGCGGACAAACGGCTGCGATCACCGATAAAACGTAAGGCAATATTGAATTTTTCCATGCGGGGGAGTTGCTCATGAATCGTGTCAAGCAGGAGTTTCATGAGCAATTCGACTTCAAACTGTGGACGATTCCAGTTTTCACTGGAAAAGGCAAAAACAGTTAAAGCCTGGATATTTCTTTTTCTACAGTGTTCTACAATCGGATCCAGAACCGTTTTTCCTTCACGGTGTCCATCACCTTTCTGCATCTGATTTTTTTTGGCGAAACGATTGTTGCCATCCATAATGATGGCAACATGTTTCGGAAGACAGGGGTTTTCTTCAGCAGCGGTCATCGATGAATTAGACCTTCATCAATTCAGCTTCTTTCGCAGCCAAGCGTTTGTCAACTTCAGCAACAAATTTGTCGGTAATTTTCTGGATTTCGTCAGCAGCACGACGCTCTTCATCTTCAGAAATTTCTTTTTCCTTCAATAAGGCTTTGATATCACCCAATACATCACGGCGAATGTTACGAATTGCCACTTTTGCATTTTCTGCTTCAGTACGGGCAACTTTCTGCATGTCACGACGTGTTTCTTCAGTGAGTGCTGCCATAGGTACACGGATCGCATCTGCTGAAATCGGGTTAAGACCCAAGTCAGATTCACGAATCGCTTTATCAATTGCAGCCACCATTGAACGTTCAAACGGTTGAACCAACAGGGTACGTGAATCTTCAACACCAACGTTTGCCACCTGGTTCAATGGAACGTCTGAACCATAGTAAGAAACCATCACATTATTTAAAATAGATGGATGCGCGCGACCGGTACGAACTTTTGCAAAACCATGCTCTAGAGATTCTAGAGTTTTGTTCATACGGTCTTCGCTGTCTTTTTTAAGATCGTTAATCATATGATCTTCCTTACTTAATTCTAAAAAAGTTAATTGCTAAATTAGCGCGTAGTATAAAGTGCTTTGGTGCTCACGTCATTAATTGGTAACGTGAGTCCCTTCTTTTTCGCCCATCACCACTGAAAGTAATGCGCCAGATTTATTCATATCGAATACTTGTAGCGGCACATTATGGTCACGACACAAACAGATCGCAGTTAAGTCCATGACACCCAGTTTTTCATCCAGCACCTGATCAAAGGTTAAAGTGTCATATTTAACCGCATCGTCATATTTGCTTGGATCTTTGTTATATACGCCATCGACTTTAGTGGCTTTCAAAATCAAATCTGATTCGATTTCAATACCACGCAAACATGCTGCGGTATCTGTGGTAAAGAATGGATTACCTGTACCTGCCACGAACACACACACTTCACCCTGAGTCAGGTGACGGATCGCATCACGGCTCGAGTAAGACTCAACCACAGTACCAATTGGCAGTGCAGACATCAAACGGGTTTTAATATTACGGCGCACCAAAGCGTCGCGTAGTGCCAGACCGTTCATCACGGTTGCCAGCATACCCATCTGGTCGCCAGTGACCCGGCCAACCAGACCGTCTTTTTGCAGCTGGCTACCGCGGTACAGGTTACCACCACCAACCACGATACCTACTTGTACGCCTAAACCTACAAGGTGCGCAATAGAAAGCGACATCTGGTCGAGCACTTGTGCATCGATTCCCATGTCTTTATTGCCTGCCAATGCTTCACCAGAAAGCTTTAACAGGATGCGACCAAAGCGTGGCTTTTTAGAATCCAACATCATCAAACTCCAAAGTATTCAATTTAAATTTTTTTAATTCAAAATCTTAAGCAGATTTGACTGAAATGAGTTTTGCATACAGATCGTACTCGTCTGCATCGGTAATCTCGACTTCAAGCAAATCCCCTGCCTTAATGACGCTTTTATCGATATCTTCAACAAAAACATTGCCATCAATTTCAGGTGCATCTGCATAAGAACGCGCAACTGCCACCGGGAATTCTTCTTCCAGATCATCTACCAGCACGGTCATGGTCTGACCAATACGTTTTTGGAGTTTGGCTGCCGAGATTTCTTGCTGAACCTGCATGAAACGCTCATAACGCTCTTGTTTAATTTCTTCAGGAACGTGGTCTGGCAAATCGTTTGCTGTCGCACCTTCAACTGGTGAATAGGTAAAGCAACCTACACGATCCAATTGAGCTTGTTTCAACCAATCGAGCAGCATCTGGAAGTCTTCTTCGGTTTCACCCGGGAAGCCCACCACAAATGTTGAACGGATAACCAGATCAGGACATTTTTCACGCCAGATATTCAATCGCTCCAGTGTGTTTTCACTGTGCGCAGGACGTTTCATCAGCTTGAGAATTTTTGGACTCGCATGCTGAAATGGAATATCCAGATAAGGCAGGATTTTGCCTTGAGCCATCAGGTCAATCACGGCATCGACATGCGGATATGGATAAACATAGTGCAAACGCACCCAGATTCCCAACTGACCGAGTGCTTCACACATGTCATAGAATTTGGTTTTCACCGGCTGGCCGTTCCAGAAATCCAGCTTGTATTTGGTGTCCAGACCGTAAGCAGAAGTATCCTGGGAGATAACGAGTACTTCTTTAACACCGGCACGTTTCAGCGCTGCGGCTTCTTCAAGCACAGAACCAACTGGACGGGAGACCAAATCACCACGCATGCTTGGAATAATACAGAAAGTACAACGATGGTTGCAGCCTTCCGATATTTTCAAATAGGCATAATGTTTAGGTGTTAGGCGGATACCTTGCTCTGGAACTAAATCAATAAATGGATTGTGTTTTGGCGGTTCAGGCACGTATTGATGAACCGCATCCATAACATCTTTATATGCCGCTGCACCTGTCACTTTCAGGACATTCGGATGCATCTGGCGAATCTTGTCTTCGTCTTTACCTAGACAGCCTGTTACGATGACGCGACCATTCGCGCTCATCGCCTCACCAATCGCGTCTAGCGATTCTTGCACTGCGGATTCAATGAAACCACAGGTATTTACTACAACTAAATCAGCACCGTCATAATCCGAAGCGACGTCATAACCTTCAGTCTTTAACTGGGTTAAAATACGTTCAGAATCTACCAATGCCTTAGGACAACCTAAAGATACAAAACCGACTTTGGGGGACTTCATGAATTTTCGCTCTACTAGAATGCGCGTATTGTATGTCTTTTCGCATCATAAAAATAGTTGAAAACCTGACTCTTTGCATCATGCACTAAAATAACGCCATAAAATATACAACATATTTGCGCGCGCACCAAAATAGAACATTTTAGATTTACAGCCTCAATTTAATCCGCTATACCTAAGATGAATTGTGTCGCTGTGGCACATTTCTGCATTTCATCGCAATAAATAAGCTTTAGTCATAAAAGTTGGCGTGCATCTTGCATCAAATCAGAACTTAAAATTGATTAAATTGCTTTATGAAGATGCCATTGCGCCATTTTAATACAGGAAAAAAACCGCGAATGGATCAGCTTATTCCGATCGACTATCGTGTTTTAGTGGACAATATGACCACGTGTATCTTATTGGTAGACCGCGATCTTAATATTTATTATCTCAACTCTGCCTGCGAAGCCTTATTTGATGTGAGCTTATTTCGCGCCAGTGGAAGTCCGGCACTGGGTCTTCTGCAACATCCGACCGATGAGTTTAATACTGAAGAAGCGCTGAACAACACTTTAACTACAGGCCAACCTTATACGCGCCGTGAAGCCACACTGATTGTCAACTTTAAGGACATTCATGTCGATTACACCGTTTCTCAGCTAAATCTGGGTAAGCCCTATCACCCACTATTGTTAATCGAGCTCAATCCTCGTGACCGCATGCTTAAAATTTCGCGTGAAGAAAACCTGATTCAGCAACATCAAGTGGCTCGCCAGCTGATTCGCGGTGTCGCGCACGAAATCAAGAACCCACTCGGCGGAATTCGGGGGGCAACACAACTTCTGGCTCGCAGTCTGAATGATCCACAATACAAAGAATTTACCGATATTATTATTAGTGAAGTCGATCGACTCCGAAATCTGGCCGACACCATGCTCGGTTCACGCCAACTGCCAAGCTATGAGCTGGTAAATGTACATGAGCCACTTGAGCGGGTGCGCTCACTCATCGCCAATCAAAGCAAAAAGAAAATCAAGATTATTCGGGATTATGACCTGTCCTTACCTGAAGTGCTGGCAGACCGTGATCAACTGATTCAGGTGATCTTGAATATTTGCGCCAATGCAGTACAGGCCATGACCGAGAACAAAGAGTTTTTTGTCGATCACCAGCCTGAACTGGTTTTAAGAACCCGGATTCAGCGCCTATTTACCATTAACGGGGCAATTCATCGCTCTGTGGTACGCATTGATATTGAAGACAATGGCCCTGGGGTCCCCGAAGACATTATCGAATCTGTGTTTTATCCACTGGTCACCAGTCGCGCCAAAGGTACCGGACTGGGTCTCAGTATTGCTCAAAATATTATTCATCAGCATAACGGCATGATTGAATGTCAGTCCGTGGCTGGAAAAACCGTGTTTAGCTTATATTTACCTTGGGAGTCGAATCATGTCGCGAAATAAAATATGGGTGATTGATGACGATCGTGCCATGCGCTGGGTACTGGAAAAAACCTTTAAAGAAGAAGGCTTGGACGTGACCAGCTTTGAAGAAGCACAATCCGCACTAGATCAACTCAGTGTTGATGCACCAGATGTGATTCTGACCGATATCCGTATGCCGGGGATTGATGGACTCACCTTCTTGGGTAAGGTCAAACACAATTATCCTGACCTGCCTGTGATTATTATGACGGCGCATTCAGACCTAGAGTCTGCTGTATCAAGTTATCAGACTGGTGCTTTTGAATATCTGCCAAAGCCTTTTGATATTGATGAAGCGCTGGCACTGGTCAATCGTGCGATTTTGCATATTACCAAGCTGCAACAACAAGAATCAGCAAAAGTTGCCCCGCCGATTCAATCGACTGAAATTATCGGTGAATCTCCCGCCATGCAGGAAGTGTTTCGCGCCATCGGCCGTTTAGCGCAATCGCATATTACTGTACTCATTAATGGTGAGTCCGGTACAGGGAAAGAATTGGTGGCACATGCCTTGCACCGCCATTCACCGCGTAGTGCAAAGCCCTTTATTGCCCTGAATATGGCAGCCATTCCCAAAGACCTGATCGAAACCGAACTTTTTGGTCACGAAAAAGGTGCATTTACCGGTGCCAATACCCAGCGTCAAGGTCGTTTTGAACAGGCCAACGGCGGCACGCTGTTTCTGGATGAAATTGGCGACATGCCTTTTGAAACCCAAACCCGTTTATTGCGTGTTTTGGCCGATGGCGAGTTTTATCGTGTCGGTGGTCATATTCCCGTCAAGGTTGATGTGCGGATTGTGGCTGCCACACATCAGGATCTGGAAAAACTGGTACATGACGGCCGTTTCCGTGAAGACTTGTATCACCGCCTGAATGTGATTCGGATTCACATTCCAAAACTGGCACATCGCAGTGAAGACATTCCGATGCTGGCGCAACACTTCCTGGCACGTGCTGGTAAAGAACTCGGCGTTAATCCCAAAATTCTGCGTCCTGAAACCCAGGAATATATGCAAAAACTGCCGTGGCAAGGCAACGTACGTCAATTGGAGAATACCTGTCGCTGGCTAACCGTAATGATCACGGGTCGTGAAGTCTATCCAGAAGACCTACCACCTGAACTGAAACAAATTCCAATTCAAGATTTGGATTTAGGTTCACCAATTCCAAACTTAAACCAAGTGGGTCCACAGCACTGGGATGAATTACTAGGTCAATGGGCCATGCAAAAACTCAAAAATGGCGAGATGAAACTTTTGGATGTCGCTACACCGATGTTTGAGCGCACCCTGATTAATGCTGCATTACAACAAACCCGTGGTCGCAAACGTCATGCAGCTGAACTTTTGGGCTGGGGCCGTAACACGCTGACCCGCAAGCTCAAAGAACTCGGTATGGATACGGCCGATGATGAGGTAGAAGAAGAAATCGAAAGTCCAAGCTAATCTATAAAAGTACCTTCGGGTTACTGCTCTCTCACAGTTGAATTCCAGGTATTTGATTTGTGAGTGTGGCAAGGATGCCAGACATTCCCCATCATGACAGGATGTAGTGTATGGGGGATAAAGACTTTTGCCTACTTTTGGTCTGTCAAAAGTAGGATTTAGCCTACACAAAGTAATTTAAATTTTTCAAAGAAAAGACAAGGCTTTGAAAAATTAAATATATAAAAATATCAAATATTTAAGCATATGGTGTCATCATATTGACTTGGTACTGAAATAAAGCTCAAATTGTGGAACAGTAGTGAACTTCGGGTGCTTTTTTATACTAAGATGAGCTAAACAGTCAAGCCGATATAACGCGAATAACCTGCTGCGCCCAAGTCTGACTTTAAGATCAGATAATCTGAATAAGTACTGGCGGTAATTTCATCAAACATATTCACCTGATCGTCATTGGCATGCAGATCATCTACCGAACGCGGCATGCTATGCTCAAATTCATCGGTCATATATTCAAAGCCAATATCCATGGCAATAAATAAAGTATGTTCACACGGCTGCACATATTGTTCTTCAGTCCAGTCAATAATATTCTGCTGGCAATGTGGACAGGCAATATTATCGGTGGCCTGAATATCGAGTTCGATCAGTTGGTAAGGCATATAAAAATCAGTCTGTTTGCTATCCATCTATTTTAGCAAATTTTATCTGCCGATTTTACTCAATTAAAATATGAGCCATAACAAAGGAATCCGTAGATTCCTTTTTAATAGCAATAAAAATAGAAAACTGGCTTATTTATGAGCTGCCTTATAACGTGACAGTGCCGTGACTGCTACCGCTGATACAACCACCGCAGGTAAACTTGCCATAAGGATACCTGTAGTTCCCAAACCTAATGCCAAAATTTTCCCGGTTAATAACGGACCGGTCATGGCACCTAAACGACCTAAAGAAATGGCGCTGCCTACGCCTGTAACTTTACCTGCACCTGAATAAAAAATCGGTGAGATGCCATACAGAATAGATTGACCACCTGTAGAAAAGATCCCACCCATCACGCCGGCTAAAATTAATAGCGGAATCGAGGTACTGGTGAACAACAAAACCAAGGCAACAAATAAGCCGCTGTAAATAAGGGTTGCCATTTGCCACAATTTTAAACGATCTAGCAAATAACCCAAACCCAAGGTTCCTATCACCGCACCCACCTGAAACACCAGCATCACCAGAAATGCCTGCTGTTTTTGCAAGCCTTGTTCCATTAGCAGATTAGGCAACCAGCTAATCAGAATATAGTTGATCATCAAGGTAAAAAAGAAACCCACCCAAAGCGGCACTGTATTTTTATACTGTTGCTGCTTGAACAAAACCTCGACCATGCCCGGTACAGCTTCGCCAGATCTTTTTTGCGCTACCGCTGCTGTAGACTGATCTTTAAGAATAAAGGTCATAAAAGGGAGAAGCGCTAAAGGCGTTAAACCACCAATTAAAAATAAAGTCTGCCATTGAATATCTGGAAGCAGCATAGCCAAACCGGCGACAAAAATAGCACCGACAGGCAGGCCACAATACATCAAGCTATTGAGCTTACCGCGATTGGCTTCAGTTGCTTCATCTCCAACCACGGAAATCATGGTCGGCATTGCAGCACCCAGACCCAAACCGGTCAAGAAACGCGCAGCATATAAAACCTCGATGCTCGGTGCAATTGCAGTCAGCGACATGAACACACCAAAAATAGCCACAGACAACATCAGGACTTTCTTTTGTCCCAAATAATCCGCGATACGTCCGCCAAAGAATGCACCAAAGAGCATTCCAAAGACGCCCAGACTAAACACATAGCCCATCTGAACCTGATCTAAAGCAAAGCTTGCCGCAATTCCTTTTGCTGCAATTCCAGGAGCCTGAAGATCGAAACCCTCAAAAAATGCCACCCAAAAGCACAAGAAAATCGTCAATATTTTTCGTAATTTTTCACTATAAGGCTGTATCATGATTGATCTCCATCAATAACCTATAAATCGTTTGATAGCCTGACGATCCTATTCCCCCTATTCTTATCCTAATCTGGTCAGAGAAATACCACGACAATAGTCGGATTTAAGTCCATCAACTCTACTTAATACCCTTTCCATTAGACCTAAAAGCTAAAATTTATAGACTTTTTACATCTTAATAATTTTTATTATCTTTATAAATAAGACACTTAGTTAAATAGTAGTTATTTATAATTGAATGATAGCCGAGACTTATACAAAAATATCAGCCGATAAAAAGCCCGCATTGCGCGGGCTTTTTCACACTGTATTCTTAAGCAGATTTTTTCGTTTGTGCATTCTTACGAATCGTAATCATCACCAATTGAACAGCCGCAGGCGTCACACCCGGAATACGGCTGGCTTGCGCCAATGTTTCAGGACGTACATCCTTCAGTTTCAACGTGATTTCACGCGACAGCCCCGACACGATGTCATAATCGAAGTCGCCTGGAATACGGGTTTCTTCAAGACGTTTCATTTGTGCCACATCTTCATGCTGACGGTTGATATAACCCGCATATTTCACTGCGATTTCAATCTGATCACCGACCTGCGCAGATACATCAGAACCGGTTAACTCGGCAATTTGCGCAAATGAAATATTTGGACGTTTCAAAAGATCGATCGCTGAACATTCTTTAGATAAATCTGCGCCAGTCATCTCAACGAATTTCTTGCCCATTGGATTGTTTGGCGCCGCCCAAAGATGCTGCAAACGACCGGTTTCTTTTTCAACTGCTTCCATTTTTTCGCAGTAAACCGCCCAACGTGCATCATCGACCAGACCCAATTCACGACCGATCGCAGTTAAACGCTGGTCGGCATTGTCTTCACGTAACATCAAACGATATTCAGCACGTGAGGTAAACATACGGTACGGTTCTTTGGTGCCTAACGTAATCAGGTCATCTACCAATACACCCATATAGGCTTCATCGCGTTTTGGTGTCCACTGCCCTTGATCCCAGGCACGACGTGCAGCATTTAAACCTGCCAGCAAACCTTGTGCACCTGCTTCTTCATAACCAGTGGTTCCATTAATTTGACCAGCGAAATACAGGTTATTAATGGCTTTGGTTTCAAGGGTAAATTTCAACGCTTGCGGGTTGAAATAATCGTACTCGATCGCATAACCCGGACGCAAAATATGCGCATTTTCCATACCACGGATTGAGCGAACCAACTCAAACTGCACATCAAATGGCAATGAAGTTGAAATACCATTTGGATAAAGCTCATGCGTATCCAGACCTTCCGGTTCCAAGAATACTTGATGCGAGTCTTTATCGGCAAAACGGTGAATCTTGTCTTCAATTGATGGGCAATAACGCGGCCCCACACCTTCAATTTTACCGGTATACATTGGTGAGCGATCTAGACCACCGCGAATAATCTCATGCGTACGTTCATTGGTATGGGTGATATAGCAGTTCACCTGTTCCGGATGCATAGACGCATCGCCCATAAACGACATGGTCGGAGATGGGAAATCACCCGGCTGCGGTGTCATTACAGAAAAGTCGACCGAACGTGCATCGATACGCGGTGGTGTACCGGTTTTTAAACGCCCCACAGGTAAATTCAATTCGCGCAAACGTGCTGCCAATGAAATCGATGGCGGATCACCGGCACGACCACCACTGGATTTTTCCAGACCAACGTGAATTACGCCGCCCAAGAATGTACCCGCAGTCAACACCACAGTTTTGGCATCAAAACGAATGCCCATTTGGGTAACCACACCTTTGACGGTATCGCCTTCAACAATCAGGTCATCAGCCGCTTGCTGGAAAATATCCAAGTTCGCCTGATTCTCTAAGGTTTCACGAATTGCCGCTTTAAAACGGACACGGTCTGCCTGCGCACGTGTTGCACGAACTGCTGCACCTTTACGCGAGTTCAAAATACGGAACTGAATACCGCCTTTGTCGGCAGCCAGTGCCATTGCACCGCCCAAGGCATCAATTTCACGCACCAAGTGCGATTTACCAATACCACCGATGGCCGGGTTACAGCTCATCTGCCCTAAAGTCTCAATGTTATGAGTTAAGAGTAAAGTCTGTCGACCCATACGCGCTGCAGCCAGAGCTGCTTCTGTACCGGCGTGACCGCCACCGATAACAATGACATCGTATACTTTAGGATAATGCATAGTGGTAATTGAGAGATAAAAAAGGATAGCTGAGTATTATAGCAAATTTCATTCTAAAGTAGACAGATTCAGTCGAATTTATCCTGAGATAAAAAATGAATCATCTTGTACAAGAATCAAGCACTGTAATTTAACTTTGCAGAGGGACTATATAAATTAAACATATAAGTTCAGAAAATTACTCGATTTACACTGTTTAATTTTGAGTATTTTTTAAGCTATATACTGCTTACATTACAAACAAAGGTATAACTGATGAATAAGAATATTTTTCTCTCAACTGTTCTGTGTGGTTTATGTTTTGCGCCATTTGCAGCCTCAGCAAATGATAAGGTCGAAACCACTTATAATGCGCAAAAGTATCAACAGGTTTGTAAAGGCAAAACCCAAGGTGCACAAGTCAGTTTTGCCCATCGAGGCATTATCTGGAATGGAACCTGTGAGCCACAGTTTTTCGCTTCATCAAAAAATACTTCAATCAAAGGTGATGAAGCTGAACTCATGAGTACCTGTAGTGGCAATAGTAGCGCGACCACCGCCACCATTAATGGAACCGAAGTCAAAGGTAAATGTGCTTTAGGCTTTATGCCGCCACGCCCTCAGGGACAATCCCAAATGCACAGTCAGCCAATGCAACCACAAATAAGCCAGCCGCAAATGCAGCAACCAATGAATGACCAACAGACTCCGCCTGATGCGCAAATGCAAACTCAGCCAGGCATGTAAGCTGTCATAGCTCTAAATAGCTTACATTTCAAGTAAAAGCTTTGACGGGCAAAGTGAATACATTTTGCCCGTTTTATATTGCTTATTTATTCAGCTCCGCTACACTTAAAATCTATCTAAAAATCAATAATAAAAAGGATTTTTCATGGATTCGGGGTTTTTTAACTTTTTTTTGCCTATTACATTGGCAATCATGATGATGGGGCTGGGACTCGAATTAAAAATCAAGGATTTCCTGCGCTTAAGCCGCTATCCTAAAGTCATTTTTATTGCCCTATTTACACAGCTCGTGCTGTTGACCAGTATTGCTTTCTTTATTTGCCTGATTCTGGACTTAGCTCCTTTACTCGCAGTAGGTTTAATGCTTCTGGCCGCTTCACCAGGAGGCCCAACCGCCAACCTGTTTAGCTATCTGTATAAAGGCGATGTCGCACTGAATATCACCCTGACTGCCATCAATACCATCATTTCTATTTTCACCCTGCCCTTTATTATCAATCTCTCATTACAATACTTTATGAGTCACGACTCGACTGTGACATTTCCAGTTGAAAAAATGATACAGGTGTTTTTAATTACCCTGATCCCCGTGATCATCGGGATGCTGCTTCGAGCCAAATTTCCACATTTATCCATTACCGTCAGCAAATCGATGCGCTTCGTTTCAATTAGTTTTTTAAGCATACTCTTGATATTTGCCGTTTTTAGAGATCGTTTTAATCTCTTTGAATATTTTTCCAGTATTGGTTTAGCTACTGTGATTTTATGTTTTTCCAGCCTGTTTATTGGTTATTGCATTCCGCTACTGATGGGTATTCCAGAAAAAATGGCACGGGCCTGTACCTTTGAAATCGGCATTCATAATACGGCGATTGCGATCACCATTGCGATTTCGGTCTTAGGCGATGTCACTATGGCAATTCCGGCCGGCATTTACACCATTGTCATGTATAGTTTTGCGACTATTTTCGGGGTGATGATGAGTCGCCAATATATCGCTTATCGCCATAAAAATCGTTTATCGGATTTGTAATTTATTTGGCTGAGTCTGCGATAAAGCTGTATGCTTTTCCCAAGAAAAGCAAAAGTATTAAAATAATTTTTAACAAGGAGCATGACAGATGGATTCTGGCATTATTACGATTTTACTGCCGCTTGCGCTCGCGATTATTATGGTGGGTTTAGGTCTCGAACTTACCCTCAAAGATTTCGCCCGGGTCACCCAACATCCTAAAGCTGTTTTAGTCGCATTATTTTGTCAACTGGTCTTATTGGTCGGTATTGCATTTATCCTGTGTAAAGTTTTGGCCCTGCCTCCACTTCTTGCCGTGGGTCTGATGCTGTTAGCCGCCTCACCCGGCGGCAGTACGGCCAATCTGTTTAGCTATCTTTTCAAAGGTGATCTGGCACTCAACATCACCCTGACTGCGATTAATTCAGTGATTGCAGCCTTAACTTTACCGTTAATCGTTAATTTTTCGATTATGCATTTCATGCAGGACAGCCAGCAGATCACGCTCCAGCTTGGCAAAATTCTTCAGGTGTTTGGCATCATTATTATTCCTGTCGCGATTGGTATGCTGATTCGACATCATGCACCACGCCTGACTGAAAAACTGAATAGACCGCTGCGCATTTTTGCAGTCATATTCTTGATTCTGATTATTGTCGGGGCCATCTATAGTGAACGCACCAATATTGCCGAATATCTGACTCAGGTCGGTGTCGCCACGGCATTGTTCTGTATTTTCAGCCTGACCATCGGCTATTTTGTCCCCCGCTTAATGAATATAGATACCGCTCAGGCACGGGCCAGTGCCTTTGAAATCGGCATTCACAACAGCACATTAGCCATGACCATTGCCCTGACCGTGATGTCCAGCACTGCTGTGGCCATGCCTGCCGCGGTTTATTCAATCTTCATGTATATTTTTGCTGCCATTTTTGGTCTACTGCTTAACCGCTTTGCACCATTAGACAGAACACCTCTTCTCTCTAAGGTTTCATAAGTCTTTATAGAGCTTTATACAGGGTGCTTCGGCATCCTTTTTATTTTGGGTATGCATCAAGAAGATAGCAGCGTTGTGTCTGAACTTCCGTTACAATAGCTTTTTGAAAAATGTATAAAGGTTATTTCTGTGAAGTGGTTACAAATTCATATTACGGTTGAACAAGCTCAGGTCGATTATACTGAGACATTACTCAGCTCACTAGGCGCAGTGAGTGTGACCCTGGATGATGCTGAAAACCAGGATTTGCTGGAACCACTTCCAGGCGAAACACCACTCTGGAATAAAGTGATTGTGACTGGTATTTATGCACAGGAAGAAGGCGAAGAAATTGACGTTGCTGCACTAGAAACCTTTATTGGTGCGCAAATGCCAGAAGCGCCGATCAAGTACGAATTCATTGAAGATCAGGCTTGGGAACGCACCTGGATGGATGCGTATGAGCCAATCCAGATTGCTGAAAAATACTGGATTGTACCGGAATGGATGCAAGCACCTGAAGCCGATGCAGTCAATATCAAGCTTGATCCGGGTCTGGCATTCGGTACAGGGAACCACGCCTCTACATTCTTGTGCTTACAATGGCTCGGCAAAATTGACGTTAAAGACAAAATCGTCATCGATTATGGTTGTGGTTCAGGCATTCTCGCGGTAGCTGCCCTGCTCTTAGGTGCTAAAAAAGCATATGCCACTGATATTGACCCACAAGCAGTTCTGGCCACCCAGCAAAATGCTGAACTGAATGGTGTACTGGACAAACTTTATGTCGGCCTGCCAAAAGAATTTAGAGATGAACTCGGCACTACCAAGGCTGACGTATTTGTTGCCAATATTTTGGCTGCGCCACTAATGATGTTGGCTCCTGAGTTCGCAACTTTAATTAAATCTGAGGGACAGTTCGCACTTGCCGGAGTTATCGAAGAGCAAGTTGCTGATGTTACTAGCATTTACTCAAATTATTTTGATATATTAGAAGTAGAAAAACGAGACGAGCACTGGTGCCGTATCTCGGGTAAACGCCATAAGAATGAATGAGTCTACAAATAGTTTATGAGTGACAAACGAACCCATTGCCCTACCTGTTCCACCACCTACAAGGTCACAGTTGCTCAACTCACCATTGCGCAGGGTATGGTTTGCTGTCCCAAATGCACCACTTCATTTAATGCCTTATCGCATCTGGTGACCGAAGCTCAAAACTCGGTCACCACCTCAGCGTCTCAGGATCAAACCTATTCTCGATATAACCCACCTGCATATGGTCGCGATCAACAGCAAAATACGCACAGTCTTTTATATATTTTCGATCAGAAAGTTGAACATTCAAATATCGATCTGGAAACCTATTTAAACAATCTGAACTATTTTAGTACCGAACCTATCTCGGTACTGCCGAGCATGAACTGGGAAGATCAGGCAGAAAAACAGATATACCGCGGGCCAATGTACTATATTGGCTGGAGCATCTTGAACCTGATGCTATTTGGCATATTGCTGTTCCAGTTTTTCTGGTTTAATCCGCAATACATCAAAAATAGTCATATCATGAGTCTGGCCTTTAACAATGTATGCGAGGTGTTTAATTGTTCCAATCTGGAAAAATACTACACGCTGATTCAGGTCAATAAAGTCAAGATCAAGGCAACCAGTCACAAGAAAACTGAATTTAGCGGTGAGCTGATCAACTTCCATGACCGTAGCCTGGCTTTACCGATTTTAAGAATCAATCTGGAACAGCGCGGTGAAGTTGTTGCGACTTATAACCTGTCTGCCAAAGAGTACCTGATTGAAAGTCTGGTCAATATTGAACGTATCCCGAAAAACAGTCCATTCAAATTCAAATTTGAGCTTCCTGTCGATCGTAAAAGCTTTGATCGCTATAGTTTGGAAATAATTCGCCCTTAATCTGAATAGAAAGCATTAAAAAATTAAAAAAAGTTAAAAAAAATGCAGTTTTCTTGCTCACTTTTGCTTAGACAATGGTATGATACGCGCCACGAAAGCTATGTGCTGCAACTCCTCGCTACTTTTTCACAACAAATACAGTCTTGCCTAATGCGCTATAAAATTTATTGCGTATCGTGCAGATTTTTTTGTTTTGATTTTGGTCAGTAACAAAACTTTAACTATTGTTACGCTTATTTTTCGACCAAAACGTTGAGATGTGTCAAGCTATTGGCTCAATGCAATGATTAAGTTTTAGAACTCCAGTTTTAGGATCTAAAGCGGAGTTCATTTCAATTTTAGACCACTTTTTATATCGCTTTACCCAAGCGATATTTGTTTTTCGGATTAATTCGCATGAATAGCAAATCTCCTATTTTTACTGCACAATCTGATGTTGCTTTACGTATCCACGTAGATCGCGCAGTTCGCCATTATTTTGCGCAACTACAGGGCGAGCAACCATCTCAGGTATACGACATGGTGCTAGCAGAAATGGAGAAACCTCTTCTATCTGTAGTTCTAGAATATACACGTGGTAACCAAACACGTGCTGCCGAGATTCTCGGACTCAACCGTGGTACTTTACGTAAAAAGTTAAAAGCTCACGGTTTAATGAGTGAATAAATGATAAAATGCTTGCGGCTTCCGCAGGCATTTTTTTTAACCTGTAAATTGCTGATTTTGTTTTATTCTGTTCCTTGAAAACTGTGACGAAGATCATGACTATTAAACGCGCTTTAATCTCTGTGTCTGACAAGACTGGTATTGTTGAATTTGCACAAGAACTTGCTGCTCTAGGGGTAGAAATTTTATCTACAGGTGGTACCTACAAATTGTTGAAAGACAATAGTGTCGCTGTAGTAGAAGTTTCAGAGCATACTGGTTTCCCAGAGATGATGGACGGCCGTGTAAAAACGCTACATCCTAAAATTCATGGTGGTATTCTGGCTCGTCGTGGTCTAGACGAAGCTGTGATGGCTGAACACAACATTGATGCTATTGATTTAGTCGTTGTAAACCTCTATCCATTTGCTGCAACTGTAGCAAAACCAAACTGTTCACTGGCTGATGCGATCGAAAACATCGACATTGGTGGCCCTACCATGGTTCGCGCTGCGGCAAAAAACCATGCATCTGTAGGCATCGTGGTGAATGCTTCTGACTATGCCACTGTTGTAGCTGAGCTTAAAGCTGAAGGCGCTTTATCGCATGCGACTCGTTTCGACCTTGCAGTAAAAGCATTTGAACATACTGCACAATATGACGGCATGATCGCATCTTACCTTGGCGCTCGCGTAGGCAAACAAGAAGGTGAAGCGGACAAGTTTGCACGTACCTTCAATACACAATTGAACAAAGTTCAAGATCTTCGTTACGGTGAAAACCCGCACCAGTCTGCTGCATTCTACGTTGAAGACACAGCGACAGAAGCCTCAGTTTCAACTGCGAAACAGCTACAAGGTAAAGAACTCTCTTATAACAACATTGCAGACACAGACGCTGCACTTGAATGTGTTAAATCTTTTGCGAAACCTGCTTGTGTAATCGTTAAGCACGCAAACCCATGTGGCGTTGCAGTGTCTTTAGACGGCATTCAAGCGGCTTATGACCTTGCGTATGCAACAGATCCCGAATCTGCATTTGGCGGCATCATTGCATTCAACCGTAAATTAGACGTTGCAACTGCACAAGCGATTGTTGAGCGTCAATTCGTTGAAGTGATCATTGCACCAAGTATTGCTGATGGCGTACTTGAAGTGACTGGTGCGAAGAAAAACGTACGTGTTTTAGTTTGCGGTGAACTTCCAGCAATCGATGCACGTCAATCGCAACTTGATTACAAACGCGTGAATGGCGGCTTGTTAGTACAAGATCAAGACTTGGGCATGATTACTAAAGCTGATCTTAAAGTGGTGACCAAGCGCGCTCCGACTGAACAAGAAATCGATGACATGATCTTTGCCTGGAAAGTCGCAAAATACGTGAAATCTAATGCGATTGTTTATGCGAAAAACCGTCAAACCATTGGTGTTGGCGCAGGTCAAATGAGCCGTGTTAACTCTGCTCGTATTGCTGCAATTAAAGCTGAACATGCTGGCTTGGTGGTTGAGGGTGCTGTCATGGCGTCTGACGCATTCTTCCCATTCCGTGATGGTATTGATAACGCCGCTAAAGCGGGTATCAAATGCATTATCCAGCCGGGTGGTTCTATGCGTGACGAAGAAACCATTGCGGCTGCTGACGAAGCAGGTATTGCGATGGTGTTCACTGGCATGCGTCATTTCCGTCACTAATTGATTCAAAGTCGTATTTATTAATCCCCCTAAATCCCCCTTTGTAAAAAGGGGGACTTTTCACAAATAAAGGGACATTTTTATTCGTGAAGCCCTTCTTTTTTACAGGGTGAGAAGCATGGCTTCGCAAGGTGGGATTCTATTCTTTTGAGGGATTTTTAGATGAATATTTTAGTTTTGGGTAATGGCGGTCGTGAACATGCACTTGCATGGAAAATCGCACAAGACGATAAAGTTGCAAAAGTCTTTGTTGCTCCGGGCAACGCAGGTACAGCCACTGAAAATAAATGTGAAAACGTAAATTTAAGTATTTTAGACAATGCTGCGATTATCGATTTCGCAAAAAACAATGCCGTTGAGCTTGTCATTGTCGGCCCAGAAGCTCCATTGGTAAACGGTGTCGTTGATGCTTGCCGTGAGGCAGGTGTAAAAATTTGGGGTCCAACTCAATTTGCTGCGCAGCTTGAAGGCTCTAAAGCATTTGCGAAACATTTCTTAAAACGCCATAACATTCCAACTGCTTTCTATGATGTATTCACAGAAGTTGATGCAGCAAAAGCATTTGTAGAAAAAAATGGCGCGCCAATCGTGATCAAGGCGGATGGTCTTGCTGCGGGCAAAGGCGTGATCGTTGCCATGACCAATCAAGAAGCTTTCGATGCGATTGATGACATGCTTGCAGGCAACAAATTTGGCGATGCAGGTTCTCGCGTTGTAATTGAAGAATTCCTTGCAGGCGAAGAAGCATCTTTCATTTGTATGATTGATGGCGACAACATCTTACCTATGGCGACTTCACAAGATCACAAACGTATCTTTGAAGGCGACCAAGGTCCAAACACAGGTGGTATGGGTGCTTACTCGCCTGCGCCTGTTGTGACTGCGGATATATTTGAAAAAACCATGAATGAAGTGATGCGTCCTACCGTTGAAGGTATGAAAAAAGACGGACACGTTTATACTGGTTTCTTATATGCAGGCTTGATGATTGATGAACAAGGTCAACCGAAAGTGATCGAGTTCAACTGCCGTTTTGGCGACCCTGAAACTCAACCAATCATGATGCGTTTAAAATCATCTTTAGTGGATTTGGTTCAAGCAGGCTTAGACGGTAATTTACCGAAAGAAACTGAATGGGATGAGCGCAAGACTGTCGGTATCGTACTGGCATCGAAAGGCTACCCAGAAACATCAAGCAATGGTGATGTGATTTCTGGTTTAGACACTGAAATGACTGATGCAAAAGTTTTCCATGCCGGTACGAAAGCCAATGAAAATGGCGAGATTGTGACTGCGGGTGGTCGTGTACTTTGCGTAACTGCGCTAGGCAATACCATTGGCGAAGCACAAGCCAAAGCTTTGGAGCTTTGTGAAAAAGTGATATTCGACGGCGTTCAATATCGTAAAGATATCGGTTACCGTGCCATTGCACGTGAAAATGCTTAATCTTAATTTTGATTAAGTAAAAACCCCGCTGAGTGCGGGGTTTTTTAATACATTTATTTCATCAGAGATAC